>NZ_JAMKOJ010000029.1 GCF_023700755.1 Allorhizobium sonneratiae | reverse complement strand
GCACAACGTCCAGAGAAAGGTCGCCCTGCGCGATCTTGTCGGCAATATCTGCAGTCTTGCGCAAATTCCCTGTCATTATATTAACGGTTGCTACAAGATCGCGGATTTCGTCGTTTGTCTTGACGTCGATTTTCTGGTCGAGATCGCCGATCGCAACGTTATTGGTCGCAGTGATGACCTTTTTCAGGCCCGAGCTGATTCCAAGGGCAATCCACAAAGCAACGCCGACAGAAATCACAATGATAAAGCTTATGGCGCCAATGAGGATCGACCAAGCTGTATTGTATTCCTGATTGGTTTTCTCATCGGTGTTTTTCAGATCGATCAGAATTTGTTCGTTCAGTTTGTCGACGACCGAGAGGAGCTTGGCCAGAAGATTGCGTGATTCACCCATGGAAAGATCGGCAGCCTGTTTATTGCTTTCCGATGTGTTGGTGGCTCCCAAAACAAGGATTTTTTCATCAACCTTTACCCAGTCCGGATAGAGGGTGTTGAATTCCTTCAGCGAGTCCAGAACGGCCGGATTTTGGCTCTTGCCCAGTTCGGCGGCAAATTTTTCTACGCTGGCGCGATATTTACGCACCTCGTCAATATTCGCGGGAATTTTTGCCGGGTCGGTTTCAAGCACAACGTTTTTCTCGTTGCGGACTGCATTCAGCAGGTTTGTTGCCAGACCGGCAGAATTTTTCAGATTGGCCGAGGGGCCTTGGACAATCCGTGTGATTGCCGAATTCAAGGATGAAAGATTCGAGATTGACAATGTTGCCATGATCCCGGAGAGCACAATCAAAAGGCCAAAGCCCAAGACCAGCTTCATTTTTATGGTAAAGCGCATCTCTTTCTCACCATCGGTTGTCAATCCGCTTCAGTTACATGTATTTATAAATTATTTTTCATAAGAATGTCATATTCCATATGAAATTTCATGAAACGGATATGTTTCTTATATTATGAAGTGAGGATCATCATTCCTTTTTCTTCATTCGATTTGATTTTTGATGTTTTATACATGTTGTGTACGGGAAATTTTAATTTCCATTTAAGTCAAGCCAAAATCATTCTTGGCTCTGTCATTTTCTTTCTCATGAGAGGTAACCAAGGGCCGCCAACCAGGACGGCCCGAAGGTTAAGCGCTCTCCCTGAAGCTTCTGTCTTCGTCATC
>NZ_JAMKOJ010000028.1 GCF_023700755.1 Allorhizobium sonneratiae | reverse complement strand
GCCGACGACGCCACGCAGGCGCTCAACCATCGACTGCAGCGACAGCCCCAGCGTGTCTTTTTCCGACAACGGTTTCGGAGACACCGTCAGGTCGCCATTGGCGATCTGGTTTGCAAGCTGGGCCGTGTTGCGCAGGTTGGATGTCATGCGCTGCATCGTATTGATCAGATCCTTGATCTCATCATTTGATGGGTGGTTAATCTCATAGTTGAGATCACCAATCGCAACAGCATCAGAAAGTTCAGCGCCGCGTTTCAAGCCACGAACAATCGACATGGAGATCCAGAAAGCGATCCCGGTTGCGAAGAGTGCGCAGAAGGCAATTCCTGAAATGACCAGCATTTTGGCCACATTGTAAATTGCGACACCTTCTTCAGCCGCTTTATTGCCGCCCTTGCCGTTATATTCAACAAGTTTCAGCAGGGCAGCGGAGGCCTCATTGTAAACCTTAAGACCGTCGCCATTATAGAGCGCCATCGCTTTTTCTGTTTGATTTTGCGATGAAAACTCGACGGCACTCGCATGAATCTTGAGATATTCATTCCAGGGACGCTGGAATGCTTCAAAAAGACCGCGCTCTTCAGGAGACGCAATAAGCGTTTGGTATTTTGTTACAAGCTTGGAAATTGACTCGGATATTTGGGTCTGTTCGTCAAGCCAGCGCTTCATGCCCGCCGGATCTTGCGAAATCACATGTTGCAATTCCGCAATCCGAAAGTCGGACGTCAATGTATTTATTCGATTTGAAACATCGACACTTGGCATCCAGTTCGTTGCAATCTCGTTTGCCTTGCTATTGACGTTGCCGATTTGCACAAGGCTGAATATTCCCAGGACCGCAATGAGAATCACGAGAAAACCGAAAGATAGTGCGAGCTTAAGCTTGATAGTGAAGCGCATGATATGCTCCTTAGTTGTAACGTCGCCCCAATCCACATCCAAAAGCCGCATTCTTCGGAGGGGACGTTGCATACTGACATTCCGTCAGTCCTGCCATGGATCGCACTGACTGATCAGTGCGATCCTGGGAAAAAGCATCATGCGCTTTCCCTGAAATGGTGGTCCTCATCGTCTGGTCCGCCCATGGCCATATCCAGGGCAAAGCCTTTGGCCCGTGCCTGCTGGGCCAAAACGGTCTGGCCGTTGGAAGGCTTCCGCTGTGCCGAGGATTTTCCCCGCACAGGTGCGGTGCTTTCGTGCTGGCCCTTTTTCCAGTCACCTCGTTTTGCGCCGGTTTTCTGGGCCGCGTTATTTTCCACCTTGAAGAAGGCGATGGAGGCCTGCAGCTCTTCGGCCTGAGCGGCCAGTTCTTCCGAGGTTGCCGACATT
>NZ_JAMKOJ010000027.1 GCF_023700755.1 Allorhizobium sonneratiae | reverse complement strand
CGACATGGAAAGGGCCATGGCTACCCTGGCCGGTGACACGCGCTCGATCTGCTTAGAGGGGGGAATGGTGGCTTGCCGCCATTTCGGGCAGGGGTGCGCGAGGGGAAGGGTGTGGGTTCCCCTCGTCCTCATAAAAGCGCGCTAGCACCTTTGAATTTCCTGAAAAGTGAGCTATATTTCCGGAGTGGGGAACGGCTTTTCAGCCGCCCCCCTATTTGACTAGTAGATGAATCGAACCCGGAACACGAGCGACCAACTCTTCCGGGTTCTTTTCATTTCTAGCGTAAGGCTAAGTGGAATAAACCACATTGCTTTACCTCCGTAATGACGGCAAGGCTGTTTGCCTCAGTCGGGGAAACCATTCCCCCGATTGCGCCGGTTGGCTCGGCGCTGCTGCTTCTGCCGTCAAAACTTTATAGACCTGCAAGCTACCTTATCGGCTGCCTCCATCCAAGCCAGAATAGATAATTTCAAAAAAAGGCCAGTTGTTCAAATTTGCCGACCGGCGCTGAAACAGGTTGGCGGCTCAAAAGTGCATCACGTACTTTAAAGCGCTGCTCCCTGACTTCTGCAAATTCTACGGTGACGATTTCCGTTATGATTGAGGTGTCTTTCCAACTATGCTGATGGTAGGTCGTATCGACACCAGCGCCAATATCAAGAAAGAGACCTGTATCATCTTGAAATTTGACGCCCTTTCCCTCCTTCAATCTTTGAAAGCAGTGCGCGCCAGAATAGCGAAAGGGTGCGGATGATTGCGGCACGATGAACACGCCACGATCTGCAATTTCAGACGCTATATCGATCACATGAAATTCAAAATCTTTGCCACGGTAGCGAGGAGCATCAGAACTGCGGCGGATTGCACCAAAGGGAGGATTTCCGATAGCAAGATCAAACATTTCCCCTTCCAAATCGTTCATCCACCAGTCACGCCAGTTCATGACATCGGCACAAATCCAGCGCGCCTCCGGCACAAGTTTTTTTCCAACTTCGACATAAGCCGGATTGATTTCCACACAGGTTATTTCAGGAAAGTCATTCCCCCACTGCCCCCGCCAGTGCGCAAAACGGGACAAAACGCCGATACCTGCGCAAAGATCGATAATTTTTCCTGAAGAACTACCATCAAGGGCAAAGTCACCTGCAAAATCAAAAGGGGTAAAGAAAGCACCTGCCTCACCGGTGGTATGGTTTGCGCCTTCATGCCAGTTTTCATAGACAAACTGAATTTCGTCATATGAAAGGTGAGATTTTTTCAAGATTTTTTCAGCTTCGGCGTGAGCTTTTATTTGTGCCTTTGTAAGTTTCGCCATGATCAATCTCGATTTTTTGTTTCATCATTTCTTTGCTACGTCCCATTTATATAACCTATGTTTATTTTTTGCAAGTGTTTTCTTAT
>NZ_JAMKOJ010000026.1 GCF_023700755.1 Allorhizobium sonneratiae | reverse complement strand
CGCCCTTCTACGGCCAACTCCCATTACTGTCAAACCATTTTCATAAACGCCATGTTGTTTTTTTATAAACAACTGTATTTGAAGGGAAAAAAGGACGAACAAAATCACTGAGTCTGTATGCCACCCTATCAGGCCCCCTATCTTCGCCGCATCATACAGTGAAAACTTATCCCTCTGGGGCACTCAATCATTTGAAGCTCAAGCAGTCTGCGTTATAAGGTGGCCCTGATAAATGACCATGATGGTGCACGAAACAGGATATTGATGAGCCCAGACAAGCAATTCGCTTATTCTCTTGGCCTTGAGCCTCCGATTTTGGCGGATGGTCCACGGTCACCGGACAAGCGGGAACTCTCTCTTCGTTGGCTCACGGGCACGTTCCTGACAGGAGTGACATCATCGGTTCTGATGGGTGTTGCCCTGTTTGCCGCACTCGACGGACGTCAGAAACTGGCCACGCCGGCTGAAGCCTTTGCCATAACCGATCTCGATCTGCATGATCCGAATGCTCCGATCATGGTCAAGCGCGGCGGTAGATTGATCAGCACGGTCATTTCATCTCAGGCTGCCACCCGTTCTGTGCTCGACGTCTCGACGATCATCCATGAAGGTGACAAGGACGTTATTCGCAAACAACCATTCACTCATTTGAAAATGCTGATTTCCGCCAGTGCCAACACGCCGGAAAACTATCCGCCCTTTGATCCGCTTTCCATTTTTGCTGGCGGCGATGCAACGGTAACCCCGCAAACCGGCATGCTCTATGGCTCGAATGTCGATTCAGAAGTCAGTCTCAAGACCATTTCCTTTCCCGTGAGCGGGTCGAGTTTTGCGATGGCAAAGCCGATGACAACCGCAGAAGTCGAGGAAAGCGTGCGCTCAAATGGCACCGTTTTAAATGATGGCACAGGTCAGATTGCCAATCTTTATTATGTCGATCCCCGTCGCTTCGACAGCGAAGAGAGCAATATCGAGGTCAATGCCGCCATGGCGGCAAAAATCGTCGAACAGAATCTGAGTGTCACAACACCGGTGCCCGTGACGTCACAGACGGAAGACTATGCCGACGATATCATTCCCGTGCGTCGGGCACAGCCAATCGTGACAGCGCTGACGAATGCAGGTTATCCGGCAGCGAACGCCAAGGCAATGTCCGACAGCATTGCCCTGCAACTGGGATACGACGATGCCAAACCCGGCGATGTCCTGCGGATTGGTATCATTCAGCGGGGCGAGGAGGCGCGGGTTGTTCGCTTCAGTCTCTACCGAAATGGTGAGCACCAGCTCACCATGGCCGTCAATGACAGCGGCAATCTGGTGAAAGGCGATGAGCCCCCCATGCTGGACGCCATTCGTACGGCCTTTGATGACAATGCCCCCTCA
The DNA here is from genome assembly GCF_023700755.1 of Allorhizobium sonneratiae. Classification (GTDB taxonomy): domain Bacteria; phylum Pseudomonadota; class Alphaproteobacteria; order Rhizobiales; family Rhizobiaceae; genus Allorhizobium; species Allorhizobium sonneratiae. The sequence continues at coordinate 957 of NZ_JAMKOJ010000026.1, read as the reverse complement.
ATCAGCGCCAGCCGCGACATGCCGAGCATTTATGACGGGATCTATCGGGCAGCGCTTTCTCATGGGATGGGCAAAAATTTGACCGCGCAGATCATCCGGCTGTTGGCCAGCAGCGTCGACCTGCAGTCGCCGCTCAAGCCAACGGACGGGCTTGAAGCCTTCTTTTCCGCTGCCGATGAAAGCGGCAAGGCCGCCGCCGATGCCGAGTTGCTCTTCCTGCGCACCCGTTTTGGCGACACAACGACAGAACTTTACCGGTTTCAGGATCCATCGGACGGATCGATCGATTATTTCGATGAAAACGGTCGGACGAACAAGCAATTTCTACTGAGAAATCCCGTTCCCAACGGTGTGTTCCGATCCGGTTTCGGCATGCGCCGGCATCCGATCCTGGGCTATTCCCGGATGCACACTGGGGTTGACTGGGGGGCCCCGGCCGGGTCGCCCATCATTGCCGCCGGTGACGGTGTGGTCGAAAAGGCCGGATGGGATTCGGGCGGCTATGGCAACCAGACCATCATCCGCCATGCCAATGGTTACGAAAGCTCTTACAATCACCAGAGCGCGATCGCCAAAAACGTGGTTCCGGGCGCCCATATCAAGCAGGGGCAGGTCATCGGCTGGGTCGGCACGACGGGCGAATCCACCGGGCCGCATCTGCACTACGAAATCATCGTCAACGGCACCAAGGTCGATCCGATGAAAGTGCGCCTGCCGGATGGTAAGGCTCTTGAAGGCGAGGCTCTCAGCCGTTTCGAGCAGGAACGCAAGCGGATCGACGATCTTCTCGTCAGTGCCGATAAAAATCGGCAGCTTGCCGCAAACAATTGAGCGAGAAAAACACCGCTCCGCTCTGACTGCATCATTTTCACCTTAGGGCATCGTGCCGAAAATCGGATTCGGTACAATGCTCTAGAGCACGTCCAATGAACGCGGAATCGTTTTTGGGGATTCCTT
>NZ_JAMKOJ010000025.1 GCF_023700755.1 Allorhizobium sonneratiae | reverse complement strand
GATGACGAAGACAGAAGCTTCAGGGAGAGCGCTTAACCTTCGGGCTTCCTGATTTTAGAACGGAAGATGTTCAGCAACGCCGTGGGTTTATAAAATGCACGGCGTTGTTGAATGTTTTAAAGCAATTCCAGCACAGCCGTAACACGGTTTTCCGTCTGGAATTGCGGGAAACGCTCTACTGCATCATTCCTTAAATCGGGTGAGATTTAAGGAATGATGCAGCAAATTTAAAGTGATACAGCGTCCTTTGTGCGTTTTATAAAACGCAACCGCGCTGTAGTGGAATGAATTTGACATGTGAGTCCCGGTTTCATCATGCGCCGCACGCAAATGTGAATTTCCTTAAATTCCAGGCGAATCATGTCGTTGCTCGTATTCTTCATGATTCTGACATTTGCTCTCAACCAGTTCAAAAATGAGTAGAAAATATAATTATAAATAAATCTTATCTTATAAAGGCAAAAAAATAAAAATTGAAATGGTAAAATCTCAAATATAAACACTACAAGCAAATAATTTTTAATAATTTTTCCTTAAAAATTTAAAATCAATAATTAAGATAAATAGGGTTGAGGAAATGAATATGTGATTATTGTCAAAATAACCGGTGAAGCCAAAAATTCATATCGTTTGAGAGCAAAAACAAATTACGCAATTTCTTTATGAAAGTATTAAATATTTACAATTTATAATGGTATAAATAAACATGAGTAATCCATGTTAACGCCATCATCCCGACGTCATGTCAGCAATGTCGGGTCATAACAGACGCAGAAAATGAATTTCTGCACCTGCCATCTTCAACAATCGACTGCGAATACAAAGCCGCAAAGCGCGTTGTGATTCGCATTGAAACAAGGACCACAGTCTCGCGACTGAAATAGCCCAGCGATTCTGTGCTTAACGTCCAGGGGATGTCACATGCGCTTCACCATAAAACTCAAGCTGGCTCTCTCGTTCGGCCTCTTGATTGTGTTCATTGCTGCTATCTCGGTCTTCAGCGTCATCAATATCGGCCAGATCAACGATAAATTGTATGACATCGTTGATGGCCCCTCCCGCAAGCTTGAAATTGCCCTGACGATTGCAAACACAATGTCAGAATCGGTGCGCGCGCAGAAAAATGCGCTGCTATCCACCCAACTGGACAATGTAAAAACCTATTATGCCAGCGCCGATTCCCAAACAGACACTCTGAAAAATCTGCTGAAGGATGGATTGAACCTGTCCAACGGCAAGAACAGAGGTCTGTGGGAAGCGGTTCAGCAGGATGTCGGAAAATTCGACCAGATGTCCGATACCCTGCAAAAGAAACAGCTGGCCGGAGACGTGGCTGGTGCTGTTGATTATTCCAAAACGGACATGCGCCAGGTGACAGCCTCCATCACCGCAAATCTGACGAAACTGATCACGGCGCAAAAGGAAAGCATGGCCGCGGCCAAAACCGAGGCTGCCGATATGTATGCCTCTGCCAGACTGCTGATGACGATACTGGCGGCCTTGTCGCTTTTGGTCGGCTCGGTGGCAGCTCTGTGGATTGCGCTCGGAGTCAGCAACGGCCTGAAAAAGGTTCAGACCGTTACCGAGGCTGTCGCCATAGGTGACCTCGAACAGCTCATCGAGATTAAATCCAATGACGAAATCCGGGATGTGGTCGAGAGTGTCAAAACCATGACCGGCAATCTGCGGGAAACGGCAAAAATTGCTGACAAGATCGCACAAGGTGACCTTGCCGTTGACCCCAAACCGCTGTCGGACAAGGATATTCTTGGCATTTCCATGCGCAATATGGTGAGCAATCTGCGCAACACGGCAAATGTTGCCGACAAGATCGCGCAGGGCGACCTTTCTCTGGACGTTGTGCCTTTGTCGGACAAAGATACGCTCGGGATCTCCATGCGCAATATGGTGAGCAATCTGCGCAACACGGCAACTGTTGCCGACAAGATCGCGCAGGGCGACCTTTCTCTGGACGTTGTGCCTTTGTCGGACAAAGATACGCTCGGGATCTCCATGCGCAATATGGTTGGCAATCTTCGCGAGACGGCCCGGGTGGCAGACCAGATCGCCAATGGCGACCTGACGGTGTCGCCGCAGCCCTTGTCGGACAAGGACCTCCTTGGCNATGCGCAATATGGTGAGCAATCTGCGCAACACGGCAAATGTTGCCGACAAGATCGCGCAGGGCGACCTTTCTCTGGACGTTGTGCCTTTGTCGGACAAAGATACGCTCGGGATCTCCATGCGCAATATGGTTGGCAATCTTCGCGAGACGGCCCGGGTGGCAGACCAGATCGCCAATGGCGACCTGACGGTGTCGCCGCAGCCCTTGTCGGACAAGGACCTCCTTGGCCTGTCGCTGCAGTCGATGGTTGAGCGCCTGCGTGGCGTCGTCGGCGATGCGATTGCCGCCTCTGACAATGTCTCCTCCGGCAGCCAGCAATTGTCGTCGGCTTCGGAACAGG
>NZ_JAMKOJ010000024.1 GCF_023700755.1 Allorhizobium sonneratiae | reverse complement strand
CCCGTTGGGCCAAGGCGGGTCAAGAGCCTATGCCGCCTTTTTTCCTGTCAACCCTTGCCTGTCTACAGTAAAAACTTAGCACGACGATAAGAAAACACTTGCAAAAAATAAACACAGGTTATATAAATTGGGCATAGAGAAAAACAAAACCGCAAGGATTTAAAACCATGGCTGACTCCATCATCACCGTTTCTTTGAACAAACTGCAACACGACCCGCTGAACGTGCGCAAAACCTATAGCGAAGAGGCCATTGCCGATCTCGCAGCAAGCATTGAAGCAAATGGGATTTTGCAAAATCTCGTCGGACGGCGGGCAAAGGCCAAAGGTGCTTATTATGTCTCTGCCGGTGGACGGAGATTGAGAGCGCTTCTGCTTTTGGTGAAGCAGGGAAAGCTTGCGGCAGATTATCCCGTTTTGTTGCGGGAAATCACCGAGGCGGAAGCGCAGGAAATGAGCCTGACTGAAAACATCATGCGCGAGGGCATGAACCCGGCTGACCAGTTCGAGGCGTTCCGTGATCTTGCCGACAAGGGTAAGTCTATTGAAGAGATTGCCATACGTTTTGGCACCACCGAAACTATCGTGAAAAAGCGGCTGGCCCTTGGCCGGGTTGCGCCGGAACTCAGAGACTTGTTCCGCAAGGAAGAAATGAACCTTGAAACGCTGTCTGCCTTCACGATCACCGATGACCATGAAGAGCAAATCCGCGTCTGGAAATCACTACCGTCTCACCGTCGTGACGGTCATTCGATCCGGCAAGCATTGGCAGGAGAGGTTGTGCGCGCCACCGACAAGCGCATGAAATTCATCGGCGGGCTGGACGCTTATGAGGCGGCAGGAGGTCAGATCAAACGCGATCTTTTCGATGTCAATGGCGGGTATGCAATGGATGGCGCGTTGGTTGATAGGCTCGTTGCCGAAAAAATGGCGATTGAGGCCGAAAGCCTGAAAGCCGCAGGTTGGAAGTGGGTCGATATGCCAATTGAAATGGATTATCAGGCATATTCTAAATATGGTCGTATTTATCCAAAATCGCCCACCCTTTCCCCGGAAGATCAGGAAAAACTAGCGCGGCTTTCCGAACAATATGACGCCCTGGCCGCGATCATCGAAGAGGGCGATGGCCCCGACGATGTTGAAATGCAACTGGCGCAGGTCGAAGAACAGATTAATCTTATCCAAGGTCAACGCTTTGACCCGGAAGAGCTGAAAACTGCCGGTGTTGTGTGCAGCTTGGCCCATGACGGCAACTTGCGTTATGACTTTGGCTTGATCAGGCCGGAAGATAAGGCCAAAAGCATTAAGAGCGCAAACAACGAAGGCAGCGAAGCAGAAAGTGACGATCTCCCGACAGGTCCGGTTTTGAAGCATTCCGCCACGCTTCTCGAAGACCTGACAGCGCAGAAAACCGCCGCGCTGATGCTCGAAATGGCGAATAATGCCGATATTGCGCTTGCGGCAGTCGTTCATGCGCTTTTGTTGCAGACCGTCTATTCAGGTTATGTGTCTTCTTATACGTCGCTGGAAATCCGGCTGAACAAAACCTATCCCGAAACAAGCCTCAAAAATCCAGAGGCGAACACGGCGCTGGAATGCCTGTCAGCAATGACCGAAACATTCAAGTCAGCTATTCCGGCAAATCCTGCCGACCTTTTCGACTGGTGCCTTGATCAAAAGCGCGACGATCTTCTTAAGCTTCTCGCTTTTGCAGCTTCGCATTCGGTCAATGTGGTGCAAGGTAAGGTGTACGAGCAAAAGCGTCTCGACCATGGCGACCAGTTAGGCCGTGCTCTTGCCGTTGACATGGGGAAATATTTCAAGCCTACGGCTGAAACCTATTTCAGCCATCTCAACCGCCAAGGCATCGAGGCGGCAGTGACAGAGGCAAAAGGCGCAGCTTTTGCCGAAGGTATTGCCGGCATGAAGAAAGCCGAAGCCGCCGCTTTCGCAGAACGTCAGGTTGAAAACAGCGGCTGGTTGCCCCGCCCGATCCTGTTCGCTGACGCGCCGGTAGTCGCGCCTTCCGATAGTCAGGAACCGGGCGTGCGAGAGGAAGACAATGAAGAAGACAATGAAGACGACAACCCAATGATGATGGCGGCGGAATGATCCTTCGCCTTTCCTCTGAAATAGCCCGAAGACCAGATTAATCATCTGGTCTTCGGGTGCCTTTGTCTGTTAGGTCAGCCTGAATCCGTCAATGTGTGAGATTGCCGCCATGTCAAATCCTGAAAAAGACTCGATTTCCGCTGATGACGTTCAGGGGTGGCTCGCTTATCTCAAGGCGTCAAAAATCGCCAAGACCGCAAAAATCGCGGCTCAAATGCTCGGCATCAGCGAAATCACGATGAGCAGAATGCGCCGCGAAGGTGTGCACGGCGATTATGTCAAGCGCACCGCGCTTGCCATGCAGGCCGTTGTTTCGCAGTCGCATATCGCAACGCTTGAGCATCAGAACCGGAAGATGCTTGCAATGCTGAAAAAATGCGCCCCGCCAGAGGCTTCTAAATCCTGGCTGTCGGAACCTGATTATGAAATGGTCCGCAATCTGATCGATGATGTTGAGCGCAATCAGCCGGAAAATTTCGTTGTGTGTGACCTGGTTGATTTTGACGGATCGGCAGAATAGTGCCTTTCGCTTCTGAGAAGCGAGCGCGCTCTATGCCAGTGGCACGAAGCCGCCGATGGCGTCTTCGCCCATTCGGGTGACGATCGCTAAGGCTTGCGCGGCGGCAACGCCTAGCGAAGTGGGGGACCGGCGAAAGCCGGTCCTCGTTGTTTTGAGAGGGCAAGGCCCCGGCTGTGCGCCGGGACCGTGGCCGGTCGATCAGCATGAGGATCGAGCGAGATCGGCATGACGCACTGGCCGGGCTGATGAGAGTTGGAGGCATGAGGGCAAAGCTGCGGAAGATCGTCACCGTCAGATAAGGGCGCTGCGATTGTCT
>NZ_JAMKOJ010000023.1:0-4373 GCF_023700755.1 Allorhizobium sonneratiae | reverse complement strand
TAAAAGTTTGCAGAACTCGAATGAGTTTTGCCTGTTCTGATACATTGTGAAGAGAAGATTGATCTGGAGGCTTCCAGGTGTTGCGAGGGAGACCTTGCAGCGTCCGAGCCCAATCCTGGTGATCCTTATGACGGTCTAGCCGACCGGAGTTTGGGGAAGGGTTGGAGGTAGGTGGGAAGCTTGTCGCTCTGGATTGTTCGTTGTTCATCGTCTTTGGCGATGTCTGATGAATGATCGGATTACCGTTGCCTGACCGCGCGGTACCGGATTTAATCTCGAGAAGCTGGTCTTAATGATCTGGTTGCCAGTGAGCTGCTCGGCGTAGCTCCGATAAAGCGACCGGATCGAACACGTTGATGGCATCTGAATGAACAGTTTTAAAAGGTAGCTGTTCTTCTGGTTCGGCGGGCTTTGGCCTGACCGTATTGTCAGATTTGACACCCCCGAGGCGAAGCCGACGGGATGGGTCTGTCAAATCCAGATAAANGGCGTAGCTCCGATAAAGCGACCGGATCGAACACGTTGATGGCATCATGACGAACACCTTGTAAAAGGTAGGGTGTTTTTGGGTCTGGCTCATTCGGATTTGTCCGTATGGTCAGGTTTGGAACCCTTCTGAGCGCAAGCGAAGAAGATAGGAATTCCAAACCCAATAAATGATGAGCATTAGCAATGAGAACGATGAAGTGTCGTAAGGGCATTTGGTGGATGCCTTGGCATGCACAGGCGAAGAAGGACGTGATACGCTGCGATAAGCCGTGGGGAGCTGCGAATGAGCTTTGATCCATGGATTTCCGAATGGGGAAACCCACCTTAGATATCTAGAAAATCTGTTCTGTTTTTTTTNGATGAGCATTAGCAATGAGAACGATGAAGTGTCGTAAGGGCATTTGGTGGATGCCTTGGCATGCACAGGCGAAGAAGGACGTGATACGCTGCGATAAGCCGTGGGGAGCTGCGAATGAGCTTTGATCCATGGATTTCCGAATGGGGAAACCCACCTTAGATATCTAGAAAATCTGTTCTGTTTTTTTTGATCTCGCGCGCCGTACCGCAGGTCTTTGACCTGCTGGCGCTGCGATGGCGCGGCAAACGATTGCCGACGGCCTCTGGCCTTGCGAAGCTTTGCTTCGGGTTCGTTCCTTTTGCATGTTTGCGAGGGGGGTGTCTCGGCGCGAAGCGCCGCAAGCGCAAGGCGCGTCGCCGGTCGTCCGGCGCACCGTCCGTAGGCCTTCGGCCGTGAGGACATGAAAACAGAAGAGGTTTCTAGATATCGCAAATAAGGTATCTTATTCTGAATACATAGGGATAAGAGGCGAACGCAGGGAACTGAAACATCTAAGTACCTGCAGGAAAGGACATCAACCGAGACTCCGCAAGTAGTGGCGAGCGAACGCGGACCAGGCCAGTGGCAATGAGGAATAAAGCGGAACGCTCTGGAAAGAGCGGCCTTAGCGGGTGATAGCCCCGTACGCGTAGAACACTCATTGTCCTAGAGTAAGGCGGGGCACGTGAAACCCTGTCTGAACATGGGGAGACCACTCTCCAAGCCTAAGTACTCGTGCATGACCGATAGCGAACAAGTACCGTGAGGGAAAGGTGAAAAGCACCCCGACAAGGGGAGTGAAATAGAACCTGAAACCGGATGCCTACAAGCAGTCGGAGGGCGCAAGCCTGACGGCGTACCTTTTGTATAATGGGTCAACGACTTAGTGTAACTAGCAAGCTTAAGCCGGTAGGTGTAGGCGCAGCGAAAGCGAGTCTGAATAGGGCGATTGAGTTAGTTGCATTAGACCCGAAACCGAGTGATCTAGCCATGAGCAGGCTGAAGGTTGGGTAACACCAACTGGAGGGCCGAACCCGCATCTGTTGCAATAGATTGGGATGACTTGTGGCTAGGGGTGAAAGGCCAATCAAACTCGGAGATAGCTGGTTCTCCGCGAAAACTATTTAGGTAGTGCGTCGAGCGAATACCGTCGGGGGTAGAGCACTGGATGGGCTATGGGGACTCACCGTCTTACTGATCCTAACCAAACTGCGAATACCGATGAGTACTACTCGGCAGACACACGGCGGGTGCTAACGTCCGTCGTGAAGAGGGCAACAACCCTGACCTCCAGCTAAGGTCCCCAAGTCATGGCTAAGTGGGAAAGGATGTGAGGATCCCAAAACAACCAGGATGTTGGCTTAGAAGCAGCCATCATTTAAAGAAAGCGTAACAGCTCACTGGTCTAAACAAGGGTCTTTGCGCCGAAAATGTAACGGGGCTAAAGCCATGCACCGAAGCTGAGGATGTGCGCAAGCACGTGGTAGCGGAGCGTTCCGTAAGTCTGTGAAGGGATACCCGTGAGGGGTCCTGGAGATATCGGAAGTGCGAATGTTGACATGAGTAACGATAAAGAGGGTGAGAGACCCTCTCGCCGAAAGACCAAGGGTTCCTGCTTAAAGTTAATCTGAGCAGGGTTAGCCGGCCCCTAAGACGAGGCGGACACGCGTAGTCGATGGGAACCACGTTAATATTCGTGGGCCTGGTGGTAGTGACGGATCGCACAAATTGTACATTCTTATTGGATTGGATGTGCAGTGGAGCGGTTCCAGGAAATAGCTCCACCGTATAGACCGTACCCGAAACCGACACAGGTGGTCAGGTAGAGTATACCAAGGCGCTTGAGAGAACTATGTTGAAGGAACTCGGCAAATTGCACGCGTAACTTCGGAAGAAGCGTGACCCCAGGATACGCAAGTATTTTGGGGTGGCACAGACCAGGGGGTAGCGACTGTTTATCAAAAACACAGGGCTCTGCGAAGTCCATAAGACGACGTATAGGGTCTGACGCCTGCCCGGTGCTGGAAGGTTAAGAGGAGGGGTGCAAGCTCTGAATCGAAGCCCCAGTAAACGGCGGCCGTAACTATAACGGTCCTAAGGTAGCGAAATTCCTTGTCGGGTAAGTTCCGACCTGCACGAATGGCGTAACGACTTCCCCGCTGTCTCCAACATAGACTCAGTGAAATTGAATTCCCCGTGAAGATGCGGGGTTCCTGCGGTCAGACGGAAAGACCCCGTGCACCTTTACTATAGCTTTACACTGGCATTCGTGTCGGCATGTGTAGGATAGGTGGTAGGCTTTGAAGCGCGGACGCCAGTTTGCGTGGAGCCATCCTTGAAATACCACCCTTATCGTCATGGATGTCTAACCGCGGCCCGTTATCCGGGTCCGGGACAGTGTATGGTGGGTAGTTTGACTGGGGCGGTCGCCTCCGAAAGAGTAACGGAGGCGCGCGATGGTGGGCTCAGACCGGTCGGAAATCGGTCGTCGAGTGCAATGGCATAAGCCCGCCTGACTGCGAGACTGACAAGTCGAGCAGAGACGAAAGTCGGTCATAGTGATCCGGTGGTCCCGCGTGGAAGGGCCATCGCTCAACGGATAAAAGGTACGCCGGGGATAACAGGCTGATGACCCCCAAGAGTCCATATCGACGGGGTTGTTTGGCACCTCGATGTCGGCTCATCGCATCCTGGGGCTGGAGCAGGTCCCAAGGGTTTGGCTGTTCGCCAATTAAAGCGGTACGTGAGCTGGGTTCAGAACGTCGTGAGACAGTTCGGTCCCTATCTGCCGTGGGTGTAGGAATATTGACAGGATCTGTCCCTAGTACGAGAGGACCGGGATGGACATATCTCTGGTGGACCTGTTGTCGTGCCAACGGCATAGCAGGGTAGCTATATATGGAAGGGATAACCGCTGAAGGCATCTAAGCGGGAAACCCACCTGAAAACGAGTGTTCCCTATCAGGGCCGTGGAAGACGACCACGTTGATAGGACGGGTGTGGAAGTGCAGCAATGCATGAAGCTTACCGTTACTAATAGCCCGATCGACTTCATCGTTCTCATTGATTATGCTCATCTTCCATGAGCCATCTGTTTTGTCCTGACGCTGTCGCAAGCAAAGCTTGCTTCGCTGCGGACGGCCCGCCGAACTATCGGCGACGGCCCTTGGCCTTGCGAGCGCAGCTCGTCAACACCTTGAAAACAAAAAAAACGTGTTCAAAAAAAACAGGCAACGCCTCCAGCTTCTCATCACTTTGCCCTTAGCCGACCTGGTGGTCATGGCGGGGCGGCCGCACCCGTTCCCATTCCGAACACGGCCGTGAAACGCCCCAGCGCCAATGGTACTTCGTCTTAAGACGCGGGAGAGTAGGTCGCTGCCAGGTCTGCTAAAGGCAAATATAATCTTCTCATCACTCGCGGGCTCACAGCCCAATCCAAAGGCCGCATAAAGCGGCCTTTTACAGTTAACGCGGGGTGGAGCAGCCCGGTAGCTCGTCAGGCTCATAACCTGAAGGCCGCAGGTTCAAATCCTGCCCCCGCAACCAA
>NZ_JAMKOJ010000022.1 GCF_023700755.1 Allorhizobium sonneratiae | reverse complement strand
ATCCTCATGCTGATCGACCGGCCACGGTCCCGGCGTACAGCCGGGGCCTTGCCCTCTCAAAACAAAGAGGACCGGCTTTCGCCGGTCCCCCACTTCGCAAGGCGTTGCCGCCGCGCAAGCCTTAGCGATCGTGACCCGAATGGGCGAAGACGCCAAAGGCGGCTTCGTGCCAATGGCATAGAGCGCGCTCGCTTCTCAGAAGCGAAAGGCACTATTCTGCCGATCCGTCAAAATCAACCAGGTCGCAGACTTGTCAGTATGGCACGTCATCGTCTGGCATATTTCCGTAATCGTCCGGGCTGTCAGCAGCCGGTGGACGATTGGAGGCCCGATCAAGCAGCGTTAAGGTGCCGGTGTAAGCCTTCAGGACAACCTCAGTCGTGTAGCGATCCTGACCATCATCGCCTTGCCATTTGCGGGTCGCCAACTGGCCTTCGACATAAACGAGCGACCCTTTTTTCAGATATTGCTCAGCAATCCTGCACAAACCTTCGTTGAAAATCACAACACTGTGCCATTCAGTCTTTTCCCGGCGCTGGCCGGAATCTTTATCGCGCCAGCTCTCGGACGTTGCGACGCTGAAACTGGCGATAGGAGCGCCGGATTGCGTTCTGCGGATTTCGGGATCGGCGCCGAGGAAGCCGACAAGGGTGACTTTGTTGACGGAACCGGCCATCAGCATATCTCCAAGGGGTTATGGACAATCTTGAATTTCATGAAATGTCTTTGTTTGCGGGAACGTCTTCAAAGCTGAACAGCCACCCATTGACGGACAGCAATTCATGTTCGTCACAACAATAGGCTGTGAATTTTCCATCAAGGTCTGTTTTTGGATCGACGCGAATATGAAGCTCAACGAGCGAGGAATCTGCGTACAATTCGCGGGTGTAGTGCGATGGGCAGGCCGTTTTCCCGCTCATGTGTTGCACCATGGATGCCGCGCGCCGTCCCAGGCGCGAGCAAGGCGTTCCGAAACCAGCACGTCGCCTATATCTCTGCCGTCAACAAGAACATTGGCAAGGGTCCGGTGATAGAGATCCATGCCATGATGTTTCAGCGTCACGGTCTGCCCTTTGATGAGATCCGCGAGACGGTTTTTCGCGCGTTGGGCTGTGTCGATCTCCCACTGACATTTCCCGTCAATTTCAGGAGCATCGATATTGTAGACACGAATTTTCTCCTTGAGCCCCGTTGCGACAATTGTGAAGGTGTCGCCATCCCAGACTTTAAACGTGACTGGTTGGCAGTCGGGGTCGCACAAGCGACCACTCACATAGACATGGCGGTTTCCCGCATATTCGTGCTGTGCGGAAACGTGATAGGCCTTAAGCGCGATAAGACCACAAGAGGCGATAAAAAGTGTTCTGCGGATATGACGGAACGGGATCATGGGAGACAAACCTTTTCGGACTTCCGAACAAAGCATTCGCGTAACAAACGCGCGACCTTGATCATGTCTGCGGGTGATTTTGACCGGATGACAACTTCATTTTGACCCTCGCAAAGACTGAAGCTGGCCGAGGTGTCAAAGTCGGGGGAAATCGCATAGATCAGCGATTTTCCCTGCTCGGTTTGAATAGAGACGGTATCAAGCTGTTTGATGATGTGTTGAACAGCCTTGTCGATGTTGGCAGACTTTCTCTGCGCTTCATGCAGACGTGACAATGCCATCTCAAAGAGCGGGGTGCCGGGTTCGATCACCCGTTTCGTAATCCGATCGGCTATGGTCGCGGGGTGATCAGACAGAGAAAATCGGGCTTCTGGTTCAGCTTCATTGGGTGCCAGGATGAGCCAATCCTTTGCCGACATGGACGATTTTTCATCGGAGGAAGGCCACAGGACTTTCACGGTACAACGATCAGCCGCCGCAATACGCAAAGAAAATCGGTCAGATTTCCGAGTAAGTACAGCAGTAATATAAAGATCGTGCGGCGTAATGCTGAAGGTCCAGCTATCGCCCCATGCCCTGATCATGGCAGATATAAAAATATCAAGCTTTTCAATTTTATTTGGCATTTTCGAACCTGTATTGATTATTTTCTGACAAAAGAAGCTTTTAGCCAACGATATTGAAATACGAATATTTGAGGTTCTTCAGTCACCCACCAGTTTTCAACCGAATAACAGCCCGGTAGAAGAGAGCCGTCATTATTTCCGCGCTCGATGAGGAGTGGCAAAGTGGGGAAAGGATCGGTCCAGGGTGCCAGAGTGAAGCGGTTCGCCAATGGCGATACCGGACTGGCTTCATAGGAGTCACAAGTCACCTGAAGCTCAATATTGTCGAATGTCACCATGCCGGTGAAGGCAACCTCGTCGCCGGGAGATAACGGGCGGGTCAGATGAGTGAAATCTTCAAGCAGGTCGCGTTGCGGACCTGCGGAAAGGAAAAACCGATGGTCACGACGCTCAATGAAATTCGATGGATCAGATCGAAAATCAGGATGCGGACCACTGAGCCAGGATGCCGGTATCCACTTGGTATTTTGGTGCATGTTCATGTTTATTGATACCTATGTAAGACGCCTAAAGATATCTATTTTTGATACCATTTCAATTTGAAAGAATAGCTATTAGGTATCATTTATTAGTACATATTATTGCGGGAAATTATTAAATTAATGTAAATCCTAGATTGAATATTTTTCATATCTCATTGATTATTATAGATATAATTGACTAAAACAAAGCCTGTGCATTTATCTTGCCACGCAAGAAACTTCCTTGTTTTGATATAAATCCGGAATTATGGTCCAGCACAACATCGTTCGTCATGTCATAGATTTTAATTAGAAAATGCGCAAAGAAATTATGGACAGATTTCAAAGTGACAACTCCCTTATTCCAGTCTTTGAAGGCAAGACGAACCGCGAAACATTCAGAAAAGTGCCATTTGGCCAGGTTCTGACGTTAGACGAGATTGAACAAAGGTTGAGAGCGCAGCTCCGTTATCAACGTGAGCGCAAGGGTGTAAAAATCGTCCAACTTGCTAATTTTGTCGGTATTACCGCCAATGTATTCAGGCGATACGAATGTGATGATGCGAATATGAGCGTGTCACGTATGCTTCATGTTTGTGAGATTCTTTCAATAAATCCTATCGATCTTATTTTTGATTCAGCCCCTCACCTCTGGGGAAAATCTTATGAATCTGCGCTCAACGTCAAAGATATTGTATCACTCATATTAGACATGGAAGAAAACGACCTCCGTACGATTAAAGATTTTCTTTATAGCGCCTATTCCCACGCGAGACCGGAGAAGGCGAAAAAAACCGCAAAACAAGTTGAAAACATCGGCAATAATGTATCCAAGGTAGAGTAACTATTGGTGGAAAAATAAGCACAAAATCGTGTTCATGATAAAAAAATAGAGACAGCACCAGTAAAAAGCGTTTATTGAAAAAATTACACGTACAACCGTCATTTAGACGAATCTATTATACGAGGATAGCAATGAAATACTAAGATAAAAAAATTATATATTACCTGTTTAAATTTTTAATAAAAACGGGCTATGTAATTACTTAAAATTTGCAATATAGTTTTGCCTTGATAGGCAAAATTTGACGATTGAGTGTGGGGACAATGGGGATGATGACCAGTACAGCCGGAATGGCTTCGCCATCTGGATTTTTTGACAAGAAAGGGGATCAAGAGCGCTGCCCTCGCTCCCCCGCAATCGAAAAAAAGCGGGTTCCCCATGCTTCCGCGCATCGCTACGCGCCGCTTGTGCAGCACGCCGATACCGTCGCCCTTCGGGTGGGTGATACCCCTCCGTTTTTTCCGTTGCCCCCCTCACTCCCGGCCCTCGCCGGGCAGGCAGAAGGGCAGGCAAGCCCGCCCTCTGCCGATCATTCTGGGGCGGCTGGAACGGAGACGACAATGGACAATATTCGGACAGGTGAAATATCAGGTGTCGCCTTATCGATAGCGCGGCATAAAAAGGCGTTAGAGAGGCATTTAACGGATGCATCCGGCACGACACTGACAGCGGAACTCGGCGCTCGGCGGGACCTGATCAATTTTAGCACCCAGAGCGTTGAAGACGATGTTTTGAAGAGACTGTATCTAGCCGCCCTGGTCATACAACCTCGTCTTACATGGGATGACGAAACCAACGCGATGCTGCGGAATCTCGTTTTTTGAAGGCCACCGGGATCAAGTGACCATTAAAGGAGAGGCATATTCTCCTTTAATGGTGAAGGCGATAGATTCACAGCTAACCAAGCGCCCTTGCCTGCATTTATTTTGGAATATTATATCATATTCATATAATAAATAATGATCAATATCCAAGCGACGATACAAGCTCTTCAAGGGTTTCCCGCCAAAGAAGCAATCTTACAATTGTGTATTTTACAGATGATGATTTAATTTGTACTTTATATAAATCATCAAGAACACGATCAACAACATATCTCACGTCTTGATATCGATAACTATAAATAAAGTTTTCGATCATCATCAGTATATGGGCAATTTCTTTTGCCGTTAGATGATCACCAGAGACAATTTCTATTTCCATTTTTCATGGCCGCTCAATTTCCGATTCTGAGAAATGATTGCCCTTGTAGAGCAAGGGGATTCGGTAGCTTTTCGCGCAGGCGTAAGCGAAACAATCGCCAAGATTCAAGGCTGCGGGGTGCCCGGCATAACGGCCATACTGCTTCGCCACGGCCAGGGCTGATCTGTAAACACTTGCATCGATAGACATCGGCCTTGCGTTGATTTCAGCGATAAAGTCCTCGACGAGCCGTTGCGCCATGTCGATCATTTCCGGCGGCGTCGGCCTGTCTCGGTCGCCGGTGTTGACCATCTTTCGCGCAATGCTCTCAGACGCCTCAAAAAGTGAAAGAGATGAATAATATATTGGCTTCTTATAACTTTCGATTTTCGCAATAAAGTAGCCTGCATCATCTTCAACGGTCAAAATAGAAACAAGAACAGACGCATCGATAAACATTAAATTTTCTCTTCCTCGTTCATGTAATCCTTCATATCGAAATTATCCGCATCCTTGGACGCAAGAATACGCAAGTATTGCTCTTGAAGGGGGCGAACTCTATCGGCAAGAGGGATAGATTTTTTCCGGCTGTCAATCACGCTCTTCAGAGCCGAACGCACGGCATCTGCTTTAGATTCAGCGCCTAGAAGCTTTTTCGCTTCGTTCGCCAACTGATCGATTTCATCGCCTTTGATTAGTAAGGACATTTGATAGACCTCCTCTGCGGTATATCTAGGATATACCGCAGAGGATATACCAAATCAATAGGGTTGTGGGGGCTTGGGTCTGATTTGGTACTATTTTTTAGTACCTCTATTTGCAATTCGTGTCAATATTGCCGAAACAGACATGATATTTTGGCGTCATACGCGGCAACCGTCAGCACATTACAGTTAATGGAAGACCGCTCTTTTTCTGCAAAATCAGGTAAACGGCGCAAGCATCTTCAAAGGTCGGGCAATCTGTAATGGCTTCGCAATGCCCCGTTTTGTATCGGCCATAGATCGCAAAAAATTGAGCGTCGTCACGATCATACCCGCCTTCAACGCATGTTTCGTCTGATCCTTCTTCGGCCAGGTTCACACAACCGCCTATCTCAAGATGAGAAAATTGCGTCCAGTCTGGTTCATTGGCACGATGACAACAATTGTAGAGGATTTTTTTCTGAATCCACGGGGTCAACTCTTTCGCCCGGTCATTCAGACCCAAAAGGCCATCGTCATTGCGGAACCGGAGCCAGAAATCAAAGCGATTTTGCTGAGACGGGCAAATGCCCGTCTCTTTTTCCATTTTACCGATTGTTCTCATGGTTCAAGCCCTCCCGGTCATGCTGCCAGTTCTGCGGATTGACGAAAGGAATGCAAAAATTCGGCGGCCTTTTCGGCATAGCTTGCCGCCTGAAAGATTGCGCGCTTGTCGTTTTTCAAGACCGTGATCCACGATGCGATATAGGCGGCATGATCCGCCCTGCCCTTGTTTTCAATGGCGAGATCGGCACAAAGGAAAGCTGCGCCGATTTCGGCCACGAGCTCCTCACGCGCATAGCCTTCGTCACCGAACCGTTTCTGTTCAAAGGACCGGGCAAGGCGCTTTTCAGCGCTGGTCCAGTGGACCATTTCATGGGCGAGGGTCGAAGCGTAGTCTTCGGGGGTAGCAAATGTTTGAAAATCTGGCATTTGCACATAGTCTTTGACCGGATGATAAAACGCCTGATTGCCTCCTTCGCGGATATCCGCACCTGTCGCCTCAAAGAATGCATCCACATGGCAAAGCCGGGTTTCGGCGGCAAGCTTTTCAACTGGCTGAAAGCGATACTGCTCGGGCAACCCATCGATCTGATCCGCATTGAAAACACGGTAGGCTTTCATGAATGGAATGCGGCGCTCTACACTTTCACCGGCTTGCGTTTCCTCGGTCTTCTCGATTGCACCTGCATAAACGACAAGTGAGGATTTTTCGCCCTTGCGAACCTGCCCGCCAAGCTCCTCGGCCTGCTTGTAGGTCATCCAGTGATTTGCCGAATAGCCGTGTTCCATAGCGGCTGACCAAAGCAAGAGAACATTAATGCCGGTATAGGGGACGCCATTGTGACGCAAGGGACGGCTTGAAACCGGGGAACCCCACGGTTTCACCCATGGGCTTGTTCCGGCCTCAAGCTGACGGATAATGCTTTCGGTGACGGATGCATGAACATCGAATTTTACTTCTGCTGCCTTTGCCATGGTTTTAAATCCTTGCGGTTTTGTTTTTCTCTATGCCCCATTTATATAACCTATGTTTATTTTTTGCAAGTGTTTTCTTATCGTAGTGATAAGTTTTTACTGTAGACAGGCAAGGGTTGACGGGAAAAAAGGCGGCATAGGCTCTTGACCCGCCTTGGCCCAACGGGGCATGGCGGTGCCCGAAGGGCATCAAGAGCCGCCTTTTTTGCTGTCACCATGGGCCAAGGTTCCATGTCTATGCGGGAGGGCCGGTGCGCATAGCGCATCGATCAGAGACACGCGGCTCTGATCGAAGGCCCGGAGCATCGACATGGAAAGGGCCATGGCTACCCTGGCCGGTGACACGCACCCCATCCCCTTTCCCGCCAGCGTCGATCACGGCCCTTGAGGGCCGTGAGCAGCCGGATCGGTCTGGCCGGTGCAG
>NZ_JAMKOJ010000021.1 GCF_023700755.1 Allorhizobium sonneratiae | reverse complement strand
TTCCGGGCGAGGCCTCCATTCCCAATGATTTTATTTGTTAAATTCATCGTTTTCGGTACACCCGGAATTAGGTGTAACTTTGCCTATGTGGATATTCACGCTGTCGCCGAAGCTTAGGAGCGACATAGCCCCGCTGGCAATGAGCTTTTGCCGGGCCTTTCGCGTGTAGAGATTTGCCTCTTTCGCGTTCTCCCATCCGAAGATTGCTTTCAACTGTTCCTCGGTCGCGCCGTTCTCCGCTGCGATCGTTGCGCCGGCTTTTCTCAGCCCGTGAGCCGAACAGTGCGTGAGGCCTGCCTCATCGCATCTTTTTCGGAACCATTGACCGAGCCCCTTGATCGAGAACGGTTTGCCGTATTCCGTCACCATGAAGGTCTTATCGCCGATCTCGGATTGGTCGATGACCATTTGCAGAGCCGGAAGCACGGGAAGCACCATTGCTGTCTTCTTCTTGCCTCGCGTCTTGTATGGGACGAAGGAAATCTCACCGTCGCGCACCATGTCCGGCCCGATCAGCGCAAGGTCAGAGATGCGGATGCCCAAGAAGAGAAGCAGGCACATTGCAAGCCTGGCTTTCGTGCCCGGCTGATGCGTCTTGAGATATTGCCCGACCTCTTCCTCAGTCCATGTGTGATGGCCATCAGTGGCCGCGCTAATCGGCTTCACATCCCGTGCCGGGTTCGTGTCCATCACGTCATTCTCGCAGGCCCAGGCGAAAAGGTTTCGCATGGTCTTCAGGCGATGGTTCGCCGCCTCCGGTGCATTTGCCTTCAGGTCTCGAATATAGCGGACCACTTTCGGC
The DNA here is from genome assembly GCF_023700755.1 of Allorhizobium sonneratiae. Lineage (GTDB taxonomy): Bacteria > Pseudomonadota > Alphaproteobacteria > Rhizobiales > Rhizobiaceae > Allorhizobium > Allorhizobium sonneratiae. The sequence goes on along the minus strand of NZ_JAMKOJ010000021.1, from coordinate 6,710 downwards.
GAGATCTGGGATGCCGGGCCTTCGCCGATCAAGGCGGTTGAGGTTGGCCCGATGCGCTCAAGCAGAATGCTTTCCATAACGCGCGTCTTCTGAGCTTTGGTCGATTCGGCCAGTGCTGCGAAATCCGGCGATGTCTTGTATTTCACCCATAGATCCCGGAATGAACCGGGCGTGATTTTGCCGGCGCTTGTTTTAGGTTTTATCGGGCCTGCGACTGCGGCCCGGTGGTACGCGTCGTGAAAAGCCGGGTCCGCAATGTCGGGAAGCCTGACCAATGGTCGCCCTGGCTGGCGATAATAGTAGCGCTTGGTGCCATGTCGTGATGTGTTCACATAGAGATATTTGAATTTAATTTCTATCATTGCCCGATGTCGTCAAAGTAGCCGATACGGCTCTCGCCCTCCGACTTCATGTTGGCCAGCGCCATTTCGATTTCCGCCGTCGGCCAGATTTTGCGGGTGTGCCAGATCTTAGGCTTCGGCAGAACGCCTTCCGACACCATCACATCGATAGAGGTCGGGCTGACGCCAATAGAGGCGGCAAGCTCGTCACGGGATAAGGCAAGACGGGGGACCGAGCGGCTATTGCTTGTCATCCGTTCAAATCCTCCTGGTAGAGCCCACGCCGTGGCGGCAGTTGCTTGGTCAGCTTCTTCGGCTGCTTTTCGTGCTTGGGGAAACCAGCGCCGCGGATCGGCTGTTTTGGGGCTTTGATGCCCAAATGCCGCTGCTTCACCCGCTTGGCTTTGGCGATGGCGCGAACGTCGAGTTTGTCCTTATCGCGCCGGCAGGTTTCATGAGCCGGGCCGCAATTCTTGTCCTCGTCAATGCCGCCGAGACCAAGGCAGATCAGGTGTTCAATAGTCCACGGCTCACGCGCGCCGTCGATCTGTTCGCCACAGAGGCAGCATTTGCCGCCATGAGCTTCAAAAATACGCAAGCGACGAGCAGGGGGCATGGGTTTGCGTTTTGTGGTGCCGACATCGGTCATGCTGGCACCTCCGGGAAGGCATCATGGGTGATACCGTCGAGCATCCGTCCAGACCTCTTCTTCCCGATGCGCATCATAGGTTGATCCGCAAATCCTCCAATCTTTCCCTGGATTTCCACCGATTCCAGTTCTTCGCTGGATAGATCATCGAAATCAAATGGAAGCCATTCTCCATTCTGCTTGTGGTGATAGGCTGCACCGGCTGCTCTCGCTTGGTCACGGAGCGACCGGAACCAAGCGGGATGACTTGGCCGTGCCTTGTGGCCGCCTTGGTCCGTCTCGCCGCCGGTGATGACCCAATCCGGCATGAAGGCCGGCGGGACGATGACCAGGCCCAGCAGAGGCTCAAAGCTGCCAAAGGTGAAGAGTGGGTGCAACTCGGTTTTGGCGACAGCCAATGCCGGTAGGTTGGTGTCTGCTCGCTTCTGGTCCTCGACCGTGGTTCCCAGCGCGGCGTTGACAGGTAGTCCTCCTGCAGCGTCCGTCAGCTTGACGATGTTTTGCGGGCGCTTGGTGAGCAGGAGGTAGACGAGGCGAGGCGTCTTGCGCATTACCTCGAATGCATCAGCGCGCCAGTCGGCGGGAACTTGATTATCGAAAATGTCGGCAAGGCTTGCGCAGAAGACGAACGGACGGTCGCCATCCTTATCCGCTTGACGCTGCCAGCGGAAGGGATCGTGCCAAGTGTGAGCGCCGGTTCGGACGCGGGGTGCGTTGCCCCACTGTACCTTTCCATAGCGCTTATCCATCAGCGCTTCGGCATAGCAGCCGTCGCAAGCCGGGCTCACTTTTGTGCAGCCCATCCATGGGTTCCAAGTATGGCGCGTCCACGAAATTGCGGAGTTCTCAGCCATTATGCGGCCCTTTTTGCCAAGGTGAACGGGAGGCGGCACGACAGCACCCACATGTGATACATGTCTGCCTCATCGACCAGTTCGGATGCCGGCGGCATGACCTGCACGGCGGTTGCCTCTTCACCGCAGATCTCGTTCTTGATGCGCTGCATTTCGCGCCACGGCGGTTCAAGCTGCGAAGCGGTGCGGATCGCGAGGTGAATGACCTCGTTACCCTGTTCGTCGGCAAAGGGGCGGATGAGGACAACATAGAGATTATTGGCGCGGGCCTCGCGGACCTGTTTGCACCATCCGGTGCCACCGGGAATGCCGTCTGGCAGGCTGGTGATGCGCCACAAACCCCAATCACCTTTCAGGCCTTTGTGCTCCAAGGCGCGGCCAGCGCGACGTTGCTGGCGGTTGATCATGACGCACCGCCTTTTTTGTCCTGCTCTCGATACCTGCGAAGCAGTTCTTCAGCAGCGTCAACATTGATGCGATCAAGCTGGCGAAGCGCCCAGTTCAGACCATCGGCAAAACCGGCGGCGCGACCCTTGTGGTGCTCGTCGATCCAGCGCTGTATTTGTTTGCGATCGCGGTCCTCTATGACGTGAGTGACGGTAACGGCAAAAGCGCCGCGCGAATGGGGCTCGGCGTTGTGGTAGGAAATGACGCCCGGTTCGCCACTGACGGGAACGGTTCGCCACCATTCCTGACGGCAGTCTTTTGCCTCGACGTGCCGCCGGTCATAGTATGGATCGGCGCCGGTATATTCGTTGCATGCGGCGGCGAACTTATGGAGTTCATAATGTCCGCGGGCAAAGAAGCCCATGACGGAGCCGCTATCCAATTCCCTTGATTCCTCAATCTGTATGCCGTTGCTTCGATGCTCTTTCCATCTGAACGAGGCGTCCACAAGAAAAGCCTCAAGCTCTCCGCGAGTGATCAGGCACATGTCCGGATATTCTGGGGGGCTGGTCCGATCATCTTTGTCGAGAAGGGATTGCCAAGATTGTTCGAGAAGAGGGTCGATGTTCATGCCTCCAACTCCTTCACGCTATCCACAAAGTGAGTGCGATAGATCTGATCAAAGATGGATTGGAATTGGCCGGCGACATCCTCGACGCGATCGGCCTCAAGGAGATATGCAGCAAAGCTCGCATGCATCTGCATCATCCAAGCGGCCACGCCGATCAGAATGTGGTCAACGGTAGCGTTTGGCCGGCCCACCTCAGCGTTGAAAAAATTTGTGAGGCCCGAATGCGCATTCGATACGGTAAGCCGTGCGATAAGGCTGGTGATTGGATCGTCGCAGGTGAGGGCGTCTTCTTCAGACATAGACCCTGGCAAAAGGCGAACGTTTTCATTCATGCTGCATGGTCCTCATTTAGGAAGGCCAGCGGATCGAAGCCGACTGTGTCGGCAATCAGCGCCATGGCTTGGTTCATGAAATTGCAGAAATCCTCGTGATCCATCTTGTCGAGCGCGATGCTGTCGGGGACGAGAGTGATCTCGCCGGTTCGCATGTTCACGACCTGCTCGCGGTAACCGAGTGTCATCTTGATGTCGCGATGTAGGGTTTCCGCTGTCGGCCACTTTTGGGTGACCTTGACGACAAGGCCCAGCGCTTTCCAGTAGGTTCGCAACTGCCGGTCCGAGCGTTTGGTGACTGGAACGAGATCGAACAGTTGGCCGCCCGGTATGAAGGCCAGCTTCTCGGCATCGTCCTGAGTGAGGGCGCGCAAGCCGCGCGTGGTCAACGTGACCTGAATGTGAGGCGGCTTTTCCTTCTTGCGGGCGGACATGGCGCTTCTAACCTCCGTTTAACGGTGAAAGCTGCGCAAGTCGGCGCGTCTTGATGGAAAAGGCGGCTTCGATCATGTCGGCGTGGCCTTCGCTTTCCAGCGTCGCCGGGGCGTCAAAGTCGTTCCAGATTTCCTCGACGCTTACCTCGTCCTTTGCGCCAGCGAGTGAGGTCTCGATGTCTTCGAGATAGGCTCCAAGGTCGAATTCGCTTTCGGCTGGCTGTTCATCCTGCGCAGGTTCGGCGTTGATCGTTTTGGCTGACGGCGGGGCCGGTGGCTTGGGCGGGGTTAGCACGCTTGCCTTTGTTTCAGACGGCGGCGTGATATCGCGTATGCTCTCGGCAATTTTGCTGCCTTCGTCTTCATCATAAATCCCCGAAAAACCAAAGGCGTAGCGAGCGGCTTGGATCATCGCCTTGTGACGAAGCATGCGGTGCTTCATTTTCCACGGGTCTGTGCTGCGAATGCATTCCAAAAGATACTCGGTCACGGTAACAGGACGGCCACGATCCTTTCGGTACATTCGGCAGGTGCAGGAAATGAGTGTGCCGTCTTCAGTGTGTTCGAATTCAAATTCAAAACCATCGCACGCAGGATGCGAGTTGACGAGATTTACCCAGCCGTCAATTGAAACGACCGGCACAATGCCTCCGCCCTTCGCTGGAAATGCGTAGATCTCTTTGGTGAGCGGGTTTAGGTCGTATTCCTTGGCGACCATCATTAGGGCCGCGAACTGCTCATTCGTATGCTGAGACGGCATTACAGTGGCGCGCACGGTCGCCTCGAACGCCTTTGGGTCCATATTGAATTTGGACGCCATAGTCGCGATGAGAGAAGGCCGTGCATTGTCGATTTTTGTGATTGCGTTCATGGTCAAGCCGCCCTCTGTTCTGATTTGATGGACATGCCAGCCAGTTCGACGCCCGAGCGCGCGGCCCGGTTGGCAAGGCTCTCGACAACCTCACGGATTTCCGCCCGGTCCTTGAGCACCATCAGCAACGCGTCGTAATCGGTGATCTCGGCGAAGATGAAGGTACGGAGAGACACTTTGGCACCGGTGCGGCCAGCAGATGCATTCCGAGCCAGCGCGTCCCGTTCGGCAGCCGCAGCCTGTTGTGCGAGGCGTTCGGCTTCCGCTGCGGCCTCAGCTGCAAGATTGTCGTTCCGGGCGGATGCCTGTTCGGCGGCAACACGGGCTGCATCCGCTTCGCGCTGGATGCGTTCGGCCTCGGCGCGGGCGGCGGCCTGCCGCTCACGCTCTTTCCGGGCCTCTTCCTGCAGGTAAGCGTCCAGGTGTCGTTTGAGTTTTTTGCTCAGGGCGTCAGGCGCTTCCTTGAGATCTCGCCATTTGTTGTCGACCTCTCGTCCCGCATCGAGGTGCGGCTGCTTCTCGACCTTGTGCAGGTCCGTGGCCTTCTTCGCGATCGTCGACAGGCGCTTTGACCAAATTGCCGCGCGATCAGCATCTGACTTCGTGGTGATCGGCTTTTTCAGGAATGCCTCGGCCTGTTCCTTCTCAGAAGCGAACTCGACCTGCAGGGCTTCAAACGGATCGGACGGCAGGTTGTGGCCGATGGCTGGGGCTTCCGGTTCATCATCCCATCCGCCGCCTTCAATGGCCTTGGTATAGGCCTCATAGCTGATCGGGTTACGGCAGCACCATGTCCAAATGTCTGCGGCATCAACCTGCCGGTCGCCGCGCATGGCATACCATTTCCCGTCTTCGAGCCAGATAGCGACAGGTTCCCAGGGTTTATCCTTGAAGCGCGTCCGGTAATACCCCTGCTCGGGGCAGCCGTCATGAATGGGGCCGATGTTTCCGGCCAAAGCATTTTGCCACCAACTCCAAACGGATTCCTGCTTCGTCATGATCAAATCCTTCCAAACTCGCCATGGATTTCGGCGAGAGCGCTGGCGTATGCAGCCCCGGCCTGTTCAGGGGTATCGAATGTCCCGAGATGCTTTTTGATGCCGTTGACGCGTATTTGAGAGAGCCAACGATCAGGATGGCGCGCAGTGGCGAATACGCCTTTGAAGCCGCTGGTGTTCGACTTCCGCACGCTCGTATTTGCTTGGTTTTGGGCCTTCGAGGCGTCCCGAAGATTCCCCCATCGATTGTTTAGCTTGTCCATGTCGCGGTGGTCGACGTCTCCGTCGGGCCACTCTCCGGTCATGTACAGCCAAGCAAGCCTCTGCGCCGAATACAGGCGGCCATCAATGCAAATCTCCCGGTAGCCGTTGCCGTTGACCAGACCTGGCTTTTTGCCAATCGTTACTCCACGCCTACGCGCTATCCAGCGGAATTCACCGGTGCATGGATCGTAGTGAATTACCGAGCGAAGGCGATTTGCGTCGATCAACATTTCGTCGTCGGTCATTCCCATACGATCGACTCCTGATTGATGAGGTCGAGGCGCTTCTGATGTTCTTCGGCTGCAATGAGGCAGACCCCGGCAGTTCCGAGGATAAGCACGACGACGATTGCGTGGTGGACGGCGCGGATGAGCGACATGCGCTCAATTTCGGCCTTGGCGTTGATGGCGGCGGCACGGTCAAGGAATGCCTTTGCGTGCCGAAGATCGGGTGGAAGGTCGTGCGGCATGGTAATCACTCTGCCGCTTCGAGAAAGTTATGGCGGTGCGCTGCCATGTTGGCCGCAATCTTTGCCTTGGTTTCAGCCCGGACCTGATCCATGTAAGCCTCATGGTTTACAGACGGGCGGCAATGCTTGAAGACCTCGCCGCCGACACGATCAGCACGGCGTTGCGCCTTGGCTGCGGTGTAGAACTCCTCGGCATCTTCACGATCTTCCGACCATTGATCTGGCGACATGTAATATTCGGTGCCGTAATCCTCGGTGAGACGTTCGATTGTGAAGCGTGTAACGAATGCCATCGGTGTCCCCATCGGTTTCGCGACGGATCGGCGTAGGCCTTGTGTCGCTGCTGATGAAGAAAACGTACGTTATGTACGAATGAAGGTCAAGTACGTTTTGTACGATTTTGCATTTTGTTCGTTCGTTGGCGAGACCGGAACGGCTTGCGGCTCCGGGCAAACATCTGAACGAAGTGAAGATGTATCT
>NZ_JAMKOJ010000020.1 GCF_023700755.1 Allorhizobium sonneratiae | reverse complement strand
TCCCCGCAAGCCCCGGAAGCTATGCATCAGAGCGCATGGGGTGAGGTGTGAGGCCATCTTTCCACAAGTAATGGCTTTATCAGCAAACCATTCCGGTCCTTGCAGTGGACGCGGCACCAGTCTCTGTTAATGTCTGGGGATTGATTCCCCGGAGAGACGGCAATGCCCAATACCCTCCTCTTCCAGCGTGCCGGATTGCCACGACCCGCCATGGGGATAGAGGATGCTGAGCGCATTCTTGCCGAACGCTACGGATTGCGTGGCGATATCCGGGAACTGGGTTCGCAGCAGGATCGGAATTTTTTGCTGACGAGCGAAAGCGGGCGATTTCTTCTCAAGGCCTGCCGATCCGAATTCGGCCTTGAGGAGCTTGATGCACAACATGCCGCCATGCGCCATCTGGCGGCACAGGCCGATGCCCCCCGTCTGCCACAGGTGATGGCCAGTTTAAGCGGGGAAGAGGTTCTGCGCATTCCCGGCCCTGACGAGACATGGCATGTGCGCCTGCTAAGCTTTGTCGATGGTCAGCCATTGCGCAACCGGCTTTATCTTCCGCCCGTCATGATGGAGCAGATGGGCGCATTTTGTGCCCGGATCGCACTGTCGCTGCGCGATTTTGATCATCAAGGCCTTGAGCGCGACCTGCAATGGGACCTGCGCCGGGCAGGCCCCATGGTGCTGCATCTTCTGGCTTTCATGGACGATCAGAAGCGCCGTGACGAAGTGACCAGGATCATGATCCTCGCCATGCGCCAGCTTAATCCGCTGCTGGATGAACTGCGCCTGCAAGCCGTGCATCAGGATCTGACAACGGACAACATCATCGGCACCAGCGATATGATGGGGCGGCTTGTGCCTGAAGGCGTCATCGATTTCGGCGATCTCGTGCGCGGCTGGGTGGTGAGCGAGCTGGCCGTGACCTGTGCTTCGCTGCTTTATCACTGCGACCACGACCCGTTCCGACTGCTGCCCGCCATTGCCGCCTTTCACGCCGAATATCCGCTGATCGATGCGGAAATCCGCGCGCTCTGGCCGCTGATCACGGTTCGGGCCGCCACACTGGTTGTCAGCGACGAACGGCAGAGCGCCACCGATCCCGACAATGCCTATGTCAGGGACAATCTGGAATGGGAACGGGATATCCTGACACTGGCCACCTCTGTGCCGTCTTCGGTGATGGAACAGGCCATTTTCACCGCAATCGGCAAGGACAATGCCCCGCAACATCCTGTTCTGGCGCGGCTCTTGCCCAGCATCGATCCCCTGACGATCGGCCTTGCCGATCTTTCGACGCTGAGTCCGGATTTCATCGACAATGACTGGTCAGATCCGCAGATCGACTGGAAGCTTCTAGCCAAGGCTGCCGGAAAAAGCGGCGTCGCCGCCACCCGTTACGGCGAATGCCGGCTATCTTATACGCGGCTTTTATCGCCCAGAATGCCTTCGACCATGGCGCTGCATGTCGATGCCTGCCTTCCGGTCGGAACCGAAGCTGTCGCCCCGTTCGATGGCAGCCTCAAACGCAGCAGCCAGCACATCATGCTGGCATCCGACAGTCTGACCTTGCATATCTACGGGCTGGAATGCACGCTTGACGATGGAACGCAGCTTGCAACCGGCGATCCGCTTGGCCGTATCGCCGGGCCGGAAGGATCGGTCGGCGGCTTGCGGCTGCAATTGTGCCGTGACGGTGATCTGGTGCCGCCGCTGTTTGCCCGGCCGGATCAGGCCGCGGCCTGGAGCGCGCTTTGCCCCTCGCCCGCCGCCCTGTTCGGCATTGATCTCGATGCCTCGACCCGCGATGGCCAAGAGGTTCTGGAACGGCGCAAAGCCCATTTCGCTACACCGCAGAAACATTATTATCACCGTCCACCCCGCATCGAACGCGGCTTTCGTGAGCATCTTTTTGATATGTCGGGACGTGCCTATCTCGACATGGTCAACAATGTGGCCACCGTCGGCCATGGTCATCCACGGCTGGCCATGGCGGCATGGCGGCAATGGTCGCTGCTCAATACCAATTCCCGCTTTCATTATGGAGCCGTTGCCGATTTCTCGGAACGTCTGGCCGCTCTTGCCCCCGAAGGGCTCGATCAGGTGTTTCTGGTCAATAGCGGTTCGGAAGCGGTGGATCTCGCCATCCGTCTGGCCTGGGCCGCCACCGGCAAACGCGATATCATCAGCCTGAAAGGCGCCTATCACGGCTGGACGGTGGCAAGCGATGCCGTTTCCACCTCGATTGCCGACAATCCGAATGCGCTTTCAACCCGGCCGGACTGGGTGCACGCCGTCACCGCGCCCAATGCGTTTCGCGGCCCCTATGAGGGCGAGACCGGTGCGGCCTATGCCGATGTTGTCATGGAACGGCTGCAGGAACTGCCAGAAGGCATTGCCGGTTTCATTGGCGAAAGCGTCTTCGGCAATGCCGGCGGCGTTTTGCTGCCCGACGGCTATCTGCAGTCCGTCTATGCGATGATCCGCGCCCATGGCGGGGTGTGCATCGCCGATGAGGTTCAGGTGGGTTATGGCCGTCTCGGCCATCATTTCTGGGCATTCGAGCAGCAGGGCGTCGTGCCCGACATCATCACCATTGCCAAGGGCATGGGCAATGGTCAGCCGCTCGGCGCCGTGATCACCAGCCGCGCCATTGCCGAGGCGCTCGAAAACGAAGGATATTTCTTCTCCTCCTCTGGCGGCAGTCCGGTCAGTGCCATGATCGGCCTGACCGTGCTCGACATCATGCAGGATGAGAATTTGCAGGAAAGAGCCCGCGATGTCGGCGATTTCCTGAAAGAACGGCTGGAAGACCTGAAGCAGCGCCACCCGATGGTCGGCGCCGTGCACGGCATGGGGCTTTATCTCGGACTTGAACTGGTGCGCGATGCCGACCGGCTGGAACCGGCCACCGAGGAAACCGAAGCCATCTGTGACAGGCTGCTGGAGCTTGGCATCATCATGCAGCCGACCGGCGATGATCTCAACATCCTGAAAATCAAGCCTCCGCTCTGCATCGATTACGAAAGCGCCAGCTTTTTCGTCTCAATGCTGGACAAGGTGTTGAGCGAGGGCTGGTGATCAGAAGGCGGTAAAGGTCATCGTCGTCAGAGATCGGACGATGCCGGGAATGGCGGTGATCTTCTCATTGACGAATTTGCCAATATCCTGGCCTTCTTCGAGATAGACCTTCATCAGGAGATCATATTCGCCGGAGGTGGAATAAAGCTCGGAGACGATTTCCGCCTTGTAGATTGCATCGGCAACCTCATAGGTCTTGCCGGGCGCGCATTGCAGCTGAACGAAAATCGGTTTCATCGACAGGTCCTTCACTCTCCGCCGGAGGTTTTCCGACCGGCCCTTTATAAAACCGCAACAGAATAGGTTGCAACGGTTTTGAGGTCACGAATGCAGGGATCGGTCATGCTTTTATGCACGACAGTTTGCCTCTTCCGGCCCTGTTCCTCAGGCGAATCAAGCCCTATCTTTGCTTTATGGCCAGACCCGAAACCCTGCTTCATCCCGGCCCGGACGGGCTTTATTCCCCCATCGGCGATTTTCATATCGATCCGGTGCGCCCCGTTCAGCGTGCTCTGATCACCCATGGCCATTCCGATCATGCCCGCGCTGGCCACGGCCACGTGCTGGCGACACAAGAGACGCTGGACATCATGCGGCTGCGTTATGGTGAGGATTTCGCCGGATCGGTGCAGGCCGCCCGCTATGGCGAAAGGCTGAGTATCAACGGGGTATCCGTCAGCTTTCATCCTGCCGGTCACGTGCTGGGCTCAGCCCAGATCGCCTTGGAGAGCGGCGGCCTGCGCATTGTCGCCTCCGGTGATTACAAGCGCGGACGTGACCGCACCGCCACCGCCTTCGAGCCGATCGCCTGCGATGTTTTCATTACCGAGGCGACCTTTGCGCTGCCCGTGTTTCACCATCCCGATCCCGCCCTTGAAATCACCCGGCTTTTGACCTCGCTTCGGCAGTTTCCCGAGCGCAGCCATCTCGTCGGGGCCTATGCACTGGGCAAGGCGCAGCGGGTCATCGCGCTGTTGCGGGATGCAGGCTACGCAGAACCGATCTATCTGCACGGCGCACTGATCAAGCTGTGCGACTATTATACAGCCTGCGGCATCGATCTTGGCGATCTGAGACCCGCAACGCTGGAGGATGGCCGTTCCGATCATCTGCAAGGCGCGGTGATTGTCGGCCCGCCCTCCGCCTTTGCCGATCGCTGGGCGCGCCGCTTCAGCGATCCGCTTGCCTGTTTCGCTTCCGGCTGGATGATGGTGCGCCAGCGCGCCAAACAACGCGGCGTCGAACTGCCGCTGGTGATTTCCGACCACTGCGACTGGCCGGAACTGACGCAAACCATTCGCGACATTTCACCGGCGGAAGTCTGGGTCACGCACGGGCGGGAAGAAGCACTGGTGCGCTGGTGCGAGTTGAACGGCTTTGCCGCGAAACCACTGCATCTCGTCGGCTATGAGGATGAGGGGGACTGATGCAAGCCTTTGCCGCCCTGCTCGACCGGCTGGTTCTGACCCCCGGTCGCAATGACAAGCTGACCCTGCTCAGCGATTATTTTGCGGCAACGCCTGATCCAGACCGTGGCTATGCGCTCGGCGTACTGACCGGGACGCTCGACCTGAAAAGTGTCAAGCCCGCTATGCTCAAAGAGCTGGTGCTGGAGCGTATGGACCCGATTCTCTTCGGTTATTCCTATGATTATATTGGTGATCTTGCCGAAACCATTGCACTGGTCTGGGATCAGGAACGGCGGCATCAGACCCATGAGACGACGCCGCGCCTGAGTGCTGTGGTTCAGACCATGCAAACGCTTGGAAAAAGCGCACTTCGCGCCGAGCTGGTCAGCCTCCTCAACCGGCTTGCGCCTTCCGAGCGTTTTGCCTTTTTGAAAATGGTCACCGGCGGTTTGCGCATCGGCGTGTCTGCCCGGTTGGCCAAGCAGGCGCTTGCCCGGTTTTCCGAAAAGCCGGTGGAGGAGATCGAATCCCTCTGGCATGGCCTTAAACCGCCTTATGAAGATCTCTTCGCCTGGCTGGAGAATCGCTCCGTCAAGCCTGTTCTTTCAACACCGGCGATTTTTCATTCCGTCATGTTGTCCAATCCGGTCATGGAGGGCGATCTCGACGGGCTCGACCCCGCCGATTATGCCGCAGAATGGAAATGGGACGGTATTCGGGTGCAGTTGAGCAGCCATTCCGGCGTGACCCGGCTTTATTCCCGCTCCGGCGATGATATTTCCGCAGCCTTTCCCGATATTCTGTCTGCCTGTCATGTGGAGGGCGTCATCGATGGCGAATTGCTGGTCGGCGGCACATTGCGCAGCCAAAGCCCCACCCGCAGCTTTTCCGATCTGCAACAACGGCTGAACCGGAAAACCGTGACCAATAAGCTGCTCCAGGATTACCCCGCCTTCATCCGTGCCTATGACCTGCTCTTCGATGGCGCCGACGATATCCGCTCACATCCCTTTCACGAACGGCGACACAGACTTGCCAGGCTGATCGAGCAATTGCCGGAAGATCGATTCGATCTTTCGCCGCTTGTCGATTTTTCCAGTTTTGATCAGCTTGATCATTTGCGCAAGACGCCACCCGATCCTGTCATCGAGGGCATCATGCTCAAACGGCGCGACAGTCCCTATCAGGCGGGGCGGGCAAAAGGCCCATGGTTCAAATGGAAAAAGCAGCCGCTCACCGTCGATGCCGTGCTGCTCTATGCCCAGCGCGGCCATGGCAAGCGCTCCAGCTTCTATTCGGATTTTACCTTCGGCGTGTGGATGCAAACCGCAAACGGCGAAGAACTGGTGCCGGTGGGCAAAGCTTATTTCGGCTTTACCGATGAGGAACTGAAAGAGCTGGACAGCTATGTGCGCAACAACACGGTGGATCGCTATGGCCCGGTGCGCGCGATCCGCGCCGAGCCGGATCATGGTTTTGTCGTCGAGGTCGCCTTTGAAGGATTGAACCGCTCCACCCGGCATAAATCGGGGGTTGCCATGCGCTTTCCCCGGATTTCAAGATTGCGGCGGGACAAACAGCCCAGTGAGGCCGACCGGCTGGACACTCTGGTGCGGTTGATAACCTGAAAATCAAACGCAGCGCAAAAGAAACGGCGCCGAAACCATCATGGTCTCCAGCGCCGCTACCGCTAAACAGCATCATGCCGTATCGCTGCGGTATATTATACTTAATGAATTTTCGTCCATTCGTCGATCTCTTGTTCGACATCTTCCTGGGTTTTCCCATAAAGAGCTTGTAACCTGCCGCTCAACTTCTTGCGATTGCCGTTGATCACATCGAGATCATCGCCTGTCAGCTTGCCCCATTTGGCCTGAGCCTTGCCCTTGAATTCGGTCCAGTTGCCTTCAATACGGTTCCAGTTCATGGTGCTATCCTTTCATGTTGGCCACCTTCAACATCCTCTCAATGCCTGTCCGGCACCAAAGTTCCATGAGCAACAGCGAATGGAGTTCGGGCAAACGGCCTACAAAAGCTTCAAGCAGGTCTGCCGGTTTAGACGACAAACATGTCGGGCTTGATTGTCCTCAAGGAAAAGAGGGTAGACATGCGGCAAAACGGAAAGCACGGTGAGTGGGGCTGAAAGGCGGCAACGTGCTTCAGATGCGTTCAGGTGAATCCGGCAGGAAATCCGCGCCTCTACACATCGGGCAGGAACATCCTGGCTACATCCACGTTCTATGATGAGTGAAATCGGAAATATCATCGGAGATGATCTATGGCTGAAAAGACCAGCACCCCTGAGACAGAGGCATCCGTATCGACACAGGAGCTTGAAGCGCAGATCGCCCAGTTGAAACGGGATGTAGCGTCTTTGACCGAAACGCTTGCAGCGATCGGAACGAGCAAGCTTCATCAGGCAGGAGAAAAGGCGACAAAGCTTGGCAGTGATATGGCAGACGCCTCGGCCGATATGCTGGAAGCTGCGCGCGGCAGTCTGGCCTCAATGGAACAGGATCTCGAACATCATATCCGGCGCAAGCCCATCCAGTCGGTGATGATTGCCGCCGGTCTTGGTTTCGTCTTTGCTCTTCTCAATCGACGTTAAGCCATGATTGCCCTCATCTCGCAAATCAGCCTGATGGCGGTTGCCGATGTCAGGAAAAAACTGGATCGTGCCAGACGCCATATCATTCTCATGGCGTTGGCGGGCATCTTGTTTTTCATAGCAGCCCTCGCAGCCATCGCCACGGTCTGGATCATGCTGGCCGCCATTGTGGGGCCGCTGTGGTCAGGGGTGATCATTGCGGCAGTCTGCGTCGCAATCGGCCTTTTCTTCCTTGCCATCGACGCCTATCTTGATCATCGCAATGCGCAAAGGGAACGTCTTCTGCGTGAGGCCCGTGCAGCTTCGGCCCCTATGTCTCTCGGTCTGGCCGGGCAGGTTCCGGGCATGATCAAGGCCAATCCGCTGGTGGCTGTCGCCGCCATAGGCCTTCTATCCTATCTTTTTGCCCGCAGCCAAGGCATTGGCAAAACTGATTAGAGCGCTTCACTGTTTCACGGAAACATCGAAGCGCTCTCACTCTTCGTTCTTGCGCATGTCCGGAGGGAAATGCTCTCAAGCGTGGCGCATTTTATGGGCTTCAGTTCGCCGTGAATCCTATTGGCTGCGACAGGCTTTAACCGGTTTTGCGCATCCAGTTCTGCTGACTGGACAGGCTTGACGTCTGGCCGTCGGAAATTTTGAAGCTGCCCATTAGACCGATCAAGTCGCGGGTGTCCTGCGACAATGTTTCACCGGAGCGCCGGGTTTCCTCGGCCATGGCGGCATTCTGCTGGGTGGCGGTGTCGAGTTGGTTCAGCGCCGTGGCAATCGAGCGGATGGTGGTGTCCTGTTCG
>NZ_JAMKOJ010000002.1 GCF_023700755.1 Allorhizobium sonneratiae | reverse complement strand
TCTTCTATATCTTAAGCCACCTTCGGGTGGCTTTTTGCGTTGGAAAAGCTCCTCCGCATAAGCCTCGAGGAGCTTTTTGCGTTTGGCCTCCGTAAGCCTCATCAGCCCAAGCAGCGCTCCAGAAATCTGCCCGAGAATCAAGGCGATCACGCCGTGACTTCGAGAGGTAGCGGCTGCTGTCCCGGGCTCTTGCCCATTGCCCTAGAATAGGCAAGATTCTCTAAGATTTTGTTTTCGCATCGAGTTGTTGTGAAAACCATTTAACACTTTTCTCAGGATAGGCTTTATTCGTCATCGTTGCAGATGAAACTGCACAACATTCAACCGACCTGTACGGAAGCCCGCTGCGCAATAATTGAGATAATAGCGCCACATGCGATAGAAGCGCTCATCAAAACCGAGGCGGGAAATGCGCGGCCAGGCAGAGATGAAAGACTGTTCCCAAAGCAGCAGCGTCTTTTCATAGTCACGGCCAAAGCAAAACGCATCCTTGACCGTCAGCCCGGCTTTGCCGGCTTCGTCCTTGAAACGCTTGATTGAAGGCAGCATGCCGCCGGGAAAGATATAGGTCTGGATGAAGTCGGCGTTGCGGCGATAATAGTCGAAGCGGTCTTCTTCGATGGTGATGACCTGCACCACGGCTTCGCCCTTGTCGTCGAGCAGGTCTCTCAGGCGATTGAAATAGACCGGCCAGTTTTCTTCGCCGACGGCTTCGAACATTTCGATGGATACGATCTTGCTGAACGTGCCTTTCACATCGCGATAATCCTGCAGACGGATATCGACCTGGGCGTCAGGACCCGCAGGAGAAAGACGGCTTCGGGCAAATTCCGCCTGCCGGGTCGACAGAGTCAGGCCGGTGACATGGCAACCAGCCGTCCTGATCGCTTCTTCAGCAAAACCGCCCCAGCCGCAGCCGATTTCCAGAACGCGATCATTGGCATTAAGCCGCAGAGCCTCGACAATTCGGGCATATTTTGCGGTTTGTGCCGCTGCAAGCGACTGGCCCGGTTCCGAAAACAGCGCCGAGGAATAGGTCATGGTTTCATCCAGCCATAACTGGTAGAATTCGTTGCCGAGATCGTAATGGAAGGCGATGTTGCGGCGGCTGCCAGCGCGGGAATTGGCCCGTAGCCTGTGGCGTAACAAAGCCAGCCGTCCGATAAGGCTGGAAGGCGACATGATGCGGCTCCACTCCACCTCGTTCAGGATGGCAAGCTCCAGGAGGGCCGTGATATCGGGACTGTCCCAGTCTCCCTCCAGATAGGCGCGGGAAAAGCCGAGACTGCCACCGGCCATGAGGCGGCGCAGCGGTCTGGCATTGTTGAGTTTCAAAATGGCGGAAGGTCCAGCCTTGTTGCCTTTTGCGTGATGCTCTTGCCCGCCGGGAAAGATTAGCGTCAACTGACCGCTGGTGATGCGATCGGCCCAGCGTGACAGGATCTTCTGCCAGAACGGCGCGGAAGACGGGATGAAGCTCAGGCTCTGCTGGTCGGCATGGCTCATGGCGAACTCCTTGTTAGGTCAGAGCAGGTGAGATCGGAAGCGGGATGGACAATCGTGGTCTGAACCGGTCGTGCTGCCTTGTGATGTCTGTGAAGGGGAATACCCTTGAGCCAGAGGCGCAACGCCTCCCAGTGGATGGCCCCCATAATCTTCAAGGTCATCAGCGGATAAAACAACAGCGCCTTCAGCAGGGTCCGGTCACTCAGCGCTTTGCGTCTGCCGGTAAAGCTTGCATAGAGCAGCGAACCTTCGTCATCTGTCTCGTCAATGGCGATCAGCACGGTGTCATCGGGTGGCTTGATACGAAAATGATAGCGGCAATCCATGCCGATGAAGGGGGACACATACATGTCTTTGCGGCATTCGTGCTGAAGGCTTGTCTGCGTGCCTGACGATGCGGGAATGATATAGGTGTGGCGCTCGTGAAAGGTGTTTTCCACCTCATACAATATGGCGATCAGCCTGTTGTCGCCGTCACGGCAGAAATAGACCGTGAGCGGATTGAAGACATAACCAAAGATACGCGGATAACACAGCATTGAGACGGAGAGCGCCCGCGTATCAAGACCGGCCCGCTGGAGCTGGCATGCGACCCAGTCCTTCAATCCGCCCTCTCGCCCCTCACCATGGTCGCTCTCATAGAGACTGAGCGGCGCAAAACGGTTGAGGCCGAACAGACGCAGCGAACGGTCGAGACGCTCCATCTCGTCAAGGTCGATCAGCAGCGAAAACACCCTGTAACGCAGCCTGTGCTGTTTCGGGCGATGACGCTGGTGAAAGACCTCACCGGCAAAAAGGGCGGATGAAAAGCTCATTCTGCGGCCATCAGTGTCGGCTTGAGATGGATACGGCCCGATTCATTCGCTACCGTCCAGGGGCGGCGCAATCCGCCAATGTCTTCGGCAACCGCAAGGCCGGATTGCAGGCCATCCTCATGGAAGCCGCTGCCGAAATAGGCGCCGCAGAACCAGCTGTGGCGGCGGCCCTGCAATTGCCAAAGCTGGCGCTGGGCGGCAAGTGCCTTCGCATCGAAGAGCGGGTGGGTGTAATCGAAACTGGCATGGACCTTTGAGGGTGCAATCTCGCGGCTGGGATTGAGCGTCACGAACAGCGGCAAACTGGCCGGCAGGCTTTGCAGCCGGTTCATCCAATAGGTGACGCAGAGCGGAGTTGCGCCGCCCGCGGCGATATCGCCGATATAATTCCAGCTTGCCCAGACGGTGCGCCGTTTCGGCATCAGGGTCGCGTCCGAATGCAGCACTGCCCGGTTTGTGGTATAGTCGAAGGCGCCAAGAAGCTTTTGTTCCAAAGGGTCGGCATCGCCCAAAAGCGCCAGCGCCTGATCGGCATGGGTTGCCATGGTCACGGCGTCAAAATGGTCCTGATGTCCGGAGCGGGTTGTGACCGTTGCACCCGCGTCATTCCGCAGCACAGACACGACCGGATCGCCAAGATGCACCTTTGCCGCCATTGTTTCCAGAAGGCGGCGAACATAGGTCTGACTGCCGCCTTTCACCGTGCGCCAGTGAGGACGGTCCTTGATCTGCACCAGACCGTGATTGACGAAAAACCGCAAAAAGGCGTGCAGCGGATAAGCGCGCATATCCTTGGCCGTCGTTGACCAGATGGCGGCTCCCATCGGCAGAAGATGATCCTCTATAAAGGCGTGGCTGTATCGACTCATGGCAAGATAATCGCCGAGCGAGGCCTCTCGCAGATCCTCGCGCTCCAGCAGGGCGGGGGCCGCTTTGTAGAAGCGTATGATATCCGACATCATCCGCCAGAAACGCGGTCGCACCATATTGATTTTCTGGCCGAGCAGGCCGGAAAGCCGGGAGCCGCAATATTCAAAGCCGCCACCGTCGAGCGAGGCGGCAAAGGACATGTCGGAAGCTTGTGTTTCCACGCCGAGATGGTCGAACAGCGCAACGAGATTGGGATAGTTCAACCCGTTATAGACAATGAAGCCGGTATCGACGGCCACGGAACCTTCAGGCCCTTGGACCGTCACCGTATTGGAATGGCCGCCTGGCCGGTTTTCCGCTTCATACAGCACGACATCGACGCTTTTGGACAGGAGCCACGCGGCTGACAGACCGGAAATGCCCGAACCGATGACTGCCACACGCTGTTTCCGTCCTGTCCCGACCGGGCCCATCTGCCGCATCTTATCCTGTCCTTACCATTGAGCTTCACACTCAATAACGAAAAGTTTTGAGCCGTGGATTGATCTTCATCCTGTTTTTTCGTGCAGTGATCCATTTTCATTTGCCCGGCGTAATGGTCATCATGACAATCAATGTTCCCCAATCGGCTTTGGCCCCATTGGCTCTGGCCCAATCGGCTCAGGAATGCCAGAATGATTTCAAAGCGGCTGCGCTGGCAAAACAGCGCAGCCGAGGAGGAATCATGGGTCTAAGCAATGGTGGCGGAACACTTGGCGATGGAGATACAGAGGATATGGGGCGGCTGTTGCTGGCCGTCGGCCGTGACCGCGATGTGAGCGCCTTTGAAACCTTGTTCCGCCATTACGGACCGAGGGTGAAGTCTTACATGGCGCGCAAATCTTCTGACAGTCAGGCAGCAGAGGAATTGATGCAGGAAACCATGATGGCCGTTTGGAACAAGGCGGCCCTGTTCGATCCGGAGCGCGGGCATGTGTCGGCCTGGATTTTTACGATTGCCCGGAATTTACAGATTTCCGCCTATCGTAAGGAAAGACGCCCGGAATTCGACCCCAATGATCCGGCCTTCGTGCCCGAAGACGTGGAGCCGGCCGACAGGGAGCTTGAAGCGCGCGAGCAATCGGAACGGCTGCATAAAGCCATGCAGGCGCTTCCCGAGGAGCAGTTGGCGCTGCTGAAGAAATCCTTTTTCGGCGATGTGCCGCACAGTGCGCTGGCTAAAGAGTTCAATCTGCCACTGGGCACGGTGAAGTCGCGCATCCGCATGGCTTTCGCCAAATTGCGCGCTTCACTGGACGAACGCATGGGGGAGGAGGGCTGATGGCTGTTCATCACCATGTCAGCGACGAATTGCTACTCGATTATGCCGCAGGCACGCTTGCCGAAGGCTGGAGCCTTGCTGTCGCCACCCATCTGGCGCTCTGCCCCGAATGCCGCCACCGCCTGAAAACCATGGAAGCCACCGGCGCCGCTCTTATGGAAAGTGCTCCGCTCGAGATCTCCGCCAAATCCGAGATCGATGTATCCTGGGCTGTGATGCAAAAACGCCTGGGCCAGTCGCAGAAGGGGGCTGACATTAAGGAAAAGACCAGGGGGAAGGCTGCTGGCCTGTCCGGCCCTGTCTTGCCGGAACCATTGCGCTCGTATGTCGGTGGTGATGTTGATGGCTTGAGATGGAAAGCACTTGGGCGCGGCGCTTATCATATTCCTATCCGAACGCAGGATGGAGAAACCAATGTGCGTCTACTGCGTATTCCAGCTGGCAAGCCGGTTCCGGAACACAGCCATGGCGGGCGTGAACTGACGCTGGTTCTCAAGGGTAGTTTCCATGATGAAACCGGGGAATTCCGCCGGGGGGATCTGGAAGATGCCGATGATACGCTGGAGCATCAGCCGATTGCCGGAAAAGACGAGGACTGCATCTGTCTGGCGGTGACGGATGCGCCGCTCAGGTTCAAGAGCCGTCTGCTGCGCTTTATCCAGCCGGTTCTCGGCATCTAGAGCATTGCAGTGTTTCCGTGAAACGATACCGTCCATGCGACACATCAAAGGTTTAAAGCACCTTGCATGAGGCTGATAAGCCGCAACATGCTTTAACAAAACGGATTTTTTAAAAACAGGGTCAACCGGGCTGGGGTTCAGCAGTGAAGCCCCCAAGGATTTCGTCATGCTGACATACGGTCTTGCTTATCTGTCCACGGCCATCGTCTTCTTCGGCCTCGATTTCATCTGGCTTTCAAAAATCGCCACGGGATTTTACAAATCTCGTATCGGTGACATCATGCTGGAAAAGCCGAATTTTACCGCAGCGGGCCTTTTTTACCTGTTTTACATTGCAGGCATCGTTTATTTCGCCGTCGCACCGGCGCTAAACCACGGCAGTCTGGCCACGGCGGTTTTCAGCGGTGCGATTCTTGGCCTCATCGCCTACGGCACCTATGACATGACCAATCTGGCGACGCTGAAAAGCTGGTCGCTGACCATGAGCCTGATGGACATGGCCTGGGGCACCGTGCTGACGGCTACGGCTGCTGCGGCCGGATATGCGATCACTGCCCGCTTCTTTGCCGGGTAAGGATCGGTCTCAGCGATACGTCTATCCGTTGCTGATGTGGACGCCGTAATTTTCTCTTGCATAATCCCCCGATTGAGGCAGGCTCCAGAAAAATTGCCATGGGAGGCATCATGCCGACAATTCTGGACCAGTTGGAAGCAAGACGGGCGCAAGCGCGTCTTGGCGGAGGAGAAAAGCGCATAGCCGCCCAGCATGCCAAGGGCAAGCTCACCGCCCGCGAGCGGCTCGATGTGCTGTTGGACGAAGGCTCGTTTGAAGAATATGACATGTATGTCACCCACCGCTGCACCGAGTTCGGCATGGCGGAAAACACCGTGCCGGGTGACGGTGTCGTCACCGGCTGGGGCACGATCAATGGTCGGCAGGTCTATGTATTTTCCCAGGATTTCACCGTGCTTGGCGGCTCGCTGTCGGAAACCCATGCGCAGAAGATCTGCAAGATCATGGATATGGCCGCTCGCGTCGGTGCGCCGGTAATCGGGCTCAATGATTCGGGTGGCGCACGCATTCAGGAAGGGGTGGCTTCGCTCGCTGGCTATGCCGAAGTCTTTCGCCGCAATGCCGAGGTCTCCGGTGTCGTGCCGCAGATTTCGGTGATCATGGGGCCTTGTGCTGGTGGAGCCGTCTATTCGCCCGCCATGACCGATTTCATTTTCATGGTTCGCGATTCATCCTACATGTTCGTCACTGGCCCGGATGTGGTGAAAACGGTGACCAACGAGATCGTCACGGCGGAAGAGCTGGGTGGGGCGGGAACGCATACGAAAAAATCCTCTGTCGCCGATGGTGCCTTTGACGATGATATCGAGGCGCTGGAACAGGTGCGGCTGCTCTTCGACTTCCTGCCGCTCAACAATCGGGAAAAACCCCCGGTTCGCCCCTTTTACGACGATCCCTTCCGCATCGACATGCGGCTCGACACGCTGATCCCGGACAGTTCCACCAAGCCTTACGACATGAAGGAACTGATCCATGCACTGGCCGATGAAGGCGATTTCTTCGAGCTTCAGGCCGATTTTGCCAGAAACATCATCATCGGCTTCCTGCGAATGGAAGGCCGCACCGTTGGCGTGGTCGCCAATCAGCCCATGGTGCTGGCCGGCTGCCTCGATATCGACAGCTCACGCAAGGCCGCCCGCTTCGTGCGGTTCTGCGATGCCTTTTCCATTCCGATCCTCACACTGGTCGATGTGCCGGGCTTTCTGCCGGGCGTGGCGCAGGAATATGGCGGCGTGATCAAGCATGGGGCGAAACTGCTCTTTGCCTATTCGGAAGCGACCGTGCCGATGGTGACGCTGATTACTCGCAAGGCTTATGGTGGCGCCTATGACGTGATGGCCTCCAAACATATCGGCGCCGATGTCAATTATGCGTGGCCGAGTGCTGAAATCGCCGTGATGGGGGCCAAGGGGGCAACGGAAATCCTCTACCGTTCGGAGCTTTCCAACCCGGATAAGATTTTTGAACGCACGAAAAATTATGAAGAGCGTTTCGCCAATCCCTTCGTTGCGGCAGAGCGTGGCTTTATCGATGAGGTGATCATGCCGCATTCGTCACGGCGTCGTATTGCCCGCGCCTTTGCATCGCTCAGGAATAAATCGCTGACGACCCATTGGAAAAAGCACGACACAATCCCTTTATGAGATAGGTTGTTATGCGTCCGCGGCATGAAAAGGGCCAAATTCCCTTGCCGAAGAAAGCACCCATTTGCGAGGATTCCATGAGTGACACGAAATTTCCGCCGGAAAACAATCTACCAGCGGGCTATCAGCCGCCGAAGGTGTGGACCTGGGAAGGGGCCAATGGCGGCCAGTTTGCCAGCATCAATCGCCCGATTGCCGGACCCACCCATGACAAGGACCTGCCGGTCGGCAAGCATGGCCTCCAGCTTTATTCACTGGCCACTCCCAATGGTCAGAAGGTAACGATCCTGCTGGAAGAGCTTTTGGAAGCCGGCATCAAGGATGCCGATTACGATGCCTGGCTGATCACCATCGGCAAGGGCGACCAGTTCGGCTCCGGCTTCGTCGATGTCAATCCGAACTCAAAAATCCCGGCGCTGATGGACCACAAGCCGAAGGATGGCGGCGAACCGGTGCGGCTGTTCGAATCCGGCTCTATTCTCGTCTATCTCGCCGAAAAATTCGGCGCTTTCCTGCCGACCGATGCCCGCGCCCGCGCCGAGGTGATGAACTGGCTGTTCTGGCAGATGGGCTCGGCCCCGTTTGTCGGCGGCGGGTTTGGCCATTTCTATGCCTATGCACCGATGAAGATCGAATATGCGATCAACCGCTACGCCATGGAAACCAAGCGCCAGATGGATGTGCTGAACCGCCAGCTTGCCGACAATGCTTATGTCGCCGGCAGCGAATATTCCATTGCCGATATGGCGATCTGGCCCTGGTATGGACGCCTTGCGCTCGACCAGTCCTATCCCGATGCCGGAACCTTCCTCGCCACCCACGAATATGCGCATGTGGTGCGCTGGGCCAAGGAGATTGCCTCCCGCCCCGGCGTCAAGCGCGGTATCGTCGTCAACAAGGCCTCGGGCGATCCCGGCACCTTTCTGGCTGAACGCCATGACGCTTCGGATTTCAACGGTTTGACCATCTGACCCCATGCCGCCCGTCTCATCTTCAATGAGAAGAGAGGCGGGCGGTCGAGGGCTCCGCCCTCCAAATAAACATCGAGACAGCAGACACTGGAGACACTCTTGGCCAACCTACCCGAGATGACGAAACACCGGGGCTTTCCATCGGGAATGCCGGGAACAGGGGTGCAATTCATCATCCGCCGCGCCAATCCGAGAGGCGTGACGCCGATCAAGGCCCTGCCGCGCCGCGCCCGCCCCGGCACCAAGGAACACCGCATTGACGCCGCCTTCCTGCACGCGCTCTGGCATCATTTCGGCTCAGAGCCCTTCGAGCGCGGCAATCTCGACGCTGCCCGCCTCAATCTGCTCTTCGGTCGCGAAGTTCTGCCTGCGGACAAGAATTTCGATCCGCTCTCCTATGAGGCGATGCTGGTGATCAACGAGAAAGTGGCGCGGCAGAGTTTCCCCGAAGCCTTTGAAGACGTGTTCGAGGTGTAAAATCATGGCAATCCGTAAAATCCTCATCGCCAATCGTGGCGAAATCGCCTGCCGGGTGATCAAGACCGCACGCAAACTGGGGATTTTGACGGTTGCCGTCTATTCCGATGCCGACAAGGAGGCGTTGCATGTGAAAATAGCCGATGAGGCCGTTCACATCGGGCCTGCCCCGTCCAGCCAGTCCTATATCGTCATCGATAAAATTCTCGACGCGATCAAGCAGACCGGCGCAGATGCGGTGCATCCGGGCTATGGTTTCTTATCGGAAAATGCCGCTTTTGCCGAGGCGCTGGAAAAGGCAGGCGTCACCTTTATCGGCCCACCGGTCAAGGCCATTCAGGCGATGGGCGACAAGATCACCTCGAAGAAGATTGCCGCCGAAGCGGGTGTTTCCACCGTGCCCGGCCATATGGGGCTGATTGCCGATGCCGAGGAAGCGGTGCGGATTTCCGATGGCATCGGTTATCCGGTGATGATCAAGGCCTCTGCCGGCGGTGGCGGCAAGGGCATGCGCATTGCCTGGAATGCGCAAGAAGCCCGCGAGGGCTTTCAGTCCTCGAAGAATGAGGCGAAGAATGCCTTTGGCGATGACCGGATTTTCATCGAAAAATTCGTCACCGAGCCGCGTCATATCGAAATTCAGGTGCTGGGCGATCAGCACGGCAATTGCCTTTATCTTGGTGAGCGCGAATGCTCGATCCAGCGGCGAAACCAGAAGGTGATCGAGGAAGCCCCGTCGCCTTTCCTCGATGCGGCCACCCGCAAGGCCATGGGCGAACAGGCCGTGGCTTTGGCGAAGGCCGTCGGCTATCATTCTGCCGGCACGGTGGAATTCATCGTCGATGGCAAGGCCAATCAATTCTACTTCCTCGAGATGAATACGCGGCTACAGGTCGAACATCCGGTGACGGAGCTTGTCACCGGGCTTGATCTGGTCGGTGAGATGATCCGCGTCGCCAATGGCGAAACGCTGGCACTCACGCAGGACGAGGTCGCGCTCAACGGCTGGGCGATCGAAAGCCGGCTTTATGCCGAAGATCCCTATCGCAATTTCCTGCCTTCGATCGGTCGTCTCACCCGCTACCGCCCGCCGCAGGAAGGCGAACAGGCCGATGGCACGGTGCTGCGCAACGATACCGGCGTCTTCGAGGGCGGCGAGATTTCCATGTATTACGACCCGATGATCGCCAAGCTCTGCACCTGGGCGAAGACCCGCGATCAGGCGGTCGAGGCCATGGCGGCAGCGCTTGATGCGTTCGAGGTGGAAGGCATCGGCCACAACCTGCCTTTCCTCTCCGCCGTAATGGGGCAGGAGAGGTTTCGCGCCGGAAAGCTGACCACGGCCTATATTGCCGAGGAATTTCCCGACGGCTTTTCCGGCGTTGTGCCGGATGCGGCAGAGGCCCGGATTCTTGCCGCCTTTGCGGCTCAGGCGCATCTTATCCGCGAAAGCCGCGCCATCCAGATTTCCGGCACACTCGGCAATCATCCGCGCAAGCTGGGCCAGGATTGGGTGGTGACGCTGGGCGATGATACCTATGCCCTGACACTGGATGGCAGCACGGTCCATTTTGCAACCGGCGAAAGCCTGACGCTGGAAACGGCTTGGAAACCTGGCGAAACGCTGGCGCATGTCGATATCGATGGTGTTGCGGGCGCCATCAAGATCGATCTCAAGGGGGCGGGCCTTCGCCTGCGCTGGAAGGGCATCGACTTGACCGCTCATGTGCGCAGCCCGCGCGTGGCGGAGCTGGCAAGGCTGATGCCGAAGAAACTGCCGCCCGATACATCGAAACTGCTGCTCTGCCCGATGCCGGGTGTGATCACCGGCATCGCCGTCACCGAGGGCGAGGTGGTGGAGGCCGGTCAGCCGCTGGCAACGGTGGAGGCGATGAAGATGGAAAACATCCTCAAGGCCGAACGGCGCGGCACGGTCAAGCGCCTTGCGGCGAAGCCCGGCCAGAGCCTTGCCGTCGATGAGCTGATCATGGAGTTCGAATGAGGATGACGCGGCATCGTCAAGCAATCAGGTGCCGCGCCGATGATTGTCGTTTCGGCTTACGGGTTGTCGCGCTTGAAGATCCAGTCATGATCCGGGTGGTTTTGAAAGCGCCATTTGCGTAACGGTCCGGCCATGACATTGAGATAATACATCTCATAGCCATAGGGTGCGCCGCAGGGATGATGCCCCTTGGGCACCAGCACCACATCGCCATCGGCAACCGCCATGGTCTCGTCCAGCGAACCGTCCTCGGTGAAAACGCGCTGGAAACCGAAGCCTTGAGCCGGATTGAGCCGGTGATAATAGGTTTCTTCCAGATAGGTCATGGCGGGGAAATTGTCCTCGTCATGGCGATGCGGCGGATAGGAGGACCAGTTGCCCTGCGGGGTAAAGACCTCCGTCACCAGCAGGCTATCGGCCACATCGCGCTCTTCCATGGCAATCGGGAAGATATGACGGGTATTGGCGCCTTTACCGCGTTCCGTCAGGCTGATACCCGTCGGGCCGATCACCTGCGCGTCACGCCCCGGTTTTCCCGGCGCAGTGCAGACGGCAAGCGTCAATTCGGTGGTGGCGATGGCCGACCAACTGCTGCCTGCCGGAATATAGACGCAGTGCGGCGGGGTTTTCTCAAAGACGTTCATACGCTCGCCCAGCACGCCAAAGCTTTTGTCTCCGCCGGAGATCTCCGCCTTGCCCTCGACGAGCACGAGAATGACCTCCGTGTCGCCGGTCGCCTCGGCCACGGTTTCACCCGCCTTCAGATGGTAAAGGCCGAAGCCGACATAGGACCAGCCGGCGCTTTTGGCGGTAATATCATGGACCTTGCCCGTTTTGGCCACGGGTTTGCGCAACAGATGGCTCATGAATCCTCTCCCTGATTTGCCTCGTCCGGTTTTGGCGGGGTTTTGTAAAACACCCAGAACAATTGCAGACCGGCATAAAAGCCCAGCGCCAGCGAAATCATCGCCCAGACCGGCGTGCCGGTGAAAAGCTCGACCCCCGCCCAGATCAGCGGCACCAGCGTGACGACAATGCGCACCCAAAGCGGCTTGAAAAACGGATGGTGGGGATCGAGAAACGTCATGCGGGTTCTTTCAAAAATCAGGATTTGTCCAGTCCGGCAGATTTGGCCATGGCTTTCAGCGAGGCAAGGCCGAGGCTCTGGTAATCATAGGGTTTGCGCACATCCGGGTCCTGCTCGGCCTCGATCACCAGCCAGCCTTCATAGCCGTGTTCACCGGCAATTTTAAGCACGGGAGGGAAGTTTACCCCGCCTTCATCATCGCCCGGCACGGTGAACACGCCGCGGCGAACACCTTCGAGGAAGGACAGTTTTTCATCGCGCACCTGTTTGGCAATGACCGGACGGACATTCTTGGCGTGGATATGGCCGACGCGACCCATATAGTTCTGCGCCACCCGCTCCGGATTGCCGCCGCCGAAGAAGCAGTGGCCGGTATCCAGCAACAGTTTCGTCTGCGGCCCGGTATGGGCCATGAAGGCGTCGATATCCTCTTCGCTCTCGACAATCGTGCCCATATGGTGGTGATAGACCAGCGCAATGCCCTGATCGGCGGCAAATTGTGCCAGTGCTTCCACGCCTGCGCCGAATGTGGCCCAATCCTCAGCGGCGAGTTTCGGACGCTCATTGAGCGGCTTTGCATCATCGCCATGAATGGCGTTGGAGGTTTCGCAGGTGATGATGACCTTGGAGCCCATGGCTTTGAGAACATCGAGGAAGGGCTGCATCGCCGCTTTCTCCTCTTCGATGCTGTTGGTCAAAAGATTGAGCGAATGCCAGCCGGAGACGAATTTCAGCCCGCGCGGTTCAAGCACGTCTTTCAGCCCTCCTGGGGTGGTTGGCAGCTTGTGACCCTTTTCAATGCCGTCGAAACCGATTTTCGCGGTTTCATCAAGGCATTGTTCGAGGCTGATATGGGCGCCGAGGCTGCGGTCATCGTCATTCGACCAGGCAATCGGATTGGTACCGTAGAGGATCATGTTACTGTCTTTCCTTGAGGGCTGCCTCGTAATGGGCGCGGGCGGCGTTGACTTGTTGGCGATCGGACACTTCCGGCACGGCGACATCCCACCAATGCCCGCCTGCCTCAGGCGTCGGATAGGGGTCGGTGTCGATGACGATGACGCGGGTGTTGCTGGCTTCGCGGGCTTCGGCCAGTGCCTCTTCCAGTTCGACTATGGTGGAAACCTTGCGGGCATCCGCCCCCATCGCGGCGGCATGGGCGGCGAAATCGATCTCAGGCGGTTTCACGTGAGACGTATGAGCATAAAGATTGTTGAACTCGGCCCCGCCGGTGCCCATCTGCAGCCGGTTGATGCAGCCATAACCGCGATTGTCGGTGATGACGACGGTGAGTTTGCGCTCGAGCGCCACGGCGGTCACCAGTTCGGAATTCATCATCATGTAGGAGCCGTCGCCGACCATGACGATGACGTCGCGCTCCGGCTCGGCCATCTTGATGCCAAGGCCTCCGGCAATCTCATAGCCCATGCAGGAAAAGCCGTATTCCATATGGTAGGAGAGCGGCAGTTTCGCCTTCCACAATTGATGCAATTCGCCCGGCATGGTGCCTGCGGCGCACATCACCACCGTATTGTCGCGTGACTGGCGCTGTACCGCACCGATCACCTGCATGTCGGTTGGCAGGCTGTTGCCGTCCTTTGGTGGCGCGGTAACGGCATCGGCCCTGGCGAACCAGTCGGCCTTGAGAGTGGCGTCGGGGGAGGGGAAGCGATGGTCGCCAAGCGCTTCGGTAATCAGTTCCAGCCCGATTTTTGCGTCAGCGACCAGCGGGATCGCCTCATGCTTGGCGCTGTCATAGGGCTGGATGTTGAGCGCCAAAAGCTTGCGGGACGGGTTTTTGAACAGCGCCCAGGACCCGGTGGTGAAATCCTGAAACCGGGTGCCAACGCCGATGACGAGATCGGCTGCTTCGCACAGCGCATTGGCGCTTGCCGCGCCGGTGACGCCGACCGGGCCGAAATTCATCGGTTCATCCCAGGCGAGCGCGGATTTTCCGGCCTGTGTTTCAACCACCGGGATCTGATGTTTTTCGGCAAAGCTTTTGAGGGTTACCGTTGCGCCGGAAAAATGCACGCCGCCGCCTGCGACGATCACCGGCTGTTTCGCCGCCTTGATCGCGGCAATGGCACGGACAAGCTCATCCTCATCCGGGCGCGGACGGCGGATGGGCCAGACCTTCGGTGTGAAAAAGCTTTCGGGATAATCATAGGCTTCCGTTTGCGTGTCCTGGCAGAAGGCCAGCGTCACCGGGCCGCAATCGGCCGGGTCCGTCATGGTACGAAACGCCCGTGGCAGCGCCGTCAACAGATGTTCGGGCCGTGAAATCCGGTCGAAATAGCGGCTGACCGGGCGGAAACAGTCATTGACGGAGAGAGTGCCGTCGCCGAAATCCTCCAGCTGTTGCAGCACCGGATCGGGTCCGCGATTGGCGAAAACATCGCCCGGAATGAGCAGAACCGGCAGGCGGTTGACATGGGCAAGTGCCGCTGCCGTCACCATATTGGCAG
Organism: Allorhizobium sonneratiae; assembly: GCF_023700755.1. Classification (GTDB taxonomy): domain Bacteria; phylum Pseudomonadota; class Alphaproteobacteria; order Rhizobiales; family Rhizobiaceae; genus Allorhizobium; species Allorhizobium sonneratiae. The sequence continues at coordinate 550,745 of NZ_JAMKOJ010000002.1, read as the reverse complement.
CCCCCGGACCGATAGAGGAGGTCACCGCCATGGCGCGGCGGCGACCAAGCTGCTTGGCATAGGCAATCGCCGCATGGGCCATGGATTGCTCATTCTGGCCGCGCCAGGTTGGCAATTCCTCGCGCACGCCATAAAGCGCTTCACCAAGACCTGCGACATTACCGTGGCCGAAAATTGCCCAGACCCCGGCGATGAAGGGCACGCCCTCCGGCGTCAACTGATTGGCAAGATAGCGCACCAACGCCTGCGCGGCGGTCAAACGCACCGTCTTCATGTCTCTCTCCCTTTAGAGCATTGTCCCGAGAAAAGCGTGAAACGGTTTTCCGTCCGGACATGCTTAAAAACAATGCGTTGGAGCTTTTCAGCGTTTCCGAAAAGACAAACCAAAACAAAGAACTCTAGAGTCTGTCAGGCGCTTTTGACCTGTTTTACGCCATCCCGCGCCCGGTCCCAGACGGCGCAGAGATCGCTGTAACGGCGTACCATATCGGCTATCGCTTCCTCATCACTGAGGCGACCTGCCAGCCATTGCCGTGCCGCATCGCCGAAAATCGTGCGCCCCACCGCAAATCCCTTGACCAGATCGAAACCTGCCGCCGTCTGAAAACTTTCCTCCAGCTCCTCTGCTGGCGCATCGAGGCCGAGAACCACGATACCACGGGTATAGGGATCGTTGCGGGAAATGGTGTCGCAGGCATTGGCCCAGGCGGCGCGGGTCTTCATCGGCTCCAGCTTCCACCAGTCCGGATAGACACCAATATCATAGAAACGCTGGATGATGGTCGCTGCCGTATCGTCATCGACCGGACCGACCTTGGACGGGATGATTTCAAGAAGCATGTCCAGCCGGTTGCGCCGCGCGGCGGTGAAGAGCCGCTTGACTGTCATCTCCTGCTCGGCCTTCATGTCCGCCGTGTCGTCGGGGTGATAGAAACACAGAAGCTTGACGCAGTTTTCCACCGGCCATTCTGAAAGCCCGCCGAAATCGAGACCGAGTTCCGGCTCCAGCGACAGCGGACGAGATCCCGGCCATTCGACCGGGCGACCGATCCACAAGCCGGTGCCGGATGCCTGATAGAGTGCCTCGCGCCCCAGACGGCTGTCGCAGAGAATGCCATAGCCCGGTTGACCGGCAGAGACCTGAAGAGCGGCCTTGAGACAGAGCGTCTTGAAGCTGCCGATGCGCTCATGCGACACGCCTGCCTCGTCGCACATGGCCTCAAGCTGCATGCGGTGATCGAAGGCAAACACCCGCATGAGCGGCCAGTCACGGTCGCGATTGGTTGACCAGTGCACCTGTTCCAGCGCTACGTCCTTGCGCAGCGCTTTTTCACGAATGCCGGTGCGGTAGAAATAGGTAAGCTCTTCCAGACTGGGATAGGCGGGCGTGCAGCCGTGACGTGAAACGGCGAAAGCGCCGCAGGCATTGGCATATTTCAGCGCCGTCGGCCAGTTCTCGCCGGTCAGCCAGCCCTTGAGCAGGCCGGACATGAAACCGTCGCCAGCCCCCAGCACATTGAAGACCTCGATGGGAAAACCGGGCCCGGTTTCGCCCTTGTCGAGACTGTCTGGAATGTCGCCATCAAACACCACCGCGCCCATGGGGCCGCGCTTGCACACCAGTGTGGCCTTGCACACCTTGCGCACGGCTTTCAGTGCCGCAAGCGTGTCGGTGCTGCCGCCAGCGATGTGAAATTCTTCTTCGGTGCCGACAATCAGGTCGAACCAGTGAAGCGTCGATTGCAGCTTGGCGGTGACGGCAGCCGATTCGATGAAGCGGCTTTCGCCATCGCCATGCCCGGCAAGACCCCAGAGATTGGGCCGGTAATCGATATCCAGCGCCGTCTTGGCCCCGTTTTCGCGGGCAAGGCGCAGCGCCTTCAAAACCGCGGCTTCGGTATTGGGATGCGACAGATGCGTTCCGGTAACGCAGACGCAGGCGGTTTCGGCAATGAAGGCCGGATCGATATCGTCTTCGCACAGCGCCATGTCGGCGCAGTTTTCCCGGTAGAAGATCAGCGGAAACTGGTTTTCGTCGCGAATGCCCAGCAGCACCAGCGCCGTCAGCCGTTTCGGATCGGTCTTGACGCCGCGCACATCCACGCCTTCGCGCACCAGCTGTTCGCGGATGAAACGGCCCATATGCTCGTCACCCACACGCGTAATCAGCGCCGATTTCAGCCCCAGGCGGGCCGTGCCGGCAGCGATATTGGTGGGTGATCCGCCGATATATTTGCTGAAGGAGGCCATGTCCTCCAGCCGCCCGCCGATCTGTGCACCGTAAAGATCCACTGATGACCGGCCAATGGTGATCAGGTCGAGTGTTTTCACCGTTTCCTCCCTCTCAATCGCCCGAAAGCGACGAGCATGGCCAGCCTTGTCAAACCGGCTCTTATGGTATGAAATGGATGATATATTCTATTTTTTACCCTTTCAACATAATTATTCAATTATTCTGCCGCGCCGTGCCCACCGCAACCGCAAGGGTGATGGCCAGACAGAGCGTTGCCGACAGCGAACGAAACGCACCGAAATCCACCTCGGACACGGAAAGGGTAATGGCCTCCAGCTTGCGCATCGGGCTGACAATGCTGTCTGTGATGGCCACGACCGGAATATGGCGTTCAGTGACATGATCCACCAGTTCCACGGTTTCCGTCGAATAAGGCGAGAAGCTGATGGCGAGCAGCGCATCGCCCGTGCGAATGGCATGGCGGCTCTCCAGTTTGCCGACGCCGCTGTGCAGCATGGCGGGAACGCCCATTTTTTCCAGCGCATAGGCCAGATAGCTTGCTACGGGAAAGGACCGGCGCAGGCCGACAATATGCACGGTTCCGGCTTGTGCCAGCATGGTGACGGCCTGATCAAGCACCTGATCGTCCACGGTTTTCAGCAGTCCTTCGAGCGAAATCCGCCCGGCCTCGGCAAATTCGGCCAGAAGGGCTGCGGGGCTGCCGCTTTCGCTTTCACGCAGATGATTGAGCCTCGTGGAATAATCCGGCCAGCCACCGACATAGGATTCGCGAAACAGTTTTTGCATCTCGGAAAAGCCGGAAAAGCCGAGAATCTGGCAAAAGCGCATGAAGGCTGAAGGCTGGACGCCGGCGCCATCGGCCATTTCCGCAACGGTCGAGACCGCAATCCTGTCCTTGTTGGCGGCCACATAATCGGCGCATTGCTTGAGCCGTTTCGGCAATGTGTCGGCAATCTCGATCAGCCTGTCCTCGAACGCCTTCAATGTCACCGGCGCTGCCTGTGCTGCCGCCTCCGACCCATTCGCCATACGCATCTCATCCTTCAGCTTGACATAAACCTGAACTCATTCTAGCAAAATGGAACATATATTCCACAGGAAAGAGGAGCGCCGACATTCTGTAACGGAATGCGGCGGGAGGAGCGATCATGGTGAAGAAACTGGCCCTTCTGGGCGCTGGGCGTATTGGCAAGGTTCATGCCCGTGCCATTTCCGAGGACAAGCGCGCGGTTCTCTCCGCCGTTGCCGATCCCATGCCGGGTGCGGTCGAGGCCATTGCCGAGGCAACGGGCGCTGCCGTTCAGACGATTGAGGCCATTGAGGCCGATTCCTCCATCGATGCGGTGCTGATCTGCACGCCGACGAACACCCATTCCGACCTGATTGAACGCTTTTGCCGGGCTGGCAAGGCGGTGTTCTGCGAAAAGCCGATCGATCTCGATGTCAAGCGGGCGGAGGCCTGCGCCGAGGTGGTCCGCGCCACGGGTGGCAAGGTGATGCTCGGCTTCAACCGCCGTTTCGATCCGCATTTTCAGGCCGTGCGCAAAGCGATCGACGATGGCCGCATCGGCAAGGTCGAGATGGTGACGATCATCAGCCGCGATCCCGGTGCGCCGCCGCCATCCTATATCAAGGTCTCAGGCGGCATTTTCCGCGACATGACCATTCATGATTTCGACATGGCGCGGTTTCTCCTGGGCGAGGAGATTTCAACCGTCACCGCCACCGGCTCGGTTCTGGTCGATCCCGAAATTGGCACGCTCGGCGATTATGACAGCGCCAGCGTCATTTTGACGACGGCAAGCGGTCGTCAGGCGGTGATCTCCAATTCCCGCCGCGCTTCCTATGGCTATGACCAGCGCATTGAGGTGCACGGCTCGGAAGGCTCGGTCGCGGCGGAAAACCAGCGGCCTGTCTCCATCGAAATCGCCAATGGCAATGGCTATACCCGCCCGCCGCTCTATGATTTCTTCATGACCCGCTATACGGCGGCCTATGCGGCGGAAATCACCGCTTTTCTCGATGTCATTGAAAACAATGCCACGCCGTCGCCCTCGATCGAGGATGGGTTGATTGCCCTCAAGATTGCCGATGCCGCCCTGCAATCGGCAAAAAACCGCAGCGTCATCACGCTTTAACGTCTGGCGCATTCGGACGGAAGGTTCGGAGCGGTCGTGAAGAAAAATCTCCAGGGCCGCTCTGGACAATGCCGCCTGTTTTTTTGATAAGTGCTCACGAAACCGTCATCCATGATGATTTCCTTTGGCGCATGACAGCGGGTACGGGCGAGGACTATGGCCAAAACCGATATTGCAAGGCGGGTCTATAACCACGCCTGGAAGCTCGACCCCATTGTCCGCAGCCTGCTGGACACTGATTTCTACAAGTTGCTGATGTTGCAGATGATCTGGAAGCTGTATCCGGATGTTGATGTCACATTCAGCGTCATCAACCGCACGACCAGAGTGCGGCTGGCCGACGAGATCGATGAAGGGGAGCTGCGCGCCCAGCTCGATCACGTGCGCACCCTGTCCATTGCCAAGAAGGAACTGATCTGGCTGGCGGGCAACACATTTTACGGCCGCACCCAGATTTTCGAGCCGGAATTTCTCGCCTGGCTTTCCACCATCCGCCTGCCGCCTTATGAGCTGTCGAAGCGCGACGGGCAATATGAGCTGACGTTTCGCGGACGCTGGATGGAAACGACGCTGTGGGAAATTCCAGCCCTTGCCATCATCAATGAGCTGCGCAGCCGTGCGGCCTTGAATTCGCTTGGCTATTTCACCCTTGATGTCATCTATGCCAGAGCCAAGGCAAAGATGTGGGAGAAGGTGGAGCGGCTGAAAACCCTGCCGGGCCTGCGTATTTCCGATTTCGGCACCCGTCGCCGTCATAGTTTTCTCTGGCAGCGCTGGTGCGTCGAGGCACTGAAGGAGGGCATTGGCGATGCCTTTACCGGCACCAGCAATGTGCTGCTTGCGATGGATTCCGATCTGGAGGCGGTCGGCACCAATGCGCATGAACTGCCCATGGTGACGGCGGCACTGGCGAAAAGCGATGAAGACCTGGCCTTCGCCCCCTACAAGGTGCTTCAGGACTGGAACAAGCTTTACAATGGAAATCTGTTGATCGTCCTGCCGGACGCTTTCGGCACGGCGGCCTTTCTGCGCGATGCGCCGGACTGGGTGGCGGACTGGACCGGGTTTCGCCCCGACAGCGCCCCTCCCATCGAGGGCGGCGATAAAATCATTGCCTGGTGGAAGAAGATGGGCCGTGATCCAAGGCAGAAACTGCTGATCTTTTCCGATGGCCTCGATGTCGATGCCATTATCGAGACCTATCGTCATTTCGAGGGGCGCGTGCGGATGAGCTTCGGCTGGGGCACGAACCTCACCAATGATTTCATCGGTTGCGCGCCGAGTGAGCTTGCCGGGCTGAAGCCGATTTCAATTGTCTGCAAGGTCAGCGAGGCCAATGGCAGACCGGCGGTCAAGCTTTCCGACAACCCGCTGAAAGCCACCGGCGAGACTTCAGAGGTGGAGCGTTACCTGCGGTTTTTCGGCTCGCAGGACCGGGTTGAACAGATTGTCCGGGTCTGAGGCGCCGTCAGGCCCTGCAGACAGATTTATCGGGATCAAGATTTTCAATCAAAGATTTGCCGATTTCAGTGCCGCCTCGATCAGCGGCGATTGCGTCGCCGTGAGAAAGCCGCCAATGGCAATGGCGATACCGTAAGGGATTTTCTTTTCCATCGTGATCGAGCGCGGCAAGGGAATGCGAAGCGCCATCAACGTGTTTGCCTGATTGCGGATCAGAAGGATGGCAAGGGTCAAAAGGCCACCGGCAATGGCCACCATGATCATGAATTGCACAAGACCCATCGTCATACCGAACCAGAGTGCAGCAGCCGTCAACAGCTTGGCATCGCCGCCCCCCATGACGCCAATGGCAAACATGGCAAAGCAAGCGATGAAGACGATCAGTCCGGCCAGTAGATGTTGCCCCACTGTAGCAATCGGTAGACCGGTGGCCAGGGTGGCCAGCATAAAACCGGCAATCATTAACAAAGGAATGGCGTTCGGGATCTTCATCTCGAACAGATCGGTAAAGCCGGCTGTCGCAAGACAGAGCGGAAAGATCAGGCAGATGGTCAGGGCCAGCATGACATGCCTTCAAATGACAAAGAGAGAATAGATTTAAGCCATGTTGTGCAAAAGAAAAGCCGCCCTTGCGAGGCGGCTCTTTCGACCGTGATGGTCAGACACGCTTAGTACTTGTTGGCGGCGTCGGTCATCTTGTTGGATACGTTGCTGAATGTGTTGTTCAGGCTGGAGCCCAGCGTGGTTGCACCAGTAACCAGGGCAACGGAAATAAGGGCTGCGATCAGACCATATTCAATGGCGGTCGCGCCGGATTCGTCTTTCATGAAACGCGCAAAAATCTTGGACATGCTCTTCTCCTGCTCCACAAAGCTGTTGTTGCCGTCAACTGTTTCCGATGATCGGGTGAAGCCAAACTAACGCGCCGTCTGTTGCCGTCAGCTTAAGATATTCAGTTAATAAACTTTAAACCCTAAAATGGACTCTCAATGGTTAATTTCAGCTGAAATTCAGAGATAAAATTTTATTTCCCTTTAAAAGAGGCAGAAAATGGAATGATTTTGCCAATCAATTGCTAGTTTATTTCGGAGTGTAAGAATGTTATTTCGTAATGAGAAGGTTTATTTGACATGAAAAGCCATAGACTGCGAGTGAGTTATTTATTTTTGTTTAACCATTTTTTGGCAAAATTGGCACAGTTCGAGGGAATGAGATTGTGTCCATGCGCCTGATGCCCCTTTGTTTTCATTTGGCTCTTGCCGTGGCGGGCGTCCTGGGTCTTGCTGGCCAGGCCTGCGCTGATGGTGGCATGCTCAAGGTGTTTATGAATCAGGCGCGTATCCTGCGGCTGGATCGTCCGGTGAGTAAGGTGATTGTCGGCAATGACAAGATCGCGGATGTCACTGTGGCGGATGCCCGCACGATTGTCCTGACCGGGCGCAGTTTCGGCACAACCAATATTGTACTTCTCGATCATGATGGACAGGCCATCCTCGACGACAGGGTACTGGTGTCGCTGGATGAACAAAATACATTGCTGTTCTTCAAACAGACCGACAGAAGCGTATATTCCTGTACGCCTGAATGTGAAAAGCGCACACAACTCGGCAATTCTGCCGCCGGTTCATCAACGACCTCTTCATCCTCACAGCTCAGCACTCAATAACGGTAAGGCATCGGAGATGCCGACACATCCTGCTGTCACTCTTTAAAGCCATAGCGAAAATTCATGCCGCAGCCCGCCGTCAAGGCAATCTCATTCCTTTGTCCGTTATTGGTAAATTGGCTGCAAACTGAATGAAAACTGCAACGAAAATTCAATATATCGCATCCTAGTGTTTGGATGTGGAACTGTGACAAGAACGTTCCTGTAAAGGTCAGGGCCTGACGAGACACAGAGTCGAGGCAAAAGGCCGTAGTGATACATGTCACGATGCTGCACCGGACAGGCTGGCGGTGCGCGGTGGCAGGCAGCAGAGTGGGGATTGTTCGCCGTCATGATGAAAACCGGTTCCCGCCGATCGTACCGCTGGTGGCGGATGCTGAAGCGGCTGCGCGCCTCTCGCGATGGGGCGGCGGCCATTGAATTTGCCATCTTGGCCATTCCTTATTTGATGATCGTCTTTGCGATTTTCGAGACCTTCATCGCCTATATCGCGCAGGATGTGGTTGATGCTGCCGTCGATAAATTGGGCCGGGAGATCCGTACCGGGGCGATCACCTATAATCAGGGTCTCGCCACGGATATGACCTCAGCACAGTTCCGTCAGGCTTTCTGCAACGAAATTTCCTATCTTCTGAGTTGTGATGCCAGCGAGGTCTCGACCCCGGACCGTCTTTATCTGGACGTCCGCAGCTTTTCCGCCTTTTCCTCCCTTCCGACATCAATCACGAAAACCTCTTCCGGCAGTCTCGATACCAGCAGTTTTGCCTTCACGCCGGGCGGGGCCAGCACCTATACGATGCTCCGGGCCTATTACTTCTGGCCGATCACGGCCGATATCATTCGTCCTTATATTTCCAATATACATCGCGCCAGCGAGAGCGTGAATTCGGATTATCTCATTGTTTCGACATCGGTATTTCAGAACGAGGCCTATTGATGATCAAGGATGCGCTGAAAAAACTCGCCACCGACCGATCAGGCATGGGGGCTGTCGAATTTGCGCTTCTGGTGCCTGTTCTGCTGCTGCTCTATCTTGGCGCTTTCGAGCTGACGCTCGCCATGAGCGTCGCGCAGCGGGTAACTGCCACCTCCAGCGCCATCGCCGATATCGTCGCCTTGCAAAGTTCCACCGTCAACAAGAGCTTTTTATCGACCATGCCCACAGTCGGTCAGGCCATGCTGATGCCTTATACGACAACAGGCTATAAGCTGAAGATTACTGGCATATCGGTGGACAGCAATCTGAAGGCGACCGTGGCCTGGTCATGGTCTGCCGATGGCACCGTTCCCTATACCGCCGGCTCGACATGGACGATGCCGACAGACATGGCCGTGGCGGGCGCATTTTTCGTTCATGCCGAATACAGCGTGCCGCATCAGATCATCACCTATCTGCCAAATCTGACCAGTTCGGTCGCAACCATCAATATCGGTCGCGACTATTATTATCGCCAGCGCGAAAATGACACCATAAGCTGTAGTGATTGCTGAATATATCTTTTACATGTTTGTCATGGCGACCTGAAGTCGATATTCAGGGACATCACCTCACAGCATGGCAAACGCAATGGCACGGGCATTTCTTTTCGTACTGGACTCCTTCGGCGTCGGCGCAGCCCCCGATGCCGATCTCTATGATGATCTTGGCGCAGATACGCTTGGGCATATCGCTGAATTTTGCGCCGCAGGTGCCGGGGATCGGGATGGACTGCGCGCCGGTCCTTTATGCCTGCCCAATCTGTCCGCACTTGGCCTGATGGAAATCGCCAAGATGGCGAGCGGTTCCTATCCGGCGGGCATGGCCGCGCCGGAGCGGGTGTTCGGCCTTTACGGTGCCGCCAATGAAATCTCCAGGGGCAAGGATACGCCGTCCGGTCATTGGGAAATTGCCGGCTCGCCGGTCATGTTCGATTGGGGTTATTTTGCCAGCGAGGGGGATGCCTTTCCACCGGAACTGGTGGCTGAGATCTGCGAAACGGCGGGTCTCCCCGGTCTGCTTGGCAATTGCCATGCTTCGGGCACCGAGATTATCGCCCGGCTTGGTGAAGAGCATATCGCAAGCGGCAAGCCGATTTGTTACACCTCCTCCGATTCCGTCTTCCAGATTGCCGCGCATGAACGCCATTTCGGTCTGGAGCGCCTACTGAAACTCTGTGAGACCGTGCGGACACTTCTCGATCCCTATCGGATCGGCCGTGTGATTGCCCGACCTTTCATCGGCGAAAGCGCGTCCACATTCGAACGCACCGGCAATCGCCGCGACTATTCCGTGCCGCCGCCGGAAGCCACCCTGCTTGACCGATTGAGCGAGGCTGAGCGGCCGATTACCTCCATCGGCAAGATCGGCGATATTTTTGCCCATCGTGGCACAGGCCATGAAATCAAGGCCAATGGCAATGCCGAGCTGATGCAAAAGACACTCGAGATCATCAGGACGGCGCAAGACGGCGGGCTGGTCTTCACCAATTTCGTCGATTTCGACATGGTGTATGGCCATCGCCGCGACGTTGCTGGCTATGCCGCCGCCTTGGAAGCCTTCGATGTCTGGCTGCCGGAGGTGTATGGCGCGCTGAAGCCAGGCGATATGGTCGTTCTCACTGCCGATCATGGCTGTGACCCGACCTGGCGTGGCAGCGACCACACCCGTGAGCGTGTGCCGGTCATTGCTTTCGGTCCCGGCATTCGCGCCCGTTCCATCGGTATTCGCCGCACCTATGCCGATATTGGTGAGACAATTGCCGCGCATCTTGGCATTGCCAAAGGCCGCTATGGGAGCAGTTTTCTGCACAATCCCGTATGATGGCAGCAGCTTTTGGGGATTCGCAGCCAAGGGCAGAGCCAGCCTCTTGCCGGAACCGGGATTTCTTGAAAAAACAAAGATCACGAAAAAAAAGACAAGAAGGTTTTGCCATGGACGGCGTAACGGTTATCAATCATCCGCTGGTGCAGCACAAATTGACCATCATGCGGCGCAAGGAAACCTCGACGGCAGGTTTTCGCCGTCTGCTCCGGGAAATTTCCACCCTGCTCTGCTATGAGGTGACGCGCGACCTCGATTTGACGATGGAAACCATCGAAACGCCGCTCACGGAAATGCAGGCTCCGGTGCTGGAAGGCAAGAAGCTGGTGTTCGCCTCGATCCTGCGCGCCGGAAACGGGCTTCTGGAAGGCATGCTGGAACTGGTGCCGTCGGCCCGCGTCTCCCATATCGGCGTTTATCGCGATCATGAAACGCTGCAACCGGTCGAATATTACTTCAAGGCGCCGGAAAACCTGTCCGAACGGTTGATCATCATCGTCGATCCGATGCTGGCCACCGGCAATTCCTCGATTGCCGCCGTGGACAAGCTGAAAGAGCGCGGTGCCGTCAATATCCGCTTCCTCTGCCTGCTGGCGGCCCCGGAAGGGCTTGAGAATTTCCGCAAAGCCCATCCCGACGTGCCGGTCTTCACCGCCTCGATCGACAGCCATCTGAATGAAAAGGGCTATATCGTTCCAGGCCTTGGTGATGCTGGCGACCGCATGTACGGCACAAAATAAGGCCCTACAGCGCGGTTGCGTTTTATAAAACGCACCAAGGATGCTGTAACGCTTTATATTTACTGCATCATTTTCTCCTTAAACCTCACCCGATTTAAGGATTTATGCAGTAGACAGACGTGAAAGGCCCCGCATGCGGGGCCTCTCTCCTTGACCTGAAACGTTCAATCAATGCGCGCCGGACATGTCGCCCAGCACCTCTTTCGAGGCGACGGTGGAATCGGCGTTGAGCGTGTAGACCATCGGCACGCCGGTAGCGAGGTTGAGCTTGAGGATCTCCTCCTTGGAGAGCTTGTCCAGCACCATGACCAGCGAGCGCAGCGAATTGCCATGGGCGGCGACCAGCACTTTTTCGCCCTTCAGCACGCGCGGCAGAATGTCGGTGAGATAATAGGGCCAGACGCGCGCGCCGGTATCACGCAGACTTTCGCCGCCGGGCGGTGGCACATCATAGGAACGGCGCCAGATATGCACCTGTTCCTCGCCCCATTTGGCCCTTGCGTCATCCTTGTTGAGACCGGACAGATCGCCGTAGTCGCGTTCGTTCAGCGCCTGATCCTTGATGGTCGTCAATCCGCTCTGGCCGACCTTGTCGAGAATGATGGCGCAGGTCTTCTGGGCGCGGGTCAGCGCCGAAGTGAAGGCGATATCGAATTTGATGCCGGTATCGGCCAGCGCCTGACCGCCGGTGCGGGCTTCCTCGATACCAAGCTCCGTCAGGTCGGGATCGCGCCAGCCGGTGAACAGGTTTTTCAGGTTCCATTCGCTCTGGCCATGGCGCACAAGTACAAGCGTACCAGTCATGGGGGGTGTCCTTTTCGATCGTCAGCTGTTTTGGGAAAGCCCGAGAACATCGAGCATGGAGTAAAGACCGGGCTTCTTGTCGAAGGCCCAAAGGGCGGCCTTGACGGCGCCGCGGGCAAAAATCGTCCGGTCTCCGGCACTGTGCGACAGGGTAATGAGCTCGCCTTCGCCCGCCATGATCACCGAATGTTCGCCGATGACCGAGCCGCCGCGCAGCGTGGCAAAACCGATCGTACCCTGTTCACGCGGACCGGTATAACCGTCGCGCACACGCACGGAGGCATCCTGCAAATCGATGCCACGGCCCGCAGCCGCCGCCTCGCCCAATAGCAGGGCGGTGCCGGAGGGCGCATCCACCTTGTGCCTGTGGTGCATTTCCAAAACCTCGATATCCCAGCCGGCGGCGTCGAGCGCCTTTGCGGCCTGTTTCACCAGCACGGAGAGCAGATTGACGCCGAGGCTCATATTGCCGGATTTCACTACGCGTGCATGACGGGCGCTGGCGCGGAATTTATCCTCGTCTTCTTCCGTGCAGCCGGTGGTGCCGATCACGTGGACAATGCGTGCCTGAGCGGCCAGTGCCGCAAACTCGACCGAGGATTCCGGCCGGGTAAAATCGATCACCCCATCGGCGTGCACGAAAGCGGAGAGAGCATCCTCGGTGACCGGAACGCCAAGTGGGCCAATCCCGGCCAGTTCTCCGGCATCCTTGCCAATCGCAGCAGAGCCAGGACGGCCAACCGCCCCATGCAGCACAGCGCCCTCGGTTGCGGCGATGATCCGGATCAGCGCCTGTCCCATGCGGCCGTTTGCGCCGACCACCACAAGCTTCATCGGCCCCGTCATCTGTTTCTCCTGATGTTCATGCTTACCGTCATATCTTCAACAGTCTTGCCAATCTGTGTCTGACGCTCACTTCTGCCAGCGCCGCCCTTCCTGCCGCACGCCGTATTTTTCGGGCTTGCGGGCATAATGTGCAAGGCCAGAAAGTGCTGCCTGCGGATGGGTGACGACAAAGGTGGGAATGGTCTTCATCATCGCCGAATGCGGGGCCTTGTCTTCAAAGGCAGCGCGGAAATGCGGCCCTTTCAGCAATGGCACGATTTTCTGCGAAATACCGCCGGACAGATAGACTCCGCCGCGGGCCATGAAGGTCAGTGCGAAATCACCGGCGAGACGTCCGAGATAGGTGACAAAAAGCTGCATGGTTTCCACCGAAACCGGATCGGTTCCGTTCAGGGCATGGCCGGTGACATCGGCCGGATCGCTCCATTGCGGTGTCTTGCCATCGGCGGCACAGACGGCCTTGTAAAGATGGATGATCCCGCGCCCGGAGATGATCTGTTCGCCGGAAATACGTCCTTCGATGGTCTCGATATGGGGAAAGATCTGGTAATCGCGGGCGCTGCGCGGGCCGATATCGATATGGCCGCCTTCGCCCGGCACAGGAAACCAGCGATGTTCGGTATAAAGCAGGCCGCCGACGCCAAGCCCGGTGCCCGGACCCAGAACGACACGGGTTGCTGTGCTGCTGTCTTCCAGCGGCCCGATGGGCTCACGGTCGCTCTTGCCAAGGGTGGCGGCAGCCAGCGCCTGCGCCTCGAAATCATTGACCACCATGACATCGGTGAAGCCGAGTTTGTCGATCATCTGTTTCGGGCGGATCACCCAGGGACAATTGGTCAGCGGGATCTCATCGTCACGGATTGGACCGGCCACGGCCAGAAGTGCTGATTTTGGCCGCTCCGCCGCCTTGTCCAGAACCGATGACGCAATCGCCTCGTCAATCGTCGGAAAATCCGCCGTATGCAGGGTGGGAAATTCCACCGGCTTGCCTTCGGCATCGGGAATGATCCAGAACCGGGCATTGGTGCCGCCGATATCGCCGATCAGAACCGGAAAGGGGAGGTGATCGCTGTGAGGCTTTGAACTGTGTGAGGTGGAACTCTGAGACATGGCAAATCCAGTTTTCGCAAGACGGTAAGGCGCGTCTATCGGCAATCTATCGGGCAATGGCAGGCAGAAGAATATCAGCGCTGGCCAGGTTGAGCGCCATGGGCGTGTCATAAAGAATGGCCAGCCGCATCAGAGCTTTGACGTCGACATCATGCGGCATCGGGGTGAGCGGATCGACGAGGAAGATCAACAGCGCCACCTCTTCCTGGGCAATCATGGCACCGATCTGCTGATCGCCGCCAAGCGGGCCGCTTTTCATCCGGGTGATGTTCAGGCCGGGGCAGGCCTCTGCAACACGTGTACCGGTCGTGCCGGTGGCGACAATCTGGAATGGCTGCAGCAAGGCCTGATGCTTCAGGGCAAATTCCGCCATGTTCAGCTTCATCTTGTCATGCGCGATCAATGCGATTTTCCGTCGCTCCGCCATCAGGCTCCTCCAAAGCGCGCTCAGGGCTTACCCAAGCATGTCCCTGCCCCATGCACTCTGTGACATGCTCCCATAAAAAGACCCAAACCGGCAATGCGTCATCAAAACGCTTGTGGTTTTAAATCGTTTAATGCCTCTTATACCAAGGTTTTGCCGATGGAAAGCCGTCAGGCTTGATCAGGGCCGGGCAGAGGTGGGCGATGGGACGGGAAGTTTTGCCGAGGCTTTGAGCGCATAGCTGGCGGGATCGGTATAGGCCGAAGGCCCGCCGAAGGTTGCCATTCTTTCGCTTGCCACCGAAGGCGCGTTCAAGAGTGCCGCACAGGCTTTCGGCAGGTCCGATACCATGACCTCACGCGGTTTTGGCGCAGGCTTGGCATTGGGCGGCTTTTTCGCCGGTGCCCAGGGCTCGCTGGTAAACCACCAGGCGAGCGTCTTGTCGCAGCCATCACCGGCATTGACCGCCACCTGCCGCTTGCAATCGCTCGCACCTGCCGGGCAGAAGATGCGGATATGAAAATGCGAATCATGTCCATACATCGGGCGGATCTTGCCGAGATTGCTGCGGTCGCCGGTCCAGCTTTCGCAAAGCTTCTTCTTGATCGCGGGATTGACGAAAATCCGTTGAACCTGCGGATAGCTCGCCGCCAGCATCAAAAGCCGCGCATGGGCTGGCGTCCAGTGCTGCGGATCGATGGTGAGAAACTTGCCCTTTTCCAACATGGAGGTGAAGGGCAGGCTTTCGCGCTCGGCCACACTCATACGGTGGGCAGGCATGGGGGTGAGCCAGATATCGGCATCGAGCCCGATCTGGTGCGAGGCATGGCCATTGACCATAGGCCCGCCGCGCGGCTGGGCGATATCGCCGACCAGAAGCCCCGGCCAGCCGATTTTCGTTGCATCGCGCGACAGCTTTTCAAGCAGAGACAGCATGGCCGGATTGCCCCAGCGGCGATTGCGCGACAACCGCATGGCCTGCCAGGTGGGGCCATCTGTCGGCAGGGCTTCCGCTCCGCCCATGCAGCCCTTGGCATAAAATCCATAAGGGGTCGGTGGTCCAGCCGTTGGCAGTTTCACCGCGCCAAAGGCCTGTTTGGCCGGTTCATCCGCTGCTGCCGATGAAAGCCCCAGCGCCAGCGCCGTCATAAGCGCTGCGCCCAGCCGGAAGACATGAAAACCCCTTGCCACAGACCACCTCATCATGCCGTCGCGAATCGTTTTGACCACTTTACCGCGTTTGCCAGTCCGGCGAAACGCAGCGGCAGAGAAGGGTTTCCCGTTTCGCTCGCATTATTATAGGATCGCCCATTCGCAAGATTCGATATCAGCAGGGGACGGCGTTTGTTCAGGGTGGTTTTCAGATTTTTCATTGTCCTACTGGCGTTGGCTGCACAACCCGCTCTTGCCGAAGAGCTGATCTGGCATCACGCCATCGGCGTGATCACCGCACCGAAATATCCGCCCGGTTTCAAACATTTCGATTACGTCAATCCGGATGCGCCGAAAGGCGGCGCGGTCAGGCTGACGGCGGACGGTACTTATGACAGTTTCAATCCGGTGCCGGGCAAGGGGCAATTGGCCAGCGGTGTCACCACCCGTCTGTCTGTTGGCGGCGGCCTGTCTCTGGTCACAGAAACCCTGATGAAACCCTCGCTCGACGAGGATGGAACGAGCTATGGCCTGTTGGCCGAGGCGGTTGCCTGGCCGGACGATTATTCCTTCGTCAAGTTCCGCCTGCGCCCGGAGGCGACATGGGCCGATGGCCAGCCCGTGACGCCGGAAGACGTAGTCTTCAGCTTCGAGCGGTTCAAGGATCTGAACCCGGCCTATGCCGCCTATTATGCCCATGTGGTGAAGGCGGAAAAGACCGGTGCGCGGGAAGTGACCTTCACTTTCGACCAGAAGGGCAATCGCGAATTGCCCTCCATTGTCGGCGAGCTGGATATTCTGCCGAAACACTGGTGGCTGGCAAACGGGCCGGACGGCAAGCCGCGCGATATATCCAAAACCACGCTGGAGCCGATCATGGGTTCCGGCCCCTATCGCATCGCCGCCTTCTCGCCGGGCCAATGGGTGCGCTATGAATTGCGCAAGGATTATTGGGGCAAGGACCTCAATGTCAACATCGGCGCCAACAATCTCGGCACGATCACCTATACCTATTATACTGATCTCAATGTCGCCTTTGAAAGCTTCCGCTCCGGCGCCACCGATCTGTGGCTGGAAAATGCCGCCATGCGCTGGAAGCGCGCCTATGATTTTCCGGCGGTGAAAGAGGGGCGCGTCAAGCGGGAAGAGCTGCCGAATGATTACCGCAATGCCGGCCTCATGGTCGGTTTCGTGCTCAACACCCGGCGCGAACAATTCAAGGACGTCAATGTCCGGCGCGCGCTGAATGATGCCTTCGATTTCGAGGAATTGAACCGGACGATCTTCTTCGGCCTTTATAAACGCATCGACAGCTATTTTTATGGCACCGAGCTTGCGTCGAGCGGCCTGCCGCAAGGCCGGGAGCTGGAGATCCTCAAAGGTCTGAAACAGCCGGTTGACCCGGAAATTTTGACGAAACCCTATCGCAATCCGGTCAGTGAAACCCCGGACAAGCTCAGAGACAATCTGCGCATGGCAATCGCCCTCTTTGCCAAAGCAGGTTATGAACTCAGGGGCAACCAGATGGTTTCAAAAACAACCGGCAAGCCCTTCAGCTTCGAAATTCTGCTGGATGGACCGACGATTGAGAAGGTGGCGCTGCCCTTTGCCAATAATCTGAAGAAAATCGGCGTCAATGTCACGATCCGCACGGTGGATTCGGCGCAGTTTTTCAACCGGCTGCGCAGTTTCGACTATGATGTCGTCTATTATGGCATGTCCCAATCGACCAATCCGGGCAATGAGCAGCGGGATTTCTGGACGTCAGCCGCCGCCGATCAGCCGGGATCGCGCAATTATGCCGGTATTAAAGACGCCGATATCGACGCGCTGGTGCAGCAGGTTATTTTTGCCAAAGACCGGCCGACGCTGATCGATACGGTTCATGCGCTCGACCGTCTGCTTTTGAACGGCGCCTATGTCGTGCCCTCCTATACGCGGCGCACGGTCTGGTATGCCTATTGGGACAAGTTTGCTCATCCCGCCGCCCTGCCGGAATATTCCAGCGGGTTTCCCGATATCTGGTGGTCGAAACAGGTGGGGCAATAAAGCATCGGCCGAAAAGTGGGCACCGGTTTTCGGACAAACCGATGCGGAAACAAAATCTGAGAGCATCGGTTGAAAAGTGGGAACCGGTTTTCGGCACGATGCTCTCGCTTTGCCCTTTGCAGGCCGCATTTCAGCGGTTACCACTACTGCATCCCGCGTTTGCAAAACGTGGATCAGATGCGGTAACAGTTTCAATCTCCTGCATGATTCCTGAAATCGATTCCGGTCAGGCCATGTGTAGGAGGGGCTCATCACAGACGAAAAGGCAGAGCGATTGACAGGGCCAACAGCGATGGCAACCGGCGTCATCATCAAAGGCGGGAATGAAACGGGCCACATGACCCGGAGGGGCGGATAATGGCCGCCTATATTCTGCGCCGTCTGCTGCTGATGATCCCGACCCTGATCGGCATCATGGGCATTTCCTTTCTCATCGTGCAATTTGCCCCTGGTGGTCCGGTCGAGCAGGTAGTGGCGCAATTGTCCGGCCAGGGCGACAGCGCCGATCAGCGCCTGTCCGGCGGCGGGGATTTTTCCAGCGGGGTCGGCAATGACAGCGGTTCAACCTATCGCGGCGCGCAGGGGCTTGATCCCGACCTGATTGCCAAGCTCAACAAGCAGTTCGGTTTCGACAAGCCGCCTCTCACCCGCTTTGTCGAGATGATGTGGAATTACAGCCGCTTCGATTTCGGCGAAAGCTTCTTCCGCAATACCTCGGTGATCGATCTCATTTTGGAAAAAATGCCGGTTTCGGTGTCGCTCGGTGTCTGGGTTCTGTTGATTTCCTATGCCGTTTCCATTCCACTCGGCATCCGCAAGGCGGTGATGGACGGTTCCCGCTTCGATGTCTGGACCTCCGGCGTCATCATTGTCGGCTATGCTGTTCCCGGCTTTCTCTTCGGCATTCTGCTGATCGTGCTGTTTGCCGGTGGTTCCTTTTTCAACTGGTTTCCGCTGCGCGGCCTGACCTCGGATAATTTCGCCGCCTTGAGCTGGTGGCAGAAAATTTTCGATTATCTCTGGCATCTCACCCTGCCGCTGTTGTCGCTGCTGCTCTCTGCCTTCGCCACGACGACGCTGCTGACGAAGAATTCCTTCATCGAGGAAATCAAGAAGCAGTATGTGGTGACGGCCCGCGCCAAGGGCTTAAGCGAGCGCCGGGTGCTGTATGGCCATGTGTTCCGCAATGCCATGCTGATTGTCATTGCCGGCATACCGGGCGCTTTCGTCGCCGCCTTCTTCACCGGCTCGCTTTTGATCGAAAACATCTTCTCGCTCGATGGGCTTGGCCGTCTGGGCTATCTGTCGGTGGTCAACCGGGATTATCCTGTGGTGTTTGCCACGCTTTATATTTTTTCGCTGCTCGGCCTGGGCGTCAATCTCCTCTCCGACCTGATCTATACCTGGATCGACCCACGCATCGACTTTGAGCGGAGGGATGTGTGATGGAAAAGACCGGCATGGTGGCAGCACCGCAGAAAAAACCGTTCCTCTCGCCGCTCAACCGGAGGCGGCTTGGCAATTTCCGCGCCAATCGCCGCGGCTACTGGTCGTTCTGGATGTTTCTCGTCCTGTTCGTCTTGAGCCTTGGGGCGGAATTCATCGCCAATGACAGGCCGATCATCGCCTCCTACAAGGGCGAATTGCTGTTTCCGATCTTCGTCAATTACCCGGAATCGAAATTCGGCGGCTTTCTCGCCGTCACCGATTACCGCTCCGATTTCGTCTCCAAGGAAATCGATGAGCATGGCTGGATGGTCTGGCCGCCGATCCGCTATTCCTACAACACGGTCAATTCCTATATTCCCCATTCTGCTCCAACCCGGCCCTTCTGGCTGATGAGCAAGGAGGAACGCTGCTCGGCCTATCCGCTCGGGGTGAAAGACCCGAACTGCATTCTCGGCAATATGGACTGGCTCGGCACCGACGATCAGGCCCGCGACGTGCTGGCCCGGATGATTTACGGTTTTCGCATTTCCGTGCTGTTCGGTCTGGCGCTGACGGCGGCCTCAGCGGTGATCGGCGTGACGGCGGGGGCCATTCAGGGCTTTTTCGGCGGCTGGACCGATCTTCTGATGCAGCGTTTCATCGAAATCTGGTCGTCGATGCCGGTGCTTTATATTCTATTGATCATCGCCTCGATCCTGCCGCCGGGTTTCTGGGTTTTGCTCGGCATCATGCTGCTGTTTTCCTGGGTGCATTTCGTCGGCATCGTCCGGGCGGAATTCTTGAGGGCGCGCAATTTCGAGTATGTCAACGCCGCCCGTGCGCTCGGTGTCGGCAACTGGACGATCATGTTCCGCCATCTTCTGCCGAATGCCATGGTGGCGACCCTGACCTTTCTGCCCTTCATTCTCTCCGGCTCGATTGCCACGCTGACCTCGCTGGATTTTTTAGGCTTCGGCATGCCACCGGGTTCGCCATCGCTGGGTGAACTGATCGCTCAGGGCAAGCGCAATCTGCAGGCGCCATGGCTGGGTCTGACGGCCTTCTTCACCCTGTCGATCATGCTGTCGCTTTTGATCTTTATCGGTGAAGCCGTGCGCGATGCCTTCGATCCGAGGAAGACCTTCAAATGAGCGCGCCGATCCTTTCCGTCCGCAATCTTTCGGTCGCCTTTCGCCAGGGGGGCGTGGACAGTCTTGCCGTGGACGGCATCAGCTTCGATATCGCACCGGGCGAGGTGCTGGCTCTGGTCGGCGAAAGCGGCTCGGGCAAATCGGTGACGGCTGCCTCGATCCTGAAGCTTTTGCCCTATCCCGCTGCCCATCATCCCGGCGGAGAAATCCTGTTTGAAGGCCGCGACCTGCTGGGGCTGGATGAGCGGCAGCTCAGGGCGGTGCGTGGCAACGACATCACCATGATCTTTCAGGAGCCGATGACCTCGCTCAATCCGCTGCATACGATCGAGCGGCAGATCGGCGAGGTCTTGAACCTGCATCAGGGCATGGCCCGGCAGGCGGCGCGCGACAAGGTGCTGGAACTGTTGCGGCAGGTCGGCATCCGTGAGCCGGAAAAGCGGCTCAATGCTTTTCCGCATCAGCTGTCCGGCGGCCAGCGCCAACGGGTGATGATTGCCATGGCACTGGCCAACCGTCCGAAACTTTTGATCGCCGACGAGCCGACCACCGCGCTCGATGTCACCGTGCAGGCGCAGATCCTCGAATTGCTGGCGCATTTGCGCAAAGCACATGGGATGGCCATGCTGTTCATCACCCATGACCTTGGCATCGTCCGTAAATTTGCTGATCGGGTCTGCGTGATGACTGGCGGCAAGATCGTCGAAACCGGGCCGGTCGAGGCGATTTTTACCACTCCCCGGCACGACTACACGAAAAAGCTGCTGGCCGCTGAGCCGAAAGGCGCACCGCCTGTTGCCGATCCAAACCGTCCGGTGGTGATGGAGGGCAAGGATATCCGCGTCTGGTTCCCGGTCAAGGCCGGGTTCCTGCGCAAGGTGGTGGATCACGTCAAGGCGGTGGATGGTGTCGATATCAGCCTCAGAGAGGGCGAAACGCTCGGCGTCGTCGGCGAATCCGGCTCCGGCAAGACGACGCTCGGTCTGGCGCTGGCACGGCTGATCTCCTCCAAGGGGCCGATCCATTTTATCGGTCAGAACATAGACGGCTATTCTTTTCAGCAGATGCGACCGTTGCGTGATCGGCTGCAGGTGGTCTTTCAGGACCCTTACGGCGCGCTCAGTCCACGCATGTCGGTGGGTGACATTGTTGCCGAAGGGCTGAAAGTGCATGAGCGCGGCCTGTCTGCCATCGAGCGGGACCGGCGTGTCGCGGCAGCGCTGGAAGAGGTGGGGCTCGACAGCGCCACACGCTTTCGCTACCCGCATGAGTTTTCCGGCGGTCAGCGCCAGCGCATCGCCATTGCCCGCGCCATGGTGCTCAAGCCCCGCTTCGTCATGCTGGACGAGCCGACCTCAGCCTTGGACATGAGCGTGCAGGCGCAGGTGGTCGATCTGCTGCGCGATCTGCAGCAACGCCATCGGCTTGCTTATCTGTTCATCAGCCACGACCTGAAGGTGGTGCGGGCGCTGGCCAATAACCTGATCGTGATGCGCGCCGGCAAAGTTGTCGAACAGGGGCCGGCAGAAACGATTTTCCAGACGCCGAAAGAAGATTATACCAAAGCTCTGCTCGCCGCCGCCTTCAATCTTACGGCCATCAAGGCCGGTACAATCAGCCAGTAACACGCCTTTCAGGACCTTCCCATGACAGACAAACGCCCCGTGGTGATCGATCTCAAATTCGCGCGCGAAGCCGTGAGCGAGGCGTTGAAGGGGGCTTTCCCCGGGCGTGAGGTCATTGATCTTGCCGATTCCGCCCATGCCGGGCGCGATCTGTCCGAGGCCGCCTATGCCGTGGTCTGGAAACCGGACCCGTCGTTGTTTTCCCGTGCGCCGGGCCTGAAACTTCTGTTTTCCGGTGGTGCGGGCGTCGATCACCTGCTGAGCCTGCCCGGCCTGCCGGATCTGCCGATCATCCGTTTTGTCGATCGCAGCCTGACGGACCGGATGAGCGAATGGGTGGTGCTGAACTGTCTCTACCATTTGCGCAACATGCCGCTCTATCAAAGACAGCAGCGGGAAAAAATCTGGCACGAGGTGATCCGTCAGCCCGAGGCCTGCGACGTGACGGTGGGTGTCATGGGGCTTGGTGTTCTGGGGCTTGATGCGGTTCGCAAGCTCAAGGTGATGGGGTTCGATGTCGTCGGCTGGTCGCGGCGTTTGAAAAAGATCGACGGGATAGAAACGTTCGACGAAGACCATATCGATGATTTTCTGGCGCGAACCGACATTCTCGTCGGATTGTTGCCGCTGACGGCGGAAACAAGAGGGCTTTATGACAGCAGCCTGTTTGCCAAGCTCAGGCAGAAGGGCGCGCTTGGCAGGCCGGTCTTTCTCAATGCCGGACGAGGCGGCAGTCAGGTGGAGGCCGATGTGATCGCGGCCCTGGAAAAAGGCGTTCTCGGCGGAGCATCTCTGGACGTGTTTGAAAAAGAGCCGCTTTTACCCGAAAGCCCGCTCTGGAACATGGACAATGTGGTCATCACACCTCATGCGGCTGCGGCCTCTGATGTGAGCGTGCTGTTTTCCCATGTCGAGGCGCAGCTCACGCGTTATGAACGGGGTGAAGAACTCCAGCATGTCGTGGACCGTTGGTCCGGCTATTGAGGATGAATAGTGGGCGCATTTTGATGCCTTGTCGTGACGCATGCCGTTATTGCATGATGGCACACCATGTGTATGCGCTCTTCATCTGAGCAGTATCATTTTGAATGAAGCGAAATTTAGTCTTTATGATAAGGAAGAGATAAGGTTGCTCCTCTATTTTGGCCGCAGCCTTATGTTAAAGTAATTCACTGTATTTTGCTGAAATCGGCATCGATTTAAGACGAGTGAAATGGATTTGACATTTGTTATCAACCATTTCGTAAATGGGTAGCAAATCTTAGAATCAACCGACGAAACTATTGTTCCGAGAAAAGTGCGAAACGGTTTTATGTCCGGAAATGCGTAAAATAAAGCGTTACCGCGACCTTGGTGCGCCATATTTGGCGCACGGTGCTGTAAGGATGTGCAGCGGGTTGGGAGTAGGTTGCGCAGAAAATGTATCGATAACGTGATAATAACATCATTAAAAAAAATCATTGAATAGATTTCAGCATTTTCATTCCGAATTTGGCATTTATATTATTTATATCTGAGAAATCAAATTTTATATAAGGAAAGTTGTTGTTATTTTTCGAAGGAAAAATAATAATATATCACAATGTGGATGGGGGTGGAGAATGCGGGTATCCAGAATATTCATGGTGATGTTTGTCGTTATGATATTTTTTTCTGCTTTCACTTACGTTGTGACCGGTTCTCTCTCCGATACGATATTTAAAACTGTGATCGTGGGCGTTTTGCTGCAGATGGTGTATTTTGTTGCGATCGCCGTGTTGGTGGCACGCGAGACGAGACATCGGCGCCAGCAAAAAGGTGACATGCGGCGTAGTTGGGACAAAATAAATAAAAATGACGCTGTTTGACGATAATTTCTGTTGTTTATGGAGTTGCAATATTCCGTTTTGTGTCTCTGACTGGGTCAGAGAAAATCAGAGTGAACACAATAAAATATAGTCAGCTTTTTCTTTCCCGGAGATCCTGCCCGGCTTTTTGCTGCATAAGTTTCGCCTTAAGTTTCACTCGGTGTCAGAATTTTATGCAGGCGAATGCCAGATGGCTTCCTGATCTCGAGGCGTGCAACGGGCAAATCTTGTTGTAAGTCGTTTGTTAACCATAATTACACGAATTCCTGCTCTTCTCGGATAAAACGAATCCGTATTTCCGGGGGCCGGGCAATGAAGCCAATCAGGGTAGTGATTTTACTTGTCGCAGTCGTGGCGGCAGGCCTGGCTGGTGTTTTGGCTATGGGGCTGATGGGCCAAAAGCGGGTTGTTGTCGAGAAATCGGCGCCCAAGCTTGAGCGGGAACCGATGATTGGTGTGCTTGTGGCCTCGGAAAGCCTGCCGATCGGTGCCCGTTTGACGGACAAAACCATGCGTTGGATGCAATGGCCAAAAGGGGGCGTCGTCGACGGTTTCATCACAAGCCAAAATCGTGCCAATGCCCTCAAGGATCTGGACGGGATGATTGTCCGGATGCCGATTTTCGAAGGTGAGCCGATCCGTCTTGAAAAAGTGGCCGATGGGTCCAGCCGGACCTTGTCAGCCCTGCTTCCGGCGGGCAAGCGGGCCGTTTCGACGCCGATCACGGTCTCCACCGGGGCCGGGGGCTTTATCCTCCCCAATGACCGGGTCGATGTGATCATGGTGCGTAAGGGGGAAGGCGATACGCATATCCCTGAAACGGTTCTGTCCAATGTCCGCGTTCTCGCCATCGATCAGCAGATCGAGGAGAAGAAGGATGGCGTCAAGGCCGTCGTCGGCACTACGGCGACACTCGAACTGACCGACGAGCAGACCATGACCCTGGCCGCCGCCCAGGAAGTGGCCGAGCGGTTGACACTTGCCCTGCGCTCGATTGCCGATGCGCAGGAGAAGGACACGGCGTCGACCGATGATTTTTCCCAGAGAAACGGCACCAGCGCTCAGGTGCAGGTGATCAAATCCGGGCAGATCGTCAAGAGTTCGCAGGACACACTGCAATGAAAACGTTTCTCCTGAGAAAGCCGATGATGAAGACGCTTCGTTCCCACTGCTCCGCCGCTTTCCGCGGCTTGATCTGCTCCGTGTTAACGATCGGCCTGACGGCATTCGGCGTGCCGGCAGGTTCTGGCCGTCTTTTGGGCGCGCCGACACCGGCAGCGGCCGAAACCCAGAGCCTGATCCGCATCACGCAATCGGGGCCGGGCGCACACCGCTCTCTCAAGCTTGGTCTGAACAAGGCGCTTGTCGTCGATCTGCCCGAAGACGCGCATGACATTCTGGTGGCTGATCCGACCATCGCTGATGCCGTGACCCGCACATCCCGGCGTATCTATTTGTTCGGCAAGAAAGTCGGCCAGACCAATATTTTCGTTTTCGGCGACAAGGGGCGGGAAATCGTCAGCCTCGATCTCGAAGTGGAGCGGGATATCACCGGGCTGGAGGCCAATCTCAAACGTTTCATTCCTGATTCCAATATCAAGGTCGAAATCGTTTCCGACAACGTCCTTTTGACAGGAACGGTGCGCACCCCGCAGGACTCCTCGCGGGCCATCAGCCTGGCCAAAGCCTTCCTGCAGGGCGGTGAAGCTACGACCCGTAACGAAACCGCCACAAGCAGCAATGCCAGCGGCATTGGCGCCGTGGCGATCTATGCGGAAGATCGCCAGACATCGCAGATCGTCAATCTTCTGACCATCGAAGGCGAAGATCAGGTGATGCTGAAGGTGACGGTTGCCGAAATCAGCCGTCAGGTGCTGAAACAGCTCGGCTTCAGTGCATCCCTGTCGGACGGATCGAGCAACATAACCTATTCCAATCCCTCCAATCTCGGCAATGCCGTCGATGTCGGCGGAACCGCCTCGCTGACCAAGACCATCGGCCGTTTCGGCATTTCCGGTTATATCAATGCCATGGAACAGGCTGGCGTCATGCGCACCCTGGCCGAGCCGACGCTGACGGCCATTTCCGGTGAGCAGGCAAAATTCTATGTCGGTGGCGAATATCGCCTGGCGAGCGGTCAGGATATCTCCACCGACAGCGATACCGGCAAAACCACCGTGACCCGCTCCAATTCCTCGGTGGATTATGGGGTCCAGTTGAACTTCCGCCCTGTGGTTCTGTCTCCCGGTCGCATCAGTCTTGCGATCGAGACCGATGTTTCCGAGCCGACCTTTGAAGGTTCGGTTGTCAATGGCAGCGGCAATCCTTCCATTCCCGGCCAGACCTATATGTCCATCCGCAAGCGCGAGGCCTCGACCACGGTCGAACTGCCCTCCGGCGGCTCCATCGTCATCGCCGGTCTGGTGCAGGACAATATCCGTCAGGCGATGTCGGGCCTGCCGGGAATTGCCAATATCCCGATCCTCGGCACGCTGTTCCGCAGCAAGGATTTCGTCCGCAATGAGAGCGAGCTGGTCATCATTGCCACGCCTTATCTGGTGCGGCCGGTTGCCCGCAACGATCTGCAGCGGCCCGATGACAATTTCAACCCCACCGGTGACAGTGCCATGTATTTCCTCAATCGCGTCAACAAGATCTATGGCCGCAAGGAAGCGACAGCCAGCGGTGGTTATCAGGGCTCCGTCGGGTTTATTTACAAATGAGGGCGACCATGGACAGCCATGACTGCAAATACCGACCTGCTTTGCTGTTGCGCGCCGGCTGCGGCTTGGTCGCTCTTACGCTGCTGTCTGCCTGCGGCGCGCGTGATGATGGGACAACCGGATCGCTTCCCGACGATTACCGGACGCGACATCCGATTGTTGTGACCAATGTACAGCACGCTATTGAGCTTCCTGTCGCGCCCGGCTCCGGTCACCTGACCCAGGGCATGAGCGATATGGTCACTGGTTTTAGCCAGAATTACCGCAATGCATCGAGCGGCTATGTCGATATCATGGTGCCAAGCGGCTCGCCCAATGCGACAGCCGCTGTCATGGTGGCCAAACGGGTAAAAAGCCTGCTTGTCAGCAAGGGCATTCCAGCCGTGCGGATCGTCACGCAGACCTATCCGGCTGCTCCTTCGGGCGATGCCGCCCCGATCCGCCTGAGCTATATGGCAACGACGGCCACTGTCGCGCCCTGCGGCCAATGGCCGGAAGACCTGTCGGACAATATCTCGCAGAACCGCAACTGGGAAAATTTCGGCTGTGCGAGCCAGGCCAATCTGGCTGCCCAGATCGCCAGCCCCACCGACCTGATCGCCCCGCGTGGCATGTCGCCCATCGATGCCGAGCGCCGCGCCACGGTCATTACCAATTTTGAAAGCGGAACGGATACCTCGACCACCTCGTCGTCAAGTTCGTCTTCCAGCTCGTCGAACTAAAGACAGAACCGGAGCGCAATCATGAGTAGCATAGATTACGACATGGCCGGTTTTGGCGAGGGGGAGCCGCAGCATCCCGCACAGGCCGCGCCGGCAGATCTGGACCGGTTCCGGCCTTTGCCGCGCATTTCCGTTCATGCCTTCTGCATTTCTGATCAGGGTCTTGCCGTGATGGAGGAATGCGGGCGTGACCGGCGCATGGCCAAGGTTGGCCTGCGGCTGACCAGTGGCGGCATCTCGGCTGCGGTCAACATGTTTTCCGGCGCGCCGACGCCCAATCTGATCATTCTGGAAACGGAGGCACGCCCACAGGAATTGCTGGCCGAACTGGAACCTTTGGCCGCGGTGTGCGATCCCTCGACCCGCGTTATCGTCATCGGGCACTATAATGATATCGCCCTTTACCGCGAACTGATGCGCAGCGGCGTGTCGGAATATATTGTCGCTCCGGTTGCCATGGGGGATATCATTGGTGCCCTGTCGGCGATTTTCGTCGATCCTCAGGCTGAACCGCTGGGCCGAAGCCTTGCTTTCATTGGCGCCAAGGGCGGCGTCGGCTCGTCCACCATCGCCCATAACACCGCCTTCATGATCGCCTCGCTGTTTTCTCAGGAAACCATTCTGGCCGATCTGGACCTGCCCTATGGAACGGCCAATATCGATTTCGATCAGGACCCGGCCCAGGGCATCGCCGAGGCCGTCTATGCGCCGGAGCGGCTGGATGAGACCTTTCTTGACCGGCTGCTGACCAGCTGTTCGGATCATCTGTCTTTGCTGGCCGCTCCGTCCATGCTGGACCGGTCCTATGATTTCGACCCCTCCGCCTTTCTGCCGGTGCTGGAAACCCTGCAACGCACCGCGCCGGTGTGCGTGCTGGACGTGCCGCATGGCTGGAATGAATGGAAGAAGAACCTTTTGGCCGAAGTTGATGAAATCGTGCTGACGGTGGCGCCGGATCTGGCCACTTTGCGCAATACGAAAAATCTGATCGACGCCTTGAAAAAACTCCGGCCCAATGATCGACCGCCGCATGTGGTGCTCAATCAGGCCGGAATGCCGAAGCGACCGGAAATCAGCCTTGCCGATTTTTTCGAGCCGCTCGGCATTGAGCCTGCGGCCGTCATTGCCTTCGATACGCAATTGTTCGGCAATGCCGCCAACAGCGGCCGCATGATTGCCGAAGTGGATGCCAAGTGCCCGACAGCGGAGACCTTTGCCCAGATCGCCCATATCGTTACCGGCAGGATCAGCGAGAAAAAGCCGCGCAAATCCGGTCTTTCCGGACTGATGGGCTTGCTGGGACGAAAATGATCGACGCCATGACCGTGATGAAGGCCTTTAGAGCGCTTCACTGTCTCACGGAAACACGGAAGCGATCTCACTCTTTGTTTTTACGCATTTCTGGACGGAAAACCGCTACGCACTTTTCCTGGAAATGCTCGAGAGGATAAGCGAAACGCATGTTCGGAAAACGTGGAAATGACGGATTTGGCAAGGCGGGCCCAGGGGCTCAACCGCCCCATGCCACCATGCCGTCCTCCGTCCAGCCGAAATCCTCCGAGACACTGGTGGCGGAAGCGCCCCGCCCGGTCGCGCCGGTTGCGCCACCCGCCCCGCCACAGAAGAAGCGACCGGCCCGCACCGAGGAATATTATGACACCAAGAGCCAGGTCTTTGCCGCGCTGATCGATACGATCGATCTGTCGCAGCTGGCCAAGCTCGACCTTGAGAGCGCACGCGAGGAAATTCGTGATATCGTCAACGATATCATTTCCATCAAGAATTTCGCCATGTCGATTTCCGAGCAGGAGGAACTGCTCGACGATATCTGCAATGACGTTTTGGGTTACGGACCGCTGGAGCCGCTTCTGGCGCGCGACGATATTGCCGATATCATGGTCAATGGGGCGGGTCAGACGTTTATCGAAGTCAGCGGCAAGACCATCGAATCGGAAATCCGGTTTCGTGACAATGCGCAGCTCTTGTCCATCTGCCAGCGGATTGTCGGTCAGGTTGGCCGTCGTGTCGATGAATCGAGCCCGATCTGCGATGCCCGCCTGCCGGACGGGTCGCGCGTCAACGTGATTGCGCCGCCGCTGGCCATCGACGGCCCGGCGCTGACCATCCGCAAATTCAAGAAGGACAAGCTGACCCTGGATCAGCTGGTCAAATTCGGGGCG
This sequence comes from Allorhizobium sonneratiae, assembly GCF_023700755.1. GTDB lineage: Bacteria > Pseudomonadota > Alphaproteobacteria > Rhizobiales > Rhizobiaceae > Allorhizobium > Allorhizobium sonneratiae. The sequence continues at coordinate 521,625 of NZ_JAMKOJ010000002.1, read as the reverse complement.
ATCACGCCGGAAGGCGCGCAGATCCTGCAGATCATCGGCCGTGTGCGCTGCAATGTGGTGATTTCCGGCGGAACCGGCTCCGGCAAAACCACCCTGCTCAACTGCCTGACCCGTTATATCGATGCCGATGAACGGGTGATCACCTGCGAAGACACCGCCGAACTGCAATTGCAGCAGCCGCATGTCGTGCGTCTTGAAACCCGGCCCCCGAACATTGAGGGCGAAGGCGAGATCACCATGCGCGATCTGGTGAAGAACTGCCTGCGTATGCGCCCCGAACGCATCATCGTCGGCGAAGTGCGCGGACCGGAGGTCTTTGACCTGTTGCAGGCGATGAACACCGGCCATGACGGTTCCATGGGCACGATCCACTCCAACTCGCCGCGCGAATGTCTCAGCCGTATGGAATCGATGATCGCCATGGGCGGTTATTCCCTGCCGGCCAAGACCGTGCGCGAAATCATCACCGGCTCCATCGACATCATCATTCAGGCGGCCCGTCTGCGGGACGGTTCGCGCCGCATCACCCATATCACCGAGGTGGTCGGTATGGAGGGCGATGTGATCATCACCCAGGATCTGATGCGCTATGAGATCGAAGGTGAGGATCTGACCGGCAAAATCATTGGCCGCCATGTCTCCACCGGCATCGGCAAGCCGCAATTCTGGGACAAGGCCCGCTACTACAACGAGGACCGGCGGCTTGCGACGGCCCTCGACACGATGGAACAGAAGACCGGCTCTCTTTGAGAGCGTGTTCGATCTGAATGGATCAGATCTTCGCTCTCATTATGGTGTTTTGCAGCTTGATCTGGCCGTGGCCGGACCGGCGAAAAGGAGAAGGATATGGACATAAGGCTCCTTGGCATCATCCTGCTTGCAGCATTTGCTGCGGGATCGCTGGCCTATGTTCTCCTGTTTTCCCGCCTTGAATCCGACAAGAAGGCGGCGACACGCCTCAACCGCATCAAGAGTGCCGAAAGCGATGCCGTCAAAGCCCGGGTCGTGCGCGACCGGGTGCAGGAAATGTCGAAACGGCGCAAATCGCTGCAGGAGACGCTGAAGGAAATCGAGCGCAAGCAGAATGAGAAGACAAAGACGGTTTCCAGCAGTTCTCTGAAACAACGTCTGGTGCAGACGGGTTTGAAGATCTCCCTGCCGCAATTCATCATTGCCAGTGCCACATTCGGTCTCGTGCTGTTCTGCCTCTGCTTCGTGGCGGGCATGAGGCCCTTGCTTGCGCTGGGGCTTGGCTTTGCCGGCGGGGCCGGCTTGCCGCGCTGGGTTGTCGGGTTTCTGATCAAGAAACGCCAGAAAAAATTTCTCGATGAATTTCCCAATGCGCTGGATGTCATGGTGCGCTCGATCAAATCCGGCCTGCCGCTCAACGATGCGCTGAGGATGATTGCCGGCGATGCCCAGGAACCGGTCAGGACGGAATTTCGCCGTGTGGTCGATGCTCAGCAGATGGGGATCACCGTTGCCGAAGCCTGCGGGCGCATGTTCAATTCCATGCCGTTGCAGGAGGTGAATTTCTTTGCCATCGTCATTGCCATTCAGTCGCAGGCGGGCGGCAATCTGTCCGAGGCACTGGCCAATCTCTCCAAGGTTTTGAGAGAGCGGCGCAAGATGAAGGCCAAGGTGCAGGCCCTGTCGATGGAGGCCAAGGCATCGGCGGTGATCATCGGCGCCCTGCCGTTTATCGTGGCGCTTCTCGTCTATCTGACCTCGCCACCCTATATCCTCATCCTGTTCACCGATCCGCGTGGCCATTTCATTTTAGGCTTTTCCGCCGTCTGGATGAGCATCGGCATTTTCGTCATGCGCAACATGATCAATTTCGACATTTGAGGAGAGCGCCGATGTCTGCCGATCTTGCTGCCCGTCTGACCGATCCAAGACTGATCATTGCGGTTCTCGTGGCTTTGGCGGTCTTCGCCACGCTTTACACCCTGATCATGCCGCTTTTCGAAAAGGGAGATCTCAACAAGCGGATGAAATCGGTGGCGCTTGAGCGCGATCAGATGCGCGCGCGCGAACGGGCTCGGATGAGTGCTTCAACCGGTCGCGGCAGCCTGCGCAATACCGATAACAGTTCCGCGCGCAAGATCGTCGAGCGGTTCAACCTGCGCAAGGCGCTTCTGGACGACAAGACAGGGGATCGTCTGAAAGCGGCGGGTCTGCGCTCGCAAAACGCCCTTCATGTGTTTCTGGCAGCGCGCTTCATTCTACCCTTCATCTGTCTGGCGCTGGCGGGCGGGTGGATTTTCGGTCTCGATCACCTGAAGGAAAGACCCTTCGCCATGCGGCTCCTGGCGACGATCGTGGCGGGCTATGTCGGTTTTTATCTGCCGAATCTTTACGTTTCCAATCGCATCACCAAGCGGCAGCTTTCGATCCGCCGCGCCTGGCCCGATGCTCTCGATCTCATTCTGATATGTGTGGAATCCGGCATGTCGATTGAAGCGGCCATGCGCAAGGCCGGCGATGAAATGGCCACCCAGTCACCGGAACTGGCCGAGGAATTGATGCTGACCACCGCCGAACTGTCCTTCCTGCAGGATCGCAAGGTCGCCTATGAAAATCTCGGCAGCCGAACCCAGCTCGATACGGTAAAATCGGTCTGCCAGGCCTTGATCCAGGCCGAGCGATATGGAACGCCGGTGGGGCAGGCGCTGCGCGTTCTGGCGCAGGAAAGCCGTGACGAGCGGATGAACGAGGCGGAAAAGAAAGCCGCCGCTCTGCCGCCCAAGCTCACGGTGCCGATGATCCTGTTTTTCCTGCCGGTGCTGATTGCCGTCATTCTCGGCCCGGCCGGTATTCGCGTCGCCGACCGTTTTTAGCGCCGTTGCTGAAACTTGCGATCTGTCTGGCCTTTTGCATAAACGCCGTTCCGGTCTTGCGGTGATGCGTCTGGAAAAAACTGCAATCATCACCACATTTGGGTGGTTGGCGAAAGAGACTGTATCGTGTGTTTTCTCAAACGCATATAAGATGCTGTTCCATGGTGAATCTGGTGTGTCTGCCTTAAATCCTCCTTGATTTAAGGAGGATGCAGTCAGGCTCACAGCCTAAGCTGTTGCAGGAGACCGGTCCATGGCGTTGAAAAAGCTTCTCATCCTTGCTGGAGCGGTGCTGATTGGAGGCCTTGTGGTCACATCTGCGCAGGCGCAGACCAGCAAGGCCGCAGGCATCACCAACTGGTCGGTTGCGCCCGAGGCGGCGCCCACCAATCTTCCCGGGGTGAAATCGCAGGATGAGATCTTTCGCCAGAAACTGGCATCCTCTTATCACTGTACGACGGATGTCGTGCCGCTGCCGACCCGTGATGGCGGCTATGGTGTACATTATTTTGACCGCGGAATGCCGGAGCGGATCTATCGCTGCACCAATGGCAGCGGCGTGACGGCAACCAGTTCATCGCCGCCACTCGGCCCTGTCTGGTTGCCTGGCATTAATCCGCGTGATGTCGGCATGGGCGACAATCCTTGAGTGAGAGCGTTTTTCACATCAGCGGCATAGTGTCCCTGAGACAGGCGATTATGTGCCGATGGTGGCCCGCTTGATCTTTGCAAGACCGTATTGTCGCCATTTGCCTGTTTTTCGCTTCGGATTATAGTGAACTCATTTGAAATATGGAAAACGCCGTGCCGCTCTCTCCTCGTCAAAGTGATATACTTGATATTGCCAAAGCCGAAGGCCGTGTCCTTGTCGAAGAGCTGGCGTTGCGATTTGGTGTGACCCCTCAGACCATTCGCAAGGATCTGAACGATCTATGCGAAGAGCGGCGTTTGACGCGCATTCATGGCGGTGCATTGTTTCCCACCGGCGTTGAAAACATGCGCTATGAGGCGCGACGTTCTCTGGCCGCGCAGGAAAAACTCTTCATCGGCCGCGCCGCAGCCGAGCTTATTCCGAACAATGCGTCGCTGTTCATCAATATCGGCACGACGACGGAAGCGGTGGGTGAAGCGTTGATCGATCATCGCGAGCTGATGGTGATTACCAATAACATCAATGTTGCCAACCGCCTGCGGGTCTTGCCCACCATGGAAGTGGTGATTGCTGGCGGTGTGGTGCGCCGCTCGGATGGCGGCATCGTCGGAGAGGCGGCAGTAGACTTCATCCGCCAGTTCAAGGTGGATTATGCCGTCATCGGTGCGTCGGCCATCGACAGGGATGGATCGCTGCTCGATTATGATTATCGCGAGGTCAAGGTAGCACAGGCCATTATCGCCAATGCCCGCCATGTCATTCTGGTGGCCGATTCGTCCAAATTCGACAGGACCGCTCCGGTCAGGATCGGCCATCTGTCGCAGGTGCATAGCTTCATCACCGATGAGATCACGCATGAGGAGATCGTTGCCATTTGCGCGGCCCATTCGGTGGCTGTGGTGGAGACGATGACAGAAAAAATCTGAACCGTAACGCGGTTTTCGCTTTCGTTTTTATTTCATTTTTCTTTCTTTTGACTATATATATTTTCGCAAGCGCGCCTTTCAAGATAAGGCCGCCATTGTCTGCACCGCCGAGGAAAACCCGGAAGAGGGGTTCGGATGCGATGTTCGGGTCGAGGAGGCTTCTATGTCCGAGAGTGCAATATTCGATGTTTTCGTCATTGGCGGCGGCGTCAATGGCACCGGCATTGCCCGTGATGCCGTGGGCCGTGGTTATTCGGTGGCGCTGGCGGAGATGAATGATTTTGCCGCCGGAACTTCTTCCGGGGCAACCAAGCTCATTCATGGTGGCTTGCGCTATCTGGAATATTATGAGTTCCGGCTGGTGCGGGAGGCACTGATGGAGCGCGAGGTGCTGTGGGCGATGGCGCCGCATATCATCTGGCCGATGCGTTTCGTTCTCCCATTCCACAAGGGCGGCGTGCGGCCTGCCTGGATGATCCGTCTCGGGCTGTTTCTCTATGACCATCTGGGTGGACGCAAACTGTTGCCGGCGACGAAAACGCTGAGCATGAAGCGCGACCCGGCAGGTAAACCGCTGAAACCCCTGTTCACCAAGGCGTTTGAATATTCCGACGGCTGGGTGGATGATGCCCGCCTCGTGGTGCTGAATGCCCGCGACGCTGCCGACCGGGGTGCACTCATTCTCAACCGGACCCGCGTTATCGGTGCAAGACGCAATAACGGTCTCTGGACGATCGAGGTTGAGGATCGCGCCACCCGCAGTCGGACCTCCTATCAGGCGAGGATGCTGATCAATGCCGCCGGTCCCTGGGTCGATAGCGTGCTGTCCAATGCCGTTGGTCGCAATAATGCCCATAATGTCCGAATGGTGCAGGGCAGTCATATCGTCATTGCGAAGAAATTCGACGATCCGCGCGCCTATTTCTTCCAGAATCCCGACAACCGCATCATTTTTGCCATTCCCTATGAGCGGGATTTCACCCTGATCGGCACGACCGACCAGGACTACAAAGGCGACCCGAAAGATGTGAAAATCACCGGACAGGAGATTGACTATCTCTGCCGCTGCGCCAGCGAATATTTCGCCGAACCAGTGAAGCCGGAGGATATCGTCTGGTCCTATTCGGCCGTGCGGCCGCTATATGACGATGGCGCTTCCAAGGCGCAGGAGGCAACCCGCGATTACGTGCTGAAACTCGAGGAGAAAGACGGCGCACCGCTTCTCAACGTTTTCGGTGGCAAGCTCACCACCTATCGTCGGCTTGGCGAACACGCGCTGGAAAAGATCGGCGAGGCCATCGGGGTCAAGGGCAAGCCGTGGACAGGTGAAAGCCATCTGCCCGGCGGCGATTTTCCACCGACCGGTTATGAGGCGGAAGTCAGCCGGTTGAAATCGGCCTGTCCCTTTCTGGAAGACCGTCATGCCCGTCGGCTGATCCGCTGTTACGGGACGCTGACCCACGCGATGCTGAAGGGGGCCGACAGTCAGGCCGCTCTTGGCCGTCACTTTGGCGGCACGCTCTATCAGGTGGAAGTGGACTGGCTGGTGAACCGCGAATGGGCGCGCACATCCGAAGATATTCTCTGGCGGCGCACCAAGCAGGGATTGCGTCTCAGCGCCGATCAGGTTCGTTCCCTCGACGCTTATCTTGAAACCGCTGAAGCAGCCTGATTGTTTTAAATATGCAGTCCTGGGGGAGCCGCAGATCTCCCCAAGGACTGCATTAGGGTCAAAACTCAATCATGATGGTTGTTCTGCAAGGCGTATTTTGTGTCTGAGTAGAAGGAAAGGTGCAGGAAATGCTCCCCATTTTCAAACCTTTCCGACGCCCGCAGGCACAAAATACGCCTTGCCCAAAGGGTTGAACGGGATGGGCCGCCTGATTGCGAACAATGCTCGACAAGGCAAACCGGCCTTGTCTTGCGCTTGTTCGCTGCCATACAATCCCATCCCGTTCAACAGAACACCCATCCTGATTGAGTTTTGACCCTAAAGGTCTGCGTTCAAATCCTGCCGCGCATGGCATGTGCCTTGTAAACGCCGAGAATGCGGACTTTTTCTGAAAAGAACCGCAGTTCCTCCAGCGCCCGTTTGACAGGGGCGTCATCAGGATGGCCTTCGATATCGGCGTAAAACTGGGTGGCGATAAATTTGCCGCCGATCTGATAGCTTTCCAGCTTGGTCATGTTGACGCCATTGGTGGCGAAACCGCCCAGCGCCTTATAGAGCGCTGCCGGAATATTGCGGACATTGTAGACGAAGGTGGTGATGAACCGTTCCTCCGGTGCACTGCGTTTCAGCTCGACCGGATCGCGCGCCAGAATGACGAAGCGGGTGACGTTGTCCTCGGAATCCTCGACATTCTCGGCCAGAATATCAAGCCCATAGAGCGAAGCGGCCAGCCGTGGCGCAAGCGCTGCCATGGAGCGATCCTTTCGCTCCGACACAAGCTTGGCCGCACCTGCCGTATCTCCGGCGACCACAGCCTTCCAGCCATGGCTGCGCACGATCTTGCGGCACTGGCCAAGCGCATGGATATGGCTGTGCACGCTGCGGATTTCGTCGAGCTTCACCCCCGGCAGCGCCATCAGCTGAAAGCGGATCGGCATGAAATATTCACCGACGATATGAAGCCGGGAGAGCGGTAGCAGATAATGAATATCGGCAACGCGCCCGGCCAGCGTGTTTTCGATCGGGATCATCGCCAGATCGGCGTCGCCGTTTTCCAGCGCGGTGAAGGCATCCTCGAAGGTCGGGCAGGGCAGGGGTTCCATGTCCGGGAACATGTCGCGGCAGGCCATGTCGGAATTGGCGCCGTAATCGCCCTGAAAGGAAATGCGGTTGGTCAAGCTGGTCATGCTGGTTCCTGTCATGCTGAAAGAATGGCCCGTGCCTTTTCCAGATCCGCCGGTGTGTCGACGCCGAGCGGCACGGTCTCGACGATTTCGGCATCGATGCGCATCCCCGCTTCCAGTGCCCGCAGCTGTTCAAGCGATTCCCGCTTTTCCAGCACCGAGGGGGAAAGGGCAACGAAGCGCTCGAGAGCGGCGCGGCGATAGGCATAAAGCCCGATATGATGATAGAGCGGACCTTCGCCATAAGGGGCTGTGGCGCGGGTGAAGTAGAGCGCTCGAAGTCGGGTGTCCGACAGCGGTGAACCGACGATCTTCACGACGTTCGGATTGGTTTTTTCCGCCTCTTCGGTGATCTTCACCGTCAAGGTGGCGATATCCACCGCAGGATCTTCCAAAGGACGCAGGGCAGCACGAATGCTGTCTGGGTCGATGGTCGGCAGATCGCCTTGCACATTGATGATGATCTCGGCCTCGCCTTTGGGATCGACCGTGGTGAGCGCCTCGTAAATCCGGTCCGAGCCGGACTGGTGGCTCATGCCGGTCATGATGGCCGTAAAACCCGCCTCTTCCACCGCATTGCGGACCCTTTCGTCATCGACGGCAACAACGATCCTGCCCACTTGCGCCTCGGCGGCACGATGTGCAACCTGAACGATCATCGGCAGTCCGGCAATTTCGGCGAGCGGTTTGCCCGGCAGGCGAGTTGACGCCATGCGGGCAGGGATGAGAATCAGCGCCTTAGGGAATTTGGGGTCATGCATTGGAAAATGCCTTATCAAGCAGGGGCAAACGGTGGCAAAAGGTCTCAGAGCGGCCAGACATAATCAGGTTGCATATCTTTAGCAAACGTCATAGCTTTTTAGCTAATGCATTTTTACCGTGAAAAATGGAGTGGTTTTGCGGGCGTGACAGCATCGTGCGTTTTCACAAAGGCAGATAGGATGCTGTAACATTGAAAATATGCTGCATCGTTTTCTCCTTAAATCTCAGTGGATTTAAGGCATTATGCAGGAGAATGCAGACGGCGTGTGGAGGGATGTCCGGTTATCGTTGACGGACTTTTTGGGGAGAACTCACCGAATGAATTCCACTTTCAACATGGGGGCGGGTGCCTTGCTGGGCACAGTGTTCGTGCTGATGACGATTTATAATGTCTCGGACGGCCTGTTCAGTTCTCCTGCCCCGGAAAAGGAAGGTTATGCCATCGTGGCTGCTGAAGCGCCTGCTGCCGGAGGCGCTGCCAAGGAAGCGCCAGCCGAACAGCCGATCGCCAAGCTTCTGGCCTCTGCGGATGTCAAGGCGGGCGCGCAGATCTTCAAGAAATGTGGGGCCTGTCATGATGACACCAAGGGCGGCCCCAACAAGGTCGGTCCCAATCTCTGGGGCGTGGTTGGCCGGCCTGTCGCAAGCCATGAGGGCTTTGCCTATTCCGCCGCGATGAAGGATTTTTCCAAGGGTGGGTCCGAGCACTGGACCTATGAAAACCTCAACCATTTCCTGACATCGCCGCGCAAATTTGTCTCAGGCACGGCCATGGGGTTTGCCGGTCTGCCGAAAGAGCAGGACCGTGCCGATATCATCGCTTATCTGCGCACCCAGGCCGATACGCCAGAACCGTTGCCGACAAACTGACAATCGGGAAAGCCATATCGATCAGCGATGGTCGATATGCGGCTTGTGAAAGACGTCGTCGGCAGGTGGAATGGCCTGCCGCTCGATCATCCGGTGTACGCGCGGACCCTTTTCGCCCTTGTGGAGGTCCATGAGCCGGTCGGTGATGTCGGCGTCGGCACGGGTGCGGCGATGGTTGTGGCGCACATAATCCACCCAGGTCGGGGTGTGATAGGTTTCGGTCCAGATATCCGGATTTTCCAGATCGCGCATCAAGGCCCAGTTCTGCGCCCCGTCACGGATGCGGATACGCCGTCGCTCGACCATGATTTTCAAAAATTCCGGCACGTCCTTGTCGTCGATTTCAAAATCGATCTGCACGACGATCGGGCCGCTGCGCGGGCGGATATCGAGCCGGAGCGGCGGTTCGTTGAAGCGATTGAGCGGGTTGAGATCGAGTGAGGCAAAGGCGGGCATGGGCAGGAAAAAACCGATGGCAACGCCAAGCACCATGACGATGGCGGAAAACACCAGCGCATGGCCCGAACTGACATGTTCGGCCAGGAGGCCCCAGATCCAGCTGCCCGACGCCATGCCGCCAAAGGCTGCCGTCTGGTAAAGCGCCAGCGCGCGCCCGACCACCCAGCGCGGTGTCGACAGTTGCACCACGGTATTGAACAGGGAAAGCGCCAGAACCCAGCAGGCCCCCGCCGCCATCAGGGCAGGCACGGTCAGCCACACATGCTCACTGATGCCGGTCAGGGCCGATGCAAGAGCAAAGCCGGCAAAGGAACAACGGACGATCTCTTCACTGGACAGCTTTTCCCTGATGCGCCCGTTGGAGAGCGCGCCGGCAATCGCGCCGATGCCGAAGGCACCCAGCAGCGCACCATAGATCAACGGTCCGCCCGCCAGATTGTTTTTCGCCACCAGCGGCAGAAGCGCCAGAATGGCCGTGGCGGCGAAGCCGAAAAAGAAGCTGCGGAACACAACCTTCATCAGGTTGGGCGACATGAACATGTAGCGCAAGCCGGCGGCGATGGCGCTTCCCAGGTTCTCGCGCGGCAGGGGGTTGGCCGGATAGGCCGGTTTCCAGCGCAAAAGCGCATAGATCATTGACAGATAGCTGACGGCATTGACGGCAAAGGCTGCCGCTGCGCTGGCGACGGCAACGATAATGCCGCCAAGGGCGGGACCGATGCTGCGGGTGATGTTGTAGCCGATACTGTTAAGCGAGACGGCAGCGGGGACGTCTTCACGGGTGACGATATCACCGACGGAGGCCTGCCAGGCCGGACCGCTCAGCGCCGAGCCGCAGCCGATGAGAAAGGTGAAGCCCAGAAGCGACCAGGGGGTGAGCCAGTCCTGCCAGGCAAAGACCGACAGCAGTGCCGAAACGGAAAGCAGGAAAATCTGTGCCGTCAGCATGACCCTTCGCCGGTCATAACTGTCGGCGATGGCGCCTGCCATCAGCGAAAACAGCATGATTGGTGCCGTGTTCGAGGCCTGCACCAGGGCGACCATGCTTTTCGATGAGGAAATGGAGGTCATCATCCAGGCTGCGCCGACATCCTGAATGAGGCCACCGAAATTGGAGGTGATGCTGGCGATCCAGATCGTCAGGAAAACGGGGTTGCGCAGGGGGGAAAGCGAGGAAACTCTATCCGGCACGGTCTTGTCCGATGCAGTCGATGAAGGGAATCTTGATATAAAGCAACCGTAACGGCATTGCCTGCCTTTTCCAGCTCTTTTATGCAAGAAAACTGCAAAAGAGCCCGAATTTTGGCAAAGCTGGAAAATGGCTGCAACTTGCCTTTTCAGCGCCTTCGCCGGTTTGTTGCGGCACGACTTGCAATTTCAGTCGAGTGGGCGTATATGACATTCAAATTCTTGATCGTCAGATGAAGGGTGGGCCCGAAAGGACCCGCTCTTTTTTATTGGTAATGACCCCTTACGGGGAACAGGAGGCAAGGCTTGTCAGACCATGACGCCGGCAGAAAGGTGCCCGAACCGCGCCTGATCACGGAAACCGGACTGGATCGGCGCATCGCCGACATCATCGAACCGGTGATCGTCGACATGGGCTTTCGTCTCGTGCGCGTGCGGATGATGAACCAGAACGGCCTGACCATGCAGATCATGGCCGAGCGTGAAGACGGCACCATGACCGTTGAGGATTGCGAAGCGCTCTCCATGGCTGTTTCGCCGGTTCTCGATGTGGAAGATCCTGTCGACAAGGCCTATCATCTGGAAGTATCATCGCCCGGTATTGATCGCCCCATGGTGCGCGTGTCCGATTTCGAGCGTTGGAGCGGCCATCTGGTCAAGTGTGAGACTTCGGTTCTGGTGGAAAACCGCAAGCGTTTCCGCGGGAAGATCGTTGCGGTCGAAGCTGATAGCTTTACGCTGGAGCGCGACCAGATCGCCTATGGCGAGGAGCCGCAGATCCGGATCGCTTTTGCCGCACTGGCCGAGGCAAAGCTTATTCTGACCGACGATCTGATCCGCGATGCGCTGCGCGCCGACAAACTGGCGAGAGCCGAAGCGGCCAACCAGAATGACGGGCAGAACGACGACAGCGACGAAGAATAACCGATAACACCGCCGACAGGGGCGTCGCCCCGGCAGGAAGACGGAGACTTTAGACAATGGCAGTCAGTGCTAACCGGCTTGAGCTGTTGCAGATCGCGGATGCGGTCGCACGCGAAAAGGTCATCGATCGTGAGATCGTTCTCGCCGCGATGGCGGATGCCATCCAGAAGGCAGCCCGCTCACGTTACGGTTCCGAGACCAATATCCGCGCCGACATCAATTCCAAGACCGGCGAGATCCGCCTGCAGCGTCTGCTGGAAGTGGTTGAGACGGTTGAGGACTATTCGACCCAGATTGCTCTGCCGCTGGCCCGCGACCGCAATGTCGATGCCAAGCTCGGCGATTTTATCGCCGACCCGCTGCCGCCGATGGATTTCGGCCGCATTGCCGCCCAGTCGGCCAAGCAGGTGATCGTGCAGAAGGTGCGCGAGGCCGAGCGTGATCGTCAGTTCGACGAGTTCAAGGATCGTGTTGGCGAAATCATCAACGGCACGGTCAAGCGCGTTGAATATGGCAATGTCATCGTCGATCTCGGCCGTGGCGAAGGCATTATCCGCCGCGACGAGATGATCCCGCGCGAAACCATGCGTTATGGCGATCGCGTGCGCGCCTATGTCTACGATGTGCGCCGCGAACAGCGCGGTCCGCAGATCTTCCTGTCGCGCACCCATCCGCAGTTCATGGTCAAGCTTTTCACCATGGAAGTGCCGGAAATCTATGACGGCATCATCCAGATCAAGTCGGTTGCCCGCGATCCGGGTTCGCGCGCCAAGATCGCCGTTATTTCGAATGACTCCTCGATCGATCCGGTCGGCGCCTGCGTCGGTATGCGCGGCAGCCGCGTCCAGGCCGTTGTCGGCGAGCTTCAGGGCGAGAAGATCGATATCATTCCGTGGTCGCCGGATCCGGCCTCCTTCATCGTCAATGCGCTGCAGCCCGCCGAAGTGGCCAAGGTGGTGCTCGACGAGGATGCCGAGCGCATTGAGGTCGTCGTGCCGGATGAGCAGCTGTCTCTGGCCATTGGTCGTCGCGGTCAGAACGTGCGTCTGGCCTCGCAACTGACCGGCTGGGATATCGACATCATGACGGAAGCCGAAGAATCCGAGCGCCGCCAGAAGGAATTCAACGAACGCACCAATCTGTTCATGGACGCGCTCGACGTTGACGAAATGGTCGGTCAGGTTCTGGCTTCGGAAGGCTTTGCCGCCGTTGAGGAACTGGCCTATGTCGATCTCGATGAAATTGCTTCCATTGACGGTTTCGATGGGGATACGGCTGAAGAAATCCAGACGCGCGCCCGCGAATATCTGGACAAGATCGAGGCCGAAATGGATGCCCGTCGCCGCGAACTCGGCGTGTCGGACGAACTTCTGTCGATTGACGGCATGAACAACCGCATGCTGGTTGCGCTGGGCGAGGACGGCATCAAGACCATTGAAGATTTTGCCGGCTGTGCCGCCGACGATCTGGTCGGGTGGAGTGAACGCAAGAATGGTGAAACCAAGAAGTTCGAGGGCCTTTTCTCGAAATTCGATATTTCCCGCGTCGATGCGGAAAACATGATCGTGCAGGCCCGTCTGGCCGCAGGCTGGATCACCGAAGCCGATCTTGCCGCCGAAGCGGAGGCTCTCGCGGCTGAGGAGAATGATGCGGCGGAAGCCGGCGCGGACGAGACCGGACAGGACGCATGATGGCCGTGGATCGGCCGGAAACGGGGATGACGCGCAAAAAGGATGACGCCAGCGAGCGCACCTGCATCGTCACTCGCGAGACCGGCACGCCGGATCGGTTGATCCGTTTCGTCGCAGCCCCCGATGGCAGCGTCGTGCCGGATCTGAAACGGGAATTGCCGGGACGCGGCTGCTGGGTAACGGCATCGCGTGCGGCGGTGGACAAGGCGGTGGCGAAAAAACTCTTCGCCCGCGCATTGAAGACAGAGGCGAGGGCCGCTCCCGCTCTTGGGGCGGAGGTGGATCGTCTCCTCGTCCGTCAAGTGGCGGGCATGATGAACCTGGCGCGCAAGGCGGGCCAGTTTGTCAGTGGATCGGCTAAAGTCGATCTGGCTATTCGCAGCGGCGAGGCTCTGGCGGTGTTTCATGCCGTCGACGCCGCAGCCGATGGCGTGAGAAAAATCGACCAGGCACGCAAGGCCTGGCACCTTGGAATGGAGACGGACGCCGAAATTCCGGCTTTCCGTCTGTTTTCTGCGGCGGAAATGGACGAACTGATGGGCCAGAATGCGTTTATCCATGCTTGCGCGCTTGCAGGGCAGGCGGGTGAGGGTGTAGTGAAACGCGCAACTCTGCTCGAAACCTATCGCGGTGTGATACCGCAGGAGACGGGCGGCGCTGGCCGGACTTCACAATGATGCGGTCACCGGCAGGCGCCGGTCTCCGCAGTGTAGCAGGACAGGATGTGAACGGCGTGGGGTGATGCTGAAAGGTATCCGACCGCGCCCGAAGGAACGGAACGGAATGACCGACAGCAAAGACGACAAGACACTCAGCGTAACGGGCAAGAAGACGCTCACGCTCAAGCCGACGGGCGTGAACCAGGGTACCGTGCGCCAGGATATGGGTCGCGGTCGAACCAAGGCCGTCGTGGTCGAGACGCGCAAGCGCCGCCCGACCCGGCCCGAGGACGAAAAGCCGGTCACGCCGACCCAGACACGCGCGCCCGAACCGGTCGCATCTGCGCCGAAACCGGTACAACCGCAGCAGCAGCCGCAAAGGCCGGCAGCAGCGAGCCAGCCGCCGCGCGGCGGTCAGACCAACCAGTATTCGCAGAACCGCAATCCCGGGCGTCCGCAGCCGCAGGGCAATCAGCCCTCGCGCAACAATGACCGTCCACGCGGCAATGTTCTGCATGATCTCTCCGCTGGCGAGATGGAAGCCCGCCGCCGGGCGCTGATCGAAGCCCAGGCTCGTGAGGTCGAGGAAGCCAAGCGTCGCGCCGAGGAAGAAGCCCGCCGCAAGGTCGAGGAAGCAGAACGCCAGCGTCAGGCCGAAGAGGAAGCCCGCCGTCAGGCCGAGGAAGAAAAGGCGCGTGCCGCCCTCGCAGCAACTGAAAGCGTGGCGGAACAGAGCCCGACCGAGGCAAAATCCGCTGAACCGGCTTCCGTTGCCAAGGCGGAAGAGCCGAAAGCCGCCGCTCCGGCCCGGGCTGAGGCACAGTCGCAACGCGCACCTGCTGCCGCACGGCCCGCAGACGCTCGTCCGGCGGCAGCGCCTGCTGCCCCTGGCGCTGCCTTCCCTCGTGGCCGCAAGGCTGGCGACGATGATGATGATGATCGCGGCGCAAACCGCAGCGGCGCGCCGCGTGGCAAGGTGGTTCGTCCCGAACCGGCCAAGGCTCCCGTTCGTCCCAAGGGTGAGGCCGACCGCCGCCGCGGCAAGCTGACCGTCACCAGCGCTGATGTTGATGAGGATGGTGCAGCACGGGGTCGCTCGCTCGCCTCCATGCGTCGCCGTCAGGAAAAATTCCGCCGCAGCCAGATGCAGGAAACCCGCGAAAAGGTCATGCGCGAAGTCATCCTGCCGGAAACCATCACCATTCAGGAACTGTCGCAGCGTATGTCCGAACGCGCTGTGGACGTTATCAAATACCTGATGAAGGAAGGTCAGATGATGAAGCCGGGCGACGTCATCGACGCCGATCTGGCCGAACTGATCGCCACGGAATTTGGCCACACCGTCAAGCGCGTTTCCGAATCGGATGTGGAAGAAGGCATCTTCAACATTTCCGACGAGGAAGGCGAACTTCTGCCGCGCGCACCGGTCGTCACCATTATGGGTCACGTCGACCACGGCAAAACCTCGCTGCTCGACGCCATCCGCAAGGCCAATGTCGTGGCCGGTGAAGCCGGTGGCATCACCCAGCATATCGGTGCCTATCAGGTTGAGCAGAACGGTCAGAAGATCACCTTCATCGACACGCCCGGTCACGCGGCCTTCACTGCCATGCGTGCCCGCGGCGCGCAGGTGACCGACATCGCCATCCTCGTGGTGGCTGCCGATGACAGTGTCATGCCGCAGACGATCGAATCGATCAATCACGCCAAGGCGGCCGGCGTGCCGATCATCGTGGCGATCAACAAGATCGACAAGCCGTCCGCCGATCCGCAGCGGGTGCGCACAGCGCTTTTGCAGCATGAGGTTTTCGTCGAATCCATGGGCGGCGATGTTCTCGAAGTCGAGGTGTCGGCCAAGAACGGCACCAATCTCGACAAGCTGCTCGAAGCCATCCTGCTTCAGGCCGAAGTGCTCGATCTCAAGGCCAATCCGAACCGCACGGCGGAAGGTTCGGTCATCGAAGCCCAGCTCGACCGCGGTCGCGGTGCTGTGGCAACGGTCTTGATCCAGAAGGGCACGCTGAAGCCCGGCCAGATCATCGTCGCTGGCGACCAGTGGGGTCGTGTGCGCGCGCTGGTCAACGACAAGGGTGAACATGTCAAGGACGCCGGTCCGGCCATGCCGGTCGAAATCCTCGGCCTGTCCGGCACGCCGCAGGCGGGTGATAAATTCGCAGTCGTTGAAAACGAGGCCCGCGCCCGTGAGATCTCGGAATATCGTCAGCGTCTCGCCCGCGACAAGGCGGCGGCACGCCAGTCCGGTTCGCGCGGCTCGCTGGAGCAGATGATGAACCAGCTTCAGTCTTCCGGACTGAAGGAATTCCCGCTGGTGATCAAGGGCGACGTGCAAGGCTCGATCGAAGCCATTGCCGGTGCTCTGGACAAGCTCGGCACCGACGAGGTGCGTGCGCGCATCGTTCACTCTGGCGTCGGCGGCGTAACCGAATCGGATATTTCGCTGGCCGAAGCCTCGAACGCCGCCATTATTGGCTTCAACGTCCGCGCCAATGCCCAGGCACGCACGGCCGCCGAACGCACCGGCACGGAAATTCGCTATTACAACATCATCTACGATCTGGTGGATGACGTGAAGGCGGCCATGTCGGGTCTTCTGTCGCCGGAACGGCGCGAAACCTTCCTCGGCAATGCCGAGATCCTCGAAGTGTTCAACATCACCAAGGTCGGCAAGGTTGCCGGTTGCCGTGTGGTCGAGGGCAAGGTCGAGCGTGGTGCAGGTGTGCGTCTGGTGCGCGACAACGTCGTTATCCACGAAGGCAAGCTCAAGACCCTCAAGCGCTTCAAGGACGAGGTTTCCGAAGTGCCGGTCGGTCAGGAATGCGGCATGGCCTTCGAGAATTACGAAGATATCCGCGCTGGCGACACCATCGAGTGCTTCCGCGTCGAACACATCACCCGCTCGCTCTAAAGCTTTCGGGGTTACGGTTTGGGAAATCGCCGTGAAAACGGCGGTTTCCTCGTTTGTATGACAGTTAAGGACAGCATCTGCTGTCTTTCGGGTCCGATCCCCACCCGCCTTTGACCGCGTGTCCCTCCTCGTGGACATGCTCGAAAGGCCAGACAAGAGACAGGATATGAGTAAAGCTACTTCTTCAGCGCCATCGCAGCGTATGCTGCGGGTTGGCGAACAGGTCCGCGCCGCTATCACCCAGGTTTTGCAACGGGGTGACGTGCGTGACGACCTGATTGAAAAGACGGTGATTTCGATTTCGGAAGTGCGTATGTCGCCCGATCTGAAAATCGCCACGGCCTATGTGGCGCCGTTGGGCGTCAGCGATCATGCGGGCGTGATTTCCGCGCTTAATCGTAATGCGAAATTCATTCGCGGCCGTCTTGGGCCTCAGCTTCGGCAGATGAAATACATGCCGGAACTGCGCTTCCGCGACGATACCAGTTTCGACAATTACCAGAAGATCGATGCGCTGCTGCGCTCGCCGGAGGTCGCCCGCGATCTTTCCGACGATGCCGACGACGAACAAGACTGATTTTTCCGAAAGCCATACCCGAATGTCCAAACCCAGAAAACCCAAGGGCCGCCCGGTTTCCGGCTGGCTGATCCTCGACAAGCCGGTGGATTTCGGCTCAACCGAAGCCGTCGGCAAGATCAAGTGGCTGTTCAACGCCCAGAAGGCCGGTCATGCCGGAACGCTCGATCCGCTGGCCTCCGGCATGTTGCCGATTGCGCTGGGCGATGCGACCAAGACCGTTCCCTATGTGATGGACGGGCGAAAAATCTATGAATTCACCGTGAGCTGGGGCGAGGAACGCACGACGGACGATCTGGAAGGCGAGGTGACGCAAACCTCTGCCCAGCGCCCGACGGAAGAAGCAATCCGCGCCATCCTGCCGCGCTATACCGGCATGATCAGCCAGATCCCGCCGCAGTTTTCTGCCATCAAGATTGCCGGTGAGCGTGCCTATGATCTTGCCCGTGACGGCGAAACGGTCGAAATTCCCTCGCGCGAGGTGGAAATCCATCGTCTGACCCTGCTGAAAACCGAACAGGACCGGGCCTTTTTCGAGGTGGAATGCGGCAAGGGCACCTATGTGCGCTCGCTTGCCCGCGACTTTGGCCGCGACCTTGGCTGCTACGGGCATATTTCGGAACTCCGCCGCTCCTTCGTCGCACCCTTTGCCGAAGAGATGATGGTGCCGCTGGACGAATTGGTGGCGCTGGAAGAGATTGAGGATCGCGACGAAAGGCTGGCAGCACTCGATGCCTTTCTCGTCGATACCAGCGAAGCGCTCTCCACCCTGCCGCAGATCCGCATCAGCGACGATCAGGCCTATCGCCTGCGCATGGGCAATCCGATTCTGCTGCGCGGGCGGGATGCACCGGTGGCCGAACCGGAAGCTGTGGCACTGGCCGGTGGAAAGCTGGTGGCCATTGGTGAAATCGGTCAGGGCGAATTTCGCCCGAAACGGGTTTTCGCCTGAATCTCCTGCGGGAGCGCCGTGCACCAAATATGGCGCACGGTGCTGTAACACTTTTAATTTGCTGCATCATTTTCACCTTAAACCGATTCCGGTTTAAGGTGAAAATGATGCAGTAGATGGCGTCACGCCGTCCAGTCCAGCCAGTCGCTCATCAGCCGATGGGCGATTGTGCCTTTGGCCGGGGCCTTTGCTGCTTCTGACCGCAGATCGATCATCGCTTTGACCTCATCGCGGCTGAACCAGCGGCAATCGGCCAGTTCCGCCTCATCGCGCGTGATCTCGAAGCTCAGCGCTTCCGCCAGAACGCCGATCATCAGTTGATGCGGCACGGGCCAGGGCTGTGACGCATGATAGCGGACGCGGCCGATGCGGGTGCCTGATTCCTCCAGCACTTCCCGCCGCACGGCATTTTCGATGGTTTCCGCCGGTTCGATGAAGCCAGCCAGACAGGAATACATGCCTTCGGGAAAATGCACGCCGCGGCCGAGCAGAACCCGATCTTCCTTCTCATCGACACAGAGCATGATCGCCACCGGATCGGTGCGAGGAAAGCTGATCCGGCCACAGGCGGGACATTCACGTTTGTAGCCGCCTATGCGCGGCTGCATCGGTTGACCACAGGAGCCGCAGAAGCGGTTTTCACTGTTCCAGTGAAGCAGGCTGAAGCCCTGCGCCGCCTCGCCGATCAGTTCGGCCTCGAGATCGGTGTCGCGGTAGAGTTCGCGGGCGGTGATCAGCTTGTAGCCTTGAGCAAATCTCGATTCTTCGGCCAGGACTGGAAGGGCAATGCGCGGCTCGCCATTGGCCTTGTAGCCCAAAAGCACGGCATTGTCCGGGTCGGGCGCAAGATCGGCCAGTTCATAAGGCGCAAAGAGTGGATCGAGAACCTGCTCTTCATGTTTCAGCACCAGCCGGTTGCCGGAAAAGGCAAGGATGTGCAGCCCATCCCGCTTCAGCGCCTCGGCCAGGCTTTCCTCCGTGCGGGCTTCGGCCAGACGATTGAGTTCATTGCCGGCAAAGGCGGTCAACTGGCTTGCTTCGGGATGGGGTGCATCATGATCGAACAGCGAAAATCCCTTCACTGCAAAGCCTCCAGAATCTTTGCCGCCATGGTTTGAAAGTCCTCTTGCGAATAGGGTCGTGATACACCATAGCCCCAGATCGGTCCGGGCCAGTTGGCGTCGCCGGAAAACCGGGCAACGATATGAACATGGAGTTGGCGCACGATATTGCCAATGGCGGCGATATTGATTTTTTCCGCTCCCGTCGCCTGCTTCAGGGCTGCGGCAATCATCACCTGTTCGGCCAGAAGTGCGGCCTGATCTTCAGGCTCCAGCTCGAAGATTTCGCTGATACCGGCCCGGCGCGGGACGAGGATCAGCCATGGCCAGCGGCTGTCCAGCGCAAGTCTCAGATCGGAAAGCGGCAATTCGAGCAATAACTGGCTGTCACGTGCCAGCCTTTCATCCAGAACGAAGGGGTCCAAACGCAGTCTCCTCACATTTTTTCAATGGAGTAGCAGTTTTTTTGCTGCTTGGCTTGCATTTGTCGCAGCAATTGCCGATATGTCGCTCGGGAGGTTGGTGGTGGACGAGCCACTCGCCAACCGGGTCAGGTCCGGAAGGAAGCAGCCCCAACGAGCCCGGCACGGGTCGCCGTGCCAGCCTCCCACCCCGCTTTCACGATTGAGAGCCTGTTGAAGAACCCACGGGGATGCTGGCAGCCTATGTCCGATCAGGAGCCGACAGCCAAGGCCAATGCTGCACCCGGCGGTTACCGGGTTCTTGCCCGCAAATATCGCCCGAAGGACTTCACCGATCTCATGGTCGGTCAGGAGCCGATGGTGCGCACGCTCACCAACGCCTTCGAGACGGGACGCATTGCCCAAGCCTATATGCTGACCGGCGTGCGCGGCGTGGGCAAGACCACCACGGCCCGCATTCTCGCCCGCGCCCTGAACTACAAGACAGATGAGATCGACCGTCCGACCATCGACCTGAAAATTCCAGGTGAGCATTGTCAGGCCATCATGGAAGGCCGCCATGTCGATGTCATCGAGATGGATGCCGCTTCCCATACGGGCATTGACGATATCCGCGAGATTATCGAGCAGGTGCGCTATCGCCCGGTTTCGGCGCGCTACAAGGTCTATATCATCGATGAAGTGCACATGCTGTCGACCGCGGCCTTCAACGGGCTGTTGAAGACGCTGGAAGAACCGCCGGACCATGTGAAATTCATTTTCGCCACCACGGAAATCCGCAAGGTGCCGATCACGGTTTTATCCCGTTGCCAGCGTTTTGACCTGCGGCGTATCGGTGCCGGTGATCTGGTGCGGCTGTTTTCCACGCTTCTGGCGCGCGAAGGCATCGAGGCCGAGGATGATGCGCTGTCTATGATTGCGCGTGCTGCCGAAGGCTCTGCCCGTGACGGTCTTTCCCTGCTGGATCAGGCCATTGCTCATGGTGGCGGACGGGTGGAAACGGCCGCCGTGCGCGCCATGCTCGGCCTTGCCGACCGGGCGCGCGTGGTCGATCTCTTTGGCCATGTCGTGCGCGGCGATGTGGCGGCCGCCCTTGGCGAATTCGCCAGTCAGTATGAGGCAGGCGCCAACCCGAGCGTGGTGCTGACCGATCTCGCCGATTTCACCCATATCGTGACCCGGCTCAAATATGTGCCGAATGGTGCCAATGATCCCTCGCTCAGCGAAGTGGAGCGGGTGCATGGCGCGCAATTTGCCGAAACGGTTGCTGTGACGACGCTTTCGCGCATCTGGCAAATGCTGCTCAAGGGTATTCCGGAGGTGGAAAACGCCTCCCGGCCTCTGGGTGCTGCGGAAATGGTGCTCATTCGCCTCACCCATGCCGCGCATCTTCCGTCGCCGGAAGAGGCTGCCAGAAGGTTGCTGGAGATAGGGCAGGAGGGGGGCTCGTCAGCCAGTCCAGCTCCAGGAAATGGCCCGCGTGGGGGCTCCGGTGGGGCGTCAGCCAGTTATGCAACACAGGCCATGGCCCGTCCGGCCTCTTCTCAGCCGTCTCTACAGCCCGCAACGCAGCCGACGGCCCATCTTAAATCGGTGCCGCGTAGCGAGGCACAGCCTGAGATAGCGCCGCGCCGCGACAGCGAGCTGCAGCCCGAACCGAAGGTGCAGATCGCCAGCCTTTCCGACATTGCCGATCTGTGCACCGCCAATCGTGATCCGAAGCTGAAAGCGCTGTTGCGCGCCTATGTGCGGCTGGTGCGGCTGGAGCCGGGGCGGCTGGAGATCAATCTGCCGCCGGATGCGCCGAAAACGCTGGTGGGCGATCTGCAGAAGCGGCTGGAAGAGTGGAGCGGCATCCGCTGGATGGTGATCCTCAGCCGCGAGCAGGGCGGTCCGACGCTGCAGGAGCAGGAAAAAAGCGATCATGAGGCGCGCATGACCGATGCCGCCTCCGATCCGGATGTCATGGCGCTTCTCTCTCGTTTTCCCGGGGCGAAAATTATCGATGTGCGCATCCGTGCCGTCAACGCGGCGGAAGAGGATGAAGCGCTGACCCCGGCTGCCACCGCCGAATCGGCTGAAGGCGATATTCTGCCCGGCGACGATATTGAATTCTGACAGCGGCTGCGGCCTGCTGCAAGCAACAGGAGATACACGATGCGCGACATCATGGGCATGATGGGCAAGGTCAAGGAAATGCAGGCCAAGATGGAAAAGATGCAGGCCGATATCGCCGCTCTTGAAATCGAAGGCAAGTCCGGCGGCGGATTGGTCACCATCACCATGACCGGCAAGGGCGACATGAAGGGCCTGAAGATCGATCCGTCGCTGTTCAAGGAAGATGAGGTCGAGATTCTGGAAGACCTGATCGTCGCAGCCCATAAGGACGCCAAGGACAAGGTCGAGGCCGTCACCGCAGAAAAGACCAAGGAAATGACCGCCGGCCTGCCGATCCCGCCCGGTTTCAAGCTGCCGTTCTGAGCGGCTTACAGCGCCGTGCACTAAAGCACGTTGCGGCTTATCAGCCTCATGCAACGTGCTTTAAGTGCTTGTTTTTTTCGCATGTACGTTATCGTTTTATTGAGGACAATAAAACGCGACATGCTTTAAATATGGCGCACAAAACGCGCTGTCACACGTTTCATCTGCTGCATCATGTTCACCTTCAATCTCTCCCGATTTCAGGAATGATGCAGTAGGCGCTTGGCTGACATCAAAGAGGTTTACAGGCCCGGGCTTTGGATAAACGCCCGGGCCTCGCTGTATTCCGGTTATTTCTTCGCCCGAAGCACCTTGTAGCGGGCATTGCGGCAGATCTCGCTTTGCTCGCGGAAAATGTCCTTCAGCAGCGGCTCATAGGGCAGGCCGCGATTGGCGACCATCAGCAATTCGCCGCCATGGCTGAGCGCGCCGGCTGCGGTGCGGATCATGGCCTCACCGATGGATGGTTCGGCGGCATGGCCTTCGTGAAAAGGCGGGTTTATGACGATCAGATCGTATTTTTCCTTTGGCGGTTCGTTGGCCAGATCCTGCCAGAAGAAACGGGCGGTCAGTTTCGGGCAGTTGCGCGCCAGATTCTTCTTCGCCTGCTCCAGGGCCTCGTAATTGGCTTCGAACAGATCGATGCGGTTCACGCGCGGCGCTTTTTCCGCAAGCATCACCGAGAGAAAACCCCAGCCTGCGCCGAAATCGGCCGCATTGCCATCAAAGCCCTCAGGAAAACGTTCCACCAGAAGTTCGGAACCGGGATCGGCATGGGTATGGGAAAACTGTCCGGCAAAGGTCTCGAACCGGCCTTCAATGATGACAGGCTGCGAGGAAAGGGCCTCTATGGAAGGCGACGCATCGTCCGGCACGGCAAACCAGATCGCCACACCATGATATTTCGGCATGGATTGCGGATCGAGCCCCAGCCGGTCCAGACGTTTGCGCAGCGACTGCACCCCATCTTCTTTCGTCCCGGCAATGACGATCAGTCCGCCGGTCTTGACCCGCTTCAGGGCTTCGGCGATGCGGTTTTCGTTTTCGCCCTTGTGCTTGGTCAAGAGGATCAGCGCACCGTTGAAATCCTCGCCTTCCATCACGGGCTGAGGTTGGTGGCGGGCGGCCTGAAGCCTGAGAAATTCCGGGCGAAAGCCTTGAACCAGCGCAAGCTCTGCGGCAAAACCGTCCGGCGTGACGAAACCGGCTTCCGCACCGAGAAAGAGGAAGCGCTCTTCCTCACCCGGAAGGGCAAGAATTTCGGTAACGAAGGGATGAAACAGGGTTTTCAGAACGTCGCGGCTCATGGTGATGATCTTTCCGGTGAATACAAAAACGGCGCGGAATGTCTCCCGCGCCGCCTGATAAAGGTACAGGCTGCGCTTATTCAGCGGCAGCTTCACCATCCTGCTTCTTTTCGACTTCCTTGCCGGTTGCCTGATCGACAACCTTCATCGACAGGCGAACCTTGCCGCGTTCATCGAAGCCCATCAGCTTGACCCAGACCTTGTCGCCTTCCTTGACCACATCCGTGGTCTTGGCAACACGCTCGGAGGCGAGCTGAGAGATATGAACCAGACCGTCACGCGAACCGAAGAAGTTGACGAAAGCGCCGAAATCGGCGGTCTTGACGACCGTGCCTTCATAGATCGCGCCAATTTCCGGCTCGGCTACAATAGAGTGGATCCACTTGCGCGCCGCTTCGATTTCCTTGCCGGAAGACGATGCGATCTTGACGGTGCCGTCATCTTCGATGTTGATCTTGGCGCCGGTCTTTTCGACGATTTCGCGGATGACCTTGCCGCCGGAGCCGATGACTTCGCGGATCTTGTCGACCGGAATATTCATCACTTCGATGCGCGGTGCAAATTCGCCGAGCTGCGAGCGGCTTTCGGTGATGGCCTTGGCCATTTCGCCGAGAATGTGCTTGCGGCCACCCTGCGCCTGATTGAGCGCCACCTTCATGATCTCTTCGGTGATACCGGCGATCTTGATGTCCATCTGCAGCGAGGTGATACCGGCGTCCGTACCGGCCACCTTGAAGTCCATGTCGCCGAGATGGTCTTCGTCACCGAGAATATCGGAGAGAACGGCAAAACGGTCGCCTTCGAGGATCAGGCCCATGGCGATACCGGCAACTGGCTTGGCCAGTGGCACACCGGCATCCATCAGCGCCAGCGAAGTGCCGCAGACGGTGGCCATCGAGGACGAGCCGTTGGACTCAGTGATTTCGGAGACAACGCGCAGCGTGTAGGGGAACTGTTCCGCCGTCGGCAGCATCGGGTGGATGGCGCGCCATGCCAGCTTGCCATGGCCGATTTCGCGGCGGCCCGGGGAACCCATGCGGCCCGTTTCACCCACCGAATAGGGCGGGAAGTTATAGTGCAGCATGAAGTTTTCCTTGTACATGCCCGTCAAGGAATCGACATACTGCTCATCTTCGCCGGTGCCGAGCGTGGCAACGACGATGGCCTGGGTTTCACCGCGGGTGAAGAGGGCAGAACCGTGCGTACGCGGCAACAGGCCAACTTCGGCAGTGATGGGGCGAACCGTTTCCAGATCGCGGCCGTCGATACGGCTCTTGGTGTCGAGAATGTTCCAGCGAACGATCTTGGCCTGCAAGTGCTTGAACACCGCGCCAACAACTTCAGCCGTATACCTGGCTTCGCCTTCTGCCGGCAGGAAATGCGCCTTGACCTTGGCCTTGACGGCATCGACGGCAGCATAACGCTCGGCCTTCTGGGTGATCTTGTAGGCGTCGCGCAGTTCGGCCTCGGCGATCTTCAGCATTTCGGCTTCAAGCTCGGAATGATCTTCCGGCACGAAGTCACGCGGCTCCTTGGCAGCGACTTCAGCCAGCTTGATGATGGCGTCGATCACCGGCTGAAAACCCTTGTGGCCGAACATGACGGCGCCGAGCATGATGTCTTCGTTGAGTTCCTTGGCTTCGGATTCGACCATCAGAACGGCGTCGGTCGTGCCAGCAACAACCAGATCGAGAATGGATTCATCCATCTCGTCAAGATGCGGGTTCAGAACATATTCGCCGTTGATGTAGCCAACGCGCGCACCGCCAACCGGGCCCATGAAGGGAATGCCCGACAGCGTCAGCGCGGCAGAGGCAGCGACCATCGACAGGATGTCAGGGTTGTTTTCCAGATCGTGCTGAATGACGGTGACGACAACCTGGGTGTCGTTCTTGTAGCCTTCCGGGAAAAGCGGGCGGATTGGGCGGTCGATCAGTCGGGAAACGAGGGTTTCGTTTTCGCTCGGGCGGCCTTCGCGCTTGAAATAACCGCCCGGGATTTTACCGGCGGCATAGGTCTTTTCCTGATAGTTGACGGTCAGCGGGAAGAAATCCTGGCCCGGCTTCGGCTCCTTGGCGGAAACGACGGTGGCGAGAACCACGGTTTCGCCATAGGTGGCGATGACAGCGCCGTCGGCCTGACGGGCAACCTTGCCCGTTTCCAGTTTCAGCGGGCGGCCTGCCCACTCGATTTCAACGCTATGGATATCGAACATATCTTGTCCTCATATGCGCATTGGCGCCGACCCTGAGGGCGGCAGCAAATCCGCATCGATAGTGACGCATCACGGGCAAGACAGCAGGGGACTTGATTTTAAAAGGCAATATGCCCGCAAGCCACCGACAATCCTGCCCCATGACAGGTCGTGGTTTCAATCGGCAGATCCGGCCCATCCGGCCTGCCGGGAGAGGTTGCGCCAGTCGGCGAAACCCTTGGATCGGGCCGTAACGGCCCCGAAAAGCAACCGGCGGGCCTGCTTTCGCAACAAGCCCGCCGGAAAACCGTTAGCGGCGAATGCCCAGACGGCCGATCAGGCTGGTGTAGCGGGCTTCGTCCTTCTTCTTGAGATAATCAAGAAGCGAACGACGGCTGGAAACCAGCGTCAGCAGGCCACGGCGGGAATGGTTATCCTTCTTGTGGCCCTTGAAGTGTTCCGTCAGGTTGGTGATCCGCTCGGTCAGGATGGCAACCTGTACTTCGGGCGAACCGGTGTCGCCTTCCTTGGTTGCATATTCCTTGATCAGGGCAGCTTTGCGCTCTGCGGTAATCGACATCGTATGATCCTTTCTTGAAATGGAGGAATTGGGACGCCCTCAGCCGGGATGCCGTCCAGCCGGGGCCATGTGTGCAGGCAATCCATGCCATGCTGGCGCCCGCTATATATCATCCTGACCGGAAAGAAAAGACCACCATCGGTCACGACGCGATGCCGATTATTTCAGTCGTGCCTTCAGGGTCTCATCGGGAAAACAGGTGGGCGAGAACCCCGCCTTTGCCTGCCATTCTCCCAGAGACCGCCTTGTCTTGTAGCCTGCCAGCCCGTCGGCCTTGCCGACATCATAGCCCATCGCCACCAGTTTTTGCTGCATGGTCAGCACATCCGAGCGCAGCATATGGCCGACCGGACCGAAGGGGGCGGAAAAAGCCCCCGATCCCCTGGCAATCCGGTCGGCAAGATTGCCGATGAAGAGCGCGTAGAGGTCGGAATTGTTATATTCTTTCAGCACGTAGAAATTCGGCGTCACCAGAAATTCCGGTCCATGCGTGCCGGCGGGCGTCAGCATCATGGCCTCGGCCTTGCGCTCCTTTGGCGAAAAGGGCATGGGCGACACCGGTCTGATGCCCATGGCCAGCCATTGCTCAAGATTTCTGGCACGATCCGGCCCCTCATCGGCGCAGGAAACGCTGGCCGGTATCGTCACCTCGAACCCCCAGCCGCGGCCCTTCTGCCAGCCTTTGTGCTCGAGAAAATTGGCCATGGAGGCCAGCGTATCCGGCACGGAGGTCCAGATGTTGCGGTGGCCGTCGCCATCGCCATCCACGGCATATTTCAGAAAGTTTGAGGGCATGAATTGCGGCTGGCCGAGCGCACCGGCGCTGGAGCCGAGCATGGCGGCAGGGTCGATGTCGCGATCGCCGACGATCTTCATCGCATCGATCAGTTCTTTTTCAAACAGCGCCTTGCGGGTGGACATGAAGGCCCCTGTGGCCAGCACATCGATGGCGCGATAAGGCAGTTTTGCCGCGCCATAGCCGGTTTCCCGGCCCCAAAGCGCCAGCAGGATCGGCCCCGGCACGCCATATTTCGCTTCGATCCGTTTCAGCGGCACGGCATAGGTTTTGGCAAGCGCCCGGCCCTTTACTGCCAGTCCCTCAAGCCGGGCCTCATTGAAATAAGGGCCGGGGGAGGAAAACTCCGCCTGAGACTGCGGGCGCTGCTTCGGCGGTGGAAAGCCCGGCGGCTCAAGATCCGGCAGCGACCAGATCAATCGCGCCCCTGCCATGGCCTTCGAAAACTCCGCCTGCGAAATGCCAGCTTTCTGCGCCTCAGGCCACAGATCGCTGGCGATCCAGTGTTGAAACTGCTGCTCGACCTCGGCCTTTGACGGCTGAGCCAGTGCGGGAGATATCCATGCGCTCAGCGCAACAGTAAGGGCGGCAAGGCGGCGAAGAGACCGTTTCATCGCATCGGCTCCTGTTTTGTGTTTCTCAGATGGCGGTGCGGGCGCGCAGCGCGGCCGACAATGTGCCTTCATCGAGATAATCCAGCTCGCCACCCACCGGCACGCCATGGGCCAGCCGGGTGATCTTTACATCGAAACCGGAGAGATGGTCGGTGATGTAATGGGCCGTCGCCTGACCCTCTACCGTTGCATTGACGGCCAGAATGATTTCGCGGACATGGCCCTCGGCCACGCGGTCGATCAGGCCCTTGATGTTGAGATCGTCCGGGCCGACACCGTCGAGCGGCGACAGCGTGCCGCCCAGCACATGATAAAGCGCATTCATGGCGCCTGCCCGCTCCAGTGCCCAGAGGTCGGAGACATCTTCCACGACGATGATCAGGGCGCGGTCGCGCCGGTCATCGGTGCAGACGGTGCAGGGATCAATGGTATCGACATTGCCGCAGCAGGAACAGGTTTTGACCTTGGCATGGGCTTCCCCCATGGCCAGCGCCAAGGGTCCCATCAGCTGATCGCGCTTGCGGATGAGGTGCAGTGCTGCCCGGCGGGCCGAGCGCGGCCCAAGGCCCGGCACTTTCGCCAGAAGCTGGATGAGTTTTTCGATTTCGGGGCCGGTGACTCGTTTTGCCATGCGGCGTTCTTACTGCATAATTGCTGAAAACGGAATCGCTCTGTCAGCCGGATGCAGAGATTCCCGCATACACAGGAAGGACGGGCTTTATGAAACTCAGCGCCATCTGCATTGGCCAGCCGCACAGCGTCAACGGGCTGAACTACAAGACCGGCATCGACAAACATCCCGTCGCAGGTCCCGTCATGCTGGACAGGCAAGGGCTTGTCGGCGATGCGATCCTCAATCGCAAACATCATGGCGGGCCGGATCAGGCGCTTTATCTTGAAGGATCGCTGACGCTTGCCTGGTGGGAAACCGAGCTTTCCCGAGCTTTGTCGCCCGGTGCTTTCGGCGAAAATCTGGTGATCGAAGGGCTGGACAATCGGGATTTGGCGATTGGCGACCGGTTGACGATCGGCGAGACCCTCATCGAAATCACGGCAGCGCGCATTCCCTGTGCCACATTCTGCGCCCATATGCAGGACCCGACCTTCGCCAAGCGCTATACCAAGGCCGCCCGACCGGGCGCCTATGCCCGCGTGATCAGCGGAACGCTGCTGGAAGCAGGCGCCTCGGTCAGGCTGCAAGCCTATACCGGTGATCGGCTGATGGTGGCGAGCCTGATCGGACGCTCGCTCAAAACGTTGGACGACAGCGAAAAAGCCCGCTTTCTGGCGCTTCCGATTGCCGAACGGATGCGTGCGCAGATCATGAAGCAGAGGTAACGGGGACTATCATGATAAAAACAAAAAAGCCCGGAAAACCGGGCTTTTTGCAGTGTTTCATGACTGTATCAAACAGTCTGAAACTGGAATTTGGTGCCCAGAAGAGGACTCGAACCTCCACGCCTCGCGGCACAGGTACCTGAAACCTGCGCGTCTACCAATTCCGCCATCTGGGCGACGAGGAGCCGTGTAATAGGACGGGCCGCTGCTGTCAACACGGTTTTTGAAGTTTTCATGTCAGGCTTTGCGGTTTTTGCGGCGGCCTATGACCAAGATTTCCCTAAGGCGATGGTTATGAATGTTTTTCAGGTGCTTATCTTTTTTAGAGCCCCGATTTATTTTTCTGCATTCTTTTATTCCGGCTTGCGATCTGTGTGGCCGAGATCGCGCTCTGGATCGATGATGTCGCGCACGCGCTGCTTCAATTCCTTCGGACCGGGAAAGCCGCCATCGCGCTTGCGCTCCCAGATCAGCACGCCATCGAGCCGGATTTCAAACGCGCCGCCGGTGCCGGGCAGAAGGGCCACCTCGCCGAGGCTGTCGGAAAAGGTCTGCAGCAGCTCCTGCGCCATCCATCCGGCCCGCAGCAGCCAGTTGCACTGGGTGCAATAGAGAATGGTGATTTTCGGCTTGTTCATGCGCTGAGGCTTTCATGGGAGGCGTTCGCCAGTCTCTTATAAAAAATCACCGTGTCACAGAAACGCCCATCGGGAAACAGGGCATAATCCGGCACCATGCCCGCCCGGCTCCAGCCGAGCTTTTCATAAATGGTTTCGGCGATTTCGCCTCTTGCGGTATCGAGCACCAGAAGGCTTTTGTCTGCGCGTGCTGCGGCGTCTTCCGCCGCCGCCATCAGAAGACGCGAAAGCCCAAGCCCGCGCGCCTTGCGATGCACCAGCAGTTTCTTGAGATCGGCGCGGTGCGGCTGGTTGGGCGGTTGTCTGAGGCCGATCTGCACGGTGCCGACAATCTCACCGTCATGCTCTGCCGCCAAAAGCAGGATGTCGCCGCGTTCCACCGCATCGATGGTGGCGGACCAGAAGGACAGGGCCTCATCTTTGGAAAATGGCAGCATGAAGCCCACCGATGCGCCACCTTGGACACAATCGCAAAGCACGGCACAAAGCTGTGGAATGGCCCTCCTGGCCTCCAGGGCATCCAGCAGGCGGATCGTCATGGCATATCGTCCTTTCTGATGTCGATGATCACCGCATAGCGGGCGGGTTGATCGGTCTTGTTGGCAAAGGAGAGGACATCGGCCACCGGCATGAACAGGCAATCGCCGGGCTGAAGCGTCCAGACCGTGTCTCCTACGGTCAGCTCCATCTCTCCTTCCAGAAGCCAGACATGCTGCCATTGCCGTTGATTGGCAGGCTGTGCACCATAGCTGACTTTTGCCTGCGGGGGGAAGGTCACCTCCACCACATCCACCCCCAGACCGGGCGGCGAGACCGAACGGCGCAGATAACCGGTTTGCGGGTCACGCCACACCGGCTGATCGGCATGGCGCATCAGCGGCGGGCCGGCCTCTTCTGCGGCGAAAAAGACCGAGAGCGACTGGCCGAGTGCGACGCACAGGCGCGACAGAAGCACTGCCGTGGGGCTGGCCTCGCCGCGCTCGATGCGTGAAATCATCGCCCGGCTGACACCGGAGCGCTCGGCCAGCTGGTCGAGCGTTTGTCCTTTTGCCCGCCGCAGCCCTTTCAGTCTCTCGCCGATAGCAAGATTGATGTCATCCATATTTTCCATGATAAGAGATTTTCATGATCTTATAGTGGAGTCAATCGGAGATTTCTCCATTTTCGCTCAAGCAAAATCGCATTTTATCAACAGACCTCTTGCAAGCCGCCCCACTCCCGGCCTTTTTCCAATGGCAAGAGAGAGTATGATTCGCAGCGGTGAGAGCAACCGCCAGACGTCAAGGAGATGTATGTGGTCGACATCAGGAAACCGCAAATTGAGGAAATGCGGCCCAAAATTACCGTGATCGGTGTTGGCGGCGGCGGCGGCAATGCGGTCAACAACATGATTTCCGAGGGCCTGCAAGGCGTGGATTTCATCGCAGCCAACACGGATGCGCAGGCGCTGACCATGTCGAAAGCCCCGCGCCTCATTCAGCTTGGCGCGGAAATGACGCAGGGCCTCGGTGCCGGCTCCATTCCTGAAACCGGGCGCCTTGCGGCAACCGAATCGCTCGACGAGGTGATGGACCATCTCGCGGGAACCCATATGTGCTTCGTCACGGCGGGCATGGGCGGCGGCACCGGCACGGGTGCTGCACCGGTGATTGCGCGCGCGGCGCGCGAGGCAGGTATTCTGACGGTCGGCGTCGTCACCAAACCCTTCAGTTTTGAAGGCCGTCGCCGGATGTTGGCGGCCGATGAGGGCATTGAAAACCTGCGTCAGGCGGCAGACACGGTCATCGTCATCCCGAACCAGAATCTGTTCCGCATTGCCGACGCCAAGACCACCTTTGCCGATGCTTTCGTCATCGCCGACAAGGTGCTCTTCTCTGGCGTTTCCTGCATCACCGACCTGATCGTCAAGGAAGGTCTGATCAATCTCGACTTCGCCGATGTCAAATCGGTGATGAAGGGTATGGGCCGCGCCATGATGGGCACCGGCGAGGCGACCGGCGACGGCCGCGCCATGAAGGCGGCGGAAGCGGCGATTGCCAATCCGTTGCTCGACGAAGTGTCGATGCGTGGTGCACGCGGTGTGCTGATCTCGATTTCCGGCGGCATGGACATGACGCTGTTCGAGGTGGACGAAGCCGCGACCCGCATCCGCGACGAGGTCTATGATGAGGCCGATATCGTCGTCGGGGCGATCTTCGACAAGGAGCTCGATGGCACTTTCCGCGTCTCGGTCGTGGCCACGGGTCTCGGCGACGTTCCACCGAAGGCCTGATGGCCCGCAACATCCATCGAAATAGTTTTCAAAGCCCTGTATTCCCTCTAGGCGGGATACGGGGTGACTGCTATATGCGCAGCCCATGAGCACACAGAACCGTACGTTACTTGACCATATCCGCAACTTTTCCATCGTGGCGCATATCGACCACGGGAAATCGACGCTGGCCGACCGCCTGATCCAGACCTGCGGCGGTCTGGCCGAACGCGAAATGTCGGAGCAGGTGCTCGACAGCATGGATATCGAGCGTGAGCGCGGCATCACCATCAAGGCTCAGACCGTGCGTCTGCACTACAAGGCCAATGACGGCGACACCTATGTGCTGAACCTGATCGATACGCCCGGCCATGTCGACTTTGCCTATGAAGTCTCGCGCTCGCTCAGCGCCTGCGAGGGCTCGCTTCTGGTGGTGGACGCTTCGCAAGGCGTGGAAGCCCAGACGCTGGCCAATGTCTATCAGGCCATCGACAACAATCACGAACTGGTCACCGTGCTCAACAAGGTGGATCTGCCCGCTGCCGAGCCGGACCGAATCAAGACGCAGATCGAGGAAGTGATCGGCATCGATGCTTCCGAAGCCGTGCTGATTTCGGCTAAGACCGGCCTTGGCATTCCCGATGTGCTGGAAGCCATCGTCCATAAGCTGCCTGCGCCGAAAACCGGCGATGAAAAGGCGCCGCTCAAGGCGCTGCTCGTCGACAGCTGGTACGACACCTATCTCGGCGTCATGGTTCTGGTGCGCGTCATCGACGGCGTTCTGTCCAAAGGCCAGCAGATCCGCATGATGGGCACAGGCGCGAAATACGGTGTCGAGCGCGTCGGCGTGCTGACCCCGAAAATGCTCAATGTGGACAGTCTCGGCCCGGGCGAAATCGGCTTCATCACCGCTTCGATCAAGGAAGTGGCCGATACCCGCGTGGGCGATACGATTACCGATGACAAGCGCCCGACCGACAAGGCGCTGCCCGGCTTCAAGCCGGCCCAGCCGGTGGTGTTCTGCGGTCTCTTCCCGGTTGATGCCGCCGATTTCGAGGATCTGCGCGCTGCCATGGGCAAGCTGCGCCTCAACGATGCGTCTTTCTCCTTTGAAATGGAATCGTCAGCAGCCCTTGGCTTCGGCTTCCGCTGCGGCTTTCTGGGCCTTCTGCATCTGGAAATTATTCAGGAGCGGCTGGAGCGCGAGTTCAATCTCGATCTCGTCGCCACGGCACCTTCCGTCGTCTACCAGATGACGCTGACTGACGGCACGGAAAAGGAACTGCACAATCCCGCCGACATGCCGGACGTGGTCAAGATCGACGAGATCCGCGAACCGTGGATCAAGGCAACGATCATGACGCCGGACGAATATCTCGGCGGCATCCTGAAACTCTGTCAGGACCGGCGCGGCATTCAGACGGAGCTGACCTATGTCGGCAACCGCGCCATGCTGACCTATGAATTGCCGCTCAACGAAGTGGTGTTCGATTTCTACGACCGGCTGAAGTCGAT
The DNA here is from genome assembly GCF_023700755.1 of Allorhizobium sonneratiae. Classification (GTDB taxonomy): domain Bacteria; phylum Pseudomonadota; class Alphaproteobacteria; order Rhizobiales; family Rhizobiaceae; genus Allorhizobium; species Allorhizobium sonneratiae. The sequence continues at coordinate 488,143 of NZ_JAMKOJ010000002.1, read as the reverse complement.
CTCCAAGGGCTATGCCTCCTTCGACTACAACATCATGGATTATCGTGCCGGCGATCTGGTCAAGATGTCGATCCTCGTCAATGGCGATCCGGTCGATGCGCTCTCCATGCTGGTGCACCGCTCGGCAGCGGATCGGCGCGGCCGCGGCATGTGCGAAAAACTGAAGGAACTCATTCCGCCGCACATGTTCCAGATCCCGATCCAGGCCGCCATCGGCGGCAAGGTGATTGCCCGCGAAACGGTGCGGGCCCTGCGCAAGGACGTGACGGCCAAGTGTTATGGTGGCGACGCCACCCGCAAACGCAAGCTTCTGGACAAGCAGAAGGAAGGCAAGAAGCGGATGCGCCAGTTCGGCAAGGTCGAAATCCCGCAGGAAGCCTTCATCGCCGCGCTGAAGATGAACGACGAATAAGCCTGACTGCGGTTCTTCGCCGCAGACAGGCTGCGCCCGCCACGTGACAATCGTCAGACATGCACCGCTATCCTGCTGTTTTGGCAGAGAGGGCCAACTTGCTTTGCCATCACGTTTTTTTGCGCGTCTTGAAAAGTACAAAAGCCGGAACAAATATTTTTCTCAAGCTTTTATAAAGCGGCACGATCTTGCCAAAATCTGAGCTTTAGGCTGGATCGCATACGAAATCTGTCGGGTTCAGGTTGAATCAGGCAGAAGATGAATTGTGTGTTTGCGTTTGTCTTTTCGGGAAAACCGGTTTCCACTTTTCCCTGACAAACTCTTGAGCATTTTCAGGAAAACGGCTTAGCGGTTTTCCGTCCGGAAATGCGTAAGAACAAAGAGTGAGAGCGTCGGGCGAAAAAGTGGTTACCGGGTTTTCGGCACTCCTGACGCGACAAACAAAAGAGCTGGATTATCGTGCGGTTTATCTGAGCCGGTCGATCATCTGGCAATGATAAGGGAGAATACCATGTCGTTACTCTCAAAACTGTCTGCCTTGGCCGCTGTTTCGGCGTTGGCTCTGCCGTTTGCGGCAACCAGCGCAAACGCCTCCAATGTCGAGGTTGGGATGTTGAACTGCGAAATGAGCCCGGGCATCAGCGCCGTGATCGGTTCCAATCGCGAATTGAAGTGCACTTTCAAGCCGACCAATGGCGGCCCTCGTGAATATTATCAGGGCACGCTTTCCAAATTCGGCATCGATCTCGGCTATGTCCAGCGCGGCAATCTTGCCTGGGCCGTTTATGCGCCGAGCAAGCTGATGGAAGGCGCTTTGCAGGGTGACTATGGCGGCACCAGTGCCAATGCCGCTCTCGGCTTCGGCGGTGCGATCAACACGCTGTTCGGCGGCTTCCACGGCTCCGTGGCCTTGCAGCCGATTGCGCTTGAAAGCACGCTTGGTATCAATCTCGGCGCCACCATCACCTCAATGAATCTCGCCTATATCCCGCCGGCAACACCGAAGTCGCTGGACAATGGTCCGCCGCTTGAACCGCACCATCCCTATCATCACGGCAAGCGCCTGCATCATAAATACTGATCGAGATTTAAAAGGCCGGGTTAAACCCGGCCTTTTTCAGTGTGATCTACTGGGGGCGGTTCAGGCTTAGAGCGGTTCAGTGTTTCACGGAAACACCGAAGCTCTCTAACTCTTTGTTTCTTCGTATTTCCGGACGGAAAACCGTTTCACACTTTTCCTGGAACTGCTCTAGTTCATTTGGGATAGCTCATATTTGGAAACTTTGCGCCAGAATCGGTCATTGCGACCATGGCGAAACTCCCTATTCGGCGACGTCGCAAACGTCATGGAAACAGAGGATCGTCTTACCTGTAGGCTAGGCAGGTCAGCACCGACTTGGCAAACAGCATGGGGTCTTCCGCCATCATGAGGTGGCCGACATTTGGAATGTTCACCCGCATGGAACAAGCGCTGTTCGCCCAATCTGGAACATTCCATCCGCCGGCTGAGCGTGCACCGGCAATCAGGTAAACGGGAGTTGACGAGGACATCAGGCTGCGGATACCTGAGAGATAATCGTCGCGACCGGTTGCGGTGACGACCGCTTTTGCCTGCGCCTTGATGGTGGACGCGGGCTGATTGGACAGCCAATGTTTTGCCAGCGCCGAGGTCCACGGAGATATCGGCACTCCGGCGGCGGCAATCCAGGCATCGGGATCGTCCTTGTAGCTTTTGATGATCGAGACGACTTCTGATGCCGGCTTCTCGGCAATCTGTCGGGACCAGAAAGCATCCTTCAGCGTAAAATTGCCTTCTATACTGGTGAAGGAGGCGACGAGCTCGGGGTAAAGTGCGCAGACCAGCGCGGACACCGCGCCGCCAACAGAGTGGCCGCAGAGGTGCACCTTCGTGCCTCCAAGGCGACGGATATACGCCGCGACATGATTTGCCTGATCGTTGAGAGTTAGATTTTCGACATTGCTGTCCTGGTATTGCCCATAGCCGATCAAGTCAGGCACATGGATTTCCCTATCGCCGAAAGCAGATATTATTTTAGAATCGTCTAAGCTTCCAAACAGACCATGCACAAGAACAATCGGAGCATCTGAAAAAGTCATTACTAAAGTCCGTTCATGAGAGGCATTAGGTCATCCCCTCTTCATATACCACTGGCTCCGGCCTTGCCAGCGAGCGTCGCGTACATCTCAACACTTGCAAAATATCTCTCGCACCTGAATTTCAACAGGAATGTAAGTCGTAAAAATCAGAGTTTCTCGGCCGATGCTCTCGGGCCGCTTCGGGCCAGTTGCAGGCTTTTCCAGTTACAGTATTAATTATGCAGCAGTATGATTTCTCCCTCACGCTAAACCGACTCTTACTGCATCATGCGTTTGATGAAACAGAAGATGCAGCAGGGAAGAAACGCCCTGTCAGGCAATCACCGCAGCGGCAATGGCGCTGAGCGCCTCGCAGGCTGTCTTGGGATCGACCCTGATCTGCAAGCCTCTCTGGCCTCCGTTGACATAGATATGCGGCTCATTGAGTGCGGTGATTTCAATGACCGTTGGCACCTGTTTTTTCTGGCCGAAAGGACTGATGCCGCCAACGACATAGCCGGTCAGCTTTTCCGCGGCCTGCGGCTTCATCATGGTGGCGTGTTTGCCGCCAAGGGCCGCAGCCAGTTTCTTCATGCTGACCTCGCAGTCGGACGGAATGACGGCACAGACCGGCTTGCCATCCAGCTCGACCATCAGAGTTTTCAGCACCCGGCGCGGCTCCTCTCCAATGGCTTCCGCTGCCTGCAATCCGATGCGCTCGGCATTGGGATCGTAGGCATATTCATGCAGGCTGAAGGCAAGGCCTGCCTTGGTCAGGGCCTGGGTGGCGCGGGTTGTCTTTGCCATGACCGTGGCTCACTTTGCAAAGAAGGCGGCGTATTGTTCCGGCTTGAAGCCGACCAGCAGGTCACCGTCCCGTTCCAGAACTGGGCGCTTGATCATCGAGGGTTGCGACAGCATCAGGGAAATGGCCTTGTCGCGGTTCAGGTCGGCGCGAGCATCCTCCGATAGTTTGCGGAACGTGGTGCCCGATCGGTTGAGCAGCGTCTCCCATCCGGCCTTGTCGGCCCATGTCTCCAGATGCGGTCTGTCTATTGCTTGCGATTTATAGTCGTGAAAGCTGGAATCCACGCCCGCCGATTCCAGCCAGAGCCGGGCTTTTTTCATCGTGTCACACGCCTTGATGCCGTAAATCGTCACTGCCATGGGATCAGCCTTTTTCGCTTCATCAAACCACCCTATGCTTCAGAAAACGCACATAGGACGCTGTACCATTTCCATGATGCTCTACTGCATAATTCCCTGAATCGGAATCGTTATAAGGAGAAAATTATGCTGACGGAATCGCATCTGCGTTTGATTAGCTGCTCGAGGGTCTCGTAAAACCAGAAGGTCACGCAAGCCGTACCCTCAGGAAATCTCTCCTTTGCATTGCATCGGCATCCGGACGACGTTTATAAGAGACTGACACGCCCATCTTTCCCCTTCCAGCAAAGCCAGTTTCATGCTTGCCATCGTTTTCGACGTTCTGCCGATTTTTCTTTTGATTCTGACGGGATGGGCCGTCGTCAAAATCGGGTTCGTCAAAAGTGAACTCGGCCCGCAATTGGGTGACTTCGTTTTCAAGGTCGCAGTGCCGGTTTTGATGTTCCACACCATCACCACGGCCAATTTCGGCACGGCATCGCCTTTGCGTCTGTGGAGTGCCTATTTCTTCGGGATCCTTATCACGTGGACGATCGGCCATCTGCTGGCCACACGGTTGTTCGGCCGCGACCGGCGGATCGGGGTGCTGGCAGGCGTGTCTTCTTCTTTCGCCAACAATGTCTTTATTGGATTGCCGCTGATCAGCCGGGTTCTCGGCAATGACGGTCTGGTGGCCGTGTCCATTCTGCTGGTGGTGCATTTGCCCTTGATGATGGTGATCGGCACGGTGATGATGGAAAATGCAGAACGGCGGGAAACTGGCGGACATGCCCGTGGTCTCGGTGCTGTCCTGTTGCAGGTCGGCCGCAATCTCCTCACCAATCCGCTGGTCATCGGCCTTCTTCTCGGCCTTGTTGTGCATGAAAGTGGCGTGCCTGTTCCGTCGCCGATTGAAAGCGTGCTCTCCCAGATTTCCGGCATGGCGGGACCTCTGGCGCTCATGTCGCTCGGCATGGCGTTGACGCGCTATCACGTCTCAGGCAATGCCGGTATCGCCATGCTGACCAGCGGCCTGAAACTGTTCTGCCTGCCCGCCTGTGTCTGGGTCGGCTGTCATATCGTTGGTCTTACCGGCACCTGGGCCCAGGCCATGGTGCTGACTGCCTCGGTGCCGACCGGCATCAATGCCTGGCTGATTGCCAACCGTTTCGGTATCGGTCACGAACTGGCGGCATCGACAATCACCCTGACGACAGCCTTTGGCGTCCTGTCTGTTACCTTCTGGGCCTTTCTTCTGGGATTGGGCGGTTGACCGCCTACGCCAGATCGGCCATGCGGCGATAAAGGTTTTCGGCAGGAAAGGCTTCCTCATGCGCCGGTGATGGCAGGGAGAGTGTCTCTGCCGCCAAAGGGGGTGTATCGGCTGCTTCCATTGTCACAATGCTTTGGCCATCCTGCCCGAAGAGATCGACGATGGCATAAACGCCTTCCTCATTTCTGGTGTCGTCTGGTTCACCCTGCGGCGCATCGTCAGGCTGTTGCTGCTGACGATCCTGTTGCTTCTGCCCGCGCTCGTCGTCTTCGTCATCGCCAAGTGCGTCAATGGCATCAATCGTATGGGGCCTGTCCTTGTCGATCTCGTCCTGAACGGCCAGATAGCTCACCACCGGCAAGGGTACGCCCAGCGGCAGAGCGGTCTGCACGATCACAGAGGTATTGGGCTGCTGTGACGCAGCCACGGACAGGACAAGCTGCTGGTTTCTGACCGCAGAGGTCTGTGCAGTAGAACCCTCTTCTGCATATGCGTCTTGCGGCAGCACCGATCCGGTGCTGGAGGAGGGGGAGCGTGCCGGATTGGCCGCATCATGGGCTGTGTCCGTCTGATCCGCCAGACTGTCTGGCTGCGTTATCGTCTCTGGCGTCTGGAAAAACACCTGGCGGAAGAGGGCTGTTTCTGCGGCAGTGTTGTGCTCGGCAGGCTTTAATACATCGACAAGCTGATTGATCGTTGCAGCCGCCGTCATCAGTAATAGGGCCGATTGTGCTTCGAGTGCCCGGTTCTGCTGGTCGTTTTCCTCTATGGCTGCGGATGGTCGATGCGAGAGGGGCTCTGCTCCTTTATCGGTCGCGGGGATCTGCCCATCCTTCGGCTGAGGCGTGACCGCGCCGGGGTTGGCATCCATCCTTGATGTGTGGAGCGCATTCCTGTCGCCGGATACGGTAGATTGCGGTTCTTCAGTCCAACCGATTGGAAGTTGTTGCGAAGGCCCAGACGTTGCCGCCACGGTTGGTCGATTAACGGGTTGGGCGCTGTTTTGCGATGCGGCAGCAAGGCTCTGATGCACGCCGGCAATGGTGGCCTGTTGCGTTGCCGTGGCGGCAGCAAGCGGCACGGCGGTTTCCCCTTGCTGTTGAAGGGGGGCGGCTGGCGCTGCGGCTTGGGCATTTGGGTTGGCCACAGACAGCGGCCATGGCTTTTGTCCATCTATGGACGGCATTGCGGGCTCTGGTGCAGCGTTTGCCAGCGTCGTTGGGCCAATGTTTGCGGTCAAGCTACTGGCAGGGTTTAGGGCAGAAGCATCCTGCAATCTGTTGCTCGCGGAAGGCGCTGTAAGAGCTGGAGTCGTCCCCGAACCTTCCGGCGCGCCGGAGCCGGGCTCAAGGCCCATGGATGGGCTGGCAGAAGAGGCCAGAGTGGCGGGAGAGGGGCCGATGCTCTCCTGTGGAACGCTCGTCGGCGCCGATGGCCGTGACAGTATGACGGCAGCAGATGTTTCAGCGTCGACGGTCGCACCTGCGGGAGAAGCAGCAGGAGACATCTCTCCTGTCGGGGAGAGTGGGGTGCCTTGTCCGCCAAGTTGTGACGTTTTCACCGGTGCGGCATCATTCTGGCTATAGGACAGCACAACCGACTGCGTTTTGAGATCGCCGCGATTGTTGCGCAGAATATCCATGGCGGCCGACAGCAACGCTGCCTCAGGCCCCTCGGGATTGCTCAGGATCTGCAATAGCATATCCAGTTGCAGACCCTTCATCGCATTGGCAAGACTGGTCTGAAGGGCAAGCCTGTCGCCCGGTTTCAGATCGGCCAGAGCGGTGATGAAGCGGGTGGTAAAAGCACTGTCGCTTTCTCCCGGTTGCCGGACAAGGCCAATCGCCGGGCCTGCCAGATCAGCAATGGTGGCGAGATCACTCTGGATACTGCCCCGTCCGTTCAGCATCAGATCGTTGATTCGTCCGGCAATCGCCGAGGCGTTTTCCTGATCCACACGGATCAGGCCATTGACCGGAAACATCGCTGCGGAGCGGGCGTCAGCGCCGCCTGCCTGTCCATCCTGCTGGATCGGAGTAGCGCGCGATTGGGTCTGAACGGGAGGCAGCATGGCGATCCCTCTCAAATGCAGCCTGATGGAGGATAAGGGTTAATGGACACCGCTCATGCGGGCCGGACTGAACACGAGAGCATTTCCCGGAAAAGTGTATAGCGGTTTTCCGTCTGGAAATGCGTAAAAACAGAGAGTTAGAGCATTTCAGTGTTTCCGTGAAACAGTGAAATGCTGGAAGAGATGCGCTGCTAATGCCTGCCGTTGAGGCGCTCTATACCCACACAGGCAAGCGAATCGGCTTAGAGAGAAGAATGAGAGAATAGCGTTAACAAATAGTAAAATCGCAAAAACAACGGTTAATAAAAAAGCCGCCGGAGGGATACTCCGGCGGCCTTGTCCCAAAAGGGTGTCTGGCGATTATTCGCCGGTGCGGTTCTTCAGAGCTGCACCGAGAATGTCGCCGAGCGACGCACCCGAATCGGAGGAACCGAACTGGGCGACGGCTTCCTTCTCTTCTGCGATCTCGAGAGCCTTGATCGACAGCATAACCTTGCGGTCCTTCTTGGAGAAGTTGACGACGCGGGCATCGACAACCTGACCGACCGAGAAGCGCTCAGGACGCTGTTCGTCACGGTCACGCGACAGGTCGGCGCGGCGGATGAAGGTCACGAGGTCTTCGTGGTTCACCAGCTTCACTTCGATGCCGCCATCATTGACGCCAATGATTTCAGCCGAAACGACGGCGTTCTTGCGCAGGTCGCCGGACTGGGCTGCTTCGCCAACGCTATCGCGGCCAAGCTGCTTGATGCCGAGCGAGATACGTTCCTTGTCTACGTCTACATCGAGAACGACAGCCTTGACGACATCGCCCTTGTTGTATTCTTCGATGACCTGCTCGCCCGGACGGTTCCAGTCGAGATCCGACAGGTGAACCATGCCGTCGACATCGCCTTCAAGACCGATGAACAGACCGAATTCGGTCTTGTTCTTGACCTCGCCTTCCACTTCCGTGCCAGCCGGATGGCTGTAGGCAAAGGCCTGCCACGGATTTTCAAGCGTCTGCTTCAGGCCAAGCGAGATACGGCGCTTGGACGGATCGACTTCGAGAACGACCACGTCAACTTCCTGGCTGGTGGACAGGATCTTGCCGGGGTGAACGTTCTTCTTCGTCCAGGACATTTCGGAGATGTGGATCAGGCCTTCAATGCCCGGCTCCAGCTCAACGAATGCACCGTAATCGGTGATGTTGGTCACGGTGCCGGAGATCTTCTTGCCAACCGGGTACTTGGCAGCGATGCCATCCCACGGATCCGACTCGAGCTGCTTCATGCCGAGCGAGATGCGGTGGGTTTCCTGGTTGATGCGGATGATCTGAACCTTGACCGTCTGGCCGATGTTCAGGATTTCCGACGGATGGTTGACGCGGCGCCATGCCATGTCGGTGACGTGCAGCAGGCCGTCAATGCCGCCGAGGTCAACGAACGCACCGTAATCGGTGATGTTCTTGACAACGCCTTCAACAACCTGACCTTCTTCGAGGTTCTGAACGATTTCAGAACGCTGCTCGGCGCGGCTTTCTTCGAGAACCGTACGGCGCGAGACAACGATGTTGCCACGGCGCTTGTCCATCTTGAGGATTTCGAAGGGCTGCGGGTTGTGCATCAGCGGGGTCACGTCGCGGATCGGACGGATATCGACCTGCGAACGCGGCAGGAAGGCAACAGCGCCGTCGAGATCGACCGTGAAGCCACCCTTGACCTGGTTGAAGATAACGCCTTCAACGCGCTCGCCGGCTTCGAACTTGGCTTCGAGCTTGATCCAGCTTTCTTCGCGGCGAGCCTTTTCGCGCGACAGAACGGCTTCGCCGAGAGCGTTTTCGATGCGCTCGACATAAACTTCGACTTCGTCGCCGATCTTCAGCGCGCCATCCTTGGCCCTGGCACCGAATTCCTTCAGCGGAACGCGGCCTTCGACCTTGAGACCAACGTCAACAATGGCGACGTCCTTCTCGATGGCCGTGATGATGCCCTTGGCAACATAGCCTTCGGCCAGATCGGACTTGGCGAAGGACTCTTCCAGCAGGGCCGCGAAATCGTCCCGCGTCGGGGTAGAAACAGACATGATAACTCCTGATGCATCCTTCAAAGGATGCGTGCGCGCCGGTGGGCTGGTGTTGAAACCGGCCGCTTCCTCGTCCGCCCTCTTTGAAGAGAGCAATCCGGCGCAAGGACAAGGTTGCGGCTGATAAGGACAGGGTGTCGAACGCCCGTCCATCTGTCATTTCGTCTTCAAGGCAGCCTCGATCAAGACCTTTGCCGCCTGAAATGCCGCCTCTATACTCATTTCGGACGTATCGATCAAGTGCGCATCGTCTGCTGGTTTCAAAGGACTGTCAGCGCGCCCCATATCGCGCGCATCGCGGCGCCTGACGTCATCCAGTATGGTGGCGTAATCGGCAGCCTGTCCCTTTGCCACCATTTCCTCGTGGCGGCGGCGCGCCCGCACTTCAGCCGTCGCCGTGACATAAAGCTTCACAGTCGCATCCGGGCAGACAACGGTGCCGATGTCGCGCCCATCCAGTACCGTGCCGGGCGCTTTGGCGGCAAAGCGGCGCTGGGTTTCGACCAGAGCGCGGCGCACGGCGGGCATGATCGCCACTTTCGACGCAGCCTCACCAATCGCATGGGCTGACAGGATCTCGCGGTCGAGACCTGTGAGGTCGAGATCCAGCGCCACCTGCTCTGCCACCGCTTCATCATCGAGTGGCAGGCCGCGATCGATGAGCGCCTTGGCGGTGGCGCGGTAGGTGAGGCCGGTATCAAGGTGATGAAAGCCGTATTCCTCGGCAATCCGGCGCGACAGCGTGCCTTTTCCCGCAGCGGCCGGGCCATCGATGGCGATGATGGTATGGGCTGGACTATTCTGTGCCATGATGGGCCTCCCTCCTGCGTCGCCCCATGTCGGGCCAGAGACTGTAACCGGAATTGGCCCGACGCTCTAACACAGGCCCGCCCTGCGGTCATCCCCGGGCTGCTGCCGCATGCGCAGCCTGTTCCGTGCGCAGAAATAAGCGTGTGGAATGCCTGTTCATGCCGTGAAAGGCGCATTTTCAGTTTGCCTTTGACAGAAACCGCCATAACGATTAAGGCCAGCGTCTTGAATTATCCCGGACAATACCCGGATTTGGCGTATGCCCCTAATCTTCACGTGCTCATGAGGCTTTGACAGTGGCGAAGGCAGAACTTGGAACCAAACGCACTTGCCCCGACACGGGCAAGAAATTCTACGATCTGAACAAGGATCCGATCGTGTCGCCCTATACGGGCAAATCCTGGCCGCTCTCTTATTTTGAAGAGACCTCCGTTGCTTCGATCATGGAGAAGGCCGAAGAAGAGGATGTGGCGGAAGTCGATACCGAAAACACCGATATCGAAATGGTCTCCCTCGAAGATGCCGATGAGGCCGCAGGCGGAGACGACATTCCCGATATGGGCGACGACGATGTCGAAATCGATGACGATGACGACACCTTCCTTGAAGCGGATGACGATGATGAGGACGACGACATGTCCGGTATCATTGGCGTGACCGGCGACGAAGACGAAGTCTGATCGTTTGCATGCATCGTTCAAAAGGCCGTGCCGGATTGGTGCGGCCTTTTCTTTTTGTTCATTTTCAAGGCTTTGTCTTGTTTTTGCGCTTCTGGACGTCAAAAAAATGTCATGACCGGCATTTTCCCCCTTGTCACGGCGCAAGCCGCACAGTAATAAGCCGCCACACCGACGGAAGCAGCGCTTCCAAGGTTCCCGGGCCGGGTCAGCCGGCATCCTGATGGGGCTATAGCTCAGCTGGGAGAGCGCTTGCATGGCATGCAAGAGGTCAGCGGTTCGATCCCGCTTAGCTCCACCAAATCATTCAAATGTCATAATTGTCTTTCACCGGCTGAATGCGTTCATTTGGTGTGAAGAGAATCCCCATGTTTCTGCTTGGAAAACTGCTTTGGCTGCTGGCGCAGCCCCTGTCTCTCACCTTTCTTCTTGGCCTTTTCGGACTGATTGTCAGCCTGACCCGGTTCCGTCGCATCGGTTTTGCCGCCACGACGCTGGGATTGCTGATCCTGTTCGTCACGCTGTATACCACGGCAGGCACTGTGGCCCTGCAGAGCCTTGAAGCGCGCTTTCCCAAGCCGGGCCATGATCCACAGGCTGTCTCCTGTATGATTGTTCTCGGTGGGGCTTTTTCCTCCGACATCAACACGGCACGAAAGGGCTATGAAATGAACGAGGCGGCAGACCGCTATGTCGAAGCTCTGCGTCTGGCGTTGAAATTTCCCGGCGCGAAAATTCTGGTCTCGGGCGGCGATGGCTCGTTCAACGGGGATTATGACGGCGATGCCGTGACCGCCCGACGTTTTTTCACCGCCTTCGGTCTGGCACCGGAGCGGCTGGTTCTGGACAAAACCTCGCGAAACACTGAGGAAAACATCGAAAACAGCAAAAGCCTGCTGGAAAAGAACAATCTCCAGGACTGCCTTCTGATCACGTCTGCCTTTCACATGCCCCGCGCCATGGGGCTGATGCGCCAACAGGATATCAGCGTTCTTCCCTGGCCGACAGATTACCGCACAACAGGCAAGACAAGGCTTGGCCTCGATTTCACCCAACCCACGCTGAATGCAAGGAACACGGCAACGGCATTGCGTGAATGGCTGGGTCTTCTGGCCTATCGGGTTGCGGGGCGCATATCGACGGTCTTTCCCGCGCCGGAACCGGCCGGGACGGTAGGCACGTCTACTTCTTGAACAGCGTCACAAACATCACGCCGCGCACCCTGACTGTCATTTCACAAGGCTTGTCATCGGTGCGGTCGCAGTAATGCGGCGCCATTTTCAGCACGAAAACCATGTTGCCGTAGCGCTTGATGAAGTCGTAGCCAAAAATCCGCGCAGTGGCGATCAGCAGATAACCGCCCTCCTGCACCTGAACATAGAAATTATACGGGCAGCCTTCATTGTTGCAGTCGGGACCATGCTTGCCATCGCAGGTCAAGCCACCCTCGTTGACCACCGCATCCATGAGGCCGTCATTATTGATATCGAGACGCGTGACGTAATTGGGGTCGAAGGAGGCCGTCTGGCAGACCTTGCGGAAATGATCCTTTTCAAAAATCTCCGGATCCGACACGAGCTGTTGCTGGGCAAGCGCCATGCTGCCTGAAAAAACATAGAGCAGGCTCAGGAAAAGTCTCAGAGCAAATTTCATGACCGGCCCCTCTCATTGTACGTGCATTGTCAAAGCAAAAATGGCCACTATTGCCTTGATCCGTTCATGCTGCGCGCGTCTTCTAAAACACAGGATGCTACGGGTTTTTAACGCTACAGGGTTAATAAGTCTCAAACGCAGGATTGTGCGAAAGCCGATCCTGCCCGTTGCCGCAAGGAACCCGAATGTCGCTTCTGATCTATCTAGACTATGCCGGTGTGGCTCTGTTTGCCGCCACGGGGGCGCTGTCAGCCTCGCGCAAACAGCTCGATATCATCGGCTTTCTGTTTCTGGCCACCATCACCGGCACGGGCGGCGGCACACTGAGGGACATTGTTCTGGGCCGTTTGCCGGTGTTCTGGGTTCTCAATCCGCTTTATATCGTCATCTGTTGTGCCATCGGTGTTCTGGTGTTTTTCACCGCACCTCTGATCGAATCGCGCTATCGGCTGTTGATTTGGCTCGATGCCATCGGCCTTTCCGCCTATTGCGTCATGGGGGCAGCCAAAGGTCTTGCGGCGACCGGTTCCGTCACCATTGCCATTGTCACTGGCACGATGACTGCAACATTGGGCGGTGTCCTGCGTGATCTTGTCGCCAATGAGCCGTCCGTACTGCTCAGGCCGGAAATCTATATCACAGCGGCACTCATCGGCGCTTCGATCTTCACGCTGGCTACGACTTTCGGTTTGTCCCTGTCCCTGGCGTCAGCAGGTGGGACGATGGCTGCTTTTCTCGTGCGTGGTGGCGCCATTTACTATGGCTGGACATTTCCGACCCGTGGCCACAAGCCTGGACGCGACCCCAAAGATCTCCTGAACTAAAGCATGTTGCGTCTTATCAGCCTGATGCAACGTGCTTTCAGTCTTTGATGCGTCGCATGGACGGCATCGTTTCATTGAGGACAATGAAACATGATATGATTTACAGCGTTCAGTGAAACACTCTGACTCTCTGTTTTCAGGCAAGTCCAGAGGCGCAACGGTGTCAGATTTTTGCTGGAATTGGTCTAAGGGCAGGTTGAAACAGGTGGAGATGTCTTGGAAACGGACAGGGAAGATCAGCTACGCTTGTGGCGTAATCTGACAACGACATCGACATGGGCGATTTCCATTCCGTCCGGCGGTTCCGGCAGATTGTCGATGATGATATTGCTGACCGGAATATCCAGCACCTCATTGTCTCCCTCGACAAAGAAGTGGTGATGATCCGACACATTGGTGTCGAAATAGGTCTTGTTGCTTTCAACCGCCAGAACCCGGATCATGCCAGCTTCGGTGAACTGATGCAGGGTGTTGTAGACGGTGGCAAGCGAAACGGGCACATTGGCGGCCACCGCCTCTTCGTGAAGTTCCTCAACGGTCAAATGCCGGTCACCCTTGGCAAAAAGCAGGCTTGCCAAAGCAATGCGCTGACGCGTGGGCCTGAGGCCCGAGTGCCGCAATTTTGCTTCCACACTGTCCGAGGCTTTCGCCTTCATCGGAACCTTCTCCTGCCTTGCAAACCTTAGAACCTTTAAAAATGACATATACCCGTTGCGATCGGCAGTTTCAATAGCGTCCCGGTTGGTAAAATCTGGCAAAAGCGCAGTATGACAACGCGATTTGCAGATTTTTTCTCTGGCCGATCATAAGCTCTTCCTGTATGCGACGGGGCAAGAGCGACTGGGAAAAGCCGATAACGACCGATTAAAGATCGGGATTGCACTGGTATCGGCTTCAATTCGTCGCCATGTTGATTTAAGTCTCCTGAGCGTGCGACCGAGGGAGGAAATGGAAAGCCACATGGTAGAAAGACAATCGAGCTACAATTACGAAGAGATTCTTTCCTGCGGACGGGGTGAATTATTCGGCCCCGGCAATGCGCAATTGCCGCTGCCGCCCATGCTGATGTTCAATCGCATCACGGAGATTTCCGAAACCGGTGGTCCGCACGACAAGGGTTATATCCGCGCCGAATTCGACATTACCCCGGATCTCTGGTTCTTCCCCTGCCATTTTCAGGGCGATCCTGTCATGCCGGGCTGCCTCGGTCTTGACGCCATGTGGCAGCTGACCGGCTTTTATCTGGGCTGGTTGGGCGAACCCGGCAAGGGCCGCGCCATTTCGACCGGCGAAGTGAAGTTTACCGGCATGGTGACGCCGCAAACGAAGCTTGTCGAATATGGCATCGATTTCAAGCGTGTCATGCGGGGACGGCTCGTGCTGGGCATTGCCGATGGCTGGATGAAGGCTGACGGCGAAACCATCTACAAGGCCAGCGATCTTCGCGTCGGTCTTTTTCAGGAAAAAGCAGGCTGAGCGCCTGCCTATGATGCAAACAGAAGGTGCTTTCATGAGACGGGTCGTCGTTACAGGCTTGGGCATTGTCTCCTCCATCGGCTCCGATGCGGCGGAAGTGACCGCGTCGTTGCGTGACGCCAGGTCTGGCATTTCCTTTTCTCCCGATTTTGCCGAGCACGGGTTTAAATGTCAGGTCTGGGGCCGGCCCTCTCTCAATCCCACCGACCTGGTGGATCGCCGCGCCATGCGTTTCCTGTCCGAAGGCGGTGCCTGGAACCATGTGGCGATGAAGCAGGCCATCGCCGATTCCGGTCTTGAGGAAAAGGATTATAGCGCCAATCCTCGCGCTGGTATCATTATGGGGTCGGGCGGTGCATCGACCAAGCAGATCGTCGAAGCTGCCGATATCGTTCGCCAGAACAACAGTCCGAAGCGCATCGGCCCCTTTGCTGTGCCAAAGGCCATGTCGTCTACGGCCTCTGCAACCCTTGCCACCTGGTTCAAGATTCACGGCGTCAATTATTCGATTTCCTCGGCCTGCTCCACCTCGGCACATTGCATCGGCAATGCCGCCGAAATGATCCAGTGGGGCAAGCAGGACATCATGTTTGCCGGTGGCCATGAGGATCTGGACTGGACCATGTCCGATCTCTTCGACGCCATGGGCGCCATGTCGACCAAATATAACGATGTTCCGGCTACCGCCTCGCGCGCCTATGACAAGAACCGTGACGGTTTCGTCATTGCCGGGGGTGCCGGCGTTCTGGTTCTTGAAGAATTGGAACACGCCAAAGCACGCGGTGCGAAAATCTATGCCGAACTGACCGGTTACGGCGCCACCTCCGATGGCTACGACATGGTGGCCCCCTCCGGTGAAGGCGCTATGCGCTGCATGCGTCAGGCGCTTGCGACGGTTCAGGGCGAGGTGGATTACATCAATACCCACGGCACCTCGACGCCGGTTGGCGACAGCAAGGAAATTGCCGCCATCCGTGAGGTGTTCGGCGACAAGATCCCGGCGATCCAATCGACCAAGTCGCTGACCGGCCATTCGCTTGGTGCTGCCGGGGTGCAGGAATCGATCTATGGCCTCCTGATGATGCAGGCGGGCTTTATTGGTGAAAGTGCCCATATCAGCGAACTCGATCCGGAATTCGACGGCGTGCCGATCGTGCGCCAGCGGATCGACAACGCCAAGATCGACACTGTGCTTTCCAACTCCTTCGGATTTGGCGGAACCAACGCCACGCTGGTCTTCCAGCGCTATAACGGATGACATCCATGATCGCTTCGATGCAAGGCAAACGCGGACTCATCATGGGTGTCGCAAACAGTCATTCTATTGCCTGGGGCATTTCCCAGGCACTGGCCGCCGCCGGGGCCGAGCTTGCGTTTACCTATCAGGGCGATGCGCTGGGCAAGCGGGTCAAGCCGCTGGCGACCGAACTTGGTTCCGATTTCGTGCTTCCCTGCGATGTGGAGAATATCGCCTCCGTTGATGGCGTCATCGATGCGCTTCGCGAACGCTGGGGCACGCTGGATTTTGTCGTTCACGCCATCGGCTTTTCCGACAAGAATGAGCTGAAAGGGCTTTATGCCAACACCACGCGGGAGAATTTCACCCGTACCATGGTGATTTCCTGCTTTTCCTTCACGGAGATCACCAAAAGAGCCGTAGAGCTGATGCCGGACGGCGGGTCGCTGTTGACGCTGACCTATGGCGGCTCGATGCGCGTTATTCCGAACTACAATGTCATGGGTGTGGCCAAGGCCGCCCTTGAAGCATCGATGCGCTATCTTGCTGCCGATTATGGTCCGCGCGGCATTCGCGTCAACGCCATCTCGGCCGGTCCGGTGCGCACATTGGCCGGGGCAGGGATTTCCGACGCCCGTGCCATTCTCAACTGGAACCAGAAGAATGCACCGCTTCGCCGCACGCCGACCATTGAGGATATCGGCGGTTCGGCGCTTTATCTGTTGTCCGATCTCTCGGCCGGCGTGACAGGCGAAGTGCATTATGTCGATGGCGGCTACAACATCACCTCGCTGCCGACACTCGATGTGCTGCGCAACGCCGATGCGGATTGATTGCCGTCATTGCGCCTGAAACAGCTTGTTAACACCGGTCCGAAAGGGCCGGTGTTTTTTTGAGCCTTGTCCCGAGCAAAGTGTGAAACGGTTTTCAGTCCGGAAGTACGGAATAACAAAGACTGAGAGCGCCGATCTCATATAATCAGACTAAAAAGCGCTCTAAAACAGACTGCCCTGATCGGGCGCTTTGGCACCCTTGCGCGGAGCCGCGCCTTTCTGACTTTTCACCGCAGCAGATGCCGGATCCGCGTTGCCGGTGACGGCATCAATCCGGCCATCGGCAAATTCGATGGCGACGGACTGACCATCGTTCAATGCCCCCGCCCGCGATACCGGGCGGTTGTCTTCATCGCGGATGACGGCATAACCGCGTTTCAGCACGTTTTTATAGGATAGCGACAGAAGCATCCGCTCCTGCGCCGCAAGAGCCGTTCCGCGTCGGGCACATTCATGTTTCATGGCGCTGTCGGCGCGATGGGTAAGATTGCCCAGCCGGTCGGCGGAGCGTTCGATCTGCGCCTTCAGCCGGGAGGGCACCGCCGTCAGCGTCGCATCGAAGCGACCGAGACGGGATTTCTGCCGCTCGACCAGCCGCTCGATGATCCGTTCCGCCAGGGCCGAGCGTTCGCTGACCCGCTGACGGCGTTCAGACAGGCGACGTTGCAGGGTCTCGGGCGAAAGCTTTGCTGCGGCTCGCTCGAAACTGCGGCGTTTCATCATTGTGTTCAGTTCCAGCCCGCGGCCAAGACCGCTGGCTGCCTCGTCAAACCGGCGTCGTGGCAGGGCCATGAGCTGATCGAGCGAGGGCAGCGCCCGGGCGAGCGCCTTGAGCGACTGGCGGCGATGGTCCATCTGCCGGTTGACCGCGCCGGAAAGCCGTGCGGCAAGGCTGGCAAGTTCAGCCTCCAGCTCTGCGCGGACCGGAACGGCGATTTCGGCGGCCCCGGTCGGCGTCGGGGCCCGCACATCGGCGACATAGTCGATCAGTGTCCAGTCCGTCTCGTGGCCGACGGCAGAAATCAGCGGAATGGTGCTGGCGGCTGCAGCGCGCACAACGGCCTCGTCATTGAAGCTCCACAGATCCTCAAGACTGCCGCCGCCGCGCGCCACGATCAGCACATCGGGTCGGGCGATATCGCCTGCCTCCTCCAGCGCATTGAATCCGGCAATGGCGCGCGCCACCTCATCTCCCGAGCCTTCTCCCTGCACCTTGACCGGCCAGAGGACGACCTGAACGGGGAAGCGGTCGGAAATGCGGTGCAGAATATCGCGGATCACCGCGCCGGTTGGCGAGGTGATGACGCCGATGACCTTCGGCAGAAAGGGCAGCTTCTTCTTGCGCGCCGGATCGAACAGGCCTTCGGCAGCAAAACGGCGCTTGCGCTCCTCGATCAGTGCCATCAGCGCGCCAGCGCCAGCCGGTTCCAGCTGTTCGATGACGATCTGGTATTTCGACGAGCCGGGGAAGGTGGTGATTTTGCCGGTGGCGATCACCTCCATGCCTTCTTCGGGGCGGTATTTCAGCTTGGAAAAGGTGCCTTTCCAGATGACGGCATCGATGCGCGCCCGGTCATCCTTCAGGGAGAAGTAGGCGTGGCCGGAGGAATGCGGTCCACGATAACCGGATATTTCACCGCGCACCCGCACATGATCAAAGGCCGTCTCGATCGTACGCTTGATCGAACCGGACAGTTCCGACACCGAAAACTCGGTGAGATTGGAGGGCGAATCGTCATTGAACAGTGAGGCCATGGCTCTCTTTTACAAAGAAGCGGGCAAAAACGCATCCCGGAAAGCGGGGATTCGATGAAAATCATTGCGACGGCTGGGTCTGATAAAAGGCAATCGTTAACCCTGCTTCGCTAAATTGACGCCATTGTAACGCTGCGTACGACAGGATTGATCAATGGTGTTCCTGCTTGCCATGGGGCTTGGCATTGCCACTGCCGCCACACGAAATATTCTGGCGATTGTGCTGGTGGCCATCCTGTTGTTCATCATGGGGCTGGTGCTGTTTTTCGGCCCTTTCGGTCTCAATGCCATCGATTTTCTCATGATGCTGATCGGCTATAATGTCGGCCTGATCGATTGCCTCATGCTGGTGGTCCTGACCACCCGCCGCCCGCTGCTATAAGCAGAAGGGCTTTTCCGGCAAATCCCTTCTGTCATTTGCACCCTTGGCCCACGGATTTCCGTGTCACGGTTTTTCTGTTTCAGGTTGGACGCGGTAAAGGATGAGCCCGCTTTGCGGCGATGGGGGCAGGGGAGTGAGGAAATCCGGGACGTCTCCCTTGTCGAGCATGGCGTAGAGACCATCCGGCTTGGTCCGCATCAGCAGTTTCGTTTCCAGATCATTGGCGCAGAAGGCAAGAATGCCGACCTTTGCTCCCGCCAGAAAGGCGTGTGCATCCTTTGGCGTGGCAAGGCCGATATGCAACTGGGTGAGCAGGCCTGCCTGATCGCGATGATAGGGCGCGGCCAGCACACGGTGATGGGTAAAGCGCAGAATGGCCGTTCCAAGACCGGAGGGCGCTGACACTGTGGTTGCGGGCAGATCGGCCAGTTCCTGTAGGTCAGCCTGCGTATCGCAGCCGTGACGGGCGGTTTTGCCATGGCTGCCAGTCGGCAAGGTTTTGTCGCTGGGTAGTCGCTCTGCCACGCTGGACGGCCCGTCGATGAGCAGGACGCTGCACACAGACCAGAGGGCAGGCACCGACGCCAGCAAGGTCAGGGCATAGGCAAGATTATAGCTTGGGCTGCTGCGCTTTTGATGGGTAATGGCATGTCTGAGGTCGGCAGCCAGCAGGGCAAGCGGCGGAATGGCCAGCAGATTGGAAAAAGTGGAACCACGCACCTGGATCACTGTGATCGCATAGCTCACGCCCACGAGAAGGAGATATGTCAGATGGGCAATGGGGCGATCGCGGCGGAGAAGCCGGATGGCCGAGACCAGAATGGCAAGAAGACCCACGGCATAATAGCCGCCCAGTTCGTCGGGCGATGTTTTGGCGACCATGAGAAAGGAACGCGCTTCGTTAATGTGATCGAGCCAGAGGGTGACCAGCATGGGATCGAGATTGGCAAGCGGATTGCCGAGACATTGCGGTGCAATCTCATGGGCCGTGATGAAGATTGTGGCCGCAAGCGCTGACAGAAGCGCAAGACGGATAATCCGTAAACTCCGGCTGGCAAACAGTGCCAGAGCGAAGAGCAATCCGCCGCCCATGGCCGAGAGGCTGTAAAAGCCGAAGGAGAGGTTGTCGCAGGTGACCACGCCATAGCGCGCAGGCGGGACCGTGGCGACGAAAAAGCCGGTCACGCAGAGCGCCAGACTGAGGGAAAATCCCAGCACGCGGCCGCGCATGGCCACGCCGCTCCAGCCCCATTGCAGGGCGACGATGGCGCAGGCGACCGCGACAATGGGCGTCGTTTCCGCGCCGATGGCAAGGGCAAGGGCTGCGGCAAAACCGGCCCATGCATAGATGCGCCAACCTTCACCGCTGCTGAGCGCCAGCGCCAGAAATGCCATCAGCGGCACCTGCACATTATCGTGATCGATGGCGCCGGGCAGAAACTTGTTGGAGGTGATGAGATAAAGGGCGGTCAATCCAAGGGCGATATGCATGGCGGCGCGCCCGCCAAGACGCGCACCGGTGCTTCCCATGATGGCCAGCACGGGCAGCGTTGTCATCAATGGCCAGACCGTGAGCGCCATCGCTTCGGCCTTCAGAGGTGGCAGCCAGAGGCCAAAAAGCCGGATCAGGGCGGCAATCGGCAGATCGATCAGCCGCGACCAGTGCATCAGTGTTCCGGGTTCAAGACCAAGACGGTACTGCATCAGGTCGAACCAGCCCTGACCGGTCAGAAAATCGCGCACCTCGACCAGACGCATGACATCGTCATTGTCCGAGCCGACATAATCCCGGCTATGGGGCAAGGTCATCGCTGCGATCACCAGAATGGTGACGCATCCATAAAACAGGACCACGAAGGGCGACATTCTGAAGGGTGTGCGAACGGAAAGTGTGGTGTTGTCGTCGGCAGAACGCATGAGATGTGAGGCTTTGGCTGAAGGCGCCGAGGATCGGCCCCATGAAAATTTTCTGGCGGTCGGAAACCTAGCCTTAACCTTCTCAAGAAATAGTAAAGCCCGGTGGTCATGGGGGTCTCCCAGGTCTGCCCGATGATCCTTTTGTTTTGAGTTTTGTGTTCATGGGCCAGACAGATTTTGCCGGCGTGGCCGTTCTTCTTCCCTGCTATAATGAGGCTGCGACTATCGGTGAGGTGGTTGAGCGTTTCCGTGCGGCTTTGCCGGGCGCATCCATTCACGTTTATGACAACAATTCCACCGATGGCACGGCGTTGAAAGCCATGTTGGCGGGCGCGCATGTGTTTCGCGAGCGTCGTCAGGGCAAAGGCCATGTGGTGCGCCGTATGTTTGCCGAAATCGATGCCGATATCTATGTCATGGCGGATGGCGATGGCACATATGCGGCAAAGGATGCTGAAGAATTGATCCGGGTTCTGGTGAGCGAAAGAGCCGATATGGTGGTGGGCACGCGCCGCGGCGTGCTGAAAGATGCCGGTCGTCAGGGCCATGCCGTCGGTAATCGTCTGTTCAACCGGCTCTATCGGTTTCTGTTCGGGCCGGGCTTTAGCGATATATTTTCTGGCTATCGCGCCTTTTCCCACCGTTTCGTCAAGAGCTTTCCTGCCGTATCTGGCGGGTTTGAAATCGAAACGGAAATGTCGGTTCATGCATCACGGTTGAAGCTGCCGGTGGCGGAACTGGAACTGGATTATGGCCGTCGCCCGGAAGGGTCGCATTCCAAACTCTCCACCCTGCGGGACGGGGCGAAAATTCTCTGGATGTTTGCCATGCTGACAAAAGAGACACGGCCTTTCGCCTTTTTCGGCGCGCTCGCCACCGGCTGTCTCGGTGCAAGCCTGTTTTTCATGACCCCGGTGTTGATCCGCTATTTCGAGACCGGTCTGGTGCTGCGATTGCCCACCTGGGTTCTGGCGGTCGCGCTGCTGATGATGAGCCTGCTTCTGTTGACGGCGGGGCTCATTCTCGATTCTCTCTCGCGTGCGCGTGCCGACCAGCTTCGTCTGCATTATCTCTCACTTGACGGCAGAAAGCCTGCGCTCGACTGGGGGCAAGAGGATGAGCAACCAGTCAAACCTCAATCCGGCATTGCCGACGCCGCATGAAAAAACTCTTTCGCTTCGCCTGTGTCGGTTCCTTCGGCTTCGTCATTGACGTCAGCCTGTTTTTTCTGCTGCTGCATCATACCGGTGTCGGTCCTTTTGCTGCGCGCGGACTGGCCATTGCTGCAGCAACGATGATTGCCTGGCTGCTCAATCGCCGCTTCACATTCGGTGCATCGAAACGGGCGATCGTGGTGGAAGGATTTCGCTATGGATCGGTCGGATCCATTGCCGCCCTGGTCAATTTCGGCCTCTATTCCGGCCTGCTTCTGGCCATGCCGGCGCTTAATCCCTATGCAGCCCTGATCATCGCCTCACTGTCGGCCACAGCGCTGAGCTATATCGGCTATGGCCGCTTTGTTTTCCGATAAACGGATCGAGATCGCTTCCGCCCCGACAGGTCTGCATGAAACAGACCCTTATGCGCGCTTGCTTTCGATGGCGTCCCAGAGCAGGCTGGCAATATCGGCGCCGCCGAATTTCTTCACTTCGCGAATGCCGGTCGGCGAGGTGACGTTGATCTCAGTCATGTAATCGCCGATCACATCGATACCGACCAGAAGGAAGCCACGTGCCTTGAGGGCAGGGCCGATGCGGGCGCAGATTTCCTTTTCCCGTGCCGTCAGTTCGGTGGCTTCGGCACGACCGCCGACATGCATGTTGGAACGGCTGTCATGTTCGGCTGGAACGCGGTTGATAGCACCCACCGGTTCGCCATCCACAAGAATGATGCGTTTGTCACCCTTGCGCACCGCCGGCAGATAGCCCTGGGCGATGAAGGGCTCGCGGAACATCTGGCCGAACATTTCCAGAAGCGAGGTAAAATTGCGGTCATCACGGGTGGAATGGAACACGCCTGCGCCGCCATTGCCGTAAAGCGGCTTCAGGATGATGTCGCCCTGTTCCTCGCGGAAGGCGGCGATTTCGCCCGGATCGCGGGTGATCAGCGTTGGCGGCATCAGATCGGCAAATTCGGTGACGAAAATCTTTTCCGGCGAATTGCGTACCCAGGCCGGATCGTTGACGACAAGCGTCTTCGGATGGATGCGTTCCAGGAGATGGGTGGCGGTGATATAGGCCATGTCGAAGGGTGGGTCCTGGCGCAAAAGCACCACATCCATAGTCGATAGATCGACCCGTTCGGCTTGCCCCAGCGTGAAATGATCACCCTTGACATCGCGCAGTTGCATCGGCTCGACGGACGCATAAATCTTGCCATCGCGCATGGTCAGCCGATCCGGCGTGTAATGAAACAACTGATAACCGCGCGCCTGAGCCTCAAGGCTCATGGCGAAGGTGGAATCGCCTGCGATGTTAATCGTGGAGACGTGGTCCATTTGGACGGCGACGGTCTTGATCTTGGCCATTGTCTTTCTCTCGCTGAAACCGCGAAAGATTTAGGCCTCCCGACCTCAAAGCACAATGGCGTGCGCACCATTTCTGACACGCCTCCCGATTTTTCCGGCCTACAGCGCCGTGCGCCCAATATGGCGCACAAAACTCGCCGTAACGCTTTTCATCTGCTGCATCATTTTCACCTTAAATCTCACCCGATTTAAGGAATGATGCAGTGGCTTTTGTCATATCCTCCCCGTTCATCATGCCCGGCTGCGCATGGCATTGCGCAGACGATACAGTATCGCAACTGGCTCAGGAAAAGGTTTGCGCAGAAAGGCGATCTTGCGGACATAGGTGTCGATGCGCCATGTTGCCCAGCTTCCGGCTTTGAAATAGGCAATATCGCCTGTTTTTAACAGCCGTTCGGAACCATCCTCGGTGGTGACCAGAACGCTTCCTTCCTGGATGACAACAGTTTCATCCCAGCCGAAATGCCAGCGAAAGGTTCCGGCAGTGCAATCCCACACGGCTGTCACGCTGGCTTCATCATCACTTCTGGAATGATCGGCAAGGCGCGCCTGTGGCTCACCTTCTATAATCCAGTCCGGATGAATTGGCTGAGGCCGCATCTCCAGAGAACGCGCGGGTGCCGAAATAACAGGATCGACTGGCCCATCACGGCGTTTTGTCATCAGTGTGAAACCGGCCCAGCCGGCAATAAGCAATTTAAAAGGCATAACCCCAGTCCCCGTGAGCGTTCTAGGGTAATGCCAGATCGTTAAGCGGAGGTTGTCAAACGCGCATTGGCATCAGCACGTAAAGGGCATCATCGCCAGCGGTGTCGCGGATCAGGGTTGGCGACCCTGCATCGGCAAGCAGGAAAATCGCATCCTCACCGGAAAGCTGGGCAGTAATGTCCAAGAGATATTTGGCGTTGAAGCCGATTTCCATGGCATCGCTGTCATAGCCGACGGCCACTTCTTCCGTGGCGCTGCCGGAATCGGGATTGTTGACCGTCAGCGTCAGGTGACCATCGGCAATCGACAGCTTCACCGCCCGGCCGCGCTCGGAAGAAATGGTGGAAACGCGATCCACCGCCTTGGCGAAGCTTTCGCAATCGACCTGCATTTCCTTGTCGTTTCCGGTTGGGATCACCCGCTGATAATCGGGGAAGGTGCCGTCGATCAGCTTGGAGGTCATGACGATCTCGCCGATGGTGAGGCGGATCTTGGCGTCGGAAACTTCGAGCGACACGACGAGATCGGGATTGTCGACCAGTTTCTGCAATTCGCCGACCGTTTTGCGCGGAATGATGATACCCGGCATGCCCTCCGAGCCGGAGGGTGCTTCCATATCGGCGCGGGCAAGACGATGGCCGTCGGTGGCGACGGCGCGCAGCTTGAGTTTGCCGTCGGCCTCAATGGTGTGAAGATAGATGCCGTTCAGATAATAGCGGGTTTCTTCCGTGGAAATGGCAAATTGCGTGCGGTCGATCAGCATTTTCAGATCCGACGCCTTCAGCTTGAAAGCGTGGCTGAAACTGCCGGCGGTCAGATCGGGGAAATCGCTTTCCGGCAGGCATTGCAGCGAAAATTTCGAGCGGCCGGAGGCAACCGTCATCGTTGCGCCATCGGCGCTGGTCGACAAAAGCACCTCGGCGCCATCGGAAAGTTTGCGCACGATTTCATAAAGCAGGTGGGCGGGAACCGTGGTGGCACCGGCCATCTCGACATTGGCGGGCGTTGCCTCGGTGATTTCGAGATCGAGGTCGGTCGCTTTCATCGACAGGCTCTGGCCGTCGGCCTTCAACAGCACGTTGGACAGGATCGGAATGGTGTTGCGCCGTTCGACCACCCGGTGAACATGGTTCAGGGACTTCAGAAGATTGGACCGTTCAAGAGTAATACGCATCGACGCTGCCACTTTCGACTGTGCGATCCGGCTACGGGATCGGCTCTTCCTGCTGTTGCGGGCAAATATACCCGGCATGATTGGGAGGGGCAAAATGGCAGGAAAACCCATCAAAAGGCAAGAGGCACGACGTCTTGGAGCCGTTCTCTTCACGCTTTCCACCGGCAATTGCCGCCAAGGCCTTGCCTCGACTGCCGCAAATTCGCATAAAAGTGAAATTAAACAGTCACAGGAAGGCTGGCAATAAGAGGAAAACGCCCGTGAGCACGGATACTGACAGCGATCACCGTGCGAAAACCTTCCGTCTTCATGATCATCTGATCGTGGCCCGTCCGCTGGAACCGGCGCTCTATCTCGTGGCGACCCCCATCGGCAATCTCTCCGATATCACCCTGCGCGCGCTTGACGTGCTGGCCGGTGCCGATGTTCTGGCCTGCGAGGATACCCGCGTCACCCGTATCCTGCTCGACCGTTATGGCATTGCCACGCGGCCTTATGCCTATCACGAACATAATGCCGCAGAAGTCGGACCGAAACTGATCGAGGCTTTGGCGAGCGGTAAATCCGTGGCGCTTGTCTCCGATGCCGGAACGCCGCTCGTCTCCGATCCCGGTTATCGGCTGGGGCGGCTGGCCATCGATGCCGGGCTGAAAGTGGTGCCGATCCCCGGCCCCTCTGCTCCGCTTGCCGCCCTTGTCGGCTCCGGCCTGCCGAATGACGCCTTTCTTTTCGCCGGATTTTTGCCGGTAAAGGACAAGGCGCGACGCGAACGGTTGCAGGATCTTGGTGGGATCCAGGCGACGCTGATTTTCTTTGAATCGCCGCATCGCATCGGCGCGACCCTTGCCGCCGCGGCCAGCGTGCTTGGCGAAAACCGCAAGGCGGCGGTCTGCCGCGAACTGACAAAGACGTTTGAAGAGTTTCGTCGTGGCACGCTCGGCGAACTTTCTGCCTATTATGATGCGGATCGGCAGGTGAAGGGCGAGATCGTGCTGGTCATTGCGCCGCCGGATGCGCCGCCTGCTCCGGACGAAGAGGATGTCGATGCCTTGTTGATGCATCTGAGCGAGACCCTTCCGGCAGGCAAGGCCGCAACCGAGGCCGCCCGCCAGACAGGCCTGCCGCGCAAGCAGCTTTACGCCCGGCTTCTTGCCCTGAAAGAGGGATCGTGAGCGCGGCGGACAACGGCAACAGGCGCCGCCGGAAGGCGGAAAAGCGCGGCAAGCGGGCTGAAATTTTTGCCGCGTTGGCGCTGATGCTCAAGGGCTATCGCATTCTGGCCCTGCGCTACAAAACCAGGCTGGGCGAGATCGATCTCATTGCCCGGCGCGGTGATCTGGTGCTCCTGGTTGAGGTCAAGGCCCGCGCAAGCCAAGCTTCGGCTGTCGATGCCGTCAGCTTTGATAGCAAGCGGCGCATTCGTGCCGCAGGCGATCTCTGGCTTGCCAAGCAGAAGGATGCGGCCAGAATTTCCCTGCGCTGTGACATTGTTGCGGTTACGCCCTGGCGCTGGCCCCGTCATTTTCGCGATGCCTTTTGATGTGTTTGATAAATATTGAAGCCTGTAAGTATTGTTCCCTATTATTTCAGGGAATATAGGCGCATTGGCTTTGTAACAATACTGTCATAAAAAATTTAAAGTACTGTCACCATGCCTCTCTAATGGCTTCCTCACCCCATGTCTGGCGGAGAGGAAATCCATGTTCAAGAAAATTTCGATGGCGGCGCTGGCCGTAACCCTTTCGACCACCTCGTCCTATGCGGCAACCACCATCACCTTCTGGCATGGCATGGGCGGTCGCAACGCCGAAGTCATCAACGAAATCTCGAAGAAATTCAACGATTCCCAGAAGGAATGCATTCTGAACCCGGTTTCCAAGGGAACCTATGAGGAAGCACTTGCCTCTGGCATCGCCGCTTTCCGCTCGCATGAACAGCCGAACATTCTCCAGGTTTTTGACGCAGGCACCGCCACGATCATCGACGCCAAGGGCGCCGTCATTCCGGCGGAAGACCTGATCAAGAAGGAAGGTTTTTCCTTCGACCAGAAGGCTTTCATCGAAGGTGTTCGCTATTTCTATGCCGACAGCAAGGGCAAGTTCATCGGCATGCCGTTCAATTCTTCGGCGCCGATCATGTATTACAACACCGAAGCCCTGAAGAAGGCTGGCGTCGAGCCGCCGAAGACCTGGGAAGAATTTGAAAAGATCGCACAGAAGCTGAAGGATGCCGGCTATATTCCGCTCGTTCAGACGCAGCTGACCTGGGAATTCACCGAGAATTTCTTCTCGGTTCACGATCTGCAGTTTGCCACCAACAACAATGGCTATGACGGCATCAAGGGCACCACGCTCAAGGTCAATGATCCCGAGCATGTCATGATGTATGAAAAGCTGAAGGAATGGAAGGACAAGGGCTGGTTCGGCTATTACGGTGCCGGCTGGAACGACAACCAGAAGCCTTTCGAACAGGGTAAGGTCGCTCTGTGGATCGGTTCGTCCGGGTCCTTCGGTGGTCTGCAGAAGACGGCAACCATGCCGTTCTCGGCAACCTTCCTGCCCTATTGGGGCTCGATCAAGGGCGCAGGCGTCCACTCCTTCATCGGCGGTGCCGCCCTTTATGCCATGGCCGGCAAGCCGGAAGCGGAAAACCACTGCACCGCAGCTTTCTTCAACTTCCTGACCTCGCCGGAAATCCAGTATTACTGGCACAAGAACACAGGCTATGTTCCGATCACCACGGCAGCTTACGATCTGGCCAAGAAGGACGGCTATTATGAGAAGACGCCGGTGGCCGAGGTTGGCATCAAGCAGCTGATGCTGCCGGGCGGCAAGTGGGACAAGGGCTATCGCCTGGGCTTCTATCCGCAGATCCGCAGCGTCATGGAACGCGAATACAACAAGATCTTCTCGGGCGAAACCACGCCGAAGGCTGCGATGGACACCATCGAGAAGGAAGGCAACGAGATTCTTGCCCGCTTCGCCAAGACGGCCGGTTGATCCATCTTCATCAAGAACAGCAGTCCGGAGGTGAAAATCACCTCCGGGCTTTGTTATGAAAGAGCAACGCCATGAAGCGCGTCCAGTTTCAATCGAAATACCTGCCCTATCTGTTTCTGTTGCCGCAGCTGACCATTGCCGCCATCTTCTTTTACTGGCCAGCGGTTCAGGCGGTGCGGTCCTCCTTCTATATCGAGGATCCCTTTGGCTTCGGGGCCACCTTTGTCGGGCTTTCCAATTATCTGGATGTGCTGTCAGCGCCGGAATACCGGACCATTGCCGGTTTCACTGTCGTCTTCTGCCTGATTGTCACGGTGCTGGTCTCCTCCATCGGTCTGCTTCTGGCGGTTAAAGCGGATGCGGTCATCCGCGGGAAGTCCACCTATCGCACCCTGCTGATCGTCGTCTATGCGATTGCGCCGCCGGTGGGCGGTCTGATCGGGATGATGTTCTTTGATCAGCATATCGGCCCCTTCGTCCATTTCGTCCGTCTGTTCGGCTGGAACATGCAGGTTGGGGTGAATTATTATGACACCGCCTTCGCCATGATCGTCATCGCGGTGTGGAACCAGATTCCTTACAATTTCATCTTCTTCCTGTCCGGCCTGCAAGGCATTCCCGCCTCCGTGCGTGAAGCCGCCACCATCGATTGCCGCTCGGGCACGCGCCGCTTCTGGACGGTGATCATGCCGCTTCTGACGCCGACGGCCTTTTTCCTCATGGTCATCAACATGACCTATTCGCTGTTCGACACTTTTCCGCTGGTGGATGTCATCGTGCGCGACAAGCCTGCCGACAACCCGATCACCCTTGTTTACAAGGTCTATCAGGACGGTTTCCGCGGCAATGATATCGGCTCGTCCTCGGCGCAATCGGTGATGCTGATGGTGGTTGTGCTGATCCTGACAATGATCCAGTTCCGCTTCATCGAGCGGCGTGTCCATTACGGTTGAGGATATTTCCATGTACCGCACAAAAGTCTTCGACCATCTTATTCTGATCCTTGGCGTTGTCATCATGCTCGGCCCGCTGGTCGTGGCCTTCACCACCTCGACCCATACGGCGGCGGAAATCGACCGCCATGGCCTGATGCTGTCGATGGGGCATAATTTCATCCCCACCTACAAGAAGGTGATCTTTGCCCATAGCGGCTTCAGCGGCAGCGTCACCGGCCTCAATATGATGCTGAATTCGCTGATCCTCGGCCTCGGCTTTGCCATCGGCAAGATCGTGCTGTCGATGATGGCGGCCTATGCCATCGTCTATTTTCGCTTCCGCTTTGCCACGCTGGCCTTCTGGATCATCTTCACCACGCTGCTGTTGCCGCTGGAAGTGCGCATCGTGCCATCCTATCAGGTGGCAAGCGATCTTGGCCTGTTGAACAGCTATACCGGCATGATCCTGCCGCTTCTGGCCTCTGCCACCGGCACGTTTTTCTTCCGGCAGTTCTTCAAATCCGTGCCGGAGGAATTGCTGGAGGCCGCCCGCATCGATGGGGCGGGTCCGTTCAAGTTCTTCATCGACATTCTGATCCCGCTGTCGCGCACGATGATCGCCGCCGTCTTTATCATCATGTTCGTCTATGGCTGGAACCAATATCTCTGGCCGCTGATGACGACAACGGATGAGCATTATTATACGCTGATCCGCGGCATCAAGCAGATCCTGCAGGTCTGGGTCGGATCGCAACTGCCCGATTACAACGAAGCCTTCGCCATGGCCATTCTCGCCATGCTGCCGCCCATTCTGATCGTGGTGATTTTCCAAAGCTGGTTCATCAAGGGCCTCACCGAAACCGACAAGTAAGAGGGTATTCCCATGGCGTCGATCGATATCAATCAGGTCTCGAAGATTTATGACGGTGGTGTGCGGGCGGTCAATGCTGTCGACATCCAGATTGCCGATGGCGAGTTCATCGTGCTGGTTGGCCCCTCCGGCTGCGGCAAATCCACGCTGTTGCGCATGGTAGCCGGTCTGGAAGCCATCTCCGAAGGGGTGGTGCGCATTGGCGACCGGGTGGTCAACAAGACCGAACCGGCTGACCGCGACATTGCCATGGTGTTCCAGAATTATGCGCTCTATCCGCATATGACGGTGCGCCAGAATCTGGCTTACGGTCTGAAGAACCGCAAGACGCCCAAAGAAGACATCGAAGCGCGCGTCAGCGAAGCCGCCCGCATGCTGCAGCTTGAGCCCTATCTCGACCGCAAGCCGCGAGCCCTGTCCGGCGGTCAGCGTCAGCGCGTCGCCATGGGCCGCGCCATCGTGCGCAAACCGGCGGCCTTCCTCTTCGACGAGCCGCTTTCCAACCTCGACGCCAAGCTGCGCGTCTCCATGCGCGCCGAAATCCGCAAATTGCAGCGTCGCCTTGGCACCACCTCGATCTATGTCACCCATGACCAGCTCGAAGCCATGACACTGGCCGACCGGCTGGTCGTGCTGTCTGCCGGACGCATCGAACAGATCGGCACGCCGCTCGAGGTCTATCACCGCCCGGCCTCGACCTTCGTTGCCAGTTTTATCGGTTCTCCGGCAATGAACCTGATCACCGCCCGGCTCGAAGGCAGCCGTCTGACCATCTGGCCGACCACCTTCACTCTGCCGGTTGCTCCTGATTATTCCGGGGAAGTCACTATTGGCATCCGTGCCGAAGATCTGGCGCTGGCATCAGACGGTGATCCGGCAATCGATTTCAGAACCGATTATGTCGAGGAACTCGGTTCGACCCGGCTTGTGCACGGCTTTGTCGGTGATCAGGCCCTTTCCGTGTCGCTGCCTGTCGGCATGGCGATTTTGCCAGAGATGAAACTGGCGATCAGGCTGGAAAAATTGCATTTCTTCGGCAAGGACGGTCGCCGCCTTCCCATGCCGTTGACGGACAGCGCGGATGTCAAGGTTCTGGCGACAGAACAGGTCTGAAGCCATTCGGACACAGGGTGCAAACCCTGTGTAATTGCTAATAGGTTTGGCGCTGTACCAGTTGATACAGCGTCTTTGAACAGAAAATGCATCATCCGCAAGGTCCTGATTATTGAAAAAGGAGATTTGCAGGATGATGCGTTTTTTGATGAAAGCCCGGCTCTTTTTTGCCCTGATCGGCCTCTTATGTGCCGCACTTACCCAGAATGCTTATGCGGAAAAACGCCCGACCTATCCGTGGAAATCAGATTACCCGGTGGCATTGCCCGGTAACACGTCCAGGCATCATATGATCCCGTGGGATCAGTTGGTTCAGTTCGGCCTTTCCGCGATTGACACCGAAGAAAAAGCAAAAGCCTTTCTGAAAACCTATTCCGGCTTTGATGCGGCCAATCTCGGCACGTACGGTCAAGGCACCAAGGAAGAAAAAATCACGGCCTTATCAGAAGCCTATATTCAGAAGGTGCCGGATGCTGTCGAAACGATGAAGTCCTTGTTTGCCTGGATGCAGGGAAATCTGGTCGTCGGACCCAACCGTGGCACATCCGATCCCGGTGAAAAATTCGATGATGAGGCGTTTAACTGCCACCAGCATTATGCGGCACCAGCGGAGGCCGAAAAGTTTGAATATTTGAAGCAGAGATGGGATAAAAATTCGACAAAACCGGATGTTTTTGCAGTGTTATCAAAAACCCCTATGCTCGGACCTGACACCAGAACAGATCATCCTGCACCCCCCGAGCCTGCTTGCGTCTGGACCTTGCCATAAGGATAAAGGCAAAAAGCCGAAACCGTTGAATTGAACTGGAGGGTGAAATACGCTTCAGCCATCATGGCGCGCAAAGCCGCACGCGGCATCGCGCCGTGATATTTATTGCAGATGCATCCCATCTATCCACACAGGAAATCCTCGCTCGTCGTGGGAAATTTTCATAATCACGCCATTTTCTCTTGTTTTTGCGACAGTTGTTGCCAAATTGAATCGCAAGGCAATGAGGAGAGGGGCGCCATGACTCTGAAGAAACGGCTTGAAAAGAAGTTCGATGAGGAAATCCGTTTCTTCAAGGGCGTGATGCGGGGACCCAAGCTGGTTGGAGCAATCGTTCCGACCTCGACGATTACCGCCCGCAAGATGGCAAGTGTGGTCAATCCAGCCTCGGGACTCAAGGTTCTGGAACTGGGGCCGGGCACCGGTGTGATCACCAAGGCCATTCTGGCGCGCGGTCTCAAGCCGCAAAATCTTGTTTCCGTCGAATATTCCGAGGATTTTCATCGCCATCTCACCCAGACCATTCCGGGCGTGAATTTTATAAAGGGTGATGCTTTCAATCTGGGCGAAACGCTTGGCGATCTTGCCGGAGAAACTTTTGACAGCGTTATCTCCGCAGTGCCGCTGTTGAATTTCCCGATGGAGGCCCGCATCCGTCTGCTGGAAGACCTGCTGGATCGCCTTCCGCGCGGGCGACCTGTCGTGCAGATTTCCTATGGTCCGGTCTCGCCGATCATCGCCAAAGGTGGCAGCTACCATATCCGCCATCTGGATTTCATTGTACGTAATATTCCGCCCGCCCAGCTCTGGGTCTATAGCCGTCCCTGAACCTGTCTTTTCGTCCTTGACCCTTGCAGATTGGCCGTAGAAATGCCACTCCAGCACCGGTGATCATGGACAGGAGAGGGCACATGAAAGCACGCAACAGGCTGATCGTGGGACTGGATGTTCCAACCGTTGGCGATGCCGAGCATCTTGTCGACAGGCTGGGCGATACCGTGTCTTTTTACAAAATCGGCTATCAGCTGGCTTTTGCCGGCGGTTTTGCTCTGGCTGGAGAGCTGGCAAAAAGCGGCAAGCAAGTCTTTCTCGACATGAAGCTGCTTGATATCGACAATACTGTGGCCTCTGCCGTGGAAAACATCGTCCGCATGGGCATGACCATGCTGACGCTGCATGCCTATCCCAAGGCGATGCGTGCTGCTGTCGAGGCCGCAAGGGGATCGGGGCTCTGTCTGCTCGGCGTGACGGTGCTGACATCGATGGACGATGCCGATCTTCACGAGGCCGGTTATGACCGAACGGCGGAAAACCTTGTGCGGCTAAGGGCGCAGCAGGCGCGGGAAGCCGGCATGGGCGGCATCGTCTGCTCGGCGCAGGAAGCTGAAGCCGTGCGCTCCATCCTGGGGCCCGACATGGCGGTCGTCACGCCCGGTATACGCCCGGCAGGCGCCGACAAGGGCGATCAGAAACGGGTGATGACCCCGGCAGACGCGCTGAGCGCGGGGGCCAGCCATCTGGTCGTGGGCCGTCCGATCATTCGCGCCGAAGACCCGAAAGCGGCGGCTCTCGCCATTCTTCAGGAAATGGAGGCGGTCTCAGCGCCCGCTAAGGCTTGACCACTGTGCCGCTGATCTGGTTATGCGCGCCATTGTCGCGGATCAGGCTGGCGGTTCCGTCATCGATGACGGTGTTGGTTACGATATTGTTGTCGGCGAAATTGCCGTTATTGGCACCGCTGCCGAAAGGGGCAGGCGGATCGTCATAGCAATACAGCGACATGAAAGGCTCGTGCGCCCCAAGCCAGATAGCGGGATAAGGGCTTGTACCTTTGTCATAATCGAAGCGATTGTTGAGAAAACGGTTATATCTGGGCTCCTGATGCCGGATCGTGCCGCCCTCACCGCAATTGCGGAATACATAGATGCCGCCATGATCGGCATTGATGAAACTGTTGCCCTGAATGAGGTTGTTCGCCGATCCGTCAATCGCCATCATTTCCCGGTGTCCGTTACGGGTTTCAAACCGGGTATCGACAATGCTGTTATGTGCCGATTCGGCGTCCATATAGACGGCATGGGTTTTGACCGTACCGCCGATCACCGAATGGCTCAGCGTCACGTGGGTGACGCCGGGGGCGATGTAAAGCGCTTCCGGCCCTGCGGCGATAATCGTCACCTTGTCCAGTACAATGGACGTTGGGGCCACAGACTGGGCAAATTGCGTATGATTTCGGTTAAGTGAGGATTGACGCACTTCGTCTGCCTCGGCATTGGCCCCAAGGCCCATGATATGAACCGAGCCGTAAATGCGGCAGTTTTTGATGGAAATATCGTGGGGAACACTCCAGGCGCCGTTATCCTGATGCACGGAAGCGATCAGAATGGTGGGAGGCGCATCGCGTGGAGCCTTGCCCGGAATGCCAATCGTCCCGCCATGGCAGTCGATGGACGCGCCGCTGGCGCCCGCCCCGAAGAAAGCCAGATCCTGCGTCACCAGATCGTCCCTGTCGAGCGAAATCCGGCAGGTCACTGGAAATTGCACGGTCGGATCATCCGGTATATCGCGCAAAGTGGTGTAGACTGAGGCCGAGCAGGCCTGCGCTGCCGGAAGGCGCGACGCGGCATGGCTGCTATCGTCACAATAGCAAGCCGCAGACAGGGCCATCGCCAAAGCCCAACCTGCTGCATATCGTGCTTTTGCTTTTTCGCTCACACCCGTTTCCTTGCCGTTTCGATGCCGTCCTGCACGAGACCCTGGCAAATCAGCATCCTTTGCACCATGCACGAAAGACGCCGTAACATTTTAAATTTTGTGCAAAATTCCTTAAATCGACAGGGATTGAAGGGATCAGGCAGCCACTCCACGTTTTCATCCATGCCGTTGTCGCAAAACCGTTCCATGTTTTTGCGTGACATGCTTTATAATCGACAGGAAGAAACAGAAAGAGGTAATTTCATGGCGAAAGGCTATTGGATCGCGCGGGTCGATGTGCGCGATACGGAACGATACAAAGATTATGTTGCGACGGCCAAACCGGCTTTCGAGCGTTACGGTGCTGTTTTTCTGGCGCGGGGTGGGGAAACGAAGGCTGTGGAAGGGCAGGCGCGGGCGCGCAATGTCGTGATCGAATTCCCGTCCTTTCAGGCCGCTTATGATTGCTACCATTCACCGGAGTATCAGGCTGCCGTCAAAATACGCCAGGAGGTCGCCGATGGTGAAATCGTACTGGTTGAGGGCGTTGAATAAGCAGGAACATGCGAGGTCTTTACAGCGCCGTGCGCCAAATATGGCGCACAAAACTCGCTGTAACGCTTTTTATCTGCGGCATCATTTTCACCTCAAATCTCACCCGATTTAAGGAATGATGCAGTAAGCCGCCTCAGCTGTGACGCTCTGATATGAATGAAGTATCGCCTGCCGGGACTGGCTCGTGTGAGCCGTCAGGCGGGCGATGTTTCCTGCAAGCTTATGCAGCGGCCCAGGTTTGACGCCTGTGTGACTGAGCGTTCCCAGTCTGGCTGGTGATGAAATGGCTGACGACCTGATCGAGGTTTTCCGTTTCCTGTTCCAGTGAGTTGCAGGCAGCGGTTGCCTCTTCGGCCATGGCGGCATTCTGCTGGGTAAACTGATCCATCGAATTGGCCGCACCGGAGACTTCACGAAGCGAGAGGGACTGCTGG
Organism: Allorhizobium sonneratiae; assembly: GCF_023700755.1. Classification (GTDB taxonomy): domain Bacteria; phylum Pseudomonadota; class Alphaproteobacteria; order Rhizobiales; family Rhizobiaceae; genus Allorhizobium; species Allorhizobium sonneratiae. The sequence continues at coordinate 452,737 of NZ_JAMKOJ010000002.1, read as the reverse complement.
CGATTGTCCTCGGCAATATTGCGCACCAGATCTGACATGGCGGCAATTTCGGTGAGGATATCCTGGAAGGCTGAGCCGGTTGCCTGAACCAGTTCGCTGCCCAGATTGACCTGCTGGCGCGAGGCCGAGATCAGGCCACGGATATCCTGGGCGGCGGCGGCAGAGCGCTGGGCCAGATCGCGCACTTCCTGTGCAACGACGGTAAATCCCTTTCCGGCTTCGCCGGCGCGTGCCGCTTCGACACCCGCATTGAGCGCCAGAAGATTGGTCTGGAAAGATATCTCGTCGATCAGCACGATGATCTTGTCAATCCGCGATGCGGATTCCGCGATCTTTTTCATGGCATCGATGGCGGTTGAGACAACTGCGCCACCCTTTTCGGCCTTGCCATGAGCGTCGCGCGCTTTGTTCAGCGCTGTTTCTGCCTGGCTGGCGGTCTGGTCTACCCCATGTGAGACGACGGAGAGCGAACCGACGGTTTCCTCAAGGCTGGCGGCCTGCTGTTCCGTGCGCCGTGACAGGTCTGAGGCGGCCTGCACGATTTCCCGAAGGCCGTGACGGATCATGTTGGAACTGCTGACAACCGAACTCAGCGCCTCTTCGAGGTGGCCGACCGAGGTGTTGAAGCCCTGCCGGATCGGTTCATATTTGGCGGCAACCGGGCGCAGGCGGATGGTCAGATCGCCCTCTGCCAGTGCGTTAAGGCCCTTGGTTATCTCGCCGAAAGCCTGTTCCATGGCTTCCGCCTCCTGGGCGCGTTCTTCTTCACGTTCCAGACGCTGGCTTTCGGCCAATTTGCGTTCGCGTTCGGCAGCGGCTTCAGCCTGCATTTTGGCTTTGCCGGTTTCCCTGAAGACACGCAGAGCCCGCACCATGTCGCCGATTTCGTTCTTGCGCTCTTGCAGTGTCACATCTTCATCGGTTTCGCCGCGGGCCAGCCGGGTCATCGCCTGAGCGATCTGCAGCATGGGTCTGGCCACCGCACGGATGACGAAGAGGGCAATGCCGATGGCGAGAACGAGGCTGATGCCGCCGGCTCCCCACATCCAGCTACTGCCCTGACTGCCCTGACTGGAGGCTTTGGAAGCCGTTTCGCCGGCAATCTTGACGATGGATTCTGTGACATCGGTTGATGTCGAAACGGCGAGCGAGGCCTGTTTGTCGAAGGTGGCGACATTCGTCTTCAGCACGTCGAAGCTGGCATTGAGCTTTTGCAGACCATCTGAGAGATCGATCTCTGTCAGCCGGGTCAGCATTTTTCCAAACCCGGTGGCCTTTTTGAGACCGGTGGTGACGACGTCGGCCGTCTTGTCGGATGGCTCGAGCCGGTACCGCTCGACATTGACCAGCGCATCCTTCAAAATGTTGCTGACATTGCGCGAGGCGCCGAGAATGATACGGGCCTTGGAGCGCTCATTGTCGGTCTTTTCCTTGGTGGCAAGCTCGGCCTCTGCCGATTTGCGCAGCACAGCACCCAGTTGGCGTGATGACTGCGTCAGGGACTGAAACAGAGGCAGGCTATCCATCAATCCCGTTGCACCGCTGCCGGCTTCCTGCTTGAGAGCGGTCTGCAGGGCGTTGTAATCCGCTGAGATTTTCGCAGCGGTCGGCTGCACATCCGGCGTTCCGCCGAGACGCTGTATGACTTCCATGCCGGAGCTTGCCAGTTTCATGGCATCCTTCATCCGGCTCTGGGATACGGCCTCTGGCTTGCCGCCTGCCTGCAGGATGGTCATCTCCATCTCGTGAATGCCATCGCTGAACTGGCTGGCGCCCTGGGTCAGTTCCCGGATCCGGTTGAGCGAGATCAGGGCATAGTTAGAGTTGTTTTCGGCCTGGCTCACCATGTCGGTCGCCATTTTCTCGGCCTTGTCGGATAGCGTTAACAGCGAAGCTGTGGCTTTCTGCACATCGCTGCCTGCTGACTGGACCGCGGAATAGGAACTGGCCAGCGATCGCACCGCCGCAGACATGTTGGTGATGCCGCTTGTGACCTGTTCTTTTTCGGATGCCCCCAGACTAAGGGTGTTCAGCGTGCTCTGTGCCGATGCAAGTGCATTGACGGCGGCGTCGATCTGGGTCGTGTCCTTGGCGATCAGATACTGGATGATGGCGCCTTCGGCCTTGTTTGCCCCAATCAGCACGCGCGAGACATCCACGGTCTGGGAAACAGCGCCGGTCAGAGTATCAATACCGCGCAATCCCACACCGGCAACCACAAGAACGGAGGCGACAAGCAGTGTCATGCCTGTTGCCGCCCTGAAGCCTATCGAGTTCGCCTTGATGGCCATGTCTCCCCCGTATCCGCCGTGAACAGGCAGTCAAACCGTTTAAAGTGTTGGGGGGATTATAATGTGGGGCCATGAACAAAGTGTTTTCAAATGATGCCAGGGATGGGGCATGGGGACCGCCATCATCGTCTTCTTTGTGTTTTGAGAGATTGCTTGTCACTCTGGCCAGGATCCGACAAAAGCTCCGCCAAGTTGGGGAATACTGCATCATGGCTTAAAGCATGTCGGGTTTCATTGTCCTCAATGAAACGATAACGTATATGCGGCAAATCAAATATTTAAAGCGCGTTGCATGACGATGATAAGCCGCAACGTGCTTTAAATGGATCGATCGTTACATTGCCATTCAGTCGTCAGTCGTCAGTCGTCACTGACACACAAGGAATATATTTTAGACCAACCTGAGAGGAAATTTGAACCTGATGTGACTGAATTATTTTAAAAATCAATTGCTTGCTGGATTTGATGGCGGACAGGGAGGGATTCGAACCCTCGGTACGCTTTCACGCACACACGCGTTCCAGGCGTGCGCCTTAAACCACTCGGCCACCTGTCCATTCCGCCGCCCGTGATGCTTATCCGGGTCGGTTGGGCGCGACATATACCAAGGTTTCGGCAGCGATCAACCGAAATCTGACAGTTTTTCAACAATCCTGCTGAAAACTTTTGCTCGGTCATTTTTGCCTGGTCTCGTCGCAGGTTTTGCGATGTCGGCATGGCCCTTACAAGGCGGCACTTCGATGCTTAAATAGAACGGCATCAATCGTGCGGCGTCTGAAACGGTCGTCCGCCAACCGCACAGGGAGTGGAAATCATGCTGCTGAACGCTCTGCTTGGCAAGAAAACCATCATGCCGACTGTGGAAACCGCACTGCCCGGGCGCGCTGAGCCTCTCGCCACGGAGCGGGAGCATTATGTCACCGGCAGGCCGTTGAAAGGCCCTTATCCGGATGGATTGCGCACGATTTATCTCGGTATGGGTTGTTTCTGGGGGGCAGAGCGGCTTTTCTGGACAATGGAAGGGGTCTGGGTCACGGCTGTCGGCTATCAGGGCGGCATCACGCCCAATCCCACCTATGAGGAAACCTGCACCGGTCTGACGGGCCATGCGGAAGTGGTCAAGGTGGTTTACGATCCTGAGAAAGTGACGCTCGAAAAACTGTTGAAGCGGTTTTTTGAGGAGCACGATCCGACCCAGGGCATGCGTCAGGGCAATGATATCGGCACCACCTACCGCTCCGTGATCTATACGGAAAGCGCTGATGATCTGGACGCGGCCAGACGCATGGCCGAGGCTTTCGCCAGGGCGCTTGTCGAGGCGGGAGCGCCAAGATCCGTCACCACCGAGATCGCCGAAGCCGGTCCATTCTATTATGCCGAGGACTATCATCAGCAATATCTTGCCAAAAATCCTGGCGGTTATTGCGGTTTGCGTGGCACCGGCGTGTCCTGCCCGATCGTTTGATCAACGCAATACCAAGGTCAATCTATGTCCTACAGTCTCCGTCTCTCGCAGAGGCGGTGGATGTGGACTTTTGACGGAAAATCGGGGTTTTGCCTGAAAATTGACCAGTTGAAAAAAATTGGATGAATTTTACCCGCAGCCATGCAAGGATATTGTCTTGCCAGACCTTAAAAAAAGGGGGCGGGAACCCGTTCAGGGCGAAAAACAAGACAGGGGGAGCGCGTGGCCCACAAGGTTCATCGGCTGGATGGGCCTGAGTGCCACGCCTGCACAGCAATGTGAACGGCCGGTTTGCCTGCATGGCAGGCTAAGATGGCCGTGTTCCGGTTTTGGCATGAAATTCGCTTTATGACCGGGGACCTTGAACAGGATACGAGCAACACAGGGCTGCACAATGAAAAAATCCCTTCTGACGCTGTTTGCCATGGCTGCCATGGCTGCCACTGCCCACGCCGCCGACATCAAGCCGGCGCTGGTTTATGGAACGGGCGGTAAATTCGACAAATCCTTCAACGAAGCAGCGTTTCACGGGGCGGAGAAATTCACCAAGGAAACCGGCATCAAGTTCCGTGATTTCGAGCCGACCAGCGATACGCAGGGCGAGCAGGCAATCCGCAATTTTGCCCAGCGCGGCTATAATCCGGTTGTCGCCGTCTCCTTCGCCTGGACATCTGCCATGGAAAAGGTCGCCGCCGAATATCCAAAGACTGATTTCGTCATCATCGATGCCGAGGTCAAGCAGCCGAATGTTCGCTCCGTTCTCTTCCGTGAAGAGCAGGGCTCCTATCTCGTTGGCCTGCTTGCGGGCATGGCCTCGAAAACCGGTACGGTCAGCTTCGTCGGCGGCATGGATATTCCGCTGATCCGCAAGTTTGAATGCGGTTACGAACAGGGTGCCCGTGCGGCCAATCCCAAGATCAACGTGTTGCAGAACATGGTTGGAACCACCGGCGCTGCATGGAACGATCCGGTGCGCGGTGGCGAACTGGCGAAAAACCAGATCGATCAGGGCTCGGATGTGGTCTATGCTGCAGCCGGTGCGTCCGGTCTCGGCGCTCTTCAGACGGCGGCCGACAACAAGAAATACGGCATCGGCGTCGATTCCAACCAGAATTATCTGCATCCCGGTTACATGCTGACCTCCATGGTCAAGCGTGTCGATCTGGCGGTCTACAATGCCTATGAAGACACCAAGAACGGCAAATTCACCGCGGGCATCAATGTTCTTGGCGTCAAGGAAGGTGGTGTCGATGCTGCTATGGACCAGTATAACGCCAAGCTGATTACGCCTGAGATGAAGGCGGCCGTTGAAAAGGCCAAGGCGGGCATGATCGCCGGAACCTTGAAGGTTCACGATTATATGTCCGACAATTCCTGCCCGAAGGGCTAAAATCAATGGCGCAGACCGCTTGGCCGGTTTGCGCCCTTTTTCTGTCTGGCATAAGAAGATCGGGAAACGGGTGGAGAAAGCGTGAAACGCGGTCTTACTCGTATCCGGTTGATGTAAGCCGCCATGATCTGAATATGTGACAGCCCTGTGCAGCGGAGTCTGCCTTTCTGTCCTTGTGGAGACGCCTGTTTTGGACCAACCGCTTGCTATCGAACTCATCGGCATCGACAAGAAATTCGGCCCGGTTCATGCCAATAAATCCATCGATCTCAAGGTGAAGCGTGGCTCCATTCACGGCATCATCGGAGAAAACGGTGCCGGTAAATCGACGCTGATGTCCATTCTCTACGGCTTTTATCAGGCCGATGAGGGCGAAATCCTGATTGGCGGCAAGCCAACAGCTATCCGTGACAGTCAGGCGGCGATTGCCGCAGGCATCGGCATGGTGCACCAGCACTTCATGCTGGTTGAAAATTTTACCGTTCTTGAAAATATCATTCTCGGGGCCGAAGGCGGTGCCATTTTGGGGCAGGGCGTGCAAAAGGCGCGTGCGGCGCTGAAAAAGCTGGAAGAGGATTACGGTCTTGAGGTCGACCCCGATGCGGTGATCGAGGAATTGCCGGTGGGGCTGCAACAGCGGGTGGAAATTCTCAAAGCGCTTTATCGCGGCTGCGATATTCTGATTCTCGACGAGCCGACCGGCGTGCTGACGCCTGCCGAAGCCGACCATCTGTTCCGGATACTCGATGCGCTTCGCGCCGAGGGCAAGACGGTGCTGCTGATCACTCACAAGCTCAGGGAGATCATGGCGATCACCGATACGGTGTCGGTGATGCGGCGTGGCGAAATGGTGGCGACCCGCAAGACCGCAGACACCACGGTCGAGGAGCTGGCAGAGCTGATGGTGGGCCGCCGCGTGCTGTTGCGGGTGGACAAGAAACCGGCGGAGCCGAAGGATGTGGTTCTGTCGGTGCGCAACCTGACGGTCAAGGACAATCGCGGCGTCACCATGGTGGAGAATGTCTCCTTCGATGTCCGCGCCGGAGAGATCGTCGGCATTGCCGGCGTGGCCGGCAATGGCCAGAGCGAGTTGCTGGAGGCGATCACCGGCATTCGAAAACCTGTTTCAGGCGATATTCTGTTCGAGGGCAAGCCGATCAACGGTTTCGATCCTGCCCGTCTGCGGGCGCTCGGCATTGCCCATATCCCGGAAGACCGCCATCATATGGGGCTTGTGCTGGCGTTTGAGGAAAGCCAGAATGCGATCCTGGGTTATCATCGCGACCGGCGTTACAGCCGCGGCTTGTTCATGAACCAGAAGGCAATCCGCGCGAGCGCCGAGGCAGAGATTGCCAAATATGATATTCGCCCGCCCAATCCGCGATTGAAGACGGCGAATTTTTCCGGTGGCAACCAGCAGAAAATCGTCGTCGCGCGCGAAATCGAGCGCGATCCGAGCCTTCTGGTGATCGGTCAGCCGACCCGCGGCGTCGATATCGGCGCCATTGAATTCATTCATCGCCGTATCATCGAAACCCGCGATGCGGGCAAGGCGCTGCTGCTGGTCTCCGTCGAGCTGGATGAGATCCGGGCGCTGTCGGACCGGGTTCTGGTGATGTTTGCCGGTCAGGTCGTCGGCGAAAAACAGCCGGATGCCGATGAACAGACACTTGGCCTGATGATGGCCGGTATTGCCGCTTGAGGTTTTGATGAGTACCGCTTCCGTTCCCTTGCCTAACTGGATCACCTACGGGCTTCTGCCGCTGATCAACCTGATCCTGGCGTTCCTCGTCTCGGGCCTTGTGGTCTGGATCATTGGCGAGAACCCCTGGGAGGCGCTGAAACTGATGCTGACCGGGGCGCTGGGCCGCGGTGAAGGCATCGGTTTCACCCTCTATTATGCGACGAATTTCATTTTCACCGGCCTTTCCGTGGCTGTGGCCTATCATGCGGGCCTGTTCAACATCGGCTCGGAAGGTCAGGCCTATGTCGGGGGGCTTGGCGCGACGCTGGTGGCTCTGGCGCTCGATCATTATTGTCCATGGTATGTGACCATGCCCTTTGCCATTGCCGGTGCTGCCCTGTTCGGCGCGGCCTGGGCCTTTATCCCGGCCTGGCTTCAGGCCAAACGCGGCAGCCATATCGTCATCACCACCATCATGTTCAATTTCATCGGTTCGGCGCTGATGGTCTATCTTTTGGTGCATGTGCTGATCGTTCCGGGCAGCATGGCGCCGGAAAGCCGTGGCTTCCTGCCCGGCGGGATGTTGCCCGATATGAGCTGGTTCATGTCTCTCTTCGGTCTGAGCCTTGGTGCGGCCCCCTTCAACGTCTCTTTCCTGATTGCGCTCGTCATGTGCTATCTGGTCTGGCTGCTGATCTGGCGCACGCGCTTCGGTTATGAAATGCGCACGCTGGGCCTCAGCCGCTCGGCGGCAAGCTATGCCGGCATCTCCTATACGCGCATCGTCATTGTGACCATGCTGATGTCCGGCGCGCTGGCTGGAATGACGGCGCTCAACATCGTCATGGGTGCAACGGGGCGTCTTCAGGTGGAATTTGTCGGCGGTGCTGGCTTTGTCGGCATTGCCGTCAGCCTCATGGGGCGCAACACGCCGCTTGGCATCCTGCTTGCCGCCATTCTGTTCGGCGTGCTCTATCAGGGCGGTGCGGAACTGTCTTTCGACATGCCCAATATCAACCGTGATATGATCATCGTCATTCAGGGGCTGGTCATCCTGTTTGCCGGTGCGCTGGAATTCATGTTCCGGCCGCTGATCGTGAAGGCCTATCTGGCCATGAAAAAAGCCTGAGGAGTGTCGGCATGGATTATTTCGATATCTTTGTCAGCATGCTCGGCTCCACGGTCAGGCTGTCCATTCCGCTGATCTTCACCGCGCTGGCGGGCATGTTTTCCGAACGCGCCGGCATTTTCGACATCGGGCTGGAAGGCAAGATGCTGGCATCGGCCTTTGCTGCAGCCACGGTCGCCGCCCTGACCGGCTCGGCCTGGGCCGGGCTTTTCGGTGGTATTGCGGTGTCGATTGTCCTGTCTCTGGTGCATGGTTTTGCCTCGATCACCTGCCGCGGCAATCAGATCATTTCCGGGGTGGCGCTGAATTTTGTCGCTGCCGGCTTGACCGCCGTGCTGGGCCAGGCCTGGTTCAGCCAGGGCGGGCGCACGCCGCAATTGCCGCGCACGGCCCGTTTCGATTCCATCACGCTGCCCGGTGCCGAGGCTCTTCATAACGTGCCGGTGATCGGTCGGATTTATGCGGAAGTGATTTCCGGCAACAATCTTCTGGCCTATCTTGCTTTTCTCGCAGTTCCGCTCAGCTGGTGGGTGCTCTACCGCAGCCGCTTTGGCCTCAGATTGCGCGCTGTGGGGGAAAACCCCGGTGCTGTCGATACGGCCGGCATTTCGGTGACCTGGCTGCGCTATCGCTCGGTCATCCTTGCCGGTTTCCTCTGCGGTTTTTCCGGCACCTATCTTTCGATTGCCCAGTCGGCAGCCTTCATTCGCGACATGTCGGCGGGCAAAGGCTATATTGCGCTGGCCGCGCTGATCTTTGCCAAATGGAAGCCGGTGCCGGTGTTGTTTGCCTGCCTTCTGTTCGGTTTTCTCGATGCCAGCGGCAATTTCATGCAAGGCAAATCCCTGCCGCTGATTGGTGAAGTGCCGGTGCAGATTTTTCAGGCACTGCCCTATATTCTAACCTGCATTCTTCTGGCAGGATTTATCGGCTCGGCCAGATCGCCGAAGGCTGGTGGCGTGCCCTATGTGAAGGAGCGTTGATCCATGGCCCATGACCTGTTCGAAGCCGCCCGCGACGCCATGGTCTTTGCCCATGCGCCCTATTCAAAATTTCCGGTGGGGGCGGCGATCCGTGCCGATGACGGCAGGATCTATACCGGGGCCAATATCGAAAACCTCTCCTTCCCGCAGGGCTGGTGCGCGGAGCCGACGGCTATCGGCTGCATGATCATGGGCGGGGGCCGGAAAATTGTCGAAATCGCCGTGATTGCTGAAAAACTGGCGCTGTGCCCGCCCTGTGGCGGCTGCCGACAGAAAATCCGCGAGTTTGCCGTCGCAGAGACGAAAATCTATCTCTGCGACGAGGTTGGCGTGCAGAAAACCATGACCATGGATGAACTTCTGCCCTTCAGTTTTGACACGGATGTCATCGGCTGATCAACTCCACGCGATAAGCCTTTTGTTTGGGATCGGCGGGTGCCTTGAAAAATCATGGCCAGCCCTGCCCATCCCTGTTTATAAAGAAGCGGCAAAATGGAGGAGAAGATCTTGGATAGTCGTGAATTGCGCGAATGCGCTGCGCTCGCCCTGTCGGTTCTGGACCTGACCAATCTGAAAGATGACTGCACGCCGGAGGAGATCGAGGCCCTGTGCGAGAAGGCCCACGGTCCTTATGGACACACGGCTGCCATCTGCATCTGGCCGCGTTTCGTTGCGCAGGCGCGCAGCCTTCTGGGCGATGGCAATGTGGTGAAGATCGCCACCGTCGTCAATTTTCCCGCGGGCGACATGGATGTTGCCGCCGTGGTGAACGAGACGAAACAGGCACTTGCCGATGGCGCCGACGAGATCGATCTTGTCATTCCCTATCGAAAATTCATCGCGGGCGACGAGCAGGCGGTGGTTCAGATGATCCGTGCCGTGCGGGCGGCCATCCCGTCTCCGGCGGTGCTCAAGGTCATTCTGGAAACCGGCGAACTCAAGAGCCAGGCGCTGATCCGTCGTGCCAGTGACATTGCAATTGCCGAAGGGGCGGATTTCATCAAGACCTCCACCGGCAAGGTTGCCGTCAACGCCACGCTGGAAGCGGCAGACACGATGCTGCAGGCCATTCGCGACAGCGGCGGCAAGGTTGGCTTCAAACCCGCGGGCGGCATTTCCTCGGTTCGCGATGCCATTCTTTATTTCCGCCATGTCAGCGCCATTATGGATGAAAACTGGATCATGCCCTCCACCTTCCGCTTCGGCGCTTCCAGCCTGCTCAACGACATTGCCGCCGTGCTGAGCGGTCAGGACTCGACCCGACAGGCCAGCGGATACTAAAAAGATGCTGCCGCAGGAAATCATCCGGAAAAAACGCGACGGTCTCATTCTGTCCGCTGATGAGATTGCCGGTTTTATCCGGGCCTTGGCTGAGGACAGGCTGTCCGAAGGACAGATTGCCGCCTTTGCCATGGCGGTTTACCTGCGCGGCATGAGCGATGCAGAAACCGTGGCGCTGACGCTGGCCATGCGGGACAGCGGCACGGTGTTGACATGGCCGGGCGTGGAGCGCCCGATTGCCGACAAGCATTCCACCGGCGGCGTTGGCGATGGCGTGTCGCTCATTCTCGCGCCGGTGGCTGCCGCCTGCGGTTTGGCGGTGCCGATGATTTCCGGTCGCGGCCTTGGCCATACGGGCGGCACGCTGGACAAGCTGGAATCGATACCCGGCTACAATATTGCCCCGGATGCCGAACACTTGCGTGCGCTGGTGCGCAGCGTTGGAGCCGCCATCATCGGCCAGACCGCCGATCTCGCCCCCGCCGACAAGCGGCTTTATGCCGTGCGCGATGTGACGGCGACGGTGGAATCTGTGCCTCTGATTACGGCCTCCATCCTGTCGAAAAAACTCGCTGCCGGGCTTGAAAGCCTGGTGATGGATGTGAAGCTCGGCAACGGGGCTTTCATGACCGATCTTGCCGAGGCCCGCGTGCTTGCTGCCTCGCTGGTGGCGGTGGGCAATGGTGCGGGCATGAAAACTTCGGCGCTGATCACCGATATGAACGCGCCCTTGTCGAATGTGGCTGGCAATGCGCTGGAAGTGGCCTATGCGCTTTCCATCCTCAGGCGGGAGGTGAAAGATAGCCGGCTAGAGAAGGTTACGCTGGCGCTTGTGGCGGAGATGTTGGTCAATGCCGGTGTGGAACACGATTACGATCAGGCGTTGGCCCGTAGCCGTCAGGCGCTGGACAGCGGCACTGCCGCCGATCTCTTTGCCCGCATGGTGCATGGTCTGGGTGGTCCTGCGGATTTTCTTGAGCGGGCAGGGCATTATCTGCCGCATGCTCCGGTTATTCTGCCGGTCGTCGCAGACGAAAGCGGTTTTCTTGCTGATGTCGCCACCCGCGATCTCGGGCTTGCGGTGATCGGCCTTGGTGGCGGACGGCTGCGGCCGGATGATGCCATCGATCACGCCGTGGGCCTGAGCGACCTTTTGCCATTGGGCAGCGCGGTCAAGGCGGGCGATGTGCTGGCCCGCGTTCATGCGCGTGATGCATCAAGCGGAGAACGCGCAGTTCGGGATGTGTTGGCGGCTTATCACATCGCGGCGACAGCGGCTGATGCACGAGATCACATTCTGGAGCATATTCGATAGGTCGCTTGCCATCTGCGTCTCTGGCGTTAGTTTCTTTGCAAAGGATCAATCATCGGGAGATCTTCATGCAAAACCGTGCCCTTGGCCGCAGCGGCCTTTCCATCGCGCCCGTTGTCTTTGGTGGCAATGTGTTTGGCTGGACGGCGGATGGGGCCACCTCGTTCCGTCTGCTCGATGCCTTTTTCGATGCCGGTTACAATGCCATCGACACGGCGGATGTCTATTCGCGCTGGGTGCCCGGCCATTCCGGCGGCGAATCGGAAACGGTGATCGGCAACTGGCTGAAGCGCGGTTCCGTCGCCCGCGACAAGATGGTGATCGTCACCAAGGTCGGTATGGATATGGGCAAGGGCAGGCCGGATCTCTCGGCAAAATGGATCATTGAGGAGGTGGAAAATTCCCTTCGCCGGCTCAAGACGGATTATATCGATCTCTACCTCTCCCACACTTTCGACCCTGAAACGCCGCATGAAGAAACGCTCGGTGCCTATGCCAAGCTGAAGGAGGCAGGAAAAATCCGCGCCCTCGGCTCCTCCAATTTCACCGCTGAGCAATTGCAGGCCTCTTTCGATGCTGCCAAGGCGAATGGCCTGCCCGCCTATGACGTGATCCAGCCGGAATATAATCTCTACACCCGCGAGAGGTTTGAAGGCGCGCTGGCCGACCTTTGCATTCGCGACAATATCGGCGTGATCAGCTATTATGCGCTGGCGGCCGGTTTCCTCTCCGGCAAATATCGCACAAAGGCTGATACCGAAGGCAAGGCGCGCAGCTACCGGGTGGGGGATTACCTCAACGACAAGGGCTTCAAGATCCTCGCAGCCCTTGAACAGGTGGCGAAAGAAGCCGGCACCACGCCCGCAACCATCGCCATTGCCTGGGTCGCAGCCCGTCCCGGCATTACCGCGCCGATCGCTTCCGCCACCAGCCTCAGCCAGTTGGAGAGCATGATCGAGGCGGGCAGGCTGACCCTGACGGAAGCCCAGATGAACGTGCTGAACGCGGTAGGAGAATGACCATGAAACATCGCAGTCTCGGCAGCCTCACCGTTTCCAGCCTCGGCTTGGGCTGCATGGGCATGAGCCATGCCTATGGCACACCTCTGGCAGAGCAGGATGCCTTCGCGCTGATCGACCGTGCGGTCGAGCTTGGCGTGACCTTTTTCGATACGGCGGAGGTCTATGGCCCCTTCACCAACGAGGTTCTGGTGGGCAAGGGGTTGAAAAAACACCGCGACAAGGTGGTGATTGCCACCAAATTCGGCTTCAGGATCGACCCGACGAAAACAGACCGCAACGCCATGAACGGCACCGACAGCCGCCCGGAACATGTGAAAGAGGTGGCCGAAGCCTCGCTGAAACGGCTGGGTGTGGAGGTGATCGATCTGTTTTACCAGCACCGGGTGGACCCGAACGTGCCGATTGAAGACACGGTGGGAGCCATGGCCGATCTGGTGAAGCAGGGCAAAGTGCGCGCCCTTGGCCTCTCGGAAGCCAGCGCCGAGACTTTACGCCGCGCCCATGCGGTGCATCCCATTGCCGCCATTCAAAGCGAATATTCGCTCTGGACCCGCGAGGTGGAAGAAAACGGCGTGCTGGACACCTGCCGCGAGTTGGGCATCGGCTTTGTGCCCTTCAGCCCCTTGGGCCGCGGTGCCCTAACAGGTGCCTTGAAAAACCTCGATGGCCTGTCTGAAAACGATTTCCGCCGCGCCCTGCCGCGTTTTCAAGCCGAGAATTTCGAGGCCAATCTGGCCCTGATCACCGCACTGGAAGAGATGGCAAAAGCGAAAAACACCACCGCCGCCCAACTGGCGCTGGCCTGGGTGCTGGCCCAAGGCGATTTCATCGTCCCCATTCCCGGCACCACCAAAATTGCCAATCTGGAAAAGAATGTTGCAGCAGCCGAGATTGGGTTGACGAAAGAGGAAGCGACCGCGCTTGGGGATTTGCTGTCACCGGCCAAGGTGGCGGGTGGACGATATCCTGAGGCTATGGCGAAGATGGCGGGGCGGAGAGATTGAACTGATATTCATGATCTTGGACTCAGGGCGAGAGCATCGTGCTTTCCCCCTGTCATTGGCGGCGAACCGCTCCCGAAATCTAATATTCCAGTGAAGAACCATAAAGCAGCGACGGGTCCGAAGATACATTTGCCCGCAGCCCCCGAACATCGCGAGCGGGAGGAGTGCCAAATAGGCGTGCGTATTCGCGGGTAAATTGCGATAGGCTTTCATAGCCAACAGCAAGCGCAACGGAAGCAACATCACCTGATTTGGCAAAGAGAATCCTGCGGGCCTCATAGAGCCTGAGATGCTTTTGATACTGGAGCGGCGACAGACCCGTGCTGGCTTTAAAACCACGGTGGAAAGCTGACGGGCTCATGTTTGCGACATCTGCTAGGTGCTCTATACGAAAGGCTGTCGCATAGTTGGTTCTAATCCAGACCAACGCATTTCTGATTTGGTCAAATCGGCTGTCGATGCTTGCGACTTGTCGCAAAACAGCGCCATGTGGGCTGCGCAGCAATCGGAACAGAATTTCACGCTCCAAAAGTGGGGCCATGACCGCAATCTCCTCCGGCTGCTCTAGCAGTTGCAACATCCTCAACCAGGCATCGGCAAGTTTATCACTTGCCTGATTGACACAGAAGCTTCGAGTGTCAGCGGATTTTATCGGGCCTGATACATCGCGCAACAGGTCGGCGACAACGGCACGATCAAAGGTCAGGCGCAGGGCAAGGTATGGAGCGGTTGCGCTCGCTTGGGTGATCTCTCCAATGACGGGAAGCTCGACAGACGCAATGAAGATATGTCCCGCAGTGTAGTTCAGAATATGTTTGCCAATGGTGAGACGTTTCTCCCCTTGCAGGATCAGGCTAACCAAAGGCTGATAGATTTCGGGGAAAAGCTCCGTCGGCTCAGAGACTTTGAGTATATCAAACCGCGGTATTTTGGTCCGAGTTAAAACGTTTCTTGCACGTTCCTCTACCAAAAGTCTCATGGTGTCGATTGTGTTGTTCATAACACTACCTCTCGCATGATCTGACGTTACAATCAACGCATGAGCAGGAATGTGCAAACAATCGACCGGATCGGGCACGCGATGCGATCAACAACGGCTTATGAGTGCTTCATCGGAATTTCTTCGTGCGCCACACCGTAGCGGGTCGCAACAAGCTGCCCATTGGCTTGCACCGGAGTACCGACAGATCAATGACCGCAATCGTGAGGTCATAGGGTATCCAAACAAAGGAACATGTCTAATGGAAATAAGAAACGCAGTTGTGGTCGTGACCGGCGCATCGTCAGGTATTGGCAGAGCGACAGCACGCGCAGCGGCACAATCAGGCGCGCGTGTGGTCTTACTGGCGCGCCGGAAAGACCACATAGAGGCGCTGGCAGGCGAGATGGAAGATGCACTTGCGGTGGTTTGCGATGTCACCCGCCCCGAACAGGTGAAACAAGCCGTGCAGGAAACGATAGAAAAATTTGGGCGCATCGACGTGTTGGTGAACAATGCGGGGCAAGGGCTGCATGCCACTATTGAGAACATCAGCATTGATGATTTTCGAGAGTTGCTTGATATTAACAGTGTGGCTCCACTTGTTATGATGCAGGCAGTCATCCCATACATGCGAAAGCAAGGTGCTGGAAGCATTGTCAATATCAGCTCGGGCGCAACGCTTGCCACATATCCAGGCTCAGCAGCATATACCAGTTCCAAATCTGCGCTTAACATGCTTTCAAGCGTCGCACGTCTGGAGCTTGCGGATGCGGGTATTGTCGTGTCCACACTGCACCCGTTCATCACTGCGACCGAGTTTTACGGTTCTGTAAAGTCAGGTTTGGAATCAGCAAGGGCACAGGAAGCTGATACCGTGTCGTTCGCGCACTCACCCAAATTGGTAGCAAACACAATACTTCGTCTGATCAGGAGTGGCGAAGCGCAAGCCGATCTTGTTCCGAAGGAATACGGGGGCAGTTTCGAAGGTTAAACTATTGTCTGGTTCAATATGAACCTGCCAATAGTTTAAGCTCTGAGTGTTACACCCATCGTCTTCTCAATATTTCAAAGACAATCGACCTCTTACCGTCAAGAACGCTCGCCTCCTCAAACATCCCTCACCCGCCCACGGTAAACCGAGGGCGTACACCCCGTTGCCTCCTTAAACACCCGGGTCATATGGCTTTGGCTGCTAAAGCCGCAGGCCGAGGCGATTTGGGCGATGGGGTCTTGGGTGTAAAGCAGGGTTTTGGCTTTGGCGAGGCGGCGGCGCAGGAGCCAGTCGGCGGGGGAGAGACCGCAACTGAGGAGGAACATGCGTTGCAGGTGGAAGGGGCTGAGACCTGCGATATCTGCCAGTGTTTGCAGGGTGATGGGCAGGTGCAGGTGGTTTTCGATATAATCAATCAGCCGGTTGCGCATCAAAGGGGAAAGCCCGCCCTTGATGGTGATATTTGCAGCGCCGCCATAGCGGGGGTGGACAAACAGCTGGGTGAGGGCGGTGGCGGTGGCCTGTTCGGCGGCCAGGCTATCGCCGTTTTGCACGGCACAGGCCAGCCCTCGCAAAGAGCGCTCCAAGGCCGGGGCATTGTCAAAGGTCACTTCGGGCATGACCATCAGGCGGCAATCCTGATCAAAGGTTTCGGTATAGGCCCGGCGCAATTCCTGATCTTGCAGGTAAAGATGCACAAACCGGAAGGTTTCGGTGATTTCCCATTCCGATGAGGCTCCCTGTGGCATCACGCAGAGCGCACCCGGCCAGCCGTTTTTGGCCGCGCCATCCACGCGGCGCGTGCCCGTGCCGCCCTCAAGATAGAGGCTGATGGTATGGCCGTCGGGTCTGGAATAGCTGACCCGGTCATTGGCATTGCTCCAGGTTGCCGCGGATTGGCCAAAGCCCAGATCGAGCGATGCCGAAATTTTGGCACAGGGCGAGGCTCTGAGCGAACTGAAAACGGAAAACTGCGCAATCGACATGGGTGTATCCTGGAGCCTGATTGTCAGTTTAACGCAGGCGCTATGCACCGCAATCTGAGAATGCAACGGATACGTATTTCACCGCAAGAATCTGCAAGAAGACATAGAGCATTCAGTTCTAACTCGCGGGCAGACATGCGAGGTTTCTATGATCAATATTCTGCTTTTTGCCTCTACCGTTTTGATCTGGGGCACCACCTGGATTGCCATTACCATGCAGGTTGGCCCTGTGCCGGTGCTGGTGTCGGTGTTTTATCGTTTTGCCACGGCGGGGATTATCATGCTGGTGGCGCTGGCGCTGATGGGCAAGCTCAAGCGCCCGGCCCTGAAACATCAGCCTTTCATTGTGGCGCAGGCGCTGTGTCTGTTTAGCTGCAATTTCATCTGCTTTTACAATGCATCCAGCTATGTGCATTCCGGGCTGATCTCGGTGATTTTTTCGCTGGCGACTATCTATAATGCCATCAATGGGCGGATTTTCTTTGGCGAGCGCGTCAAGCCACGCACCTTTGTGGCCGGGGCCATTGGCGTAACGGGTCTTTTGCTGCTGTTTGGGCCGGATATTCTGGGCAAATTCGATGCCCATAGCTGGAAGGGTTTGGGGTTGGCTGCCCTTGGCACGCTGTTTTTCTCGCTGGGCAATATGGTGTCGCGGCGCAACAGCGCAGCGGGCATTTCGCCCGTCACCGCCAATGCCTGGGGCATGGGCTATGGAGCGCTGTTTCTGCTGGTGCTGATTGGGATTACCGGCACGCCCATCGTGGCACCGCCGGATGCGCGTTATATTTCTGCCATGCTGTATCTGGCTGTGTTTGGCTCGGTGGTTGGTTTTACCACCTATCTGATGGCGGTGTCGCGCATCGGCTCGGCCAAAGCCGCTTATATGACTGTGCTGTTTCCCGTGGTGGCGCTCACACTGTCCACCCTCTATGAGGGCTATCAGTGGACGCCGATGGCCATGATTGGTCTATGCCTGACGCTGCTCGGAAATCTTGTGATGTTCGCGCCGTCTTTGCGGCGGGAGAGTGCGGCGGTGTTACCGGTCGCGAAAGCCTGATAGCTTGATAAGGCCCTCTTCCCACGGATGTGGGAAGAGGGATTTCTAGAGCATTTCAGTGTTTCACCGAAACACTGAAATGCTCTAACTCTTTGTTTCTACGCATTTCCGGACGGAAAACCGCTTCACACTTTTCCTGGAAATGCTCTCATGCTTACGCCCGCAAGGCACCGCCAGTGGTTTTTTCCACATTGCCGACGATCTTCTTGGTCAGTGCGTCAAAATCCTCATCGGTCAGGGTCTTGTCCGATGGCTGGATCAGCACTTCGATGGCAACCGATTTCTTGCCTTCGCCCAGCGAGGTGCCCTCGAACACGTCGAAGACGTTGACGCCGGTGATCAGCTTGCGGTCGGCGCTGGTGGCGGCCTTGATGATTGCGCCAGCTTCCACCTGCTTTTCCACCACAAAGGCGAAATCGCGCTTGACCATCTGGAAGGGCGAGAGATCAAGTGCCGGCTTGGTGCGGGTGGGTTTTTTCTTCGGCTCCTGCATGGCGTCGAGATAGATTTCAAAGCCGCAGAGCACACCGGAGACATCGAGGGCTGCCAGTGTTTTGGGGTGGAACTCGCCGAAAGTGCCAAGCACAACCTTTGGCCCCATCTTGATGGTGCCGGAGCGGCCCGGATGGTACCATTCCGGCCCACCCTGCTCGATCTGCACATTGCCCATCGGCAGGCCACAGGCTTCCAGCACGGCCAGCGCATCGGCCTTGGCGTCATAGACATCCACCGGCTTGCCGCCGCCCTTGGTGGCGTTCGACCACATGCGACCAGCCCCTGCCAGCGATGCCGTGCCACGGCGCACGCCGCCTGCGACGCGGCGCTGACCTTCCGGCGTATCGCCTTCATAGGTGCCGGAGACTTCAAAAATCGCCACATCGCCAAAGCCACGGTCGGCATTGCGCTGGGCTGCCGTCAAAAGGCCCGGCAGCAGCGAGGGGCGCATGTCCGACATATCAGCGGCAATCGGGTTGGCAAGCTTCAGCGCTGCACTGCCGCCGCCGAAGAGCTTGGCCTGATCTTCCGGAATGAACGACCAGGTGACGGCTTCCAGCATGCCGCGCGCGGCCAGCGCACGTTTGGCCGTGCGGGTGCGGATTTGCAGCGTGGTGAGAATCCGGCCATTGACGCTGCCGGTCGGCGGCAGCGGCTCGGGCTTGATCTTATCCACGCCGTGAATGCGCATGACCTCTTCAACAAGATCGGCCTTGCCATCCACATCCGGCCGCCAGGAGGGAACGGCAACCTTGACTACCTCGCCATCGCCCTCAACCTCAAAGCCAAGGCCGGTGAGGATGGTGCGGGCTTCCGTATTGGAGACCGTCAGACCCGTCAGGCGCTTCACCTCCGAGAAGGGGAAGCTGACCACCTTCTTCTCATGGCCCTTGTAACCGACCACTTTGGATGCCGCCGCCGTGCCGCCGCACATATCGACGATCAGTTGCGTGGTAAGATCCAGTCCGGGGATCATGTATTCGGGATCGACACCGCGCTCGAAACGGTAACGCGCATCGGTGATGATGCCGAGGCTGCGGCCGCTTTTCGCAATATTGATCGGGTCCCACAGGGCCGATTCCACCAGCACGTTGGTGGTGTTTTCATCGCAGCCGGAATGCTCGCCGCCCATGATGCCGCCAATGGATTCGACGCCATTGTCATCGGCAATAACGACCGTATTCGGCGTCAGCTTATAGGTGCGGGTATCGAGCGCGAGGATTTCCTCGCCATCCTTGGCGCGACGAACCATGAGCGCACCCTTAACCTTATCGGCATCAAACACATGCATGGGCCGACCTTGATCAAAGGTCATGTAATTGGTCACATCCACCAGCGCCGAAATGGGGCGCAGGCCGATGGCCTTGAGGCGCTGCTGCATCCATTTCGGGCTCGGGCCGTTTTTCACACCGCGCACAAGGCGATAGGCAAAGCCGGGGCAAAGGCGGGCGTCATCCAGCTCTATGCGCACCTCCTGCGCTGTCTCGCCTTCCACCGCGAAGGACGGAGCCTTCGGCGTTTTCAGCTTGCCGAGGCCGGAGGCGGCAAGATCGCGGGCAATGCCGTAAATGCTGGTGCAATCCGGACGGTTCGGCGTCAGGTTGATCTCGATAACCGGATCGTCCAGCCCGATATAGGTGGCAAACGAGGTGCCGACCGGCGCATCCTCCGGCAGGTCGATGATGCCGTTATGATCCTCGGAGATGTTCAGCTCTTTTTCAGAGCACATCATGCCATGGCTCTCGACGCCCCGGATCTTGCCGACCGACAGCGTCACATCGATGCCCGGAACATAGGTGCCGGGCCGCGCCAGGGCACCGACCAGACCCGCCCGCGCATTCGGTGCGCCGCAGACGATCTGCACTGGTTTGCCATCGCCAGCGTCAACGGTCAAAACCTTCAGCCGGTCGGCCTCCGGGTGCTTTTCGGCAGTGAGGATTTTGGCGATGCTGAAGGGCTTATAGGCCGCACGGTCATCGACATCCTCGACCTCGAGGCCAATGGCCGTCAGCCGTTCGCAGATTTCGTCCAGCGTAGCATCGGTGTCCAGATGATCCTTCAGCCAGGAGAGTGTGAATTTCATTTCTGTTTGTCCCTATACACACGCAGATGAAAATTTTCACCTACCGCACCCTTTAGACCTAACTCACGTCTAATACTTGATTTGAGGCCCTTCAAAAGCAAATCTACCGATACACCCTTACCACTGCTAAAATCCCTACAGACTTCTTCCGCTAGCTTTACCTCGTTTGAGTGACCTAAGAGAATGATGCTTGCGATTGCTCCTTCAATCCCATCGGAAATGGAGTTCATATCTCTATAAGAGGTATCGTTGGGTGGTATTACTGAAGCCTCGATTTTACGCCACGCATCAATAAGTGTTTGAATGCGCAAATCCGCTAATTTACGGCTCCGCTCACGCCGAGCTGTCAACAAGTGATTCACTAATGCAACGACACCACCACCAATGAGCGCGCTTAAAAGTGACATTATTAAAGGTGTAATCTGTTCTGTAGTCACTTCCCATCCGCCTTCACATACCCCGCCAACACATCATTGATCCGGCTTTGCCAGCCCGGTCCCATCTTGCGAAAATGTTCGACAATCTCGTGATCGAGCCGAAGCCCGATCCGTTCTTTCACCGGGGCTTTCTGCTGGCCCCGCTGGCCCCGGGCGCGTTCAAACATGGCTTTCAGTTCGGGCACCTCCGACACGGAGAGCGCGCTCTTTGCACTGGCTTCGGTCAGTTCGGCAACGTCTTCGCCATGGGCAATCTCGTAATCGTCCAACGAGATCAAGCCCTTGTCCACGTCCTCAAGCGTCGGAAGATGGCTCCGTTGCTTTCCTGCGTTCTTCGTAGATTTTTCTTTCGCGGTCATTGATTTTCCTCAGCGAAATAATCCGAATACGTCCGTTTCTGGGTGTCCAGCAAAAGCAGCATGGCACACCACGCAGAGAGCCATAGGAGTTGAAACGCGGTTCACCGTAATCCGCTCGCTCATCGCGAAGTGTTATCACACTGTCCGGCTCAAACCACTTGACGTCAGCAAAGTCCAGTCCACGCTGTTTCAGATTTCGCTGACGCTTTTCCTCGTCCCATTCCAGTTCCATATTTACCACATATATTTATTTGTGGCCACAAATAAATCAAACGCTCAAGCCGCCAAACAGCGTCGGCACGTCCAGCGGACGAAAACCGTAATGGCTCATCCAGCGCACATCGGCGTTGAAGAAGTCGCGCAGGTCCGGCATGCCGTATTTCAGCATGGCGATGCGGTCGAGACCCATGCCCCAGGCAAAGCCCTGATACTCATCGGGGTCGAGGCCGCCGGCACGCAGCACGTTGGGGTGGACCATGCCGCAGCCGAGGATTTCCATCCAGTCCGTGCCTTCGCCGAATTTGACGATCGGACCGGAGGAGCGGTCGCATTGGATATCCACTTCGAACGAAGGTTCGGTGAAGGGGAAGAAGGAGGGGCGGAAGCGCATGGTGACGCTATCGACCTCGAAGAAGGCCTTGCAGAATTCTTCCAGAATCCAGCGCAGATGGCCAACATTGGCGGTCTTGTCGATCACCAGACCTTCAACCTGATGGAACATCGGCGAATGGGTGGCGTCCGAGTCCTGCCGGTAGGTCTTGCCGGGAATGACGATGCGGATCGGCGGCTTCTGGACTTCCATGGTGCGCACCTGAACCGGCGATGTATGGGTGCGTAGCACTTTGCGCTCGCCGTTTTCGTCCGGCTGGAGGAAGAAGGTATCGTGCATTTCCCGCGCCGGGTGACCTTCCGGGAAGTTCAGTGCGGTGAAGTTATAATAATCGGTTTCGATATCTGGGCCTTCGGCAATGGAGAAGCCCATATCGGCGAAGATCGCAGTGATCTCGTCAATGATCTGGCTGATCGGGTGAATGCGACCGCGCTCGGCGGGGGAGGAACGCACCGGCAACGAGACATCCAGCGTTTCGGCAGCCAGACGCGCGGCAATTGCCGCATCTTTCAACGCCGTCTTCTTGGTGTTCAGCGCTTCGGTGATCTCGTTTTTCAGCGCGTTGATCGCCGCTCCCCGCGTCTGGCGTTCTTCCGGGCTCATCGCGCCCAGCGTTTTCAGAAGCTCGGAGACCGAGCCCTTCTTGCCCATGGCGGCGACGCGCACAGCTTCGATGGAGGCTTCGTCGCCCGCGCCGGCAATATCGGCCAGAAGTGCGCTTTTCAAACTGTCGAGATCGGACATCTTCCGTTTTCCTGCCCAAAAGACGGCCAGCCGTGGCCATGCCGTATGATCACAAAGAAAAACCCGCGCCAGCCCTGCCAGCGCGGGTTTCCCAATACCAAAATTCAGTCTGGGAAGCGCTGGTTAGTTAACCGCGCTTTCAAACTCGTTGGCCGTACCGGCTTCCTTGAGGTATTCGAGAGCCTTCTTGGAGGCTTCGACCAGCTTTGCAAAGGCAGCCGGCTCATGGATGGCCATGTCGGAGAGAACCTTGCGGTCCACTTCGATGCCAGCCTTGTTCAGACCGTCGATGAAACGGCCATAGGTCAGGCCGAATTCGCGGACGGCTGCATTGATACGCTGAATCCACAGGGCGCGGAAATTGCGCTTGTTGTTCTTGCGGTCGCGATAGGCAAACTGCTTGGAACGGTCAACCGCAGCCTTGGCGGCGCGAATGGTGTTCTTGCGGCGGCCGTAGAAACCCTTGGCCTGCTTCAGAACTTTTTTGTGCTTGGCGTGAGCGGTAACGCCGCGTTTTACGCGAGACATGTCATGATCTCCTTAAAATGATCCTGGGGCCGGGCTGTGGATTAGCCGTTCGGCAGGTAGTTCTTGATGACCTTCTTGCCGTCGGGTTCGGCGAGGATCATCGTGCCGCGTGCGTCGCGGATGAACTTGTTGGACCGCTTGATCATGCCATGGCGTTTGCCAGCGGCAGCTGCAACGACCTTACCGGTCGCCGTCACCTTGAACCGCTTCTTGGCGGCCGATTTCGTCTTCATCTTGGGCATTTTGCTACTCCATTGTTTTTTAATCGAGGTCCGTTGACGAGACGGCCTCAAGCATAGAAACGGCCACGGCATGCCCTGCCGGACCGTTCGGACGCGCGCTTATAACCGCGAGCGGGTCAAAGCGCAACCGGATTCGCCGTGAAAGGATAAAATCCTGCCGCATAATCTCAAACCGGCTGTGGCGGAATGCGCCGCCCGCCCTTTAGCGGAAAGGAAAGCCGCACCAGAAGCCCTCCGATCGGGCTGTCATTGAGGAGAAGAGAGCCGCCATAGGCGGTGACGATATCCGAGCAGATGGCAAGGCCAAGACCGGAACCGCCCTGTTCGCTTTCGAGAAACTGGCCACGGCGCAGCACCTGTTGGCGATTTTCCTCCGGCACGCCCGGCCCGTCATCGCTGACGGTGATGATGACGTCGTCCTTCTCGCACCAGGCGGAGACGGCAATCAGGCTATGGGTCCATTTTACCGCATTGTCGAGAATATTGCCGAGCGCTTCGGCAAGATCGGCGGCGTCCGCCTCAAGAGACAAGCCGGGCGTGACGTTAACGGTCCAGTCGATATCCCGGCTGCGTGCGACGGGATCAAGCACATTGACCAGCTTTCGGATCAGGCTTTCGACATCGGTTGCCAGCATCTGCTCCACACCAAGCCGTGCCGCCTGCAATTGTCGGTCGGCGCGCTGACGCACAAGATCGATCTGGACGAAGGCCTCTTCACGCTGTCTGGCCGGAAGCGCCTCTACCAGTTGGGCCAGCACGGTCAGCGGTGTCTTCAGCCCATGGGCAAGATCGCTGGCGCGGCCGCGTGCCTTTTCCAGAGCCTTTTCCCGTTCCCGCAGCAGGAGATTAATCTCCTCGACCAGTGAGAGAACTTCGGTTGGAACGGAATCGTCCAGACGTTTGATCCTGCCATTTCTGACCTGGGCGACCTGTTCCTTGAGCTTGACGAAAGGCCTGAGGATTGCACTTGCCTGCAGCAGGGCGCCGATGAAGAGCAGCGTGGCGGCAATCATCATCACCAGCCGCGAACGCGCACGATGCTTGTCGAGGGGGGCGAGCAAATCGGCTTCGGGAAAGCCGGCATAAACAATGAAGGGATGGACAGTTTTGCCTTCCGTCAAAGACAGCTTGCTTTTGACCAGCAGAATACCATCCCCGCCGGGCCCCTCTAAGCGGATCAGGCCAAATGGTAGCTGAAGTGTTTTGTCATGGGCAGGGATCTCGACATCCCAGAGCGATCGTGAGCGAAAAATCCTTCCGTCATCGGTGATCACCTCCCAGTAACGTCCGCCGCTCATAGCGGTAAATTGCGGACCGGATGGTCGATCCGGCATTTCGAGCCTGCCGTTTTCAACCCGCATTCGCGAGGCGACCAGATCGGTAATCGTTGCCATTTCACCGCGATACTGCTGAACGATGTAATCGATGAACAGATGCCCGACAGCCATCCACAACAGCAGAAGGGCGATGCCGATGGTCAAGACGGAGGCGAGCGTCAGGCGAAAGCGCAAAGAGCGCAAGGTCAGCGGCGTGAGAGCGGGAAGAGAGGCAATGGACCGCTTCAGACGTGTAACGTCCTCTTTTCGCTTCAGCATTCTGTGTCCCGCCTTTGAGCATGGCTGCTGCATCATTCCTTAAACCGGAATCGGTTTAAGGAGAAAATGATGCAGCAAAGTTAAAGCGTTACAGCATCGTGCGTTTGATAAAACACACCTAAGATGCTATAACGCGCGTTTCGGCTTATCCGCCTCAGTCAACGTGCTGTAAGCCTTTGTTTTGTCGCGTGTCCGCTATCGTTTTATGGAGGACGATAAAACGCAACACGCTTTACAACGCCGTGCGCCCAATATGGCGCACAAAACTCGCCCTAACGCTTTTCATCTGCTGCTTCATTTTCATCTTAAATCCTACCTGATTTAAGGAATGATGCAGTAGCCTGTCACGCATCGTCGGGAATGTAATAGCCGAAACCGCGCCGTGTCGCGATCGCGTCGGGATCGGTCTTCTTGCGGATGCGCGCCACCATGGCTTCAACGGCATTTTTGGAGGCGTCGTCATCGCGTCCCTGGATCTGTGAGGCGATTTCATAGGCGGAAAAAACCCGCCCCTTGTTTTCAACAAGAAGCTGGATCAGGCGAAATTCCAGCGGGCTGACATCCAGGGATTGGCCGTCAAAACTGACGAGACGGCTGGTTTCGTCCACTTGAAACCGGCTGCTGGAGCGGATGGGCTGGCTGCGCTTTCCGGCACGACGCAGCAAGGCACGGAGCCGTGCCAGCAATTCTTCGGTGCGGAAGGGCTTTGGCAGGTAATCATCGGCACCGGCATCGAAACCATCCACCCGCTCCATCCAGGAACTGCGTGCCGTCAGAACCAGAACCGGCGTTTCGATATGATCGCGTCGCCAGCGGCGCAGGATTGACAAGCCGTCGAGACCCGGTAATCCCAGATCGAGAATGATGGCGGAAAAGCGCGGTTCTTCCCCCGCTTCGAGAACTTCCGGTCCGTCCTGCAGCGTTACCACCTCGTAGCCCTCGGCCTTCAAGGTATCGGCCACATGGCTACTGATGTTTGCATCGTCCTCTGCCAGTAAAATGCGCAAGTGTGTTTTCTTCCTTCAGCATCTGTCAATCGTCTGCTGCATCAACTCTTGAGCCTGGTGAGATTTCAGGCGGAAATCATGCAGAATATTTAAAGATTTACAGCGAAACCTTGCGTATCGCCTATGGTAACGGGATGTCGTTTTGCAGCACCCGATGCCTCGGCCTCGCATTCCATGTGTCAGTCTTTGTCAGCCCAGAAGATCTCCGGTTGTTGCGTTGATCCGAAATCTTTTAAGGGCACCGGAAGGCTCGCGGATGGTCATGTTATAAACGTCCTGGCCATGATCGGTCTTGATATCGATGCTGATTACGCGTGTTCCTTCGGGCAGGCCAAGATGGGAAATAACGTCTCTCAACGACATGTAGCGCCCGCTTTTCACGCCATCCAAGGCTTTCTGGTAATCGGAATTGGCAATGCCCTCGTCGAAATCTCCCTGCTGCTCCCAGTGGCTTGAGGAATGCGAGCGTCGGTTCTGAGGCACGCCAGGGGCGCTTCGGGGATCGGACGGGGATCTGTCATCAGGTGGGGACGAGCTTGATGGATGAAAGCCCTCCGCGTGTGGCGGCCCAGCAGGCGTGTTGAAGTCACTTGGGCCTGGATGGTCCGGTCTGTCGTCGTCCATGCCGCCGCGCGGAGAATCCGGACCGCCGCCGCCACAGCCGCCACAGCCTCCTCCACCCCCGCCATCAGACGGACCGTGGTCGCCCGGAAAAGCCAGGGCGGCAGACTGCAATGTCGGTACAACGCAAATAAGAAGAGCCAGAAACGATGCTAGGCAAAGACGACGAGACCGGGATTTGCTGTCTGTGTCATCCGCAAACACTTTTTTTGCCGGTGTGAGCGGCAACGACCCGAAACGCCCTTGGCCAAGGCCTGGGCCGGTATGTTTCTGGCATATCGTTTTAACCCATTGCCGCATGATCAACCTTGTGACGCGCCCCCGAACGGCATGTTTAAGGCTTTCAGCCAAAAACCGCAAAGGGGTTCTATCCTGACCACGTCCACCTTTGAAAAATGCAGCCTTTGCGTGTTTTGAACGGCGGCGTTCGGCCCTAACTATGGGGCCGTACCGCCGAAACGACAACTCCGTCGCGACGGCCGGTTGCGACGGAGTCATCAAAGGCTACATGCCTCTTTATCCATCCAGGGGCACAGAATGGATCGACCGAAAGGGACGTTGTGGGGACGTGGGGTTCCCTTTCGGACAGGCTTACTATGGCAAAGATGAGCTGACGGCACACTGATCGAGCTGTCAGGATTTTGTCAGAATGACGACAAGTGTTTTAAAAATTAAATCTATAGTTGTGTTTTGTCGTGAGTTCGACTGGACAGCATTCATGACATGACATGACATGACATGTCATGGAATGGCGTCTGCATAATTTAAAGTGCTAAAGCGTCCTTTGTGCGTGTTATAAAACGCACGGCGCTGTTGGCAAAAGGCAAAAAGCATGTTGCCGGATGTAATCCGGAAACATGATAGAGATGAAACGAAAGGCGTATTTTAAACCAAACAGCTGACGAAGGGCTGCTCTGCCGTGTGGAAACCGGCAGGGGCTTGTGCCGTTTATTTAGGAGCAAGAACCATCATCATCTGACGGCCTTCCAGCTTGGGCTCAGCCTCTACCTTGGCGATCTCAAGCGTGTCTTCCTTAACCTGCATCAGCAGCTTCATGCCCAGTTCCTGGTGCGCCATTTCGCGGCCACGGAACTTCAGCGTGACTTTCACCTTGTCGCCTTCTTCAAAGAAACGGCTCATCGCCTTCATCTTCACGCCATAATCATGCGTGTCGATGTTCGGGCGCATCTTGATTTCTTTGACTTCGACGATCTTCTGCTTCTTGCGTGCTTCAGCCGCTTTTTTCTGGTTCGCGTATTTCAGCTTGCCAAGGTCGAGGATCTTGCACACAGGCGGTTCGGCGTTGGGGGAGATTTCCACCAGATCAAGACCGGATTCTTCCGCAAGGCGGAGCGCCTGGTCTGTCGGCACGATGCCGAGATTCTGGCCTTCCTCATTAATCAACTGCACCCGTGGGATCCGGATTTCCCGGTTGGAGCGCGGCCCATCCTTCACGGGGGCATCGGCTTTGAACGGTCTGCGAATGGTCGTATTCTCCTAGAATGGTTTCGGGGGATGAAATAAGCGTGAAATCGTCTCTTGACAAGGGGAGAAAGACTATTCGCGCTCTGATCGTCATTGTAACAGGTTTTTTTTGAAAATCACCTGCTGCGGAGAGGGCGAATCTGTTTAATAGCGGTCGATTGACGCTTGATTGATGCAAAAGACGGTGATGCCCGGGCTTTGAAGAACGGAGATTATCATGACGGATGACCATGCTGAGGGGCGTGTCGAACGCTTGACTGTGGGAGAGGGTGAGGCCATGCGCGAGATTGCCTTCTGCCATCGTCCGCCATCGCGGTCTGAACTGCCAAGCCTGGTTTGGCTTGGCGGCTATCGTTCGGATATGGCTGGCACCAAGGCGCTGGAAATGGAAAAGCTGGCGGCGGAAACCGGGGCGGGTTCGCTGCGCTTCGATTACTCCGGCCATGGTCAATCCGGCGGTGCTTTTCGTGAGGGTACGATTTCGCGATGGCTGGAAGAGACCAGAGCGGTTCTTGCTCACACGGGCGTCTCGCGGATTGTGCTTGTCGGTTCATCGATGGGGGGCTGGATTGCGCTTCGTCTCATTCAGATATTGCGTCAGTCAATCGTTAGTGTCCAAGGTCTGGTGCTGATCGCACCGGCCCCCGATTTTACCTGCGAACTGATCGAGCCACAGTTGACGCAAGAGGCCCGGCAGACACTGGAGGAAAAGGGATATCTCGAGGAGACCTCGCTCTACAGCCCGGAACCGAATATCTTCACCCGGGCTCTGATTGAGGATGGTCGGGAAAACCGGGTTTTGCGCGGCATGATCGAAACCGGCTGCCCGGTGCATATTCTGCAGGGCATGGCCGATCCCGATGTGCCCTGGCGCCATGCGCTGAAACTGATCGAGCATTTGCCCGCTGATGATGTGGTGCTGACCCTGGTGCGGGATGGTGATCACCGCCTCTCGCGTCCTGAGGATATTGACCGTATGCGTGAGGCCATTCGCAGCATGATCCAGAATGCCTGAGATGGTCTGACGCCCGGTTTTCTCATGTGTCGGTCTGGGAAAATGAGACCTAATCTCCACACTCGTTAACAGAAATTAACCATAAGGCGCGATCAAGGCTGTTCCAGCCTGCGACAGAATTGACTCTGTTCCCAGAGTAATCTTAACTCTTTGTTAAGAATTTGTGGGACAGCCATGACCAAGACATTCATCTCCCGTTCGGCTTTTCTGGTCTGCTCTGCAGTGCTTGCCACCCTTCTTCTGTGTGTGGGGGCTGCCGGAGTGGAGGCCGCGCCGAAGGTGAGTGCTTCCATGGTCACGGGCGCCATCACCTCTCAGCCGATCGGGCATTATGAATTCTGTCAGCGCTACCGGGCCGAATGCGAGGTGCGCAGCAAGCCGGGACCGGCACGGCTGGTCACCGATCATGGCTGGGATGTGGTTCGTGAGGTCAATCTCAACGTCAATCACACCATCGAACCCATGACCGACATGCAGCTTTATGGTCGTGAGGAATGGTGGGAATATCCGACCTATGCCGGTGACTGCGAGGATTATGTGCTGTTGAAGCGCCGCCGTCTGTTGCAGGCCGGTTTTACCGAAGCCGATCTGCTGATCACGGTTGTGCGCAAGCCCGATGGCGAAGGTCACGCCGTTCTCACGCTCAGAACCTCCGAAGGCGATTTCATCCTCGACAATCTGACCGATGAGATCAAACCCTGGTATGAAACGCCCTATACCTATCTGAAGCGCCAGGCCACCTTTGATACCGGACGCTGGGTCACCATTGAAAACGGCCGTGATGTTCCGGTTGCCGCTCTGAAATAAAGCTGCCGTCAGGTATGTTTTCCCTGCGGCACGCTTTCATATCAGCCATTGCCGATCAAGATCCCCGCTGCCAGTACAAGTGAGCCGCCGAGCACCACCTGAAGTACGGCGCGGAAAAATGGCGTTTCCATATATTTATTCTGAATGAAGGCAATTGCCCACAATTCCAGAAAGACGATGATGGCCGCAGTGATCGTTGCTGTCCAGAAATGCGGGATGAGATAGGGCAGGGCATGGCCCAATCCGCCAAGTGCCGTCATGATGCCGCAGGCAAGGCCCCGCTTGATCGGCGACCCGCGCCCGGAAATCTTGCCATCGTCATGTGCGGCTTCGGTAAAGCCCATGGAGATGCCGGCGCCGACGGAGGCGGAAAGCCCGACGAGAAAGGTCTGCCAGGTCTGGCCGGTGGCGAAGGCGGCGGCAAAAATCGGCGCCAGCGTCGAGACGGAGCCGTCCATCAGCCCGGCAAGACCCGGCTGGACATAGGTGAGAACAAACTGGCGATGCGCCGTTTCGTCCTCATCCTTGCGAATGTCTTCAGGCCTGTGTTTCTCACCTAGCATGGCGGCAATGTCTTCGTGGCCCTGCTCGGCCATGGCAAGATCGCCCAGAAGCACACGGGTGCTGGCATCAGAGACCTGTTTTTGCGCCTCGAGATAAAAGCGATAGGCCGAGCGCTCCATCTCTTCGGCTTCCTGGCGGATCTGATCGAGGCTGAGATTGGCCTGAAGCCAGTCCGGACGGCGCTTGAGAAAGCCCTGCACATGCTCACGGCGGATCAGCGGAATATGCTCGCCAAAACGCTGGCGATGCATGTCGATCAGCATGTTGCGATGGGTATGCTCGACTTCTGCCATATCAGCAAACACTTTGGCTGATTGCGGATAATCCTGTTTCAGCCGGTCGGCATAGGCAAGATAGATGCGCGCATCGTCTTCTTCCGAAGAAATGGCGAGCGCCAGAATTTCCTGCTCGCTCAGACTGTCGAGACGGCGCAGGGGCGCAGAAAAAGAAAGGCGAAACATGATCGCAGTGCTCCAATTTAGAATTATTCTAATCTTAGAGTGAGGTGAAGCGCTGTTCAAGAGGCTTTTGCTTGCTTCGGTGAATAACAGCCAAAATTGCCTTCGCGTTGGAAGAGCCTATGGTCTGATGCGCGGCGAGAAAGACAAGGGGGTGAAAAGCGCTCCACTCAGTCTCTTTCTCCCTTTACAGCGCCGTGCGTCAAATATGGCGCACAAAGGTCGCTGTAACGCTTTTAATCTGCTGCATAATTTTCTCCTTAAACCGATTCCGATTTAAGGAATTATGCAGTAAGGTGACTGTGATTTAGGCTTATCACGGCAGGTGGCATGCGCGCTTACAATCCCATCCTCAATACGGATAGCTACAAGCTTGGCCAATTCCTGCAATATCCGCCGCAAACGCAGAAGGTGAGCGGCACGATCGTCACGCGTGACACATCAATGCGACCGGAAATCGTGTTTTTCGGCTTGCAGATGTTTCTGAAGGCTTTTCTGAGCGAGCCGGTGACGCAGGACCATATCGACGAGGCTGAGGAACTGGCCGATCTGCATGGTCAGCCCTTCGACCGGGCAGGCTGGGAACATATCGTTGCCGCCCATGGCGGGCTGTTTCCCCTGCGCATCGAAGCGCTGCCGGAAGGCTCCTTCATACATCGCGGCGTGCCGATGGTGCAGATCGTCAATACCGATCCCGCCTGTTATTGGCTGCCGGCCTATCTGGAAACGGCCTTGCTCAGGGCTGTCTGGTATCCGACGACGGTGGCAAGCCACCTGCGGCATGTCAAACAGACCCTGCTGCCGTTTTTAAAGGCCACCTGCGATGATCCGGAAACGGTGTTGCCGACGCGGCTTGCAGAATATGGCGCGCGCGGCGCAACCAGTCTGGAGCAGGCGGCCCTTGGCGGCGTGGCGAGCCTCCTTCATTTCGACAATTCCGATACGCTGGAAGCGCTGAGCTATGCCCGCCGCTATTACGGCGCCTCCATGGCTGGATTTTCCTTTCCGGCCAATGATTACACCACCGTCACCGCCTGGTCGCAGGACAATGAGGAAGAGGCCTATGGCCGCATGATCGACCAGTTCGGCGATTATCAGGCCATCTCGGTTGTGTCCGACAGTTACGATCTCGATCAGGCGATTGCGACGCTTTGGGCTGGTAGCCTCAGGGAAAGACTGCGTTCAATGCCGGCTCTACTCGTTCTGAGGGCTGATAGTGGCGATCCGATCGACCGCCCGGTGCAGGCGGTGGCGCAACTGGCTTATCATTTCGGCACCCGCCTCAATGGCAAGGGTTTCAAGGTTCTGGACGACAAGGTGCGGGTGCTGCAGGCCGACGGCGTGTCGCTGCGCGATATGACGATGATCCTCGGACGGCTGGAGGGCATGGGCTTTTCTGCCGAAAACATTGCTTTCGGCATTGGTGCCTCACAGGTGCACAAGGTCAGCCGCTCCACCTATGGCTTCACCATGAAATTCGGTGCGATTCAGGGGGAGGATGGGCGCTGGCGGGACATGTCGCGCCGTCCCGTATTGATGCAGGAACGTCTGCCTGAACCGGGCTTGCGCGCCGTGGTGGCCGAGGGTGAGGAATTGATGCCGGCCCGGCTGGATGAGCTCGGCGGCCGGAAAAATCATCTCGTTCCCGTGTGGGAAAATGGCCGCCTGCTGGTGGACTGGAGTTTTGACGAGATCCGTGCGCGTGCCCGTGCGCCGCACCGGCTGGATGTCTGATCAGGCATCGACGGCAAGAAACATCCGGTAAAGACCATTATCGTCGGCATTGAAGGTTGAGACGGGGCTCGCACCCGATGTATCCTGCCGGTCAGCGGGCATGGCATCGAGCCATGTCGCGGGAGGATGGGTTTCTTCTTCCTGTTGCGGCAACTCCGCTTGGTCTTCTTGCGCTGCGGCGATCATCTCCGCATCCAGTGGGGGTGGCGTTTCGGTTTGCCGTTCTCCCCGCGCTGTTGCAAACAGCAGGCCGAAGGATTGGCTGTCTTCGTGCGCGGCTCCGAGACGCAATGTGCGCTCCGGTCCGGAAAACGATGACGCCGTGTCAGTGATACGCACCGCAGAATCCATCATGATCACATCGTTTATGCGACGGCAGGGTCATTCCTGCCCGCTGTTCCTGTCTGTCGGGGAGGCCAGATTCGGGTTTCGAACGCGCAAGAAATCACCCCTACAGGTGAGGTTGCGCGTCGTTCCGTTTTCGTGGTCTTTCCTCCCTGGGTGTCATCACCCGGTCATCGGGTGATCCCGATGAAAGACAGAGGGACCCTATCGGCAAAAATTTAAGAAAATCCTGCCGAAACCGTTTCTTTAGCTGTGGGCGAAAATATCGGTTTCCTCCCAACCGAGAAGGTCGAGCTTGGCGCGTGTGGGCAGGAAGGTGAAACAGGCCTTGGCATGGTCCATGCGACCGTCGCGCAGCAGCCGTTCGGTCAGTTTGTCGCGCAGTGCGTGCAGGTAAAGAACATCCGAAGCGGCATATTCGAGCTGGGCCTGGGAAAGCTTGGCTGCCGCCCAGTCGGAAGATTGCTGCGCCTTGGAAATATCCACTTCCAGCATTTCCTTCAGATTGTCCTTGAGACCGTGGCGGTCGGTATAGGTGCGCGTCAGGCGTGAGGCAATCTTGGTGCAGAAGACCGGCGTGGTGGTGACGCCGAAGGTGTGAAACAAGACGGCAATGTCGAAACGGCCGAAATGGAAGATTTTTTCACGGCCCGGATCGGCCAGCATGGCGGTCAGATTGGGGGCCTGCGTCTGGCCGGCGGCAATGCGGATGACATCGGCCGTGCCGTCACCGGGTGAAAGCTGAACCACGCAGAGACGGTCACGGCGGGGAACCAGCCCGAGCGTTTCGGTGTCGATGGCAATGGCGCCGGTATAGCGGGCCGCATCCTCTGCAGCGATATCGCCTTCATGGTAACGAATGGGGGAAGTCATGCCAGTCTCCGCTCAACTCAATCGGTGGGAACGGGTCAGGCTATAAAGCATCGGACCGAAAAGTGGAAACCGGTTTTCGGGTTATTCCGATGCGCAACCAAAGACGATCATCGGACCGAAAAGTGGAAACCGGTTTCGTTCTTCTCTACTGTTTCGGCTGGCTGACCGGGCCTTGCTCCGTCAATTCCGTGTAGGCCAGCGTCTGGTCCAGATGTTCGGCGCGCAGGGTGAGGAGCTTTTCCGCATAGGCAAGACGCACGGACAGATAGGCCGGATCGTCTGCGACATTGGTCAATTCGCCGGGATCTTTGCCAAGATCGAAGAGAAGTGGCGGCAGGCCTGCCATATGGACATATTTGAAAGCCGCATCACGCAGGACGGCCAGATTGCACTGGCGGGAGGCAAGGCCCAGCGCCTGTTCCGGCTTGTTGGTGACGACATCGCGGAAATCGAACTCGAAAAAGGCGTGGTCGCGCCAATGTGCCGGTGTCTTGTTCTCTACGAAAGGCAGAAGCGAGCGGCCATCCTGATGGTTGAGCGGAGAAATGCCCATGCGTTCGGTAAGCGTCGGCATGACATCGGCGGCACTGGTAAAGGCATCAACCCTGCCGCCGCCTGCGATGGCCGGATCGCGAATGACGAGAGGAATGTGGTAGCTGCCGTCATAGACGCCGCCTTTGCCCATCATCCAGTGGTCGCCCATCATTTCCGCATGGTCGGAGGTGAAGACGATCACGGTTCTGTCCCAGTCGCCGCTGTGTTTGAGCGCGGCGACAATCCGTCCGAACTGGGCGTCCACTTCGGCGATCATGCCGTAATAGATCGAACGGATGGTGTCGATCTCCTCGGGCGACCAGTCCACGACACGACCCTTGGCGCCGTAGAGGAAGGAGGATTGCGGGATGGTGGGCAGGAGCAGGGCGGCCAGCGGGTGCACGGCCATTTCCTCGGCCAGCGTTGCATGACGGACTGGCCGCGGTGCGGTGCTGGCATCAAACATTCGATTGTATGGTTCAGGAACGCAGAAGGGCGGATGCGGGCGCAGAAAAGAGATATGGGCAAACCAGGGTACAGTCTGTTCTTCCCGCCAGGAGAGAAAGGCGTCGGTCAGAAAGGCGGTGGGGGTTTCGTCGGCGTTATAGGCGGGGGCGTCGCGGTTGGGCTGCACGGGGCGGGCGGTGCCGGTCAGGTGCAGGTTGCGATCCGGTCGGTCGCCGCCTCGCCGGTTTGCCAGCCAGCTCAGCCATTGTCGGTCGTCTTCCAGCAGCAATTGCCCAACGGTAAATCCCGGCAGAATGCCTTCATAGCTGGTCAGATGCGGATCATTGGCGTGGCGGCTGCGGGGGTCTGGCGCGACATCGGTATAGCCGAACAGGGTCGGATCATATCCCGCCCGCCGGGCAGCCAGCGCAATCGTATCCAGACGGGCATCCAGCGGCGATCCATTGCGGCAGACGCGATGGTTCATCTGATAAAGACCGGTATAGATCGATGCGCGCGCCGGGGCGCAAGGGGCGGCAGCGGCATAATGGCGGCTGAAGATCGTTCCGCTCGCGGCCAGCGCATCCACATGCGGTGTTTTCACAACCGGATGACCAAGGGCAGACAGGCAATCCCCACGCCATTGATCGGCAGTGATCAGCAGAATATTCGGCTTCAAGCAATATCTCCCATGCCGGAACAAGGTCTTAAAAGCGCCAGCAGGTCATCGGCTCTATCCCCGGCAGACATGAACGGCATGGGGCGAAGGCCACCCATGATCGCCATGCCCGCTCTTGCGCGCAAACCATCATAATGCTTTCTAGTCCTTGTGATGAAGACTGAAATTGGGACGAAGCAAAAAATGCGCTCGATTGTCGCTGACAAAGCTCTCCGTTTCAAAAGCGCGAAAAACAGGGTGTAACGGTTTGAATGGTCTGCTTGCCTTCTTGAACATCAGAAGGAATGAAGCAAGGAGCCATATCCAATGAGAGATAACCGGAAAAGACAGGAAGACAGAGATGAGCTTGCAATCCGTGCAGGATTATTTTGCCGCAAAGGCACCGGAGATCGACGTTATCGTTACCGAAGCGAGTTCTGCGACCGTTGATATGGCGGCAGAAGCGCACGGGGTGGAGCCGGACCGGATCGCCAAAACACTCTGCCTGCGGGTGGGAGATGAGGTCATTCTGGTGGTGGCGGCGGGGAAAAGCCGCCTCGACAACAAAAAATTCCGCGCTCATTTCGGAACAAAGCCGAAAATGCTCGATCATCACGAGGTCGAGACGATCACCGGACACCCCGTGGGTGGCGTGTGTCCTTTCGGGTTGGCAAACCCCTTGACCGTCTATTGCGATCTGTCGATCAAGGCGCATACCACGGTTTATCCGGCGGCTGGCGCGACCAATTCCGCTGTCGAGATCGCTCCGGAGAGACTGGTGGACCTGACAGGTGCCCGTTGGGCCGATCTTTGCCAGTAAAGACAGGATAAGTCTTGTTCTCACGCGAAAAAGCGCCCCCTATGACACAAGGGGCGCATGAAGGGCGATCGCCTGCCGGACGCGATATTGGCCCGCAAAGGTTCCTGTTTCTCTAGGGAAGGCAGGTCAATACCAGCGCCGACGGGTATCCTGCTGACTGGCGAGGAGGTAGCCGACGAGACCGCCGATCAGAGCAATGCCAAGAAGAGCTGATGAGGTGGCGGTTGGATGTTCACGCACCAGCCCGGCGACGGAGGAGGCCTCATCCCGTGCCTGACGGGCAACGTCTTCGGCCCGGCGGGCAGCAGAGTGCAGGGCGGAACTGGTTGTCTCCTTGACCTGTCCGGCAAAGGAATGGCCCTGGCTGGAAAGCCCGTTCCTCAATTCGGCGATCTGGCGCTGAAGCTCCTGCATATCTGCCTGAATACGGTTTGTATCGACCATGGGGGAAACTCCTTGATGTTTGCGGTTCCCCTCATAAACGGTTGATGGCGCGACTGGTTCCCGTCGATCAATGCCGGAAGTGCAGGCGTGGTCAACCTACCGTGATAAAACCTGCGTTATTGGCGCGAGAGGATCATGCGCTTTGACGTGCGGGGTGAATCCGGGTCTGGGGCTGGAGATTGGCCACGTATTTGCCGTGCAAAGATGGTTTTTACCGATTCATGCCGTAAAACCAGCACATTGGCGGTGCAATCCCTTGAACGGATATCGGGCTGTTTTGGGGAAATATCCTGAATGATCAGAAAAACCGGCGCGACAGAGCGCGCATTCCCACGGATTTTCGGTGTCATGGAAAAGTCTTTCCTCCAACATCAGGACGTTATAAGCAGAGGGGATCGGTTGATACCAGAGATCATGCGGCAGAGAGAATGGGCATGTCCCATGCAGCCGGCCCGATATGTCTTGGATGACTTTTATGTCTTGGATGATCTTTGGTATCGATGGAGGACTGCCGCTGTGGTGCTTCGGCTCCGGATTTTGATATCCGCTGGGCTGGTGGCGCAAAGGCTGAGGCCCGATTGAATGAGACCATTTTAGAAAAGACCCATTGACGATGTTTAACAGGCACAGGAATTGCCGGAGGTTGGCCAGCAGGCAATGGCAGGCATGAAAAGAAACCGTATCGAGCCGACCTTGGGCGATGACAAGCCCGAACAGGATGAAGACGAGATCCGGATCGACAGGAACGACCGCGTGTCGACCAGAGGAAAACTGGCGAAACGACGTATCGAGTCCTTTGACGAGGACGAGGACGACGATGAGGACGAGCCGCCGCGTCGTCGGCGTCGGCGTGCGGTGAAGCGCCGCTCCTCCGGTGGTGTGATCGGCCTTTTCAGGCGTTTTGTTTATTGGTGTCTGGTCATGGGCCTGTGGGGGGCTATTGCGGGCGGTGGTCTTGTTGCCTATTTTGCCGCCCAGATGCCAAGCGCCAGTACATGGACCGTCCCGGCGCGCGCCCCCAATATCAAGATCGTCGATGCCGATGGCTCGCTGATTGCCAATCGCGGCGCAACCGGCGGCGAGGCATTATCGATCGATGAAATGTCGCCTTATCTGCCCGAGGCCATCGTCGCCATCGAGGACAGGCGTTTTTATCATCATTTCGGCGTGGATTTCATCGGCGTCGGTCGTGCCTTCGTGACCAATATCATTGAAGGTCACAAGGCGCAGGGCGCATCCACTATCACCCAGCAGCTGGCGCGTAATCTGTTTCTGTCGCCAAAGAAAACCTTCGAGCGCAAGGTTCAGGAGGTTCTGCTGGCGCTGTGGCTGGAGCATAAATACACCAAGGACCAGATTCTCGCCATGTATCTGAACCGGGTCTATTTCGGTGACGGTGCCTATGGCGTGGAGGCGGCAGCAAGACATTATTTCAACAAGTCGGCCCGCGACGTCAATCTTGGTGAAGCAGCCCTTCTGGCCGGTCTCGTGCAGTCGCCGTCACGGCTGTCGCCAACAGTCAATCCGAAAGGGGCGGAAGACCGCGCCAAGGTTGTGCTGGGCGCCATGCGCGAACAGGGCTATATCACTGACAGCGACTTTAACCGCGCCATGAAACAGACCCCCGATCACGCCAAGCGGCAGACCGATGGGGCGGGTGAATATGTGGCCGACATGGTGATGGGTCAGTTGAAGGGCCTGATCGGCGACGTCAAGCAGGATATTGTCGTCACCACCACCATCGATCCGACCATGGAGAAAGAGGCGGAGGATGCCATCCGCACAACGATCGACAAGAACGGGACGAAATATCACGTGTCTCAGGGCGCACTTGTGTCCGTCGATGCTACGGGTGCTGTCAAGGCGCTGGTCGGCGGGCGCGATTATTCCACCAGCCAGTATAACCGCGCCGCAGTCGCGAAGCGACAGCCGGGGTCTTCCTTCAAGCCTTTCCTCTATGCCGCCGCCATGGAACAGGGTGATACGCCGGAAAGCATCCGCAATGACGCGCCAGTGAAGATTGGTAACTGGACGCCGGAAAATGACAACAAGAAATACAACGGCCCCGTGACGCTTGCCTATGCGCTGGCCAATTCTCTCAATACCATTGCCGCGCAATTGGTGATGGAGGTCGGCCCGGACAGGGTGGTGAAGATGGCGCATCGTATGGGTATCGATTCCGATATCCAGCCGAATGCCTCGATTGCGCTCGGTACATCGGAAGTCACGCTGATGGAGTTGACCTCGGCCTATGCGCCCTTCATGAATGGCGGCTACAAGGCGACGCCGCATTTCATCAGCCAGATCACCGATACCAGTGGCAAGGTGTTGTACAAGGCTGATTTCAGTGATCCGCCCCGTGTTCTCTCCCCCGAGGTCGTCAGTGAAATGACCCGGATGATGGAAGGTGTGATCACTTCGGGCACCGGCAAGGCGGCACGATTGAAAGACTGGCAGGCCGCGGGCAAGACTGGCACGACGCAATCCATGCGCGATGCGCTGTTTATAGGCTTTACCGGCACGTTGACGACCGGTGTCTGGTTCGGCAATGACGACAATTCGCCTATGAAGAATGTCTTTGGCGGTACACTGCCTGCCCGCACCTGGAAAGATTTCATGACCGCGGCGCTGAAGGGGACGACGCCTGTGCCGCTCATCGGCGACCCGCATGCCGGTCAAGGCAGCGATGGTTCTCTGACGTCGATGATCGAGCGGGTACTGAAGGGGTCAGACAGCAACGGCCAAGCCGACGACAATGCCTATCCGCCTGCACCGCCGCCGCCGGGTGTGCCGATGGGGCAAGCAGAGCCGGTGCAGGGGGCAGTGAATCAAGGTAATGGCAATACTGCACTGCCGGGCGTTCCGACGCAGCCGGGTGCGGTTCTTGCCCCGGGCGGCGAAGCGGCAGTCCCTCAGGGGCAATATCCGCAGGGCCAAGGTCAACAGGGTCAAGCTCAACAGCTCCAGGGTCAGCAGGGGCAGTATCCGCAGGGAAATGGTCCGCAGCAGGGCCCTTATAATGCAGCTCCGTCTCCAAATGCGCCGCCTGCCGGCGATGGTTTCACGCCGCCTGCCGATATCGGTCAGCAGGGCAATCCACCCCCACAGGGCGGCAACAAAACCACGCTCCTCGATATTATCATGGGACGATGAGCGAAAGGCATGGAACAAGCGGCGTCCACCAAGTGGCGCCGCTTGAAAAAATGCCCCGGGTTTGCGAGGTTCCGATGAATTTGGTGCCTTGCAGTCGCAAATACCGGTTCTTATATACGCGACATAAAGCAGCGTTGCTGCGCAATCGAGTAGATCATCCACGTCGAGGGGCTGTCACTGGAATGCCTTTTGGGGTTTCGACGGCCTGCTTCAAGGAGAGAATAAAATGGCAAAAGTAATCGGTATCGACCTTGGAACGACCAATTCCTGCGTTGCCGTCATGGACGGCAAGGATGCGAAGGTCATTGAAAATTCCGAGGGTGCACGCACCACCCCCTCCATGGTGGGTTTTTCGGAAGATGGTGAGCGTCTTGTCGGTCAGCCAGCCAAGCGCCAGGCCGTCACCAACCCGACCAACACGCTGTTTGCGGTCAAGCGCCTGATCGGGCGCCGCTTCGACGATCCGACCGTCGAAAAGGACAAGGGTCTTGTGCCTTATAACATCGTCAAGGGTGATAATGGCGATGCCTGGGTTGAAGCGAGCGGCAAGAACTACTCTCCGTCGCAGATTTCCGCCATGGTCCTGCAGAAGATGAAGGAAACCGCGGAAGCCTATCTCGGTGAGAAGGTCGACAAGGCCGTCATCACCGTTCCGGCTTACTTCAACGATGCCCAGCGTCAGGCCACCAAGGATGCCGGTCGCATTGCCGGTCTTGAAGTTCTGCGTATCATCAACGAGCCGACCGCTGCCGCGCTCGCCTACGGTCTCGACAAGCGTGATGGCAAGACCATTGCGGTTTACGATCTTGGTGGCGGTACCTTCGATATCTCCATCCTCGAAATCGGAGATGGTGTGTTTGAAGTCAAATCCACCAATGGCGATACCTTCCTTGGTGGTGAAGACTTCGACATGCGTCTGGTCGAATATCTCGCGGCTGAGTTCAAGAAGGACAACGGCATCGAGCTGAAGAACGACAAGCTTGCCCTGCAGCGCTTGAAGGAAGCCGCTGAAAAGGCGAAGATCGAGCTGTCCTCCTCGCAGCAGACGGAAATCAACCTGCCCTTCATCACCGCCGATGCCTCGGGTCCGAAGCACCTGACGATGAAGCTCACTCGCGCCAAGTTTGAAAGCCTGGTGGATGATCTGGTGCAGCGCACCGTCGCGCCTTGCAAGGCCGCGCTTAAGGATGCCGGCGTTTCCGCTTCAGAGATCGATGAAGTCGTTCTGGTCGGTGGCATGAGCCGCATGCCGAAGGTGCAGGAAATCGTCAAGCAGTTGTTCGGCAAGGAGCCGCACAAGGGTGTCAACCCGGATGAAGTGGTGGCCATGGGCGCGGCCATTCAGGCCGGCGTGTTGCAGGGCGACGTCAAGGACGTTCTCCTGCTCGACGTGACGCCGTTGTCTCTCGGCATCGAAACACTGGGCGGCGTCTTCACCCGTCTGATCGATCGCAACACGACGATCCCGACGAAGAAGAGCCAGGTCTTCTCCACCGCCGAAGACAACCAGCAGGCCGTGACCATCCGTGTATCGCAGGGTGAGCGCGAAATGGCAGCAGACAACAAGCTGCTCGGCCAGTTCGACCTCGTCGGTCTGCCGCCTGCTCCCCGTGGTGTGCCGCAGATCGAAGTCACCTTCGATATCGATGCCAATGGTATCGTGCAGGTTTCGGCCAAGGATAAGGGCACCGGCAAGGAACAGCAGATCCGCATTCAGGCCTCTGGTGGTCTCTCTGATGCCGACATCGAAAAGATGGTCAAGGATGCCGAAGCCAATGCAGAAGCCGACAAGAAGCGTCGTGCTGCGGTTGAAGCCAAGAACCATGCCGAAAGCCTGATCCACTCGACGGAAAAGTCGCTGAAGGATTATGGTGACAAGGTGTCTGAGGCCGACAAGAAAGCCATTGAGGATGCCTTGGCATCTCTCAAGACCGCTGTTGAAGCCTCCGAGCCGGATGCCGACGACATTCAGGCCAAGACGCAGACGCTGATGGATGTGTCGATGAAGCTCGGTCAGGCTATCTATGAGTCCCAGCAGGCCGAAGGCGGCGCTGAGGGGGCCCAGCATGATGGCAAGGACGATAATGTCGTCGATGCTGATTATGAAGAGGTGAAGGACGACAACGCGAAGAAGTCGGCTTGATGCGGATTTCCAAGCGATCGAACCGTTCCGGTTGGCTGGCCTTCGGGCCAGCCGCACTTGCTTTGACAGTAGGGGTTGCGGCTCATGCATCCCAGACTGTAGAAGTGTATAACAAGGTCAGCGCTGCTGAAGCGGCGATGCTCCAGGCGATTTCCCGCCACGATACGGGCTTGCTGCGTAAGACCATTGCCGGTCTCGGGCCGCTGATTGATGATGCATTGAAGCGAAAAAAAGCCGGTGGTCCGGTGTCGTCCTGCGATATGGCGGCTCACTCCCTGGGGTTTGCTGGCGTCAATCTTTCGGAAGCCATTACCCAGCGCGGACGCGAGCGGCAGGCGCTGATTGATGACGCAAGACGTGCGGCTCAGGATTTCAACAGGGACATGACAGCCTGCGATGCGCAGGCCGGCCGCAAGGCGGGCAACCACACAGGCGTGGAAAAGGCTTTGAGAGCTCTGTAAAACCATGGCAAAAGCAGATTTCTACGAGACCCTTGGCGTCTCCAGAACCGCAGACGAAAAAGAACTGAAAAGCGCCTTCCGCAAGCTGGCGATGAAATACCATCCCGACAAGAATCCGGGCGATGCGGAATCCGAGAAAAAGTTCAAAGAGATCAACGAGGCCTATGAAACACTGAAGGATCCGCAAAAGCGGGCCGCCTATGACCGCTTCGGTCATGCAGCCTTCGAGCAAGGCGGCATGGGCGGCGGTGGTATGGGCGGTGGCGGTTTTGCCGGCGGTGGTTTCTCCGACATCTTCGAGGATATTTTCGGCGAAATGATGGGGGGTGGCCGCGGTGGTGCCCGCTCCCGCTCCAGCGGCGGTCGTGAACGCGGTGCCGACCTGCGCTACAATATGGAGATATCGCTGGAGGAGGCCTTTACCGGCAAGACCGCACAGATCCGGGTGCCAACCTCAATCACCTGCGATGTCTGCTCCGGTTCCGGCGCCAAGCCCGGTACAAAGCCGACCACCTGCTCCACCTGTCAGGGATCGGGCCGCGTGCGCGCCGCTCAGGGTTTCTTCTCGATCGAACGCACCTGCCCGACCTGTCATGGGCGTGGTCAGACGATCAGCGATCCTTGCGGCAAGTGCCACGGTCAGGGCCGTGTGACGGAAGAGCGGCAATTGTCTGTGTCCATTCCGGCTGGCATTGAAGACGGCACCCGCATCCGCCTGCAAGGCGAGGGCGAGGCCGGTCTGCGCGGCGGTCCGGCAGGCGATCTCTATATCTTCCTCTCGGTCAAGCCGCACCAGTTCTTCCAGCGGGAAGCCGCGGATCTTTATTGCTCCGTGCCGATCTCGATGACCACGGCAGCGCTGGGCGGTACCTTCGATGTGACCACTCTCGACGGCACGAAATCGCGCGTGACGGTGCCGGAAGGCACCCAATCGGGC
The DNA here is from genome assembly GCF_023700755.1 of Allorhizobium sonneratiae. Taxonomy (GTDB): domain Bacteria; phylum Pseudomonadota; class Alphaproteobacteria; order Rhizobiales; family Rhizobiaceae; genus Allorhizobium; species Allorhizobium sonneratiae. Next base: position 409,561 of record NZ_JAMKOJ010000002.1, on the reverse strand, counting down.
AAACAGTTCCGCCTGAAGGGGAAGGGCATGCCGGTGTTGCGCTCGGCCCAGACGGGTGATCTCTATATCCAGATCCAGATCGAAACCCCGCAAAAGCTGACCAAGCGCCAGCGTGAGCTGTTGCAGGAGTTCGAACAGATCTCGTCGAAGGAAAACAATCCCGAATCCACCGGCTTCTTCGCCCGGATGAAGGAATTCTTCGAAGGCTGATTATAGACAAACCCGGCAGAGATGCCGGGTTGAATTTTGACAGAGTTTTTCAGTTTGTTGACGTCATGCTCGGCCTTGAGCCGAGCATCTAATTCCGCTGGTTATTCGTCCATAAGGTAGATTGCTTTATTCAGCCACGGCAGATCCTCGGGACAAGCCCGAGGATGACGAATTGTCGTGACGAAAATCCATCAATAAGCCGCGCTTGTAGAGATGCCAGGTTTTTACAGCGCAGGGCGCCAAATATGGCGCACAAAGGTCGCTGTAAAACTTTTAATCTGCGGCATAATCCCTCTCACCCGCCATCAATAATGCGGCGGTTTCGTCACCGGGATGGCCTCGCGCGAACGCTCTTCCATGTCCAGAAAACGCTCGGTCAACCGCTCGATCTTCAGCCGGCTCTCTTCGATCAATCGCCATTGCCGGGCAATTTCATCGGAAAGATCCTCAATCGTTCGGGCCTGATAGGCTACAGTTTCCTCCAGCCGGATCAGGCGGTCGTCATCGTTGGTCATGGGGTGGCTCCTGCCAATTTGACGAACTCAGATAAGTCTGCTCGTGCTATCATGGATAAAATGGCGACTCCTGCAGGATTCGAACCTGCGACCTAGTGCTTAGAAGGCACTTGCTCTATCCAACTGAGCTAAGGAGCCACAAAGCCCGCATAAAGGGCAATAAATAAGATGCCGCGAACATTCTCAATCGCGGCAGGGGTCACATAAACAGGAAGCTGTCAGACCTCAATGGGTCCAGGGCTGGTTACGCGTATATTTGAAATTGTCGGAATAGGACACGCTCTGGCGGCGCGGCTCTTTTGGCTGGATGACGCGATAATCGATACCGTAGCGCTTGGCGTAATCCTCAGCCAGTTCCTGGGTTTCGAAGGTCAGCTTGACCTGCTGCAGCATGTCGCCCGAAGTGGTGTAGCCCATCATCGGATCGATCTTGCGCGGTTCGGACGGATCGAATTCCAGCACCCAGATATGGGTCTTTGCCTTGCCGGACTGCATGGCCGTTTTGGCCGGACGATAAATCTTTGCAGACATGCCTTATTCCTCGTCATTGCGAAGATGATCACGGAACGCTTTCGCTGCCTGACAGGTTGCAGACCCGGCGAACCATTTTTCTGTTGAATGACCTGACTTGACCCTGGAGTCAAGGCGCTTGTCCACTGAGAGTGAACAAGCGCCCCGCTTCTTGTTACGAAACAATCTTCGCGTCGGTTGCGGCGCGCAGATCTTCCTCGCTCACATCCGGTGCCAGTTCGACGATCTTCAGCCCGCCCGGCACCACATCGAGAACGCCGAGATTGGTGACGATGCGATGCACGACGGCCTTGCCGGTCAGCGGCAGGGTGCATTCCTTCAACACCTTGGATTCGCCCGTCTTGCTGGTGTGATCCATGACCACGACGACACGACCGACGCCGGCAACGAGGTCCATCGCCCCGCCCATGCCTTTGACCAGTTTGCCCGGGATCATCCAGTTGGCGAGGTCGCCGGTTTCCGAGACTTCCATGGCGCCGAGAATGGCCATGGCGATTTTGCCGCCGCGGATCATGCCGAAGGAGGTGGCGCTGTCGAAATAGGCCGTCTGTGGCAGTTCGGTAATTGTCTGCTTGCCAGCGTTTATCAGGTCCGGGTCTTCTTCGCCCTCATAGGGAAAGGGGCCCATGCCGAGCATTCCGTTTTCCGATTGCAGCATCACATCGATGCCTTCGGGAATATAATTGGCGACCAGCGTTGGAATGCCGATGCCAAGATTGACATACCAGCCGTCCTGCAGCTCCTTTGCGGCGCGCGCGGCCATCTGATTGCGATCCCAAGACATGGTTCAGCCCTCCCGCTTGCGGACAGTCCGCTGCTCGATACGTTTTTCATGCGCGCCCTGCACCAGCCGATGCACGTAAATGCCCGGCAGATGGATGTGATCGGGGTCGAGACTGCCGAGCGGCACGATCTCCTCCACCTCGGCCACACAAATCTTGCCGCACATGGCCGCCGGAACGTTGAAATTGCGTGCCGTCTTGCGGAACACCAGATTGCCGCTCGGGTCGGCCTTCCATGCCTTAATGATCGCCAGATCGGCAACGATGCCACGTTCGAGGATATAGGTCTGGCCGTCGAAATCCTTGTGCTCCTTACCCTCGGCAATCACCGTGCCAACGCCGGTGCGGGTATAAAAGCCCGGAATGCCGGAGCCACCGGCGCGCATTCTCTCCGCCAGCGTTCCCTGCGGATTGAATTCCAGCTCCAGTTCACCCGACAGATATTGCCGCATGAATTCGGCATTTTCCCCGACATAGGAGGAGATCATCTTGCGGATCTGCCGCGTCTTCAGCAACACGCCGAGACCGAAATCGTCCACGCCGCAATTGTTTGAGGCGATGGTGAGGTCTTTCGTCCCCGCATCGCGAATGGCGGCAATCGACAGTTCAGGAATGCCGCAAAGGCCGAAACCGCCAGCGGCGACGAACATGCCGTCAAACAGCACGCCCTCCAGCGCCTCTGTTGCGGAAGCAAAGATTTTGTTCATCAGGTCACTCCAACCCTCTTTCGCCTCATGTCATGACAGGCCGCCCAGCAACAAGCGCCCGCCATCATCTCTTGACCGGGAACAGCATGTGAAAACCCGCATGGCGGATTGGTACGGCCCGGTTCTTCCTCCATCATGCTGTCGTACAGGTCATGGCCCGGCACGGCAGCTGATGAGCAAACTGAACCATCGGAATGAAAAAGAAAAGGCCTCTGCTGATGCTTCTGCCGCTCAATTTTGCGATGCAATATGACGGGGCCGTCTCACATGGATTTCATTAATGAATACTTATTTAGCGTCGATTTTAACATGAATTTTACATCAGTCCGGCATGATGGGCTGATTGACAGCTGACACAGTGTTTGCAGGAGGCTTCAGACAATGCGGTTTTCGCCCATTCCCCGCACGGCGGCAGGCAGGGATGCATTGGTTCTGGCTGTTGTTGGCATTGGTCTCTGGATGTTGATTGTCTTCTTGAACATAAACGATGTCTGGGATGGTTTGCTGTCCCATCAAAACCTGCTGGAACTTGACGAACTGTTTGATGTTGCCGCGTTTACCGGTATCCTGGGCTTTATCTATGCCTATCGCCGCCTGCGCGATCTGCGGCTTGAAATGCAAAAACGCAGCCAGGTTGAGAGTGAAAAGGAATGGCTTGCCAACCATGATCCTTTGACCCTTCTGCCGAACCGGCGCGCGCTTGAAACCCTGACGAGCCAGGGCGTGAATAGCCAGAGCGACAAACGCTATGTGATCTATGCCATCGACCTCGATGGCTTCAAAGGCGTCAATGATCTGATTGGTCATCAGGGAGGTGATCTGCTGTTACGGGCTGTTGCAGACCGCTTGCAGCAAGGTCTGCCTGACTCCACGGTCTATCGCCTGGGGGGCGATGAATTTCTGGTGATCGCAGAACGTCAGGAAGGGGTGGATGCCGGACAGGCGGGTCTGCAGCTGCTCAAACGGATCAGCGCCCCCTATGACATCGGCGGCATGACGGCGGAAATCGGTGCGAGCATTGGCTTTGCACTCTATCCGGAAGACGGAAACGATCTGGACGATGCCGCTCATTGCGCCGATGTGGCGATGTATGTGGCCAAACGCAGCGGTCGCAATCACGTCTATGGCTTTGAGCGGATCATGGAGGATCAGGTGCTGCGCCGGGCTGAAACAGAGCTGGCGCTGAAAAATGCCATCCGTGAGGGGCTGATCAAGCCCTATTATCAGCCGCTGATCGATCTTAGATCAGGGCGCCTGCGCGGTTTTGAGGCGCTGGCGCGCTGGCAGACCGGCCCCAACAATTACGTGCCGCCGGGCGATTTCATTGAACTGGCCGAGGCTGCGGGCTTGATCGGGGAATTGTCCGACAGCCTGTTGCGGCAGGCCTGCCGGGATGCCGCCCGTTGGCCGGAGGCACTGCTTCTGGCCTTCAACATTTCGCCCACACAATTGCTTGATCGCGGATTTGTCGAGAAAACCTGCGCGCTTCTGCAGGAAACCGGCTTTCCACCCAAGCGCCTCGAACTGGAAATCACCGAAACGGCGCTGGTGCGGGACACCGAGACGGTGATCGCCATTCTGACGGAGCTGCAAAATCGTGGCGTGCGCATTGCGCTGGATGATTTTGGCACCGGCTATTCCAGTCTGTCGCAACTGTCGAAATTCCAGTTCGACAAGCTGAAAATCGACCAGAGCTTTATCGCAGGCGTGATGAGCGACAAGAAGCAGGAAGACATCGTTCGCGCCATCATGCATCTTGGCAAGGGGCTTGGCATTGTGACGACAGCCGAAGGCATCGAACGCAATCAGCAACTGGAATTCATGAAGGATCTCGGTTGCGATATCGGTCAGGGCTATCTTTTTGGCAAGGCCATGCCTGCCGATCAAACGCTTGATCTCATCGCGTCTTTTTCCAAGACCGAGATGCAAAGAAAAATTGCCGGGTAATTCTTCCTGCATCAATCCATAACCTGGGCGCGATATCTGACTTTTTCTGGAAAGCGCCTGTCAATACCTCAGGTTCCGCTCGACTCTGGCGAGATTTTATCCTTTCGCGTCTGCGAAAATCCGCTATGAGATTTTTGAGTGCGTTTGTCCGGCAATATCGGGGAACGTGGCACAGGAACCGAGCGCCGTCCGCTGAGACGGTCTGGCGTTCATCACGCGGAGCAGGTCTTCTTTCATGACGCAATTCGATGTTTTGACCATCGGCAACGCCATCGTTGATATCATCACCCGCTGCGATGATGATTTTCTTGTCAGGAACGAGATCATCAAGGGGGCGATGAACCTGATCGATGCCGAGCGCGCCGAGCGGCTTTACGCCCTGATGGGTCCTGCCATTGAAACGTCGGGCGGAAGTGCCGGCAATACGGCCGCGGGCGTTGCCAGTCTCGGCGGAAAGGCGGCTTATTTCGGCAAGGTTGCAGAGGATCAGCTGGGCGCAATTTTCGCCCATGATATCCGGGCCCAGGGCGTGCACTATGCCACGCCCGCAATGGGCCAGGAGCCGCCAACGGCCCGGTCTATGATTTTCGTCACCCCGGATGGCGAGCGCTCGATGAACACCTATCTTGGCGCCTGTGTTGAGTTCGGTCCCGAAGATGTCGAGCCTGAGGTCGTGGCCGGCGCGAAAGTGACCTATTTCGAAGGTTATCTCTGGGACCCGCCGCGCGCCAAGGAGGCCATGGTCGAATGCGCCCGCATTGCCCATGCGCATGGGCGCGAGGTGTCGATGACGCTGTCCGACAGTTTCTGTGTGCATCGTTATCGGGCGGAATTTCTCGATCTGATGCGCTCCGGCACGGTCGACATCGTTTTCGCCAACCGTCAGGAAGTGCTGGCGCTCTACGAGACTGAGGATTTTGAGGCCGCCTTGAGGCAGATTGCCGCCGATTGCAAACTGGCGGCCGTGACCATGAGCGAAGATGGCGCAACAATCCTGCGCGGTGACGAAAGGGTGACGGTGCCGGCAGATGCGATCGAGGAACTGGTCGATACGACAGGTGCAGGCGATCTTTTCGCCGCCGGTTTTCTCTACGGATATACGCAGGGCCTGTCACTGGAGCGCTGCGGCCAGCTTGGCTGTTTTGCTGCCGGATTGGTTATCCAGCAGATAGGCCCGCGCCCGACACTTTCTCTGGCTGATGCCGCGAAAGAAGCCGGTCTTATTTGAAGGCTTCACCGGGATAGGCGCCCCAGATCTGGTTCTGGGCGACCCAGCCCTTGGTGTCGCCGACTTCGCCACGACACCATTTCCCGGTGCATTCGCTCAGGCGAATGATGACGCCCGGCTGCAATTTGGCGATGACCGTTGCTGAGGAATCGGCAGAATCGTGCATGTTGACAAAGACATCGTCGCCCTTGCCGCGCATCCAGGGTGCGGCGAGCGCGGTACGGTCCCCGGACAGCAGGATCTGGTTCACCCAGCCTTCTGTGCCATCGGAATCGCGGATCTTGCGCCAGTTGTCGTATTCCTGAATAATTTCCACCGGCAAACCGCCTTTTTGATAGGTCCAGGCGGTGGCGTAATCGGTGCCAGGGCCGATGCGCAGATTGACACGGGATGATTTCAGACTGACGAAACGCGGCAGCGGCAGGCCGCTTGGCCCCTTTGTTGGCCCCTCGGCCATGGCGCTGGAGCCGAATGTCAGCAAAGCGCTTATCAAAAGCAGTCCAAGGCAGGAGCGTAAAAAACCGTCAGGCATGGATGTATCCAGTGGTCATGTTCCAGAAGAACCCAAAGCCCCCGCCACGGTTCCACTGCAAGAATGAATCTTAATCGTCATGAAACAGATCGATCCTCGATATCGTTGTTTCTTTGTCTTCAGAAAAGACTGGTACCCGCTTTCCCTGAGCAAACTGTCATGCAAATGTGTCAAAGCGAAGCTGCGTCGGCATCTTCCGCGCCCTGGCGCAAAATGGGATGTTGGTCTTCTCACAAGGGTTTGGTAGAAAACCTACTTATGGATATATATCCGTCCATCCTGGTTAAGAACTTCTTTACAAGGCATCGAAACACCCCATGACCCAGAGAAAAAAGACCAAGGTCTTCATCACTCGCAAATTGCCCGAGGCCGTGGAGACCCGCATGCGGGAACTGTTCGATGCGCGTTTGAATATCGATGACCGGCCGCTGGAGCGGGCCGAATTGCTGGCGGCGATGCAGGAGGCCGATGTGCTGGTGCCAACGGTGACGGACCGTATCGACGCCAGCCTGATTGCCGAGGCGGGAGCCCAGCTCAAGCTGATTGCCAGTTTCTCCAACGGCACCGATCATATCGACATCGATGCCGCCGCCCGCAAGGGCATCACCGTCACCAACACGCCCAATGTATTGACGGAAGACACCGCCGACATGACCATGGCGCTCATACTGGCCCTGCCCAGACGGCTCTTGCAAGGCGGACGCATTTTGACCGAGCAACCGGGAGAATGGAGCGGCTGGTCGCCGACCTGGATGTTGGGGCGGCGCATTCACGGAAAACGGATTGGCATTGTTGGCATGGGGCGCATCGGTACGGCAGTTGCCCGGCGCGCCAAGGCCTTTGGCCTGTCCATTCATTATCACAATCGCAAGCGCGCCAATCCGCAGACTGAGGATGAGCTGGAGGCGACCTATTGGGACAGTCTGGACCAGATGCTGGCGCGAGTGGATTTCGTCTCGGTCAATTGTCCCTCGACGCCGGCCACCTATCATCTGATTTCAGCCCGCCGCCTCGCCCTGATGCAGCCGACCAGCTATATAGTCAATACCGCCCGCGGCGGTATTATCGACGAATCCGCCCTGATCCAGTGCCTGCGCGACGGCAAGATCGCCGGGGCCGGCCTCGATGTCTTTGAAAACGAGCCGGTGATCAACCCGAAACTGCTGAAACTGGCGGAAGAAGGAAAAGTCGTGCTTCTGCCGCATATGGGCTCGGCCACCATCGAGGGCCGGATCGACATGGGTGAAAAGGTGATCATCAACATCCGCACCTATTTCGACGGTCACAGGCCGCCAAACCGGGTGCTGCCGGGACGGGATTGATCAGTTCAACCGTTTCTGCATCGTCACATAGGTGGCGTGGTCGTAACCGGGATGGGATTTTTTGGCGATGGTCTGAAAACCCCATTTTTCAAACCGCCGATGGTTGTGGTCAAGTTCGATGCGGGTTTCCAGCTCCAGCACCCGAACGCCGCAGGCATGGGCAACGCCTTCTGCGGCTTTCAGCATGGCGCGGCCTATGCCCTGTCCCTGCATATCCGGCAAAACCGCGACCTTGCCCAGATAAAGCGTTTCCGGCTCATGCAGGCGACAGAATAGGCAGCCAACCAGCGCGCCATCGATCATGGCGGCATAGCCGATCTCCTCATGTGCCTTGGCTTTCAGCGCCTCTGGCGTCAGTTTCAGGGCTGAAGAGGGTGGGTCGATCAACGGGTGCATGTAATCAAAGGCTTTGAGCACCAGAGCCAGAAGGCTCTGCCAATCCTCGAAATGCTCGTCAATCTGTATGATCTCGACCATGGCCATTCCTTGTAAATGCAGGGGCCTTATAGATGGATTGCCCTTATAATTTCAGGGGCCGCCTCTTATAGCGCACAATATCGAACCGCGCCGATAGAGAATCGTAAATTAGCAAACGACCTACTAACGTTTCGCCAATGCCGGTGATGAGTTTTAATGTTTCCATCGCCATCAGCGTGCCGATCACTCCAGTCAGCGCCCCGACAATACCGGTTTCGGCGCAATTGGGAATGAGGCCTGCGGGTGGCTTTTCCGGAAAGAGATCACGATAGCGTGGGAAGTCCTGTCCATCCGGCCCGCTCTCATAGGGTTTCAACACGGTGACAGATCCGTCAAAGCGGCCAACCGCGCCAGTGACAAGCGGTCTTTGATGATGTTCGCCTGCATCGGCTGCGGCGTAACGGGTGTCGAAATTGTCGGAACCGTCGATCAGCACGTCGATGCCGCCCAGATGGCGCGCGGCAAAATCCGCATCGAAACGGGCCTCATGGCGCTCGACCCGGACATGGGGATTGAGCCGTGCAATCGCTTTGGCAGCGCTTTCGGTTTTCAGCTCGCTGATTGTGCCGCTGTCATGAATGACCTGTCGTTGCAGATTGGAGAGCGATACGCGGTCGTCATCGACAATGACAAGCGTGCCGACGCCCGCTGCTGCCAGATAGGCAAGAACCGGTGCGCCCAGCCCGCCAGCGCCAATCACCATGACCCGCGCCCGTTTCAGGGCCTGCTGTCCGGCGCCACCGATTTCCGGCAGCAGGATATGGCGCTGATAGCGCGTGATTTCTTCGGGGGATAGCGGTTCCATGGACCTGTCTGACATCTCACGCTCCATGATTTTCATCAGCGGACAGCAATCCGTCCTGCACGGTGATAAACTGTGCCCTGTCGCCAAGGCTTGCAAACATATGCCGGTCGGTTCCAGTCATGAAGGCCTGGCCGCCCAGAGCATCGATCCGGTCGAACAGGGCCGCGCGGCGGCCTTCATCGAGATGGGCGGCAATTTCGTCCAGAAGCAGGATCGGGGCAAAGCCGGTCATGCTGGCCACCAGTTCGGCATGGGCGAGGATGAGGCCGATCAACAGTGCCTTCTGTTCACCGGTCGAGCAGCGCTCGGCTTCCATCGCCTTGTCGCGGTGGCGCACCAGAAGATCGCTGCGATGCGGCCCTTCCAGCGTGCGCCCCGCCGCTGCATCCCGCCCGCGTTCCATGGCCAGACGGTCGCGATAGCCATCCTCCAGATCGATCGCAGCCTGTGCATTCTCCCGATCGAGAAATCCCTCCAGCCGGAGATCGGCGACCGGAAAAGGGGAAAGCGCGCGCCGCTCGTCGATCAGTCCGGTCAGTAGCCGGATCATTTCCTGCCGGGCCACAGCCATGGCGACACCGAGCGCCGCCATCTGGTTTTCGATCCCGGCAAGCCAGCTCGGATCAAAACGGCCCTCGGCCAGAAGCCGGTTGCGGCTGCGCATGGCGCGCTCGAAATCGCTGGCGCGCCGCCCATGCCCGGGATCGATCGACAGAACCAGCCTGTCGAGAAATCGCCGCCGTTCGGAAGACGGGCCGGTAAACAGGCTATCCATGGCCGGAGTCAGCCAGATGAGGCGCAGATGGTCGGTCAGTTCATCAAGCGACCGGACCGGAGCGCCATTGACCCGCAAGCGGCGCAGCGTGGTCTCGTCCTGCATTTCCGTGCCGGTGCCAAGCTCCACCTCGCCGGCCATGCCCTGAACCTCGGCAAAGATGGAAAAACCGCCTGCCGCACCAGCCCGCACCACGTCGGAAAGCGCTGCCCGGCGCAAACCGCGGCCGGGCGAGAGAAACGAAACCGCCTCCATCAGATTGGTCTTGCCAGAGCCGTTGGTGCCGGTCAGCACCACATGGCGACCGTCCAGCCGCAGTGAAGCGCTGATGTAATTGCGGAAATCCCCAAGCTTCAGCCGGGCAATGCAGGTTTTGTCGTTCATTGCGGTGTCATAGGGCATAAATCCTGAAACCGGAATCGCTTGCTGCATATATGTTATCGCTTCATTGAACATAATGAACGCGACATGCCTGAAAATGCGAGATTACTCGCCACCCGATACGGCGTGGAAACGCTTTTCAAACTCGTGCCGGAGGGTTCGGCGGTCACGGGCGGCCCGTTCGCGCCGGATCTTGGTGGGCGTGTCGAGCGCAAGGGTCGGAACTTCGGTCGGTTTGCCATGCTCGTCCACTGCGACCATCGTGAAATAGCAGGAATTGGTGTGGCGCCGCTCGCCGGTGCGGATATTTTCCGCCTCGACCCTGATGCCGATTTCCATGGAGGTCCGTCCGGCATAATTGACGGCGGCGCGAAAGGTGACCATCTCGCCGACATGAATCGGCTGGCGGAACACCACCTGATCCACCGACAGTGTTACGGCATATTGCTGGGAAAAGCGCGATGCGCAGGAATAGGCCACGCGGTCGAGAATGTTGAGCAGGGCGCCGCCATGCACCTTGCCGGAAAAGTTTGCCATATCAGGGGTCATCAGTACAACCATTTCAAGCTGGCTGGGGTCGTGGGCGCGGTCCATGGACTACCTTTTACAGAGGAGGATTGGAAAAATATGTCGTGAAAATCATGCCTGCCAGGCAGAGAGCAGGGCAAGTCCCTGTCTCAGAAGATCCTCGGCCTCGCCCAAGGTTGCGGCTTCGACATAACAGCGCATTTCCGGGGCATTGCCGGAAGGGCGGAAATGCACGATCCTGCCATCGCTCAACGTCAGGCGCAGACCGTCAATGTCGCTTTTTGCCGAAATCGGGCCAAGTGGTGCCAATGTTTCGACCATAGCTGCCTCGGATGAGCGCAGGTGGGCCATGAAAGCAGAGCTGCGCTCCTGCGCATAGTGTTCCAGCCGGTCGGCCAGCGCCACTGGCATGGCTGTCCGCGCAACAAGGTCGGACAGGGCCAGTCCGCCGCCAAAGGCGGTGCTGAGCGTTGCCAGAAGAGGCAGAATGCAATCCCGCGTCGGCAAGGCGGCAAGAGTACCGGAGCCGACGGGAAAATCCGTGGCCAGCATCAGACCGCCATTGGCTTCGAAACCCATCACCCGGTCCGCGCCCTCAGCCACCGCCTGCTGCATGGCCGCAATCACATAAGGTGAGCCGACACGCGTGCGGATGACCTTGCCTTTTACACTGTGTTCGATGCCGGAATTGGAGGTGACGGGGGTGACGACCGTGGCAGCGTTCAGATACTCCGCCGTTATCAGGCCGAGAAGATCGCCGCGCAATGGCTGGCCCGTTTCATCCGCCAAGAGTGGCCGGTCGGCATCGCCATCAGTCGAGACAATGGCATCAAGGTCATGGTCTCCTGCCCAAACGGCCAGTTTTTCCAGCGTCTCCTGCGACACGGCCTCCGTATCGACGGGAATGAAATCATCCGACCAGCCGAGCGGAACCACCTTTGCCCCGAATGTGTCGAGCAGTTGAACCAGCATTTCGCGGGCGACGCTGCTGTGCTGATAGACACCGATGCTGCGGCCTTTGAAGGCGTCCGCTGCGAGCAGGCCAGCATAGCGTTTGAAAAACAGCGTCATGGCCTCGACACTGTGATCCTCGCCGCTGCCTTCCTCCACCCGATTGGCCGTTTCGTCATCGACCAGCGTTGTGGCAAGGGCAGTCAACGCCTCTTCATCGGCCTTGTCGATTTCACCATCGGGTCTGTAGAATTTGATACCGTTGCGGTCTGCCGGAATATGCGATCCCGTGACCATCATCGCCGCAGCGCCGAGATGATGCCCGTAAAAGGCAAGGGCCGGGGTCGGCAGGGCGCCACAGGAAAGAGGCATGAGACCGGCGCGGCGCAACGCGGCCATGACAGTCGCAGCGATCTGTGGACTTGAGGGCCGGAAATCCTGACCGATCAGCACGAGACCGCCAGGTTGCAAATGGCCTTTTTCCAGTAACATGCGAGCAAAGGCCGTTGCATAAAGCGCGGAAACAGGTCCAACGAGTTCACTCGACAGCCCCCGCAAGCCACTCGTGCCGAATTTCGCCGCCATCGTCTTCCAGCTCCTCAAGATGATCGATGCGCCATTGCTACACGGGCAAACGGCAAAGGTCAAAAAGACTTGCGTAAAGGAGAAACACACTGCTTTGAACTATGAAGGGTATGCTAAAACGCAAAAGAGCCCGACGCGGGAGGAGGAGGCGTCGGGCTCTTGAACTTGACCGGCAATTGGGAGGAGGAGGAGTATTGCCGGTCCTATCTGAAGCGACACTGGGAGGAGGAGTGCGTCGCTTCGATGATTTGAATATAGCGGATTTTTAGGGGTTGAATATTCCCTTTACCGCAACGCAGCAATGCGCAAAATGCATACCTCAATCATTTTCCGTCGTGAGCCCCCTGTGTATTGAACGTCGCTTTTGACCGGTCTTGGGGCCTTGCCTTGGTCTGTTGTGTTATGCGCTGTTATGTCTATGGGGGTATCATATTGAATAATATATTTATTTTCTGTGTTTTGGGTTCAGGTATATCTGTAGGGGCTCTTTCTGCTGCATTTGGGTTTGACAGGTGAATATGCTGGCGATGACGCAGGCGAGCCGGAACGGGTAAATTTTAGGCAAAATCTCTGTTCTGGCATGCATCATCCTGTCGCAGCTTTCCATGAAGTGCAGAGATGGGTTGATCCATTGCAGTTGGTGGGCGGGCATTTCCGCATAATTTCTGACATCGATAAGGGCAGGCTCATGAAAAATAGGAATAACCTGATGTCGAAGGGTAACGTTTCGTTAAGCTAATGGTGCAATCATCAATATTAACAAAGCGGGATATAGAAATTTTCCCAATGACTTGATGAATGGTTTGGCTTTTGTTGGCTGAACCATTCTGATCTCTTGCAGCCTTGACCACGGATGTACTGGCATGGCTGCCTGCATGGCACAAAAAGGTCGGGTTCTCCCCGACCTTTTTGCTTTTCGGTATTCTTTTCCGTCACTCTCAACAGCTTAGAGCATCGAGAATGCGCACCCAGGAGCGAATGCCTTTCTGGAACGACATCAGGTCATATTTCTCATTGGGAGAGTGAATGCGGTCGTCAACGAGGGCAAAGCCGGTCATCAGCGAGTCCATGCCGAGCATGGTCTGGAAATCGCCGACAATGGGAATGGAGCCGCCCATGCCGATCACAACGGCAGCATTTGGCCATTCATCGGAGAGTGCGGTCTTGGCCTTGGTCAGAACCGGTGAGTCGTAAGGAAGCTGGATGGCGGGAGAGGCGCCATGTTCCTTGAATTCAACCGAGCAGTCGGCGGGGATCTGGCTGCGGACAAAAGCGCGGAAGCTTTCCCGGATCGCTTGCGGGTCCTGCTGACCAACCAGCCGGAAGGAGACCTTTGCCGAGGCTTGAGCCGCAATCACGGTTTTGAAGCCGTCGCCGGTATAGCCGCCGATAATGCCGTTGACTTCGGCGGTCGGTCGCGCCCAGGTCAGTTCCAGCACGCTGCGGCCTTTCTCGCCCGCCGGAATGGAGAGACCGACATCCTTGAGATAGCGATCCGCCGATTCGGCCAGTTTCTCCCACGATGCCTTGATGTTTTCCGGCGTTTCTTCCACACCGTCGTAAAAGCCGGGCAGGGTGACGCGACCGTTTTCATCATGCAGACGACCGAGGATCTGGCTCAGGACATGGATGGGATTGGCGGCTGCTCCACCGAACAGGCCGGAATGCAGGTCGCGATCGGCTGCGGTGATAATGATTTCCTCACCGACAAGACCGCGCAGCGTGGCGGCGATGGCAGGCGTTTTCGCGTCCCACATGCCGGTATCGCACACCAGGGCGAAATCGCAGGACAATTCCTCGCGGTTTGCTTCCAGAAAGGGTTTGAGCGACGGAGAGCCTGATTCTTCTTCGCCTTCGAACAGGATGGTGATCCTGACGGGAAGCGTGCCGTGGACGGCCTTATAGGCCCGGCAGGCTTCGACAAACGTCATCAACTGGCCCTTGTCATCGGAGGTGCCGCGACCGGTAATGACCTTGCGGCCCGGCGCGATTTCCTTGATCGAGGGGATGAAGGGATCGCTTTCCCATAACGGCAGCGGATCGACGGGCTGGACATCGTAATGGCCATAAAACAGGGCGTGAGGGCAATCCGCACTTGCGCCTTCATGGTGGGCAACGACCATCGGGTGGCCGGGCGTGTCGCGCAGTGAAGCAGTGAAGCCGATCTCGTGCAAGGCAGCGACAAGCCATTCGGCTGCCTTGCGGCAATCGGCCTTATAGGCGGGATCGGTGGAGATCGAGGGGATTTTCAGCAGCTCGAACAGCCGGTCCAGGCTTTGTGGCAAGGCCGCATCGGCTGCAGCGAGAACGGGGGCAAGGTCAGTCATGGGTATGGAGTTCCTGCGCTTGTGACGTCGGAGGGATCATAGAGCATCGGACCGAAAAGTGGGAACCGGTTTTCGGAAAAATCCGATGCTATAAAAAAAGAGCATCGGACCGAAAAGTGGGAACCGGTTTTCGGAAAAATTTGATGCTTGAAAAAAAGAGCATCGGACCGAAAAGTGGGAACCGGTTTTCGGAAAAATCCGATGCTTTAAAAAAAGAGCATCGGACCGAAAAGCCGACGCCTTGTCCAGGAAAAGTGCGAAGCGGTTTTCCGTTCGGACATGCGTGAAAAAAAGAACCGGTTTTCGGAAAAATTTGATGCTTGAAAAAAAGAGCATCGGAGCCGCAGGCGCGCAGATGCCCGATAGTTATCCTCTGGCGTTTTCCAGCGCCTGGCGGATGAATTCGAGCATCAATTCCTTTTCAAAGCGTCGAAAACCGGCAAAAATCCGCGAATCCACATCCTCTATGGCCGCAAAGGCCTGCTGTTTCAGGCCGATTGCCTTTTCGGTGAGAAAAATACATTGGGCGCGCCGGTCGCCGGGATGAGGCTGGCGTTCGATCAGGCCGTCGCGTTGCATCCGTTTGAGCGTATTGGCCATGGTCGCCTGTTCGACATCAATGCGCTCCAGCAGTTGTTTCTGGGTCAGGCCGTTTTCCTGCCAGAGCTCGACGAGAACCGGAAACTGGCCCGGCGAAAAGCCAAGATCAGCCGAACGGTCCAGCAGGCACCGGGAAAATTCCTTGGCGAGCTGAGCAATCAGATAGGCAGGCGATGCTTTGCGATCGAAATCCATGGGTGAAACATACAGTATGACACGCGAAAGCACGAAGCACTTTTATCGGATAAAGCCATGGTGTTGGCGAAATTTTCTCTTTGACATCAGATAATTGTCTGACCTTGTCATCAGATAAAATAAAACCGCCACGGCCGGGGGCGGACCGTGGCGGTTTCTCATAAGAGCACCAAAGACCCGGAGAGGGGGATAAGGTCTTTGCGCTCCGTCCTGGCGCGGCGGGGGACGAGCCGTTGGCCAGGTCGCGGCACCCTGTGCTGTGCCGTTGAGATGTAAATGAGCGGCCAAATGTGTCATTTCAAGGGAAGCGTCATTACAACTCGGTAAGGTTTTTGTGATTATTTTGCGATATCGTCATTTCATGCATGGCAATTTGCATATAAGTGTTTGTTTTTTTAATATTAAATTCGAGATGAGAATTTTATCGCCAGAGCCTCGATTTTCCTTATCACGGGAATGTTCCCGAAGAGTGAGGTGTACTGAACCACTCAGGCCTGCATGCATCAGACTTTTGCTCATGCAACGTTCCAAACCCGGCTGAAGCCATCCGTTTGGATGGCGGCACGGACCTCTTTACTGGAATTGCGCATGGACCTTTTTGCCATCCCGCGCTATCGGTTGATCCATGAAAAAAGGTGATCATCTCTTTCTCGTTGACGGCTCCGGCTTCATCTTCCGGGCCTTCCATGCGCTTCCGGCGCTGACCCGCAAATCCGACGGCCTGCCGGTGGGGGCCGTTTCCGGCTTCTGCAACATGTTATGGAAGCTTCTGACCGATGCGCGCGACACCTCTGTCGGGGTGACGCCAACCCATCTGGCGGTGATTTTCGACTATTCGTCGAACACGTTCCGCAAGCAGATCTATCCTGATTACAAGGCCAACCGTTCCGCACCGCCGGAAGAGCTTGTGCCGCAATTCGGCCTGATCCGGCAGGCAACACGCGCTTTCAATCTGCCCTGCATCGAGACTGATGGTTTCGAGGCCGATGACATCATCGCCACATATGCCCGCAAGGCTGAGGCTGTCGGCGCAGATGTCACGATTGTGTCGTCCGACAAGGACCTGATGCAGCTCGTCACGCCAAATGTCCATATGTATGACAGCATGAAGGACAAGCAGATCGGCATTGCCGAGGTGATCGAGAAATGGGGCGTAGCCCCGGACAAGATGATCGACCTGCAAGCGCTGACCGGCGACAGCACCGACAATATTCCGGGTATTCCCGGCATCGGACCGAAAACCGCCGCCCAGCTTCTGGCAGATTATGGCGATCTCGATACGCTGATGGCCCGTGCAGACGAGATCAAGCAGGTCAAGCGACGGGAAAATATTCTGGCCGGTCGTGAACTGGTTGCCATTTCGCGTCAGCTTGTCGCGCTGCGCACCGATGTGCCGCTTGAGCTTGATCTTGAGGCGCTGGTTCTGGAAAAACAGGATGGGCCGAAGCTGATCGCGTTCTTGAAGGCGATGGAATTCACCACGCTCACCCGCCGGGTGGCCGAGGCCTGCGATTGCGATGCAGGTGTCATCGAGCCGGCGACGCTGACGGTGGAATGGGGGGCGTCTGCCCATGGCCCCGATCTCGATGCCGCACCGGTGCCGGTTGTCGAGGGTGATCAGCCCGCTGCATCGTCGTCATCCGTGGAGATGGCGGAGGGTGCAAAACCTGCCGATCTTGCCGCCGCACGTCAGGCTGTGTTCGGTGGTAAGGAGATCGACCGCTCCCGTTATGTGACCATCCGCGATCTTGCCACGCTGCAAGACTGGGTGACGAAATCGCGCGAAAGCGGCGTTGTGGCCTTTGACACCGAAACCACATCGCTCGATCCGATGCAGGCCGATCTCGTCGGTTTTTCATTGGCCGTGCAGAAGGCTGCTTCGTCACCGGATGCGGTGGAGATCGAGGCGGCCTATGTGCCGCTTGCCCATGTTTCCGGCCAGGACGATCTCTTTGGCGACGGGGTGAAGCGGGTTGAAAACCAGATTGACACCAAAGCAGCACTGGCTGTTCTGAAGGATCTTCTTGAAGATGAGTCCGTCCTGAAAGTGGCGCAAAATCTGAAATATGATTATCTGATCATGTTGCGCCATGGCATTGCGGTGAAAAGCTTCGACGACACTATGCTGATCTCCTATGTGCTGGAGGCAGGCACAGGCGGGCATGGCATGGACGCCTTGTCCGAACGCTGGCTCGGTCACACCCCCATCCCCTATAAGGAGGTGGCAGGCTCGGGCAAATCCGCCGTCACCTTCGACCGGGTGGCAATCGACAAGGCAACCGCCTATGCGGCGGAAGACGCCGATGTGACCCTGCGTCTCTGGCTGGTGCTGAAGCCGCGGCTGGCGGCTGCCGGATTGATGCGGGTCTATGAGCGGCTGGAACGCCCGCTGGTGCCGGTGCTGGCGCAGATGGAGGCGCGCGGCATTGCCATCGACCGGCAGATATTGTCACGCCTTTCCGGCGAACTGGCGCAAAAGGCCGCCGCCTTCGAGGACGAGATTTACGGCCTGGCCGGTGAGCGTTTCAACATCGGTTCACCGAAACAGCTTGGCGATATTCTGTTCGGCAAGATGGGCCTGCCCGGCGGCTCGAAAACCAAGACCGGCCAATGGTCCACCTCGGCGCAGGTGCTGGAGGAGCTTGCCGAACAGGGGGCGGAACTGCCGCGCAAGATCGTTGACTGGCGCCAGCTCACCAAGCTCAAATCCACCTATACCGATGCCTTGCCGGATTATCTGCACCCTGACACCAAGCGGGTGCATACTTCCTATTCGCTGGCCTCGACCACGACCGGGCGGCTTTCGTCTTCTGAGCCGAACCTGCAGAATATTCCGGTCCGCACGGCGGAAGGGCGCAAGATCCGCACGGCCTTCATCGCCAGCCCCGGCCACAAGCTTCTGTCTGCAGATTACAGCCAGATCGAGTTGCGTGTTCTGGCGCATGTGGCTGAGATCCCGCAATTGCGGCAGGCCTTTGCCGATGGGGTCGATATTCATGCGATGACGGCCTCGGAAATGTTTGGTGTACCGGTGGATGGCATGCCCTCGGAGGTGCGCCGCCGGGCAAAAGCGATCAATTTCGGCATCATCTACGGCATTTCCGCCTTCGGTCTCGCCAACCAGCTCGGCATCGAGCGTTCCGAGGCGGGCGAGTATATCAAGAAATATTTCGAACGCTTCCCCGGCATTCGCGACTATATGGAGGCGACCAAAGCCTTTGCGCGCGAGCATGGCTATGTCGAAACCATTTTCGGCAGGCGGGCCTATTATCCCGAGATCAAATCCTCGAATGCATCGATGCGCGCCTTCAACGAGCGGGCAGCAATCAATGCACCGATTCAGGGCTCGGCGGCTGATATCATCCGCCGCGCCATGGTGCAGATCGAACCGGAACTGGAAAAATCCGGTCTGTCAGATCAGGTGCGCATGCTGTTACAGGTGCATGACGAACTGATCTTCGAGGTCGAGGATGAGGCGGTTGCGGCGGCCATGCCGGTGATTGTCACCACCATGGAAGAGGCCGCCATGCCGGCGATTGCCATGCGCGTGCCGCTGAAAGTGGATGCGCGTGCGGCGCAGAACTGGGATGAAGCGCACTGACGTGATCGGGTCCGCTGACCTTTATGTCATATCCGGCCGGCGAAAGCCGGTCGGCTGTTGATAAAGCCAGCCGATGCGGTCGATGGCTGCGTTGAGATTTTCCCGTGCCACGCTCATCGTATGGCCATTGGCATGGAGGAGGGTGGTTTCATCCTCCATGATACCCACATGGCCTTTCCAGAACACCAGATCGCCACGCCTGAGTTCCTCTCTGGCAATCGGCGTGCCGAGATCGCTGGCCTGCATGTCGGAATCGCGCGGGGCCGTCATACCGGCCATCTGCATGGCAAGCTGCACCAGGCCGGAGCAATCGATGCCGAAGCCGGAGCGCCCGCCCCAGAGATAGGGTGTTTCCAGGAACCGGGCGGCAATGGCCACATAATCGGGTGCATCTGTCTGGCCGATCGATGCGCAATGGCGGGCAATGACCGA
This sequence comes from Allorhizobium sonneratiae, assembly GCF_023700755.1. Taxonomy (GTDB): domain Bacteria; phylum Pseudomonadota; class Alphaproteobacteria; order Rhizobiales; family Rhizobiaceae; genus Allorhizobium; species Allorhizobium sonneratiae. The sequence goes on along the minus strand of NZ_JAMKOJ010000002.1, from coordinate 390,130 downwards.
ACGGCCGTCACTCAAGGTAAAATAGCGGGTGCCGCGGGTTTCCGTCTCGCCGATCACGGTCACGCGGCTGCCCATGGACACCGCCAGCGGATGGGCAATGCGCAGATCAGGCCCGGTATAGAGAAAGCTGCGCGGTGCGGTGATCCAGTGAGTGGCCGGGGCCTCGATGGCTGCCAGTGCCTCTTCCGGCAGATAGCCGACATAGCCGTCGAGCTTTGCTTTCACCCAGGCCCAGCCTGTGGCGCGCTCGAAAACCACGACCTCCTCGCCGAACAGCAGCTCGGTATCGATGCCGCAGCCACGCTCCGGTCGTGGCTGCAGTGCTGCGACGGAGACGGCAATTTTTGCCGGCGTTCCGGTAACGAAACGTGCAGCCTCCACCTTGCCTTCGAGGTCAGCATCGGCCAGATCGGGACGATAGGCATTCAGACGCCGGTCCAGCGGTTTATCCATGGTCATGTCTGGCCGATCCTCGATTGCTGTTGAAGCCCAGATCTAGCTCAAGCCTGACGGGAAAGATAGGCGTAGAGGGCACGGATGGCCTGCGCCTCGCCGCCCACCGGGCTATGCGACCGTTCCTGCGGCGCCCAGCCGTAAATGTCGAAATGCGCCCAGGATTTGGTGTTGGTGACGAAACGCTTGAGGAAGAGCGCAGCGGTAATGGCGCCGGCCATGCCGCCTGCCGGTGCATTGGTGAGATCGGCAATCTGTGCCTTGAGCAGTTTTTCATAGCCGGTAAACAGGGGCATGCGCCACATCGGATCGTCAACGCTGAGGCTGGCCTCGGTGAGCGCGTCGGCGAGATCATCGTCATCGGTGAAGAAGGGGGGCACGTCCGGGCCAAGCGCCACGCGGGCCGCACCCGTCAGGGTCGCCATGTCGATGATCAGGTCCGGTCTGTCCTCGTCGGCATAGGTCAGTGCATCGGCCAGGATCAGCCGTCCTTCGGCATCGGTATTGTCGATCTGCACGGTCAGACCCTTGCGGCTCTTGTAGATGTCACCGGGACGGAAAGCATCGCCACCGATGGAATTTTCCACCGCAGGTACGATCACCCTGAGATCGACCTTGAGCTTGGCGTCCATGATCATCAGGGCGAGCCCCAGCACATTGGCCGCCCCACCCATGTCTTTTTTCATCAGTGCCATGGAGGAGGAGGGTTTGATATCGAGACCGCCGGTGTCGAAGCAGACACCCTTGCCCACCAGCGTGATCTTGCGATGGCCTTTTTTGCCCCAGCGCATGTCGAGAAGCCTTGGCGCCTGCTTGGCCGCCCGGCCGACCGTGTGCACCAGCGGGAAATTGTGGGCGAGAAGCGCATCGCCGGTGATCACACTGACTTCAGCGCCATAATGCTCGCCCAGCGCCCGGAACACGTGTTCAAGATCGGCGGGGCCCATATCATTGGTGGGGGTATTGATCAGGTCGCGGGCAAGAAACACACCAGCCAGCTTGCGCTTGATGTCGGTGGCGTCGGCATCCTGGGGCATCAGCAGTTTCGGATGCTCGGCCTGTTCGCTGCGGTAGCGGTCGAAGCGGTAGGAGCCGAGGCCATAGCCCAGCGCCAGCCGCTGCGCCGTCAGCGGCGCTGTTTCGATATGCCAGTCACCGGCAGGCAGGCTGCGCGCCAGCTTGCCCATCAGAAACGGATTTTCTCCGGGTTGACTGCCAAGGCCGAAAAGGGCGCCGCCCAGATGGCCATCCTTGGTCGGAATCAGCAGAAGCGATCCGGTTTCAGCCTTGTATCCGGCCTTCTTGGCCCAGTCGAGCGCCACGGGATCGATCGAGCCCGTCTCGATATGGGCGGGCGTCACCGCAAAGATTGGCAGCGTCTTGCCGCCTTTGGTGAGAAAGGGAGTAGGGCGGTCGATATATTGATAAGGAGCCATGATTGCCTTCTGCTGTCTTGGAACAAGGGCAGTCCCGGCGCTGGTGGTTTGATACTGCCATTTTCATCCCATTTGCGGAACAGTTGAGAGCAAATGTCAGAATCATTCCACGAGGCGGTCTAAAGCCGTCGCCGGAAAGTGATTCATCTCTGATCTAACCGATTTTACTTAAGAAAATTACAAAGGAACCGAAAACAGTCACGTCTCTGGCAGGGGGATAATTAACCATTGATTAAGGTTAACAGATTATTGCTTTGGGCAGGATTTTGGGATGCTTCGTTAAGATGGCGATTCGTCCCTTTCGTGATCCGGGGCCGTGGCTTGCGGATTTCCGGAAGGACGAAGACGGGCAAAATTACCGGGGCTGGCCGTAAGGGCTGAAGTCCAGACATGTCGGGGCGGGTCATGAAACATCAATGGCGGGCATCGCTGAAAGCTGGGTTGGCAAGCTTTGTCGTGGTCATGGCGCTTGCTCTTGGCGGCTGCGCCACGACCGGCCAGACGGACAATACCACGACGGGTTCCATTCCAAGCCTCGGCAAACCGGTGGATCAGATGACGCCGGCGGAAGTTTCCGCTGCGACGCAAACCATGGGGCAGGCCTATGCCAAATCGCCGAAAAATCCCCGGATCGGTATTGCCTATGCCAGCCTTCTGCAAATGGATGGACGCGCGCCGCAGGCGCTTGCGGTAATGCAGCAGGTGGCGATCGCCAATCCGAAGGACAGAAGTGTGCTGGCCGCTTATGGCAAGGCGCAGGCCGCTGCCGGTGAATTGCAGGATGCGCTTTCCACCATTCGCCGGGCCCAGACCCCGGACCGTCCCGACTGGCGGCTTTATTCGGCGGAAGGCGCGGTTCTGGACCAGCTCGGTCGCAGCGACGAGGCGCATACCGCCTATAATCTCGCCTTGCAGATCAAGCCGAACGAGCCGACGGTTCTGTCCAATCTCGGCATGTCCTATGTGCTGACAGGGGATTTGAAAACGGCGGAATCCTATCTGCGCACGGCGATCAAACAACCCGGCGCCGACAGCCGTGTGCGGCAGAACCTTGCTCTTGTCGTTGGTCTACAAGGCCGTTTTGCCGAGGCCGAAACCATTGCCGCCCAGGAACTGTCCCCGCAGCAGGCCGCCGCCAATGTCGCCTATTTGCGCGGTATGCTCAGCCAGCAGAATTCCTGGAAGCAGCTCGCCGCCAATAAGGGAACGCCCCAGCAGCAGTCTGCGTCAGGACAGTAAAGCTTACAGCATCGGACCGATCCAGAGTTTCAGTCAAAACTCAATCAGGCGAGACAGGTTTCGATCACGGTGACGAATTGCCTGCCCGCGTCCTCCAGCGCACCGGAATTGTCGAGGGTCACGACCTGATAATCGCCGTTGATTTCAAGCGAGCCGCGTGCCAGCCGCTTGAGGATGTCCTCACGGCTTTCCCGTCCGCGCGCTTCCAGCCGGTCGGCCAGCACCTCCGACCTTGCGGTGACATTCACCACCAGCAGATTTGCAAAGGTCTCACGAAAACGGGGCAGGACCGAGCGCGACCCATTGGCAATCACCACATGGCCTTTGGCCAGCCAGTGGCAGATCTCCTGTGGCAGACCATAGCAAAGCCCATGTGCCTGCCAGTCCACGGCAAAATGGCCAGCCTGTTTCAGCGCGGCGAATGTGGTGAGGTTGACGGCATGATGGTCTTCACCTCCGGCATCGGCGGGACGGGTGATGGTTCTCTGGGCAAAATGCACATCGCCGCGCCCGGCAAAATAGTGGCGGGCATAGGCAATCAGACTGTCCTTGCCAGCGCCGCTTGGACCGACAACGGCAATGAGACAGCCTTTCTGGACCGATTCGCCGGAAGGCTCGCATGTGGATGCCGCCATCACGCCACCCGCTTGCCCTTGCGCCAGACGGCGCGCACCACCGGCACGCCATGGTCGCGCCGGACCCGCACCAGATCGGCACGCAGTCCGGTGGCGATGCGTCCGCGGTCATCAAGGCCGACGGTGCGGGCCGGAATGGCCGTGACCATGGCGAGCGCCTGCGGCAGGCTGATCCCCTCATAGGTATCGGCCAGCACGAAGGGGGCGTGCAGCAGGCTGAGCGGGATGTAATCGGAAGAGAGCACGTCGAGAACACCGTGCTCGGCAAGATCGCCGGCGGCGATATTGCCGGAATGCGAGCTGCCGCGCACCACATTCGGTGCGCCCATCAGCACGCTCATCCCGGCGGAATGCGAGGCTTTCGCCGCCTCGAGACTGGTCGGAAATTCGGCAAGCTTCACGCCATGGCCTTTCGCTTCCTCGACATGGTCGAGCGTGGCATCGTCATGGCTGGCAACGGTGATGCCGCGTTCGGCGCAATGGGCCGCCAACTGATCGCGATGGTGTGACGAATAGCGCGCCGAAGCCTGAAGACGCTGCTCGACGAAACGGGCGAAGGCCTCGTCGCTCAGCCCCTTCTTCGTCTTGTAGTAGAGCGTGTACTGATCCATGGTCTGGAACTGGCGCTGGCCCGGCGAATGATCCATCAGCGACACCAGCCGCACATGCGGGTCGTGGTCGAAATCGGCGAAATGCTCCAGCATGTTTTCGGAAGCCACCTCGCAGCGCAGATGCAGCAGATGTTCGGCGCGCAGCCGGTCTTCCCGTTCGGCGGCCTGAATGGCGTCGGCCATGGCGCGCATCTCGCCTTTTTCGAAACCGTCATCCTCATTCGAGCCCATGCGCAGGCAGTCGAACACCGTGGTAATGCCGGAGGTGACGATCTGGGCGTCATGCGCCTGCACGGCCGCTGTCTTGTTCCAGCGCACGCCAGGGCGCGGCGAATAATGCGATTCAAGATGATCGGTATGCAGTTCAACCAGACCGGGGATCAGATAATCGCCGTCGAAATCCTCGCCCGCAGCACTGACCCCTTCGGAAATATCGGCAATCAGCCCGTCACGCACGAGAACCGTGGCCTTGGGCAGAAGCGCATTGTCGAGAACGAGGGTGGCATTGGTGATCAGCAGGTCCTGAGCCATGATATTATCCTTTAACTGCCCGAAAGCGGCAGCCAGCTATGAACGGTAAAGGGTGCGCCCCGGCTGTCTTCGATGAAGAGGCCAAGCCCGGTGATGGCAAGGGGCTGATGGGTGATGTCTGCGAAGCGCCCGTTAAGCTCGGCCTGCATCGCCGGGCTATCCTCAGGCGTGACCGGACCGGTCAGCGTCATGTGAAAACGAAAGTCGTCAAAGACATAAGGATAGCCCCATTGCAGCAAATGGGCGCGCTGGCTGTCATTGAGCTTTTCCGGTTTGCGTCGGGCCATATCGGCCTCGCTCAACGGCGCGCGAAAAGGCTCGAAATGTCGGACCACGGAGGCGGCAAAATCCTGAAGTGCTGTATAGGTTTGATCCGGCACCAGCGCAAAGAACGGGCCGATCTGGCTGACGATCACAGAGGGAATGTTGAAAGCAGCAGTTTTGCCGCAAAACGCCGCGAAAGCCTCCAGCAGATCCGCTTCGCTCTTCGTATCATGCAGGTGGAACGGCGCTTTCAGCGTCGCATGAAAGCCATAGCGGCGTGGATCGGCAGTCAGTTCGGCCAGTCGCTCCGGGGTAAAACCGGTGACGGAGGGTTGTGGACTGTCTTCACCGGTAAAGGCATCACGCCCCAGCCAATGACTGGCCGCCCTCGTCAAAGGTGCATCAGCGGGCGGGGTGAAATAAATGGCATAGCGCACGGGCAGAACTTTCACGACTCGGAGATGGAACCGGCATTTGACCCGTCTCGTTGAGCAAAGGCAAGGTTTACCATCATCTCCCGTTACCGCTGCGCCCCGATCAGGCGTGAACGCAACATATTGGAAATATTATCGAACAGGAATACCACCAGCAGGATCAGCAGCACCATATAGCAGACATTTTCCCAATTCTGGTTGGTGCGCATCGCCTCCCATAATTTCAGCCCGATACCGCCTGCGCCGACCGCGCCGATGATCGTGGCGGAGCGGGTGTTGGATTCCCAGAAATAGAGCGCCTGTGAGGCAAAAAGCGGCAGAACCTGAGGAAGTACGCCAAACCGCTGCACGGCAATCGGTGGGGCGCCGACGGATTTCATCCCCTCGCGCTGCTTGTCGTCGATATTTTCCAGCGCCTCGGAATAGAGTTTGCCGAGCGTACCGGTGTCGGTGAAGAAAATCGCCGAAATCCCGGCGAGCGGCCCCGGACCGAAGGCGCGGGTGAAAAACAGCGCCCAGATCAGCATATCCACCGAACGCTGGAAATCGAAGAAGCGTTTGGTCACCTGATTGATAAACCCGTTGCGGGTGATGTTGCGCGCCGCCAGAAAGGACAGCGGAAAGGATAAAAGCGTGGCGAAGACGGTGCCGACAAAGGCCATGACCAGCGTCTGCATCAGCTTGATCCAGACATCGAGATGCTGCCAGGAAGGGTTATAGAGAAAATCATGCCAGGCAAGCGCCAGATTGGATTGATGCGGATCGAGCCGGGGTCCAGAGGCGATCAGATGCAGAACCTCGCCCGCCGATTTGCCGAAAAAGGCCGAATCGGTATCGAAGATGAAATTGGCCCAGCCGAAAAAGCGGTTATGCACCCGCACCCGATCGCTGCTGATTTCCGCCCAGCCGGCAAAGCCGAACCAGGCCATGACGCGCCCGCCCCTTTCGCGCTGATCGACCCATTTGGGCAGCGGACCTTCGGCATTGACCTGATCCAGTTTGCGGTTGAGGGCGAATGTCACGTTTTCGCTGCCGCGCCGCAGGATCAGCCGGTCGGGATAGATGTCGATGGTGGCCTGGCGGCCCAGCTTGACGAAGGCTTCCGTGATCACCTCTTCGCGCTTGGTCTGAGGCTTGCTGTCGGTCTCTGTCGTTGCGGCCTGTTTCGGCGCATTGCTCATGAAGTTGAAGGCAGGGGCCGGTGTGGGTGTGGCGGGCGCTTCGGCTGGAACTGCCGCGCCGATGGTGCGGGTCATCATCTCCTTGCGGGCGACGATCCAGTCGGGCTTCGGATTGGGACCGATCGGGTCGAAACGGGAAAAGCTCACCGAGATTGCGCCATCGGGGGCAATGTTGAATTCCGGCCTGTATTCATAGGACACCCAGTCGGCCAGATAATTGCCGGCAATGCTCCAGTTGGCCTTGGTGAGCACCGTGCCGATGGCAAACAGCCACCAGGAAAAGGCAATATAGAGACAGACCACGGTCAAAATAACCAATAGGCGGTAGCGTTGCCAAAGATTGCGGCGGAAAATCTCCGGATGCTGTTCGGCGATGCGGTTCTGGTCTTCGAGGCTCAGATGGGTCATGGCGTTTTCCCTCACAAGACGGCCTTGAAGGCGTGATCGCCCACCAGTTTCCGGCGCAGCCAGGCGGAAAATTGATCGACGGCGATCACCGTGGTGAGAAGCAGGATGACGATGGCGATGGTCTTGGCTGCATGACCCTGACTGATCGACAGCCGCAGCGGTTCACCGATGCCACCGCCGCCAACCGCACCGATGATGGTTGAGGCGCGCACATTGATTTCCAGCCGCAGCAGCGCATAGGAGATGAAATTCGGCATGACCTGCGGCACCATGCCGAACCACAACCGCTCCAGCCAGGTGGCGCCGACGGCGCGCAGGCCCTCATCCGGCTTCATATCGGCATTTTCCACCACCTCGAAAAACAGTTTTCCGAGCGCGCCGATGGTGTGAACGCTGACGGCAATCATGGCCGGGATCGGTCCGATGGAGAGAATGGCCAGACAAAATCCGGCAATCACCACTTCGGGAAAAGCACGCAACAGCTCCATGAAGCGACGCACCGGCCAGCGCAGAATCCGGCGCGGCATCATGTTTCGGGCGGCGAGAAAGCATAGACAAAAACCGAAAGCCCCACCGATCAGGGTGGAAAACAGCGCGATATTCACCGTTTCCAGCATCTTGTAGAAATATTTCGGAACATAGAGGCTGTCGGTGATGTAGAGCCTGCCATCGGTGTAATTATATTTCAGGCTGCCGTCGTCATAGGGCGAGGGCAGGTCGAACATGGCACGCACCACGTCCATGCCGTCGCGGGGAATAAGCGTTTCGGTGAAATCGAAAAAATGCGGCAGACGATTGAAAAACTTCCCCGAATTGGTCTCGTTGGCAAAGTGGAGCGACCAGCCGAGCGCAATGGCGAGAAGGATGACGCCAACCAGCGAATAAAGCCGCCGCGTGCGGGCAAGCGCATTCCAGTGCTGTTCGACCTGTCGCCCTCTGTCGCTCAGAGCGGGCAATCCTTCGGTAAGGCTCATCGTCAATCGATCCGGCTGTCATGATGAAACAAGAAGGCCGCCGGTTGGTCCGGCGGCCAGAATGGATGAGGGACATCAGCCGCCGATGGTGGCCTTGCGGGCGTCGATGACCGGCTTGTAGAAATCGACATTGACGTCGGCATAGCCCTTGTAATCGCCGCCTTCGATGGCGGAGAAGCAGGCGGCGTCTTCCTTCGGCAGATTGACGAAGAAGGCCTTGACCTTGGCCTTGGTGGCATCGTCCAGCGAGGAGCGGATGACCAGCGGACCGTTCGGGATCAGCGGCGACTTCCACAGCTCAACCAGATCGTCCATGTTCAGCTCGCCCTTTTCGACCATCTTGCGCAGATTGCCGGACGTGTAACCGTCCTTGAAATTGCCAACGCCCGAGCCCCAGGTGGTGCCGGCATCGAAGGTGCCCTTCAGCACTTCGAGAACCAGATTTTCATGACCGCCGCCGAAACCGGTGGAGGCGACGTAATCCTTGACGGCAACGCCGCCGAGCGCTGCCGGCAGCGTCACGGTCGGGATCAGATAGCCGGAGGTGCTGTCCGGATCGGCAAAGCCGAGCTTCTTGCCCTTGATGTCGGTCACCTTGGTCATGCCGCTGTCCTTGCGGGCAACCATGATGGAGTAATAGCCCATGGAGCCGTCGGTCTGAACCGTGGTCAGGATCGGCTCGACGGCCTTCGGATTGGAGAGATAGGTCTTGGCATAGCCGGACGCGCCAAGCTCGGCGAAATCGAGCGTGCCCCCGAGCAGGCCCTGAATGACGCCGTCATAATCGGAAGCCGGAAAGAGCGAGACCTTCTCGAAGCCGAGATCCTTTTTCATATGTTCGGTCAGGCATTGAAAATTGCGCATGCGGTCGGCTTCGTTCTCACCGCCGAGAATGCCGACGCGAAATTCCTTCACGTCCTGGGCAGCGGCAGAGGCAGCAATCGACAGAAGGGCGACGGCAGCAAGCAGGGTCTTCTTCAGCATGGGTTCTCTCCGTTGTTTCCGGCCTTTCGGTTCACAGGCGGGCCGGGTCTGTCCTTTGGTCTCGATGACAGCGCCTTGCGGCTTTAAAACCGCAAGGACGCTGTAAGATTTTCAATGTGCTGCATAATTTTCACCCTGACCGTGCCCGGTTCAAGGAACTATGCAGGCAGCCTTTGACGCGGGCGGGCGATCGGGGCCGTTTGCATGAACCGGATCAAAGGTGTCATGCAGTGCGAGGCCTGAATGCTGTCAGAGGAGGGAGCCGCTCAGGCCCCAGCCGTCATGATCTGGATGTTTTCCTGGTTCTGTGGCTGGCTCTCCGGGGCCGCCGTCTGCCGGGCCTCGGTCCCGGAAAAACGGATTGCAGTCGAGGTCATGCTCTCATCGATGCCGGTGCCGTCCTGACCTGTGCCATAGATGCGGGCAACGGCCTCTGCCGTCAGCTCCTCCGGCCTGCCGTCGAACACGACCTTGCCTTCAGCCATGCCGATGATGCGCTCGCAATAGGCACGCGCCGTATCCAGCGTGTGCAGATTGGTGATCACGGTAATGCCTTCGCGCTCGTTGATGTCGCGCAGCGAGTCCATCACGATCTTGGCGTTCAGCGGATCGAGCGAGGCGATCGGCTCGTCGGCGAGCAGCATTTTCGGCTGCTGCATCAGCGCGCGGGCAATGGCAACGCGCTGCTGCTGGCCGCCCGACAGTGTGCCAGCCGGCTGCATCGCCGTCTGCTCGATGCCGAGGCGCTCCAGGGCGGCAATCGCCATGATCCGCTCTTCCCGACTGAAGATATTGAGGAGGCTCAGAGCCGTCGAGCGGTGATTGAGCCGGCCCAGCATGACATTGGTCAGCACGTCGAGACGTGGCACCAGATTGAATTGCTGGAAAATCATGGCGCAGTCACGCTGCCAGTTGCGCAGCGCCTTGCCCTTGAGTGCGGTGATCTCGACCCCACCGAAGCGCATGGAGCCGGAGGTGGGCTCGCCCAGCCGGTTGATCATCCGCAAAAGTGTCGATTTACCAGCGCCGGAGCGGCCGATCACACCAACCATCTGGCCGTGGGGAATGGACAGGCTCACGTTTTCAACCGCCGTTTTCTTGCCGAACCGGCGCGTGACCTCTGTCAGTTCGAACATCATGTTCACGTTCCATCTTCAATTCCTGTCCCGGCACGCCTATCAAAACTGAGTGAACGTTGAGTGGCAGTATGATGACGCTTTTGTTACATATCGTGAAAGCCTATGCGTTTTCAGAGGCTTCATAGCGGTCCAGGAAATCCTCCGCCGTCAGCGTGCGAAAATCATCCAGCGCGTCATGCAGTTTCTGGTGATCCCAGTTCCACCAGGCCAGCCGTTCCATGCGCTCTGCCGTTTCAGGACTGAAGCGCCGTTTGATGACGCGTGCCGGCACACCGCCGACAATGGTGTAGGGGGCAACATCTTTGGAGACGACTGCGCCAGCACCGATCACCGCGCCATTGCCGATGGTGACACCCGGCAGCACGGTGACGCCATGGCCGATCCAGACGTCATGGCCGATCACCACGCGATTGTCGCGCCGCCAGCGAAAGAAATTCTCGTCGATATCGGCACCGTCGAAATAATCGGCGGCGCGGTAGGTGAAATGATGCAATGTCGCCCGCCATGTCGGATGGTTTGGCGCATTGATGCGCGCACTTGCGGCGATATTGGCGAATTTGCCGATGGTGGCGCACCAGACCGCGCCATCCTGCATGATGTAGGAATAGTCATCCATCTCGACTTCATCGAGACGGCAGCGTTCGGAGACTTCCGTATAGCGGCCGAGCGTCGAATTTGAAACGCGGGCGCTGGCATCGATCAGAGGCTGGGGACCAAGACGGCTCATCACGCGGCCTCCTTTCGCGGTGAAAAAGCGGACACGTCGATCAGCGTGTCGGCCACAGCCTCACGCACTTCCTGATCGTGAAAAATGCCGAGCATGGCGACACCCTTGGCTTTTTTCTTTAAGATCAGCTCGATCACCACAGCGCGGTTTGTCGCATCGAGCGAGGCGGTTGGCTCGTCCAGCAGCAGAACGGAATGATCGGTGATGAAGCCACGGGCAATGTTGACACGCTGCTGTTCGCCGCCGGAAAAGGTGGCGGGCGGCAACTGCCAGAGATCTTTCGGCAGGTTGAGGCGGGAGAGAAGCTCTCTTGCGGCCTCATGGGCGTCGTGAACGGCAATGCCGCGCGCCGTCAGCGGTTCGGCCACCACATCGAGCGCGCAAACGCGCGGCACAGTGCGCAGAAACTGGCTGACATAGCCCAGCGTCTTCCGACGCACCTCAAGCACCAGACGCGGCTCGGCGCTGGCGAGATCGATCTCCTCCTGTCCGTGGCGGATGAGGATTTCTCCCTGATCGACGCCATAATTGCCGTAGATCATCTTCAGGATCGAGCTTTTGCCGATGCCGGAGGGACCGGACAGAACAGCGCAGCCACCGGCAGCGAGGGAAAAATTCACATCCTGCACCACGGGCAGAACCACCCCGTCGCGCAGATGCATGGTGAAGCTCTTGGCGACATCGCGGACAATCAGGGGCGATGACATTGTGAAGGGAGATGACATGACAGGACCTCAGACTTGCAGGATCGAGGAAACGAGCAATTGCGTATAAGCCTCGCGCGGGTCGTCCAGCACCCGGTCGGTCAGCCCCTGTTCGATGACATGGCCATCCTTCATCACCATCATCCGGTGCGACAGAAGCCTGGCAACGGCGAGATCATGGGTGACGACGATGGCCGAAAGGCCGAGATCGGTCACCAGACCGCGCACCAGATCGAGCAGGCGCGCCTGAACCGACACATCGAGGCCGCCGGTCGGCTCGTCCATGAAGACAAGCCTTGGATGGGTGACGAGATTGCGGGCAATTTGCAGACGCTGGCGCATGCCGCCGGAAAAGGCACGCGGCTGGTCGTCGATACGGTCGGCGGCGATTTCCACCCGCTCCAGCCAGTCGGTGGCGGTGGCGCGGATGCGGCCATAATGGCGCTCGCCCACCGCCATCAGCCGTTCGCCGACATTGGCTCCGGCCGAAACGGTCATGCGCAAGCCATCCGCCGGGTTCTGGTGAACGAAGCCCCAGTCGGTGCGCATCAGAAGCCGCCGCTCTGCCTCGCTCATCCGGTAGAGATCGCGATAAGCGCCGTCACGCATAAGATATTCGACATGGCCCGAGGTCGGCATCAGCCGGGTGGACAGCGATGACAGCAGGGTGGTCTTGCCCGATCCGGATTCGCCGACAATCGCCAGCACCTCGCCGGGATAAAGATCGAAGGAGACATGGCCGCAGCCGAGACGGCGACCGTAATATTTCGTCAGCTCGCGAACTTTCAACAGCGGTTCGTCACGCATTGTCTGCCTCCCCGGCCCACATTGCGCCGTGATGGCCCTGAGCCCGGCGATCTTCACAATGATCGGTGTCGGAGCAGACGAACATCCGTCCGCCGCGATCGTCGAGCACCACCTCGTCCAGATAGACATTTTCGGCCCCGCACAGGGCGCAGGGCTTGTCGAAGCGCTGCACCTCGAAGGGGTGGTCCTCGAAATCGAGACTGACAACATCGGTATGCGGTGGCACGGCATAGATGCGCTTCTCGCGGCCGGCGCCGAAGAGTTGCAGCGCTTCGGAACGATGCATTTTCGGATTGTCGAATTTCGGCGTCGGTGAGGGGTCCATGACATAGCGTCCCGCCACTTTCACCGGATAGGCATAGGTGGTGGCGATGCGGCCGTTGCGGGCAATGTCCTCGTAAAGCTTCACATGCATTAATCCATATTCTTCCAGCGCATGCATCTTGCGGGTTTCGGTCTCGCGTGGCTCCAGAAAGCGCAAGGGTTCGGGGATCGGCACCTGATAGACAAGAACCTGCCCTGCTTGCAGTCTTTCCTCCGGAATCCGGTGCCGGGTCTGGATGATGGTGGCGTCTTTCGTATGGGTGGTGACGGCGACGCGGGCGACCTTCTGGAAGAAGCTTCTGATCGACACGGCATTGGTGGTGTCGTCTGCGCCCTGGTCGATCACCTTCAGCACATCGTCGGGGCCGAGAATGGCCGCTGTCACCTGTACACCGCCCGTGCCCCAGCCATAGGGCATCGGCATTTCGCGCGAGGCGAACGGCACCTGATAGCCGGGAATGGCAATCGCCTTCAAAATGGCGCGGCGGATCATCCGCTTGGTCTGCTCATCGAGATAAGAAAAATTATAGGATGCTAATTCATCCTTGGGTGAAACTTCCGTAATCATTCTGCGTTATCTTTCCTGAAAAGAGCAGAACAGGGAGACATGAGCATGGAAATCGAAGTGATGTTCGGTATTTTCCTCGCCCTGATGCTGGGCGTTTCAGCGATCTGTGCCGTCTGGTATGCGGAGCATGATTGATCGGTGAAGGCTGTCATTCGGCAGCCTCCCCAAGGTCAATTCCCTCGCGTCGGGCAGCATCATAATCGGTACGCATCCGCCGCACGAGATCGAGTTCGGCCTGAAAATCCACGTAATGCGGCAGTTTCAGATGTTCGACAAAACCGGTCGCCTGAACATTGTCGCAGTGGGAGATGACGAATTCCTCATCCTGCGCCGGAGCAACGATATCCTCGCCCAGTTCTTCAGCGCGAAGCGCACGATCGACCAGCGACATGGCCATGGCTTTGCGTTCGCTCTGGCCGAAAACCAGACCGTAACCGCGGGTGAATTGCGGCGGTGCCTTGGCCGAGCCCTTGAACTGGTTGACCATCTGGCATTCCGTCACCCGGATACGACCAAGCGGGACGGCAAAGCCCAGCTCCGGTACATCGATCTCGATCTCGACGAGCCCCATGCGGATTTCGCCTGCAAAAGGATGGGTGCGGCCATAGCCGCGCTGGGTGGAATAGGCGAGCGCCAGCAGAAAGCCTTCGTCGCCACGCGCCAAGGCTTGCAGGCGCAGATCGCGGGGTGCCGGAAAATTCAGCGGTTCGCGGGTCAGATCGCCCGCTTTATGGCCTTCGGGCAGTTCGCCATCCGGTTCGATCAGGCCTTCGCCTGCCAGAATGTCGGAAACCCGCATCACCGTTTCGCCCGTACCCGGCTGACGCGCGGGCTCCTCGACCGTCTCGTCTTCGAGAAGCGAGGGATCGAGCAGCCGGTGGGTATAATCGAAGGTCGGACCCAGCAATTGTCCGCCGGGCAGGTCCTTATAGGTGGCAGACACGCGCCGCTCGACCTGCATTGCGCCGGTTTCCACCGGCCTTGACAGGCCAAAACGTGGCAGGGTGGTGCGATAGGCCCGCAGCAGAAAGATCGCCTCGATCATGTCGCCGCGTGCCTGCTTGACGGCGAGCGCGGCAAGAGAGAGATCGTAAAGCGAGGCTTCCGCCATCACCCGGTCGACGGAAAGCGCCAGTTGCTCGACAATCTGGGCAACGGTGAGGGCGGGCACGTCGCGATTGCCCCGGCGGCGGTCGGCCAGCAGGCGATGGGCGTTCTGAATGGCGGTTTCCCCGCCCTTGACGGCGACATACATGGCTTAGACCTCCTGAACCCGGATGGTGAGGCTGCGCGGCAGGCAGAGAAAATCCCGGCCCGCAGTGAGGATCAGATCGATGCCGCGGGGAAACAGGCCGCGATTGAACTGCCATTGTGCCGGAAAATCTTGCGGCAGACCGAGCGGCGTGATGATCCGGCTGTCTTTAATGCCTGGCCCTTGCAAGATGAGCGGTGCGCCACCCTCAAGTGCCGGCAGTTCGACGATCAGCGTTGCGGAGCGATCCGGGTAGTCCTGAGAACCGGCCGGGTAGGTCTCAAGGTCGGGAAAATCAGCCCCGGCCTCATGAAAGGCAAAATGGCAATCCTCTTTTGCCGTGAGGCCCGCGCCGGTGTGAAAGCCGATCCAGCGGTCGATGCCTGCGGCGATCATGCGCTGCGTCAACCAGACAGGGGCGTCCGTATCGCAGAGCGTCAGCGCGATGGCTGCCTGCGCAACGCCAAGCGGGGCAGGCGGGGCGATCTCCGCCATGATCGTGGCCATGATGGTCGCAGGACGACCGGGCTCGGCCATCGCCTCCATCAACGCCCGAAAACTGGCCTGTCCATGGAAAACCGGATCGGCAAAACCGCCTGTCAGCAGGGTTTCGTCAAGGCTCATCAGTCTTCTCCCCGCACCATGGTGAAGAAATTCACCTTCGTTGCCGCTGTTTGCTCATCTGTCCGGCTCTCTTCGGCGATAAGTCGGGCTTCAATGGTGGAAAACAGTGCCTCCACCTGCGGCGGCGCGTCTTTTGCCTGGGCCAGAGCATCGAAAATCGCCGCAAGCCTGGCCTTTTCCTTGCCCGTGCCAAGCGCGTGGGCGTGGCCGATCAACCCGTTTTCCAGCCGGCAGGTGGCGCGCGTTACGGTGACTTCACCGAGGTTGAAGGCGTCACCGCCGCCACCGATGCGTCCGCGCACCATGACCAGTCCGGTTTCGGGAGCGCGCAAAAACATCGCTTCCGGTTGTTCGGGCAGGGCGTCATAGGCATTTTTCAGTTCGGTGAGTGTGGCTTCCGCCAGCAGGCGCAGCACTTTCCGCCGCCTGCCATTATCTTGTGGGATCTCGACATTTTGTCCGTGAAGGGCCATTGCATTGTTCCAATTTGTCTATTAATGTAGACAACCATACAAGTTGCTTTATGTGTAATCCCTGAGAATGACAAGCGTGTGACGTGAGCGAGTTAAAACAGGTTCAAAGACAGACGGGCGTGGCCCTTTGGCGGCAGATTGCCGACCGCATTCGCATCGCAATTGCCGAAGGCCGTTACGATGCCACCGGCATGGTGCCGACTGAGGCAAGGCTTTCGGCTGAATTCGGTGTCAATCGGCACACGGTGCGCAGTGCGCTGGCTGCCCTGGCGCAGGAGGGCATCGTGCAATCCATTCAAGGGCGCGGCACCCTGATCCTCAAGCGCGACCGGATCACTTTTCCGATTTCAAAACGCACGCGCTTTACCCCCGGCATTGCTGGGCAGGCGCGCCATCTGGAAGCGGTGCTGCTGGACAGTGTGATTGAACCGGCGACACGGGAGATTGCCGGATATTTGAACCTTACCGAGGGCAATCCGGTGCTGAGGCTCGAAGGCTTGCGCAAAGGCGATGGCGTGGCGCTGTCCCGCGCAACATCCTGGTTTCCGCTGCCGCGCTTTGAAGGCATGGATGCGGCCTATCGCCAGACCGGCTCGATTACCGAAGCCTTTGCCGCTCTTGGTCTTTCCGATTATCTCAGGGTGAAAACCGAAATCAGCGCCACCCATGCCGATGAGAGCGACCGCAAGGAACTCGGCCTTTCCCCTGGTGCCATTGTGCTGACCACCAAGGCGCTGAACACCGATCTTTCCGCCGAGCCGGTGCAATATGCCATCACCCGCTTTCCTGCCGACCGGGTGCAATTCATGATCGACAATTCCGCAGGGTGATGGTGTTGGCTTTATTGGGGAGTCTGTCTGAAATCATTCCCACTCTATGGTGCCGGGTGGTTTTGACGTGACGTCATAGACCACGCGGTTGATGCCCCGTACCTCATTGATGATGCGGGTGGCCGTGCGACCGAGGAAATTCATGTCGTAGGGATAAAAATCCGCTGTCATGCCGTCGACCGAGGTGACGGCGCGCAGTGCGCAGACGAAATCATAGGTGCGGTAATCGCCCATGACGCCAACGGTCTGCACTGGCAGCAGCACGGCAAAGGCCTGCCAGATGGTGTCGTAGAGGCCGGCCTTGCGAATTTCATCGAGATAAATGGCGTCTGCCTTGCGCAGAATATCGAGCTTTTCCCGGGTGATGACGCCGGGGCAGCGGATGGCAAGGCCGGGACCCGGGAAGGGGTGGCGACCGATGAAGCTGTCCGGCAGGCCAAGCTCGCGACCGAGTGCGCGCACCTCATCCTTGAACAGTTCGCGCAGCGGCTCGACCAGTTGCATGTTCATGCGTTCGGGCAGGCCGCCGACATTGTGGTGGCTCTTGATCGTCACCGAAGGGCCGCCGGAGAAGGAGACGCTTTCGATCACGTCGGGATAGAGCGTTCCCTGCGCCAGAAATTTCGGTGCGCCCTTGCCATCGTCCGCGATCTTGGCGGCTTCCGCCTCGAAGACCTCGATGAACAGGCGGCCAATCGTCTTACGCTTGATTTCCGGGTCGCTCACGCCGGCAAGCTCCGTCAGGAACAGGTCGGAGGCGTCCACATGGACGAGCGGAATATGGTAATGGTCGCGGAACATGCCGACGACCTGCTCGCTCTCGCCCATGCGCATCATACCGTGATCGACATAAATGCAGGTCAGCTGGTCGCCGATCGCTTCATGGATCAGAACAGCAGCGACGGAGGAATCGACCCCACCCGACAGGCCGCAGATCACCCGTTCGGAACCGACTTGCTCCTGAATTTTGCGGATCATCTCGGCGCGATAGGCGGCCATGGTCCAGTCGGATTTCAGGCCGACGATCTTATGGGCGAAATTGGAGAGAAGCTTGCCGCCATCCGGCGTATGCACCACTTCCGGGTGGAACATGGTGGTATAGTAACCACGCTTTTCATCAGCGGCGATGGCGAAGGGTGCGTTTTCCGACGTGGCAATCACCTCGAAACCGTCGGGCAGCTTCGTCACCCGGTCACCATGGCTCATCCACACAGGATAGCGGCCGCCCGCCTGCCAGAAACCGTCAAACAGCGGGCTAGCCTTCTTGATCTCGACATCGGCGCGGCCAAATTCGGCGGCATGGCCACCTTCGACAGCGCCGCCCAACTGGGTGCAAAGCGTCTGCTGGCCATAGCAGATACCAAGGATCGGGATTCCGGCATCGAAGACGTCCTGCGGCGCGCGCGGGCTGCCGTCATCGGTCACCGAAGCCGGGCCACCGGAGAAGATCACGCCCTTCGGCTGAAGCTTCAAAAAGGCGTCGCGGGCATTCTGGAACGGGTGGATTTCGCAATAGACCCCGGCCTCGCGGATGCGGCGCGCAATCAGCTGCGTCACCTGGCTGCCGAAATCGATGATGAGAATGCTGTCGGGATGAGCGATCTGGGTCATAGCGAGCCTTTAAAGAAAAGCGGTGCTTCTGGCAATGCTTTGCCGCCGCATAGGGTAAAAATCAATCCTGCTTTATGCCTTGACGGGATCAGAACCAGAAAATTCCATTTTCCAGCGCCTTGATCAACCGGTCCACAGTGTCGGCCAGCTTGCGGTCGATGATATGCAGATATTCCGTCCAGTCCTTGACATGGGTGAGGTCTGCCTTGCCATCGGAAATGCCGCGCAGTCCGATCAGCGGCAGATTATAGGTCTGGCAGGCGCGTAGCACCGAAAAGGTTTCCATATCCACCATATCGGCGGCAATCTCCGCATAGGCAGGACCCGAGACGATATTGCCGCCGGTCGAGAGGCTTGCTGCGGCAACACCGGGAATACGCAAGGGCAATTCCACGCTTGCCGGCAGGTCGAGAAAGGGCGTGCGGCCCTTTTCAAAGCCAAGCGGTGAGGCATCCATGTCGCGATAGCTGACGGCAGAGACCTGATAGACGTCTGTCTGCTCCAGCCGGTTCGAGCCCGCCGAACCGAGCGAGACGACGAGATCAGGCAGATTTCCGGCCTTTTGCAAGTCGCTGAAGGCACGTGTTATGGCGATGGCGGCCTCGACAGGGCCAACACCGGTCATCAGCGGCGAAAAGCGCGAGCGCAGGAAAGGACCATATTCCGCCTCGACCGCCATGACGAACAGGATCGTCTTGCCGGACACCGATTTCAGTTCAAATGTCATTCACGAATGTCCTCACGTCCGCGGATCACCATCAGCGTGCTGGTCATCGAGGCGATCAGTTTGGCGGGACCGTCGCCGATACTGTAGCCGCGCCCGTCGGCAACGATGATGGTGGAACCGGGTTTGACGATGTCGCCGCGAAACAGAAAGCGCTCGCCGCGCCCGGGCGACATCATGTTGACCTTGAATTCGATGGTCAAAAGCGCACTGTCGGGATCAAGCACGGTATAGCCGGCATAGCTGCAGGCGGCATCCAGCGCCGCAGAAATCACCCCGGCATGGAGAAGACCGTGTTGCTGGGTGAGGTTCTCATGAAAGGGAACTTCGATCTCGACCAGTTTCGGCGCGATATGGGTCAGCTGTGCCGACAGAAGGCGCATGACGCCCTGACGTGCGAAACTTGCCGTGATCCTGTTGCGGATCGCCTCATCCATCTGGCCCTGCCACCCTTTCTATCCCTTGATCTGCCTTTGGCACGGCTCTTGGCGTTCCGCAAGCCGTGATCGCGCCTGCCTCACCAATTCAGGATGAAAAGGGAAAGATTGAGCAGGCTGGCAAAGCCAACCCAAAGCACATAGGGGGCAAAGAGCAGTGCCGCGATGCGGTCGATCGGCAAGGTCATGCGGATGAAAATCACCAGCAGCAGCAAGAGAACGAGAATGATGCCGAGTGCCGGACCGATGCTGTGATGACCGAAGAAACTCGGCGACCAGCACAGATTGAGCGCCAGCTGGGCAAACCAGATCGCCATCGCATCGGAGCGCGGCTTGATCAGAAACAGTCTCGCGCCCGCCACGCCGATCAGAATGTAGAGAACGGTCCAGACAGGGCCGAAAATCCAGTTGGGCGGGTTGAAAAACGGCTTGTTCAGGGCGCTGTACCAGCCATCCGGTATGTTGGTGAGACCGGAGGCAAGGCCAAGGCCGAGCGTGGCCAGAATGAAGACGGCATAGACGATGCGGGGTTTGCCAATCAGGTCTTTCATGGCAGTCAGCCTCTCTTCAGGCGGCAGAAGAAAAATCCGTCCGTATCTGTAGCATGCGGGCTGAGCGTCAGGCCATGGCCGTTGACCGCAGCCGGTTTCGCTTTCGTCTCACCAAACAGCGCCGTCCATCGATCGAGAACCGGGATAGCGGAGAAATCGGGGTGATCCTTGAGAAAGGTCTCGATCTGGTGGCTGTTTTCCTGCGGCAGCAGCGAGCAGGTGACATAGGCCAGTTCGCCGCCGGGGCGCACATAGTTGGCGGCTTCGGCAAGCGCCTCGCGCTGCTGTTCCACCCGTTCCTGCAGATTGCGCTCATTCAGCCGCCATTTTGTGTCGGGGCGGCGTCGCCAGGTGCCGGTGCCGGTGCAGGGCGCATCGACCATCACCTTGTCGAACCGGCCTTTCAGACCTGCCAGGGCCGCAATGCTGTCATGCACCTGGAAATTATGCGTTCCCGCCCGCTTCAACCTTTCGATGATCGGCGCAAGACGTTTGCGGTCGGCGTCATAGGCATGCACCTGACCCCGGTTTTTCATGGCCGCTGCCATGGCCAGTGTCTTGCCGCCGCCGCCAGCGCAAAAATCGAGAACCTGCTCGCCTTCTTTCGGTTCGACCAGCGCCGCCACAATCTGCGAGCCCTCGTCCTGCACCTCGAACCAGCCCTTCTGGAAGGAAAGCTCGGCGGTCACATTCGGAAGCCGCGATGGGCCTTCGCCTGGCTCGATGCGCAGGCCAAGCGGTGACACCGGCGAGGCTTTCGCGCCGGAGCGCGCCAGCGCTTTCAGCGCCTTGTCCCGATCCGCCTTCAGTGTGTTGACCCTCAGATCAAGGCTGGGGCGGGCAGCCAGCGCCTGCGCTTCACGCAGCCAGTCGTCAGCGAAGAGGGCGGCAAAGTCCGAAGCGATCCAGTCGGGAATATCGCCTTGAATATACAGATCTGCCTCGCCAAGATTGCGGGTGGCAAAGGCGGCAAGACGATCAGCACCGAGGGCGGCAGGCGCATGGGTGTCGCCCTCAAGGGCGGTTGCAAGGCTTTCAGCACTATAGCCCCACTGGCGAAAGAGTACGGCATGGGCAAGAGCGGCCGGGCTGTCATCATCCATCAGATAGGCGTGGGAGAGTTTCATCCTCAGCGCGTCATAGACGATGTTGCCGATGGCGGCCCGGTCGCCGGAGCCGGCGAAACGATGGGACAGCCCCCAGTCCTTCAATGCGTCAGCGACGGGCCTACGCCGGGCCTCAATGTCGCCCAGCACCTCAATCGCGCCGCTCAGCCGTCCGCCCAATCGCATATCGTGTCTCCAAGGTTATCCGTCAGAGCCGCGTTGGTAGCGGTGAAGCGTGTCGAGAGCAAGGGGCGTTCAACCGACCTGCTCGTAGCAGACGCTGGCCGTGCCGCTGGCGATCATGCCAAGGTCGGCTGCGGCGGCCTTGGAAAGGTCCAGTACCCGGCCCTTGATGAAGGGGCCGCGGTCATTGATCCGCACCACCACGGTTTTGCCATTGCGCCGGTTGGTGACACGCACCTTCGAGCCGAAGGGGAGATATTTATGCGCCGCCGTGAGTTTGGTCGGGTTCATGCGTTCACCAGAGGCCGTGCGGGTATAGTCGTTATACCATGATGCGCCGCCGCAGTTCGAAGCAGAGGCCATAACGGGGAGGGGGGCAAATGCCAGAAGGCCGGACAGGACTGCAACCACAATGCCAGTACGAGAGGTCTTCGCCAAGTTTTCACTTCCCTTTGCATTTTCGTAGACGTTTTTTGCGTGGGGAGGCTTAAACTGGGCAAAAAGTGGCAAAATAGTGCCAAATGGCATCACGGAATGTTACATTAAGATATATTCGTGATGTTGATGAGGGATTTACGAAATGATAACCTTTTAAAAAATCTGTTTAAAATCAGCGAAAAAGAGGAAAAAAATTGCGCAAATTGCGCAATAGATCAATCACGAAAAAATATTGCGACAGCTTGAAAAAGTCCGCCATAAATCCTGCCCTATATGAGAAAAATTAGCGGCAGAGACGAAAAAATAAAGGCGACTTTTGCCCATATGGTGGAATGATCGTTCAGTGTTGTGCCGATTTCCAGCGGCCTGATACCCAGAGATCTGCAAGCGATACGCGAAAGTCCGGATAGGCAAAGGCAAAACCCATTGACCGGATTCGCGCGTTTGCGACCCGTTTGTTCTCGCCATAAAACGAGCGCGCCATGGGACTGAGATCGGCTGTTTCAAAAGCCTGTTCGGGCGGCGGTTCAATGCCCATCAGGCGGGCTGCCTCCGTCACCACATCCTGTGGCGGAGCGGGTTCGTGATCGGTGACGTTGAAAATTCCGTCTGCCTTTCGTTTTGCAAGAAACAGGCTTGCGGCGGCAATATCCTCGACCCGAATGCGATTGAACACCTGTTCTGCTTTGATCAGGCGCCGCGCCGTTCCCTGTGCGAGATTGACAAAGGCGTTGCGGCCCGGCCCGTAAATGCCGGAGAGCCGGAGAATGGCGAGCGGCACGCCTGCGCTGCGGGCGGCGGCGATCCAGCCTTCTTCCGCCTCGACCCGTTCTTTTGAACGTTTGGAAACGGGTTTAAGAGGTGCTTCCTCATTCACCCAGTCTCCACCGTGATCACCATAGACCCCGACGGTGGACAGATAGGCAGTCCAGACAAGCTTCGGCATCAGGGCTTTAAGATCGCCCCGGCTCAGGCGTAAAACCGGGTCGCCGTCCGCACCCGGGGCAATCGATTGAACGAGATGGGTCGCGTGCGACAATGCATTTAAAGTGTCATCATCGAACCTTGTCCCATCAAAGACAAGAGGGGTGATATGATGAGACAGCAAACCATCGGCCTTGTCCGGCGACCGCGTGGTGCCATGCACAACGAAGCCGTTTTCCGCAAAGCTTTGCCCGATGGCCTTGCCGGAATAGCCGGCGCCGAAAATCACAAGGCGCATTACAGTCTCCTGCCTTCCTGCCATTCGTCTTGAACCTGTGCATCCGGGTCCTTGTCTCTGCCGGCGGCCAGATTTTCAAATTCTGGCCGTGACATCAAGCGGGACAATGCCCAGACCGCCATGGCCCGCACATCCGGGCTTGCGTCATCCAAAAGCGCCAGACAGGCGGGAACAAGCCCGCGATCTCCGGAATTGCCTGCGGCAATCAACACGTTGCGGACAAAGCGGTTCCGCCCGATGCGCTTGACCGGCGAGCCGCTGAAATGCTGGCGAAAGTCCGGATCGTCAAGGGTTAGGAAAAAAGCGATATCGGGCGCGATGAGATCGGCACGGGCGACAAGCTTGGTTTCATGCGCTGTTCTGGCAAACTTGTTCCACGGACACGCTGCCAGACAATCGTCGCAGCCATAGATGCGGTTGCCAAAGGCGGGGCGCAAGTTGCGGTCAATCATGCCCTTGTGCTCAATGGTCAGATAGGAAATGCAAAGTCGCGCATCGAGTTGGTAGGGCGCGGGAAAGGCCTTGGTCGGACAGGCGTCGAGACAGGCGCGACAGGAGCCGCAATGGTCGCGCTCTGCCGCGTCCTTTTCCAGATCGGCGGTGGTGAACAGGCTGCCGAGAAACAGCCAGGAGCCGAAATCGCGGCTGACGAGATTGGTGTGCTTGCCCTGCCAGCCCAGACCGGCTGCTGCAGCCAGCGGCTTTTCCATCACCGGTGCGGTGTCGACAAAGACCTTGACATCCTCGCCGCTTGCGGCGGCAAAGCGGGTGGCGATTTCCTTCAGCCTGCCCTTGATCACATCGTGATAGTCGCGGTTGCGGGCATAAACCGAAATCGCAGCCTTGCTTTTCTCAGCCTGAAGCGCGCGCGGGTCGCTGTCCGGACCATAATTCATGCCGAAGAGAACGATGGAGCGTACCTGTGGCCATAAGATTGTCGGATCTGCGCGTCTGTCGCGGGTTTCCGCCATCCAGTCCATGCTGCCATGGCGTCCGGCGTCGAGAAATTCGCCAAGCCGTGCAGGCGCATGCGGAATGCTGTCCGGCCCGGTGATGCGGCAAAGATCAAAGCCTTTGTCAGCTGCCTCACGGCGCAAAAATGCCGTCTGCTTTCTTCGTCGCTCTGCCGCCTTTTTGTCGTCGCTCTGCGGCATCGCTCCGCCTAAAAATCCAGATCGGCGTAGTGGGAAACCGGGGCCAGCCCTCGCACCCGTTCAGCCAGAAGCGGGCGGAAGGACGGGCGCGATTTCAGCCGCTGATACCAGTCCTTGGCAACGGGAAATTCCGACCACTCGATCTCGCCGAGATAATCGAGCACGGAGACGGACGCGCCAGCCGCCAGGTCGCCATAGCTCAGCCGGTCGCCGGCCAGCCATGCGCGCGATCCGGCCAGCCAGCTTAAGTATTTCATATGCTGGCGAATATTGCCACGCGCTGTGCGCAGAACCTTGGAATCGGGAGCGCCGCCGCCAAGACCATTTGGAATTTGCAGCTTGAACACCCGTTCACGTGCCAGGGGCCGGGTCACATCCTGCTCCATCTTCTGCAGGAACCAGTCGATCAGCCGGCGGATTTCCGCCCGCTGGAACGGATCTTCAGCCAGAAGCCGACGGTCGCGCTTCAACACGCCATGGGTTTCATCGAAAAATTCGGCGATGACCGTTGCACCACAGAGCGAACGCATATTGTCATCGACATAGACCGGAAGCGTGCCAGCCGGATTGAGCGTCAGGAATTCCCGACGCTTTTCCCAGGTCTGTTCTTCGACCAGATCCACCTGAAACCCGTATTCAGCCAGAATAAGCCGCACGAAACGGGAGGTCGTCGACATGGGGTGATGATAAAGTGTGGGCATTTCGGGGTCAGAATCCAGTTGGGCGGCGTCACACGCAAGTCTCGGCTGAATGGCAAATGAAAAGCGGCTAAAATGTGTTTTTTAACAGGATTTCTCCAAAAATCATGGCCATTTTCGGAAAAGCTGGTTAACCGGCAATCCATGGCTGGCCTATGCCAGACCGGTGAGGGTGTGAAAAGATTTGCGTTTGTCATACAGTCAAAGCGCAGCTGTTGTCACCTGACCTTTTCGAGCCAATTCACAGCCTGACTGTTTTGCAATCTGCCATCATAGAGCATCGACCGAAAAGTGGGAGCCGGTTTTCGGTAGAATCCGATGCGTCAACAAACTCTCGTGGATTGAATTTGACATTTGATACCCATTTGCGGCACCCTCTGAGATCACATGTCAAATTCTTAAAAATCCACTAGGAACATACAGATAGCGAGTGGTCTTTATGATCGTAACATTGGCACTCAACGGTGCAGCAATCGGTAGCAAATGTTACGATCAGACCACTAGGGTCAAAACTCAATCAGGATGGTTGTTCTGTTGAACGGGATGGGATTGTATGGCAGCGAACAATGCTCGACAAGGCCGGTTGGCCTTGTCGAGCATTGTTCGCAATCAGGCGGCCCATCCCGTTCAACCCTTCGGGCAAGGCGTATTTTGTGCCTGCGGGCGTCGGAAAGGTTTGAAAATGGGGAGCATTTCCTGCACCTTTCCTTCTACTCAGACACAAAATACGCCTTGCAGAACAACCATCCTGATTGAGTTTTGACCCTAGAGTATCAGATCGATTCCGATTTAAGGAATTAGGCAGTAGCTTTCGCCTGATGGGGAAAACCGGTTTCCACGTTTCCTTGAAAGATCTGGTGGTTTTTCAGGGGAAGTTGGAACCGATTTTTTGGAACTCCAACGCCCAGACCCTTTTATTGAACAACGGCCAGAAGGGATGTTCATGCACGATAGCTCTATCCTCACCGCTCTTTTGCTGGGGTTGATTGAGGGGTTGACGGAATTTCTCCCCGTTTCTTCCACGGCGCATGTGCTGCTTGCGGGCCAGTTTCTTGGATTCCACTCACCCGGCAACAGTTTTGCCGTGCTGATCCAGCTTGGTGCGATTCTGGCACTGGTCGCGGTCTATGGGCGAAAACTGTTTCAATTGGTACTGTCAGTGCCCGAACGGCGTGAAAGCCGTCACTTTGTTGCAAGTGTACTCATCGCCTTTATGCCAGCGGCCCTGATCGGGGCTTTGGCACATGGGTTCATCAAGAGCGTTCTGTTCGAGACCCCGGTTCTGATCTGCGCCATGCTGATTGTCGGCGGCATAGTGCTGATCCTGGTGGACCGGATGGTGAAACGACCGCGTTATGATAATGCCATGGCTTATCCGTTGTCCTTGTCCCTGAACATCGGCTTCATTCAATGTCTGGCGATGATCCCTGGCACGTCCCGCTCCGGCGCAACCATTGTCGGCGCCATGCTGATGGGCGCCGATAAGCGGTCGGCGGCGGAATTTTCCTTTTTTCTGGCGCTTCCAACCATGATGGGCGCTTTTGCGCTTGATCTTTACAAGAATAGCGGCGTGATCCGGTCCGAGGATATGATGTTGATTGCCATCGGCTTTGTCGCAGCGTTTTTGTCCGCGCTCGTCGTGGTCCGCGGTCTTATGGCTTTTGTTGCACGCCAAGGCTATGCGCTGTTTGGATGGTGGCGCATTGCTGTAGGGTCAGCCGGACTGATCGGATTGGTGTGACAGGCGAGACGGGTATGCCCGCTGTGAGGATAATAATCCGACCGTATGGCCGGACATTGCTCACTTTTGAGCAGCAGGGGCGATTGACCCGGTAATGCTGCAAGGATCGACGCCATAGGCGGGGGAGCAGTTGCCCTTTTTGGCGGCGACTGTGGACGGTGCCATGAAAGAACCGGCGATGACAACCAATGCCGCACACGCGAAAAACAGTGCGATAGACTTGCCCATGAAGCGTATGACCTCAAATATGAAAGGCGTGGGAATGAGAAACGCAGGAATCTCTACGATGACTGGTGTTTACGCGAGGAGCCCTGCCAACATCAATAGCGGAATGGGCTGAATCTCGCGTTAACAAAATAAATTCAATGCTGCGTCCTTTGTGCAACTGCGAGACAGTATTGCGCCGATAAAGATCTCTGGACGAAACGCGAAACGTGCCTGTCCATGCCGCAGACTGGAAGAAACTCCGGCGAAAGTGGATGGCCGGTTTTTACGTCAGCACTTGTGTGAAAACAATGTGTTACGGCATCATGCATTCGTTGAAATACATGATGCCGTAAGGGGAAAGCAGAGCCAGTCAGGCAGCCTTGCCGGAGCGGCTATATTGGCCGTGCGGGCGGAAATGCACGAGATAAGACGGCAGAACGGCTGTTGCAGCCGTCGGACGGATGCCCATGCCTTCCAATGTGCGGCCTTCTTTTTTTGCCGCGTCCGAGACGACATTGTCGCTTTTCAGCAGCGTGACCTG
Source organism: Allorhizobium sonneratiae (assembly GCF_023700755.1). Lineage (GTDB taxonomy): Bacteria > Pseudomonadota > Alphaproteobacteria > Rhizobiales > Rhizobiaceae > Allorhizobium > Allorhizobium sonneratiae. Next base: position 362,919 of record NZ_JAMKOJ010000002.1, on the reverse strand, counting down.
ATCGGCGGTGAGCGGCGGGGTAATCAGCGGGATGGCCGAGGCGATGGAGCCGATGGTGGAGGCAAGGCTGAAGGACAAAGACAGGAAAGGACGCTGGCGATCGACGATACGCAGCATTTCCTCAAGACATTGACGCAGGCTCATCACTTCCGGACCGCCAAGCTCGTAGATACCGGCAGCAATCTCGCCATCAACAGCCTTGGCTACGGCCTCAGCGACATCGCCAACGAAAACCGGCTGCAGCCGGGTTTTTCCGCCGCCGATCAACGGCAGGAAGGGAGCGGTGCGCGACATGGCGGCAAACTTGTTGAAGAAATTGTCTTCCGGGCCGAAGACGACCGAGGGACGCAGGATAACGGCATCGGCGATCACTTTGCGGATGGCGTCTTCACCCCGGCCCTTGCTGGCGGCATAGGCCGAAGGCGAGGCCGGATCGGCACCAATGGCGGAGAGGTGAACGAGTTTCGCACCGGCGGCAGCCGCCGCTTCGGCAACGGCGCGCGCGCCAAAATCCTGAACGGCGTCAAACCGGTTGCGGCCCGCTTCAAACAGGATGCCGACACAATTGACGACATAGGATGCGCCTTCGACGGCCTTCACCACGCTGTCGCGATAGCGCAGATTGGCCTGTGCCAGGGAGACCTGCCCGACATTGCCAAGCGGCAGGACGAAGCCGGCAAGATCGGGACGGCGCACGGCGACACGCACACGGTAACCACGCTTGGCCAAGGCCCTGACCACATGCCTACCGACAAAACCGGAACCCCCGAAAACGGTCACGAGCGGCGGAAGATTTGCAAAGGTCATGGGTTGCTCCTGCGGATCGGATCATCGGACGAAATTATTATGTTTCTCATAGCTCTATTGGCCTCCAAGGTGAAGCACAATCATCAAGCTCACAACATTTCCATCAGCCGGAGAAAAGGGGCCCCCGGATTGACCGATATTCCATGCCTGCAAACGCATGACATGGCCTTGGTGTGGGACATGATTTGTTCCTGAAAGACAACCTGATGCAACCCTATGGTGGGATTTTTGGCAGTTTGTTCATTTCCTGTTCTTGTTTTACTACCTGTTTCATGCCATCAATGGCTTCATAGGGGTGACGATATATTTTAGGGGTTGTGCATGGTTGCGCGGGTGGCGACGGTGGCTTTTCAGGGGATCGAGGGGGTTCCGGTCGATGTTCAGGTCATGGTCGCGCCCGGCAAGATCGGTATGCAGATCGTTGGCCTGCCGGACAAGGCAGTGGCTGAAAGCCGTGAAAGGGTGCAGGCCGCTCTCCATGCATCCGGTCTCGCCCTGCCGCCGAAAAAGGTCACAATCAATCTTGCGCCCGCCGATCTGCCGAAGGAAGGCTCGCATTTCGATCTCGCCATTGCTCTTGGCTTGATGGCGGCGCTCGGCGCCATTCCAGCCGATGCCCTCACCGATTATGTGGTGATCGGTGAGCTTAATCTCGATGGCACGATTGCTGCTGTTGCCGGCGCGTTGCCGGCGGCCATGGCCGCCAACGCCCAGGGCAAAGGCCTGATCTGCCCAGCCGATAGCGGACCGGAAGCGGTCTGGGCAGGCGACGAGGTCGATATTCTCGCGCCGATGAGCCTGATTGCGCTCGCCAATCATTTTCGTGGTACCCAGGTTTTGAGCCGCCCGCGTGCAGCAAGCCGGATGCTGCCCGGCAATCTGCCGGACCTTGCCGATATCCGCGGTCAGGAAAGCGCCAAGCGGGCGCTGGAGGTGGCAGCGGCAGGCGGACATAATCTCCTGATGTCAGGTCCGCCTGGATCGGGGAAATCCATGCTGGCGGCGCGCCTTCCCTCGATCCTGCCGGTGCTTTCGGCGCAGGAATTGCTGGAAGTGTCGATGATCCATTCCATTGCCGGGCAATTGTCCGGTGGCAAGCTCTCTGATCGCCGCCCGTTTCGCACGCCGCATCATTCCGCCACCATGGCGGCGCTGGTGGGTGGTGGCCTGCGCGCCCGGCCGGGTGAGGCCTCGCTTGCCCATCACGGCGTGCTGTTTCTCGACGAATTGCCGGAATTTTCGCCACAGGTACTCGATGCGTTGCGCCAGCCGCTGGAAAATGGCGAATGCATCATTGCCCGCGCCAATCACCGCGTCGCCTATCCGGCGAAGTTCCAGCTGATTGCGGCGATGAATCCCTGCCGCTGCGGCATGGCCGGTGAGCCGGGTCACACCTGTGCGCGTGGCATTCGCTGCGCTGCCGATTATCAGGCGCGCATTTCCGGCCCGCTACTCGACCGTATCGATATCCGCATCGATGTACCTGCTGTTTCGGCCATGGATCTGATCAAGCCGATGGCGGCGGAAAAAAGCGCCGATGTCGCCCGCCGGGTGGCGGCGGCCCGCGAGCGGCAGATGGCCCGCTTTGCCGCAGCCGGGGTGCCGGACATTGCCGTCAATGCCCGCTGTTCGACCGCGCTGATTGAAAAACTGGCCGCGCCCGATGCTGCCGGTTTGCAGCTTTTGCGTGACGCAGCGGAGAAATTCAAGTTTTCCGCCCGTGCCTATCATCGCGTGCTGAAGGTGGCGCGCACACTGGCCGATCTCGATGGGTCCGATGGGCTGGGACGCATTCATCTGGCTGAGGCGATTTCCTACCGCATTCCCTCCGAACGCATGACGGCTGCGGCATAGCCTGACACTGATGTGTGGCTGCTGCATAATTCCTTAAATCGGAATCGATTTAAGGTGAAAATTATGCAGCAGATTAAAAGTGTTACAGCGCCGTGCGCCATATATGGCGCACGGCGCTGTAGTTCTACAATGGCAGCGGTCGATTGTCTGTCGTGGCCTGGGGCAGAATTGCCTCCATCGGTATCAGGATATCGGCGCTAAAGCCGCTTTGCGCAAAGGTAAAATGCGCTTCGCCATGGATGGCGGCAATGACCCGTTTGACCAGTGTCGATCCGAACCCGGTCTTTTCTTTCCCTGTGGTGGAAGGGGCAGGGCCGCCGCTTTCTCGCCAGTGCAGATGCAGCATAGGTCTGTTTTCAGCGTCTGACGCCTTTGTCTCCGTCCAGACGATTTCTATCCTTCCGCCGTCAACCGAAAGCGCCCCATATTTTGCCGCATTGGTGCCCAGTTCATGCAGAACGAGGCTGAGAATGAGTGTCGCCTGTCCACTGACGGGAAGCGGCGGACCGCTTATTCCAAGACGATGGGTCTCGCGCACACCAAAGGGTTCCAGCGCCGTCTGGACGACGACGTTCAACAGGGTTTCTTCCCCCATGCGCAGACCACGAAGCAGAAGATTGGAGCGTGCCATGGCATTGATCCTCTCCCGCAGGGACGAGGCCAGCATTGCGGCATCGCTCGTATGGCGTTGCGACAGGCCGATAATGGCATTGATGGTGGCGAAGACGTTTTTTAATCGATGATCCAGCTCTTGCGCCATGACTTCCTGATGCGCGGCAAGATGCTGCATCGTTCGTCGTGCGGCCTTTTCGGCCCGATAGGCCCGCATCATCAAGGCGGTCAGTCCAATGTCGGTGATAACGACAAAACAATAGAGTGCCATGGCGATGGCGGTGCTGAGCGATATATGAAAACTGAAATAGGGTGGAATGAAAAAATACCATGAAGCAAGCCCGCCCAGAAGGGCGACCAACGCTCCTTGTGGTATACCAAAGACGAAAGCCACGACCACAACCACGGGAAAAAACGTCACATAGGGAAATGTGCCACTCAGATAATTGTCCAGCCAGAAGCGTAAGGCCAGGCTGAACAGAAAAATCAGAATGGAAACGCCATAGGTTAGCGCGGTGAGAGCGGGTGACAGTGCCTGATCGGCTGCGATAAAGGATGGCAGCCGATCATAAAAACGCTGCTGCTTCATGTCGTGCTCTCCCAAAGCATTCTCGGCAAAATGCTTTGGCAGTTTGCGAGGCATCCTCATTTCTACTGCATAGTTTTTTGATTTGTAATCGATTTAAGGATGCAATGATTGAAGCATATGAGAAAGGCTCCGATGTGAATGCAAGACATCAAGGCCTCTCATAACGTTGTTATAATGACTGTCACTGTCGCAAAACCGCATTACGGCCTTGCTTGGCCCATGCTGTGACAGTGACAGTCTCGTTGAACTAAAGGGTTTCAGCATTTCTGTGAAACACTGAACTGCTTTCCAATGCTTTGTTCTGACGCATTTCCGGACGGAAAACCGCCACGAACTTTTGCCGGGACAATGATCTCAAGCTTGTCTGGTTTTATTGTCCCCTACAAAAGGATAACGGACATGCGACAAAACAAACGCTTAAAGCACGTTGATTGAGGCAGATAAGCCGCAACGCGCTTTAAGCCGGCACCGCGGCAGCGACGATCTTTTCAGCCTTTGCTTCAATCAGCAAGACCGTCAAAAAGTGCGGTTGAAAGATAGCGTTCGGCAAAAGAGGGGATGATGACAACTATGGTTTTGCCAGCATTTTCATCCCGCGCCCCGATCTTGATGGCTGCTGACAGGGCAGCACCTGAGGAAATACCGACGGGGACGCCTTCCAGCCGGGCAACCAGACGCGCGGTGTCGAAGGCTTCTTCATTGGAAACCGTGACGACTTCATCATAGATGCCGGTATCGAGAATTTTCGGGGCAAAGCCCGCGCCGATGCCCTGGATCTTATGCGGGCCGGGAGCGCCGCCGGACAGGACCGGGCTGGCGGATGGCTCGACAGCGATGACCTTGACCGAGGGCTTTTTCGCCTTCAGCACCTGACCCGTACCGGTGATCGTGCCGCCGGTGCCGATGCCGGAAACGAAAATATCGACAGCGCCGTCGGTATCGTTCCAGATTTCTTCCGCTGTGGTCTTGCGATGGATTTCGGGGTTGGCGGGATTTTCAAACTGCTGCGGAATGATCGCGTCGGGGTGGGTTGCGGCCAGTTCCTCGGCTTTGGCAATGGCGCCCTTCATGCCCTTGGGCCCCTCCGTCAGCACCAGTTCGGCACCAAGCAGCGCCAGCATCTTGCGCCGCTCGATCGACATGGTTTCCGGCATGGTGAGAATGAGCCTGTAGCCCTTGGCGGCGGCGGCAAAGGCCAGCGCAATGCCGGTATTGCCGGAGGTCGGCTCGATCAGCGTCGTCTTGCCGGGTGTGATTTTACCTTGCGCTTCAAGGCTTTCGATCATGGCGACGCCGATACGGTCCTTGACCGAGGCAATCGGATTGAAAAATTCGAGCTTGGCCAGAAGATTGGCTTTGACGCCCTTTTCCTTTGCCAGCTTGTCCAGCCGCACGATGGGTGTATCGCCGATGGTTTCGGTGATCGACGCATAGACGCGACCGCGACCAGGTTTTTTCGTTTCCGCCATGATGTCTCTCCCTCAAGCCAGATAGACTTAGAAGATAAGGCGAAGCCGTAGGCAAAACCAGAACCCTTTCACCACCAGCAGGCGCAAACGAAGAAAAAACCGACGGAAAAGCCGGTTTTCGCAAATATTTGTTTCATGCTGCGCGGGTGGCAATCCATGCTGCCGTCCCGGCCAGAATGCTGGCGGCGCTGCGGTTCAGCCATTTGAGCGCATCAGGGCGTTTCAGCAGCGCCCGTGCCCGTGTGGCCAGGAGGATATAAGGCAGAAGGACGCTCATCAGTGTGATGAAGGTACCGCCGACCAGAAGCGCATAGTCCCTCATCCCAATCGTTTCCAGCGGAATGATGGTCGGGGCCAGCGCCACGTAAAACAGCATGGTCTTTGGATTGCCGAGCGTGACCAGAAGGCCCGAGAGAAAGGCTGAAAAGCTCGTTCCGGTGGATTTTTTCGCCTCGATGTCCTGCGGCAAGAGGCCTGCCGTCCACAATTTCCAGGCAATATATACGAGATAAAGCGTACCTGCATATTTGATCACGAGGAAGGGTGCGGGAAAACTCTGCGCAAGCCAGGCAAGGCCCATGATCACCGCCGTCAGATAGGTGAGGTCGCCGAGAATGAGGCCGAGTCCCATGAAGAAGGTGGGCCGAAAACCGGAACCCAAGGCCCGCGCCACAATCGCCGTCATGCCGGGACCGGGAATGGCAGCGGCCACGAACAACGCACCGCAATAGGCAAGGAACAGGGGTAGAGTCATGGCCAACATCTCCGGTTTATCACCGATAGCTAAACCGCCGGTGCCAAACTTGCAATGGTCATGAAATACATTTGCGCAGATGCATAGACGTGATAGTTGCATGCATCTGTTGGAGAAAATGCATGCCGTCCTCTGCTTCCCTTCTTGCCTTTGCGCTCATCTGTTTCGGCATGGTTCTGACCCCTGGTCCGAACATGATTTATCTGATTTCCCGCTCCATCTGTCAGGGGCCGCTGGCCGGACTGGTTTCTTTGTGCGGCGTGGCCATGGGCTTTCTGGTCTATATGCTGATGTCGGCGCTGGGAATTACGGTGCTGCTGCTGGCCATTCCCTTTGCCTATGACGCGCTGAAACTGGCCGGGGCCGCCTATCTGATCTATATGGCCTGGCAGGCGGTGAAGCCGGGTGGACGCTCTCCCTTTCAGGTGCGCGACCTGCCGAAGGACAGCCCGCGCCGTCTGTTGATGATGGGGCTGATGACCAGCCTGCTCAATCCCAAGGTCGCTGTTCTCTATCTGTCGCTCCTGCCGCAGTTCATCGATCCGGCACGAGGCAGTGTTCTGTTGCAATCCGTCCTGCTCGGTTTGACACAGATCGCCATCAGCGTCACCGTTAACGGCTTGATCGCTCTTTGCGCAGGATCGATCGCGCTGTTTCTGGCAGGTCGCCCCTTCTGGATGGTGGTGCAGCGCTGGTTCATGGGCACTGTGCTGGCCGGTCTTGCAGTGAAAATGGTGATGACGGCGCAGCGGTGATGCCGGTCTCGATTGCCTCTGATTACAGACCTCCGCACACCTTTCTGTCTGGGCGGCAACGTCACTCACAACAAAAGTGACGTTTTTTGTTTTTGTTCATTTTGCCGTGAAAAAGCCTCAATGCTTCCGACATGGGTGATTATGATCAATAATCATCTTTGGGGCGGTCGTTTTCAATTCCTCAGGATGCGATCCCATTGGGGCAAGAATGGTCAGGAATGTGCGGGTGACAGTGCCATGTCTGCCGCCTCAGCGCATATGTCGCAGACAAAAGGGCCTGTTCGAATGGGTGGATTTTCTGGTTCCTGCCGTCAAAGTTTTCGCGGGCAGGTAAAAGCTGTTTTTTCCGGTCGCAGCCTCTCTCTATTGCTTCTGGGAGGTGTCGTTGCCGGATGCAGTTCCGTGCCTTTGACGCAATCGGGTTTTTTGACGTCATACAGCCATCTTGGCCCTACAGAAGGCCGGTATGAAAAACAGCGTCTGTTTGTCGATGGTCCAGCGCTGGAAAAAGTACGGACAATCGCCATTGAGCCGGCGAAACTGTCGCCGCGCGCGTCGCAAGCCGTCAAGGAGCCAAGAAATGCGATGCTGCTGTCCAATGCGCTCGATCGTGCGCTGTGCATCGATCTTAGCGATCAATATCAGGTGGTGATGCCAGGGGGCCATGCCGATCTCACCGTGCGGTCAATGATCACCGACGTGGTGCCGACCGGCAAGGTTGCGGCCGGGGTGTCGAAGGTGGCAACGCTCGGCACCTCGGCAGTTCTGCCGGTCGGTGTGCCGCGGCTGCCGATCGGTCTTGGCGGGCTTGCCGTTGAAGCGGAGGCGATAGACGGCTCTGGCGTCCAGCGGGCAGCTATAATCTGGTCGCGCGGGGCAAATTCGGTGACGAACAGTCCGCGGATTTCTGACGTGGGGGATGCTTACGCGCTGGCTGGCAGCTTTGCCGGTGATTTTGCCGATCTGCTCATGAAGGGGCGGAAAAGCCCCGCTGTCGATCTGACACTGCCCTCATGGCAGAAGGTTCAGTCAAAACTCGGCGGTGCGCCAAAAAATGCCGCCTGCGATGCCTATGGTCGCGCCTCCGGCATCAGCGGTTTCATCGGCAATGTCGTTGGAGCGCCGCCATCATGGACGGATAAGGGGCAGAAGAACTGACGTCACCAGATGTCATCCGCATTGCACTATCTTCTGCATTACATGCGAATATGTTCTCATCTTTATTTTAACGCATATCCGGAGCGAAAACCGGTTCCACTTTTCCTGAAGCCAAGCTCTACTGCATCATTCCTTAAATCGGGTGAGATTTAAGGAGAAAATTATGCAGCAGATTAAAAGTGTCTAAAACTCAGCCATGGGAGATAGACTGATATCGCCGCTCAGAGTACCTTGAAGGCTGCCTGAAACCATGAGAACGCAATGTCCCTTATAGGGAAAAGGTTCAGCTTTCCAGTCCAATGCGTCAGGCGGGAAACAGGTTTCAATCTGACGGCATTGCGGCATGATCGCCTGCACAAGGGTGGCCATATCGGGAATGGCTGTGGCGACAATATCAAGAATCTGAAGCCTGCCATTGTCTTGTGCTTTCCAAGCGATCACAGCTTGCATATTTTCAATCAGACTTATGGTAACGGACGGATCGAAACAGCAATTGAGCAGAAAAAGTTCCGTCTGCCTGAGAACGGAGAACCGGTTCGATACCGGCTTGCGGTTGGCGAGCAACCATTGCAAAACGATAACATCATCCTTGTTGCTCAGGTTGATCGCCCGACTGGCCACTACGCCTTTCGTTCTTGGAATATCACCTTTGAATCGGTGCTGCTGAACAGCAACAAAGCCGTAGCGCCTGTAAAGGTCGGGTTTGTCCGTGAGCAGAATTCCCGCTTCAAACCCTGATTGTTCAGCCCATTCGAAAGCCTTGAGCATCAATTCACGATAGAGCCCGCGACCGCGATAGTCGGGGCGCACTGCACCGGATTGATAGCCGGCAGCGTTAACGATCCGGCCATTGACTATCAAGGGCATGGAAAAAGCGGTAAAATTGCCGATCAACTGGCCGGACGCATCGAAATATCCAAACGGCATTGACGTTGGATCGGGGCCGCCAAACTGACGGAGTAAACCAATATCGATGCCGAAAATATCCCGAAGCAGATCGACAAGTGCATGAAAAGCAGCAGGATCGGCAAAATAATCCTGCCGAAAAATCAGGTCTTGCTTCATCATCAAGCCGTGCCGGTCGAGCCGAAGCCGCCCGCACCGCGCAAGGTTTCGCTCAATTGCGTGATCTCGACAAGGCTGACCTGCGTCACCGGGGCAATCACCATCTGGGCGATGCGCATGGCGCGGGTGATGGTGAAATCCGCCTCGCCCAGATTGATCAGCAGCACCTTCACCTCACCGCGATAATCGCTGTCGATGGTGCCGGGCGTATTGAGGCAGGTGATGCCGTGCTTGAAGGCAAGGCCGGAGCGCGGACGGATCTGCGCTTCAAAGCCCTCAGGGATTTCCATGATCAGCCCGGTCGGCACCAGCGCCCGCTGACCGGGTTTGAGCGTGAGCGGATCATCCGCGCCAACGGCGGCGCGCAGATCCATGCCGGCAGCGCCCGCGGTTTCATAGGATGGCAGGTCCAGCCCCTCGGCATGGGGGAGACGAAGAAGGCCAAGCTGCGGCCGCATCTGGTTTTGCATCAGGGTCATGGGTCCATCATCCGGGCCTGATCCGTGCGGGTCAATTGCACTTTTGCCCGTAAGCCGCTATGAGACCGGCAATTCACAGGATTTACATCATGGCCGAAACGCTCGCAGAGGCGGTCTCCCGCCGCCGCACCTTTGCTATTATCGCTCACCCGGATGCCGGTAAAACCACGCTGACGGAAAAACTGCTGCTGTTCGGCGGCGCCATTCAGCTGGCCGGTGAGGTCAAGGCGAAAAAGGACCGCATCCAGACGCGGTCCGACTGGATGAAGATCGAGCGTGAACGCGGCATTTCCGTCGTCACCTCGGTGATGACCTTCGAATATGACGACAAGGTCTTCAATATTCTCGACACGCCCGGTCACGAGGATTTCGCCGACGACACCTATCGCACGCTGACCGCCGTCGATGCCGCCGTCATGGTCATCGACGCCGCCAAGGGCATCGAGCCGCGCACGCTGAAGCTGTTTGAAGTCTGCCGCATGCGCGACATTCCGATCATCACCTTCGTCAACAAGATGGACCGCGAAAGCCGGGATATTTTCGAGATCCTCGACGAGGTCGAGGAAAAGCTGGCGCTCGACACAGCCCCTATTACCTGGCCGGTCGGTCGTTCCAAGACCTTCTGCGGCTCCTACAATCTGGCTGAGAACACGTTTCGTGGCAGCGATACCCAGGTGGAAGGCCTGCCGGTCAACGGACCGCAAAGCGTGGCCGATCATCTGCCGGAAAACGAGCGCGCCGCCTTTATCGACGAGCTGGAACTGGCGCGTGAAGCCTGCCGCCCCTTCGACCGGCAGGCCTTTCTCGAAGGCCATCTGACACCGGTATTTTTCGGCTCGGCGCTGAGAAATTTCGGTGTGCGCGATCTGATCAATGCGCTTGGCGCCTTTGCGCCGCCGCCACGCGATCAGGTGGCCGATAGCCGTAAGGTTCATGCGGCGGAAGAAAAGATGACCGCCTTCGTCTTCAAGATCCAGGCGAATATGGACCCCAATCACCGCGACCGCATCGCCTTTGCCCGCATCTGCTCCGGCAAGCTGGAGCGCGGCATGAAGGTGCGCCTTGCCCGCACCGGCAAGCAGATGGGCTTGACAGCGCCGCAATTCTTCTTTGCCTCGCAACGCCAGCTTGCCGATACCGCCTTTGCTGGCGATGTCGTCGGCATTCCCAATCACGGCACCTTGCGCATTGGTGACACGCTGACGGAAGGCGAGGCGCTGGTGTTTCAGGGCGTGCCGAATTTCTCGCCGGAAATTCTCCGCCGCGTTCGGCTTGAAGATGCGATGAAAGCAAAAAAGCTGAAAGAAGCCCTGCAGCAGATGGCCGAAGAGGGCGTCGTCCAGCTTTTCCAGCCGGAAGACGGCTCGCCCGCCATTGTCGGCGTCGTTGGCGCGCTGCAGCTCGATGTGTTGAAGGAGCGGTTGTCGGCTGAATATGGCCTGCCGGTCTCGTTTGAAATGTCGCGCTTTTCTGTCTGCCGCTGGATTTCCGCCGACAAGCCGGAGGATCTGGAGAAATTCGTCACCGTCCAGCGTGGCAATCTCTGCCGCGATCTCGACGGCGATCCTGTCTTCATGGCGCAGGATGCTTTTTCGCTTCGTTATGAGGCGGAACGCTATCCGGCAATCAAGATGGTGGCCATCAAGGAATATCACGTCGCCAAAGCAGCGTGATATTCCTGAGATAACCAGGGCGAGGAGAGACATCTGCTCGCCCTTGCGTGCTTTTCCGATGCTTTCTGTCCGGGTATTCTTATTGGATTGGTTCGTGTGTCACCCCGGTCGAATGAGGGTGCCCCGGCGATAGATTGATCAGATCGTCGAGAAAATCCTCGCACCAGTGCATGACATCGTTGACCAGCAGATAATCCATCATCTGCCGCCAGCGGTTGCGCCGCTCTTCCAGCGGCATGGCAAGGGCCTGTTCGATGGCCTGCGCCGTGCCTTCCACATCATAGGGATTGACCAGCAGCGCGCCGGTCAGTTCGCGCGCCGCACCGGCAAAGCGTGAGAGAATAAGCACGCCCGGATCTTCGGGGTTCTGGGCGGCAACATATTCTTTTGCAACCAGATTCATCCCGTCACGCAGCGGTGTTACGAGGCCGACCCGTGCGATACGGTAAAGTCCGGCCAGAACCGGACGCGCCACCGAACGGTTGATATAGCGGATCGGCACCCAGTCCACGGTTCCGAGCGCTCCGTTGACCCGGCCCGCCTGTTCAGCCACCATGCGCTGCATGGCCTCATATTCCGGCACGTCCGAGCGGGATTTCGGCGTCACCTGCAGATAGGACACATTGCCCTGACGATGGGGATTGGCGTTGATGAATTGTTCATAGGCATCGAGGCGCTGGGTGATGCCTTTGGAATAATCCAGCCGGTCGACGCCGATGATCAGCTCCCGGCCTTCAAGGCTCTCGGCTGCCTTTCTCACCAGGGCATTCTGAACGGCACGACGGGCATAGGCGGCAAAAGCGGCGGTCTCGATGCCGATGGGATAGTGTCCGGCCCGGAATTGCCGACCGAAGGAGGAAAGCGTGTTGTCGTCCAGTTTTTCGCCCAGCCCCTCACGCACCAGCGCACCGGCAAAATTGGCCAGATCATGGTCTGTCTGGAAACCGACCAGATCGTATTCAGCCAGGTTTCTGAGGATCTCCTCGTGAACCGGCATGGCAAACAGCACATCGGCAGGCGGCAGGGGGATATGCAGGAAAAAGCCGATGCGGTTCTTCACTCCCATGCGTCTCAGCTCGGAGGCAAGCGGAATGAGGTGATAATCATGCACCCAGATGATGTCATCCGGTTTGAGAAGCGGCTGAAGACGGCTGGCGAAGAAGCGGTTCACCCGGAAATAACCGGTCATTTCCTTGCGGCCGTAATCAGCAAGATCGAGCCGGTAATGGCAGATCGGCCAGAGCACTCTGTTGGCGAAGCCGTGGTAATATTCATCGACGTCACGATCGGTCAGATCGGTCAGCGCATAGGTGATCTTGCCATCCTCGTTGATCTTCAACTCGCCCGGCTCGTCTTCGCCGCTCGACTGGCCGGACCAGCCCATCCAGATGCCACCGCGCTCGTCGAGCGCGGCTTTCAGCGCCACGGCAAGCCCGCCTGCGGGTGCTTTTTTCGAGGTGTCTGGAACCGGAACCCGGTTGGAAACGACGACAAGTCGGCTCATGGATATCCCCTTTCATGATCCGTTATAAACGCTTCAAGCAGGCATTCCTCGGTGAACCGAGGAATGCCTGCCGCTATGGTCTCGGCAGGGAGAAAGATGGTTTTCTCAAATCCCGCGTCATGATTCTGCGATCCTGCGGATGAAAGCCCGCATGTCTGTGGGACGTTTCAGACCATATCTGGCAAATGTCGGCTCGCCATTGCCGCCAATTTTGACTGAAAACCCGTCTCGGTCATTGGCAAGTTCAAACATGGCTTCGTCGGTGACATCATCGCCAAATGTTATCGGAATACGGCCCTTAAACGGGGTTTCATCGAGAAAGGCGGCCACCGCCCGTCCCTTGTCGGCGCTGTCCGGGCGAATTTCCATCACCATCTTGCCCCGTTGCAGAGCGTAACCGGGGCCTGCCGCCGCCAGCGCATCACGCATGGCCGTTTCGAGAACTCCGGCGCAATCGGGGGCCTGGCGAAAATGCACAGCAATCGCCGCCCCTTTGTCTTCCACCAGCACACCGGGATAGGCTTGCGAAAGCTTTGGCAGGTCTTCCTTCACCGCCAGAAAGGACGTACTCGGGTCGTGCCGGGTGATGACCCCGTCGCCGCCGCGCCGTTCGGTTCCATGCAGGCCGGCCAGCGGAAAGCGATGTGGGGCAAACAGTGTATCGGCGTAATCGAGCGCGCGGCCTGTCACCAGCGCCAGCGCGCCATCCAGACGTTGCGACAGGGCCGCGAGCATATCCGGCAGGCCGTCGGGCACGATGATCGCTTCCGGTGTCTCGGCAAGATCGATCAGCGTGCCGTCAATATCGAGAAACAGGGCGTGACGGGAAACATCGATCTCTGGCAGCCCGTTATCGATAGAAGATGTCATGCCGTATTGAACTCCGTCTTGTTCATGATTGCTATCATGGGCAAAATGAGCAAATGCAGCAAAAGTTCCGCATTTCCGGTTTTGCATGACCAGAAGAAGGTAAGCCATCAAAAACGAGGCAGAGGGAAAAGGTCATGACTGAGACGGTCAGCATAACGGCTCGTGCCGCTATTGCCAATGTTTTATCGGTTGCAGGCTCCGACCCGTCGGGCGGTGCCGGGATTCAGGCTGATCTCAAGAGTTTTGCTGCACGGCATACCTATGGCATGGCAGCGATTACGGCGTTGACGGTACAGAACACGCAAGGCGTCAGCGCCGTCCGTCTGATCGAGCCTGATCTGGTGCGTCAGCAGATCGAGGCTGTTTTTGCCGATATCCGCGTCGATGCGGTGAAAATCGGCATGATCGGATCAGCAGCCACGGCCGAAACCGTGGGGGGGCTCTTGCGGCGGCAGACCCTGCCCATCGTATTGGATACGGTGATGGTCGCCAAAGGCGGCGCATCGCTTGCCGGCCAGCAGACGGTCAAGGCGCTGATCGAGCATATCTTTCCGCTGGCGCACGTGATCACTCCCAACCTGCCCGAGGCGGCAGCGCTTCTTGGTGTGACAGAGGCCGTAAGCCGCGCCGCCATGGAAGCGCAGGCAAAGGCGCTTCTGGGCTTTGGTGTGAAGGCTGTTCTGTTGAAGGGCGGCCATCTGCCGGACGCGGAAGCCCCCGACCTGTTGCTGTGGGAGGATAACAGGCTCTGGCTGGAAGGGCGGCGGTATCCAACCGCAAACACCCATGGCACAGGGTGTTCGCTCTCCAGTGCCATCGCTGCCGAACTGGCCAAGGGGGAGACACTTGAGCGTGCCGTCAGGATAGCGAAAACCTGGATCAGCGGCGCGATTGCCGCCGCTGATCGGCTCTCCGTCGGTCATGGCCACGGCCCGCTGCATCATTTTCACGGGCTGTGGCCGGAGTTGCAGCGATAGAGCATCGTGCCGAAAAACGGAATCGGCGCGATGCTGTAAGGCTTTGTTTCTGAACCGGGTTTTCCTGAAAACCGGTTCCCACTTTTCGGCCGATGCTCTCGATTCAGGCGTCCGCCGGGCGGATGAAGGTGCCGTTCTGCAATTCGCGCATGGCCTGCATGAGCTCTTCGCGGGTGTTCATCACGATCGGCCCGTGCCAGGCGACCGGCTCGCGGATCGGCTTGCCGGAGACCAGAAGAAAGCGGATGCCGTCATCCCCGGCCTGCACGGTGATTTCGTCGCCGGTGTCGAACACCACCAGCGTGCGGTTGCCGGAGAGATCGCGGATATTCAGTTCCTCGCCCTGAAACTCCTTTTCCACCCTGACGCCAAAGGGTTTCGAGGCATCGCGGAAGGTGCCGGAACCGGCGAAAATATAGGCGAAGGCCGAGCGGTAGGTATCGACCGGAATGGTCTTGCGCTTGCCCGGTGGCACCGAAATATCGAGATAGACCGGCTCGGCGGCAATGCCGTCCACCGGGCCGCTCTTGCCCCAGAAATCGCCGCTGATCACCCGCACAGCCGTGCCGTCGTCATCAATCACCACCGGAATATCGGCGGATTTGATGTCCTGATAGCGCGGTGCGGTCATTTTCAGGGAAGAGGGCAGGTTGGCCCAGAGCTGGAAACCGTGCATCTTGCCGGAAAAATCACCCTTGGGCATTTCCTGATGCATGATACCGCGCCCGGCCGTCATCCACTGGATGTCACCGGCGCCAAGCAGGCCCTGATTGCCGAGGCTATCGCCGTGCTCCACCGTTCCGGCCAGAACATAGGTGATGGTTTCGATGCCGCGATGCGGATGCCAGGGAAAACCGCGCAGATAATCGGAGGGATTGTCGTTGCGGAAATCATCCATCATCAGGAAGGGATCGGTCATCGACGGATCGCCGAAGCCAAAGACGCGATGCAGTTTCACGCCCGCACCCTCCATGGTCGGCATGGCGCGGCTTTCGTGCTTGACGGGGCGAATGGACATGGGAAGCTCCTTTCGAGCTGAAACAGTTTTCCTGAATATAATCGGAGAATGGTCAGCCCAAAGAGCGGGAATGCGAACGCAGTGTTCACAAATATTATTTTGCGCCGCAAAATGTGATTGCCGCTTCCGTCAAGAATCTGACATAAAATATCTTAACTTCAGATTTCGTTCACTCTCTTGCCTCACCATTATACTGGCCGCGTCTGAAGGCGGCAGTGCGGAGCTTTATACCATGTGTCGTTGGGCAGCCTATCGGGGAGAACCGCTCTTTCTGGAAGAGCTGGTGTCGTCGCCCGCCCATTCGCTGATCGAGCAGTCCGTCTGTGCCACCCGCGCCAAAACCTCCACCAATGCCGATGGCTTCGGGCTCGCCTGGTATGGTGACCGGGAGGAGCCGGGACGGTTTCGCGATGTGTTGCCTGCCTGGTCGGATTGCAATCTGAAAAGCATTGCCCGCCAGATCCGCTCACCGCTGTTTCTGGCCCATGTGCGCGCCGCCACCCATGGCGCAACCCGGCGGGACAATTGCCATCCTTTCGTCCATGGTGCCTGGTCCTTCATGCATAACGGCCAGATCGATCATTTCGACCGCATCCGCCGCTCAATGGAGGCGATGCTGGATGACGAACATTTCAATGCCCGCACTGGCACGACCGATTCCGAACTTCTGTTTCTGCTGGCCATGCAATTCGGTATGAAGGAACGCCCGCTTGCGGCGATGAGCGAAGCGATCGGCTTTGTCGAGGACTTGAGCCGTCACATGGTGGGCGAAGCGAAAGTGCGCTTCACCGCCGCCTTCTCCGATGGCAAAACCCTTTATGCCGTGCGCTATTCCACCGATGCTTTTGCACCGACGCTTTATGCCGGGTCGATGGGAAACAAGGGCGGGACCTGTCTTGTATCCGAACCATTGACCGATGAAGCCGATGCCTGGATGGAAATTCCGCCTGCCAGTGGCCTCAAGCTCGGCGATAACGGCTTGACGGTCGTGCCCTTCACACCTGCATCCCGTCCCGATCTTGCCCATCCTCATCGTGCTCAGCCTGCCGCCTGACTTCGGCGACGAAGTTGCGTAAGGCCCCGCTTGCCGAAGGCTTTCGGCAGGCCAGATAAAGCGGCGCTTCGATGTTGCTGCCCTGATGAAAATCGCAATAGGCCACGCCCGAAGTTTCCAGACGTGCCATGGAACGCGGAATGATCGAGACCCCTAGCCCCGCCGCCACAAGGCTCAGCGTCGAGACGATTTTCGGCGTTTCCTGTTCCACCTTCGGGCTGAAGCCAGCTTTCTGACAGGCGGCGATGATCCTGTCGTAAAGGCCTTGTGCCGATAGCCTGCGGTAAAGAATAAAGGTCTCCTGCGCCAGATCGGCAAGATCGATACTGCTGGGTTTTGAGTGCGCCAGCACATGGGTATCCGGCAGGGCAAGAACCATCGGTTCCGAAGTGAGCGCTTCGACGTGAAAGCCGGCAAGCCGTTCCGAAGCAAAGCGGATGAAAACCGCATCCAGCCGTCCGGTCACAAGTGCTTCCTGCAATTCATCAGTAGACCCTTCCTCCAGCCGCAGCCCAAGATCGGGCGCGCTCTGGCGCAGCGCCCGAACCACACGGGCGACCAGTGGATGAAAGGCGGCGGAACTGGTGAAGCCGATAGCAAGCAGCCCGGTTTCGCCGCGTGCTGCCCGTCGGGCCGCATCCACCGCCTGATCGACATCGGCGATAATCTGGCGTGCCCGCACAAGGAAAGCCTCGCCCGCTTCGGTCAGGGCCATGCCGCGCGGCAGGCGGTGAAACAGCGGCGTGCCGACCATCTCCTCCAGATTACGGATCTGCTGGCTGAGCGGCGGCTGTTGCAGCCCGAGTTTTTCGGCAGCGCGGGTCATATGGCCGGTCTCGGCAACAGCAATGGCGTAACGAAGGTGGCGAAGTTCGATCATGCGATATCTTTATCATATGGAAAAGGCATTTTCCATATATTGGACATAGGCACGAGACAGGCGTATCGACATGGCATGCAATAAGGACAAGAACAATGTCAGATGCTCTTCCTCTCGATCTGTCCGCGGAAATCCATCCCGGACCGGCTGCACTTTTCTCCGGCTTCCTCAGCCTTGGCCTGATGGGGTTTGGCGGCGTTCTGCCGATGGCGCGGCGGATGCTGGTTGAAGAAAAGCGCTGGCTTTCACCAGAGGCATTTACCGATCTTTTGGGGCTGTGCCAGTTTCTGCCTGGCGGCAACATCATCAATCTGTCGGTTGCTGTCGGCCTGCGCTTTGCCGGATGGCGCGGTGCGCTTGCCGCCATGAGCGGACTGATTGCGGCTCCGACGGCGGTCGTGCTCTGTCTCGGCGTGTTGTATGACCGTTATCATGATCTCAGTGTCGTGCAGCATCTGTTTGCCGGTCTGGCAGCGGCGGTGGCCGGTCTTCTGATCGCCACGGCTTACAAAATGGCACGGCCGCTGATCAGAAAGCCGCATGCGGTTCTCGTCATGCTGATCTGTTTCGGCGCCATTGCGCTCCTGCGCCTGCCGATGATCGTGACGCTGCTGGTGCTTGCGCCCTTCTCCATCCTGCTGAGCTGGAGGGCTTCGAAATGAGCCCTTTGCTTGTCTCTCTGGCGGTTGTCTTTGCCGAACTGTCTCTGATGGCCTTTGGCGGCGGCAATGCCATCTTGCCGGAAATGCAGCGCCGAGTGGTCGATGTGCACCACTGGTTGAGCGCCAGCGAGTTCAGCGCGCTCTTTGCGCTGGCGCAGGCCGCACCCGGTCCCAATATGATGGTCGTTCCACTGATTGGCTGGCATATCGCCGGCCTGTCCGGTCTGATCGTGACGTCAATTGCCAAATTCGGTCCGTCTTCACTGATCACGGCGGGTGCGCTGACCCTTTGGGACCGTTACAAGGATAAGCCCTGGCGCAAGATCGTTATGGGCGGGCTGCAGCCCATGACGGCCGGTCTTGTCGCCGCCAGTGCCGCCATCATCACCCATGCCTCGGTCACAAGCCTGTTGCTCGCAGCCGTGACAGCCGCTTCCGCCGCTCTGATGATCGCCACGCGGCTTCATCCGCTTGTCGTTCTGGCCGCTGGCGCGGTGATCGGCATGGTGTTGTTGTAAGTCAGGTTTTTGCCAGAAACATCTCGGCCATGCGCAGGGCAAGCTTTTCGGCCACCTGATCCTTGGTCATGTCCGGCCAGTGTTCGACGCGGTCGGCAAAGATCAGGCTGACGCTGTTCTGCGTGCCGCCCATAATGCCGGTGGCGGGCGAGACGTCGTTGGCGACGATCAGATCAGCGCCTTTGCGCGCGAGTTTCGTCTTACCGTTTTCCTCGACATTGCGGGTCTCGGCGGCAAAGCCCACCACCAGTGAAGGTCGCTCTGGATGATGACCGACCTCTTTGAGAATGTCGGGATTTTCAACCATCTGAAGCGTGGGGGCGGCATCGCCGGGCTGTTTCTTGATCTTGTGCTCTGACGCTGTGGCCACCCGCCAGTCGGCGACGGCAGCGACCATCACCGCCAGATCGGCGGGAAAGGTAGCCAGCACCGCCTGGCGCATCTCCTCTGCCGTCTCGACATGGATGGTTTTCACCCCATGCGGATCGGCAAGCGTGACGGGTCCGGAGACCAGCGTGACCTCTGCGCCGAGACGGGCAAGGGCGCTGGCAATCGCATGCCCCTGACGGCCAGAGGAACGGTTGGCGATATAGCGCACCGGATCGATGGGTTCATGGGTTGGCCCGGAGGTGACGATGGCGGTCTTGCCGGAAAGCGGTTTTTCCGCAGGCGTGAGGAGCGCTTCAATGGCAGCGACGATCTCCAGCGGTTCGGCCATGCGGCCAAGACCGCTTTCGCCCTTTTCCGCCATTTCACCCGCCATCGGCCCGATGAACGTGAGGCCATCGGCTTTCAAGGTTGCGACATTGCGCTTCGTTGCCGGATGCGCCCACATTTTCGGGTTCATCGCCGGGGCGATCAGAACCGGGCGATCGGCCGCCAGAAGCACGGTGGAGGCCAGATCGTCCGCCAGCCCGTTGGCCATTTTCGCCATGAGATCGGCAGTCGCGGGCGCCACGACGATCAGATCGCATTCCCGCGCCAGTCTGATATGACCGACATCCTGCTCATCCTCGCGCGAAAACAGCTCTGTATAGACATGAGAGGCAGACAGGGCGCCAACGGCCAGCGGCGTGATGAAGTGCTGGGCAGCAGCCGTCATTACCGGTCGCACCTCGGCCCCCCGTTCCTTGAGCCGCCGGATGAGATCGAGGCTTTTATAGGCGGCAATGCCGCCGCTGATGATCAGCAGAATCCGTTTGCCGTGAAGGCTTTTGGTCTCAAGGCTCATGACGCGCCCTTTCCGCTTATCCGAGCGTGATCGGCACGCGGGCAAGGGTGCCGTGGCCGGTTTCATCATAGCTCAAACCATCTCCGAGCGACGCAGCCATGGATTTGATGATCCGGCTGCCAAGCCCGGTTCCCTTCGGCGCTGCCGCCGGATTGATGCCGACGCCGTCATCCTCCACCGTCAGAAGTGCCCGGTCTTCTGCCACCTGTTTCAGCCGCACGCGGATTTCGCCGTCCGAGCGTTCCGGATAGGCATATTTGAAGGCATTGGTGACGAGTTCGGTGACGATCATGCCGATCGACACGGCCCGGTCGGATTTCAGCACGATGGGATCGGCCTCGACCCGCACATCGATCTTCTTTTCCGGATTGGCAAGCGAACTGGCCAGCTCGTTCACCAGATGGGCGGTATAGATGTTGAGATCGACGCGGCTGACATCATGGGAGGTGTAAAGGCTGCGATGCATACCGGCAATTGCGGTGATCCGTGCCTGGGTTTCGGCAAGCTCAGCCTTGATCTCATCATTGCGGGCATTGGCGATCTGCAGCCGGATCAGGCTTGCCACCAGCGCCAGACTGTTGGCGACACGATGATTGACTTCGGC
Source organism: Allorhizobium sonneratiae (assembly GCF_023700755.1). Lineage (GTDB taxonomy): Bacteria > Pseudomonadota > Alphaproteobacteria > Rhizobiales > Rhizobiaceae > Allorhizobium > Allorhizobium sonneratiae. The sequence goes on along the minus strand of NZ_JAMKOJ010000002.1, from coordinate 342,386 downwards.
CAGCAATGCTTCAGCGCGTTCCTTGCCCAGCCGGATTTCTTCTTCCGCGCGCGCCTTTTCCGCTCGCAGACGGGCATTGTCCACCGATTGCTCGATGGCGCTGGTCAGAAGCGGCAGGAAATCCCCGTCCACCGTCTTGATCACATAGTCGGATGCGCCGGCCTTGATGGCATCAATGGCCACCTGCGCTTCGTTCGACCCGGTGACATAGACGACCGGCAAGGTCACGCCTTCGCCTCTCAGCCGCGCCAGCACGTCGTGGCCGGTCATGGCCTGGAGATAGTGGTCGAGGACAATGGCATCGAAACGGTCCTCAGCCAGCAGGGCAAGTGCGCTGTCGAGGTCTTCGGCATGAATAACGGAATGCCCGTTGCGCCCGAGGGCCTTCTGCACGAGGCGCACGATCGCCGGATCATCGTCGAGGTAAAGAACGCGGACATTCATGGCTGACGACACGAAATTCAGGAAATTTGCATGACGGAGAAAAACAGGCCGAGCTGCCGGATCGCATGGGCGAAATTCTCATAATCGACCGGCTTGGTGATATAGACATTGGCGCCGAGATCGTAGCAGCGCTGGATTTCGCGCTCGTCATCGGTGGTGGTGAGAATGACGACCGGCAGGCGGCGCGTATGCGGATTGTTCTTCACCTTCTCCAGAATATCGGTGCCGGACATGTCTGGAAGGTTGAGATCGAGCAGGATCAGAAGATAGCGCTCGGACGAGACCTCACCGGAGCGGTCCGGTCCCAGAATATAATCCAGCGCTGAATTGCCGTCGGTAAAAGGCAGGATTTCGTTGTTCACGCCGGCGCGGCGCACATTCTTTTCGATCAGACGGGCATGCCCCTCATCATCCTCGACCATGACAATGGTGACTTCGCGGCCAACAGCTTTCATACTCAACTCCTTACCAGTTTAGAAAGGTCTCGCGGAAACCGCAGGATGAAGGTTGAGCCGACACCCAGTTCCGATCGAACTGTGATTTCTCCACCCAGGTTTCGCACCAGAGAGCGTACATGAGCAAGTCCTATCCCTTCGCCAACCTGATTTTGTTGGCCTGAACGGCGAAAAAGTTCAAAAATACGCTCGTGGTCTTCCTTGGCAATGCCGCGGCCATTGTCTGCAATCTCTATCCTGACGAAATGCCGCCCTTCGGCAGTGGCCGTGACGCCAAGTTGCAGGGGTCTGTCATGTGACTTGTACTTGATAGCATTATCGAAAAGATTTCCAAGGATTTGTTCGAGCGAAAGCCGGTCCGAGATGATGGTGAGGTCGCCAGCCTCGATCAGGGTTTCACCGCCATTGTCGCTGATCTGATGGTGAACGCTGGCGGCGGTTGCTTCGATGGCCTCTTTCAGCTCGAAAGGTTCCGGTTTCAATTGCCGGCGTCCGTCGCGGGAAATCTTCAAAATGGCATTGATCAGTCCGTCCATCTTGCGGGTGGACGAGCGGATGAAATCGATGGCTTCCGGCAGGTCTTCGGCAGCAGCCAGCCGGGCATCCTCGATATCCTGGGGCGAAAGGTCCTTGCCATCGGCCAGAACATAGGTCTGAAGCGCCTTGAGAGCGGTTTCCAGCTCGGCGGTAAAACCCATGATATTCACCAGCGGTGCGCGCAGATCGTGGGTGATGATATAGGCGAAACGCTGGATTTCCTGATTGGCCTGAATGAGATCTTCCGTGCGCTCCTGCACCCGTTCCTCCAGCCCCTGATTGAGGTCCTCCACCTCCCGTCGGGCGCGGGACAAATCCTTCACATGGTCGAGAACGATGAGGATTGCTCCACCGACAACGGCGAGAATGGCAAGGGCAACCCCCAGCCCGAACCAGGTCAGCATGGTGTTGACCGCAAGCTGCCGGGTAATCGCCTCATTCATCTTGCGGTCGGAAATGTCGCGGATATGGTCGAGAATGGCCCGGTTTTGATCCATCAATTTTTTGCCATAGCCGCTGCGCACCTCCGTGAGTGCGTCGGCGACCTCGCCGTTATTGGCCATGACGATGGTTTTAGCCAGTTCCTCAAGCTTGGCGTGAACCAGATTTTTCAACCCCGTCATTTCAGCCTTGCGCTCGTCCTGCGGCGGCGTGATGGCAATCAGCGCCTCCATCTGGGCGGAGACCTCCTTGATCGCTTCCTTGTAGGGCGTCAGATAGGCGGTATCCAGGGTCAGAAGAAAACCGCGCTGGCCGGTTTCGGCATTGGTCAGGGTCTGCATCAGATCAGCGCTGGTGCGGCGAATGGCCTGTTCAGTGACGACGGCATTGAAGGTGGTTCGGGTCTTGTCGACCATCCAGAGCGAAGACCCGATCAGTCCGAGCAGCAGAAGACAGCCAAGGCCCAGCATGACAAGGCTGGAGCGGACGAAATTCCGGTTGGTGGCAGGCATGGTCTTATCCCCCTTGTCTCGGAACCTATGTGAGAAGACCCGTCAGGCTGTCCTGAAAAGGCCCCTCACACATGCAGGGCAATGGCCAGCAGGCTGAGCGCGATGACCCAGAGCGCCAGCCGTCCGCTGCGGCTGTGGCGCGCTTCGGCTTTGCCGATGGCCTCTGCCGTTTCAGCATCGAAGCGCAGGCCGTGCTCGCTCATATGCATCAATTCGCTGTGCAGTTTCTCGGTCTTGGCGGCAATGTCGGGCAGGGCTTCGGCCACGCGCAAAGCGGCCTTGACGCCATCCTGCACATCGACCAGCAGGCGTTTCGGGCCAAGATTGTCCCTTATCCAGCTGGCGACGACCGGTTCGGACGCTTTCCACATGTTGAAGCGCGGATTGAGCATGCGCGAGACACCCTCCACAACCACCATGGTTTTTTGCAGCATGACCAGTTCGGGCCGCGTCGCCATGTCGAAGAGTTCCGTCACCTCGAACAGCAGCGTCAGAAGCCTTGCCATGGAAATGGTTTCGGCGGGCTGGCCGTGGATCGGCTCGACAATGGCGCGGATGGCCTGAGCGAAGCTGGCGACATTCTGGTGTGAGGGTACATAACCCGCCTCAAAATGCACCTCTGCCACCCGCATATAGTCGCGGGTGATGAAGCCATAGAGAATTTCCGCCAGAAACCGCCGCTCTTTCTTGCCGATCCGACCGCTGATGCCCATGTCGACGGCGACGATGACACCCTTTGCATCGACGAAGAGATTGCCGGGATGCATGTCGGCATGGAAAAAGCCGTCGCGCAGCGTGTGGCGCAGGAAGGATTGCATCAGCGTATCGGCCAGCGCATCGAGATCGTGACCGGCGGCTTTCAGCCCCTCGACATCCGACATCTTGACGCCGTCGATCCATTCCATGGTCAAGACGTCGCGACCGGTGCGCTCCCAGTCCACCTCCGGCACACGGAAACCCGGATCCTTGCTTGTGTTTTCCGCAAGTTCCGACAGGGCGGCGGCTTCGAGCCTCAGATCCATTTCCAGCTTGGTGGTCTGTTCCAGCGCCTTCGTCACCTCGACCGGCTTCAGCCGGCGCATATGCGGCAGAAACAGGTCCTGCAGCCGCGCAACCAGATACATGACTTCAATATCGCCGGCAAAACGGCGGCGCACGCCGGGCCGGATGACCTTCACCGCCACCTTGCGCGCTCCCGACGGCGTGTCGACCTGACAGGGATGGACCTGGGCAATGGAGGCGGCGGCGATCGGTGCACCGAAGGACGTGTAGAGCGCATCGACCGGGCGACCGAGCGAATTCTGGATGGCGCTCTTTGCGTCTTCCATCGGGAAAAAGGTCATACGGTCCTGCAGACCGGTCAGATCGGCGGCAAGCTCCGCCCCCACCACATCCGGACGGGTGGCGAGGAACTGGCCGATCTTGACATAGGAGGGCCCGAGCCGCTCGACCGCGCGCGACAGGCGGTCGGATCGGACCGAGCTTATCTTTCGCTTGCGCTCGAGAAGACTGAGGGCGGATTTCACCATCACGGCCGCCGGTGGCAGGCCGTCCGTCGGCAGGGCCGAAATCACCCCTTCACGAAGCAGAATCCACCCGACCTTGACCAGCCGGAGATAAGCGCTGAACGTACTCATGAAACCTCATCGAACCGCGGTCACACGCCGCATCGCCACGATTGGACCGCAGCCTCTACCCTGTCGTCAGATTTTCCAGCCGGAATGCAGCGCCACAATGCCGCCGGTGTAATTGGTATAGGCCACTCTGGAAAAGCCTGCGGTCTCCACCATCCGGGCAAAATCCTTTTGATTGGGAAACTTTCGGATCGATTCCACCAGATACTGATAGGGTTCGCCATCGCCGGTGATCATTTGGCCAAATTTCGGAATGGCCTTGAACGACCACTGGTCGTAAACCTCGTCGAGAACGGGAAGCTGCACCTCGGAAAATTCCAGGACCAGCAGACGTCCGCCGCGTTTGAGCACGCGGAAAGCCTCCGACAGCGCCGTATCGATGCGCGGTACATTGCGGATGCCGAAGGCGACCGTATAGGCATCGAAACTGTTGTCCTCGAAGGGTAGCGCTTCGGCATTGGCTTCGACAAAGGTCACATTGTCGCTCAGCCTCTTCTTGGCTGCGCGTTCTTCGCCGACCTGAAGCATCGAGGCATTGATGTCGAGCACGGTCACATGTGCCTGACGCTTCGAGGCTTCGACGATGCGGAAGGCGATATCGCCTGTGCCGCCTGCCACATCCAGGACTTTGTAGCTCGGGTTTTTCGACGGATGAAGCGCTGCCACCATGGCATCCTTCCACAGACGATGCATGCCCGCCGACATCACGTCGTTCATGATGTCGTAGCGCTTGGCCACCTTGTGAAACACCTCGTTGACGAGGCCCTGTTTTTCACCTTCCGCGACATCGCGAAAACCATAGGATGTTTCCATGCCGCCTTCGGCCAGGGTCCGGCTTGCCGTCATCGTTTCACTCCATCTGCCTCGTGTCTGCTGCAACGCCCGTTCGTGCCGGGAACTGCCTTTTGACTGGTCTGTACAAAGGGTCCGCAGGAAAGGGTCGTTCGCACCCGCGGGACGTGGGGTCGATCAAACCTTTGGCCTGGCCGATCCAGCTTCTATATAGAAGCAGAACGTCACCGGTCGAGACAGTCCATAGACCATCCTGACCGGCGCCGAAACAAAAACATGGAGATATCATGCCGGAATTGCCAGAGGTGGAGACGGTCCGACGCGGACTGGCGCCCGTGATGGAGGCAGGCCTTATCGAAAGGCTTGAACTCAGGCGCGCAGACCTGCGCTTTCCCTTGCCCGAAGGGCTGGCCGGGCGGGTGGCGGGGCGGCGGATCGTCGCATTGTCGCGCCGGGCCAAATATCTGCTGATCGATCTGGACGATGGTTTTTCCATCCTCTCCCATCTCGGCATGTCCGGCTCCTATCGGGTCGAGGCCGGGGGCGATGCCCGACAGCCCGGCCAGTTTCACATGGCCCGCTCGCGTGACGAAAAACACGATCATGTCATTTTTCACCTTGTGGCCGCAAACGGAAGGCCGGTGCGGGTGATCTATAACGACCCGCGCCGTTTTGGCTTCATGGATATTCTGGAGCGGCGCGTCATGCAGGAGCATCCGGCACTGGGCGGGCTCGGGCCGGAGCCTGTCGGAAATGGGTTCGATGCCGCTTATCTCGCAGGACGCTTTAAAAGCAAGGCGCAACCCCTGAAAGCCGCCTTGCTCGATCAGCGCACAATAGCAGGCCTCGGCAATATCTATGTCTGTGAGGCCCTGTGGCGGGCGGGCCTTTCGCCGCAAACGCCGGCAGGAATGCTGGTCGGCAAGGCGGGCGAACCACTGCCGGCGCTGGTGCTGCTGTCCGATGCCATTCGCGCCGTCATCGATGAGGCCATTGCCGCCGGCGGATCGACTTTGCGCGATCATATCCGCGCCGATGGCAGCCTTGGCTATTTCCAGCACAGTTTCAATGTCTATGACCGGGAAGGGCAGGATTGCCGCACGCCCGGCTGCACAGGAAAGGTGGAGCGTATCCTCCAGTCGGGTCGTTCCACCTTTCATTGCGCACGCTGCCAGAGATGACAAAGCGGCAAAGTCGACCCATGCCATGCAATAAAGCACGAGAACGGCGTTGACGGCGGCGATCTTTCCGGTTATAGCACCGCCCACAGTTAGGAAAGCTTATGGCTTTTGTCCGATTGCTCCCTTGATTGTCGGCCGTGATCACCTGCATAGGCGGGTGGGAACGACGCTGCGACACGAGTGGGGTCAGGTCAGAACAGATTGAGAGAGACATAAATGGCCAATACGACTTCGGCTAAAAAAGCGACCCGCAAGATCGCTCGCCGCACTGAAATCAACAAGAGCCGCCGTTCGCGCGTGCGCAACTTCGTGCGTAAGGTCGAAGAAGCCATCGCATCAGGCGATGCTGCCGCTGCTGCTGAAGCCTTGAAGGTAGCTCAGCCTGAGTTGCATCGCGCAGCTTCAAAGGGTGTCATGCATCTGAACACTGTATCGCGTAAAATTTCCCGCCTTGCCGGTCGGGTTAAGGCCCTGGCAGCCTGATTTTCGTCATAAATTCGGTTTTTTTATAAAGCCTGGCAGGTGTGCCGGGCTTTTTATGATTCTGGTCCGCCTGAATGCGCAATAGAGAAAACTTGCCGTTCAATGTCATCTGCGTGACGGGAAAATTCCATTGATTTCAATGGCATGTGCGAGGATCGTATCCTTGCGGCCCCTTTCCTTTACGGCAGGCGGCCCGGAAAGAGAGTCAAGTTATTTTTTTATTTTTTGCACTTTTGCCCTCTTCCCCAGAGGTCGCGTCACAAACTCCTTGATTCAAAAGCATTTCTTTTTTGGCGTTTTAGGCTGTGGAAGCTTGCCTTGCAGAGTCAATGGCGGGCTCTTAATTTTAGGTAAAATTCATTGTTGATCTCCGCCTCCGATCCTGACTAAATGGTTTTCAAGAGAGGCGAGGGCAGTGACCCTTTTCGAGAAAACTGAGTTTAAAAAAACGGTTTTTCAGAAGTGTCTTCTCCCAGGCGGAACGATCTGTTCCGTTTTCTCACACATTTGATTTGAGTTGCGTCCATTTTCGTTTTGCGAAAGTGGTGACTTGATTTTTGTCTGCCATTTCCCCGGAAATGGTGTCGAGCCTTGAACGGAAACGAGAGGAGACCGGAAAGACAGCCGCCTTTCATGTACGAGGATGACAGGTGTGCTGACAGGAATGTGTGTCATATTTTGGCACGATGCTGGGCATATGTGACCTGATGATCACCTCAGCGGTTTGATTGGGCCGATTTTGCCGGAAAGATGGCGTTGCGCCACGTATCTGGCAAAAGGAATCCGGGGACAGGGCATGTCGCGTGTCGGTATGTTGCTTTCCTGGTTTAAGGTGTTGGATCTTGCTGCAGGTGATGGGAACACGGACGGGGGCGTCTGGGTAACTGTTGGCATTTTGGTTGAGGATTTCGGTAAGCCGTTTTCCGAAAGATCAAAGGCTTTGGCGAGCTTGAAGAAAAGTCTGTCCAATTCCTGGTGAATCTGGCGACTTTCAGCCTGACAGTCACTTTATCGGGTTGCAGGGCTTTGATGGTCTGGAACGGACGCTGCTGACGGGTGGCGGGTGTCGTTCCCTGAGAGAAATAAATTGTCGGCCACGAATGATCGATGGCCGGCCGGGATTGAAGATTGGAAGGCGGCGATATGCATATGACGATGGTAACGGCGAATTCAGCGGCCAATGGGGATGGGCAGCTCGCCAGTGATGAGGCCATTGGCCATGAAAGCGAGGGGGCTGAAATCCGGCATGACGCATTGTTTGAGCGGTTCTGCGTTCTGTTGAAGGCTCAGGTCGGGCCCGATGTGTTTGCCAGCTGGTTTGGACGTCTGAAACTGCATTCGGCATCGAAAAGTGTTGTACGCCTGTCCGTTCCGACAACCTTCCTCAAGTCCTGGATCAACAATCGTTATCTCGATCTGATCACCTCGATTTTTCAGGGCGAAAACCCGGATATTCTCAAGGTTGAGATTCTGGTGCGCAGCGCCAGCCGCAATGTGCGCGCAGCAGATGACCGTGGTCAGGCCGTTGAGGCTTCTGCCGCATCGACGGCAAAGCGGTCTGTGCCGTCCAGTGCCCAGCAGGTGGCCTCGGTGCTGCCGACCGTTTCTGCCCCGCAAAAAACCGCCAGCGTTCAGGGTCCGCTGTTCGGATCGCCGCTGGATAGCCGTTTCACCTTTGACGGTTTCATCGAAGGCTCGTCGAACCGTGTGGCCGTTGCCGCCGCCAAGACCATTGCCGAGGCCGGTGCTGGCGCAGTGCGCTTCAATCCGCTCTTCATCCATTCCTCCGTTGGTCTGGGCAAGACCCATCTGTTGCAGGCCATTGCCAATGCGGCGATCAATAGCCCGCGGGCGCCGCGTGTCGTCTATCTGACGGCGGAATATTTCATGTGGCGCTTTGCCACGGCCATTCGTGACAATGACGCGCTTTCGCTCAAGGATTCGCTGCGCAATATCGATCTTCTGATCATCGACGATATGCAGTTTCTGCAGGGTAAGACCATCCAGCATGAATTCTGCCATCTGCTGAACATGCTGCTCGACAGCGCCAAGCAGGTCGTCGTGGCTGCTGACCGCGCGCCCTGGGAGCTGGAATCGCTCGATCAGCGCGTTCGCTCGCGTCTGCAGGGCGGTGTCGCCATCGAAATGGAAGCGCCCGATTACGAGATGCGCCTCGATATGCTGAAATCGCGTCTGGAGGCCGCGCGCAAGGACGATCCTTCGCTGGATATTCCGGTGGAGATTCTCGCTCATGTGGCGCGCAATGTCGCCAGCAGTGGTCGTGATCTGGAAGGGGCTTTCAATCAGCTGGTGTTCCGGCGCTCCTTTGAGGCCAATCTGACCATCGACCGCGTCGATGAATTGCTGGCCCATCTCGTCGGAGCATCCGATCAGAAGCGGGTGCGCATTGAGGATATCCAGCGTATCGTCGCCCGCCACTATAATGTGTCGCGTCAGGAACTGGTGTCGAACCGGCGCACCCGCGTTATCGTCAAGCCGCGACAGATCGCCATGTATCTGTCGAAGACCATGACGCCGCGCTCCTTCCCGGAAATCGGTCGCCGTTTCGGTGGGCGCGATCACACCACGGTATTGCATGCTGTGCGCAAGATCGAGGAACTGATTTCCGGAGATCAGAAGCTGTCGCAGGAAATCGAACTGCTGCGCCGTCTGATCAACGAATGATCCTGCTGGAGCGTTTCCGGTGATACTGGAAACGCTCTAGAGCATCGACCGAAACGTGGGAACAGGTTTTCGGTAAAATCCGGTGTATCAACAAACTCTAAAGCACGTTGCGGCTTATCAGCCTCACGCAACGTGCTTTAAGTCTTTGTTTTGCCGCATATACGTTATCGTTTCATTGAGGACAATGAAACGCGACATGCTTTAGAGCGTCGGATCCCAACCGATTTTCGATCCGATGCTCTATGAACCTGACAGTCTCAATGTGTTTGCTGAAATGCTCTGGTCAACCTGCCGATAGCAACTGCATGGTGCATTTTATCAAACGCAGCATGTTGCGGCGGGTTTGCGTGAGATATGACTTACATCTCGTTTGGCTCTGGCGGCTGCGGAGCAGAGGCTTCGGCCATGAGCCAGTCCCTGACCTGTCGTGTTGCGGTTCTCTGCAAAGATGTTGCTGGATAGGCAAGGTAATAGGCCATCTGGCTTCTATGGGATGCTGGAAAGGGTGCGATAAGACGCTTTTCTCGGAGGTCGTGCTCAATAAAACTGCTCCGCATCAAGGCAAAGCCCAAACCGGCACGCGCAGCCTCCAGTGCACCATTGCTGTCTGGGGCAATCACCGGCCCCTGTTTCCAATGCGCAGGTTTCAGTCCATTTGCTTCCAGCCATAGACGCCAATCTTCACGGCTCACATCATGGATGAGGGTGTGGTGCTGCAATTGCTCAGGCCGGGCCGGGTTGCCGAGTGTCCGGGCCAGATCGGGACTGCAAACGACCAGCATATCGTCATCCACCAGCCGTTCCGACACAAGTCCCTTCCAGACGCCCAGACCATGGCGCACGGCAAGGTCGATACCGTCTCTGTCGAAATCCACCAGACGGCCCGTTGTGCCGATGCGCAGATCGATCTCCGGGTGCCGGAGGTTGAATTGCTCCAGTCGTGGCAGCAGCCATTGGATGGCAAAGCCCGTGGTGCAGCTCAACACAACGATTTCCTGGCGATTGCCGGCTTTGATGGCTGCGGTTGCCTCCTGCATCAGACGGAAGGCGATCCGCAGGGACGCAAAATAGTCATGGCCCTCGCGCGTCAGTTCAAGGGAACGGGGCTGGCGAAGAAAGAGTGTGAGACCGAGAAACGCTTCCAATGTCTTGATCTGCAGGCTTACGGCACCAGCGGTGACATGCAGTTCTTCAGCGGCTTTTTTCATGCTTCCATGCCGTGCTGACGCCTCAAAGGCCCGAAGTGCGGAGAGAGGAGGAAGGACAGAATTCATGCTTTAGAAAAACTCAATGCCGAGCAGAGAATTACTCGTTTGTTCAAGCGTTGAAAAAGAAATAGCACAGAAAAAGTCAACATGAAATGGAGCGCGCGAGCAACCGAAAAACGGGTGGCGTCTCCATCAATCCCTCTGTCGTTTTGAGGGAAACCTCGGAGATGTGCTATGGCGACAAAACAAATGACGACAGCGGAATGGGCAATGCTGGTGTTGCTTTCGCTGCTATGGGGTGGGTCTTTTCTGTTTATCGGCATTCTGGTCAAGGTCTGGCCGCCTTTGACCATTGTTCTGGCGCGCGTCAGCCTTGCTGCAATTGCTCTCTGGCTGATCGTCCGGCTCAAAGGCATGGAAGTGCCACGTTCGCCGCAGATATGGCTGGCCTTTCTCGGCATGGGGCTGTTGAACAACGCCATCCCCTTCACCCTGATCGTCTGGGGGCAGACCCATATTGCGGCAGGGCTTGCGGCGATTTTCAATGCGACGACACCGCTCTTCGGTGTGGTGCTGGCCCATTATCTGACGGCAGATGAAAAGCTCACGGCCAACCGCCTTGCCGGGGTGCTGATTGGCTTTTCTGGCGTGGTGGTGATGATCGGCCCGGCTGTCGTCCAGCATATGGGCAGTTCGCTGGCCGGGGAGCTGGCTGTATTGGCAGCGGCGGTTTCCTATGCCTTTGCCGGTCTTTACGGACGCCGTTTTCGCCGCATGGGCTTGCCGCCGCTTTTGCCGGCGGCCGGTCAGGTCACGACTTCGGCCATCCTGTTGGCTCCCGTTACGCTCCTGCTCGAGCATCCTTTCAGCCTGCCCATGCCGGGTCTTGAAACCCTTGGCGCGATTGCCGGTCTGGCGCTGCTCTCGACGGCCATCGGCTATACGCTCTATTTCCGCATTCTTGAAACGGCGGGTGCCACCAATCTCATGCTGGTCACCATTCTGATCCCGCCAAGCGCCCTTTTTCTCGGTGCGCTGGTCCTTGGCGAACAGGTCGCGCCACGCCATCTCGTCGGCATGGTTCTGATCGCTCTCGGACTTCTCGCAATTGACGGGCGGCTCTGGCGGCGCCTGCGTGGTGTGGCAAGCACCTGATGTCTGTCAGAGACGGTGCCGTCAGGAGGCGAGATCAGCGACCACGGCATCCAGCACCAGCATGCCCTTCGGGGTGCAGCGCAGACGGGAATTGCCCAGCCGTTCGATAAAACCGTGTTCCAGTAAAAACCGCTCGCGCTCGGGGTCGGGATCGCGCCCGGACAAGTCCTGCCAGCGGGCAAGATCGACGCCTTCACGCAGGCGAAGGCCCATCAACAGCAGCTCATCAGCCTGTTCGTCGCGGTCCAGAAGTTCCTGATCCACCATGCCGTGGCGGTTTTTCTCCACCTCGTCCAGCCAGGTTTCGGGATGGCGTTCGGTGGCGGTGGCAAGCTTGCCCTGTCCCGTTGTCAGCCGCCCATGCGCGCCGGGGCCGATACCGGCATAATCGCCATAGCGCCAATAGGTCAGGTTATGGCGGCTTTCTGCGCCGGGGCGGGCATGGTTGGATACTTCATAGGCAGGCAGGCCCTGAGCGGCGGTTATCGCCTGCGTGGCCTCGTAAAGCTCGGCAGCGCGGTCTTCATCCGGCGTGATGATCTTGCCTGCCTTGTGCAGTCCGTAAAATGGCGTGCCTTCCTCGATGGTCAACTGGTAGAGCGACAAATGATCGGCCGCATGGGAAATGGCCTGGTTCAGCTCTGCCTCCCAGTCTTTCACTGTCTGGTCGGGCCGGGCATAGATCAGATCGAAGGACATGCGCGGGAAAATCTCCCGTGCCAGTTTCACCGCTTTCAACGCATCCTCGACCGAATGAAGACGGCCGAGAAATTTCAGGTCGCGATCATTCAGCGCCTGAACGCCAAGCGAAACCCGGTTGACGCCGGCGGCCCGATAGCCGCGAAAGCGTTCGGCCTCGACGCTGGTCGGATTGGCCTCCATGGTGATTTCAATGCCGCGCGGAACCGTCCAGAAACGGGCAATACCATCCAGGATCGCGCCCACAGTGGCCGGGTCCATCAGCGAGGGCGTGCCGCCACCGAGAAAAATGCTGGTCACGGTTTTCGGCCCGCTCAAAGCGCGCATTTCCTCCATTTCGGTGAGGAAAGCAGCGGTAAACCGTGGCTGGTCTATGCCCTGGTGCCGGACATGGCTGTTGAAATCACAATAGGGGCATTTGGCCGCGCAAAACGGCCAGTGAATGTAAACGCCAAAGCCGGGCTCGCCGGTATCGGGAAGAAGAAGCGCGGTCGGCTCGGCCATGGGGGTCAGGCCGCCAGACAGGTTTCGACGAAGAGCTTGAAGGCGCGGGCGCGATGCGACAGCGCTTGAGGCTCGCCGGGTTTCCAGCCATGTTTTTCTTGTGCCGTCATTTCCCCGAAGGTGCGGTCATGCCCTTCCGGTGCGAAGATCGGGTCATAGCCGAAGCCGGACGTGCCGCGCGGTTCGGGCGCAATCACGCCTTCGATCTCGCCGCGGAAAAATTCCGTATGGCCATCCGGCCAGGCCAGACACAGCACGCTGACGAAACGGGCGGTTCGGGCCTCCGGCGTCAGCGCAGCCTTGTCCTGAAGCGCTTTCTCCACCTTGTTCATGGCCATGACGAAATCGCGGCTGCCATCTGCGCGCTCGGCCCAGTTGGCGGTGTAGACGCCGGGCGCTCCATCCAGAGCATCGATCACCAGGCCGGAATCGTCCGACAGCGCCGGAAGGCCGGAGGCTTTGGCCGAGGCGAGCGCCTTGATTGCGGCATTGTCCTCAAATGTCGTGCCGGTTTCTTCCGGTTCGATAAAATTCAGCTCACGGGCCGATTTGGCGGAAAAGCCGAAGGGGCCGATCAGATCGGCGATTTCGGCGATCTTGCCCTCATTATGGCTGGCGACGACGATGGTTCTGGTGTCGAGTCTGCGCATGGTCCGTCCCCTGTCCTAAGGCCTTATGCTTCGTCCGTGTCGATGCCCCACAGGCGTTTTTGAGAAAATTCGACGCTATTGCCGGCCGGGTCACGCACATAGAGCGAGCGTGCGCCGTTCGGCCAGAAAAAATCGGCCTCGATGGCAATGCCAGCGGCTTTCAGCCGCTCGGCAAGGGTGTCCATATCCGCTTCAGCCACGCAAAAACAGATGTGACCCTGACCTTTGGCACCATGGGATGGCACAGGCAGCGCACCGGCGGGCGCGGGCTTGACCGTTTCCGCCGGATTGAAGATCAGCACCATGCCCTCACCGCAACGGTAAAACACATGGCGATGATCTTCCCGCCGCACTTTTGTCAGGCCGATCACGCCGCCATAAAAGCCCTCTGCCGCATCGAGATCGGCGGCATAAAGGGCCGTTTCCAGAACGGTTTCAACCGGCAGCGACTGGGAGGCAGGGGACATGGCGTGTCTTCCTTCAGGCGATTGCCTGTTTCTGCATGGTCACCAGATCGGCAATTCCGTTGCGGGCAAGGCCGAGCAGGGTGAGGAATTCTTCCTCGCTGAACGGCTTGCCTTCCGCCGTACCCTGAATTTCGACAATGCCGCCTTGGCCGGTCATGACGAAATTGGCATCGGTTTCGGCAGACGAATCCTCCAGATAATCGAGATCGATCACCGGCTGGCTGGCGAAGATCCCGCAGGAAATCGCGGCGACATGGTCTTTGAGCACGCGCTCGACCTTGACCATATTGCGGCTTTCCATCCATTTCAGGCAATCATGAAGGGCAATCCATGCGCCGGTGATCGAGGCGGTGCGGGTGCCGCCATCGGCCTGGATCACGTCGCAGTCGAGCGTGATCTGCCGCTCGCCCAAGGCTTCGAGATCGACGACGGCGCGCAGCGAACGGCCGATCAGACGCTGGATTTCCTGGGTGCGTCCGCCCTGCTTGCCGGAAGCGGCCTCACGCTTCATCCGCTCGCCGGTGGCGCGCGGCAACATGCCGTATTCGGCTGTCACCCAGCCCTTGCCGCTGTTGCGCAGCCATGGTGGGGTCTTTTCTTCAAGGCTTGCCGTGCACAGAACATGGGTGTCGCCGAATTTCACCAGACAGGAGCCTTCCGCATGTCTGGAAAAATTGCGCTCGAATGTCACCTTACGCATCTGATCGGTTTTTCTGCCGGACGGCCGCATGACTGTCTTCCTTCCTCTGTTTAATGGCCTTCTAAGGGGCGCGTCGCGCTTTTGCAAAGGAAAAGGCGGATTTATGGACAGGAATGCGCCCGGCTGCTGCTGAAAAGCCGTTGTTATCGCCTTGGCACCGATTATATTATCCAAGGGATAAAACGCTTTGTGAAGGAGCATGATGGGCAAGGACGCGATCAGGGCAGGTGACGCCGCCGCTTCTCTGGATGAGCGGTCCCGGGAAATATTCCGCCGCATCGTCGAAACCTATCTGGAATCGGGTGAGCCGCTCGGCTCGCGCAATCTGTCGCGCATCCTGCCCATGCCGCTGTCTCCGGCTTCCGTGCGCAATGTGATGAGCGATCTGGAAGAGCTGGGACTGATCTATTCGCCGCATGTCAGCGCTGGTCGCCTGCCCACCCAGACGGGCCTTCGGTTTTTCGTCGATGCCTTCATGCAGGTCGGCAGGCTGTCGGAAGAAGAGCGCGGCTCGATCGAGCGGCAGATGCGCTCGTCCGAGGATCAGCCGGTGGAAACGCTTTACAATGAAGCGAGCCGGATGCTTTCCGGCCTGTCGCGCGGTGCAGGTCTGGTGATTGCCGCCAAATCCGATCCCGTGCTCAAGCATGTGGAATTCATCCGTCTGGAGCCGGCCAAGGCGCTGGCTGTGCTGGTGGGTGAGCATAATCAGGTTGAAAACCGAATCATCAATCTGCCCGCAGGCGTCACCGCCTCGCAATTGACGGAAGCCGCCAATTTCCTCAATGCCCATCTGACCGGCCAGACCATTCAGGATCTGCGCAAGGATCTGGAAAAGCTGAAACAGGCGGTCGCGGGAGAACTGGATGTGCTCTCGCGCGACTTGGTTGAGCGCGGTCTTGCCGTCTGGTCCGGGGAGGGCGATGACAAGCCGACGCGGCTCATCGTGCGCGGGCGGGCCAATCTTCTCGAAGGGTTGGCGGGCGAGGACGATATCGATCGCCTGCGTCTGTTGTTCGACGATCTGGAGCGTAAGGAAAGTCTGATCGAAATTCTCGATCTGGCTGAAAGCGGGCCGGGGGTCAGGATTTTCATCGGCTCGGAAAACAAGCTGTTTTCGCTCTCGGGTTCGTCGCTGATTGTTGCACCCTATCGGGATGGTGACGATCGCATCGTCGGAGCTGTCGGCGTGATTGGTCCGACCCGGCTCAATTATTCCCGTATTGTTCCCATGGTCGATTATACCGCCCAGATCATGGCCAAGCTGACGCGGAGCGGCCATTGAGGTGTGTATGGGAACCGGTGGCAGGTCGAGTGTGGCAAAACCACCGATGAAATTGCCCGGAAGACTTGATTTTTCAGTGCCGAACGCTGATATCGGGCACGAACGAAACCATCATTCCGGAGAACGTCATGACCGACGATACCAACAGGAACGGACCTGACGCAGCCGTTGAGACTGAGACGGGCGCTGAAGTTCAAGGCGAAAAGGCTGCTGCCGAGACCCGGCAGGAAACCCCGGCGGAGCCTGATCCTCTGGAGGCGCTGAAGGCTGAAAACGCCGAGATCCGTGATCGCTTCCTGCGGCTTGCCGCTGAAATGGACAATCTGCGCCGCCGCACCGAACGCGATGTCAAGGATGCGAAAACCTATGCCGTGACGGCCTTTGCCCGTGACATGCTCGCCGTATCGGACAATCTGCGCCGCGCCATCGAGGCCGTTCCCGCCGAGGCGCGTGACGCTGCCGAAGCCGGTCTTGCTGCCCTGATCGAGGGTGTCGAAATGACCGAGCGCGCCATGCTGTCGGCGCTGGAACGTCACGGTGTGAAGAAGATCGAGCCGGAAGGGCAGAAATTCGATCCGAATTTCCATCAGGCCATGTTTGAAATTCCCAACACCGAGGTGGCGAACAACACGGTGCTTCAGGTGGTGCAGGCCGGTTACACCATTGGCGACCGGGTCTTGCGTCCGGCCATGGTCGGCGTCGCCAAGGGTGGCCCGAAAGCTGAGACCGCAACGGAAGCCAAGGCTGAGTGAAACTATTATCTTTGCCGTCAATCTGAAAAACCCTTCCTGTCAGGCGACAGGAAGGGTTTTTTGCAGGAAAGCGAAAGCCTGTCAGGCAGCGTCGGAGGTCTGGTCGCTGTTGAGAAAGGTATAAAGGGCGGTGGCGGAATCGCTGGCACGCAGTTTCGCCACCAGATCCTGATCGCGCAGCACGCGGGCAATGCGTGACAGCGCCTTGAGATGGTCTGCACCCGCCCCTTCGGGCGCAAGCAGCAGAAAGACCAGATCGACCGGCTGCTCATCCAGCGCCTCGAAGTCGATCGGTGCATCCAGACGGGCAAAGACGCCCTGAATTTTCGTGATGGCGTTCAGCTTGCCATGCGGAATGGCAATGCCGTTGCCGACACCGGTGGAGCCCAGCTTTTCCCGTTGCAGGATGACGTCGAAAATGTCCTTTTCAGCAATGCCGGTCATTTTCGCGGCACGCTGGGCGAGTTCCTGCAGCAACTGTTTCTTTGAATTGATTTTCAAGGCGGGGATGATTGCATCCTGTTGCAGGAGATCTGCCAATGCCATTTCAAAATCCTTTATACCGCCTGGTCTGTGTGCATCAGGGCGGCGGATGGCGCCGCCCTGATCGTGGCAATCAATTTTTGATAGCAGCAGAATCGATCCAGCCAATATTGCCATCGTTTCGACGATAGACAATGTTCAATTCGTCCTTGCCGGGGCTTCTGAACAGCACAATCGGCTCATCGGTCATGTCGAGTGCCATGACCGCGGTGGCCACCGACATGGTCCTCAACTTCTTCGTGCTTTCAGCAACGATGGTCGGAGCGAAATTCTCCGGCACTTCCTCATCGTCCTCGGGAATGGCGTCCATGACCGTATAGGCAATCTCAAGCGGCGTACCATTGCCATGGTGGTCCTTGAGCTTGCGCTTGTAGCGGCGCAGCCGCTTTTCAATCCGCTCTGCCGCCGCATCGAAAGCCGCCTGCGGCTCCGTAGCCTCCCCCGTGGCGTGGAGATTGATGCCCGTGTCGAGGTGGATGATACAATCGGCGGAGAAACGAAAGGCGGATTTGGAAACGATCACCTGGCTCGAATAGCCTCCATCGAAATATTTGCCAACCGCATCGGCAATCTGGCTTTCGATGCGCTGGCGGAACGAGTCGCCGATTTCCATCTGTTTGCCGGATACACGCACACTCATGGGTATCTCCCTTTTCTTGATTTACGAGATGAGCTTACGCCAACCTCGCTTCGCATCCAAGCGTTTCCATCATGGACAAGATAGGGCTTTATGGTTAGAAAACGAGCCCTTGCGGCCTCTGCCGATCAAGCGCCGACCCTTTGACACAGGCGCCGACCCTATGGTCGAAATGGCAGGAAATAGAGACAAAAACCCCTTTAATTTATTGTTTTTGCCCATGAATTTATCTCGCTGTTCCCTTTGACCGCTGCTCTTAGAGAGTGTTTCAGAAGTTGTCAATATTCCATTAAGCATAAACTGTTGCGTGAATGTGCCTGATCTTTCTGTGTCAAACCCAGCAGCAGGCCCAGATCCCGCAATCAGGTCTTTGCCATGGCGCGCTTTTCCCGCCGACGCTGCACGGAGGAGGGGATATTCATCGCTTCCCGGTATTTGGCGACGGTGCGTCGCGCCAGATCGATACCGGCGCTTTTCAGTAAATCGACGATGTCGTCATCGGAGAGAATGGCCTGTGGTTCTTCCTGTGAGATCAGCGTTTTGATCTTATGACGCACGGCTTCAGCCGAATGACTGTCTCCGCCTTCGGCAGAACTGATGGAGACGCTGAAGAAATATTTCAGCTCGAACAGGCCGCGCGGTGTCAGCATATATTTGTTCGAGGTGACACGGCTGACGGTCGATTCATGCATCTTGATCGCATCGGCCACGGTTTTGAGATTGAGTGGCCGCAGATGGTCCACCCCGTGCCGCAGGAATGCGTCCTGCTGGCGGACGATTTCCGTTGCGACCTTCAGGATGGTTTTGGCCCGCTGATCCAGGCTGCGGGTCAGCCAATTGGCGGTGTTCAGGCAATCGGTGATAAAGGCCTGGTCACCTTCCTGCCGTATACCGTGCCGCTTCACCTGCGCATAATAAGCATTGTTGACGAGAACCCTTGGCAGGGTGTCGCTGTTTAATTCCACGTGCCACGTGCCGTCTTTTCCGGGAAAGACATGAATGTCAGGGGCGACGGTCTCTGGCGGGGTGCTATCGAAATTGGCACCGGGTTTTGGGCAAAGCCGGCGAATTTCCGCCAGCATGTCGATCAGGTCGTCTTCATCCACCCCACAGAGCCGCTTGAGGCTGACGAAATCGCGTTTGGCCAGAAGATCGAGATGGTTGAGCAACATGGCCATGGCCGGATCCAGCCGGTTGCGCTGGCGAAGCTGGATCTCAAGGCATTCGCCGAGATTGCGGGCAAAAACACCGGCAGGTTCGAGTTGCTGCATCAGGGTGAGCACTCGCTCCACCTCGCTGACGGTCGTCCCCAGCGGTTCGGCAATGTCGGCAAGCTCGGTGCGCAGATAGCCCGCCTCATCCAGATGATCGCAAAGCGCACGGGCGATCAGACGGTCGGCATTGCCGCTCACGGCAAAGGGGATCTGCTGCTCGATATGATCGCGCAACGAGAGCCGTCCGGCCACGAAATCGTCGAGGTCGTAGCCTTCGCCAGCTTCGCCCGTGCCACCCGGCATGGATTTCCACTGGCCAAGAAGGTCGGGCGCATCCACCGCCTGGCGCACACCGTCATCGGTGAAGACGCCGTCGAAATTGGCGTCGAGCCGGTCCTGAAGGTGAGCCTCGCCTGTCTCTTCATACCAGTCGCTGCTGAGGCTTTCTGCCGCGACGGGGCTGCCGTCTTCTATCGTTGGCATCTCCTGAAGGGAGGGGGGCAGATCCTCCCCATTGCCCATGCTCTGCTCACCTGCTGCAATTTCAAGCAGCGGATTCTTTTCAACTTCTTGTGATATGAACTGCAGCAGCTCGAAATGGGTCATCTGCAACAGCTGAATCGACTGCATCAGCTGCGGTGTCATCACCAGCGACTGACTTTGGCGAAGGAAAAGATTGGCTGACAGGGCCATGGCGGACGAAAAACTCCCCTACAATTCCCTCTTGGACTTCTTTTGTTCCTGTTTTGGTTTTTGTGAAGTCTCAATTGGCCCAAAAATTGCTTTTTTATCGGGTTAGGTCAAGCGCCAGCCGCCTGAGTTTTGAAAATAATGCGCAATATTGGACCTGTTCTGACAAGATCCGCTGTTGTGTTTCTCCGAGACGTCTTGCAAGGAGCGCGTAAATTCTTTGCCGCTTGTCGTTATTCTTGCAGGTGAAGGCCGTTTCGGCTTTTGTCATCCTGCTGTGACGCCCTGCATTTTGTCATATGCGGGCCGTCGCACGTTTTACCAAAGACATGGGATAAACGCGAGGCTGAAAGGGTCAATCAGTATCTGACAGCTTCGAGAGCGCCGAGCGCCCAATATGGCGCACAAAGCTTCGCGGTAACTCTTTATTCTTGCGCTGTTCCCGACGAAAAGCCGCTACACCCTTTTCTCGGGACAATGCGTTAAAGACTGAATTTGTCGCCAAGATAGAGGCGGCGCACATCTGGATTGTTGACGATATCCTCGGCGCGGCCATGGGTCAGCACCTCGCCCGCGTGGATGATATAGGCGCGATCGATCAGGCCCAGTGTTTCGCGCACATTATGATCCGTGATCAGCACGCCGATGCCGCGCGCTGTCAGATGGCGCACCAGATTCTGGATATCCGACACTGAGATCGGATCGACACCGGCAAAAGGTTCGTCCAGCAGCATGAAGGTCGGATCGGTTGCCAGGGCACGGGCGATCTCAAGCCGTCGCCGTTCGCCGCCTGAGAGCGCCACCGCTGGCGATTTGCGCAGCCGTTCGATGTTGAATTCATGCAGCAGCGAATCGAGCTTTTCTTTGCGGCGCGCCTTGTTGCGTTCATGCAGTTCCAGAACGGCCAGAATGTTGTCCTCGACCGACAGGCCCCGAAAAATCGAAGCTTCCTGCGGCAGATAGCCGACGCCAAGGCGGGCACGACGGTACATCGGCATGGTGGTCACGTCATTGCCGTCAATGGCAATTGTGCCCATGTCGACGGGAACGAGCCCGGTGATCATGTAGAAACAGGTGGTCTTGCCAGCGCCATTCGGCCCCAGCAGTCCAACGGCCTCGCCGCGGCGCACCACGAGGGAAGCACCATTGACCACGCGCCGCGTGTTATAGCTCTTGGTCAGGCCATGGGCGATCAGCGTGCCTTCGTAACGCTTTTTTTCCGCCTCTTCAGCAGGGTCGGTCGCGCCATGTCCGCGTCGGGAGGAAAAACCGGATAAAAGTGCCATAGACTGCCGGCCTCAGGGTTTTTTCTTGGGCGTCGGTGTCTGCTGGGACTTGGGGTCCAGCTGGATCTGCACGCGTCGGCCACAACTATCGAGCTTGGCCACGCCCGTTTGCATGTGAACGATGAGTTTGCAGCCGACGAAGATATTATTGCCTTCGGTCAGCACGACGCGGTCGCCCTCCAGGGTGGCGATCTGGCTGTTCATGTCAAAATGGCCTTTGTCGGCCGTGGCCTTCTGGGTGTCGGTGGTGATCACCACATTGCCGCTGACATCGATCGTGTCGATCTTGGCCTGGCCGTTGCTCACAGCTTCGCCCTTGCCCTTGTAGTGCACGAGCATGTCATTGGCCGTCATATGGGTGGTGCCCTGCACGACACTGACATTACCGGTGAAATTGGCGGTATTGTCCTGCTGATGCACTTCCAGCTGGTCGCTTTCGATGTTGACCGGCTGATCGCCGGACAGTTTCAGCCCGGTCATGTTGCTCGTGGTCGTCTGGGCGTATGCAACGGACAATCCGGCAAAGGCAACGGCGGCAAAAGCGAGAAAAAGCGGGCGGGTGCGTGGCGTCATGGTCGGTCTCAGTTGCCCTGGTTCTTGAAGGCGGATGGATCGATATCCAGGCGGACCTGGCCTTTGAGAAGGATATTCTGTCCCTTGTCGCTCATCACCATCGACTGGGCGAGAATCGTCGAATTCTCAGTCTTGATGACGACGGGTTTATCTGTCTTAAGCTTTCCGGCCTTCACGTCAAGCTGTCCCGATTGAAAGCTGGCGTCGACGCCACTTGAAATATGCACCTGAAAGGGTTTGTCCAGCTGCATTGTGTCGGTGGCGCGGTCATAGGTGCCGCTGATGGCGGTGATATGCGCCATATCCTTTTCATTGACCGGAACATTTGCCTTGATCGCTTCCAGCGTGATCAGGTTCGGATTTTTGATATCCTGCAACGCCTCGTTTGCCACCATGGAATAGACCGTGCCGTTGGCGTTGCGGCCGGAAAGCGCCGGTTTGGCCATCACCACCTTGCCATCCTCGATGCGGGCGCTTTCAATCTTGATATTTTCCGGCAGATAGGCACGGACGATGGAAACTCCGACGAAAGCCGCAGACAGGACAAGGGCGGTCACCGGTAAAATAATTTTCAGCCGTCTCACACGGCGCGAATGTCCGACGGCCTTGCGATAGGTCTTGTCCTGCGGCGGCGGCTCATGCGCGCCATGGTCTAGTCGATTGAGCATGCCAGCGATCCGGATGACGATGGGAGAGCGCATTCATCTTGCCTCAGGCCGCCGGGTCTTGCTGTTTCGGCTGGCTCTCAGGTTTCGATCTACTCTACGGTGTTTCTTGAGCACTGCAAATATGGATTTTTAAAGCCTGTTACAAGTCGTGACTGCAGCCTTTGCCCTGTCTGGAGCTGTTACCCCCTGACTTTCAGGGCGCCAAGGTCGATTTTCTCCGCTTCTTTGTTCCGTAAACCATTGATTATTCCAAATTTCTATGATGTTTTACGAGGATAGACATCCGCGTGGCGCTGTTTGCCGGTCCTGCAGGGACGGTAGATGCGCGTTGACATTTTTAAACCAAGTCCATGATGACAGGGGGTTATCGTGATTAAATCCGAACTGGTGCAGATCGTTGCGGCGCGCAATCCGCATCTTTATCACCGGGACGTCGAGAATATCGTCAACGCTGTTCTGGATGAGATCACCGATGCTCTTGCTGCCGGCAACCGTGTGGAACTTCGTGGGTTCGGAGCGTTTTCGGTGAAGAATCGTCCCTCTCGCACCGGCCGCAACCCTCGCACCGGTGAAACCGTCTCCGTCGAGGAAAAGTGGGTCCCCTTCTTCAAGACCGGGAAGGAGTTGCGCGAGCGGCTCAATCCCGGCATGGACGATGAGGATGACGGCGACGCCGATTGAGCGGCCCCTATCAATGCCTCTTGTCGGCCTTGTCGGCAACCTCTTGCAGAATGCTTAATCTTGGACCATTTTGCTGTTATTTGGGGCTGATCGATCAATCGGTCTCATCTCACTTGCGCAACAGGGTTTGCCAAGAAAGGGTCCCGGTCAGTTCCGATCCGGTATGGCGATGCATGAGCATGGAGGCATCTATATGAAAAAGATTGTCAATCTTGTTATCCTGGTGCCCTTGGCCATTGTCCTGATTGTCTTATGCGTGGCCAACAGGCAATCGGTTCTCTTGGCGCTCAATCCTTTTCGCCCCGATGATCCGATGCTGTCGGTGGCCGCACCTTTCTTCGTCTTCCTGCTGCTGTCCTTTGTGTTCGGCGTTGTTGTCGGTGGTTTGGCCATCTGGTTCAGCCAGGCCAAATATCGCAAACGCGCCCGTATCGAGGCGCGCTCTGCGGTGAAATGGCAGGGCGAGGCCGACAAACAGAAAAAGCGCGCCGATCATATGGCCGCCGTTGCCACCGGTCTGCCGCAGATCCCTTCAAAGGGATAGGTTGATCAAGGATAGGTCTGATTGCCAAAAAGATCGCGTTGTTCATTTGACGCCGGGCTGGCGGCGCTGTATGCGCTGCGCTGACTGACCGGGACAGGGGAGGTATCCTTGTCTTGCGGGCATTCCTCTATCATTTTCAGCTTCAGTCGAAATCGGCTTAAGCTGAAAATGATAGAGCAGATATAAAGTGCGACAGCGGACCTTTGTGCGCCCTATATTGGCGCACGGCGCTGACGTTATAAGGTCTTGATGAGACCCCGGTCGTCTGTTCGGCAGGACATGACCGATCAACGGGGCAAGGGTGAAAGCCGACACGATCGTGAAAGACAAGCCTCGACAGCCGTCTGGTAAAAAACGTCCATCCTCCGTTTCCGGACGGCCCGGCGCTAAAGTCTCTCCCGGCAGGGAGCAGGCTGTGCCGCCGGTTGCGCGGCGTGCAGCTGAAAAGCCACAATCGAAATCCCGCGAACGATCGGTGGACGATGCGGCTGAGCCGACGGTTGTGCGGCTTCCCTTGCGCTCTGGTGAATTGCCGCAGGAGCGTTTGCCGCTCATTCTCGAATCGACTGGTGCAGGCGATTTTCATCTGATTGACAGCGGTTATGGGTTGAAGCTGGAGCAATATGGCCCCTATCGCATTGTGCGACCCGAGGCGCAGGCGCTTTGGCCGCCGCGCCTTAGTGCTGCCATCTGGGACAAGGCCGATGCCGTCTTCACCGGCGATACCGATGAGGATGGCATGGGCCGCTGGCGTTTTCCGCGCGAGGCATTGGGTGAGACCTGGCCGCTCTCGCTGCTCGATGTCGATTTTCTCGGCCGCTTCACCTCGTTTCGCCATGTCGGCGTCTTTCCCGAACAGATCGCGCACTGGTCGTGGATGAAGGACACGGTGGAAAGGGCCGGCCGACCGCTGAAAGTGCTCAATCTCTTTGGCTATACCGGCGTTGCTTCGCTGGTGGCGGCTGCTGCCGGCGCTGAAGTGACCCATGTTGATGCTTCGAAAAAAGCCATCGGCTGGGCGCGAGAAAACCAGACACTCAGCCGTCTCGACCGCGCGCCGATCCGCTGGATCTGCGAGGATGCGATGAAATTCATCCAGCGCGAAGAGCGGCGCGGCAGCCGCTATGACATCATTTTGACCGACCCGCCGAAATTCGGACGCGGACCGAATGGCGAAGTCTGGCACCTGTTCGATCACCTGCCGGCCATGCTGTCGCTGTGCCGGGAGATTTTGTCGCCACGTGCCGTCGGGCTGGTTTTGACCGCCTATTCGATCCGCGCCAGTTTTTACGCCACGCATGAACTGATGCGTGAGACCATGCGCGGCAACGGGGGCGTGGTCGAATCGGGCGAGCTTGTCATCCGCGAGGCCGGGCTCGATGGCAAAACACCGGGGCGGGCGCTTTCAACCTCGCTTTTCAGCAGATGGATGGCCCAATGAACGAGACGAGATCGCAGGACAGGCCGGGCCGCGTCGGGCAGGTGAAGGAGATCACCAGCCTCGCCAATCCGATCGTCAAGGACATCAAGGCGCTGTCGCAGAAAAAGACCCGTGACGAGACCGGGACCTTTCTGGCGGAAGGGCTGAAACTGGTGCTCGATGCCGCCGAACTTGGCTGGCGGCTGCGCTATCTGATCTATTCCAAGGCGGCCAAGGGAAAGCCGCAGGTGGAAACGCTTGCGGCCCGTACCGTGGCCCATGGCGGCATGGTGCTGGAGGTATCCGAAAAAGTGATGTCCTCCATCACCCGCAAGGACAATCCGCAGATGGTCTCCGGCGTGTTCGACCAGCGCTGGACCATGCTTGCCGATGTCCGCCTTGGCGCCGACGAGACCTGGGTGGCGCTCGACCGGGTGCGCGATCCGGGCAATCTCGGCACGATCATTCGTACAGCCGATGCCGCTGGCGCCTCCGGTGTCATGCTGATCGGCGATTCGACCGATCCTTTCGCCATGGAAACCGTCAGGGCAACCATGGGTTCGATCTTCGCCCTGCCGCTGGTCAAGGCAAGCGTCTCTGAATTTCTGGCCTGGAAGGAGAAGGCTGGCGTCAGTCTGGTGGCGACCCATCTCGAAGGGGCTGTCGATTACCGCAGGGTGGATTACAAGAGCCGACCGGTGGTGTTGCTGATGGGCAATGAGCAATCCGGCCTGCCGCCGGAACTGGCGTCGCGCGCCGACCGGCTGGCGCGCATTCCGCAGGCGGGTCTGGCCGATTCGCTCAATCTGGCGATTGCCACCGGCGTCATGCTGTTTGAGGCGCGTCGCCATCTCCTGACCCTGACAGAGAGTGCAAAGGAGACGGGGCGATGAGCGCAGGACTGCGATTTTCCCGGCTGCTGCCGATGCTCTTCATTCTGGCATTGATCCTCGCCGATCAGGCGATCAAATATGCCGTGGAGACACGGCTTCCGGTGCAGGAGGTGGTGCCGGTGCTGCCCATGCTGGCGCTTTATCGCACCCATAATCTCGGCGTTGCCTTTTCCATGCTGTCGCATCTCGATGCCTGGACCATCATCGCCATGCGACTGGTCATCGTGGTGTTCGTTTCCTGGCTGTGGAGCAGAACGGACCCTGCGCATCGTCTGGCCCGCATTGGCTATGCAATGATCATTGCCGGTGCTTTCGGCAATATCATCGACCGTTTCGTCTACGGTTATGTCGTCGATTATATCCTGTTTCACACCCAAAACTGGTCTTTTGCCGTGTTCAATCTGGCCGACAGTCTGATCACGGTCGGGGCGGGCTTCATTCTGCTGGAAGAGCTGGTGCTGTGGCTGCGGTCTCGCAAACAGGCTGGCTGATGGCAGGGTGGCTGATGCTTGAAAACGGATCAGCCGGACTGTCTCATTTTGGTGCGCGTTGATGGGAATGTAGAGCAATTGTGACGCTCTTCTGCGCATTCCCGTAACAAACCATTGAGATTTTTGATCTATTGTCGATCCGCTCGCGATTGTCGGCTGCTGCGTCCTGTTTTGATTTGGAGCTGTGTCGGTTCGTGATAGACTGGTGTGGGGTATTGCGCTTGCATAAGTCCTGAACCGGAGTCGGCTTCAGGTCTTGGGCCGGAAAGCACACGGGGATTGATGCATGGCCGGTCAGCGGCACAAGCGGCCTCGTCAAGAAGGGATGGCGTGGATGACGACAGACAGTGAAACGGACGTCATGCGTTCAAGACTGTTGGCCACGGTCAGCCATGAAATGAGAACGCCACTCAATGGCATTCTGGGCATGAGCCATCTTCTGTCGCGAACCGACTTGTCGCCGGAGCAGCGCAATTATCTCGCGGGCATCACTCAGGCCGGTGAGGCTCTGCAACAGCTGATTGCCGATCTGATGGATTATTCCACGCTTGAAATCGGCCATTTCCAGCTGCACAGCCAGCGGGTGGCGCCGCGCCGGATGATTGAGGGCGTGGTGGAGATGCTGTCGGCGCGGGCGCATGCCAAAGGCATAGAAATCGCCGCCACGTTCAGCGCCGATGTGCCGGAAGATATCGAGATCGACGTCGCACGGCTGCGGCAGGTCCTGTTCAACGTCATTGGCAATGCGGTGAAGTTTACCGCTGAAGGCGGTGTTCTGGTTGCTGTCTTTTGTCAGCGGGCGGAACTGGTGGTGCAGGTGCGCGACAGCGGCCCGGGACTGACGGAAGAAGAACGCGCCCGGCTGTTCGTGGAATTTTCCCAAGGTGGCGATCAGGTTCAGCGCAGCGGCGGCACGGGGCTTGGCCTGTTCATCTCGCAGCGGCTGATGCTGGCTCTTGGGGGTGCGCTTGCCATTGTCGAGTCGGAAAAAGGCCGCGGCACGCTGTTTGAAATCCGTTTTCCCAACTCCGCCCAGGTGCAGGAGCCGCAGGGAGAGTTGCGACAGACCCGGCTTGCCTCTTCCCATGTGTTGATTTTTGCCCCGGACGGCCCCTGTGCGGACGGTGCGGCGCGTACCATCCGTGCGCTTGGTGGCGTCTGTGTCACCGCATCGACGGCGCCTGAGGCGGAGCGTCTGATCGCATCTTTCGCCGAGCAGGGAACGCCGCTGAGCGACATCATCGTCGATCACCGGCTGATGTCGGACTATGATGCCCGCCTGGCGCGCCTGCCAGCGTTTGTTCAGGCGGTTGCCGCGCGTCAGCTACGCCGGATTTTCCTCGTGACGGCGGAGGAGCGGCCGCACCGGCCGCTGACCGGTTTCGATGCCTGGCTCATCCGCCCGCTGCGGGAGCAGACCCTGAGCGATGTGCTGCGCGGTTTGATGACCGGGGTCGATGCGGCCCATCATGTTGAGGTGGAAAAGCCGGTGGCTGAGCCTGTTCAGGGCGAGGGGCAGAAACAAGAGGCTCCCGCCATTCTTCTGGGTGAGGATGATATCGTCAATGCCACCCTGATCAAGGCCGTGCTCGGCAAGGCAGGCCACGCCTTGTGCCATGTGGATGATTTTCACGCCATGCGTCAGGCGATCGCTGCCGATGAGGGTCGGCATTTCCGCATGATCGTCACCGATCTCGGCATGCCAGGCGGCGAGGGGACCTCGGTACTGCGCTATGTCCGGATGATCGAACAGTTGAAGCGGCGCAAGCGTTGCCCCATCGTGGTGTTGACCGGCGATCTGCGCGATGCCACCCGGCAGGAGGCCCTGTTGAGCGGTGCGGATCTCGTCCTGCAGAAACCGGTCAATCCAGACCGTTTGATCAATGAGGTCGAGGCGCTGATGGCGGGGGCTGGTGGTCAGCGTTTTGGCTGATCGCTGCCTTTTATGCAGACAGTTCTCTATCAACATTGCAGTGAGCGTCGTCAAAGTGTCTGGATGATGCTCCTGTTTTCCGGTATGGTTTCGAAGGGCCATGAGAATTTGCAGAGTCCTTGAACTGCTGCGGCTTGAAGAGTAAGAATGTGGAATATGCAGCTATCGCATCATTCCTCAAACCGGGATCGATTTAAGGAATCATGCAGCAAAGGACAATTTTGGCTGCGGCAGCTCTTCAGTATCCTTTGTTTAAACGGGTTTTGCCGTTGATCGTAATGTGTCAAAATATTGTCGTATATCCGTGTTTAACACCTATGACCATGACAGGATCGGGTGACCCATATGAGCATTGACCTTCTCGAACAGGCAACGGGCGTCAAGGCGCAGGGCTCACCAACCTCGGGGCTGGATGAACGGGCTGCCGATGTTTTCGGCTCGATCGGAACGCTGGAAACGAGGCTGGCGCGCAATGGGCGTGAGATCGATGCCGCCCAGGCTTTGCGCTACCGGGTTTTCGTCGAGGAAATGGGGGCGGTGCTGCCACCAGAAGCCATGCGGCTGAAGCGCGACATCGATGCCTTCGATGATATCTGCGACCATCTTCTGGTGATCGATCACGCCATCGAAGGCGATCCGGAAGATCAGGTCGTCGGCACCTACCGGCTCTTGCGTCATGAGGTGGCGATCGCGAATGGCGGATTTTATTCCGCCTCGGAATTTGCCATCGAGCCGCTCATCAACCGTCATGCAGGCAAGCGGTTCATGGAACTTGGTCGCTCCTGCGTGCTGCCGGATTATCGCACCAAGCGCACGATCGAGCTGTTGTGGCAGGGCAACTGGAATTATTCGGTCAGGCACAATATCGATGTCATGTTCGGCTGTGCATCCTTTCCCGGCGTTCAGCCGCAGGACCATGCACTTGCACTCTCATTTCTCGCTCAGACGGCGTGTGTGGATGAGGAATGGATGGTCGAGGCCCGTCCGGAAATTTACCAGTCGATGGATATCCTGCCGCCTGACAGCGTCAATGCCCGTCGGGCGCTTGCCGCCATGCCGCCACTGGTCAAGGGGTATCTGCGTCTGGGTGCGATGATCGGCAAGGGCGCTGTCATCGATCAGGCCTTCAACACCACCGATGTGCTGATCGTTCTGCCGGTTGCGCGGATTTCGGAACGGTATCTGAATTATTACGGATCTCCGGCGACGGCCTGACATTCGCCTGCAGTGCGCATTTTATCAAATACATGGTGCGGCGTGCGAAAGCTGTATTCTTTCTTGCCTGAGTGAAGCTTCCTGTGGGCAGCCGGGCAGGAACGGCGCGGCTGTGTTGCAACGGGTGGGCAAAGACCGTTAGTCTTCAGAAAATCCCGTTTTCAACGATTATCCGGCCATCGTGACAGAATTCCAAGCCTTCGGACAGCACGTCCTCAGCACCGCCTCGCTTGCCTCGGAGGAAAGCCGCGCCGCGGCAACGCCGATGATGGAGCAATATATCGAAATCAAGGCCAGCAATCCCGGTGTGCTGCTGTTTTATCGCATGGGGGATTTCTACGAACTGTTCTTCGAGGATGCGGTGGAGGCCTCGCGCGCACTCGGCATCACGCTCACCAAGCGCGGCCAGCATCTGGGTCAGGATATTCCCATGTGCGGCGTGCCGGTCCATGCCGCGGACGATTATCTGGAAAAGCTGATTGCCCTCGGTTTCCGTGTCGCCGTATGCGAACAGATGGAAGACCCGGCGGAGGCGAAGAAGCGTGGCTCGAAATCCGTCGTTCGCCGCGATGTCGTGCGTCTGGTCACCCCCGGCACGCTGACGGAAGAAAAGCTTTTGTCGCCCGCCGATTCCAACTATCTCCTGGCGCTCGCGCGTGTGCGTGGCGGCGATCAGGATCTTGGTCTTGCCTGGATCGATATCTCCACCGGCGTCTTTCGCGTGGCCGAAAGCAATGCGACACGGGTTCTGGCCGATATTTTCCGCATCGATCCGCGTGAGGTCATTGTGGCCGATACGCTGATGCAGGATGGGGAGTTGAAGCCGGTCTTCGACATTCTGGGTCGGCTGGTGGCACCGCAGCCTGCGGTGCTGTTCGACAGCGCCTCGGCGGAAGGCCGCCTGACGCGCTATTTCTCCGTAAAGACGCTTGAAGGCTTCGGCAATTTCTCGCGGGCCGAGCTGGCGGCGGCCTCCGCCGCCGTCGCCTATGTTGAAAAGACGCAGGTGTCCGAGCGTCCGCCCTTGAGCCTGCCCGAGCGTCAGGCCACATCCTCGACACTCTTCATCGATGCAGCGACACGGGCCAATCTGGAGCTGGTCAGGACGCTGTCGGGCCAGCGCGACGGTTCGCTGCTGAAAGCCATGGACCGCACGGTGACAGGCGGTGGCGCAAGGCTTTTGTTCGAGCGGCTGATGTCGCCCTTGACCGAGCCCGGCCCGATTGCCGAGCGGCAGGATGCTCTGGCCTGGCTGTTGTCCGACAGCTTTCTCAATGAAAACCTGCGCAGCCTGCTCAAACGTGCCCCTGACATGCCGCGGGCCTTGTCGCGGCTGGCGCTCGACCGGGCAGGCCCGCGCGATCTGGCCGCGATCCGTCAGGGGCTTTCCGTCTCGGCGGAGGTTGCAGGTCTTTTGCGCGGGGCGGTGCTGCCAGATGAACTGCACCGCGCCTTTACCGATCTCGAATGCTTGCCGCCCGCGCTCGACCATCTGCTTTCCTCGATGCTGGCCGATGAGCTGCCGTTGTTGAAGCGCGATGGCGGTTTTCTGCGTGAGGGCGCAGATGACGGGCTGGATGAAGCACGGGCGCTGCGCGACCAGTCGCGGCGGGTGATTGCCGGATTGCAATTGCAATATGCCGAGGAAACCGGGGTCAAATCGCTGAAGATCAAGCACAACAATGTGCTGGGCTATTTCATTGAGGTGACGGCCAGCAATGCCGGTCCGCTGACGGAGGGTGAGGCGAAGGCGCGTTTCATTCACCGCCAGTCCATGGCCAATGCCATGCGCTTCACCACGACGGAACTGGCCGATCTGGAAAGCCGCATTGCCAATGCCGCCGGTGAGGCGCTGACGATCGAGCTTGCCGCTTTCGAGCGCATGCGTCTTGCCGTCGTCGCCGAGGCCGAGGCGATCAAGAAGGCGGCCCGGGCGCTTGCCGTTATCGATGTTGCCTCCGGCCTTGCGGTTCTGGCAGAAGAGCAGGGTTATTGCCGCCCGCTTGTCGATGACAGCCGGATGTTTTCCATCGTCGCCGGACGCCACCCGGTGGTCGAGCAGGCGCTCAGGCGGCAGGCTGAAAGCCCGTTCATCGCCAATGACTGCTCGCTTTCGCCAAGCTCCCCCGGCGGTCACGGTGCGATCTGGATGCTGACCGGCCCGAATATGGGCGGTAAATCCACTTTTCTCCGGCAGAATGCGCTGATTGCCATCATGGCGCAGATGGGGTCTTTCGTACCTGCCGGTTCGGCGCATATCGGCGTGGTCGACCGGCTGTTTTCCCGCGTCGGCGCCTCTGACGATCTGGCGCGCGGCCGCTCGACCTTCATGGTCGAAATGGTCGAGACGGCAGCCATTCTCAATCAGGCCAGCGACCGCTCGCTGGTCATTCTCGATGAAATCGGCCGCGGCACCGCCACCTTCGACGGTCTGTCGATTGCCTGGGCAACTGTTGAGCACCTGCATGAGGTCAATCGATGCCGGGCGCTGTTTGCCACCCATTTTCATGAGCTGACGGCGCTGTCGGAAAAGCTGGCGCGGCTGGCCAATGTGACGATGCGGGTCAAGGAATGGCAAGGCGAGGTGGTCTTTCTGCATGAGGTTGGCCCCGGTGCTGCCGACCGCTCCTATGGCATTCAGGTGGCCCGTCTTGCCGGTCTGCCGCCTGCCGTGGTGGCGCGCGCACGCGATGTGCTGACCATGCTGGAAGATGCCGACCGCAAGAACCCGGCGACGCAGTTGATCGACGATCTGCCGCTGTTTCAGGCTTCGCAACGCCGCGAGCCGGTTGCATCTGCGGCGGCCTCGGCCGTGGAGGAGGCCTTGCGCGGGCTCGATATCGATGACATGACACCGAAGCAGGCGCTGGATGCGCTTTATGATCTGAAGAAACGGCTTGGCAAGGGTTGATCCGGTAAAAGAGAGCGGGCGCGGGCTTGGCCCTTGGGTCGCTCAGGTTACGTCTTTCATTACGCAAGAGATCGGCACATCATGGGCAATCACGACAGTCTTTTCACCGCGATACCTGAGCTGAAGGGGCTG
Source organism: Allorhizobium sonneratiae (assembly GCF_023700755.1). Taxonomy (GTDB): domain Bacteria; phylum Pseudomonadota; class Alphaproteobacteria; order Rhizobiales; family Rhizobiaceae; genus Allorhizobium; species Allorhizobium sonneratiae. The sequence continues at coordinate 309,971 of NZ_JAMKOJ010000002.1, read as the reverse complement.
GAAGACCAGTGCATGGCCGTGATGCGGAGCAAGGGAACCGCGCTCGACAAGCGGTCTGCCCTTTTGCCGCTGTTGAAAAAAGCAAGCGCCGATGGCCGGGAATGCGCCCACAAGCTGCTGATCGAGAAAGGCAGCGGCCTCACATGCGCCGGGCTGATTTCCCATGTACAGGACTGGCTGATCACCCTGGTGCATGACATGGTGGTCGAGGGGCTTTATCCGGCAACGCGTCAGGAATTCGCCGTGGCGGCGGTTGGCGGTTATGGCCGAAGCACGCTGGCGCCGGGCTCGGATATCGATCTTCTCTTTCTTCTTTCGGTCAAGGCGAGCACGGATGCGCGCAAGGCGGTCGAGTTCCTCCTCTATATCCTCTGGGATCTCGGCTTCAAGGTCGGCCATGCCACCCGCACACTGAACGAATCCATCACCATGTCGCTCACCGACATGACGGTGCGCACCGCCATTCTTGAAACGCGCTTCATCTGCGGCGAACGCAGCCTCGTCGATGAATTGCAGACGCGCTTCAATGCGGAGGTGGTGGAAAAGACTGCCCAGGAATTCATTGCCGCCAAGCTTGCCGAGCGTGACGAACGCCACCGGAAGGCAGGCGATACGCGCTATCTGGTCGAACCCAATGTCAAGGAAGGCAAGGGCGGGCTGCGCGACCTGCACACCCTGTTCTGGATTGCCAAATATTATTACCGCATTTCCGATCCCGCCGATCTGGTGCGTCTTGGCGTGCTGTCGCGGCAGGAATGGCGCATGTTCGAAAAGGCGGAGGATTTTCTCTGGTCGGTGCGCTGCCACATGCATTTCGTCACCGGCAAGCCGGAAGAGCGGCTGTCCTTCGACCTGCAGCCGGAAATTGCTCATCATCTCGGCTATAATTCGCGGCCGGGCCTTTCCGCCGTCGAACGTTTCATGAAGCATTATTTCCTCGTTGCCAAGAATGTCGGTGATCTGACCCGGATCATCTGTGCGAGTCTGGAGGAAAAACAGGCCAAGGCTGCGCCGGGGATCACGGCGGCGATCGGACGTTTCGCCCGCCGCCCGCGCCGTATTCCCGGCGCACCGCAATTCATCGAGGACAAGGGCCGCATTGCGCTGGCCGAGCCCGATGTGTTCAACCGCGATCCGATCAACATCATGCGGCTTTTCCATGTGGCCGATCTGCATGCGCTGGAATTTCACCCTGATGCGCTGAAGGCGGTGACGCGGTCCTTGCCGCTGATCAATGCTGATTTCCGCGAGGATGAGGAGGCAAACCGCCAGTTCCTGTCGATCCTGACCTCACGGCGAGATCCAGCGCTGATGCTGACCCGCATGAACGAGGCGGGCGTGCTTGGCCGCTTCATTCCCGATTTCGGCAAGATCGTCTCGATGATGCAGTTCAACATGTATCACCACTATACGGTGGATGAGCATCTGATCCGCTCGGTCGCGGTGCTAGCCGAGATTGATCAGGGCAAGCATGATGATATTCATCCGCTTTCCGTCAAGCTGATGGCGAGCATCGAGGAGCGCACGGCGTTGTTCGTTGCCGTTCTGCTGCACGATGTGGCCAAGGGGCGGCAGGAGGATCACTCCGTGGCCGGGGCCAAGGTGGCGCGGCGGCTTTGCCCGCGCCTCGGCCTCAATGAAAAACAGACGGAACTGGTGGTCTGGCTGATCGAGGAGCATCTGCTGATGTCCATGGTCGCCCAGACGCGCGACCTGCATGACCGCAAGACCATTACCGATTTCGCCGACCGGGTGCAGTCACTCGACCGGCTGCGCATGTTGCTGGTGCTGACCGTCTGCGACATTCGCGCCGTGGGGCCGGGCGTATGGAACGGCTGGAAGGGGCAATTGCTGCGAACCCTTTATTATGAGACCGAACTTCTGCTTTCTGGCGGCTTTTCCGAAAGCCCGCGCAAGGAGCGGGCAAAGCACGCCGTCGAGCGGCTGGCCGAGGCTTTGGCAGAAAAGAACTGGTCTCAGAAGGATCAGAAAACCTACACCCGGCTGCATTATCAGCCCTATCTGCTCACGGTGCCGCTGGAAGACCAGTTGCGCCACGCCGATTTCATCCGCCATGCCGACAAGGCCGGAAAGGCGCTCGCCACCATGGTGCGCACCCATTCCTTCCATGCCATCACCGAAATCACCGTGCTGTCACCGGACCATCCGCGGCTGTTGTCGATCATTGCCGGGGCCTGTGCGGCGGCGGGCGCCAATATTGCCGATGCACAGATCTTCACCACGTCTGACGGGCGCGCGCTCGATACTATTCTGATCAACCGCGAATTCTCCGTGGATGAGGATGAAATGCGCCGCGCCAACACCATTTCAAGAATGATCGAGGATGTGCTGTCCGGCAAGAAACGCCTGCCCGACGTGATTGCCACCCGCACAAAGGGCCGCAAGAAGAACAAGATGTTCCACATCGTGCCGCATGTGACGCTGGCCAACAGCCTGTCGAACAAGTTTACCGTCATCGAAATCGAATGCCTGGACCGTATCGGGCTTCTGGCGGAAGTCACCTCGGTTCTCTCCGATCTGTCGCTCGACATTCATTCCGCCCGCATCACCACCTTCGGCGAAAAGGTGATCGACACCTTCTATGTCACCGATCTCGTTGGCCAGAAGATCACCAATGAAAACCGTCAGGCCTCGATTGCCGCGCGGCTGAAAGCGGTGATGAGCGAACAGCCGGATGAATTGCGTGATAAAATGCCTTCGGGGATCGTCGCGCCGACGCTTGCAGCGGCAAAGCCGGTATCGGCGAAACGGACAAAGGCTTGAGGGGGAATATCTGACATCGCCGATGGCATTTGCGATGGCGTCCATCGAGACATCTTGATCTTGCCGTCAATTCATTCCAATCAGGCGCATCGACTGTTTTGCCAAAGCCTGTCGCGTTTCATTGCTCGCAATGAAACGATAACGTACAGGCGAGAAACGAAAGCCTGTCGCGTTTCATTGCTCGCAATGAAGCGATAACGTACAGGCGAGAAACGATACAAAGAGTGCCGATGTCGCTGTTCAAGAAATTCATCACCGTCGGAGCCACGACTTTCGGCAGCCGTCTGTTCGGCTTTGCCCGCGAAACCCTGATGGCGGCGGCACTCGGCACCGGGCCGATGGCGGATGTGTTTTATGCTGCCTTCCGCTTTCCCAATCTCTTCCGGCGGCTGTTTGCCGAAGGCGCGTTCAACGCCGCTTTTGTGCCGTTGTTTTCCAAGGAGATCGAGGCTGGCGGTCTCGACGGGGCCAAGCGCTTTTCCGAAGAGGTGTTCGGTGTGCTGTTCACCGTGCTGCTCGGGCTCACCATCGTCATGGAACTGGCCATGCCACTTCTGGTGCGCTTCATCATCGCGCCGGGCTTTGCCGATGATGCGGAGAAGTTTTCGCTGACGGTGCGCCTGGCCGCCGTGATGTTTCCCTATCTCATGTCCATGTCGCTGACAGCGATGCTGTCGGGCATGCTCAATTCGCTGCATCATTTCTTTGCCGCCGCCGTCGCACCGATCTTTCTCAATCTGGTGATGATCGGGGTGCTGTTTTACACGCTGCATATCGGGGCTGATCCGGCATTGACGGCCTGGTATCTCTCCTGGGCGGTGCTGGTCGCCGGGGTCTTGCAGCTTTTTGTCGTCTATGTCGGTGTGCGCCATGCCGGGATCAGGCTTGGCTTCAAATGGCCGCGCATGACCCAAAATGTGAAGCGCCTTCTCATTCTTGCCGTTCCGGCGGCAGTGACCGGCGGTGTCACCCAGATCAATCTGGTCATCGGCCAGGCAATTGCCTCGGGCAAGGATGGAGCCATTGCCGCCCTGCAATATGCCGATCGTATCTATCAGCTGCCGCTCGGCGTCGTCGGCGTGGCGGTTGGGGTCGTGCTGTTGCCGGAACTGTCGCGGGCGCTGAAATCCGGTCAGGAAAAAGACGCGCTGACCATTCAGAACCGTTCGATCGAATTCGTGCTGTTTTTGACCCTGCCTGCGGCCGTCGGTCTGTGGGTGCTGTCGGAGGATATCATTCGTGTTCTCTATGAACGCGGTGCCTTCACTGCGGAGAATACGAAACTCGTCGGGGCCATTCTGGCCTGGTATGGGGTGGGGCTGCCGTTTTTCGTGCTGATCAAGGCGTTGCAACCGGGCTTTTATGCGCGTGAGGATACGAAATCGCCGATGCGCTTTACCGGGGTGTCGGTGGTGATCAATTCGGCCCTGTCGATCCTGCTCTTCCCGATCCTGTTCGAGCGTGGCATCGCCATTGCCGAGGCCGTGGCCGGCATCGTCAATGTCATCCAGCTTTTCGTCACACTCTACCGGCGCGGCCATATCCAGCCCGACTGGCGCCTTGTGTCGCGGTCGCTGCGGCTTCTGGCGGCAGCGCTTGCCATGGGCGGCGTGCTGTTGATGTTGTCGCGGCATTTTGCCGCCGATCTTGTTCCGGCGGCCTCCTTCCTGCATGCGGCAGGGGCGCTGGCGGTAGAAATTGGCGCGGCCATGCTCATCTATTTTGGTCTGGCCTTCCTGCTGGGCGGGGCCGATATCGGCATGGTTCGCCGGGCACTCCAGCGCAAGGCAAAGGGGCGTTGAACCTTGGGGGATGATCTGAAAATTTTCTGATCGTCCCCCGTTGGCCCCCGCTTGATTGCGAAAGGGACCCATGTTTAATGCGCAGCACCATCAACAGCGAGGCATCAGGCCCTCCACAAGCCTGAAGAGGATGACATGACCGAATTCAAGCCGCTCGTCTTTTCCGGCGTCCAGCCCACCGGCAATCTGCATCTGGGCAATTATCTCGGCGCGATCCGCAAATTCGTGGCGCTGCAGGAGAAGAATGACTGCATGTATTGCGTCGTCGATCTGCATGCGCTGACCGCCCAGCTCGTGCATGAGGACATGCGCGGCCAGATCCGCTCGATCACGGCGGCCTTTCTTGCGGCAGGCATCGATCCGAAGGCGCACATCGTCTTCAACCAGTCCCAGGTGCCGCAGCATGCGGAACTCGCCTGGATATTCAACTGTGTCGCCCGCATCGGCTGGATGAACCGGATGACCCAGTTCAAGGATAAGGCCGGCAAGGACCGTGAGCAGGCCTCGCTCGGTCTTTACGCCTATCCGAGCCTGATGGCGGCGGATATTCTCGTTTACCGCGCCACCCATGTGCCGGTCGGCGAGGACCAGAAACAGCATCTGGAACTGACCCGCGACATCGCGATGAAATTCAACATGGATTTTGCCGAGCAGATCCGTCCGACCGGCCTTGGCGTCGATATTCTCGTCGGCGACGAACCAGTGCATGCCTATTTCCCCATGGTCGAGCCGTTGATCGACGGACCGGCGCCCCGGGTGATGAGCCTCAAGGACGGCTCGAAGAAAATGTCGAAATCCGATCCCTCCGACCTGTCGCGTATCAATTTGATGGACGATGCCGAGACGATCTCGAAGAAGATCCGCAAGGCCAAGACCGATCCCGATGCGCTGCCAAGCGAGGAAGAGGGGTTGAAGGGACGCCCGGAAGCCGACAATCTCGTCGGTATTTATGCCGCCCTTGCAGACCGGACCAAGGCAGAGGTTCTGGCAGAGTTCGGCGGTCAGCAGTTCTCCGTGTTCAAGCCGGCGCTGGTTGATCTGGCGGTTGCGGTGCTTGCTCCGATCAATGGCGAAATGCGCCGGTTGATGGGTGATCCCGGCCATATCGATGCGGTGCTGCGCGATGGCGGCGAGCGGGCGCGTGAACGGGCGGAAAAAACCATGACGGAAATCCGTGACATTATCGGCTTCGTTCGATAATTTGCCGGTTAACCGATGGGAGAAGGCGGCGTCGCTACAGCCTGTAGCAGTGCGGTCCTGGCGATGTTCCTGATCTTGACGATGTGAAAGGGGTTTGGATGGTTTCACAGCGTCTGTCGCGACAGGAAGGCCATCGGCGTAAATTTCTGGCCATTGTCGACGAGACACCGGAATGTGGTCGTGCAGTCTTGTATGCCGCTCTGCGCGCCAGAAATTCCGGCGGCGGTCTGGTCTTGCTTTATGTGATCCCTGACGGCGATTTCCAGCAATGGCTGGGCGTTGAGGAAATCATGCGGGCTGAGGCGCGGGAAGCCGCCGAGGCCACCGTGGCCAAGGTGGCCGAGACCATGCGCGAAACGGTTGGTGTCGAGCCGGAAGTGGTGATCCGCGAAGGCAGTGCCGCCAGCCGTATTCATGAACTGATCGAAGAAGACAGGGATATCGCCATTCTGGTTCTGGCGGCAGGATCGGCCAAGGATGGGCCGGGGCCGCTGGTGTCGATGCTGGCGGGAAAACCCGGTGCCTTCACCATTCCGGTTACGGTTTTGCCGGATACGCTTTCTGATGCCGATATCGAAGCGCTTTGCTGACTGAAGCGCTGTCTTGACAGAGAGACTCAGGATTTTGCCGATCCGCACTTGAAGCGGGCCACAACAGAGCCTATTCTGGAAGTATTCTAAACATCAGGCAAAGTTCCGGGCCGCTTTGGGCTTGAGGCCTTTTGCCAAGGAGATGACGATGTTCATTCAGACCGAAGCCACCCCCAATCCCGCCACGCTGAAATTTCTGCCGGGCAAGGTGGTGATGGACAATGGCACAGCGGAATTTCGCGATGCCGGGGCCGCGTCTGCCTCGCCGCTGGCCGAGCGGCTTTTCGCCATTCCCGGCGTCAGTGGCGTGTTCTTCGGTTATGACTTCATCACCGTGACCAAGGATGATGCCGAGTGGCCGCATCTGAAACCGGCCATCCTCGGCTCGATCATGGAGCACTTCATGAGCGGTGCGCCGATCATGGGCAAAAAGACCCAGGAGGATATGCCGGAAAACGAATTCTTTGCCGAGGGCGATGAAACCATCGTCGCCACGATCAAGGAACTTCTGGAAAGCCGGGTGCGCCCCGCCGTCGCCCAGGATGGCGGCGACATCACCTTCCGCGGTTTCCGTGACGGCACAGTCTATCTCAACATGAAGGGGTCCTGTGCCGGATGCCCGTCCTCGACGGCGACATTGAAACATGGCGTGCAGAATCTGCTGCGCCATTTCGTGCCGGAAGTACGTGAGGTCGAGGCCGTCTGATTTTCCTGATCGGCAGCGGCAAGATCTTTGATTCTTTCGTATAACAGCCTCATCTCATAATGAAAGCGACACCCTTGTCATGCTATGCTAGGGTCGTCTTGGAAAGGCAGCCATGATCCTTCTGGCGCTGGATACGGCAGGCGCAGACTGCGCCGTCGCCCTTTATGACAGCGAAAGGGACAACCTGCTGTCTTGCGTCAGCGAGACCATCGGGCGCGGCCATGCCGAGCGTTTGATGGGCATGGTCGATGCGGCGTTGGACACGGCCGGGCTCACGCTGGAGCATGTCGGGCGTGTGGCTGTCACCGTCGGACCGGGCTCTTTTACCGGTATCCGTGTCGGTCTTGCGGCTGCCCGGGGATTGGCGCTGGGGCTTGGGGTGGAGTGTGTCGGGATCGGCACCCTGCCGGTTCTGGCGGCAGACTGGCGAAAGCGCCATGGTCGTGGGCCGGTTCTGGCCGCCATGGATGCCAAGCGTGGCGAGGTCTATGCTCAGTGCTTCGATGCGGCAGGGCATCCCTTTGCCGATCCGGGCCTTTTGAGCCTTGATGATTTTCTGCGTCTTGCCGGTGATTGGCAGGGCGCAATTGCCGGAAGCGGCCGGGCGTTGATGGGAGAGGAGCCCATGCCCGACCACTTCCCCATTGCCGAGGTGGCGCGTCTGGGGGCGGCGGCACCATATTCGGGCAAGCCGAAGCCGCTCTATCTGAGAGGACCGGATGCAAAGCCGCAGACCGGCTTTGCCGTCGAGAGAGTGGGGGATCATGCTTGAGGCGATTTTTGCCCGAAAGGCCGAATTTGAAATCCTGGATTTGACCGTCGAGGATTGCCATGCCGTGGCCGAGCTGCATGGCCAGCGCTTTGCAAGGCGCTGGGGCGATGGCGAATTCCTGAGCCTGATGCTGCAGCCGTCGGTTTTCGGTTTTCAGGCGCGCCAGACCAATGCGCTGATGTTCACGCCGCCGCTCAGCGGTTTCGTGCTGGCCCGCGAAGTGGCTGGTGAGGCGGAAATCCTGACCATTGCCGTGCATGAAAAGGTGGCGCGCTCGGGTCTCGGCTGGCGGCTGATGCAGGCGGCCATGCGCCAGGCGCGGATGCGTGGTGCCGACACCATGTTCCTTGAGGTCGAGGAAAGCAATCTCGCCGCCATCGATCTTTACCGAAAGCTTGATTTCGAGAAGGTCGGTGAACGGCCAGCCTATTATGCCGATGCCTCCGGCAAGCGCAGTGCGGCGCTTGTCATGCGCGCCAATCTCCGCTAACTGGCTTCTGCTGCGGGGCGTGTGTCAGATGCATGCGCCCTCACGGATCGGAAACGCCAATAGCGGACCATCATGACGGAGACTGCCAAAGCCCTTGAGGTTCTGTGCGCCGAACGCGGCATGCGCATGACCGATCAGCGCCGGGTGATTGCCCGCATTCTGGATGCGTCCGACGATCATCCTGATGTGGAAGAGCTGTACCGGCGCGCCTCCGCCGTGGATAACCGCATTTCGATTTCCACTGTCTATCGCACCGTCAAGCTGTTTGAGGATGCCGGCATCATCGCCCGTCATGATTTCCGTGATGGCCGCTCGCGCTATGAAACCCTGCCGGAAGAACACCATGATCACCTGATCGATCTCAAGAGCGGCGTGGTGATTGAATTTCATTCGCCTGAAATCGAGGCGCTTCAGGAAAAAATCGCCCGAGAACACGGTTTTCGCCTCGTCGATCACCGGCTGGAGCTTTACGGCATTCCGCTGAAGACGGATGAGGCCGGATCGTGACGGTTCAGATAACGGCATTGCTGGCATGATCATCGCTCTGCGCACCTTTAGCCTGCTTCTGCTGCTGGTGGTCGTTACGCTGGTCATGTTGCCGTTTCAGTTGATCGGGCTTGCCTTCGATCTGAAACTGCGTCGTGTCTTGCCGCGCTACTGGCACAAGGTCGCCTGTTTCGTCATCGGGGTGAAGGTCAGGGTGCATGGCGTGCCGGAGCGTCGCCGTCCGTTGATGCTGGCCGCCAATCATGCCTCCTGGGTCGATATTCTCGCCTTGAGCTCGATTGCCGATGTTGCCTTTATCGCCAAGATGGAGGTGGCGGAATGGCCGATTTTCGGCACGCTGGCGAAATTGCAGAAAAGCGTCTTCATCCGCCGGGAAGACAAGCGCTCCAGCGGCGAACAGGCCAGCGAGATTGCTGGGCGTATGGCGGGCGGCGAAATTGTCGTACTCTTTCCCGAAGGCACGACCTCGGACGGCAACCGGGTGCTGCCGATCAAATCCTCGCTGTTTGGCGCGGCGGCGCTGGCCCTGCCGAAAAGCCCGGACGGTGTCGTCTATATCCAGCCCGTGGCCATCGCCTATACCGGCTTTCACGGCATGCCGATGGGTCGCTATCACCGTCCGATCCTGAGCTGGCCGGGCGATGTGACACTCGGTCCGCATCTGATGGGGATCATGCGCACCATGGCGCTGGAGATCGATATCTGTTTCGGTGAGCCGATCGAATATCGCGCCAGCACCAATCGCAAACAGGTGGCGCTTCAGGTCGAGACAGAAATCCGCCGGATGCTGACGGAAAAGCTGACGGGCCGCGTTCTCGGCTGATCGCGCCGCATTTTTCGGTTTAAAGACATCCGGAAAAGGATTAAAGAGCGGGCATGACCGACACGCTGACCACGCCCGAACCGTCCCTGCAGCCGGAGACACCTTTGAAGAAGGTGTTCATCAAGACCTATGGCTGCCAGATGAATGTCTATGATTCCAGCCGCATGGCCGATGCGCTGGCGGCTGACGGCTATCGCACCACCGAGGTCATGGAGGAGGCGAACCTCGTTCTCCTGAACACCTGCCATATCCGCGAAAAGGCCGCCGACAAGGTCTATTCCGCCCTTGGCCGTCTGCGCGACATGAAAAAGGCGCGTCAGGCAAAGGGCGAGGAATTCATGATCGGGGTGACCGGTTGCGTCGCCCAGGCGGAAGGCGAGGAAATCATCCGGCGTGAGCCGGGTGTCGATGTCGTCATCGGTCCGCAGACCTATCACCGCCTGCCGGACGCCTTGAAAAAGGCGCGCACGGGTCGCCGCGTCGTCGATACCGATTATGCCGTCGAGGACAAGTTCGAGCATTTGCCCGATCCGACGAAAATTCCCGGCAAGCGCCGTTCCGTCACCGCCTTTTTGACGGTGCAGGAAGGCTGCGACAAATTCTGCACTTTCTGCGTCGTGCCCTATACCCGTGGGTCGGAAGTCTCACGCCCGCTCAGTCAGATCGTCGATGAGGTAAAGCGGCTGGCTGACAGCGGCGTGCGCGAAATCACCCTGCTGGGCCAGAACGTCAATGGCTGGCATGGCGAAAGCCGGAACGGCGCGCCGATGGGGCTTGGCGATCTGCTTTATGAACTGGCCGAAATCCCCGGTCTGGCGCGGCTGCGTTATACGACCAGCCATCCGCGCGACATGGATGACCGGCTGATTGAGGCACATCGCGATCTGCGCGTGCTGATGCCCTATCTGCATCTTCCGGTGCAGTCGGGCTCCGACCGGATATTGAAGGCGATGAACCGGCGTCACAAGGCGGCGGATTATCTGGCCTTGATCGAACGCATCCGTGCCGCCCGTCCTGATATTGCACTCTCCGGCGATTTCATCGTCGGCTTTCCCGGTGAAACCGAGGAGGATTTTGCCGATACGATGGCGCTGGTGGAAAAGGTTGGTTATGCACAGGCCTTTTCCTTCAAATATTCCACCCGACCCGGCACGCCGGGGGCCGAACTGGACAATCAGGTGGACGAAGAGGTCAAGAGCGAGCGGCTTGCCCGCTTGCAGGAACTCCTTCTCCGCCAACAACATGATTTCGCCCGTTCGCTGGTCGGTCAGACCATGGATATCCTTCTGGAAAAGCCCGGACGGATGGAAGGCCAGGTCATCGGAAAATCTCCCTGGTTGCAGTCTGTGAATGTTGATGCAAAATCTTTGCAAATCGGCGACATTATTAAGGTGCGAATCACAGATACCGGCCCGAACAGCTTGTTTGCCGAGGTGGCACCGGGTTAGAATGGGTCGGAACCGACTGGACAGGAGCATACCCGCTTGAACGCATCAGAAGTGGTCACTTCACCCTCGCGCAACAGCAAAACCGCCGCGACCGACGCCAATCACTTCATTTTGACGTTCGAGAACAATCGCCATGCCAGCGAGCTCTTCGGCCAGTTCGACCAGAATCTCAAGTTGCTGGAGCAAAGGCTGCATATCGAGGCCCGCGCCCGCGGCAATTCCGTTTCGATCACCGGCGAATTGAATGCCACTCATCAGGCGCGCCGCGCGCTCGACTATCTTTACGCCCGGCTGCAAAGCGGCGGCACGGTCGAGGCCTCCGATGTCGAAGGGGCGATCCGCATGGCGGTTGCCGCCGACGATCAACTGACGCTGCCGACCATGGAACGGAAAGCCCGATTGAGCATGGCGCAGATTTCCACCCGCAAGAAAACCATTGTCGCGCGAACCCCGACCCAGGATGCCTATATGCGGGCGCTGGAGCGCTCGGAACTGGTCTTTGGCGTCGGCCCGGCCGGCACCGGCAAGACCTATCTGGCGGTCGCCCATGCGGCGCAATTGCTGGAACGCGGTGCGGTGGACCGTATCATCCTGTCGCGGCCTGCGGTTGAGGCCGGCGAGCGGCTCGGCTTCCTGCCCGGCGACATGAAGGAAAAGGTCGATCCTTATCTCAGACCGCTTTACGATGCGCTTTACGATATGATCCCCGGTGACAAGGTTGAGCGGGCGATCACGGCCGGCGTCATCGAAATCGCCCCGCTTGCCTTCATGCGCGGGCGCACCCTTGCCAATGCCGCCGTCATTCTCGATGAGGCGCAGAACACCACGTCGATGCAGATGAAGATGTTCCTCACCCGTCTTGGCGAAAATGCACGGATGATCGTGACCGGCGACCCGAGCCAGGTGGATTTGCCGCGCGGGGTGAAATCCGGTCTGGTCGAGGCGCTGCAAATCCTGCGCGGAGTGGAAGGTGTCTCCTTCGTCCAGTTCAAGGACACGGACGTCGTGCGTCATCCTCTCGTTGGTCGCATCGTCAAGGCCTATGACGCACAATATGAGGACCAGCAGGGCAGCGAGCAGGCGCAAGCGTGACTTTGCCGACAGTTCCCCGGACACTTTCATGACGAAACTCGATCTTCAGATTGCCGTCGAGGCAGAAGGCTGGCCGTCTGAGGACGGTCTCGTCGCCATGAGCAGTCGCATTCTCGAAGCGGCTGCAGCCTATCTCAGCGAACAGGGACAAGCCTTCCCGGACATGCCGGTGGAAGTGTCGCTTGTCTTCACCGATGATGAGGACATCAAGGCGATCAATGCCGAATGGCGTGGTCAGGACAAGCCGACCAATGTTTTATCCTTCCCCGCTTTTCCGATTGCACCGGGCGAGCCCCCCGGGCCGATGCTGGGCGATATCGTCATTGCCCGCGAGACGGTGGCGCGTGAGGCGCTTGATCTGGACAAAAGTTTCGAAGACCATCTGACCCATTTGCTGGTTCATGGATTTCTCCATCTTTTCGGGTATGATCACATGACGACCGATGAGGCGGAGGAAATGGAAGGGCTGGAGACTCGCATTTTGGCGCGACTTGGCCTATCTGATCCTTATGCGGGACAAGACCCGCTTTGATAGAACGGAACAATGAGCGATTTTTCAATAAAACCGGCCGGTGAGGCCGCCAAGGAGCAGGACGGCTCCTCCTCCGACGAGGGCAGTAGTTCCCAGCGAAGTCCCGCGGCCCAAAAGCCGCATTCCTCTTTCTGGGCGCGCGCCGCCCGGATTCTGCGCCCGGTCACGGGGGCAAGCCTGCGCGAAGACATCGCCGATGCACTTTTGACCGATGATCGCGCTGTGGACAGTTTTTCGCCTGAAGAACGGGCGATGCTACAGAATATCCTGCGATTTCACGAGGTCCGCGTCGAGGATGTGATGATCCCGCGTTCCGACATTCAGGCCGTGGAGATGTCCACGACGCTGGGCGAATTGCTGACCCGCTTTCAGGAAAACGGCCATTCGCGCATGCCGGTCTATTGCGATACGCTCGACGACCCGCGCGGCATGATCCATATTCGTGATCTGATGGCCCACATCACCTCGAAAGCACGCCGCGGCAAGGAGATCGACCTCTCCACCGTCGATCTTGGTGTCGATCTTGAAGCCGCAGGCATTATCCGGTCTATTCTCTTCGTTCCGCCGTCGATGCAGGCCTCCGACCTGTTGACGCGGATGCAGGCCGCCCGCACCCAGATGGCGCTGGTCATCGATGAATATGGCGGCACGGACGGCCTCGTCTCGCATGAGGATATTGTCGAAATGGTTGTCGGCGATATCGAGGATGAGCATGACAAGGATGAAGCGTTGGTGACGCGCATTTCCGACGATGTCTATGTCGCCGATGCCCGCATCGAGCTTGAGGAGATTGCCGAGGCAATTGGCCCTGATTTCGATATCAGCGCAGAAATCGATGAGGTCGATACGCTGGGCGGGTTGATTTCTGCTGCTGCCGGTCGCGTTCCCCAGCGCGGTGCAGTGGTTGCGGCCGTTCCCGGTTTCGAGTTGCAGATCCTCGATGCCGATAAGCGCCGGGTGAAGCGGGTGCGCATTACCCGCATGGCACCCCCTGCCGGACGGCTTGAAACATCCGGTGCGGCGTCATCCTCGCGGTGACGTCGGTTCATGATCGCAAAAGCATCGGCAGCCGGCCTGAAAAATGGAAAGGCAGCGCCTGTCAAGCTTGGATCCCTTAGGCGCTGTCGCGTTTTCATGTTGATAGACCGGGTTTTCCTGCCCGGTTATCGGCTTGTGATCCATCGTGTCCGCGACATAACGCGGTTTTTCTGAAAAATTCCTGCAAGTGATTCGATCCTTAAACGATCTGTTCCCTTCTGCATCGCTCTTTACAGCGCCGTGCGCCATATATGGCGCACAAAGGACGCTGTAACACTTTTAATCTGCTGCATAATTTTCTCCTTAAACCGATTCCGGTTTAAGGAATTATGCAGTAAGTCGATGCCGAGTGCAGGAATGATGGTGGACGTGATCAAGACACAGGGAGACTTGTATGGAGAGGCTGGCTGGCAGGATTATTCTGCTTTCGGGATGGCGACGGGCAGCTCTTGCCTTTCTCGCCGGGGCCTTTGGTGCACTTGCGCTGCCGCCGGTTAGTTTCATGGCGCCGATGTTTCTGGCGTTCCCGGTCCTGGTCTGGCTGCTGGATGGGGCCTCGGGCAATCCGCACCGGCGTTGGTCGCAAGGCTTCCGATCCGCCTTCGCCATTGGCTGGCTTTTCGGCTTCGGTTACTTCGTCGCCTCCTTATGGTGGCTGGGTCACGCACTTTTGATCGATGCCGATCAATTCGCCTGGGCACTGCCTCTGGCGGTGCTGGGGCTTCCTGCGGTGCTGGCGCTGTTTTATGGTCTGGCGACAGCCTGTGCGCGCCTTTTGTGGTCGGAAGGGGTCGGTCGCATTGCTGCTCTTGCCGCCGCTTTTGGCATTGCTGAATGGCTGCGCAGTTTCGTGGCAACCGGTTTTCCCTGGAACGCGATTGGCTATGCCGCCATGCCGGTGCCACTCCTGATGCAGAGCGCCCATATTCTGGGCCTTTTTGGGGTGTCGGCTCTGGCCGTCTTCATCTTTTCCGCGCCAGCGCTGATAGGCACGCGGCGAGGGGCTACCCTTGGTCTGATGCTGGCCGGGGCGCTCATCGTGGCCGATCTGGGCTATGGCGCCTATCGTCTGCATCAGCCGGAACCGGCGGGTGGGCAAGAGCTGACGGTGCGTCTTGTTCAGCCGAATATTCCCCAGACGGAGCGGATGGATACCGATCAGGACAGGGTGGCGATTTTCAAAAAACATCTGGCCCTGACGGCAAGGCCCGTGGCCGACGGAAAGAAACAGCCGGACATCATCATCTGGCCAGAGACGACAATTCCCTTCATTCTGACAGAAAACCCGGATGCACTGCGCGATATCGCTCAGACGCTGAAACCGGGGCAGATCCTCATCACCGGCGCCGTGAGGGTCGAAGATCGCGGGCCGGGCTTTGCGCCGCGTTACTATAATTCCGTCTATGTCATCGACAGCAAAGGCGAAATCATCGGCGCTGCCGACAAGGTGCATCTCGTACCCTTCGGGGAATATGTGCCATTTGAAGACGTCTTGTCCCGTATGGGTATATCCAACATTGTCGAGATGCCCGGCGGTTTTTCGCCCGGGGCGCGGCGGCAGGTCCTGACCCTGCCGGACGGGCTGAAAATCCTGCCGCTGATCTGTTACGAGATCATTTTCCCCGATGAAACGCTGCCCGATCATCTTGCGGCGCAGGCAATCGTTAACGTTACCGATGATGCCTGGTTCGGCACGACACCCGGACCCTATCAGCATTTTCAGCAGGCCCGACTACGCGCCGTCGAAACCGGTCTACCGGTTTTACGCGCCGCCAATAATGGCATTTCTGCCATAATTGATGCGCGCGGAAGGGTATTTTCGGGCTTGCGATTAAACGCTGAGGGTGTTGTTGATGCAACCATTCATTTTAAAAATCCTTCAATTTTAGGGGAAATTCATCAAAAAGACAACTTTTGGATGGTAACTGCTTTGTTATTATCAATGGCTGTAATTACTCGTTTAGGTTTAATTTATCGGGTGAATTGACCAAAAACCCCTAAAAATGCATAGTAAGCCAACTTGGTGGCATGAAAAGGCTTGCGCATGAAGCGCTGGCGTGTGCAACGTAACGTTATGGAAAGTTGCGAGTGCCACCAGTGGGGCCATAAATTAACATTTATCAGGAACGTATCATGCTTGAAAACAAGAAGAAGCCGAACCCGATTGACATCCATGTCGGCAGCCGTATCCGGTTGCGTCGCACCATGCTGGGGATGAGCCAGGAAAAACTGGGTGAAAGCCTCGGTATTACCTTCCAGCAGATTCAGAAGTACGAAAAAGGCACAAACCGCGTCGGCGCCAGCCGCCTGCAGAATATTTCGAGCATTTTGAATGTACCGGTCTCCTTCTTCTTCGAGGATGCACCCGGTGAGCAGGCCGGCAATATGGGCAATGGTTTCTCTGAAGCCGCCAGTTCCAATTATGTGGTTGATTTTCTGTCGTCTTCCGAAGGCTTGCAGCTCAATCGTGCTTTCGTGAAGATCAACGATCCCAAGGTTCGCCGCAAGGTGGTTGATCTGGTCAAGGCGCTTGCTGAAGAGGCCGATGCGGAATAACCGTCTTGGTCTTGATGAAAAAAAGCGGCATTCAAGCCGCTTTTTTTATGGCTGCTTCAGAAATGAGAAAGGCTTTCGCACATAAAGATATATTTATGTCGTTGTGTGCTTGTCATCGCCGTTGCAAAGCACTAACAAAGAGCGATCAGTTTCATTGAGGGGTACCCCGCATGCGCGCCAGTTATCTGTTCACCAGTGAATCCGTTGCTGAAGGTCATCCGGACAAGGTCTGTGACCGAATTTCCGATGAAATTGTCGATCTGGTTTATCGTGAGGCGACCAAGACCGGTGTTGATCCGTGGTCTGTTCGGATTGCCTGCGAAACCCTGGCGACCACCAACCGCGTCGTGATCGCCGGTGAGGTTCGTTTGCCGCCAAGCCTGATGAAGACGGACAAGAACGGCAATGAGGTGATCAACCCGGCCAAGTTCAAGGCCGCTGCCCGCAAGGCCATTCGTGATATCGGTTATGAACAGGACGGCTTTCACTGGAAGACGGCGCGCATCGATGTGCTCTTGCATTCCCAGTCGGCCCATATTGCTCAGGGCGTTGACAAGGCTGCCGATCACGACAACAGCGAAGGCGCTGGCGACCAGGGCATCATGTTCGGATATGCCTGCAAGGAAACGCCGGACCTGATGCCGGCGCCGATTTATTATTCCCACAAGATTCTCCAGCTTCTGGCTGCCGCCCGCAAAACCGGCGAGGGCGATGTCGGCAAGCTCGGCCCCGACGCCAAGAGCCAGGTGACGGTGCGTTATGTCGATGGCAAGCCGAAGGATGTCGTCTCCATCGTTCTGTCCACCCAGCATCTCGATGAAAGCTGGGATTCGGCCAAGGTGCGCTCCGTGGTCGAGCCTTATATTCGTGAAGCACTCGGTGATCTGCCGATTGCCGAGGATTGCAAGTGGTACATCAATCCCACCGGCAAGTTTGTGATCGGCGGTCCTGATGGCGATGCCGGTCTGACCGGCCGCAAGATCATCGTTGACACCTATGGCGGTGCGGCACCCCATGGCGGCGGCGCATTTTCCGGCAAGGACACGACAAAGGTTGACCGTTCCGCTGCTTATGCTGCTCGCTATCTGGCGAAAAATGTCGTCGCTGCCGGGTTTGCCGAACGCTGCACCATCCAGATTTCCTATGCCATCGGTATTGCCCAGCCGCTGTCGATCTATGTCGATCTGCATGGCACTGGCAAGGTGACGGAAGATCAGGTCGAAGCGGCAATTCGCAAGGTGATGGATCTGTCGCCGAGCGGTATCCGCCGTCACCTCGATCTCAACAAGCCAATCTATGCCAAGACGTCTGCCTACGGCCATTTTGGTCGCAAGGCTGGCCGTGACGGATCGTTCTCCTGGGAAAAGCTGGATCTGGTCAAGCCGCTCAAGGATGCGCTGAAAGCGTGAAGACCATGCAGGACGATCAGCGCCGCAGCCGGGCGACCGAAGCTTTTTTCGGTCGCCGTAAAGGAAAGCCCCTGCGCGAACAGCAGGTGGGGCGGATGGAAACCCTGTTGCCCGAGCGCAAGCTTGATCTTGCGGCAGAGCCGCCTGCTGCGCTTGCATCGCTGTTTACCGTTCCGGTCGAACGGATCAGGCTGGAAATCGGCTTTGGCGGCGGTGAACATCTGGCCCACAGGGCGCGATCCAATCCACAAACGGGCTTTATCGGCGTCGAGCCCTTTGTCAATTCCATGGCCAAGCTTCTGGCCGTGATCGAGACGGAAGGTCTGCCGAATATCCGCGTTTACGATGATGATGCGACGCAGTTGCTTGACTGGCTGCCGGCTGAAAGCATCGATCATATTGATCTTCTTTACCCCGATCCCTGGCCGAAAAAGAAGCACTGGAAACGCCGCTTCGTCAATCAGGCCAATCTGGCACGGTTCCATCGGGTTTTGAAGCCTGAGGGCCGTTTCTGCTTTGCATCCGACATCGATACCTATGTGAACTGGACGCTGCTTCATTGCCGCGACCATGGCGGTTTTGTCTGGCAGGCAGAAGCCTCTGCCGATTGGCTGACGCCCTATGATGGCTGGCCCGGCACCCGGTATGAAGCAAAGGCCCGGCGTGAAGGCCGCTCAAGTGCCTATCTGACCTTCCTGAAGCGCTGAAATCGTGAGGATTCTCTCCTCCAATCGCTATCGATTGCAGGCGTTGTGTCAGGAATATGCTACAATCATGAAAGCGTTACAGCATCGTTTGTTGGACAGGACGAACGATGCTGCGGAGGTATTGGCGGTTTCACAACGTTTCAATGCAGGCTGACGGTTTTGAGTTCGTCTTCCGCCGCCTTGAAAAAGGTGGAGGAGCGGTTGTCGGTCAGGAGGATCGGGGTGCCATCGGCGGCAAACAGGGCCCAGAGGTCCGTGCGTGGATCGATGTCGGGGGCATCGGGAAAGCAGCGGGAAATGTCTTCGTGCCGGATTTTTCGCACATAGGCCACTTCGCCGGAACCGAGATGGGCAAGTTCGGATTGGGAGATTTGGGGGCAGGCTTCTTTGATTAACATTCCGGTTCTCCATCGATGAGGGAGCAGCGGGTCCTCCGCGTATTCATGAGTCTGACGTGAAATTGTTAACATTTCCCACTACGGCAAGGGGTGAGCGTGGAGAAATGCGACCTCAAGCCAACGTCATTTGCTTGACAAGCCATGAACATCCGGCCATCACCCGATGAAGATGCAGCTTTTGGCCGGAGGGCCTGACTGCAGCAAGCCCGGAACGTTTCCTGCTGGTCGATGCATTTGAACATGCATGTTTCAGCAGAGGTTGCCCTTTGTAACAGGCATAATATCGCAGGAATGCTCATGACCAATCCGCGCAAGATCATCATCGACACCGATCCCGGCCAGGACGATGCCGTCGCCATTCTGCTGGCCCTGGCCAGTCCTGAAGAGCTTGAGGTTCTGGGACTGAGTGTGGTTGCGGGCAATGTGCCGATCGCCATGACCAGCCGCAATGCCCGCGTCGTCTGCGAACTGGCGGGCCGCCCCGATCTTGCCGTTTATGAAGGCGCCACGCGGCCGCTGTTGCGCGCGCCAGTGACAGCAGAACATGTGCATGGCCGCACCGGCCTCGACGGAGCCGAGGTCGATGAGCCGGTCATGCCCGTTGTGCCGCAGCATTCGGTCGATTTCCTCATTGAAACCCTGCGCCGCGAGCCTTCCGGCACGGTAACAATCTGTACGCTCGGTCCGCAGACCAATCTCGCCATGGCCTTGCAGCGCGCGCCTGACATTGCTCCGCGCATCCGCGAGGTGGTGATGATGGGTGGAGGCCTGTTTGAGGGTGGCAATATTACGCCAGCTGCCGAGTTCAACATCTATGTCGATCCCCATGCGTCGAAACTGGTCTTTTCCTCCGGCATTCCGATCGTGGTTCTGCCGCTGGATGTCACCCATCAATTGCTGACGACAAAAGCGCGGATGGACCGGATCGGCGCCATTGGCAGCCGCGTGTCAGAGGTCGTCACCGGCTGGTTGCAGTTTTTCGAGCGGTTCGATGTGGAGAAATACGGGTCGGATGGCGGGCCGTTGCATGATCCCTCGGTGATTGCCTATCTCTTGAAACCGGAGCTGTTTTCCGGTCGTGTGTGCAATATCGAGATCGAAACGGCCTCCGAACTGACCATGGGCATGACGGTGGTGGATTGGTGGCGGGTCACGGGCCGTCAGGCCAATGCCACCTTCTTGCGCACGGTCGATGCGGATGGGTTTTTCGAGCTTTTGACTGAGCGTCTGGCCCGGTTGTAATTGAACCCGAAGGAAAGAACACCATGGCGGATGCAAAGCGCGAACCGGATCATCAGGATTTCGCCCATGTGCGCGACTGGGTGTTTGATCTCGACAATACACTATACCCGCATCACATCGATCTCTTCAGTCAGATCGATGTCAACATGACGGCCTATGTCGCCGCTTTGCTGCAGATGGAGCGCGAGGAAGCCCGGCAGCTGCAAAAGCGCTATTATCATGAACATGGCACGACCTTGGCCGGCCTGATGTTGCATCATGGTGTTGATCCGCACGATTTTCTCGAAAAGGCGCATCAGATCGATTATGCCCTGCTGCAGCCGGATCTCGATCTGGCAGCGGCCATTGCCGCACTGCCGGGGCGGAAATTTATTTTCACCAATGGAACGGTCAGTCATGCGCAGGCTGCTGCCGCCGCGCTTGGTATTCTTGAGCTGTTCGATGATATTTTCGATATCGTCGCCGGTCATTTTCAACCGAAACCGCTTGAGGCGACCTATGCGGCGTTTCTCGCACGCCATGGCATAAACCCGTTGCAGGCGGCGATGTTTGAGGACCTGCCGCGCAATCTGATCGTGCCGAAAGCGCTTGGCATGGTCACGACCTTGATTGTTCCAGCGCAATTTCAGGAGGTTAACCTCGAAGAATGGGAGCGCCTGGAGAGTTTTGCCGGTCAGGGTCATGTGGATTATGTGACCAGCGATCTGGGCGGTTTTCTAGGACGGTTGACCGCATAAAGTTATAAGAAATAATATTAATTATAATTAACAATCATTACTGAAGCTTAAGTGGCGAATCCGAACGGTCGTGATTACATCAGGCTGACGAGGCGGAACGCTTTACCAATCAGGTTGTTCGCCTTGTCGATGGGGTAGGTTGCGCCTTCCACGTGAAGGTGTGGCAGGGGTGTGGGGAAGACAGACAAAAGGACCTGTTGCCTTAAGCTCTCGAGGCAAAAGGTCGGATCGTTTGAAGTCCGCCGGGAAGCAATGGCTTCCCCCGTTCTCGGAAAGGAAAGTTTATGTCCGCCAGGAAGACGATCGTTGCAGCACTTGCCGCCACCCTTCTGGCCAGTGCGTCGTCAGGTGCCGTTTTCGCGCAGGAAAGAGGTGGGCCTGACGAACATGGTCCGCGGCCTATGATGAGGGCTTGCGGCCCTCATATGCACAGGCCGCCGGGTCCGGCTGAATTGTTTATCATCGCCCTTCAGCAATTCGACACCAACAAGGATGGCAAAATATCTCTTGATGAGGCCAAGGCTGCAGAAGACAAGATTTTTGCGGCCATCGACACCAACAAGGATGGTGTTTTGACGCCGGGAGAACTGAAGGCCTATCACGATACCCGCATGAAGGCGTTGCGTGACATGATGTCGAAGCGCTCGATGGCGGATGAGAAGGCTGCACCGGCAGATGATCCTGCTGCGAAGGAGCCGCCGGTAGGTGCTGATGAAACTGCAAAGGCCCCGCCGCCGCCGCCCGGTGATGACGCCCGAATGGGCCCCATGGGTGGGCCGATGCATGGTCCAATGGATGCCATGGATGATTGCGGACCATCTCCGATGGGGTGGGGAGGGCCGCATGGCCATCACCCGCCAATGCCGCCACATGGGCCGATGCATCACGGCATGATGGGCGAGCGTGGCGAAGGCCCGCATGGCATGAGAATGATGATGGAAATGATGTGGCCTTACGAAATGCTGGCCAGATTCGACACCGATCAGAATGGTCAGATCAGCAAGGCGGAAGCCGATGCGGCGCTGGTCAAGCTGTTCAAGCGCCTGGATACCAATCATGACGGCTATATCTCGGCCGACGACTTCCCGAAGGTGCCGCCTCTGGCGCCCTGATGGCGGAATGATGTTGGAGGGAGGCGGCTTCTGATGGAATTCGGAAGGAGCGGGTTCCAGAAGCTGTAAGCTTCAAGTGAAACCGGATGGTCTCTCCAGCCTTGTACAGAACATTCACATTCTTGCCGCGCCGTGCGTTTTCTGAAACGCACGGCGCGGTCTTATCATGTCCCTCAGAATTCTTCCCAATGATCGTGGCTGACGGCGGCATTCCCATGGCTGACCGGGACAGTCGCGGACATGCGGCGCGGCTGGGCCTGTGGTTTGGCGGTAGCGGTTTTTGCCTGCGGCGGAACTGTACGGGCATAATGCTGGGATGCATGGACGGTTGCGCCATCCTGCTGATGTTGAGCGCCGGTGCGGAAGCGGCCAAGAAGACTGGAGAGCTTGCGACTGTCATCGGCCAGACCTGCGCCCGCGGCATTCATTTCTTCAACCATCGCGGCATTTTGCTGGGTGGCTTGGTCCATGTGGTTCACGGCGGCATTGACCTGAGACAGGCCGGTCGCCTGTTCCTGGGCGGCGGCGGCAATGGCATCCATATGATGATTGATGTCTTCGACCACAGTGGAGATGGTATTCAGGCCGCTGCCGGTATCGTTGACCAGCTTGACACCTTCGGAGACAGCGGCTTCGGAATTGTTGATCAACTGCTTGATTTCCTTGGCCGCATTGGCGGAACGTTGCGCCAGCTCGCGCACTTCCTGAGCGACGACGGCAAAACCCTTGCCGGCTTCGCCCGCGCGCGCGGCCTCAACACCGGCATTGAGCGCCAGAAGATTGGTCTGGAAGGCGATTTCATCGATTACCCCGATGATCTGACTGATCTGCCGGGAGGCGTTTTCGATCCGCTCCATGGCGGCGACGGCGTTGGAGACGACGCTGGCCGAATGTTCCGAATGCTGGCGGGCATTGCGCACCAGATCGCGCGCTTCCCCGGTACGCTTGGATGTCGCATGGACATTGGAGGTGATTTCTTCCAGCGCAGCGGCGGTTTCTTCGAGAGACGCGGCCTGCTGTTCCGTCCGCTTGGCGAGCGTATCGGAGGCGTTGGAGATTTCGCCGCTGGCATTGGTAACGCTGCTGCCAACCTGACCGATGCTGATCAAAGTGGTGCGCAGTTGCTGGACAGAGGTGTTGAAATCGTGCCGCAACGCCTCGAATTGCGGTGCGAATTCATCGGAAATTTCACATTGAAGATCGCAATCGGCCAGCCGTTTCAGGCCGGCGGCCAATGTTCCGGTGGCCTGGGTCAGCCTGCGCTCGGCATCTTCCTCCGCACGTCTTTGCACGTCCTGCCGTTCGCGCTCGGCATTGAGGCGGTTTGCTTCGGCCTCGGCTTCCAGCTGGCGTTTGGCGATGGCAGACTGGCGCATGGTTTCGACAGCGCCAGCCATTTCGCCGATTTCATCCTTGCGGTCTGCATCGGGCACCGTCACATCCAGCTGGCCATCGGCAATCTTCAGCATGACGCGGGCCATGCGTACCACCGGTTTCGAGACGCTGGCAATGATCCAGGCGACCAGCAGCGACATCAGCACCATGCTGATGAGGATTGTGCCGACAGTGACATAAGTCGATGTGTCATAGGCCGATTGCGCAGCCTTGCCGGAGGCGGCGGAGCCTTGTTCGTTCAGCTTGATGATTTCCCCCAGAGCGACAAAACTATCGACCAGCGGCTGGCGGGCCGGCGCAATGGCGGCAACCGCAGCCGTGCGGTCATTGGCTGCCACGGCATCCATGATGGCCTTGCGGAAGCTCAGATAACGGTCCCATTTCGTCAGAAAATCCGCCCAGAGCGCCTTTTCCTGCGCTGTGCGCAGGGTTTTGGCAAAATCGGCATAGGATTTCGGAATGGAGGCATCCATTTCGACAAATTCATCGTCCAGTCCTTTGATTTCGGCCGGATCGACGGCGATGGTCTTACGAATTGTCGTCGTGTGATAACGCAGCATGGTGAACTGAATGCCATCCAGCGCTGCCATACGCGGCATCCAGACCTGGCGCGTGTCGGAAGCCGCAGAAAACACAGTAGAAATCTGGTTGTAACTCAGCACGCCGAATGTCACGATCAGCGCCAGCGCTGCTGCCGCCATGACGAAAAGCCGCGTCGATATCTTGAGACTCATTTCTCTTCCCTTATGGAAAACAATCCATTTACCCAGGTCGAATATTAGGGGAGATTGCTGAATGAACTCTAAATTATCAGGGTGCGATGGTGGAGAATGAACCGAAAAGTTGTGTTGAAAATGTTCGCGGCTGATTGCGCCATCGCTTTGGTCTGGATCAATCGCACGCGTGAAATTGTCGGGGTCGTTCAAAAGGGAATGACGATTTCACCCTATCCCCAAACGGGTGAGACTGGCATGTCGACATTCGGCTGAATGAATATGGTGCCGCTTACGTGACTCGAACACGTGACCCCATCATTACGAATGATGTGCTCTACCGACTGAGCTAAAGCGGCCCGGCGAACCCTTTGGGGTTCGCAATATGGGCGGGTGGATACAGGCAAACCCGCCCGATTTCAAGAGATCATTTGCGAACAATCATGCTTTTCCGCAAATCCTTGCTTTTGCGGCAAGATATTGGTTCTCCAGCCGGTCGACAACACTGGCCACGGGGTCAACGGCCTTGATGACGCCTATCCCCTGACCGCAGCCCCAGATGTCTTTCCAGGCTTTTGCGCCGCTTGTGGCGGATTCGAAGTTCATCTTGCTCGGATCGGCTTCAGGCAGATGATCGGGGTCCATGCCGGCGGCGCGGATGGATGGTTTCAGATAGTTGCCGTGCACGCCGGTAAAATAGTTGGAATAGACGATATCGGCAGCATTGGCCTCGACCAGGGCCTGTTTATAGGCGTCCGATGCGCGGGCCTCTTCGGTGGCGATGAAGAGCGAACCGATATAGGCCATGTCGGCGCCTGCGGCCTGGGCAGCCAGGATCGCCGATCCGGTGGCGATCGAGCCCGAAAGCAGAAGTGGTCCGTCGAACCATTCACGGATTTCCTGAATCAGGGCAAAAGGAGACAGGGTTCCGGCATGACCGCCCGCCCCGGCGGCAACCGCAATCAGGCCGTCCGCCCCCTTGTTGATGGCCGAATGGGCATGCCGATTGTTGATCACGTCATGCAGCACAATGCCGCCATAGGAGTGAATGGCGGCATTGACCTCCGGCACCGCCCCCAGCGATGAAATCACCACCGGCACCTTGTATTTGACGCACAGACCGAGATCATGTTCCAGCCTCTTGTTGGAGGTGTGGACAATCTGATTAACGGCAAACGGGGCCGATGGTCTCTGAGGGTTGGCTCTGTCGTGACGGGCGAGCTCTTCAGTGATTTCAGCCAGCCATTCGTCAAGCTGGCTTTCCGGACGGGCGTTGAGCGCTGGAAACGCCCCGATAATACCTGCCTTGCATTGGGCAAGAACCAGAGCCGGATGGGAAATGATGAAGAGCGGTGAGCCGATCACCGGCAACCTGAGGCGTTCAGAGAGAATGGCGGGAACAGTCATCGGGTCCTCATTGTCTTACGTTTGCGTAAACGTCAAAATTCTATCAGAAGCCGAAGGCGGTGAAAAGCCTCACGCCATCACCATGGCAGGGTTGCCAGACCGGGGAGGAGCGCATCGATCTGTTGTTCACCGTGTTCTTCGACGGGCCGGCATGGCTGTGCCCTTGCGGTTTGCCCTGTCTGGCGTTACCCATGTCTGACGTTACCCAAGCTGGAAACGGGTTCAGACAACGGGCAGCATTGGTTTTTACCCATGTTTGCGGTGCAACCTGACCGGTGAGGCCGCCATGGCGGCAAGGGTGGCGCGTCGGATTGACAGGCGGCCGGCCGGGCCTGAGACTATCATGAGAAAGGTCACGCGTGAGCGGATTGGAAGCTGCGATCAGAAACGCCCTTGAAAGATCGGATCGGGCGAGGGCGGATGTCAGGGCGCGGATTTATCAATCCGCTCGGCAGGCGCTGGAATCCAGTTTGAAAAAGAAGAATGTCACCGATCCGGACAGCATTGCCGATCAACGGCATCGGCTTGAGGCAACCATTCATGCCATCGAACAGGAAGAGCGCCAACGTTTGAGCGCAAAGCCGGGCGCGGGCGCCGAGAAAGCGTCGCCTGAACATCATCAGGTCACCGGTGCGTCCAGACAGGAGCCCGTCGGTCTCGAAACCTCGGCCATGGCGCCAGAGCATGATGCTGGCAAGACCGCACATGACGATGGTGAACCTGCCAAAGGACAGCACGACGATGACGGCTCGCTCTCCTTTGGCGTCGAGCGCAAAACGGCTGCGGATGCGCCTGGGCCGGATCTGGAGGGTTTGCGGGCCGAGCGTGATAAGCGCAATTATGCCGATAGCCAACCCCAGCTATCCGTGCCCGTCGATACTGGCGAAAAACGACAGCCTGTCCGCACCATCGAGGAGGCGCGGCGCGAAAAGTCTGCCAAAAAGCGCCCGCGAAAACAAAAGCGGCGACGCAGCCTGCTGGGCAGCCTGTTCATCACGGCTGTGCTCTTGAGCTTTGCCGGCATCTGTTTGTGGTGGGCGTTGTCGACCGGTCTTGTCGAACAGGCGCTGAATGGCGATGGCGGACTTTTCGACGATGCGGCCGGCAATGGCGACGGCGGCCAACTGAAGACGCTTGATCCACAACGCGGTTTTTCCAGTCAGTGGCTTGTGGCCTTCACACCGGCGGATGTCAAACGGGTCACGGCTCGTCCCAATGCGACGATCGATGTGGTCAATGCCAGTGACGGACAGGCGTTGCAGATCCAGTCGAAAAGCAGCGATGCCGATGGCGAAGCAGTCTTGACGCTTCCCGATGATATCTTTGCACAGATGGCAGCGAAAAACTCCACGATTGCCATCACCGTCCAGGCCGCCGGCAGCAAGCCGGTGCAATTTTCCGTCAGTTGCTCCTTCGGCGATCTTGGGAGTTGTGATCGTCATCGTTTCACGGTCTTTCCGGAAAAGACCGATCTTCTGTTCCACGTAACCTTGAGCCAGGCGGCCATGGCCTCGGGTCAGGCCAGACTGTTTATCAATTCGGACATGAGCGGCAGCGGTCAGGGTCTCGATCTCTATACCGTTCGGGTCCTTCCCGGACAGTAACGCGCATTGCAGCATCGTGCCTTTTATCAAATGCACAAAAGATGCCTCTGGATAAATTATGCACCTGTGATGACAGGAACATTTCTGTCATCGAACAGGGTTAAGGTGGTGACAGCGTGCGATTGCTCATCATTGCCGAAACCGTGCTCGATTGCCAAAAACAACGATGCGGGAGATTGAGAGTGTTCATGACTGGAGTGCTTTCAGTTTGTGGGCTGAAATGAAAAGCCTCTGAACTGTAACGGCGTTTTCACAACGCATTGTGCCGGAATGTGTCATGGACGATCTGGATTGTCACGGACGAGCAGGATGACGACAATCCTATTTGATTTTGATTGAGGCAGGTTTTGTTTCCATTGTCATCCTTTTTCGCTTCATTGGCCCATCGACTGCGTGCCCGTTGGGATCTTGTTATCCTATGTCTGCTGATTGTGGTCGTGGCGCTTTTGACAGGTGCAGCACCGTTTTATATGGCGGGGGCCGGTCTTGTCGGCCTGTGCATGATCCTTGTTCGCGGGTCTGAGGAAGACAGCGCCGACAACGACATCGTCCATTTGGTTGGGGACAATGACGTCGACCCCGCTCAACTGGCCGAGGTGGCCTTTTCGGCGGCCTTTGCGGCGCTGGATCTGCCCTGTGTCGTGTTTGAGGCCAATGGAGCGGTGCTGTTTCAGAATGGTGCGGCCGAAACCATGTTCGGGCGGCTGGAGACGGGAATGCATATTTCCGCGCGCTGGCGCTCGCCCGGTATTCTGGACATGGTGCGCGAAACAGTGGCCTCAGGTCAGCCCAACCAGATTGAACATTCCGAGGTTCTGCCCTCCGAGCGGGTCTTTCATGTGCGCGTCGCGCCGCTTGCGCCTTCGCAGAAGATATTGTCAAAACCGCAATTCGTCATGAGTTTCCGCGATATATCCGAATTGCGACGCCTGGACCGTATGCGGTCCGATTTTGTCGCCAATGCCAGCCATGAGCTGCGCACGCCACTGGCATCCTTGCGCGGTTTCATCGAAACCCTGCTTGGGCCGGCGCGCAACGATCACAAGGCGCAGGAGCGCTTTCTGTCGATCATGCTCGATCAGGCCAACCGTATGAGCCGTCTTGTCGACGATCTGCTGTCTTTGTCGCGGCTGGAGTTGAAAGCCCATATTGCCCCCGAACAGAAGGTCGATCTGGTTCCGGTGCTCAATCATGTGCGCGATACGCTTTCGCCTTTGGCCAATGAGCTGGACATGGAGATCGTGCTGCATCTTCCTGACATGCCGGTGGAGGTGACGGGCGATCGCGATGAACTGATCCAGGTATTTGAAAACCTGATGGAAAATGCCTGCAAATACGGACAGGACGGCAAGATTGTCGAGGTTTTCCTGCGCCGCAGGGACAGTGTTGTCGACGTCAGCATTGTCGATCGCGGGCCGGGTATTCCGGCCGATCACGTGCCGCGCCTGACGGAACGCTTTTACCGTGTCAGCGTTGCCGACAGCCGGTCAAAAAAGGGGACCGGTCTGGGCCTGGCGATCGTCAAGCATATCCTCACCCGTCATCGCGCCCGTCTGATCATTCGCTCCGAACTGGACAAAGGCTCCGATTTTACCGTGCGGTTCTGAGCTCTTTGCGGGTCAGGATCGGCTGTCACAAATTCTTCGTCAATCTGACATAAAACCGGGCGCGAAAGAGCTTGCCGGGGAAACCGGGATCAGTTTTGCCATAATGCCGCATCGGTCATACTGTCGTTATGCTTGAGCCGGATGCTGCGACGGTGCGCCAATGTGAGGCTGTTCCGGATATATGTGAAACAAAAGCTGGACGCCTTTGCCATTGCGCAACGGATTTGCGCAGGCTTTATGACATCAGCGTCATGCAGCAGGATGGGTCCTGTTTCAGGCGTCAACGACATCGCAAAAGGGTGAGGATTTTCCATGACAGCGCATATTTACACGGTCTTTGACGAAGAACTGAAGTATCTTATGCGGCGTATTTCCGAAATGGGCGGTCTGGCCGAACAGATGGTCAGCGAATCCGTGCGGGCGCTGGTGAACTCGGATGCGGGCCTTGCTCAGAAGGTCATTTCCGACGATGTGATTATGGACAATGCCGAGAGGGAAGTGGGCGACAAGGCCATCATCACCATCGCTAAGCGTCAGCCTCTGGCTGCGGACCTTCGTGAAATTATCGGCGCCTTGCGCATCGCTTCCGATCTCGAGCGGGTCGGCGATCTCGGCAAGAACAACGCCAAACGGGTGATGGCGGTGCAGGGCTCCGGTGTTCCGCGCAAGTTGGCGCGCGGTATCGAGCATCTGTCCGAACTCGCGCTGACCCAGCTTCAGGAAGTTCTCGATGTCTATACGACACGCTCGGCGGAGAAGGCAAAGTCGATCCGTGATCGCGACGAGGAGATCGATGCCATCTACACCTCGCTGTTCCGCGAGCTTCTGACCTATATGATGGAAGATCCGCGCAACATCACCAGTTGCACCCATCTTCTGTTCTGCGCCAAGAATATCGAGCGGATCGGCGATCACGCCACCAATATCGCCGAGACCATCTATTATATGGCAACTGGCTCGCAGCCAGAAGGCGAACGTCCCAAGGATGATGCCACATCGACCATGGGTGCTGTGGAAAGCTGATCGGTTTTCGCAACCGGTCTGGTTGCCGCAGATCGAGCGGCGCTCAGTAAAACCACGGCCTGTCCGGGAACATGCGATGCTTTTCCCGAACGGGCATGACCATTGAAGGGCATGATGTGCTTATTCATCGCGGCGACGAGCGCATCATGGCTTTGCTGAAAAATTCTGCATATCAAACCGGATCGAAGGTATTTGGATCTATGCTACCGAAGGTGATCGTCGTTGAGGATGAAGAGGCGCTCAGCGTTCTGCTTCGTTACAATCTGGAAGCGGAAGGCTATGAGGTCGAAACCGTTTTGCGCGGTGATGAGGCTGAAATCCGCCTTCAGGAGCGGGTACCGGACCTGCTGATCCTGGACTGGATGCTGCCGGGCGTCTCCGGTATCGAGCTGTGCCGCCGTCTGCGGATGCGGTCGGAAACGGAGCGGCTGCCGATCATCATGCTGACGGCGCGCGGTGAGGAAAGCGAGCGGGTGCGCGGGCTTTCCACCGGCGCCGACGATTATGTGGTCAAGCCGTTTTCAACGCCGGAACTCATGGCCCGGGTCAAGGCCATGCTGCGTCGCGCCAAGCCGGAAGTCCTGTCTACCGTGTTGCGCTGCGGCGATATCGAACTCGACCGGGAAACTCATCGTGTGCACCGCAAAAGCCGGGAAGTGCGGCTGGGACCGACGGAATTCAGGCTGCTGGAATTTCTCATGTCATCGCCAGGCCGGGTCTTTTCCCGTTCGCAACTGCTTGATGGCGTCTGGGGGCATGACATCTATGTCGATGAACGCACCGTCGATGTCCATGTCGGTCGACTGCGCAAGGCACTGAATTTTCCCAATATGCAGGATGTGATCCGCACGGTGCGCGGCGCTGGCTATTCCATGGAAGCCTGATTCCGTCTGAAAATGCGTAAAAACAAAGACTTAGATCATCTCGCTGTTCCACGGAAACACTGAAACGCTCTATAAAGAAAAACGGGCCTTGAAGGCCCGTTTTTTCATAAGGGGAACGGGTACGGCTCAGTTTGCAGCGGCGCGCCGTCTTTCGTTGACGGGCTGATAGGCAAGCTTCGCATGATATTTGCAATAAGGCGAACTATCCAGGCTGTCGCAGCCGCAGAAGTGAAAATCATCGCTCATGGGGTCGCCCACCGGCCATTTGCAGGTGCGCTCGGTCAGGTCGGTCAGAGACAGGCGTCGCGAAGACGGCAGGCTGGTGGGGCGTGCGGAAAGTTCAATCGTGTCTTCAGCCACGTTGAGAGGGGAATCTGCCTTCAAGATTGTTGCGCCCACTGTCCGCGGAGCGATCCGGGGTGTGTTGGTCTGTGGGCGTGGCGTGCTGGCAGGACGCTTGGTCGTGCGGGCTGTCGTCTGGGCCGGTGCACCGGATTTCGCACGGCCCGGCAGGCACAGGCGGTGAACCTTGCCGATGACCGCATTGCGGCTGACGCCGCCAAGCTGGGTGGCGATCTGGCTGGCGCTCAGGCCTTCAGCCCATAGCTTTTTCAGTTTCTCGACCCGCTCGTCTGTCCAGTTCATTGTCGCACTCTCCGCCGTTTGTGCGCGTGGGCAGAATCCGTCACCGCGGTCCCGGTGTCCCGAAACCTGTAGACTCTCGTAATGTCAGGTGACTAGTTCCGCCGCTTGCAGCCTAGTAATTGCTCATTAACCTAGTGTGAGGCTGACTCCGTGACAAGAGTCGCCGAATCGAGGTGAATCATAATTCGATCTTTTCCCCAACTTGCTGTCCACTGAAATCTTTTTGCGTGGGCGGGGTTTTGGGCGTGTGGCGGCGGCGCTTTCATGGAAAAGCGAGTCAATTCAGACTGTTTTGCAAATATGGATGCCGCAGTCAGGCGTGGTTGTCCTCCTTGGAGGCGCTGGCTGCCATTCTCTGGCGGGAAATGCCCGACTGCAGCCTTGTTTGTTGACTTTGCGTTGCGAAGGCTGAATAGTGTTCATCGCCGCCGAAAGGCGGCATTTTTGATTGTCAAGACCAATCCAGCTTCATCGCAACGCCGATCAGGCACTGTCCAGGTAAAAAGGCTAAAAGGTAAAGGAATGTCCGTCATGGCTGAGAAAACAACGCCGCTGTTCAACACGTTTTCACGTGCGCCGCTGCGTTTTGAGCGAGGCGAGGGCGTTTGGCTGTTTACCGAGTCGGGTGATCGCTATCTAGATTTTGCCGGCGGTGTTGCCGTCACCTCCTGCGGTCATTCCCACCCGCATCTGGTTGAGGCGTTGAAGGCGCAGGCCGAAAAGGTCTGGCATCTGTCCAATCTCTATGAAATTCCAGAGCAGGAGCGCCTTGCTGCCCGCCTGACGGAAGCAACCTTTGCCGACAAGGTCTTCTTCACCAATTCCGGTGCGGAGGCGCTGGAATGCGCCATCAAAACGGCACGGCGTTATCATTATGCCAAGGGCCATCCGGATAAATTTCATATCATCACTTTCGAGGGGGCGTTCCATGGACGCACCCTGGGCACCATCGCGGCAGGTGGTCAGGCAAAATATATGGAAGGCTTCGGACCCAAGGCGCCCGGTTTCGATCAGGTGCCTTTCGGTGACATGGAAGCGCTGAAGGCAGCAATCACCGAAAACACCGCGGCCCTTTTGATCGAGCCGATCCAGGGTGAGGGCGGTATTCGCACCGTGTCCAACGATTATCTGCGTGATTTGCGCGCGCTTTGCGATGCGCATGGTCTTCTTCTGATCCTCGACGAGGTGCAGAGCGGTGTCGGGCGCACCGGAAAACTCTTTGCCCATGAATGGGCCGGTGTCACGCCGGACATTATGGCGATCGCCAAGGGCATTGGCGGCGGCTTCCCCTTCGGCGCCTGCCTTGCAACCGAAGAGGCTGCGTCCGGCATGGTGCCCGGTGTGCATGGCACGACCTATGGCGGCAATCCGCTGGCCATGGCCGTTGGCAATGCCGTGCTGGATGTGGTGCTGGCCGAAGGCTTCCTGACCCATGTGCGCGATGTGGCGCTGGTGTTCCGTCAGGGGCTGGCCAGCCTGAAGGATCGCTTCCCCGATGTGATCGAGGAGATCAGAGGTGAAGGCCTGATGCTCGGCATCAAGGCGGTGGTTCCCTCTGCCGAGCTTCTGGGTGCCATGCGGGCCGAGCATGTTCTCGGTGTTCCGGCGGGCGATAACGTCATCCGGCTTCTGCCACCATTGACGGTCACGGCGGAAGAGGCGCGTGAAGGGCTGAAGCGTATAGAGCAGGCGGCGGAAGCCATTTCCGCCCACAATGCCACCAAGGCCGCCCAGGCGTAAAAGACAGGTAAGATTATGGCATCCCCTAAGCATTTCATCGATCTCTCGGCGATGACGTCCGAGGACCTTCACTCCATTCTTGCCGATGCGAAGGACCGCAAGGTCAAGACCAAGGCTGGAACCGCTGATAAACCGCTTGCTGGCAAGATGCTGGCAATGATTTTTGAAAAGCCGTCCACCCGCACCCGCGTCTCCTTCGATGTGGGCATGCGACAGCTTGGCGGCGAGACGCTGTTTCTGTCGGGCACGGAAATGCAGCTTGGCCGCGCCGAAACCATTGGCGATACGGCGCGCGTGCTCTCGCGCTATGTCGATGCGATCATGATCCGCACCACCGATCACAGCCGTCTTTTGGAAATGGCGGAACACGCGACCGTGCCGGTGATCAACGGCCTGACCGACATGACCCATCCCTGCCAGATCATGGCGGATATCATGACGATCGAGGAGCATCGCGGCCCGGTCAAGGGCAAGACGCTGGCCTGGACCGGCGATGGCAACAATGTGCTGCATTCGCTGGTGGAAGGCTCCGCCCGCTTCGGTTATCGCATGAATATGGCCGTGCCGATGGGCTCGGAGCCGGAAGACAAATATCTGAACTGGGCGCGTGACAATGGTGGCGAGATCATGCTGTGCCACGATGCCGAACGCGCCGTCGACGGCGCGGATGCCGTGGTCACCGATACCTGGGTGTCGATGAACATGGAGCACAAGGCGCGCGGCCACAACATCTTCCAGCCCTATCAGGTCAATGATGCCCTGATGAAGCGGGCAAAGCCCGAAGCGCTGTTCCTGCATTGCCTTCCCGCCCATCGCGGCGAGGAGGTCACGGATGCCGTGATCGACGGGCCGCAATCGGTGGTCTTCGATGAGGCGGAAAACAGGCTTCATGCACAGAAGTCCATCCTTGCCTGGTGCCTGGGCGCAGTTTGATCTGCTCCCGTCACCAAAACGGACCGGATGCGATGGATCTCTTGATTTCACGAGATCCATTTCCCATTTGAGGCGTTCATTTCCGGCTTTTACACATGTTTTATCGCAAAACCGTATCCGGCTTTTGCGATAATGCTGCTGTAAGCTGTATTCTGATCATCAGGTACCGTGTTCTGGCGGTGTCACCATGGCTGGCGGATGACGCTGTGATGGTGATGCCTCTCACCGGAGGCCTGTGCACCATCAAGGAAAGCTGATCATTGCCGGTCACGGGCAATGCTTGGCGGGACCTTTTGTTTACGCATCGGATTTTTCCGAAAACCGGTTCACACTTTTCGGCCGATGCTCTAGGAGTTTTGCCATGACAGACAGACCGAGCCAACTGGGTGAATTCGGCTTTGCGGGTGACGATCGCGTAGTTCCCTTTCAGGTGGACGGGCTGGATGTGCGCGGTCGCGCCGTTCAGCTTGGGCCGCTCTTGAACAGCATTCTTGGCCGTCATGACTATCCGCCCGCTGTCGCACGGCTGCTGGCTGAGGCGATTGCGCTCACTGTGCTGATCGGCACCTCGCTGAAATTCGAGGGCAAGTTCATCGTTCAGACGAAGAGCGACGGACCGGTAGACCTGCTTGTCTGCGATTTTGCCACGCCGGAAAATGTTCGCGCCTATGCCCGCTTCGACGAGGAGCGACTGAATGAGGCGCTGGCGGCCGGACAATCGTCTCCCACCGATCTTCTGGGGGCAGGCGTGCTGGCCTTCACTATCGATCAGGGCGGTTTCATGCAGCCCTATCAGGGCATCGTGCCGCTGGATGGCGCCTCGCTCGAAGACATTGCCGGGGTCTATTTTCGCCAGTCGGAGCAGATCCCGACCCGGATCCGTCTGGCCGTGGCCGAACTTTTCGACCGCGATGAAGAGGGCAAGCCGCGCCATAGCTGGCGGGCTGGCGGTCTGGTGGCGCAGTTCCTGCCGGATGCGCCGGAACGGATGCATCAGGCCGATCTTCCCGGCGGCGATAACCCCGAGATCGACGAGGACGAAGATGAGGCCTTCGAAGAGGATGACCACTGGTCGGAGGCCAAAATGCTGGTCGAGACAATTGATGGCGATGAACTGACCGATCCGCAGGTCGGCATAGAGCGCCTGCTGTTCCGGCTGTTTCACGAGCGCGGCGTTCGGGTCTACGAGCCGCAGCCGGTTCTCGACCGCTGCAGTTGCTCTCGCGACAAGATCATCAGTGTGCTGAAAGGCTTTACCGCGGAAGAGATCGCCTCCAGTGTCGAGGATGATGCGATTTCCGTCACCTGCGAATTCTGTTCGACCACCTATCGCTACAGCGTGGAGGAAGTGACCAGTCTGACGTGACACATCTTCGTGCACCATGCTCGCCGATAAAGCTGTAGCCATGGGCAAAGAGATGGCTTAAATCGATTAGCCTTGCTTGTGCGATGGAAACCGGTGTCCGCTTTTCAGCAGCGGCAGGCGGGACAACAATGTGTGGCGATGCGCTGTCTGGTTTTTCAGGCGCATCCGCCAATGGATGGGATGGAGACTGTAATGATCCTGTGCTGTGGTGAAGCCCTGATTGACATGCTGCCGCGTGAAACGACGAAAGGCGAGGCGGGCTTTGCCCCTTATGCCGGCGGCGCGGTCTTCAACACGGCCATAGCGCTCGGTCGTCTGGGTGTCGAGACCGGGTTTTTCACCGGCCTCTCCGATGACATGATGGGCGATATCCTGCGCAAGACGCTTCAGCAAAGCCATGTCGATTTCAGCTATTGCGCCACGCTATCGCGCCCGACCACCATCGCCTTCGTCAAGCTGGTGGACGGTCACGCGACCTATGCCTTTTACGATGAAAACACGGCTGGGCGGATGATCACCGAGGCCGATCTGCCTGCGCTTGGTGCGGATTGCGAGGCGCTGCATTTCGGTGCGATCAGCCTGATCCCCGAACCCTGCGGCTCAACCTATGAGAGCCTGATGGCGCGCGAGCATCAGACCCGGGTGATCTCTCTCGATCCGAATATCCGCCCCGGCTTCATCAAGGACAAGGCCTCGCATCTTGCCCGCATCCGTCGTATGGCGGCCATGGCCGATATCGTCAAATTCTCCGATGAGGATCTGGCCTGGTTCGGCCTGGAGGGCAACGAGGAAACGCTCGCCCGCCATTGGCTGCATCACGGCGCAAAGCTGGTGATCGTCACGCGCGGCGCCGAGGGCGCGGCGGGCTATACGGCACAGCACAAGGTGGAGGTGGCAAGCGAAAAGGTGACGGTGGTCGATACGGTCGGCGCTGGCGACACCTTCGACGCGGGCGTTCTGGCCTCGCTGAAAATGCAGAACCTGCTCACCAAGCAACAGGTGGCCAGTCTGAATGAAGAGCAGATCGCCAAGGCTCTGTCACTGGGTTCCAAGGCTGCGGCTGTGACGGTGTCGCGCGCCGGGGCAAACCCGCCCTTCGCCCATGAGATCGGACTGTCGTAAAGGTCAGTCGGCTTATATCACGCCGCCATTGGCGTGAATGGTCTGGCCATTGATCCAGCCGCCTTCCGGGCCAACGAGAAAGGCGATTGCTGCTGCGATTTCATCTGGCGTGCCGATCCTTTCAAGGGGTGCCAGTCTGGCGAAGGCGGCAATCGCCTCTTCGCTCTTGCCGGTCAGAAACAGATCGGTGGCCGTCGCCCCCGGTGCGATGGCATTGACGGTAATCGAGCGCCCGCGCAATTCCTTGGCGAGAATGGCGGTCATGGTTTCGATCCCGGCCTTGGTGGCGGCGTAAATGCTGTAGGTTTCGGCCCGCATGGCGGCAACCGAACTGGAGAGGCTGACGATGCGTCCGCCGTTGCGCATGCGTCTGGCGGCTTCGCGCAGGCCGTTGAAACTGCCCTTGAGATTGACGGCGATCTGTCGGTCGAATTCCTCGTCATCAATATCGGCCATCGGTTTTTTCACCATGATGCCGGCATTATTGACCAGCACATCCACCCCGCCATAAAGGCTTTCCGCCCTGTCGAACAGAGCGGGAAACAGGTTTGGATCGGCGATGTCGCCCTGAACGGCAAGACAGTGCCCGGCCGCAGCACTCATGGCCTGCGCCATATCGGACAATGCGGCCCCGTGATCGCGATCGACGGCCATCACGACAAAGCCGTCGCGGGCAAGACGATGCGAAACGGCAGCACCGATGCCGCGGGCCGCCCCGGTGACAATCGCCAGTTTCGCATCGCTCATGCTCTCAATCCTCTTCATCCTCGCCGAGGCTGAACATTTCGCTATGTTCATCATAGGCGAACAGCTCGGCATAGCGTCCCCAGGACACCACGGCTTTCAACGTTTCCTCAGCGTAATCCTCCGACATGTAATCCTCAAGCTCGGTGAGGAAACGGGCGGCAGGGGCGCTGTGCGAGGGGCGCTCGTCCAGCACGCGGCGGATCAGCCCGACCAGCGGCACATAGGAGGCGAGGTGGCTGGCGAACAGATCCTTTCGGCTGTCAGTGTCGAGATCGGCAAAGCGCTTGCCTTCCTCGGTCAGCACCACGTCACCTTCGCTCAACTGGGCAAACCGCAGGAGCTGCAAGGCTTCCGCCAGGTGGAACAGCTCATCCGCCTCCAGTTGCAACACGCCCGCCAGCACCGGCAGGTCGGCCCGGCCATGATAGGGCTCGCGTGCCAGCGCCTCGATCAGGCCGGCCATGACGTTGGTCGAGACCGGTTCGAGGATCATGCCGACACCGGTGCCTGGAATGCCTTCGGCGCTCGGTGCCTTGGGCTCGGGACGCTGGGTCATGCGGGCATAGATGCTGTCGACCAGCTGCCGGAAGGTCGGGTCGAGACGATTGCGCGGATGCGGCAGATCCACCTTGATTTCCGAGGCGACGCGGCCCGGATTGGAGGAAAACACCAGAATGCGGTCGCACATCAGCACCGCTTCCTCGATATTGTGGGTGACGATCAGCACCGATTTGATCGGCAGCCGGCCTTCCATCCACAGATCGATCATGTCGGTGCGCAGCGTTTCCGCCGTCAGTACGTCGAGCGCCGAGAAGGGCTCATCCATCAGCATCAGATCGGGATGGACGACGAGTGCCCGGGCAAAGCCGACGCGCTGGCGCATGCCGCCGGAGAGTTCTTTCGGATAGGCGTTTTCAAAGCCGCCGAGACCGATGAGATCGATGGCGGCCTCGGCGCGGCTGCGGCGCTCGTCGCGATCCACACCCTGGGCTTCGAGGCCGAGCTCGACATTTTGCAGCACGGTCAGCCAGGGAAACAGCGCGAAGGACTGAAACACCATGGCAATGCCGGGCGGTGGCCCGTCGATCTCCTCGCCACGGCAAAGCGCCTTGCCGGAAGAGGGCGAAATCAGGCCGGCGATGATGCGCAGCAGCGTGGATTTGCCGGAACCGGAACGGCCGAGCAGGCCGACGATTTCGCCTTCGTGAATGGTGAGATCGACATTTTCCAGCACCATGACATCATTGCCGCTGCCCTTGGGAAAGGAACGGCAGGCCTGTTGGATATCGATCAGCGGGGTTTTGTTGACGGTGTCGAGCATGGGATGACCCTCTTGGTCAGGAATGGCGTGTCAAAAACGAAAAATTCCGATGGCGCTAAAGCCGCAGGCGGCGTTCGCCCAGCGTATAGAGCGGGCGCCAGACCAGACGATTGAACAGGGTGACGAAGGCGCACATGACGATGATGCCGAGCACCACGCGCTGATAGTCGCCCTTGGCCGTGGCATCGGCAATATAGGAGCCGAGACCGGGGGTGGAGAGCTGCGTATTGCCCCAGCTTGCCACTTCCGCAACGATACTGGCATTCCACGAACCGCCGGAGGCGGTGATTGCGCCGGTGACGTAATAGGGAAAGATGCCGGGCAGGATCACCTTCACCCACCAGCGCCAGCCGGTAATGCCGAAACT
Organism: Allorhizobium sonneratiae; assembly: GCF_023700755.1. GTDB lineage: Bacteria > Pseudomonadota > Alphaproteobacteria > Rhizobiales > Rhizobiaceae > Allorhizobium > Allorhizobium sonneratiae. The sequence continues at coordinate 271,152 of NZ_JAMKOJ010000002.1, read as the reverse complement.
GCGGGCCGCTTCCTTCAACTCGCTCGGATAGGCAGAGGCACCGGCAATGACATTGAACAGAATATACCATTGCGTGCCGAGGATCATCAGCGGGCTCAGCCAGATATCGGCATTGAGGTGGAAGCGGACAATCACGACGACGAAAACCGGGAAGGCGAGGTTTGCCGGAAAGGCGGCGAGAAACTGCGCCAGCGGCTGCACCTTTTCGGCAATGCCGGGGCGAAGCCCGATCCACACACCAATCGGCACCCAGACCGCCGTTGCCAGCACCATCAGCACCACGACACGGATCAGGGTAATCACCCCGTCCAGAACGGCGGTGGCAACATCGCTCCAGCCAATGGCGGTCTGCAGATAGCCGATGCTGATGACCGCGGCATAGACCCCGGCCACGGCAATGATGCCGAACCACAACCCGTCAAAAATCCGTCCGGCATGGACCCTGCCGTTGCGCTTTGTGCCTGCCGTCGGCAGGGCGGCCTTCAGGCTGAGTTTCGGAAAACGGATCGACCAGACGATATGGGCCAGCCAGCCGAGTGGCGCCGTAATGGCGGCGATCACCCGTGAACGGCGCATCAGGTCGAGCATCCAGGAAGTCGGTTCTTCGGACGAGGCGGTGGTCTCGAAACGGAACTTGTCGGCCCAGGCGACCAGCGGGCGGAACAGCAGCTGGTCATAGAGAATGATCACCGCCAGCATTGCTGCAATGGCATAGCCAATGGCGAGGATGTTCTGTTCCTTGATCGCCATGGCCACATAGGAGCCGATGCCGGGCAGGGTCACCGTGGTGTCACCGACCGTGATGGCTTCCGAGGCAACGACGAAGAACCAGCCGCCGGACATGGACATCATCGCATTCCAGACCAAGCCCGGCATGGCGAAGGGCACGTCCAGCCGCCAGAAGCGCTGCCAGGAACTCAGATGGAAGCTGGCCGTTGCCTCTTCGAGATCCTTCGGCTGGCTGCGCATCGACTGATACATGCTGAAGGTCATGTTCCAGGCCTGGCTGGTGAAAATGGCAAAAACCGACGCCAGTTCCGCCCCCAGCACCTTGCCCGGAAACATGTTCATGAAAAAGGTGACGGTGAAGGTGAGGAAGCCGAGGATCGGCACCGACTGCAGAATGTCGAGAATCGGGATCAGCACCATCTCCGCCCGGCGGCTGCGGGCGGCAACCGTGGCATAGACGAAGGTGAAGATCAGCGACAACACGATGGCCGCCAGCATGCGCAGCATGGTGCGCAGCGCATAAAGCGGCAGATGCGACGGATCGAGCGACAGCGGCGCTGCATTCAGTGCTGTCAGCGGCTGATAGGTGGCTTCCGCGCCATAGGCAATGGCAACGATCAGGCCGATGACCAGGAACAGCGCCACGCCATCCCAAAGTGTCGGCAGGACGGAACGGCGCAGTGCAAGCGGCGCATTTTTCTGAAAGAGCATGGGCAGGCTCCGGATGATAGGGCTGCGTCTAGGTTTAAGGGTCGCGGTGGTTCGGTCATCCGTTCAGACAGGGGCTGGCAGGCCAGCCCTTGTCTTAATGGATGCGATCGCCTTGGCGGAAGAACGGCAAAAGCGCATGGCTCTTGGCGTCATTCCGCTTCGTCGCCAGCCGTATGCAACGGCATAGCGATACGCCTGTAACAGGCTGATGACAGACGCAAGGTCTGCATCCTGAATGCAAGGGGGATGTTTGAGAGCATGCATTGCGGCTCATCCTTTCCCGGTCCCTGAAAACCGGCGGACGAGCGGAAAGCTCAGCCGGTCACGGGCCGTATGACAGAGTTTCTAGATCGACTGGAACTGTCCATTAGCTTTCACCCATTGGCGGTCTCTGTGGAAACCGTTTCCGCAGAAAAACGCCAAATCCATGTTTTGAAAAGACATTATACGAAGCTTTCGATGCGCCTTTTCAGCGCCGCTCATGCGCTTCTTCCACGCCTGTGTCAAGCAGGCAGCTCTCGCGGGATCGCAAAAAAAGCGGCGCATTGCTGCGCCGCACACATATTCGTGAAAACCGGTGAAAAAGGGTCAGTTCGATGCAGCGCGGATGGCGGCCACCAGACCGGCAGTCGAACCGTCCTGACCTTCGGTTCCGGCCTTGCCCTCGACCACCGGCAAAAGACCGGTGGCCAGTTCCTTGCCCAGTTCCACACCCCATTGGTCGAAGGAGTTGATGCCGAACAGCACACCTTCGACAAAGACCCGGTGTTCGTAAAGAGCAATCAGACGGCCGAGCGCATAAGGGGTCAACTGCTCATAGACGAAGGTGATTGAGGGACGGTTGCCGGTAAAGACCCGGTGGGGGGCGATATGGTCGGCCTTTTTCGCCTCCATGCCTGCCTTCAGCAACTGGGCCTTGGCCTCTTCCAGCGTGCGGCCCTTCATCAGGGCGGCCGACTGGGCAAGGCAATTGGCGATCAGAAGCTCGTGCTGATGGCGCAGTTCCGGCTCGAAGCCATTGGCGGCAATCATGAATTCCGCCGGAATGATGCTGGTTCCCTGATGGATCAGCTGGTAGAAGGCGTGTTGGCCATTGGTGCCGGGCTCGCCCCAGACGACGGGGCCGGACTGGCCCTTGACCGGCGTGCCATCGATGGTCACGCCCTTGCCGTTCGATTCCATGTCCAGCTGCTGCAAATAAGCGGGAAAGCGCGCCAGCCGCTGGTCATAGGGCAGGATGGCGCGGGTCGGATAATCCAGCACATTGCGATGGTAATAGCCGATGGTGCCGAGCAGCATTGGCAGATTTTGCCGAAACGGCGCGGTGCGGAAGTGATTGTCCATCGCATGCGCGCCGCTCAGGAACTCGACGAAGCGATCTGCCCCGATGGCGATCATCAAGGGCAGACCGATGGCTGACCAGATGGAATAGCGACCGCCAACCCAGTCCCAGAAGCCGAAGACACGATCCGTGCCGATGCCGAATGTGGCCACCTTGTCGAGGGCGGTGGAAACGGCGGCAAAATGCGCCCCGACCGCTGCTTCACCAAGGGCGTCGGCGATGAATGTGCGGGCGGTGGCCGCATTCGTCATGGTCTCGATGGTGGTGAAGGTCTTGGAGGCGACGATGAACAGCGTCGTTTCCGGTTCAAGCAGCTTCAGCGTATCGGCAATATGGGCGCCATCGATATTGGAGACGAAATGCAGGCGCGGCCCGTCATGAAAGGGAGCCAGCGCCAGCGTCGCCATGGCCGGTCCGAGGTCGGAGCCGCCAATGCCGATATTGACCACATCGGTGAAGGCCTTGCCCGTCGCGCCGGTGATCGTGCCCTGGCGGATGGCTTCGGCAAAGCCGGTCATGGCTTGCAACACGCCATTGACATCCGGCATGACATTTTTGCCATCGACGACAACCGGCAGATTGGAGCGGTTGCGCAGGGCGGTATGCAGCACAGCGCGACCTTCGGTGAAATTGATCGCCTCGCCGGAAAACATCGCCTCGCGCTTGGCTTCGACGCCGCCTTCGTGCAAAACTTTTTCGAGCAGCGCCATGATCTCGTCATTCACGGCGCATTTGGAATAATCCATCAAAAGATCGTCAAGGCGGGCGCTGAACCGCTCGAACCGGTCCTTGTCCCGGGCAAAGGCGGCTCTCAGGTCCGTGGCCGAGGTGGTGGAAACGGTCTGTTTCAGCGCATCGATCATCTCTTGCATTCTGTCCTCCACTGCGATGTGAGGCCGGACCCTACTGCATAACGCCCGAAATCCCAAATCGATTTAATCGGGACATAGCTGTCGATTCGAGACGGAAGGAATGGCCGCTCATCGACACGGGCTGGCAGGGGTGTTGCCAGACCGCTTATGTGTCGGGGCTCCTGCATCATTGCTGAAATCGGGTGAAATTGAAGGTGAAAATGATGCAGCAGATGAAACGTGTTACAGCGCCATGCGCCATCTTTGGCGCACGGCGCTGTAAGGTCCGAGGATTAGCGGCGCAGATCCTTGCGCAGGATTTTGCCGACATTGGATTTCGGCAGTGCGTCCAGAAACTCCACATAGCGCGGGCGTTTGTAATTGGTCAGGTTCTTTGCGCAGTGATCCTTGACCTCCTTTTCCGTCAGCGACGGGTCCTTGCGCACGATGAAAAGCTTGACCGCTTCGCCGGAATGCTGATCCGGCACGCCGATGGCCGCGGCTTCAAGAATGCCCGGATGCATCACCGCCACTTCTTCGATCTCGTTGGGATAGACGTTGAAGCCAGAGACGAGGATCATGTCCTTCTTGCGGTCGACGATCTTGGTGAAGCCCTTTTCGTTCATCACGCCCATGTCGCCTGAGCGGAAAAACCCGTCCGGTGTCATCACCTTGGCAGTTTCCTCCGGCCGCTGCCAGTAACCGGCCATGACCTGCGGTCCGCGTATGCAGATCTCACCCACCTCGCCGAGCGGCAGGCGGTTGCCGTCCTCGTCACGAATGTCGACTTCGGTCGAGGGCATGGGAATGCCGATCATCCCGGTAAAATCTGCGATATTCATCGGATTTGCCGTGGCCACCGGCGAGGTTTCCGAAAGCCCGTAGCCTTCGATGATCATGCAGCCCGTCACATCGCGCCAGCGGTCGGCAACTGGCCGCTGCACCGACATTCCACCCGCAAAGGTCAGCTTGAGATGGGAGAAGTCGATCTCGCGGAAGTCTTCATTGTTCAACAGCGCATTCAACAGCGTGTTGAGAATGATGATGATGTTGATGTGATATTTGTCGATCTCCTTGACCAGCGCCGGAATGTCGCGGGGATTGGGGATCAGGATATTGTGGCCGCCGGTTTCCAGCCCCATCAGTGAGTTCACCGTCAGCGCAAAGATATGGTAAAGCGGCAGGGCGCAGAGGAAGGTCAGAACCTCCGGTCGATGCTTGTCATCGAAGGCGGAGTTGATCCAGAGCGACATCTGCAGGGTGTTGGCAAGCAGGTTCCTATGCGTCAGCACCGCACCTTTCGATACGCCGGTGGTGCCGCCAGTATATTGCAGGAAGGCGACATCGTCACGGGTCATGGCAGGCGGGCGCAGGCCGAGACGGGAGCCTTCCTTCAATACGCTGCGGAAGGATTTTGCCCGGTCGATCGACCAGGCCGGCACCAGTTTTTTCACCTTGCGGACGATGAAATTGACCAGATGGCCTTTCAGCCCCAGCATGTCGCCCATGGTGGCAACGATGACGCGGCGAAGCGCTGTACGTGCGAGAACCGCCTCGACGGTGGCGGCGAAATTTTCCAGAACGAAAATCGCCACCGCGCCGGAATCTTTCAGCTGATGCTCCAGCTCGCGCGGGGTATAGAGCGGGTTGACATTCACCACCACCATGCCCGCTTTCAAAATACCATAGACGATCACCGGGCTTTGCAGAATATTCGGCAGCATCACGGCGATCCGGTCGCCCTTGCGAAACCCTTCCTCCTGCAGCCAGGCGGCGATGTGGGTGGCGCTTTCGCCCAGCTCGGCAAAGCTCATCGACCGGCCCATGCTGGTGAAGGCTGTCCTATCGGCATAGCGCGCCGTGCGGTCGTCGAAAAACGCGCCGAGCGTCTCGAAGGGCAAAGGCGGCAAGTCGGCCGGCACCGTGGCCGGATAGGATGACAACCAGATACGATCCGGCGTAGCGGACCGGTCCAATGCGCTAAAGCTTCCCATTCCTCACTCCCTCGGATCGATGCTCGCCCGTTGTCCTCCTCGGGCGGAGCATGAAGTCGACTGTACTCTAAACCTGTCGATTTAGAAATCATAACCGTAAACTTACATTGACGTAAACGTCAAATTTTTGCAATTGCGGCTTTTCAAGGGTTTTGACTTTTGTTGCCAATGTAGAGCCGTCTGGTTGTTTCTGTGCCTCAGTCAGGTCGTTTGCCTATGGTCGTGCATGGGAGTGTGAGAAACCCCGGTTTGAAACCGCAGCAGGAAAATTTGCGCTATTGTGCAGGCTGTGGCGCCACCTGCGGTTCTGCGTGAAAACAAGGGCCGCCTTTTGTCGTTAAAATCCTGAAGAAACAAAATCAGCGCCTCAGCTATTCGTTGGACAACCCCAAAATACCTGCCTAGAACAGCACCATCGAAATCCTGACGGAAAGACATGATGACAGACAAACCCATTCTCGTCGTCGGTGGTGCCGGTTATATCGGTTCGCACACCTGCCTTGCCCTTGCCGAGCGCGGCTTTACGCCGATTGTTTATGACAATCTGACCAATGGTCATGGTGAATTCGTCAAATGGGGGCCGCTGGAACAGGGTGATATTCGCGACCGGGCGCGGCTGGATGAGGTTCTGGCGAAACATAAGCCGCTGGCCATCCTGCATTTTGCTGCGCTGATTGAAGTGGGGGAATCGGTTAAGGACCCGGTTGCTTTTTATGAAAACAATGTCATCGGTTCGCTCACGCTTTTGGCGGCGGCTCAGGCAGCTGGCATCAAGGCCTTCGTCTTTTCCTCCACCTGTGCGACCTATGGTCTGCCGGAGACGCTGCCGCTGGATGAAGAGCACCGTCAGGCGCCGATCAATCCCTATGGCCGGACGAAATGGATCGTCGAGCAGGCGCTGAAGGATTACGACAGCTATACCGGTTTCCGCTCGGTCATCCTGCGGTATTTCAACGCAGCAGGCGCGGATTTCGAAGGCCGGATCGGCGAATGGCACACGCCCGAAACCCATGCCATACCGCTGGCGCTGGAGGCAGCCCTTGGCCGCCGTCAGGGTTTCAAGGTGTTCGGCAGCGATTATGATACCCGTGACGGCACCTGCGTGCGCGATTATATCCATGTGCTGGATCTGGCCGATGCTCATGTGCGGGCGGTGGAATATCTTCTCGATGGCGGCACGACCGTCGCCCTCAATCTCGGCACGGGCACCGGCACGACGGTCAAGGAACTGCTCGGCACGATTGAAACCGTCTCCGGCAAGCCCTTCCCCGTAGAATATGCAGAGCGCCGCGAAGGCGACAGCACCACGCTGGTTGCCAATAACGATAAAGCGCGCGAGATCCTCGGCTGGAGCCCGCGCTACAGTCTGGAAGATATTATCCGTTCAGCATGGTCCTGGCATTCCAGATCCAATTACGGTGGCTGACGGCTGCAGCAGGTCTGAAACCAGGATGGGTTCAGGTCTCTTCGGCAGCAGATTCAAGTGTGGCGGTTGTTGCCTTTGACAGGGCGCAAACTGCTGCAGACAACCGGGTAAACGCTGAAGGATTTGCCCGGATTGAAGGTAAAACGCAATTGCCCCGGCGTTCGTGTCCGTGGCAATTGCTCTCGAAGTGGAGCAGAACGTGCGTATCGCAATCATCGGATCTGGATATGTCGGATTGGTGTCCGGCGTTTGCCTTGCGGATTTTGGTCATGATGTGACCTGCATCGACCAGGACGCCGGCAAGATCGACCGGCTCAACCAGGGCGAGGTGCCGATCTACGAGCCGGGTCTGGAAGAGTTGATCGCCAAGAATGTTGACGCCGGTCGATTGCAGTTCACCACCGATCTGGTTGCGCCGGTGGCGGGTGCAGAGGTGGTGTTCATTGCGGTTGGCACACCATCGCGCAAATCCGATGGCCATGCCGATCTCTCTTACGTCTATTCGGCCGCAGCCCAGGTGGCGCGTGCCGTCAAGGGCTTCACTGTCATCGTCACCAAATCGACCGTGCCGGTCGGTACTGGCGACGAGTTGGAGCGGATCATTGCCGAGGCCAATCCTGCAGCCGATGTTGCGGTGGTCTCCAATCCGGAGTTTTTGCGTGAAGGAGCTGCCATTGCCGACTTCATGGCGCCCGACCGCGTTGTCGTCGGCTTGAATGACGAGCGCGCCCGCGCGCCGATGGCGGCGGTCTATGCGCCGCTCGATCCGGCGAAATATCCGCTGCTGTTTACCTCGCGCCGCACGGCGGAGCTGACCAAATATGCTGCCAATGCCTTTCTGGCGCTCAAGCTTGCCTATATCAACGAAATCGCCGATCTGTGCGAGCATGTCGGCGCCAATGTGCAGGATGTTTCCCGCGGCATGGGTCTCGACAACCGCATCGGCCAGAAATTCCTCAATGCCGGCCCCGGCTATGGCGGCTCCTGCTTTCCCAAGGATACGCTGGCCCTGGTCAAGACGGCGCAGGATCATTCGAGCCCGATCCGCCTGATCGAAACCATTGTCGGCATCAACGATACACGCAAGCGCGCCATGGCCCGCAAGGTCGAACGCGCCGTTGGCGGCGAATTGCGCGGCAAGACCATTGGCATTCTTGGCCTCACCTTCAAGCCGGATACCGACGACATCCGCGAATCGCCGGCGCTGTCGATCATTCAGGCGCTGCAGGACCGGGGCGCGCGGCTCAAAGCCTATGACCCGGAAGGCATGAGCGCGATGAAACAGGTGCTGCCGGAGCTGACGTATTGCGACGGGGTTGAGGACGCTGCCGCCGAGGCCGATGCGCTGGTGATCATCACCGAGTGGTCCATCTTCCGAAATCTCGATTTTGCCCGGCTGAAACAACTGATGGCCGCGCCGGTTCTGGTCGATCTGCGCAACTGCTATCAGTCCGCCGATGTCAAGGCTAAGGGGTTTACCTATATCAGCGTCGGTCGGCCTGACGATCTTGACGAAGCCTGATACGACGCTCCCGTGTGGTGTTTGATCCTGTCGTCTTCCGTTCACAGACGTCATGGAAGACAACAGGTTCACATCATAATGAGATCGCTGATTATTGCTTTCGGGTAAAGTCAGAGCCATAAGTATAGAATAATAAATTAATATATTGTTCATCATATTCTACTGAATTTGCTCCATAGAAGAACAAAATAACGCATCATGCGTTTGTCTCTTGCAACAAGGAGATGAACGATGAAACCGGAACCGGAAACGATCCTGATCGTCGAGGACGATGCCTTCATTTCGATGGATGCCGCCGACAGCGTCGCCCATGCCGGTGTCAATGTGGTGACCACCGAAACGGTGAAGGATGCGCTGGAATGTCTCGACAGTCTGCGTATTGCCGCTGCCATTGTCGATTATCAGGTTCTGGATGGGCCGACGACGCCATTGGTTGAAAGGCTGAGCCGAGCTGGCATCCCCTATCGTGTCGTCTCTGGCAGCTCGCTTCAGGAAATAGTCAAACAGGGTATTCCCGCAGATCATATCCGTTCCAAACCGGTTGATTATCTGAACGTGCTGGTGGAGTTGATGCGTGAAAGGCCATGGACTGCGCTGCGTGCCAGCCATTCCTGAGCGTCCGTGCTTATATGCTTCGCCCGTATGGGTGGTCGGTGTTGATTTATGACCTCCTGTTACAGGAGGACCGTCAGGGATGACACAATCAGGGTGCGAGAGATCGTGATGGATTGAAGCAGATAGGCTCTGTTGCTTTTGTACCGGAGTGATAGTCTCCTCCTCAAAGAGGAAAGACCGATGATCAAACGCCGTACATTCGTTGCCGCCACAGCGGCGAGCATTCTGCTTCCCGCCGCCAGCCGTGCTGAGGAGCCCATTGGGCCGAGGGATGTGTTCTTCGACAAGGATATCCCCGTTCTGGGCAATCCCAAAGGCAATGTCACGATTGCCGAGTTTTTCGATTATCAGTGCAGCTATTGCAAGGCCAACCATCCCACCGTTGCCAAGGTGGTGAAGGAAGATGGCAATGTGCGGCTGGTGATGAAGGATTGGCCGGTCTTCGGTCCGGTGTCGGCCATGGCGGCGCAGGCGGTTCTGGCAAGCGCCAAGTTTGATCAATACAGCATTGCCCAGGAAGCGCTTCTGGCCCTGAAAGGACCTTTGACGGCAGAGCGGATCGCCTCGACCCTGACGGCCGCCGGGCTGGATATGGAGAAGGTCAAGGCGGCGGTCAAACAGAATGAAATGGAAATATCCGGGGTCCTTACCCGCAACTGGCAACAGGCCGAATCGCTCGGCTTTCAGGGCACACCGTCTTTTGTCATCGGCAAGACGCTTTATTCCGGTGTGCTGGAAGAAAAGGATCTGAAAGACGCACTGGCCAAGGCGAGAGCGGCGTGATCCAAACTGCGTCATCGCCCTTCGTTGCCCCCCGCACCTTTCTCGAAACGCTTTTCCGCACGGCGGTCAAGGCGGCTGATCCCTCCTATGGCCTGCGCCAGCATCTTCCGCGACCGCCCAAAGGCCGTACCGTTGTCGTTGGTGCAGGAAAGGGGGCTGCGCAAATGGCCGCAGCGCTGGAAAGCCTCTGGCAAGGACCGCTTTCCGGCGTGGTGGTGACCCGATACGGCTATGGCTGTCCACTTGGTGCGATCACATTGCTGGAAGCCGGTCATCCGGTGCCGGATGAGGCCGGGCTTCATGCTGCCGCCTGTCTCAAGGCGGCGGTGGCTCCGCTCGGGGAAGACGATCTGGTGATTGCGCTGATCTGCGGCGGCGGATCGGCCTTGCTGCCTGCCCCGCCTGAGGGGATGACGCTTGCCGATGAGATCGCCGTCAATGAGGCCCTGCTTGCCTCCGGCGCGCCGATCTCGGCCATGAATGTGGTGCGCAAGCATCTCTCCACCATCAAGGGCGGGCGGCTGGCGGCCCTGACGAAAGCACCGGTCGTCACCTTTATCCTCTCCGACATTCCCGGCGACAATCCTGCCCATGTCGCCTCCGGCCCCACCGTGCCCGATCATTCCACCCGGCAGCAGGCACTGGAGATCGTCAAGACCTATGATCTTGATCTGCCGCAGGTCGCACTGGACCACCTTGCCTCACCGGCGGCGGATGCGCCCTTGCCGGACGCGCCGGTCTTTTATACCCATCGCCATCATGTGATCGCCTCGGCTGGCCTGTCCCTGACGGCTGCCGCCGAGGCTGCGCGTGCTGCTGGTGTCGAGGCCGTTATCCTGTCCGATTCCATCGAGGGGGAAGCGCGTGACATTGCCCGGATGCATGGGGCGATTGCGCGTGAAATCGTGCTGCGGGACAGGCCGTTTCGGCGGCCGGTGCTCGTCTTGTCCGGTGGTGAAACCACGGTGACGATAAGGCAGGCCGCGGGAAGGGGCGGGCGCAACAGCGAATTTGCCCTGGCGCTGGCCCTCGACATCGCCGGTCTGCCGGTAACAGCGCTCGCCGCCGATACCGATGGCATCGACGGTTCGCAAGACAATGCCGGGGCCTTTGTCGATGGCGAAACGCTGGCACGTCTGCGCTCCACCGGGCTCGATCCGCGCGCGATCCTCAAGGCGCATGACAGTTACGCTGCGTTCGATGCGCTGGGTGACCTTTTCGTCACCGGCCCGACCGGCACCAATGTCAATGATTTTCGCGCCCTGCTGATCGTTTGATCTCAGGCCAGTTGGGTCACGCCGCCATGGCGTCCGGACCAGTCGAAGGGATTGTCGAGAAAAGCTTCGACGTCGTTCAGTGTTGTATCGTCGAAAAGCGTCTGTTCGCGCGCCACAGCCAGCACATTGCGCCAGGTGGCGATGGAATGCAGCTTTACACCACCCTTGGCGAAACGCTCTTGCGCCTCATCGAAAATATCATAGAAAAACAGGGCGATGCCATGATCGACCGTGCCACCTGCGGCGCGCACCGCGTCGATGAAGGTAAACATGCTGCCGCCAGCCGTGGTGAGATCCTCGATCAACAGCACGCGTGCGCCCTCCGGCATATGGCCTTCGATCTGGGCATTGCGGCCATGGCCCTTGGGCTTCTTGCGCACATAGATCATCGGCAGGCCGAGCCGATCGGCGAGCAGGGCGGCAAAGGGAATGCCCGCCGTTTCGCCGCCTGCGACGCAGTCGAAAGCCTCGAAGCCGGCATTGGCGAGCAGGGTGGCGGCGGCGAAATCGATGACGCTTGAGCGGATACGCGGATAGGACAGAAGTTTGCGGCAATCGATATAGACGGGGCTGCGCAGGCCCGAGGCCAAGGTGTAGGGCTGATCGGCGTTGAAATGCACCGCCTTGATTTCCCACAGCATTTTCGCCAGCAAATTGGCCATTACGGCAGGGTCGTTGAAAGCTATCCCGGTCATTGCGCGCTCCATCATGTTTGGCGTGAGCGCCATAGCAGCAATCGGCCTCTTACGCCAGTCATGACGGCAGAGCCGCCTCAGGCGCAATCGTTCTTGACCTCGGTTTCGTCCTGCCAGCCGGATGAAGCGCGTTCCACGCGATTGCGGCCTTTTCGCTTGGCGGCATAAAGGGCGAGATCGGCTTGTTTGAGGCTGTCGTCAAAGGACAAGCCTTCCGGGGTGCCATGGGCAATGCCGATACTGACTGTTGCCTGCAGGCTCTGGTTTGCAAGGTCTATCCGCCCGTCCTGAAACTGGCGGCGGATGCGCTCGGCAATGACGTCGGCCTGTGCCGGGCTGCTGTGAACCATGACAATGGCAAATTCCTCGCCGCCGATCCGTGCGGCGCAACTGACGCCGAGGCTGGCTTTCAAAAGCTCGGCCAGCCTGCAGATCACCTTGTCACCGGCGGCATGGCCATAGCGGTCATTGATCGACTTGAAATGATCAATATCCAGCACCATGACGGCCATGGTTTCATAAAACTTATGCTTTTCATGGCATTCGAAGAGGGCGCGGCGATTGAAAAGCCCTGTCAGACCGTCGGTCATTGCCTGTTGCCGGTGGTGTGCAGTGATCCGGCTTTGATTAAGGGTAAGAGACAAGCCACCAATGCCGGTCATGCCAGCGATACAGGCACCAATATTCACGGTTTCTGCCCAGCCTGAGGGTGCCCCGGCAAGATGCCATGCGCCAAGAATAGCAAGGTTGACGGCGCACAGCAGAAAGGAGAAGCCGGTCAACAGATAAAGCAGGCTCATCCCGATCAGCACACCAGGTGATTCGGCCCTGACGCGCCAATATTCCAGGGCACAGGCCGCAATCAGTACTGCGCAGGCGAAGTTGTAAAGAATGAAGCCCAACCCGCCATAGCCGGTCAGAAAAGCCGTGACCATCAACAGCATTGCCGGAATGGTTTTCCACACAAGCATCTGAAAGGAAAACTGATCCTTTCTGAATTGCACTGCCGCCTGATGCAGAATGCCAAAGCCCAGCGTTGATATGCTGCAGCTGAATGCACCAAGTGCCGGTGATGGATGGCTGGTAAACAGGCTGTATAAAACAATGCCGATGATCAGAATTCCAAGGCTGACGACCCAACTGAGCAGAAAAGACTGTTCACGCCGCGCCGTCCAGGTGCCGATCATCGTCAACAAAAGACAGAATGATGAAACGCCTAGCGCCAGAAGAAGAGACCTGTATTCAAGCATCATGCCGTCCCGGGAGAGCGCTTTATGCGCCACGTTCTGTAGTGTATTTAATATATCACCTTGGCGGAGTTTCCTTGTCAAATCCTTAGTTTGCTTGTCAAGGTTTTGTCCAAAAAAGGAACAACCGGTTTTTTCCCCCTGAAGTTGTCAGGGGAATTCAGGATTGGCGGCTCATGAAGACGCAACGTGCCAGTATAACGGCACCAGCGGATCGAAAACCGTCACGATGCCAGCGTCTGTTTCTATTTTTGCAGGAAATTTGATGGGGGAATCGCCTTTGGTCAGGGTGATGCGTTCTTCATTCGGGAGAAGACCGTACCAGGCAGGACCATTCAGCGAGGTGAAGGCTTCCAACCGGTCGAGAGCATTTTCCTCCTCAAAGACATGGGCAAGACAGCTCATCGTATTGATCGAGGTATAGATGCCTGCGCAGCCGCAACCGCATTCCTTGAGTGGATCGATATGCGGGGCGGAATCCGTGCCGAGGAAAAAGCGGGCATCGCCGGAGACGGCCGCTGCTCTCAAGGCCAGGCGGTGATGTTCGCGCTTGGCCACCGGCAGACAATAATAATGCGGGCGGATGCCGCCGACCAGAATGGCGTTGCGGTTGATCATGAGGTGGTGCGTGGTGATCGAACCGGCCAGATTGTGCTGGCTTTCGCGGATATAGTCGATGCCTTCTTTCGTTGTGACATGTTCCATTGTCACTTTGAGGTCAGGCAGACGACGGCGCAGCGGATCGAGTACGGTGTCGATAAACACAGCTTCACGGTCGAAAATATCCACCTCTGGTGTCGTCACTTCACCGTGGACGCAAAGCGGCAGGCCGATTTTCGCCATGCGTTCCAGAACCGGCATGGCCTTGTCCAGATCGCGCACACCGCCATGGGAGTTGGTGGTTGCCCCCGCCGGGTAAAGTTTCACCGCCGTGATCAGCCCGCTTGCCTTGCCGGCCTCGACATCGTCCGGGCTGGTCTGCTCGGTGAGGTAAAGGGTCATCAGCGGCTCGAAGCGGTCGCCTTTGGGGAGTGCGGCAAGAATACGCTCCCGATAGGCTTGCGCATCGGCGGTCGTCACCACCGGTGGCACCAGATTGGGCATGATGATGGCACGGGCGAAGTGACGGCTGGTGTCGCCGATCACGCCTTTCAGCATGTCGCCGTCTCTGAGATGCAGGTGCCAGTCATCGGGCCGACGGATGGTGAGTGCGCGCATGGAAACCTCCGGCGTATCGGACAGCATCGCCAGCAGTCACGGTTGCGCATGGCGATCTGTCGCGTCAAGACAGTGGTTGATGCAGTAGCACGTTCACCATTCAAGACAAGACATGTCCTGCAGCTTGATGGCGAATATCCAGGTGGATTGTCCTCAGGCGATCTTGCCCAGCTTCTGGCTCATCGCCTTTTGCGCGATCTCTTCGGCCTGTTCGCGCCGGTCGGTGTCCATGATCTCGCGCATGACCCCCAGCGCACGCTGGAAGGCCTCGACACAGGCGGGATCGAACTGGCTGCCGGCGCGGCTGGCAATATGCTCTGCCGCGCGGTCGAATGGCCAGGCCGGTTTATAGGGCCGTTCCGTCGTCAAAGCGTCGAAACTGTCGGCGATGGCCACAATGCGCCCGGAAAGCGGAATGGTGTCACCGGCAAGCCGGTTTGGATAGCCCTGGCCATCGAAGCGTTCGTGATGACTTACGGCGATTTCCGATGCCAGTTGCAGCAGCGAGGACTGGCCCTTGGCCAGAAGCTCGCCGCCGATCAGCGCGTGGGATTGCATCTGCCGGTATTCGGCTTCGGTCAGCTTGCCCTGTTTCAAGAGGATCGTATCCGGCATGGCGGCCGTGCCGATGTCATGCATGGGGGCTGCCAGCCTGAGATCGGTGCAGAAAGCGTCCGGCAGGCCCATCTCCCGGGCAATGGCTTCGGCATAGGCGGCGACGCGCTGCACATGACGGACCGTTTCCGGATTTTTATAGCCGGCGGCCAGTGTCAGCCGTTCGACGATTTCGCGTTCGCGTTCGCGCAGTTCATGCATCGCCCTTTCAACCTCGCGGTGCAGCCAGTCGGCCTGATCGGCCAGTTGCCGCCGTGCCTCGGTCAGGCTGACGATATTGTGGATACGGGCATGAAATTCCACCGGATTGACCGGCTTGGTGATGAAATCGATAGCGCCGGCATTCAGCGCGGCCATGCGGGTGGTCATGTCGTGATCGGCAGTGATGAAAACCACCGGCACACCGGCATATTTGTCAAAGCGGGCGATTTCGGCATAAAGCTCGACACCTGTATAGACCGGCATCTGGTAATCGATGATGGCGACATCGAAATCGAGTTCAGGCAGCGCCGACAACACCTCATCGGGTGTGGCGAAAGGCAGAGGGTCACAGCCTTCGATTTTCTTGACCAGACGGGTCAGCAGTTTGAGATTGGTATTGTTGTCGTCGACCAGCAGAATGCGCATGTCAGCCTCCGTGGCGGTCAGGCCACAAGTTTCAATTTCATTGTTTCAATCTGTTCAAAAAGGCTGCTGACGTCGTCAGCATTGGGTGCACCGGAGCGCAAGGCATGCGCTCTGGCGGCGATATCGTTCAGTCCGACATTCACCGCCGCCCCCTTGATCGTGTGAAGCACCCGGTCGGTTTCGCGGCTGTCTCGGGCTGCAATGGCCTGGTTGAGGTCGGCCAGCAATTGATCGGCATCATTAAAAAAGGAGGCAATCAGTTCCTGATAAATCTCGTCTCCAAGGGCTTCGATCAGTTCGCTCTGGCGCGCACTGTCGAGGCCGGAAACAGCATATAAATGATCGGCAAGGCTCATAGGGGGCTCATCGTGAAGGACTGGGACGAAGGCTGCTGCCTCGGAGGATGGTGAAAAAGTGAGGTCGGTTTCCAGGCCGTCCAGAACCTCCGGCAGGACGTGAGAAAGACTGAGATGGGCATTCCCGGACGTGTCGTCGGACGGCAAAGGTTCCTGGTGGGAGGGGGCAAAGGTCAGGATCACGTCCTTGAGCCGGGCGAGCGTCACCGGTTTCGATTCGAAACCGACCATGCCAGCGGCACGGCAACGGCGGCGGTCATCGTCGGACGCATTGGCCGTCATCGCCACGATGGGGGTCAGCGCCGAAGGCCCGCCGCGTGAAATAATGTGCCGCGTCGCCTCGATCCCGTCCATATGCGGCATATGCATATCCATCAGGATCAGATCGAAAACGGCAGTCTCGGTTTTTTCCACCGCTTCCTGACCGTCATGGGCCAGAACCACATTCTGTCCGAGCTTTTCCAGAAACCGGCTGGCGACCTGCTGGTTGACGGCATTGTCCTCGACCAGAAGAATGGTCAGACGCGGCAGGCTGTCATTGGCAATGCTGCCACCGGATTTCTGCCGCACATCATCCTTGCCAGCGCGCATCACCGGCAACTCGAACCAGAAGATGCTGCCCACATCCACCGTGCTGCTCATGCCAAGCTCGCCGCCCAGCTTTTCGACAATCTGCTTGCAAATGGTCAGCCCAAGGCCGGTGCCACCATATTTACGGTTGATGCTGGCATCGACCTGGGAAAACGGCTTGAACAGTTTGGCCAGGCCTGCCTCGTCAATGCCGATGCCGGTGTCTTCGACCTCGAAGCGCAGCATCAACGCACTGCCGCGGTAAAATTCCCTGAGGCGCAGCGTCACCGTGCCCTGATGGGTGAATTTCACCGCATTGCTCAGCAGATTGAGCAGAACCTGACGCAGGCGTGTCGGGTCGGTGCGCACATAAAGCGCATCAAGCGAGGTGGGAATGTCGAGAACCAGCACATTGCCCTGATTGTCCGCACGCCCGCGCACGATGCTGATGGCGCTTTCCGCCAGTCCCGCAATATCGACGGCCCGCTCTTCCAGTTCCAGCTTGCCATGTTCGATCTTGGAATAGTCGAGAACCTCGTTGATCACCTCCAGCAGCGCCTCGCCGGAGGTTCGGATGGTCTTGACGCTTTGCAGCGCATCGGGCGGCAGCTGCGTATATTCCATCAGTTCCGCCATGCCGAGAATGGCGTTGAGCGGCGTGCGGATTTCATGGCCCATCGTCGCCATGAACTGCGATTTGGCCCGGTTGCCGGCATCGGCGGCCTCATAGGCGTCGGACAGTTCGCGGGTGAGAATTTCCAGCCGGTGACTGGTTTCTCGCACCGATTTCAACTGGCGGCGCAGATTGACCACCAGAAAGATGACGGACAGCATCAGCAGGGTCAGCATCACGGTCGAGGTTTTTTCAAGCTCGATCATGCTGTTGCGGATCGTGGCGCGCTCGTCGCCGACATAGGTGTTGGTATAGATCAGCAGACGTTCCGTTTCGCGAGCCAGCGCCGATAGGGAGGTGTCCACTTTTTTGATATCGTCCGCGCTGACAGGTTTGCCGGCGGCGATCCGATCGAAAAAGGACTGATTTTCGCCAATGAGGCCGCGTATGGTGGCAAGCGTGCCGGTCACCAACGGATCCTGGCTGTAGCGCGCGCCGAACTGGGATTCATTGACGAGGTCGATACGCGAGTAAAGAATCTCGTAGCGCATGGCGATATTGGCGCGCGTCTGCCCATCGCTCAGACCTTGCATCTGCGCCTTGATCAGATCCGTGTCGAGAACCCTTGCCTCACGATCGAGTTGATAGACAGACCAGACGGCATTTTCCCGTATGTCGTCGAAGAGCAATCGAAAACGGTCGGACACATCCTTGAACAGCAACAGAAACGTGACGAGCAACAGCGTGCAGAGCGCAAACAGGATCATCGTCGTTTTCGGTGGCGCGTGTCGGCTGGACTGCATGGTCTGGCGCAGCGTGTTCACGGCAGGACCTCGATATCGCTAATCTGCCAGACTGAACGGGAGAAATAGGTCTCGCTGTAAAGTTTGCTATCTTCATCAAAAGGATAGATGACCATGAGCGGTCCCTTTTCCCGCACGCTCATCGGCTCGCCGTCCTGCCGGGTGGCCAGTATGGTATTGATACCGACAAAATCTTCCGGCGGCAGGGTTGCGCTGTAATCGTTTAGCGCATGGATGGTGATCCGTGCGGTCGGTGCGGCGCCTGCAGCCTCAAGAACGGCCCTGAGATAGGGGCCGGAAAACCGCGGCTTACCTTTTGTCCAGGGGGTCACCAGCGAGACGGTTCGCCCGGGAAGACGCTCCAGCATCTGCCGGTCGAAGACGGCATCCTTGCCGCGATTGGGATGGGTCATGGGGCCATGCACCGTCAGGATCACCGGACCTTGCGGTTCATCCAGCGCCAGGGCCGGGCCCGCAAAAGCCAGGACGGACAGCAGGAACAGACATGCCAGGCGAAGAGGTCCCATCGTCGTCAGCTCCATTAGCGGACCGATGCCGCCGGAGTGCCGCGATGGTTGGCGATCATCTGGCGGAAAGCCAGCGCTTCGACAGGTTTCGTCAGGAAATCGGCAATCCCCATATCGCGGGCAGCCTGCCTGAGGCCAGGTTCGTTATCTGCCGTCACCATCACCACCGGCACGCGGTCATAGCGGTGCAACTGTCTGAGCGCCTTGATGAATTGCAGTCCGCTCATGCCCGGGAGGATCTGATCGACGATCAGAAGATCGAAATGGGTATTATGGCAGAGGGCGAGCGCTTCACTGGCATCGGACTGAACGACGATCTCGTCATCGGCGGCCTTGCGTGCCAGATGCTTCAGGATCATTGCATTGGTCGGGTTGTCTTCAACGATCAGAATGCTCATCTTGCGACTTTCTTCGAGACGGTTGCAACACGCGGGTCGCGCACAGGTCCAGCCGCGGGCAGGGAGCCGACACAGTATAGGACTGTCATCGCGCCTTGTGTGGAAGGCGGTTTCACAATTTCCGGTTCGCTGCCAGCTGATATGGAAATCATGAAGGATTGTGAGTGTTCAGGCGTCACATCAGGATTTTGTAAAACATGCGGGCCTGCAAACCATTGCCGTTTACGGCCAAAGGCGATCTGCATCATGCAAATGGCAAGCCCTGGCTCCCGACATGAGCAGTCCTACCATTCGCAGGCTGCATTTGACTGAAGGAAATGATTAGATTTTTACTGAACTGGCAATTGTATGCGCGTTTGCTGTTTCACAATGATGTAGAGTCTGGAAACGTTATCCTGGAAGGCAGGAGCATCGAACGCGATCTATGTCAGGTTTTGAACACCTGGGCCATCAGGCGGGTCAATTCATAAGGCTGGCGGATGGTGATCGCCCTGCTGGTCTTTTCGATGATATTGCTCTGGATCAGGCGGGACATTTCGCGGGAGACGGTTTCCCGACGCGCGCCGACATGATCGGCCAGATCGGTATGGGTCAGCGGCGGACAGATCAGACGCACGCGAGGATTGGCCGGATCCATGCGTGACAGGCGCAACAAGGCATTATACAGCCTGTGGCGGACATCGAGATTGGACAATTCGCAAAGATGGGTTGCCGTCAGATGCAGGCGCACGGCCATCATCTGGAGAATCTGCAGGCAGACATCATGATTGGCGGCAAGGATATCCAGCAGGACATCCTGCGGCACACGCACCACCTGTGCGTCCGTTTCTGTCATAACCCTGAGTACATGGCGTTCCGTATCAATCGAAGCAAGCGCACCGAGAAGAAGGCCAGAAGGAAAGGTGTCGATATAGACCTCTTTGCCCGGGACCAGGCTGGCCATGGCGCGCAGATAGCCCGTCAGACTGAAAAAAGCGGATTTTTCATTATTTTTTCCCTCGTTCAGCAAAACACCTGCCGGCACATGAAAAACTTCGCAGCGTACGGAAAACAGCCTGTCCTGTTCCGGTGTCAATCGGGTGAAGGCGTCGGCCCGACGCAGGAAGCCATCCTGTTGCATTATGATGTCTTCGCTCATTTGCAATCGCCCCATACCCTCAAAAAGTTTATTTCAATCGATATAAAACGATTAGATGAAGGTTTCCAGCTTTGTCGCGTGTTCTTTGGGCAGGATCCATGCCGCAGTATGGAGAGGGGTTGTCTTGAAAAACTTTTGTCCGCGCAAATACCAGCCTCACATGTCGGCCTGCCTGATACAAAAGCCCCTCGCTGTGATGTCAGAGAAGCTTTGCTAAAATTTAAAAGATTGATTTAGCGCAAGCAAAACGATTTTTTGGCACTTTTGCAGAGAGCAATTGGAATAATCCGATGTCTGTGGACCTGAATACTGTCACGATAGTCCATAATCTTTCTGTCAAGCTGGATATCAGCCGATTCAGAACGGATGAGGCTGCTTTGACCGATCTCAGCGAAACCGACAAGCAGACCTATCGCATTGCCAGCGATGCCGAACGCGATGGGGATCTGATGGACCGGCTCATTCTCAATGTCGTTCATCCTCCGGCCCTTGTGCTTTTCATGCTGTTGAAGGCCGATCGTGAAAAGACCCAGGCGACCCTGCCCGAGGCGCAGAGCGTCTATGAGGCACTGGCTGAACCCCTGGTGCAAGCGGGACCGACGATCATCAAAAATACGGCCAGTGCCAATATGCCTGAAGCCGCCCTGCCGCAAGCGGCCAGCGGTGATCCGTCCCTTTGACTGTGCGGGTTCATGGTATCCGTTTTAAACCTGTTTCCATGTTGAACAAGCGACAAGAGAAAAATTTAAAGTCGCTCGATGGAGGCTGATAAGCTACGCCCCCGCGCCCTATTTGACCAATATCAATGCAAAGCTTCCGCTGATCCCGTTTGA
Source organism: Allorhizobium sonneratiae (assembly GCF_023700755.1). Taxonomy (GTDB): domain Bacteria; phylum Pseudomonadota; class Alphaproteobacteria; order Rhizobiales; family Rhizobiaceae; genus Allorhizobium; species Allorhizobium sonneratiae. The sequence continues at coordinate 250,262 of NZ_JAMKOJ010000002.1, read as the reverse complement.
TCCCGACAACAGCAGATTGAACGCCTTCCTCTTTGATGCAGGGGAAGCCTTGAGGAGAGTGAGCAGCATGTTGCGGGATCGGATCCGGTGTCAGTCATTGCAGGACAGGCTCATGAGCGCGGATGAGGCCGCGGCCATGATCGAGGATGGCATGACGGTCGGCATGAGCGGCTTTACCAGAGCAGGCGAGGCAAAGGCGGTGCCGATGGCGCTGGCCGAGCGGGCGCGTAACCACCCCCTGAAGATTACCCTGATGACCGGAGCCTCGCTCGGCAATGATCTGGACAAGACATTGACGGAGGCGCATGCCCTTGCCCGTCGCATGCCATTCCAGTCCGATCCGGCCTTGCGAAAGGCGATCAATGCCGGTGAGGTGATGTTCATCGACCAGCATTTGTCGGAAACGGTCGAGCAGTTGCGCACTGGCCAGATCGGCCCGGTCGATATTGCCGTGGTCGAGGCGGTGGCAATCACCGAAACCGGCGGCATCGTGCCGACCACCTCGATCGGCAATTCCGCCAGTTTTGCCATTCTGGCGAAAAAGGTGATTGTCGAACTCAATCTCGCCCAGCCGGTGACGCTGGAAGGGCTGCATGACGTCTATATTCCCTCTCGTCGTCCCTCGCGTATGCCGATCCCCGTCGTCTCGCCGGAAAGCCGGGTGGGCCTGCCTTATATTCCGATCGAGCCGGAAAAGATTGTCGGCATTGTCGTTTCGGAAAAGCAGGACAGCTCCTCCACCATCCTGCCGCCGGATGAGGACACCAGAGCCATTGCCGGACATCTGACCGATCTTCTCTTGCATGAGGTGCGCCATGGCCGCATGGGCTATGATCTGCAGCCGCTTCAGGCCGGCATCGGCACGATTGCCAATGCGGTTCTGCACGGCTTTATCGACAAACCCTTCCATGACCTGAAAATGTATTCCGAGGTCTTGCAGGATTCGACCTTCGAGTTGATCGATGCTGGCAAGATGAGCTTTGCCTCTGCTTCATCGATCACGCTGTCGGCGCCGATGTATGCCAAGGTCCTGCCGAAGCTTGGCGAATACAAGCCTCATCTTCTGTTGCGTCCGCAGGAAATCAGCAATCACCCGGAAGTCATTCGCCGTCTCGGCATCATCGCCATCAATACAGCGTTGGAATTCGACCTCTATGGCAATGTCAATTCTACGCATGTGGGCGGCACCCATATGATGAACGGCATTGGCGGCTCGGGCGATTTTGCCCGTAACGCCTTCCTGTCGATCTTCGTCACCAAGTCGATTGCCAAAAACGGAGCGATTTCCTCCGTCGTGCCGATGGTCAGTCATGTCGATCACACCGAGCATGACGTCGATATCCTCATTACGGAACAGGGACTGGCGGATCTGCGCGGCCTTGCCCCGCGCGAAAGGGCCTCTGCCGTCATCAAACACTGCGTGCATCCCGATTATCGCGACCAGATGCAGGATTATTACGACCGGGCGCTGGGTCGCGGCGGCCAGACCCCGCATCTGATCGAGGAGGCGCTGTCATGGCACCAGTCTTTCCGTGAAGCCGGCACGATGCGCCTTGAAGGCAGGCCGGAAAAACGGACGATACGCCAGGCATGACTGGTTTTGACTAGTGCTAAGAGAAAAATGACGGTAAACCCGGTTCATCACTCATGGAGCTATGCTCCCAGGGACCGGGTTTGTCATGGCCGCATCAGCCTTATTACCGCAGTCTGTCCTGCGTCCATTGCTGGCCTTGGCCGTTATGATCCTGCTTGCCGGTTGCGCGAGCCGCGTCGTTGGGGTGATGAAACCGGTGGGCCAGCCGGCGAACCCAAAGGTGAGCGAGGTGCAACTTCTGGCGGCAACCACCCGGGCGCCTTCTTCTGACAAGGCGATTCTGTTCACAGGAGAACGAGGTTCCGGCCTGATGGTCGATGCCGTCACGGTCTCCATCCCGCCTGACAAGGACAGGAAGATCGGCGAGGTTGAATGGCCGCGCCAGCTGCCGCCCGATCCGCTCAAATCCTTCACCACGGTGGCGGTCCAGCCGATCCTGAGCGAAAGCCAGGGACATGAATGGCTGCACCGGACCTATCCCGGCAAACGCCGGGTTCTGGTGTTCGTCCACGGTTTCAATACCACTTATGAGGAATCGGTCTACCGCTTTGCCCAGATCGTGCATGACAGCAAGGCCGATGTGGTGCCGGTCATCTTTACCTGGCCATCGCGCGGCAGTATTTTCGACTATAACTACGACAAGGATAGCACCAATTACTCCCGCGATGCGTTGGAGGACATGCTGACGCGGATCGTCCATGATCCAGGCGTCGGTGATGTGACGGTCATGGCCCATTCCATGGGGTCATGGCTGGCGGTGGAGGCGCTGCGGCAGATGGCGATCCGTCACGGTCGGGTCAACCCCAAGATCACCAATGTCATTCTGGCCTCGCCTGATATCGATGTCGATGTGTTCGGCAAGCAGTTTGCCGCGCTCGGGCCGCACAAGCCGCATTTCACCCTGTTCGTCTCGCGCGATGACCGGGCGCTCGGTCTCTCCAAGCTGATTGCCGGCAATGTGACACGCCTTGGTCAGATCAATCCGGCGCAAGAGCCCTATCGAAGCCGTCTCGAGGCCGCCGGTATAACGGTGCTCGATCTGACAAAACTGCAAACCGGCGACCGGATCAATCACACCAAATTCGCCGAAAGCCCGGAAGTGGTCCGCCTGATCGGCAACCGGCTGATCGCCGGACAGACCGTGACCGATTCCGATGTCGGCGTCGGCGACGCGCTGGGTGCTGTCGCCATCGGTGCGGGGAAAACCATCGGGCAGGCGGCCGGCGCCGCCGTCAGCGCGCCGATCCTGATTTTCGATCCGCGGACCCGCCGAAACTATGGCGATCAATGGCGGCAACTGGGAGCAAATGCCACCTCGACCGTCGAGACGGTTGGCGTTGCCGCACAGTGATAACGCATAACCGGAACAGTCCCGGGTCCGACGCCTGTTATTGTATCGATCCACCGGCGCGATCATTGATATATCAACTGGCGGCAGAGATATAATCATGTCAGATTGTCGCCTGATCAGGACGGTTTTAAGGGAAGACCATGCGCTGGAAACGAATGATGCAGCTCCTCGACGTGCATTGCGAGGGAGAAATCGGCAAGGTGGCGGTTGGCGGTGTGCCGCGCATACCCGGTGAAACGGTGGCCGAACAGCTGAACTGGCTGAACAGCGATGCGAAAGGCCGGGAATTGCGGCACTTTCTCGTGCTGGAGCCGCGCGGGGCGCCGATTGGCTCTGTCAACCTGCTGCTGCCGCCGAAACACCCGGAGGCGGACGCGGCCTTCATCATTCTCCAGCCGGATCAGGCCCATGCCAGCTCCGGCTCCAATTCCATCTGCGTGACGACGGCGCTTCTGGAAAGCGGCATGATCGAGATGCAGGAACCGGAAACCGTGGTGACGCTGGAAACGGCGGCAGGTCTGGTCAAGGCCCGTGCGCTGTGCCGGGAGGGCCATTGCGAGAGCGTGACGCTGACCATGGTGCCCTCTTTCGTTCATGAACTGGATGTCACTCTGGCGACGGCGGAATGGGGCGATGTGCGCATGGATATTGCCTATGGTGGCATTTTCTATGCGCTGGTCGATGCCGATCAACTGGGACTGACCATCGAGCCCGGCAATGCCCGCCGTCTGGTCGAGGCGGGCATGGTGCTGAAATCAGCAATCAATGTCAGAATGCAGGTGGTGCATCCGGACATTCCGGCGATTTCTGGCGTGGCCTATGTCATGTTCCGCAGCCGTGATGCAGACGGCGCCGTGCGCACCTGCACGACGATGTGGCCGGGTCGCGTCGACCGTTCGCCGTGCGGCACAGGCAATTCCGCCAATCTGGCCACACTGCATGCGCGCGGCATGGCAAAACCGGGCGACAGTTTCCTCTCCCGCTCGATCATCGGCTCGGAGTTTCAGGTTGGCCTTGCCGGAGAAACCCGGGTTGCAGGGCGCCCCGCCGTCATCCCGACCATAACCGGACGCGGTTTCACCTTCGGCCTGCATCAGGTGGCGCTTGATGCTTTCGATCCGCTCGGTCGCGGCTTTGCTCTCAGCGATGTCTGGGGCGATGCCGCTGGCGAATTGCGTTAAACTCAGTCAAAGCCTGCGGCGTGCGCAGGCACGACAGCAATCTCAGTCTGCCAGAACCTCCCGGCGAAACCGCTCCACCCAGACAGCGCTTGCGGCATCGGCCAGTTTGGCGACGCCGGGTGTGACCTTTTCTGCATGGGCCGGATCAAGCCCCAATCGCTCCAGAATAAAACGGAGCGTGCCAACCGGATCGGCGGCAAGTGCTTCATAGGTCAGGTGCAAGGGCGTGATGGCCTGCGCGTCGAACCATAAGCGCCATTGCCGATCGAAGTTAGTGAAGCGCGTATGACAGGCAGCGACCTCCTGTCCGTTGTAAACCGGATCGGCGGGCGGGGCGAGCCGTTCCAGTTCACTGCCATCGGCCGCCTTGTGCCAAAGGCCGCTTTGCTCGGCTTTGACATAGGAAACAGCCTGTTCAACCTTGTCGAGTCGTGTCAGGTGAATGAACAGGACGGGGCCGAATGCGGCCTGCAATCGGGCAAGATCGCTCTGAGGCTGGGGATAAAGCAGAGCCAGTTGTTCCATGAAGAAATCGAAACTGTGCCGCTGCAATCTCAGCCCGAACATGCCCGTTTCCCGGCTGCCTGCGCGGATCGCTGCCCTGAATATCGTCTCCAGTCTATCACGGTCTGAAGAGTGGGACGAGCTGTCGACACCCAGATCAGACATCCAGGCTTCCAGCGAGGGGCGGTGAAAATAAGAATTCGGATGTCCCGCTACACCGGTATCGGACAGCATCTTACACAAAAGCGTGCTGCCGCTGCGGGGCGATGTGCAGATGATATAGGAGGTGAAGGGTGCCATGGAGAGACGGAGCTTGCACAGTGAAGGGTGAAAAATCTTATCAGAGAATGTGTCCGCTTCAATCGGAGCCTGGCCCATTCTATAGGACACAATGATTTCGATCATGAGGTCGTCAGTCAAGTCGGCCTAGAGACTTTCCAGGAAAAGTGTGAAACGGTTGTTCGTCCGGAAGTTCGGGATAACAAAGAGTTAGAGCATGTCAGTGTTTCCGTGAAACAGTGACATGCTCTAAAGACCGTTGCCGGATGCCCTCCCGCCCTTTACGGTTCGTTTACTTTTCCGGCCTCTGTCAGTCCGGCAGATAAACGATCCGCTGGCCGTCATCCTGCCAGCTCGCAGCCACGTTTGAGAGGGGAACCGCACGATGATCCAGTGATAGCCCTGCTGATGTCGCCGCCTTGAAGAGACTGTCGATCGTGGCAACAAGACGCGGTAGGCTGACGCTGCCGAGGCCGCTGCCCTTCATTGCGATGGAGGAGGAGCGCAATACAGCTGCGGGCAAGGATATTTCGGAGCCGCTGATCGAACCGATCTGGACGAAGCGGATCGGAACGCCTTCCGGAGCGGCCTTGGCACCCGCGATGAGGATCGCGCGTGCGCTTGGACCCCAGAGATAATCGAGAACCACATCTACACCATTGGCGAAATGCGGGCGCAAGGCTGCTTCAATCTCGTCTTCGCTGCCGTGAAGCGGCACGATGTCATCGGCTTCCAGTTGGCGCAAAACGGTTTCGTTGCGCCCGGTGACGATCACCTTTGCCGCACCGAGATGTCGCGCAATCCTGATCGCCAGCATACCGGCAGAGCCAGTTGCGCCATTGATAAGCACGGTTTCGCCAGCCCGCAGGTCAGCTCGCTCCTTAAGGGCGGCCCAGGATGACATGCCCGGATTGGCAATAACGGCAGCCATGGTGTCATCGAGGTCGTCCGGTAGTGTCACCCATTGCCCGTCCGGCACGACCGTGCGCTCGGCCATGGCACCGAAGGGCGCGCGCGGCAATAGAAAATAAACACGCCTGCCATCCTCCAGCCGTCCAACCCCGTCTACCCCGACAACAAAGGGAAAATTTGCCGCCATGCTGTAATGCTTTCCGGCAGCGCGGCTGCGCACCAGAGGACTCAGTGCGGCGGCCATCACGGTGATGATGGTTTCGCCCGGGCCGGCAACAGGTTCGGCAAACTCACTGTAGACAGGTCCATGGCCAGCCTTTGCAACGATCGCAGCTTTCATGACGGTAGCCTTTCCGAGGATTCATATATGTGTATAATGCACATTTATGCCGGTTTCATCTCGAGGTCAATATCCGTGCAAAATACACCGAATAAAGAATTGCTGGCTGCACTTCACGATGCTGTTCTCGACATCGTTGCCGTCATCAACCGTCCCGATCGTGATGAGCGGCTGATAGAGGAGGCGGGTATCCGGTTGGATCGTGCGCTGTTTCCACTGCTTGTCCTGACGGAAAGGATCGGGCCAATTGGTGTTGTAGAGCTTGCCGCCCGAGTCGGGCGTGATCACAGCACCGTGAGCCGTCAGGTCGCAAAGCTGGTGGCCCTCGGATTGATTGAGAGGAGGCCTGGCGCGACGGATGCGCGCCAGCGTGAACTCAGAGCGACGCTTGCGGGTCAGGCAATGGCTCGGCAGATCGACGATGCACGAGAAAGACTGACCCGTGCAGCACTCACCGACTGGTCTCAGCAAGAGGTGTGGGAGCTTGCGCAGTCGCTTCGTCGCTATGCAGACGCGCTGACCGCGTTGTGATCGTCAAAACTACAGCCTGTCGCGTTTTATTGTCCCAATAAAACGATCAGTACATGCGACAAAACAAGAGATAAGCCTGTCGCAGTGAACCCTCTTCGCTGTGACGGGCTCCAGCTTCTTGTTTTTACGCAGTTGCGGACGGAAAACCGTTTCACACTTTTCTTGGAAATGCTCTAAAGGCAACTGCCTCTTGGCGTCTTTTCACAAAGCGCGACTTGAAACCCGCCAGATCTTTTATTTTAAAGGAGAGAATGGCGCACCCGAAGAGATTCGAACTCCTGACCCCCAGATTCGTAGTCTGGTGCTCTATCCAGCTGAGCTACGGGTGCGTCTAGCGCCGTGATGTTTATCGTTGGCGTGGGCGATCCTCTAAAGCGAGATCGGCGGGAATGCAAGCGGTTTTCTCTGAAAAAACATGCCGGTTTTTTGACTTTATTCTAATGCCATGATTATGAAGGTTTTTTTACGGACCTGTTTTGGCCGCCTTCCGGGCTTGTCTGGCTGCGGACGATTTCCAGCGTTACGGGCCTGTCCGGAATCTCGATGCGGAACTGGGTGCCGGAGCCTGGTTTTTCGACAAGGGCGATGGTGCCGCCATGGGCAAGTACGATTTCCCGGGCAATGGCAAGGCCAAGGCCGGTGCCGCCGGAGCGGGCGGAGCCGCGAAAGGCGGTAAACAGGTTTTCGCGTGCCTTGCGGGCCATGCCGGGGCCGTTGTCATCGACGATGATGGCAACGGCATTGCCAAGCCGATGCGCCGAAAGCGTGATCAGTCCCATGCCGCCTTCTTCTTCGGTGATATAGCCGGAGAGCGCCTGGGCGGCATTGCGGCAGAGATTGTGAATGACCCGAAAGAGCTGATCGCTGTCGGCATCGATTTCGATATCCTGCGGCACCTGATCGATGAAGCTGATGCCGTCTTCCAGCACCAGCATATCCTTCATATCCTGCACCAGTGAGGCGAGCGGGAAGCGCCGCCGTCTGGGTTCGGCCTCCGAGGCCTGACCATAGGACAGCACCTCGCTGGTATAACTGACCGCACGGTCGATGGTGCGCACCAGTTTTGGCGCAAAGCTTTTCACCAGCGGATCGTCCACATCGACCAGACGGTCAGACATCAGTTGCGCCGAAGCCAGGATGTTGCGCATATCATGATTGATCTTGGAAACCGCAAGGCCAAGATCAGCAAGGTTTTTCTGCTGGCGCAGGGTTTTCTGCAATTGCGCCTGCATGGAGGCCAGATGCCGGCGGACAAAAGCCAGTTCGTCACGACCAGGATCGGTTGCGATCACCCTTGCCGGATCCTCGGGATTATCGGCAAATTCCTGAATATTGTCAGCCAGCCTGCGGATTGGCTTGATCAGGATGCGGTTAAGAATGACAAACAGGAGAAGACCGGCCACCGCCGAAATCACCAGCGACACCAGGGCGATACGGTCGGCATAGGCCAGCAGCACCCGGTGCAGCGGTGCATCGGACATGACCACTTCCACCTGCATCTGGGTGTCGCCGACAGGGCTTGAAACGCTGATCAGCCGGTTTCCGCCGAAGAGCAGGGTCTCGAAGGCGTCTTTCATGGCGGTAATGCTGTTGACATTGGTCAGATCGTATTGACCGTCCACCGCCTGCGGCATGGTGCCCATGGCCAGAAGTCGGGTGGTGCCGTCCTTTGTCAGGGCTATGGCCTTGGTGTCGGTTGCCAGAAGGGCGTCGCTCTGCACCTGTTTGGGCAATTCGCGCGGTTGCAGGTCGTCGATGACCACGGCGGCGGCTGCGGCCTTGTTGATATGGTCCTGCAGCCAGTTGAGCCGCATCGTGCCGATAGAGGGGCCGAAAATCAGCACTTCCGCCGTTAGAACGAAGACCACAGACATGACCAGCAGTTTGCCGGTCAGGCCACGCAGCCGGCTCGGGCGATCCTGCTTCGGTCGGTTGCCGGCCAGTTGGGAGTTATCGCTGCCTGCCACGTCCTGTCTTGCCTTGCTCTTCTGCATATTCGCACTCTGATGGATAGACGATGCGCAGATCAATGCTCTATCTAGCCATGCTTGCCTTGTTCTGTGAAGCTATTTTCCCATCCCGGGCAGCCACGTTACCACGAATGGATGCGTGCGGCCTGTCAGTAAAGTGAATAGTATTGGCCAAAAAGGGCTGAGGAAACATAGAAAATACGATGCCGCATTCGATCATCACGCGCTGTTGATCCCTTTGCATCGCCTGCTTGTCTTTGCTTATCCAGGTCCATATCTGGACAGAGCCGCAAGGTGCCAGGTCCCCGCCATTCCTGCATCTGGCGTTTCCAGAGGTATCTTTTGCCCGCGTTTCAACGGATTTTGACGGGCCTGTGTTGGCCATGGCTGATTGACTCCGTCTTTTATCCTCCGTATAAGCCGCGCGGCTTGCAATGTTTCGGTTTTTCATGACGACATTGATGAAAGCTTTCATCCAACGCTCTTGCACATCGTGCAAAATCAAGAAGGGCCGCACACCGCGGTGTTAAATAAATGAAGCGTACCTATCAGCCTTCGAAACTCGTGCGCAAGCGTCGCCACGGCTTTCGCGCACGCATGGCCACCAAGGGTGGTCGCCTGGTTCTGTCTGCCCGCCGCAGCCGCGGTCGCAAGCGTCTTTCGGCCTAAATCATGAGTGACCGGCCTGAGACAAGTGCCGGACCCATGGCGTCGAAGACCTCAGAAAAAACTGTCGGGCGACTGAAATGTCGGCCGCAGTTTCTTGCCGTTCGTGACGGTGAAAAGCGAAAAGGCAGATATTTCCTCCTGGAGGTGCTGGATCGCAAGGCAAAGGCCGAGCCTGCAAGGGTTGGCTTTACCGTGACGAAAAAGCAGGGCAACGCCGTGGAGCGCAACCGTATACGGCGGCGGCTTAAGGAGGCTGTCAGAACGGAAGCGGCAATTGCAATGCAACCCGGCCATGACTATGTGATCGTCGGGCGGAGCGATGTGTTGAAAGCGTCTTTTGCCGATTTGCAAAAGGCCCTTGTCCGGCGCATTACTGCATAATTGCTTGGATCGGGATCGATTTAAGAAATTATGCAGAAGATACAAAGTGATACAGCATCTTATGTTTGTTTGATGAACACACGATGCTGTCAGGAAAAGCCGGAGAAACGGCGCAGGTAAACAGGCTATCCGTAAAGCGGCACGCGGTTTTCGGAAGACAGTCCTGATCAGTGAAAGGGTGCAGGCGCACCGCCGGCTGTCTGTCGGCACGTGTTTGCCGGCGCAAGCCATCCAGAAAAGGCTTTCCAGGTAAGAATGATGGAAAACAACCGCAATTATTTCATAGCGATTGCACTCTCACTGCTGGTCGTCCTGGGTTGGCAACATTTTATCATGGCTCCGCGCCTTGAGGCGGAGCGTCAGGCCGAACAGGCGCAGAAGACGCTTCAGGTGAAGCCGTCGACGACCACGCCTTCGAAATCCGGCACCTTGCCCGGGTCGAGCCAGGCTGCCGCCACCGAAAGCCGTGAAGACGCCATCGCCAAGTCGCCGCGCCTCGTCATCGACACCAAGGATCTGGCCGGTTCGATCAACCTGACCGGTGCGCGTCTAGATGATCTTCGTCTTAAAGATTATCACGAGACGGTTGAAAAAACGAGCCCGATCATTACGCTCCTGAGCCCGGCCGATACCAAGGATGGTTATTTTGCCGAACTCGGCTATGTCGGTAGCGACAAGACCGGTGCGGTTCCCGGCCCCTCGACCGTCTGGACGGTCAAAGAGGGCGAGAAGCTGACGGCTGAAACGCCGGTGACGCTGACCTATGTCAACAAGGATGGCCTGACATTTACCCGCAAGATCTCGGTTGATGATCATTACATGTTCACGATCGAAGACAGCGTGACCAATACTGGCAGCACGCCGGAGAGCCTTGGCGTCTATGGTCGCATTGCCCGTTACAACAAGCCGGAAACCCCGTCCACCTATGTGCTGCATGAAGGTTTTCTCGGCGTGATCGGTGCCGGCAGCAGCCTGACAGAGGCGAAATATACCTCCATCGACAAGGAAAACGAAACGAACGACAAGGCAACCGGAGGCTGGCTCGGCATAACCGACAAATATTGGGCCTCGGCTCTGGTGCCGCCGCAGTCGCTTGCCTATGTCTCGCGCTTTTCCCATTTCACGGATGGTCAGCCGCGCTATCAGGCCGACTACAAGACCGATGACGTGACCGTGGCGCCGGGCCAGACCACGACGCTGAAGACCCTGATCTTTGCTGGCGCCAAGGAAGTGCCGCTGGTCGATCGCTATGAGGCGGAATATCATATCCCCGGTTTCGACCGCATGATCGATTGGGGCTGGTTCTATTTCATCACCAAGCCGATGTTCAAGCTGATGGATTTCTTCTTCCATCTGGTGGGCAATTTCGGTGTGGCCATCCTGCTGACGACCATTGTGGTCAAGGCCCTGTTCTTCCCGCTGGCGGCCAAGCAATATGCCTCCATGGCGAATATGAAGCGCATCCAGCCGAAAATGGAAGAGCTGAAGGCCAAGCATGGCGATGACCGCATGGCCATGCAGCAGGCGATGATGGAGCTTTACAAGACCGAGAAGATCAATCCGGTGGCCGGATGCTGGCCGATGCTGTTGCAGATTCCGGTGTTCTTCTCGCTCTACAAGGTCCTCTATGTCACCATCGAAATGCGCCATGCGCCGTTCTTTGGCTGGATTCAGGATTTGTCGGCGCCGGATCCGACGAGTTTCGTCAACCTGTTTGGCCTCTTGCCCTTTGCTGCGCCGCATATTCTCCATATCGGCATTTGGCCGATCATCATGGGCTGCACCATGTTCCTGCAGATGCGGATGAACCCGACGCCGCCCGATCCGACACAGGCGATGATTTTCAACTGGATGCCGGTCATCTTCGTGTTCATGCTGGGCAGCTTCCCTGCAGGTCTGGTGATCTATTACTCCTGGAACAACCTGTTGTCGCTGACGCAGCAGTCGATCATCATGAAGCGCCACGGGGTGAAGATCGAGCTTTTCAACAATCTCAAAGGCTTGTTCCGACGAAAACCGGCGCAGTCGAAATAGTTTCAGACCCCGGCGTCAAGCCGGGGTTTTCGTTTATCAGATGGCGACGGCTGACGGAAAACAAAGAGGAATGACCATGGCAGACAGAACAGAAGGAAAGCCTTTGTTCGGGCATCCGTGGATTTTTATCCGCGGCGTGCCCTCCATGACGTTTCTGCCGCCGGAAGGGCCGCTGGAAATCGCTTTTGCCGGACGTTCCAATGTCGGCAAATCCTCACTCATCAATGCGCTTTTAGGGCAAAAGGGATTGGCGCGAACATCCAACACGCCGGGCCGTACCCAGGAGCTGAATTATTTCGTCCCGGATGGTTATAGCGGCGAGGGCAATGATCTGCCGCCGGTGGCACTGGTGGATATGCCCGGTTACGGCTATGCCCAGGCGCCGAAGGAGCAGGTCGATGCCTGGACAAAGCTCGTTTTCGATTATCTGCGCGGTCGCGCCACATTGAAGCGTGTTTATGTGCTGATCGATAGCCGCCACGGCATCAAGAAAAATGATGATGAGGTGCTGACCCTGCTCGACAAGGCTGCCGTCTCCTATCAGATCGTGCTGACCAAAACGGACAAGATCAAGGATGCGGGGATACCGAGGCTGGTATCCGAGACGATGGACAAGATCAAAAAACATCCGGCTGCTTTTCCAGCCGTGCTGCATACGTCGTCGGAAAAAGGTAGCGGGCTGGATGATTTGCGTGCGGCGATATCCGAGACGGTCGGTTTTTCAACACTCTGACCCGGCGAAGGGGACGCCGCCGGGCCAGAGAGTGAGGCATTATTTCGGCAAAAGCACCGTGTCGATCACGTGAATCATGCCGTTGGACTGCTTGACATTGGCAATCGTCACATGGGCGACATCGCCTTTCTCATCCGTCAGTGTGATCTTGCCCATGCTGTCCTTGGCCTTGATGACGCAGCCGCCGACAGTCTTGATGTCATAGGTGCCGCCATGTTTCTTGATCATGCTGGCAAGCGTCTTGGAGGAAATATCCCCGGCCACCACATGGCAGGTGAGAATTTTTGTCAGTTGCGCCTTGTTTTCCGGCTTCAGCAGAGTGTCGACGGTGCCGGCGGGCAGTTTGGCGAAGGCTTCATTGGTCGGAGCGAAAACCGTGAACGGGCCCTTGCCTTCGAGTGTCTTGACCAGACCGGCAGCCTTGACCGCAGCAACCAGCGTCGTGTGATCCTTGGAGTGAGATGCATTTTCGACAATGTTTTTACTGGGATACATCGCCGCTCCGCCGACCATGGGGTCTTTGGCGTAAGCGGCGGCCGTGCCGGCTGTCATCATGGCTGCAATCATCATAAGGCGAACACTGTTCTTGATCATCGGATGATCCTCTTCCCGTGAAGTGTTGTCACAATTGTTGCCATGTCATCGGCAACACAGACTGAGACGGGAGCTTGAACAGAAAAGTTTCACGCCATTGCAGAAAAAATTACATATGCAGAGGAGGCATCCGTTTACGGCAGATGCACGGTGCCGGCGGCAATCACCGGACCGGTGGCGACGCCGGTGGGCGAGCCGCCGAAAGGTTCCAGACTGACGGCAAGCGTGATGCCGCTCTTCAGTTTGCGGCGCATCTCGTCGGGCACCAGAACGACACCATCGCCGGTCTGCGGCAGAACCCCGAGCGATTGCGCCGGGTGGGTGCCGTCAATCAGCCAGAGTTCCAGAGATTTTTCCCCTTGCCCGCTCGAGGCAACCGGACTGACCCGCAATCGTCCATTCAGCCGGTCATAGCTGGCGACCAGCGACAGTTTGTCATCCTTGGCCGCAAGATCGGCAACCAGCGGATGATAGCCGTAACGATCCTCCCAGGCTCCCAGTTCGAGGCCGATCAGGCTTGACACTGCAATGACCGACATCAGCGTCATCAGCCGCCAGAAAGCCAGAGACTGCCAGAGAACCATAATCTGCGGCATCAAAACAGTGCGGTTTTTGTCCGCAAGACGGTTTTCGATCTCGGCAAAGCTTTCCGGTTTCGGGGATTCCGGTTTGTAGTCCTCATTGAACTGCGACAGGTTTTCTTCCCAGCGATGAACGATGGCGGCAAACTGGCGATCCCGCTTGATCCGCGCTTCCACCACCTGCCGGGCATCGAGCGAAAGCACGCCGAGGACATATTCCCCCGCCAGAACCTCGTCTTTTGAGCGGTCTCCCTTGCTCTGATCCGGTGTCGTCATCGATCCAGGCACTCTCTCAGCGTCAATAGGCTGCGTCGCAGCCAGGTCCTCATCGTGTTCAGCGGCACATCGAAGGCCGACGCCAGTTCCTGATAGGAAAGCCCCTCCACATAGGCCTGACGCACCGCTTTTGCCCGCTTAGCTTCCAATGCTTCCATGCACCTGTCAATCCGCCTCCCTTCAGAGCTGTTGATGGCAATCTGCTCGGGATCATGAGAGGTATCCGCCTGATCCATGGCGACGTCGAGAGGAGTGCTCACGGGTGCGTGCAGGCGAATGAGATCAATGCAATGATAGCGAGCAATGGCACAAAGCCAAGCCATGGCACTGGCATTCACACCGGAAAATTGTCCGGCCCGGTGCCATATTTTCATGAAGATCTCCTGCAGCGCGTCTTCGGCATCCATCCGCCTTTTCATCAGACGCAGACAGATGCCGAAAAGTTTCGGACTGGTCAGCCGGTAAAGTTCGCTGAAGGCGTCGCGGTCTTTCATGGCGACGCGTGCGATGAGATAATCAAGGCCGTCATTCATGCTCACCTCACGAAGGTTCCGGACAGCGACCGGCAAAGTAGGGCAGGAGCGGTGCGCATGTCGTTGACATGCTCTCAATTCGCTTAGTCCTTGCGACTGGATTATTCCCTCTTGCAGATTTCTCGGTTAAAAAGCGCCGAACCAAATGAAGGAATCCTCCATGAGCGCCTCCGAAAGCGAAATCCAGGCCCGTCTTCTTGCCCAGGCGCTGCCCTTTATGCAGCGATATGAAAACAAGACCATCGTTGTGAAATATGGCGGTCACGCCATGGGCAATCCGGAATTGGGCCGGATCTTTGCCGAGGATATCGCGCTGCTGAAGCAATCGGGGGTGAACCCGATTGTCGTTCATGGCGGCGGTCCGCAGATCGGTGCGATGCTGGCCAAGATGGGCATCGAATCGAAATTCGAGGGCGGCTTGCGCGTGACCGACCAGAAGACGGTCGAGATCGTCGAAATGGTGCTGGCCGGCTCGATCAACAAGGAAATCGTCGCGCTGATCAACCAGACCGGCGAATGGGCCATCGGCCTGTGTGGCAAGGACGGCAATATGGTCTTTGCCGAAAAGGCAAAGAAAACCGTGATCGATCCCGATTCCAATATCGAGCGGGTGCTGGATCTGGGTTTCGTCGGTGAAGTGGTCGAAGTCGACCGCACGCTTCTCGACCTGCTGGCCAAATCGGAAATGATCCCGGTCATTGCGCCGGTTGCGCCGGGCCGCGATGGGCACACCTATAACATCAATGCCGATACATTTGCCGGTGCAATTGCCGGAGCGCTGCGCGCCGATCGCCTGCTTTTCCTCACCGATGTGCCGGGCGTGCTCAACAAGAAGGGCGAACTGATCAAGGAATTGTCGGTTGCCGAAGCGCGTGCCCTGATCAAGGACGGCACGATTTCAGGCGGGATGATCCCGAAGGTCGAAACCTGCATTGAGGCGATCAATGCCGGGGTGCAGGGCGTTGTCATTCTCAATGGCAAGACGCCGCATTCGGTGCTTCTGGAAATCTTCACCGAGCATGGAGCGGGCACGCTGCTGGTGCCCTGAAGTCTGGGGCGGAAAGCGTGAATCGTTTTTCGCCAACCCGATGCGCAACGAAAAGAAGAAGCCGCGCAAGCGGCTTCTTTTATTCTAAGGTTCTGTCAAAGCTTGGCTGAAACCTCGTCCGCCACAGGGATGGAGGGTTGAGCGCCGGATTTGAGGCAGGCGAGCGATCCGGCCACCGCCGCACGGCGCAACGCCATGTCGAAATCAAGCCCGGCATCGAGGGCGGCGGCGAAATAGCCGCAGAATGTATCGCCCGCGCCCACCGTGTCGACCGGCTCGATGGTCAGGCCTTTCGCGCTGGTGAGTGTGCCATCGCGCATGGCCATGACGCCCTCGCCGCCGAGGGTGACGATCAAGGTCTGGCCGGTTTCGCCATGAAGGCGCTGAAGTGCGGCAACCCGCTGGTCATGGGTGAGGCCGTTTTCGCCAGCAAGCCTCTCGAATTCCGTTTCATTGGCGATGACGATATCGGCCATGCGGCCAAGACGGGCTGCGTCATTGGTCAATGGCGCAATGTTCAAAATCGTACGGATGCCAGCGGTGCGGGCCTCCTGAAGGGCGGTTTCCACTGCGGGCCCAGGCACTTCCAGTTGCAGCACCAGGCTGTCGCCGCTGGTCATGGCCGCGATGGCAGTGCGGGCATCTGCACTGGAGAGTGTTCCATTGGCCCCCGGCACCACGGCAATCATGTTTTCGCCGTCGCCACCGACAAGGATGAGCGCTGTGCCGGTCGGTTCCTCGACGGTTTTGACGGCATCGAGATCGGTGCCAGCCGCTTTTAAAAGCGCGAGCGCCGGCTCGGCAAAATTATCCTTGCCGACCGCGCCCGCCATGGTGACCTTGGCGCCAGCGCGGCGGGCGGCCAGCGCCTGATTGGCGCCTTTACCGCCGGCTGCTGTTGAAAAGCCGGTGCCGGCAACGGTTTCGCCGGGTTTCGGCAGGCGGGCGGTGGTGGCGATCAGGTCCATGTTGATGGAGCCGAAAACGGTGATCATCTTTATGTCTCCAGACGTTTTTCACCGCTCTTTTGCAATGCCGCTCAGTCTTCGTCAACGACCCTGAGCTTCAGCAGCCCAGTCCGGCTTTCCGCAGCCTTGTCGGCCCGGGAAAGCGTTTTGTCGTCATTTTCGCCTTGCGGCTCGAAATCCATGGCCTCTATTTTCGCCCCGCGCTTGCCGAGCTTTTCCGCCGAGGTCAGGATCATGTCGACGTCCTTCTGGGCGGCGAGGAAATGGCTTTGCAGCTTGCGGGTCCGGTCATCGAGCCGGGTCAGATCCTCCATCAGATGGATGACCTCGGACTGGATGCGATGGGCCTGCTCACGCATCCGCTGATCCTTGAGCACGGCCTGGATGACCTGGATTGACAGCATCAGCAGCGACGGCGAGACGATCACCACCCGAAGCCGATGGGCGCGCTGGACAATGCTCTCGAAATTCTCATGGATTTCGGCAAAGATCGATTCCGACGGTACGAAGAGAAAGGCGGTATCCTGCGTTTCTCCGGCAATCAGATATTTTTCGGAAATATCCTTGAGATGGACCTCCATGTCGCGGCGAAACTGCTGCTGCGCGGTTTTCTTCTCGTCTGGCTGGGTGGCGTCGCGAATGGCGTTCCAGGCTTCCAGCGGAAATTTCGCATCGATCACCAGCGAGGGCTGACCATTCGGCATGCGAATGGTGCAGTCGGGGCGCGAGCCGTTCGACAAAGTGTCCTGAAAGGCATAGGCCCCCATCGGCAGACCATCGGCAATGATGGTTTCCATCCGGGCCTGTCCGAAGGCACCGCGCGTCTGCTTGTTGGATAAAATGGCCTGAAGCCCGACAACATCCTTGGCCAGCGACTGAATATTGTTCTGCGCCGCATCGATCACCGCCAGACGCTCCTGCAGATGCCGCAGATTGTCATGGGTCGATTTCGTCTGTTCGCTTAGCGTCAGCCCCAGCCGATGCGTCATGCCCTCCAGCCGTTCATGCACCACGCGGTTGAGCTCGGCCTGTTTGCTGCCGATATGCTCGGCCATGGCAGCCATGCGGCCCTGCATTTCCGCCTGCGCCTGCATCAACGTCGCCATGCGCTGATCTTCCAGTCGCTGCCGCTCGGCTTCGCGTTCGTCTTCAGCGTCCTCGTCAGGGCCGTCGCTCTTGAGCCTGGCAATCATTGCCAGGCCGGCGATAAGGACAAGCGCGAAGAGCAGCATCGCGCCATAGGTGATCTTCAGGCTGCCAGCGGCAATGGCGGGTGCGGTGAGGAGGGTCTCTATACTGTTCATGCGGCCAGCCTAGCAGAACGGGTTGTAATATCCAGATCAAAACAGGAACAAATTTGTCTCTTCCACGGATTTTCTTCCGTTTTTTCCATTCCCTTGTTCAAGGATATCGGCTATGGGATGGCCATGACGATAAAGCCTTTGATCATTCTTCCGGACCCGCTGCTGCGGGAGGTTTCCACGCCAATCGAGCGCGTCGACAGCGATCTCGAGCGTCTGATCGACGACATGCTGGAGACCATGTATGACGCGCCCGGTATCGGCCTTGCCGCTGTTCAGGTCGGCGTGACCCGCCGCCTGCTGGTGATCGACGTATCCAAGGAAGATGATGGAAAGCAGCCGCTGGTTTTCATCAATCCCGAGATTATAGCGTCATCCGAGGATCGCTCGGTCTATGAGGAAGGCTGTCTTTCTATTCCCGATTATTATGCCGAGGTGGAACGTCCGGCCTCCGTAACGGTCAAGTCGCTGGACCGCCATGGCAAGGAGCAGGTCACGGAGGCAAATGGTCTCCTGGCCACCTGCCTGCAGCATGAGATCGACCATCTCGATGGCAAGCTGTTCATCGATTATATCTCGCGGCTGAAGCGCGAGATGGTGATCCGCAAATTCACCAAGGCAGCCAAGTCCAAGGCGGCCCTCTAGAGTCTGTCAGGTTCAGATTGAACCAGACAGACTCTAGCATTCTTTGTTTTCGTTTGTCTTTGCGGGAAAACCGGTAACCACTTTTCCCTGACAAACTCTGGAGCCTGTCGCGTTTATTGTTCTCAATAAAACGATAGCGTACATGCTTGAAAAAAAACCTTAGAGCGCCGAGCTGATTCAATCAGATCGGATTGCGCTCTGAACAAAAGGGGCAGATATGGCGCTCAGGATCATTTTCATGGGAACGCCGGATTTCTCCGTGCCGACCCTGAAGGCTCTGCATCAGGCAGGTCATGAGATTGTCGCCGTCTATAGCCAGCCACCGCGTCCGGCAGGACGACGCGGACTTGATCTGACGCCTTCCCCGGTGCACAGGACGGCGGAGGAACTGGGCATTCCTGTCTTGACGCCGCTGAATTTCAAAATGGAAGAAGACCGGGAGCGGTTCAAAAGCCATACGGCAGATGTCGCCGTGGTCGTTGCCTATGGCCTTCTTTTGCCGGAAGCGATCCTCAATGGCACGCGGCTTGGATGCTATAACGGCCATGCGTCACTTCTGCCGCGCTGGCGCGGGGCCGCCCCCATCCAGCGCGCCATCATGGCTGGCGATAGCGAGACCGGCATGATGGTGATGAAAATGGATAAGGGGCTCGACACCGGCCCTGTGGCTTTGACCCGGAAGGTTCCGATTGCGCCTGATATGACGGCGGGCGCGTTGCATGACGTGCTGAGCCAGACGGGTGCTGACGCCATGGTGGAGGCTATGGCAAAGCTTGAGGCGGGCGCTCTTGCGCTCACGCCGCAGAGCGAGACGGGCGTGCTTTATGCCGCCAAGATCGACAAGGCCGAGACGCGCATCGATTTTTCCAGACCGGCAGAGACGGTGCATAACCATATTCGCGGCCTGTCTCCCTTTCCCGGCGCCTGGTGTGAGATGATGCTGAACGGCAAGGCAGAACGGGTCAAGGTATTGGCGTCTTCGGTTGCCGTCGCATCGGGACAGCCGGGCGAAGCGTTGGATGACGATCTGACCCTTGCCTGCGGCGAAGGCGCGGTACGTCTGACACGGCTGCAGAAGGCGGGCGGCAAGCCGCTTGCCGCATCCGAGTTTCTGCGCGGCCTGCCGGTTGCCAGAGGAACGGTGATTGCCTGATGCCGCGTTACCGGATGGTGGTCGAATATGACGGCACGCCCTATGTCGGCTGGCAGCGGCAGGACAATGGTGCCTCTGTGCAAGGCGCGCTGGAAGCGGCAGTCCTGAGCCTGACCGGTGAGACCGTGTCGATCCGTGGGGCCGGGCGCACCGATTCCGGCGTTCATGCCATGGGGCAGGTGATCCATGTCGATCTTGCCCGCGACTGGCCCGCTTACAAGCTGCGCAATGCGCTCAACGCCCATCTGGCGCTGGCGGGAGAAGCGGTGGCGGTTCTCGATGCCGAAGCCGTACCAGATGCCTTCGATGCCCGGTTTTCCGCGCTGAAGCGCCATTATCTCTATCGCATCATCAGCCGTCCCGCACGCCTTGCCATCGAGGCGAACCGGGCCTGGTGGGTGGCGAAACCCCTGGACCATGACGCCATGCATGCGGCGGCGCAACGGCTGGTCGGCCATCACGATTTCACCACCTTCCGCTCGGCCCATTGCCAGGCGATAAGCCCCGTGCGCACGCTCGACCGGCTGGATGTGACGCGCCATGGCGATCTCATCGAAATCCGTGCCTCGGCTCAGAGCTTTCTGCACAACCAGATCCGTTCCTTTGCCGGAACGCTGAAACTGGCGGGGGAGGGCAGGATGACGCCGGATGATGTGGCCGCAGCCCTTGCTGCCCGTAATCGCGCGGCCTGCGGTCCGGTTGCGCCGCCACATGGGCTTTATTTTATGCAGGTGGATTATCCAACCGATGGCAATTGGCGGCCGTTTTCAGCGACTCATACGACCGAGGGGCGCGCTGATTTATAGCGGCGCGACATCCAGAAACTTTTCGAGAAAATTGGTCAGAATCATCGTCGGCACCACCATGGTCAGGGTTAGTGTGGAGACCAGCAGGATATTCGGCCCGACGATGGTCAGCATCAGCCGGAACACCGCTCCGACCATGGTCATCAACAGCAAAAGCCACAGCAGCACGGCGACCTGACCGAAATCGGGCAGAACCACAGCCACGGCAATCAGCACCGCATTGGCATAGGCCACCGGCAGGGCCAGCCAATTGGTGGCGACGACCATGGCGGTGAAGGCTCTGCCAAGACCAAAGATAAGGCAAATCAGCGCCATCAGCAGCAAGGGCGCCATCCAGCTGACGAGATCGATCATCGCCATACGCAGGAAAAACAAAGCTTTGGCCTTGGCATAATCCGGCATGTCGTCAATGATCGAGCGGTACCAGAAGACCCAGGAAAACACCATTCCCGGAAGCGACCAGATGATGGCGAAGAAGGAGCGTTTGAGACCGCGATCGGTGAGATCGAGAAAGCCGAACCCCTGGCGGTCCCCCTTGATCAGCAACCAGAGGCCGCTCAGGTAAATCTCGACTTCCTTAAGCCCCGGCATTGGCAAACCAGCCCTCGATAAACCGTTCATAAATGGCCGTCAGGGTTTCGAGGTCGGCAACCGCCACACGCTCATCGACCATATGCATGGTCTGGCCGACGAGGCCGAATTCCACCACCGGGCAATAATCCTTGATGAAGCGTGCATCCGATGTGCCGCCGGTGGTTGAAAGCTGCGGTGTTTTGCCGGTAATGGCTTCGATAGCTGTAGAGAGCGCGCCGGTCAGCGCCTCGTTGCGGGTGAGAAATACCTGAGACGGACGATCGGCCCAGACAAGCTCGAAGCGGATCGGCTGACGGCCTGGCCTGAGCAGCGGATCGGCTGCGGCCGCCTCCAGACGGCGGCGGATCTCGGCTTTAAGACTGTCTTCGCTCCATCTGTCATTGAAGCGGATGTTGAACTTTGCCGTAACGCGGGCGGGAATGACATTGGTGGCCGCATTGCCGGTGTCGATGGTGGTGACTTCCAGATTGGAGGGCTGGAAATTCTCTGTTCCGGCATCGAAAGGTGGGTTCATCAGCGCCTCGGCCAGCTTGATTGCGCCGCGTACCGGGTTGTCGGCCAGATGCGGATAGGCGGCATGACCCTGCACACCGTGGACGGTGATGGCGCCGGAGAGCGAGCCGCGTCGTCCGATCTTGATCATGTCGCCGAGGCTTTCCGGATTGGTCGGCTCGCCAACAAGGCAGGCATCCCAGCGCTCGCCTTTGTCTGCGGCCCATTTGAGCAGCTTGATCGTGCCGTTGATCGAAGGGCCTTCCTCATCGCCGGTGATCAGGAAGGAGACCGAGCCTTTCGGGGCACCGTTTCTGGCGATAACCCGGGCCATGGCGGCGACGAAACAGGCAATGCCACCCTTCATATCGACGGCACCGCGGCCAAAAAGCATGCCATCGGCGATCTCTGCGGCAAAGGGCGGATGCGACCAGTCGCTTTCCGTTCCCACAGGCACGACGTCGGTATGGCCGGCAAACATCAGATGCGGCCCCTCTGTGCCGAGCCGGGCATAGAGATTTTCCACATCCGGCGTGCCGTCCTCACGCGCCATCATGCGCTGCACCTGAAAGCCGAGCGGCGAAAGCATGGCGGCAAGGGCCGTCAACGCGCCGCCTTCAGCCGGTGTCACAGAGGGGCAGCGGATCAGGTTTTGCAGATTGGCGACGGGATCGGTGGAGGGCAGGGTCATGGTGACTTCAACAGGCAGGGAGGGGAAGAAACGGCGCGCTCACCTTCTTGTGCCAACGGACCCTCGAGCATGGACGACCCTTTGGCTCTTATGGCAAACGCGCCTTGCGGACGATGCTGCTCAGTCGCGCAGCAACTCGTTGATGCCGGTCTTGGAACGGGTCCTGGCGTCGACGCGCTTGACGATGACGGCGCAGTAAAGGTTCGGTCCCGGCTCGCCGTTCGGCAGCGGCTTGCCCGGCATGGTGCCGGCGACGACGACGGAATAAGGCGGCACTTCGCCATACATGACTTCGCCAGTGGTGCGATCGACGATCTTGGTGGATTGGCCGATATAGACGCCCATGCCGAGCACGGAGCCTTCACGGATAATGCAGCCTTCGACTACTTCCGAACGCGCACCGATGAAGCAATTGTCCTCGATGATGGTCGGCCCGGCCTGCATCGGTTCCAGCACGCCGCCAATGCCGACGCCGCCGGAAAGATGCACGTGATTGCCGATCTGGGCGCAGGAGCCGACGGTGGCCCAGGTGTCGACCATGGTGCCTTCGCCGACATAAGCGCCGAGATTGACGAAGGAAGGCATCAGGATGGCGTTTGGCGCGATATAGGCGGAGTGACGGACGATGGCGCCCGGTACGGCGCGAAAGCCTGCGGCGCGAAACTGGTTTTCGCCCCAATTTTCAAATTTCGACGGCACCTTGTCCCACCAGGTCGCCTCGCCGGGGCCACCTTTGATCACGTCCATGTCATTGAGGCGAAAAGACAGGAGAACGGCTTTTTTCAGCCATTGATTGACGCTCCACTGGCCATCTTCGCCGCGGGTGGCAACGCGCAACCTGCCCTGATCAAGCAGCGCAAGCGCCTCGTTCACGGCATCGCGCACCTCACCCTTGGTCGAGGCATTGATGCCGTCGCGGTTGTCGAAGGCGGTTTCGATGGCGGTTTCGAGAGTGGAGAGGTCCGTGGCGCTCATGAGAATTCCTTAAACTTGATTGATTAACGTCAGAAGCCGAGGTCTTCGGCCCGGCGTCCTTCGGTGCAGCAGGATGTCCGAAGAGGGGCAAGCTTCTTCAGGAGCGACCCTGTGAGCGCCAAGCAATCCGGACAGTGCTGGGTTGGCCGCCCAACGCCAGACTGCTTAGCGCATTGATGGGCAAATGGGAACTGTCCGGTTTCTTTGCCCGCAGTGTTTTGATGAAAACCGCTTCTGCCCGAAACCGGTGTGGAACGGCAATGGAAAAGGCAAGGACATGGCAAAAATCCGCAATGACAAGGGCCGCAGACGCGATGGGGTCTGGGACCCGCTGAAAGACAGCCACAGCGACCGGATCAAGGCATCGGGCGTACCATTGACGCCACAGACCCAATCACCCTCCTATCGCCTGGCCTATGCGGATGAGGAATTTCTGTGCCGTGAGGAGTTGCGCCCGGTCCGTTTGCAGCTTGAACTGCTGAAACCGGAAATGATGCTGGCTGAAAAAGGCATCCAGTCGACGGTGGTGATGTTTGGCGGCGCCCGCATTCCTGCCCCCGGTCAGGCGGCCTGGGCGGCACGAAACGAGGTGCAGAAACGCAATCTCGAAGCCGCATCTGTCTTTTATGATGAGGCGCGCGCCTTTGCCCGCAAATGCAGCGAATTTTCAGCGGGCTTCGATTACCGCGAATATGTGGTGGTGACCGGCGGCGGTCCGGGCGTGATGGAGGCGGGCAATCGTGGTGCCGCCGATGTCGGTGCGCCCTCCATCGGGCTCAATATTGTGCTGCCGCATGAGCAGGCACCCAATCCCTATGTGACGCCGGACCTTTCCTTCAATTTTCACTATTTCGCCATTCGCAAGATGCATTTTCTCATGCGTGCCAAGGCGATTGCCATTTTCCCCGGCGGTTTCGGCACGTTGGATGAAATGTTCGAGGCGGTCACGCTCATCCAGACCAAGCGCATGGCGCCGATCCCGCTCATCCTGTTCGGTCGGGAATTCTGGCACCGGATCATTGATTTCGACAGTCTGGCGGAGTTTGGCACGATTGCGCCCGACGACGTCAATCTCCTCAACTTCGTCGAAACGGCCGACGAAGCCTGGAGCATCATCGCGAAAGCATACGAGGAGGAACACGCGATGAAGATGGAGGGGGCTTAAGAGGCATGTGAAAAAGGCTTTGCCTCCTGATCATGATGCTCCTTATTCCGTCTGGTCGGGGGCATCTTCAGAATGTGGTGGGGCAGCAACCGATTCGGTGGTTGTCATCAATCGGCCCCATCGCGACGGCACTGATCCGTTGGTTTTTCTGGATTTTGCCGGTCAATGCCTGTCAGATTTTGTCAGTAATCTGACAGATTGCCAGCATTTCAATCAGGTGTATGACGGCGATTTATCAAGATATAACTGTCCTTAAATATTAATGCTATGTTTAATAACGATTTTTGCGAAAAGCGGAACTGACACGTTCTCACAGCAGCGTGATTGGCCGTTAAAATCTGCAAGTTTCAGTCAAGCTTCGCTTCGACATCATGGGTCTGAAGAAGCCACTGAAGGGATATTTTATGTCGCTTGCATCAGCAATGAGCTCAGCCGTTTCGGGCTTGACCGCACAAGCCACGGCTCTGACGAGCATTGGCGAAAACATCTCAAATTCGGATACGATAGGTTACAAATCCAGCACGACCTCGTTTTCGAGCCTGGTCTCGGGCGGGGTTTCCAGCTCGACCAGCACGACACAAACAGTTTCGGGAACACTGACATCGACATCCACAGAGACCAATCTGGCCATCAATGGCGATGGCTATTTCATTGTTCAGGATACGGATGGCAATATCTTTCTCACCCGTCAGGGCGATTTCTCCGTCAATAGCGACGGCTATCTGGAAAACTCCTCCGGCTATACTCTGCTCGGCTATGAGGATTCCAGCGGCGATGCTTCGGCGGTGACCAACGGATTTGAAAATCTCGTGCCGGTCAAGGTGTCGTCGAGCACATTGAGCGCTTCGGCGACGACGAAGGTCACGGCAAGCGGCAACCTCGATTCCAGCGACGACACGGTGACAGGCGACACCGCCAGCTCGAATGCTTCGGATGCGACCTATTCCTACAAGAGCTCGGTTGTCGCCTATGACAGCCTCGGCAATGCCATCACCTATGACGTTTACTACACCAAGACCGACGACAATACCTGGGATGTCGCGGTCTACAACAGTGCGGATGCCACCGACGATACGACCTTCCCCTATACCGGCG
Organism: Allorhizobium sonneratiae; assembly: GCF_023700755.1. Lineage (GTDB taxonomy): Bacteria > Pseudomonadota > Alphaproteobacteria > Rhizobiales > Rhizobiaceae > Allorhizobium > Allorhizobium sonneratiae. The sequence goes on along the minus strand of NZ_JAMKOJ010000002.1, from coordinate 224,866 downwards.
ATGGTTTGATCGGTTCGACCACGCTCACGTTTGATTCGACGACGGGAGAGCTGGAAAGCGGCAGCGACAGTTCCGTTTCGGTCAGCGATTCGACGAATGGTCTTGATTTCAGCATCGACCTTTCCAGTCTGACACAGCTGTCCAGCACGTCGAGTGTCTCGAACACGGCAGACGGCAGTGCGGCCGAAACCAGCACCGACTACACTATCGGTTCGGACGGCACGATCAGCACCACCAATTCGGACGGCACATCGAACCCGCTCTACAAGATTGCACTGGCCACGGTGGCCAGTCCCGACAATCTCGAAAGCGTTGATGGCACCGCTTACAAGGTCACGGCGGACTCCGGCACGGTGGTTGTCGGTTTTGCCGGGGAGGGAAGTTTCGGCACGATCGAATCGAGCACAACGGAATCCTCCAACGTCGACCTTGCCACGGAACTGTCCAACATGATCCAGGCGCAGCGGGCCTACAGCGCCAACTCGAAAGTGTTGCAGACCGCGGCCGACATGCTGGATACCGTTATCAATATTGTTCGATAACGTCATGAAAGTCGTCGGGACCGAGCGTCTGGAATGGGATGACATGATGTCAGCTGCCGTTTTCAGAGTAAGCGGGGAAGGCCGGAAACAGTCCGGCCACCCGATGATTTGCGTCCTGATCGAGGACGGACAGTGCCGCGATGCAAAGCGGCCTGTCGGGTCCTCGTCTGTGAAATCCGGCATCATGAACAAGACAGGCGATCATGCGACCGTTATAAAGCTGTGCGGCACAGAGCTTCAGGATGCCGCAAAGCTGCGGTCCTGTGCTGTGCTGACAGAATTAGCGAACGACGTTGATCACCGTGTCGAGCATGTCGGCGGCGGTCTGAAGCACCTTGGAATTGGCGCTGTAGGTCCGCTGGGCCTGAATCATGTTGGAGAGCTGCGAGGCGAGATCGACGTTGGACGCTTCCAGCGTGCTGGACTGGATCGTGCCGAAACTGCCGGTGCCAGCAAAGCCGACAACCACCGTACCCGACTCCTGTGTGAGCTTATAGGCCGTTCCGTCGGCTTTTTCGAGGTTGTTCGGGCTGGCGACATTGGCCAGTGCAATCTTGTAGAGATTGGTGGAAGAACCGTCGGCATAGGTCTGGCTGATCGTGCCGTCCGTTCCGATCGTATAATCCGAGCTCGATTCGGCGGCACTGCCATTGGCGGTGGTCGTGACGGCAGATGTGCTGGACAACTGCGTCATCGCAGCCAGGTCGAGCTTGAAGTTCAGATTGTTGTTATTGTCGCTGACATCGAGCGAGGTGTCGCTGCTGCTGTCCAGCTTGCCTGTCGTCGAATCGAAGGTGAGGGTGGCAGACCCCAACATGCCGTCGCCACCATAGGGAAAGCTCGTCTGATCGGTGGCATCAGCCTTGTTGTAGACGGCCACTTCCCAGGTATTGGCATCGGTCTTGGTGTAGTAGACGTCATAAGTCAGGGCGTTGCCCAGACTGTCATAGGCGACGACCGAGGATTTGTAGGTATAGTTCGCATCAGCATTATTGGAGCTCGGCGTATCGCCGGTGACTGCCGTAGCGCTGGAATTGAGGTTTCCTGTGTCGACGGTGGCCGTGGTGGTCGCCGTGGCGCTCAGCGTGCTGCTGGAGACCTTGACCGGTTCCAGACCCTGAAATCCGTTGGTGACGGCTGCGGGATCGCCATTGGCATAGGAATAACCAAGCAGCAGATAGCCCGAGGCATTTTGCAGATAGCCGTCGGCGTTGGGGGAGAAGTCGCCTTCGCGTGTCAGAAACGTGTCGCCGTTGGCATTCTCGACGATGAAATAGCCGTCGCCCTTGACGGCCAGATTGGTCTTGACCGAAGACGAGGTATAGTCGCCATCGACCATCTGGGTGGTTTTCGTCGTCGTGGAAACACCGCCCGAAACCAGGCTGGAAAAGGAGGTCAGGCTGGATTTATAGCCAACCGTCGAAGAGTTAGAAATATTTTCACCAATGCTGCCCAAGGCTGTGGCCTGTGCGGTCATGCCTGAAACGGACGCGTTCATTGCTGATTGAATTGACATAGAGTGTTCCTTCGAAAAGCCCAGGGTGCCCCATTGTTGAGCAATGAGACTTGCCTGAAGCTGTCCCTGCCTGGAACGACGGCAGGTTCTGCATTCCAATATGCTGTAAATTCTTCAAAAATTCAATTTTGAGCCCTCTTGGAACAAGAGGCGCGTATCGCTGTAACACTTTAAACCTGTTGCATCAGGCCTAAAAGTGGGAACCGTTTTCCGGAAAAATCCGATTCTCTACTGCATCATTCCTGAAATCGGGTAGGATTGAAGGTGAAAATGATGCAGCAGATGAAACGTGTTACAGCGAGTTTTGTGCGCCATCTTTGGCGCACGGCGCTGTAAAATCGATTCCTGTTCAAGGAATGATGTCGTCACGTCGTGTTTTCAACAATATCATCAAAACCATGGGTTTTCAGCCTGCGGCTTTGTCGGGGAAAACCGCATGTCATTTTCCCGGATAGGCTCGATTTCATGTTTCGGTTGTTTCAGTGTGAGCTGCACGGCTCCGGTGATAAAACGCACACTCTTGCCGACAATGGGCTTTGCTCTGGCGACGTCTCGTTGCGCAGAGGCCTATGCTCAAAGCCGGCAAATGGAGCATAGGCCGTTATCGAAAACCGATGCAAATGGCCTGACGGTCATCGCTTCTCGCCGGAGCCTCATCGGGTCTGGCATTTATTTATTTTGATCCTGCCTTGAGCAGATCACGGATTTCGGTCAGCAGTTGCACATCGGCAGGCGGCGGGCTGGCCGGTTTCTGCGTCTCGTCATGCCGTTCCACTTGTTTGCGCAGCGTATTCACGCCCTTGACCAGCAGGAAAATGATGAAGGCGAGGATCACGAAATTGATGACGACGGTGATGAAATTGCCATAGGCGAAAACCGCCCCCTGCTTTCGCGCCTCCGCCAGACTCAAGGCGGTGACCTTATCGCTCAGCGGCAGGAAATAGTTGGAAAAATCGAAGCCGCCGAAAATCACGCCCACAAGCGGCATGATGATGTCGTTCACCAGCGAGGTGACGATCTGACCGAAGGCGCCGCCAATGATGACCCCCACGGCCAGATCCATCACATTGCCGCGCGCGATAAAGGATTTGAATTCGTTCAGCATGTCTTTCCCTCTCGGCCCCCTTGGTCATTCCATCTTATAATGAAGATAAGATCATTCTTTATCATAATGCGGAAAACAGAGAGAAGTTTCAACTTTTTGCCTAGAGGACGGCAATTTCAATTTCAGCAACGATCGCATACTCTTTGCCTTGCAAGAATGTCGATGATCTTAAACGCGTCTGCGGCTTGAGATCATCGAAAAGGGGGAAAGACATGCTGCCCGCATGGCTGATCATTGCATCCTCGGTGCTGTATCTGCTGCTGTTGTTCATGGTGGCAAGCTTTGGCGACCGATTGAGTCGCAGGCGGGGTGGCCCGGTGCGCGGTCGTCCGCTGGTCTATGGGTTGTCGCTGGCAGTTTATTGCACCTCCTGGACTTATTTCGGCGGTGTTGGCCTTGCCGCCGACCGCGGCATGGAGTTTTTCGGCATTTATATCGGGCCGATCCTGATGCTGACACTGGGTCTGCCGCTGATCCGCCGCATCGTCGATATCGCCAAGGCGGAAAAGCTCACCTCCGGCGCGGATTTCGTCGCCGCCCGCTATGGCAAGAACCCGGTGGTCGGCATGATGGTCACCGTGATTTCGCTGGCGGCCTCCATTCCCTATATCGCCCTGCAGCTGAAGGCGGTGTCCAGTTCGGTCGCGGTTCTGGTCGATCCCGGCGTTTATGAGCTTGGTCATCAAGGGGTTGGCATTCAAGAATTGGGCATTCACGGGCTTGGTCGGGGCAATCTCCATTTTGTCGATCTTGCGCTGCTGGTGGCGCTGTCGCTGGCCATCTTCGCCGCGATTTTCGGCACCCGCCACACCGACGCCACCGAACATCAGGACGGGTTGATTCTGGCGATCTCGATGGAATCGCTCGTCAAGCTTCTGGCGTTCTGCACGCTCGGCGTGACTGTCGTGTTCTGGCTTTTCCACGGTCCGGGCGATCTGCTGCGCGCGGCAAGCGCCAATCCGCAGGTGATGGCTGCGCTCAATCATGAAACGTCACCGGGGCGCTGGCTGCTTCTGACACTATTGTCTGGCTTTGCCATCGTCATGCTGCCCCGGCAGTTTCATGTCATGGTGGTGGAAAACCGAAGCCCGCGGGAATTGCGCATGGCGGGCCTGCTCTTTCCCGTCTATCTCGTCGCCATCAATCTTTTCGTGTTGCCGGCAGCCATCGGCGGACTCCTGACGTTTCACGGCAGCGGCAATGCCGATCTTTACGTGCTGACACTGCCGCTCACCCATGGCTGGCCGGTCGTGACGCTGATCACGTTTATCGGCGGTTTTTCCGCCGCCACCGCCATGGTCATCGTCGAGACCGTGGCGCTGGCCATCATGATTTCCAACGACATCGTGCTGCCGGTGCTGTTGCGCGGCAGTTTCAACCGCCGTTATGGTGGCGCGGAGAGCCTAGCCAGAACCGTGCTCGGCATTCGCCGATTTGCGATTTTCGCGGTTCTGATGCTGAGTTATGGCTATTATCGACTGATCGACAGCGCCAGCGCGCTTGCCTCCATCGGCCTTCTCGCCTTCGCCGCGATTGCCCAGATCGCTCCGGCCCTGATCGGTGGGCTGATCTTTCGCCGGGCCAATGCGCGTGGCGCCATTCTCGGCCTGTCGCTCGGCTTTCTCACCTGGATCTATACGCTGTTTCTGCCCAGTTTCGGCGTGGTGGCGAAGCAGGATCTGGCCGGTGCCATTCTGTCCTTCTTGTTTCCCGGTGTGGATGCCTTTATGCCCGGCAAGGCCGATCCGCTGCTGACCGGCACACTGCTCAGCCTGATGGTCAATGTCATCGCTTTTGCTCTTGGTAGTCTCAGCCGCAATCCCAAACCGGTGGAACGTATTCAGGCGGGCATTTTCGTGCGTCGGCAAAGCCGCAGCCAGTTTCTCACCCGTGGATGGAAAAGCCGGGCAACGATTGGCGAGCTGAAAGCGGTGCTGTCGCGCTATCTCGGTCAGGAGCGGATGGAGCGCTCGCTGAAAAGCTATGAGCGCACAGCCGGAAGGCTTCTTCATGATGACAGCCCCGCCGATATGGCCTTCATCCATCATACCGAGCAATTGCTGGGCTCGGTCATCGGCTCGGCCTCGGCACGGCTGGTGCTGTCGCTGATCCTGCAACGGGCGGAAGATGCCTCCGCCGATACCGCCTGGCTGCTCGATCAGGCCAGCGAAGCCCTGCAATATAATCAGGATATGCTGCAAACCGCGCTTTCGCAGATGGATCAGGGCATCGCCGTCTTCGACAGTTCCGAAGCGCTCAGCATCTGGAACCGACGCTTCCGCACCCTGCTCGACCTGCCCGACGAGATGGGGCAGGTGGGTGTGCCGCTAGCCGCCATCGTCCATCATCTGGTGGAGCGCGGCGACATTGCCGCTGCGGATGAAACGCAAATTCTGGCCCATTTCCACCATCTCGACGAGCCGTTCCAGCTGGTGCTTGCCCAAGGCCAGCGCATTGTCGAGGTGCGCAGCAATGCCATGCCGGACAAGGGGCTGGTTGCCACCTTCACCGACATCACCAGACAGGTCGCCGCCGACCGGGCGCTGAAACAGGCTTACGAAACGCTGGAGCAGCGGGTCGATGCACGCACCGCCGAACTGATGCGGGTCAATGCTGAACTGAAGGAGGCCCGCGCCAGCGCCGACGAAGCCAATATCGGCAAGACGAAATTCTTCGCCGCCGCCGGTCACGACATCCTGCAGCCGCTCAATGCCGCAAGGCTCTATTCCTCTGTGCTGGTGGAGCGGCTGGGCGAGAGCGAGGATGCCTTGCTGGTGCGCAATATCGATTCGGCGCTGGAATCGGTCGAGCTGATCCTCGGAGCGGTTCTTGATCTTTCCCGCCTCGATACGGGCGCAATGAAGCCCAGGCTGGAAACCGTGCGCCTGCAAGAGCTGCTGGAGCGTATCCGTACCGATTTTGAGCCGATGGCGCGGGAAAAGGGGTTGACGCTCACCATTTTGCCCACCGGGCTTTCCGTGCGCTCCGATGCCAGTCTTCTCAGGCGACTGGTGCAGAATCTGGTGTCGAATGCCATCAAATATACACCGCGCGGCAAGGTTCTGGTCGGCGTGCGCCGCATGGGCGACAAGGTGGCCATTCAGGTGACGGATTCGGGCATCGGTATTCCGCAATCGAAATTCCGCACGATTTTCAAGGAATTCGCCCGGCTGGAAGAGGGGATGAAAACCGCCTCCGGCCTGGGTCTTGGCCTGTCCATCGTCGACCGTATCGCAAGGGTGCTGAACCACCCCGTCGAGCTGAAGTCGCGCCCGCAAAGCGGCACCAGCTTCAAGGTAACCATGCCGCTTGCCAGGGAAAACACGCTTGACCGGCCAAAGGCCGGTGAAAAAGCCGCACCATCCCGCCCGATCCAGCCGCTGGCAGGGACAAGGCTGATCTGCATCGACAATGAGCCCGATATTACCGGCGGCATGCAACTGCTGCTGACCGGCTGGGGCTGCGACGTGCTGACGGCGGCGGCACTTGGCGAGCTGGAGGTGCTCGTGGCTGAAAACCCAACAGCGCCCGATCTGGTCATTGCCGATTATCATCTGGGCGAGGGAACTGGCATCGAGGCCATCGAACGTCTGCGGCAGCTCTATGGTCGCCCACTGCCGGCCTTGCTGATCACCGCCGACCGCACGTCCGATGTGCGCATGCTGGCTGAAGAGCGCGATATTGCGCTGCATCACAAGCCGCTGAAGCCGGCAGCCTTGCGCGCCCATATCACACAGATCGTCACTCCTGGTCGCAATGCGGCGGAATAAACCATCTTTTTCCGCTTTTATTGGCCTTTGCCGTTGATCTGCCGCCTTTCGCTCCTAAATGGTGAGTGTTGGCGTTTGGCGTTTCGATATCGATCCGCCGATCATCCGTGACATGTCACGGTATTCCGTTTTCTGGAGAACGACCAACATTCGCTGGCCGGGATGGCATCAGGCTCCCCCCCGGCTGAATGGTTCGCCAGCAAAGAGGCGGACCGGAGAGGGATCAATTTCGTCGCATACTTTTCCGGCGCGATCCCAGAGCATGTTCCGTTTCCTCGATGATGAGAAAACAGAGGGATCATGCTGTCACACAGGCCGAGGGTCTTTCGTTTTGACGATGCCACGGCTCTCGACAGGAAAGGAGACTTCCATGGCGAATATCGAGGCACATCCGGCCAAGGCCGGTGACACCGTTCTCATTCATTATGTCGGCCTTCTGCCGGATGGTACGCCGTTCGACAGTTCGCGCGGACGCGAACCGCTGAAGTTTCAGCTTGGATCGGGCCGGATCATTCCCGGCCTCGATCGTCAGGTCAGTGGCATGGCGGTGGGTGACAGCCAGCGGATCACCGTTCCGGCGCACGAAGCCTATGGCCCGCACGATCCGCAAAAGGTTCAGCGTGTGGCGCGTGACGTCATTCCGGCCAATATCAATCTTGCACCCGGCACCCAGCTTCAGGCCCAGAGCGGCAATGGCGCGCCGATGGTGGTCACCGTCACCGAAGTGAAGGATGACAGTGTGACCATCGACGCCAACCATCCTTTGGCCGGTCAGGATCTGATTTTCGAGGTCGAACTGGTCGAGATCGTTCAGGCCGCCTGATGCCATCCTGTCATCCCGGGGTTTTGTCTGGCCGGTGCCTTGTCCGGCCAGTGTCTTCTCCGGGATGGCTTACCAGGATTTCAGCGCCCGCAATGTGGGTGTTTTCTTGAACACATGCTGGTCCATGCGGTTGAGCAGGCTGGCCAGCATGGTGACAGCCTCGACAATGGCTGGCCCCTTGTTGAGCATGACGCATTCGGCCCTTGCCGCCATGGCGGCATCGGTCATCTCGCCACGGCTGGGAATGCCGTCCTTGACCATGTCCTCCAGAACCTGAGTGGCCCAGATGGAGGGAATGCCTGCGGCTTCGCAGATCCAGAGAATTTCCTCCTGCATTTCCGCCAGCCGCTCAAAACCGATTTCGGCGGCCAGATCGCCGCGGGCGATCATCACGCCAAAAGACCCGCGCCGCTTGGCCCGGGCGATAAGGGCGGGAAGATTGTCGAGGGCTTCCGGCTGTTCCACCTTGGCAATCAGGCCGAGTGTTTTGTCGCCGCGGCCAAGCCGTGCCAGCGCCGCATCGAGCAGATCGATATCCTCCGGGCGGCTGACGAAAGAATAACCGATCATGTCGGCGCAATCGACAACCGTGGCCAGATCCTCTTCATCCTTCACCGTCAGCGGCGACAGACCAAGCCCGGTATCAGGAAGATTGATGCCTTTTTCCGGCTTGAGCTTGACGCCACCCTGTCGCACCCGCACAACACGCAGCAGCGCTTCGCCGCCGCCAGCCGTCTCGACCACCGCTTCCAGCTTGCCATCGTCATAGCGCAACCGGTCACCGGCTTTCAGCCGGGTGACGATGTCCGGCAGCGAAACGGCAGCGGAAAAACAGGCATCGGCGTCGATGCGCGGCGCACCTGTGGCCACCAGTCTGATCCGGTCGCCGCAATGCAAAACCGCCTTCTTTTCCGGCAGCACGGCTTCCGTGCGGATTTTCGGACCGGCAATATCCATCAGCACCTTGAGATCGCGCCCGACACTGTGCCCGGCAGAGCGAACCTCCGCAGCCAGCGCCCGCCATACCTCAGGCCGGTCATGGGCGCAATTGATCCGCGCGATATCCATGCCCTGACGGGCAAGATCGAGGATCAGACCGGAGCCGATGGCCGCCTCTCCCGGCAGCGTTACCATGATGCGGGTATGGCGCGTCAGTGTTGCCGGTCCAAAAAGTGCAAGGGCGGCGTCCGCCAGCCGCTCCTCCCCGGCAAAGAAACGCGCAGACGATGGCGTCGGCACCGGCGAGACCTCACCTGACATCGCAGCAAGCGCGGCAATCACCGCATCCAGCGTCGGCAGCACCCGGCTTTCCGCCCGCCCGAGCGAGGAGAGGCCAAGCGCCATCAGCCGCCGTTGCAACAGGCGGAGATCGCGACGGCGCAGCGCCAGATAACAGGCGAGATTGGCAAGACCGGGATCGTCCTGTGGCCCGTTGGCCAGAAAGGCGGTCTCCGAAGCATCGGCAACCACCGCCGCCTTCAGGGCGAGAAGCTCTTCGAGCAGTTGCGCTGCCCGGTCATGATCGTATGCAAGGCTCAGCGTGTCCATCTCGGCCTCCAGAACTGTCTCATGAGGCCATTTAGCAGCTATCCGGCGCGGTTGCCGATGACCTGGATCAAGCCTTCAAGCGATCATAGGCAATGCTGTAGAGCCGGTCTTTTCCCAGAAGATGCGCCGTCAGGCTCTTTCGCTGAAACAGGCCGGAAAAGGCGCGATGCGCAAGATCGAGCCCGCCGGTCAGAGCGCCGAAAGCGGGCATGATCAGCCTTGTCCCATCACAGGCAAAACAGGGGCGACGCACCGCCTTGTCACGTCTTCGCACGGTTGCAGCCGGATGGAGATGGCCGGCAATCTCACCTTCGCCCGCGCCCTGTTCAGGCTCATGGCGAAAGGTCAGCCCGGCAAAGCACACAGCATCGGCGCTCATTCCCGGCAGGCCCACCACCCCATCGGGATCGTGATTGCCATTGACCCAGATCACCTCGCGGCCCCGCATCATCTGCACAAGACGGCTGCGAAATACCTCCGGCAGATGATCGGAGCCGATCCGGTCATGAAAATTGTCGCCAAGGCTGACGACAATCTTTGGATCATAGTGCTGGAGCGCTCCCTCCAGTTTGTCGAGCGTCGATAGCGTATCGTAAGGTGGCAGCATCATGCCGCGCCGGGCAAAGGCAGCCCCTTTTTCCAGATGCATGTCGGAAACCGCCATCACGTCCAGATCGGGCAGATAAAGTACGCCGCTCAGATCGAAGATCGCGACATGGCCACAAAACACAGTTTCGCATTGGCTGTCCAAAACCGTCTTCCATTCGTCACGGTTCAACCGCAAAGACATGAAGCCATCCGTTCATTCTTCATTCAAACCAAAGCCTCCGCCAGCAGAGCATCTGCCGCCTCGGCCAGAACCGTGTCCTCGGCTTCGCCATAAACCGGCTCACGACCGATTTCCAGCATGACCGGAACAGCCAGCGGCGAAACCTGGTCAAGGCGCTGAAAGCGGATATGACCGTTGATACGTCTCAGCATAGCGCCAAGCCGGGCAATGTCCAAAAGGCCGTTTGCCGCATCGGCGCGGGTGGCCTGAAGCAGGATGTGATCGGGCTCATGGCTTCGCAACACGTCATAGATCAGGTCGGTGGAGACAGTCACTTGCCGCCCGGTTTTTTCTTTGCCCGGATGGCGCTTTTCGATCAGGCCTGCAATGATCGCCACGGCGCGGAAGGTGCGTTTCAGCATGAAGGACTCGTCAAGCCAGGCTTCGAGATCGTCGCCCAGCATGTCCTCCTCGAACAGAGAGGCAAGCGACAACCGCCCATCTGCAATCATCGCGCCCATATCCTCCAGCCCCCAGATGGCCAACGCATAATCGGTGGCGACGAAGCCGAGGGGCCTGGCTTTCAGCCGCTCCAGCCGCCGCGTCAGCAACATGCCGAGCGTCTGATGCGCCAGCCGCCCCTCAAAGGGATAGGCGATCAGGTAAAAACGTTTGCCCCGGGGAAAGCATTCGACCAGCAATTCGCCCCGTCTGGGCAGCACGGATTTCTGCTGCTGGATGTCCAGCCAGTCGCGCACCTGTTCCGGCAGCGCCTGCCGGCGGGCGGGATCGTCCAGCATGGCGCGCACCTGATCGGCAAGAAAGGTGGAGAGCGGAAACTTGCCGCCAGCATAGGCCGGAATTTTCGGGTCCTGGGAAAAGGCATTGGAGGTGAGGCATTCGCTTTCGCGCAGGCCCTCGAAGCGCAGCACCTTGCCGGAAAACAGAAAGGTGTCGCCCGGGGAGAGCTGTTCGACGAAATACTCCTCCACCTGACCGAGCGCCATGCCGCCGCGCCCGAGAGAGCCCAAATGATTGCGTTTGGCAAGCCGCACCGTCAGCATCGGCTCTTCGATGATCGTGCCGAGATTGAGCCGGTATTGCTGCGCCACCTGCGGATTGGAGACCCGCCACAGACCGTCTTTTCGCTGCCTGATCCGGGCATAGCGCTCATAGCTTTTCAGTGCATAGCCGCCGGTGGCAACGAAATCGATGACGCGGGAAAAATCGTCCCGACTGAGGCTTTGGTAAGCCGTGACCGACGTGACTTCGTCATAAAGGTCGTTCTCGTCAAAGGCCCCGGCACAGGCCATGCCGAGAATATGCTGGGCCAGCACATCGATCGGCCCTTCGCCCACCGGGCTTGTGTCCTGTGCGCCGAGATAATTGGCGTCGAGCGCTGCCTGACATTCCATCACCTCAAACCGGTTGGCGGGGATGAGAATGGCGCGGCTTGGCTCATCCATGCGGTGATTGGCGCGGCCAATGCGCTGGGCCAGACGGCTTGCCCCTTTTGGCGCGCCGACATGAACGACGAGATCGACCTCGCCCCAGTCGATGCCGAGATCGAGTGTCGAGGTGGCAACCACGGCACGCAAGCGGCTTTCCGCCATGGCCTGTTCGACCTTGCGGCGCTGGGCGACATCGAGCGAGCCGTGATGCAGCGCAATCGGCAGATTGTCGTCATTGATCGTCCACAATTCCTGAAACAGCATTTCCGCCTGCGAACGGGTGTTGACGAAAATGATCGTCATGCGAAACCGCTTCAGCGTGTCGTAAAGCTCGGGCATGGCATAGCGGGCGGAATGGCCGGACCAGGGAATGCGCTCCTGGGTTTTCAAAATGGTGATGTCGGGCCGCGCACCACCTGACACGGTGACGAGACCGGCCAGACGCTCCTCTTGCGGTGTCTGCGCCACCAGCCAGCGCTGCAATTGCGGTGGATCGGCCACGGTGGCCGAGAGGCCGATGGTTTGCAGGGCGGGTGCCAGGCGGCGAAGCCGCGCAAGCCCCAGCGACAGAAGATGACCGCGCTTCGAGGTGACCAGCGAATGCAGCTCATCAAAGACGACAAAGCGCAAGCCCTTGAAAAACACCCCGGCATCGGGACTGGCGATCAAAAGCGCCAGCTGTTCCGGCGTGGTCAGAAGAATATCGGGCGGATTACGCTTTTGCCGCTGGCGCTTGGCCTGCGGCGTATCGCCGGTGCGGGTCTCGACCGTCACCGAAAGCCCCATCTCCACAACCGGCGCCATCAGATTACGCTCGATATCGACCGCCAGCGCCTTGAGCGGCGAGATGTAAAGCGTGTGGGGACCGCTTCTCCCGGCTCCCTCTTTGCGCAGGACAAGATCGACCAGAGCCGGCAGAAATCCGGCCAGCGTCTTGCCTGCCCCGGTCGGTGCGATCAGCAGCGTGCTGTCACCACGGATGGCACGCTCGAGCAGCTCGATCTGATGGGCACGCGGTGTCCAGCCTTTCTCGGCAAACCAGCGGAGAAAGACAGGCGGCAATAGCGACAGGGCGGCGTTTTCTTTAGACACGCTGCAAGAGATAGGCATGATTGTTCTGTTGCGCCAGTCTCTTGTGTGCTCAAGCGGATCAGGCCCTACAAGATGGCCCGGATGGTGGCCATTACGTTTCCTCACCCGCCCGTCATCCTCGGGCTTGACCCGAGGAGCCGCCAAGGCTTTCGGCAGCATGTGTTTTATAGAGCATTGTCCCGCGAAAAGTGCTTAGCGGTCTTTCGTCCGGAAATGCGTCAGAACAAAGAGCCAGATCAGTTCACGACATCATGCGGCTCATCATTCCCTCAAAGCCATGACAGGCTCTCCACCCAAGGCAGATCCTCGGGTCGAGCCCGAGGATGACGTGCGTTTTTGGGGCAAGCGGTTGTTTCCCCTTACGCCGCCTTCTGGGCTGCCCCATACGGATCGAACCGGCCATAGAAGGTTTCACCCTTTTCCGCCATCTCCTTGAGCAAGGATGTGGGGGCAAAATGCGGGCCGTAATCCTTGGCCAGCTTTTCGCACAGTTCCACAAAGGTCTTCACGCCCATGCCGTCGATATAGGAGAGAGCCCCGCCGGTATAAGGCGCAAAGCCGAAGCCGAGGATGGAGCCGACATCGGCTTCCCGCGGATCGGTGACGATGCCTTCTTCCACGGTGCGGGCCGCTTCCAGTGCGATGGTGGCCAGGAAGCGTTGCTGCAACACCGTCACATCGACCTCTTCCGCCTTCTTCTGCGGATAGAAATCCTTCAGACCCGGCCAGAGCGACTTCTTGGCGGGCTTGGCCGGATAATCGTAGAAGCCCTTGCCGTTCTTGCGGCCAAAGCGCTCTTCCGTCTCGACCATGCGGGCGACCAGCTCCATATGGCGCGGATCGACCGCCTTTTCGCCGAGATCGGCGATCGCGGCTTTGAGAATTTTGTAGGAGAGATCAATCGCCACTTCATCGTTGAGCGACAGCGGGCCGACCGGCATGCCGGCAAATTTCGCCGCATTTTCGATCATCACCGGCGGCACGCCTTCAATCAGCATATCGTAGCTTTCGGCCATATAGCGCAGCACACAGCGATTGACGAAGAAGCCGCGGGTGTCGTTGACGACGATCGGCGTCTTCTTGATCGCAGCGACATAATCCAGCGCCACGGCCAGCGCCTTGTCGCCGGTCTCCTTGCCGAGGATCACTTCCGTCAGCATCATCTTTTCGACCGGCGAGAAGAAGTGGATGCCGATGAAATCAGCAGGGCGTTTCGACGTCTTGGCAAGACCTGTGATCGGCAGCGTCGAAGTGTTGGAGGCGAAAATCGCCCCTTCCGGCAGCACGGCCTCGACCTTTTCAATCACGGCCTTCTTCACGTCGCGGTCTTCGAACACGGCTTCGATGACCAGATCGGCATCGGCAAGGGCGGCATAATCCGGCGTCGGCGTGATCAGGCTTACCAGCTTTTCGCCCTCTTCCTTGGTCATCCTGCCCTTACCGACCGCATCCGCGATCAGCTTCTGCGAGACGCCAAGTCCCTTCTCGGCGGCTTCCTGATCGCGGTCGATCAGCACCACCGGAATGCCAGCGGCTGCGGTGACATAGGCAATGGAGGCACCCATGAAGCCTGCGCCGACGACGCCGACCTTTTTGATCTGGCTTTTCGGCTGGCCTGCCGGGCGACGTGCGCCCTTGCCCAGTTCCTGCATGGAAATGAACAGCGAGCGGATCATCGAGAAGGCTTCGCGCGTCTGGACGATCTCGGTGAAATAGCGCTGCTCGATGCGCAGCGCCGTGTCGAAGGGCACTTGCAGCCCTTCATAGACGCATTTCAAAATGGCAAGCGCACCCGGATAGTTTCCAGCCGTTTCGCGGCGCAGGATTGCCGATGCAGCCGGCCAGAGCTGGGCGGACGCAGGCGTCCAGATGCCGCCGCCGGGGGCTTTGAAGCCCTTTTCGTCCCAGGGAGCAACCGGCTTCAACCCGTCCTTGATCATCTGTTTTGCGGCGGGGATCAGCTGATCCGGCTCAACCACCTGATGCACGAGGTTCATCGCCTTGGCGCGTTGCGGGGTCAGCGTCTGGCCGGTGGTCATCATCTGCAGCGCGTCCTGCGCATTGGCAAGACGCGGCACGCGCTGGGTGCCGCCAGCGCCCGGAAAAATCCCGACCTTGACTTCCGGCAGCGCCAGCTTCACCGATTTCGCATTGGAGGCCACACGGCCATGGCAGGCAAGCGACAGCTCGAATGCGCCGCCCATGCAGGTGCCGTTGATGGCAGAAACCCAGGGCTTGCCGCAGGTTTCGATCTTGCGCCACAGCCAGCTCATGCGGCCGGCGGCATCGAAGAGTTTCTTCACGGCATTGGCCGGGTCTTTCACCCGCTCGTCCTCGACCAGCGAAAACATGCCGCGGATCATGGTCAGGTCCGCGCCGCCGGAGAAGGAGGATTTGCCCGAGGTGAAAACGACGCCCTTGACGGCAGCATCCGCCACGACGGCATCGACGATCTTTTCAATCTCGTCCATCACCTCGACGGTGAAGACATTCATGCTTTTGTCCGGCATGTTCCAGGTGACGAGCGCAATGCCGTCTGCGTCGGTCTCGACGGTGAAATTCTTGTAGGTCATTGGTTTTCCTCCCCGATCAGACGCGTTCAATCACGGTTGCCGTGCCCATGCCAGCCCCGATGCAGAGCGTGACGAGCGCGGTGTTCAGGTCACGCCGCTCCAGCTCGTCGAGCACCGTGCCGAGGATCATCGCCCCGGTCGCACCCAGCGGATGGCCCATGGCAATCGCGCCGCCATTGACATTCATCACATCGTGGGACACCTCAAAATGCTGCATGAATCGCAGCACCACGGCGGCAAAGGCCTCGTTCAGCTCAAAGAGGTCGATGTCGGCAAGCGTCATACCGGTTTTTTTCAGAAGCTTTTCCGTCACATCAACCGGGCCGGTCAGCATGAGCGCCGGATCAGAACCGATATTGGCAAAGGCGCGAATGCGGGCGCGGGGTTTCAGCCCCATGCTCTCGCCACCGGATTTGGAGCCGAGCAGAACCACGCCGGAACCATCGACGATGCCGGAGGAATTGCCGGCATGATGGACGTAATTGATCTTTTCGATTTCCGGATGCGCCTGGATGCCGACGGCTTCGAAGCCACCCATTTCGCCCGGCATCTGGAAGGAAGGCTGCAACTGCGCCAGCGCCTGCATGTCGGTGCCGGGACGCATATGCTCGTCGCGGTCGAGAATGGTCAGCCCGTTCTGGTCCTTCACCGGCACGACGGATTTGTCGAAATAACCGTTCTGCCAGGCATGCGCCGCGCGCTTCTGGCTTTCCACCGCATAGGCATCGACGTCGTCACGGGAGAAGCCGTATTTCGTGGCGATGAGATCGGCAGACACGCCCTGCGGCATGAAATAGGCCGGGAAGTTGACGGAAGGGTCCATGAACCACGCGCCACCCGACATGCCGAGCCCGACGCGCGACATGCTTTCCACGCCACCGGCAATGACGATGTCGTCAGCGCCTTGGGCGATCTTGCCCGCCGCGAAATTGACGGCATCGAGACCGGAGGCGCAGAAGCGTGAAATCTGCATGCCCGGCGCTTTGGTGGAGTAACCGGCCTCGAAGGCGGCCCCCTTGGCAATCACCGCACCGGCATCCATCACCGGATCGACGCAGCCCATGATGATGTCATCGACGGTTGCCGTGTCCAGCCCGTTGCGGTCGCGGATCGCTTCCAGCGCCTTGGCGGCGAGGCGAACGGAGGGCACCTCATGCAGGGAACCGTCCTTCTTGCCACGCCCGCGCGGCGTGCGCACGTGATCGTAAATATAGACGTCACTCATATCTCTCTCCCTTGGCGAGCCTCGCGGTTATGAACGGTAAGCCGCTGGTGACACGCTCCAACTATAATTCCAGTTCCGCAACCCAACAGAGTTTCCGAGAGCTTACGGCATATCGCTTCTCCCGGTCAGGGAGACGGTGATGGCAGCCGGATAACGGGGCTGCCACCGAAACAAGGCCTCAAAATGCCTCCGCCGCCAGCTCCATCAGGCTGTCGGCACCCGCCTCGATGCGGGTCTTGCGCAGTGCCGTCTCCGGCATGACCTTTTCCATGTAGAACCGGCCGGTAATCAGCTTGTTCTTGTAGAAATCCGTATCGCCTGTGCCGCTCTCCAGCGCTGCTTCTGCTGCCTTGGCCATCTTCGCCCACATGTAACCCAGAACGACGATGCCGAAGAGATGCATGTAGTCGGTGGAACCGGCACCGGCATTGTCAGGCTTGGCCATGGCGTTCTGCATGAACCACATGGTTGCGGCCTGAAGATCGTTCAAGCCCTTCTTCAGATGCTTGGTAAAGAAGGAGAGTTTTTCATCGCCGCGATTTTCTTCGCAGAACGTGCCGATCTCGTTGAACAGCGCCATCACGGCACGCCCGCCATTCATGCCGAGCTTGCGGCCGACGAGGTCGAGCGCCTGAATACCATTGGCACCCTCATAGATCATGGCAATGCGGGCATCGCGCACATACTGGCTCATGCCCCATTCCTCGATATAGCCATGGCCGCCATAGACCTGCTGGGCCATCACTGCATGATCGAAGCCCTTGTCGGTCAACACACCCTTGAGGATCGGCGTCATCAGGCCGAGAAGATCATCCGCTGCCTGTTTTTCGGCTGCGTCGCCAGAACGATGGGCGATATCGGATTTCAGCGCCGTCCACAGCGTGAAGGCACGGCCCGCCTCGTTGAAGGCGCGGATGGTCATCAGATTGCGACGGATATCCGGGTGCACAATAATCGGGTCGGCCTTCTTCTCTGGCGCCTTGACCCCGGAGATCGAGCGGCCCTGAATGCGTTCGCGGGCATAATTGGCGGCGTTCTGATAGGCGATTTCAGCAATCGACAGGCCCTGAAGACCAACGCCGAGACGGGCCTCATTCATCATGACGAACATGGCCGACAGGCCCTTGTTTTCCGCGCCGATCAGATAGCCGGTGGCCTCGTCGTAATTCATCACGCAGGTGGCATTGCCGTGAATGCCCATCTTGTGCTCGATGGCGCCGCAGGAAACGCCATTGCGTTGACCGACGGAGCCGTCCTCGTTGACGAGGAATTTCGGCACGATGAACAGAGAAATGCCCTTGGTGCCTTCCGGCGCGCCTTCAATGCGGGCGAGCACCAGATGGATGATATTGTCCGACATGGTGTGTTCACCGGCGGAGATGAAGATCTTCTGACCGGAGATTTTATAGGTGCCATCGCCATTCGGCACGGCCTTGGTGCGCAAGAGGCCGAGATCGGTGCCGCAATGCGGTTCCGTCAGGTTCATCGTGCCGGTCCACACACCTTCCACCATTTTCGGCAGATAGGTCTGCTTCTGTTCGTCCGATCCATGCACCAGAATGGCGGCAATGGCGCCTTGCGTGAGCCCCGGATACATCATCAGCGCCATATTGGCCGATGACATATATTCACCGACAGCGCTATGCAGCACATAAGGAAGGCCCTGACCGCCAAACTCGGCGGGAATGGAAAGCCCAAGCCAGCCACCCTGACAATAAGCGTCATAGGCTTGCTTGAACCCTTTCGGAACGGTGACAGTTGCGTCATCGTGACGGGTGCAGCCTTCCTGGTCGCCGGACAGATTGAGCGGGAAAAGCTCTTCTTCCGCAAGCTTTGCCGCCTCGGTGACGATGGCCTCGACCATGTCGGGCGTGGCTTCCTCAAAGCCGGGCAGATTGTTATAACGGTCAATGGCGAGCACATCGTTCAGCACGAACAGCGTATCTGCAACCGGTGCCTTGTAAACGGGCATGGCGTCTTCCTCCAAGCTTCAGGCCGTGAGCCTCCCCGGCCAGTTTCACGCTATAAAATATTGACGTGCGCGTAAACGTCAATATGCAAAAATGTGAACGCACCGGCTGTTTCGCTCATCAGGCCAGACTGAACCACCCTTTGCGGTTGCATAAGTTGGCGCCACTGCGCCATTTCCCCGAAAAGGTTAAAAAATTCCTTATAGTGTTAACGGCTTGTTTACCACGTTTGGCGATTCTCCAACGGAATGATTTGTTCAGTGCGTTCGCTTGCATGACACCTCAATTGATCCGGTATCATTGCAAGATCGTCACTGTCCTCAACCACGAAGCAGGCTTGCATCATGAACGGACAGCGGTCTCCCTTACCCCGAAATACGGGACTCTCGTCGATCGAGGCTTTAAGCCGTACGATCGAGGGACTTGAGGCGCGCATTGAAGGGCTGATGAAGACCGCCAAAGACAATGGACGTGCCGTCGAGCCTGCCATATCCTCGCCGACACCGGAGCCGGTTGTCCCGGCACCGCGCGACCTTTTGAGCGAAATCCGTGAACGTCAGAAAGCGCTTGAGGCCGCCCGCCCGCGTTTTGCCGAGGGGAATGAGCAGTCAAGGCGTGAAGCGCCTGGCGCGGCACTTGCCTTTTCGACCGGCTCTGCAGCATCCTCCATTGCAGCTGCGCAAGACGCGGCCTCTGCGGCGCCGGATGAGCGCCAGCTTGCCGATCTGTACCGCGCGCTTGACAGTTTGCGGGACGATCTGAAAGCCACTCTTTCTCAGGAAACCAAGGCGCTGAAGGCCGATATTCACGCCCTGAAAGCCGATAGTGGCAGTGTAGAAAGCCTCAGAGCCGATTTCGATCGGCTTTGCGACACAATGGCGCGGCTTTACCGGGAAAATGCCGGTCAGTCTGTGCCGGAAACCCAGGCCTTGCGAGAGGATATCGATCGTCTGGGCGGCATGATCGATGCCT
Source organism: Allorhizobium sonneratiae (assembly GCF_023700755.1). GTDB lineage: Bacteria > Pseudomonadota > Alphaproteobacteria > Rhizobiales > Rhizobiaceae > Allorhizobium > Allorhizobium sonneratiae. The sequence continues at coordinate 205,510 of NZ_JAMKOJ010000002.1, read as the reverse complement.
TGGCAAACCGCCCGGAAGCCCAGAGCGAAACGGATGAGCGCGTTTTTGCGCTGGAGACCCGGTTCGACAGCATAGCGCCGGAACGCATTCAGCAGGAATTGCTGCAGCTCGCCTATCGGCTGGACGAGATCAACGGCAAGCTTGCGACAATTGGCGATGCCCGGTCCGTGCGGCTTTTGGAAGACAAGCTGATCGCCATTGCCCATGCGCTCGAACATATCGGCCAGCATCTGGAGCCGAACAGCCAGGCCGTGCTCGATCATTTCGCAGCGCTTGACCGGCGGCTGGAAGAGATGGCTTTGACCATCGCCGCCTCAAGCCGCCACGGCCATCAGTCCGCAACCGATCCGGCACTTTTGGAGCGGCTTGACGAGCGGATGGCGGTGATTGCCCATCATCTGGAGTTGATTTCCGAACAGACCGCCGATCGCGGCTGGGAGAGTGAGCTTGCTGCGCGCATGGCGACCCTGTCGGAGCGGGTCGAGGATCTGGCTAGCCAGCAGGCGGCTTACAATTTGGAAGAGCGGCTGAACGAGCTCTCTGCCCTGATGGAGCGAAGCCGCTCCAACAGTCTGCAACCGGAACTGACCGGCGTTCTGTCCGATATGTCGCGCAAGATCGATGCGCTCGACCATGACAGTCTCGGCGACCGTCTTGCCCGAGAAATCTCCGTGATTGGACGGCGCATCGACGAGATTGACATTCCAGTACCTGTGAGCATCGATGACGGGCTTTTGTCGCGCATGGATGAGCGGCTGCACGCCATTGCCGCGCGTCTGGATGAAGCCGCCGCCCTGCCGCAGGCTGATGCCGTAGCCCTTGCCGGGCTGGAACAGCAGATTGCCCATCTTTCCGCCCTGATCAGTGCGACGCCGCTTGGCGAAGGGGCGCACGCGGGTCGGCTGGAAGGCCGCATGGCCGCACTTGAGGATTATGTCGCCACCAGCGACGACTATATCGTCGAGGCTGCCCGGCATGCTGCCGAAACGGTGATGGAAAATTTCAGCCGCCAGACGGCGGCAACGAGATCCGGCCACGATACGTCGGAAACCGCCGATATGCTGGCGACACTCGCCGGCCATCTCACCCATCTGGAAGAGATCAGCCGCGGCAGTGAGGAGCGCAGCCACCGCACCTTCGAAGCTCTGCACCAGACTCTGGTGCAGATCGCGGAAAAACTGGACCAGATGGACAAGCGTGCTGCCGCCCAGGCAACAGTTCAAACAGGCGCCCAGACAGCCGCTCAGCCGGCCCGCACGCGCATGAGCCCCGAGGCAGGCGCGTCCTCGTCTCCGGTTCAGGCCGCGCATCGGGAAATCGAGGCTGCCTTTCAGGAAACGCCTGATCTTTTGTCAGAAGCTCCTGCCGTGTCTGACGCCACGGCAGACATCACGCCGGAGACGCTCAAGCCGGGCATGGCCGTGCCGGATATCAAGCCGAGCCTGCTGGCTGGTCTGGCGCGCAAGCTGAAAGGCAATACGGCCAACGTTGAAAGCCCTGCCGTTCACAAACAGCGTCCGATGATTGATCCGTCACCATCGATCGATCCCGCTGACATTCTGCCGCCGGAAGAGGCCAACCAACTGCTGGAGCCAGGCTCCGGTAAACCGGATGTCCGCAAAATTCTGGAAACGGTGCGTGCCCGCAAGCAGAGTGAAGGTGGCCAGAACGACGGTAGACAGGGCGAAGGCAGCAAGAAAATTGAAGGTGGCAAGAGCAGTGCCCCGTCAGCCTCTGGTGAAGAGCGGATGGATATCATTGCCGCCGCCCGCCGCGCCGCCCAGGCCGCCGCTCAGGAAACCGAGCGCAGCGGCAAGACCATACGCATGCCGCTGGCCAGCGAAGTCAGGGTCGGATCGGCCTTTCAGCGTTATCGCCGCCCGATCCTGCTGGCTGTCGGTGCGCTGCTTCTGGCCGCTTTGGCTTTGCCGCTGGTCAAGGCGCTGACCGCAGGACCGGCTCAGCCGCCTGCCGCCGCAATCGACATGCCAGCCAAAGCAAAACCTGCGGAGGCGAAGGTCGATACGGCAAAACCTGCGCAGCAAAGCGCCGAGACCGGCAAGGTCCCAGCCGCCGTTGAGGCCGTGTCGAAGCCCCCGGCACCGGGTGTCCAGACGGCGCCAAGCCTGCAACAACCCGTTTCAGCAACACCGGGCCAGCCCAGACCGAGTGCGGCACTCACCGGCCAGCCGCTTGATGGAGCAAGCCGTGCAGCCAATCTTGCACCCGCTCAAGCGCAGGTTCCGACCCAGCCGGTGGAAAGCCATGAGCTTCCAGCCATCCAGCCGGCAGCGGCAACGGTTGCCTACGATGTTCCTGCCGCCATCACGCCTGCCTCTCTGGCCGATGCTGCACATCATGGCGACCCGGCTGCCATGTATGAGGTTGCCAATCGCTATATCGACGGGCGCGGCGTGCCGAGCGATTTCGCCCAAGCCGCAATCTGGTATCAGCGCGCCGCCGACAAGGGGCTGGTGCCGGCCAAATACCGGCTGGCCGGTCTTTATGAGAAAGGCACCGGGGTTCCTCGCGACATCGCGCGGGCCAAAAGCCTTTACCAGCAGGCCGCCGACGCCGGAAATGCCAGCGCCATGCACAATCTCGCCGTGCTCTACGCCTCTGGCGAGGCCGGACAGCCGGACATGGCCAAGGCGGCAGAATGGTTCACCCGTGCGGCCAATCTCGGCATATATGACAGCCAGTATAATCTCGCCGTTCTTTATGCCCGCGGCACCGGCGTGAAGCAGGACCTCGAAGCCTCATATAAATGGTTCGCACTCGCGGCTCGGAAGAATGCCGACAAGGGTGGCGACAAGGATGCCGCCGACAAGCGCGACGAGGTGGGCCGCACACTGAAGCCGGAAGAGCTGCAGCAGGCGAAATCCATGGTGGATACGTGGAAGGCGCTGCCGCTCGACCCCGACGCCAATACGGTCAATGTGCCGGATGCCTGGCAGGGTCAGGGCATCAAGACCGGCAGCGTCGACATGGAAAAGGCCATCCGCAACATTCAGGCGATCTTGAACCGGAACGGTTTTCCGACAGGCGAGCCGGATGGCAAGCTCGGCCCCCGCACCGTTGCGGCAATCAAGGACTTTCAAAAGAGCGTCGGCCTGACGCCGGACGGCAAGGTCTCCAACGAACTGGTCAAGGCGCTTTTGGCGAAAAACCGCTGAGACGCGGCTTTTCGGCCAAATGGCTCGCATAATTCAAAAAAACGTCATAAGCTTCCGGTGTATAGAATACCTCGGGTGAACACTGGTTCACCCGAAGTGCTCTAACCTTTTGTTTTTACGCATTTCCGGACGGAAAACCGCTATGCACTTTTCTCGGAACAATGCTCTAAATTTTCTGCATAATTTTCTCCTTAAACCCTAACCGATTTAAGAAGAAAACTATGCAGGAACAGGATCGGGTGAGACCGGCCGGTCAATGCCTGAATGACCTTCGCTGGGGTGGCGCGTGACACTGTATCTTCCGATTGCCGAGCTTTCGGTCAATGTCTTCATCATTCTCGGCATGGGGGCGGCGGTCGGTTTTCTTTCGGGCATGTTCGGTGTTGGTGGCGGCTTTCTGATCACGCCACTTTTGATCTTTTACAATATCCCGCCGATTGTCGCCGTCGCCACCGGGGCCAATCAGGTTGTGGCCTCCTCGGTGTCTGGCGCGATCAGCCATTTCCGTCGTGGTTCGCTTGATGTCAAGCTCGGCTCGGTGCTGCTGGCGGGTGGCCTTTGCGGTGCCTCGCTCGGCATGTATCTCTTCGTGCTGTTGAAGAAACTCGGCCAGATCGATCTGATCATCTCGCTGCTGTATGTGGTGCTGCTCGGCTCCATCGGTTCGCTGATGCTATGGGAAAGCGTGCGGGCACTGATGCGCGCAAGGCAGGCGGCGTCACCGCCACGGCGGGCGGGCAGCCATGGCTGGGTGCAGCGGCTGCCGCTGAAGATGCGGTTTCGCAAATCGAAAATCTATCTCAGCGTCATTCCGCTTCTGGCACTCGGCTTTACCATCGGGTTGTTGACGCCGCTCGGCATTGGCGGCGGCTTCATTCTGGTGCCGGCGATGATCTATATCCTGCGCATTCCGACCAATGTCGTGGTCGGTACGTCGCTCTTCCAGATTATCTTCGTCAGCGCCTTCACCACCATTGCCCAGGCAGGCGCCAACTATTCCGTCGATGTGGTGCTCGCGTCGCTGCTGATGGTGGCGGGTGTGATCGGGGCGCAATATGGCGTGCGAGTCGGACAGAAGCTGCGCGGCGAGCAATTGCGCGCGCTGCTCGGGCTGTTGATCCTGGCCGTCGGCATCCGGCTCTTCATCGATCTTGTCAACACACCTGCCGATCCCTTTTCGATTGTTGTTGCGGGGGCGGGAGGATGATGCACCGTCTCGCCGGGTTCTGTCTTGTCTGGCTTATGGGCATCGGCATTGCTTATGCCCAGCAGGCACAGCAAAAAGCACCCACACCTGTGCCGGAAAAGCTGGAAATCGGCATTTCCACCCGCGAAATCGCCATCACGCCGGATTTTCGCGGCGCGGACCTCACGATTTTCGGCGTGATCAATGATGTCGATACGGCTGTATTGTCCACCCATGGCTATGATGTCGCCGTTACCCTCGAAGGGCCGGAAAAGGATGTTACCGTGCGGCGCAAGGCGCGCGTCTTCGGCATCTGGATCAATCGGGAGCTTCTGACCTTTGCACGCGTGCCGCTTTCCTATTCCATTGCCAGTACGCGGCCGATCGGCGACATTACCAGTGCGGCAGAGCGCGCCCGCCTTGGCGTCGGCATTGACGATCTGCCGCTGAACCCGACCCATTCCTTCGACACCGCCCTTGATATCCGGGCCTTCCGTGCCGCCTTCCTGCGCCAGCAAAGAGCAAACGGTCTCTATCAGAGCCAGACGAACAAGGAAGGCGTGCGCTTCGTCAGCGCCAATCTGTTTCAGGCCAGCCTCCGGCTGCCCGCCAATATTCCCGCTGGCGGCCATGTGGTGCATGCCTATCTCTTCCGCAATGGCAGCCTTGTCAGCGAGCGGCAACTCGCACTCACCGTGGTGAAAACCGGCCTTGAACAGGCGATCACCGACGCTGCCCACCACACGCCCATCGCCTATGGCTGTCTTGCCGTGCTCTTTGCCGTGATCACCGGCTGGGGCGCGAGCCTTCTGTTTCGCAAGGACTAGTGGATTGTCCCGGGAAAACTGTTTCACACTTTTGTCGGGACCATGCTCTAGTATAGACAGCACTTTATTGCATCTTCCCATGACGGAGACCTGATATGCGCCAATTCCTTGGGCACCAATTCCTTCGCGCCGGATTTCTGGCGGCAGCGCTGATTGCCAGTGGCCTTGCGGCGTCGGCCGAGGCGGCGGACAGTCTGGTGCTGGATAAATATGTCATGCTGATGCGTCATGGCGTGCGCCCGCAGACCAATAGCAAGGCGCTTTTGCGGTTGTCGTCGAAGACGTGGCCGGTCTGGAATACGCCGGATGGCCAGTTGACGCCGCATGGTGCAAAAGCCGCCGCACAACTTGCCCATTACGATCTCGCCATGCTGCAACAACGCGGCCTGCTGCCGACCAGCGGCTGCCCGGCTGCGGGAAGTGTTTTCGGCTGGGCCAATGGTTCGGTCAAGCGGACCATCGATACCGGTAATGTCGTGCTTGCCACCATGTTTCCCGGCTGCGGCCTGACGGTCGGGCATAACGACACGGCGACGACGAATGGGGTCGATCCGCTCTATGCCCCCTCCGAGACGAGCCTCGGCGCCGTCGATCCCGACAGGGCCAAAGCCGCCATTCTGGCCGCCGCTGGTGGCAGTCTCGAAAAGCCCCGCGCCCGTGCCGCCAGCCTGATGAAGGAACTGGACGGCATTCTCGACTGCTGCGCCATCAGCGTCTGTGACAAGAAAAAAGACGCCGCTCCGGGCAAGAGTGGTGAACACTGCACGCTTGAAACCCAGCCATGGGCGATCAAGGTCAAGGCGGCCAAAGGCGAAAAACCGGCTGAGGTCGGCGTGACCGGTCCGCTGAAGGAGGCCGGAACCGTGGTGCAGGTCTTCCTGCTGCAATATGCCGAGGGCCTGCCTGCCGACCAGGTCGCCTTTGGCAAGGCTTCGACCCCAGCCGATATCATCCGCCTGTCCGAACTGCGCCAGATCAAATATGATCTCGGCAACCGCGTTCCCTATCTTGCCGCCCGCGATGGCTCCAACCTGCTCAACCAGTTGCTGCTGGCCTTGCAGCCCCAGGCTGACAAGGCAGGTCCTCCGGATGCCAGGCTGATGCTGTTTATGGGCTCAGACACACAGCAGTCCGAGATCGGCGCAATTCTCGGCATTCACTGGCATATTCCGCCCTATCTCGACGATGAAACCCCGCCGACCGGCACGTTGGCCTTCGAACGGCTGCATGACGGGCAGGGCAAGTCCTTCATCCGCATGACCTTTACCGCCCCAACACTGGACCAGATCCGCTCTGCCGCCGTGCTGGACGAGCGTTCGCCGCCGCTTCAGGCCGTGATTCCCATGCCCGGCTGCGAGGCAGAGTCTGTGGACGGTGCCTGCCCGATAGACCGGTTCATGGCGCTGGCGCGGCCCAAGCTCGACATGAGCGCGGTGGGAGAACAGCATTACGGCAAGAATTGAGCCAGCGTGCCCCTCTTCTCTGGCATGGCATGATGGCTTTACTGCAGGCCAGCCTGCCGGGGCAGGGGGACGGCAAACCGTTCCTCGAGAACGGTTTCGGCGGGGCGGGTGCAATCACGACCACCGGCCTTTGCCGCATAAAGCGCCTTGTCGGCGAGAGCAACCAGCATGTCCACCGTCTGGTCTGCGTCAGGCACGAGACTGGCGGCGCCGATGCTGACTGTGACGATGGTCTTGCTGCTGGCCTCGTGCGGGATCGCCAGGGCGCGAACCGCGCTTCGATACCGTTCGGCAAGGGTCATGGTCCCAAAAAGATCGGTGTCCGGCAGGATCAACGCCATTTCCTCGCCGCCATAGCGGGCCGCAAGATCGGTCGCCCGTTTGGCGGCGTTTTTCAGTGTCTGCGCCACCTGCCGCAGACAATCATCTCCGCCCTGATGGCCATAACGATCGTTGAACAGTTTGAAGTGATCGATATCGACCAGGATCAGGCCGAGAGGACTGATATTGCGCCGTGCCCGCGACCATTCCTGTGCCAGCCGTTCATCGAAGGCGCGGCGATTGGCAAGCCCGGTCAATCCATCGGTTGAGGCGGCCTCCGCCAGTGTGCGATTGGCCTTGACCAGCATTTCCTCGGCCTGCTTGGCAAGCGTGATGTCGGAAAACACCATCAGTGAGCCGCCATTGCTGGCACTGCGGGTTCTGGCCTCCAGCGTGCGCCCGTCGGCAAGGCGGATTTCACGCGCGCCCGGCATCAGCGGAAAGACCGGCGCAGCCGCGCTCAGCAAGCTGTCTGGCGTTATCATCTCTTCACCGCGCACGCGCGAGGCGGTCAGAAGATCGGCAAAGGCCACACCCGGCACCCGCAGATCTGCGGTTTTCGGAAAAAGATCGCGATAGCGGTCGTTGCAATAGACCAGCCTGCCTTGCCGGTCATAGAGCGCCAGACCATCGGCCATATTCGCCAGCACATCCTCCAGTTTCTGACGGCTTTCCTCCAACTGGCGCTCCAGAAGTTTTTGTGCGGTGATATCGCGATCATGGGTGACGACGGCGACAATTTCACCGGTTCTCTCATCCCGCACCGGATTTTTCAGGGTCGAACACCAGCCTTTGCTGCCATCGCTTCGCAAAAAGGGATGCTCGCTATAGACCGGCTTGCCGCCGGCAAAGACCGCCTGTTCCTCACGCCGGATGGTCTCGGCAAGAACCGGGTCGATAAAATCGGCATCCCGTCTGCCAATCACCGCCTGTGGTCCAGCCACTCCCAGCGTTTTGGCCGTGGTCGGGTTGGCCAGAATATAGTGGCCATGCCGGTCCTTGATATTCATGCTTTCCGGCAGGGTCTCGGCAGCGATGCGATAAAGTCGTCCCGCTGCCTGCAAGGCGCGATGACGCATTTCCCGCCTGAGCAGCAGGCAAGACAGGAAGGTTGCGGCAAAAAGCAGCGGGATCGTTGTGGAGAGATTGTCAAAGGCAAAGGACCAGAATTGCTGCGGCAGAACGAAAATTGCCGCATTCGGCAAGACCGCAGAGCCAAGACTGACAAGGGACATGCGTTTGATGTTGTCGAGTGGCCGCCTTTCGCCCGAGCTTGCGGCGATGGCAACACCAGCGACGATGAGAATGCTGAGAATGCCGGCGCCCACGCCGCCGCCGCCAAGATGCCAGCGCCACCACATGGCAACGGCAGCAGAGACCAGTGCCGCAATCGGCCCGCCCAACATGCCGGAAACGGCAATGGCGGAGGTGCGCAGATCAAGATAGACGCCGGTGGCAATGGCAATCGGAAACATCATCGCGATGATTGAGGTCATGCCGCCAGCAAGCCCGATCCCCACACCCTGCAGGGTCGGTGAAGACTGCGCCAATGCCTGATCGAGATAGCTAAGCACGGTTGCCGACAACACTGCAATCGCCATATTGATCAGAATGAGCGTCAAGATTTCCGGCATCCGTCTGCTTTACCTTCGTGTGGCTGAGCGCATCTGGACGACAATGCAACTATTTCATTAATTTGTTATTTCTAACTCTCGTAGAAGACCTTGTTTCAAGCGCCATGGTCTGCGTTCTCCTGCCGGACGTGACACCATCATGGATTTACAGCGTCCTTTGTGCGTTTTATCAAACGCACAAAGGACGCTGTAACGCTTTACATTTGCTGCATCATTTTCTCCTTAAACCGATTCTGGTTTGAGGAATTATGCAGTAGCCATAGACAAAGGCGGCAATTTTCTGCACATCCGATGCGCTCGAGACAGACAACTTGGGACTGACAAGGAGAAACCGCTTGCCCCTGACTGACGTGGTTTACAAGATCGTGCCGGAAACCCTGTGGGAGACCGCCCGCAAGGCGGGTGCGTTTACCGGCGCGCCGATCGATCTTGCCGATGGCTTCATCCATTTTTCCACGGCCAGCCAGGCAAAAGAGACGGCGCGGCGGCATTTTGCCGGACAAAAAGGGCTGTTGCTCATTGCCATTGATGCGAAAGCGCTTGGCCCGGCCCTGGTGTTTGAGCCGTCGCGCGGCGGCGATCTCTTCCCGCATCTTTACGGTCCCTTGGCCCTCTCTGCGGTTTTATGGGAAAAGCCCCTGCCGCTTGCCGACAACGGCGAGCATCTCTTTCCGGACACAATGCCATGATCGACCCGTTCAAGACCTTTGCCCGCCCGGGCCTGTTTCTCTTCGATGCCGAAACCGCCCATGGCCTGTCCATTGCCGGGCTGAAATCCAGCCTGATGCCGAAATGCCGCCTGCCGGATGACCCGAAACTGGCGCAGACCATCGCCGGTCTCACCTTTGCCAATCCGCTGGGCATGGCGGCAGGCTATGACAAGAATGCCGAGGTGCCGGATGAGCTTCTGGGGCTTGGCTTCGGCTTCGCTGAGGTCGGCACGCTGACGCCGAAGCCGCAAAGCGGCAATGACAAGCCGCGCATTTTCCGCCTGATCGAGGATGAAGGCGTGATCAACCGGCTCGGCTTCAACAATGAGGGCCATGATGCCGCCTTTGCCCGGCTGAAGGCACGTGCAGGCAGACCCGGCATTGTCGGCGTCAATATTGGCGCCAACAAGGATGCGGAAGACCGCATTGCTGATTATGTCGCGGGCATTCGCCGTTTTTATCCGGTGGCCAGCTATTTCACTGCCAATATTTCCTCGCCCAACACGCCGGGTCTGCGCGATCTGCAGGCCAGGGAAAGCCTTGGCCTGCTGCTGGATGCGGTTCTTGCCGCCCGGGCCGAAGAGGCGGCAAAGGCAGGACGCCATGTCCCCGTTTTCCTGAAAATCGCCCCCGATCTCAGCGAAGAGGGCATGGATGACATTGCCGAGGTGATTTTGACCCGCCCTCTCGACGGCCTGATCGTCTCCAACACCACATTGTCGCGGGAAGGCTTGAAAAACCGGCGTTTTGCCGCAGAAACTGGCGGTCTGTCCGGCAAGCCGCTCTTTGCAAAATCCACCGCGGTTCTGGCCAGAATGCGACAGCGTCTGGGGCCTGATCTGCCGATCATCGGGGTCGGTGGCGTCTCTTCGGCGGAAACAGCGCTTGAAAAAATCCGCGCCGGGGCCGATCTGGTGCAGCTTTATTCCTGCATGGTCTATGAAGGGCCTGCCTTGGCTGCCACCATCGTCAAGGGACTGTCGAAAGCGGTCGCCCGTGACGGTGTTGCCTCGATCCGCGATCTGCGCGACACGCGGCTTGCCCACTGGCTTCAGCAGAAGGTCTGATCGGTGCGGCGCCTCAGGCGGCTCAGGAGAAACAGGCCGCGCATCACCAGAAACAGGTTGAGCGCCAGCCAGAGACCGTGATTGCCGAAGAGCGGAACAAACAGGGCAAGGGCTGCGATGTAACCCGCCAGCGCCGCCAGCATCATGTTGCGCATGTCACTCGACCAGGCAGCGCCGATGAACACGCCATCCATCTGAAAGGCAAGCGCGCCGGTCAGCGCCGTCAGCGCCGCCCAGGGCAGATAATGCCGCGCCACGGCTTGCACATCGCCAGCCGTGGTCAAAAGATCGATCAGTACGCCGCCGGCGAGAAGAAAAAACAGAGCGCTGGTCAGCGACAGGCCGAAGGACCAGATGCCGGTCAGCTTGACGGCGCGCAGAAAGGACAAGCGATCCTCTGCGCCGACCGAGCGGCCGACAATCTGCTCGGCGGCGGTGGCGATGCCGTCAAGATAAAAGCTCGACACCATGAAAAAATTCATCAGCAGCGCATTGGCGGCCAGCGTGACCGGGCCGAACGAGGTGCCGATGCGGGTGAGCAGGGTGAAGGCGGCCAGCAGGCTGAAACTCCGGATCAGAATATCCCGATTGAGGGAAAACAGCTGCCGTAATTTGTCTTTGCTGAGCAATTCCTGCCGGTTTGGCAGATGGGTCCGGCCATGGCTGGACAAGACGATCGCCAGTCCGGCAATCGCGCCGCTGGCCTCGGCCGCCACCGCCGCCAGCGCCACGCCGGTCACGCCCCAGCCGAGCCAGAGACCGAGCACAATGGACAGGCCGATATTGACCCCGTTGATCAGGATTTGCAGGAAAAGCCCGGTCGAGCCGCGCCCCTGACCGAGGATCGAGCCCATGACAGTGAAATTGATCAGCGTCAGCGGCCCGGCCAGAATGCGGATGGCGAAATAGCGGGCCGTCACCTCGGCCACGCGTCCTTCCGCCCCCATCATGGCAATCCCGAGCTGTTTCAACAGCGGTGAGAGCAAAAGGATGATCAGCCCGAGCGCCACCGACAACAGGGCCGAGCGACAGAAGATCGCCATCTGCTCGCGTTCGTCCTGACGCCCATAGGCCTGGGCGGTCAGCGCCGTGGTTGAGGCCCGCAGGAAATTCAGGCTGGCAAAAATGAGATCGAAAAGCGTTGCGCCAATCGCCAGTCCCGCCAGCGCCGTCGCCTCGCCGAGATGGCCGATCACCGCCGTATCGGTGATGCCGAGAAGCGGCGTGGTGACATAGCCGATGGTCATCGGCACGGCGATGCGCAGAATGCCGCGATGGGTCACGGCCAGACGGGCAGAATGCGATTGGGCGGCAGTCATAGAACACTCCGGGGACGATATCCGAAGTGGTAAGCCCGCCTTTGAGTCGTGTCCAATGCTGAGGGGCTTTTCGCCTGACTATCCGCAGCTTTGTCGATCAGAGCCGATTTTGATGGGAAGGCAGAAAAGCCTAGAGCATCGGCCGAAAGGTGGGAACCGGTTTTCGGAAACCTGATGCGGAAACAGTATCTTGGAGCATCGTGTCGATTCCGATTTTCGGCACGATGCTCTAATCGATTCTCAGCATCACGCCGGAAGCGGTCGGCAGCATCAGCCCCGGTTCCTCTTGCCGACGATGCGGCGCGCCGGAGAGGTCCATGCTCCAGAACGGCGTGTTGCCGCGCGAGGGGATGCGCGCCACCGCCACACCGAGGCCGTGATAGGGGCCGAGCATGTTTTCCAGATGGTGCTTGGAATTGATCCAGGCCTGCATCGCAGCCTGCGGCGTTTTCTGCATCATGGCGATGTTTTCGGCAGCAGGCAATTGCACATTGGATTGGCGCATCCTTTCGCCAAAACTGTCGCCAAAGCCCATGACATGCGCCATTTTATTGGCTTCAGCCATGCGCTTTGCCTGATAAAGCGCCGCACGCGCTGCATTGGCATCGCTGACCAGCGGCGGCTTGCCATATTTTGCCCTGAGCGCATTGACCATGGGCAGGAAGGTCTCGGTTTCATCCGTGAGATCGGCGGGAACTGGCGGTTCGACCGGCGGTGTCTGGCAGCTGGCAAGCCCGGCGGCAAGGCCAAGACCAGCAAGAAGAATGCTGCGCCGGGCAAGCACCGGATGGGAAAGAGGCGTGGAGGATGTCATCTTACTTCCGCATGTCGATGAGGCGCAGCACAATGAAAACCGGTATGACGATGCTGGCCCCGAGGAGGAGATAATCGCCAAGCCGACCCAGAGCGCCGAAACCGCGCATCCACAGATCCTGGACGAAATGACGGATACTGTGGAGAATGTCGACAGGATAAATGCCGAAGATATGCATGGCAAAACCGACGATCACCGACACCACAATCAGCTTGATCAGGGTGCGCGCGATGGAATCGCCGAGAAATCTGTTCACTCCGTCCGACATAAACGTCCTTCGCTGGTCAAAGGGGCACGATCCGACGCCCATTGCCTCTGTGTAGCGGGAGATAAGCATAGGAATATGGCAGCGCAAGCGCTTATCCCGATTTCGATGGCGATATGAAAGATTTTGCTTGCCTTTTTTACCGCTTGCGCCATTACCCGCCGATTGCTTTCCACAACACTGATATCCCATGCTGAAGATTGAGCTTTCCTCCGGCGATCTGACCGCCGACCGCCGTGCTGAATATGCGCGCCTCCTTTCGGAGTCCGGCGATGATCTTGCCGCCGCCGACCTGATGGAGCAGGCGCTTGAGCTGGTGCCGCTCTGGGTGGCCGGCTGGTTTCAGCTTGGTGAATACCGCGCAGCTGCGGGCCTTTGCGAAAAAGCCGCCGAGGCTTGGCGCAGGACGCTTGATCTCGACCCGCAGGACATGTTCGCCGCCGGACTGAAACTGGCGCTGATCGGTGCGGAGGAAGCACCGGAGCATCCGCCGAGCCGTTATGTCGAGGCGCTGTTTGACGACTATGCCGACCGGTTCGAGACTTCGCTTGTCGACAAGCTTGACTATCGCGCGCCGCAGGACCTGATGGCGATGCTTTTATCCTATCTCGGCATGGATAAACGCTTTGCCACAAGCGTCGATCTCGGTTGCGGCACCGGGCTGATGGGGGTTGAACTGCGCGCCCACACTGACCGGCTCGAAGGCTTCGATCTCTCCTCGGCCATGCTGATCAAGGCGCGGGAAAAGGCGATCTATGACGCGCTGGACGAGGCCGATCTGTCGCTGGACAGAGAAAATTGCGGTCTCTTTGGCAAGGCTGGAGACGAAGGACGCGCCGATCTGGCTGTTGCCGCCGATGTGCTGATGTATCTCGGCGCTTTGAACGGCGTTTTTGCGCTGGTGTCGGCGCTGCTCGCTCCCGGTGGATATTTCGCCTTTTCCGTCGAACGCCCTGAAGACGGCGACATCGCGCTTGCACCCTCGCTGCGCTATCAGCACAGCGAGCCCTATGTGCTGGAGGAGTTGAACAAGGCCGGGCTTTGCTGCCTGACAAGGCAGGACACGGTGCTTCGCAAAGATGGCGGAAATCCTGTCTTTGGCATCCTGTTTCTTGCGAGAAAAATCGCTTGAAAGACGGAATCTTGCTATTTTCACGATAGGTCAGGAAGACTGACTTACCCCGCTTGCAGACTGCCGGATTTCAGGCATTCTCAAGACAAACAAGGGGTGCAGCCATGGCTTCGATCAACATGATTTTCGGCATCTGGAACAAGAATCCAACCCGGCACAGCCGGCTGGAGGATATTCAGGGCATCGTTGCCGGGTCGATGATTGCCGCACTTGGCCTGTTTTTCATTTCCAAGGTCGGGCTGGTTACCAGCGGCATGGCCGGGTTTTCCTTCGTGTTGCATTACTGGAGCGGGGTGAATTTCGGCCTGATTTTCTTTGCGCTCAACCTGCCTTTCTATATTCTGTCCTACAAGCGCATGGGACTGGATTTTACCCTCAAGACCTTTCTTGCTGTCGGCCTGACCTCGGCCCTGGTGGATGTCGAAAACCGCTTCATCACCCTGCAATCGATCAATCCGGTCTGGGCCGCCGTGCTGGGCGGGCTGTTGCTTGGTTTCGGCCTTCTGGCGCTTTATCGTCACCGTGCCAGCCTTGGCGGCATCGGCATCATGGCGGTCTATATTCAGGAACGTTTCGGCATTCAGGCCGGTCTCGTGCAGCTTGGTTTCGACGCCATTGTCATGACGCTGGCTTTGGGTGTGTCGAGCCCGTTTGTCGTGATGTGCTCGCTTGTCGGCGCGGTCATTCTCAACCTCTTCGTGCTGATCAATCACCGCTCCGACCGCTATATTGCGCTCCGCTGATTATACAGACAGGATCACTTAGATTTACCTCATTTCATGGCAGCATCAAGCTTGTGCGTCCAGTCGCCATCGGCAAGCGCCTTGGTCATGAAGTTATCGACGGCGGACTTGAAAGCCGGATCCTTGCGCAGCAGATAGGCATTTTCAAAATGGGTGAAGGGCTCCTTCACCGCAGCGGCACACAAGACGCCAGGATGCAGTTTTGCCTGCAAATCCACTTCAACCCCATCCGTCACCATGACATCGGCCTTGTCGGCGGCAATCTGGTCGAAAATCACCTTGTTGTCCGGGAAAACCTCGATCTTCGCCTTGGTGAAATGCGCATGGGCGAATGTGTCATTCGTGCCGCCGGGATTGACGATCACCCGCACGGATGGCTGGTCGATGGCCTCCAGCGAGACATATTTTTGCGTGTCGGCGCAGCGAACGATCGGGCGCTTGCCGTCCTTGATGTTGGGCACGGAAAAATCCCCCACTGCGGCGCGGACCGGATTGACGGTAATGCCGCCGACCACCATGTCGAATTTCCCGGCCTTGAAATCATCCAGCATGGTTTTCCATGTCGTCATGACGAAATCCGGCTTCACGCCAAGAGAACCGGCCAGTTCCTTGCCCATGGCAATATCTGCTCCTTGCAGATCACCATCCGGCCCTTTGTAGCTGAAAGGCTTGTAGTCACCTGTTGTGCCGATGCGCAGCACACCAGCCTGCCGGATCGCGGCAAGCGTTCCATCCTCGGCCTGAGCTGTTGCCACAGATGAGAAAAGCGCTGCAAAAAGCGCAAAATGCCAAAGCTTCATTCAGTGTTATCCTTGTTGCAAAAAAAGAAGCTGCGATCGCAGCCTATCAAGCCGGAATCACGGTATAGATTCAAACAGCGATATAACGGTCGCGGCGGTGATTGATGGCCAGCGTCAGATTGAGCACCGCAGCACCGGCGACCGAGCAGGCAATGATGAAGGGGCTTGCCACCAGAAAGGACAGGGCCAGCACCGTGCAATCGAAGCAAAGCTGCACCAGTCCCGCCCGCCAGCCAAAGCGATCCTGAAGAAACAGCGCCAGAATGCCAAAACCGCCAAGGCTTGCCCGATGGCGAAACAGCGCAAGCATGCCCGTTCCCAGCAACAGCCCGCCGACAAGTGCGGCAATAAACGGATCAAGCGCGCCGAAACCGATGAATTTCGGCAGGGCCGATGAGAAAAACGATGTCAGCGTTACAGCCAGAAACGTCTTTATCGTAAAGGCAGGACCCATGCGACGAAAGGCAAAATAGTAAAACGGCAGATTGATGAGAAAGAAGAGCAGGCCGAAACTCCAGCCGGCGGCGTAATGCAGCAGAAAGGCAACGCCCGCCGTTCCGCCTGACAAAAGTTTGGCACCGGAGAGAAACATCACGCCAAGCCCGGCCAGAAGGCTGCCAGCAAGCAGGCCTTGAATATCGTCGATAAGGGAATGCCGTTCCGGGCGCGATGCTATCGCCTTGAAGAATCCGCTTTTCATCTCTGCCATCGCCATGGGCTGTTCCCTGTCTGCCGCCGCCAATCCCATAACGGCAGCCATTTTGCCCCTCACTCATGCAAAACGGCTGCACATTCTGTCTCGACATGATCTATATAAGAAAATTCTTGTGAAATCTTTCCGGATTTTTCATGGAAAGACAAACCATGCCATGTCATAGTGATTGTATGCGCTTTGCTGTGCCGGTAAAGATAAAACAGGCAGACTGACCGGGGATTTTGGAGGAGAGATCGTCGGGAAGACTGCGGTTCTGATCTTTGCAAGGATGCAGGCTGATGTCATCATCCGCAGAAAGCATCATGGCAGGGCGGGTGTGATGCAGGCGTGGCGCAAGAGCGGCCAGAAGATCGCTTTTCAAGCCAGATACCTGATCAATGGCTCTTGGGAGGGAGCAAGGAATGGTTGCATATCACATCATCATTGCCGATGATCATCCGCTGTTTCGCGGCGCCCTGCGACAGGCGGTCAGCAGCATGACCCAGAATGGCCTGATCATCGAGGCGGGCGACCTTCAGGCGGTTCGCCTCGCGGCGCAGGCTCATCCGGAAGTGGACCTTCTGTTGCTCGATCTGGCCATGCCCGGTGTCAGCGGTTTTTCCGGCCTGATGGCGCTGCGGGCGGAATTTCCGGCCCTTGCCATCATCATCTGCTCGGCCAGTGACGACACGGCTACCATTCGTCGCTCGCTCGATCTCGGCGCGTCTGGCTTCATTTCCAAATCCGCCCCGATCGACGACATTCGCGCTGCCATAGAGACCGTGTTGCAGGGGGACATCTACAGTCCACCCATGACCGGCGCCGATATGCGTGAGGATGGCGATCTTGCCGATCTGATGGCCCGGCTGAAAACCCTGACGCCACAGCAGAACCGGGTTCTCGGCATGGTCTGCGAGGGACTGCTGAACAAGCAGATCGCCTATGAGCTCAATGTGTCGGAAGCCACCGTCAAGGCTCACGTCTCGGCCATTCTGCTGAAACTCAATGTCGACAGCCGCACCCAGGCTGTGGTGCAACTGGGACGGTTGAACATGGCCATGATGGCATAAGGGTGCCAAATCCTGCCGCATAACCCGCTCCAGGCAAAAGCAAAGACTGGCAGGGCATGGATGGTGGCCGTTTCTTCATGAGCAAGGCGACCCGTCAAAATCACTGGATTGCGCGATCAGAACATCCGGAGAAGCGCAAAAATAACCGGTTTTTGCACCACCTTCAAAGGATTTTATTCCTTCACGATCTTTACTCTCTGGCGCATCTGCCCGATAAAAGTTTTGATTTACGGCTGATTTCAAAGCTTTTGTGAAACGGAGGGTGGTGGGTATGTTTTCACATGAGACGATCTGGAGCGCCATTGACAGGCTTGCAGAGCAACATCATCTCACGCCTTCGGGGCTGGCGCGGCGTGCCGGTCTGGACCCAACGGCCTTCAACAAATCAAAGCGGGTTGGGCCGGATGGGCGGATGCGCTGGCCCTCGACCGAATCCATTGCCAAGGTTCTGGAGGCCACCGGCGCCAGCATCGATCAGTTCGTCTCCCTGATCGGTTACGGTATGACCGGCCAGTCTTTGCCGGAGGGTGATTTTCCGCCGCAAATGACCGGGATTCCGCTTCTTGGTTTCAATGAGGCGGGAGCGGGCGGTTTTTTCGATCACGGCGGCTTTCCTTCCGGTTCCGGCTGGGATCTTGTCGACTTTCCCGCCGCCCCCGGCACCCGCGCAGGGCTTTATGCCCTGGAGGTGCAGGGCGATCATATGAGGCCGCTTTACCGCGATGGCGATATCCTGATTGTCGATCCGTCAGCCGAACTGCGACGCGGCGACAGGGTGGTGGTCAAGCCGGTTGATGGCGCCATCATCACCAGGGTGCTAGGACGGCAGACGGCGCGCAGCATAGAACTTCTATCCTTCAATCCCGAACATCCGGCGCGCACTTGCGAAAGCTCGACGATTGCCTGGATGGCCCGGATCATCTGGGTCAGTCAGTGATACAGCCTTGCCCATTCCGCTGCGGATGAAACACAGGTTTGGCAACCGTTCCGTAAAATCGAAACAAGCCGCGCTGGCCTCTTCTTGTTTCTACGCAATCTCACCCTTATCTGACATCAGCCAAAGATGTTGAATCAGGCAGCCCACAATCTTATCGATCACCATGAGGAGTATCCCTTGAGCCAGAGTGTCAGCCTGCATGATGCCTTGATTTTCGCCATGGTCATGGCCTCGGCAGTGGATAATACCATGTCGGAACGGGAGCTTGCACGCATCGGTCATCTCGTCGAACACTCACCGGTCTTCGAGGATTTCGACAACAGCCAATTGATTTCGATTGCCCGGCGTTGCGCTTCCATGGTCGCCGGGCCCGAAGGGCTGGACATCACGCTTGAGACCATTCGCGACGCCTTGCCGAAAAAACTGTATGATACGGCCTATGCGCTGGCCGTTGAGGTGGCCTCGGCGGACCTCTCAGTCAAGCCGGAAGAAATCCGCTTTCTCCAGCTGTTGCGCGACAGGCTCGACCTCGACAAACTTACCTGTGCCGCCATCGAGCGCAGCGCTATTGCCCGTTACCGCAGGGCCTGAACCATGTCAGCGACGGCATGATGGATGACGCCGTGACGGCCTTGCTCAATTGAGCGTGCGATTGAGATCGGGCGTATCGAGGGAAAAGGCGGGAATGGCGACATCGAAGAGATCACCCTCGTCGGTCTGCATCTGATAGTGACCGAACATCATGCCGGAAGGCGTATCGAGCGGACAGCCGGAACAATATTCATAGCGCTCGCCGGGTATCAGCCGCGGCTGCTCGCCGATGACACCCGGACCGCTGACCTCATCCACCTGCCCGTTCTGGTCGGTGATGTGCCAGTAACGATAGGTCAGACGCACAGCGATGCTGGAGTGATTGACGATGATGACCCGATAACCCCAGACATAGCGGCTGTCCTCGGGGTCGGATTGCTCCGCCAGATAAAAGGGTTCGACGCAGACCTCAATGTCGCGCGTCAGGGCGCGATAGAGAAAAGGGGCTGTTGCGACGTTTTCATGGACATGCATATGATGTCGCCATAGGGTTGAGGTGTTTAATGATACCGGATGATCCGATTATATATTTGCAGCTCTATGAGATTAATTTAACGTGAATCAATCCTGATTTTTTATCTTTTTTTTGCACAACCGGTCAAAACAGCGGGAAAGGTCGCGCTGAAGGGAGTTGTGGCTACCGGTTTGGATGTGTTGCACACAGTCGCGCCGATGCGATTATGCCGCGCGTTTGATAAAACGCGCGGCAGCCGGACACATGATCACGCGGCGACAGCCGATAGCGCCCGCTCGAAATCCTCGATCAGATCTTCCGCGTCTTCAATACCGCAGGACAGACGCAGCGTACCATGAGAAATGCCCAGTTCAGCGCGTGCCTCATCGGTCAGATTCTTGTGCGTCGTCGTCGCCGGATGGGTGATCAGGCTCTTGGCGTCGCCGAGATTGTTGGAAATCTTGACCACCTCAAGTGCGTTTTGCAGGGCAAAGGCCGCCTGTTTGCCCCCCTTGAGTTCAAAGGCAACAAGGGTCGAGCCACCGCTCATCTGCCGGGCAATGATGTCGGCCTGTGGATGATCGGCACGTCCGGGATAGATCACGCGGGCCACTTTCTGATGATCGGCAAGGATATCGGCAATGCGCGCGGCATTTGCCGTCTGCTGTTTCACCCTGAGCGGCAGGGTTTCGATGCCTTTCAGCAGGGTCCAGGCATTGAAGGGCGACATGGCCGGGCCGGTGTGGCGGAAATAATCCTGCAGGTTCTCGGTAATCCAGTCTTTCGACGAGAGCACGACGCCGCCAAGGCAGCGGCCCTGACCGTCGATATGCTTGGTGGCTGAATAGACGACGACATGCGCGCCAAGTTCAAGCGGCTTCTGGAAGAGCGGGGTGGCGAACACATTGTCGACCACCAGCTTGGCGCCGATCTGGTTGGCCAGTTTTGCCACGCCTTCGATATCGACGACTTCGAGCGTCGGGTTGGTCGGGCTTTCCAGGAAGAAGACCTTGGTGTTGGGGCGAATGGCCGCTTCCCAATTCTTGAGATCGCGCCCGTCGACCAGGGTAAACTCCACGCCATATTTCGGCGCGAGCGTCTCGATCACCCAGCGGCAGGAGCCGAACAGGGCGCGTGCACCGACAATGTGATCGCCAGCGCGCACCTGACATAAAATGGCCGCGGCCACCGCCGCCATGCCCGATGCCATGGCGCGGGCATCTTCGGCCCCTTCCAGAAGGCACATGCGCTTTTCAAACATATCATTGGTCGGGCTGCCATAGCGGGCATAGATATAGCCTTCGCTTTCGCCCTTGAACCGGGCTTCCGCCGCTTCTGACGTATCATAGACGAAGCCTTGAGTGAGATAGATCGCCTCGGAGGTTTCACCGTAAGGAGAGCGCAGGGTGCCGCCATGAACGAGTTGGGTTGCGGGCCGCCAGGTCTTGCTCATTGTCATGCCTTTCACACACAAAAAAACCGGTCGCGAATACGGACCGGTTTGGCATACCCGGTCTTTTTAGCCACTTGTTTAACGTGGCTGCAAGCCGACCGGCCAAATCACCACGGGATAAGCCGTTTCTAATCCCATACCGGGCTTGCGTCAATTCCTGTGATTTGGTTTTGTCGGCCCGACCAAGGGATAAGCGATATGAAACGCAATGCGGGCATTCTGGCCGATCAGGCGATCGGTGAGCTTTTCGATAGTGGCCGTCTGATCAGCCGGATGGCGCTCGATCATGACCAGATTCAGCCGGCGAGCCTCGATCTCCGGCTGGGAGCAAGAGCGCTTCGGGTGCGCGCCAGCTTCATGCCCGGGCGCAATCATACGGTGGCCGACAAGCTCGACCGGCTGACGCTGCATGAAATCGACCTCAGCCACGGCGCGGTGCTGGAAACGGGCTGCGTCTATATCGTGCCGCTGATGGAAAGCCTCGACCTGCCGGATGACCTTTCGGCCTCCACCAATCCGAAAAGCTCGACCGGCCGTCTCGACATTTTCACCCGCGTCATGACCGACCACGCGCAGGAATTCGACAAGATCCCTGCGGGTTATAAGGGCCAGCTTTATCTGGAAATCAGCCCGCGCACCTTTCCGATCATTGTCCGGCAAGGCTCGCGGCTGTCGCAGATCCGTTTTCGCATCGGTGAGGCGATGCTGAGTGACAGCGAGCTTCTCGATCTGCATCATAAAGAAACACTGGTGGCCAGCGACACGCCAAATGTATCCCATGGCGGCATTGCGCTCTCCATCGACCTGAAGGGCAGCGGCCCGGACGGATTGATCGGTTATCGCGGCAAGCATCATACCGCCGTGATCGACGTGGACAAGAAAGCCGCGCATGACCTGCTCGATTTCTGGGAGCCGCTTTACAGCCGTGGCCGCAACGAACTGATCCTCGACCCGGATGAATTTTACATCCTCGTCTCCCGCGAGGCCGTGCATGTGCCGCCGCTTTATGCGGCGGAAATGACGCCTTACGATCCGTTGGTTGGGGAATTTCGCGTGCATTATGCCGGATTTTTCGATCCCGGTTTTGGCCATGCGGCGGCAGGCGGCTCGGGAAGCCGCGCCGTGCTGGAGGTGCGCAGCCACGAGGTTCCCTATATTCTCGAAGACGGGCAGATTGTCGGTCGGCTTGTTTATGAGCATATGCTGACACGTCCGCAGGGGCTGTACGGAACGGGCCTCGGCTCGAATTATCAGGCACAGGGGCTGAAACTCTCCAAACATTTCCGCCTGACCTAATCAGCATGGAGAAAAGTCGCGTTGCATTGGCTCTTGACAGAGGCGGCTTTGTATAGGAACTGTCCTGTCACGCTGATGCAAGGGGCGTGATTGCGGGTGTAGCTCAATGGTAGAGCAGCAGCTTCCCAAGCTGAATACGAGGGTTCGATTCCCTTCACCCGCTCCACATCATGTTTTTATGACGGTACGGGGCTGATGTGGCGTCTTGTGCCAGTAAAAGGGCCTGGTCTTGAGCTCGATCACGGCTTTCCAGGCGGCCAGTGCTGTCATCATCCAGTAAACAGGCAGCCAGCAAAAGCGTGCACCGATCTGTTTGCGTTCAAAGCCGGTCATGGCCAGCCGTCCTAACATGATGAAAATGACGTAGCTGCCCAGCACATTGATCAGGTCTATGGCAAAGAGCAGCGTTTCGCCAGCCGGAAGATTGGCCGTCTTCATCTTCATCATCGTGCAGATTGTCGAGGCAAAGAACAGCAGCAAGGCTGGATGGCCGAGTGACGATAACAGCATGCCGCCAATCAGCAGCTGAAACATGAAAAAAGCCGGCATGCCCATTTCCCGCAGACTGTTGCGCGGGTGGCGCATGACCACAAGCCAGGTCTGCAGCCATCCCTTGAACCAGCGGCAGCGCTGTCCCAGCCAGACGCGGGCGGTTGTCGGCGCATCTTCCAGAGTCTGTCTCTCCATGGTTTCGCAGCGATATCCCGCCCGGTAAAAGCGCAAGCCCAGATCGGCATCCTCGGTCACATTGTAGGGGTCCCAGCCCCCGACGGCTTTCAAGGGATCGACGCGGAAATGATTGGAGGTTCCACCCAGCGGCAAGGGCAGGCGATGACGCGCCAGCATGGGCAGGATGCCGCGAAACAGGGCGGCATATTCGAGCGCGAAGAGAGCGCTGATCCAGGATTTTCCGCCATTGGCGATGATCAGCGGTGCCTGCAGGCAGGCGACATCGGCGGGTGCCTGACAGAAACGCGCATAGGCTTCACGCAGCTGGCCCGGATGCGGTCGGTCTTCTGCATCATAGACAACCAGATAATCACCACGAACACCGGCAAGCGCATAACTCAAAGCCCGCGGCTTTGTGCGCGGCGTGCCATGCGGGGTCAGGACAAGCTCGAAATGGCCCGGCAAACCGATCTCGGCAATCATCGCCAGCGTTTCATGATCATCGGCTTCGCAGACAAGCTTGATGTCCAGCCGTGAGGCTGGCCAGTCGAGGCGGCAAAGAGACGCGATCAATTGCGCTATGACCTCCTTCTCTCGATACACCGCAACCAGAACGCTATAGATTGGCAGTCTTTGCATGTCGGGCAGAGCTTCTCCCGATCGGAACGGACCTTTGCGGGAGGGCAGGGCGGCAATGCGGACACAGAGCATGGCAAGATAGATCAGAGACAGAAGCACGTGGGCCAGAGTGAGTATCGGCAGGGGAAAAAGCAGCAGGCCAATCACAAGCAGACTCAGGCAGACACCGATGTAAAACCCCTGAGGTCCCGTCAAAACGGTTCGGGCAGAGCGTTGGGGTGCCGTGTCGAACAGATGGCTTTGAGTATCGCGGATACGCCGTTCAGCCCCCGCGCGCCAGACAGCCTGCCGCAGCACTTGCGGTGATACCACAGCCATCCGCTCTGCCAGGTGCGGCATATGGTCAAGACGGTCCAGCAGGGTGTGAAAGGTCGCTGCCTGCGGCACGATCACCGTCAGTGGCGGTTTACTGCCCTGATAAAGACGCAAAAAGCTTGGCCGCAGCAACTGACTGTCGAGAAACGGAAGGTCGATCACATGCGCGTCCGGCAAGGCCGGTAAATAGACGAGACCAGCCATCTTCGCCAGTGCTGGATAATATTGATCCGGTAGAATGACGCCCTGCGCCAGCAGTTCCTCTTCAAGACTTGTGCCCTGCACAAGGGCATCATGAAGACACTGCCACAGGATATCATCCTCGATACCCAATCTGGAGGCGAGGGCAAGCTCCCGATAGACGGAAGAGGACGGCACTCTCTCCTGGTCTAAGGAATGCGGGGCTGTTTCATGGCAAGACACGTGAGCATCCGGATGCTGCACGGGCGAAACGGGGTAAAGGCTGCTGTCTTCAAGGTGACGATGTTGTTGTTGTCCGCGTGCACCAGTCGGCAAACGACCGTAATCCGGCCCCTGGAAAATCGAGGACATCAAAATCGCCTTCAATGAACATTTAAATATGAGGTAAGCTTAGTTCCGTATCCGATAATAATCATCCCTGAAATTTGATGGTGAATCAGTATTTAGTACAGTTTGTACTATCGTATTTACTTCTTTTAATATTATTATGTTTTGTTAAATTAAATATTGATAAATTATGTTGCTTATGACTGTTTTTCTCTGCTTGTAAAATCGACGAGCCAAAAGCATGTCTCGTTTTGTTGTCCTCAATAAAACGAGACCGTACATGCGACAAAACAAAGGCTTAAAGCACGTGGACTGAGTCTGATAAGCCGCAACGTTCTTTAGAGCGCGGGCCGAATATGCGTAGCGGTTTTCCGTCCGGAAATGCGGAAAAACAAAGGGTTAACGCTTTCAGAGTTTCCGTGACACATGGAAAGGTCTCAAAAGGCATCAGCCCAAGATGACCTGGTCTGTCATGACGACCTGTCTGGACCCCATCACAAAAACCAATTCATTCCTCACGCTTTCTTATGAGCTTTTTTTCTGATTCTAACATATGAGTGTCCGACCATCAGGAGAGCCGAATGTCTTTGATTGATAGCCTAAGCCCGCGTGCCATCGCCGCACCCGAAAGCGGAATTGTCGAGATCATTAATTATGCCCGCGCCCGTGCGCTTGATGTGGTGCCGCTCTGGGCTGGCGAGGGTGATCTGGCAACACCGGCCTTCATCAGCCGGGCAGCAAGCGAGGCCCTCCTGGGCGGCGAGACCTTTTATACCTGGCAGCGCGGCATTCCCGAACTGCGGGAAGCCTTGTCGCGCTATTACCTCCGGCATTTTTCCGCAGAACTGCCCGCGGAGCATTTCTATGTGACCGGTTCGGGCATGCAGGCTATTCAGCTTGCTGTGCAGGCACTGACGGCGCCGGGCGACGAGATGATCTATCTTTCGCCCTGCTGGCCCAACATCGTCTCCGCCATCGAGATTGCCGGGACAAGAGCGGTCGGTGTGGAGATTGCCTATACCGATGGCCGCTGGCAGCTCGATCTTGAGCGGCTGGAGCAGGCAATCACGCCGAAGACAAAGGCGCTTTTCATCAATACGCCCTCCAATCCGACCGGCTGGACGGCAAGCCATGACGATCTGAAAGCCATTCTCGCCATGGCTCGCAAGCGCGGCATCTGGATTCTGGCCGATGAAATCTACGCGCTCTATCATTTTGCCGGGCAGGGCAGGGCGCCTTCCTTTCTCGATGTGATGGAGGCGGATGACAGGATCATCTTCGCCAATTCCTTCTCGAAAAACTGGTCCATGACCGGCTGGCGTGTGGGCTGGTTGGTCGCGCCGCCGGAAATCGGTCAGGTGCTGGAAAATCTCATCCAGTATTCCACCTCCGGCGTGGCGCAGTTCATGCAGCGCGGCGCGGTGGCCGCCCTTGATGAAGGCGATGATTTTGTGCGCGACAACATTGCCCGTGCAAGAACCTCGCGCGATCTTCTGCTCGATGCGCTGATTGCCACCAACCGGGTGAGATCGGCCAAGCCGGATGGGGCGATCTATGCCTTTCTCGAAATCGATGGTGTCCGCGACACCCGGGCTGCTGCCCTCGATATCGTTGACAAGGCCAGTGTCGGTCTTGCGCCCGGAACGGCTTTTGGTGCGGGTGGGGCATCATTTCTCAGGGCCTGTTTTCTGCGCGATCCGCGCCAGATTGCCGATGCGGCAGAACGCCTGAGCCGTTACATCGCAGCTCTTTGATTGTCGTTGATAAGTCAAATTGTTGCTCTTGCGTTAAACCGTCTTTAGCTCTTTCTTTAAAAACCAATGGCGTTCAAAAGCGGTCAGTGACGAATTTAACCACTTGAGAAACAAGGGGCCATTATAGGGAGAGCAAGGGATGATCCTTTGCGGGGAGCGGCCATGGCATTCTTGATCACCGGTGGAGCAGGCTATATCGGCAGCCATATGGCGCTGTGGCTTGCCGATTGCGGCCATGATGTCGTGGTGCTAGACCGGCTGTCCACCGGTTTTCGCCGTGCGGTCCAGCCCTCAGCCCGGTTTTATCTCGGTGATATCGGTGATCGTGAATTGTTGCGGCGGATTTTTGCCGAAAACAGCATTGAAGCGGTGTTTCATTTCGCCGGTTCGATTGTTGTGTCGGACTCGATCAAAAATCCGCTCGATTATTACACCAACAATACCATGAAGACGTGTGTGCTGATCGAGGAAATCGTGCGGGCCGGGATTGGACGCTTTATCTTTTCCTCCACGGCTGCCGTCTATGCGCCGCCTGTTGATGGCCGTCCCGTTGCCGAAAACCATCCGCTTTTGCCGCAAAGCCCCTATGGGCAATCCAAGGTGATGACCGAGACGATCCTGGCCGATACAGCAAAGGCGCATCCGGATTTCCGCTATGTGGCGCTTCGCTATTTCAACGTTGCCGGCTGCGACCGCAAGGGGCGTCTTGGTCCTTACGGGCGCGGTGCGACCCATCTGATCAAGGCGGCTTGTGAGGCCGCACTCGGCTTCAGGGACGTGGTGCAGGTATTCGGCACGGATTATCCGACATGTGACGGCACCGGCATTCGCGATTATATCCATATCGACGACCTGATCGCCGCCCATGGCAGGGCGCTGGCCTATCTTGCCGATGGTGGCGCTTCGGTCAGTGCCAATTGCGGGTATGGCGAAGGAGCAAGCGTTCTGCAGGTGATTGCCGCCGTGGAGCGGGTCGCGGGTTGCAAGCTGACACTGCGCCGGGAAGCTCGAAGACCCGGCGATGCCGCCTGTGTGGTGGCCGATCCCTCTTTTGCCTGCCAGACGCTGAACTGGTGTCCGCAAAATCCCGGCCTTGACCTGATTGTTGAAACGGCGCTCAACTGGGAGCGCAGGCTCAACGGTCAGCAGATCTGTCTGGATGCCCCGCCGCGTTCGCCCCGCCTTGTTGCGGCAGGCCACGGTCTTGGCCGCGTGCCGGCGGTGCAGACCATTCAGTGAGCCGTTTTCCTCTACTCAAGTTTGACGACAGTTTCCCGCGCTAATCTGCAGATCGAATGGAAGCAGATGGGTTGATCCGCTGTGCTCATGCGCCGTTATCGGCGTATGCGGCGTTTCTGCCCGGCATGGGAGTTGTGACATGAAGGCCGTGATCCTGGCGGGCGGCTTGGGAACCCGTATTTCCGAGGAAACCCACCTGAAACCGAAGCCGATGGTTGAAATCGGCGGACGGCCGATCCTGTGGCACATCATGAAGATGTATTACAGCCACGGTATCCGCGATTTCATCATCTGCTGTGGTTACAAGGGCTATGTGATCAAGGAATATTTCGCCAATTACGGCCTGCATATGTCCGACATCACCTTCGATCTCTCACGCAATTCGCTCGAATTTCACCGGAAAAGTGCGGAAAACTGGCGCGTGACCCTGGTCGATACCGGTGAAAGCTCGATGACCGGCGGTCGTTTGAAGCGGGTTGCTCCCTACCTCAAGGATGAGGAGGCCTTCTGCTTCACCTATGGCGACGGTGTCTCCGACATCGACATCTCCGCCACCATAAAATTTCATCAGGAGCATGGCCGGCTGGCAACCGTCACCGCCGTGCAGCCGCCCGCCCGTTATGGTGCGTTGAAGCTGGATGGACAGGCCGTGCGCGGCTTTGTCGAAAAGCCGGTCGGGCAGGCCGGTTATATCAATGGCGGGTTTTTCGTGCTTTCGCCCAAGGTGATTGAGCGCATCACGGGCGACGACATGCCGTGGGAATCCGATCCGCTGACCAGTCTGGCCGAGGATGGCGAGCTTTGCGCCTATCTGCATGACGGTTTCTGGCAGCCCATGGACACGTTGCGCGACAAGAACCAGCTTGAAGCGCTCTGGGCCGGCGGCAATGCGCCGTGGAAAAACTGGTCATGACGGCACGCTTCACCGCCGAAACCACCGCTCTCGATGGCGTCACTGTACTGACACGCCGCCGTTTCGGCGACGAACGCGGCTTTCTGAGCCGGCTGTTCTGCGGAGAAGAGCTGCGGGATTTCGGCTGGCCCGGCCCGGTCATGCAGGTCAACGAGACCGGCACGACCGAGAAAGGCACGGTACGCGGCCTGCATTTCCAGCATCCGCCCTTTGCCGAGTGGAAGCTGGTCAGTTGCGTGCAAGGCGCGATTTTCGATGTCGCTGTCGATCTGCGGCATGGTTCGCCCACCTTTCTCCGGCATGTCGCGGTGGAACTGTCAGCAGAAAACGGCAAGGCGCTTCTCATTCCAGCAGGCTTTGCCCATGGATTTCAGGCGCTGAGTGACGATGTGCGGATGATCTATGTGCATTCCGCACCTTACCGTGCAGAGGCCGAAGGCGGGCTTCATCCGGAAGACCCACGGCTTGGTATTGCCTGGCCGCTCGCCATTTCCCGCCTGTCGGCCCGCGATCAGGGTCATCAGGCGATCTCTATCGATTTTCAAGGACTTGATATATGAAATGCCGTCACTGCGCCTCGCAGACCATGCGGGATTTTCTCGATCTTGGCACCGCGCCTCCGTCCAACTCCTATGTCAAGGCGCATGAGCTTGCCGGGCCGGAACTCTGGTATCCGCTGGTGATCCGGGTCTGTGACAACTGCCTTCTGGTGCAGACGGAAGACTTTGCCGCGCGCGAAACCTTCTTCTCCGAGGATTATGCCTATTTCTCCTCCTTCTCGTCGTCCTGGCTTGCCCATGCCAAGGCCTATGTCGCCGGGATGGTCGAGCGTTTTGGCCTCGATCAAAGTGCCCGAGTGGTGGAGATTGCCGCCAATGACGGCTATCTGCTGCAATATGTGAAGGAGCGCGGCATCGCTTGTCTCGGGGTTGAGCCGACGGCCAGCACGGCAAAAGCGGCGCGTGAAAAGGGCATTGAGATCGTCAGCGAATTTTTCGGCGTGGCGCTGGCCGAACGGCTGGTGGCCGATGGCTGGTCCGCCGATCTGACGGCGGCCAACAATGTGCTGGCCCATGTGCCGGATATCAATGATTTCGTCTCCGGTTTTGCCCGGCTCTTGAAGCCCACAGGGGTTGCGACCTTTGAATTTCCGCATCTGATGACGATGCTGGCGGAAAACCAGTTCGATACCGCCTATCACGAACATTATTCCTATCTGTCACTTCTGGCCGTCGACCGGATCTTTGCCGCAAACGGGCTGATGGTCTTCGATGTCGACACCACGCCCTGGCATGGCGGCAGCCTCAGGGTCTTTGCCTGCCGCGCCGATCACAGCGCGCACCCGCGTCAGCCCCGCGTCGAGGCCATGCTGGAGAAGGAAAAGGCGGCGGGTCTCGCCGATCCCGCTCCTTATGCGGCCTTCCAGGCGAAAGCCGACAAGGTACGCGACGATTTTCTCGAATTTCTCATCGACTGCAACCGAAAAGGCCTGAAGGTCGCCGCTTATGGTGCGGCTGCCAAAGGTAACACGCTTCTCAATTTCGCCGGCATCAAGGCCGGTCAGATCGCCTTTGTCGTCGATAAGAACCCGGCGAAACAGGGCATGTATCTTCCCGGAAGCCGCATACCGATCGTTTCCGAGGAGGTTTTGCAAACCGAAAAACCGGACAGGGTGGTCATTCTGCCATGGAACCTGACAACAGAAATCAAGACGCAGCTTTCCTATATCAGCGATTGGGGTGGGAAATTCGTGACAGCAGTGCCGAGCCTGACGGTTCATCCATAAAGCCTGAGGATGTGCCGCCTGTTGCCGTCAGCAAGCGACCGCCTGCACCGGTCGAGACGCACCCGGTCAAGTGACCGGGCTGGATGAACCTGAAAACAACAATATGAAGTGAAACGGCGCAGGTCGTGTGCTGTTTCCTGTCGTGGAGCTTGAAATGAGCGATAAACCGATGCTTTCGATCTGCGTACCTTCGCGTAACCGGCAGCGCTATTTCAAGGAAACGATCAAAGGTCTTTTGCGCAACCGCCGTCAGGATGTCGAGTTCATCTTTGCCGACAATTCCGACGATCATGCGGTGATGAACGATTTCATGGCCGATTACCGAAACGATCCGCGCGTCATCTATCTGCCGGCGACCGATCAGGTGCTGTCGATGATGGACAACTGGGAGCGTGCCGCCCATGCGTCAACGGGCGAATGGGTCACCTTTATCGGCGATGACGATTTCGTCGAGCCGGATGTGGCCGGGCTGCTCGAGCGGGTGGTGGCCCACAACCCCGATATCGAGGCGTTCTCATGGGGCGCGCTCTATTATTCCTGGCCGGTTGAAGGTGAGCCGGTCTCGATTGTCAGCGTCGCTTTTGACCGTTCGGTGATGCGGCTGCCGAAAAGCGAGCCGATCAAGCGTATGTTCGGCTGGTTCGAACCGACCTCCGTGCCAACATCAGGCTATTCGATCTATCATTCGGCTATTCGTCGCAGGCTGCTGGACCGCATCTATGCCAAATACAACAACCGCTATTTCGAACATGCGGTCGTGGATTACGATATGGCGATGAAGGTGATCCTGGAAGGAGAAGGCTTTGCCTTCTGCCAGCGGCCATTTTCGATTTTCGGCGCCTGCCCGGAAAGCAATTCCTTCTCCATCGGTCGTCTGGAAGACACCAAGCTCAGGGCGAAAATCTTCATGGAGGAGTTTGGCCGCAATTTCGAAGACGATCCGGGCTTGCGTGATTTTCCCTTCAGCTCCTTCCTCGGTTCGACGGCAACCATCGGCGTGACCCAGCAATGGTTCCGGGAAAAATACAAGGTGCCGGATCTGCCCGGCTGGGAAACCGGCTATGCCAAGGCCTGTGCGATGAACACGGAAGCCTATCGCGACCGGGAAGCCTTCGACACCATCCGCGCCGGTTACGAAACCGCCTTCCGCAACTGGAAGGGCGGGCGTTTCCTGAAAGACTATCAGCCGGCATGGAAAGGCGATATTCCGATTGTGCCCGTCAGCGGCGCGCAGGCCAGCGCCATTTTGGTGCGCGGCGATGCGGGCGGCGCGCAAACGCCTGCCGAATTGTGGGATGTGGTCAGCGCCATGGTGGCGAGACCGGAAGATATCCATGTCGATGAAAAGGGCCTGCCCTTTCCCTGGGAAGCTGAAATTGCCTCGGAAGAGCTTATTCAGGCGACCGGCCAGACCATTCAGCGCGTCAAGGCACCAAAGCCGGAAAACAAGCCGAAGCGCAAGAAGGTCAGCGGCGGGCGGCGGTGATTGAACTGCCGCAATTCTTTATGGCTGTTGTATCAACGCCGTAAGGGGTCTCCACACCACAGATGAAGACATGAAAAAAGCGGCCCGAAAGGCCGCTTTTTTCAGATTGGGATGGCGGATTTCAAACCCGCTTCAGAAAACCGTCACGCGAGACGGTGATCGCCAGCTTGTTTTCCAGGCTGCGGTCGTAATCCAGCATCAGCCTGTCCCCATCGGCGGCGGTGCGGCCTTCGGTTTTCAGCTTGTCCAGATAGGCCCATACGGCGGTTTTCGGGTTGTCGCCCGGCCCCCAGGGACGGTTGGGATACATGTCGGCGGGCATGTCTTCGACCAGCGTGTCCCAGACGGCGCAATAGGAGCCTTTCGAGGTCAGCGGTGCATAAAGCTCCAGCTCTTCCAGAACATGCTCGTGCGTGTGGTTGGAATCGAGGAAGACCATGACGGTCTTGTAGCCCTCGGCGGCCTTTTTGACGGCATCCACCGTTTCCGCCGCAATCGAGGAGCCCTGAAACATCTCGATCTTGTGCGCCAGCGGATGCGCCTCTATGGCGGCGCGGTTATGGGCGCGAATGTCGATATCGACACCGATCACCTTGCGGCGGCTGGCCTTGGGATCGAGGCTCTCGCCCTTTTCCACGGCTTCGCAATAATCGATCATTGCCAGAATGGAGGCGCTGAGGATCAGCGAACCGCCATGGGCAATGCCGGTTTCGATGACGAGATCGGGCTTGACCGACCAGATCATCTCCTGAATGGCGTAGATGTCCTGCGGCATCTGGATGACGGGACGGCCCATCCAGGAGAAATTATACATATATCCCAGCGGAATGCATTTCTCCATCCAGTGATTCGACAGGTCGAGAAATGCCTTGTCGTTCCCGATCGCTTCGATGTTCTGACGCACCGTCGCCTTGAAGTCTTCCACAACGCTCATTGCCATGTCCGCTTGATTGATACCCATGTTGGCGGCAAAGCTAGACACCCATGCCTGTGTGAGACTGACCTTTTCGCGCTTTGCCGAAGAGGCAAATGCTGGAGAAAGCATCATGGCCAAGACAGTGCTGTTGACCGGTGCCACCGGTTTCGTCGGTCGTCAGATCCTGAAACGGCTGCTGGCAAACGGCTATGACGTGTTGGTGACGGTGCGGCCCGGATCGGAAGACAAGCTGGGCGAAGAGGGAAAATCCTGCCGCATCCTGAGCCTGGATGATGTCTTTGCCCTCGTTAAAGCCGACTGGATCGGGCATTTGCAGGGCGTCGATGCTGTCATCCATGCGGCCTGGTATGTCGAAACCGGACACTATCTCGATTCGCCGAAAAATTTCGATTGCGTCAAAGGCACCATGGCGCTGGCGCAAGGGGCGGCGGAGGCCGGCGTGAAACATCTGATCGGCCTTGGCACCTGCGTCGAATACAGATTGCCCTCAGACCATCTGACGGTCGCGTCACCGCTTGAGGCGAAAACCCTTTATGCTGCTGCAAAGCTTGCCAGTTTCCAGATGCTGGAGCGGTTTTTCGCCATCCGCAATACGGATTTCACCTGGGCCCGCGTCTTTTATCTCTACGGGGAAAACGAACATCCAGCCCGGCTCGTGCCCTACCTGCGCGACCGCCTCAGCCGCGGCGAGGTGGCGAAACTCTCCAAAGGCACGCAATTGCGCGATTTTCTCGATGTCGCTGTCGCCGGGCAGATGATTGCCGATCTCGTTGAGACCGGCCAGACCGGTCCGGTCAATATCTGCTCCGGCCAGCCCATCACCATCCGCGCCCTGGCCGAAGCCATTGCCGATGAATACGGCCGTCGCGATCTTTTGGAATTTGGCACGGCGGAGATCCATCCCTCCGACCCGCTGGCGGTGGTGGGTGTGTGCAATGTTGTGGGGCGGTAAGGGGTCGGGCGTTGAAGCTTGAAATAGTGCGCCATGTGCACTATTCATATGTATGGAGTGCTCAATGCCGGTGGTGGTCCAATTCGGAAATCTAAAGATTCATGTCTATGCAAACGACCATAATCCACCGCATTTCCACGTCTCCACGCCAGATCATGACGCGCTGATTTTGATAGCCGATCTAACTGTTCTTCAAGGTGAAATTACCAGGAAGAACCTTGATAAGGTTATCGAATGGGCATCGGTTGATGAGAATAGACAGACGCTGAAAAATGAATGGAGTCGCCTCAATGCACAATGACCTCATTTCTGTCGGCACGCCTTTACCTCGCATCTCAAAGGCTGAGTGGATCGAAAAGCGACTTGTTCGCATCACCTGGAAGACGGGAAAGACCTCGGCTGTGGACTTGGCGCCCGCTCTGCTGAGCCGGAGAGTGTATATGTCTCTGCGGGACGATGACGCTCTGTTCGCCAAGCTTCGTGTCGATGAGTACGGCACCTGCATCGAATGGCCGGGTGGTCTGGACTTTTCGGCGCTATGGCTGAGCAAACTGCCATCGGTAGAATTTGACAACGCCTCATTTCGCGATGCCATGGACGACCTGGGCATGACACTGGAGGGAATGGCTGCCGCTCTGGAAATCTCCAGAAGGCAAGTCGCCGACTATAGAAAGGAAAAGCCCATTCCGCGAAATATTGCCTATGCGACCCGTTATCTTGTCGAAGCCGCACATAAAAACGAGACAACTTCCGACGCGATGAGAGGCTAATTGATAACACCTTAGATCGATGCCGATTCTAGGTATTAAAAAGCTTAGAAAATGAGCGATTTACGGTGGGTGTAATGGTGCTGCTAGAGAGATTTGAACTCTCGGCCTCTCCCTTACCAAGGGAGTGCTCTACCCCTGAGCTATAGCAGCATCTTCGGAGCGGATCAGTGTGTCGCCCCGGAACGAGGGGCCTATTGCCATAGCTTCTGACGGAGCGCAAGCGGCAAAACGCGCTTTCGCAAAGAAAATGGGAAAACATCTTCCATCTTCCGGTTTTTCCACATTTGCGTTATGACGCGCCCATGAGCGATGACAGTGACATTTCAACCGTGTCCGATGGGACGGATGGGTCGAAGAAGGCCCGGAAAAAATCCGATATCGAGGCGCGTTTGCGCCGCGAGCGGGTGGCAAAGAAGCTGCGCGAGAATCTGGCGCGTCGCAAACATCAGGCCCGGGCGCGCCGGGCGGGCGAGGCGGATGAGACGGATGGCTTGCCTGCCGCACATTCGCCGCATCAGGATGAATAGTTCCGGCTGAATTGATGCGGTGCGGCTTTTGCTCTAAAGAGCCTCCTTTGTCATGGCTTCTGTCTGTTGGACGACCGGATGGGGCTGCTTCTGGGGGTCGTCGGATTTTATGGAAAGGCGTGGGCGCAATGTCGCCCTTGGTAAACATCGATGGATCGTATTCGAATTGTCGGCGGCAACGCCCTGAATGGCGTCATTCCTATTTCCGGCGCAAAAAATGCAGCTCTTCCCCTGATGATCGCCTCGCTGCTCACCAGCGATACGCTGACGCTGGAAAACGTGCCGCATCTGGCTGATGTCGAGCTGCTCCTGCGCATTCTCGGCAATCATGGCGTCGATATCGCCGTCAATGGCCGTCGGGAAAAACAGTCCGGCAGCTATGCCCGCACGATCCATTTCACCTGCCGCACCATTGTCGATACCACCGCACCCTACGATCTGGTGTCGAAAATGCGGGCGAGCTTCTGGGTCATCGGACCGCTTCTGGCGCGTGAAGGCCGTGCCCGCGTCTCGCTGCCGGGCGGCTGCGCCATCGGTACGCGTCCGGTGGATTTCTTCATCGAGGGGCTGCAGGCGCTGGGCGCGATCATCGAGATCGATAGCGGCTATGTCGATGCGAAGGCACCTTCCGGTGGATTGGTCGGCGCGCATTTCACCTTCCCCAAGGTGTCGGTCGGCGCAACCCATGTGATGATGATGGCCGCCTCACTGGCGCGTGGCACGACGGTGTTGAAAAATGCCGCCTGCGAGCCGGAAGTGGTCGATCTCGCCCATTGCCTTAACGCCATGGGTGCCAAAATTTCCGGCATGGGGACGCGCACCATCACCATCGAGGGCGTCACCAGCCTCTCGGGCGCGCGCCATCAGGTTCTGCCCGACCGGATCGAAACCGGCACCTATGCCATGGCTGTTGCCATGACCGGCGGCGATGTGACGCTGACCGGCACCCGCGCCGAGCTGCTTGCCTCGGCGCTTGCACCACTGGAAGCCGCGGGCGCTGAAATTATTCACCTCGATGACGGCATTCGGGTGATCGGCCATGGCGATGCCATTCGCCCGGTGGATATCGTC
The DNA here is from genome assembly GCF_023700755.1 of Allorhizobium sonneratiae. GTDB lineage: Bacteria > Pseudomonadota > Alphaproteobacteria > Rhizobiales > Rhizobiaceae > Allorhizobium > Allorhizobium sonneratiae. The sequence goes on along the minus strand of NZ_JAMKOJ010000002.1, from coordinate 169,972 downwards.
ACCGAACCGGTACCGGGTTTCCCGACCGACCTTCAGGCGCAGTTCATGGCGCTGATGACCCGCTCGCAGGGCATTTCCCATGTGACGGAAACGATTTTTGAAAATCGTTTCATGCATGTGCAGGAACTGGCCCGGCTTGGCGCGAAAATCAGCCTCCATGGTCAGACCGCCCGCATCGAAGGCGTGCGCAGCCTGCGCGGCGCCCCGGTCATGGCCACGGATCTGCGCGCTTCAGTGTCTCTGGTCATTGCCGGACTGGCAGCGGAAGGCGAAACGCTGGTCAACCGCGTCTACCATCTCGACCGCGGTTTCGAGCGGCTGGAGGAAAAACTCAGCCTTTGCGGCGCGGTGGTTGAGCGGATTAGCGGTTGATCTTCCGTCTTTCACCGTTTCTGCATTGCAGTGGCGGCCTGAAATCCTTATCTCGGTCATGAAAACCGTGGCCGGGATAGTGTGATGACAGACCTGAAACTGCTTGCCCTCGATGCTGAAGACCTGACCGTCGTTTCGGCTCATATGCAGGATGCCGTGTTCAAGCCGAAAGATGTGGAATATGCGGCGAAATCCGGCGTATTTTCCATTGCAGCCAATCGCTTCGTCTGGGAAAAAGCCAAGCGCAAAGACAAGAGTTTCGAGCGTCGTCGCGCTGCCTTGACGATCAAGCGGGTTGGGGCTGTCCGATCGCTCGGCTTCGATCGCAGAAGCGGCGAGGAGGTTCTGGCGCTGCTGGCCGTCGAATTCCATAAAAAGGGCGAGGGGCCGGAAGGCGAATTGCGTCTGGTCTGCGCCGGGGGGGCGGCGATTGCGCTTGATGTCGAATGTATCGAAGTTCAGCTTGCCGATCTTGGCGGGGCGTGGGAAACCACATCCAGACCGCGTCATCCGGTAAAGTGATGTCATCGAGTGTTCAGGGTATGTGAGGGTAGAGTGGCGATTTGGCTTGAACAGGCTTCGGACGATTTTGAGGCGCGCTTTGCCGCCTTTCTGACGACCAAGCGCGAAGTGTCGGAAGATGTAAACGTGGTGGTCAAGGCGATCATCGACGATGTCCGCGCGCGCGGCGATCTGGCCCTGGCGGATTATACGAAAAAATTCGACGGTCTCGATTTTTCTGAAACACCGATGCAGGTCAGTCAGGCTGAAATCGACGCCGCTTTCGCCGAGGTTTCGACTGAGGTGCTGGAGGCGTTGAAACTGGCGGCAGAGCGCATCGAGCGCCATCATGCCCGGCAGATGCCGAAGGACGATCTCTATCAGGATGCGCTGGGTGTCACCCTCGGCTCGCGCTGGACGGCAATTGAAGCGGTCGGTCTTTATGTGCCGGGCGGTACGGCAAGCTATCCAAGCTCGGTGCTGATGAATGCCGTTCCGGCGCGTGTGGCGGGCGTGCCGCGCATTGTCATGGTGGTTCCAGCCCTTGCTGGCAAGATCAATCCCACCGTGCTGGCGGCGGCAAAGATCGCCGGGGTCAGCGAAATCTACCGCATCGGCGGGGCGCAGGCCGTGGCCGCGCTTGCCTATGGCACGGATACGATTCAGCCTGTGGCGAAAATCGTCGGCCCGGGCAATGCCTATGTTGCCGCCGCCAAGCGGCAGGTCTTCGGCACGGTCGGCATTGATATGATCGCCGGACCTTCCGAAGTGCTGATCATTGCCGACAAGGACAATGATCCTGACTGGCTGGCCGCCGATCTTCTGGCTCAGGCCGAACATGACCGCGGCGCCCAATCGATCCTTGCGACCGACGATCCGGCGCTGGCGAAAGCGGTCGAGGCCGCTGTCGAGCGGCAATTGCAAAGCCTTGGCCGTTCCGAGACGGCGGCGGCAAGCTGGCGCGATTTCGGCGCGATCATCATCGTCAAACATGTGCAGGATGCCGTGCCGCTGGCCAACCGCATTGCCGCCGAGCATCTGGAACTGGCGGTGGCCGATCCCGATGCGCTGATGGCGGGCATTCGCAATGCCGGATCGATTTTTATCGGCCATCATACGCCGGAAGTGATCGGCGATTATGTCGGCGGCTGCAATCACGTGCTGCCAACGGCGCGCTCGGCGCGGTTTTCCTCCGGGCTTTCTGTGCTGGATTTCGTCAAACGCTCTTCGATCCTCAGGTTGGAGGCAGAGCAGTTGCGCGTTCTTGCACCTGCCGCCATTGCGCTGGCGAAGAGCGAGGGGCTGGATGCCCATGCCCGCTCCGTCGCCATCCGTGTCAATCTCGAAGGATAGGCGATGGCGAAAGGCGATTTCCGGCTCTCCGACGTCGTGCTGGACGACACGATCGGGCGCTCCACGCCCGATGTCGAGCATGAGCGGGCTGTCGCCATTTTCGATCTGATCGAGGAAAACCGTTTCGAGCCCGTTGGTCATGAGGGCGGCCCCTATCATCTGTTTCTGTCTCTGGTGGATGCCAAACTGGTTTTGACCGTGAAGACGGAGACGGGAGCGGATGTCGCCACCCATATTCTGTCGCTGACACCGCTTCGCCGGATCATCAAGGACTATTTCATGATCTGCGAAAGCTATTACGAGGCGATCCGTTCCTCGACGCCAAGCCAGATCGAAGCGATCGACATGGGCCGCCGCGGTATCCACAATGACGGTTCCCAAACCCTGATGGATCGATTGAAAGGCAAGATCGGGCTGGATTTCGATACGGCCAGACGCCTGTTCACGCTGGTCTGCGTGCTCTATTGGCGCGGTTGAGGGGAATGGCGCGATGAGCGAGCCTGCCGACGTTACCCAAAGACTGCGGGACCGACCGTTGCCGCGGTCGGTGTTATTTCTCTGCGGCATGAACGCCATCCGCTCGCCCATGGCTGAGGTGATTGCCCGGCGTCTTCTGCCCTCCGGCATTTATATCGCTTCGGCGGGCGTGCGCCATGGCGAACGCGATCCCTTCGTCGATGCGGTGCTGGACGAAATCGGCCTGTCGCTCGGCAAGCGCCAGCCGCAGGTGCTGGATGATCTGGAAGATGCCTATTTCGACCTGATCGTCACGCTGGCACCAGAAGCCCATCACGCGGCCCTTGAACTGACCCGTTCCTCCTCGGTTGAGGTGGTCTATTGGCCGATGCCCGATCCGACGATTGAGACGGACACCCGCGACCAGCGGCTCGATGCCTATCGCGAGGTGCGCGACCGGTTGACGGCCCTTATCCGGGACGCCTTTCACCCGCCCGGAACCCTGCCTTTGGACGGCATGTGAAACAAATTCCAAAAGCCCGTTCTACAAGGTTCACAAAAGCCCGGCGATTGTGTAGTTTCCGCCCACATTTTGACCGGGGTTTCTCCCCGTTGCAAAGAAACAGATAGAAAGAACCATCCTCAATGGCAAAAGAAGAAGTCCTCGAATTCCCCGGCATTGTCACGGAATTGCTGCCCAATGCGACATTCCGCGTCAAGCTGGAAAACGAACATGAAATCATCGCCCATACGGCAGGTCGTATGCGCAAGAACCGCATCCGTGTTCTGGCCGGCGACAAGGTGCTGGTGGAAATGACCCCTTACGACCTGACCAAGGGCCGCATCACCTATCGCTTCAAGTAAGCGGGCCCGTTTCATGGCGCGCGACAGCAAGCTGATCCTCGCCTCCGGTTCGCCGCGCCGGGTAGAGCTTCTCGCCCAGCTTGGCATCACGCCGGATCGGCTGATGCCGATGGATCTCGACGAGACGCCGCAAAAGGGCGAACTGCCGCGTGCGCTTGCCCGCCGCCTGTCGCAGGACAAGGCCAGGGCAGCTTTCGAAGCGGTGCGGCAGGATCAGGACTGGACAGGGAGCTTCATTCTCGCTGCCGATACGGTGGTGGCCGTCGGTCGGCGCATCCTGCCGAAAACCGAAGGTGAGGATGAGGCGATGCAATGTCTGGACCTGTTGTCCGGGCGCAATCACATGGTGTTCACCGGCGTTTGCCTGATCACGCCGGAAGGAAAGATGCGCCACCGGCTGGTGGAAACGAGAGTGCAGTTCAAGCGCCTCTCCAGGCAGGAGAAAACGGTTTATCTCGCCTCAGAGGAGTGGCGCGGCAAGGCAGGCGGCTATGCCATTCAGGGCTTTGCCGGCGCTTTCGTGCAAAAACTGGTCGGCTCCTATCCCAATGTCGTCGGCCTGCCACTTTATGAAACCATGCTGCTGTTGCAAGGCGAAGGTTTTCGCAACAGGGCGGAAGAAGGAAAGGGCACATGAGCACAGAGGAGACAGCCAGAATAGAACCTTTGCGCAAGCCGCGTCCCTGCCCGGAATGCGCTAAACCGTCTGCGCGTGAACACTATCCTTTCTGTTCGGACCGGTGCCGCACACTTGACCTGTCGCGCTGGCTGAAGGGTTCCTACGCCATTCCCGTCAGCGAGGACGAAACACTGCCGAATGAAGAAAGATAAGACATAGCAGGAGGTTATGGTCTTCTTGCCGGTCTTGTCAAAAAAGTGCCATTTGACGCTGGACATGGCTGAATTAGATGCTATAACCGCCCTCGCTTCCGAGGGAAACAACACCCTCTCGCAGAAATCGACCTTCTAAACAAGCCGATTTCGCCGGATGCCCGGATAGCTCAGTTGGTAGAGCAGCGGATTGAAAATCCGCGTGTCGGTGGTTCAAATCCGCCTCCGGGCACCATTTTTGTTTAGAAAAATCAATGAGATGTGTTGTCGGTGCATTTTGGCAGTGCCAGTGACCAAGGTGTTTGGGTGTGATTCTGGGTGTTACTGGCCCTGTAACGGCCTTCCACAGACCGCATTATTTCATACGGCTATCTTTTGAGTAAGAGATTGCTCTGTTGCAATAAGCGAGGCACCAATTGTCTAACTTGTTTGGGGCGCGCCTGCGTTGCACAGGAAAAAGCTATTGGTAAATGACCATGCACATATTTCTTGTGCTAGAAGGCGAAACTCGCCTCCAAGGGCTAATTTAAACAAGTGGCAGTCTCTAAAGGATAACTAGATGGATTTTATGAACCAGCCGTTCACCGGGCAGCTCGGGAATCGATTGATCGAACTGCTTGATTCACAAGACTATCATACTCTCAACATCGCCGTCGCCTTCGCGAAGAACAGTGGAATTCTCAGAATAAAAGACTGTTTGCAGCGGTTCAGAGATCGGGGCGGAATTGTGAATGTCTTTGTAGGTGTTGATCTTGGAGGAACGTCATATGAGGCCCTAACGGCGCTGCTGCGCTATGCCGATTCTTTGAGCGTCGTACACACTGAGAAGGGACAAACATTTCATGTGAAAATTTACCAGTTTCTAGGAGCGGACAAAGGGCTCGTGGTCGTTGGCTCTCATAACCTGACCGGTGGCGGTCTTTGGACCAACTTCGAAAGCTCAGCATTTATTCAATGGGACAAATCAAACGCTGATAAGGCCGAATTGGAAAAGAGGCTTAGCGACTACATCGGAGAGCTCAACTCGCTCGGTGATTCGATCATGCCGATCAATACACAAGACGACATAGATAAGCTCCTCGAAAATGGTTACGTCGCCAAGGAGGTGTCCGAGCAAATTCGTGTGGCGAAGGCTGCTATGTTGGGTGGGCCTCAGGAGCGTCTATTCGGCAACGGCATAGCGGCAAAGCTGCCAGCGATCGCGAAGCCGCAGGAAGCCGGCAAGGAGATCGATCCTAATGACTCCGAAGCGGCTACTGTAGTTCCTTCATTTGGTGAAGACCGCACTATATGGTTTGAAACACGGAAATTGACAGGAGGATCGCGCAACATCCTCGACCTATCGAAGAAGTCTTTAATTGAGTCTGGGGATCCAGCCGGAACATCCTTCGAATCAGATAAAGAAAACTTTATGCGCGGTGCGGTCGAGTTCTTTGGTTTGGATCCCGAGGATACATCCCAACGTAAGGATATTACCTTAAATTTTGACGGCATTGACTATTACGAGAATACGATACTTTTTCCAGAAGGAGAAAATGCAAATGGAACGTGGCGTCTTCAAATAAAGGGTGTTAGCGCAGGAAACGTGAAAATTACCGACATTTTCAGGTCTAAAGGCGAGGAGGAGAAATTCTTGGTAGGAAAGATCGCATCGTTTACAAGAATTTCTGAGAACTACTACTTTTTGTCTGTTTTTTCAAGCGGCGAAATTGGAAATTTTAGGGCGGCATCACGCATAGTTGGGCGAAATGGTTCGACAAGGTCTGCAAAGTTGCTTGGAGTTATTTAGAAGCGACTTAGCCACTCTTGATGTTTTACTTGTCTGCTGCCGCTAATACCTCCTTTCGCGCCTCCAAATGTAAGGAGCTGAGCTGTGTCGTTGAGGGGTTTTGCTTCGGACACAAACAGCGGTGTGTGATTCATATAGCGAAAGCGGCGTATGAATGAGGCTAAATCGAATCGAAACGCATACCCAGTTGTACTCTGATATGGAGGGTCCACGTAAACGACGGCATCGCTGTGAAGTGGAGCGCTGAGGATAGTGGTGATGTCTTCTTTAGTGCAGGTGACTCCTTTCATGCCATTTGTGAGGGCGCTGATGCGGCGTCGCAGTTCTGCTGGAGACGGCTGCATAGGATTTGCTGGGCTGCGTCGGATGCTTGTTGCTGTCGGCTCCCAATAGTCCCTAAAGCAGGCATTCGCCCAACGCTCCCCATTGCGCCAAATCTGCTTGCCGCCAAAAGAGCAGGCCTGAAGCAATGGATAAAGCTCCGCTTCGTGTTCGATCAGCGGCCGCGCCGATAGCGCTGCCATGTGCGCTTTGATTTCACGTTTATCACTCGGTAAGTCAGCTAGATACTTGTCAAAAACATCAATTTTGAATTCGCCAGAACCTATTGCGGACCAAAAGCATCCCCAGGAACTGACGTCGAGCATGTAAATTCTTGAGGGGTCTACTCCTCGGTTGACCAGCTCGATTGAAATCGCCGCGGATCCGCAGCACAGGTCATAAAACTGCGAGCTCGGTCCTGGGGCTGCATCAAGAAGACGGTCGACTATTTGAGCTGCTACTCGCTGTTTGCCGCCCTGATAAGTGCAGGGCACGCGCAGAGGGTCTTTCATCGGAGTTTCCTCCGGATTAGGATGCGGGCGTAGACACGTCGGCCGCTGATAATACCAACACCTCCTCTATCTTCGGAATGGGCTCTATATGCCACAGACTTAAGTATTTCTGGGGAAACATTGGTGCGAGAATTTCCGTTGGCAAGCATTAATATTTCGAATTGGTCAGGGCTGTACTTGTCTAAAAACGTAATCGGCACACCCATTATCCCGTCGTAGTCAGCAGGTATATTATGCACCTGACCGACTTCAATTGCGTCGTAGTTTTCGTATTTTGGGTAATCCTCAGCGCGGTAGTGACGAGTTAATGCTAAAGGCTTATGCCGTCTCCTAATGTCAAGGTTGGTGAACCAGCGCACACCCTTCACGCGAATAAATCGTCGGCCTTGATCATCCATACCGCAGTTTGCTGCGTTTAACGGGTAATCGTCCGGCACGTAAAATTTGCGATCACCAGAGCGGATCGTCTCACCATACCAGACATAATTGTCTCGAAATAAGGGAAAGACTTCCCTATACGTAGCGGCATTCATGTTTCCAAGGATGATAAATCCCTTTTGATGGTGTGTCAGAAGGCCAATGTATTCTCGGAAAAGGCTGAAGGGTGGATTAGTTACGATTATGTCTGCTTCCTGAAGCAAAGCTCGACATTCATCAGACCGGAAATCGCCGTCGCCATGAAGATGCATAAGGGAGTTTCCAGGCATCGCGAACAAGCTTTCGAGATCCAGGGAACCGTCTGCCTTGACTAAAGGCTCGTCGGGAACCTCAGTCACCTCTGCTTTGTAGGCAGCCGTGGCGTTCTCAAGTGGATATTCTTTTCCGGTGAGCGATGAACCCGCATAGCAAGTAGAAACAAGTTTCGCTAGGCCGAGTTGCTCAAAATTCACAGCGAAGAAGCGAAAAAAAGCTGATTCAAAAGGATCGTCACAGTTGCAAAGTATAGACTTTCCCTTGAGGTGTCCTCTATACATCGAAATTTCTTTGGATATGTCATCGTATTGCGTATAGAATTCATCCTTTTTAAGTAGGAATGCGTTATTGAGTGTCGCGTTTCGTGTTTTGAAAACTGACTTCGGACGCTCAATTTTAATTTCAAACGGCATGGTGCCCTCGCGAACCACCGCCTTGAGAAAGGTATTAACTGCGGCGGACATACTTATACCAATATCGTCGAAGACCTCGCAGGCGCGTCTCTTGAGGTCTTCATCGATGCGAATCGTCGTGGTCGGTTTAGTTGTCATACCCCACACTCTTTGAGCGGACTGCGAGTTGACACAATCCGAAATGAAATACAACGTAGCACAACAAGAAAATCGTCGGCACTTGCGTTCACCGCTGGCTCGAACTCGAGTTAGCTGGCCTACTCGAGCACCAAACACATCTTCGGGCTATCCAGCTAGCTTTTTAGATTTCTGTCTGAAACCTCGGTGGTTTTGAGCACAAGCTTCGCCTCCTTCTCGCCTGACGATTCTTTCACCCACTGCCAAGGCGAACGCGGCTTGTGCGACTTCGCCAGCTCCGGGTACTTCTTCGGGTCGCGAACAGCATCACGCAGGCGTTCTCGTGCCTCCTTCGGGTCGATCTTCAATTCAGCGCACAGCGCCTTGAGGGTGATGATTTCGGGGGCCTTGTCGGTCATGATCGTCTCCTTCGGTTCAAGACGATCTTTTCATTAAGACAAGGTCTGAGCGGCTGTCAGGGAAAATCCCGCGCCGTTCGGATCATCCGAGTTCGGACAGGAGCCTGTCGAGTAGCGCCGTCGGACTGTTGCCCATAGCCTCCGCCAGCGCCGCAAACTCCAGCACGTCTATCCGCCGTTCCGCGCCTTCGACCTTGGCCACATAGGACTGTGGTTTGCCGAGCCGGTCGGCCACCTGCTGCTGGGTCAATTGAGCAGCGCGCCGTGTCTCTATAAGGAGTTCGACGAGACGCTGGTACTCAGGTGTGTGGGTGGATTTGGTCACGCGCTCCGACGTCCAATAAATTCCGGAGCAAGTGGAATAATCCCGATTTAGAATTATCCCATTTTGGGATAGTGTGCTGCATATTCTTGATGGAGTGCAGCAATGGAACTTCTGACGTCAAGCTATGCGCCGTTTATCGGCATCGCCGCTTTTGCCGCTGGCGCGTTCTTGTCCGTCGAATGGCAAGGCCGCATTCGCCCGCTGCTCATCCGGCGTACCGAAATCGAGAGTCTGGCCGATGAACTGATCGACAATCACGGGGATCGTGCCGAAGAAATGGCATTCATCGAAGAGGATCGCGCTTGGCGCTACTCACAAAACTTCGAACAAGGCAAATGGCGGCGAGTGCGCAAAGAGCTTGAACGTCGCAGCCGTCTTTAACTGACCGGAAGACCGTGCGGACTATGCGCACGCGGCCGCGTTATACGTCAGTGCCGGAAACATCGCCGTGTCGCTCACTGGCGAGCCAGTACGCGCTGTTGGTACATTACTCAGTGTTCGACATGCCTCAACGATCAACGGCCCTCAGAGGTCAAAATCAGCGATTTCCGCGACAGCATTTCGCCCAATTGACACCCAGGAGACGTGCTGGTCCTGTCCCATCAAGCCGTCACCCTTGTATTCATTGGTAAAGTCGCCTGGTCCGGCGGGCCGACAGATTGATAAAACATCCCAGTGTCGGTCCGCTGGGTGCCGAAACATCTCAATCAGTATGGCGATATCGAAACACGGCCTTCGCTATGCAGCCACAGGTATGGGGGAGGTCGTTTTTTATTTATGACATCGCTTGTCGCGGATCAGGAGGCATATCGACTGCCAAGGTTTGAGACCCGTAGCCGCGTCTTGATCAATCGCAGGACTGGCCGAAATGAAGGCTGCCAAGAATGCCAAGGTTGCCAGCATTTTCTTGGCAATGTTGGTGAATGAAGAATGCCATGATGAACACCAGAAAAATTGGCATCCTTGGCATTCTTCATTAGCTGGACACCTGTGGTTACGTGCCGTCAGGCAAAGACCACACCCACTCCTTCCCTCTTTTCCTCGCTATGACACCGATTTCCTCTCGTGCCCTGTCCAACGTACGTTTTGATATTTGGCGGCCTTCTGCCTTTTTCAGAAGCTCTGTTGCTGATTGAGATCGATCTTTGAGTTCTGCCTTCAAAAAGTCCTTGGCTTCATCCATTGCCGATTTGCGACCTCCTTCCTCTCCCACCATCAAATCATCAACAGTGATGTGGCTGGGACCGATCCAGTTCAAAACTGGCATTGCGTCCTCGTTTTCTTTCTTCAACTCGTAAGCCCAACTCTGGCCACGCTCGGCGATATTATGTTTGACATGCAGCATAAGCCGTTGGTCAGGATAATCGGGATGAACCGTTACAAGAAAAGCAGAGCGCGCCGCGCCGATGACGTCCATCGATCCCATGCCCTGATAAATCGCCTTATCCCGTTTCGTTTTGGTAAGATGGCGTACAAGCAGGATAGCCGTACCGCTTTCCTCGGCGATTTCCTTCAATTCCGATAGCAGCGCTCGGATGACATTGGGGCGATACATGTCCTTATCGCTACCGACATAGGCGAATAGTGGGTCAATGATGATGAGCGCTGGTGGCTTACGTCTGACCTCGGCAAACAAAGCTGTTAATCCAGCTTCGTCCAGTGCGGTGTAATCCCCCTGAATACGAATGCGCCTCGGATCGCCACCCATTGCATCAATTCGCGGACGAATGGTATAGGCAGGATCATCCTCAGCGCTGATATAGAGAACGCGACCTTTCTTGACTTTGGGTACACCGGGAAGGCTGCCACCAATCGATATTTGCGCGGCGATGTGCATGGCGAGGAAGGACTTCCCGATGCCCGGATCGCCCTCCATCACGGTTATCATGCCGTAAGGAATAATCGGTGGCATCAGCCACGACACCTCTCTCGCCTCGACGGATGACAGGTCAACAAACGCTTCTTTCTTTTTCTTGATCATTTCCTGCCCTCCATTTTGCCGATGACACGGAAAATCTCATCATTGAGCCTATTGGCGTCCCGCCCGTATTTGTCGATGAAGTATGGGTTCTGCCAAAGCACCGAGCCGATTTCATCTGATGTCGCCCCGGCCTCATGCAGCCCCACGATCATGTGGTAAACCTGCGCGGACCGATCAGGCTCATAGGCTTTTTTGCTGCGAATGAGGGTGCGCACTTTCGGATGCAGTGATTTGAAATAACGCTTCAACACCGCATTACGGTCATGAGTGGTGGGATCGACATCGATAGCGGGCAACGCCGTAGGCACCGAATACCGAATGCCTTCCAATGTTTGTGGTCGCGAAGCAATTGCACACCAGTCGCATATGGTGATTTTGACGAACGGTTCGTCATACTGAGGCTTGTGGTTCACCGAGCCGGGAATGCGGAGCATCTTGGTCGCAGACCAGCCGTTTTTGTCGCCGCCGTGCCGATAGGCAAGCGACTTGGAGAACTGCTCAGCCTCGTTGGCTCTGTATATCTTGTCCCACTGCCAAAGCGCCTGATAGCGCCGGGGCGAGGTTTTCCAGACCAAGCTCGGGCGAGGGGCGTAGGCGTGAGGGTCGCTTTCATCCATATCGCACCAGCCGAACGGCGTCGGGAGCGCATATTGCTGCTTACGACGAGGTTCGGAAAATGGGTTTGGGCAGAAATATTGATCATAATCCCTGCGAGGATGATGATGCAGCAGATTGGGAACATCCGATAGAAGATCCGAATGCCCAATAGCATGGTCGGTCCATTTTCCTGTGGTCACCTTCTTGAAGCCGAGGAACGTATAGCTGCCATAGGTAAAATCACTCCAGACATCCCGTAAAAAAAGACGCTGGCTGCGAATGACATCTTCATCGTTTTCGAGATTGCGAAATACGTTCGCCCCGCTTTGGGAATATTTCCGGGTTTTATAGATTGCCATGTTCTTGACCTTGGGAGTGCCCAGCAATGCACGCAGATATCCGCTCACACCGAGACGAGCGTGCTGTTGCCAATGAATTTTCAGGAGGATGCGGGCGCTATGCCCGGTGATCAGAAATCGGCATAGACGTGCCGCTTGCGTTCTTCGGCACGGGCTTCGAGCCAATCATCGACTTCGGCTTTCAGCCACGCAACCGTAGTGCCTGCCATACGGATACGGCGAGGAAAACGACCAGCAAGCTCCCAGCGCAATAAGCTGGAATTGCTGACGGTGATGCCAAGGGCTTTCAAATCGTCCCGTGAGAGCAAAACCTTGGCATGGTGTGACACGCTTTTGCGTGCCGTTGTATGTTCATTCATTTCAGACCTCCATTCTTAAGAGGCCATCTATTTATCCGATAAAATTCAGCCCCGCTCGGGCGTTATATCCGTGGTTTTGGTCCCAATCGGATTTTCGCAGGCGATACCGAGACCGTTCAAATCATCGAATATGCGCTTTAGGCGCTCGGCTTTCGGGGAGTCGCCATGGAACAGCCCTTCAAGATCAGCCATGTCCTGCTCTGTCACCGGGATATCGTCGATTGCTCTGCGCAACCAATCTTCTGTGCTTGTCATCGACGTCATGGCCTTTGCAAAGTCAGGGGCGTATTTCTTGGCAAGACCGCGGAATGATGGTTCGGCTTCAGCCAGCTTTGCGTCCCACTCAACTTGTATCTCTTGTTTTTGCACACTCTTAAGAAAACGCATCATCTGGTCTCGGTCAGCTTTCAGCGCCTCGGCAATGATAGGAAAGAGAAGAACAGGATTGTGTGTGGATTTCTGTCCTTGCTTGTTTTCGTCGCCAAATAGTGCAGCTCTTGCTCGGGCGAGTCGCGTTACGTCTTTGGTTTTTCCCTTCTCAATCGGGTTCGCAATAATTATCCCCAACAACAAAAGGTCGATCATACGGTCACGCGAGCGTTGTTTTTGTTCGTCTCGCGGCAATCGTGACTGAAGGGATTTCGGAGGCATTGAAAAACTTTCCAAGTTTCCAGCGGATATACATAGGGGAAAGTCGGAAACTTTCTGTCCCCATGCGTACGTGCATCTTATTGGGCGCTAATCGATAATACAGCTTCCTTACCCCTCACGAGTAGGCGACGGTCTCGGCACCTGTCGATACATGGCGAATAGGCGGGGCCTTGGGCGCGGTAAGTTTTTCGACATAATCGCCCCATATCTGCAATGCCTCGTGTTTTTCGTCTAAATACGCGTGGCGATTGTAGATGGAAGCCACACCGGAGACTATCCCGGATTTGTGGTTCAGCACAGCTTCGATGATGTGCGGTTGCACCTTCAGGATCGCCATATTGGTTGCGACAGTACGGCGGACATCATGAAACCGCCAATTCTCGGCATCCATCCCAACGAACGTGTCGAGACGATCCTTGAAACGACCGAAGCCGGAAATCGGTGTTTTGCCGGTTGAGGTAAAGACATATTCCGAATTAAGAAAACGCGGGATAGACCGCAGAATGTCGAGTGCCTGACGAGACAGCGGCACGATATGTGCAGAGCCGTTTTTCGTGCGCTCGGCTTTGAGCGTCAACGTTCCACGATGCATATCTATTTCCGACCATCGCATGGAGGCGATCTCATCACGGCGTTGTCCGGTCAGCAACAGCAGCTTACCGAATTGCTCGAAGGGATAACCTTCGGCCTCGCATCCCTTCCAATAGGCGATAATTTCGTCATCGGTCAGAACACGGTCACGCGACTCCTCCTTGATAGGCGGCTTCAGACCGACTACAGGCGAGTTTTCGACAATGCCCTGATCGACGCACCAAGAATAGAGTTTCTTGATCGCAGCCAGCCCACGGTTCGCCCGCGTGCCTTTGCCTCCCTTTGCACCGATATCGCTTATCAGACGTTCAAGTTCACGCGTCACGTCGCCACGCTTGATGGCATTGATCGGCATCACGTGAAGGCCGTTCATACGCATCAAAATGCTCTCGGTTCCTTTCCAGTCTTTGGTCTGCCGCTGGGCGTATCGTGTGATAAACTGAGGTATGACATCGCCAAGTGTCAAAACCGGCGGTTCTGGCTCAATGTCGCGTTGCTGGAACGTGCCCAATTGAATGTCGCGCAGGATCATTTGCGCTTGTTCACGCGCATCCTTTAGCGACAGAACTGGATAGGTTCCGAGTTTGATGCGGCGCGATACGCCATCAACCCGGGTTGCCAGATACCAGACCTTTCCGCCCGCGTTCGATACGCGGATATGTAGGCCAGTGACCAATTCGTCACGGACCTCATACCGCTTGCCTTCAGCGGGAGGGAGATTGTCGAGAAGTTTGGGTGTGAGTTTTTTTCGCATAACGCAACAATAAGATTGCAACGTCCGCGTGTCAGGGTACTATTTGAATAGCTTCGAAATAGTGCGCAATATGGTAGTCAACCAAGATATGTTCTTTTCTGTTATACAAAACTGGAATGAAGTGCCTCCCGATGCCAAAAATCAAGCTTTCTTGGTGGTAGATCGCTGGGATGACTGGTTTAAGTACCAAACAATGTTCACTCTTTGGGTGTTTGATGAAAACGCAGAGCAACATCATCTGGGTTCTGTGAAGATCGGTCAAATAGGCCTAAAGCCATCAGGGGCTGGTGTTGAATTAGGACCAGGAGTCCGGTCGCCTGATTTAGAGAAAAAGTTTGACGCTCTAGACGATCGTTTTTTTTCTTTGGGACAAGAAGAAGATTATTATGAAACTCTAAGCGGTCTCAGTGCTACAATGCGGCAACGTATATTGATTGGTCTAAGAGACTGTGCTTATGATTTGAATATATTCGAATCCGTCCGAGATGAACCAGTTATGACTACATCGGTTCTTCGAAGTACGAGTGTCTCCAGCGTACGCGGTCGACTACACCGATTAGCTAACGGAGACGCGACACTCACCGAGTTTAAATTCAACTATATTTTTCCTTCGCAATCAGAAGAAGTGGAGCCACCAAAAATACGATTTGAAGTGGTCCCTGAATCTCGTCCTCCGACTAATGTGCACGTGCTGATCGGGCGAAATGGTGTTGGTAAGACTAGATGTATGCGGGGTATCAGTCTCGCGCTATTAAAGCGGGAACCAGAAAATGATGATGATGCCATTGGAAGAATTGTTGAAGACGCAAACGAAGGCGAAGAGTGGTCGTTCACTGGACTGGTAATAGTTTCCTTTAGCGCATTCGACGACGTGCAGCTTCGGCCATTACCATCAGACCCTATTCGGTCTGCCCAAGTCGGCCTACTTCAGTGGAAAACTGATGAAGACGGGGAGGAGTATTTAACTCGAAAGACCCCTAATGATCTGGCCAATGATTTTAAGTCAAGTTTTTCTATATGTCGAAGAGGTTTACGATCAGACCGTTGGGCAGCGGCTGTAAAAACGCTGGAAGGAGACGATCTTTTCGCCGAGGCAAACGTATCTTCTCTTCTGGAACTCGGGGATGATGTCTGGCAAGAAGAGGCATTTCGCCTTTTTAGACGCCTCAGTTCAGGGCATGCAATTGTTCTATTAACAGTAACTAAACTTGTCGAACTTGTAGATGAACGGACTTTGGTACTGCTCGATGAACCAGAAGGCCACCTTCATCCACCTCTACTATCTGCGTTTATCCGGGCGCTTTCTGATTTGTTAGTAAAAAGGAATGGGGTTGCAATCGTTGCTACCCATTCGCCTGTCGTTCTACAGGAGGTGCCTCGCTCCTGCGCTTGGAAACTTCGTCGCTCTGGCGCAGTGTCGATAGCAGAGCGACCCGTAGTTGAAACCTTCGGTGAAAATGTAGGCGTCTTAACACGAGAGGTCTTTGGCTTCGAGATCACGAAGTCTGGCTTTCATAGGATGCTTGACGAAGCCGTAAACTTTAGAGGGCTGGACTACGATGCGGCAATTGATTTCTTCGCTGGACAAGTGGGAGCGGAAGCTCGCGGTGTGATCCGAGCCTTGGTCGCCGAGCGGGATGCTGAGGCGTGATGTGAATGCGTAAACTCAGTCCAATTAAATTTTCTGCGCGCGATATCGTGGTCCTCTGCGCCTCAAGTATCAGAGATAACGACTTGAAGAGGCGTGTCGGCGATTTAGCCGACGCGGTAGAAACGGCTGAAGAGGTTTACCTCAATTCGGCTGATCGATACGCCTTTTTCGACATTCCAAAAAGTGACTGTGTCGGTCAGGTGACCGTTGATGAAATGAAAAGAGTGTACAAAGGTACATTTGCTAAAAGTAAAACAACGCGCCCCATTTACGACTTAATAAAAAAACTCCCAGAAAACGATATTTGTCCGATGTGTGGCCAACGGACGGTAGGAACCCTTGATCATTACTTGGCGCAGTCTCTCCATCCTGCTTTAGTTGTGACGCCTGCTAATCTGCTGCCTTCCTGTGGTGACTGTAACAAAGCAAAGCTCGATGCTCAGCCCCAGAGCGAGGTAGAACAAACGCTACATCCGTACTTTGATGAGGTAGATGACGCTGATTGGCTTTTTGCTGATGTGCAAATGACATCGCCAGCAGCTTTACGTTTTCAGGTCCGCGGACCCGCGAATTGGCCTCAGATCAAAGTCGAGCGAGTACAGCTTCACTTTAAAACATTTGGTTTGGGTGCACTGTATGCTTCTCATTCCGCCGTGGAGATAGCAAATATGCGCTACGCCCTAGGTAAAATTTTGGAGCGAGGGACGGCGGCGCAGGTTCAGTCGGAGTTGTTATTACGTTTCGAAAGCTGTGCCGAGGCATCAAGAAATTCTTGGCAAACTGCTATGTACCGAGCCTTGGCCTCTTCTGACTGGTTTTACAGTGGGGGTTTCCGGTAGAGGACTGGACAACCCATCCCTGATTGATTTGGACAAAAGGGTGTAAGCGAAGAATTGAGATAGGCCGCTGGGTATCACATGGGAGCCATACCTCATACGCTTGTTTGCTCAGTTCTGAAGTAAGATGAAACAGTGTGGCACCTTTATTTGTTGCGCCATCAATATCTTACTGAAACCAACTGTTGTGAGATGAGCCAAGTTGCCACAGTTCCCAGTCCTGTTGAAAATCCGCGTGTCGGTGGTTCAAATCCGCCTCCGGGCACCATTTTATTTAAATTACGTCAGATGACGTAATCACTCCCACTAAATAAAAAGTAAGAAATATAAGCAACATCACTGTTGTGTCTATGTCGTTGAGTTTTATGTATACGTTAGGATTTTAAAAATGAAATTAGAAGAATTTAAGAAAAAATACGATAGTAATATCATTGTGCAACTGCAGTGGAATTTGTTAAATGATGATGTTGAAATAGAAAAAATTGATTTAGAGGGTTTTGAAAACTTAGAGAGATTGTGTACAGCTTGGTATGCCCCTCAGGATGATGAATCTACTGATTACAAGGATTATAAAAAAGTAAACATTACAGTTAAAGATATTGTTGATGGAAGCCGCACAATTAAATTTTGTCATTCTGATCGAATTGAAAAAATTAAAGAAAAACTAAATTTAGGTGATTGTAAAATTTCATTAGATTTTCCTGTTTATGGATTGCCTGATGAAAAGTATTTTCTTTTGGATGGAAATCACAGAGCTGTTGCTGCGGTATTGGCAAAGGCGCAGCCTGTTACTCTTTATGTTTTAAAAGGTCCGATCTTATCTTGTATTCTTCCTGATCTGTGGCGTTGGGAAGGGCAGTAATTAGATCAAGAAATTTTAGGTTAGATAGCTGATCTATTATCTGCTATATGAGCAGCCTATCCATAATTACTGAAATTGGAATCGGTTTAAGGAATTATGGAGAAGATTTGAAGTGTCCTTCATCACCATCTGTGGCGCACAAGTGTGGGCTTTTTCGGGATGTCTTCTTTCGTCAAACGCCTTCTGAAAGCCGCTCAATTCTCTGATTGATATCCTCGGCCAGCATCCGGGCGTGGCGGCCGACCATGAGGCTTTGGTGGTTGCCGTTCATCTCGATCCATTCGGCCTTGGGCAGGCTGCGCGGCCAGATCAAGGCGGGGTCGCAATCGACGGGCGATCCCCCTTTGGCGCGGTAGAAGGTCAGCGGCGCGTCATAGCGGCGGGGGCGGTAGAGGCCCTTCATCCGCAGGAGTTGACGGGCGGCGCGGTCATAGTCGGGCGGGTAGCCGCCGGCCCATTGCGGGGTTGCCTCCGGATAGTCGGCGCAGGTGGGCGTTTTGAAGCGAAGGAGCAAAGGCCGCAGCAGAGAAGCGGTGCGGCTTATGGTCTGTGCTTTATCCCGTGTCGTTATCGGTTGTTCGAGGCAAGTGGGTGTTTCGGTTTTGTCCGCGGTCTTTCCCGGCGGGGATGAGGCGCTCAGGCGGCGGCGAAGGCGTTTGGCCATGAAGCCGAGCCAGACGGAAAAGGGCCAGCTGTGTTCGCTTTGCGGCGTATCGATCATTGCCAGAAACTTGACCGGCGTGCCGCCCTCCGCCAGGGAGCGCGCCAGTTCCAGGGCAAAGACGCCGCCAAAGGAATAGCCGATCACACCGAAAGGCGGATGAGGAAGTTGCCGCAGCACATCCCGGCAGGCGGCAATTTCGTCTGAAACCCGTGCGGGCGCGCTGTGATGGCGGTCAAAATCGGTGAGGGCCATGCCCAGGATCGGACCGGTATAGGTCAGATGATCGATGACATCCTGCATTTCAAGAAAGCAGCTCAGTCCACCGGCAAACAGGATCAGTGCCGGTTCGGTGCTCTCGCTATTGCGAAGCGGAATGAGTTTCGGCGTCTCATGGCAGGTGCCGCTGTCCATCGCCGCGACAAGCTGTTCCATGCTGGGCCAGAGATAGAAACTGTTGACATTCAGCTCTATGCCGGTTTCCGCATGCAGGATGCGGATGAGTTTCAAGGCTCGATTGATGGTCAGGCCTTGCGCGATCAATGCGCGCTGGGGAAGAACATGACGCCGCAGAACCTGTTCGCAGGCCATCTGCACCTGTCCCGCGAGGGTCATATCTGTCTCCATGTCCGCAAGCTCACGGATTGTCGATCCTCCCCCGACTGTCTTTTGCGTCAACATCGGCCTCTCAAAAGCCTTTGGATGATATTTATGCATGATGCCGACAATCTGAACAGTTTTTAAACAACGCAGCCGTCAGGTTCATATGCAACCAGACAGAGCCTCAATTCTCTTTGTTTTCATTTTTGCGACCATAATCTTTGCTGGTCAGCCCTGCGGAAAACGAAAACAGTTTTTTTCATAGAGATTTTCGGCTTAAAAACGGTTAAATCGTATCCATCTGTCAATTTATATATTTTGGTATATATTTATATTTTCTCTTAAAATCGGTCTCTTGTCTGAGCCGTCTCGTTGTTTTCGGCTTGCTCTGCCAGTTTCACGCCAGTTTGCCTTGCTAGGGTGCTGTCAAGGTGGCGTGGATCGCCACCATGAACATCGACCGTGAAGATGAAATCTGCTGGCGAGGCTATCGAAAATCCGCCTTTGCCGCAGAAAGGATGAACGCCGGGCATGACACCATGTCCGGAACCCTTGTGTTTGCGGCGCTTGTATTGACGCAGGAATGGAGACGGACGCCGGTCTGGTGCGGCAGAAAAGCCGAGAAACACCGGTTTGATCTTAAGCCGTGACTGTCGTTCAAGCGCCGCCTTGTCCGTGAGCTGCCCATGCCGAAGCTTTCTCTATGCATTCCTGTCGAACCCGGCCATGATCTGCCGCTTTATCTTGTGCGTGAACTGCTGAAGGACAAGGGGAATGATCTGGAAATCATTCTGTCCGCTTTTGGCGATGTGCTGCATCAATCACCGGAGATCACGGCAATTGCCGCAAACGATGCCCGTCTCAGGCTTTTGCCGCCGGCACCGGAAAGCATCTCTTCCGCCCAGCTTTGGGTTGGAACCGTTCGGGCCGCCGAAGGCGACTGGGTTTCTCTGATCTACCCCGAAGACATGATTGAACCGCATTTGCCGGAGCTTCTGACATATGTTGAGCGTGTGACGCCTGAGGCCACGGCTTTGGGCTGGAGCCCGTTCCAGATCGATGCCGCAATGTCGCCGGACGTCAGAACCAATGTTGCGGTGCCGGTGCTGCACAACATCACCGCCTTCGACAAGGCACCGATGCTGGAAGCCTTCTTTTTCTGGAAAGATGCTCGCCAGACGCCGCGTATGCCCTTCGGCCTTTATCATGGCGCGATTAAACGCGAACTGATGCAGGCAGTTATCGATGCCTGTGGAGAGATCAGCTGGCTTACGCTTGTGCCCCAGTATGAGTGGGCGGCAAGGGTGCTGATTTTTGCCGAGGCTCTGGCCTATTGCAATCGGACGTTGTCGGCTGTGCATGTCAGACCGTTTGCCACGCGCGATGTCCCCTCGGTGTTGCGCGGCTTTCCGCTTCATGCCGGCGTTGGCCTCACGGCAGCCATTGCCGAGGTTCAGGCCCGCACACTGATGGAGCTTGGCAGCGAATGGAGCGGTTTCGGTGAGGCCTTTGTCACCGCCTGCATGTATGATTGCGCCATGGAGCACGATGCATCAGCCTTTCAAGGAAAATGTGCTGCCTATCGCCAGGCTATCGCCGCCATGCCCGGGGGGCAATCGTTGTTGCAGGGGTTCCAGCCGCCCTTTTCGTCAACGCCTTATGGTGACGAGCGGCTTGGCCTCTACGGCAAGACCCTGCTTGTGGACCGTTTCATCGGTCAGGCAAAAACGGCCCAGGATTTCTATCGCGTCATGAGCGCCATTCTCACACCTGTGCGGATCATGACGGATGAGAAGGTCAAGCTCCTGGCTTGACGTTGTAAGACTTTCATTATGCAGCAGGGTGGCGCTCTCGCCGCTGCTCGTCATGTCGGATTGTTCGCCAGCCTGATAAATGTGCTGGACTGTCATCATCATGTCGGATTAGCCTGTCAGGAAGACGCGTCTTAAACATTTGACAGGCTTTTCTTTTCCATGTCCTCTTCTGCTGTTATCACTAGGCTTGGCCCCGCTGCTTCCGGCCGCCTGATCAATTTCGCTGAAATCCTGATCGCCGCGGGCGATCTTGCCCGCCGATCGCTCCGCCGCCGCTATGCCAGCCAGATGGTCGCCAAGGCGCCACGCGATTATCAGACAGAAATCGATGTGGCCGTGGAGCAGCTGATCGTCGATCGCCTGCGTTTGCTGTTTCCCGATCACGCCATTGCCGGAGAAGAAGGTGTGGGGAACAGCGACCCCACCCCCGGCCAGCCGATCATCCATATCGACCCGATTGACGGCACCACCAATTACGCGTGGGGTCTGCCGCATTTCGGCATCGTGCTGACGCTGGTCGAAGAGGGCAAGGTGGTCTGCGGCGCGGTCTATGATCCGATGCTGGATGAGCTTTTCACCGCCGAACGCGGTGCCGGTGCCTATCTCAATGGCGAAAAACTGGTGATCGAGCTCTTTGGTGAGGTGGAAAATGCGCTGATCGGTGCCGGTCTTCCGGTGCCGGGTCAGGTCAAGACCGTCAGCGAGGACACCTATTTTGCCGCGCTGAAACGGCTGATGGCCGAGACGGCGGGCGTGCGGCGGCTGGGGTCTTCGGCGCTGTCAACGGCCTATGTCGCCTGCGGCCGGCTGGACGGCTTCTTCGAGGATGGCCTGTCGATGCATGATGTCGGTGCTTCCATGCTGATCGTCGAAGAGGCGGGCGGCATTGTCAGCGGCTTTCACGGTGAGCCGGTCATGCTGCCCCGTGGCTTTCTCGTTGCCAATCCGGCCCTGCATGACTGGCTGATCAAGGGTTTCAAACCTGCGTGAGGCCTGAAAACTGCGCCTGAAGCCCGACCGGATCATCGGTGGTGATCTGGTCGGCACCAAGTGCCATCAGCAGTTGCACCAGAGAGAGCGTTTCAGGCGAGGTCGTTTTGATGGTGTAGACATCCACCGTCATGCCATGCGCCTGAAAATCCCGGATCAGATTGACGCCATGGCGCCGATAGGCTGCCTCGACCAGATGATGGTCGAGATAGATCATTCGCGTGGCGGCAATCGCCTTGACTGCCTTGTCGACAAACCCGGCAAAATCCTGTGAGGCCAGAACCTCTTCCATGGCCCCATGGTGGCAGGGATCGTAACCCACGCCAAGGCCGGGCGTTGCCGCTGCCAGCCGCGCGACGGCCTGTGCATCGCCACCCGACAGAATCATATGGCGCGCCACCGGCGCAATCGTTGCGCTGAAACGGAGAACGACCTCTTGCGTCAGTGCGTCATTCTCTTCCTTGAGATCGAGCTGGAGCAAGGCGGTTTCGGCGCAACCTTCGGCCAGCAGAAGCGCGGCAAGATCCTCCAGCAGCATGACGCGATGGGGACTGGCCTTGCCCGCATCGTCGCGCAGATATAGCCCGCGCAGCAGGGAAGCGCTGGCTTCTGTGACCGGGCCATGCCCTGTGGTGGCATGGTCCAGCATCGTGTCATGCAGCACGGCAAAGCCGCCCTCGGCATGGCAGAGAATATCGACCTCAACACTGGCGCCCAGCCGCATGCCTTCGATGATGCGCTCGGGCGTGAAGGAAATGTCGCCTGCTTGCTTGTGGCAGCGATGCCATTTCAGCCAGGTGCGGCGGTTTTCGTGATTGAGGCTGATTGCGTCAGACATGAGAGGCCATTCCAGTTTCAACAGGGGCTGCTGCAGGCTCGGCCGTCACGGCCAGCCCATCGCGGAAAACGGCGTGGCTCAGCACGGAAAGACGCACCCTGTCGCCCCTTTTCCAGCGGCTGGCGGCATCTGCCATCACACGCAGCCGCCGTCGGCAGGTGAGATCGATATCGACCATCAGGTGATTGCCGAAATCCACCGCTTTCGTCACGACCGGGCCGTGATCGGCGGTGGCGGCTTTGAGCTGCACCGCTTCCGGGCGCAGCGCCAGCGTTGCCGGACCATTGCTTATGGCAATATTAACGTCAAGATCGGGATGGATGAAGCGCCCATCCTCGATCTCGCCGTCGAGAAAGGTCATCATGCCGATGAAGCCTGCGGCAAAACGGGTCTTTGGCTGGCGATAGAGCCGGTCGGGCGGGTCGAGTTGCTCGATGCGGCCATCTTTGAGCACGGCGATCCGGTCGGAAATCGCCAGAGCCTCATCCTGTCCATGGGTGACGAAGAGCGTGGTGATGCCGATCCTTTGCTGGATATCGCGCACTTCCTCGCGCAGCCTTTCGCGTAAGTGCTGGTCGAGGCTGGCGAAAGGCTCGTCCAGCAGCAGGATTTTCGGCTCCAGCACCAGCGAGCGTGCCAGTGCGACGCGCTGTTGCTGACCGCCGGACAGTTGATAGGTCATGCGGCTGGCGAAACCGGAAAGCCCGACAAGCTCCAGCGCCCAATCCACCTTCTCCTTGATCTCGGCGCGTGGAAGGTGCCGGAGCTTCAGGCCGAAACCGATGTTTTTGGCAACGCTCATATGCGTCCACAGCGCATGGCTTTGAAACACCATGCCGGTTGGACGTTTTTCCGGCGGCAGCCGGGTCACGTCCTGCCCGTCGATCAGGATCGTGCCGGCTGTCGGCTGCTCGAAACCGCCGATCATGCGCAACAGCGTTGATTTGCCCGAACCGGACGGGCCCAGAAGGCAGACCAGTTCGCCATCCTCCACATCGAGCGACACGGCATCGACCGCTGCCGTCTGGCCGAAGCGCTTTTCCAAACCGTGAACTGTCAGCCGCGCCATATGTCACCTGTCTTGCGTAAAAATGCCGTCATGCGCCAAATCCCTTGGCCAGCGCATTGGTGCCGATCAGCCGCCGTGCCGCAAGCAGCGCCAGAAGCGACGGCACCCAGAGCATGACGGAGAGCACCGCGCCATATTGCACGACGATCTGTTGATTGATGTAGGAAATCATCAGCACCGGCATGGTGCGGATTTGCGGCGCGCCGATCAGCCAGGCACCTTCGGTCTCGTAAAAGGTCGAAACGAAGGTGAGGAGAACGGCGGCAAAGATGGTGGGGGCTGCCTGCGGCAGGGTTATTGCCCAGAACACCGTGAGCGGCCCCGCGCCGCAGTCGCGCGCGGCCTCTTCCATGCGCCGGTCGACGCCTTGAAAGGCGGCAACGGGAATCCAGATCATCAGCATCAGCGTACCGACGAGCTGGATCAGCACCACGCCCCAGAAGGTGGCGATGAGATTGAGCTGCAGGAAAATCCCGGCAATCGCGACCAGCAGGCCGAATTTCGGAAAGGCGTGCGTGGCCAGAAACGACAGGAAAAACAGATTGCGCCCGGGAAACGTGAGCCTCGCAAAGGCATAGGCCGCAGGCAGGCAGATGATGGCCGAGAGCGCCGTGACCACGGTCGTCAATCTCAGGCTGATCGACAGCGCATCCCAGACGTCGGATCGCATCATCGTCTGGTGCCAGAATTTGAGGCCGAATTGCTGTGGCAGGACGGAGGGATAGCGCCAGACCTCGGTGAAGGCCCAGACAGCCACCACCAGCAATGGCAGGATGACGATGACCGAGAGCACGGTTGCAAGCAGGATGCCGGTCCAGTCCGTGCGGCGGGAGAGGGGGAGATGCGTCATCTTTTGCCCGCCTCGCGGTTTTTCGCCATGGAATAGATGTAGAAGAGGCCGAAGACGAGGCAGAAGCCGAAGCTGACAACCGCCTGGGTTTTGGCGGCGAGCGGATCGTAAAGCTCGTTGAAGGTGCGCAGCATCAGCGGCCCCATCATTTCCGGCGTGGCGGGACCCAGCAGATAAGGAAAGGTGAAGGACGAAAAAATGCCGAGAATGGCAAAGGCCGACGCCACCATGATGCTGTTGCCCATGCGCGGTAGAATGATATGCACAAACACTCTGAGCGGTCCGGCCCCGACATCGCGCGCCGCCTCGATCGAGGCATCGGAAATCCGCGCCAGTCCTGAGGTCAGCATCAGCACGGTCAGCGGAATATTGTCCCAGACAAGGCCGATCACCGGCCCCCAGGGCGTCAGATAGGGGCTCGGCAGTTTCGGCAGACCCGCAGCATGCAGCAGAATGTCCACCGCTCCATTGGGGCCGATGGTGCGGATCAGCGCAAACCCCAGAATGATCGATGGCACGAACATCGGAAAGATCGCCAGACCCTGCACATAGCCCGCAAGGCGGGTTTTGGCAAAGCGCAGGTAAAGCGCGATCGGAAAGCCGGTGATAATCAAAAGCACGGCACAGACCGCCGTTGTCCAAAGCGTGATCCTCAGGCTTGCAAGGCTATAGGGATCGCTGAAGAAAAAGCGGTAGCTCTTCACCGTCCAGGCGGCCTTGTCGCCATCCTCGACATGCAGAGTGGATAAAATGGCGATGATGATCGGGTAAAGGATCAGCCAGCCGACAATCAATACAGGGGCCGCAACAAGGAGGAGGCCGATAAGGCCTCCTCGCGACGGGGTCTGCGTTTTGCCTGCCGTGAACGCAGGAGAGGTCGTCGCCATTGGCTCAGCCGCGCGTCAGACCGGGGGCGACATTGCGATACCAGCCGTCATTGACCGCAGCATTCCAGGGACCGTTCGGGAAGGTCGGGATGCTCTTCGGCACGACATCGGCATATTTGTCGCGCAGATCCTTGGCGACATAATCCCACGACACGCCGGGGAAACCGCCGATTTCGGTGATGACAGCCGATTGCATCTCGGGCGTCAGCATGAAACCGGCAAGCTTCATGGCCGCGTCCTTGTTCGGTGCGTTGGAGAGCACCATCATGCGGTTGAAATCGCCGCACAATGCCAGATCGGTCAGCTGTACGAGGCCGGTGGTGTCCGGCAGAACGCCCTGCTTGATGGCGGTCAGAATCTGATCCGACCAGACCGGCGTCATGGTGACGACACCCTGGGCGAGAAGTTGGATCGACTGGGTGTTGCCGGAAGTGTAGGACCCCTTGCCGTAAAGCGACGGCGCAAGCTCTTTCAACAGCGCCCAGGCGGGCGTCAGGGTCTTTTCGGCATAGGCTTCGCTATAATTGCTGACGGTAAATTTCGACGGATCGCGGCCATTGACCTCGTGAATGGCGCGGCGAACGAAATTGCCGCCCGAACCGCCCTTGTCGGGACGGTTATAGATGAACTGGCCGGGATTGGCCTTGATCCAGGCGACCAGCGTTTCCCAGGTCTTCGGCGCGGATTTGGCGTTGAGCTTGGTCGTATCATAGGCAAGCAGCACCTGCGAGCCGCGATAGGGCAGGGAGTAGTCGCCCTGAAATGCCATGGGGTTGATATGGTCGTAACCGGCAATGCCAGCCGTCTTCATATCGACCCAGAGCCCGGCCTTCAGCCCGCCGGCGGGAAGATTGGGGTCGAAGGCTTCGAACATGTCGATCTTGGGGTCGCCATGATTGGCCAGTGCCGCCATGGAGCGCTGGGCCATGGCCTGAAGACCACTGGCATCACCGGCATTGACCACCTTCACCTTGAGGCCCGGATTGGCCTTCTCAAAGGCCGGACGCACGATATTGGTCCAGAAATCGAGAATGTTGGAATCAGCACCAATCACAACGGAGATGGTCTTGTCATCGGCAAAGGCCATGGACGGCAGGACAGGCAGAGCTGCAGTGGCAGATGCGGCGGCAAGGAAGGTACGGCGTTTCATCGGCGGTCTCCAGAGCGCGGACAGAGGCAAGCCGGCTGAAACAAAAGCTAAGGCTGCCCTTCGATTGTGGGATGATTGGACAAGCTGCAGCAGCAGGATGAAAATCCTGCCTGACCCTGCCAAATTCCCCCCGATATCTAGGGGCATGACATGACAGTTACATGATTGTAGCATGACGCTTTCGTGACGGTTTTTCTCCTTGTTCAGATTTCGTGGATATGCTTGCCATAGATGTGTGGTGCGCGTTGTGAAACGGAATGAGCTGACAGAGATGCCATGCTGGCGCGTGTTGTCTCATCGCGCAGCATTTGGGATGGGCGTTTGAAAAGAAAGATCGAAGCCATGCGTCAGCATCGGCCAAAAGCAAGGCCCTCCACCGTCGATGCGCAGCATGCAGCGCGCCGGCAACGTCGCCGGGGACGGCTTGTTTTCGCCGGGATCGTGGCTGCCTTTTGTCTGACCATTGCCGCAGCCCTGCTGTTTTCCCTTGAGCGCAGCAGCCTCAGCCATTTTCGCACCGGGTTTTCCCGGCAGATGACGGTTGCTGACGAAACCGTCAGAGCGCAGCCCCATATTTTGCAGAGGCATCCGCGGCCAGAGACACGGCCAGAGACAAGGATTTTTCTGCCAGCCCCGTTTTTCGAGATGCCTGATATTTTGCAGACCAGCGCCTTTGTCCGGGATATGCCGATAACAGGACCGGTTCTGTGTAAGCGGATGCAATCGGAGGGCATGGTGAATGAAGGCTGGAAGAAAAATCCCTTCAATCAGCAGGATCATGAATGTTTCTTTGAAAAAAGCTTTCCGGTTGCTCATCCAGATGAGGATGCGCCCTCATTTTTCATTATGGTCAAAGGCGATGCGGCCGGTGTGATCATGCAGGTACGGCTGAAAATCATCGAACCTCAGGGCAATGGCGAGGTCATGACGTTTTATCGCAAGGCGATCGATCTGTTGAAGCGATTCGGCTGGCAAGATTTCGATCCGGATTTCGAGCGCCTTTTGCGATTTCAGTCGGTGGAAAGCCACCGATTCGGAATATCCCTGTCCCTGCAAAAGGAATTTGCCGGGCACGCCCGCTATAATGTGATGATGATGGTGGAGGATGACGGTGTGCTGGAACAGCAGACAAGGGCGTTTTTCACCAAGGCCTCGCGCTTTCGCCCCTATGATGGCCTGTTTCTGTTCCCCCGACAGAGATGGTGATGGCTCCTACAGCACCGTGCGTTTTACACAACGCACGGTGCTGTAGGAGCCATTTTTCATGGCAGTTGCCGTCAAGCGGCGAAACTCTGGGCCGGTAGATTGGGCTGGAACCGTGCCATATGCAGATTGCGCATCAAAAGCGCTGTATTCTGATCCGGATCGGCGGCCGGATTCTGGAAGGCGATATGGTTGATCTCCAGACCGGCATAATCGGCCGAAAGCGTCAGTTGCGCGTAGATGGTGATATCCTGCGGCTTGATTTCCAGATCGAGCACCACTTCCGGCACTTCACCCCAATCCAGCTTGTAAGAGCCGCCGGCGCCGAAATTGACCGTGCCGGGGTGAAAGTATAATTCCGCCGCCGAGGAGACAAGATCTGAGAGATTGCCGAAAAATTCCAGCCGAATAAGAGAAATCAGATCTGCCGCATCCAGCAGGCGCAGTTCAGAGGCAACGGGGCTAATCGCTTCGGCAACAATTTTCTCGCGTTCAGTAGTATATTCGCATTTTTTCATGTTATCTATTTTAGCCGCCTCTTTTTCTTGGCCTCCGCAGCAAAGATTCGCTGAACCAGTTCTGCGACGGCCTTGTAGAATACTGGTGGGATGACACTATCCACGGAGACTTGCGCAAACATGGAGCGTGCGAGCGGCGGATCCTCGAAAATCGGAATATTGTTTTCTTCCGCCACTTCGCGGATCTTCAGTGCGATCAGATCCTGGCCCTTGGCAATCACGGTTGGCGCTTCCATCTCTTCGCGCACATAACGCAGGGCTACGGCAAAGTGAGTCGGATTGGTGATCACCATGGTGGCGCGCGGCACATTGGCGATCATGCGCCGCCGTGCCTGGTCGCGCTGGGCCGAACGCTGACGGGCCTTGACGATCGGATCGCCTTGCGACTGCTTGTGCTCTTCCTTGACCTCCTGCTTGGTCATGCGCAGTTTCTGATGCCAGTTATAGCGGGTCCAGACCACATCGACGGCAGTCAGGATGCCGGTGGACATCAGTACCACGATCAACATTTCGCGGATGATGTCGTTAAGCTTGACGAAAATCACCTGAGGATCGGAAAACATCGCATTGAGCGTGCCGAAATACTGGCCGCGCAGCGTCACGACCATGATGATCGAGACGATGATGATCTTGAACAGCGACTTGCCGAAATCGACAATGCCGGGCACGGAGAACAGCCGGGCAATGCCGCCGGAAAAGGACAGGCGTGAGGCTTTCGGCGCAATTCGGTCCAGCACGAAGGACGGCATGTGCTGGGCAAAGGATTGCGCCAGCCCGAAGAGCATGGTCAACAACAGCATGGGTGTGAGAAGGGCGGCCATCGACCAGCCGAGATGGATGAACAGCGACATCACGTCGGGTCCGGTTTCGAGCTGCCACTGATCGGGTTTTTCGAACAGATCCTTCAGCGTGCCGGTCATGGTCTTCACGCCATTGGGCAGGAAGAAGATGAAATAGATATAAAAGGCCAGCATCGCCGTAAAAAGCGGCGCCTCCCGCGACATGGGAATATTGCCTTTTTCGATGGCGTCGCGAATTTTTTTCTCGGTCGGCTCTTCGGTTTTGCTGTCCTGATCGTCTTCCTCGGCCATGGGCGATCCTTGCGAAGAGAGCTGTTCTGACGGGTCTTTTGGCGCAACCGGATGGTGGCTTCAAGACGATGTGCCGCAAAATCCCTTAAACCCGATGGTATTTAAGGAGAGCAGTATGCAGCAGATGTAACGTATTACAGCATAATGCCTTTGATAACGCACATGCGGCTGTAAGCGAGCAGCCGCAAGACAAGGCCTGCCTTGCGGATAAGACGCATCCGAAATCTACTGCCTGAACGTCATAACGAAAAGGCCCCATCGATGGCGATGAGGCCTTTTATGAGGATTATCCAACATATCCAGCATAACGCAACTGTCAGCCAGACCTTGCGTCTTCCGTCAGGCGGCGGCATCGCTGCTGCCGGCTTCGCCCCCCTCTTTGGCTTTTTCGGTTGCGGGATCCTTGAGCTGGATCTGTCCGGTATTGGCAAGTCGGATGGCTTCCTGGGCAATGGCGCGCCGCGCCATGGCAATCTCGCGCGGATTGACCCCGGTTGTGCCGGACTGCAGGTCGGATTCGATCATGCGGCGCGAGCGCGGGCTGATGGAGGAAAGCACGCTTTCGCGGATGTCGCCCGGCGCACCGCGCAGCGCCATTGTGATGATATCGCCGGAAATATCGTTGAACAGCATGACACGGCTGCGCTGCGGCATAGCCAGCAGATCTTCGAACAGGAAGATCTTCGGGCGCACCTTGGTTGCCGATTCCTTGCTGATCGTTTCCAGCGAATCGAGCAGTGTATCCACCTGCGGCTTTTCCAGCTCGTTCATCAGTTCGGCTACCTTGGCCGTTCCGGTGGAATTCTTCTCCGCCTCGATCTCGTTGATCAGCTCGATGACCCGGTTTTCGATGATCTGAGCGGCCTGAGGGCTGACATTCTTCAGGTTGACCGTACGGTTCATGATGTCGGCCCGTCGGTTGTCGGGCAGCTTGATCAGCACTTTTGCGCCAAAAGACGAGGGCAGCATCGACAGGATATAGGCGATGGTCTGCGGATGTTCCTTGAGCAGGAAGGCGGCGATGAAATCGGGTTCGGCATCCTGCAGCCGGTCCCAGATCGACGTTTCGTAGGACTGGAATGCTGTGCGTCGGCCGAGAAGCCCATCCACCTCTTCCGGCGTCAGGCCTTCCTCGAGAATTTCCTCAATGGCTTTGGCATTGTCCATCAGGCCTGCACCTTCGGTGAACAGGTCTTCGAATTCATTGACGAGATCCGCCAGTTCGTCCGGCGGAATAGTGCGCAAGGTCTGGGCCGACTGAATGAGGGTCTGCAACTCCGCCTGAGTAAAATATTTCAGCAGCTTGCCGGCAACACCCTTGCCCATGGCAAGCAGCACCGCGGCTGCCTTGTCTGCCTGGCTTAAGGGCTTGTCCACGGCGGAGCCGCCGAAATCGTCAAAGTCCATCATGGTCTTCCCTCTCTGGCCCGAAACAGGGTCAGGACGCCTTGCTGCCCATTACTTCGATCAATTTCACACCGAATCGTGTATCATCATTTTCGAGAACAGTAATCTCTCCGCGGGCGATCCGTCGACCGTTTACCATAATCTCCACAGGCTCACCGATCTTTTTGTCCAATGCAATGATCGCGCCTTCTTCGAGATTCATCAAGGCCGAAACCTGCATCCGGCTGGAACCGAGTACGATCTGCACATCGATCGGGATGTCCATGATCATGTCGAGATTGGCGTTGAGTGCGCTGCCCGGGGCCGGTGTTGCCGCCGATGAGAAACTGTCGCCGCCGAAATCCGAACCGCCCATGGCGCCGCCGAAGTCGGAGCTGCCGAAATCGCCGCCGCCGAAGTCGGAGCCGGAAGAGGCGGCAAAATCCGTGTCCATGCCGGAAAGGCCGCCGCTGGTCGCCTCACCGAAATCGCCGCCGATATCGGAGCCGAAATCCGAGCCCATATCGGGCATTGTGCCGTCACTATCGCTTTTCAAAACGCCACGCAGGTTGTCGATGGCCTGATCAAGGTCATTTTCACCTGCTGAAATGTCCAGCGGATCGAGATCCGGAGTGGGGGTCTTTTTCGTTGCCATGCAATCATTATTCCTGTTGAAACTTGCCTCAACCTGCAGTGCTGGTGCACTGCCGCAATTCCATTATTTCATCAGATGGCGCAAAAGCTCATCATCGCTGCTGTGTGTCGATTTGACCCTGACGGTGTAACGTTCGCCAGCGCGACCGAAATCGCAGCTGTAAAGTTCCTTGCCGTTGGCGCTGACATTGACCGTCACATCGCCCTTGTCCATGAAGGGGATCACATCGCCGGGCGCCAGACGGGAGATGGTGTCGAGCCTGAGAGATTGCAGAAAAATCCGCGCCTCCAGTGTCACCTGGCTCTTGCGCACCTGTTCGGCCAGCTGTTCGGCCCATTCCTTGCGAATACGCGAGGTCTGTCCCTTGGATTTCGGCATCGTGACCCTGGTTTTCAGCAGGGCCTTTTGCGGAATGATCAGGGCGAAATCGGAGGTGATCTTGCCGAGCGTGATGCTGAGCTTGATCAGCGCGCCGAATTCATCGACATGGTCCTTGGCCGGTTGCGGACGCTGGCTGGCATTGTGCGGACGCTCTGAGATCGGTTCGAAGCCGCCCGGCGCATTGACGCCGGAGCGCAAAACGTTGGCGATGCGCTCGAACACCATGACGGCGAGATCGAGTTCGATGGCCGAGAGAGGGCGGGCAACCGGCGGCGCGATGAATTCCGGCAGGGCGCCGAGCAGGTTTTCCATCAGGGTGATGATGAAGCCGTTGCCACAGGCCATGACGAAATTCGGCGACCAGTTGCGCAGCGATGTGTCGGCCAGTGCGTAATGATCGCCGAGACCGGCAATCAGCTCACTCATCAGCCCGCTTGCATGGCCAAGATAGCCGACCTCGATGCTCAGGTTGGTTTCGCTGTGAAACACGTCCGGCAGGAATTCGCTGTAAAGCTGGCCAAAGTCCTGGCACAGCTTTTCCACCGTCTTGCGGTCGCCGAGTCCGCCGGTCAGCCGGGCCAGCAGGGCGTGATCCATGGTATGCGGTTTGGTTTGCGTTTCGGTGCTCATGATCAGGCCGCCTTCTCGCCACCGCCGCCGGGATTCATCATTTCCTGTTCGACGGCATCGATCGAGGGCCGCTCATAGGAGGAAATGGTCTTGCGGCCATATTCCAGCGCCACCTGCGGCACGGAGCCGTTCATATAGGCGAGCAGGGCCTGTTTCACCACGATGTAGAGGCGGTGCTGCTTGGTGCGGACGATCTTGATCTGCGAGCAGAGCGGGTTGACGAGGCAGTAGGACAGAAGAATGCCGAGCATGGTGCCGACGAGCGCCGCGCCGATCAGCTCACCCAGCACGTCCGGCGGCTCGTTGATGAAGCTCAGCGCCTTGATGACGCCGAGAACGGCGGCGATGATACCGATGGCCGGAAAGGCGTCGCCGACGGCGGTGATCTGGTGATAGGGCTTCATCTTGTCGGTGAGGATGGTGTTGATTTCCTCGTCCATCAACGCTTCGATCTCATGGCTTCTGGCATTGCCGATGATGATCAGGCGGACATAGTCGCAGATGAAGGAGGTCAGCTCCTTGTTTTTCAGCACGGTCGGCGCCGTCTGGAAAATCGAGGATTCCTCGGGATTGTCGATATGGGCCTCGATCTCGTTGCGCGATTTCGTGCGCAGATCCCGCATCAGCGAATAGAGCACGCCGAGCACGTCGAGATAGTTTCGCTCCTTCGGCACCTTGTTGCCGAAGGCTTCGGCCAGTGCCTTGCCGGAATCCTTCACCACCTTGATGTTGTTGGACATGACAAAGGTGCCAACGCCTGCGCCGCCGATGATCAGCAGCTCGAAGGGCTGAAACAGCCGCTCGATCGGTCCGTGCTCGGCCATATATCCGCCAAGCACGCTGCCCATGATGATGACAAATCCAATTAAGATGATCATGTTGCGCCTACATCCGCACGTTACGTCTCATCGCAACCGATAGGCAGTCTGGCTTGTGTGAGGCTGTCGAGAAACGGATTTCCTTTGGCCATCCGTGCACCCTCCGCGAAAGCGTAGAAACGTTTATTTTCTAAAAAGCTAACGAATTCAATGAAATCGGATGTCCGTCCGGCTGCGGTCCGCTGGCTGCCTGTTTGTGTCGCCTCAAGGGTAAAGCTTCGCACAAGCCCCATCGCGCATGAGTGAAGTCATGCTGCTGCTGGACCGGCTCCGGTCTTGTGCCTCGGCTTTGAAAACAAGGGCTCGAAGCGCGGTCTTCAAGGACCGGGCCTTGAGCCTCAAACGGTAAACCACGTTCCATGATGGAGGCGAGCAACCGTGACGGTCCGCATGATACCCCCGAAAGGCTGGATGATCCTGTTCCTGAAAGGCGGTTGCGGCAAGCGTCAGGCCTGCTGGTCCCGAACCGACACCTGTGCACGGACGCATTTCTCAATTCCCGTTTGCGTGCACTCACCTTTGTTGATGCATCGATTTTCCAGTCCTGGCGGATGCTTTTGGCTGGAGTGATGCACAAGGCTCGGAAGGAAATGCCATGCAATCAGGCATGTATGTATCCTTGTCGGCGCAACGCGCCCTCGACAAGCGTCTGACAACCATTGCCGACAATATGGCCAATGTGAATACGGTTGGCTTTCGTGCCACCGAGGTCAAATTCGACGAGGTTGTTGCCCGCACCGGCAACGATCTCAACGCCAAGGTCGCCTTCGTCTCGCAGGGCAACGACTATCTGTCGACCGAAACCGGCGAAATCCAGGAAACCGGCAATAATCTCGATTTCGCCGTCAAGGGCAATGCCTGGTTTGCCATGCAGACGCCGGCTGGCGAGGTGCTGACGCGCGACGGGCGCTTCAATATGACCGCAAACGGTCAGTTGGTCACGGTGCGTGGTTATCCGGTGCTTGATACGGGCGGCGCACCGATCCAGCTTGATCCGCAAGGCGGTGAGCCGCAGGTGGGTTCGGACGGCACCATCACCCAGAACGGTCGCAATGTCGGCCAGATCGGTATGTTCCGCGCCGATATCTCTCAAGGCTATCTGCGCTACGACAACAGCGGCATCAAGACCACGCAGGCGCCGCAGGCCGTGGTCGATGATAGCTCGGTGCAGATCAAGCAGGGCTATCTCGAACAATCGAATGTCAATGGCATCAAGGAAATGACCGAGCTGATCAAGGTCAGCCGTGCCTTTGAAAGCATTTCAGCCAGCATGGGCCAGTCTGAAGACAGTCTCGGCGAGGCGATCAAGACGCTTGGCGGCAGCAGCTGACGGGGTGGATGACAGAGAATGAGCCTCGACTTCAATCCCGTTATCGCACCCAATGCGAAGCTGCAGGCCATGGCGGCGCTGGCTGAGCGATACGTAAAGCCGGATCAGGCTGTGGCGCAGGGCGGTTTCGTCAGAACCATCGCCGCTGGCCATTATACCGTTGCCGGTCTGTCACAGCACCTGCATCTGGGCGATTTTGTCGCTCATCGCAGCCCGTCCGGCATTCATCTTGGCGAAGTGGTGCGGGTGGAGCCGGAGCTTGCCTATGTCTGCCCGATCGAACCGGGAGAGCCGATCGCCATTGGCGACACCATCATCCGCAAGGGCGCGTTCCGCGTGGCCGCCGAAAACAGCTGGTGCGGTCGCACCATCAATGCGCTCGGTGAACCGATTGATGATCGCGGGCCGTTGAAATCCGGTCTGAACCGCCGCTCCATTGCCAACACCGCGCCGCCCTCAATGACGCGCTCGCGCGTCGAAACCGGCTTTCGTACCGGCGTCAAGGCCATCGATATCTTTGCTCCGCTCTGCCTTGGTCAGCGTCTCGGCATTTTCGCCGGGTCGGGTGTGGGCAAATCGACGCTTCTGTCAATGCTGGCTCGGGCCGATGCCTTTGACAAGGTGGTCATCGCGCTGGTTGGCGAGCGCGGCCGTGAAGTGCGTGAATTCATCGAGGATACGATGGGTGACAACATGGCCAAGACAGTCGCCGTCGTCGCCACCAGCGATGAAAGCCCGATGCTGCGCAAAATGGCGCCATTGACGGCCATCACCATTGCCGAACACTTTCGCGATCAGGGCGATAATGTCCTGTTCATTGCCGACAGCATCACCCGTTTTGCCCATGCCATCCGCGAGGTGGCGACGGCCGCTGGCGAGCCACCGATCGCACGCGGTTTTCCTGCCTCCGTCTTTACCGAACTGCCGCGCCTGCTTGAGCGCGCCGGTCCCGGTGTGGATGGTTCCGGCACGATCACCGCGATCATCTCCATTCTCGTCGATGGCGACAATCACAATGATCCGATCGCCGATTCCACCCGCGGCATTCTCGACGGTCACATCGTCATGGACCGTTCTCTCGCCGATGAGGGGCGTTATCCGCCGGTCAATCCGCTTTCTTCCATTTCGCGTCTGGCGCGCAAGGCCTGGACGCCGGATCAGGAAAAGCTGGTGTCGCGTCTGAAAACCCTGATCCACCGCTATGAGGAAACCCGCGATCTCAGACTGATCGGAGGCTACCGCGCCGGCAGCGATTCCGATCTCGATATGGCGATCAAGCAGGTGCCGGTTCTCTACGAAGTCCTCAAGCAGACCCCTGCCGACGGACCTGCCGCCGATGCCTATGCCGACCTCGCCCATGCCCTGAAGGCCGCCAACACGACTGGAAACAACAATGCGCGTCGATCCTGATCTTTTTGACGACTTCACCCGAGACGACATGCCGCCGGTACCGCCGCCGCCCAGCAATCCCCCCCGTGAAAAACGCGGCCTCGCCGACCGGCTGCTCATGATGGCCGGCGTGTCGCTCGCGTTGGCTGCTGCGGCGTTTCCCTGGTATGTCTTTCTCAATCCGCAGAAATTCAGCTTCCGCAATGATGCGGTTCAGCAGGCACGCGACATGCCCGCCAAGGAGGCGAAATCGGTGTTCTCGATTGCGCCCATGGCCGTCGTCAACAGTAATCCCACGCCGCAGAAACTGCCCAAGGATATTGACCGGATGCAGACGGCAACCCTGCCGCAAGGTCCGGATGCCCCCGATGGCAAGGGCGGCGAGGCGTTGGCCCAGCCTTTTCCCGGTTCGGTTTTCCGTCTGCTGCATGTGGCCAACGGACAGGCGTTGATCGAGGATTCCTCCGGCATGTACATGGTCAAGGTCGGTTCGGTCCTGCCCGATAACAGCCGTCTTGCCCGTCTTGAACAGAAAAACGGCAAGTGGGTGATCATCACCTCGACCGGCGCCATCTACGAAAATCAATAGTTGAAATTTTTATCCTCTCTTCAAGGCTGCGCCACACCGGCGCAGCCTTTGTCATGCCCACCGGTCTCTGTGTGATCTGCATACGGGAAGCGCAAACTAAGCGTTAAAATAATAAAATTTTATCAATGGTTTAAATGGTAATTTCAGAAAAGTTAACCAAGCTTGGAAAAGCCTGTTTTCGGTCAGTCTGACGCAAGATTGTCAGCCTAGTCTCCAGGATGCAGATTGGAGAAAAAACCATGGAACCGATACAACTTTTTGACTTGGCATCCCGACAGGCGGAATGGCTGTCGCTGCGTCAGGAAGTCGTTGCCGGCAACATCGCCAACGCCAATACGCCGAAATACAAGGCCAAGGACATCACCCCCTTCAAGGCTGTGCTGGACCACAGCCAGACCGTCATGGCACGGACAAATCCGGCTGACATTGCTTCGAACGATCTCAACACCAATCTCGATGTCGACGTTCGTACAGCACCGCTGACCGATGAGGTTGGTGTGCAGGTCTCGGGCAATTCGGTCTCGATTGCCGATGAAATGACCAAGATGGGCGAAATCCGGCAAATGAGCCAGCTTAACACCAACCTCGTCAGTAAATTCAATAGCATGATGCTGATGACTGTGAAGAGGTAAGACATGGATTCAGTGACAGCGACCGATCCGCTCAAGGCAGCCCTGAAGATTGCCGGCAGCGGACTTGATGTGCAATCCACCCGTTTGCGGATTGTTTCGGAAAACATCGCCAACGCCCAGACCACCGGCGACACGCCCGGCGCAGACCCTTATCGACGCAAGACCGTGACATTCGGTGAAGCGGTCGACAAGGCCACGGGCGCCGACATCGTCAAGGTCAAGAAGCTTGGCTACGACCAGTCGAATTTTACCGAGCAATACGATCCCAGCAATCCGGCAGCCAATTCAAAAGGCTATGTCAAAATGCCGAATGTCAACGTGCTCATTGAAATGGCCGACATGCGCGAGGCGAACCGGACTTATGAAGCCAACCTTCAGTCCGTCAAGCAGACCCGCGACATGATCATGTCTACCCTTGATCTGCTGAAGAGCTCGTCATGATCGATACAATCAGCAAAATCGGTTCATTCGCCGCCTCGGGCCTGACGGACGAGACAGGTGGTACCTCTTCGACAACCGCATCGCTGGGTCTTGGTGCAGGTACCTTTTCCACACAAGGGGTCACGACACAGAATTCGACGCCGGGCACCGCCACTGGCGCCTCTTTCGGAGAGGTCATGGGCAGCATGATGACCGATGCCATGGATTCGCTGAAGACGGCGGAAACGAATTCGATCGGGGGCATGCTGGGCAAGGTCAGCACCCGTGAAGTGGTGGATTCGGTGATGGCCGCAGATCGCACACTGCAGACTGCCATGGCCTTCAGAGACAAGCTGGTGTCGGCCTATCTCGACATCACCAAGATGCAGATCTAGGGCGCCGGTCTGATCGCATCGGATCGACGCTCAAAGCTTTGTTTTTTCGCATTTCCGACCGCAGCACCGGTTTCGATTTCTGTCGGAAATGCGCCAACGCCTTCAGAGGAAAGCAGACATGAGAGCTCTCGCCATCGCCGCCACCGGCATGAACGCCCAGCAGACCAATCTGGAGGTTATCTCCAACAACATCGCCAACATCAACACGACCGGTTTCAAGAAATCGCGCGCGGAATTTTCCGATCTGCTCTATCAAAGCGAGCGAGCTGTGGGGGTTGCTAACCGCGCCAACCAGTCGGAAGTCCCGGAAGGGGCGAATATCGGTCTCGGCGTGCAGACGGCAGCGGTCAGAACCTTGAATTCGCAGGGTGAGCTTTCCCAGACCAGCAATGAGCTGGATGTGGCTATTGTCGGACGCGGCTATCTGCAGGTGCAAAGCCCGGATGGCAACAGCACCTGGTATACGCGCGCCGGTGCGCTGGACAAGGATTCCAATGGCAATCTGGTAACCAGCGACGGTTACAAGATCATTCCGAACATTACCGTTCCGACCGATGCGACGGAAATCAAGATCAGTGAATCGGGCGTCGTGTCCGTTCTCCAGGGTACGAGCAGCACCTATAACACGATCGGCCAGCTCGAGACATCTGCTTTCGTCAACCCGGCCGGGTTGAAGGCGATCGGCGACAATCTCTTCCAGGAAACGGCCTCTTCCGGCAAGCCGATCAACGGCACGCCCGGCGATGCCGGTTACGGTTACCTCAAACAGGGCTATCTGGAATCCTCCAACGTCGATTCCGTGACGGAAATCACCAATCTGATCTCCGCTCAGCGTGCCTATGAGATGAATTCCAAGGTCATCACCACCGCTGACGAAATGGAACAGGTCGTTAGCAAGAACTTGAAAAACTGATTGAAACGGGAGGCAAACATGATGTTTCGCCTGATGAAAAACGTGTTCAGATCGAAAGAAACGGTTCCGGTCGCGCTCTGCTTCCTGCTGGCGCTGACCGTTCCGGCGCTTGCTGCGCAGCGTTTCGCTATCGTGCCCACAGACGTCATCTATCCGGGCGAAACCATTTCTTCCGGTAAGCTGGATCGGGTCGAGGTTACCAATCCCAATCTCATCGGTGGCTATGCCTCCGATATGGATCAAGTGGTTGGAATGCTCAGCACCCGCACGCTTTTGCCCGGTCGGACAATTCCGCTCTCATCTTTGAAAAAACCTTATGCGGTCACCCGCGGCTCCCAGCTCAGGATTGTCTTTCATATCGGCAATCTGACGATTTCTGCAGCAGGCACGCCGATGGACGACGCCAATATCGGCGACGTGATCCGGGTGCGTAATCTCGATTCCGGCCAGATCGTCAGTGGCACGGTGATGGCCGATGGAACGGTGCAGGTGAAGGCAAAATGAAACTGTTCCGTCCTTTCTTCACATTGATGACCATTCTGGCGCTGATCCTGCCGCAGCCTGCGCTGGCGGTCGGCTCACGCATCAAGGATATCGCCTCGCTTCAGGCCGGGCGTGACAACCAGCTGATCGGGTATGGTCTGGTAGTCGGCCTGCAAGGCACCGGCGACAGTCTGCGTTCGGCGCCCTTCACCGAACAGTCGATGCGTGCCATGCTGCAAAATCTCGGCATTTCGACCCAGGGCGGTCAGTCGGCGGCCAAGAATGTCGCCGCAGTCATGGTGACGGCGACGCTGCCGCCCTTTGCCAGCCCCGGCAGTCGGATCGATACGACCGTCAGCTCGCTGGGCGATTCCAGCTCGCTGCGCGGCGGCACCTTGATCATGACCTCGCTGTCAGGCGCCGATGGCCAGATCTATGCCGTGGCGCAGGGCTCCGTCGTTGTTTCCGGTTTTAATGCACAAGGCCAGTCGGGCAGCAGCCTGACGGAGGGGGTCACCACCACCGGTCGGGTGCCGAACGGGGCGATCATCGAACGGGAACTGCCAGCCAAGTTCAAGGATTCGGTCAATCTGGTGCTGCAATTGCGCAATCCCGATTTCACCACAGCACTTGGCATGGCCCGCACCATCAACAATTACGCCAAGACAACCTACGGCTCCCCGATTGCCGAAGCCAATGATTCCCAGACCATCACCGTCCAGAAGCCGCGCACGGCCGATCTGACGCAACTGATGGCGGATATCGAAAATCTCGTGGTCGAAACCGATACACCAGCCAAGGTGGTCATCAACGAGCGCACCGGCACCATCGTTATCGGCGCCGATGTCAAGGTCTCGAAGGTGGCGGTCAGTTATGGCACGCTGACCGTGCAGGTCAATGAGACCCCGCAGGTGGTGCAGCCGATGCCGTTCTCGAACGGGCAGACGGCGGTTCAGCCGCAAAGCAGCATCACAGCACAGAAAAATGGCGGCAAGGTCGCCGTCGTCGATGGACCGGATCTGCGTACGCTCGTGACCGGCCTGAACAATATCGGTGTCAAGCCGGATGGCATCATCGCCATCCTGCAAGGGATCAAATCGGCTGGCGCCCTGCAAGCGGAGCTCGTTCTTCAATGACTGGGATCGAATATCGCACATCTGCAACCACGCTTTCCATGGCGGGTCTGGTCTTCGGCTTTCTGGCGCTATCGGTTTTGCCGGGCAGCGCCCAGAACGCTGTTCCCTCACCGGGGTCCAGCCTGGAGGAGATCCAGAAATATTGCACCAATATCGCCGATCCCGCGCGGGACCAGCGTTATCTCCTGCAAAAGCAGGATTTGGAAAAACTTCAGGCTGAGGTCAACCAGCGCATCGCAGTTCTGGAAAAGCGCAAGGCCGAGTATCAGGACTGGTTGTCCAAGCGCGATGATTTCATGAAGAAAGCCGAGAACGGTCTTGTCGATATCTATAAGACCATGGCGCCGGATGCGGCAGCCCCGCAACTGGCACTGGTCAATCCCTTTCTGGCAGCGGCGATCGTGATGAAGCTGCCAGCCAAGCAATCCAGCGCCATTCTCGCTGAAATGCAGCCGGACAAGGCTGCGATCATCGCTGGCATCATGTCGAGTGCCGCTGACCCCACGACATCCAAAGGCTGATCATGAGCGAACCATTAGCAAAAGCGAGACCGGACCATTCAAGGCAGCGGCGCAGTTCGTCTCTGCCGCGGCTTGTTGGCCTCCTGCTGATATCGTCTGCGCTGGCAGGCTGCGGCAACACCCAGACGAACCGGGATATCGGCAATGCTCCGGCGATGAGCCCTGTCGGCAGCGGTCTGCGCTACAGCCAGGCGCCGCAGCTCAACAGCTATCCGAAACAGGCCAAGACCGTGACGAACGGCTATTCGCTGTGGAATGACCGACAGGCGGCGCTGTTCAAGGATTCGCGCGCCATCAATGTCGGCGATCTGCTGACAGTGACAATTTCGATCAATGACAAGGCGAAGTTCTCCAACGACACCTCGCGCAGCCGCAAGAACTCCACCTCACTGACCTGGAACACTCTGATCAATCTGTTCGGTCTCAAGACACCGGACGGAACGGGCAATCTCGGCACGGATTCCAATACCAGTACGGATGGAAAGGGTTCTATCGACCGGTCGGAAACGCTCAATCTGAAGATTGCTGCGGTGGTGACGGGCATTCTGGAAAACGGCAATCTCTTGATCAGCGGTTCTCAGGAAGTGCGTGTGAATCAGGAAATGCGTATCCTCAACGTCGCCGGTATCGTGCGCCCGCAGGATGTCGATTCCAGCAACACGATCTCCTACGACAAGATCGCCGAAGCCCGCATTTCCTATGGTGGCCGCGGCCGCCTGACGGAGGTGCAGCAGCCTCCGGTCGGCCAGCAGATCGTCGACATGTATTCGCCGTTCTGACGGTTTGAAACAGGAAGGAGCGGTTGTGCCATGACAGATGTGCCTGCCCTTGAGGGACCGAAGAAAAAATCCGCGATGATCATTCTCATCGCGGCACTGGCTGGCCTGACACTGGTTGCCGGTGGCGGCGGCTGGCTTGTCGGCACCATGGTCGCGCCCAAGGTGAAAAACGCCGAGGATGCTCAGAAGGCGGCAGCCGAGGCAGCGCAGAAAAAAAAGGACGCCGGAAAAAAAGGCGAGGGTGACCTGCCAAAGCTTTCCGCGATTGCCGGCAATATCGTTCAGCTCGATCCGATCACCACCAATCTGGCCTATCCCTCGGAAAACTGGGTGCGGCTCGAAGTGGCACTGGTGTTCAACGGGCCAGTCGATGCCAAGCTTGCGGAGGAAATCCATCAGGACATCCTTGCCTATATGCGCACGGTGTCGCTGCAGCAGATCGAGGGGCCGCGCGGTTTCGATTATTTGAAGGACGATCTGCAGGAGCGTGTTGACCTTCGCTCCCAAGGGCGGGTATCGAGACTTATGTTCAGGACATTTGTCATCGAATGATTCGATTCCTTTTTCTGCTTGCCGTCATGATCGCGGTCCCGGAGCTGGCGCAGGCGCAGCAGTTTCCGGCAAATCTGTTCAATGGTGGGCCGATAGAAGGCTCTGCCGCGTCCTGGATCATCCGAACATTCGGCCTGTTGACGGTGCTGTCGATTGCGCCGGGCATTCTGATCATGGTGACGAGCTTTCCGCGCTTCATCATCGCCTTTTCCATTCTGCGCTCCGGCATGGGGCTTTCCAGTACACCCTCGAACATGATCCTGACCAGCATGGCGCTGTTCATGACGTTTTATGTCATGACGCCGACCATGGATCAGGCCTGGAAGGATGGTGTGCAGCCGCTCTTGAACAACCAGATCAACGAGACGCAGGCCGTGCCGCTCATCGCCGAGCCGTTCCGCACCTTCATGCAGAACAACACCCGCGACAAGGATCTGGCGCTGTTCATCGAACTTGCCAAG
The DNA here is from genome assembly GCF_023700755.1 of Allorhizobium sonneratiae. Taxonomy (GTDB): domain Bacteria; phylum Pseudomonadota; class Alphaproteobacteria; order Rhizobiales; family Rhizobiaceae; genus Allorhizobium; species Allorhizobium sonneratiae. Next base: position 127,164 of record NZ_JAMKOJ010000002.1, on the reverse strand, counting down.
GAACGCGGTCAGACACCGGTCAACAATGGCAAGGTGGATTACCGCGTCCTCGTGCCGGCCTTTATGCTTTCGGAAATCCGTCGCGGTTTTGAAATCGGCTTTCTGATCATCCTGCCCTTTCTGGTCATCGACATGATCGTCTCGACCATCACCATGGCCATGGGCATGATGATGCTGCCGCCGACCTCGATTTCGCTGCCCTTCAAGATCCTGTTCTTCGTCTTGATCGATGGCTGGAACCTTCTGGTCGGCAGTCTTGTCCGCTCCTTCCACTGACGGCGTCTTTTACCCCCCATAAACTATATTCCGCCTTAGCCGGGCATATTACACCGTAAATCAGGTGGTTTTGCCATGTTCACACCTGGTTAACTATTTCCGTTCAGCCAACCTTAAACGGAGCGGTGTTTTTTGGCTCTCAGAGGCGAATTAATGCGGACTACAGTTAATTGACATGATGTCGATCGCTTCTGCCGGTATTGTGAACCCGGCATGTCCCTCTATCGTTTTTTGTATCCAAAGGGACAGATCTCATGACCAGCATCATGACAAACAATGCGGCCATTTCGGCCCTCTCCACCCTGCGTTCGATCAACAATCAGCTTGATAGCACGCAGAATGCGATTTCGTCCGGCTACAAGGTCAAGGACGCTTCCGACAACGCCGCTTACTGGTCGATCGCAACGACGATGCGCTCTGACAACAAGGCCATGTCTTCGGTTCAGGATGCGCTCGGCATGGGCGCTGCCAAGACCGATACGGCTTATACCGGCATGAACGCCGCCATCGACGTCGTTTCCGACATCAAGGCCAAGCTGGTTGCTGCCCGCGAACCGGGTNTGCCAAGACCGACACCGCCTATACCGGTATGGAATCGGCCATCGACGTCGTTTCCGACATCAAGGCCAAGCTGGTTGCCGCCCGCGAACCGGGCGTTGACAAGGACAAGATCAACAAGGAACTGACCGAACTGAAGAACCAGCTTGGCTCGATCGCCAAGTCGGCCTCCTTCAACGGCGAAAACTGGCTCTACGACAACAGCGTCGGCAATGGCTCCACCCAGCAGATGGTTGGCTCCTTCGTTCGTGGTTCCGACGGCAATGTCTCGATCAAGACGATCAGCTTCGACACGACCAAGTCGATGCTTATCAACGACAAGTCTGCCTCTGGTGGTCTTTTGACGGCTGGTACGCAGGCCACCTGGGTGACCGGCACCACCACCACCACCGGCACCTACTACCTGATCAGCTCGGCTGCCGGTACGGGTTCGGGTACGGAAATCTCGCTCAGCTCGACCACGACCGACACTGCCATCGACGGCATGGTTTCGGCAGTCGACAAGATGCTGTCGCAGATGACGGATGCTGCCTCCACCATCGGTGCGACGACCTCGCGTCTGAAGCTGCAGGACAACTTCATCAAGGACCTGAGCGACACGATCACCACCGGTGTCGGCCGCCTGGTAGATGCCGATATGAACGAGGAATCGACCAAGCTCAAGGCGCTCCAGACCCAGCAGTCTCTCGGCATTCAGTCGTTGTCGATCGCCAACTCCAACTCGGAAAACATCCTGTCGCTGTTCCGTTAAGCGTAAGCAGCCCTGGAAAACAGAACCGCGGCCGAAAGGCCGCGGTTTTGTCGTTGATGTAACATTTCAACAGGATGCAGCCTTGGAAATCCGTGGATTTCGTCCAGCACGCCGCCGAGAGAGAGATCAAAACCGAGGGGCGGGCATGCCGGCGGTTCGATAGGCGGCAATCACCGTATTGGCCATGAGCATGGCAATTGTCATCGGCCCGACACCGCCGGGAACAGGGGTAATGGCCCCGGCTTTTGCGGCGCAGTCCTCGTAGGCCACGTCACCGACCAGTCTTGTCTTGCCTTCGCCTTTCTCAGGCGCGGGGATGCGGTTGATGCCGACATCGATCACGGTTGCGCCCTCCTTGATCCAGTCAGCCTTGACCATGCCGGCGCGTCCGACGGCGGCGACAAGAATATCGGCCTGGCGGGCAAGAGCGGGCAGGTCGCGGCTGCGCGAATGCGCCATGGTCACCGTTGCATTGGCATTGAGCAGCAATTGCGCCATCGGCTTGCCAAAGAGATTGGAGCGACCGATCACCAGCGCATTGAGGCCGGAGAGATCAATTCCATGCACCTTGCGCACCAGAAGCATTGCACCGGCGGGGGTGCAGGAGATCAGGCCCGTGTCCATGTCGCCGCTGAACAGTTTGCCAGCATTGACGACATGAAGGCCATCCACATCCTTTTCCGGCAGGATCGACTGGATGACGGCGTCAGACTGTAAGGGTTTCGGCAATGGCAACTGCACCAGAATACCATGAATGGCCGGGTCGGCGTTAAGGCGGGCAACGAGATCTTCAAGCGCCTGTTGCGTGGTCTCGGCGGGAAGCGTGTGCTGCACCGAATTGAACCCGCATTCCTTCGCCATCCGGCCTTTTGAGCCGACATAGGCATGGCTGGCCGGATCATCGCCAACGATCACCACCGCAAGACCGATCTTGCCGCCGGTGGTGCTTTCGAATGCCGTCGCCTTTTCCTTCACGCTCTCAATGACAGAGGCCGCTGCCTGCTTGCCGTCAATCACCACCGCCACGCCGTTCGTCCTTCCGATCAAGATGAATGATCTGGGACAGCTAGCATTTCTGGCGCTTTGCCAAAAGGATAAAAGGCAAGATCACTCTTTTTTATGTGCTTTCAGCCTGTATCGCAGCACGTGAAAGAGGAAGACGGGAATGCCGATGAGATAGCGCCGCCACAGACGGCCGGGCTCATGCAGCAGCCGATATATCCACTCACAGCGAATGCGGCGCACCCAGTAGGGAGCACGTGGCATCGTGCCGGAGACAAAATCGAAGAGAGCACCGACGCCGAAAACCACACGGCAATGCTGCGGTCCGATATGGGTGCTGATCCATTTTTCCTGCAGCGGTGTGCCCATGCCAACCAGAAGAATGTCGATTTCGGCCTGTTCGAGCCGTTCGAGAATGACCGGCAGTTCCTCATTGTCAAAATACCCATCGGCAACGGGAATGAAATGATGCCAGGGAGCATGTTTGCGGAAACTGGCAACAGCGCCGGCGAGTACGGCAGGCCGACCTCCGATCAGGCCGATGCGACGCGGCTCCTCCATATAGGTCATGAGGGCAGGAATGAAATCTGTGCCGTTGAGATTGGCGGCAAAAGGCTGCCCGTCAATCAGCGAGGCTGCGAGATCAAGACCGATCCCGTCCGGTAGCACGATGTTGTCATCCAGCACCTTACGATAGGCCTCGTCACGCATCATGATGGTGACATTGTTGGCGTTCAGGAATGAGACTTGGGCATAGGCACCAGGTGTGGCGGCATACTGGCTGATCAGACTCAGCCCGGACAGCCAGGACATGTCGAAAACGGACATGTCGAAGAGCGTCTTTTTCGGTGCAAGCTGGCGTGAGGCGGATATGAGGTTCATCGGATGAAATTCGTCATCGGGATAGGTTGTTCCCCTGGGCAAGGCCAACCCGGAGAAATCCTGCCGGATCCGATGGATCAGCCAGGCAGCATTCATTTCGGCTTCGCTCTGTCGCTCAGATCGAATGGAGTGGTCAGCCTGTCCTATCCATCTTTCGCTTTCAGTACTATAGCCTGATGTCCCTGCCAGTTCCATCCTGAAGGGATCAGGGTCTGATGTCGAACTCGCGACCTGTCGTGACGTCCTGCTCATCGGCCTCGTCGCCCCCTTTGATATGAACAAAGACGGTAACACGGGCCGATGAAACCCAGCTTAATTAGAGAGCTTCAAATCTCGCTACTATGTTTATCAGTATTTAACCATGACACGCAAGCAGAACTGCATTGGAGTATCTTTGGCAGCAACATGCTTGCTACGCCATGTCCTAGAGCATTGTCCCAAGAAAAGTGCGTAGCGGTTTTCCGTCCGGAAATACGTAGAAACAAAGAGTTCGGGCGCTTCGGTGTTTCCGTGAAACAGTGAACCGCTCTAGAGCATCGGCCGAAAAGTGGGAACCGGATTTCGGAAAAACCCGATGCGGAAACAAAATCTGAGAGCATCGTGCCGGCCCCGATTCTGGGCACGATGCTGTAAAGCACGTTGCGGCTTATCAGGCTCGGTCAACGTGCTTTAAGTCTTTGTTTTTTCGTATGTCCGTTATCGTTTTATTGAGGACAATAAAACGCAACATGCTTTAAGCCGCTGTGTCTCAAACTTGGCGATAGCCTTCGTTTGGCGACGGGCACGCGCCGCCTGCTATTTGCCGGTTTGGGCATCCGGCGGCAGTTTGTCGCCCTCGACAAGTTTTACGGCTGGCTTCAGCTTCGGCGTACCACCCTGATCGATTTCCTGCTTGCTCAGATAATCGAGCTGTTCGATCAGAACTTCGGTCACAACCGGTGCACCCAGACGTTTGTTAACGTCGTCCTTGATCTTTTCCCGGAAGGCATTGACGTCCAGCTTATGGCCATTCGACATATCGATCATCTTATTGCCGACAAGAAGGCTGAAAAGCTCGTCTGTCATCACCGTGTTCATGGGGATTTCGACCTTCTCCACCTTGTCCTTGTCGACGACGAAAGAAAGTCGGCTCAGGAAATAGCCCTGAACACCGCCTTTTTCCAGATCCGGAATGGTGATCTGTTCGCCGCGCACCACCTGGGTGGCGATCTTGCTGGCATTGGGGTCTTCATGGGCAACAGGCGCGGTCGCAATCGAAACGGAGAAATACACCGCCACCAATGCGACTATGACGGCCCAGACACCGGCTATGATGATTTTGATCATCAGTTTTCTCTGTAGAGGAACTGTTCCTGGGAATAGGTGCCATCACCATCGGCATCCTGCACCGCGTTGCGCAGAATATCGGCCACGGCACGCACGGCATGAAGATGGGCCTCGACGCGTCTTGCATTGACGGCCAGCTTTTTCTTCAGGCTGTGCATCTGCTCCACATAGGTTACGGCGATTTCCCGTGGGTCCGTATCGCGAAACAGCATGGTCAATTCATACAGGCAACGGCTTTTATGCGCGTTGGAAACCTTGAGGTCGAATTCCGGATCCTTGCCGATCCGGTGGTTCTCGTTGTCGATAATCATCTCAAGACGGCCGAGAACGGTCTTGATCCGGTAATCGTTGGACACATGTTCCATAAAATCTCTAATCCTTGACTTGCAGCAGGTCTCATTGCAGAGCGATCCGGTGGGAAAGGCAATTCTTTCATCCGCCCGGTGCATTCCGATAATGCCAGCCGTCCCCTTGCTTTTATGTCATTTCAGCCAGCGGTTCGATCGTGACATTTGCACCCGTGTGCAGCGCCATGGTGAGCAAATGTCAAACTCATTCGACTGGGAGGTATGCAGGCGCACAGCGCTGTGCAATGGCTCCCAATTGTCATCTTCAAACCGGCATTTACGGCGCCATGTGTTTTATCAAACACACAGAAGATACTGTAACGCTTTAAATCTGCTGCATGATTCGTCTGAAATCCCAACCATCTCAAGACATCATGCCGCAGTGCAGGTTTACACAGTCGCCGCTTTTGCAGTTTCGCTGCTGTTGGCTGTCTGGGTCTGGTCCTGCTGCTGATCCTGGTCCGGCGCTTTAAGGGCAAGCGCTTTGCGTTCGATCTGATCGAGGCGCATCTGCGCCATGTTCTTGTCGGCAGCGGATGTGGAGCTGTTCTGCACGGCATGGCCGCGCATTTTCGCCAGTTCCTCGGCATACATCTGCTTGGCAATGCCGATACCGCCGCGGTTTGCGATGGTATTGCCGATCTGTTCAGCCATCATGCTGCGCCAGATTTCACCAGCACTGCCCTTGCCATAAAGAGCTTCGGAATCCTTGGGCAGCATGTTGGAGATGAAATTCTGCAGCACCACGCCTTCATATTCGCGATAAGGCTTGGGAATATCCTTCACCTTGATGGAATTGGTCGCGCGGTTGGCAAGCCCTGCCTTTGCGGTGTCGCTGTTCAGCGTATTCATCGCGACTTCGAAACCGGCGCTCTTGCTATTGAGGTCCGCAGCCCTGGCCGAGGCGCGAATGGTCTGTAACTTCTGCTGTGCTTCGGCAAGAGATGATTGATCCGCCGCTTTGACCACATCCATGACCAGATCGCTGGGAGGAGAAATAGCCACCGTCGTCACTCCTTGACATATCTGCCAGACGGCACACCGATTGACTAATCGATTGCTCAGTCTGATCGTTCTGAGCGCCTTTCTCAACGAAGCAGCGCTCACCCACATTTCAGATACAGACTATCTCTCGTGAAGCTTGCTGGAGGCTGTCGTGGAAAAGGTCAGATCGAGCAAATCTTCGAGAGCCTTTTCCTGCATCTCGCGATCTTCTTCATCGCGCGCCTCTTTCATGCGGTCTTCCAGTCGGTCAGCCTTGGTGCGCTGGCGTAGCACGATATTTTCCTGCACGCGTTGCACGTCGATCATGCGCTTGTCGTCAGAACTCAAACGGGCAAACCGCTCGGCATAGGACTGGGCGAAAAGACGGTGGACGGGATCCATCGACCCCAAAGCCTCGATCACACGATCGAGGCCGGCGGCGATTTCCTCGCGCTTGCGGCTGGTTTCGGCAAGATCGAGCTCCGCCATCTTTTCCAGATGCCTCTGTACGGTGACAAGGCGCTTCAATTTTCTGGATTTCAGCTCCGGCCCCATCCCGTCACCTCAATTACCGAGAAAAATGGGCAGGAAACTGTCAGCGAACTGTCGAACCATGGCGCCGATCGACCAATAGACCAGCAAAAGTCCGCCGGTGATCAGATAGGGGGTCGAAATATAATAGACCGGGATTTGCGGGGCGAGCTTGTTGATCAAGCCGATACCGAAATTGAACATCAGCCCGTAAATGATGAAGGGGCTGGAAAGCCTCAGCATCAGATAATAGGTCTTGGCGGCCGTATCGGTCAGTGTAATCAGCATTTGCTGGGTGTTGGGGGAATGGCCGATCGGAATGATCGAATAGCTGTCGATCATCGCGTGCAGCACCACATGGTGAAAATCCATCATGAACAGCATGAGCAGCCCGCAAAAGCTCAACATGTTGGTCATCTGGTTTTCGGCCGTGTCTTCCAGAACATCCGGCGCGGTCATGGCGTTGAAGCCGATCATCATCGTCAAAATCGCACCGGCAAATTGCAGGCCGAGAACGAAAATGCGGGCCATCAGCCCGAATACGGTACCGATCAGGCTTTCGGTGAAAATCAGCAGAATGAAGGAGGCGCCGCCGCCAGAAACCTTGGGATAGACCGTATCCCATAAAATGGGTGTTGCCGCCATGGAAATGCCGATGGCGACAAACAGCCGGACCTGCATCGGCACACGCGCTGTTGAAAAGCCGGGCAGGACCATGAAACAGGCGCCGATCCGGCAAAACACCAGAAAAACGGCCAGCACGGAACCCTGGGGGTCGCTGATCATGAAATCGCGCCCAGAATCTTGATTTCTATGCCTTTGGCCAGTTCGACATGCGACAGAACCGGCAGGGTTGCAAACAGCCGCTCAATGATCATGCGCACATAGGAGCGCGTTTCGGGCGATGTGACAAGTACAAAAGGAAGGCCCCGGTCCATGAATTCACGGATAACCCGGCTTGCCTGTTCGCTGAACTCTTCCAGCGAGCGCGGGTCGATGTCGAATTCCACGACTTCACCCTTGTTGTCGCGCTTGAGGGCCTGGTGGAAGACGAGGTCCCATTTGCTACCAAGCCTCAGTACACGCAGAACGCCGTTATCGGTCAGGTCGCCGCATAGCTGCTGAGCCATGCGCACCCGCACATGTTCGACGATCTGTTCGGTCTTTCGCACATGGGGAGCAAGCTCGGCCACCGCTTCGAGGATCAGATGCAGGTTGCGGATCGAGACCCGCTCGGCCAGAAGCAGTTTCAGCACCGCCTGCAGGCCGGAATAGGACATGTGCGAGGTGCAGATTTCATCCGCCAGCTTTTTATATTCCGGATCGAGCCGGTCGATCAGGATCTTGACGTCCTTGTAGGACAAAAGCTGCGGCAGGTTGTTACGCAGCACTTCCGACAGATGAGTGAGCACGACAGACACATTGTCGATCGGATGAAAGCCTTCGCGCTTCAGGTCTTCGGTGAAGGTTTCGAGGATCGAGACGGCTGGCATGCCGAAGGCTGGTTCGCGGATATCGTCGCCGGGAATGCGCGGTTTGCGGCCATTGCCGGTGACGACCAGCACTTCCCCGACACGCAGAATGTTCGAGGCAATGGTCGTGCCGTGAATGCGGATATGATAGGCCTTGTCGGGAATGGAGATATCGTCCGAAACTTTGATTTCGGGAACGACGAAACCGTATTGCGAGGCGAATTTCTTGCGCATCTTGCCGACGCGGAAGGCCAGTTCCTGATGCGAGCCCAGAAGGCGCGTCGAAACCAGCTTGCCAAGAGCGAGCTCGATTTCGGCGGTCTTCAGCACATTCTTGACCGAATCCTTTTCGGCTTCCTTGTTCTGCGAGACCTTCTGCTCTTCCATCTGGCGACGGGCGAGATTTTCTGCCTCGACCTGGCGTGGAATGAACCAGCTGCCGAAAGCCATCAGGCCGCCCAGTGTGACGAAAGGCAGCATTGGCAGGCCGGGAATCAGCGCCAGAATGCCCATCAGCACGGCGGCAACCATCAGCGCCTTGGGATAGCCGCTCAACTGGTTGATAACCGCCTGATCGGTCGAACCGGCATTGCCGCCGCGCGACACGAGAAGGCCGGCGGCCAGCGAGACGATCAGGGCCGGAACCTGCGAGACCAGGCCGTCGCCGACCGAAAGCTTGACAAAGACATCTGCCGCCTGGCTGATCGGCATGCCATGGCGGAAATAACCGATGACGATGCCGCCGAAAATATTGATCGCGGTGATGATCAGACCGGCGACCGCATCGCCGCGGACGAATTTCGATGCACCGTCCATGGCCCCGAAGAAGGAGCTTTCCTGCTCCAGCTCGCGCCGCCGGCGCTGGGCCTCGGCCTCGTTGATGATCCCAGCCGAAAGGTCGGCATCAATGGCCATCTGCTTGCCGGGAATGGCGTCCAGGGTGAAGCGGGCGCCAACTTCAGCGATACGGGTTGCGCCCTTGGTGATGACGATGAAATTGACCGTGACCAGAATGGCGAACACGATCAGACCGATGACGAAATCGCCGGACATGACCAGTGCCGAAAAGCCCTCGATCACATGGCCTGCGGCTCCATGCCCTTCACTGCCATGCGACAGGATCACGCGCGTTGTCGCAATGTTGAGCGACAGGCGGATCATCGTTGAAATCAGCAGAATGGTCGGAAAAGAGGAGAAATCCAGCGGCCGCTGGATCCAGAGCGACACCATCAGGATCAGAACGGAAAAGGCAATCGAGAACGCCAGACCCATATCGATGAGAAAGGGCGGTATCGGCAGAAAGAGAATGCAGAGAATAAGAACGATGCCGAAAGCAAAGCCGACATCACGGCCGCGGCCGGGATTGAGTGTCGGAATCGGTGTCGTCGGTGCCTGAGCCATGATGCGATCCATCTCCTCATGAGAAGGGTGAGCTGGAAACACATGCCAGCCCTATCATCTCACCGCTACAGGGTGAAGCTTGCCCGGCGCTGGTTTTGTATCGTGTTTGCTGTCAATTCGCCTGATCGTGGCGGAGTCATGAAAAGCGATCGTGGAAACACTGCGGCTCGGCAAACAGAAAAGCGCGCCGAAGCACGCTTTCGCCTCAAATCCTGTCGGGATGACCGGCGGGTCTAGGGTTTTCAGTGTTTCGAGCAAACACTGAACAATTCTACAGCGCCGTGCGTTTTATCAAACGCACAAAGGACGCTGTAACCTGTTAAACATACTGCATAATTTCTTCCTTAAATCGATTCCGATTTAAGAAGTTATGCAGTAGAATCTCGGATTTTTCCGAAAACCGGTCCCCACTTTTCGGTCGATGCTCTCAATAAACAAAAAGACTCAGACTTTGGGTCAGAAACCTGATTGAACCCGCGAAAACACGAGATTGGCAAAAAGCGAAATCTGTCCGCCGATAAAGGGAGCGGTAATCCCGACGGCCAGAAGAATTGCCACGATCTTCGGCACGAAGGTCAGTGTCATTTCCTGAATCTGGGTTAGCGCCTGAATCAGCGCCACCGTGACACCGACAATCATGGCTGCCAGAACCGCGGGCCCAGAGGCGACTAGCACTGTCCATACGGCAGAGCGCATGATATCGAGCGCATCGGCTTCATTCATCGATGTTATCCCCGCAGCATCATGCTGCCATTCTGAATTTGTTTCTCCGACGGCTCAGGAGCCGCTGGAAATCTTGACGCCTGTCTGCAGATTGATCGAATCGCCATTGCTGGTCGTCAATGATACGGAATCATCGTTGACTTTCACTGAAGAAACAACCCCGGTTGAGGTGCTATCAGAACTTGTGACCGTGGTTCCGACCAGTGAGCCCGCCTTGGTGAGTGCCTCGGCCTGCAACATGCTCCTCAGCAGCGTGTTGGTCTTGATCGATTGCTCGACTTGCGAAAACGTAGCCAACTGGGAGATCTGATCGGATGCATTCATCGGGTCCGTCGGGTCCTGATTTTGCATCTGAGCAATCAAAAGTTGCAGGAAGTCGTTGTAATTCATCGTGGCATCGGCTGAATCCGATGTCGATGAGGCGTTTGCCCATGGATTGGTATAGGTCGAGCTGGTACTGCTCGTACTGGTCGCGCTTGTGGTCGCGTCTACCGCCATGGAGCGATCTCCTTGCGGATCTGCTCGATCGTGGCCGGGGGCATTTCCTGATTGTTGAGAATGCGGTCCTCGATCGTATAAAGCCCGCGAATAGCTTTAAGCGCATCGAAGGCGCGTCCCGACATGACCATAGCGTCGATGCGTTTCAGTTCGGCCAGAACCTCGTCATCCTGGAAGCAGGTCAGCAGCATGACAACCGATTTGCGGAACATGGCCAGGGTCTGTTCCTTGCCTTCCGGGTTGATCAACATCATTTGCGCAATGAAATACAGCTGTCTGAGCGGCGTTGTCGCGTCTTCCGGCTGGAGAACATGGTTTTCCAGCAGAAAGGTGACATCGTTCAGGAATTCAAGGGCAACTTTCCGGTCAACGCGCAACACGGCACCATTGATAAAGATTCGTTCCCCGGATTTCAGCGAGATTCGCAAGGTGCTCTTCATTTAAGTCCATCCCTGATGATGGTTGTTACATCGATGATACCCTGGTAGTTGTCGGATTCACGTTTGCGAATGCGGTCGCATTCTTTCAGAATCCACAGGGCGATTGAGATAAGATTGGCGCGAAGTTCATCGCCAAGCTGGTTGTCGGGCTGTTTGAGGTCTTCAATAAAGCGTATCCAGACCCGACGGGTGTAATAGATTGCTTCTATGCTTTCGCGACCGTAGCGGCCCGCGGTTCTGGCTTGCGCCAGAAGATCGATGGATCTGTCGAGAACCTGTCGCTCACGCTCCTTGGCATCGGCAACGCCATCCTCCATGATCTCATTGTAGGAAAACTGGTACATCTAGGTTCCCTCTAACCCTACCACCCTCTCGATCATGAGAGGTAATCCACAAGGCTTAGCTTTTGCAATCTTGCCGTCAACGTATATGATGTTTCAATCAAGGATTGAAGATTGTTGAGCTTGGTCGAGGCTTCGTAGGCATCAACGCCGGTCAGACTGGTCAGCTGTGTCTCGATAATATCCTTCTGTGAGCTTAACGAATCGTTGGCATCCTTGATTCGTTGCTGTGAAAGTCCAAGCTGGGTCTGTTCGTTCTGGATACCGGTGATCGCCTTGCCGGTATAATCGATGGCCTTGTTAACCATCGTGGACCGCGTATCCGTCGACAGGTTCATGCTGAGCATTTCTTCGCCGATGACCGAGGCCAGTCCCATGTAGCGGAAGCCGTTGGAGTTGGCGGTCGAAGAGGTCTGCACGACTTCGGTCTTGCTGATCCGGCTCGATACCGTCGTATCGCTGGCCGAAGACCAGTTGTCTGTCCAGCCGCTGGTGTCGGTAGTGAACATGGGTTCCAGCGTATTTTCCAGAAAATCTTTCATCTGGTCAGAAGTAATGCTCGATGTTGCCGAGTCATTGACCGACATGCCGAAATAGCTCTGAAAGGCATCATCGAAAGCCTGTTTGGCCGAGGAGACATTGCCGTCGGAATCGACGGCATTGTAATCGGCCATCGGTTTCACATCGGTATTGATGCCGGAAAACAGATATTCTCCGTTGGCAGATGTGTTGGCGGCGCTGGTAAAGGTGTTGAGGGCATTGGTCGCCGTCTGCTGTGCGGTCGTCAGGGTCGCGTTATCGGTGTTGTTGCCGATACTGACATAGGTTGACTGCAGGGTCTGCGCGGCGGACAGGATCTGATCGAGTGCTGCTTGTGAGGCCGACAGGCGCGTATCGGCAATGGAATTGGCGTCGGAGAGCGATTGCAATCGCAGACTGTCGCGGGTCAGATCGACTGCAGACGATGTTTGCGCCCCCAGTTGTGTACCGACATCGGCATATTCGCCGGTGGTGACTTCTTTCTGAAGATCGACCATCTGCTTCTGTGCATCGGAAATGGTCAGACGCATGGCATTTTGTATGGTCTGACTGGATATGCTTGATGTCTTCATGACTTATGCGATCTCCAGGAGCGATTGCAGCATAGTGTCCACGGCATTAATCAGTTTTGTGGACGCCTTATAGGATTGCTCGATGTCGAGCATTTTCGACAATTCCTCGTCGAGATTGACGCCGGTCTTGTTCTGATAGGCTTCCGTGGCGCGCTGCGACAGGGCCGATTTCGATTCCTTGGCCGAATCCGAGGTGGAGCGATATTGCTGCAACCAGGCGATCGAATTGGAGGCGTAATCGGTAAGGGTGGCCGAATCGCCCAGGCCCGCGGAACTGTCGAAATCCATCGACGTGTCAAAGGCCGTGACATATTTGTCCAGAAGTGTCGAATAGCTGCTGCTGCCGTCCGTGTTCCATTTATACGAATCACCATTTGCGCCACCGTCGCGCAACAGGGTCGGGTCGCCATTATCGGCTGTCACATAGGCCGTGTTGACCGTGATTTCGGAAGCTATGCCGGGAACGATGGTGGGATCTGTCGGAGATGAGCCATCCGAATCGGCATAGGTGAACAGGCCAGGGACGGGATCATCCGTCGAGCCGTTCGGCGTTTCGGAAAACAGATTGATCAGGCCGCGCGCCTGTTCATCCAGTTGCTCCTGCATCTGCGGCGCAATGTCGTCACGGATCTGCAGATTGGCTTCCATGGAACCCTGGGCGGTGGTGTTGCCACCGGTGCCGGCCTTCAGCGGCACCCCGTCGATATAGACCGGGTTGCCGGTGGTTCCGGCACCATAGCCGCCGGTGGCGGTGAAGGTGACGGTGCGCGGCAGCTTGTCGAAAAGCACGGTGCCATTGTTGGTATAAAGCGCCATGTCGTTGTTACCGCGCGTGACGGTCGATACACCGATAATCTTGGAAATGTCCTGTACGATCTTGTCGCGCTGATCGAGCGCATCATTGGCGTCAGTACCTGCCGCCGTTGCCTGCACAACGGCCTTGTTGGCGGTCTGGAACTGCGACAAAAGGTCGTTCAGCTTGCTGACATCGCTCTTGATCGACGCATCCGCCTGAGCGCGAACGGTTTGAACACCCTGTGAGGTCGTATTGAGCGAATTGGCGAGATCCTGTGCGGCACTGACAGCGGATTGGGCCAGAGAGGTCTGGCTCGGCTGCGCTTCATAGGACTGCAGGGCATTGACCAGCTTGGTCATATAGCTGGAAGGCGACAGATCATAACTGTTGCCTCCAAGAAGAGCGTTCAGCTGCGTCAGTCCGTCGTCGAGTGTCGTCTGTCCCTGCGACTGCGAATTGGCTGTCAGCATCTGTTTTTGTAAGATTGCATCGCCATTGCGAACGGTGACGACTGTGGCGTCACCATTGGCGTTCATGATCGTGGTGGCATCACGCTGAACATAGCCTTGCGTCTGCGAATTGGAGATATTTTTGGACACTACCTGCGACTGGGTGCTGGTATTGGTCAAAATACTCTTCGCCGTGTTCATTGTTGACGAAAGCGACATGATGCTGCCTTTATTTTTTCTCGACAAACGCGCCGGGTTTCAGGTTTCGGGCCGGAAAATGTGACAATCAGTTCCGGCCAGAACTGAGAACCTGGAAAGGGGAACGGGAAGGGCGCGTCATTATCCGTCTTGCTGCCGGGTGCGCCCTTGCCTCCAGCTACACCTTCACCCTGTTCCGCCCCATCTGAGAGAACTGAAAGCAGTGTATCCCTTGGGCGTATCTGCTTCAGCGCAAGAGGAAGAGGTGATCACCGCAGGGACTGCTGAAAAGCAGTTGACTGCCACAGCCGCCTGCCTTTTGCCCCCCTTGCCGTTGCGCCCCTTCGCCTTCATCGCACGTCCTCGTTCAAATCGTGTTATGAAGAGATTAAGGAGCGGGCCTTGCGTGAAGCTGTTTGAGAAATCGCTTTTGCAAGCAGGAGGCAAGGCCCATGGGATTTCCGGCGGCTCCCGCCGGAAACATTATTGCCAATCAATGCAATAGCCAAGAAAACGCTTGGAATCGACCGGATCGAAGCCGAGCTTCTTGCGCAGTTTCTTGCGCAGCTTGCTGATATGGCTTTCAACGACGTTTTCTTCGACTTCTTCGTCGAAAATGCCATAGATGGCATTGAAGATCTGGGATTTGGACACACGACGTCCGCGATTGGCGACGAGATATTCCAGAATGCGGCGCTCACGCCGCGGCAGGGGGAAGACATCGCCATTGATTTCCGGATCGCGACCGTCGGAAAAGACCCGGATCGGACCGATCTCGGTATAGTTGGCGACAGCCTTCAGACGACGGCGAATTGCCGCCGCACGCGCCAGAATTTCACGCGGATGCACAGGCTTGCGCACCACATCGTCGACGCCGCTGTCGAACAGGGCAAGCGTTGCCTCGAGTGAGGGTTGATCGCTGACTGCAATCACAGGTGCAGAGGTGCGATCACGAATGGCCCTCGGCAAATCGCCAGTGCGATCGCCTTGTCCCAAAAGGAAAGCTTCAACTGCTGCAATATCGGATTCGGCCGCAGATGCGACCCATTCCCCAAATTCAACCGGGTCAAACCCGGTTGAAGGTATGCCTTCACGTCCAAATAGTGACGTGTATCCATCCTTAACGAGCGTGCGCTCATCAACCACGACGATCATTCGTCCGCCTCCGAATCAGTGTGGTGTTTCAACACGTCATGGGTACGAATCGGACGACTCAACGACAACTGTGGAAAGTTAATGATATTTATTAATAGTTGATTAAGATTTTAGCGGTGATTTGGTCTATATATAGATAAAAATCATGAGATAAACACTAAATACAGTTTTTCAGGTTAACAAAATATTAAGGTGCCGAGACGACACATCCGGTAAAAAAAGCGGTTTTGGCTTGTCACAAATTGGGCAGGTTTGAGGCAATCAAATCATCTCTGATTGAAATTGCTGACAGAAAGCCTACAGAAACATAGGATTTGACTATCTTTGCGCCTGCCGGATACCGACCTCGCCCTGACAGAATTGCCAGGCATTCGCGGTCCAGTTGCCGTAACCAGTGGCGACGAGATTGGCAATCACACGACAGACATATTCTTTTTGCGCCGGATTGTTGTTGGGTCCGGCGTGATATCGGGCTACCGCCATGGTCCATGTGTCATGTTGATTGTGAAGGGTGGCGAGAAAACGGGCCGCATAGTCGACATTTTTCTGCGGATCGAACATATCGACAATCGAGGAAAAATTCTCGCCATGGTAGTATTGGTTGATCTGCATGCAGCCGATGTCGATCAGGCGTGCGCCATTTTCCTTGGCCAGCACGAAAGTTCTCAGCGCCTGATCGAGCGACTGGGGAAACAGCGCCTTGCCTTCCACATTCATTGCGTAAGGCTGTAATGACCCTTTGCGTCCGGTTTCCGTCAGGCCAACAGAATAGAGTATGCCCTCAGGAATGCCATATTTTGCCGCTGCCCGACTGATTTCGCGCTCGCACAGACCGGAAGGCTGCGATGGTGCTTCGGCAAGTGCTGGCTTACAGATAAAGCTGGCTGCCAGAAGCAGAACCGCTCTTATCCTGAGATGCCGCAGTTGCCACCGCACTGTCATCGACTGTCACTCCGCTCGTCTGTCCGTTGAAATCATAGGATGGCCTTGTCTGGGGTCGATTGCCGCCCTGGCTCGATCCGCCACCGTTTTGCTGCATGGCCTGTTGCTGGGCGGAAGACTGGTTCTGTCCATTGTTCTGGTTGGCATTGCTGCCTGACTGATCGCTACTGGTCATGGTGATGCTGACATGATCGACGGCAAAGCCTTGCGCTTTGAGCGAGCTGACAAGGCTGTTCTGGTCGTCATGTAATTTGCGGTAAGCGGCGCTGTTGTCGACGACGAGATTGACGCTCAGCTCACCATTGGTCAGTTTGAGATTGGCCGTTACCGTTCCGAGATTGTCCGGCGTCATCTTGATCTGCAGGGAGTTCATCGTCCGGTCGGCAAGGCTGCTCTGACTGTCATCGCTGGCCGAGGCGGCGTGGCTGCGCATGGCGCTGACCCATTCGCTGTTGCCGGTCATGGCGGCGGCGATATTGACGCCGTTATTGTTGCTGACAGGCGCAATGATGCGGCGAGAATCCACCACGGTGACATTCTGCATCAGGTCGCTGGTCTTATCGTCATTGCCGCTGCTGTCCTGGGTTGCTGCCTCCAGCTTCTCCTGCAGGCTGTCCGTTCCGCTCTTGCTGCCTGAGACGAGATGAAGCGCTTCCGCGGCCGTATTGCCATCCGGCTTCGATGGTGTGGTCTTGTCGGAGACGGCGGATGTAAAGGCTGTGGTGCTTGTCGCAGCCATGGCAGTATTTTGCCCCGCGGATTGATCTTGAGCGGTAGCGGCCACAGCAATACCTTTGGTCGTGGTGGCTGCTGCACCTGCGATCGCGGCGGTTCCGGCAGTATTTGCCGCGAGTGTGGATGCCGCCTTGCCGCCGGAGAGTTGCGCATTGGCCGAGGCATTCGCCTGGGCCGCGGCGGCCTGCTGGGCGCTTGTCAGTCCAAGCAGGGTGAGCATGTCCTGTGTGCCTGGTGCTGGCGTCGTGGTGTCGGGGGAGGTCGTTGCGCTGTCCGCGGCATCGCTCGTGTCCGAGTCGCTCTTGGCTGTTTTGGGATCCGCCGTCTGACCGGTCTTGCCCTGTCCTGCTGTTGTGCCGGTTGTCGCTTGTGCCAGAGCATCGGCAATGGCTGTCTGCGGGTCTGCAATCGTGGCGCCCGTCTTGACAGACGTCGCCTTTGCCGGATCAGCAACGGGCTGCGAGTCCTTCTGACCCTGATTGGCGTCTGTAGCCTGTGTGGCCGGATCACCAGTGGCCACATTGGTCTCGACAGCGGCTTTGGTCAGGTCTGTCTTAGCCGCAGTTCCGGCGGTTTTCGCAGCCGCCGTGCTCTTGTCAAGCAGATCGCTCAGCTTGTCATCGGCTTCCTGTGAGGCCTCAGCTGCGTCAAGGGCTGCTATATGATCGGTTTGGCCGTTGCCTGTTGCAGACGATCCATCCTGGCGCCCCTGACTGTCCTGAGACTTGCCAGCGGTTCCGGTGGTGTTTTGCCCTGACGTCTGTGACGGTTTCTGGCCCGCCTGCCGGCCGTCGTTTGTATTCTGCTGCGCATTTCCCTTGTCATCGGTCTGTGACGAGGCGACCTTGGTCAGCGCCGTCAGGAAATCCGAACTGCCTGCCTGGACATGCGTGTTGTTGCGATTGCCGTTATTATACGTGACGTTGCTGGCTGCGGAAGCGGCTGTCGTTGTTGGTGCATCCACCATTATTGTCCTCCCGGCATTTTTAAAAGTTTGTCAATTTCCTGAAGCTTCTGCTGGCCGCTTGTGACGAAACTCTGCATGGCTTCATAGGTCTTTGCGTCCGCTGCCGGCAGTCCGGTAGACGAGGCGGAAGGGGGCTGTGCGACCGCCTGAGCAGGAGGCGCGGCCAAAGGTAACTGTCCTGGTGCGATTGGCGGTGGCGCCTGAGCGGCAGGTTGCGCAGGGGGCATGACCGCTGTGGGCGGTGGCCCGGATGATGCTGGCACGGCCGGCTGTGGTGGAGCCTGTCCCGGACCTTGACTTTGACCTTGACCCGCAACCGGACCGATCGGATTCTGTTGTTCGGTTGCCTGTATGCTTTGAGGTGGCGCCGGGCTTGCTGTGACCGGGGCCGTGGGTTGGACCATGGGGGGTGCGACGGCTTCCGGCGGTGTAGCTGCGGTTGGCAGCGTGGTAATCTCGCGCGCCACGGCACGCGCGGCTTCGAGCAGAGCGCGGTCGGATGGCGAGAGGGGAGTGCTGGCCAGACTGTCGATTGTCTTTGCGGCCTGTGTTGCATCCTGTGTGGTCAGGCTGGCTGCCCCGCCATACAGTATGGCTTTCAGATCGCTTGATGCATCACCAAGCGCTGCGGCTTTTTCCGCAGCAAGCCGGGCAAGCTGCTGACGCCCATCAATGGTCGCCTTGCGGGCGATGCGCAGATAAAGGTCGCGCCGATGATCCTTGTCCATCACGGCTAGCGTGGCCTCGACATCGTCCATCTTCAGCTCATCGATATGGTCGACAACCAGATTGACGAAGAGATCGGCAAACTGAACCGCATAGGGCGAATAGAGGAACCGCCTTGCATAGCGATTGGCATAGGACATGGCCTTGGGAATATCCTTGGCCTCGATGGACAGTTTCAACGATCGTCTGAGCGCCGATTCCTCAATGATGGTGCCCGGTGAATCGAGGCGGGCGAGATCGTAAAAGCTCAGCGCCCGTTTGGCGTCTTTTGCCGCCATGACATTGCCTGCAACCAGCGAAAAATAGGGCCCAATCCGGCTGTCCTTGTAGAGCGGCACCAGGTCGGCGATGGTTTCCACGCCCAGTACCCCTCGGCCGTTGAAATATTTGCGCAGGGCATCACCGATGCGGATGTCGAAATGGCCATCGACATCGCGGGAGAGAAGATATTCCAGCGTGGCCGGATTGCCGCCGCTCATGGCGTAGATAAATGCCGCATCTGTGTTGCGGGGATCAGCAAATTCCGAAGGTTTGGCCGAGCGCAGACGCTTGTCGATCTTCATCAGAAGAAATGGTTGCATGCCTGCAGCCGCATGATCGCCCCTAACCATGCTATCCTGCACATATTCCAGCGAGCGGATCATGAGATAAGGGGCGAGCTGATCGCCCGATGGTGCAGGAGCGGGCGCTTTGGCTGCGCCGGGCTCTGGCGGTGCTGCCGCGGGGGCCGGTGGTGGCGCTGGCTGAGCCGCAAAGGCTGGTAGACCCCCAAGAGGCAGGATCATCAATGCCAGCGCCAGTGTGCGCAGAAATGGCCGGATCGGACGATGGGCTAACAGATCGGTCATCGAAAGACTATGGGTCGACTGGAACAGATGATCGGCACAATCATGCCGTAAAGAGCCAACAGCCGCAGTATCAGGCCGTAAACCGGGTGCCGGTTTGCACAAACATCCGATGGATAAACACGCATCGAGACCAGTCTGCCGGAGCAAACGATCCATACGATACCAGGCGCGCGAAGATGCGGTCATGGCAACAAGATGGCGCGGCCTGCCCTGATGGGCAGCCTCATCCCTTTGCCGCAACCTCTTGTCCTTCACGTTCGTCACCGTGTTACTGTGCTCCCTGAATGAGAATTTCGATGCGGCGATTGGCGTCGGCCATCGGATCATTGGGGATGAGAGGTCGTCTGTCGGCAAAACCCGTCATCTGAGAGATGCGGGATGCATCAAGACCGCCGCGCAGCAGCATGTAATAGGCCGCGCGGGCGCGATCCATCGACAGGCCCCAGTTGTCATTGGTGGTACCCTTGAACTGGCGCGCATCCGTATAGCCGCGAATGACGATCTGGCCTTTGCGCTCGGACAGGATCTTGCCGATCTTTGCCATGGCCAGAACCATCGCTTTTTCCGGCACGGCAGAACCGACATTGAACATCGGAGCTTTGCTCTGGTCGGTGAGCGTGATCAATGTGCCGCCTTCAGCCGGGGTGACAATCAGCCCATCTGCGAGCTTGCCAGCCACGCCACTGATTTCCTTGGCGATTTCTTTCTTGAGATCACCGGCTGCGGCAATGGCCTGTGGTGTTGGGGTTGCTGCCGCGGCATCGGGATTTTGCGCTGTGTCAGCGGCTTTGCTGTCCGGCCGTGGCTTGGGAATGACCATGGCCACCGATTGCGCGCCAGTCGAGGACTGATCTTTGGGTTGAGCCTCCGCAGGCTTGGCGTCCGCCATCTGTGCAGATTGCTGCTGCTGTTGCTGGCTCGGATTGGGGGCCGCATTGGCGTCAGGCGTGTTCGCTTGCTTGGCGAAGGGGTCGGTCTTGCCATCGGCCTGCGGCGTCTGGTTCTGCCCGGTCACGGTCTGGCTGGCCGTCTGGGGCTGGCCGGGTGTGCCCTTCTGGGTCTGCATCTGCTCGCTCCAGAAGTCGGGCGAGAAGGGGTCGCGATAGGCCTGGCCACCGGAGGCACCGGTGGCCGGTCCGGAATTGCTGGCACCGCCATCGCCTTTGGCGCTGATATTGGCCTGCTGACCGACTTCCTGGGCAATTTCGGCCAGAACGGCATAAGGATTCTGGAAAAGATCACCTTCGGAATAAAGCGGCTTGTCGCCTGAAGTCGAGGTCATGTCCGAGCCGGTCGCCGCCGCCTTTCCGACGGTGGTATCATCGGCTTTTATCTTTGAACGTTCCTTCTGCTCTTCACCCTGTGCCTGATCGGCGGGTTTTTTCACGCCCTTCTGGGTTGGACGTTCATCGGCCAGTTTGATCGGGTTGAAATAGCTGGCGACGGAGGCCTTTGTTGCCTGGTTTGCGGCATTGACCAGCCACATCAGCAGGAAAAAGGCCATCATTGCGGTCATGAAGTCCGCATAGGCAATCTTCCATGCGCCGCCGTGATGACCGTCATGATCGCCGCCGCCATGCCGTTTGATGACGACGATTTCATTTTTGCCGTGATGGTGATTTTCGGCGTCACTCATGCCAGAATTTTCCTCAGGCTGGCCGTCCAGGCCGAAATCCGGGTGACCAGAGCCTGGTCGTCAACGGTTACAACCACATCGACATCGTCACTCTGTTGATGGCGCAGAAGGCTTTCATGGTCCGGCATATGGGTTTTGACTGCGTTGAACAGGCTTTCCGGCCCACGGATGGTGATGAGGCCGACATCTCCCTTGAGAATGGCGGCATTCAGCTGCTCGGTCAGGGTCTTGATCGCCTTCTTGGTCAGCGCCTCGGAGAGGAACGGCGCAAGAATGGCCGCTGTCTGCTCACCCACCATGCCGGCAATGGCGGCGGAGATTTTTTTCAGGCCATGACTGATAACGTCCGAAAGCTGTGCTTCATGTCTGGCCTTCAGCGCCTGCAACTCCTGGGCATGGCGCTCCTCAAGCTCGGCTAGAGCTCTGGCGTGGGCTTCCTCAAGTGCGTGCGTTGCCTCCGCCTGGCCTTCAGCATAGGCTTCGGCTCGCTCTTTTTCGATATCCACAGGCTCAGGTTGCGGCAGTTGCGGTACGGCACCAGCATCCGTCGCAACCGCGAAGGGGTCTCCGGCAAAATCGAGTGGATCCGACAGGAAATTCGACGACTGGGGCGCTGAAAAATCCTTAAGATAGTGAGCCAATGGCAAGCCCATGGTCATTTCTCCTGCCATGATGGGGTCGCCCCCGGGTAAGCCGTTCGTTTCATCGAAGGCGGTCGAAAGAAGCACATGGCATCACGCCAGCACTTCGAAATCCTGTCTTGCGGCAGAGCGCCTCAAATCGGCACCGATCCGAGCTGCTATCCAGCCGCACATGTATGTTACAGACCCTTGCCGACACATGGTAAACGCATGATGCTTTTCAGCGACCTTGTCTGAAACCGCCTGCCGGAAGCGCAGCGCCTGACGATTGAACGTCCAAACACAAACCGCTTCCATGAACCGCAAAGCTAGGGGGCCAAACTTGTGCGAGGATTTCGAGGTGAGCGCGGGAGAGTCGTGGGCCGCTTTTCCTGCGCAATCCCGGCGGTCGGGGCAGGTTTCTGGAAAGACGACACAGTAAGATGACACAGTAAGATAAAGCATCGTATGCGTAATCAAACATACGATGCTGTAACGATAACAGGCCGGACAGGGATGGGGCGTTTCTCCTGAAACCAACCCATCCCTGTCCGGCCAAACCGGGAAACCTTGCCCTTTTCTTACTTGAAGAGGGTCAGGATATTTTCGGCGTTGCTGTTGGCGATCGAAAGCGACTGGATGCCCAGCTGCTGCTGGGTCTGCAGAGCCTTGATCTTGGTGGATTCCTCGTTCATGTCCGCGTCCACCAGACGTCCGACACCGGTCGTGATCGTATCGCTCAAGTTTTTGATAAAGGTGTTCTGCATGTCGATACGGCTGTTGATCGCACCGAGGGTCGAGGCCGAATCCGTCAGGGTTTGCAGGATCTTGTCCACCGCAGAGATCATGCCGTCGAGATCCGAATTGGAGGTGGTGCTGGAAATGGCGATTTCCGAACCGCTGGCAACGCCGGTGGAGGAGGAGGCATTGAGCAGATAATAACTGCCGGTGCTGGTTGTCGTGCCTGTCGACCAGGTTGCGACCGTTGCGCGGGTCAGAATGCCGTTTGCCGCATCCTTGGTGTCGATCAGGGTCGATTCGGCCGTATCGAACTTCAAGGTTGTCACAGAAACGCTGCCGTCGCTCGAACGGTTGAACGAGGCCACCATCTGTTTGGTGCCCGGCGCACCGGTCGATTCGTTGTAAAGCCAGTTCTCGCCGGAGAAAGACGCCGATTCTGCAATCGATTCGAGCTGGTTCTTCAGCTCGGAAATTTCCTTGTTGATCTTGTTCTTGTCGACGCCAGGTTCGCGGGCCGCCACCAGCTTAGCCTTGATGTCGCTGATCACATCGACAGAGGATTCGAGACCCGTATAGGCGGTGTCGGCTTTTGAGGCGGCCAGACCGAGTGCATCCTGAACCGAGGACAGCGCCTTGTTGTCGGAGCGCATGGTGGTCGCGATCGACCAGTAGGCGGCATTGTCAGCGGCGGTTGCCACCTTATAGCCCGACGATATACGAGCCTGGGTGGTCTGCATGTTGCTGTCAATGGTTCTAAGGGTCTGAAGCGCCGCCATGGCGGCGGTATTGGTCATAATACTGGTCATGGATTGCCCCATTCTGGTTACGGGACATACCGGATTCTAAGGAATTACCGGCAACGCTGGTTTGCATCATGCAAGCTGGAGGTCTCATCATCCTGCCATCCAGCCCAGCGCTCTTGGAATCGCCAAACCATGCCTTGATTTCAAATCACTAACATAGTTAACAGATTTTAAGTTTTCTAAACGAATTGCTAACTTTTGCAAGCGCCATGACCGATAAAAACAAAAAAGCCGCGGCGGGCCGCGGCTTTTTTTGGTGTGATTGGCAGAGAACCCCTGTCCTTGTCGAGTGTCTTACTTGAACAGCGACAGGATGTTTTCGGAAGAGGAATTGGCGATCGACAGCGACTGAATGCCAAGCTGCTGCTGGGTCTGGAGCGCCTTGAGCTTGGTCGATGCCTCGTTCATGTCGGCGTCTACCAGGCGGCCGACACCGGTGGTGATCGTGTCGCTCAGATCCTTGATGAAGTTGTCCTGCAGCTTCAGACGCGAGGTCGTCGCACCGATGGTCGAGGCAGCATCCGTCATCTGCGACAGCATCTTGTCAACAGCCGAAACCATGCCGTCGATTTCGGCATCGGTCGTGGCCGAGGTCAGCTGCACTTCGGTACCAGAGCCTGCGCCGGCGGAAGAGCTGATCAGGTAATAGGTGCCGGTGGTGGTGGTGGTGCCGGTGACCCAGGTGGCCTGCGTGCCCGTCGTCAAAATACCGCCGGAAGCAGCTGCGTCGTTGATCAGGAGTGACTTCGATGTATCGAAGCTGATCGTCTTGATCGAGACATTGCCGTCGGAACCACGAACGAAGGAGCCGATCATCTGCTGGGTGGAGCCGGAGCCGACGCTGGCGTCATAGAGCCAGTTTTCACCGTTGAAGGAGGCCGACTTGGCGATCGAGCCGAGCTGGTTCTTCAGTTCGGTCAGTTCCTTGTTGATCTTGGTCTTGTCAACGCCCGGTTCGCGGGCGGCAACCAGCTTGGCCTTGATGTCAGAAACGACGTCGATGGCCGATTCCATACCGGTATAGGCGGTGTCGGTCTTGGCCTGGCCAAGGCCGATGGCGTCCTGAACGGCAGACAATGCCTTGTTGTCGGAGCGCATCGTCGTGGCGATAGACCAATAAGCGGCGTTATCGGCTGCGGTTTTGACCTTGTAACCCGACGAAATTTCGCTCTGTGTCTTGTCCATGCTGTCGGAAATCGTGCGCAGGGTAGAGAGCGCGGAGATTGCAGCACCATTTGTCATCAAACTCGTCATGGATGTGCCCCTTGAGATGGCTTGAATGGAAAGGGACAGGCCGGATTGTTGCCGGCAACATTGGTCAGCCTCATGCTCGCCGTGGTCTTTGTCTCTCTGCCCGGCCCAACGCTTCGATGGGCTTAGAAAACACCAACATAGTTAATGAATGCTAAACGATGCAGAAAAAACATTAACCATAAAAATCAAGAGATCGGTAAGACAGGTTAAGCCCGCCCGACTGTGGAGGGTGCCGGGCCGGTAGAGGCTCTGACGATCAGCTGCGCCTGCCATAATTCCTGCAAGGGGGAAGCCTCGTCGGAGGGCTGATTGAGCGCTGTGATCAGCCGTTCGGCCACACGTTTTCCGGCATCGCGAAGCGACGATCGCGTTGTCGTCAGTGGCACACTGAAATGCTCGGGTTTCAGCAGCGGCAGGTCGTCGTCATGGGCAATCAGGGAGATATCGTCTCCCAGTTTCAAACCGGCTTCGGCAATGGCTCGAACCGCGCCGATGGCCAGAACCGTGCTGGCGGCGAGCACGGCCGTCGGCCGTTCGGGACGGGCAAGCAGGTCGGCCATGATCCGATACCCCCATTCATCGCTCATCACGCTGTTGCTGATCGAGGAGGGTGCAAGGGCAATGCCTGCCGCCTTAAGCGCCCGCCTCACACCCGCTTCACGCCTTGCGACGAAATCCAGACCGGCCTCGCCATTGATCAGCGCGAATCGCCGGTGACCGAGACCCACCAGCAATTCGCTTGCCTGGTAGAAGGCGGTCTCGTTGTCGACATCAAGATACGGATAGTCTTCGGCAAGCCCCATGGAACGGCCATGCACGAGAAAGGGAACCGGCAGCGATTTGGCCATGGCGATGCGGCGGTCACGGGCGCGCATATAGGCGAGATAATAGGCATCCACCGCACCGCTGTTGACCAGCCCGCGAATCGCCTGTTCCTCGTCTTGCGGATGAACCGGAATGATGACGAAATGAAAGTCGTGCGTCAGACAGATTTCGGCCAGACCGCGCTGGAATTCAGCAAAATGAATATCATTGGTGCTCGTCGGCGCAATCGGCATGACAAGCCCAAGTGATCCGGCCTTGCCGGTGGCAAGCCGTTGGGCGGCGCGATTCGGTCTGTAACCGGTCTCGATGGCCGCCTTGCGCACCCGTTCGCGGGTGTCCTCGCTGACTTCCGGATAGCCGTTCAATGCCCGGCTGACCGTCGTTTGTGACAGACCGAGCAAGTTTGCAAGCTGTTTCAGGTTCACCTTGTCTCAATCCCCTCCCGTGGACCGGATCGCTTCGCCCACCCTTTTGCCTGTGTCCGACGCCGGGAAAAATCTTGCGCCGTCGGTTCGATGTGCTGCCCTTCCGGGTGTTTGCCGCTCCGGTAAAATCGTAAAATAGCAATCGCAGCGTTACGATGGAAACGAAAAAATCTCCACGCGGATTCCGTGTGAAGGGCTTGACTTCGCAGTTGCCCATGGCTTGAATGAAGGAAGCCAAAGCGCTTTGGAAGAGTGGCGGGATGGTATTCTGTCTGTCCTTGTCGCCAGTCTGCGTGACAGGATGAACATCATGGCCGGGAAGCGCGTTTGGCTTTGCGGACACGGAAAACATAATCATGGAAAGTAGGGAGGCTTTCGTCATGAGACATTATCTGCTGTTGGGCGTTGCGGTTTTCGGGCTGGTTGCGCCCGCCGTTCATGCCGCCGAGCTGACGTTCAAGCCGGGCGAGGACAGTCGCTTTCACTGGCAGGATTATGAGGCTTTTTCCAAGGCGCATCCGCTCAAAGGGCAGACGCTGACCATTTTCGGGCCCTGGCGCGGGGAGGAGAAGGACCAGTTTGAAACCGTGCTGGATTATTTCCGTCAGGCGACCGGCGCGGATGTGAAGTATTCGTCCTCGGAAAACTACGAACAGCAGATCGTCATCGATACCCAGGCGGGCAGTCCTCCCAATATCGCCATTCTTGCCCAGCCGGGCCTGATCGCCGATCTGGCCTCGAAAGGGGAGTTGACGCCTCTGGGCGACGACAATGCCGACTGGTTGAAAAAGAATTATGCGGCGGGAGAATCCTGGGTCGATCTTGCCACTTACAAGGGCAAGGACGGCAAGGCGCATGTCTTTGCCATGCCCTACAAAGTCGATCTCAAATCGCTGATCTGGTATGTGCCGGACAATTTCGCCGATGCTGGCTATAGCGTGCCGAAAACCATGGAAGAGTTGAAGGCGCTGACGGAAAAGATTGCGGCCGATGGGCGCACGCCCTGGTGCATTGGCCTCGGTTCCGGTGGCGCCACCGGCTGGCCCGCCACCGACTGGGTGGAAGATCTGATGCTGCGCAACTATCCGGCCAAGGTCTATGATGACTGGGTGACGAACAAGATAAAGTTCGATGATCCGCGGGTGGTCAAGGTTATTCAGGATTACGGCTGGTTTGCCCGCAATCCGAAATTCGTCGATGGCGGTACGGCAGGTGTTTCCTCTACCGATTACCGCGATAGCCCCAAGGGGCTCTTCACCTCGCCGCCGAAATGCTACATGCACCATCAGGCCTCCTTCATCACCTCCTATTTCCCGCAGGGAACCGAGATTGGCCGCGATGTGGATTTCTTCCCCACGCCCAATTACGCCAGCAAGCCTGAACTGGGCAATCCGGTGGAAGGCGGCGGTACGCTGGCCATGGTCACCAAGGATTCGCCCGCTGCCCGCGCTTTCATCGATTTTCTGAAAAACCCGATTTCCGCCGAAGTGTGGATGGCGCAGAAGAATTTTCTCACGGCCAGCAAGCTGGTCAATCAGGCCGCCTATGCCAATCCGCAGATGAAGAAAATGGGCAAGATCATCATGGACGCCACCACCTTCCGCTTCGACGGCTCCGACATGATGCCAGGCAAGATCGGCACTGGAGCCTTCTGGACCGGCATGGTCGATTATGAAGGCGGCAAATCGGCAGACGATGTGGCCAAAACCATTCAGGCGGTCTGGGACGGTCTGAAGAAATAATCCGCCGATCACGCAATGCCATGCGCCGGGCGCTGCTGCGTCCGGTGCAAAAAGATCAATGGAGGCTGGAGTGGTCGCGCAACTCATTGACGCGCTGGTGGTGATCGGCATCGGGCTGGCCGGAGCGCTCGTCTATTTCTGGGGATCGAACTGGCTGCTGGACCGGATTTTCCCGGCCAATGGCGGCGATATACAGCGCGCCGCACAGAATATGCGCCGGGCGGCGATGATACGTCCCTGGCTTTTCCTCGGTCCCTCGCTTCTGTCGCTCGGGGTCTATCTCGTCTACCCGCTGATCTCGTCGGTCATTTATTCCTTTCATGGCCGCAACGGTGTCGATTTCGTCGGCCTTGCCAATTACCGCTGGATGCTGACCGATGCGGAATTTCGCGAATCGATCTTCAACAACATCCTCTGGCTGATCGTCGTGCCGACGGCCTCGACATTGATGGGGTTGATTGCAGCAGCCCTTACTGACCGCATCTGGTGGGGCAATATCGCCAAATCGCTGATCTTCATGCCCATGGCGATTTCCTTTGTCGGTGCCTCGGTCATCTGGAAATTCATCTATGATTACCGCGATGCCGGATCGCAGCAGATCGGCCTGCTCAATGCCCTTGTCGTGGCGCTGGGCGGCAAGCCGGAAGTGTGGATCGCGCTGCCCTTCTGGAACAATTTTTTCCTGATGGTCATTCTGGTCTGGATCGAAACCGGCTTTGCCATGGTGCTGCTTTCGGCGGCGCTGCGCGGCATCCCGGAAGAAACCGTGGAAGCGGCGGTGATCGACGGGGCCAATCCCTGGCAGATTTTCCTGAAGATCAAGGTTCCGCAGATCTGGGGCACCATTGCCGTGGTCTGGACCACCATCACCATTCTTGTGCTGAAAGTGTTCGACATCGTGCTCGCCATGACCAATGGCCAATGGCAGACGCAGGTTCTGGCCAATCTGATGTTCAACTGGATGTTCCGCGGCGGTGGCGATTATGGCCGGGGCGCGGTGATTGCCGTGGTGATCATGGTCATGGTCGTGCCGATCATGGTCTGGAACATTCGCAATGCCCGCCGTGACATGAAAGAACAGTGACATGCGCAGCCGTGCCCTTTCCCCGCTCACCATCGCCGTTCACCTCTCGACACTGCTGCTGGTGATCGTGTGGACGATCCCGACAGCCGGTCTTTTGATTACGTCGTTGCGCGACAAGGATCAGATCGCCACCTCCGGCTGGTGGACGGCGCTGACCAGTTCCAGCCGCAATGCCATGTTCCGCACGCCGGGCTCCGAAGCGCAAAAACAGGAGGGGCCGCTTTACGTCATTTCCGGCAATGTGCTGGAAGGAGGCTCCGGCACACTCAGCGCTTTCGGCACCTCCAGCCTGAAGCCGGAAGCCTATAAGCCCGGCGAAACGGTCACCTTGCCGGATGGGGCAAAGCTGAGCGTGGCCAAAGATGGCGATTTCCGCCTGACCTCGGACAAGAGCTTTGAAGGATCGCGCAGCCAGCGGATTTTCTACACCGCCACAACGCCCCCACGCTTCACGCTCGACAATTACCGTCGGGTGCTGACGGCAGAAGGCATTGGCCGCTCTTTCATCAATTCGCTGACGGTGGCCATTCCCTCGACCATCATCCCCATTCTGGCGGCGGCCTTTGCCGCCTATGCGCTGGCCTGGATGAAATTTCGCGGCAGGGCGCTGCTGCTTGCGGTCATCGTCGGCCTGCTGGTCGTGCCGCTGCAGATGTCGCTCATTCCGCTGCTGCGCCTTTATAACGACATCGGCGGCGCCCTTGGCGTGCCCTCCAAGACCTATATCGGCATCTGGCTGGCGCATATGGGCTTCGGCCTGCCGCTTGCCATCTATCTCTTGCGCAATTACATCGCCGGCCTGCCGCGTGAGATCATGGAATCGGCCAGGGTTGACGGAGCGAGCGATTTCACCATTTTCACCCGCATCGTTCTGCCGCTTTCCTATCCGGCGCTGGCCTCCTTTGCCATCTTCCAGTTTCTCTGGACCTGGAACGATCTTCTGATCGCCATGGTCTTTCTCGGCACCGGCAATGACGAGCTGGTGCTGACCGGCCGACTGGTCAATCTGCTCGGCTCGCGCGGCGGCAACTGGGATATTCTGACCGCATCTGCCTTCGTCACCATCATCGTGCCGCTTCTCGTCTTCTTCACCCTGCAACGCTATCTGGTGCGCGGCCTTCTGGCCGGCTCTGTCAAGGGCGGCTGACGGCGCGTTTCACCCTTTGTGTTTTCTTAACCGATCAGGACGTTTTTCATGAATGCTGCAACCGTTACGGCGACAACCCCGGACAAGGACTGGTGGCGCGGCGCGGTGATCTATCAGATCTATCCGCGCTCCTATCAGGATTCCAATGGCGATGGCATCGGCGATCTCAGAGGCATCACCGCCCGCCTGCCGCATGTGGCGGCGCTGGGCGCGGATGCGATCTGGATTTCGCCCTTCTTCACCTCGCCGATGAAGGATTTCGGCTATGACGTCGCCAATTACATCGATGTCGATCCGATGTTCGGTTCGCTTGGCGATTTTGACATGCTGATGGCCGAGGCGCATCGTCTGGGCATCAAGGTGATGATCGATCTGGTCATTTCCCACACCTCCGATCAGCATCCCTGGTTTGTCGAAAGCCGTTCCAGCCGCATCAATGCCCGCTCCGACTGGTATGTCTGGTCCGATCCGAAGCCGGACGGCACGCCGCCCAACAACTGGCTGTCGATTTTCGGCGGCTCCGCCTGGGCCTGGGACCCGACGCGGATGCAATATTACCTGCACAACTTTCTCACCTCGCAACCGGACCTCAATCTGCACAATCCGCAGGTTCAGGAGGCTGTGCTCGATGTGGTGCGTTTCTGGCTGAAGCGCGGCGTCGACGGCTTCCGTCTCGACACGATCAATTTCTATTTTCATGACCGGCATCTGCGCGACAATCCGCCGCTGGCGCCGGAGCGGCGCAATGCCGCCACCGCACCGGCGGTCAATCCCTATAATTTTCAGGAGCATATTTACGACAAGAACCAGCCGGAAAATCTGGAATTCCTCAAGCGCTTCCGCGCCGTGCTGGAAGAGTTTCCGGCGATTGCCGCCGTCGGCGAGGTGGGCGACAGCCAGTTCGGTCTGGAGATTGTCGGGCAATATACCTCCGGCGGCGACAAGATGCAGATGTGCTATGCCTTTGAATTCCTCTCACCTGATCCGCTGACGCCGTCGCTGGTTGCCAATACCCAGCAGGCTTTTGAACGAGCCGCTCCGGAGGGCTGGGCCTGCTGGGCCTTTTCCAACCATGATGTGGTGCGCCATGTGTCGCGCTGGGGTGCGGAAGTGGTCGATCGCGATGCCTTTGCCAAACTGACGGCGGCTATTCTGCTGACCCAGCGTGGTTCCGTCTGCCTCTATCAGGGCGAAGAACTGGGGCTTACCGAGGCCGTGCTTTCCTATGAGGATTTGCAGGACCCCTATGGCAAGGAATTCTGGCCGGAATTCAAGGGGCGCGACGGGTGCCGCACGCCGATGGTCTGGGACAGTCATAGCCATCAATCCGGCTTCAGTTCAGCGGAAAAGCCATGGCTGCCAATCCCGGTCGAGCATCATCTGAGATCGGTCAGCGAGCAGCAGGGCCATGACGGGAGCGTGCTGGAACAGTATCGTCGCTTTCTCACCTTCCGCAAACAGCATGAAGCGCTGATCAAGGGCGAGATCGTGTTTCACACGGTGAGCGAGGCGCTTCTGGTCTATGAAAGGCGTCTGGGCAATCAGGCGGTGTTGTGTGCCTTCAACCTGTCAGCGCAATCGCAGGATCTTGTCTTGCCGCAAGGTGTCTGGCAGGCGCTCGACGGGCATGGTTTCGTCGCCGAGACGGCAGGAGACCGGGTGAACCTGCCGGCATGGGGCGCTTATTTCGCCTCAAACGATCTCTAACTTTTGTTTTCCGCAATTCCGGACGAAAACCGGTTCCCACTTTCGCTGGAATTGCTCTTAAGGGGGAAGTGTCATGGCCAGTCTTGTTCTCAAGGATATCGCCAAATCCTATGGTGCGGTGAAAGTGCTGCATGGCGTAGACCTCGCCATCGAAAAGGGCGAATTCATCGTTTTTGTCGGGCCTTCGGGCTGCGGCAAATCCACGCTATTGCGTATGATCGCCGGTCTGGAAGAGATCACCGGCGGCGAGATGGAGATTGACGGCCAGACGGTCAATGACGTTCCGCCGTCGAAGCGCGGCATTGCCATGGTGTTCCAGTCCTATGCGCTTTACCCGCATATGTCTGTTTATGACAATATGGCCTTCGGCATGCGCATTGCCGGTCAAAGCCGGGCGGAGATTGACAGACGGGTCAGGGAGGCGGCCCGCATTCTGCAACTGGAACCCTATCTCGACCGCCTGCCCAAGGCGCTATCGGGCGGCCAGCGCCAGCGTGTGGCGATCGGCCGGGCCATCTGCCGCAATCCCAAGGTCTTTCTCTTCGATGAACCGCTCTCCAATCTCGATGCGGCGCTGCGAGTCGCCACCCGCATTGAAATTGCCCGGCTGAAAGAGCAGATGGCCGACACAACGATGATTTACGTGACTCATGATCAGGTGGAAGCGATGACGCTGGCGGACCGGATCGTGGTGCTCTCTGCCGGGCGGATCGAGCAGGTCGGTGCGCCGCTTGAGCTTTATGACAATCCGGCCAATCTCTTTGTTGCCCAGTTCATTGGCTCACCGGCGATGAATATCTTTCCCGTCACCCTTGTCGAAGGCGGTGCGAGGAGCCGTCTGGCGCTGCCATCGTCAGCGCTGGTGACGCTGCCGGTCGAAACGCCCTATGAAGATGCCGGAAAAGCCGCCCATCTCGGTCTGCGGCCCGAAGACATCACCATTGCTGCCGAAGGCGATGTGCTGTTCGAGGGGCGGGTGGAACTGGTCGAGGCGCTAGGTGAGGTCACGCTTCTTTATGTCGAAGGGCCCGTTGAGGGGCAGCCCGTCGTGGTCAAGCTGCCGGGGGTTTCCAATGTGGAAAAGGGCGCCCGTCTTTGCTTTACCGCGCCTATGAACAAGCGGCATCTTTTCGACGCCAACGGACGCAGTTATCGCAACAGAATTTCCCGTTGAAGCTAAATTAACCATGGTGAAAACACTGTCCAAATCCAGTCAAAAGTCATGGGGATAACTACGCTCTGTTAATATGGCTGGCCTAACCTCATTCAAAAGAATGGAATGAATCAGGGTAGTGGCCATGACCATGATGAACGGCAGTTCGAATTATCTGAAGAAAGAAGAATCCTTCATGTATGACCGGGAGATCCGGTTCCGCATGGAGGATACGATGAATGCCGGACGTCTGGAATATACGGAAAAAGGCATGACGCATATGGCGTCCCGCCGCTGCGATGTGATTCGTATTTCCCAAAGTGGCGCCGTGGTTGCGCTGCTAACCCAGTTCAATCTGCCCAGGCAGTTCTATCTCGATATTCCTGATGCACGCATCAGCAAGGTCGGTAGTGTGCTGATGAAAAGCTTTGCCAACAACACGGCTGAAATCCGCTTCCTACGTCTGTTGACTCAAAAGGAGCTGGACCGGATTTTCGTCTTCAGCACGCATCCAGCACACAAGGACAAGGTTCTGGACGTGCGCAACTGGTAGGTGCCAACCGAGCGCCTGTCGGCTTTGCGAAAGCGGGTGCGGCAGACTGTCGGTGTCAAGATAAAGTGATTCGATGACAAGGGAGGTTGCGGCCTCCCTTTTTTCTGTCCAGAATTTTGCCGTAAAAACCCGCATAACCCATCAGTGTTCACCGTTTCGTGGGCATCTTCACTGGTCTTCCATCTGTGCGGATATGGCATTGGAATCAATGTCGTCCGTCAAACAAATTAGAAAATCGTGGAATGTGTAAACCTTTTGGTTACCAAGTTTCTTCATGATTCATCCAATGTCGGTTGATTGATCGCAAGGTCTTTCCTCTGAGGATGTGTTGTGTTTTGTTGCGGTTTGAAGCCGCCGGCCTATCGGGGCCGATAAGGGTTCAAGAGTTTCGAGTATGGCGTTGGCGACCGGATATTTTCCGCAAGCAGCAGTCTTCAACCGGAGAAAATCCGGTTTGGGATCTGCCCTTCTGTCAGGTGCGGCTCTTGCTGGTGGCGGTCTTGCTGCCGGCCTCTGGCTGGCCACGGCCTTTGGGGCCTTGCACGGGCTAAAATTGTCGCCGGGTCCGACTGCGGAAGCCTTTACACACTCTTTTGCTGAACAGTTGCATGCCACGCTTGTTCTGCCAAAGCCGCCACAGGCTGCGGTCGCCATTGCGCCGCCATCGCTTTTGCCGCGCCGTATCGGTGTGGTCCGGCCGCAGGATGCCGGGATGCGGACAGATCGACCGCTACCTGCCGTGCTGGTTCCACCGAAGGCCCGCTCTCTTGATGCAAGCGGTCACGCGATTATCAAACAGGCGCTGTCTGCCGCCATTGCCGAGCGTGCCCTTTCTGATCGATGGAGCGAGGATACGGGGCAGGCCGTGGCGCAGGCCGCGGAAAAGGCCGCAAAGGCCGAGCAGGAAGCGTTGGCTGCTGCCAAGATTGCCGCAGAGCAGATGGCACAGCAGCAGGTTGCCATGCTGCCGGATGTCGCGCCCGCGCCGATTGGTCGACCGGAAAGTGACCCGTTCCGTGAGGTGATGAGCGCGCGGCAGCAACGCGCGCCAGAGACAGCTCCCGCCAAACCTGTGCCGGAGCGGCCGTCCCGACGGACGCTGCTGGCCTATGCCCGGCCTGAAGAACCCTCAGATGGAGACGAGAGCCCGAGCCTCTTTGGTCGTCGGGCGAGCCTGCCCGGTCGTGGTAGCGGCATTGCCGTTTATGATATTTCCAAAGCGACCGTTTACCTGCCGGATGGCGAAAAGCTGGAAGCGCATTCCGGTGTTGGCGCCTATCGTGACAATCCGCGCTCCGTCCATGTCAAGAACCTGGGTGCAACGCCACCGAATATCTATCGCCTGACCTTGCGCGAAAGCCTTTTTCACGGCATCGAAGCCTTGCGCATGACGCCCGTCGGCGACAATAGAATGTATGGCCGCGATGGATTCCTGACCCATACCTTCATGCTGCGGGTGCGTGGTGATTCCAACGGTTGCGTGGTCTTCAAGAATTATCCGCGCTTCCTTGCTGCTTATAAGCGCGGCGAGGTGAAGACCCTGATCGTCGTGCCCAGCATTAACCAGCTCCCGACCTATATGGCCAAGCTGTGAAGCATAACGCTCACAGGCACATGAAGGCATGTCGCGTTTCATTGTCCTCCATGAAACGATAAGGTTCATGGGATACATCAAAGACTTAAAGCACGTTGCATGAGGCTGATAAGCCGCAACGTGCTTTAACTCTTTGTATTTAAGTATTTCCGGACGGAAAGCCGTTTCACACTTTTTCGGGACACTGCTCAAATGCAGGAGCGCGCCCTGCGCTTATCCAGCCGCAAGGCGCTCTTCCTCATTCTCTGGCATTTTTCGATCAGGCGGCTTTCATCTGGTAGTGGCGACCTTGTCCTGTGCTGGCGGATGCCTGGCCGGAGAGCTGGAAGCGTCCGATCAGCTCATGCAGCTTGTCGACCTCATTGACCAGTGTGGCGATGGAGGCATTCGATTCTTCCACCATGGCGGCATTTTGTTGGGTCACCTGATCCATCTGGTTGATGGCGGTATTGACCTCGGACAGGCCGATGGACTGTTCCCGCGCCGCGCTGGCGATGGCCTGAATCTGCTCATTGACGGTGATGATATTGCTTTCGATCGTCTTCAGCGCTTCACCGGTTTCACTGACAAGCCGTACACCGTTTTCCACTTCCGTGGATGAGTTGCGGATCAGATCCTTGATTTCCTTGGCCGCCTTGGCTGAACGTTGGGCCAGTTCCCGCACTTCCTGGGCAACGACCGCAAAGCCTTTGCCGGCTTCGCCGGCGCGCGCGGCTTCAACACCGGCATTCAAGGCCAGAAGATTGGTCTGGAAGGCAATCTCGTCGATCACGCCGATAATGTTGGAAATCTGGCTGGACGACTGTTCGATGCGTGACATGGCCTCGACAGCATTGGCAACAACCTTGCCGGAGTGAACGGCGTTGTTATTGGCCAGTTCCGCTGCGGTACGGGCTTCTTCGGCCCGTTTCGAGGCATTGGCGACATTGCTGGTGATCTCGTCCAGGGCCGCTGCGGTTTCCTCCAGCGTTGCGGCCTGTTGTTCGGTCCGCTTCGACAGATCCTGGGCGCTGCTGCTGATGTCCTGAGTGCCGGCGCTGATTTGCTGCATGGAAACCGAAACGCCACTGAGTGTCGCGTTAAGCTGTTTCAAAGCTTCATTCATATCCCGCCGCAGCGCTTCAAAATCCTTGTGAAAGGCCTGATCCAGACGGAAGGAAAGGTCTCCCGCTGCCACCCGGGTCAATGCCTGACCGATTTCACGGGTGGCGTTGACACGGTCCGTCACGTCGGTGGCGAATTTGACCACTTTCGTGACCTTGCCGGAGGCATCCAGAATGGGATTATACGAGGCATTGATCACAACGACCTTGCCATTTTTGCCGATGCGGGTGAATTCGTCTGCCTGAAATTTGCCGCTGCGCAGATTGTCCCAGAACATCTGATAGTCCTGCGATTTCGCATAGGCAGGATCGACAAATATGCTGTGGGATTTGCCGCGGATTTCGTCCAGTGTATAACCGAGTGCCTTTAGAAAATTCTCATTGGCATTGACGATCGTGCCGTCCGGCTTGAATTCGATAATCGCCTGAACCCGGCTGATCGCTTCCATCTGGTATTGAAAGTCGAGATTTTGTAGCCTTTCGCGGGCATTGGCCCACTCGACAACAAAGCCGGTGACTTTGCCGCCATCCTTCAATGGTGTCACGATCAAATCGAAGACGCGCTGCCCGACCCAAATTGTTGCCTTGTGTTGCTTTTGCAGCTTGGCCAGCATATTGCGTTGGTGGCTGGGATCTTTGTGAAAAATATCGATATTGCTGCCCACCAGCTTGCTGACGTCAAATCGCGGCAATTCCTTGCGCAGATCGCCTTCCGCTTCCTTGAGCAGGTCTCTGACAGCCGAATTCATATAGGTAATGTTCAGGTCGGCATCGGCAATCATCACATTTGCCGTCACGGTTTCCAGCGCTTCCAGTTTGGCATTCCGGCTTTTCGACGATAGACCCAACATTTAATACCTCAAAAGTGACCAGGGTTTGGAAACGTGGACCACCTCGATTGCCTCCCTTTTCGTTTGCACGCTCAAGGTCCGGAATGGCTATTGCCAGGCTGTCATGCCTATGCGTCACGTTACATTTTGGTGATATAGCGTATTAGGAGTATCGAAATTGTTAAAGTATTTCTTCGACTTAATGGCTCTCAATCTCTATACGTATATAAAAAATGCAAAATTTAGATGTGATGGATGATCTTCCGGTGGTTTTTTGAAAAAATAATATATAAAACGCTAAATAATTTTAAAAATCATATATTTTGTATATTTTCTGAAATTAAAGCCAATAGATTTTCAGGGGTAAGCTTAGCGCGCTCTTTTGGGGATGATTTACCCAGAAAACGCAACTTAAACGATATATTCGGACACATCACCTGGTGCGTTCAAACCAGATGATGTGGCGATAATTTTCCTGGATCGTGTCAGATTCAGCTTGAATGGAAGAGATTCTAAAAAAGAACGCTTGCACCCATATCCGCAGGCCCGGCCATCTGGCGCAGCGAGGCGAACAATTCACGCCCCATACCGTAATCATTGTCACTCAGATCGACAGTCACAGCCGGGCGGGCGGCAAAATCTGCCGCGTCCACCAGCACCTCCAGCGTTCCCGCCACTGCGTCGAGGCGGATCATGTCGCCATCGCGGATTTTGGCGATCGGGCCACCATCGACGGCTTCCGGCGTTACATGTATGGCGGCGGGCACCTTGCCGGAGGCGCCGGACATGCGACCGTCGGTCAGAAGTGCGACCTTGAAGCCGCGATCCTGGAGCACGCCAAGGGCTGGTGTCAGCTTGTGCAGCTCCGGCATGCCATTGGCCTTCGGCCCCTGAAAGCGGACGACGGCAATGAAATCCCGGTTGAGCCGGCCTTCCTTGAAGGCGTCCTGCATCGCCTGCTGGCTGTGGAAGACGATAGCCGGCGCTTCGACGATATGGCGCTCCGGCTTGACGGCGGAAATCTTGATCACCGCCTTGCCGAGATTGCCGGTCAGCATTTTCAGCCCGCCATTCGGCTGGAAGGGGGATTCGATCCGCGCCAGTACCTTCGGATCGTGGCTTTCTTCCGGCGCGTCTTCACGCAGAACATTGCCATCCGCGCCCAGTTTCGGCTCGATGGTATAGGCGGCAAGCCCCTGACCGTAGACGGTGCGCACATCGTCATGCAGGAAACCGGCCTTCAGCAACTGCTTGATCAGGAAGCCCATGCCGCCTGCCGCATGGAAATGGTTCACATCGGCAAGCCCGTTCGGATAGACGCGGGCAATCAGCGGCACGATGTCGGAAAGATCGGAAATATCCTGCCAGCTCAGCTGAATACCGGCCGCCCGTGCCATGGCGATCAGATGCATGGTGTGGTTGGTCGATCCGCCGGTGGCGTGCAGGCCGACGACACCGTTGACGATGGAGCGTTCGTCGATCATCTCGCCCGAGGGCGTGAATTCATTGCCAAGCGCGGTGATGGCCAGCGCCCGCTTTGCCGCCTCTTTGGTCAGCGCATCGCGCAGCGGCGTGTTCGGATTGACGAACGACGCGCCGGGCATATGCAGGCCCATGATTTCCATCAGCATCTGGTTGGAATTGGCCGTGCCGTAGAAGGTGCAGGTACCGGGGCCATGATAGGATTTCGATTCCGCCTCAAGCAGTTCGGCCCGGCCTACCTTGCCCTCGGCGTAAAGCTGGCGGATTCGGGTTTTCTCGTCATTCGGCAGCCCTGAGGTCATCGGCCCGGCGGGAATAAAAATCGACGGCAGATGGCCGAAGGTGAGCGCGGCGATCACCAGACCGGGCACGATCTTGTCGCAGACGCCGAGAAAGACGGCGGCGTCGAACATGTTGTGCGACAACCCGATTCCCGCCGCCATGGCGATGACATCGCGGGAAAACAGCGACAGTTCCATGCCCGGCTGGCCCTGGGTGACGCCGTCGCACATGGCCGGAACCCCGCCCGCCACCTGCGCCACGCCGCCTGCGGCACGCGCCGCCTCGCGGATCAGCGTCGGATAGGTCTCGAACGGCTGATGGGCTGAAAGCATGTCGTTATAGGCGGTGATGATGCCGAGATTGGGGACCGTGTCGCCGGAAAGAGCGGCCTTGTCCCCGGGGGAACAGACGGCAAAGCCGTGGGCAAGATTGCCACAGGCCAGAACCGAACGGTGCACACCCTTGGCGGCGGCAGCGCGCACCCGCTCCAGATAGGGCGCGCGCGTCGGTTTCGAGCGTTCGACAATGCGTTGGGTGATGGCTTCAATACGGCGATCGGCGCTCATGGCGTACATCCTTCCTGAAAAGCCTGATCGGGCATCGCAGGCTTTGTCTCATCATGGTCAAATCATGCCGCAAAGGGATGACCATGATGCGGCATGAGAGATATCAAGGCGGGTTCTTTGAGCGTTTGTCGCTCAGGGAGCCCAGAAAATCTGCGGCTCGCTTGCCGACCGGTTCAAAACGGCGCGGATCGGCATGTCCGCTTCGTCCTCTCCGGCAAGCGCCTTGTCGAACACGGCTTTCTTCTCCGCCCCTTCGATATGAAGGGCAAGAAACCGCGCATCGGCAAGGCTTGTAAAGGAAAAGGTCAGCCTTTCCTCGCCCGCACCGGCGGCCCGCATGGTCATCACCCGGCGCGGCAGTGTCAGATCGAGCGCTTCGGCCAGATGATCGCCGCCGGGGAAGAAGGAGGCGGTATGGCCGTCATTGCCCATGCCGAGAATAACGACATCGAAGGGTGCATCAAGACCTTGCGTTTTGAGAGTGGCCGTTTTTGCCGCCTCTTCAATCGTCTCTTCCGGCTGGTAGAGCGGCACAAAGACTGCCTTTTGCGCGGCGTTCTTCAAAAGATGCGTCCGGACCAGCAGATGGTTGGAGCGCGGATTGTCGTCCGGCACGAAACGCTCGTCGACCAGCGTCACCGTCACCTTGTCCCAGGCGATCTCCTTGACCGAAAGGGCCTCGAAAAACGCCTTCGGGGTCGAGCCGCCGGAAACGGCGATTGTCGCGTGGCCACGGGCGGCAATCGCTTCGCTGAGCACTGTGGAAACGCTTTGCGACAGCGCCGCCGCGAGGGCCGCGCCGCTGTCGAAAGCATGGAAACGATGCGCCATGGTCAGCCTGTCCTCAATCATTCTCATGCCAGGTGCGTCCGTCGCGCTCAATCAGTGCAATCGACTGGCTCGGACCCCAGGTGCCGGAGGTGTAGCCATGCGCCTTCTGGCCGATTTCTTCCCAACCTTTGAGGATCGGATCGACCCAGGACCAGGCGGCTTCCACTTCGTCGCGGCGCATGAACAGCGTCTGGTTGGCGCGGATCACGTCGAGCAGCAGCCGCTCATAGGCATCGGGGTTGCGCACGCCGAAGGAGGCGGCAAAGCTCATGTCCAGCGGCACATGGCGCAGGCGCATGCCGCCGGGGCCGGGGTCCTTGATCATCAGCCATTGCTTGACGCCCTCATCCGGCTGCAGGCGGATGACCAGCTGATTGGCCTCGATACGGCCCGCTGCCTCGTCGAAAATCGAATGCGGGATCGGCTTGAACTGGATGACGATTTCCGAAACGCGGCTCGCCAGCCTTTTGCCGGTGCGGATATAAAAGGGCACACCTGCCCAGCGCCAGTTGTTGATTTCAGCCTTGATGGCAACAAAGGTTTCTGTGTCCGAGGGCGCTTCCAGCTCATCGGTATAGCCCTTGACCGCACCGCCTGCCGAGGCGCCTGCCTTGTACTGGCCACGCACGGTCATGCGCTCGACATTGGAACTGTCGATGGGTTTCAGCGCGCGCAGCACTTTCAGCTTTTCATCGCGCAACGCCTCGGAATTCATCGAGGAGGGGGCTTCCATGGCAACGAGGCAGAGCAGTTGCAGAATATGGTTCTGCACCATGTCACGCAGCGCACCCGCCTTGTCATAATAGGTGACGCGGCCTTCCAGACCGACGGATTCGGCCACGGTGATCTGCACATGGTCGATATGGGCGGAATTCCATAAAGGTTCATAGAGCGCATTGGCAAAGCGCAGCGCCATCAGATTCTGCACCGTTTCCTTGCCGAGATAATGGTCGATACGGTAGATCTGCTCTTCGCGGAACACCTTGCCGATGGTGTCGTTCAGCTCCTGCGCCGAATGAAGATCGCGACCGATCGGCTTTTCCACGACGATGCGGGTGGATTTGGTGATCAGCTTGTGGTCGCGGATGCGCTCGGCAATATCGCCGAAGATCGACGGCGAGACGGCCAGATAGAAGGCGCGCACCAGCTCCTTGCCCTGGTCCAGCAGTTTTTTCAGCTGGTCCCATCCCTTGTCGGATTTGGCATCGACCGAAACATAATGCAGCCGCTGGCAGAAGGTTTTGATCTGCTCTTCGTCGAGATCGTCCTTCTTGACAAACTCGTGAAGTGCCTTGCGGGCAAACTCGCGGAATTCCTCATCCGAAAGCGGCGAGCGCGATGCCCCGATGATCCGGGTCGGCTCGGTCAATTGCCCGGCCAGCTGGCGGTGGTAAAGGGCCGGCAGAAGCTTGCGCTCGGCAAGGTCCCCGGTGCCGCCAAAAACGACATAATCAAAGGGTTCGACGGGAATAATCTGACTGCTCATCGGGCGTCTCTCACTTGAAGCTGACGGATGGGGTTATAATTCAATCGATTTAAAAAGGCCAGAGGGCGACATCGAAAACAAGGCCCTTGTTCAATCCTGCCTCAAAGCCGGTCTCTGAGCGCATACCAGCTCAAGGCGAGGAACAGAAGCGGCTGGCGCAAAAGTGAACCGCCGGGAAAGGCCGGGATTTGCAGCGCTTTCAAAAGCTCGAGTTCCGTGGCCTGACCCAGCACCGTTCGGGCGAAGAGACTGCCGCAATAATTCGACAGCATAACGCCATGGCCGGAATAGCCTGCCACCGAAATGACGCCGGGCATGACCTCGCGGACAAAGGGCTGTCGGTTCAGGGTGATGCCCACCGATCCACCCCAGGCATGGGTGATCTCGATCTCGTGGAGTGCGGGATAAAGCTCGGCGATCTGGCGGCGGATATGCTTCGAAATGTCGCGGGGGCTGTCGGCGGTATAGGCCTCGCGTCCGCCGAAGAGCAGCCGCCCGTCGCGGCTTTTGCGGAAATAACGCACGACGAAACGGCTGTCGGCCACCGCTTCGCCGCCCGGCAGCACGGTTGGAAAATCATCGAGCGGGCGGGTTGCGCCGATAAAGGAGCGGATCGGCATGACATGGGCATTGGTCACCGGCTCCAGGCCGTCGATATAGGCATTGGTGGCGATCAGCACATGCTTTGCCGTGATCGTGCCGTAGTCCGTGTCGATCAGCGTCTTCCCGCCAGCCTGGCGTATCGTTCTGGCTTGAGTCATCTCATGCAGGGCCGCACCGGCATTGGCCGCCGCCTTGCCGAGACCGATCAAAAGTTTCAGCGGATGAATGTGACCGGTGCCGAGGTCGCGAATGCCGCAATGATAGCGGGTCGAGCCCAGACGGTCTGCGGTTTCCTGCCGGTCCATGAAATGCAGATGCGGATAGCCGAAGCGGGTGGTGGCGATCTCCACGCTTTTTCGATAGTCGCCCTCCTTGCCGCGCTTGTGCTCGACATTGAGCTGGCCGGGCATGAATTCCATGTCGATCTGGTGTTCGCGGGCAAAATCGAAGAGATAGGCCTTGGCGTTTTCCGCCATGTCGAACAGGGCCTTGGCCCGGTCAAAGCCAAACTCGGCCTCCAGCTCTTCCGGCCAGGCGCGCTGGCCGGTGCCGAACTGGCCGCCATTGCGCCCCGAAGCACCGTCCCCCAGCCGGCGCGCCTCGATCAGCACGACATTGGCGCCGCCTTTGGCCAGCGTATAGGCGGCCTGCAAACCGGTAAAGCCGCCGCCGATAATGGCGGCATCGACGGTTTTCGAGCCGTCGAGCGGCGGATGCTCCGGCCGCTCGCCAGCGCTTGCCTGATAAAAGGACAGGCCCGGCGCTATCGGGCTTTGCCATAAGGCAGACGAGGTCATGGATCGCGTCCCCCCTTTAAACGTTCAACAGCAGGAATTCGCGCTCCCACGGGCTGATCACCTGCATGAAGGTTTCAAATTCGCCGCGCTTGACGCCGCAATAGATGTCGATGAAATCCTGCCCCAGCACCTCGACAAGATCGGTTTCGCCTTCCAGAAGCGCCACGGCTTCCAGAAGGCCGCGCGGCAGCTCGATCGATCCTTCATTGGCGGTGTCGGCGGTTGGGGCGGTTGGCTCCACCGCCTTCAGAATGCCGAGATAGCCGCAGCCGAGCGAGGCGGCAAGCGCCAGATAGGGATTGGCATCGGAACTGGGCAGTCGGTTTTCCACGCGCCGCGCCTGCGGATCGGAAATCGGCACGCGGAAGGCCGTCGTGCGGTTGTCATAGCCCCAGGCATTGTTGACCGGGCAGGCCATGTCCGGTTGCAGCCGCCGGTAGGAATTCACATAAGGCGCCATCATCACCAGCGACAGCGGGATATATTTCTGCATGCCGCCGATGAAGTGGAAAAATTCCTGCGAGGCTGAACCATCGGCATTGGAGAAGATGTTTTTGCCGGTTTCGGCATCGACCACCGACTGGTGAATATGCATGGCCGAGCCCGGCTGGCCCTGCATCGGCTTGGCCATGAAGGTGGCGTAGATGCCGTGTTTCAGCGCCGCCTCGCGAATGGTGCGTTTGAACAGGAAGACCTGATCGGCCAGCGCGATCGGGTCGCCATGGCGCAGGTTGATTTCAAGCTGCGCCGGGCCTTCCTCATGGATCAGCGTGTCGATTTCCAGTCCCTGTTTGGTGGAAAAATGATAGATGTCGTCGATCAGCTCGTCGAACTCGTTGATCCCGGCAATCGAATAGCCCTGACCGCCAAGGATGGAGCGGCCGGAGCGGCCCTTGGGCGGATGCAGCGGATAATCGGGATCGTCATTCTTGGCGACCAGATAGAACTCGATTTCCGGCGCGACCACCGGCTTCCAGCCCTTTTTCTCGTAAAGCGACAGCACGTTTTTCAAGACGTTGCGCGGTGTATAGCCAACCGCCTTGCCATCGGTATCGACGATATCGCAGATGACCTGCGCCGTCGGATCGGTTTCCCAGGGCACGACCGAAAGTGTCGCCAGATCCGGCATCAGTTTCAGGTCGTTGTCGCGGGAATCATAGCGGAAATTGCCGGTCTCCTCCGGATATTCGCCGGAAATCGTGTGGCGATAGAGCGCCGACGGCAGTGCCAGCGAGGTGTTGCTGGTGAATTTCGACGAGGGCATCATCTTGCCGCGCGGCACGCCAGCCAGATCGGGCGTGATGCATTCGATATCCTCGATGCCGCGCTGTCTCAGCCAGGTGGTTGCCTCTTTCCAGCTTTTGACGCCGCGGGTATCGGCAATGTCCGGGGGAATGCTCGCTTTTTTCGATGCTGCGCCTTGAGGTCTGAGCATTGTCTTTTTGGGAGGCATGTTCCACCGGAAGCTGATTGATCCTGATGATAACATAGTCATCCTGCCCCGATTG
This sequence comes from Allorhizobium sonneratiae, assembly GCF_023700755.1. Lineage (GTDB taxonomy): Bacteria > Pseudomonadota > Alphaproteobacteria > Rhizobiales > Rhizobiaceae > Allorhizobium > Allorhizobium sonneratiae. The sequence continues at coordinate 82,932 of NZ_JAMKOJ010000002.1, read as the reverse complement.
GCGAGGGAAAAGAGCGCTTGACAGGCAAATGATTTTGCAAAATCAGAGGCGGCATTAACGGAGTGAAAGCGTGACCGGCAGAGTCGATATCGCAATTTTGGGTGCAGGTGCGGCCGGTATGATGGCGGCGATTGCCGCAGGACACAGAGGTCGCCGTGTGCTGCTGCTCGACCATGCCCGTGCAGCGGGCGAAAAAATCCGCATTTCCGGCGGCGGGCGCTGCAATTTCACCAATCTCCATGCGGGCCCGAAAAATTATCTGTCGAACAATCCGCATTTTGCCCGTTCTGCTCTGTCTCGATACACCCCTCAGGATTTTCTCGCCCTTGTCGAAAAACACGGCATAGCCTTTCATGAAAAGACGCTGGGCCAATTGTTCTGCGATGGCAGCGCCAGGGACATCGTCACCATGCTGCTTGCGGAAATGCGGGCGGCGGGCGTGCAGCTCGAATTGCAGAGCGAGATCGGCACGGTGGAAAAGACCTCCTCCGGTTTTCGCATCGCCACGTCGCATGGCATGGTCGAGGCTGAGGCGCTGATTGTCGCGACCGGCGGCAAGTCCATTCCGAAAATGGGGGCAACCGGATTTGCCTATAAGCTTGCGGAGCAATTTGGCCTCAAGCTGGTGGAGACACGCCCGGCGCTGGTTCCTCTGACGCTGGAGCCGGGTCTTCTGGCCGATCTTGCGCCGCTTGCGGGTCTCTCCGTCGAGGTTGTCGCCCGTTCCGGAAAGACGGCGTTTCGCGAAGCCATGCTCTTTACCCATCGGGGGCTGAGCGGCCCGGCGATTTTACAGATTTCCTCCTTCTGGCGGGAAGGGGAGGCTATCCGCCTGCATTTTGCCCCCGATTGCGATTTTTCAACCCTGCTGAAGCAGGCAAAATCAGAAAATGGCAAACAGGCCGTGCAGACCGCGCTGGCCGATCATCTGCCCAAACGGCTGGCGCAATACATGACCGAGCGATCCGGCCTGGTGAAGCCGCTGGCCGATTTGACCGATAAGGCGCTTTTGGCGCTTGCCGACAGTCTCACATCTTTCGAGATCAAGCCTGCCGGATCGGAAGGCTATCGCACCGCCGAGGTGACGCTGGGCGGTATCGATACCGACGGTCTCGACCAGAAAACCATGCAGGCGAAAGCCGTGCCCGGCCTCTATTTTATCGGTGAAGCAGTCGATGTCACCGGGTGGCTCGGCGGCTATAATTTTCAATGGGCCTGGGCGTCGGGCCATGCGGCGGGTCTTGCGGCATAACCGTCTGGAATAACAAGCTTTATGAATCATAGATAGTTGATAGCGCAATCCTATTGAACCTGCCCGATTGTCGCCTATTTCTTTCAATAGTTGTTAATATACCTGAGTCATGCTGATCACTATCCGTAAAAAAAGCTTCATTGAGGCTCACACGGCATGTAAGGTCATATTCGGACACATCGTCCCCTCAACTTTTGGAAAGTGCTGCCCATGAACAGACAAGTCCGGAAGGCCCGCGCCATCGCCATTGCCAGAACGCGCGAGGATCAGCACAAAATCATCCTGCGCAGCGCTCTTATGGGACTGGTGGCCTCGGGGCTGGTCTATGGGTTTGCTTATCTTGCCTTTTGGGGCTGATCGGGACACGACGTCCTGACAGGGGCCGTTCCTTTTTTTGAAAAGGCTGAATAGGGCAAGCCTGCCTTTTCTCGACTGCATCATTGTCCTGAAATCGATCGGGTTTTCAGGAATGATGTAGAAGAGCTTCTCTCTTCTTCTGCATAAACGCATTTGCGCTGCCCACCAGAAAAGGCGGGCAGCGCTTCGGTCTCACAAATGGCATGGTGGCAAAGCCGTCAGGCGGCCTGACTGTCTCTTTCGCCATGGGCCTGGGTGACGATCACCGGGATCATCAGGTCGCCCCAATTGCCGTCACCGCCATGGTGGCGGGCCGAGCGCACCAGCTCGACGGACACCCCGGCCTCCACGGCTTTCATGATCGAATGGTTCAGTCGGTGCAGGTCGTTGGCCAGCATGCGGATCAGCGTCTGCTGATCGTTGCTCATGGTGGTGGCCTGTTCTTCTGCACGTTCCTTGACGCGGGTCTGGGGTGTCATGGCATTTCTCCTCTTCTTGTGCGGGGTTGTTGAAGCGTTCAATTATTCCGCCGCCGGGCGGAACTGGTCATGTTCGGTGGATTCGCCCATCGCCGTGGTGGAGGATGCGCCGCCGGAAATCGCCAGCGACACGGCGTCGAAATAGCCGGTACCGACCTCGCGCTGATGCTTGGTGGCGGTGTAGCCGTTGATTTCCGAGGCAAATTCGGCCTCCTGCAGCTCGCAATAGGCGGCCATCTGCCGGTCCTTGTAGCCGCGTGCCAGCTCGAACATGCCGTGGTTCAGCTGATGGAAACCGGCCAGCGTGATGAACTGGAATTTGTAACCCATGGCGCCGAGTTCCCGCTGGAATTTGGCGATGGTGGCATCATCGAGATTTTTCTTCCAGTTGAACGAGGGCGAGCAGTTATAGGCCAGCATCTTGCCCGGATGCGCCTTGTGCACCGCCTCGGCAAAGCGGCGGGCCTGATCGAGATTGGGCTTCGAGGTTTCCATCCAGATCAGATCGCAGAAGGGTGCATAGGCAATGGCGCGGGCAATACAGGGCTCGATGCCGTTCTTCACCTGATAGAAGCCCTCCGCCGTTCGGCCTGCCTCATAATCGACAAAAGGCCGGTCGCGCTCGTCGATATCCGAGGTCAAAAGCTTGGCTGCTTCGGCATCGGTGCGGGCGATGATCAGCGTCGGCGTGCCCATGACATCGGCGGCAAGGCGCGCGGCGGTCAGATTGCGGATATGGGCGGCGGTCGGGATCAGTACCTTGCCGCCCAGATGGCCGCATTTCTTTTCCGATGCCAGCTGGTCCTCATAGTGAACGCCCGCCGCGCCGGCTTCGATGAAGGCTTTCATGATCTCGAAAGCGTTCAACGGTCCGCCAAAACCGGCTTCCGCATCGGCCACGATCGGTGCAAACCAGGTCTCGACCGAAAGCCCCTTGCCCTCCTGCGTTTCGATCTGGTCGGCGCGTTGCAGTGTGCGGTTGATGCGGCGGGCAAGTTCAGGGGCGGCATTGGCAGGATAGAGCGACTGGTCCGGATACATGGCTGAGGCCGTATTGGCGTCTGCCGCCACCTGCCAGCCGGAGAGGTAGATCGCCTTCAGCCCGGCGCGCACCATCTGCATGGCCTGATTGCCCGAAAGCGCGCCGAGCGCATTGACGAAATCCTCCTGGCGCAGGAGCGACCAGAGGCGGTTCGCTCCCATTTCCGCCAGCGAATGGCGGATGTCGACCGAGCCGCGCAACCGCTTGACCTCTTCGGGTCCGTAGGGGCGCTCGATGCCGTCATAGCGGCCTTGCGGGGCGGTGGGAACCAGCGTGTAAAAATCAGTCATGATAATCTCCCTCAAACTCCTCAGGCCGTGTGAAACCGTTTTCTGTGCGGCCTGTTCTTGTCGATAAATTTACAATGCGCTGCAAAATCATGAAAGAAAAAACGTGAAAACATGGTCTTGAAAGAGGTTAGATTGTCTTGTGTTTTACAAGGCTGTTGTGTAAATTTGTAAAAAATGTAAATGGAATGGTTTTGTGAAATCTTGTCAAAGAGGCGGTTATGGCAGAGCGCAAGATTTTCGCAGGTCCAAGGCTGAGGCGCATCCGTCGCGAGCTGGACCTTACCCAGACGGCGATGGCCGAGGGGCTTGGCATTTCGCCGTCCTATCTCAATCTCATTGAGCGCAACCAGCGGCCGCTGACAGTGCAATTGCTGTTGAAGCTGGCCACGGTTTACAAGGTCGAGCCAGATGCGCTTCAGGGCGATGTCGCGGGCATGGGGCCGCTCAGGGAGGTGTTTGCCGATCCGCTGCTGGCTGGCGAAATTCAGGGCGAGCAGGAACTGGTGGCGTTTTCGGAGGCCGCGCCCAATGCGGCGGCAGGTATGGTCAAGCTTTACCGTGCCTATCGCGAGCAGGCGCGGCGGCTGACGGAGCTGGCCGAGCTTCTGGCGCGCGAGGGCCATGAGACAACGCTTTCCGGTGCACGCCTGCCGATGGATGAGGTGCGCGACGTGATGGAAAGTCGCCCCTTTCACTTCCCCGGCATTGAGGCGGCAGTGAATAGCTTCCATGCCGGCCTGGAGCCGGGCGATGCGCTGGAAGGTCGGTTGAAGGAGTGGCTGCGCAAGACCCATGGCATTGTGGTGCGGCTGTTGCCGGTGCATGTCATGCCGGGTCTGCGCCGCCGCTATGACCGCCATTCCCTGCGGCTGTTTCTGTCGGAACGTCTGTCGCCCTTCGATCAGCTGCGGGAAGTGGCGATGGAGGTGGCGCTGATTGCCTTTCCCGAGGCCATTCAGCAGAGCCTTGCCGATCTGCCGCTGTCATCGGGCGAGGCGCGGCGCATTGCCCGTTTCGAGCTGGCGCGCTATGCGGCGCATGCGCTGATGATGCCGCTTGCACCGTTTCAGGCGGCGGCGGAGCGGGCGCGCTATGACATCGATGCGCTTCGCTCACGCTTTCGGGTGTCCTATGAGCAGGCGGCAACCCGACTTGTCAGTCTGAACCGTCCGGCAGGCGGGCCGCATTTCTTCCTGCAGGAGATCGACAGCGCCGGTAACGTGCTGCGCCGGGCAGGTGCAGAAGGTTTTCCCCGCGCCACCTTTGGCGGGCAATGTCCGAAGCTCAACCTGCATGCCACCTTTGCCCAGCCGGGTCAGGTGCTGGCGGAGGCGGTGACACTGTCCAATGGTGCGGTTTTTCTTACCGTCTCGCGCACGCTGGAAGGGCCTATGGCCGCCTTCCACGAGCGTCCTCGGCTGACGGCGCTGATGCTGGCCTGTGATTTCAGCGAGGCTCAGGCGACTGTCTATGCCGAGGGACTGTCGCGCCCGGTGGAGATCGGCCCCGCCTGTCGGCTGTGCGAACGGCAGGGCTGTCTGGCCCGCGCCGAGCCGCCGATGACGCGCCCGCTCGGGCTTGATGAAATGGCAACGGGTTTCAGCCTTTTCGATTTTCAGTGAGGTCGATGCTGCGTCACGGCATTTTCTACTTGTCGGGTGCGTTTTTCCTTTTTACTCTCTCTTGAAAAACAAGGGGACTATGGCTGCCGAATGCAGCCTTCAAACAAAGGAGACGTCATGAAATCCGCGATGATCCGCCTGATGACGGCTGCGGTCACGGCACTGGCTTTTGCCGGTCCGTCGCTTGCCGCAGACCGCGAAGTGCATGTCTACAACTGGTCGGACTATATCGATCCGCAGATCCTGACGGATTTCACCAAGGAAACCGGGATCAAGGTTGTCTATGACGTCTTCGACAGCAATGATCTGCTGGAAACCAAGCTTCTGGCCGGCGGTTCCGGCTATGATGTCGTGGTGCCGACGGGACCATTTCTCGCCCGGCAGATCAAGGCGGGCGTGTTTCAGAAGCTCGACAAGTCGAAACTGCCGAACCTGAAGAATATGTGGCCGGAGGTGATGAACCGGCTGGCAAAATACGATCCCGGCAACCAGTATGCTGTCAATTATATGTGGGGCACGACCGGCATCGGCTACAATGTCAAGAAGATCAAGGAAATCTTCGGCGACCAGTACAAGGTCGACAGCTGGGATTTTATCTTCAAGCCGGAAAATGCCAAGAAGCTGCAAAAATGCGGCTTGAACATTCTCGATGCGTCGGATGAAACCTTCGCCATCGCCATGAACTATATCGGCAAGAACCCGGACAGCAAGAAGACTGCCGATCTGGAAGCTGGCGCCAAGGTCTATGAGGCGATCCGCCCCTATGCCAAGACCTTTAATTCTGCCGCCTATATCAACGATCTCGCCAATGGCGACATCTGCGCCACCATCGGCTGGTCGGGTGACATTCTTCAGGCGAAAAACCGCGCCGAAAAGGCCAAGAATGGTGTCGATATCGCCTATGTCATCCCCAAGGAAGGCACCTATATGTGGTTCGACAATCTGGCGATCCCGGCGGATGCCAAGAATGTTCCCGAAGCCCTGGAATTCATCAATTATCTGATGAAGCCGGAGGTGATCGCCAAGGCCTCCGATTATGTTTCCTATGCCAATGGCAATCTCGCCTCGCAGAAATTCATCGATCCCGAGATCCTGCATAACCCGTCCGTCTATCCCGATCCGGCAACGCTGAAACGGCTCTTCACCATCTCGCCTTACGATCCGAAGGCTCAGCGTGTGCTGAACCGGCTCTGGACCAAGATCAAGACCGGCACCTGACAGGACGAAACGGGGCAGACATGCCCCGTTTCCATATGGCGTGCAACAAGAACGGGGGCTGAAGCGGATGGCGAAAACTCTGGGACCGGTGAAGCGGAAATTTTCACCCTGGACCGATGCGGCGGAAAAGCCCTTCATCCGTTTCGAGAATGTGACCAAACGTTTCGGCCCCTTCATTGCCGTCAACAATCTGACGCTCGATATTTATGAGCGTGAATTCTTTTCACTGCTCGGTCCCTCCGGCTGCGGCAAGACCACGCTGATGCGGATGCTGGCCGGCTTCGAGGCGCCAAGCGAAGGCCGCATTCTGCTGCAGGGGGCTGATCTTTCCGGCGTGCCGCCCTATCGCCGTCCGACCAATATGATGTTCCAGTCCTATGCGCTGTTTCCGCATATGACGGTGGAGAAGAACATTGCCTTCGGGCTGGAGCAGGACGGCTTGCCGCGTGAAGAGATCCGCGCACGGGTTGCCGACATGCTGAAACTGGTGCGGCTCGAAAATTTCGCCCATCGCAAACCCAATCAACTGTCCGGCGGTCAGCGTCAGCGGGTGGCGCTCGCCCGGTCGCTGGCCAAGCGGCCGAAAGTGCTGTTGCTCGATGAACCGCTGGGCGCGCTCGACCGGAAACTGCGCGAGGACACCCAGTTCGAGCTGATGGATATCCAGCAGGAACTCGGCATGACCTTCCTGATCGTCACTCATGATCAGGAAGAGGCGATGACTGTGTCTGACCGCATCGCCGTGATGGACAAGGGCGAGATCGTCCAGGTGGCGACGCCGGCTGAAATCTATGAAGCGCCGAATTGCCGCTATGTTGCCGATTTCATTGGTGATATCAATATTATCGAAAGCCGCTTTGCCGGGTCTGAAGGGCAGATGAGCCGCATCGTCTGCGACAGTTTTACGGCCCTTGTCGACCAGCCTTGTGGTGTTGTACCGGGTACGGCGGTCGCCTTTGCCATTCGGCCGGAAAAGATCCGCATCGCGCTTGAACCACCCGCCGATCCTGCGGTCAATGCTGTCGAGGGCGAGGTTTGGGATATTGCCTATCTTGGTGATTTTTCCGTCTTCGTCATCAAGCGGGAGGATGGTTTTACCTTCCGCGCCGCGCAGGCGAACATGGCGCGGCTGGTGGACCGGCCGATCACCTATGGCGACCGGGTCTGGCTGAGCTGGACGCCGGATGCCGGCCTCATTCTGACGAGGTAACGCCATGGCTGAACCTGTGACAGGACCACACACCGGACGCGCCCGCCTTCTGATCGTGCTTGTGCCCTATGCCTGGCTGCTGCTGTTCTTTCTGGCGCCCTTCCTCATCGTGGTGAAGATGTCGCTGTCTGAGACGGCCATCGCCATGCCCCCCTACACGCCGGTCTTTGAAGGCTTTTCCAGGATCGGCGATTTTTTGAGCCAGCTGTCCTTCGACAATTTCACCGCGCTGACCGAGGACCCGCTCTATATCGACAGCTATCTCTCCTCGCTGAAGATCGCGGCCATCTCGACCCTGCTGTTGCTGCTGATCGGTTATCCGATGGCGCTGGCCATGGCGCGGGCGCGTTCCGATCTTCGCCCGGCGCTGGTGATGATGGTCATTCTGCCGTTCTGGACCTCGTTTCTCATTCGCGTCTATGCCTGGATTGGCATTTTAAAGCCGGAGGGGCTTTTGACGCTTCTGTTGCAACATCTGCATATTCTTGGCCCCGATCAGCAGGTGCATATCTACCAGACGCCGATCGCCGTCTATATCGGCATCGTCTATTCCTATCTGCCCTTCATGGTGCTGCCGCTGTATTCGGCGCTGGAAAAGCTCGATGGAACGCTGCTCGAAGCGGCCAGCGATCTCGGCTGCCCGCCGCTGAAAGCCTTCTGGCGGATTACCTTTCCGCTTTCCCTGCCGGGGGTCTTGGCGGGCGCGATGATCTGCTTCATCCCGATCACCGGTGAATTCGTCATTCCCGATCTTCTCGGCGGCGCCGACACGCTGATGATCGGCAAGACATTGTGGACCGAGTTTTTCGGCAATCGCGACTGGCCGCTGTCGTCGGCGGTGGCAGTGGTGCTGCTGATCCTGCTGGTGGTGCCGATCGCGTTGTTCCAGAACATGCAAAGCAGAGTGGGAGGGGTGGAAAAATGAAGCCTGGCCGTTTCGATCCGGTGGTGCTCACTTTTGCCTTCGCCTTTCTTTATCTGCCGATCCTCATTCTGGTGATCTATTCCTTCAATGCTTCGCGTCTGGTGACGGTCTGGGCCGGGTTTTCCCTGCGCTGGTATGGCGAAATCTGGCACGATCAGGCACTGCTCGATGCCGCCTGGGTGACGATCCGGGTCGCTCTGGTGTCGGCCACGCTCGGAACGCTTTTCGGCACCATGGCGGCGCTCGCTCTGGTGCGTTTCGGCCGGTTTCGCGGGCGCATCCTGTTTTCCGGCATGATCTATGCGCCGCTGGTCATGCCGGATGTGATCACCGGTCTGTCTTTGCTGTTGCTCTTTGTTGCGATGAATGTGGATCGCGGCATCGTCACCATCATCCTTGCCCATACCAGCTTCACGCTCTGCTATGTGGCCATCGTCGTGCAATCGAAACTTGTTACCTTCGATCGCAGTCTGGAGGAGGCGGCACTCGATCTCGGCTGCCCGCCGGTCAAGACCTTTTTCCGCATCACCTTGCCGTTGATCTTGCCCGCCGTCATTTCCGGCTGGATGCTGGCTTTCACGCTCTCGCTCGACGATCTGGTCATTGCCAGTTTCACCACAGGGCCGGGCGCGACCACCCTGCCGATCAAGATCTATTCGCAGGTGCGCCTCGGCGTGACGCCGGAAATCAATGCCGTCTGCACCATTTTGATCGCCATCGTCACCATCGGCGTCATTATCGCCTCGCTCAACATCAAGCGGCGCGAAGTGCAGCGCCTGCGCGACGAGCATCTGGCGGCGGCGCAATAAGCGGCTTCCGTCTAGAAAGAAAAAACAAAGAATTAGAAACGCAGAGTCCGTGAGTGACCCACCCGGTCAGCGATCCTTCTCGTCCGGGGAGACGATCAGGTTCGGCCAGGATCCGCCAATGAAGAAATGCAGATCGGTTTTGTCCGTGCCGGTGGCCTGAGCCGGAGCATCAGGGGGGCTTGTATTGGCTGTCTGGCTTGTGGCTGTGTCTGCTGTCGTTGAAACAGGCGGCAGCAGGGCGGCAGAAAGCGTCAAACCCTTGAAGTCGAAGGGCACGACGCCACTGAAATGCAGACGTCCGGCAGAGCCGTCGATCTCGCCCTTGCGCACAAGGAAGGCACCGTCATTCAACTGGGTGTTGATCGTCAGGCTGTCAAAGGCGAGAGCATTGCTGCCCGCGGTCTGCAATTTGAAGAACGGCCTGTCATGTGCCAGTTGCGCGATGCCGTCCATATCGAAGCCGGTCAACTGGCCGGGGCCTGCGGTCAGATCGAGGGTTCCATGAATGTCGCGGTCGCTCATGGCCCAGATGGGTTTCAGCGTGTTGGCCGAGAGCGTCAGTGAGCCGGTGGCGACAGGCAGGGGACCGGACAGGCCGATCTTGTTTTCGATATGGGCGAAATCAGCCCCGGAAATCGACAGATCCAGCTTGCCGCCCTCATCGAAACCGCCATTACGGCCTTCAAGATGCGCCGTCAGTGTGCCTCCGGCAAAGCTGCTATCGGCAATATCGAAGACGGCAGACCCGTCTGTGGCCAGAATGCTGGCGCCGACATCGGTGAGCATGAAGGGAGAAAAGCGCGCCTGATCGGCCGAGAGTGTCAGGTCAAGTTCCAGCCAGTCGAGCAGATTGCTCTTGCCGTCACCGGCGCTCTGGTCCGGGGCGGAGAGAGAAAAGGCCCCGAGCAGGGTGGGAATGTCGAGATCCTGAAAGGCCAGCGTGCCGCTCAGCTTCGGCTTACCGGAGCGCGCGCGGGTAATGTCGACCACGCCGTTGGCGCTCTTGTCGTTGATCTCAAGGGTCAGGCCATCCAGTCGTGCGCGATTGGCGTCAGCGGTCAAAGTTGCATCGACAGAAATGCTTTTCAGCCCGCCGGTCCCGGGCAGTTCCGCCCCGGTCCAGCTGACGAAACTCGGCACGTCGAGAAGGTTGAGCGACAGCGCGCCGCTGGCGAAACGGGCGGGCATGAGGCTGGCGCGACCGCGGAAACTGGCGGTGATCATCGGGGCAGAGAGCGACAGATCGGCATTGCCGATCTTGCCATTCATCAACAAGAGCGGCTGCGAGGAGGAGAAATCCACCCGCGTCACCACGCCACCCAGCACCAGATTGGCATTGCCCTTCAGCGCGGCGGACATTTTCGGCCAGGTGAATTGGCCGAAAATGCTTTCGAGCGCCACGGTGCGGCGCCGTGCGGCATCGGCAATGTCGATGCGTCCGTCTTCAATCGTCACCGTGCCGATATGGGCATCGAGCCTCTGCTCCAGGCTCTGGCCGGTATCGCCAAGCGGTTCAGCCTGAGCAATAGCGTCCGATAAAAGTCCGTGTCCGCTCCAGTCGATCCTGCCCGTGCGGTCGCGTAGCAGAAAGACATGCGGGTGTACCAGACGGAAATCATTAAAGACGGGGTGGCCCATGATGGTCTGCATGAGGCCGAAGGAGGCGGAGAGGGTTTCGATTTTAGCCAGAATCTCACGCGATCCATGTTCGCGCCCGCTGATCGTCACATCCGGCAGGGTAATGCGCGGCTCTGGCCAGAATTCGAGGCTGGGCGTGCCACCGATCTCAACCTTATGGCCACTCCACCGGCCTATGGCCCGCTCGATGCTGCCGCGCACAAGCGAACTTGACACGATATAGGGACCGAGCAGACGCGAGGCGACGAAGACGGAAAGGCCGATGACCAGAACCAGCACGAAAAGGCTCAGCATCCGCCCGGTGGACGGCCGTTTCATCTTGTGATGATGCGGGCTTTTCGGCATCGGGCGCTTGGCCAAGGTGGTTTCCCGTTTCTGTTTGTCTTGTGGCGTCAAGCGGCGGCCTCATGGGAGCGATCAGGGCCTATGCCTGTGTCCCAAAATCGTGACCGATTAAAGACGGAGGCAGGTGTCTGCCATTCCATATCGGTCACGCAGTCATTCTGCCAAAACGCGCTGGGATGGAAAAGCGATTTCCACCAGTGTTCCCTCATTCGGGGCCGACTGGATGGAAAATTGCGCCTTGTTGGCGTCGACCATGGCTTTGGTCAGCGGCAGGCCAAGGCCGGTGCCGTCACCGCGCAGACGCACGCCGTTCGTCGCCACCTGACGGAAGGGTTTCATCGCCTGTTCCAGCTCTGCCCGGCTCATGCCGATGCCGGTGTCGCGCACCCTCAAAATGACGCTGCCATTGGCTTCCAGCCCGGTCGAGACGATGATCTGCCCGCCCGGCGGAGTAAAGCGGATGGCGTTGGAGAGAATATTGAGCACGATCTGCCGGATCGAGCGCAGATCGGCCACCACGTCCGGCAGGTTCTGCGACAGCGCCGTGCGGATGATGACACGCTCGGCATTGGCCTGCGGCTGCACCAGCGCCACCCCTTCTGCAACCGTTTCGTTCAGATTGACGGTGGTGAAATCGAGCTGCATCTGGCCTGCCTCGATCTTGGAAATATCGAGGAGATCATTGACAATGTCGAGCACATGGCGGCCGGAGCGTCCGATATCGGCGGCATATTCGCTGTAGCGGCTGTGGCCGATCGGGCCGAAACGCTCATTGGCCATGATATCGGCAAAGCCGATAATGGCATTGAGCGGCGTGCGGATTTCATGGCTGACACGGGCGAGGAAATCGCTTTTGTGCTGATTGGCGGTCTCGGCGGCGCGCTTGGCGTTGCGCAATTCTTCTTCCGTCCGCTTCCACTGGGCAATGTCACGGATGACGGCGCAAAACCCGTTGGAGGAGGGCAGGCGGCCAATCGTCATAAAGAGCGGCAGATAGCCCCCGGAGGATTCGCGGCCCATCACCTCGCGCCCGTCATTCAGCACGCTGGCGACGCCATGGCCGGAGAGGCTGGCAAGATACTCCATCACCAGCCGCTGGCTTTCATGGGCAAACAGCGTGACGAAAGGCCTGCCGACAAGATCGGCCTCGTCATAATTGAACAACCCGCTGGCCGCACCGTTCATCGTGCGGATATCGCCTTCTGCGCCCAGCGTCACCACGCCATCGGTGGCCGTTTCGAGGATGGAGCGCAGTTCCGCCACTTCGGCGGCGAGATTGCGGGTTTCGGTTTCTGCCTGAGCCGTGGCTGGCGCTGCGGCGGGGGGCTGCTCCTCAGGCAGCGTTGCACTCTCCTGCCGTTCCGGCACCAGCGCCAGAAGCAGGGCGCTTGCCTCTTCCCAGCGGATCGATTGCAGATGGGCCGAGACCGGAATGGTTTCGTCCGTCTGGCGCACGATCATCAGGCTGTTCCGGTTCTTCCCGTCTTCGGCAATCTCCATCCGCTGCATCAGCGCATCAAGACCGCCGGCCTGTTCGAGATCGGCAAGGCTGCGATAGCCGGTCAGCGACAGAAATTCCGGATTGGCATGGATCAACCGGTCGCCGCGATGGGCGAGAAGCGCCACCGGCAGCATGTCCAGCACGTCGGGTGTGAAGGTCACGTCACGGCGGCTGATCGGCATGGCGCCAGGGACGGATGCCCGTATCACAGCGTCGCGGGAGGGTGGCGCGCTGTTGTCGGTCGGCTCGGTCTCCGGCTGTTGCGCAGACGGGCCTGACGCCTCGGGCGCCGTCTTGATGGCGGCACTATCATTGGCCGCGATGGGGAGGGCGCTGGCCTCGGCTGCGTTTGCCACTGCGTCATCCGCCACCATGGTGTCCTGCTGCGGCTCATCTGTCGCCGGGCCGGGATTGTCGATCTCGTCATTGCCGTTTGCTGCCTCATCCAGCGAAGACGGCTTGATTTTCACACCCAGCGCATCGAGCCTGCGGGCGATTTCCTTAAAGGCAGCCTGTTCCACCGGGCTCAGGCCTTCGCGACCCCGGATGCGCCGGTCCTCCATCTGCACGACCCGGTCGCTCAGCCGGCGCGACGGTGTTTCCGTCAAGGCGAGCGGTGCCGGTTCGCCGGTTCCGGCCTCATCCGTCACGGGCTTTTCAGACCCGCTTCGGCCTTGCTCGTCCTTCTGCGAAGAGGTCATGGAAAGGACGGGTGTCTGTTCTGCATCGTCCGGTGCGGCGGGCGCTGCTTCAGGCATCGCCTCACCCTGTGCCGCTTCGTCCTGCACCGGTTCTTGCTGTTCCTGCTCTTGCTGCTTCGGCTCTTCCTCTTCCGGCAAGGGTGAAGCGGCAGGCATTGTCAGGGCCGGAATAGAGGCCGCATCCGTCTCGCTGTCGCCAAACACGGGCGGTTCTGCCACGGGCGCTTTGGTCTCTATCTCAGTACCTGTCTCACGGCCAGTCTCGGGCGCAAGCGTCAGGCCAACCCTGTCGGGATCCTCGATGACATCGGCCAGCCGCACGACGCCGAAGCCGCGAAAACCGTCAAACTCCCGCTGGCGCGTATAAGTCGGCAGAGCGGCGATATCGACCGGCACCCTGAGCGTCGTTCCTTCCACCGGCCATAAAATCGTCTTGCCTGACCAGGTGTCGCGCTTTTTCAGCAGTTCGCCGATCCGGCCTTCGGGATCGAGATCGAAAAGGGCGGCGACATCGCTAAAGGCCTGCCCCTTGATGGCGGCGGCATGCGGGCCGACGGCCTGGGCAAATTCCGGCGAGATTTCGGTAAACCGGCCAAGCGCATCGATTTTCCAGACAAACCGCATCGCCCGGAGTTTTGGTGCAAAGACAAAAGCCCCTGTTGCTTCAGCCCCTGTTGCCTGAACCGTTGTTGCCTGAACCTGTGTTGCCTGAACCTGTGTTGCTTGAGCCCCTTTTTCCGGCGCAGCATCCGAACGTTCGGTCCTGTTTATTTCTGCTGAGGCCGGTGCTGCGGCAGCCTGGCGCTCTTGTTCCACCTTCGCCAGATCTACGTCTGAAGAGGCTTGGTCTTCAGCCTCTGCTCCGCTTTCCTCATGAGTAATGCCGGGCTCAGCCGATGTCTCTTCTGTGGCGGGGCGGTCGTCTTGCGCCATTGGCCCGGTCAGAGCCGTCAGTTGCAGCGGATCATGGCTCCTGTCTTCAGCGGTTGCGCTGTCAAAGGCGGCGCTCTCTTCGGTTTCGGTGTCTGCATCTGCTGGCGCCTCGACACGGTCACCGGCTTCGTCGTCTGCCTTCTCGCTCTGCGTCGCAGCGCTTTCGTCCTCCAGCCATGGAGCAAGGGTGACCGGCGGCGAGAAATCCTGCAGTTCGGTTTCGACTTCGGTTATTCCACCCAGCGCCTCGACCACATCCGCATAGGCGTCGACCGCATCCTCCCCGGTGGGGCTGGCGGGAACGAGAGGGTCCGGCTCCGATACAGGCTGATTATTTTCTTCAGAGGCAAGCAGGGTCTGCGCAATGGCCGCATCCTGATCCGGCACGTGATCAGGCACATGCCGGGCCGCTTGCGGCGCGGGCATGGCGGTTGCCGTTTCCGTCTCATCCATGCCGCCCAAAAGCGTTTCGACGGCAAAAAGCAGATAAAGCTGCGGTGTGTCGCTGAGGCAGGCCATGGCGGCAGGCAGGCGGCCACAGGCAGTGGGAATGGGGCGTTTCATCAGCCGCCCGGCTTCATGGCCGGTCTGGCGGGCCAGCGCCTGCATCGTTTCTGCCGTCATGCCGAGACGGTCGAAATGGCTGGAGGCACGGATCACACCGCCGTCGCCATCAATCAGCGCCATGTGGGTGTCTGGATCGTCGAAGCCGGAGATCAGGCTTTCCGCCCTGTCGGTCAGGCTGTTGAAGCCGGGTGAGGGCAGGGAAAAGAGGATGACCGGCTCGCCCGCACGAATTTCCAGCCGTTGAAGCCGTGCCGTCACCGGCACAAGGCGAAAGCCGCTGCCAATGCGCAGCATGAGGTCGCGGCTTGCTCCGGTCTCCTGTAACTGCCCCGCCATGGCGGCAATCTGGCGGAACGTGACGTCCTGGGCTGGTGCGCCCTGTTCCAGAAGGTCGAAAACCGTCTCCTTGCCGAAGAAGGCTGCGCCTTTCCCATTGGCCCAGAGCGTCTGTTTGAGATCGGCGGAAAACAGCACCATAGCTTCGCCACGGGCAAAACGATCGCGCACCGCGCCATGCACGGCGATATCGATGAAGGGATAATGCGTAGCGACCATGGTCAACCTGTCGATCGTTTGCCGTTTCCGGACCGTCTTAACAGATTTTTAATAACTTCGCACCGGCTTTCGGTCCAGATGGCCGCTCGCCTATCCGAAATCAGGGTTAACAGCGACCGGCGATAAAGGCTTTTTGAAACGACAGGGCAGAGAGGCGGGGTTATGCTTGCTTCGGCATGATCAGGGCGCAGGGCTGCGTTGCGTGAAGATGGTTATTGTGCACTGCAACAAAATATTGCAATGCACAAATCCCTGTGCTATATAAGCCTTATTGGAAACAAACGGCGGCAGCGAGCCGCCCTTTTGAGGAGTGCAATCATGGCTACCAAGCAATCTGCTGATGTTTTCCCCTTCCCGGCCTTCGACCCGGCCAAGCTGTCCGACAGCTTCCGTGAATTTGCTGAAAAGGGCGCTGCCCAGTCCAAGGACGCCTATGCCAAGATGAAGACGGCAGCGGAAGATGCCAGCAAGACGGTTGAAGCCACGCTGCAGAACGCTCATAGCGGCACGGTCGAACTGGGCCTGAAGGCGATCAATGCGCTGCGCACCAATTCCGAACTGTCGCTGTCGCACATGGAAGCGCTGATGGGCGTCAAGTCCGTTGCCGAACTGGTCGAACTGCAGACCGCTTTCATCCGCAAGCAGGCTGAAGTCACCGTTGAACAGGCCAAGTCCATGCAGGATGCCGTCAAGAAAGTGGCCGAATCCGTCTCCAAGCCGGGCAAGGATGCCGCTGAAAAGGCAATGAAGGCCGTCAAGACCGCCTGAGATCGCTGCGGTCTGTCTGATTTTTGGAAAAGGGACGGCAATCGCCGTCCCTTTTGTATTCCGGCTTTCGTCCACACTACAGCGCCGTGCGCCCAATATGGCGCATGGCGCTGTAACGCTTTTCATCTGCTGCATCATGTTCACCTTCAATCTCACCCGATGGAAGGCCCGATGGAAGGCCCGATGGAAGGAATGCTGCAGTCGCATGAAGAAATCGCCGGAAAGACGAAAAAAGGGCTTGAAAAAAAGCCGCACTGCCCGTATTTCACCCCCACATCGCTTCGGCGCTGTTTATGCGGTTGTAGCTCAGTTGGTTAGAGCGCAGGTTTGTGGCACCTGAGGTCAGTGGTTCAACTCCACTCAACCGTACCATTTTATCAGATATAGGCGTCACTAGAGCGATGTTTTGTCGTTGCTCCTGGCTGTGTCTGTTGATTTTTTCTCCCCGGCATGGCTCTTGCTTGAACTATTCGGAAACGGACGTGATTCCCGTTTCTGTCCATCATCTGGCTGGCAAGGGTGTGTTATGGCTGTCGATGTGATTGTGCTGGGGGCCGGTATTGTTGGCGTATCGACGGCGGTGCAGCTGGCAAGGCGGGGGCAATCGGTGCTGCTCATCGACCGCCGCGGGGCAGGTGAGGAAACCTCCTATGGCAATGCCGGGCTGATCCAGCGTGAGGGCGTGGTGCCCTATAATTTCCCGCAGGAGCTTGGCATGATCCTGCGCTATGGCCTCAACCGGCGCATTGATGCCCATTATCATCTCTCCGCACTGGCCAAGATTGCGCCTTTTCTCGCCTCCTACTGGCATCATTCCCATCCGGCGCGCCATAAGGCGATAGCCGCCCATTACGCGCCGCTGATTGCGCATTCTGTCAGCGAGCACAAGGTTCTGATCGATGAGGCGAAGGCCGACAGCCTGATCAGCAAGGATGGTTGGGTCGAGGTGTTTCGCAGTGCTGCCGTGCGCGACCGGGAATATGCCGAGGCCGAGCGGCTGGCGCGTGAGCACGGCCTTGCCCATGAAAAGCTGACAGCCGCCGATCTGGCCCGCACCGAACCGCATCTGGCTCCGGTGTTCGTCGGCGCGCTGAAATGGACCGATCCCTGGTCGGTCAAGGATCCGCTCGCTTTGACGCGCGCCTATCTGGCGTTGTTTGAGCGTTTGGGCGGGAAAATGGTGAAAGGGGACGCCAAAAGCCTGCGCCAGACCCGCCATGGCTGGGAGGTGATGAGCGAAGAAGGGCAGGTTTCCGGCAAGACTGCCGTGGTGGCGCTCGGGCCATGGGCGGAAGAAGTGACGGTGCCGCTCGGCTACCGGCTGCCGCTTGGGGTGAAGCGCGGCTATCACATGCATTATGCCGCCAAGGGCAATGCGGTGCTCAACAACTGGACCATGGACAAGGAACGCGGCTATTTCCTGGCCCCGATGACGCAGGGCATCCGGCTGACCACCGGCGCGGAATTTGCCTTGCGTGATGCGCCGAAGACGCCGGTGCAGCTTGAACGGGCGGAAAAAGTGGCGCGGACGATTTTCCCCTTCGACAAGCGTCTGGATGCCGAGCCCTGGATGGGCGCACGCCCCTGCACGCCGGACATGATGCCGATCATTGGCGCGGCGCCGCGTCATCGCGGGTTATGGTTTGCCTTTGGCCACGCCCATCACGGGCTGACGCTTGGCCCCGTCACCGGGCGGCTGATCGCCGAGGCGATGACCGGCGAGACGCCTTTCCTCGATATAACCCCGTATCGGGCCGAGCGTTTTAATCCTTGAATAGGGGGTGCTTGAACGAGAAGCCTTGAAGGGGGCGGCCTTGACGCGCGAGACGCTCCCGAAAATGTGACCGCGCTATCAGGTGGCCGTCATCATCAAAAACGGCGCTGGCGCTTATGCTGAATGTCCAAGCGATTTCTTTTGTCGAGGATCATCATATGCGCTTTCGCCTTGCCGCCCTTGCCTGCCTTGCTCTTGTGACTGCCGCCCCGCTCGCCCATGCCGATCCGGATGCTCTATGGAAGATCGTTCATAACAAATGCGTGGTGAACACAGCCCCTTGCGTCAGCGTCAACAAAGAGCAGCATTATGCCCTGCTCAAGGATCTGCGCGGTGTGGCCCAGCATCTTCTGATCCCGACTGACAAGATCACCGGCATTGAGGACAAGGCGCTGCTCGATCCGCAAACGCCGAATTTCTTTGCCGATGCCTGGACTGAGCAGAAGGCAGTTGACAGCAAACTGCCGCACCCCTTGCCGCGCGACGAGGTCAGCCTTGCCGTCAATGCCGAAAACGCCCGCAGCCAGAACCAGCTGCATATTCATATCGATTGCCTGAGCGTCGATGCGCACAAGGAACTGACGAAGGTGGCCGATGAGGTCAAGCCGGAATGGGCGCCTCTGCCGGTTGAGGTCGCCGGTCATCATTTCATCGCGGAAAAGGTGATGGGAGAAACGCTCGGCAGCTACAAGCCCTTCATCGAACTGGCGAAAACCCTGAAAGACCCGGCAACCGAAATGGCCAAGCGAAATCTTGTTGTCGTCGGGGCCAATTTCAAGGAAGGGCCGGGTTTTATCGTGCTGACCGATACGTCCTTCCTGACGGCTACGGGCATGGCCGGCGGCGAAGATGTGCAGGACCACAGCTGCGCCATCGATCATTAGAGTTTGGTCCGAGGAAAAGTGGTGACCGGTTTTCCCGCAAAGACAAAAGAAAACAAAGAATGGGAGAGTCTGTCTGGTTCACTCTAAACCTGACAGGCTCTACTGCATAATTCCTTAAATCGGCATCGATTTAAGGAGAAAATGATGCAGCAGATTAAAAGTCTTACAGCGACCTTTGTGCGCCATATTTGGCGCACGGCGCTGTAAGGAAAATCAGGCCGCCCCGGTCAACAGCTTGTCCAGCCGGTTGGTGGCGTCTTCGATGATCGCTGAAACCGGCTGGTCGATGCTGACCGTCACCACGCCCGGTTCGCCCGTCGGATTTTCCAGCGTGGCGAGCTGGCTCTTCAGCAGGCTGACCGGCATGAAATGGCCCTCGCGCCCGCTCATCCGGCGGGTCAGCAGGTCTTCGCTGCCATCGAGAAAGACGAAAACCGTATTGTTGCCGGTCGCTTCGCGCAAGAGGTCGCGATAGGAGCGTTTCAGCGACGAGCAGGAGACGATCAGCGGCTTGCCTTCGGCGATGGAGTGCTGCATGCGCGCACCAATGGCGGCAAGCCATGGCCAGCGATCATCGTCTGTCAGAGGCGTTCCCCTGGCCATCTTCTCAACATTGCTCTGAGGGTGAAGGCTGTCGCCTTCGAGAAAAGGACGGTGCAGACGCTCTGCCAGACCTTCTCCTATGGAGGTCTTGCCGCAACCGCTGACCCCCATGACCACAATGGTTTTCATCGCCTTCTGCCGCTTTCACTCACGTTTCTGATCGGCAGATGTTGTAAAGGCTTGTGCGGCAAGATCAAGCGGCGGGTGCGGGAACCGGCGGCTTGATGTCGTTGAGACCGAGCAGGAAATTGATCTGCGGACGCGCCTTGACCAGATCGTCGATGGAATATTGCATCAGCACTTCAAAGAAGGCGTTGAGCGCCTTGCGCAGGGCCGAGTTCAGGCCGCAGCTATCGACCAGCGGGCATTCGATCTCGCCATCATCCTCAAAGCATTCGGCCATGGCAAAACTGTCTTCGGTGACCTTGACCACGTCGAACAGGCTGATGCTCTCGGCAGAACGGCCAAGCCGCACGCCACCATTGCGTCCGCGCACGGTTTCGATCAGACCCGCCTTGCTCAAGGGTTGCAAAATCTTGAAGAGGAAAAGCTCGGAGACGCCGTAAGCCTTGGCGATTT
Organism: Allorhizobium sonneratiae; assembly: GCF_023700755.1. Lineage (GTDB taxonomy): Bacteria > Pseudomonadota > Alphaproteobacteria > Rhizobiales > Rhizobiaceae > Allorhizobium > Allorhizobium sonneratiae. The sequence continues at coordinate 62,880 of NZ_JAMKOJ010000002.1, read as the reverse complement.
CCGGAATCCGGCTGAGGCTGTCCTTATTGGCTGCGCAATACATCAGCATTCGCACCGCATAGTTCGTCTGCTTGGTCAGGCGCATGGCAGTCTCCTTCAGCCTTTGTCCCAGCCTATATAGTCGCTTTTCTAGTTTTGAACAATTCCAAAAAGAGGATTTTCCCGCTCACAATGATGGCAGAGACACGGAAGGGCAAGGTGTGAGCCTTGCCCTTCCGTTTTTCCTGATTATCAACCCGCACGCCCGCAGCGTAGTGAGGACGTGCAGACTGAACAATGACACGCCCGCAGCGTAGTGAGGACGTGCAGACTGGCAATGCCGTCTGGCATCACATCATCGTCGGCATGACAAATTCTGCGCCCTCCTTGATGCCGTGCCCGCACGCCCGCAACGCAGTGAGGACGTGCAGACTGGCACTGCCGTCTGGCATCACTTCATCGTCGGCATGACAAATTCTGCGCCATCCTTGATGCCGTGCCCGCACGCCCGCAACGAAGTGAGGACGTGCAGACTGGCAATGCCGTCTGGCATCACTTCATCGTCGGCATGACAAATTCTGCGCCATCCTAGATGCCGTGCCCGCACGCCCGCAACGAAGTGAGGACGAGCAGACTGGCAATGCCGTCTGGCATCACTTCATCGTCGGCATGACAAATTCTGCACCGTCCTTGATGCCAGACGGCCAGCGGCTGGTGACGGTCTTGGTGCGGGTCCAGAATTTGATCGAATCGGTGCCGTGCTGGTTGAGATCGCCGAAGGAGGAGGCTTTCCAGCCGCCGAAGGAGTGATAGGCGAGCGGAACCGGGATCGGCACATTGACGCCGACCATGCCGATATTGATGCGCGAGGCAAAATCGCGGGCGGCATCGCCGTCGCGGGTATAGATGGCGACACCATTGCCATATTCATGCTTCATCGGCAGGTCGAGGGCTTCCTCGTAATTCTTCGCGCGGACGACGGAGAGAACCGGGCCGAAAATTTCGGTCTTGTAGATGTCCATCTCCGGCGTGACATTGTCAAACAGGCAGCCGCCGACGAAATAGCCGTTTTCATAGCCCTGAAGCTTGAAATCGCGGCCATCGACCACGAGCTTTGCCCCGGCCTCGACGCCCTTGTCGATCAGGCTGAGGATGCGCTCGCGCGCCTCTTTCGTCACCACCGGGCCCATATCGGCCTTGTCATCGGTATAGGGGCCGATGCGCAGCGATTCCACCATCGGTGTCAGCTTTTCGATCAGCCTGTTGGCGGTCTCTTCGCCGACGGGAACGGCGACGGAAATCGCCATGCAGCGCTCGCCTGCCGAGCCGTAGCCTGCGCCCATCAGCGCATTGGCGGCCTGATCGAGATCGGCATCCGGCATGATGATCATGTGGTTCTTGGCACCGCCGAAGCACTGGGCGCGCTTGCCGTTCATCGCCGCCGTGCCATAGACATACCGCGCGATTGGCGTGGAGCCAACGAAGGAAATGGCACCAATATCAGGATGGGTCAAAAGACCATCAACGGCGGATTTATCGCCATTGACGACATTGAGAATGCCTTCGGGCAGACCGGCCTCGATCATCAGTTCGGCAAGACGCATCGGCACGGAAGGATCGCGCTCGGAGGGCTTCAGAATGAACGCATTGCCGCAGGCAATGGCCGGGGCAAACATCCACATGGGAATCATCGCCGGGAAGTTGAACGGGGTAATACCAGCGCCAACGCCCACGGCCTGCCGGATCGAATACATATCGATATTGGGACCAGCGCCCTCGGTGAACTCGCTCTTCATGAGATGCGGAATGCCGATGACGAATTCGCAGACTTCCAGACCGCGAACGATGTCGCCCTTGGCGTCTTCAATGGTCTTGCCATGCTCACGCGACAGCATTTCGGCCAGTTCATCCATATTGTCGTTCAGCATCTGAACGAATTTCATGAACACGCGGGCACGGCGCTGCGGATTGGTGGCGGCCCATTTCGGCTGGGCGGCCTTGGCGCTAGCGACCGCCGCGTTCAGTTCCTCGGCGCTGGCCAAAGCCACTTCGCCCTGAACCTCGCCGGTGGCCGGATTGTAAATCGACTGGCTGCGGCCGGATGTGCCAGCCACGGCCTTGCCGCCAATGAAATGCCCGATCTGATACATGGGGTCCTCCGTCTGTTTTTGAATGGTGGCAGTATCCGGCTTTCATTTGCACAAGGCAACGCGATGATTTACGCATCTGTTGTGCAAAAAATAACGTTAAGGGCCGTCAATGAACTGGGATGATGTGCGTATTTTTCTGGCCATTGCCCGCACAGGCCAGATTCTGGCCGCCTCACGTCGTCTCGGGCTCAACCATGCAACGCTGTCCAGACGGCTGACGGCGCTGGAGGATGCGCTCGACACCCGGCTTTTCGTCCGCCGCACCCATGGCTGCGAATTGACGGCGGAGGGCGAGACCTTTCTGTCCGCGGCCGAGCGGATGGAAACCGAAATGCTCGAAGCGCAGGCCCGGCTTGGCCGCACCGATACGAAAGTGGCGGGCACGGTCAGGATCGGCGCACCGGATGGGTTTGGCGTGTTTTTTCTTGCCTCGCGGCTTGGCGGGCTGATCGAGCGTCACCCGGAGCTGAAAATCCAGCTTGTGCCGGTGCCGCGCTCTTTTTCGCTGTCCGAGCGTGAGGCCGATATTGCCGTGACGCTGGAGCGACCGGGGCAGGGCCGGCTCGTTTCGGCGCATCTTGTCGATTACAGCCTGTCGCTTTACGCCTCGCGCACCTATCTGGCGCGTCACGAGATGCCGAAGACGGTTGATGATCTCAAGCAGCATCGGCGGATCGGCTATGTCGAAGATCTGATCTTCACGCCCTCGCTGAATTTTACCGGCGAGATCATGCGCGACTGGAATGCCGGTTTCGAGATTTCCTCGGCGATTGGCCAGACCGAGGCGGTGCTGGCCGGGGCGGGGATCGGCATTCTGCACAGCTATATTGCCCGTCAATATGACGAGCTTGTCAGAATCCTGCCGGATATCGTCATCAAAAGGGCATACTGGACCACCTATCACGAAAGCCTGCGCGATCTTGCCCGCATCCGCACCGTGGTGGATTATCTGAAGGAACAGGTTGCGGCCGAAAGGGCCATTTTCGAAGGATGACACAGATGGAGACGAAGCTCAGACAGCGGGCCGTGGGGGCGACGGCCAAACTGGGGCGCACCGGTTTTCCCGAAATCCGCTCGGCAACGGGCGGCGAAATCGCCATCGTCACCGGACCCTCGCAACCGGGCTTCAATCCGCTCGACCTCCTCTATGCCTCGCTGGCCGGTTGTCTGGTGATGAGCGCCCGCATCGTTGCCAGCGAGCTTGGCGTCTTGAACCGCATCGTCGAGATCAGCGCCGAGGTGACGGGTGAAAAAGCGAAAGAAGGACTATCGCGCATCGAAACCTTCGAGATCGCCTTCACCATCACCGGCGAAATCGACGAGGAAACCCGCCAGACCATTGCCCGGCGGGCGGAAAACGAGGTCTGCACGGTGAGCAACACGCTGCGCGCCGATCCGCGCTTTGTCACGACACTGAAAGGGTAGAGCATAATCCGACCGGAGGGGCGTGCCGACCAAGTCCGGCTCGATCGGCACGATAATATCGCGAATCAGGCAGCGATAATGACCTTCATCGCCTTTTCGCGTGCAGCATTGCCGAACACCTCGTAGGCATCGAGAATGTCGTCGAAGTCGAAGCGATGGGTGATCAACTTCTTCGGATCAACCTTCCCGGCCTGAACGGTCTTGAGCAACATTGGCGTTGTACTGGTGCAGACAAGACCCATCGAGATATTGATATTCTTGATCCAGAGATCTTCGATATGCAGATCGACGGATTTGCCGTGAACGCCGACATTGGCAAGCTTGCCGCCCGGCATGACGATTTTCTGGCAGATGTCGAAGGTTGCCGGCACGCCAACGGCTTCGATTGCAACATCCACACCCTGACCGCCCGTCATCTGCATGACCGTTTGCGCGGCATCTTCCGAACCAACCTGGACAGTATCGGTCGCTCCGAACTGACGGGCCAGTGCCAGCCGGGCCGGATCCATGTCGATCATGATGATGCGGCCTGGCGAATAGAATTGCGCCGTCAAGAGTGCGGACATGCCGACGGGGCCTGCCCCGACGATAGCGATCGTATCGCCCGGCTTGACGCCGCCGGATTGCACGCCGATTTCAAGGCCGGTCGGCAGGATGTCGGACAACATCACCAGAGCCTCTTCGTCCGCTCCTTCCGGAATCGGATAGAGTGAATTGTCGCCGTGCGGGATTCTGACATATTCAGCTTGTGTCCCATCTATCCGGTGGCCGAGAATCCAGCCACCGTCATCGCAATGGGCATAGAGCTGTCGCTTGCAATTCGGGCATGAGCCGCAAGACGTGATGCAGGAGATCAGAACAGAATCTCCCTTTTTGAAATTGCGAATGGCGGAGCCGACCTCCTCGACAACGCCGACGCCCTCGTGACCGAGGATCCGTCCTTCGTCTACTGTTGGAACGTCTCCCTTCAAGATGTGTAGGTCCGTTCCACAGATGGTGGTTTTCATGACCTTGACGATCACGTCGGTTGGTTTCTGAACGGTGGGCTTTTCTCTCTCCATCCAGGCTTTTTTCCCCGGACCCTGATAAACCAGCGCTTTCATGATGTTTCTCCTCCTTGCAATGGATGTGACCTTTCTTCTCGGGGTAAGACCGGACAAGGTCGGTGGTCACACATTGACAAGGACAAGAAATAACGCCGCAAAAAATCCGCTGTACAGCACCGAATGTGCCGCACACATTCCGCTTCGGAAATCTCCATTCGAAAACGGAAGAAATGCATAATGCAATGCAATCGACACAATCGAGCCGGATCGAAGGGACTTTCAGATGCAGTCGCCCGGAGTGTCTTAGGGGGGTGATGCCGTCAATGGACGTTTGCGCAAGGTGTCGGCAGGGCTTTCGCCAAATTGTTTGCGATAGCTTGCGGCCAGCACGCCAAGGTTGATAAAGCCATGTGCGGTTGCGATCGAGGTGACGGTATCGTCAGGTCGCGCTGCAAGCAGTGCCTGGCGCAAGGAGGCGAGCCTCTGCCGGTGCTGGAATGCGTGTGGCGTTATACCGCGAAACCGGCGAAAACCCTCGGAAAGTGACCGCGCAGTCACCCCCACCCGCGCAGCAATATCCAGTATACTGGGTGCTTGAGCGGCCTGCTCGATCATCAGCCGTTCTGCTTCCCGCACATAATAAGGGGCTGCTGCACGTGCACCCGTTTCCAGATTCAACCCTGCGCATTCGGACCAGTTGCGCAGAAGCTCAAGACACAGCATCTCCTCAATGCGCTGCTCAATCAAGGGATTGGCGATGGCATCGCGGCGTGCATCCAGCGAGCGTGTGGCATATTCGAGCAGCGATAACCATCCGGAATGACCGACACCGAAAACCAATCTCTTTTTCCAAAGATCGTCCCCCGGCACGAAACCGTACCAGCGCAGAGCCGTCTCCTCCATGATTTTATGGGGAATGGTCAGGTTCAGTTGCAGGTCGTTGCCGTCCGCGATGTTCCAATAGTTGGTTCGACTGCAATCGACGACGTAACTGTCGCCGGGCCGACTGTCAAAAGCATCGTTGCCGGTCAAGGGATGTCGTACGGCGCCACGAAGTGTATTGACGACAATGATGTTGCCGGATGTCGGATCAAAATCATCCGCTCGTGTCGGGGTTCCAAAGCAGAAACGGCTGAAGGTGATCCGCCCGATCTTCAACATGCGCATCGTTGCATCCGGATCCATACCGCGCGTCAGCGGGCGTGTTGAAAGCGGCATATATGTCCGATTGCAAAAGGCGTTGACGGCAGACCATTCTCGCGAGTCATTCAGCTTGCCGCTCAAAAGCGGCTTGCCTGCTCCATCCTCAAGAAGTGCAGTTTCGAGCATGAACACCTCCTCTATTCTGCTCGTCGGTGCCCTCTATCTAGCATAGTTTGAATGTGTTGCCTCGTGTAATCGAAACAGACCGGTTTCAGCCCGGCTCACCTTTTTCAGCAGCCTGCTCAATCCTGTTTGAAGCCTTGTCCGGCAGGGGCGCAATCCCTCAGGGCTGGCAGCTCAGCGTGATCTTGGTCGGCACCACCAGCCCGGCAAAATAGGCATTGGCAGGATCGGGTGCAGTCGAGGTCTTGCATTTGTTGTCGGGATCGCCGCGCAGCTGAATGCCTGCCTGATCGGCAAGGCGGAAGGCGGCGACATAATCACGGTCCAGCAGGGTGACGGCAATCGGTCGGCCGCTGACATCAAGCGGCGCGGCAACGCTGAAGGCAAAGCTTGCCGTGACCACACCCTTGTCCACCACGGCGGAAAAACCCTCCATCGTCAGCCCGGCGGCGCGTTTGCCATCCAGGGTGATTTCGGTGAAATACTGGCGGCGATTGAGATCGGCAGCCAGTTTGGCCCCCAACGCCTTGACTTCGTCTTCATCAAGCTTTTCGTCACGGTTTCGGTCGAACTGGTCGAGCAGGGTGCGGCTATAGGTCTTGTCGAAGGTCCAGCTTTCGCCAAGCCCGGTCAAAACCCCAAGCCGGAGATTGAACAGCAGCCGCACGGTAATGGCGATATCGGGGTGCGCAAGGGCGGGTGGCACTGCGGCAAACAGGGCCAGCATTGAAAGCGCAATCCGCGCCATGCTTTTCATCTTGCGGCTCATCGGGTCTCTCCCGTCACCGCCGGTCGTGTCCAGCCCCAGCGGTTGAAGGATTTCAGCACCGCATCGAAACCCGGCGTGTCGCCTGTCGGGGCAGGCGGCTGTTCGAAAGGCGGTGGCGTCAGCACTGTGTATTTCGACACCATGTAAGCACCGCCATAGAGAAGGCCGATCGCCACCAGCCAGCTGCCGAAGACGCGCGAGGCAATCGCCGTCCAGGGGGCGGCGGAACTGCCGGCAATGACACCGGCGGTCAGCACCACCCACAAGGCCGCTGTCACCGCCAGCGGCAGATAAAACCGGTCATGCAGGCTCGGATCGGAAAGATCGACGGCCAGCGCGAAACTTGCTCCCAGCACCGGCATCAGCAAAAGCCCCGGCCAGAAGCGCAATGTCGGCGGCAGCACCAGAAGCACACCGGCAATGATACAGGCAATCGGCCCGACCAGAAAGAAATGCGTCGGCGCTGCGGGCAGCGGGCTGAGAAGCTGCATGAGAACATCGCGATGGGCAAAGCCGGAAAATCCGCCCAAAAGCATCAGGATCAGCAGAAAGGGCAGGCGTTGCAGCGGCACCTGGGCGAAGATCACCCCGGCGCCGATCAGCGGCAACAGCCGTTCTGCGGTAAAGGTGGTGATCAGCAGCCAGTGGTCGAGGCTTCCCTGGGCGCGGAAGGTTTCAACAGCAGTCGAGACCAGCGCCGCGGCCATCGCCAGCGCCAGAACGGCCAGCGCCACCTGCAGACGGCGACGCACCGGACCCGGCTGACCGGGGTTTGTCGATCGGGACGAGGTTCCTGCCATCAGGTCACGAGAAAATAGAGACCGCCCAGCGCGATCAACCCGCCGGGAATGCGCACCATACGGCTGCCGAGCGCTTTGGTAATCCACAGGCCGACAGCAATACCGGCCAGATGGATCAGACCGGTCGCCAGAACAAAGCCGATGGCGAAATCGGCTGGATCGGCAGCCTGAGGCAGTTCCGCACCATGGGCATAGCCATGGCAGATGGCGAAAATACCGATCACCGTCAGCGCCAGCCATTCCGGTGGGCGCCAGACAAAGGCAATCGCCGTGCCGAGCACCAGAATGGAGAGCGCAATGCCGGTTTCAATCGCCGGAAGCGGCACACCGGCAATGCCCATGATGCCGCCCAGAACCATGATCAGCGGAAAGGCGATCGGCAGGGTCCAGACATTGCGCCCGCCCATCTGCGCGCCCCAGAGCCCGACGGAAAACATCGCCAGCAGATGGTCGGCGCCGGATAGCGGATGCTCGAAGCCTTGCAGAAATCCGCCCGAACCGCCCTGAATGATATGGGCTTCGGCCAGACCCGGCACCAGCGCCATCATGCCCGCCAGAGAGGCAAGCTTAAGCGCTGCCTTGCGGTTCGGCCTGATGTGTTTCCCGATCATCCTTTTACTCCGTATTTGGCGCCTGAAATCATGTCCTCGCCTGGCTCTATGCGCCTGCTGACATGAACCGGTCTCTCTGACCCTATATCCTTTTGCAGTCTTTCATTGCGACCGAATTGTGTTGTCTGCAGTTTCTGCCTGTTTTCTGTCACGCTTGCGCGTATAAGGCCATGGGAGAGGACGACCTGCAAGAGGAAGCGACATGCAGATCAGCAATTGCCGGGGAAAAGCGAACCCTTTCAAGCTCATCGCTTCGGCGGCCCTGCTGATGGCGTTGGCCGCGAAACCGGCCTCTGCGCATATTATCGGCGGGCCGATGGGCGGTTTCGGCAGCGGTTTCGAGCATCCGCTGCTCGGCGGCGATCATTTTCTGGCCATGCTGGCCGTCGGCCTGTGGGGCGCGCAGATGGGTGGACGCTCCGTCTGGACACTGCCTGCCACCTTTCCGCTGATCATGTGCATTGGCGGGGTGATCGGCATGCTGGCCAATGTGCCGATGGAGGTGATTTCCATCGGCATTTCCCTGTCGCTTCTGGCATTGGGTGCGGCCATTGCCGCCGAATGGAAAGCGCCTGAAGCGGCCTCCTTGACGATCATCGCCCTTTTTGCCCTGTTTCACGGCTATCCGCATGGCAAGATGGCCCCCAATGCCAGCGATCCGGCCGCCTATACGGTTGGCTTTGTCGTTGCCACCGGCATGATTCACCTCTTCGGCATTGCCTTGGGCTTTGGCCTTGGGCGGCTTTACAATGGTCTGGTGGTGCGTGCCATCGGCGGTGCGATCGTTCTGGCTGGCATCTATTATCTGGCAACCGGACAGTTTTGAGCACACTGCCCGGTCGCCAGATATAGCGGGTCACACACCCAGCGCTTCGGCGGAAAGATAGAAGACGGCATCCTGCGATGCGGCCGTTTCCAGCCAGAGGAAGTCCAGTTGCGGATATTCCTCCTCCAGAATCTCGCGGCCCGAGCCGATTTCGCAGATCAGCCCGCCTTCGGGTTTGAGATATTTTGCCGCCTGATCGAGAATGTCACGCACCAGATCAAGCCCGTCCTCGCCGCCATCATGGGCGAGCGCCGGTTCGGCCTTGAATTCCGGCGGATAGGCGGCAAGGGCGGCCTGATCGACATAAGGCGGATTAGTGATGATCAGGTCATATTTTTTGTTTTTCAGCGGCTTGAACAGATTGCCCTCGATGAGTTTCACCTGATCCTCCACCTCATGCTCTTCGACATTGCGCCGGGCAACGGCCAGCGCATCGGCGGAGAGATCGACGGCATCGATCCTGGCATTCGGCAGGAATTTTGCCGCCAGAATGGCAAGGCAGCCGGAACCGGTGCACAGATCGAGCGCGCTTTCCACCTCCAGCGGATCGGGCAGGAAGGAGGAACCGTCCGGGCTTAAATATTCGCTGAACAGCAATTCGCCGATATGGGAGCGCGGCACGATGACCCGCTCATCCACATGAAAGCGAACACCCTGAATATAGGCATGGCCGGTGAGGTAAGAGGAGGGCTTGCGGGTTAAAACACGCGCGTCGATCCGCTCGGCCAAAAGCTTGCGCTCTGAAGGAAGCAGGCGCGCATCGAGAAAGGGATCGAGCGTGTCGATCGGCAGATCGAGCGTATCAAGCAGCAGAAAGGCGGCATCGTCGCCAGCGCTCGCCGTGCCGTGGCCGTAGCTCAGTTCGGCGGCGTTGAAACGGGAAATCGCATAGCGCCAGTAATCGCGCAACGTCACAAGGCTTTCGGTGATATCGTCCTGGGTCAAAGCGTTCTCCGTTCCAGAGCTGGCTGTCCGGCATCTGTCATCAAGGGTGGACAGGCACCATGGACAATGATTTTTACAAGACGGCGTTTCCCAGCCGGATAACGCTGCTGCCTTATGCAAAGGTTGCGGCGCATCATGCATTGGAGAACTCTGATCTATCAGGGAAGTGTGATGAAAAACAATTCAAAACGGCAGAAATTTTTGGCTGCAAGCAAGGCCGGGTCCGAGGCCGGCGGCAAAAGGACAATGCTGTCGCGTGCGCTGTCCAAACTCGGCTTTTGTTCGCGCACGCAAGCAGAGGTCCTGATCGCTGCCGGACGGGTCAGTCTTGCCGGACGGATCGTGACCGATCCTGAAACCTGGGTGGATATCGACCGGGATGTCATCGCCGTCGATGGACAAAAAGTCGTTGCCGAAACGCCGGTCTATCTGATGCTGAACAAGCCGCGCGGACTGGTCACCACCCGTCACGATCCCGAAGGCAGGCCGACCGTCTTCGATTGCCTGCGTGATGTGAACCACACCCATCTGTCTCCGGTCGGGCGGCTCGACAAGGCGAGCGAAGGTCTGCTGCTCTTTAGCAATGACACGCGCTTCGCCCAGGCTCTGCTCGACCCGGAAACCCATGTGGCCAAAACCTATCATGTGCAGATCGACCGCATCGCCGACCAGAGCATCACCGCCGCATTGATGCAGGGTCTCGACCATGACGGCGAACGGCTCAGCGCCAGACATGCGACCATCCTGAGAACCGGAGAGCGCAACTCCTGGCTGGAAATCGTGCTTGAAGAGGGCAGGAACCGCCAGATCCGCCGCATGCTCGAAGCCCTCGACATCGCCTGCCTGCGCCTCATTCGCGTCGCCATCGGCCCGCTTGCCCTGGGCGATCTGGAAAAGGGTGCGTATAGGGCGCTGACGCAGGCGGAGGTTGGTGTGTTGCGCAGGCTGATGAGAATTTAGAGCAGTATCCCGAGAAAAGTGTGCAACGGTTTTCCACCCGGAAATACTTGAAAACAAAGACCTAGAGAATTTCAACTTTTCAATGAAACGATGAAATTCTCTGGGGATAATTGTATGTCATGCGAATTCCGGTCTCACACAGTCTGCAGGAGGTTGCGGCGAATGGGGGGGGCGCATGAGTCCGCAACAAGACGGCGGTGGTTGACTTCACCATCCCATCCCATCCCTTCGCACGGACCGGACCTGTGTGTCCTCCGGGTCGATCGAGATGTCGTGGCGATGGGCGCTGGCGATCTCGCCCACCAAATAGACCCGGCGCGACGGATCGTAGGTGACGATCATATCGCCGACATTCCTCTCATTGACGAAGCGATGAAGCTGGCCGGCTGCCATGGCCTGGCTCTGCGGCTAGGTCAGGCTCGTACAGCCATTTTCCAACGTAAGCTCCGTCCGGCTCCCGAACCTTGCCATGAGCTGACTGGCCCAACCCGCTTCGAGATCGAGCTCCATCTCAACGACATCGCCACCACACCCGTTGCGGCGGGGCATCATTCGGCTGGGCATCACCTGTGGGCACCAGGTCGCCATTGATGCCAAAACACTATCCGGCACGACTGGAAAACCAAGAAATCAAAGGCTTTTAGCGAGAATTGGCTGGGGAACCTGGATTCGAACCAAGATTAACGGAGTCAGAGTCCGTCGTTCTACCATTGAACTATTCCCCAACGGGTCAGGCGGCTGCCCGTCTGGTGGAGCGGCTTATAACCAAAAGCTTTGCGATTGCAAAGGGGTATTTTGAAAAAATTCCGTTTCTTTCTGTGGAGAGACGTGAGGGCGATGGCGCGCAACTTATGGATGGAATGGGTCGTTTGCGGATGGATTGGTGCTGGGTGGCAGATGTACCGTTAAAAAGCATTTGGCGAAGTCCGTTGATCCTGCTAGAATTTTACCAACGTTCATAATCAAGCAGTCGTCTGCGGCATGCCGTCTTGGCCTTGCGCGACGCTATGGAAGATAACAGTGGTTGACCCCGTCAGCGGCCCTGCGCCGCTCCATCAGGGGGCGTCTCAGGAAGACCGCAAGGGGAAGAAAACCTCCCGGCGCGGTCGCGGCAAGCGCAAGGGGCCTAAAAATGGCCCTGCTTCGCTTGCCATAACCGATGACCGCACGGCATCTGCCGTGGCGGAACGACGCTCTGCAGGTGCTGATCAGCAATCGACGAGCCGCAAGAGAAAGCGGCGACGTAAAAAGAATGGCGCTGTGCCGGCCGATGCGCAAAATGTTGGTGCTCACGACCAGCTTGTCTCTGCCATTGCGACACAGGCACGAGTCGTGCGCGGGGAAAAGCCGGGGCAGGGCAGCCCGGCCAAAATTGCGGGGGCCGAGCCCGGACGCTCCGGCAAGCGTCGCAGAAAAGCCCGCGGCAAAAAGAATGCGCTGGTTCGCCCCTTGCAGCCGGGCAAGCCGCTGGAAGATAAGACCCCGGCGCCAGCAAGGCCGCACGGTGACGCGCATGATCACGCCGCTGTCCCGCGTCATCGCCCGGATGGCGATCGGCGCGCCCATGTCCGTATGGCTCCCGTCGAGGCCCGATATGAGAGCACTGACAGCTATGCGGCACTCGATCTCGGCACCAATAATTGCCGTCTGCTGATCGCTCAGCCATCGCGGCCCGGCCATTTTCGGGTTGTCGATGCGTTTTCGCGTATTGTCCGGCTGGGAGAAGGGCTTGCCGCCCATGGCAGGCTCTCGGCTGAGGCTATGGACCGCGCTGTTGAAGCGTTGAAAGTCTGCGCAGCGAAATTGCAGGGCGTAACCTTGCGGCGCAAGCGGCTGATTGCCACGGAAGCCTGCCGTTCGGCGGAAAATGGCGAGGAATTTCTGGCGCGGGTGCGGGCTGAAACCGGGCTGGAGCTGGAAATCATCAATCGCGAAACCGAGGCGAGACTGGCTGTTTCCGGCTGTTCCTCGCTGGTCGGGCGGGAAACGCGGTCCGTGGTTCTCTTCGATATTGGTGGCGGCTCCTCGGAAATCGCGGTGATTCGCATTGGTGAAAACCGTTCCAGCCGTCTTGCCAATCACATCACCCATTGGACCTCGCTGCCTGTTGGAGTGGTGACGCTGTCGGAGCGTCATGGCGGGCGCGATGTCACGCCTGCCGTGTTTGAAGCGATGATCTGCGAAGTGGCGGCCATGCTGGAACGGTTCGATTGCCCGCCCATGGCTGGTCCAGGCGCTTCGATCCCGGAGGATTTTCATCTGATCGGTACCTCCGGTACGGTAACGACGCTGGCGGGTGTGCATCTTGACCTGCCGCGCTATGATCGCCGCCGGGTTGATGGATTGTGGCTGACCGATGCCGAGGTTTCGGCAATGCAGGCCAAGCTTCTGTCCTGGGATTATCAAAGCCGTGCGGCCAATCCCTGTATTGGCCCGGACCGTGCCGATCTGGTGCTGGCCGGATGCGCCATTCTGGAGGCGATTCGCCGCCGCTGGCCCTCAAGCCGGATGCGGGTGGCCGATCGCGGCCTGCGCGAAGGCCTGTTGACCGACATGATGGCCGATGACGGCGTCTGGCGGCGCTATCGCCAGCGCCGCGGGCAGGATATGAAAGACCGTGGCGCAAGCCATGATCACGGCACGAGCAGACGATAAGCGGAGAGGTCATGACGAAACCACCAGCCGGCGGCAACCGTACGGGCCGCAAGATCGGCCAGAAGGTGAAGAAGGGCAAGCTGAAGGCCTCCTCGCGGCGCTGGATCGAGCGCCATATCAACGATCCCTATGTGCAGCGGGCCCGGCTGGAAGGTTATCGCGCGCGCGCCGCCTTCAAGCTTCTGGAGATTGATGAGAAACATCAGATCCTGAAGGGTGCACGCCGCATCATCGATCTGGGGGCTGCCCCCGGAAGCTGGTCGCAGATTGCCGCCAAGGTCACCGGCTCGACGGATGAGGATATCCGCGTTGCTGCCATCGATTTTCTCGAAATGGCGCCGCTGCCCGGTGTCCGCGTCTTGCAGCTCGACTTTCTCGATCCCGATGCCCCGCAAAAACTGATGGATGCGGTGGGCGGCGCGCCGGATCTGGTGATTTCCGACATGGCTGCGCCCACGACCGGCCATCAGAAGACCGACCATCTGCGCACCATGCATCTGTGTGAGGTGGCGGCGCATTTTGCTGTCGAGGTTCTGGCCGAGGGCGGCCATTTTCTCGCCAAGACCTTTCAGGGCGGCACGGAACGGGATCTTCTGACCATGTTAAAGCAGAATTTCCGTCAGGTTATCCATGTCAAACCGGCCTCGTCACGGGCCGAATCGGTGGAAATGTTCCTGCTGGCCAAAGGCTTCAAGGGTCGTAAAGCGTCAGATGCCGAAGACGGGCTGGACGATGGGGCGCAAGACGGCGCGCAAGACAGCGATCTGTGATCTCTGTCGCGTGCCTCTGACTGCAACGATCATTTCACCGGTATGTTTTCCGCCACTGTGCTGACTGTCTGACGACGGCGATGGCCGGAGACGGTCGAGCCGGCATCCTTGGCCATTTTCAGATAGGGAATGGCGGCCAGCAGCGTCAGTATCGATACAATGGCGAAGGCGATGTGGAAATTCGCCACTCCGAGCTGATTGCCGGTCATGGTCTCGCTGATTTCCAGAATGAAGGCGGCACAGGCCACGCCCAGCGCCAGACTGACCTGTTGCAGGGCAGACGACATCGATGTCGCCTGGCTTGCCTCCCGATCCTCGATGTCGGCATAGCTCAACGCATTGGTGCCGGTGAAGAAAAACGAGCGGAAAAAGCCCGCCATATAAAGAAACAGCATCAGCAAAAGATGCGGCGATTGGGCCGTGAAGAAGACGTTGACGAAGGTGGTGATTGTGCTGGCGAAACATGCGGTGATCAGCACATTGCGGAAACCGCCATGGGCAAAGACGCGCCGGGCCATGAATTTCGTGCTGATGGCGCCCAGCGCCCCGACAAAGGTGGTCATGCCCGATTCAAAGGGCGTCATGCCGAAGCCGAGTTGCAGCATCAGTGGCATGAGAAAGGGAATGGCCCCGGTGGATATGCGAAAGGTGGTGCCGGCGATCTGGGCGGCGCGAAAGGCCGGTTTGCGAAACAGCGTCAGATTGAGGATGGGGGCCGGATGGCGTTTTGCATGGAAGACATAAGCGATCCCGCAGACAATGCCGATGACCACGGCGGCAATACCCACCACTGGCGGAAGCGCTGGCAGGCTGATGACGGAAAGGCCGAAGACAATGCCAGCCGCGCAGAGCCCGGTCAGGGCAAAGCCGGTCCAGTCCAGCCGGGCGGTTTCAACCGGTTCGAGATCCGGCAGATAAATGGTCGAGAGGATAATGCCGAGAATGCTGATCGGCACATTGATGAGAAAGATCCAATGCCAGGTGAAGAAGGTGGTGATGAAACCGCCCACCGGCGGCCCTGCCAGCGGGCCGACAAGGGCTGGAATGGTCAAAAGCGCCATGGCCGAGACCAGTTCCTCCTTTTTCGTCGTTCGCAGTAACACCAGACGCCCGACCGGTGTCATCATCGCCCCACCCATGCCTTGCAGGAAGCGGGCGCCGACGAAATCCCATAGCGAGCCGGAGAGCGCGCACAGAACAGAACCGATGATAAAGACCAGAATGGCCGCGCGAAAAATCCGTTTCGCCCCGAATTTGTCCGCCATCCAGCCGCTGATCGGAATGAAGATGGCCAGCGCCACCATATAGGAGGTCAGCGCCAGTTTCAGCGTGATCGGTCCGACGCCGAGATCAGCGGCAATCGCCGGAAGCGCCGTGGCGATGACGGTGGAATCCATGTTCTCCATGAACAGGGCCACGGCGAGGATGAGAGGCACGATACGGTTCATGAAAATACCGGTAAAGGAAGCGGACGGGCTGCGGGCGCAGACGGTGTTTATCTAGTATCGTTATCAAGAACTGCCAATGAGACATTTTCAGGGGCAGTCGTCATCACACGGAAGTGATCAGGCTTTGATTTGCTTGTAGTCTCTTTTTGTAAACGCGATCCTACCGCTTTTCGGTAAAAAACTGTTTGAGCAGGGCCGCGGCCTCTTTTTCTCCGATCCCCGCATAGACATCCGGGGCGTGGTGACAGGTGGGCTGGCTGTAGAAGCGGGCTCCGTGGTGCACGCCGCCGCCTTTTTCATCCTCCGCGCCGTAATAAAGCCGGCGGATGCGGGCAAAAGAAATGGCCGCGGCGCACATGGCGCAGGGTTCGAGCGTCACGTAAAGATCGACATCGTTCAGCCTTTCCTGTCCCATATGGCTGGCGGCGCGGCGAATGGCGAGAATTTCGGCATGGGCGGTTACATCGTTCAAAGCCCGCGTTTCGTTGCCGGCACGGGCGATGACCGTACCATCCTTGACGGCGATGGCGCCGATCGGCACTTCGCCGCGTTGGCCTGCCAGTCGCGCTTCGTTGAGCGCAAGATCCATGAAACGCATGGAAGGTGCCATATTTCAACTTTCCACTTAACCAAGCCTGCCGGACCTGATAGGACACAGCCCAAACGACAGGCAAACACAAAATGACAGATAAAGACAGATCCAAGCGGCCGGGTGGCAAGCCCGAGACCCGCAAATTCAAGAATGACGGCCCGAAGAGTGCGTCAAAAGCAGAAAAATCCGCGACGAGGCAGCGCGATCCTGATCCTCGGATGACCGATGAGCCAATGAAGCCGGAGCGCATTTCCAAGCTGCTCGCCCGGGCAGGCATCGCCTCGCGCCGTGATGTCGAGCGGATGATCATGGATGGCCGGGTGGCGCTGAACGGCAAGCTGCTCGACACGCCCGTGGTCAATGCCACGCTGGCCGACCGTATCGAGGTCGATGGCGAGCCCATTCGCGGCATCGAGCGCACACGGCTGTGGCTCTATCACAAGCCCGCCGGTCTGGTGACGACCAATTCCGACCCGGAAGGCCGCCCGACCGTGTTTGAAAACCTTCCCGATGAACTGCCCCGCGTCATGTCCATCGGCCGTCTCGACATCAATACCGAGGGGCTGCTGCTTCTGACCAATGATGGCGGTCTGGCCCGGGTGCTGGAACTGCCGACCACCGGCTGGCTCAGGCGCTACCGCGTGCGCGCGCATGGCGCGGTTGATCAGGCCGCACTCGACAAGCTGAAAGACGGCATCGCCGTCGACGGCGTGCTCTATGGCGCAATCGAGGCGACGCTGGACCGGGTGCAGGGCCACAATGTCTGGATCACGATGGGGCTTCGCGAAGGCAAGAACCGGGAAATCAAGAATGTGCTTGGCGCGCTCGGCCTCGATGTCAACCGGCTGATCCGCATTTCCTACGGTCCTTTCCAGCTCGGCGATCTGCCGGAGGGCGAAGTGCAGGAAGTGCGCGGGCGCATGCTGCGCGATCAGCTCGGTCCGCGCCTGATCGAAGACGCCAAGGCCAATTTCGATGCGCCGGTCTATTCCGCCGCAGGCGGGGAAGAAGAGGCCGTCTCTGCCAAGCCATCCGCCCGTTCTGGCTGGGCTGAAGACGAAAGCCGCGACACGCGTAGCAAGCCCCAGCGTGGCAAGCCAGAACATGGCAAGTCAGAGCATGGTAGGGCGCGCGGTGGCGATGATCGCCGCGAACGGGCGCTGGACCGTCTTGACACCAAGCGCGATGGTGGAAAGCGGGATAACAGCAAACGGGATGGCGGAAAGCGCGACTTTGGCGGGTTTGACGATGCGCCCAAGCGGAAGCCCGCCGGTCAAAACCGCACGGCCAATGTCTGGATGGCGCCGGGCGCAAGACCGCTCGGGGAAAAGCAGGCCGCTGCCAAGGCCAAGGCCGAAAAAAGCGGCAAGGGCCCCAGGCGCGATCCGCGCGGCATGGATGAAAAAGTGTCTGCCTTCCGCGAGGGGGATCGTGGTCTTCGCGTCACCGTGAGCCGCACCCGCGACGAAGACGGCGAATGGATCCGGGCGGAAGCCCCGGCGCGCAAGCCGAAAGAGGATGACGGCTTCGGCCAGAAGCGCGGTTTTGGCGCAAGACCGGCCCGCCGCGATGGTGAGGCTGGCGGAGGCTTTGGTGAGCGGCGTGGCGGGCGCTTTGGCGATCGCGACGGCGATGACCGGCGTGACAGCCGCCGTGGGGGAGAGGATCGCCGCGAGGGCGGTCGTTTTGAACGGGGAGAGCGCGGGGGTGACAAGCCTTTCCGCGGCAAGCCCTCCGGTCCGCGCGCGGAAGGGGATCGCTCTTTTGGCGAAAGATCCGGTGGTGAGCGCTCCGAACGGTCAAGACCGGCTGGTGGCAAGCCCTTTGGCGCAAAACCATCCGGCGGTAAATCCTTTGGTGGCAAGCCATCCGGGGGAAAATCCTTTGGTGGCAAACCGGGTGGGGGAAGGCCGGGCGGTGGTAAGCCATCGGGTCGCAGCGGCGGAAAACCGGGTGCTGGCAAGGGGCCGGGCGGGCCAAGAGGCAAGAGGTAAGACATGCGCATTGTTGGCGGTGAATTTCGTGGGCGCAGTCTTGCCGCGCCCAAATCCAGCGCCATCCGGCCCACCATCGACCGGACGCGCGAAAGCCTGTTCAACATTCTTGCCCATGCCCATCCGGACTGTCTGGAGGGCACGCGGGTGCTCGATCTTTTCGCCGGAACCGGAGCGGTCGGGCTGGAGGCGCTGTCGCGCGGCTGCCGCTCGGCACTCTTCGTTGAAAACAGCGTCGAAGGCCGCGGTCTGCTGTGGGAGAATATCGACAGTCTCGCCCTGCATGGCCGGGCGAAAATCCTGCGGCGGGATGCAACCTCTCTCGGCTCGGTCAATAATATGGAGCCGTTTCACCTTTTGTTTGCCGATCCGCCCTATGGTAAGGGTCTTGGCGAAAAAGCATTCGCGGCGGCGGACAGGGGTGGCTGGCTGATGCCGGATGCCCTGGCCATTCTGGAAGAACGTGCTGATGTGACCGTCGAGGTGGCCGCTCCCTATGATTTGATCGAGAGCCGCACCTTTGGCGACACGAAAATGTACTTCTTCCGCTATAGGCCGCATTGAGAATAGAGCATCGGCCGAAAAGTGGGAACCGGTTTTCGGAAAAACCGATGCGGAAACAAAATCTGAGAGCATCGTGCCGATTCCGATTGTCGCCGCGATGCTCTAAACAGAAATCTCATGCAAAGCCTGCAGGGCTGACACATCATGGCTGGCGCGGCCTTTGCCGAGGACAGCCGGTCTTGCTGCAGGGCGAAAGGTCTGGAATGCTGAAGACAGTTGACAGTGGCGTGATGCCGGTTGCCGCCCCGTCGACCCCGCGTGTGGCGGTGGCGCTTGGTGCAGGCGGTGCGCGCGGTTTTGCCCATATCCATGTGTTGGAAGCGCTGGAGGAACTGGGGATCGAGCCGGTGGCGATTGCCGGGGCCTCAATCGGCGCCATTATCGGTGCTGCCAAGGCCGCGGGCATGAGCGCCGCCGACATGCGTGAGTATGCGCTGGCAACAGTCGGCAAGCGCTCGGCTGTGTTCAATCGCCTCTGGGGCCTGCGGCCGCCGACCATGCGGCACGCGCTGGGCGGTTTTCGTATCGGCCAGTTCAATCTGGAGCGGATTTTGCACGCCTTTCTGCCGCCGGAGATTCCGGCGGATTTTTCCGGCCTCGGCCTGCCGCTGAAGGTGATCACCACCGATTATTACGGCCATTGCGAGCGGGTGATCGAGACAGGCGATCTTTATCAGGCGCTGGCAGCCTCTGCCGCCATTCCGGCGCTGTTCATGCCCGTCATGCTGGATGGTCGCCTGATGATAGATGGCGGCATTTTCAATCCGGTTCCCTATGAGCATCTCTTCGGTGATGCCGATATCGTCATCGGCATCGATATTGTCGGCGGTCCCGTGGGCGAAGGCTCTGAGGTGCCGACCCGGATTGAAAGCCTGTTCGGCGCATCGCAGCTGATGATGCAGTCGCAACTGGCGCAGAAGCTGAAGATCGCCTCACCGTCGATTTTCCTGCGTCCGCCCGTCAATGGTTTCGGCGTGATGGATTTTCTCAAGGCAAAGCAGATTTTCGAGGTTTCCGCCCCGGTCAAGGATGAGGTCAAACGGGCAGTTGAAGCGCAATTTGCCCTGTTGGGGCAGGTTTGACCTGCCAGTCCTGTCGCAGCCCGGCTATCGCAGGATGACAAAAGCATGGGCCGATGTCGCGATGACGGTGTGGCGATGACGACAGCCGTTCTGGTCTCCATACCCTCTGCTCAATTGATGAAGGAGGAAAACCCTCTGGTCGATGTGCCTGGATAGACGGTTTCCCGATAATTGCGTTTGAGATACCGTAGCGTTGCCATGGCGTCGATGGGCTTGCCGAAATAATAGCCTTGTCCCATACCGCAGCCCATGGCGGCCAGTCTTTCTGCCTCTTCAGCATTCTCGATGCCTTCGGCCACCACATCGAGATTGAGGCTGTCACACATGGTGATGATCGCCTTGATGATATGCTCGGTGGTCTTGTCGGTGGAGAGCGCGGAGACGAAGGCGCGGTCTATCTTGACCTTGTCGAAGGTGAATTCGCGCAGTCGACCGAGACTGGACTGACCCGTGCCGAAGTCATCCAGCGAGATGCGCACACCCGCCTGTCTGAGATCGGCAATGATCTGGCCGGCCATGTCGGCCGAGCGTATCACGGCGGTTTCGGTGATTTCCAGATCCAGCCGCGACGGCGGCAGGCCGGCATTGGCGAGGATCGACAGGATGCGGCTGCTGGTCGCCATATCGGTCAGTTGCGCTGATGAGAGGTTGAACGACAGGAACAGGTCGCGCGGCCAGGTCACGGCAGCCTCGGCGGCCTTGCGCAGCAGCGTGTCGGACAGCATGTCGATAAAGCCCTGCTCCTCGGCCAAAGGCACGAAAATCGCCGGCGACACAAAGCCCATATCCGGATCGATCCAGCGCGCCAGTGCCTCGAAGCCCAGAACCCGCTCATCCTCCAGGCTGACGATCGGCTGGAAATGCACATCGACCATATCGTTGATGATGGCATTGCGCAGTGCCTGTTCGATCTGGGTGGAGCGGCGCATTTCCTGGGCGATTTCGGTGGAATAGACCGTCACCTGACCGCGCCCGCGCCGCTTCGAGCGGTAAAGTGCGGTTTCGGCGCTTTTCAGCAGCCCGGTAAAATCGGCTCCGGCAAAGGGATGGATGGCAAGGCCAAGCGAGGCCGACAGCCGCACATGCCGATCCCCCAGATCATAGGGCGCCGACAGCACGTCCTTGATCAGATGGCCGATGCGCTCGGCGCTGACACTTTCAAAGATCATCGGCAGGATGAGCGCGAATTCATCCCCGTCATGACGGGTGACAGTGGCATGTCCGGTCATGCAGGCTTTCAGGCGATGGGCCACCTGACACAGGATTTCATCGCCTGCCGCCTGGCCGAAGAGATCGTTGATGGGCTTGAAACCATCGAGATTGACCAGCGCAACGGTAAAGGGGGCCGGGTCTTCCGCCCGTTCCTCGGCAAGCTTCTGGAATTTTTCCCTGAGGCGGTGCCGGTTGCCGAGACCCGTCAGACTGTCGACAAAGCCGGAAGACTTTATCGCATCTGCCTCAGATGCGGGGAAATCGGGGACGCCCATTGATTGTCCTGAAAATGGTCTATTTTAACATATGGATCATGAAAGGAAAAAATTAATAAAAATCTATTTTTTACAATGAATTCACTAGAGGTTTTTACCTGTCATTTGCTGCATGGCCGGCTTTACTGCATCGTGCGTTTTATCAACGTCTTGTTCAAGAGTTGCGCAGTGATCGCCATGCTCAGGACGGCTGTGACAACCGCCCGAGGGTGTCGGAATGACGCTCGATCATCCGCCGGATCATATCGGGGCTGACAGGTTTGATGATCACATCGTCCATGCCCGCTTCAAGGCAGTGGGCCCGATCCTGATGAAAGGCGGGAACCAGAACACCGATCAGAACGGTTCTGTTCTGGCCGGATGTTTCCTGGCTGCGAATTTTCCGGGCGAGATCCAGACCGGTCATGTCGGGCAGGGAAATATCGATGAGCATGATCGGCGGGCTTTTTTTCTGCCATTCGGCAAAGGCCTCACGGGCGGTTGCCGCCAGCCCATAGCGATAGCCGAGACCTTCCAGGATCTGGGAAAAGACGATCTGATTAACCTCATTGTCCTCGGCCACAAGAATATCGATCTCCGGCACAGCCTGTGCTGCCGCAGCCGCTGCTGGCGCAGTCTCGTCGCAAAGCCGTGCGGTCAGGGATTCGAGCGGGCAGATGACGGCGCGTCTGGTCTTGGATGTGGCCAGGTCTGCCATCTGGGCAGGCACGGACGGATCGATGACAGCAAGGTCAATGCTGATGTCGATCGATCGGGTCAGATCGAGAAAGGCGCGCAATTCCGTCATGCCAGACAGGCTGCAGACATCGGCCCGCTGGGCGGTTAGAATCTGTTCTGCCCTAAGACTGAAGGCCGGATCGTTCGAGAGGATCATGGCGCGCAGCAAAGTCTTGTCTGCCGGTGCGGAGTGGGGTTTAGGGCTGTCCTGTCTGGGTGTTGGTAGCGGTTTGGTTGTGTTGGTGCCGGAGCCGTGCCCGACGCCGTCCGGTATCGGCAAGGCGGATATGGCCTCTTTCAACCTGTCATGCCCGGAGCCGACATTGCGTTGCATCGGCGGGCCGCTCTGCGGGAGGGGGGCGGCAGGTGTGATCGGGGCCGCGCCCTGCGCTTTGACAATCCGTCTGATCAGGGCAGGGGCAGGATCGGCCGTCATGCTCAGAACATGAAAACGGCTGTCACACTTGCGGACACCATTGAGGCAAAGAAGAGGGCTGGCCCCCCTGGTGTCGTCATCGAGCAGCCGAAATGTCTCACCTTCCTGCATCGTCCTGCTTCTGGCGATAAGCTTTTCGACAATGTCGCCTGCAATGATATCGCTCAGGCTGCGGCCCAGCAATTGCTCGCTTCTCTCCCCGGTCAGAGCAGTAAAGCTGCGATTGACGGCGCAGATGCTCCAGGCGCTATCGCAGACCAGCACCGGTTGCGGCAACCCATCGAGAATGGCCTCGGTAATGGCAACCCTGTCCATGTCGGTGCGCCACTCGTCTTCGCGATGTTTGCGCTCGGTCACATCCTTGATCAGGCAAAGCCCAAGGCCCGATGGCAAGCGGCGGGTCACAAAGCGCAGAAGTCGCTTTTGCACGGTCTTGTCGATGATCTCATGGCGTTCGCGCCAATGCGCCGCTACCCGTTCCGATAGCCAGTCTTCCCGCGACAATTGGGTCGATCCCGTGTTGCCCTTCCCAGCGTTGCTCTTCCCAGAGTTGCTCTTCAATGTGTGATCGTAAATGGCGCCCAAAAGATCGCGAAGGCGGGTGCCCGGCTGAAGGTAAATGTCGGGGATCTGGAAAAATTGCCTGATCTGCCGGTTGGCATGGAGAAGGAGATCGTCACCATCCACGGCAAACAGCGCGGCGGATTCGATATCGCAGACCGCGTCAAGAAGCGTGTGCTCGAAAGCCGATATGACGCCGCCCTGCCTGTCCATACTCGCCCTCTGAAAGCCTCAAGCGACCGCTCTTGTGCGGCGGCACTGCAGTGAAGACTTTGAAAAACCCTCGTCGAACGAAACCGTGATGACGGTTCCGTAAACGTCACCATACCTCTGAAACACATCCAATCGTTGGTTTAAAAACGATTAAACATGGTGGCAGATTATTGGCTTTGTCTTAATGCCCTCTTAATCGTGGGGATATTTTACCGGGAGATGCCGGTTCGGCTTTTCCTGGCCGCAGGGATGGGCGACAATAACGCATGACCGTCAAGCAACTTTCAGAAACGCTGATCAACCAGATCGCCGCCGGCGAAGTGATCGAGCGTCCGGCCAGCGCTGCCAAGGAACTGATTGAAAACGCTATCGATGCCGGGGCAAGCCGCATCGAGATCGCCACCGCAGGCGGTGGCAAGGCGCTGTTGCGCGTGAGTGACAATGGCTCCGGCATGGATGAGAGCGATCTGACACTCGCCGTGCGCCGTCACTGCACGTCCAAACTTGATGGTTCGCTCGACGCCATCATGAGTCTCGGCTTTCGCGGTGAGGCGCTGCCTTCGATCGGCTCCGTTGCCCGGCTGTCGATCGTCAGCCGCCAGAAAGGCGCGGCGAGTGCCCTGAAGATCGCCTTGGAAGGTGGCAGGGTTTCGCCTGTCGGTCCGGCACCTGGCAATCCCGGCACGGTCGTCGAGGTGCGCGACCTGTTTTTCGCCACGCCTGCAAGGCTGAAATTCCTCAAAAGCGAACGCGCCGAGGCCGCTGCCATCACCGAGGTGGTCAAGCGGATGGCAATCGCCTTTCCCCATATCCGCTTCGCGCTCTCCGGCTCCGACCGCTCGACTTTGGAATTCAACGCCACCGGTGAGGATCATCTCGCTCGCATCGCCCAGGTTCTGGGGGCGGATTTTCGCGACAATGCCATTGCGCTGGATGCCGAGCGGGAGGGGGTCGTGCTGGGCGGTTTTGCCGGGGTGCCCACCTTCAATCGCGGCAATGGCGCACATCAATATGCCTTCGTCAATGGCCGCCCGGTGCAGGACAAGCTCATCCTTTCGGCGCTGCGCGGGGCCTATGCCGAAACCGTGCCGTCGGGGCGCTATCCGGTGGCGGTGTTGTCGCTGACACTCGATCCGGCGCTGGTCGATGTCAATGTCCACCCGGCCAAGTCTGATGTGCGGTTTCGCGATCCGGGACTGGTGCGCGGGCTGATCGTCGGGGCGATCCGTGAAGCGCTGACACGGGAAGGTCACCGCGCCTCCACCGCCGGTGCCGACGCCATGCTCAGGGCTTTCAGGGTGGAAAATGGCCGGGTGGAAAATGGCCGGGTGGAAAATGGTCGGATGGAGGGGCGCGAAAGCGCCGGAGGCTTTGTCCGTCCGGGCTGGTCCTCGCCTGCTGGGTCGGCCCCGGTCAACTGGAACCGCCAGACATCGCCCTCGCGCCCTTTGACGGTCGCATCTGCCGGGGTCGCCGGACTGGCTGAACCGGGGCAGAACGGATTTTCCGCCTTGTCTACGCCGTCGGCGCGCGCCGAAGGGAAACTGGCGGAGCCGCCTGCCGTTGAAGACAACGGGCGCTTTAGGCTGGGTGCGGCGCGGGCACAGCTTCATGCCAATTATATCGTGGCGCAAACGGAAGACGGGCTGGTCATCGTCGATCAGCACGCCGCCCATGAGCGGCTGGTGTTCGAGGACATGCGCAAGGCACTGACCGGGCGGCGTCTGCCCTCCCAAGGGCTTTTGATCCCCGACATCGTTGATCTGCCGGAAGAGGATTGCGACCGGTTGATGGAGCATGGCGAAGCGCTCGACCGGCTGGGGCTTGCCATCGAGCGTTTCGGCCCCGGCGCGATTGCCGTGCGCGAAACGCCGGCCATGCTGGGGGAGGTCGATGTGCCGGGGCTTTTGCGCCAGCTTGCCGACGAAATCGCCGAATGGGAGACCGCCGACAGCCTGTTTTCCCGGCTGGAACATGTGGCCGCCACCATGGCCTGCCATGGGTCGGTGCGCTCCGGACGGGTGCTGCGTGCTGAGGAAATGAACGCCCTGTTGCGCAAGATGGAAGACACACCCGGCTCCGGCCAATGCAATCATGGCCGCCCGACCTATATCGAACTGAAGCTTGCCGATATTGAAAGACTGTTCGGGCGGAGTTAGAGCTTTTCCAGGAAATGTGTGAAACGGTTTTCCGTCCGCAAATGCGTTAAAACAAAGAGTCAGAGCACGTCTGATGAACCGGTTTTCGGACGCTTCGAGGGTTCCGCATTATACAGCACGGCCTCTGGAAATTGTTGTACCAAGAGGCTATGTGAGACTTGATCGTGAAGGAGCATGTGATGAACCGGTTTGAAGGCAGCGGCAATCGTGAGGCGATGGTTCGGTATCTCGACGGCGATTTCCAGATCACCTCGCCCGGCTCCTATGTCGTCTGTGCCGTGACCGGCAGGCCGATCACCATTGATGAGCTGAAATATTGGAGTGTCGACCGGCAGGAAGCCTATGTCGATGCCAGCGCCTCGCTGGAAGCCGAACGGCGGGCCGGAAACCTGCCGAACCAGAAGCGGGGCTGAGAGGAAAAGCGCTCATATTTGGCGCTGGCGATAGCGGGTCATGGCCGTTTCGATCAAAAACTGCGGTGTGTTAGGATCGGAAAAAACAAGATCGATCTCGACAATCTCTGTCACATCGATCAGCCGTTTTGCATCGGGATGGATGAGGCCGCTCAGGCGGGCGCGATCCTTGGCTGTCGTCACCAGCGTCAGGTCCTGCTGTTTCGCTGTGTCGAGCAGATCGGCCATGGCCGCGGCAGAGAACGGCTGATGGTCGCCGAAGGACCGGGTGGTGACGATTTCCGCTCCCAGTTCAGCCAATGTCCGGTAGAATTTTTCCGGATCGGCAATGCCGGCAAAGGCCAGAACCCGTTTTTGCCTGAGTGAAAAGCCGGAAACGGGCCGGATAGAGGCGCTGAACACCGGTTTGTCGGCACGCCGTCCCAGATCCGCAATCGTCCCTGCGCCATCGCCTTCGCCAATCAGGACAAATGCCCCGACATGGGCAAGCTGGGCTGCAAGCGGCGCGCGCAGCGGCCCGGCGGGAAAGACATGCCCGTTGCCAATCCCCTGCCGGGCATCGGCAACGATCACGGCGAAATCGTAAAACAGCCGGGCGCTCTGGAAACCGTCATCCATCAGGATCAGGTCGGCGCCTGCCCGTATCAGTGCTTGTGCTCCCGCGGCCCGGTCGGGTGCCGCCACCGTCAGCCCGGCTTGTGCCAGAAGCAGCGCTTCATCGCCCACCTCGACGGCTGTGTTGTGCTGCGGATCGACACGATGGGCCTGCGTTACCTTGCCGCCATAGCCGCGGGTGAGAAATCCCGGTTTCAGCCCCATGGCGGTGGCGGTTCTGGCGAGCGCCAACGTTGTCGGTGTCTTGCCTGCGCCGCCGAGCGTCAGATTGCCGATACAGATCACCGGGACATTGACGTCTGGCTGGTCAGCCGATGCCATCCGCCTTATCAGGGTCTGTCCAGATATGCGTCCATAGATCAGGCAAAGCGGCTGCAAGGCGAAAGCGGCCAGACCAGGTTTACGCCACCAGAAGGCCGGAGCTTTCAGCGCCATGACGGTGGTCCCTGGTCCTGAAAGGCGTCTTCATGCGCAGCGAAGGTACAAGCGGCAGGCATCAGACGAACATTTCGTCGAGTTGGCTGATGCTCATCAGGCAATGGTCGCTAAAGCGCCCAAGGCTTTCCTTCGTGCCGGTGCCGGTCAGAACGCCGATGGCCAGCCCCGCGCCTGCGTTTCTGGCCATGATCAGATCGTGATTGTTGTCACCGACCATCGCCACCTCGGTGGGGGCAAGACCGGTTGCGGCACAAAAGCCGATGATCATGCCCGGCTCCGGTTTGGAACCGTGGCCGCTGTCGTAACCGGCGATGAAATCTACATGATCGTCAAGGCCAAAACGCTGCACCAGCGCCCGGATCGACCGTTCATTGTCGGAGGAGGCAATGCCGAGCTTCAATCCCTTGGCCTTCAGCCGGGAAAAAAGCGCTGAAAGATCGGTGACCGGCACGCTCATCTCGACGGAGGCGGCGAAAATATCGTCAAGTTCGCGCGTCAGCGCTGCAAGCGGCACGGTGGAGCCCGCCTCAATCAGCCCCTTTGCAATATCCGCTGCCGTGCCGGCTGCAAGCAGGCTGTCGGGGGTGACATGGCCGCTCACCGGGTCCATGCCGCAGGCAGACAGAAGCCGGTCGGCCAGAACCGCATCGCCCCTGGCTGCCGCCAGCGCCAGCGCCCGGTTGACCGGCGCCCAGCTCAGATCGTAATCGATCAGCGTGCCGTCCTTGTCGAAAAGAATGCCTTTGATTGCGTCGGTTTTTTCGTTCATTCGCCTGCCGCCGTTCTCGGTTCCAGCCTTGCCTGCATGGTCAGCGGATGGGTGAAGGGTTCCAGCGCCTTCATCGTCGCCGAAAGCGCACCGCGCATGTCCTGCACGGTTTCCATGCCGGCATCGGCCATCTTGTGGCGGGTCACCGGATTGTTCATCAGAAAATGCACGCCCTTGGCCAGCATTTCAGCATCGCGCACCAATCGTGCCGCGCCTTTTTTCACCAGGGCTTGATAGGTGTCGCGGAAATTCTCCACATGCGGGCCGCTCAGGACTGCACAGCCGAGCACCGCCGGTTCCAGCGGATTGCCGCCGCCTTTGGCGACGAGCGAGCGGCCGACAAAGGCGATTTCCGTCAGCCTGAGATAAAGCCCCATCTCGCCCATGCTGTCGCCGAGAAAAATATCGGTGTCGGGGGTGATCGGATCGTTGCGGCTGCGCCTTGCAACCGTCAGGCCCTGCGCCGTCATCATGGCTTCGATCTCGTCGGCGCGTTCGATATGGCGGGGCACGATGATGGTCAATTGCCCCATATGCGCTTTCAGCGCCCGATGTACCATGGCCGCAACCTTTTCCTCGCCTTCGGCGGTGGAGGTGGCCGCCCAGGTCTTGCGATGACCGATCTGTGCGTCATAGACCGACAGAAGGGCGGGATCGCAGGGCGGCGCATCGGTCTCGACCTTGATATTGCCGGAAGTGATCACCGGCCAGGCGCCGAGATCGCGAAACCGTTCGGCATCCAGATCGGACTGGGCAATCACCATGGCCAGCTGCGAAAACAGCGAAT
The DNA here is from genome assembly GCF_023700755.1 of Allorhizobium sonneratiae. GTDB lineage: Bacteria > Pseudomonadota > Alphaproteobacteria > Rhizobiales > Rhizobiaceae > Allorhizobium > Allorhizobium sonneratiae. Next base: position 34,343 of record NZ_JAMKOJ010000002.1, on the reverse strand, counting down.
GGGCCACAAGCGGATGTTTCTGCCACCGCTTGAAGGAACGATCCGACAGTCTTGCATTGACCAGAACCTGCGGAATTTTCCGGCGATTAAGCTCCGATAGCGTTGCAGGCCAGATTTCCGATTCCACCCCGATCGCGAGATCGGGATGCCAGTAATCGAGAAAACGGCGCACGGCTGGCAGCGCATCGAGCGGCACATATTGGTGGATCACATCGACCTGAAGCCGGTTGCTGGCCATTTCCGCCGAAGTGACGGTGCCGGTGGTCAACAGCACGTTGATGTCGGCGCGACGCAATTCCCGCATCAAGGTGGAGACGGCCATCATCTCGCCGACGCTTGCCGCATGAACCCAGACCAGCGGTCCACGCGGGCGGTTGGCGCTGGCATAGCCGACCCGCTCCATCTTGCGGGCGCGGTCTTCCTTGCCGCGCCGGGCGCGAAGATTTAAAAAAAGCCCGGCGCAAGGATAGCCCGCAATGCCGGCGCAGCGATAGGCGATCAATGCAATTTGGGCCAATGCGCTCATGCGACGTGAAACCTTCAACTCGAGAGCGGCGTGCCTTCCTAGTCTGAAAGCAACGCTTTACAAATGAACTGCCTTGTCCGGCCAACCGGAGCAAAGACAACCGTACCATTTCAGCCGGTTGGCCATGATCCTCCATGAGAGCGCCTTGAATCAAGACAATTTGAATGAGGATACTTCAAGGCGCGACCGGCCAGGAGACTAAAAACTGACGTGACGGCGCTGACGGGCCGCTGTCGAACACCCCCTGGCCACCTTGCCAGGTCAGTTCTGCGGATCGAGCAGCCGGTGCATATGGACGATGAAATAGCGCATATGGGCGTTGTCGACGGTCTGCTGCGCCTTGGATTTCCAGGCAACCAGCGCGCTGGCATAGTCGGGATAGATGCCGACAATGTCGAGTTCGTTGAGGTTGCGGAACTGCAACTCTTCCAGGTTGCTCAGCTCGCCGCCGAACACCAGATGCAGCAATTGTTTCTTTTCGCCTGTGCCGTTCATGTCCGTTGCTTCCTTGTCCATAGTCCCGAGCCTGCTCCGTTAAGCAGTACAGGGTCCGATGCGTTCTGCGTCTGTCTGCCCGCAAGACAAGCCGGTTTCCGTTTTGCCGGGCAAACGCGCCATGAAATGAGGTTTTCCTCTGCGCGATTTTCCGGGCAAGGTCAACCATATGCCGTGTGTATGCCGGTAAGCGTTACCAAACCCTCATACAAATGTGGAAAAAACCGGTATCAGCCGCGTGATTGCCTCGCGTCCGGCGGCGGCAAGATGGCCGTGGCGGACCCTGGCACGATTATAGGTGAGGGGGGTGCCATCGGTGCTGATCAGCACGCCGCCTGCCTTTTCAAGGATCAGGTCGGCAGCGGCGAGATCCCAGTCATGCGCATTCTTCAACACCAGCGTCGCATCGATCCGCCCTGCCGCCACCATGGCGATGCGATAGGCCAGCGACGGCACATGCGGCACGCGGTTAAGGCTTTGTGCCGTTTCCCTTTCGGCAAATGCACCGATCAATTCTGCGGGAGAGGCGACATCCAGCACGGCATCGTCGCGAAACGGCGTCACGCTCAGGACCTGGCCGTTTAGCAGGGCGGGGCCGGTGGCGGAGGCGAGAAAAATCTCATCGAGCGCCGGTGCAACAAGCGCTGCAGCCACCGGACGTCCCTGATGGACGACCGCCACAGACACGCACCAGGTTTTCTGCCCGGCGAGAAAGGCGCGCGTGCCGTCGATCGGATCGATGATGAAGACGGTCTCGCGATCGAGCCGGGTCTGATCGTCATCGGTTTCTTCCGACAGCCAGCCATAGCCGGGTCGGGCAGGCCGCAGCCGTGCTTCCAGCAGGGCGTTGGCGGCATAATCGGCGGCGCTGACCGGGGAGCGGCCCTCATTCTTCCACCAGACCTCTGGCGATGCGCCGAAATGGCTGAGCGCCAGCCGACCGGCATCGGTGGCGGCCTCGGCAATCAACCGAAGATCGTCACTCCATGCGCCGTCAAGGTCGGCTCCGCTCTGGTTCATCCGATCCGGTCCTTATTGACCCGCCAATGTCATGTTTTCGATGGCAAGCGTGGGGGCTGCCGTGCCGAAGCTGCGGTCGATGTCGTTTGCCGGCGTGATGCGCGCGAACATGTCCTTGAGGTTTGAGGCAATCGTCACTTCCGAGACCGGGGCGGTCAGTTCACCGTTTTCGATCAGGAAGCCGGAGACGCCGCGGCTGTAATCGCCGGTGACCATGTTGACGCCATGGCCGATCATATCGGTGACGTAAAGCCCGGTGCCGACCGCGCGGATCAGGTCTTCCGGCGAAATATCACCCGGCTCCAGCGCCAGATTGGTGGAGGAGGCGGAAACGGAGGTGCCGCCGCGCGCACCGCGTCCATTGGTTTTCAGCCCCAGTTCGCGGGCAATGGACGATGAGAGGAACCAGTGGCGCAGCACGCCATCCTCGATCATCGTCAGCTTCTCGCCGCGGACGCCTTCGCCGTCGAAGGGGCGCGAGGCATTGCCGCGCCGGATCAGCGGATCATCTGTGATGTTGAGACCCGGCTTCAATACCTGTTTGCCCATGCTGTCGCGCAGGAAGGATGTTTTGCGCGCTACGGATGCGCCATTGATGGCGGCGGCGATATGCCCGGCAATGCTGCGGGCCGCTCGAGGATCGTAAACCACCGTCAGACCTTTGCGGGTGTCGATCTTCTTCGGATGAAGGCGGCGCACGGCGCGCTCACCTGCCCGCAAGCCGATGGTTTCGGCGCTTTCAAGATCCTCATAATGCAGGGTGCTGTCGAAATCGTGATCGCGCTCCATGGCGGTGCCTTCACCGGCGATCACACCGACCGAGCGGGAAAAGCGCGAGGCCTGATAACTGCCGGAAAAGCCGTTCGAGGTAACAAGCACCAGCCCGCCCATGCCGGCAGAGGCGCTGGCGCCCAGAGAATTGCTCACGCCGGAAACGCTGCGGGCTGCCTCTTCCATGGCAAGGGCGGCCTCGGTCAGGGCTTCGGTGGACAATACTGTCGGATCGTAGAGATCAAGATCGGCAAAGCTTGCGGCCAGATCACTTGCATCGGCAAGACCGGCAAAGGGGTCTTCCGGCGAAACTTTCGCCATGGCGACGGCGCGTTCGGCAAGGGTTGCCAGATCGAAACCGGGATTGGCCGAGACCGACGCCACCTTGCGGCCCAGGAAGACCCGCAGCGAGAAATCATCGCTTTCGGAGGATTCGGTCGATTCGACCTTGCCCAGCCTGAGGCTCACCCCATGGGCGCGCGAGCGCACCACGACGGCGTCTGCCGCATCGGCACCGGCCTTGAGTGCAAGCTCGACCAGACGATGGGCACGTTCGAGAAGATGGTCGGAGGGAATTTCAGCTGACATGGCTTGGCCTTTCTTCTGCTCTCCATTTATTGTGCCTGACACGACACATCAAGGCATGGCTGCGATTCTCCCTACAGCTTTGTCGATCTGCCTCGTTTTATCCTTCTGCCCCGTTTTCTCCTTCTGAAAGGCCGACCATGAGCAACACGCCGACACTTCTGTTTACCGAGGCGCTGGTGCTGCTGGGTGGTGCGGTGGTGGCAGCCCCGCTTTTCCGCCGTTTCGGTCTGGGTACGGTGCTGGGCTATCTGGCCGCGGGCGCAGTGATCGGACCCATCGCCCATGTGATCAGCGGCGCGGAGGAAATCCTGCCGATTGCCGAGCTTGGAGTGGTGTTCCTGCTGTTTATCATCGGGCTGGAGCTGAAGCCTTCGACGCTGTGGCGGATGCGTTCGGATATTTTCGGCCTTGGCCTGATGCAGGTTCTCCTTTGTGGAGGGCTGTTGACGGGGATCCTGTTTTTTAGCGGGCTCATGGCCTGGCATGGGGCGATCATTGCCGGTTTCGGTCTGGCGATGTCCTCCACTGCCTTTGCCCTACAGATCCTCAATGACCGTAATGACGTCAACAGCCGTTATGGTCAGCGCAGTTTTTCCATTCTGCTGTTTCAGGATCTGGCCATCGTGCCGCTTCTGGCGCTGATCTCCATTCTGGGCGCGCGCTCAGGCGATGCGACCTCGCCGCTCTGGCTGTCGATTGCGCTGCCGGTCGCCGCCACGTGCAGCATGGTACTGGCGGGCCGGTTTCTCCTGACGCCGCTGTTTCAGATCATTGCCCGCACCGGTGCGCGTGACGTGATGATTGCCGCCGCCTTGTTCATCGTGCTGGGCTCGGCCATGCTGATGGAGGCGGCGGGGCTTTCCATGGCTATGGGGGCCTTTCTGTCCGGTGTCATGCTGGCCGAATCCTCCTATCGCCATGAGCTTGAGACCGATATCGAGCCGTTTCGCGGCATTCTCCAGGCGCTGTTTTTCATGGCGGTGGGGCTTTCCGTGCGTTTCGACGTCATCCTCGACAATCTCTGGCTGATTGCGCTGGCCCTGCCGGTGGTCATCCTGGTCAAGGGGGTGAGCATCTATCTGCTCTGCCGCCTGTTCGGCTCCGACCATGACGACAGCCTGCGTATTGCAGCCCTCCTGCCGCAGGGTGGTGAATTCGGCTTCGTGCTGTTCAGCACGGCCGCCGCTGCCGGGCTTTTTTCCAGCGCCACCTCATCCCTGCTGATTTCCGTGGTGACGCTGACCATGGCGCTGACGCCACTGGTGGCGGCGCTGGCGCGTTACCTTATGAGCGCGGAGCGGCATGAGGAACTCGAGGAGGATTTTCAAGGGGCGGGTTCCGATGTGCTGATGATCGGGTTTTCCCGTTTCGGCCAGATTGCCGCGCAGATCCTGTTGGCCAGCGGTCGCGATGTGACCATTATCGACGATTCGGCCGATCGTATCCGTCAGGCCTCGTCTTTCGGTTTCCGCATCTATTTCGGCGATGGCACGCGGCTGGATATTCTGCGCGCCGCTGGCATCGAAAAAGCCAAGATCGTCGCCGTCTGTACGCAAAAACGCGAGGTGACTGATCGGATTGTCGATCTGATCGGCGAGGAGTTTCCGCATGTACGGCTCTTCGTGCGCTCCTATGACCGTATCCACAGCCTGTCGCTTCGGGCGCGCAATGTTGAATATGAACTGCGCGAAACGCTGGAATCGGGGTTGAAATTCGGGCGCATGACCATCGAAGCTTTGGGTGTCGAGGAGGAGATGGCGCGGGAAATCGAGGAGGATATCCGCCGCCGCGATGAAGAGCGACTGCAAATCCAGGCGGTGGAAGGGCCGCAGGGTGGCGCGCATATGATGTATGTGCGGCCGGAGCCGTTGATACGCCCCAAGCGCGCAGCCGAGATGGATGACACGGCTGTCTCCTGAAACGATCGGAGGCGTGTCGTCACGGCAGGAGATGCGGACGGCAGGGCGCCCCGGACGGCAGTCCGGGGCGCAAAACACTTACTTGCTCGGTGTCGAAGACGTCGAAGAGTTGTCCAGCGACGGCATTTTCATACCACTGGCATTGGACTGCTGTTCGCTCAGCGTCTTGTATTCCGGGGCGTTCTTCAGGCTGTCGGACGTCTCGGTGGTGGTCAGATGCAACTCACTCGGATTTTTGGTGTCCTGTGCCACGGTGATTTTGCTCATCGGAACGGCGACATTTTTCTCGCCCATGCCCAGGAAACCGCCGACGCCGATCACAGCTGCGACGATGCCACCGTTTTTCTGCATGATCAGGTCGTTGATTTCGCCAATGCTCTTGTTGTTGCTGTTATAGACATTCTGGCCGATGAAATTTGACGCCGAAACCTGATCCGGCCCCTGACGGGTCAGATAGGTGTCGGTGGCGGCGGTCGTACCCATGGCGCCAGTTGTTGTGCCGGTTGTGTCGCCGGACGTGGTGTTCATCTGAACCGATCCTGGCGCTGCCGGATTGGTTGCTGGCGTCGTGTTCTGCGCAAAGGCTGCCGGAGCCAAGGCCGTAGAGGCGATCAGGGCGGAAGCCGTAAGAATACCAAGGGTCTTTTTCATCTCGAACCTGCCTTTCGGTTGGTTTCATTGCGATCTGGGAGAAAGACGCCTTGTGCGTCGTCTCTCACCCGGTTCGCAGAATGAAATGGCTGGGCAGGCGGATCGTTCCGATAATTTTTGCTATAAATTTATGCAAAAAGCTGGAACATTTTGCATTTCAATAAATGCACACAATCTCATATAATGAAATGCGGTTCGTGCCGTCCTTTGACTGGAACATTGAGGACAAAGGTCTTGCCCGTATGGGGATCGGCGGTTTTTTCAGCATCGCCGAGATCCTGGGTTGCGCTGGTGACGAGGAGACGATCGGCCTTCGCGCCGATAAAGGCGGGACAACTGGTTTGCGAGGCTGGAAGCGTGTAGCGGGCAAGGCGCTGCCCGGATGCGTCGTAATGATCGATTGCGCCGACACCCCAGCGCGCATTCCACAAGCCGCCCTCGGCATCGCAGACGGAGCCGTCGATTCCGCCTTTCTCATGACGGCCGTCAATATGAAGGACGGGGTCGCCGGTCGGCAGACCGGTTGCCGGATCGAGCGCCACCTTCATGAGTGTATTGACGGCGGAATCGACGAAATAGGCAAGCGCCCCATCGGGCGAAAAGCAGATGGAATTGGGAATGCTGAGGCCGTCATAGAGTCGGGTGACGGTTTTTCCGGCGACATGATAGATGGCACCAGCGGCATTTTCCGCCGATTTTCCCATGGTGCCGATCCAAAGCGCCCCGCTTTGATGGACACGGCCATCATTAGAGCGATTGTCTGGGCGGTCCGGTTCCAGAAGGGTAAAAAGCTCCAACGCGCCGCTGGAGATATGGCGAAGGAAAAGGCCATCTTCTGTCGCCAACAATTGACGCTCTGCATCAATGGCGGCAATCACGCTCGCCATCATCGGCAGGCTGTGACGAAGGGTGGTGGCGCTGGCAAAGCGATGCTCGTAAAGGCTTTTACCGACGATATCGAACCACCAGGCCGTATCGGTGAGGGCGTCATAGGACGGGCCTTCGCCCAAAGTCAGCCGTGTGTCGAAAACAATATCGTATTTGCTATGATGAAGATCGTTCATGGCTGCGCCTCCCGTTTCGGTCAGGGGGTTTTAAAGCGCATCCCGAAAAGTGTGAAGCGGTTTTCGGATAAGATGCGCGTCCAAGCAATTGCAGCAAAAGTGTGCAGCGGTTTTGCGTCCGCAATTGCGGCAAGAAGAAGCGCATCCCGAAAAGTGTGAAGCGGTTTTCGGATAAGATGCGCGTCCAAGCAATTGCAGCAAAAGTGTGCAGCGGTTTTGCGTCCGCAATTGCGGCAAGAAGAAGCGCATCCCGAAAAGTGTGAAGCGGTTTTCGGCCAGGAGTGCTGTCGAGAAGAATGCAATAAAAAAGTGCAGGAGATGTTGAAATTTTGTTGATGGGTAAAGCGACAGCACTTTTTGTGCGCGCCGGAGCGGGTGTTCTGGTGGAGGCAGGCTTTTGCTATAAGCCTTGAAACCTGTTTAGGAGATTGAATTTAAATATTTATAATCTCCACATGCACTATGGATGCATTGGGATATGCCATCAGAACGGATGGCTGTATATTTGTCTTTTCTGCTTAAATTTTAAGCTGAGTAAGGTGTTTGTATTTAAGCCGAAATTGTTTTAAAGAACCGAACGGCCATCTAGAATTTCCATATTTTAAACCTTTGAGAAAAAATCTCTTTTTGAAAGCCAAGAGTTTTGCAAAAATTCCTGACGCCCACAGCAATGAGAACAAAGTGGTTATATTTTTCGATTAAAAGTGTGATTGGACCACGTCCTGTGAACCAGAGGGCTGTTTTCAAACATGGGTGATGATCTGGCACATAGAGCCTTGCTGGTTGAAGATGTTTCTTCAAGGCTGTTTTATGTTGAGTACTCACTGAGGGAACTGGCGGGTTTGAAGACCCAGTTCGATATCTTTCGTCTGATGAAGCGCGTAACGGAAGAGTTTGGTGCACGATATTTTCTTGTCATGCATCTGCCATCGGTGACGGATCAGACGCTGTCAGGCAGTTCAGTGATTTCCAACTGGCCGACGGAATTGATGAGCCTGTATGATCAGGCCGGTCTCATGGCGACAAGCCCTGTGTTCACTAAGATCAGGGCGTGCGCTGCGCCCGTCGTTTTCGATGTGCAATGGGTGGCGCGGGAACGCGAGGCCAGAACGGTGGAGCTGGCGCGCAATCTTTTTGTGCAAAGCGGCATGCCGCGAGGAGCCTGCTTTCCCGTGCATGACGGCAGTGGCAATCGGGGCATGGTCAGCTTTTGTGGCGATATGCCAGCTTTTTCCTTTCTCGACATGACCCAGCTTCATTATATTGCCACCCATGTCTATAGTCGTCTTGCAGAAATACGGGAAATGGATGCCCGTATCGCCGATAATCTGACCGATCGCGAAATCGAGTGTCTCAATTGGACTTCGATCGGCAAGACTTCAATTGAAATCTCGGACATCATGGGGCTGTCCGAACATACGATCAATCATTACCTCAATCGCGCCGCCAGAAAACTGGATACGGTGAACCGGACTCAGGCCGTGGCCAAGGCATTGCGGCTTGGGCTGATCAAATAGAGGTCTTTTCGGCTTCGCTGCTGCCAATCTTTTAGTCAAAACGGTTTTGTTGCCTCATCATGGGCAGTTCCGGCTCGCTCGTTGCCATAAGCCGTTTCAGCCTGATGGGTTGTATAAAGTGCAGATCGGATGCTGAAATTGTTGCATCATGGGCAGTTTCCGGTTTCCGGAAGCGGTGAACCCTTTATAACATTTTGTTTTACAATGTTTTTCTAGGAAGGAATTTCGTCGTGTTTCTGCAGATGCTCTCAATTCAGACCGGCTCGGGGATTTATTCAGGAGGCTGACTGTTTTTTACAGGCGCAACTGGCACGGTTTGTGCATTGCAATAGGCAAAGGTCCAGAGGGGACTGTGAGGAGCGGTCAAAGAAACCGCCTCAAACAAAACCGCCGGATGCTCCTTGAAAGAAGGCGCGCCCGGCGGTTTTTGTTTTGGCTGTCGTTTTCCCGGCTTGTGTGCCTGCGGGCGATTGGCATTCTGGCGAAGAGCCTCTATCTGAGAAAGATCGTTCCCATTGTCGTCTGTCTGAGGGCGGACGGATCAGAGTGAAGGCTGTTTTGCATGACACCCGATAAAAACACCATTCTCGAAGCGCTTAAAACCGTGCGCGGGCCGGATCTTGAAGGCAATATCGTCGATCTCGGGCTGGTTTCGGATGTGTTCATTGCCGATCAGAAAGTGTATTTCTCCATCAATGTTCCGGCAGAGCGGGCCGAGGCGCTTGAGCCGTTGCGACAGGCCGCGGAACGCTGTGTCAAGGCGGTTGCCGGGGTGAAAGGCGCAGTGGTCAGCCTGACGGCAGAGCGCAGACCCGGCGCGGATGCGCCCCGTGCCCACCCGCCACATGCGGCTGCACCAACATTGCCGCCACGTGCGGCAGCGCCGTCACAGCCGCAGGCGCAAAAACCCGCCATTGCCGGAATAGGGGCCATCATTGCTGTCGCGTCCGGCAAGGGAGGTGTGGGAAAATCGACCACGGCGGTCAATCTGGCGCTGGGTTTGCAGGCGCTCGGTCTGAAAACCGGGCTGCTCGATGCCGATGTCTACGGTCCTTCGGTGCCGCGTCTGCTTGGCATTTCCGGCAGGCCGCGCCAGATCGATGGCAGACTGATCGTGCCCATGGAAAATTACGGGCTGAAGGCCATGTCGATGGGATTTCTGGTTGATGAGGCAACCGCCATGATCTGGCGTGGACCGATGGTGCAATCGGCCCTGATGCAGATGCTGCGCGAAGTGGCCTGGGATGGTCTCGATGTGCTGGTGGTCGATATGCCGCCGGGAACCGGCGATGTGCAGCTGACACTGGCGCAGCAGGTGCCGCTGGCCGGAGCCGTGATCGTCTCTACCCCGCAGGATCTGGCTTTGATCGATGCGCGCAAGGCCGTCACCATGTTCAACAAGGTCGAGGTGCCGATCCTCGGCATTGTCGAGAACATGAGCTATTTTCTCGCACCCGATACGGGCGTGCGCTACGATATCTTCGGCCATGGCGGTGCGCGTGCCGAGGCTGAGGCCATTGGTGTGCCGTTTCTGGGCGAGGTGCCGCTGACCATGGATATTCGCCAGGCATCGGATGCCGGCAAGCCCGTGGTGGCGCTGGACCCTGATCATCCGCAGGCTCGTGTGTATAAAGCTGTCGCCAGCGCCGTGTGGGAGCAGGTCAGCCAGCGGCGCGCCCGTCCGGCGCCTGTTCTTTCTTTTGAATAAAGCAGAATCATGAAAAAAGCGGGGTCTTTGCGGCAAAGGCCCCGCTCTGCGGTTCAGGTGCAATGGGCAACGGCAAAGGGCAGGTGACAGGTCGCAAAGGCAGCGGCTGCCGGTTATGATGGACAGCTAATCACCTTTAATTCTTCTTTTGTTCTTTACTTGTTCCGTTTTGTCGCGTATAGAATGGGTTCATTCGAGACCGTTATGGATTGCGGAACAACAGTGGCAATAAGGCTGTTTCACGCCGCTTTCCTGTGTGGAGCCCATCATGACCCTGTTGTCCGATCTGGGACAGGCTGCGTTTCAGCCTGCCAATACGCCTGATATTGCCGATGCGCTGCTGAAGGCCTCCGGCCTCAGAATCGATGGGGAAAGACGGCGTGGCCGTGGCGCAGGCCTCAATCCTTCCGGTCGCTTTGAGACGAGGGAGCGGATCGCCTTCGACGACGGCTGGGACAGCCTTGAAGACCTGCCCGCGTTCACGACGCAGGTACAGGTCGAAAAACCGCGCAGCATCATCACCCGCAACGAATCGCCTGATCTTCCCTTCGAGCGTTCGGTCAATCCCTATCGCGGCTGTGAACATGGCTGCATCTATTGCTATGCGCGGCCAAGTCACGATTATATGGGCCTGTCGCCGGGTCTCGATTTTGAAACCCGCCTGTTTTCCAAGCCGGACGCCCCGCGTCTTCTGGAGCGGGAATTGTCGAAGCCGGGGTATAAGCCGCGCACCATTGCCATCGGGACCAATACCGATCCCTATCAGCCGATTGAGCGGGACTGGCGCATCATGCGGCAATTGCTCGAGGTACTGGCTGCGGCCCAGCATCCTGTCGCCATCGTCACCAAGTCGGCACTGGTTTTGCGCGATCTCGATCTTCTGGCTCCCATGGCTGAAAAGGGGCTGGTCAAGGTTGGCCTGTCGGTGACGAGCCTCGACAACAAGCTGTCGCGCAGCATGGAGCCGCGCGCTTCGGCCCCGCATAAACGGCTGGACGCCATCCGGCAGTTGCGTCAGGCGGGCATTCCGGTCAGCGTGCTGGTCTCGCCGATCATTCCCGCCCTGAACGATCATGAGATCGAGCGGATTCTCGAATCGGCTCAGGCTGCGGGAGCAACCGAGGCGAGTTATGTGCTGCTGCGGCTTCCGCTTGAAGTCAGTCCCCTGTTTCGTGACTGGCTGCTCCAGCATTATCCCGATCGTTATCGCCATGTCATGTCGCTGTTGCGTTCGATGCGTGGCGGCAAGGATTACGATGCCGAGTTTGGCAAGCGCATGAAAGGCACCGGCCCCTATGCCTGGCAGATCGGGCGCCGGTTTGAAATCGCCACCAAACGGCTCGGGCTTGGCCGTCGCAGCCTGCAATTGCGCGACGATCTCTTCATTCCGCCGAATGGAAGCGGAGTGCAGCTTTCCTTGCTGTGAGACCTGCAGAGGCAGGATTGCGACAGACTTGAAGACGGGAGAGTTTCAGTCGAGCGGAGACTTGCAGAGCGGCAAAAGCTGTGAAACATCGCGGCATGAAAAGAACAAAGCCTGCCGATTCTCCCGGTCTTTTCGATCAAGGCCGGTTGAGCCCAGATTTTTCGCTTGAGCAAACCGCCCGCGCGCGAGGGCTTTGGCCTGTTGCCGGAACGGATGAGGCTGGACGCGGCCCCTTGGCGGGGCCGGTCGTGGCCGCTGCTGTCATTCTCGATCCTGATCATATTCCAGAGGGGCTGAACGATTCGAAAAAACTGAGCGCCGCGCGCCGGGAAGTTTTGTTCGAGGCCATTCTGGCCAGCGCAACCGTTGCCATTGCCTCATCATCCGCGGCCCATATCGATCGCAGCGATATTCGCAAGGCCAGCCTCGATGCCATGCGGCGTGCCGTTCAGTCACTTGCCGTTCCCGTCGCGCATGTTTTATGCGACGGACGCGATATCCCTCCAGACCTTTCCTGCTCCGCCGAAGCCGTCATCAAGGGCGATGCGCGTTCCCTGTCGATTGCTGCGGCGTCGATTGTTGCCAAGGTCACGAGAGACGGGATGATGGCGAAAGCAGATACTGTCTTTCCGGCTTATGGCTTTGCCGCCCATGCCGGTTACGGTACGAAAATCCACCTTTCCGCCATCGGAGCCGAAGGTGCGTGCGCCCTGCATAGAATGAGTTTCAAGCCTCTGCGTGATCAGCAGGAATGAAACCTGCATTATCGTGCGTTTTATCAAGCGCATATAAGATGCTGTAGCGCTTTAAATCTGCTGAATAATTGTCTCCTTAAACCGATTCCGGTTTAAGGACTTATACAGTAGAGCATCGGCCAAAAAGTGGGAACCGGTGTTTCGAACAGAAATGTTTAAAAACAAAGAGTTAGAGCATTTCACCGTTTCCGTGAAACAGTGAAATGCTCTAGGTTGCCAACGGGGTGTAGGGTTCCGGTGGCAACCGCGCCCGCGGGTCAGGCGGGCGCGGTTATTCGTGGGCAATCCAGGCTGCAGACAGGATTGCTGTAGCTTGGATGACAAGATCCAAAGGGCATTACCACGCCGGATCCGGACTGAACTCGGCGTTGTAAAAGGGGCCGACAGAGGCCATCGGCAAACGGAAATCAGCTTCCATTTCACCATAACTCGCTCGTGGGCAAAATCAGCATCCAGCCTGAAGGGGAAGAGGCTGGCCGCCTCCAGCTTTCCCGCTCCTGCGATCCGGTACAGACCGTGTCCACAAGCTTGCATGGTTAAGATTTCACAGCAGTAACGGGCATGCCTTGATATATGTCAATTGCACCTCCAATGGCCGATGACTTGCAATTGTGTGGGCGAGGGTTCATATGCATGAGCTGAAAGTATGTTCACAACTGCGGGCCCCTCTGGCGGGAAAACGGCTTCCCGTGATGTCGGAGTTGTTTGTCGAACAGCGCCGTATTCAACAGTTTGACAATGTCGTTTTTTTCTGTCGATTTTCTCGGCCAGCCCCTATGGATGTGGCTGGGCTTTCTTGTTTTCGTTCTGGCCCTGCTTGTGATGGATCTGTGGCTGTTCAGCCGCGGTGATCAAACCGTGACGGTTTCGAAAAGCCTGCGTCTGTCTTGTTTCTATTTCGCCATGAGTCTGGCCTTTGCCGGCTTTGTCTGGTGGCGCATGGGGGCGTCTGCCGCGACACTCTATCTGACCGGCTATGTGGTCGAGGAAAGCCTGTCGCTTGACAATATTTTCGTCATCGCCCTGATTTTCGGCTATTTCCAGATCCCGCCACATCTTCAGCGCCGTGCGCTCGTGTTCGGCATTATCGGTGTGGTCATTCTGCGCGGCTTGATGATCGGGCTCGGTACGGCGCTGGTGGACCGGTTCCATGTCGTACTTTATCTGTTTGCGCTGTTTCTGGTCGTCAGCGGCATCCGCATGATGTTTTCCGGCGATGACGATTATGACATTGCCGCAAACCCGGTTTTGCGCTTTTTGCAAAAGCATCTGCCGATCGTTCCGGACCTCCACGGTGACCGCTTTTTCGTCAGACTGCCCCGCCAGAAAGATGGGGCATCGGCAAAAGGCAAGCATATATGGTATGCCACCCCGCTGTTTCTGGCGCTGGTCATGGTGGAACTCGCCGATGTGATCTTTGCTGTCGACAGCGTCCCGGCTATCTTTTCCATCACCACTGAACCCTATCTGGTCTTCACATCGAATATTGCCGCTATTCTTGGGCTGAGGGCGCTTTATTTCGCGCTGGCAGCCATGATGGAGCGTTTTTATCTGTTGAAATATGCCCTGTCTGCGGTGCTGGTTTTCATTGGCGGCAAGATTATTGCTGTCGATATGCTGGGCCTTGGCCAGGTGCCGCCTTTGGCCTCACTCGTAATTACACTTGCGATTCTGTCGGCAGGTGTTATTGCTTCGCTCTCGAAAACCAGGTCTGATTGAGTGTCTCCCATCGTTTATGGGTCCGGTTAGCATCAGGGCTGAGGAAAACAGAAGCTGGGGAGCCTCAGCGCTTCAAATGAAGCGCATTGCTCGCGCCACTTCGGACAAGGGTATTGACCGTTTGAGTGCTGCTTTTGCGCGCATGACATGGACAGCAACGGACCGGCCTGATGATGCCGGACGCAGCTTTTCTCCAATGGCGACACCAAAACCGATACAATGGCTGCATCACCGGTCCTTGGCGCACAACAAATGTGCCGAAAGGCAATCCGGGCGTGGTTTTGCAAGACCGGGCGAGAGCCTTTGGCGTGCTTGCCGACTTTCCCCAACAACAGGGCGGGCCTGTGGAGCCTGTTTATAAAATGTCTCAGGAAAACCATTCTCCATCGGCGCATGATAACGCCAGTCTCAAAAACGTGCTCTATCTGGCGTTGGGTTCAGTGGGCGTCGTTTATGGCGATATCGGCACAAGCCCGCTCTATGCTTTCCGTGAAGCCTTGAAGCCTGTTTCTGCCGATGGCATCACCCGCTTTGAAGTGATCGGGTTGACCTCGCTGATCATCTGGACGCTGACCATTATCGTCACGCTGAAATATGTGCTGTTCCTGTTGCGCGCCGACAATGACGGCGAAGGCGGTACGCTGTCACTTCTGGCGCTGCTCAGCAAATCGGCAGGTCGTCACACCGTGGTGCTGATGGTTCTCGGCCTTGTCGGGTCGGCGCTGTTTCTCGGCGATGCGATGATCACACCGGCGCTGTCGGTTCTGTCTGCTGTTGAAGGTCTGAAACTCGTGCTGCCGCAATCGAGCAGCTTCATCGTGCCGATCTCGGTGGTGATCCTGATCGTGCTCTTCGTTGTCCAGTCGCGGGGAACGGGGGCGGTGGCCAATTTCTTCGGCCCTATTACCGCTTTGTGGTTCATCGCCATCGCCTTTGGTGGCATTCACCATATTTTTGACGATCCGGCGATTTTTCTCGCCTTCAACCCGATCAATGCCGTCAGCTTCCTGATTTACGAGCGTTTTGTCGGGTTCGTTGTGCTGGGCGCGGTGTTTCTGACGGTGACCGGAGCGGAAGCGCTCTATGCCGATCTTGGTCATTTTGGCCGCAAACCGATCCAGACGGCCTGGTTCGGCATGGTCTATCCGGCGCTGGTGCTGAATTATCTGGGGCAGGGCGCGCTGGTGCTGAAGGATCCGGCCATGGCATCGGACCCGTTTTTCCTGATGTTCCCCAAATGGGGTCTGCTGCCCATCGTTATTCTGGCGACGGCAGCAACCGTGATTGCCAGCCAGGCCGTGATCACCGGGGCCTTTTCCATGGTACGCCAGGCGATCCATCTCGGCTTCCTGCCGCGCATGGAAATCCTGTTCACCTCCGAAACCAATACCGGGCAGATTTATCTTCCGGCGGTCAACACGCTGCTGCTGCTTGGCGTTCTCGGTCTGGTGCTGTTGTTTGAAAGCTCGGATGGGCTGGCCACTGCCTATGGCATTTCCGTCACCGGCGCCATGGTGGTAACGACGATCATGGCGTTTGAATTCGTGCGAATCAAATGGAAGTGGTCAGTTGCCGTGGCGCTTCTCTTGCTTGTGCCGCTGCTGCTGCTGGAACTGGTGTTCCTCAGCGCCAATCTGTTGAAAATTCATGATGGCGGTTATATTCCGGTGCTCTTTGCCGCAGGCTTTACCATCGTCATGCTCACCTGGCGGCGCGGAACCGGAATTCTCTTTGCCAAGACCCGTCATGCCGATATTCCGTTGTCGTCTTTCATTCCGTCCGTTGAACGCAAGAGCGAACATGCGCCGGTGCGCGTGGCCGGAACGGCAATCTTCCTAACAAGCGACCCGGAAACCGCGCCTGCGGCCCTGTTGCACAATCTCAAGCACAACCACGTGCTGCATGAGAAAAACATCATTCTGACGATCAAGACGGTCAACCGTCCACGGGCGAGCGATGCCGAGCGTTTTGTCGCCGAAAGCCTGTCGGAGCGCTTCAGCCGGGTGGAAATCCGCTTCGGTTATATGGAGCAGCAGAATGTGTCGCAGGCCCTGGCGAAGCTGAGAAAAGGCGGGCTGAAATTCGATATCATGTCCACCTCCTTTTATCTGGGGCGGCGCAAACTGGTGCCGGATGCCAAGTCGGGCATGCCGAACTGGCAGGACAGGTTGTTTATCGCGCTTGCCAATTCCGCCGCCGATCCATCGGATTATTTTCATCTGCCCGCCAACCGTGTGGTGGAACTGGGATCACATGTGATCATCTGAGATCAACGGCATTGACGCAGGCGACCAGGCGTTAATCTGGTCTGCAGCCTGCGGCCAATTTGACGCGCTGGCGGCAAAAAAATGCAAAATTTATTTTATCGATCTGTTTTTATTCAGTTAATTTGTCGTGAAACAACCGGTTTCAATGCCTTGACTATGCAGGCGCGCAAAATTATGGTGCGCGCGACTTGAAGGCGCCTGGAAAGGCTCATTCTGGCCGCAATCGTGGCAGGATCAGGGCATTTACGTGGTGCATCGGCAGGTCTTGATCATGTCATTCGCCTTAAGCGGAAATTGAATGTCATGATCTCGGCGGGTGGAACAGAGAAAAATCCGAGCCGTTTGCTGTATGTTGAAACGCCTCAAGGCGGTGGCTGGCAGACGGAGAGGACAAGATGGACGAAGACGAAAAAGACCTTGAACGACGCAGATCCGAGCTTGGCGCAAAACTGGCCGAAAGGCAGGCGCAGAAAAGCCGGGATATGGCGAAGGAAAAACAGGGCGAGGTCAGCCGTAAAGGCTATGCCGAGGCGATGAAGCTGGCGAGCGAGTTCTTTTCGGCTGTGTTTGTCGGCGGTGTTCTGGGTTATATGCTCGATCGCTTTGCCGGAACTTCGCCATGGGGTCTTGTGGTGCTTTTGTTGCTCGGCTTTTGTGCCGGCGTGTTGAATGTGTTGCGGTCTGTCGGCGCTGTGGCTCCTGTCGCATCGTCAAATCGGCGGGACGAGGATAATAAATGATCCATTGGCGCATTGCTGTGGCAATGTCGGGATGGTAAGGGAGTGCCGCTTTCGGGTGGCTTTAGCGAGAGAGATCATAAGGTGGCAAACGATCCTATCCATCAGTTCAGGATTCACACGATCGTACCGATCGAAATTGGTGGTATCAATTTCTCGTTCACCAATGCGTCGCTGTTCATGGTGGCGGTTGTGGTGGTGGCTGCCGGGTTTCTGTATTTCGCCTGCAGCAATCGTGGTCTGATTCCGGGCCGCGCCCAGTCCGTGGCCGAGATGGCCTATGAATTCGTTGCCTCCATGCTCAGGGAAGGGGCGGGAAGCCAGGGAATGAAATTTTTCCCGATGGTGTTTTCCATCTTCATGTTCGTGCTGACGGCCAATCTGATGGGTATCGTGCCCTATTTCTTCACGGTGACGAGCCAGATCATCGTTACTTTCGCGCTGGCCATATTCGTTATCGGTACCGTTATTCTCTTCGGTTTCTTCAAGCATGGTCTGGGCTTTCTCAAGCTCTTCGTGCCGCCGGGCGTGCCCGCTGCGCTGCTGATCATGGTCGTGCCGATCGAGATCATTTCCTTCCTGTCCCGGCCGATTTCGTTGTCGATCCGTCTCTTTGCCAACATGCTGGCCGGACACATCACGCTGAAGGTTTTTGCTGGTTTCGTCGTGTCGATGAGCAGTCTGGGCGCTCTGGGTGTTGCCGGGTCCATTCTGCCGCTGGCCATGACGGTGGCGCTGACCGGTCTGGAACTTCTCGTTGCCTTCCTGCAGGCCTATGTCTTCGCCGTTCTGACCTGCATGTATCTGAACGACGCCCTGCATCCGGACGGTCACTGATCGATCTGGTGTGACGATGGCCCGTGTCACGAAGTGTGGGAAACGGGTCGTGTCTGATTGGCAGAGCGTGTGAAAGTTTTGCTGGCAGGCACATGGAATAGACTTTATAGCATCGGGCGACACAGGATTGTCACAGGGTGCTATGGGAGCGGCAGACGGGCAGTGCGTTTGCTGTCGCTCATGGAATAACGACATTGGCGTCTGAAGCGTCAATCAATCGCCGCCTAACCATTTCAAAGGAGTACACTCATGGACGCGGAAGCAGCAAAGTATATCGGTGCAGGTCTGGCTTGCTTTGGCATGGCCGGCACGGCTCTCGGCCTTGGCAATATTTTCGGCAACTACCTCTCCGGCGCTCTGCGCAACCCTTCCGCCGCTGACAGCCAGTTTGGCCGTCTGGTGTTTGGTTTCGCTGTTACGGAAGCTCTGGGCATCTTCTCGCTGCTCGTTGCTCTCCTGCTGCTCTTCGCTGTCTAAGAGCGTTTGTGCTCGGGATCACGGATTGCCTTGAAGCCTGCCGCACGCACTGTTTCAGCGCGTTGAGGATGGGAAAATAAAGGCAACCGTGGTCTCTTGCTTTTGCAGGATACCTGGAGGCGAGTATGTTGTTTACCCCTGCCTATGCCGAGACGACGACGGCTACGGCTGAAACGCACACGGAAACTGGCGTTGCGCATGGAGCGGAGCATGGCAAGGGTGCTTTCCCGCCCTTCGATCCGTCCACCTTTCCCTCGCAGCTTTTGTGGCTCGTCATCACATTTGGCATTTTCTACGTCTTGATGCAGCGCATGGTCATGCCGCGCGTCGGTGGCATCCTGGAGCATCGTCATCAGCGTATTGCCGAGGACATCAAGGAAGCCGAGCGGCTGAAGGTCGATGCGGACGTTGCGATCGCCACCTATGAGGCGGAGCTTGCTGCTGCACGGGCAAAAGGCCAGTCGATTGCCGCCTCTGCGCGCGAGGAAGCCAAGGCCAAGGCTGAGGCAGATCGTCTTGCCGCCGAAGAACAGTTGACGGCGAAAGTCAGCGAAGCCCAGGCCAATATCGCCGCCATCAAGGCCAAGGCCTTTGCCGAGGTCGATGCGGTGGCCACGGAAACCGTTGCAGCGATTGTCGAACGCCTGACGGGTGCAAGCCTGAGCGCTGCCGATGCGCAGGCTGCCGTTGCCGCTGGCAAGAAAGGCTGAGCCATGGAATTCGATAATACCTTTTACGCCTTCGTTGGCCTGATCATTTTCATCGGTCTGCTTGTTTATCTCAAGGTGCCGGGAATGATGGCGAAGTCGCTCGACGAGCGCGCCAACAATATTCGCGACGAGCTGTCCGAAGCAAAGCGTCTGCGTGAAGAAGCGCAGCAGTTGCTGGCGGATTATCAGGCCAAGCGCAAGGAAGCGGAAGAAGAAGCGAAGGCCATTGTGGCGGCCGCTGAAAAGGAAGCCGCTGCCCTGACAGCAGAAGCGCGTCAGAAAACCGAGGACTATGTTGCCCGGCGCAATGCTCTTACCGAAGAGAAGATCAAGCAGGCCGAAGCCGACGCGATCAATGCCGTTCGTGCCGCAGCCGTGGATCTGGCCGTTGCGGCAGCAGAACAGGTATTGACCAAATCAGTCGATGCGGACGTTCAGGCCAGGCTTTTCCAGAATTCGATTGGCGAAGTCAAAACACGGCTGAACTGAACTGATACAGCATAACGAACTGACGAAGCCGGGTTTGCCCGGCTTTTTTGTTTTGAACTTTATTCGATTCAGAGCGTTTTGTGTCATCTGCTGCATAGTCCGTTAAATGGGAATCGATTTGACAGAAAAATTATGCATCAGATTTAAAGTGTTACGGCATTTTATGTGCATTTGATAAAACGCACGATGCTGTAGTCAAGCTTTTTGCATTGCGATATAAGTCGATCATGTTGACTGTTCTTGTTGAATGCTGCGATCAGGAAGGCGAACTGGCGCAAACCCTGGCGGTTCTTGTTGCTGGTGCCGTGAAAGGTATTATTTCAGACGTGGTGGTGCTGGATAAAGGCTCCCGCGATGGAACATCGTCTCTTGCCGATGCTGCCGGATGCCGGTTTCACCTGAATGGGCAACTGAATGAAATTATCGCTTCGGTGCGAGGCGAATGGCTGCTTCTGGTCGAGCCGGGTGCTCGCCCTGTTTCCGGCTGGATCGAGGAAATTGCCGATTATGTGGCAATGAATACGCGACCGGCCCGTTTTGCCCCCTCACGCTTTTATCGACGCCCGATTCTTTCCCGGTTGATGCGGCGTGGGCCGCCGCTGGAGCACGGTTTTCTCATGCAAAAACAGCAGGCCTTGCAGATCGCCAAGGCCGATATGGCGCTGGCCGATCTGACCCGGGGGCTGAAAGGCGAGCGGTTGATGAGCGAGATCGTGCCAGCCTGGGCTGCCCGCTCCACACGTCTGACACAGACAGGGCTTTGATCAGGCCTTCGCCCGTTTCAGATGTTCGTCGAGACGTGGCATGATTTCAACGAAATTGCATGGCCTGTGCCGGTAATCGAGTTGCTGGGCAAGAATCCCATCCCAGCCATCCTTGCAGGCGCCGGGTGAGCCGGGCAGCACGAAGACGAAGGTGGTCCCGATCAAACCGGCTGTGGCACGCGACTGGATCGTCGACGTGCCGATCTTGTCATAGGAAATCCGGTGAAATACGGCGGAAAACCCGTCCATGCGTTTGTCGAACAGCGGTTCCAGCGCATCGGGTGTGACATCGCGACCGGTAAAGCCGGTGCCACCGGTGGTGATCACCACATCCACATCGCTGGCCTGTGCCCAGGCGCTGACCTGAGCAGCGATCCGGTCGGCATCGTCAGTGACTAAGGCCCTGTCAGCCAGACGATGACCAGCAGCCAAAATCCGGTCAGCCAGAACAGCACCCGACCGGTCCTCCTCCAGGCTGCGGCTGTCGGACACCGTCAGGACGGCAATGCCGAGGGGAATAAAGGCCCGGCTGGCTTCGGTTTGGCTCATCTGAAACGTCCTTCCTCTGGGGCACGACACCGCCCTGTCGTCAATTCCGTTCGGCCTACTGAATCATTCCTGAAATCGGGTAGGATTTCAGGTGAAAATGATGCAGCAGATGAAACGTGTTACAGCGAGTTTTGTGCGCCCTATTTGGCGCACGGCGCTGTAGGGAAACGAACAGGGTCAATCCGCATCAATAAGCATGGTTTTGCCGGAACGGCTTCAGCTTTGCAAGGAGCGGGTCGATCCTGCGGCAACATACCACTCCGGTTGCCGGACGCGGATGGCGAGGGCAGCCCGTTCGGCTTCAGCGAGAGACGGATAAAGACCGAAACAGGTTGCTCCCGAACCGGACATGCGGGCAAGCTCTGCCCCGCTGGTCTGAAGCTCCTTTAGCACCTCGGCAATGGCCGGGCAGACAAGGCGCGCCGGGGCCTCGAGATCATTGGCGAGATTGCGCAGATAGCAAAGCCAGTCTGCCGGATGGCTGCTTTGAGGGACTGCGGCGAGGGCAGGGCTGTCGCGCCGTTGAAGATGGCGGAACACCAGCGGGGTAGAGACGGCCTCCAGCGGATTGACCAGCACCATGGCAAAGACCGGCATGGTGGGGAGAGGGCTTAGGGCCTCGCCAATGCCCTCAGCCCGCAGCGGCAGACTCTTCAGGCACATCGGAACGTCGGCGCCAAGGCTGATGCCCAGCGCCTCAAGGGCTTCATCGTCGAGGCCGCCGCCCCAAAGTTGCTCCAGCACCCTGAGCGTTGCCGCCGCATCGGCGGAACCGCCGCCGATCCCGGAGGCAACCGGCAGGTTTTTCTCAAGCGTAAGATGCACAGGGGGGGCCAGAAGCCCGTTGGCAAGTCGAAGCGCGCGCAACTTGTCCCGCGCACGGCAGACGAGATTGTCTGTTTCGGCCTCCTGGCGCAGCACCGAGGAAAAGCGCCCCTCCAGTGTCAGCCTGTCGCACTCGCTCAGCGAACCGGAAAGCACATCCCCCGTCTCAAAAAACGTGACCAGCGTGTCGAGCAGATGATAACCATCCGCGCGACGCCCGGTCACATGCAGGGCGAGGTTGATTTTCGCCGCTGCCGTCTGGTGAATATCCCCTGCCATGGCGATCTGTCGATCAGGGATTGCTCTTGCCGGGATCAGATGGTGGCACGTTCGGTTTTGCCGGTGTTTGCGCAGGCGCCATTGCGGGTTTTTCCGGGGCCGGTTTCGCGTCAGGCTTTGCTGGTTCAGGCGCGCCGTCCTGCTTTCCGGGATCGGCCGCCGGGGGGGTATCGGGCTTGCTCTTGTCACCTGCAGCCGGTTTTGCGGCCTCCGGGGTGGCTGGCGCCGGTTGCGATGCGGGTTTGGCGGTCTCAGGCGGTGTTGCCTGCGCCGTGCCTGTGCCGTCTGGCAGATCGGGCAGGCCCTTTTCCAGCTTTTCCTTCAGCTGGGCCTCAAGATCGGGCTCCGGCTTGAAGGCAAGCGCCTGGTTCCACTGATAGGTAGCTTCCAGTTTGCGGCCCACCCGCCAGTAAGCATCGCCCAGATGGTCATTGATCGTGGCGTCGCCTGCCTTGAGCTGAACGGCACGCTCCAGCTCATCGACGGCCTTGGCATAATCACCCATGCGATAATAGGCCCAGCCGAGCGAATCGACGATGTAACCATCATCCGGCTTCAGCTCGACGGCCTTCTGGATCATCTCAAGGCCTTCCTTGAGATTACGGTTCATATCCACCCAGGAATAGCCGAGATAATTCAGCACCTGCGGCTGGTTCGGGTTCATTTCCAGCGCCTTGCGGAAATTCGGCTCGGCCTTGTCCCATTCCTTCAATCGTTCATAGGCGATGCCGCGCTGGAAAAACACCGGCCACTGGCTCTTGTCCGGCGCGGGGCCCAGGACCTCGACGGCCTTGTCGTAATTTTCCGCCATGAGCTTGTACTCCTTGGCGTCGGAGAGCACGCTGCCATAGGCGAGATAGCTGCGGATATCCTGCGGGTCGGAGGCAACGAGCGCCTTCAGATGCGCCTTGGCCTCTTCCGTCTTGCCGTCCTCTGCCAAGGCCAGACCCAGTTGCAGCTCCGAGGCGCGCAACATCGGCGAATCGCTGGGAACCGCCTTGTAATAGTCGATGGCCTCTTCGGTCTGCTTGTTGGCCTCGGCGATATTGCCGAGCATGATCAGGGTATCGGCAGCATTTGGCTGCAATCCGCGCGATAGCTGAAGGTAAAGCGCCACCGTGTCCTGAGCGCCGGGACGGTTGAGCGCCCCGCCAATGGAAAACAGCACGGAGGCTGCGCCGTCTTGGGCATTCTGCACCACAAGTTTCGGCAGGTCGCCCTTTTCGATGCGCTCGCGCATGGCCTTGAACGGGGCGTAATTGTTGATCGCCTGATCGCCGGCAGCCAGCGTGTCGAGTGCCTTCTGCTTGTCGCCCGCCTCGGCGCTGACAGTGGCAAGCGCGATGACGGCACGGATGAAGGTATCGGGCGCGGTGGCACTGCCTTCCCGGTCGGTGATGACATTGGAGAGATAAGACTGCGCACGGCTTTTATCGCCAAGAACGGCAGCCATGACGCCCGCATTGTAATTCTTGAAGATGGCAAACCAGCCCGGCCCCTTCAGCCGGTCAATATCGGTAAGCGCCTCGCGGCCATGGCCCGCACCCATCTTGGCCCAAGCGCTGATCAGCGCATAGGTCAACCGGTCGAGATCGTTCGGCCCCTTATAGGCCAGAATACGCTCTGCGCTGCGATAGCGGTGGTGGCGGATGGCATCCAGCCCGCGGGCAATGATGGTGATGCGGTCGATCGCCTTGTCGTGGCGCAATTCCTCGGCATATTTGACACCTTCGTCAAAATTACCGCCCATGAACAGCGCCAGCATCAGGCTTTCGCGCAGTTCCAGATCACGCGGCTGAAACCGCAGGGCCTTTTCGTAAAGGCTGACGGCGGAGTTGAAATCACGGTCGATATTGGCGGCGCGTGCGGCAAGATAAGCGCCTGAAAAGGTATCAACATCATCGACATCGAAACTGTCAGCGACCGGTTTCGTCACCGTCTGCGTTGCAAAGGCGGGTGTGGTAATCAGCCCGGCGCCAAGGGAGGCCACCACCAGGAGCGCCGTACCCGACAGGATGCGTTTGGCAAGAAACTGCCGCATGAACATGCCTTTCAACCCGTTTGCCCGGTTTTGAGCGGGCCTTTATCTCATTCACACAGTCGCTCCGATGCGCCTCAAACGCCTCAGGGATACTGCAACACTTTGATCCTCATGCCTGTCTGGCGCAATCTTGATCGATTGCGCCAGACAGGCATGGGGTTGCCGACATCACGATCGGCATCTGACACGTGTGCACTGACGCATTCACGTCGTTCATGCTTGCGTGCGATTGCATTTTCTGATGCAGCGATTGATTCAAACTCGGCTTAAGCCTCCGTTTGGATCGCTGCACGCGTCAGACCCGTCCACCGGTCTGCAGCCATTGCGGCATCCCGGTCAATACTACAATAAAATGGTCCACATTCGTCCAAACGCAAACCCCAAAATTCATGCTGCCGTTCATTCAGCCCTTTTCCAACACAAGCCAGTCTTTTTCCAAAACAAGAATGTGTGAAACCTGTCATTCATGCGTTCTCGGCGTCTGCCAGCCGGCACGATGGCTGCAATTCTGATGGCAATACAATGGCTTTTTTGCGGGAGCCTGTCAGCATGGGCGAAAAAGCCAGTGTTTTTCCATCTGCAGCATAAACTCTTGAATCAGATGTGAGGTCAGGAGGAGAGCGTGAGCAGAGCGGCTCAGTTGACCCGCTCGATGCAGAAGTCGATCACATCCATCAGCGCCGATTTCCATGGGCTGTCCGGCACGGTGGCCAGCGCATCGCGGGCGACATCGCCATAATGAATGGCGCGGGCCACGGTATCGCTCAGCCCGTTATGACGGGTTATCAGGCCCATGGCCTTTTCCAGATTGGCGTCATCGGTCTTGCCGCCTTCGATGGCCTCGCGCCAGAAGCCGCGCTCGGCCTCACTGCCGCGCCGGTAAGCGAGAATGACGGGCAGGGTGATCTTGCCTTCGCGGAAATCGTCACCGGTATTCTTGCCCAGCTCCGCAGATTTGCCGCCGTAATCGAGCGCGTCATCGACAAGCTGGAAGGCAAGACCCAAATTCATCCCATAGGATTTCAGCGCATTGCGCATCGCCTTGTCGGTTCCGGCCACGATCGGCCCCACTTCGGCGGCGGCGGCAAAAAGGGCTGCCGTCTTGGCGCGGATCACCGCCTGATAATCGTCCTCGGTGGTTTCCATGTTTTTGGCGACGGAAAGCTGCAACACCTCGCCCTCGGCAATCACGGCAGCGGCGGAGGCCAGAACATCAAGCGCGTCGAGCGAACCAACCTCGACCATCATCTTGAAGGACTGGCCGAGCAGGAAGTCGCCGACCAGGACGCTGGCCTGATTGCCCCAGATGGTGCGGGCGGTGGATTTGCCACGGCGCAGATCGCTTTCATCAACAACATCATCATGCAGCAGCGTGGCGGTGTGCATGAATTCGACGCTGGTGGCGAGCTTGATATGGCCTTCGCCCTCATAGCCGAACATGGCGGCAGAGGCGAGGGTGAGCATGGGACGAAGCCTCTTGCCGCCCGATGAAATCAGGTGATTGGCCACTTCCGGGATCATTTCGACATCGGAGCCGGCTTTCGACAGGATCAGCTGGTTCACCCGCTCCATGTCGGCTTTCGTCAGATCCACCAGCGGTTTCACCGATGCCTGTTTGCTGTTTTTATCACCAAGCGGTACGACTGCGCCCAAAATACAGGACTCCTGTTTCTCAAACTCATGGCTGGTCTATGCATCACATCGAAACTGCTACAGTGTCTTGTCAGCGTTTCACAAAATCCGAAGCGCTGCCGTGCACATATCAAGCCTGTAGGCCGGAAGCGGGTATTTTCCCGTCCAGCCATGGTTGAACCATAAAAACCCGATGGCCGCGCGGCAAGTGCCGAATTACCCTATCCCGCAATTTGATGGACCGAATCACCTTATGCATGAAATTTTACGTACCAATGATGCCGTTTTGCTGTCCTTTGCCGCAAGCCTGATGAAGGATGCCGGCATTGGCTGTTTCATTGCCGACCAGTCGATGAGTATTTTCGAAGGCTCGCTCGGTCTTTTACCCCGGCGGCTGATGGTCGATGGTGAGCGGGTTGCCCAGGCACGGCGGATCATGATCGATGCCGGGCTCGGAGCGGAACTGCGCGAGGACAAGCCGTGAGCTCATCGCCTGCTGCGGACAATCCGGCGGATGAAACCATCGATGCCTTTCATCGCGGTGCATTCCATCTGGTCCAGCCGAAAGGGCGCGGCCATCGCGCGGGCATGGATGCCATGCTTCTGGCGGCGCTGGTGGTCGGCGAGGGGCCTTTGTCTGTCGCGGATCTGGGCGCTGGTGCGGGGGCTGCCGGTCTGGCCGTTGCCGCAAGATTGCCCGCGGCAGAGGTGACGCTGGTCGAACGTTCCGCCGCCATGCTGGATTATGCCCGTAAAACCCTGGCGCTTGTCGACAATGCCGCTTTTGCCCCGCGCATCCGGCTTGTGGCGGCGGATGTGATGCTGAGCGGAAAGGCACGGCGCGATGCAGGGCTGTTCGAGGATGTCTTCGACCATGTGGTCATGAACCCGCCCTTCAATGACGGGCGCGACCGCCTGACCCCCGACGCCCTGAAGGCGGAGGCCCACGCGATGGACGAGGACGTGTTCGAGCGCTGGATCAGGACGGCGGGCGCGATCATGAAGCCCGGCGGTCAGCTTTCCCTGATCGCCCGGCCCGAATCGGTGGCCGAGATCATCGCCGCCTGCGGCAGACGCTTTGGCGGCATCGAGATCACCCTTCTTCACCCGCGTGCCGGTGAAAATGCCACGCGCCTGCTGCTCACCGCGATCAAGGGATCGAAAGCGCGTCTGTGTTTTCGGGCGCCGCTTATCATGCATGGGCCGGAAGGCCATGCTTTCCTGCCCGAAGTGGACGATCTCAACAATGGCCGCACGGGCTATGCACGACTGGCACGGCGGGCAAAATAAGACCCGCCCCATTGTGTTTTTACCGTCTGCGCTTACATCTCGGTGAACAACATGAAGAAAGAGGCTTTTGCGCGCATGGCTGGGTTTTTGAAGCGGTTGGTTCCGAAGAAATTCCGCAAGGAGGAACTGGTCATTCCGGTGGTGCTGTTGCATGGCGCGATCATGAGCGGCGGCAGCCGCCTGCGTCCGGCGCTCAATCTGGCCGCTGTCGGGCCGCTTCTCGAAAAGGCCTTTAAATATAAGGACAGCCCCGCCGTGGCGCTTTCCGTCAATTCGCCCGGCGGCTCGCCGGTTCAATCGCGGATGATCTATCAACGCATCCGATCCCTTGCCGAGGAGCATAACAAGACCGTTCTCGTCTTCGTCGAGGATGTGGCCGCCTCCGGCGGTTATATGATCGCCATTGCCGGTGACGAGATCATCGCCGACCCGACCTCCATCGTCGGCTCGATTGGCGTAGTCTCCGGTGGTTTCGGCTTTCCCGATCTGTTGAAAAAGCTCGGCGTCGAGCGCCGCGTTTATACGGCAGGGGAAAACAAGGTGATGCTTGATCCGTTCCAGCCGGAAAAACAGAGCGACATCGAGTATCTGAAGACGCTGCAGCTCGATATTCACGCGGTTTTTATCGACATGGTGAAAGAGCGGCGCGGTATCCGGCTGCATGACGAGCCGTCGCTGTTTTCCGGCCTGTTCTGGACCGGGCGCAAAGCCTATGAACTGGGCCTGATCGACGGGCTGGGCAGCCTGCGCGAGGTGATCCGCGCCCGCTATGGCAAGAAGGCGAAGCTGGAGCTGGTGTCGGCGAAATCCGGGCTGTTTTCCCGCCGTCTTCCCGGCATTGATGCGGCGCTCGGCAAGGCCGATCCCTTCGCGAGCGCCGGGGCAGGGCTTGCCGAAGCGGTGGAAGAACGGGCATTATGGTCGCGATTTGGGCTGTAAGGCGGCCCCCACGCGTCCACAATGGTAAAACGGCATGTCACGCATACTCTTCTATCTGATCCTGATTGGCATTGCCGTCTGGTATTATCGCAAATGGACGACCCCGAAGGGCCGCAGCCCCTCCGGCACGTCCTCCGGATCGTCCCGCACACCGGCTCGCGATGAGGTGACCACGCTCGTCAAGGACCCGAAAACCGGGGAATACCGGGTGGCCCGTGACGACGAGAAGCCTTGACCCTCACGCATCGCCATGGCACGAGACACCTTATATTACCAACACATGCTCGGATTGCTGTCATGACTGCTGCCACACCCGCCCCCCACATGGACCCGAAACGCTCGTTTCAGGCGCTGATCCTGACGCTGCACGCTTACTGGGCCGACAAGGGTTGTGCCGTGCTGCAACCTTATGACATGGAAGTGGGGGCCGGTACCTTCCATCCGGCGACCACGCTGAGGGCGCTGGGGCCAAAGCCATGGAAGGCGGCCTATGTGCAGCCCTCGCGTCGCCCCTCGGACGGGCGTTACGGCGAAAATCCCAACCGTCTGCAGCATTACTATCAGTATCAGGTCATCCTGAAGCCCAATCCCTCGAACCTGCAAGAGCTTTATCTCGGTTCGCTGAAGGCGATCGGCCTCGATCCGCTGCTGCATGACATCCGCTTTGTCGAGGACGACTGGGAAAGCCCGACGCTGGGCGCCTGGGGCCTTGGCTGGGAATGCTGGTGCGACGGCATGGAAGTGTCCCAGTTTACCTATTTTCAGCAGGTTTGCGGCATTGAATGCTCGCCGGTTGCGGGCGAGCTGACCTATGGTCTGGAGCGTCTTGCCATGTATGTGCAGGGTGTGGACAATGTCTATGACCTGAATTTCAATGGTCGCGAAGGCGAGGAAAAGATCTCCTACGGCGATGTCTTCCTGCAGGCCGAGCAGGAATATTCCCGGCATAATTTCGAATTCGCCAATACCGAGATGTTGCACCGGCATTTCATCGATGCCGAAAAGGAATGTCAGGCGCTGCTGGCGGCGGGCGCTCCGGGCGAAAGCGACAATCAGCGTCTGCATAAATGCGTTTTCCCCGCCTATGACCAGTGCATCAAGGCCTCTCATGTCTTCAACCTGCTCGATGCGCGTGGCGTGATTTCGGTCACGGAACGGCAGAGCTATATCTTGCGGGTGCGCACACTGGCCAAGGCCTGCGGCGAGGCCTTCCTGCTCACCGATGCGGGCGGCGCCCGGCTTCAACCGGCGGCCTGAGATGTGACGGGGGAAGAGGGCGTGCAGCTGGAAGCCCTGCTCGGCAAAATGGTCTGGTATCGCCGGGGCTTTCTTGTCGCGGCGGCTCTGACTCTTCTGTTTTATACGATTCTCATCCCCTTTTATCTTTATTCGGCCTGGGTCCAGTATGTGGTGGTCAAAACCGGGGCGACGGCAATGACGGCCATCAATGGCCGGTTGATTGCCATCGTTATGCTCTGGGCGCCGCCGATTGAGGATATTCTCATCCTGCTGCGGCTTCTGGCGCTGGTGTTCTGGCTCTCATGGCTGTGGTCTGCGGCGCGCTTTGCCTGGACGCTCGAGCCGGAAAAGCGGCTGCATTTCTATCCCGTCGCCACGCTTATCCTGTGGTTTGTGCCGGTGATCAATGTCATCGCCATGCCGCTGGCGTTGAATGATATTGCCAGAACCGTAATGCGCGAGCCGCAGCCTGCCTCTGACGCCGCCCCGCTGACAATGCCCGGGAAGGCGGATATGCTCTGGCTGTCCGGTGCCATCGGCCTGCTGCATGGCGCCAGCGATGCCCTGTTTTTCTATCTGGCAAAGGTGCCGATCAGCGATTTTCAGGACCCGTTGAAAGGGCTGAACCTCACCCATGCCGCCGCCGGGATCGGTGTGGTAACGCTTTTGATGCTGCTGGCCATGGATGCCTATATCCGCAAGCTGACGCTGGCGCAGGAAATCCGGCTGGCGCGCCGCCATCTGTCCGGCGAGTGACTGTAAAAATGCTTTCCCATTGCATCCTGTCGTCTGGCGCGCTACCGACAGAGCCTATTGTCGTTCCCCGCTGATCTGGAACCTTGCCATGACTGCTGCCATGCCTCTTGAAAAGCTGACCCTTCTTCCGCCCGCCCATGCGCTCATCGGTCAGATCAGTCCGCCCGGCTCCAAATCGATCACCAACCGGGCGCTGCTCTTGGCGGGACTGGCCAGAGGAAAAAGCCGTTTGACTGGCGCGCTGAAAAGCGACGACACCCGCTATATGGCCGAGGCGCTCCGCGCCATGGGGGTAACAGTGGAGGAGCCGGATGCCACCACCTTCGTCGTCACCGGTACGGGCGAATGGAACGAGCCGTCGCAGCCGCTTTTTCTCGGCAATGCCGGCACGGCCACCCGCTTCCTGACGGCGGCGGTGGCGCTGCAAAAGGGTCGCTTCACCGTCGATGGCGATGAGCATATGCGCAAGCGGCCGATCCTGCCGCTGGTCGAGGCGCTGCAATCGCTGGGCGTTGCCATTGCCGCGCCGAGCGGCTGCCCGCCTGTTGCCATCGAAGCCAAAGGCGGGTTCAGCAAGAGCCGGGTGGTGATCGATGCCGGTCTCTCCAGTCAATATGTCTCGGCCCTGCTGATGGCCGCGCCGCTTGCCGGGCAACCCTTCGAGATCGCGCTTGCTGGCAGCGAAATCGGCGCGCGCGGCTATATCGATCTGACGCTTGCGGCCATGCGTGCTTTCGGCGCGAAGGTGGAAGAGGTCAGCCCCTCGCTCTGGCGGGTGGAGCCCACCGGTTACACCGCAAGCGATTTCCATATCGAGCCGGATGCCTCGGCGGCCACCTATCTCTGGGCGGCAGAGGTGCTGACGGGCGGAAAGATCGATCTCGGCACGCAGGCTGCGGCCTTTACCCAGCCCGATGCCAAGGCCTATGACGTCATTTCCGCCTTTCCGCAGATGCCCGCTGACATCGACGGGTCGCAGATGCAGGATGCCATTCCAACCCTTGCCGTGCTGGCCGCCTTCAACGAAACGCCGGTGCGTTTCACCGGCATTGCCAATCTGCGCGTCAAGGAATGTGAC
The DNA here is from genome assembly GCF_023700755.1 of Allorhizobium sonneratiae. Lineage (GTDB taxonomy): Bacteria > Pseudomonadota > Alphaproteobacteria > Rhizobiales > Rhizobiaceae > Allorhizobium > Allorhizobium sonneratiae. Next base: position 3,275 of record NZ_JAMKOJ010000002.1, on the reverse strand, counting down.
CGTATCCGCGCCCTTTCCACCGGGCTCAATGCCATCCGTCCCGGTCTGGCGCGGGAGGAGGGCGACGACCTGATCGTTGCCGCCGATCCCTCGCTGGCCGGTGAAACCCATCCCGCCGAAATCGACACTTTTGCCGATCACCGCATCGCCATGAGCTTTGCCCTCGCGGGGCTGAAAATCTCCGGCATCACCATTCTCGATCCCGGCTGTGTGGCCAAGACCTATCCCGGCTACTGGGATGCGCTGGCGTCTCTAGGCGTTGATTATTCAGATTGAATTTCTCCAATGCTTCCCTTAGTTGATTTGGGGTAGCTATGGGGGCAATCATGGGTATTTCAACGGAACAACAAATCCTGATAGAGCAGCGCGTCACCAATGAGGCAAAGTCCATTGGTGCAAGCTATCTGCTCTGGTTTTTTGTCGGTTATCTTGGCGGACATCGCTTCTACCTGGGCCAAAAGGGGACGGCCATTGCAATGCTTTTGCTGACAATTGTTGGGGCTGTTACATCCTTTATTGGGGTCGGAATGGTATTGCTTGTGATCGTCGGCATCTGGGCGCTTGTGGACGCCTTTCTCATTCCGGGCATGGTCGCCGAGCATAAAAACAAGGTGCGCAACGAGCTCTTGCAGCAGGCGTTGATCGCACAGGCCTGATCTGCATGAGCAAAAGCGTGTTCACACGCATTTTGACATCACTGCATGGGTGACTTTTGTCGTGGGGCTTGCTAAGTCCCCGACATTGTCAAAACAAGCCGTAAAGTCAGTCCCATGCCCGATCTTCTGCTTGAACTCCGCTCCGAAGAAATACCTGCCCGCATGCAGCGCAAGGCGGCGGGTGATCTGAAAAAGCTTGTCACCGATGCGCTGGTCGAGGCGGGTCTGACCTATGAAGGGGCACGGGAATATTGGACGCCGCGCCGGCTGACGCTTGATATTCGTGGTCTCACGGCCCGCTCTGCCGATATCCGGGAAGAAAAGAAAGGACCGAGCGTCAAGGCGCCGCAGGCGGCTATTGACGGGTTTCTGCGGGGCGCCGGTCTTGCCTCCATCGATCAGGCCGAGGTGAGAAGCGACCCGAAAAAGGGTGATTTCTATGTGGCGATGCTCGACAAGCCGGGCCGTGCGGCAGAAGAGATCATTGCCGATGTCATGCCCGGCATCATCCGCTCGTTCCCCTGGCCCAAATCCATGCGCTCGGGTTCTGCCTCCATGCCGAAGGGCATGCGCTATGGCGGCATCGACGGGCGCGGTTCGGAAAGCCTGCGCTGGGTGCGGCCGCTGCAATCGATCGTCTGCACTTTCGGCCCGGAACATGACGAGGTGGCGGTCATTGCCTTTGAGGTGGATGGCATCGTTGCCGGCAATGTCACCTATGGCCACCGCTTCCATGCGCCCGACGCCATCACCGTCAAGCGGTTCGACGATTATGTATCGAGCCTTGAAAAGGCAAAGGTGATCCTCGACGCCGAACGGCGCAAGGATATCATCCTGCACGACGCCCGCGACGTCGCCTTCGCCAACGGTCTCGAACTGGTGGAAGACGAGGGCCTTTTGGAAGAGGTCTCCGGTCTGGTCGAATATCCGCAGGTGCTGCTCGGCACGTTTGAGGCGGATTATCTGGCGATCCCGGCGGAAATCATCCGGTTGACCATCAAGACCAACCAGAAATGTTTTGTCTGTCGTCCGGTGGGCGAGACGGAAAAACTCTCCAACCATTTCATCCTGATTTCCAACATCGCCGCCCATGACGGCGGTAAGGAGATCATGCATGGCAATGGCAAGGTGGTCAGGGCGCGGCTCTCCGATGCGTTGCATTTCTGGAAGCGCGACCAGGGCAATCTGCCGGATCTGGAAACGCTGGAAGCTTCGGCTGCCAAATTCGACCTTGACCTGAAAAAGCCGCTCGATCAGCGCATGGCCAAGCTCGATGCGCTGAACGTGACCTTCCATGCCAAGCTGGGCACGCAGGGCGAACGGGTCTTGCGGATCAAGGAACTGGCCAAGGTTTTGGCTCCGATTGTCGGGGCAGACGCGGCGCTGGTGGACCGTGCCGTGGTGCTGGCCAAGGCCGATCTGCGCACCGAAGCCGTGGGTGAATTCCCGGAGCTTCAAGGCGTGATGGGCCGCAAATACGCGGCTCTGCAAGGCGAAGCGGACAACGTCGCCGCCGCCATTGAGGATCATTACAAGCCGCAAGGCCCTTCCGACCGCCTGCCGGAAGACAAGGTGGCGATCACCGTGGCGCTGGCCGACAAGCTGGATACGCTCACCGGCTTCTGGGCGATTGACGAGAAGCCGACCGGTTCGAAAGACCCGTTTGCGCTGCGCCGTGCGGCTCTGGGTGTGGTGCGGATTTTGCTGGAGAAGGGGATCAGGCTGCCGCTTTTGACGGTGACGAAGGATGTCGATCTCCTCACCTTCTTCCACGACCGCCTGAAAGTCTATCTGCGCGATCAGGGTGCGCGCCATGACATCATTGATGCCGTGCTGACGCCGGACGCCGACGATCTGCTCATGGTCGCCCGCCGCGCCGAAGCCTTGACCGCCTTCATCACCTCGGAAGACGGCAAGAACCTGCTGGCCGGCACGAGGCGCGCCACCCAGCTTCTCGCCGCGGAAGAGAAGAAGGGCACGGTGGTGGCTGATGGCATTTCGGCAGAGTTGCTGAGGCTCGATGCGGAAAAGGCGTTGTTTGCGGCGGTCACCGAGGCCACCAAGGCAGCAGGTGAGGCCGTGGCCAAGGAAGATTTCCGCTCTGCCATGCAGGCGCTCTCCACGCTTCGCGCACCGGTCGATCGATTCTTTGAAGACGTGCTGGTCAATGACGACGATGCGGCGATCCGCGCCAATCGTCTGGCGCTGTTGAAGGCCATTCGCGAGGCAACCGGCACGGTGGCGGATTTCTCCAGGATCAGCGGATAAGCCGCCGCCCTAACATATCGTCATCCTCGGGCTTGACCCGAGGATCTGCCGTGGCCGGATAAGAAAATGACATTTTCGGTGCAATAACCTGGTGACATGCCCGGCAAAAGGTCGGGCATGTCGCATAACTGGCTGCGGACATTTTATCCCGCCCTTGCCAAGGCTTGCCGTCCGTCCCGAGCGGTGCCGGAAACTTTGAACCCCCGGATCAGGCCGAGCAGGTCGCCTGTGTCATTGGCCAGCACTTCGGCAGAGGCGGTGGTTTCCTCGGCCATGGCGGCATTCTGCTGGGTGGCGGTATCGAGCTGGTTCAGCGCCGTGGCAATCGAGCGGATGGTGGTGTCCTGTTCG
>NZ_JAMKOJ010000019.1 GCF_023700755.1 Allorhizobium sonneratiae | reverse complement strand
CTCCAGCGCTCTGTCGCCGATCAGTCAATTTTTTGCAACAGAGCCGTTATCATTTTAATGTCCTTTCTTAATGGGGTCAGTTCCGGTAGGGGGCGAAATGCTAGGATTTTGCCCCCTACCGCAAACGACCCCTATAAGTGCCACTTAAATGTTCAAGGGCTTTTATCACCCCAGCCTCATCCTCGGCCCCTCGCCCACCTGCCGCAACAACGCCATCAACACCGGCCCCAGCGAAAACGCCCCTGCCTCTGCCTTGGCGGTCAGGCTGCGCAGATAGCCACCTGCCGAATTGATATGCCCTGCCCGCTCCAGAATGGCGGCCATGGTGATCGCCGCCTGTTCCGCGCCCATGGCATCACAGGCCTCCTGATAGGCCGATGGGCTGACGCCAAGCATGGATCGTACCACGACAGCCGCCGCCATCAGATCGCGCCAGCTTGTCACCGCCCCGTCCGGCCCATAATCGGCAATCTGCGGGCAAGCCCTCAACACCATGCTTAAGGGATAGGTTTCCGGCTGCCGGCGCCCTGGCGGTTTTGTCTTCGGCGTTTCCGCTTCTATATTTTCATAGCCATTTGATTCAAATTCATAGGTAGATTCAGGTTTTGAATTCTGTATGTGGCCGTCATTCTGGGCAGCATTGGCGTGCATATTTCTGGATTTCAGCAATATTTCCAGTCGGTTGACGATTTCCTCGCGCAAAAGCTCCATTTCATCGCGGATATCGACAAGCTCCACCATGGATGGACGGCGGGGCAGGCGGGCGATGATGCGGATATAATGGTCCTCCATCGCGGACCAATTCCCGTCCGCGCCCTCATCCATGGCTGCCGAAATCAGCTTGCGCACATCCCGGCGGCAGATGGTCAGTGCTTCCTTTGCCCGCTTGTAGGCGCGCGCCTCCTCGGCCACGGCCTGCGCCAGCTGGGCCAGTTCGCCAGCGCGGACAAGCAGCGGTTCCAGGCTAAAGCCGAAAGCCTCCTCGATCTCCCCTGCCCGACCGCGATGGGCATAGCGCTTGCCATTCGGGCTGTCGCGCCGCTCGATCAGACCCGCCTCGACCAAAGCGGCCAGCGCCCGGCGCAGCGTGCTGCCGGAAATGCCATGCGCACGAATGGCCAGTTGTGCATTCGATGGGAAAACCACAAGCCCGTTCTCTTCGGAAAGCTCTGTTTCCGGGTAAAAGCTCAACAGTGCATTCAGCACGGCAAGCGATCGATCCTGCAGGCCAAACTTTTCGCGGGCTTCACAGGCATCGCGGAAGACTTTCCACTTATCCACCGCCCTGCCCGGCTTTGCTTCGGCCCGGTCGATCTGGCCTTTTACCAGCGATAGCTTCGCCGGCCGCCGCCCGAAGGGCGTCGTTATCTGCACATGGGTCATCGTTTCCTTCGCCTTTCCTAAAGGCAAAAAGAAGCAGACACGCCAAAGCGGCGTCAAAGACTCTTGACTATGATTCGTGGATTTGCGATTCTCTGGGTGTTCATATCAGAGAGGGCTTCCACGGTTCGCCGTTGGGGGCCTTTTCCTTTTTGCGACTCACTCCTGTTTCGTGTCGATTGTAGTCTTGCGGTACGCCTCGTAAAGCGATGGCAGGTTTTTCGACAGGTAATCACCAAATCCTGCGGCATCTTTCGCCTTGAGCGCCAAGGTAAATTGCTTGCCGTCGCTCTCCATATTGGCAACCAGCCGCTTATCTTCCGTTGCCCATTTCTCTGCTTTGCGCGGTGCCTTGGCCGGTTTGCCGCTTTGTTTGACGTGCTTCACCAGCCGTTCGAATCGCTGATCGGGATCTGCTGCACGAAAGCCGTCCTCGGCAATCAACGCCTGGGCGGCGGCAAGATGGGCCGGTTTTTCCAGAAGAAGTTTCAGCTGATACCAGCGATCTCGACCGATGCCTTTTGCCGGGCCGATGGCTGCCAATATATCTTCGTCAATGGCGGCCACAGACAGCATTTTCGACAGGACGGCGCGATCAACAGAAAGCGCCTGGCACACAAGGCTGTTGTCATTGTCATAATGCAAGCGCGCCAGCCGGTGAGCAAAGAGTGCGCGCTCAATAAAGGAAAGATTGGCGCGGGCGGAATTTTCCTGCCCCTGAATGATCACATGTTCGGCGTCGGCCAGGTCCTTGACCACGGCCAGCACCTTGCGGCCAAGCGCCTCGGCCACCCGCCAGCGCCGGTGACCGTATACCACCATATAGCGGCCAGATTTTTGCGGGTGAGGGCGTACAAGGATCGGGGTCGATTGGCCGTGATCACGGATGGCGCAAAACAGCGCCTCAAACTCTTGCGCGTCATCCTCCATGCGGTCATCGACAAAGGACGGATCAAGGATCGACGTGTCCAGCTCGATGACGGTGTGACCTTCACGCAGCTTGTCGGCAAAAGAGCCAAGCTCCTCTATCGAGTTGAGCAGCGATTTCGATGCGCCGCGCACCGGCATATCCGGCAATGGTGCGGCGGGCTGGGCGTTTTCCGGCCCCATAACAGCGGCAAACGGGTTTTTACGCGCCATAACCTTTTGCCCCTCCAAAGCCTAGAATGTTGAAATGATGTATGAATTTCGATGTTTTGACGGCGGTCAACATGGGTTTACATGCGCCCCCATGCTTTATGGATCAGCCCTTGCACCTCAAAATTAACGGCATCCATGCATTCGATGGCGCGGTCATACGTGCCGCGGCTGAAATCAGCCTTCTCGACTTCATAGAGCGTCTGCTTTGTCAGGGCCGCATCAGAGATCGCCGTGGTCTTGACCATCGGGCTTTTCAGGATTTCCTCGGCAAACATGGATTGCATAAATCCAAGCATCTGCATTTGCGGCACGTCTGACGGCTCAAAGCGGGTGATGAGATAGCGCAGCCAGTCCAGCTGCACGCTGGCGCCTGCCTTGCGAATGGTGCGGGTGATATTGCCAAGCATCAGCAGAAACTGCGACATCGACATGAGATCGAGCATTTGCGGATGCACGGTAATCAGCATGGCGGTGGCGGCGGTGATGGCTGTCAGGGTGAGGTAGCCAAGCTGTGGCGGGCAGTCGATCACCACCACATCATAGCGCTCATCGACCTCGGCCAGCGCCTGCCCTAGCCGCGCAAAAAACCGCTTGCCCTCATTGCCGGACTGCATGGCAAGCGGCACATCATATTCATATTCCTGCAATTCCAGATTGGCAGGCACGATATCGAGGCCGGGGAAATTGGTCGGGGAGATGATGGCGCTGAGGGGTTGGCGCTGGCTGTCAAAGCGGATGGCATCATAAAGGGATGGGTTGCGGTCCAGCTCCGGCTGGAAACCGTGCATGGCCGAAAGCGAGGCCTGCGGGTCGAGGTCCAGCGCCAGCACGCGATGGCCGGTGAGTGAGAGGTGCTGGGCGAGGTGGGCGGCGGTGGTGGTCTTGCCCGATCCGCCCTTGAAGTTGACCACGGCAATGACCTGGAGCTTGTCGCCGGGCTTGCGGTGCGGCACATATTTCTTGGCCTCGGCCTTGCCGGTCTTGTCCAGATAATGACGCAGCTCCTGCATCTGCTCGGCGGTATAAAGACGGCGACCGCCCGCCGCTGTCATCGGCATGGGACCCTTGCCATTGAGATGCAGGTGTTTCAGGTTGCTTGTGCTGACGCCAAGATAATGCGCCACTTCGGCTGTGGTGAAAGGCCGCAAGGTTTTGCGCGCATCCGGCGGAAACTTCTCCTGCCGCAATTGATCCAGCTTGCGCGAAATCTCCGCGCCCTGAGACAATATCTTGTCATCCAGCTCAAACTTCGGGAAAACGCTCATTACTCTCTATCCCATTTTGACGATAAAACGCCGCCTAAAAGCGAATTGCCGACAATATCCACCATAACAGCGAGTCTGCCAAGAGATTTTTAGTTAAGCAAAGGTTAACGTCAGGGGTGTGTATGGGGACGCGCGGGTGCGATGCTTTTTCAAAAGGGGCGTGGGGTTTTCGCGGTGTGATAGTTTGAAAGCTTTTCGGTTGACGGGAAGAGATGACAAAGAAAAAGCCGCCCTGCGGAAGGGCGGCTTTGTGGAGAATAACGCAACAATTTCAGGCGGCGTCTTTGCTCGCCACGGTGAGCCTGAGCCCCAGCGCCGACATGACCGAAAGCAGCGTAGACAATTTAGGGTCACCGCGTTTGGAAAGCGATTTGTAAAGCGCTTCCCTCGTAATTCCGGCCTCGGCGGCAACGCTGCTCATGCCTCTGGCTCTGGCGATATTGCCAAGCGCGACGGCCACCACTTTTGGGTCGCCGTCTTCCAGGGCGGCTTCAAGATAGGCGGCCACGGCTTCCGGGCTATCCAGAAATTCGGCGCTATCCCATGCTGTGGTTTCGATTGCCATTTAAACCTCCTTCGCCATTTCCTTGGCTTTCTTGATGTCTTTGGCCTGAGTGCTCTTGTCGCCACCGGAAAGCAAAATGATGATTTCCTTGCCACGTTGAACGAAATAAACCCTATAGCCGGGGCCATAATCGATACGCAGCTCACCAATGCCGTCGAAGAATTTCGCGTCGCCGAGCAGCCCAAGAGAAAGCCGGTCAATGCGAACCTGTATGCGGGCCTTGGCGCGAACGTCCTTGAGAGACTTGAGCCAATCGGTGAAAGACTGTGTTTTGCGAACTTCGATCATGTGTAATCTATAGAATACAAATCGAAAGACGTCAATCAAAATGTGAACTATAGATTACAAAATTTGAGATATAAAAAAACCGCCTCGGCGGACGGCTTCAGGGGAGGGGAGGGGAGGGGAGGGGGATTATCGGGAAAACCACTTCGGTACATTCGCCTTCGGGTTATCTTTCCTGAGTGTGTCCTGATGGTTTCGGAACATCCATATACAAAATTCATCAGCAGCATCAGCCGCATCCATGGTTTGTGGTATGAGCCTGCTTGCTCGAATCGCCTCGCGCATTACGATCCTTACGCCGGTGCTAGAATACGTTTCGATATAGCTGTCACGGGTATCTTCTCTAGAGGCAAGATTGATCCCGTTTGCTAAAATTGCGGTCTGTACGATCCACATAAACTCTTCTTGTTTGGTCATGCATTATTCCTCGTTGATAATAACAAGGAGAACAATTTAAGAGCGTGCTTTGGCAAGCCCTAAAAATAGTTTTTTGAAAAATCCAGATCTGCCTTTGCTGCATAAGATGGCTTATGGGACTCTGCGTCGCTCACTGGGGCTTGTCGCAAATTTTGCCGGTTAACGGCTTGTTGACCACAGCCGGAGAAATTCCGCTCCCGAAGTAGTGGAGCGTAGCGATGATTCTGAATGCCATTGCGGAGAAGCTGAAGCGCCAGTCGAAGGATGATTTCAAGGGGCGGCATTTCGAGGTGTGGCTGTTTGTGCAGGCAGTGACTTGGTACCTGCGCTATCCGCTTAGCTATCGAGACCTGGAAGAGATGTTCTGCGAGCGTGGGTTCGAGGTTGATCACAGCACGATCAACCGCTGGGTCCTGGCCTACGCGCCGATGATCGAGAAACAGCTGCGCCAGTTTCGCCAACCTCATTACGGATCTGTCCGTGTTGACGAAACCTAGGTGAAAATCCGCGGGAAGTGGCATTATCTGTACCGGCCATTGACAAGCACGGAAACCCGGTCGACTTCTTGCTCACCGCGAGGCGCGACCTCGATGCTGCCAAGCGCTTTTTCCGCAAGATGCTCAAGGACGAACCATTGCTCTCACCGGAAAAGATCGGCACGGATGGCGCCAATACCTTCTCCTCAACGATCAAGACATCCGTGGAGGATGCGCTTCTCAGGCCGGAGCCAGTCCACTATGTCACCAAACATCTTCAACAAGGCATCGAGAGCGACCAATTCCGCGTGAAGAAAAACATGCCGAAGATCGGCGGCTTCCAGTCCTTCAAAACGGCACAGTGAACAATCGCCGGCTTCGAGGCGATGTTGTGGCAGCGAAAGGGCTTCGGCTTCATCGGCGATTGGACCGTCAACGACCAGAACGATCTGCTCGCACACCTCTTCGGACTTCAAAAAGTTAACAAAGCGTAGAGTCCACACCATTTAGGGGATCATCGCGGTCTGCAAAAATCTTTGCGACAAGCCCCGAAATCCTCTCTTCTCAATTAAACCAATTCTGTCTCATGGGCGCTGATGTCGGACACCATGGCGCACATTTTTGCAATCGAAAGAAACAATACACTCATCAACACAAACAAAACCATGATAATAAACATGAATTGCACTTTCATGAAAGGCGCCAACATGACAAGAAGAACCGCTCCGGCGATTGATGAGATGGTCGTGAGGAGCGAACTGAACGTCCCTCTTTCATGGTTGCCTAACTGATTTTGAAAATATACGTAAGATATATTATTGGCTATTGCTGAAATCGTGAAGCTCATCGCAATCATAAACGTATAGATGAAAGGGTTACACGGCAATATCAAGTTGAGTGCGATTGCTAAAATTGAAAAAACGGTGATCAAAACACCAAGGGCATATTGTGTTATCAAATTCATAACAGCATTTGCTATAATTTGGGTGATCATGATGGCACTCGTCACAAGCGCTAAAACCCATAAAGAATGGGCGTCTTTGAACGAAAAAAAAGCAATCCAGTAAGTCTGAATGCTCATGAAAAGCATTTTGATGAGCAACGTTTCAACGTAAATGATTTTATCTTTTAAAGTCAGGTTAAACGATTGAATGGTCAAAAGAAAATTATAGAAGGAAAAACCAGCAGCTTTATTGGTGACAAGTGTGTTTTGATCCAAAAATAAAAATGTAATCGCGCTTAGCCCGATAAAACAGGAAGCCGCCAGAACCCACAACGCTGTCGGGCTTTCCTGAAATATAAAAAGGCCCACAATATTGCCCGAGAGTGAACCAACCAAAAGTATAATGTTTAAACGTGGAAACCATTTTAATCGCTCGATTTTATCATGGAATATGTCCATAAGGAAGGCACCGGCCAGACCGTTAAAAGATGCGTTCGCCAGCCCCAAGAAAAAGGCTGCGGCGATCATTATAATAGGGGAGATATGGAGCATGGACAGCGAAAAAAAGGAAAAGCACAGCATCGCAAGCGATGCTGTGGCGCGCCGACTTTTGCGGTCTGCAATGTAAGAAAATAAAACATCAAAAGAGAGCAGGGTGATGACGCTAATAGCGGACAAAATTCCCAAGAATGATGGGCCAAGCGCGTCATTAATTGCGATTTTGGACACATTCATAATTGCCCCAGCGGACATCATCGCAAATGAAAAATAACACCCTGCCTTAAAAAAACGACTGGTGCTGCTCAAGGTTCTAATCTTTCGATTTGAATCTTTGGGCTTGCTGTTCCATCAGCGAATGCATTCTGCGATATCGACCATTACCAAAAGCTAAGAAAAATAATGGAATGGATTGTTCTTGATCAATTTTGAGAATCTGCTCGATTTTCGAATCGTTAAAAGCGCCGGTTATCCATGTGTTCAACTGAAGAGCGGCGGCACAAAGCTGAGCTGTTTGCGAAAAGTGGCCGACCTCCATGCTGACAACCCGATAAGCACGGGTCGTTTTGTACTTCCATGTAAATCGTTCAAGATTGGCCGCCAAAAATATTCCGAACGAGCAATTTTCTCCAAAAAACTGTGATGCAAGCATTGCAGACAAGTCATCATAGCTAATCTCATCGTGAACGGTCAAAAGGCTATGATGTTCTGCGTCGTACCAGTAAATTCCATTTTTAAGCCCGCTCACATTAAAGACGCAAACAAATGCTTCAATCGACTGCAAGCATCCGCCAGAAGGTGAAGATCGCCTTTTAAAAGGCTTATACTCTTCAAACTCGCCTTCCTTGTGCTGATGGAAATAACCAAAAGCTGTAAATAAAAGATTGGATAGATCCTGCATATTAGATTTAAATGGAGAAAATTCCCTAACGGTTTTTCTCTTGTCCAGAGCGCTGAATAAAGAGCAATTTTTTAAAAAAAACAAATCATAGTCAGGTAGAGGGATCGATTCGCAACCATTTATTGGGTTTTGCTTCTTTCGCTCCGGCGGCTTATGTCCCTCAATCAATGTACAGGATTCAAGGTAGGTTAGCGCATACTCTGTTGGAGACAAGGTGTTTAATTCATTGAGAACATCATTACTTCCTTTATGGAAAAGGTCTAGAAAATCATTTCCAAATTTAGACAATGGTTCATCCCGATCTTTGGGAACAAGGATGCCATTTTCAAGCAACACCTCCTTAACAGAGTCCTTTACCTCACCACTTATCGAAAATCGGCCGATTTCTGATATGAGCTCACTGTCATTTATCTCAAATTCTTCGTGTGACTTTGTGTTTATCAGGTATGGTTTGTTCAAGCTAAAATATATTAGAATGTCTCCAGATATTCTATAGGCACCCATGATCCACCTATCAAAGCAAATACAACCTCCGAAAGGAACGCTCAATTTCTTGAGCGTTCCCAACTTAAATTTTAACAAATGCCATTGGAATCAAAAACAAGCGCTGCGAGATTTGCTTTTTCAGGGAAGCTTTTGGATACTTTTTTCATTTCAATTCTCCTTTAAGTTAATACGGATATATTGAAGTGATTATATCAACAGTAACCCCTAATAAAGTGATTATGTTAATAATAATCACACAAGTATTTTTTTGTAAATTTATGGTGAAATTATGACAAGGGTCATTGAAAATGCCTCTTGGTATTCCCTTTTCGAATNTAAAGTGATTATGTTAATAATAATCACACAAGTATTTTTTTGTAAATTTATGGTGAAATTATGACAAGGGTCATTGAAAATGCCTCTTGGTATTCCCTTTTCGAATAGCCTTGGTGCACGGATCCTTCATCGGGGGTGTCGTAGTTGGCTGGGGGCTTGTCGCAAAGATTTTTGCTGGCCGCGACGGTCGAGCAGGGTGATGAGGGCTGACACATTGCGATAGGCGTTGACGATCAGCTCCGCATCGTCAAACGGCGGATGCGCCGCCAGCTTTGCCACCGCAATCGCCGGGAAAGCCGCGCTTTCGCGGGTGAGGATGATCCTCATGCCGGTTTTTTGGTCCACCGTGACGGACCATTCCGGCGCGGCATTGGCCAGCGTGTCACGGATCTTCGGCAAAAGCTGCGCGGCCTGCTCGACGTTCACCCCTTGGCCTCCTCCGGCACAAAATGGGGCTTTCCGGCGTCACTGATATTGACGCGGAAGCGGTATCCGGACCCGTACCATCGAGCGCCGATGGTGTATTGGCCGGGCAATAGCTGGGGTCGGTTCCGGCTGGGGGCGAAATGACACTCTAAGCTGTTGCGGCGTTGGGCCAGAGATATTCGCCGGTCAGTAGTATATGTGCCCAACCCAGCGGAGAGATATGCGCCAGAAGTTCAGGCGGCACATCAAGTCCTTCATTCCGGCGCTCTGCGACCGCTTGGCCGAGATGGAGGGTGTTCCAGTAGATGATGATTGCGGTGAGCAGGTTCAGCCCGGCGATGCGGTAATGCTGGCCCTCGGTGGTGCGGTCACGGATTTCACCCTGGCGACCGATACGCAGCGCATTCTTGAGAGCGTGGTGGGCCTCGCCCTTGTTGAGGCCGATCTGAGCACGCCGCTGCATGTCCGTGTCGAGGATCCACTCTATAATAAAGAGTGTCCGCTCCACGCGGCCAACCTCACGCAGCGCAACCGCCAGATCGTTCTGGCGAGGATAGGAGGCAAGCTTGCGGAGCAACTGGCTCGGCTTGATCTTGCCAGCAGCCATGGTCGCGGCGCATCGAAACAGGTCGGGCCAGTTCGCGATGATCAATTCCTCGCGGATCTTGCCGCCGACCAGTTTGCGCAGATCCTTAGGTGTCCCTGCTGGATTGAACACGTAAAGGCGCTTCGAGGGTAAATCGCGGATGCGCAGGACAAGGCGGTATCCGAGCATGCCACTGGTCCCGAACAGGTGATCGGTAAAGCCTGCCGTATCCGCATATTGCTCTCCAACCTGCCGACCTGTCTCATTCATCAGCAGGCCATCCAGGATGTATGGGGCCTCGCTGACTGTCGCAGGAATAGTTTGTGATGCGAACGGCGCGAACTGGTCGTTGACGTGAGTGTAAGCCTTGAGGCCGGGTTCATTTCCATATTTGGCTCTGTTGCAAAAAATTGACTGATCGGCGACAGAGCGCTGGAG
>NZ_JAMKOJ010000018.1 GCF_023700755.1 Allorhizobium sonneratiae | reverse complement strand
TGTTAACGTGCGGCTTATTGCGCTCAAACTTACTCTTTGCCATTTTCGGCTCTCCATTTCTGTCCCTGAAAAGGGAAAACTATTGATACTCTGGCGAAGGTATGGCTCCGGTCACTTCTGACCGGAGTACTTTGCCTGGATTTCTGCAGCGACGTTGCTCGGTACCGGCGCATAGTGATCGAACACCATGGAGTACTGGGCGCGACCCTGCGACATGGAGCGCAGGTTGTCGACATACTTGAACATGTTGGCCAACGGCACATGGGCATTGATCACCACGGCAACACCGCGGCTTTCCTGACCCTGGATCTGACCACGGCGAGAGTTCAGGTCGCCGATCACGTCACCGACGTAATCTTCCGGCGTGACGACTTCGACCTTCATCATCGGCTCAAGCAACTGTGCACCAGCCTTCTTGGCCGCCTCACGGAAGCAGGCACGCGATGCGATTTCGAAGGCGAGGACCGAGGAGTCGACATCGTGGAATGCACCGTCGATCAGCGTCGCCTTGACGCCGAGCATCGGGAAACCTGCGAGCGGACCAGAGGTCAGAACGCTTTCGATACCCTTCTGAACGCCTGGGATATATTCCTTCGGAACAGCACCGCCGACGATCTTGGATTCGAACTTGAAGTCTTCGCCTTCCGGGTTCGGTTCGAAGATGATCTTGACGCGAGCGAACTGACCGGTACCACCGGACTGCTTCTTGTGCGTGTAATCTTCTTCGTGCGCCTTGGTGATGGTTTCCCGGTAAGCAACCTGCGGAGCACCAACAGTGGCTTCAACCTTGAATTCGCGACGCATACGGTCAACGATGATGTCGAGGTGAAGTTCGCCCATGCCTGCGATGATGGTCTGACCGGATTCGTGGTCAGTCTTAACGCGGAACGAAGGATCTTCAGCAGCCAGACGGTTGAGCGCGAGGCCCATCTTTTCCTGGTCGCCCTTGGTCTTGGGCTCGATGGCGATCTGAATAACCGGCTCAGGGAATTCCATGCGCTCAAGGATAACCTGGTTCAGAGGATCGCAGAGCGTATCGCCCGTGGTGCTTTCCTTCAGACCTGCGAGAGCCACGATGTCACCAGCGAAGGCTTCTTCGATGTCTTCACGCGAGTTGGAGTGCATCTGAAGCATACGGCCAACGCGTTCGCGCTTTTCCTTGACCGTGTTCATCACCGACGCGCCCTTTTCGAGCTTGCCAGAATAGATACGGCAGAAGGTCAGCGAACCAACGAAGGGGTCGTTCATGATCTTGAACGCCAGCATGGACAGCGGCTCAGCATCGTCAGCATGACGCTCGATTTCTGCTTCGGTCTTCACGTCGATGCCCTTGATAGCAGGGATATCGAGCGGGGACGGCAGATATTCAACAACAGCATCGAGCAGAGGCTGAACACCCTTGTTCTTGAAGGCCGTACCGCAGAACATCGGGTGGAACTTAACATCGATCGTGCCACGGCGAACCAGAGCGCGAATTTTGTCGTTGTCTGGCATTTCGCCGTTCAGGTAAGCTTCCATCGCTTCTTCGTCGATCTCAACAACAGTTTCGATCAGCTTTTCGCGATATTCGGCAGCCTTTTCCTTCAGGTCTTCCGGGATTTCAACAACATCCCAAGCAGCACCCAAGGATTCATCGCGCCAGATCAGAGCGTTCATCTCGATCAGATCGACCACACCCTTGAATTCGGCTTCAGCGCCAATCGGCAGCTGCATGACGACAGCCGTTGCACCGAGACGGGTCTTGATCATTTCGACCGAACGGTAAAAGTCAGCCCCGGTCTTGTCCATCTTGTTGCAGAAGATCATACGCGGAACATGATACTTCTCAGCCTGACGCCAGACGGTTTCGGTCTGAGGCTCAACGCCGGCATTGGCATCGAGGAGAGCGATCGCACCGTCGAGAACACGAAGCGAACGCTCAACTTCGATGGTGAAGTCAACGTGACCGGGGGTGTCGATGATATTGAAGCGGCGCATCTTGCCGTCACGACCCTTCCAGAAGGTCGTGGTGGCAGCGGACGTGATGGTGATACCACGTTCCTGCTCCTGCTCCATCCAGTCCATCGTGGCTGCGCCATCGTGAACTTCGCCGATCTTGTGCGACTTGCCTGTGTAATACAGGATGCGCTCGGTCGTGGTCGTCTTGCCGGCGTCGATATGCGCCATGATACCGAAGTTGCGGTAGTCTTCGATTTTATATTCGCGAGCCATATTGGACTGCCTTTCGAAATAGTCGTCTTGATTACCAGCGGTAATGCGAGAAGGCACGGTTCGCGTCAGCCATCTTGTGCGTGTCTTCACGCTTCTTGACGGCGCTGCCGCGATTGTTGGCAGCGTCCAGCAACTCGCCGGAGAGACGATCGACCATGGTGGTCTCGTTGCGCTTACGTGCTGCAGCGATCAACCAGCGGATAGCGAGCGCCTGACGGCGCTCCGGACGCACATCGACCGGGACCTGGTAGGTTGCACCACCCACGCGACGCGAGCGAACTTCAACATGCGGCGCGACATTGTCGAGCGCCTGATGGAAGATCGCAATCGGCTCTTGCTTGGACTTGGACTGAACGGAATCGAAAGCGCCGTAAACGATGCTTTCTGCAACGGACTTTTTGCCGTGCAACATGATTGCGTTCATGAACTTGGTGACAACCAGATCACCGAACTTGGGATCCGGGTTGATTTCACGCTTTTCAGCACTATGGCGACGGGACATCTTATCTTGTCTCTCAACGGTTATGACGCTTTATCACGCGGAGAACCTCGCGCAGCGCCGGAAAATTCTAAATGACGACCGAAATCACTTCGGACGCTTTGCGCCATACTTGGAGCGGCGCTGCTTGCGGTTCTTGACACCCTGCGTATCGAGAACGCCGCGGATGATGTGGTAACGCACACCCGGCAAGTCCTTGACGCGGCCGCCACGAATCATGACGACAGAGTGCTCCTGAAGGTTATGACCTTCGCCGGGGATATAGCCGATGACTTCAAAGCCATTGGTCAGGCGAATCTTGGCAACCTTACGCAGAGCCGAGTTCGGCTTCTTCGGGGTCGTGGTGTAAACGCGCGTGCAAACGCCGCGCTTCTGGGGATTTTCCTGCAGGGCAGGAACCTTGTTGCGCTTGACCTGAGCCTGACGCGGCTTGCGGATCAGCTGGTTAACGGTAGGCATGAAACCATCCCTTGTTATTCTTGTCACTTGAGCCTTGAACGGCTCGCTCAATGCCGTTTCCGGCGACGGCCACACAATCTGTCATGTGCCATTCATGCAAAAAATGTGGCCCCACCCGATTTCTCGGATGGACCACATCAAGCAGAGGACGCATGATATGCGTCATGCGTGCAGCAATCATGTCTTCAAAGTGCGGTTGGATCCCTGTTTGTTGCCCGCTTCGGATGACAAGACATCCGAATGCTATAAGCCCCACATTGGCTCCGATGCCGGGCGTACTACTGTTTTCACCCCGTTCCGTCAAGTCATGCGGTGAAATTATTCGTTGAAGCAAGGCAAAGCCAGCACCTTGCCATCCCATGATCAAAGCCAATACGACAGTGGATGAAGACGTTTTTCATGGGGTATCACCGCGGAAATGCTTGACGCAACCGCCGCGAATGCCCACCGTCAACGACATCAGGGGCACGGCGAGGCCGTTTCTCTCTTTCACAGTCCGGGAGCCCGCACATGAATTCTAACCCTGTCAACGATAATCAGGCCGAGGGTCCGATGGTCTTCGTGGTCATCGCCAAAGCCTATGAAACCGCCGGAGGTGAAGGCATCGATCTTCATATTCTGCTGACAGCCCCCGATGACGATTCGGCCATCCGCACCGCCTTGAACGCACTGTCTGAAGAAGGCTTCCTCGAAGCCGATCTCGACCAGATCGGCCTGATCACCGAAGAACCGGTGGATGAGCCGCACGCCTCCGCCTATCAGGGCGCGCTCGAAGGCGAAGTGGCGATCATCCGCTTCAACTAAACTCAGCTTTTTCCCAATGACAGTCCGGATCATCAACAAGGCGCTTATCTATGCCACTTGGCAAGGTGATCTGCTTGTCTTCGATGAGCCGGACTTTCCCGATCTTCTGCCACAGGTCCCCGGCGGCACGATTGAGGCAAAGGAAACGCAATTAGATGCCGCAATGCGGGAATTTGCGGAAGAGACCGGCCTCACTCCACCTCACGAACCTGCCTTCCTGACGCGGATTGATCACCGTGCTGCTCATCTGAAAGAACAGGTGATTCATCGGCGGCATTTCTTTCATGTCGCGCTCAACGGCTCTTTTGCCACTGAATGGCTACGCACCGAACACTTCCCCTCAACCGGCGAACCACCAGTCCTCATGCGCTTTTTCTGGATTCCGGTGAAGGAAGCCCTCTTGCATTTGGGTTATGAACATCAAGCCGCCCTGCCCCTTATTTTATAATTTATAATCCCAATGTCAGCGCGTGAGCGCAGAGCGGATCAAACCAAGCCCTGTCACCGCAAAGACGCCCGCGACCGCCCCTTCAACCCAGCGGCTGCAGCGACGATAGGCATGCATCACACCGGATATCGAAAAAACAAGGGCGTGCATGGCGTAATTGCCAAACCCGATCGCCACACAAACCATAGTGGCTATTCCCATCACGCCATGGCTGCCGTCAGCAGACAAACCCACCGCCAGAACGGCCATCCAGGCCAAAACAGCCTTCGGATTGAAGAGATTGAGAACAAGGCCACGCCAGAACCAGTGCCCTTCCCCGGAAAGTTTTACCTCTTTACTCTCCTTATCTGAAAAGGCACGCAAAGACTGTAAGGCAAGCCATAGCAGATAAATCCCGCCCACTATTTTCACGGCTGTGAAGAGATAAAAGGACGCCTGGAAGACAATACCGAGGCCCGTTACGGCGATTAGTCCCCAAAAGGCCAAACCGATAGAAAGACCGAGACCATACTCAAGCGCAGCCCTACGGCCGAAGCGAATAGCGATCGTGGCAGTGGCGATATTGGCAGGCCCCGGAGAAACCGCCACAACAAGGAAAGCACCTGCAACTCCAATGAGTTCATTGAACATGCTCATATGATGCTCCCGATCCCCGGCATGAGAGAACTTCTACAGCGCCGTGCGCCCAATATGGCGCACGGCGCTGTAATGTGCAGGCGTTAAAAACATCATTCAATAAAAAACGCCGGGCTACAAGCCCGGCGTTTTCATGATCAATCGGTCTTCGCGGCTTATTCGGCGGCAGAAGCGCCCTCGCCTGCCATGTCGCGCAGCATCGGCGTTGCGACATCCGCGCCGGTCCCCTTGCGGCGTTCCTCGAGAATGAGGTCGTCACGCGAGGTGGCGATGCGGCGGATCTGAGTCATGGTGCCGCCGGTACCGGCCGGGATGAGACGTCCGACGATGACGTTTTCCTTGAGGCCCTGCAGCGTGTCCATCTTGCCGGCAATGGCCGCTTCCGTGAGAACCTTGGTGGTTTCCTGGAAGGAGGCTGCCGAGATGAAGGACGGGGTCTGCAGCGATGCCTTGGTGATACCGAGCAACACCGGATCGCCGGAAGCTGGCTTCTTGCCTTCTTCCATGAGCCGTTCATTGACGTCGTCCAGTTCGATCCGGTCGACATTGTCGCCGACGATATACTGGCTGTCGCCAGAATCGGTGATCTCAACCTTCTGCAGCATCTGGCGCACGATGACCTCGATGTGCTTGTCGTTGATCACAACACCCTGAAGACGGTAGACTTCCTGGATTTCATTGACGAGATAGGAAGCGAGCGCCTCCACACCCTTGATCGCCAGAATGTCGTGCGGTGCCGGATTACCGTCGAGGATGTAATCACCCTTTTCGATATAGTCGCCTTCCTGAAGGTGGAAGGGCTTGCCCTTCGGGATCAGGTATTCGACCGGCTCGACACCGTCTTCCGCCGGCTCGATGATGACGCGGCGCTTGTTCTTGTAGTCGCGGCCCAGACGGATCGTACCATCGATTTCGGCGATGATGGCGTGATCCTTCGGACGGCGGGCTTCGAACAGTTCGGCAACGCGCGGCAGACCGCCGGTGATGTCCTTCGTCTTGGCGCTTTCCATCGGCGAACGGGCAAGCACGTCACCCTGGCTGACCTTGGTACCCGGTTCAACCGAGAGGATCGCGTCAACCGAAAGCTGGAAGCGGGCTTCCGCACCACGTGCCAACTTCAAAACGGTGCCTGTCTCGTCCTTGATGACGATGGCGGGCTTCAGATCCGAACCGCGCGGCGTCGAGCGCCAGTCGATAACCTGACGCTTGGTGATACCGGTCGATTCGTCGGTCGCTTCCAGAACGGACAGACCGTCGACCAGATCCTCGAAGTGAACAATACCAGCCACTTCCGTCATCATCGGACGGGTATAGGGGTCCCATTCCGCCAGACGCTGACCGCGCTTGACCTTATCGCCATCATCCACGAACAGCTTCGAACCATAGGCGACGCGCTGCGACGACCGTTCGACACCACGCTCATCGAGAATAGTGATCGACATGTTGCGGCCCATAGCGACGAGAACGCCTTCGGAGTTACGCAGCAGGTTGCGGTTCTTGATCTGGATCGTGCCCTCGTAAGAGGCTTCGAGGAACGACTGGTCAACCACGTTTGCCGTACCGCCAAGGTGGAAGGTACGCATGGTGAGCTGGGTGCCCGGTTCACCAATGGACTGGGCGGCGATAACGCCGACAGCCTCACCGATATTGACCGGCGTACCTCGGGCAAGGTCGCGACCGTAGCAGACCGAGCAGACACCGGTCTGCACTTCGCAGGTCAGTGCCGAGCGGATGCGAACGGACTGGATACCGGCCTTTTCGATCTCGATCACATGCGGCTCGAGGATCATCTGACCCGCCTTGACGAGGTTTTCACCCGTCACAGGATTGTCGATATCGTCGAGAGCCGTACGGCCAAGGATACGGGCGCCGAGCGAAGCAACGACCTGACCAGCATCGACGATGGCAGTCATGGTCAGGCCGGTATCGGTGCCGCAATCGACCATGTTGACGATGCAATCCTGGGCAACGTCGACCAGACGGCGGGTCAGGTAACCCGAGTTTGCCGTCTTCAGCGCGGTATCCGCCAGACCCTTACGGGCACCGTGGGTCGAGTTGAAGTACTCGTTAACGGTGAGGCCTTCCTTGAAGTTCGAGATGATCGGCGTCTCGATGATTTCACCCGACGGCTTGGCCATCAGGCCGCGCATGCCACCCAGCTGACGCATCTGGTTCACCGAACCACGCGCGCCAGAGTGCGACATCATGTAGATCGAGTTCATCTGCTTCTGACGACCGGTTTGCGGATCGAATTCGACGGCCTTGATGCGGGCCATCATTTCTTCCGTGACCTTTTCGGTCGCCTTGCCCCAGGCATCGACGACCTTGTTGTACTTCTCACCCTGGGTGATCAGACCGTCATTATACTGCTGTTCGTATTCCTTCACCAGCGACTCGGTGTCGGCAACGATCTTGGCCTTGGCATCCGGGATGACCATGTCGTCCTTGCCGAAAGAGATACCGGCACGGCAGGCATGGGTGAAGCCGAGCTGCATGATGCGGTCGCAGAAAATCACCGTGTCCTTCTGGCCGCAATGGCGGTAGACCGTGTCGATCATCTTGGAGATGTTCTTCTTGGTCATTTCCTGATTGCAGATGTCGAAGGTGACCTTGCCGTTCTTCGGCAGCAGTTCGCCGATGATCATGCGGCCCGGCGTGGTTTCATAGATCTTCGAATAGGGCTTGCCCTCTTCGTCGATCGACTTGAACCGGCCACGGATCTTGGCGTGCAGGGTGACGACCTTGTTTTCCAGAGCATGGTGCAATTCGCCCATGTCGGAGAAGGCCATGCCTTCGCCCGGCTCATTCTGGTTCATGATCGACAGGTAGTAGAGACCGAGAACCATGTCCTGCGACGGAACGATGATCGGCGCGCCGTTGGCCGGATGCAGGATGTTGTTGGTCGACATCATCAGAACACGGGCTTCAAGCTGGGCTTCCAGCGACAGCGGCACGTGAACGGCCATCTGGTCGCCGTCGAAGTCGGCGTTGAAGGCCGTGCAGACCAGCGGATGCAGCTGGATGGCCTTGCCTTCGACCAGGATCGGTTCAAAGGCCTGGATGCCCAGACGGTGCAGCGTCGGTGCGCGGTTCAGAAGAACCGGATGCTCGCGGATGACCTCATCGAGGATATCCCAGACTTCCGGCTTTTCCTTTTCAACCAGCTTCTTCGCCTGCTTGACGGTGGAGGAATAGCCCTTGGCGTCGAGACGCGCATAGATGAACGGCTTGAACAGTTCGAGCGCCATCTTCTTCGGCAGGCCGCACTGGTGCAGCTTCAGTTCCGGACCGGTCACGATGACCGAACGGCCGGAATAGTCGACGCGCTTGCCGAGCAGGTTCTGACGGAAGCGGCCCTGTTTGCCCTTCAGCATGTCGGAGAGCGACTTCAGTGGACGCTTGTTGGCACCCGTGATGACGCGGCCACGACGACCGTTGTCGAACAACGCATCGACCGATTCCTGCAGCATGCGCTTTTCGTTGCGGATGATGATGCCGGGCGCACGCAGTTCGATCAAGCGCTTCAGACGGTTGTTACGGTTGATGACGCGGCGATAGAGATCGTTCAGATCCGACGTCGCGAAACGACCGCCATCAAGCGGCACAAGGGGACGCAGGTCCGGCGGAATCACCGGCACGACCTTCATGATCATCCATTCCGGACGATTGCCTGATTCCATGAAGTTCTCGACGATCTTGAGACGCTTCATCAGCTTCTTCTGCTTCAGATCGGAGGTAGTGTCCGCCAGTTCCGAACGCAGATCGCCGGCAATGCGCTCCAGATTCATCGAAGCGAGCATTTCATAGATGGCTTCAGCGCCGATCATCGCCGTGAACTGGTCTTCACCATATTCATCGACGGCCATCATATATTCTTCTTCGGAGAGAAGCTGGTTCTGCTTCAGCGCCGTCAGACCTGCTTCCGTGACGATGTAGTTCTCGAAATAGAGAACGCGCTCGACATCCTTCAGCGTCATGTCGAGCAGCGTCGAGATACGCGACGGCAGCGACTTGAGGAACCAGATATGGGCAACCGGGGCAGCAAGCTCGATATGGCCCATGCGTTCGCGGCGCACGCGCGACAGCGTGACTTCAACGCCGCATTTTTCGCAGATGATGCCCTTGTATTTCATGCGCTTGTACTTGCCGCACAAGCATTCATAGTCCTTGATCGGTCCAAAAATGCGGGCGCAGAACAGACCGTCGCGCTCCGGCTTGAAGGTCCGGTAATTGATGGTTTCCGGCTTTTTGATTTCGCCATAGGACCACGACAGGATCTTTTCCGGCGAGGCAATCGAAATCCGGATGGAATCGAAATGCTGTGCCGGAACCTGCGGGTTGAAAAGGTTCATGACCTCTTGGTTCATGCCTGTCTCCTTGTGGGGCGTAACGCCCTCGGCTTGGCGTGGGTTGCGGCCTTCCCGGGAGCCGCACCGCATGCCTTAAACGACAATAACCGCCAAATGCGGCAAAAGTCCCCGCGCCCGATTGCACCCGGGCGGGAGACGGCGCGCGCAGAAAAGCGCGCGCCCATTGTCAGAATTATTCCGCAGCGTCCGGCAACGGATTGGCGGCGTCCGCCGGCTCAAGCTTGGAATTTTCCAGCTCGACCGAAAGACCCAGAGAGCGCATTTCCTTGACCAGAACGTTGAAGCTTTCCGGAATACCGGCTTCGAACGTATCATCGCCACGAACAATCGCTTCATAGACCTTGGTACGGCCCGCCACGTCGTCGGATTTCACCGTCAGCATTTCCTGCAGGGTGTAAGCCGCACCGTAGGCTTCCAGCGCCCAGACTTCCATTTCCCCGAAGCGCTGACCGCCGAACTGCGCCTTACCGCCGAGCGGCTGCTGCGTGACCAGCGAGTAAGGACCGATGGAGCGTGCATGGATCTTGTCGTCAACCAGGTGGTTGAGCTTGATCATATACATGTAGCCAACGGTGACCTTACGGTCGAAGGCTTCACCCGTGCGGCCATCATAGAGAACCGACTGACCCGAGGGATCGAGACCGGCCTTGGTCAGCATCGAGGATACGTCGGTTTCATGCGCACCGTCGAAAACCGGGGTCGCGATGGAAACGCCGCGCTTCGACTGTTCGGCCAGACGAACCAGAGCATCGTCGTCGAACTTCGCCACTTCGTTATGCGCCTGGCTGAAATAGACATCCGTCAAAGTGTCTTTCAGCTCGGTAATGTCGAGGTGCTTGCGATAATCCTCAAGCATCTGACCGATCTTTCGACCCATGCCGGCGCAGGCCCAGGCAAGGTGGGTTTCCAGAATCTGACCGACATTCATACGCGAGGGAACGCCGAGCGGGTTCAGCACGATATCGACATGCGTACCGTCTTCAAGGAACGGCATGTCTTCGATCGGCACGATGCGCGACACAACACCCTTGTTGCCGTGACGTCCGGCCATCTTGTCGCCCGGCTGGATCTTGCGCTTCACCGCAACGAAGACCTTGACCATCTTCATCACGCCCGGAGGCATTTCGTCACCGCGCTGGACCTTTTCGACCTTGTCCATGAAGCGCTGTTCAAGGCGCGACTTGGATTCGTCATACTGGCCGCGCAGTGCTTCGATCTCGCCCTGCACCTTTTCGTTTTCAACGGCGAACATCCACCATTGCGAACGCGGATACTCCGAGATGACGGCATTGTTCAGCTCAACGCCCTTCTTGAAGCCCTTCGGACCGGCAATCGAAACCTGACCACGCAGCATGTCGAGCAGACGGCCATAGACGTTACGGTCGAGGATCGCCTGTTCGTCGTCACGGTCCTTGGCCAGACGCTCGATTTCCTCGCGTTCGATCGCCATGGCGCGTTCGTCTTTTTCAACGCCGTGACGGTTGAACACGCGGACTTCGACGATCGTGCCGAACGTACCGGGCGGCATGCGCATCGAGGTATCGCGCACGTCGGAAGCCTTTTCACCGAAGATGGCGCGCAAAAGCTTTTCTTCCGGCGTCATCGGGCTTTCGCCCTTCGGCGTGATCTTGCCAACCAGAATATCGCCCGGCTGAACTTCTGCACCGATATAGACGATACCGGCTTCGTCGAGGTTTTTCAGCGCTTCTTCCGAAACATTCGGAATATCGCGGGTGATTTCTTCCGGACCAAGCTTCGTATCGCGGGCCATGACCTCGAACTCCTCGATATGGATCGAGGTGAAGACGTCTTCGGCAACGATACGCTCCGACATGAGGATCGAGTCCTCATAGTTGTAGCCGTTCCAGGGCATGAAGGCGACCAGCGCATTGCGGCCGAGCGCCAGATCGCCAAGATCAGTCGAGGGACCGTCAGCGATGATATCGCCCTTGGAGATGACATCTCCAACCGTGACCAGCGGGCGCTGGTTGACGCAGGTGTTCTGGTTCGAACGCTGGAACTTCTGCAGCCGGTAGATATCGACGCCCGACTTGGACGGATCGAGATCTTCCGTAGCGCGGATAACAATACGGGTCGCATCAACCTGGTCGACCACACCGCCGCGACGCGCGCCGATGGCAGCACCCGAATCTCGAGCGACGATCGGCTCCATGCCGGTACCGACGAAAGGTGCTTCCGCTCTCAAAAGCGGCACGGCCTGACGCTGCATGTTCGAGCCCATCAGCGCGCGGTTGGCGTCGTCGTTTTCCAGGAACGGAATAAGCGCGGCGGCAACCGAAACCAGCTGCTTCGGCGAAACGTCCATCAGGTTGATGTTGTCGCGCGGTGCCAGCATCACTTCCCCGGCATGACGGCAAACGACGAATTCTTCCGTGAACGCACCTTCGCCATCCAGCTCGGCATTGGCCTGAGCAACGTAATACTTGGCCTCTTCCATGGCGGAGAGGTAGATCACGTCATTCGTCACCTTGCCGTCGACAATCTTGCGATACGGGCTTTCGATAAAGCCGTATTTGTTGACGCGGGCAAAGGTGGCCAGCGAGTTGATCAGACCGATGTTCGGGCCTTCCGGCGTTTCAATCGGGCAGATACGGCCATAATGGGTCGGGTGAACGTCGCGGACTTCGAAGCCGGCGCGCTCACGGGTCAGACCGCCCGGGCCAAGAGCCGAAAGACGGCGCTTGTGGGTGATTTCCGACAGCGGGTTGACCTGGTCCATGAACTGGCTGAGCTGCGAGGAGCCGAAGAATTCACGAACAGCAGCGGCAGCAGGCTTGGCGTTGATCAGATCCTGCGGCATGACCGTGTCGATCTCGATCGACGACATGCGCTCCTTGATGGCGCGCTCCATGCGCAGAAGTCCGAGGCGATACTGGTTTTCCATCAGTTCGCCGACAGAACGCACACGGCGGTTGCCGAGGTTGTCGATGTCGTCGATTTCGCCCTTGCCGTCACGAAGCTCAACCAGCATCTTGACCACAGCGAGAATGTCGTCCTTGCGCAGAACCCGAACGGTATCCGGCACATCAAGATCAAGACGCATGTTCATCTTGACGCGACCGACAGCCGAAAGATCGTAACGTTCGGCGTCGAAGAACAGCGAGTTGAACATGGCCTCTGCCGACTCCATGGTCGGCGGCTCACCCGGACGCATGACGCGGTAGATGTCGAACAGAGCGTCCTGACGGTTTTCGTTCTTATCGACGGCAAGCGTATTGCGGATATAGGCGCCGACATTGATGTGGTCGATGCCGAGAACCGGGATCTCATCAAAACCCGCATCGAGAATGACCGGCAGAGTCTTCTCGTCGATTTCGTCGCCAGCCTCCAGATAGATTTCACCGGTGTGCATGTTGACAATATCTTCGGCAAGATAATTGCCGTAGAGATCCTCATCAGCAGCCTTCAGCGCCTTCAGGCCCTTATCCTTGAGCTGGCGAAGCAGACGCGGGGTCAGCTTCTTGCCAGCCTCAACCACGACCTCGCCGGTATCGGCATCGACCATTTCGGTGATGGCCTTGGCACCCTTGAGAGCATCCGGCTGGAACGGCACGCGCCAGCCATCGCCGTCACGCTGATAGAGCGACTTCGTATAGAAGGTCGACAGAATCTCTTCGCCATCCATGCCGAGCGCCATGAGAAGCGAGGACACCGGGATCTTGCGGCGGCGGTCGATACGGGCGTGAACAATGTCCTTAGCGTCAAATTCGATATCGAGCCAGGAGCCACGATAGGGAATGACGCGGGCAGCGAACAACAGCTTGCCCGAGGAATGGCTCTTGCCCTTGTCGTGGTCGAAAAACACGCCCGGCGAACGATGCATCTGCGAAACGATGACGCGCTCGGTGCCATTGACGATGAACGTACCGTTATTGGTCATGAGCGGCATGTCGCCCATGTAAACGGACTGTTCCTTGATATCCTTGATCGAGCGGGCGCCTGTATCCTCGTCAATATCGAACACGATAAGACGCAGCGTCACCTTCAGGGGCGCCGCATAGGTCAGATCGCGCTGACGGCATTCGTCGACATCGAATTTCGGCGGCTCGAATTCGTAGGACACAAATTCCAGCATCGATGCGCCGGAGAAATCCGTGATCGGGAAGACGGATTTGAAAACAGCCTGAAGCCCCTCATCGGGACGACCGCCTTGCGGCTCGTCAACCATGAGGAACTGATCGTAAGATGCCTTCTGAACCTCGATGAGGTTCGGCATTTCTGCCACTTCTGGAATTTTTCCGAAAAACTTGCGTACGCGCCTGCGACCGTTAAAGGTAAGGGTCTGAGCCATCGTCGCTCCTTGTCAGTTTGCACCCGGGCCTGCCACAGACGGAAACCACTGGCCAGACGGTTCCGTCACTTATGGATCGTCAATCTCGTTTTCTTCAACACGCTGAGGCCGGATTGCCTGAGACGGAAAAAGAAAACCATCCTCTTGAGAACCCATTACCCAAAAGCCGTTTTACCGGCTTTTGGGTAATGATTTCCGAAGGAAGAAGGGTCGGGAGAGCCAAACTCTCCCGACCGCAGCATCCGATATTACTTAACGTCAACCTTGGCGCCAGCGTCTTCAAGCTTCTTCTTGAGATCAGCGGCTTCAGCCTTGGAAACAGCTTCCTTGACCGGCTTCGGAGCGCCTTCGACCAGGTCCTTGGCTTCCTTGAGGCCAAGACCGGTGATGGCGCGAACTTCCTTGATGACGTTGATCTTGTTTGCGCCAGCGTCGGTCAGGATAACGTCGAATTCGGTCTTTTCTTCTTCGACGGCAGCAGCAGCGCCTGCACCACCGGCAACGGCAGCAACAGCTACCGGAGCAGCAGCGGAAACGCCCCACTTTTCTTCGAGCATCTTGGACAGCTCAGCGGCTTCCAGGACGGTCAGGGAGGACAGGTCTTCTACGATCTTTGCGAGATCAGCCATTGTTGTATTCCTTTTGTGTTCGGTTCGAACTGGTTTGGTTATGAACAGCGAAAAACCGCCTCAAGCGGCTTCGTCCTTCTTTGCATAGGCCGCGAAAACACGGGCAAGCTGAGCTGCCGGAGCCTGAACGACGCCTGCGATACGGGTAGCCGGGGTCTGAATCATACCCAGCAGCTTTGCACGCAGTTCGTCCAGCGAAGGCATGGTCGCAAGCGACTTGACACCTTCCGCGTTAAGCGTGGTCGCACCCATGGCACCACCCAAGATAACGAGCTTGTCGTTGGTCTTGGCGAAATCCATGACGACCTTGGGAGCCGTTACCGGGTCTTCGCTGTAAGCAATCAGCGTCTGTCCCGTGAAGAGATTGATCATCCCTTCCGACTCCGTACCCTGAAGAGCGATCTTGGCCAGACGGTTCTTCGCGACTTTGACGGTGCCGCCAGCAGCGCGCATTTTCGAACGGAAGTCGTTCATCTGCGCAACGGTGACACCAGCATAGTGGGCCACGACAACCGAACCGGAAGCCTTGAAGACTTCGTTCAGCTCCGTGACGAATTCGCGTTTTTCCGCTCTTTCCACTGTCTGTCTCCAGTAGATGGGACCGCAATCCTGCAGGCCCCATCGGGTTTGCCTTTGCCGCAAGGGTATCTCGACTGTTCAAGATCCCCAGCGACGCTCAAGGATCCTGCCCCCTCGCACTGACAGTGTCAGGCACAAGGCGCACCAGGCTCGAACCGATCATCAAGACGTCATCAGACGTTTCAAAAAATTCGGGTCTTACCCGTCTCATGCAGGCGAGTATTAAGGCTTGCGCCACCCACAATCTCGGACAGGAGTGCCTGATCTTTCGACCAGGCATTTCTGGTCCCGAAGGACCGGAAACTCTTCAAATTCCAGACATTAAGCCCGGAAAACTTATGCGGTCACCGTGGCGGGATCAATCTTGACGCCCGGACCCATGGTGGAGGAAATGGCAACGCGCTTGACATAATTGCCCTTGGCGCCTGCCGGCTTTGCCTTGATAACCGCGTCAGCGAAAGCCTTGATGTTTTCTTCCAGCGCCTTGGCATCGAAGGAGGCCTTGCCGATGCCAGCGTGAATGATACCGGCCTTTTCAACGCGGAACTCGACAGCACCGCCCTTGGAAGCCTTGACCGCACCGGTGACATCCATGGTCACTGTGCCGACCTTCGGGTTCGGCATCATGCCACGAGGGCCAAGAACCTTACCGAGACGACCGACGAGGGGCATCATGTCCGGGGTGGCAATGCAGCGATCGAAATCGATCTTGCCGCCCTGAACGATTTCCACCAGATCCTCTGCGCCAACCACGTCCGCACCGGCAGCCTTGGCTTCATCAGCCTTGGCGCCACGCGCAAAAACGGCAACGCGAACGTCACGACCGGTGCCGTTCGGCAGATTAACTACACCACGGACCATCTGGTCGGCATGACGCGGATCGACACCGAGGTTCATCGCGATTTCGATGGTTTCATCGAACTTGGCCACGGCACGTTCCTTGACCATGGAGATGGCATCGGAAAGAGCAACGAGCTTTGTCGGATCAACACCTTCACGGATCTTCTGAATACGCTTTGCAAGCTTGGCCATGATCAACCCACCACTTCCAGGCCCATGGAGCGGGCAGAACCTTCAACCATCTGCATCGCGCCTTCGATATCGGCAGCGTTCAGATCCTTCATCTTGGCTTCAGCGATCGCACGGACCTGAGCCTTGGTGATCGAGCCAGCCTTGCCACCCTTGCCGGGGGTCTTGGAACCGGACTGAATCTTCGCCTCCTTCTTCAGCCAATAGGTCATTGGCGGCTGCTTCATTGCGAAGGTGAAGGACTTGTCCTGGTAATAGGTGATGACGACCGGGATCGGCATACCCTTTTCCATTTCCTGCGTGGCGGCATTGAACGCCTTGCAGAATTCCATGATGTTTACGCCACGCTGACCAAGGGCCGGGCCGATCGGCGGGGACGGGTTTGCCGATCCTGCCTTGACCTGCAGCTTGATCTGGCCTGCAACTTTCTTAGCCATTTCTCTCTGCCTTTCGAATATGCCGGTTGCCCGGCGGCTGCGGTTGCGTGGTCCGGCTGAACAGGATCCGGCTAAGATCCCTCACCTTCCACGCGTATCTGCGGGAGTACCCGCCTGCCGCCAGCCAGAGCCGGCAGCAAATTCCAGTGATCAGACTTTTTCGACCTGACCGTATTCAAGCTCGACCGGGGTCGCACGACCGAAGATCGAAACCTCGACCTTGAGGCGTGACCGCTCCTCATCAACATCCTGAACGACACCATTGAAGGAAGCGAACGGACCGTCGGAAACACGAACCTGCTCACCAATCTCAAAGCTGAGCGACGATTTCGGCCGCTCAACACCTTCCTGAACCTGACCGAGAATACGCTCTGCCTCATGATCAGGAATCGGAACCGGCTTGTTATCAGAACCGAGAAAACCCGTCACCTTGGGCGTATTCTTGATCAGATGATAAACCTCATCCGTCAGACTGGCACGAACCAGAACATAACCAGGGAAGAATTTGCGCTCCGAATCGACCTTGCGGCCACGACGAACCTCAACAACCTTCTCGGTCGGCACCAGGATCTTCTCAAACAAATGCTCAAGCCCCTTCTGGCGAGCCTTGTTCTCGATGTCCTCAGCCACTTTTTTTTCAAAATTTGAATAAGCGTGGACGATATACCAACGCGCCGCCATGTTCGTCTCCGCTCAGATTAGTTGCCGAGGTTCAGCACAAGGCTGAGCACCCAGCCAATCAGCTGGTCCGCGGCGAAAAAGAACAACGAGGCAAAGATCACCATGGCCAAAACCATCGCCGTCGAAATCAAAGTCTCACGACGAGACGGCCAAGAGACCTTGGACGTCTCGGAGCGCACCTGTTGCAGAAACGCGAATGGGTTTGTCTTCGATGCCATCTATTGCTCACGCATTTACGGCGCGTAAAGCTGATATTCAGCCCCACGCACCGCGTGTCTGTTAAACCCTACATAAACCCCGATACACGATAAAGCAAGTGCAAAAAGGAGTTTGATGAATTTACCATATGATCAATCAACCCAAAGCAAGTCAAGCCATGAAATCAAAATTGACAATGGCAGGGGCAGAGGGGCTCGAACCCCCGACCTGCGGTTTTGGAGACCGCCGCTCTACCAGCTGAGCTATACCCCTTCACAGATCCGCTTGCGGACCGGATGTTTCATCCGTTTCTGTGGGGCTTCGTTTAAGACGGCTCCGGACAATTGGCAAGCGCATTTTTTAAATTTTCTGTGTTTTCTCAACGTGAACCGAAAAGCGTTGGATACCCATCGCCTTGCCACGCATATAAAAGCGCCATCACGGGGCCAAAACCTTACCAATGCCGTTCATAGCGCGCATTGATGCTCGATTGTGGCTCACTCCACAGATCTGAAACCGAAGCAGAAAGATTGATGTCGTCAAACAGCGTCTTCTGCAACCCCAACGAACTGGTTGCCACTGCTCCCTGCGATTCGATGGTCGCCTGTGTGTAGAAGGACGTATCCCAGTCGGATATTGACATTTCTAGCCTCTGGCTGGCCGATAGGAGCGCCCCTGCACTATCAAGATGCTGCGCCGCCAGAGTTCTATTCGAATCAAAAACGATATCACCCGTCAATGGCCAGGAATTACTTCGCTCCAGCGCGACACGCGCAAGACCCGTCTGCGGATCCAGATTGGCCCGTAACCACGAGGTAGGGCCGGACGAATCAGCGCTGCCCTCGACTTGCATTCGCGCAAAAAACGTCAGTGGAAAAGTCGAAGGATCAACGACACCGCTTTTTTCTGCGATCATTGATGTATCGAGACCAAACTGCATGTCGGAATAGCTGTTGACCCGTACCCCCGTTTCAATAGCCACCCCATTGTCACCGGATTTCGTTACCGACCACATCAGCGGCTTCGCCACATCAATCGCGTGGGCGTTTGCGCTCAGGCAGCATGCACTTATAAAAATTGTAAAGCCGGCTGTACGCCGCAGACTGAGGAAAAATGGGTTCATTCTGTCCGAAATCACGCGTTGGTGTTGCCAATGGCAGTACTCATCTGCCCGTTCACCCAGCCCATATGATTATTGTCAATCTCAGGCAGTCTGCCAAGTCCATTTTTCGCAATGCAGCACATCAATGACAAGACGTGATCGCAAAAGCAAAAGGGCCCCGCCAATTGGCGGAGCCCTTCATCAAAAATACAAGGAAACTTACTCGATGATCGAAGCGACGATACCGGCGCCGACGGTACGGCCACCTTCGCGGATTGCGAAGCGCAGCTTTTCTTCCATCGCG
>NZ_JAMKOJ010000017.1 GCF_023700755.1 Allorhizobium sonneratiae | reverse complement strand
TGTTGCAGCCCTTTTCGGTCAGATAACCGGATATCGCCGCAACAATCCCGCGTGCGGACGGGCAGGTGACCGTCAAAACGTAATCATGCATGTCGTTTGCTCCAGGTGTGACATCGGATACTGTGCGGGTCCGGCATTCATTTGACACGTGTGACTGTCTATATGACTTTGTCAGGAGTTCAAGTTGTGAAGAGTGCAGGACCGGCGGTGACCATGCCTGATTGAACAGGCAAACATCGTTCCTTTTGCGTCGTCTACTGCATATTTTCGTCTTAAATCGGAATCGATTTAAGGTGAAAATATGCAGTACATATAAAGAGCTACAGCGAACCTTTGTGCGCCATGTATGACGCACGGTGCTGTAACGGCGCAGAGATACCGGGCGTTGGCAGCGAGTGGTCTGAAGTGACCGATGTGGATCAGCACA
Source organism: Allorhizobium sonneratiae (assembly GCF_023700755.1). Taxonomy (GTDB): domain Bacteria; phylum Pseudomonadota; class Alphaproteobacteria; order Rhizobiales; family Rhizobiaceae; genus Allorhizobium; species Allorhizobium sonneratiae. The sequence continues at coordinate 29,152 of NZ_JAMKOJ010000017.1, read as the reverse complement.
GGAGATGCAAATGGGGTTGTTCCGCCATGAGAAAGGCAGGGCCTTTCGCGCAGTAACCGTCTGCCTGACAGCTCTGGTCGTCAGCACTCATGCAGCGATGGCCGGGGAGAGCTGTTTGCGTGGCATCAACCTGTCCGGTGCTGAGTTTGGCAGGATCGGCGGAGTGGCAAACAAGGATTACGCCTATCCGAGCAGTGAGACCATCCGCTATTTCAGCCAAAAGGGTTTCAATACGGTGCGGCTTCCATTCAAATGGGAACGGCTTCAGCCGAAGCTGAATGGCACTTTCAACGCCGATGAACTGGCCCGTCTCGATCAGAGCGTGAAAACCATTGAGGCGGATGGAATGCGCGTCATTCTCGATCCGCATGATTATGGCCGTTATGATGACAGGCCCATCGGCGGCCCTGATGTGCCAGTGGCTGCTTTTGCCGATTTCTGGGGCAGGCTGGCCCGGCATTATGCCGGGGATCCATCGATGATCTTCGGCTTGATGAATGAACCGCATGATATGCCCGCCAGCCAATGGCTGAAGGCGGTGAATGCCGCGCTCTCCGCCATTCGCGCGGCAAAGGCAGACAATCTTGTTCTGGTGCCGGGGGTTGCCTGGACCGGAGCCCATAGCTGGCAGAGCGAAGCCTATGGCGGTGCAAACGCCACGGTCATGCTGGGCGTCAAGGATGAAGCGCAGCATTATGCCTATGAGGTGCATCAATATTTCGATCGGGATTTTTCCGGAACGAGCCCTGATTGCAGCCGCGCCGATGATGCCGTCAAGGCGATAGGGCAGATGACGGACTGGCTCAGGCAAAACAAGGTGCATGGATTTTTGGGTGAGTTTGGTGCTTCGGCTGCACCCGCCTGTGTTGCGGCCATCAAGGCGATGGCCGGAGTGGTCGAGGATAATCACGAGCAATGGATCGGCTGGGCCTATTGGGTGGCGGGTGACTGGTGGCCGCCGAGCGAGCCTTTGAACATTCAGCCGACCGCAAGCGGCGACCGACCGCAACTGCAAGGGCTGAAACCCTATCTGGAGGATTTTTCCGCAGCCTCTTCCGATTGTCCGTCACTGCGCTGAAACGAGCGGTATCCTGTCCAGTCTATCATGTCGGCCGAGCCCATCAGAAACCACATCAGCGCCGCCGTCTTGATCGAATAAAAGGAATTGCTGATCAGCATCAGCAGCAGCATATAGACGATCATCATGCTGCGAAAGGACCAGGCTTTTGCATCCTTGAACGGAGCAAACACCAGCGCCGCCCACAGTCCGATGCAGCCGAACAGGCCGAAATCTGTCAGAGAATAGGAAAGACCGGAATCGGCGGTGAAAATATCGGTGGTGCGGCTGCCAAGCACCACGCCGAAATCAAGTTCGTTGAGGATCGCGGCGGTGACTTTCAACCGACCGGAAACGTCATTCGGTCCGCCTTCCGTACCGCTCATCATGCCATAGGCGGCAAGGCCGGACAGCACGACGAAAGGCAGGACCAGCCAGACCGTTTTCGGAATATAGCGGAAAACCGGAAAAAGCAGGGTTATGACGAAACATGTGCCCATGCCGAAACGGGCATCCGCCAGAACGATGGTGGCAAGCGCCAGCCCCATGGCGAGAAAACGCCCTTTCATGTCAGGCCGAAACAGCGCCCAGGCATAGACGATCACGCCGAAATTGCCCGCCGACACGGGTTCCAGAAATACGGAGGAGACCCGATGCTGGCCAAGAAAGGGCAAAAGCGTGCGCGGTTCGGGTCTCAAACCGGAAATGAACAGGCCGCGTGTCTCGCCAAATGTATCCTGAAGCGTGACCGCACCGCGCGACAGATAATAGCCGATGACGTTGAAATAATCGAGATAGCTGTCGAGCGCCAGATATTCGTAAAGCCCCATGACGATGACGATGACGGCCGAGATCAGCGCCAGACGGTCGCCGAGCCTGGCATCGGCCATTCTGCGTCCGGCGAAATAGAAAATGATCGGAATGAAAACATCGCGCAGCCCCTTCAGGTCCAGCGCACCGCGCAGGGCAAACAGAAACAGCATATAGCTGGTGAACAGGGCAAGGCTGAGATAGAGGCCGGGCCGCACGCTCAACGCCACCAGAAAGGCCGAGGCCAGCATGGTCATTTCACCCAGCATGATATGGGTGTCGTTGACCGGCATGATGCGGGTGTTGACGAAGCATAAAACCGCATTGAGGATCAGTCCGCCAATCACGGCAAACGTGGCAAGCCCCGAGGCGAGCGATGTCGGTAGCATATAGCCGGATGCACCGTCATTGCTGACATTGCCCGCAGCCGGCCCGGAAAGGCTCATCCTGCCGCTCCCAGATGCACCTTGCCAACGGCCTTGTCGGCAAATTCACCAAGCTGCTGGAGAAGGGTGGAGATTGCCGTCCTGTCTCCTGCCGTGCCTGTCGTCAGCACGACAATCAGGTCGCAACCTGCCGCCAGATCATCCAGACGTTCGGCAATCGCCGTGCCGCAGGCGTCGATCAGCACGAAATCCTTCGTCGTCTGGCCGTGATCGGGGCGATGCGATGAAAAGGCAAGTCGCTGGTACCGGATCAGGCTGGCAAGCGGTGCCTCGTCTGCATCGGTCCAGTCCAGCGCCAGGCTGAGGCTGGGGCGCTGGCCGGGCTTGCGCGGTTTCAAGCCGGTGTTGAGGCGGCCATCGGCAAGAAGAACGCCATGGCCGCGCTCCATAAGGGTGCCTGCCAGGTCGGCGATAAAGCCATTGGGTTGAAAAGGCGCACCGGCCGCAGCAAACAGCACGGTCAGCCGTTCCGTCTGTGCAGCACAATCGACGAGAAACCGGGCAGTATCGGCGGCCAGTTTCGTTCTGTCCAGAAGGGGTGTCGAAGACGGTTGAGCCAGTGGTCTTGTCAGGCCACGCATCAACCCGCCGACAAAGCCGGAGCGGCCGGGTTTCTGCTTGGCGTCAGATGGCGACGGTCCGGCAATCAGGAAAAGATCGTCTGACGGGGGCATGTGCCGCAGGTCGGTTATGTCCGTAATTGGATGCGGACTGGCGGTCTGTGTCGGCGCGGACCCTTCGGGAAGGGACTGACCGGAAGGGGAAGCGATGACAGGGGGATGGATGCGCGGGTTCACCGTCCGCCGTTGCGACAGCATTTCCCTCAGCACAGCCAGAACACTGCCAAAGGCCAGCCCGAACATCAATGCTGCCACCATAACCAGACCCTTCAGCAGGGTGACGGATTTGAGGGCAGTCGTTGCCGGTGTGATCACCCGTGAATTGTTGAGCGCTATGGTTTCTTCCTGGCCCAGTTCTTCGGAGCGGCTTAAGAAAGCCTTGTAGATGCTGCGCACCGCATCGGCCTGGCTTTCAAGCTGGCGCAACTGGATCTGGCGTTCACCGCTGGCGAAGCTGCTTTTGGTCAGGCTCTGCATCTGCGCTTCAAGCGCCTTGCGATTGGCGACGGCGCGTTCATAGCTGCTCTTGACCGACTGGCGCACTCGATCCAGTTCCTGCTGCAGCGCCTGACGCATGCTGGCGACCTGGGAATCGATCGCTTTCATCTGCGGATGGTTGGCGCCGAGATTGGTGGCGGCTTCCGCCTGCCGGTCGAGCAATTGCACATAGCGGTCGCGCAACAGGCTGATGGTGGAAGACTGGCCGGTTTCCGGAATGGCGCCCGACTCGATAGCCGATACCGTCATCGAGCGGGTCTGATCGTAAATCGCTTTTTGCTGTTCTTCTGCCCCGCGCGCGGCGATCAGCTGCTGGTTGAGGCCGGAGAGCTGCTGATCGATGACCAGCCCGGTGGTGCCTGTGGTGGCAAGCCCGTTGCTGGCGCGGAAATTTTCAACCGCGGTTTCGGCCTTCAGTACCTTGTCGCGCAGATCGCTGGCCTGCGCCTGAAAGGCGGCACTGGCGCGGCGGGCGGCATCCATGCGCGCGGAGTCGATCTGTTTGAGGTAGCTTGCGGCAATGTCGTTGGCAATTTCGCTTGCTGTCACTGCCACCGGATGATCGGCAGTGATCGTCAGGATCAGCGACTGCCCTTCACGCGCGACCTTTAGATGTTTGATCAAAAGCGGCAGGGTGGCGGTGGCGTCCTGAACGGTATTGGGCGGGGTTTTTGTGCGAAAATAAGGGTCCTTGTCGAGACCGAGTTTTTCGATGACGGGCAGAAGGACCGTGCTGGACTCCACGACATAGATCTGGCTGTCGAGATTGGCAGGGTCAGGCTGGGCAAGGGCTGCCTGCTGATTGCCGGAGAGGTTCGACGTGAGGCTTTTGGGATCGAGCAGGATCTGCGCCGTGGCGACATAGACCGATTGCAGTTTCAGCGAAAAAACAAGCGCCAACGCGGCAAAGACCACGCAGGACAGCGCGATATAATGCCATCGGCGGCGCAGGATCGCCGGTATCTGGAAGATATCGATATCCATCGTCATCGGGTGAACGGCCTGCCGTCCTGACGGGGGTAAGTCAAAGCTGTCCAGAAGGTCATCGTCGCGTCACACATATCCTTACCGCTTGCCGGTCGGCTGATTTCTGTCTTTCTGGCACCGGATTGTCCCGAATGAAAGCACAATCGTGACCGTCGATGATTCGTCTGAAACCTGTCGCAGACAATGGTGTCCACCGTGTCACGCTTTATCTCTTGTTTTGCCGCATGTCTGCTCTTGTTCCATCGATAACAATGAACATGCATATCCGAACCTCTGTCAGGTCCATTCGCATCAGGACAGATTCTCAATATGTTTGTTCTGATTCGTCTTTCCCTCGTCAATCCGGGACTGAAATCGACGATGGCCAGACTAACACGGGATGGTTAATGAGAGTTAAGTGTCGGCAGAATTAAGCATGTTTATTTACCGATAATTTTGAGGTTTACTCAAGTTAACAACAATCTGCTTTACCATTCCTCCGGCTCATTCTAACCAGACACGGTAAAACTGTCTTCAGCCTTCATTAACCTCGAGGCGTTCATGTGCGTTGGCGCAATACAGTCGGTTGGTCTTGCCGCAAATGATCACGCGCCTTTGATCGTGCAGGTGGTGCGGCAGTTTCTGCCGGGGCGTGGTGGATTGGAGGATGTGGTTGCCGGCCTCAGCCGGGAACTGGTGCGGCAGGGATTTCGCGTTCGCGTCGTAACGCTGAACCGGTTGTTTTCCGCGCCTGACCACATTTTGCCAGCCCATGAGATCATCGATGGCGTCGAGGTTGTGCGCATCCCCTTTCATGGCAGCCGCCGTTATCCGCTGGCTCTTTCGGTCTGGCGCCATCTTGATGATGCCGATCTCGTGCATGTGCATGGCATCGATTTCTTTTTCGATGCGCTGGCCATCACCGGCTTTTTTCATGGTAAGCCGATGGTCGCGACAACCCATGGCGGGTTTTTCCATACCCACGCCTATTCGGCGCTGAAACAGGTATGGTTTCAGACACTGACCCGATTATCGACCCGTGCCTATCGGGCGCTGGCCTGTTGCAGTTCTTCCGATCATGCCCTTTTTGCAAAAATAGCCGGTCAGCGCGCCGTGCTCATTGAAAATGGTGTCGACATCGAAAAATTTGCCGATCGGGCAGCACCTATGCCCGTCAGGCAGATGATCACCATTGGCCGGTTTTCTGAGAACAAGCGGCTTGAACGCCTGCTGGAAATGATGGCTGTGCTCGTAGGTCGCGATGACGGCTGGCGGCTGACGATTGCCGGCGTTGAGTCGGACCTGTCGGCGGCAGAACTTCAGGCCATGATTGCCGCACAAGGACTTGGAATGCATGTTCGGCTGATGCTCAATCCCGACAATCAGACGCTGGCCCGGTTGATCTCTGAGGCGTCGCTTTTTGTCTCAGCCTCTGATTATGAGGGCTTCGGTCTGGTGGCGGTCGAGGCGATGAGTGCAGGCTTGATACCGGTCCTTCAGGACAATCAGGCCTATCGGGCCTTGGCCGCACGCCATGGCGATGTGACGGTGACGGATTTTACGGAAGCAGAAAAGGCCGCCGCCGCCTGCCTTGACGCCTTTCAACGGCTGATGCGGGAAGGCACGCCTCTGCGGAATAAGATCATGGCCGAAAGCCTGGCTTATTCCTGGGCCTCAGTGGCCGAGCGCTATATCGGGCTTTATCGTCGTGCGGGATTGGGGTTGTCATGACGAGCGCCGGAGAAACCCGTCGGGTTCTGATTGTCACGGGCCAGCATTTTGCCGTGCAGCCCCGCAAGGTGGATCTGCATTTTCTCGCCGATAGTCTGCTTGCGCGTGGTGCCTCCGTTGATTTTTTCGTCTGGCGCCTAAGCCCCGTCAGCCGCCTGTTGAAGGACGGGCGGTTCGATCTTGCCCGCCGCTTTCGCTTCAACCACTGGCAGGAGATGCAGCCGGGTTTTCGCCAGTTCGTCTGGCATGTGCCGCTGCATCCGATGAATTTCAAGATTGGGCTGCTCAACCGGCTTGCGGCTCCGGTTTTTCGCCGGTTCGGGCGCTTCCTGCCCGGCGATGTTCTCGCCTGCCTTTGCGATTATACGCATATTCTGGTGGAAAGCGGTCCCTCGCCGTTGTTGACGCCGGTGCTGCGCGCGCATGCGCCGCAAGCTGAGATCATCTATCACGCCGCCGACCGGCTTTCGACAATCGGTGTGCCGCCGGTGGTGGAAGAGGTGCTCTCGCAAAGCCTTGCGCTTTACGACCGCGTCCATGTCATGGCGGAGGCGCTGCGCGAGGATTTTCCTCCCGATGTTCGACTTGACTATCTGCCACATGGCATCGACAAGGCGGCTTTCGATCGCCCCTCCGCAAGCCCCTACAGCCAGGGCAGGAATGCTGTCAGCCTCGGCGATATGTTGTTCGATGCCGGTGCCATCGAGGTGATGGCAGCAGCCTTTCCCGAGTGGACCTTTCATCTTTTCGGCCGTAAGGCAGAGCCTCAACAGCAACGGGGCAATATTATCGTTCATGGCGAGCAGCCCTTTGCCGCGATCATTCCGTTTTTGAAACATGCCGATCTTGGGCTTGCCCCTTATCGCGATGGCGCGGGCGCGGCCTACCTTAGCCAATCGAGCCTGAAGATGATCCAGTACAGCTATTGCCGTCTGCCGATCGTGGCGCCGCATTTTGCTGCCAAAGGCCGGGCGCATGTGATGGGTTACGATCCCGCCGATCCTGCATCGATCCGATCCGCCTTTGCGGCGGCCTGTCATTTTGACCGTTCGATCATCGCAACTGGTGCGATTCTCGACTGGGATGAAACCGCAGACCGGCTGTTTCCCATGGCCGAGACAGAAGATGGCTGCGGCTCAAGGGGGAGGCGCTGAGTGGCCAAAGGCATTGTGGCAAATTCCGCCTTCAACGCAGCGGCAGGGCTGACGCTTCTGGCGACCGGCTTCATCTCCTCGATTGTCGTGGCGCGTCTTCTGGGGCCGGAGGCGAACGGCATCATCGCTTTTTCCGTCTGGCTTTCGGCAACGGGCGCGCTGGTGGCCGAACTTGGCACCGGTGTTTTGTTGCTGCGGCTTCTGCCGCAGTTGAAGGGGGAGGGGCACAGCGAAGCGGACCGGCGCGGCTTTGCCGCCTATCTCCTCTGGCCGGTTATCGGCTTTTCGGCGCTTCTGCTTTTCGGTTATCTCACCTTTTTCTATATTGCCGAAGCCCGGCACTGGGCGGAAAGTGCGCCCTCCGTCGTGGTGATCACCGCCCTTCTGTTCCTGACTCAGGCGGTTGGCATGTTCGCCAAGAACTATCTGATCGGTGAGCAGCGGGTCGATATCTTCTTCCGCATGACGCTGACGGCAGGGATATTGCAGCTTGCAGGCGTCGTCATCGGCGCGCTTGTCTTCGGTGTTGCCGGTGCGCTGTTTGGCTATGTGCTGGCCTATATCTCGCAAACCCTTTATGCGCTCTCGTTGCTTGCCAATCCGGTGAAAAATTGCGGCATCGGCTTTCGCTATCTGGTCGGATCGTCTTTCCTGCTGTCGCTGGAATTTTTGATCGATTCGATTTTTCTCAACCGGATCGAGCTGGTGTTTCTGCAACATCAGCAGGGTGTGGAAATGGTCGGCTATTATGCGGTGGCCTTTTCCCTGACCAACATGGCCTTGCAGGTGCCGATCCAGCTTTCTGGCAGTCTTGTGCCCTATTACGCCGAGCATCTGCAAAACCATCGTGGCGAAGATCTGCCGGTGGCCATGTTTGAAAGCGTGGCGCGCAGCCTTGCCTATTTCACCATGCCGATGAGTTTTGGGCTGGCGGCGATTTCCGGGCGTCTGGTGACGTTGATCTATGGCGATGCCTTTGCGGAAAGCGGTTCTATGCTGCTGCTTTTGGCGCTCAGCGTTCCGGCCACGGTCGCCTGTCAGGTGGCGACGCAATACATGTTTGCCATCGACCGGATCAGGGAGCGGCTTTATGTCGGCCTCGGGGGGGCTGCGGTGATGGTGATCGGTGATGTGCTGCTGGTGCCATCCATGGCCGGTAACGGCGCGGCGATTTCGCGCATCGTCACCTTTACGCTCATGGCGGTGGTGATGATGCGCTGGATGCGTTTCAACGGCTCTCTCATGCCTCTCGGTGTCAGCCTTCTCAAGGTCACGCTTGCCGCGGCGGCATCCGCTCTGACCGCTCTTGGTGTTTTGACAGGGATGGCGGGTTTTGCCGGGCTTGGCGCTGCCATCCTTGCGGCGGTGTTGGTCTATGCGCTGACATTGCGTCTTCTGGCGGTTGTGCCGCAGACCGATATCGAGGTCATCGTTCCATTCACCCGGCGGCTACCAAACCGTCTGGCCGGGCCGCTGGAAAGGGCGCTTCGGTGGATAGCGGTTCAAAAGCCGCAGAAACTCGGGTAAGACATGATCTGGTGGCGCGGACGGTTCAGAACGGAGCGCTGCGCATCTTTGTGAAAACCACAAGCAGGTCGTGGGGGACTTCACGTGGTCATGGACGGTATGATGCCTATGGACAAGGCAGGAGATGTGCCTTCGGTCACAAACAGGGGCAAGGCGACGGTTCGAAAACCTGTTGCTCTGCCGGTGAGCGTGACCGGATCGGGTGCAGCGTCGGGCAGTTTTGGCCTTTTTACCCCTGCACAGGGAGGGAGAGCCAGAGCTACAGTGCTGTTTCTCTCGCCTTTTGGCGTGGAAGACATGTGCTGTCGCAAGCTTTTTCGTATCATGGCCGAGGATTTGGCCGAGGAGGGGCTGGCCAGCCTGCGTTTCGATTATCCTGGCACGGGCGATGCGCTCGATCCGCCAGAGGCAAGCCTCGATCTCTGGCGCGAGATGATTGTCGCCGCCGCCGCGCGTCTTCGGCAATTGAGCGAGGCAAGGCCGCTTATTCTTCTCGGACATGGGCTTGGTGCAGGCCTGGCGCTTGATATGGCGGGCCGGCTTGATGACGTCAGCGCCGTGGTCGCCATGGCTCCGGTCGGTTCTGGGCGGGCCTATCTGCGCGAATTGCAGGTCTGGTCGCAGATGATCGATGACGGTTTGAGCCTTGGTGCAGATCAGCGCCTGTCCGGTGTAACCGCCATTGGCGGTCATATCCTGCCGCCGCCCATTGCCGATGCGTTAAAGAAAACCGATTTCGCCACGGCAGCGCCAGGGCCAGACATCTCCTGCCTTTTCGTCAATCGCCCCGACCGTCCGGCCGATCAGAGCCTGTCTGACAAGATCGAACAGCAGGGTGCGCATGTCGAGCGGCTGTCTTATGCGGGGTTTGAGACCATGGTGGCCAATCCGGCCTCGTCGCGACCACCGCTTGAAACCGGACGGAAAGTGGTTGGCTGGATTGCCCGTCATATTGCCCGCGATGCGCTTGGGCTTTCCCCGGTTGACATGGATGGAGAAGCCGCAAGCGGACCGGCGCGGCTTCAGGGGGATGATTGTGTTGAAACCGCCCTGCGCTTTGGCAAGGGCGATCGGCTTTATGGCATTCTGTGCGAACCGCATGGCCCCCGCCGTGGCGCCACGGTTCTGCTGCTCGGCACAGCCTATGACCGACAGTGCGGCTGGGGCCGGGCCACCACGCTCATGGCGCGGCGGCTTGCGGGCGAGGGCATTGCCTCCTTGCGCTTCGATGCCGCCAATGTCGGCGACAGTCCGCCTGTTCCGGGTCTTGCCGATCAGGTCCTCTATGCCGACAGCCAGTATGCCGATGTGGCTGCAGCGCTGGCACTGCTGGACGCGCGGCGGCTTTTGCCCGCCATCGCCGTTGGCCGGTGCAGTGGCGCCTATCTCGGCTTTCGCGCTCTGGTCAAGGATGAGCGGCTTTCCGGCGCCTGCCTTGCCAATCCCTATGTGTTTCACTGGGACCCGGAGCTTGACCCGGATACGGTCTTATCCAGCGTGCCGCGTGCGCTTGGCACCTATGGCAAATTGCTGTTGCAGCGTCAGACCCTCTCTCGGCTCGCGCGTGGCGAGGTGAACCTTGGCATGGCTCTGCGCAATATTGCCAAAGTCGGCTTTGCCCGCCTGTTGATGATGCGCGGGCTCCGCATGATCCTGTCGAAAAAGGCGCGGCTGGAACATCGCATGGTGCGCGCTGCCTTTGGTCAGGTTGCCAGGCGCGGCGCGCGGCTTCGCCTGCTTTACAGCGAAAACGATGTCGGCCTGGACCATTTTCATCGCCATTTCGGCAGAGATGGTCACGGCCTGAAACGCTATCCGGCAGCACATCTGGCGATCATCGGCAATGCCGATCACAATCTCTCGACCGAGGATGCAAAAACGCGGTATTATGAGGAGGTGCTTTCGCTTGCGCTGTCGTTTTCGGCAGCTNGGCAATGCCGATCACAATCTCTCGACCGAGGATGCAAAAACGCGGTATTATGAGGAGGTGCTTTCGCTTGCGCTGTCGTTTTCGGCAGCTGCCTACTGCATAATTCCTTAAATCGGAATCGATTTAAGGAATTATGCAGCAAATTTAAAGTGCTACAGCGACCTTTGTGCGCCATATATGGCGCACGGCGCTGTAAGATTTTTTGAACGCATGTTTTGACGAAAAATCGCACCGAATTTTGCGATATATGGTTGAGGGTGCAATCCATGAAGCCGATGCTCGTCATTAAACCGCATGAACGATCCTATGCCGACCCGATTGCCTGTTTTCAGGGTGATCGGTTGGTGTTGACGGGTCGCGAAGACATATGGGAAGGCCATCGCTGGCTATGGGCAATTGCCGAGGATGGTCGGCAAGGCTGGATCCCTGATCGTCTGGTGCGTATTGAGGCGGATCACGCCATCGCGCTTGACACTTACTCTGCCATGGAATTGAGCTGCGAACAGGACGAAATCCTTTATGGTGTGAGCGCGCTGCATGGCTGGGTCTGGTGCCGCAATCTGGCGGGTGAGGAGGGCTGGGTGCCGAGCCGCAATCTGAGCGAAGGCGGTCTTGCCTGAAACGCTATCACTCTTTGTTTTCGTTTGTCTTTGCGGGAAAACCGGTAACCACTTTTCCCTGACAAACTCTAGAACCGAAGATGCTCGCCTGAAGCGGTCACCACCTCGCCGGAGGGTTTTTGTCCCTCGCTCAAGAGCCGTACACGGCGAGGTGCTAGCGGCGAAAGATGAAAGAAATCGTCGTCTGCCCGGCCATGATCGAGCCTGATATTCACCGATTGTGCCAGCCGCTCGGCACTGAGCAACAGGCTCCAGCCGCTGTCATTCTCTTCGAGCCTCGCCGATATCTGACCGTCATAAAGGGCTGAGCTGCGGCCTTGGGGAAAGTGGAAGGCTTGTGAGACAAGCGCACCGGTCTGCAGATCACTGAGGCTTGCCACCGTCACGTCATGGGCGGGCGGGCCGAAGCGGAAGGCATAGGTGGTGTCGAAAAACGCGCCGAACAGATCGGTGGCCGCAAGTGTCTTGGCGGAATGCGGGGCGAGTGTCAGGTTGCACTTTGCGCTCACGACAGGGGTTTTGCCCTGGCGCAGGCAGGCGAGTGATAGATGCACCGGTCTTTCAAGGTTCTGATCGTTGATGAGATGCAGATCCAAACCGTTGGTGCCCTCATCTGTCAGCGCAATTTTGACAGATGCGAAGGCGCGGCGTGCCGCATACCAGACCGGTTTCGGCGTTGCGGTGGAATCCACCAGCCCCCAGCCGGGGCCGGGCATGATATCCTGAAAGGTCCAGATCAGCCCGCCATGACAGGTAGAACCGGGCCTGCGCCATTCGGCAAAGACCTCTTCCAGTACGTCGCCGGTCACGGCGCGCGACAGATGCAGATAGCGCTCAGGATCTTCGCGTCTTAATCGGGCGGGATCGACATCATAAAGCCGTGCCAGATAATGATCGCGAATATCCTCGAAATCCCAGCTAGCCCTGTTGTCGCGCGGCACACGCGCCTTCCAGCGCGGGTCCTGCACCGGCGGCACGGCAAGATGGCTGTCCAGTGTCGCCTGCTGCGGCACATGGGCAAAGGCCAAGCATTCGCTGGCAAAGCGCACCTGACTGCGGCGCGCATCGTCGAGATCGCGCTGATAGGCCCCAACACCATAATAATGGGCAAGACCGGCATTGGGGGAAAAGGGCATGGCCCCGCCGATGGGCGTGTTTTCGACATAGGCGATGTCCGGTCTCAGCCGCGCGGCTACCTTTGGCAAAAGGTCGGTGAAGATCGGGTTTTGCCACTGGTTTTCGCCAAGCCCGAGCATGGCCGCCTGCTGATAGATTTCGCTGCCGCCGCACAGCACCGCCAGTGAGGGGGAGCCCATGCTGGACGATAAAAGCTGTTCGGCCTCGCGGGTCACGGCATCGACAAATCCCGCCTCTGCCGGATAATCGAAATTGGCCAGCATCATATCCTGCCAGACCATCAGCCCTAAGCGGTCGCAGAGCTTGAAGAAATCGGCGCTTTCATAGGCCATGGTTCCGCCAATGCGGATCATGTTCATGCCTGCTTCTTTCGCCAGCGCCAAAAAGGGGGCGTAATCCTCCGCCTCTCCGGTCAGCGTCAGGATATTGGCGCTGGTCCAGACCGCACCGCGGCAGAACACCCGCTCGCCATTGACGATCAAGGAAAAATCCCGGCCATCGGCGCCTCTGTCGATGCGGATGCGACGAAATCCGGTCAGGCCGAGGGAAAAAAGTTGCCCCTCAAGCGTCAGCGTCACAGTATGCAGCGCTGGCTCGCCATGGGTGGCGGGCCACCACGGGGCAATGCCGGGCAGGGCAAGCCGGGCACGGCCGTCACCGTTTTCGCTCCAGTCGATGTCCACGCTTTTGCCGCCGCAGGAGAGCCTTGCCGCACAAGAACCGGCTTCCCGACGAAAGGTCAGATCGAGGTGACCACTGCCATCCGCATCGAGATCGGTGGTCATCACCATGTCGGTCAGTGTGTGTTTTCCGGGCCGGATCAGGCTGATCGGCCGCCAGGGACCGATAGCGTCGATTGGCGGACACCAGCCGGGCATATGGCCGAGTGCCGTTGTGCGGGTCAGCCGCAGGCCTTGGGTGGAAAACATCTGCGGCCGCCAGCGGGCGCGTGGTCCCCGCTTGGCAAGATGGGAGGAAAGCGCACGAAAGCAAAGCGCCAGCCGGTCATGGCCGGTCAGCATCACAGCTACCTCATGCGCCTCGAACATGCTGTTTGAGCTAAGAAGGTGCTCATCGTTGAGATAGATTTCGGTGATGGTCGCCAGCCCCTCGAAACGCAGAATGGCCACGCCCGGGGCTTCGCCTTCCAGCGATCTTAAATACCAGACATCCCTGTCATGCAGCGCTATCGGCTTTTCAGGGTCGAAGAGGCCAGCGCTGGCGAGCGCCCCCGCCACCGTACCGGGCACTCTGCCGGGGATGCGAAATCCCGCCTGTGGCAGGTTTTCCGGGCCGGAATGCGCGCCTGCCTCCGTGGTGAGCATGGTCCAGCCACCTTCGAGCGGGCGGATATCGGCGTCGGCAAAGATGGTCAGCATGGTTTGGCTGGCTGCTTTGTTATGGGTGTCGGAATGACCGGTTGAGCCTGTCCATCAGGCTGTCCCATGCAGCAATGGCCGGGTCAAGTGCGGTGGCAAGCGGCTCAAATTTCTTCCGGGTGACGGCGCGGGCAAGCTGAAACTGCAGCGATTTTGCCACCTCGGCAATCTTCAGCGCCGCTTCTTTTTCGGCCGTATAGCGGTTCGCATCAAGCCAGTCGAGATGGCTGGCCAAAAGCTCGAAATTGGCGCCGAACTGGCGAACCGTGTTGAAGGCGTATTTATGGAAAAAGCCGAAGGGGCGTTCGGCAATGGCCCTCACCTGTTCGGCAAAGACAGCGGCAAAGGCGGCAAGCGGATTGGCCTGGGGACGGCGGGCAAGATGGCGCTGAAGCAGCGCTTCCGCCGTCTTGCGGATATGGGTCTCATCCGGCAGGGTCTTTGGAAATTTGACGAATTCCGTATAGGGCAGGAAGGGCAGGGCATCGTCTGCGGCTTTGTTCTGAAACAGCCCGTCGAAATCATCGCCCTCGACGCGGAAAAAACCGTCATTGTGGAAATAATCCATACTGCGGTTTGCCCGATCCAGCCGGTTGATGCCGACCGTGGTCTTGCCATGCTCCTGCCGATAGCCGACACCGCGCGTATCGGGCATATAAAAACTGTCCATTTCGACGAGGCAGAGGCGTCCGCGCTGAAGCTGGGTGCACACATGGGCGGCAACGTCGTCGAAAATTGCCAGTTCCGTGACGCGGATATCATAAAGCGCCTCGAGGTCTTCCAGCGGCACCTTGAAGAAGGTGAACTGATCGCCCTCGAAATCCTGGGTCACGGTGAAACCGAGCATGGCACGCGGTTCCGTGCCTAGGGCGTTCAGAATTTCGATCCACAGATCGACATAGCAATTGGTCTGCGGCCACATGCGTTCGGCACTATGCAGTGCATGCGGCTGATAGCCTGCCGGATCGAGAGGAAAGAGCGGCATGGTCAGCCCCACAAGGTCTGGCGCACCGCTTCCGGCCATGTCTTGACGTCAAGTCCATGGTGATGGAAAAGCGCCAGCGCGATGCGTTCCAGCCCGAAGCCGACACAGGCGGTGTGCGCCACCGCGCCATTGTCCAGCGTCAGCCCCCATTTCGTGCCGAAGGCGTCCTGATGATAGTTGAAGCTCATGCAGGCGGTCGGCTTTTCGGTCGAGGTAATCGGGATCAGAAGCTCGAATTTCAGGTTCTGGTCGCGCTGATTGTTGGCCAGCATCTTGCCAGCCCGGCCAAAGAACGGGTCATTGGCGACATCGATCTCCACCGGCAGGCCGACGGCCTGCATCATCGCCGTGCCGCGATCCATCCACAGCTGGCGAAAATCGGTGACATGACTTTCCGTGCCCATGCACACATATTCACGCATGCGGAAAAGCTGCTGGCGGGCCGGATCGGTCGATGGCTCGTGGCGGAAGCAATAGGATTGCAGGTCGAAGAGAGCACCTGTCGCGGGCAGTGGCCCGCGCTTGGCAATGGTTGGATAAAGCGGATAGCAGGCGGCGGGTGTCAGTACGATATCAGTCGCCTTCTGCTCTTTCGTCCAGTCTTCTTCCGCATCCATGCATTTTAACAGGCTGATATGGTCAAGCTCATTGCCGCAAAAGCTGTGCACCGTGCCAGCAAGCTGCGGAAAGCTTTTCATATAGCCGCTTTTTTCAAAAAAGGCCCGGTTCATGCCAGGCGGAAAGCGGATGGCCTCAGCCCCGTCCGTGCCGCCGGTGCGGTCAATCAGCCGTTCAAAGGCGGCAATCACGTCCTCGAAGGCGCCGCTGCGGCCATAAAGCCCGTCGACACCCGTCTCAAACAGCAGGCCGGCATCGAAGAGCCGGTCGAGAAATGTTGTCATGGCTTACCCCAGCAGGCGTGTATCGAGTTTGTGAACCAGAAGCATGGTGGACGTGTTGCCCAGAATGCGGTCGTTGGAAATCATCAGCCGGGCCGAATGGGCATCGCGCAAATGCCGTCCCAGACTATAGGGCGTGCCGTTCTTGTAGCCCATGATGCCGCAGATCAGCATGGCCTGATTGATGATCTCGATGATTGTCTCGGACGAGGCGAGCTTGACATTGTTCATCGCCACCGAAAAACCAAAGGACGAAAGCCTGTCGGCATCCGTCTTGGCCTCTTCATAGGCTTTCAGCGCAGCAACGACATTGGAGCGCACCATTTGCAGGAGATTGGCCACTTCCGCCAGCCTGAGCGCGCCGGGCGGCACCTGACCGCCGCTCTTGCGGGCAGCAGCCCGGACAAAGCTTTGCGCCCGCGCCACCGCGTCGACAGCAATGCCATACCAGACACCGCTCCAGAGAATATGCGAGGCGGCCAGCATGGATTGTGCGGCAATTTCAGCAAAGGGCTTTGGCAGGATCTGCTCCGCCGGCGCCTCCCCTTTGAACAGGAAGCCGTCGGAACAGGTACCGCGCATACCGAGCGTGTCCCAGTTCGTGGTTTTTTCGAGCGTATACTGTCCCTTGAGGAAAACGGTCATCACCTGATCGGATGCGGCGGCGTCCTTGTGGGCGCGCGAGGTGATCAGAATGGCATCGGCATGGTCGCCATAGGAAATGACGGTGGCATCCTTTTCCAGACGGCATATCCCGTTTTCCACCGTGATGGCGCAGATGGAATTGCGCAAATTGCCGCCAATGCCGCCTTCCGTTGTGGCTGAGGCCAGCAGCAATTGTTCTTTTGCGATGCGGGCCATGAAATCCCGTTGCCAGGGGTTATCCTCGGCATGTTCGACAAGGCTCGAACATTTGATGTGGTGCATGGCAAAGATCATCGCACTCGATGCGCAGGCCTGACCAAGTGCGGTGCAGATTTCGGCAATCACGCCGAACCCGGCGGCGTCTCCGCCGAGATCACGCGGGATCTGAATACCAAGCAGCCGTTCAGCGCGCATGGCTGCGACAGCCTCTGCCGGGAAACGACCCTCATGATCCACGCCATCGGCATGGCGGGCTGCTATTGCCACCACCCGGCCCGCACGGGCAAGCAGGTCATTGTGAGCGGTAAACTGCGGTGCGTTCATCACGCAGCCGCCTGTTCCTCAACAATCTTCCGCAAGGTCGCCTCAATGGCCGAGATGCTGGCGAAAGACTTCCGGTTGAGCAGATGGTCGGGAAACTCGATATCGAAGGCCTCTTCCAGCGCCAGCATCAGCTGGACGGAGGCAAAGGAGGTCAGTCCGCAGGCATAAAGATCCGCGTCTTTGTTGATCTCGTCAGCGCCAACCGGCAGATTGCCGACCTTTGCCAGAAGTATGCGAATGGTGTCGTTCATCATTTTATCCCCACTCTCTCTATCCGGATCGGTCCAAACCCGCACCGGTTGAAAGACCCTTTGAGTGATCCAGCGTCCCCAGATACCCGTGTCAACGTCTTTGAGGTTCAGGCTGAACCAGGCAGGCGCTTAATATTCGTTGCTTTCATTTGTCTTTACGACAAATCCTGATGCTCGAGCCGTGTGGTCAAGATTTTAGTCGAGCATAGAACGGCGAATAGGCTGCAATACAGTCTTTTTGTGCATCACACACAGTTCAGGAACTGCCCACACCATGGAAGAGCACTTATTTTCCTGAAATCATTCATAAAAACAAGAATTTTTACAGCCCCATCCCCGCAGCTTAAAGAGGCATGATGCTGTAAAATGGCAGTCACTGCTTTTATACGTAATAAATAGGGTAATTGTTAATAGGAAATTGAAATTTTATCCCAAAATTGGGACTGTAAGGAGAGTATAGTTAAAAGCGATCCGTGATCAATTCTCGAGTACGTAAAATTGATTTCACAACTATATCGTGTTTTTTCTGTTTCAGTTTTCCCGATAAAGATGCGTTGCGCCATGAAAATCGGTGATCCGATAGCTGTCACCGGTTTTTTCAATCGGGCTTGCAGCGGCGGGAACCTTCCCATAACCACCTGGTATATCAAGGATATAGAGAGGCTGGCACAGACCGGATACATGACCTCTGAGTGCTGCAACCAGTGCCTGCCCTTCGGCGAGTGACAGGCGAAAATGGCTGGTTCCGGGCGCCAGATCGGGGTGATGCAGATAATAGGGGCGGATGCCCAGTTCAACGAAATCACGCATCAGTTTCGCCAGAACCTCAACCCGGTCATTGACGCCTTTGAGCAGGACGGTCTGACTGATCGTTTCGATCCCGGCTTTTCTCAGCCGCAAAACGGCCTGGCGGGCATCCTCCGTCAATTCACGCGGGTGATTTGCATGGATGGCAACATAGGTCATCTTGCCGCTCACAGTCAGGGCATCGATCAAGGCTGTGTCGATCCGTTGTGGATCGACCACCGGGACACGGCTGTGAAACCGGATGATTTTGACATGCTCGATCCCGGCCAGCGCGGTCACAAGCGCCTGTAACCGCCGTGGCGACAGGATCAGCGGGTCGCCGCCGGTGAAGATCACTTCCCAGATCTCGGTGTGGCTGCGAATATAGCCGAGTGCTGCCTCCACCTCCTGGGTCGATAATGAGCCGTCGCCTTGCGGTCCGACCATTTCGCGGCGAAAGCAAAAGCGGCAATAGACCGGGCAGGTGTGCAGAACCTTCAACAGCACCCGGTCCGGATAGCGATGGACGATACCGGGAACGGGGCTGCGGGCATGGTCGCCAATCGGGTCCGGTTGCTCCAGAGGCGTCTGTGTCAGCTCTTCGGCCTGCGGTACGAATTGGGCAGCAATCGGATCTTCCCGATCGGCAGGATCGATCAGGGCCTGTATGGCCGGCGTGATGGCAATGGCATAGCGGGCAGCGACGGCATCGAGTGCGTCACGGTTTTCTGCGTCGATCAGTCCCGCCTCCGCGAGATCCTGAACCGATTTCAGCACCTTGCCACTCATGACCGTCCCGCTGCGACAGGGGTCCAGACCACCTGCTCGATCCGTTGCGCCCCTGTGGCCAGAAGCACGAGGCGATCAAAGCCGAGTGCAATGCCTGAGGCGGCGGGCATGATGGTCAGCGCCTCGAGAAAATCCTCATCGATCGGATAGGTTTCGCCATAAACACGCTGCTTTTCCGCCATTTCCGCCTGAAAGCGGTGACGCTGTTCTTTCGCATCGGTCAGTTCGCCAAAACCGTTGGCCAGTTCCACACCGCAGACATAAAACTCGAACCGTTCGGCAACCCGGGGATCGTCGCTGGCGCGCCGGGCAAGGGCGGCTTCGGCCACCGGATAGCGGTCGAGCAGGGTGGCACGGCCAAAACCGAGCTGCGGTTCGATCTTTTCTACGAGAACGCGGCTGAAAAGATCGGCCCAGCCATCATCGTCTGCCACCCGCATCCCGACCTGTTTAAGAGCAGCGGCAAAGCGGTTCCGATCCGTCTCACCCGTTGCGGTGATGGAGGCCATCAGATCAATGCCGGCATACCGCTGGAAGGCGTCTGCCACGCTCAGACGCTCCGGTGTGGCAAAGGGGTCGCAGACGCCGCCGCGATAGGAGAATTGTCGCGCGCCTGTCACTTCGGCCGCGCGCTGGAGAAGGCTTGCGCAATCCTCCATCAATCTCTCATAGGTTTCGCCTGAACGGTACCATTCCAGCATGGTGAATTCCGGGTGATGCAGCGGACCGCGTTCGCGATTGCGAAACACATGGGCGAAACAGGCAATGCGCTTTTCGCCAGCTGCCAGGAGTTTTTTGCAGGCAAATTCCGGTGAAGTATGCAGATAGAGTGGATAAGCGACCCCGTCCGGTCCGAGTGCTTCGGTGGCGAATCCATGAAGATGTGCCTCATTGCCGGGTGAGATCTGCAGGATAGCCGTATCGACCTCAATGAAATCATGTTCGGCGAAAAATTGCAGGCAAGCAGCCTTGATCCGGTTTCTGCCGAGAAGAAAGGCGCGGCGGTCGGCATGAACCGAAGGCGTCCACCAGGGAGAGGCGGCAGGGCTTTCAACTGGCATGGTATATCACTCGTATGGCGGTTTCACCGGCCTTCGCAAATCTTGACTGCAACGGGCTGGCTATTTGGGCGAATTTAGGTTAGGTGCGGCCCATGAAACGTCTTTAAAACCATGTCGTGCCGGACCCGGAGCGTCCCTTACGACGTGTGAGCGAGAGATACAAGGAATTCCGCATGGTCAAGATTATCGCTTCTTCCGTCCGCAAGGGCAATGTTCTCGATGTCGATGGTAAGCTCTATGTCGTTCTGACGGCGCAGAACTTCCATCCCGGCAAGGGTACCCCCGTCACCCAGGTCGACATGCGCCGCATCGTTGACGGCGTGAAGGTTTCCGAACGCTGGCGCACGACCGAGCAGGTCGAGCGCGCTTTCGTCGAGGACGTGAATTTCCAGTATCTCTATGAAGACGGCGAAGGATTCCACTTCATGAATCCGGAAAGCTACGATCAGGTTGTGGTTGACGTCGATACCATGGGCGATCAGAAGGCCTATCTGCAGGAAGGCATGACCTGCATTCTCTCGATCCATGAAGGCGTGCCGCTGGCGGTTGAACTGCCGCGCCATGTAACGCTGGAAATCGTCGAGACCGAGCCGGTGGTCAAGGGCCAGACGGCGTCGTCCTCCTACAAGCCCGCCATGCTTTCCAACGGCATCCGTACCATGGTGCCGCCGCATATCGATGCTGGCACCCGCGTTGTCATCGCGACGGAAGACAACTCCTACGTCGAGCGCGCGAAGAACTGATGGTTTTTACAGCGCCGTGCGCCAAATATGGCGCACAAAGGTCGCTGTAACACTTTCAATCTACTGCATAATCCCGAGAAAAGCGCAGAGCGGTTTTCCGTCCGGAAAATGCGTAAAAACATAGAGTGAGAGCATTTCAAAACCCCGCCATGGCAAGATGGCGGGGTTTTTTCATGGACGCTGAAACGCACAGGCAAAAAAAGACCCGGCGCACAAGGCGCCGGGTTATGATGCAGGCAGGCGGTCAATTTCCGTATCAGGGCTTCTTTGCCAGGCTCGCCGGCATTTCGGCAGGCCTCAGGCGTGCCTGAACGTCTTCGACCTTGCCGTTGAAGGCATAGCCGCCGCCCATGGCAACATTGAGCGTGACGAAGTCGTTGGCCATGGTCTGGATGGACTGCGCAAGGCTGGATTCAGCCGAGGTAAGATTGCGCTGGGCGTCCAGCACGTCAAGCAGCGACGAAGCGCCATTCTTGTAAGATGCCGTCGACAGTTCCAGCGCTTCTCTGTAGTTCTTCACATATTCGCGGTTGGCGGCAACGGCGCGGGCGTCGCGGTTATAGGCGGCAAGAGCGCTTTCGACTTCCTGAACCGCATTAAGAACTGTCTGCTTCCAGGCCAGATAATCTTCACGGGCAACCGATTGTGCGCTCTTGACATTGGCACGCAGTGTTCCGCCGTCAAAGATCGGCAGGTTCAAAGACGGGCCGAAGGACCAGGTATTGGCCGTGCCGCTGCTGGACGAGGTATGGGTATAGCCCGGCGCAATCGAGCCGCTGAGGGTCAGGCTCGGGAAGAGTTGTGCCTTGGCCTCGCCAATACTGTAGACGGCGGCGGCCAGAGTGCGCTCTGCCTGCCGGATATCGGGACGGTTGCGGATAAGATCTGCCGGGATGCCGGAGAGAACCTTGCCCCTGGCGACTGGTTGCGGCTCAGGCTTCTTCAGTTCGTTGATCAGATCCGAGGCAGGCAGGCCCAGCAGATAAGAAATCTGATAGGCATAGCTGTAGAAGCTGGCCTCATAGGAGGGCAGGGTCGCGATCTGCGAATTCACCAGACCTTCGGACTGGACAACGTCAAGCCGCGATGCCGCACCGGCTTCGAGCTGCAGTTTCGTCAGCGCCAGCGTTTCCTTGCGCGACTTGATCGCTTCGTTGGCAATGGCAATCTGCTGCTGATAATAACGGGCATTGATATAGGCCGTCGTCAGATCCGAGATGAAGGTCAGGCGGGCCGTATCTGCGCTGGCATAGGCCGCTTCCAGATTGGCTGTAGCGCTCTCCTTAGCACGGCGATACTGTCCCCAAAGGTCGAGAAGCCAGGAGACGGCGAGCTTTCCAGAACTGTCGGAAGCTTCGGCAGTTGAATTGTAACCGCCATTGGTCTTGCTGAGCGTCTGGCTTGCACTGGCCGTGAGGCTCGGCAGACCACCTGCGCCTGCGGTGATGACCGAGGCCTTCGACTGCTCGATCTTTTCCATGGCCTGGAGAACATTGAGGTTCTGATCGATGCCCTGATCGACATATTTGTTCAACTGGGCATCATGAAAAGCCCGCCACCACTGGACGGTAGAAATGTCGCCGTCCGATTTAGCCCCGCCTTCCTTGAACTTGGCCGGCAATGCGGTCAGCGGTGGTGTATGGTCGGGTCCCATGACACAACCGGATAAAAGCAGCATTGCAAAGGGCGCAGCATAGCGTACGGAAACCATTTCACTTTATCCCTGTTTCCCAACCAAAGGCCTCACACTTATGAACATGTGTGATCAGCCTCATTCCATATTATGACCAAGCCCGCTTGTATAGGCGTGGTAAGATTCTCTTAACTTACTTTTTTCGCTCCTGTTGTGTCAGGGGCACGCCGTGTTTTGCACGAGACGTTAAGGCACGGACAATAACGAAGAAAGACGGTACGAAGAAAATTCCAAGAAGTGTTGCCGAAAGCATACCGCCCAGCACGCCGATACCAATGGCGTTTTGCGCGGCAGAGCCTGCACCTGTTGCCACCGCCAGCGGAATCACCCCCAGAATGAAGGCGAGCGACGTCATGATGATCGGCCGCAATCGCAGCCTTGCTGCCTCAAGTGCGGCATCGACAAGGCTCTTGCCATGTTCCTGGCGTTCCTTGGCGAACTCAACGATCAGAATGGCGTTTTTGGCCGCAAGGCCGATGGTCGTCAACAGCCCGACCTTGAAATAGACGTCGTTATCCTGACCGAGAATATGGGCGGCAAACACAGCGCCGAGAACGCCGACGGGCACGGCCATGATCACCGAGAAGGGAATGGACCAGCTTTCATAAAGTGCCGACAGGCACAGGAAAACGATCAGCAGCGACAAGGCGTAAAGCAGCGGTGCCTGCGAACCGGAGAGCCGTTCCTGATAGGAAATGCCGGTCCATTCCACATGATAATTGCCACCCAGGCCGGCGACAAGCCGCTCGACCTCGTTCATCGCGTCGCCGGAGCTGACGCCCTGCGCCGAGGTGCCTTCGAGTTGCATGGCCGCCACGCCGTTGAAAGCCGAAATCGACGGCTGGCCATTGGTCCATTTTACTTCGGTAAATGACGAGAAAGGCACCATTTCATTGCTCGAATTGCGGGCAAACCAGTATTGCAGATCCTGGGCCTGCATCCGGTACGGTGCGTCGCCCTGAACATAGACCTTCTTGATCTTGTTGTTCAGTGTGAAGTCATTGACATTGGTGCCGGCGAAGATGGTCGTCAGCATGGCGTTCGCATCGGAAATCGCTACGCCCATCGCACTGAGCTTTTCCTGATCCAACAGGATGTGGACCTGATTCTCATCGAATCGGTCGTCACTGCGCATCGAGGAAACCTTGCCGCTGGCATTGGCTTCGGCAATCAGGCGTTTGGCGGCCGATTGCAGAGCTTCCTGACCATGATTGCCGGTATCGACGAGATACATGGAAAAGCCGCTGGAATTGCCAAGGCCCTGAATGGCGGGGGGCAGGATCGGGAAGACCTGTGCTTCACGAATCGTGAAGAAATAGCCCATGGCGCGATGGACGATCGCAGATGCCGATAGTTTTGGATCGGTGCGCTGATCGAAATCCTTCAACTTGGCAAAAACCAGCGCATTGTTCTGGCCCGATCCAACGAAGCTGAAGCCGTTGACGGCAAAAACATCCTGAATGCCGGCTTTTTCCTTGTCGAGATAATAATTCTCGACCTTCTTGATGACTTCCGCCGTTTGGGCGGCGGTGGCGCTGTTCGGCAGCTGGATGAGCGTCATCAGCACGCCCTGATCTTCCTGAGGCAGGAAGGAGGTGGGCAGCCGCAGGAAGAACCAGGCGCAACCGCCCAGCACGATGGCGAAAACCAGCATCAGGCGCACTGGCCGCTTCAGCAGATAGCCGACCGAGCCGACATAGCCGCGTGTGGTGCGGTCGAAATTGCGGTTGAACCAGGCTGCTGGCCCACGACCCTTCTTGGCATGATCAATCGGTTTGAGGATTGTTGCGCAGAGTGCTGGTGTCAGCACCATGGCCACCAGTGCTGACAGCAACATCGCGGAAACGATTGTGACCGAAAACTGCCGGTAGATGATGCCGGTTGAGCCTCCGAAAAACGCCATGGGGATGAAGACGGCCGTCAGCACCAGCGCGATGCCGACAATGGCGCCAGTAATTTCCTTCATCGATTTCTCGGTTGCCTCAAGCGGCCCAAGCCCCTCTTCGGCCATGATTCGCTCGACATTTTCCACAACAACGATAGCGTCGTCGACAAGAAGGCCGATGGCCAGAACCATGGCGAACATGGTCAGCGTGTTGATCGAATAGCCGGCCATCGCCAGAATGCCGAAGGTGCCGAGCAGAACCACTGGAACCGCAATCATCGGAATGAAGGTGGCGCGCAGATTTTGCAGGAAGATCAGCAGGACGAAGAAGACCAGCACGATCGCTTCGATCAGCGTATGAACGACCTTTTCAATCGACAGCGACACGAAAGGCGTCGTGTCGTAAGGATAGATGATCTCGACGTTTTTCGGCAGAGTCGTGGCAATTTCGGCAAGTTTGGCCTTGACGCGGGCCGCCGTGTCCAGCGCATTGGCCCCTGTTGCCAGATTGACGGCAAAGCCGGACGCCGCCTTGCGGTTGGAGCGCGATGTTGTCGAATAATCCTTCTGGCCGATTTCGACGCGGGCAACATCGCTCAGTCTGACGACAGCACCGCCCGTATCGGTTTTGAGGATGATGCGCTCAAATTCCGGCACGGTGCTGAGCTGGCTTTGTGCCGTCATCGTCACATTGATCTCTTGGCCTTTCGCCGCCGGAAGACCGCCCACTGCGCCAACGGAAACCTGGGTATTCTGCGCTTCGATCGCCGAGGTGACATCCGCCGGCGTCAACTCGAATTTTTTCAGCTTGAAGGGATCGAGCCAGATGCGCATGGCAAAGGGCGATCCGAAAGCATTGATCGATCCGACGCCGTCCAGACGCTGCACCTGATCTTCGATCTGGCTGGAGAAAATATCGCCGAGATCAGCCGACGAGCGCGTGCCGTCAGTGGAGACCAGCGCACCGACCAGCAGGATGCTTGAGGTCGAACGCGTCACCTGAATGCCGAGATTCTGCACCACGCTGGGCAATTGCGATGTAACAAGCTGCAGCTTGTTCTGCACCTGAACCTGGGCAATATCCTTGTCGACACTGTTGTCGAAGGTCAGGGAGATCGAGGAGGAACCGGCGGTGGAGGACGACGTCATATAGGTCAGGCCATCAAGCCCGGTCATGCCGTCTTCAATGACCTGTGTCACGGTCTTGCGCACGGTATCGGCACTGGCGCCGGTATAGGTGGCGGTAATGCGTACCGTTGTCGGTGCGATGTCCGGATATTGAGAAACGGACAGCGTCTCGATCGCGAGCAGTCCGCCAAGCATGATGACTATGGCAATGACCCAGGCGAAAATCGGTCTGTGAATGAAAAACTGCGCCATGGTCTATATCCCGATCGCCGCTTTGCGGGTGGCTCTGACAAGAATCATGGGGCTTTCGCCTTGCCGTCGGAGGAGCCGGCAGCCTGCTGTTCTGGTACGACGAAGCCTTGATCGTCGATCCTGGACAGAACGGGTTTGACGGTCTGGTTTTCCGTGATCCACTGGAAACCATCGACGATCAACTTGTCGCCATCGGCAACACCCTCGGTCACCAGCCAGTTATTGCCCGAGATTCTGCTGTTGCGGAAGGTACGGGTTTCAACCTTGTTGTCCTTGGTGACGAATTTTGCCGTCAGATCGCCATTGGCATTGTGGCTGGCTGCGCGCTGGGGGATGAGATATCCTTCCTCCTGGCCGATCGTGATGGTGGCGCGTACATACATACCTGGCAAAATCAGGTTTTGCGGATTTTTGAACAGAGTTCTGATCGAGACCGTGCCCGTCGTGGTGCTGACGGCCATTTCCGACATGTCCAGCTTGCCGGCATAGGGATATTCCGTTCCATCCTCCATGGTCAGGCGAATGTCGGTCCGGTCGATATCAGGCGCTTTGCGCTTTTGATTGCCGGCGGCAATGGCGTCTCTGAGACGCATCAGGTTCAGGCTGGACTCGTTCAACTGGATATAGATCGGATCGATCTGACGCAGCGTCATTAATGAATCGGTCTGGCTTGCCGTGACGATATTGCCAACAGAATAATTGGTGGCCGAAGTCACGCCGTCGAAAGGCGCGCGCACATCTGTCCAGTCCAAGTTGATCTGGGCGGTTTCAAGGTCAGCTTTGGCTTCTGCAACGGCAGCCTTGTCCTGAGCGAGAGTGGTCTGGGCGTCCTCGTAATCTTTCTGCGAAGCTCCGCTATTGGCGAGACGCTCATAGCGCTGAACATTCGATTCTGCCGAGGGGATGGCGGCTTCGGCCTTCTCGAGCGCAGCTTTATACTGATCGACCGAAGCCTTGTAGGTCGCATCGTCAATCTTGTAGAGCAGATCACCCGCCTTGACGAAACTGCCTTCCTTGACGGCAATCTGCTTGATGATGCCGCCTACACGTGGACGAATGTCTGCGGTCTTGTAAGCTTCCGCCCGACCGGAAAGAACTGTGGTGAGCGGATTGACGGATTTCTTGAGTATGATGACGCTGACGGGAGAAGGTGGTCTTTCACCGGCTTTTGAACCGGAGGCATCTTTTTGCCCGCTTTGATCACTGCACGCGCCTAAAACCAAACACAGGGTTAGGAAAAGCGGCAATTTTCTGGAAAGACTGGCCATGCGGTTCTCTGACATTGCTCCTGATGGGAAGAAGGTCACAAAAGAGTTATCGCAACACAAGCCTACCCAGTGATTTTTTCAATCAGAAACCAAATGCATGACAAGCTGTTGCAAAAAAGCCAAATCACGGTTCCGACGTCTTTGTGACGTAGGACAGAAAATATCACTTGGCAAGTGGGTTTTGCAGTGCGGTAATGATCAGATCAACAATGTCATGGCAGCGTGCCAGCAGCGTGTCAGGCTTTTCCCGGGCAATGGTGATCGGATTGAAGACCCCTTCAAGGGCGCACAGCGCAGTTTGCGCCGCATGGTGAGTGTCGCGAACAAAAAAATCGCCCTTGTCGACACCCTCATCGATCACAGATTTTATGATGGCGATCAGTCCGTCTCGGTAAAGAGTAATCGCCTTCAGCTCCATATTGGCAATAAATATCACCATTTCAAAGAGATGTGGATTTTTCGCAACGTCTTCTCTAAAGTTGATAAGCAATATTTCCGCAACCTGAAAGAGCTTTTTCTGAGGGGAGCAGGTCAGGTTGATGTGAGAAATGGCCTGAAGCTTCTTCTCGAGATGACTGGAAATAATCGCATCCACCAGATCGATCTTCGAATGGAAATGCTTGAAAACATTGGCCGGTGACATATGCAGTGTCATGGCTATATCGGCCATGGTCACCTGTTGATAACCGCGGTCGCAAAAAAGTCGTTCAGCGGTGTTGAGAATGTCAAGCCGTGTTTCCGCCGCTGGCCGTCTGGGCCTTCGTCCTCCGTTTCGAGTCGTTGCCCCGATTTTTTCGGGGGATCTTTGTTTCGTGTTCTTCATACCATTCCTAGATAGGCAAAAATATTCTTACGGACACGTTCAAGCGGGGTCGCGCCGCTGAGATCAGGTGTGAACCGTTGACCTGTTATAGCTTCATAGGCCTGGATATAAACATTGGATGTGGCCTCGATCAAATCCTGAGGAATTTCCGGAATGCTATCTTTATAGGGATCGCAGCGCTCTGCTACCCAGGCGCGGACAAAATCCTTATCGAAACTGTGAGGCCGCTTTCCAGTTACAAAGGCGTCTTCATAGGAGTTTGCAATCCAGTAGCGGCTGCTGTCAGGCGTGTGGATTTCATCTGCGAGAATGATCGTTCCGTTTTCGTTTGTACCGAATTCATATTTGGTGTCGACGAGGATGAGGCCGCGTTCGGCGGCACGCTGCTGACCTCTGGCAAACAGGGCAAGAGCATAGGCCGACAATTGCTCCCATTGAGCGGCGGTCAAAAGCTTTCTGTTGATGATGTCGTCCGGTGTCAGTGGCTCATCATGGCCACCATCGAATTCCTTGCTTGTTGGTGTAATCACCGGTGAGGGCAGCTTCTCATTATCCCGAAGTCCATCCGGCAGATGCATGCCATACATGCTGCGCTGGCCCTTCTTATAAAGTGTCAGGATCGAGGTTCCTGTCGTTCCGGCAAGATAACCTCTGACGACGATCTCAACGGGCAGAATATTGAGCCGCTTACCCACCACAACAACCGGATCGGGATAGGCGATAACATGGTTTGGGCAGATATCGGCCGTTTCGTCAAACCAGTACCGCGAGGTTTGCGTCAGAACCTGACCCTTATAAGGAATGCTAGCAAGAATACGGTCGAAGGCACTGAGACGATCGGTTGAAATGATGATCCGCCGACCATCCGGCAAGTCGTAATTTTCCCGTACCTTGCCATGATAATAATGAGGCAATTCCGGCAAGAAGGCTTCGTTCAAAACGCGCATCATATCGGTCTCTTTTCCATCTGCCTGTCTGGATATGGCTTACGACGCCCATTACCCACGTCATTTACCAAGCGCACGGCGCTGTAACGCATCATAGGACCTTTTTCAAAGAAAAAGACAGTGAATGTGATGCTGTTCGTCTCATGGGACAGCACGGGACCGCGCGGAGAAAGGCTAGCAACGGTTCTCTCTATATATAGGACGCGCAAAATGAGGATGTCGTCGGCTTCTGGATATAAACTCCATATCCTTGGAATGGATAGTGCTCCCGTAAAGACCTCTGTGTTGGGGGGCTTTGCCAGATTTTTTTGAGCGCCTGATGACCGCCGGAAAAAACAAGCGAAGCTTTGCAAGCTAAAAATACATCATTTTCAATGCGATATAAGAGAGTTATATTTTTTTGAATTTGGCTGTTGACTGGCGAGAGGCTCTGGGATTATACGTTCGCTCACTGACGAGGGCGGCGGCGCTGCTAGCGACCAACTCCTTCGTTCTGAAATACTCACAGAGAAGACAGGGATGTTTTTGGCCTGGTTTGATTGATTGGGCGTGAGGGAAGTTTTGACGGTTTTTTGGGAT
>NZ_JAMKOJ010000016.1 GCF_023700755.1 Allorhizobium sonneratiae | reverse complement strand
GCCAAGGCGGGTCAAGAGCCTATGCCGCCTTTTTTCCCGTCAACCTTAGCAAATAGCAAGCGTCTCTAGGTAAAACTCAACTCAATTCTGATTCGAAAATAGTGTTCATTAATAGCCATTATCACGAAGGAATTGATCAATTGCAGCCTTAATGATTACGGTCATTTTGATCTGATTGTCGATTGATGCTTTAGCTAATCGTTGTTTAGTATCGTAATCGAGTGGGCAATTGACGTAATGCTTGCTTTCTCGATCTTTTTTTTGCTTTAGATCTTGAAATCGCAAACGAGATGCTTCTTGACGTAATGCTCTACTTGTGGAACGTTCACGCTGAACACTTTTGTCTACTGATATTAGTTTTGTCTCTTCGCGACCGCTAGCTGAATTTTTCTCAATTGATGATGACGAAATATCATTTTCTATTTCTGAAATATTATCCTCGATTTTATTTTCTATTTTTTTAATATCCGTTGTTCCGTTTGAAGATTCAGCACGTTGTTTTCGGGGGGCAATTATAAAATCACTCGCGGAGGTTTCACGTTTAGTCATTATTGGAACCCTCCAATTTCCCATTCAGATACATTTCAATTTCTCGCTTGAAGGATAAAACTTCGGCACGTGCTTTGTTAACAGAATCGGATAATTCGAGCATTTGCAATGTTCCATATCCAGTCCGTATTTCTCGATACGGATTGCGCTCTACCAATTCGGTCTCCATTAGGCATGAATTATAACCGCCCTTCTGAAGATTTTCGACAAACGGTCGGATGAGCCTATACTCTTGAAGTGCTCTGTTTGGCATGCTGATCCGGGTCCGATATATCAAATGCAAAATATTCCGTCCCACAGTGTCACTTATGTCTGCAACGTCGCTTGCGGCTTGGCCTGCTGCTAGAATCTCGTCTTGTGCTGGCTGAATTGGTGTCATCACTACATCAGATACAGCAATAATGGTATCACGGGTCACTGTGTCTTGCCCTGGTGAATCCATGATCACCACATCGTAATTGAGAGCATCCCGCTCCAAAATTTTACGTATGCCTGCATCCGTTGCAGAGACAACAAGCGATATATTGGCCGGTTCATTGCTTTTGTCGATTGATCGCTTAAGCCACGTTGAAAGATTTTGTCGTCCGTCAGCGTCAATCAGTAAGACCTTTTTGCCCTCCAGAGCATATTCACCCGCAACTAATATAACAGCCGTTGTTTTACCAGCTCCACCCTTACCACTGACAGCGGATATACGGATTGTCATTGTGACCTCTAATATATGTTGATCTGAATATAATCGCTTCGCTCCTTAGAGCTGAAAACACGAACACATCGATTTTAAGATGTTAACATCGTTACGAATACACGATGCTAACATACTGTTTATATGATCTTATAAACGATGTGTCCATGCGGTGTTAATGATTTCCAATAGCATCTTTAAACATGTAACACCTATATCATGACAACGATCTTTCACACGGTATAGACACTTGGCTCAAAAACACGATTTGTCGGATCGAAAATATCACACGATAATATCGTGTGATATTTTTGAAGTGTTCACCGCTTTAGTGAACCCTGGAGCCGCGCATTCGCAAATTCGGTCGGACGCGCACAGGCCGAAAGGAGAAAAGCGGAGCGAACCTTTTGGCCGAGCACGGCTGTCCGATGCAGGCGAAAGCGGAAACAGCAGGTGAACCTTGGTGAGCGCCCCCCGGAGGTCTTTTCTTAGAATTGATTTGGCAGGATACGCAAAAATGTGGTACATTTTGCAATAGTCATTATGCAGACTATTATAATATATTTATCTCTAATGTTTTGGGTTCGTTAATGCGTGAAGTTCTCGACCAAACAGTCAAGATCAGAATGAGCAAACGTCAGAAGGATAAAGTTGAGGCTGCTGCTAGAGAGGCGGGGGTGAATCCGTCTTCTTTCTACAGGTCGGTTGTTCTGGAAGGGGCGGGTATCAGCCCATTTTTTACCGAACAGGACATTCGTATCCTTGCAAAAATTCTTTCGGATATGCGCAAGATTGGCGTCAACATCAACCAGATTGCCCGCGCCTTGAACAGCAATAGGCAAGTGCATTCAGACGAGATTTTGACCCAGCTTAAGAACGTTCTTGCTGTACACGAACGCGTTGATAGTGAGCTTGTTTATCTTCGATCCGTTGCGCCTCGCAGGCGGCGTGGTGAGGTTGATGATAGCCGTGACTGATCAGGATGATATCTATCTCTGGCTTCGCAAAGCTGCCGCAGACGATGAGATCGAGGACGAGCTTTTTAACCAAAAGGGGCGTGGTCAATCTTACGTTCTGCCGTCTCGGTTGCCAAAGTCGAACGATCAAGGGCCCGCTCACGAGCCAAGCGAAGCAGCCCGCCGTTTCACTTCTCTTGCTTCAGGCGCTCAGCCTGCCGTTGTGAAAATCGTAAGTTATGCCGGAACGCAGCGGCTTTCCGCGATGGTCAATTATATTTCCAGAAGTGGGGGTATCAAGCTGGAGGACCAGAATGGGGAGATACTGGAAACCCGTGAGCAACTGAACGGATTGGGTGAGGCGTGGGAAGGGTATCTTGATCACAGAGGCGAGAGTAAAGACGTTGGTGTTTTTTCAATGGAGCTGGAGGCTTATCCGTTTGGGAGTGAGGATGACGCCCATGCGGCAGCTCAAGAAGCAATTAGAGCAGCGGTTGGACCGGATCGGCGCTTTGGCTACCATTTTTTGGCGGCAGCACCAGGCCGACTATCCGTTCAAGGCATTCTGGTTTTGAGCGATCAGCAAGGAACGCGCTTGACCGCAGATGCGGAAGGGGCGCGTGCTGTTGAACAGCGCTATCGGGATAGTGAGCCTGGTCCGACATATCCTGCAAGATTCTCGTTTCATTCGTCTGGTCACGGCGTCGATTACGCGACGGCAAAGATGCGTCAGATGCTCGATGAGGCTGACAGTTTGAGAGACGACAAGAACAGGATCATTGACGATCGAAAGCAGGCTGCGGCGATTGTCCAGCGCGAATGGCGCAAGCCGATGCAGAGCCGGCGGGGTCGTGACATCATGCATCTGATCGTCTCTGCCAGAGCTGGAACGGATGAGGCTGCGTTCGAGCGGGCCGCCCGGGATTTTCTTGCTCAAACCTTCAGCCGTCATAAATACGTATTTTCTCAGCATGATCCTTTCAGCGATACGAAGGGAAAGGCGGAAGGCGGCCAGCGCGATCATATCCACGTTCACGCACTGATCACGATGAAAGATCGTGATGGCCGGCGTTTACGCACGTCGCCAGCCTTGCTTAAGGCATGGCGCACTGATTTGGCGCAAAAAGCGCGTGAGCATGGTATCGCGATGGAAGTGACGGATCGGCGTGAACGTGCAAGCGCACCGGCCTATACACAAAAGCAGGTCAGAGCCATCGAGCGCGAGGGCCGCACCCGGCATATTGGCACCAGTGCATCAGCGGACAGGCGATACCGTCAGAAAAGGCTGGAGCATCCGGCGGTCGCTAAAACCGAACGATCGCTTGAGGTTGCGGCCAGTGCGTTGAAAACATGGGCTGATGTTATCAAAAAAAGTGAAAATTCGACGATATCGGCTTATGCGGAAAAGATGATATATCGCTTTGAAAAAGCATTGTTTTCAGATGAAAGTCATAGTGATCCTGCTGAAAAGAAGGTATCTTATATTGATACCGTTTATCGTTCGGCAATAGAGGGATTTAATATGCTGGATATTACATTGGATGAAGTTAAGCAGCGGGAAGCCAAAATTCAGGCCGCCATGCAGACACTAGAGGAAAAGCTTAAACAGGAGGGGAAAGACCCGGAGACTTTTCTTCAAGATGTGAAATTGACAATTGGCGAATATATGGCCGACCTTCATACCGTGGCGCGGCATAATGAAGCCAACAAAATCAAGGACCAACCCACCGCAAGGGCTGAAAATGAGGTCGCCGTTGATCCTTCTCAGCCCATTGCGAAAAACGAAGCGGGACGCGATGAAACGCCATTCCCGCCCGATCTCAAGCGCCGGTTCTATCTGGCGGAGAGCGATGATGTCACCAGAGTTTACATCGACAGTAAGGGCAAGGAAGAGCTGTTCCACGCTAACGCGCATGTTCTGAAAGCGAAGATTTTCCGCGAGGAAGCTGTGGGGCTCATGCTTGATACGGCGGCACATCGCGGTTGGACGAGCGTTGCCCTGAAAGGCACAAAGGATTTTCGTCGCGAAGCCTGGATAGAGGCTAACGCGCGGGGCATAAATGCCACCGGCTATCAGCCGAGTGAACTTGACTGGCAAGAGGTGGCAAAGCGAGAGGCACGATTTCTTACCAATGAGATTATTGCTACCGATGCAAGACAGAAATCTACTGCTGAAAATCAAGCAGTCGGAAAAGCGCAAGACGCCAGCACCGAAAAGCAAGGGAGGCGGGCATCTGAATCTGAAAAAGACGTTGCCGAGAATAGGGGCAATGGCCGCAGTGATGATGCGCTCAATTACGCAAGTGGCGTTGTCGGTGTCCTTGTCGATTACGGGCATGGAAATTACAAGGATGATCCAAAACAGGAAAAAACCGGCTATGCCGTACTCAATACGGGCCACAAGGAAATCCGTATTTGGGGTATTGATCTGCCGGATGCGATCGATCGTTCCGGACTTCAAAAGGGGCAGTCTGTTGAGCTGAAAGAAGTCGGCGTCCACAAGGTTGAAAAAACAGTCATCACGACGCTGGAAAACGGAGAGAAAGTCCGCGAAAATCGCATGGTTGACAGAAGAACATGGGAGGCATCCCTTGTGGGAGAAAAGCAACAGAATAGCGAAGAAAAACAACCTTCTAACGAAAAAGCTCTTGCTTCCGGGCAGAAGAAGAACAATAATAGAACATCTGATGAAAAACAGGTGGCTAAACCTAGCAAGGCGGCGGCCCAGAAATCGGCAACAAAGGGCCGGAATGATTTAGAAAGGTAATCCCATGTTTGAGCAACCACCATCATATCTAGTCCATCTGCATGAAAACCGCCAGAAAGGCGACACAGAGGGGAGTGCCCTTGGTGCTGTGTTTGGCTGTGTTTTGCTTGCCATGTTCGCTTTCTACCTGGTGGATGCTGGTGTACATGCTGTGATGGACGCGGCAATGTCACTATACAGGCATGTCGATCACTGGATGAGTCTCGTTCAAAATGAGTTCAGGTAATCATAGTCCATCGTCATTGAAAAACCGCCTTCGGGCGGTTTTTTTGTTTCTCACAAGGCTTCGGCAATCCCTACGGCGCAACCTTACGGGCGCGGGTTGCCTTCGCCTGCTGCGCGCGCCGCAACGCGGCGGCTCCGGCCTCAACGAGCTGCTCCCGCAGCTCTAAGGCTGGAAAACAATCTCCACCAGGAAGAAACCAAAAAGACCGGCTATCGCCGGTCTTTCATTCAATATGGCTTGGTCTTGCTGTTTAAGTCGCCGTTTCTGGATCAGGAACCGTTGCGTTAAACAGATCCTCAATCTCCGGTCTGACCTTCCGCGGCGCTTTTCGGGCCGCCTCATTGATAGCTTTTTCCAGCGCTTGAATGCGTTGGTTAAGCCGGTCATTCGCCTCCTGTGCCTTCATTTCGAGCAACGACAACTGATCGACAAATTGATTTCGTTCTGCTGGTTGTTCAACGGTATTTTCCTCTTCAACGTTCTGGTCCTCGTCTTCGTCCCGGCCCTGATCCTCTTGTTCGTCGTCTCTGCTATCCGCCTCATCGAGAACCCGCTGAAGATTGGGGGATGAACCAAAAGCACCGATAAAAACGGATGGGACCATGGGAACGTGTTGCTGTGCGTAAGCTTCGGCCTCTTTAAACGGATTGGTTTCATAAAATCGCAGTTTTTGGCACTTTATTGGTTTCTGCCCTTCGATAAGCAAAAGCATTTGTTTCTGCGGCATTTGACGAATTTCTTGCGGCATCATCAAAGCACGGTCGCGGATCGTCTCATTCAAGGTTGTGCGGGAATATCCGCCAATACCGCCAAACCCCCCTGATTGAGACCGTGAGTTATACCGGACTGTCACCTGGCCCAGGGCCTTTGAAACAAATTCGGCTGTGACATTATCGTTTGCCCCAAGAACCATCTGGTAGCGGCAATTGGCGAGCATCGAGGTCCGCTCGTGTTCGCCATAAATGCCATCCACTCCTTTCAAGTCCTGAATGACGAAAGCAAATTTAATGTTATACCCGGCGACATATGGCAAACTTGTCATAAGTTGTTGCATTTTTCCAAGCTGACGAAATTCGTCAAGCAGGAAAAATGTCGTCAAAGCTTTCTGCTCGTGCTTCAAAAGAAGTATATTCATGATTTGTTGGACAAAAAGCGCCATGAGCGGACGCAACAAGGTCATGTCAGACACGTTTGGTGTTATATAAATGCTTGATGGTTGTTTTTTGAGGTTATAGATCGCGTCTTTGAAAGCATGATCAGTCATTGCCGTAGAAGCGGCAATTTTCTCATTTTTCCACGGGTTCAAAGCTGCCTGCAAATCGGTCAAGGCCGATCCTGCCGTTTTTTCCGGCATCTGAATAAACTGGTTGAAACCTTGAATGGTGAACTTAGAAAGATCTCTTTCCCGCCTCAAAATATTTTCCATTTTCTCCTGCAAGCTCTGCCCGCTATTGATCAGATTATTCAGTTCCCCGAGATTGCGACGACCCTCAAAACGATCACTCTCAAGAATATAGCTGATCAGCGCGGCGGCAATCTGTTGTGCCAGTTGCGACCAAATCGCACCATCTCCGCCTTTTTCCGGTATGAGTGTCAGTGCGATGTTCTGAATATCCGTGGTCCTATCGCCAATGTCAGGACGAACGAAATCAAGGGGATTGTATCGATGTGAAAAATCTTGACCTGGAGCAAAGCGGAAAACACGATTTCCTTGCGAAACACGATAGCCGGCTGTGGCATTCCAGACCTCGCCCTTGAGATCAGTGACGATCATCGAGCCCACATGCATTAAGGCATTCGTGATGACATAGCCAACA
The DNA here is from genome assembly GCF_023700755.1 of Allorhizobium sonneratiae. Classification (GTDB taxonomy): domain Bacteria; phylum Pseudomonadota; class Alphaproteobacteria; order Rhizobiales; family Rhizobiaceae; genus Allorhizobium; species Allorhizobium sonneratiae. The sequence continues at coordinate 27,623 of NZ_JAMKOJ010000016.1, read as the reverse complement.
CCTTTACCCGATCGCGTCGGACCGATCACCAAGTGGTGGCCATCGTCCAAAGCCCGAATGATCCGATTGCCGGCTTTGCCGAAAATATGGCCCTTTTTCCTGAAAAACTTCCCAGAACTGATTTCGGAAACCGTCTGGAACGCTGCATTGCCCAACGGCTCCTTTTTACGGCGAAAAAGAAGAAGAGTAATCATCGCGGCTATCAAGGCAGCAATGAGCAAAGCCGTTGCGGCCGCCTTGCGAACGATCGCATTCCCCCAATAGAAATAGACCTGCTCAAAGGGCAAGAAAGGTTGAGACGAGATCGCCTTCAATAAGGTGGAATCGTGATAGGATACGACCCAGTAGAGGCAATAGACGATTTCAGCGATAAAGACCGTTAAAAAAAAAGCGGCAACCGCCGCTAAAATGACTGTCTTGCGATTAAATTCCATGGTCGTCACTTCTGGCAAAATAGATTTCTGATAGGCCGCGATGACCGCCATTCCTTGTGAGCTGTATGACGATTGGTATGGCGCTTTTGATATATCTTATAAGATCGTCACGGGTGAGCGTTGGCGCCGCGCCAGACTGCATCATCATCATGGCAATGCGCTCATAAGCGCTTGTTGGATTATCGGCGTGAACCGTACACATCGATCCAGGATGGCCGGTATTGACGGCCTGCAGAAATGATACCACCTCGCTACCGCGCACCTCGCCCAGAAAAATCCGGTCCGGGCGCAGGCGCAAGGATGCTTCCAATAAATCCTGAATAGAGACAGAGGCTCGCCCTTGGCCTCCCTTGGACGCAACCAGGTGAACAATGTTCTGATGCGGTGGATGAAGTTCGCGTGCATCTTCAATGGTGATGATCCGCTCGTTCAAATCCACTGCATGGAGGCAGGCATTCATGAAGGTGGTCTTGCCAGTTCCCGTCCCTCCGCTGATCAGCATAGTGACATGGCCGGCAATCGCTGTGCGTAGAAACTCCCCATATTTTTCCTGTTTCAAAAGATGGGATAGGCGCTCATCGATTTCAGAACTGCCGGAAGAAGAAAGACAGATTTTGTCGAACGCCCCTGTTTTCTCGTAGTCGTCAAGCGTCATGTTTTTCATGACCTGCTTGCGGATCGAGAAAATCCCTTCTCCTTCACAGGCTGGTGAAATGACGAATTGAATGCGTTCCGATCGCAATGGCAATGCAGCACCCAAAAGCGGGTGCTGCTGATTGATAAATTGCTTGGTGGTTGTCGCAACGCGTTCAGAAAGCAACCTGATTGCCGCGCCGTCGAGTTCTGGAACGTCATGACGTTCCATATAGATTGAACCCAGGCGCTCAATGAAAACGTAGCCCGGTGCATTGACGGAAATCTCGATGATATTTTCATCATCGAGAAATTTCTGAAGAGGAGAAAGAGCTTGCAACAGCGGATAGTGCATCTCTTTCGTATTAATTGCGACGTTCATGCAGTATTTCTTTCTCCGCTTCAGTGACAGGATCAGGATAAAAGGCAGAGAAATCCAAATCTCTTCTGACGAAAATATTGATCCTTGCGCCCTGTTGAACGTTAATTGTTGGTGGAATAGAAATCGTCTTTTCAAGCGTCTGATTAGACATTTGCGAGAACGATTCTGCCATTGTCTGGCGGGCCTGGTAAGCTGCACTGGTATCCGAAGTGCTGGTGCCGCCAGCGACATAGGAAGAAGCCCCGCCAACCATAGAAAGCAGAATGGCCGAGCCAAACCGCGCCCGCCAGTGATTATCGACATCGCCGGTCAGACCGGATCGACCGATTTGGTCGGTGCCATAGCTATCGAGCCTAACGGATACCCCATCATTGCGAATGAGCCGCGTCCAAATGATGAAAATCCGGGTCTGGCCGGTGGTAATGTCAGAATTATATTCGCCAATCAGCCGCGTTCCGGCAGGAATGAGGACCCGTCTTCCGTCAAAGCTGTAAACATCCGAACTCGTGATCGCCCGGATTTCGCCCGGCAAGTCTGACGAGATCGCCGTTTCAAGAATGCCAGGAATGATAGTTCCTTGCGCAACAAGCGCATCGATACGGGCAATTTTGGTGGCCGTTTGTGCCTGACTTCCAACCTGTGCCAGATTTGCAAGGTATTTGCTGTTTGAGTCGGTTCCGGCAACGACTGGCCCGCTTTGTCCTCTGGTGAGATCAGACGACCCACTCCCGCTTTGTGGCGATGAATAATCAAAAGCCATCATTTTCGACGTGAAACGTGGATCAAGCGCGTTGTCTTCAGACTTTTGTTGCGCCGGTAAAGGCGTTGGCGGAGCCGATACCTGGACAGGCGGCGGTGGCACATTAAAAGTTGTCACTTGCGGCGCTGGTGGCGGCGAAGGCGGTGGTGGTGGGAGCTTGAGAATGTTATCGGCAGGTGGCTTTGGCTTATCGAACGAGAAGGATGGGGGGGCGAAAGGATCGCCCGGCCTGAAATCCTCTTGTGTCTGCTTCTGGTTTTTCGGCGTTGGCATTGATGCCTGATAGGCAAAGAAAGACGCGCCTAGCGCCAGACCGACAAAGCCCAATAGAAGAAGCGGATTTTTCTTCTCCATCTTATGCTTCGTAATGACTGCTTCCTCAGCATCTTCATTGATGGATTTCAACATATCAGAATTGTTCATTAGTTGCCGCTCCCCCAACGTTTTACTGCGTTAGGCTCGAATTTCGGGCCGAATACATCTTTTCGCGGGCCGTTCATGTCAGGACGTGAGAGGTTGAAAATGCAAACGTAAAGTTCGCCGTCGCGCAGCGTATATTGCTTTGCGACACCATCAACGACGATATACCGTCCTTCGGTCCTGAAATTGACAAGGCTTTCCTTGTAGTCTTGACCGACGGCGAAGATCGCCGGGATCTTCCCGACAAATCGGAAAAAGGTTTTTTTCCCGTCATCAAACATTTCGACGGGCTTCAGAGATTTCGTGCCAGAATATGAATAATTATAATTCACATTGCTCTTATCGATACCGGCAATGTTCGGATGCGCGGCCCTGTATTGGGCTTCTTTCAGAACCGCCAATCTCTTCTGGTTTTCGGGATAAATAAACCTGACGCCATAGATCTTATCATGATCGCTAGGAGCGTGATCATGTAGTTCAAGGAAATAGACGTGCTGATCGGTCACAACGGTTAGATTGGTTTCAGCATTCTTGGCGACAGGCTTGAGAAACAGCATGTTTTTCGCATTGTTCGGCATGATCTGCCATGACTGCGTATCGCCGAGAGCAACTGTCTCGAATTTTTCCGCTGGATCAAACATCAAAACCGTCGAAATGCCGTAAGTGGCGTCAATCCTGACGACATTGTTTTCCTGATAGACAACAGAGCGAATCTTGCTGTCCAGATTGCCGGCTTTTGGCGCTTCCATCGCCAAAGCCGGTAGCGGTGCGGCAATCGACAGGGCCGCAAGAATTGCGATATGTTTTTTCATCTTATTGACCCGCAGTAACGGTTTCTTGGTCGCGCCGGTAACTTGTGACCTGGAACCCTAGCGGGTTATCAAAGCGCCACTGATTCTTCTCGGGCTGACTGGTGTAGCGGAACCGCACAACCGAAACCCAATGCCGGACAATGGTTTTGGTGTCGGTCTTTTCTTCGGTAGAGAAGCGGACTAGTGCGGTCGTATCATTGCCAAAACTGACGCTCTTGATCTCGACAAGAACATTGGTGTTTTTGCCGTAAACCTTGACCGGACTTTTCTCGTTCGTGTCGGCATAAAGCTCAGCCAAATCCTTCGCCGCCTGCCCGGTAGACAAAAGAGCCGCCAGCTTGAAATTATCGCTCACCGACAACGGATCGTAGCCCTCACGGGCCCGGATATAGCGCACTACATTCGCCTGCGTCACGGCCTGGCGATCCGTCATGGACAATGCGTCAACCGAGGCATTCCGCTCGTTGAGGATTTGCGTGTAGCCGGTCGTTTTATCGACTTCAATGATGTAGGGTTCAAAGGTTTTTAGGGGCGCAAGCCCGTAGAGCGCCAGCGCGCAAAGGCCGGCCACGACGAGGCTCAAAAGCGAAAAGAGGATGGAAAGCCACAAAACGACAGCCCGATAGCGACGGTTTTGCTCTTCCCAAACGGTGCCTTGATGAAAATAAGGCTCTATCTTTTGATTTTTCATTTTTACTCAACTCTCTGAATTAAAGCGGAAGAGACTGGTTTTGAATGCGATCTTGCAAGGCGCTTGCACTTGTGCTGGCACCATTATTAGAGACGGAACCGCCGCCACTTCCGTCTGACTTGCTACCCCGCTTGGCTGCTGCCCAAGCCGCCTTACTACCCCGCTTGGCTGCTCTCCAAGCTAAAGCGCCCGCAAGTGCTGGTGCCGCGCCCGCAAATGCAGCGCCATTAATAGCAAAACCACCGGCAATGCCTTGTGCAAGCGTTTGAACGTGAAGAAGAATATAGACGCCAGCCGCGCAAATTAAAAGGAAAGGGCCTAAATCCGATATTTGTATAGTCATGCTAGATGCTGCAACTTGAAGATTATTCATCGTTGTTTCTACTGAAGAAATCATAAAAGAAGATACTATGTAAACAAATAATTGAAGAAAAGCGTATAATAGCAATTGATTAAACCATGATTGAGATAATCCCTTTGTGCTTTCAAAGAGATAAAGTGAAATAAATATTGGTGCAGTTCCAATCAGAACCCAGATCATAACTTTTGAAAGTATGATGAGCGCCAGCGCTATTGCAATAAATATACATGCAACTACATAAAGTGTAATTGCAAGCAATCCAGGCAGAATAGAGAAATAGCCTGCGCGCTTGACAATGGAAATTCCGACTTCGTTCGCCACCTCCCAGATCGTTGTCAGGCCAGAGGTTGCGTCCGATACGCTGGAATGCGTGAAGGTCAGAATAGACTTGCCAACGGTTTCAGGCGCAAGATTGATCCATTGATAGAAAAGCTGATCAAAAAGACCCCATGACTGAATTAAAGCGATGATCAGCGACATGCGAGTGATACGGAACAATATCTCCCTGCCGGTCAAAGACGTGGCGCCGGTCATCAACAGGAGGCCAAAATGTGCAACATAAAGGACGCAGCCGGCATCAAGCGCCGGTGCAATATTCGTCGAAACAGCCTGATATGCTTCCTGCGAAAAATTTGCCCCCATATTGTCAATAGAGGTGAGAATGGAGCTGATAAAATCAGTCATTTGCTTAGACCATTCTGGATTTCGGGAAAGGTTTGTATCTGCCCACCATTCACTGACGGGCTGTTGACAGGGCCGTCGATCGTGCAGCCGTCACCGTGAAAGCCGTTAGATGCACTGTAAGCGAGTTTGCATGGCGCAGTTCTTTCCACAGTACCGCATCCAGCTAGAGAAACGAGGGCGATCAGCGGAACGAACCGCAAAGCTGGTTTAATTCGCATAGGTCAACACTTTCGATGTATTGGATATATCAGTCAAAATTCGCTGGTTTTCCGCTTGGAGCGAAGTCACGGCACCATTCATCACCCCGACAAGCTCGTTCATGGTCAAACCGCTTTGAACCTGAAGCTGAGTGTTCTGATCAATGGAACCTTTAATATCGGGCGCAGAACCGACCTTGCCGGCTGCTGTCTGAAACGCGGTCTTCCGCTGATCAACTGCCTGTTGAACTCCCGTCACCATGGCAGAGATTGAGGCAACGGTGCCTAAAAGCTGCTGATATGATTGATCCCCTGAAAAACTTGAATTTGTCATTCCGGAAAGATTTTTGACCAGTTTCAGCCCGTTGATATATTTTGTCGCAACTGAGGTAATCGAGCTGGACAGGGAACCAAAGTTCGGTACGCCATCCGATATGATGCTACCGAGCGACGGCATAGACGAGACACTAAAGCCGGACCCAACTGCAACCTGTGACAGTTCTTGCGACAGATTCGTTCGCTGACCAGTGACAGCATTCAACGTATTTTGAACAGTCGATAAAATATCCTTATTGGTAGAAAGGATATTCGATGTTGTTTGCGATGTACTCCGAGCAACTTCATAATTCTGCTCATCGAAGACCGGAACACCACCGGCATAGGCAACGCCATATAGCAACGAAAAAGCAATTGCTGTTGATGAAAAGAAATATTGCTTCATCAAACTCACTCCGATTGCATGGAAATAGTGTTGTCATTCTTGGTGGATTTAACGCAGCCATTGTCTGCATCACTCCAAACAAAACCCGCCTTTGCGTCGCATCCGTTGGAGGTTGTTCCGTTGCTAGAACCGCTTGACGGCAGACCTTCTCTCGAAGGCGCAGAGATGATTGGAACATTAGGCGACGAAAAAACCGACGGCATGAACTCACTTGAGCCGGAAATGGAACTCAGTTTCAGCGCCGCCTTATCGTTCAACATCTGCGAAAAGATCGCAGACAGTTGCATCACCCGGTCCACCATATAACCGTTAGCATTCCGGACACCCGCATTGGCGTCCCATGCATCTTGAATCGTCCCGGTATACTGGCTGCCCATCTGCTGGTAGAAACTGGCAACATTCCCAAGACTATCGCCAGTTGCCTGTGCCGTTGCCATTGCGGCAACAGTGTTGTTCCTGGCGTCACTGACCGCCTCGCCAGACGATCCGTAGTTCACCGGGATATCACCTACCGCCCCGCCGAAGGCTGGCATCCACTTTTGGGTGATGGAGGCAACATAGTTTTGTGTCTCTTTAAACGGAGGTATGCCACCATATTTAATTACGTTGCCCGCTCCGGCATTATAGGCAGCCAGAGCTTTCGCCGTGTCACCATTAAATTTGCGCAACTGTTGTTTCAGATAGCGCGCACCGCCTCGAAGATTGTCTTCGATATTGTTGGGGTTCACACCGAGACCTTGCGCAGTTCCAGGCATGAGTTGCGACAGACCAATTGCACCAACAGGTGATTTGGCGCATGGATTGAAACGGCTTTCCTGATAAACAAGGCCCATGAACAGAGCCTCATCCACGCCTTCCTCATCCGCCACACGCTTGACCATGCCGGCAATTTCTGGATTGGCCTGTGCCGCCGACACTGGATCGTTAGACCGACCATGCCGAAACGTCGCACAACTGACGCCGGCATGAAGCGTATAAGCGTTGCTTTGTGTTTGAGAGACTTGTTCCGTTGTCCCTTCTCTATCGTTTTTTGTCGAGAGATTGACCGAATCGATTACAGGAACACCGCCCGCAACGGCAGAAGATGCGGCGCAGGACAAAGCAGCAACAAGGAAAAAGCGCGCATGTTTCATCAAGCTTTCCCCATAAAATGGGGAAGCCAGTTTTGAGGATCGTCACCAAACTCGGCGCGAAGCCGATCCAGCTCAAGGACGGCCTTTTCGCCGCCACTCAAGACCTTGATATAATCCGGCATACCCGAGAGATCGAGGCGGGCAATAACGCTGGACCTGGCGCTCTTAATCAGAAAACATCTTCTCTCTGCCACGGAGTTTTGAACGAAATAAAACTCCTTCTCAGAAAGATTGAAGTCATTGATATAGGCGTCACGATTTGCCCCGTCATTCGGGAAATGAAGATGAACCGCCGTCTGTTCGATCAGCGTATGACCAATGGGCGATGCCGCAATGTCGTTCGGTGATTGCGTGCCAAAACCGACAATCGCATTGCGCTTTCTGAACGTATTCAGCATATCGCGGATGAAGGCGGTAAAGGCCGAATCGTTCAGCAATTGCCAGCCTTCATCCATGAAGACCATGACGGGATCGCCATCGAGCAATTCCTGCAACCGATGAAACAAATACATCAAGATCGGCCCGCGCACGGCCCCAAGCTTGAAAATCTTTGACATATCAAAACCGAGAATGCGCTTTTCATCGAGGTTAAGCATGTCGGTGTCGGAATTGAAAACCCATGCCTTATCGCCATCCACCCAGGACTGAAGGCGAGACGCAAGATCATTCGCGTGACCCTTGCTTTGGCCCTGAACGAGCTGCTGAAGATAAGAAAGCCGTCTTTGCGCCTTCGGATAATTGAGTACGGCGCCGATGGCTCGTTCGAGAATTTGCTCTTCTTCCGCTGCATCCGGACCACCGGAGACTTCCAGCATGATTTTAAAGAGATTGGTCAAAAACACGCGATTTTCATTGGTGTTCTTGATCTGTAGCGGATTGAAACCTGTGGTGAAATCGGGGTTCAGTATTTCATACTGGCCGCCCATCGCTCGAATGAAAACCTCCGCACCACGATCCTTGTCAAAAAACACCGCTTTAGGTCGCGGACGAACGCGGAACGCCTGCGACAAAAGAAAAGCCAAGGCGACGGTCTTGCCCGACCCGGATTTACCCGTCACCAGAAAATGACCAAGGCCACCTTCATTGTGGAAGGAAAAGAAAAACGGCGTCTGGCTTGTCGTTTCAAAAACGCAGATCGGTTCGCCCCACTTCAAGCCGGTGCGATTGCCAACCGGGAAGTTGTGCATGGATGCAAGACCGGCAATATTGGCAGATGACAGCATCGCACTACGGGCAATGTAGGCATGATTGCCGGGAAATTGTGCCCAAAAGGACGGCTCGCAATTCAGGTCTTCCCGAACCCAGGCAATATTGGCTTCGGTCAGGCATCTAGCCAGTTCCGAAACTGTCTTAGACAGGCCGTCATAGTCGCGCGTGATTGCAAGCAGAGACATATGATAGTTGCCAAACACACTCTCCTGATTAAGAAGAGCATTTCTCGCGTAAGATACATCATCTTCCACAGAAGAATCACGCGCATCGGAAGAAGAAATTTGACGCTGAATACGTGTAATACGCTCAAGTGCCATCGGCTTGTCAACAAGACTGAAGCTTTGCGTCAGAATAAATTCCTGACCAACATGCAGTAGATTGTTCAACATACCCGGTGCAGTGAAAGGCGGATATTCTTTAATGCTCAAAAACTGACCAAACCGCTTTTCTTCCTCAACGGCAGAACTAAGTTCAATTGTTCTCTTCGAGAAAAACAGCCTTGCCTGACCGATATATTCATTGATCGGCATCCGGGGCAGACGCATTTTGCGATCAACGCCCATCATGGCAAGCGCGTTGAAGAACTCACACGGCTCAGAATAAAAGCCATCCTCGCGCTCAACGATCGAAAGAATGTGCGGACCATAGGCCCGCAGCTCTTCTTTCATCGTTTGCAGCCGTTCAGTCAGATCAACAACATCTTGATCTTGATCATTGATCACGCGCGACCGGCCACGCCCTGAAGAGAAGCGATTCAAGCGATCGACCAGGCCAAGAACACCTTTCTGCTCAGAAACAACAACGGTCAAATAAATTTCATTAGTAAACATGTTCTTTTCTTGAAGCATGTCGAAATATTTATCATTCAAATTCTGGCAAAAATTATTTTGAAATTTACCATTATTCTCGATATTTATCTTTTTCCTGATGATGGTTGACCATATCGAATATTTCGACGACCCAAACGATTTTAAAATTGTATTGAAATGTTCAGAAAGACTATTGAGGCGAGATTGATCGATGGTCTGAAAATGAAGACCGTCAAGTTTGATTGTGCCAGCGATGGCGCCATTTTCTAGCGTGACAACACAATGATTGACATGCCGGCGAAACGGAATGTGCATGCCTATCGATCTATCTTTCAGAATATAGGACCCGTATTGCAGACCATCTTTGAGAAATTTTAGCATATCAGGCACCATAAGAATTGCCGCCCCAGAAGGACTTGTTTTGGGATATGGAAATTTTCGATACGTAAACTACAAAAATATTTATTATATTTTTGTCTTTCGTACATGCAATAAGTAGTAGGAAGTAAATTACTGGTGAAATAAAAAAGCAATAGAAGCTTTTTATATCAATCCAAGCAACGAATGTTATTAGAAATATAACAATAAATGCAGAATATGGTATTCCAAATATATTGGGATCGGCCGTTAGGCCGATCACAACTGAATTTGTGTGTGGTTTTTCTTGATCTTTTATCATTATTGACCACTTAATGCCGGTGCGATAGTGTTAAATATTGTCGGCGCTCCAATGAGAATTGCAATCCCAATCGCAATTTGCAGAGCGTGAGCCAAATTGAGGCGGCCAACGAGCCACGATACGCCCACGGTAATAATCGCCAGAGTGCCGGCTAACTGTGCAAAGGAGCCGGAAAGAAACGTAATAACCGTGTTCAATGAGTTCACGATTGGAGAGAAGCCGCTAGTATCCGCGGCTAAAGCAAGGCTTGATTGAGACAGGAAAAGAATGGAGCAAGCACCCAAAAATTGAACATGCTTGCTGCGAGCCAGCTTTTTAAGTTTCAGAAACATTTATTTCTCCTTGATTTTAAAAGTTCCAAACGCCGCCGACAAACCCGTTCGTCGGATCACCCTGTCCAATTCCGACAAAGGCAGCAGATTTATTTTGGTTGTTTACTTGTTTATATTTATTATTATCGTCTAATAATTCATTGTTAATCTGATAATTCAATATCTTTGAAACATAATTTAATGTTTCTTTGAAAGGAGGGACGCCTTTATATTGATAAACGCTACCTTCTCCACTGTTATAAGCAGCGGCGACGAGAACCGGATCTTTGAACTTCACGAAAAGGTCCTTAATATAACGCATTGAAGCGTCGATATTGCTTTCTGGATCGCAAATATCGCTGACGCCATACCGGCTTGCCGTTGCAGGAATAAGCTGCATTTCCCCCCGAGCGCCGGCCTTGCTGTCACGGGCAAGCCCGAATCGGCTTTCCGAATAACCCACAGCTAATGCGAATTTAGGATCGACCCCATATTTCGCCGCCTTGGCGATAATGATGGATCGAACCTCCTCTGGAGATAAGGGCGACGGACCGCACTCGCTCTGCACAACCGGACGGCTGGAAGGAAGCGGAACGACGAAAGGGGCAACATTCGATGTTTCGGCGGTAAAGGCTGAGGATGGTTGGAAAATGCCAATGCACATGGCAGAGGTCGCAAAGACAAGACCAGGCCAAGCTACTTGTCTGTTATCGGATCGCCTACGCATTATCATGTTCGGTAAACCCATGCCGGAGTAATTCGCCAACTCAAAAAACAGATTGATTGACATCTTATTTTGATACTAAATACACAAAAAAAATGGAAATGGAATGCTATGGATATCAAAAAAGGCGACTTTTCGCCGGAGGCTGTAAAATGATCACAAAAAAAATCTTGCTCACCATGGGATTGCTAATGGCAGCAATGAGCAATGGGCATGCGGCGAATATAAATAAGAATTATATAAAGTCTCTTGTGAGTCCCGGAAAATTTGTTATTGTTATAGAGTACTATAACAATAACAATAACGCATCAAAGAGAGTTGGTTATACGTCAAATTCTCCGTTTAATGCTGATGGTCCGGGGAAAATTGCCATTAATAAAAGCGCTGATATTAACTTATACGGTTTGCATCCGTGCAAAGGCGATTTGGTTAATATCAAAGAGGGATACAGCGGATCATGCGATGATTATGCGGTCGATCAGCTGAAAACGATCCTGAAGTCGGCTCCCGTGATCTACTGCCTTGCGTTTGTCAGCGAGGAAAATTCAAAGACAAAAGACGCAACCTGCTACGCTTACACCTATTTTCCCGGCAGCATGGATTCTGTCGATATGATCGAGGAACAGCTTGTTTCCATCGGTGCGATGGAACTGGACCGCAATAAGGACGGTCGCCCGATCCGTCCCGATCTCGCTAAAGCTGAAAATATTGGCCGCAAAGGCAAATATGGTCTGTGGCAAGACCCGAGGTTTCAGAAATGATCAAACGAGCTTTGACCGTTGCCATTGGAATATTCACGGCGGCTCATGCCGCTAATGCCGCCCAGGCTGGCTATTTCGATGTACCACCTACTGTCACGCTCGAAAGCGGCGATACTTGGCGCCTCGACGGGCAAAGATACAGAATTTACGGCATCCAAAGTTGCCTGAGAGGGACCGCTTACACGGATAAAGCCGGTCATAAGCAGGATTGCGGAAATGCGTCTCTTGCCATGCTGGCCGCCTATATTGCCGATGGTCATCCGCAATGCGCACCTCTGATCAAGGAGGAAAAAATCACCTACGTTGTCTGCTATATCCGCGTTGCAAACGAAATTCTCGATCTAGCCAACGTAATGATTACCTCTGGCTTCGCATTCACGGCCCTCAACATTGAAGGCTTGCCCTACGTCCCGACCTACGCAGTGGCCGAACAGACCGCTCGCCAAAAAAAATCCGGTCTTTGGCAATTCCCCGATTTCCCTCATCCATCTGTCATCTTGTCAAAGCTTGCCTTCCAGGCCGAAAGGGTCAAAAAATGAAATTAAAGCAGTTTCTTTTACCAATCGCTTTGCTTTTCACCAATCCGGCATTAGCGGCTGACCTCGTTCATTTGCCACAAGATCCAGCATATTTCCCACCGGCGCCGACAACCTCTATCAGTGGATATCCATCCGTCATCGATGGTCGAACACTCTATTTTCCTTCGATCCACCAAACCCTTCGCTTATACCCGATCGATACTTGCGAGTTGCCGCAATGGTCGATCCGGCCAGGATCGATTCAAGAAGGAAGACATTCCGAACCAATGCCGTGCGGGGCGCTAGCAAAAGCATGGTTGCGACGCGCAATCAACAATCAGCCGGTTCATTGCACAGTTCTGCCTCACGACCAGAACAAGCCTGAGCAGGCAATATGCGAAGCAAGCGGCAAAGATTTAGGGCTCGAAATGCTACGTGTCGGATTGGCAAAACTGGACGTATCGTTTCCCACCAAATCCTCCTATCTCCTCGCTCAAAACAACGCCATGACGAAAAGATATGGAATCTGGTCAACCTATGTACTCGACATGGCCGAATGGCGGAAAAAGGCCGTCGATAAAACCCTGACGCGCCAGCCGATCGCTGACCTTCATCTTTTGAATGAACGTCAAAGTGAAATCTCCCCTGCCTTCAGCGACGCCCGAAACAGGCCCTATACCACGGAGCGGTAAATCATGAAAAAGCTTCTGCGTTATCTCATCGCATCCGCATTGATGGCAAGTTCATCGGCGCCAAACGTCGCAAGAGCGGATGATGCATCATGGGGGTGTCAGGTCCTCTTGTGTTCGGCTGCGTCTGCTCCTGACTGGCATGGAATCCCATACTGCCTTGCACCTATGCATAAGCTCATCGCCGCGATGGTAGGATTTAACTTCTCGTGGCCAATCTGCACTGAAGCCGGGACCGGTAAGCCGGGATATGAGGAATATGCAGACTGCCCGACAGGATGGGTTATTGGCTATGCTAATGACAATTCGAAAAATTCGCAGGGCGTTAAACCAAGTCTTTGCATCATCCCGCGCACCGGCTGCACATCAAATCTCTATCAACGGGAAGGAGATCGACGACATGGCGTCAGTCTCGATTGCGAACACCCATTACAACAAATGGAACGCGCGAAAAGAGATGATCCATATTATTATGATATTTCAGATAATAATGGTGTAAAACAGAGATTTTATTTTAATCTAAACTACTGACTTCAAAACCCGGATTCTCCGGGTTTTTTCTTGTCGTCCTGGTGGAGATTGTTTTCCAGCCTTAGAGCTGCGGGAGCAGCTCGTTGAGGCCGGAGCCGCCGCGTTGCGGCGCGCGCAGCAGGCGAAGGCAACCCGCGCCCGTAAGGTTGCGCCGTAGGGATTGCCGAAGCCTTGTGGGAAACCAAGCGGCAAGCGCCGTCGCTGTCCAGTCGGTCCCGCCTGTCTGCCTGTGGCAGACCGCTATGCTCAGGCTCCTGCGGCTGGCCTGATCGCGCCCGCGCTCATCGAGAATGCCCGAAATCCCCGCCATAGGCGGGCCGCTATGCTGATTTCTCCGATGCTCTTCATTCCATCCTTCCGCCGACGACGCCGCGCAGCGGCGCGTTCGTCAGAAGGGGCAACCCCGGTCGCGGATCGGCGCGGATCTTCTGCGAAGATCGCGCCCGACCCGCCCGCCGACCCATGCCGCAATCTCGGTCGCAATCTCGTGCGAGATCTCGGCCGAGATTCAAAGGGCAGGGCGAGACAGGCCCCGCAAGATCGTGCGCCGGCAGCGCCCTCTTGCGCGCCTGGCTGCACCGGCCAGACCGAGCCGGCTGCTCACGGCCCTGCAGGGCCGTGATCGACGCTGGCGGGAAAGGGGATGGAGAGGCTTTGCCTCTCGGATTGACTGCTTCGCAGACCTTTTCAGTAGAAGGGAAAGGAAGGCTCTGCCCTCCCTTCCCCACAAGGGGAAAATCGGGTCTCCCCATGCTTCCTTCTTCCGCTTCGCTCCAGTCGTGCAGCACGGCGCTAAAGCGCCGCCCTCCGGGTGGGTGATCCCCCTCCCGATTTTCCCCTTGTCCCCTTCCCTCCCGCTGCTCCGCGCGAACTCGGGGGTAAGGGCCGGCCCTTACCCCTTCGGGGAAAGGCCGCTTCGCGGGAAAAAGGAGAGTATCATGACCGTTGCGACCCTGACTGAAAACGCAGTTCTCGTTGACGCCACTTTCTTCAAGGCGGTCGTTAATCTCGACGACCTCTTGTTGGTGCAATGCCTGTCGAGAGGAGATCACAACTATGCTGCAAAGGAAGTGGTGAAGTTTGTCGAACGCCTGAACGCTTACAGCGAGCTGGTTTTTGACCTCGTTCAATCGGGTGCTTTGCCAGACACCTACGATTGGCAGTCGGACTTTGTTTCATTCATGAAAACGCATATCCGAATGACGAAAAAATGTTGGAAGGCATTTGCGAACTGCACGCCAACCGATGGTCATTTTTCGGACCATTCGCTGAAACGTCGCAATGAACAACGATGGGAAATCGGCATGCGCCGAAGGTCCGAACTCTCCGGCCATTTCACGGAGGCAATGAACCGCCTGAGATCGTTCGTAGTCTGCACCAATGACGAGCGGTCGCAGATCGAGGTTGTTCAGCCGCCCAAGCAGAGCTTGCTCCGTCGTCTCCTGGCGGCAATCATCCTTCCGGTTCCTGCCGCCAATCACCTAGTAAAAAGCCCGCAATAGCGGGCTTTTTTTCAATTCAGAGGAATTTTCGGCATTGATCGCTCTACCCGAGCCTCTTTCCTTGCCGGTTTATGCGGCTCTTTCACTTCTGCTTTTTGGTGTTCCTCGCCCTTCACCGGCTTTCCTTTACTGTCAAAGCGGGCGAAGGGATTCGTTGCTGCTGCAATGGCCTCATTGAAGCCGTCCATCGATCCATCAATGGACACTGGCGCCTGTTGTCCTGCCTGGTCTTTTACGAAATACGAAAATTTCACCTGACTTGATGACGAAATCGCCGTTTGAATGACCGGTGTGAACTCGAACCCTGCAATGCAGCCCGTCTTGCCGCAGGTCCAATCATTCGGCTCAATCCGTTTATCGACGGATTTGAAGGAAATGGTCATCGGTTTGCGGTTGTCGAAATCCGGTCCAACCGACACAACGACAAAGAGCTTGCCGGTTGCTGTCTGCGAAATCCGCCACAGCACAAGATGATTGTCCCTGCCGACAAACTGTTGCAGGGCGCACAGCCTTTTGTTGGTAGATAGCCGAATGTCGCAGCGCACGGCCCAGGCATTGAATCCGCGTTGCAGGCTCATAAGGTCGCCTGGCTCAACCTTCTCTTTTGCGCTGACAAGCGCCGCCATGGGTGGAATTTTTGCGGCTTCCTCTGCATAGCCAGAGGTTGCGCCGAGAGTGAGCAGACCGAGTGCGATAAGACTTCTTTTCACAATACATTTCCTTTTGAATATATTCAGTTGAGTGTGAAGGACAAGCCCGCGTTGAATGACGTGTCCTGCGTTGCCATCGAGTGAGACACCGAGGCATTCACCCGGAAGTTTCCTTCTTCCGAGGTGTAGCCAATGCCGGCAACGATTGATGAAGACCCTTTGAATGAGCCGATGCCGCTCGCAAAGGAAAGCTTGCCTGGTCGGGGGTCAAAACGAAGTGCGGCCATCGCCATAGCCGATGCAATGCCCCCACGCGCCTCACCACGCGACTGTGCAATCTCACCGGACAGTTGAGCAAACCGCTGCTGATTTTCAGCCTGCATTTGTTCAACGCGCTGATCCGTGTAGTAGAAGGACGAGAGCTCGGATATCGCGACCTGCCGAACGGTTGCGGCATCGCTCAATTCGGTGCCATCGGCAACGTTATGAATTGCCACCGGCCCGCTCGCGCTGCCCGAGAGACTGATTGAGTTGAGGCGGTTGCCGCTGCTGTCCGTGTCGTATTGCACCGAGACCTTGTTTGTCTCAGCCAGGGCGTCCCCTACATTATTGTAGCTTTGCCCGGCAACAGTATAGGTTGGTGCTGTTATCGATCCATCACCATTAATGTGAGCCCCACCACCAAGAGCTGATACGGTTGTTTGCAACTGGGCGACATTAACCGCATCGTCAGAGTCCACACCAGATGCAACATTGCTCAGCAAAACCGCCTTTCCAGTGGAATCATTAAATGTAATTCCACCCGTCTTGTTTCCTGATGTATCAGTATTGTATTTGACTGCGGTATTATCAAGAGTGTTTATCTTGTCTGAATTGTAGTTTATATCTTGAGAATTTTTATCAATCTCTCCTTGCTGTGTCGTTGCGGTGGACTGCAATGCAGTAATCTCGCCATCATGCTTGTCGAGTTCCGCCTGCTGCGTTTGTGACGATGCTTGCAGGTTGCTAACATCGGTTTCTACAGTTTTTATGCGGGCTTCATGATTGGCCAATTCTGTTGACTGGCTGGCGGCCCCCGTTTCCAGCGAGGAAATCTCGCCGTCGTGCTTGTCGAGTTCCGCCTGCTGGTTGGCCGGGGTTGTCTTCAGGCCGGAAATGTCGCTCGCGTACTGGGCACCGCCCTTCGTGTTCGCATCGAACACGTTAAGATCAGTGGCCTACGACGATGACAGCGAGGAAATCTCGCCGTCGTGCTTGTCGCGTTCCGCCTGCTGGTTGGCTGTGGTTGCCTTCAGGCCGGATATGCCGCTCGCGTTCTGGGCCACGCCCTTCGTGTTCGCATCGATCTCGTTCTGCTGCGTGGCCGTCGTCGATTGCAGCGAGGAAATCTCGCCGTCGTGCTTGTCGAGTTCCGCCAGCAGGTTGGCCGTGGTTGTCTTCAGGCCGGAAAGGTCGCTCGCGTTCTGGGCCACGCCCGACGAGTTCGCTTCGATCTCGTTCTGCTGCGTGGCCGACGTCGATTGCAGCGAGGAAATCTCGCCGTCGTGTGTGGCAAGTTCCGCCTGCTGCTTTGAAACAGTAGTGCTTGTGGCAGCCAAATTGCTAGACGTGGCAGAAAGCTGAGACTGCAATGATTCTACATTCGATTCAGTTGCGGCTTCACTAACCCCGAGGCTTTTAATATTGTCCTCTGCCGTTGACATTCGAGATGTCAATGACGAAATGTTGCCTTCATCAGTGCCGAGTTGCGAAAATATTGTATTGATATTCTGTGTGTTCCGCGTAACGTTTTTAATTCCGTTATTCATTTGATACTGTAGCTCTGAGATATTTCCTTCATTGACTGTTACGCGATTTGTTAAGCTTGTAATATTATTCGTGTTTATATTTTGCTGATTTGTAAGGTTGTCGATGCTTTTTTGTTGACTTGAAACTGTTCCTGACAGGCTGTTAACTGTAGAGCTCAAATTATTCAAGCTTGTCGAGAAACTATCTTGTTGCGATTTAAGGTTATTTACGACTGTATTTATATTATTATATTGATTCGAAAGGTCGTTAACACTTCCACTTAAAGATGATATGTTATTATTTATTGTATTAATTTTATTGTTAGTGTCGCTTGTCAGGCTGTTAACCTGATTTTGTAGGTTAGACGTATTTGTTGAAGTTTGATTTATAGTATCAAGATTGATGCATGAGGCAATATTATCGTGTTGTCCGTTTGGATTGACGTAAAATGTATTCCCATTTCCAATATTTCCCTCAAGACCCATAGAGCAGAACCAACCCGATGCTTGACTGCTGACCGGTATGTCAACCTCCTGAGTACCTGCGATCGCGGATTGGCCTGTGATAATGATTGCTGCTGTTGAGAGTAGAGCCTTTTTGATTGCATGCCTTGCCGCCATGATGATAACCGCCTGTTATTAAAAAAAGTAACTTTTTAGCTCTATAGGGCGTGTTAAAAAAATAATCAACAATTGAAAAATCAGAATTTAACGCAGATTTAAACTAATAATATATATATATATCAATTGTTTAGATCGAAATTGAGGCTGCGTAAAAATGAATGTTTGCTCCACTCATCTTTTTTGTCTGGCATCAAAATATGATATTTTCTCGTCAAAACCACTATATCGGGTAGTTCACTGATCGGGAATATTCTGCTTTTAGGCGATAATATTTCGCAGTTCTATTTTTGATTGGTCTGCGTCTAAAGCCTAGCGGTTTTCGCAACAGGTGGCCGTTTGCGGGAGGGGCGATATGCTACCTAAAGCCGGCCACCGATATCGCCAGCCGTGCGGGCAATGTCACCTTTGAGTATACCCATTCGTTACATGCGAATGTGACATTCTTCAGTGTCACATATGGATATGCTAACCCTAAAAGTTACGCTACATATGCGAAACCACTCTAATGTTACGGATTCGGCATGGCTCGCATTGGATACGCCCGCGTCAGCACCTCAGAGCAGGACCTTTCCATCCAGATCGAACGGCTGAAGACTGCCGGTTGCCAAGTTATCAGGTCCGAAACCGGATCGGGCAGTTCGAGACAGGGGCGCTCAGAACTGGAAACGATCTTGCAGTTTCTTCATGCTGGGGATGAGCTGGTTGTGTTGCGTCTTGATCGCCTCGGGCGTTCGACCCGCGATGTTCTGAACATCGTCCATGAACTAGATGAAAAGCGCGCCGCCTTGCGCGTCCTCGAACCTGAAATTTCCACTGCTGGCGACATGGGCCGAATGGTCATCACGATCCTTGGCATGGTGGCGGATATGGAGCTGAAGTTCATCAAGGATCGACAGAGGGCAGGCGTTGAAGCTGCAAAAGCCTTGGGTGTTTACAAGGGCCGCAAGAAGGCGGTCAATGACGATGAGATCCGCAAACGCATCGCTTCAGGAACCACCAAAGCAAACTTGGCGAGGCAGTTGGGTGTTTCCAGGATGACGATTTATCGCGCTCTTAAAGAGACTGGCTCCAAATCATAGCAGGATTTGAGACTCAGGAATCGTTCATTAGAACTCTTTTTGATACTGCACGTATCAGGCGACACGAAAGTTATCATTACATATCAATAGGATGACTCTTTGGTCTGGACAAAGCTATGGAGAGTCGATTATCAAAAAATAAGCACGTTTGCTGCTAGGGGCGTCGAGGGGTATATTTTTTGATGCTCTCAGCCCGATTCGGGCAGCTAAAACAAAGAGGATCAAGACACCCAGAAAAAGAAAACCGCTCCGGAACAAAGTTCAGAAGCGGCGCTGCGAAAAAAGCAAAAATTTAAAACCGAATTCTGTATCGCAGTTCCCCTTCTAAATGTCAATATAAAAAACACCGTTCCGGTGATCGGCGAAGCTTTGCCTGACGTGTCCTTAAAATAAGGGGTCAGAAATTGCGAGACGATATCAATAATCGATACTCAAAGGCGAGGAAACTTACTTCCGAGCGTGCGCACTATCTTGAAATGGCACAAAAGCGAACTACCCCCCCCCTGACGAGGGGACAACTCGCTATCTTGTGTCAAGAATTGCCCTCTATTGGCATGGTCAACTCGACAGAGGCATTTGTCCTTCTAAAAATCATCAACGCCGTGCCGGCTGAAAGCTTTCGCCCAGGTAGCGAACCTCCAATCGTTTTCAAATCGAACCGTGCCCTCGCGATGGAAGCGGGCCGCAGCGAACGGTCGATCAGCCGGATACTCTCATCGCTTATCGATTGCGGACTGATCACGATGAAGGATTCGGGCAATTACAAGCGTCATGCTGGAAAGGGTGAGGCGGATGGGTGCGGCATCAATCTCAAAATCTTGATGATCAGACATGACGAACTCATGTCTGCGATCAGAGCCGCGAAAGCGGAACATACCGCGCGTCAGGCTTTAAAGCGACAGCTCAGCGGCGCACGCCGAAACTTCCGGGCGGCCCTCCAATCCGCACCGGCCCACATCGCCCGCAGACTGGAATCTCGATATGAAAAAATCAATGCGCTTGTAGCGCACGCTGCGGGCGCGGAGACGTCGATAATCAAGCGCGCTATCATGCTCATTGAGTGGCTGACACGCACCATATTTGGCAAAAATATGGCACATATGACATGCACACCCGCCAATTTTGACAAGCACATACATATTACAACCCCACATCAAATCGATAGTAATGATAAGCGGCGTGAGCCTAACGGCTCACCAGAACTTGTCCAGTCTGGCTACGCCAGAAGGGCTTATGAAAAAAGCCTGATCGAAACGCCGAGGCAGGGCAAGCCTAAACAGGGGCAATCAACCAACCTCCCCGGTTTGAGCGATCTTATAGCGGCGATCCGGCCATCATTGGAAACGTTCGGGTTGCGCGCGCCGAGCAGTTGGGCCGACCTGGCCCAACTCATGCCAAAAATGTGCGTGGTCGCCGGCATATCGATTGACGCCCGCGATCAAGCCATCCACCGCATGGGGGCGCAAGCCGCCGCAACGGCGGTCGCTGTGACATTCCAAAAAACTTGCTCAGGGCAGGTTAAGTCGCCCGGCGGCTATTTGCGCGCGATAACTGACCGCTCCGCAAGCGGTAACATCAATCTTCCGGCCTCTGTTTTCGGACTGGTGCAGCAACATGCAAGGTAAGCCATCAATCACGAAAAACACGATCCTCTTTCGCGGGCCTGACATCGACGCCGAAGTCGGCCATGGGCATCTTCAGATCGGTGACATTGATTTTTCGATTACGATTATTCCAAACTACCCGTCAAATCCGAAGGCGCCAACGCACCACGTCTATCGAGATGACGGGCCGATCAAGGAGCGTATTGGTGGGGTTTGGTTGGGCATCAATGCAAAAGGAGCGCCCAAACGGACACTCCATCTTAAAAGCCTCAACATACAAGCCAATCTAGCGCCTGTTAGCGGCG
Organism: Allorhizobium sonneratiae; assembly: GCF_023700755.1. Lineage (GTDB taxonomy): Bacteria > Pseudomonadota > Alphaproteobacteria > Rhizobiales > Rhizobiaceae > Allorhizobium > Allorhizobium sonneratiae. The sequence goes on along the minus strand of NZ_JAMKOJ010000016.1, from coordinate 6,610 downwards.
CTCATGAAAACTGGTGGTCAATTATTCCTTGGTCGCCGCAAAAAACTCAATCCTGACTTGCTTTTTTTTCCATGAAATCAATGCTTGTCAGGAGTTGATACAAGATATCAACACGCTCGTTAGGCATGTCCGCAATCTTCTGCATGATCACGGCTCTTTTTTCAGCTTCAGCGGCGCTATCCCCAAACAAATGGGGCGCGGCAGCAACGAAAAAATGAATCGGGTTCACTCCGAAAATTTCGCAGAAGACGATCAGTCGTCGAACATCGAGCCGGCTTTCACCTCTTTCATATCGGCCATAGACAACCTTTGTCAGATCGAACAGGCGCCCCGTATCCTCCTGGGTAAGCCCGGAACCCTCGCGCACTGATTGAAGAAATTTTCCCAATCGACGGTCGAAATCTTTGAGGCTCACATGTCCTTCAAACCCGCTTCGACGATAGATCGTCTCTGGGCGTCCATCCTCTTCAGGGACGAGATCAAGTCCTTGTCTGGTGACGAAAGCCAAAGCAGCCTCAGTTATTTTGTCGTCCCTATTATCCTTCACGGAAATATCCTCAAAAGCTGCTACCGTCACGACCTGGCTCTTTGTAACGCAATCATAAAAACCCCTAACTTTTCATAGTGAGGAGCGGGATTTGTCAATAGTCGCTAACCTGTTTTCTCTATTACTTTTTTTAGTAAAATCGGTCTCCCTATAAAATGCGAATCGAGTCGAAAAATCAACCCATGATATATATTTTCGATTTGTGAAATAAAATTTTTCTCTTGATCGAGATACTAAATGTTAGTACTTTTAAGGCGATCAATGGCAAATTTTCGCCTAAAAGTTATCCAATAAAGATACGCTTTGCTGTTGTGAGTATCCTTTGGCTTAAGCTTTAATGATAGCGATCAAGAGACAATCATATGAAAGATAATAGCAAAAAACCACACCCCGTTGACGTTTTGGTTGGAGCGCGCATCCGCAGAGGTCGCACGATGAGCAGTATGAGCCAGGAGACTTTGGGGAAGGCGCTTGGAATTACATTTCAGCAAATCCAGAAATATGAAAAGGGAACCAATCGCGCCTCTGCAAGCCGTCTCGCTGAAATCTCGAAAATCACGAGACTGCCGATCTCATGGTTCTTTCAAGATATCGACCAAGACGCGACAGCTCAGACACTTGTGGAAGATCCGACGCATAATTTTATCCAATCATCAGAAGGTATCAAGCTTTGCAAAGCTTTTGTGGGCTTGCAAACCGAAGCATCCCGATCAGCGGTTCATGCTTTCATCAAGCAACTATCATCCATCGAATACGAAACTCAAACAATCGATCCACGCGCACAAATTGTATCAGAAAATCTATGAAACAATTTTTTCTTCACCAATTTTTATTTTGAATCGATTCTCTATTTATTGAAGTGAATGAGAGGTTATTTTTATGCCAGATGAGACACCAAAAAAAATCAGTTCGTTGAAACGCAAAAGGAATGTCCTGCCTGGTGATATTTATGCGGCCAATCAACTTCGCTTGGCTCGAACGCAGAAGGGGATGAGCCAGGACAAGTTGAGTGACCAACTCAATCTTTCTTTTCAGCAGCTCCAGAAATACGAGGCAGCAAAGAATCGCATGTCGGTCGGCGTTCTGGCGGAGATATGCAGGATATTGCACACTCCGCCATCATTTTTCTTCGATGATCCATCACTCGATAATGCAGAAACGAATACCTCTCCCGAAGTCGTTAAGATCAAGGAATTGCTCTCAAACCGAGATGCTCTCGAACTGAACACGTTGTTTATCAAGATCAACGACGACAATTTCAAAAAAAGCATTATCGCTTTGATGCGTTCCGCAGTCAAAAATCACATCTAAGGCTGATCACTCGATGAGTGTCGGTTCTCCCCGCTCAATATTCTCCAGCTCTTGCATAGCCATGCCGAGGAGATAGATCAGAAAAAAATGCTTGGATTTACGGGCTTGATCTATCAAATCGCCAAGAGATGAGCGGACATAGAGACATTCGTCGATTCCTTCATTTTTCCCTTCAGGGCCAATCCCCTCGTCGAACATGGTCAAACCTCATATCGCATGATTGTAGTAGCAGATTGACCCACCAGGACGGGAGCGCCGTCGCCCCGCATAGTCCGCAACATTTCGAGCGTCCGCCCGTCAAATTTGGCAACAACGGCAACAACGTCTTCGCCTTCGATCTTTTGCGGAATACCCAGAGGTGTCACGAGGAAATTGAGCTGCACCAGGCGCAACAGCCAAAGCGGGTCCATCTCAATCACGATTGAATCGATGTTCCGCATCATGCCCCATTCAATGATTGCAGAAAGCAATTCATTGGCGACAGGCGAAAGCTTGCGTCCACGCTCGCGATGTGCCTTCTCGACGCAATAGCGGGTCCATTCCCAGATACGCGGACCTTGCGGAAAATCCCTCTCGCATAGTCTGCGCAAACTTGGCACGGATGATAGCAAATGTGGCCTGGTCGTCGGCAACATCCGCTGATAGCCGACCACACGGCCCTCGCGCCGGCAAATCATATGAACAGCATGTTCGTTGTCGAAATCGTCAATCTCAAGCCCGTCAGGACTGGATAGGTCTTTCCACCCTTTTTCCTCGACAAAGACATCATGTCTCAACCGATACGCTTCACGCATCTCTTCTACGAAATGATGCATGTTTTCATGTGTTATGATTTCAATCATCGTCAAACTCCGTAAATCTAATTCTACATTCACGGTTGGAACGATGTTGACGCAGTAGGTTTTTCCCTACCTATACGGGTTTTTTTCTTATAGTTATGCTATAAGATTTCGTCTGAATGCTTCAGCTATTGCGTGTGATCTATTCATTACGTTCAACTTAAAGCGTATATTCGTGACATGCTTCTCGATAGCTTTTGCCGTCACACCCATGATGATCCCTGTCTCCCAATCGGTCTTTCCCTGAGAGAGCCATCTCAAAACTTCCAGCTCTTTTTCTGTTAACCGCACCTCTCCAGACACGGGCAATTTCGTCAGCTCGATCGCGCGCCCGAAGGCAAAAGTAGCGATCAAAGTCAGCGCTCCCCGCGCTTCCGGTGAAATGTCAATCTTCGACCCGGAAAAGGAGAATCCACCTACCCTGCCATCAAGAGAGACCAGCGGAACCGTACACCCATCGATCAGGCCAAATTCCTTTGCTCTGTCCATGACAAACCGTTCCCTGGCCGTTATCCGACCGGTCTGCGCAATTTCAGACCAGACAATGGTGCTTTCCATGCGCCGGCACTGCTTTATCATCGGATCTTCAAACAGGTAGCCATTCTCAAAATAGGTCGTTAGCCACTCCTGCGGACAATCCGAAATCAGAATATGCCGCATCTGCTCTGAAGGCAGCATACCCCGTCGTGGCATGAAGCCACAGAGTATGTTCTGGATTCCATAGCCATTGGTCGTTCTATAAATTGCTCGAATGAGGTCATCGATCCGATCAATCCGCTTTATTTCATCAAGAAATGAAATCGTTCTCGAAAGTTCACTTCCTAAAACTGAAGTTTCCATTTTTTATACCCTTTGGTTTTAAAAAAAATCACGCCTTTAATTAGCTTTCATTGCGCGGTATCAAAATTTAATATTTCGTATAGGCTGTGAACCTTATCCGAAACATTTATACCTATCCAGGTACGCATGACAACAAGAGAGAAAAGCCGGTTCGGTCTCCTTCCGGCTTGGCGGCGGCGGGTCTAAAAATCGGTGGCTAGTGACCCGCCGCCTTGCCTTTTTCTGAATTTTGAGGTGTCTTTTTGCGCACGGATAGGTTATATTTTTTGATATGCTCTACCTATTTATGCAAAACTGAAACAGGATAATGAATGCCCTATGACGTCGAACCCATCGCCGCATCGGTCGAATTAATTCTTTCCGATCATCGAACACCCTCCTTTCTGAAAATAGTAATACTCGAAATACTACAGAAATCAAAATTATCCTGTCCAAAATTCCAAGATATTATAGCGAAATTTCCTTTGAAAGAGGAACACTTTTGCTTATCCGACCTCATCACTCTGAAAACCTATGCGCCTGATATTGCGGAAGAAGCTGAAAAAATCATTTGTCTGATCGGAAATATTCAAATTCTCTGAAGGGAAATAACCATGTCGTCCTCCAGGCATTTCATGAATCACCGACACGAACCAATATCATCGCCCGATCTCTTCCCGACGCCTCCGTGGGCGACCAGATCAGTCCTGCACGAAATTCTTTTGCCTATGGGCCTCGATCTACGAAACCAGTCTGCGTGCGATCCAGCAGTCGGCAAAGGACACATGCTCCCAGCCCTACAGGAAGTGTTCAAAAGCGTCGATTTTAGCGATCTCAACGACTGGGGTATTTCGGCGCCAGTGATTGATTTTCTCAGTCCGGAGGCAGCCTGGTTATCGGCGGACTGGATCATTACAAATCCGCCTTTCAATCTGGCGACGGAGTTTCTTTTGCGTGCCTATGAAATCGCGCGCAAAGGTGTGGCTTTCCTCGTCCGTATCAATTTTCTGTCCGGAATAGAGCGGTACAACACCATTTTCCGGTGCCAGAAACCAACGCTCATCGCCTTTTATTCAGAGCGTGTTCCCATCATTGAAGGCGTTTGGGACCCGCAATCCTCAACCGCTACCGATTATGTCTGGCTAATTTGGCTGAAAGGCTCTTCGCCAATGGTCCCCGTCTGGTTTCCTCCCGGCATGGAAGAAAAATATACGAAGCAGAGCGATATGGTGCTGGCGACGCCGGGTGAAGCCGCGCGTCGGTTAAGCGTGAAAAAGGCAATGGGGCAGTAGGGCCTTTCGCTTCTGAGAAGCGAGCGCGCTCTATGCCGTTGGCACGAAGCCGCCGATGGCGTCTTCGCCCATTCGGGTGACGATCGCTAAGGCTTGCGCGGCGGCAGCGCCTTCGGCTTACTTGTCAGCCAATTCACGCTCAAGCGCGGCTATGGCCCGCTCTATGACCTCTGCAATAGCGTTACATTGCATCTCTTCCGCAAGCCGGTAGATCGTATTGTTTGTTTCCATTTTCAGCTTCACGCTGAAGGGCGTATTTCGTCCGGTTGACGGCTTTCGCCCTCGCCTCATCGGCTCGCGGATTGACTGAGCCGCTTTCACCACCACCGGATTTGAATGTCTTTCGGCATGTCTGGTGGTGAAACCAGAATCCGCGGCGTCCTGGTTAATCTGGTCCATTGTCAGACGCGGTTTTTCTTTTCTTTCACCGTCAAGGTCTGACAGATCGAGGTCAATGCGTTTCATGTCGGATCTCTTTTCAACAGGTCAATCAATTCAGCTACGAATGTCATCGCGTTCTCGCGGGCTTTATCCAAGCCTGGCACGTCAGCATTCGTAAGTGTTGAGAGTGTCTGACCGAAGTTCACGATGCCTTTAAAGGCCTCCCGTTCAATCAGGCGGGTATTCATAAACTGGATACCCGCGCCCTCAAATTGAGCGGCCAGTTCCCTTGCCGCTTTCGTGATATAGGCTGGAGGCATTCGCGCCCAAAAAACCCGCGTCGGCAATATTCGGCGTTGGTTTTTCTCCTGACGCTTGATGAAGCTGATGGTCTTGATGGCTTCTTTTGCATCCAGTTTCGACCCCTGTAGGGGGACAAGGATCGCATCGCTGACAGCCATTGCATACGCGGCAGTGAGGTTTGCTGATCCCTCAAGATCGATGATCACGAATTGAGCTGTTTGCTCATGTGTTTCGATCAACTCTTGAATATTTTCCTCGGTCACGTCACCGATTACAGTCAATTTCTCTGGCTTGTTTGCCGTCTCTGCCCATTCAACAATGGGCTGGTTAGGGTCTGCGTCGAAGACGCAAACTCTTGCCCCTTGTTCTGCCAGAATGGTGGCGGTCAGCAGGGCGCTTGTGGTTTTGCCCCCTCCCCCTTTCGTCGTCATAAACGATATGATTGTCATACGCACCCCCTGTTACTGATAATGACGCATTATATGTTATACGAAAACCAAGCGAATGCAATTTGAAAACGCTACGTATGGCATATAAAAGGAATACCAATACCATGGCAATGCCATATATATGCAATACGTATGTAAAAGGTATACCATAATTATAACAAAGATAAATATATAACATATAAATGATTTATGCAGACCATATGCATGATATATCAATATCACACATATATTATATAAATAATAATAGCATGTTATAAATAGGCGATGGGTATGACATGCATATGTAATAAATATAACATGTATATATAATAGAAATTTCAAATTTTAACTCACGGTTATGCTGGCGCATGACGCGCTGTTAATGCCGTCATGGCGGGCAGGTCGCCGTCTGCCTATTCATTCGAGTGAGGATGAAGATCAAGTGGAGACCGTTGCTCAATTCGCTGTTCTAAATTGGAGATATCGTCCTTCAGCTTTCCGATAATGAAGTGATGCCCACCCTTCTTTTTTTGTAATTCCAGAAGTAATTTGAGTAACTTCCTCATGTCAGCCAATTGTTCCAAAATTTTTTCTTGCATCGTTGCTCCTATGTTTATTTGATATTTATAAAATCCAGAATTTCGCGTTTGTTGTCGTCCTGGTGGAGATTGTTTTCCAGCCTTAGAGCTG
>NZ_JAMKOJ010000015.1 GCF_023700755.1 Allorhizobium sonneratiae | reverse complement strand
TAGCAATGCCTCTTCACAACCAATCGGAATTTTCGCAACAGAGCCGCATCCTTCGTTGATGATTTCGAAGACTGATCGGGTGAGATTTCCCGGGCCGGTTGTCGCCTGAACCTCAGGCAACTCGGTCTCTTTGTGCGCTTCAAGAGATGCAGTTGCATTTAACAACGCTCTCTCCACGATTGGATGATTAGGCGGGGCGATCAAAGGCGTTGTGTTGAAGTAAAAAATCCATCCCGGCTCATTAGCGCCGGGCTCGGTGAATATTGCCGGTGGCACCATTTGAGCCGTGGGGATATCGTAACAGAATGGCTGCAGCTTCAATCGTCCATCTACAAAAAGGTGATCAATGGGCATGCCATGGTAGACATCGTCGGCGTCGATGTAGAAACCGCCCTCGACAAGCACGTAAGCGTAACGGAAGTAGTCCGACATCATTGAAGGGTGGTAGCAGGCCTTGAAAGCGTCCTCGTATCGCTCCCCTAGCCGACGCCGAATGAACTGGCTCGCAGAGATCATATCAAAGACTTCTAGCTCAAACCCTGCGCTTTCCAGTTGCCTCCAGGAATCCATGCACGCTCTGACATCATCGGGCAATCGCTGCAAATCGTCCCAGAACTGTACTATGCGTTTTGGGATCGGGCCGGGCCGCATCGTTAGATCAACCGGAGGGCACTCACGCCGCTGCACTATATCACGAACGAAATTAGATCGCGCACGTTCCCCAGGCGCCAATGGATCTGCCTCGACAGCTTGGTTCACTTTTGTTGCGTTCATTTGCGCTGTTCCCCCTTAGCAATGTGCTAAAGTTAGATCGCGCGGTAATTGTAGGAAATCCCATTTTCACTCGCGTACTCCGATTCTTGTGGACGAAGGTTCCATGGCGCTGGAACCATGCAACCTGGACGGCGGACTACAGTTGGATGCGAAGGACCCCTTAGTTTTTTGGGTCAGCTTTTTGTAGAATTTCCGCGGAGTCCCCTCGTTGGGCTCGGACGTGAGGCAATCGCAATATTGATTGATGACGTTATAACGCCGGGCAAGACCGGACGTTAATTGCCAGCGCTTGGCTTCTTATAAGCGTTGCCTGTAACAGCCAGTAACTATCGTACTGACCGATATTTCAATATAAAAATTGGTCAGTAGAAAACGATTTGTTGCAAGTGACCAAAATTTGTATATAATCTTCGGTCACAAGGTAGGATGGTTATGCCGGATCCCACATCGGACACTCTGGAACGCATTCACCAAAGGATCGCCGGTGCGGCGCCTTCGGGCGTTTGGTCGCGTTCCGATTTTTTGGACATCGCAACGCCTAATGCCGTCGAAAAGGCCCTGCAGAGGCTGACCAATCGCGGCGACATCCGCCGCCCTCATCGTGGTCTTTACGACAAGCCAGCTATCAGCCAACTGACCGGCAAGATGGTGTTTCCGCCACGCGCCTCATTCATCGATGCCATCGCACGACGTGACAAGCTTCGTGTTTGCGTCGATGGCATGACGGCTGCCAATGATCTTGGCCTGACGACGGCCGTCCCCGCCAGGTCTACAATCTATGCGGACACATATCCCCGAACCATCGAGATCGAGGCCAATGCCGGCGATGCGGAGGCCACGAAGCCGGTTATCTACATCTTGGACTTCAAGCGCATTTCGGCAAAGACCGCTTTTTGGGCGGGCCGGCCGGCAATGCGAGTGGTCCAGGCCCTCCATTGGTTTCGCGACGAGCGCTCCAATCTGGAGGCAGTTGTCGATGGTATCGTCCGCTACCTGGCACGAAGCCCCCACAGGCAGCCGATCATCGAGGATCTGCGCGAGAACATCCATGCCATCCCAGCCTGGATGTACCAGGCTGTGGAGACCATAACTGCCGATCCGTCGCCCCAGAAAGACGGAAGCACTCTGCCGGGCCGCGAGGGAATGGATGAACATGCGCCAGAGTTTCGTTGATATCCTTCGCTCAAGCGTTGACGAGCGGAGAGCACTATTCTCCGCCGCTGCGTCCGACCTGGAGACGCGGGCCGAGAATATCGAGAAGGATCTCTACGTCTGCTGGGTGCTAGACTTCTTGTTCAACCGGCGCAGGGACGATGCTATCGGCCTTTACTTTAAGGGCGGCACCAGCCTCAGCAAGGCATATGGCCTGATAAAGCGTTTCTCCGAAGACATCGACATCGGCATCCACAAAGCAGATCTAAAAGTTCCGCTGGAGGCCGATATCGCAGCCCTTCCCTCCGCCAATCAGCAGCAGAAGGCTCTGGCCGAGCAGGTGGACGAGGCAGCACGCCATTATATGTCCGGACCGCTCAAGCGTTTGCTCGATGAGGAAATCGCCGCGGTCGAGGCCCAGTCCGGGCAATCGGGACATTTCTCCCTTGATTTCGGATACGATCTCTACCGAAAGAAGGAGGCGCTCGATGTACTGGTTCTGGGATACAAAAGCGTCTTTGACACGAGCGGCGGTTATGTCGAGGCGGCAGTGCGTATCGAAGGCGGGGCCCGCCCGGATCCGGTTCCGGCCGAGAAGCGAGAGATAATTCCATACGTTGCCTCGGAGATGAGAAAAGGCACTGACCTGGTCGTCCAGAATGTAACGACCGTCAAGCCGGAGCGCACTTTTTGGGAAAAAGTTCTGATCCTTCACGCAATGACGGAGATGACGGAAAAACGAAGCATGCAGGGTAGCCCTGCGCTGAAAGTTCCAGACCTCAATCGATACTCGCGCCACTATTACGATGTTCATCAAATTTGGACGAATCCCGACTACGGCAAGGCCACTGCATCGATGCTCGACCTCGCCGAGGCTTGCCGCCGGCATAAGGAGCTGATGTTTCGCGCACCGGACCATCGATATGATCGAGCCGTGCCCGGTAGTTTTCGGCTGGTACCTACGACCGAGATGCGTAAGAAACTCGAAGCCGACTACGAAAAAATGTCCGCCATGATATTTGGGACGCCGCCTGAATTTGAGTCGGTCATGACCAGCATTCAGGAGTTGGAGGCCTATCTCAACTCAACCTCGGACAAGCCTTCACTTTGATGGCAAAGGCGAAGGAGCCAACCGTTGACCGGAGCCCGAACCATGACCGGCATCACAGCGGATAAGATAAACGCTGCGCTGGGACTTATCGATCGCTTCGAGAACGGCGAACAACCTCTGACGCCTCAGGATGCTGAGCAGCTTGTTAGAAGGATATTCGACGCCTGCGGCTACGATGTTACCCAATCTGGCTTCGTTGGGGGCGATCAAGGTGTCGACTGTTACTTTAGCGGATTGATCGACGGAAAAAATCAGACAGTCGCCGTCGAGGTGAGGGTTGGACGAAGGCCTGCGGATATCAAAAGTGTTCAGCAGGCCTTCGCCTTAAAAAACCAATCCCCGAATTTCGATCGGGCCATGGTGATTTCCAGGGCGGGGTTTCTAGCCGAGACGCTTCGAGAAGCCGAAAGCATGGGTCTTGGTGAAATCGATCTATTTGGCCCGGCCGCCTTACGCAACTGGGTCACGAAGCAGGTAATTCCGGAGGATGTTACCGCAAGCTACGAGAGGATCGTCGGCGGCGCCATGAAATCGCTTGCAGACTTGGTGGCGCGATATCCTCAAGCGCTCGCCAAATTACAGTGGTGGGAGGTTGAGGCAGTTCTCCGCGAAGCCTTTGAGGGCATGGGTTTTGGCGCCAGAAAAACGAGATCGTCCAAAGACGGTGGGTTCGATTTGGAACTTACTATATCAGAGGGAGGGAAACGGCGCGTATTCTTGGTCGAGGTCAAGCACTGGACTGATCAGCGGCCGGGTTCGGGGCATCTCAAGAAATTGATTAAGGTGACTCTGTCAAAAGAAGTCGAAGGAAGTTTCTTGCTATCCAGTTCCGGCTTCACCAAAACAGTTTATAGCGGCATCACGGAAATTTCGGTACCGGTGCGGCTTGGTGCCGGCGAGAAGATCGTTGCGCTCTGTCGCACCTACTATCGCCTCAAGAACCAGCTCTGGCGTGAAGACGTAAACCTCCATCAGGAGCTCTTATCCGGAACCTGGGCAATCGGTGATCGGACCCGTGGCAATAATCGATAGCTCAACATTGAACCACGGTGCTCTGCGACCGCAGTTCCGGCGCAGCGCCCGACGGGCCTGGATAAAGTCAAGCAGACGGTGCTCTCGTCACCTCCTTCAGTTCTGACCAAGTCGAAACAGCGCGCCAACAATCGGCATGTGTATCCAGAGTTCCGAGCAGCGTCGTCCGGTGATTGATTCCACCGCGCCTGCATAGGCAGCAAGCTGCGGCGCGTGGCCAACGGCTCGTTCTTCCCAAAGCTCGAAACGACCGGGAAAGCTCTTATGGTCGATAATAGCGAAATCACCTCCGGTCTCGACCAACATATCAATACGGCCCTTGAGAAGCTGATTGGCTAGGGGGGCTGTGACAGGCACTTCAGCAATGCTGCTGGCCGCCGGCCATCGGCCGCGGCGCCAAGTGGCCAGTCTGTCACTAGCGATAAGCGCGTCGTCCCCTTTAAAGCCGATGACGTCCCAGCGCGTCAGGATAGACGATGCGTCGGCCAGCCGCTTGTCTCGGTCGCGGTCTGGATCATCATAGCCGATGATGGAATGGAGCGCTTCGCCCAGCGCTGCGATGTCGGCGATCCCGTCAATCGGGAGCCTTCCGCCAAGGTCAACCCTTTCGACGATCTTCCAGCTTCCACCTTCCGCCTCGCTTGGTTTCAGGAACAAGGGCGGACGGGGTGGCGTAGCGTTGTTGCAGCGATCAGATTCCGGCCGAGAAAACCCTACCCTTTGGATTTTTCATGCGACACGCCTGAATTCCGGGCGGCCGAGTTTGGTCATCCGGTTGAGGACGCGGACGCCGATCTTTACTTCAGTCTTCTGATTTGGAAATGCCCGTGCTCTGAGTTTTTGCCCGATCACAGTCTTCCAACGACCCATCTGGGTTTCGATCCGGCTGCGCTGATTGTAGCCGGTGGATTTCTGCCAGGCGATGCGGCCCTTGGTATTAATTTCGGCGATATGACGATCGCGTACCGTCGGGCTCTGTCCCGATTGCGGGCTTGAAACTGCTGTTCTGGGAGGCGGGATGACGACCTCGACGATTTCGCCAAGGCGCTCAGCAAGAAACTCTCGCGTTGGCGCTCCGTCATAGGCACCATCGGCGAGAAACCTTGAAACCGGGGTTTGAATCTGGTCCAGAAGATCAGGCAAGGCCGTGGGATCACCAACATCGTCCGTGGTCAGTTGTGAGCATATGATGTCTCCGCTGACAAGATCAAGCCCAAGGTGAAGCTTGCGCCATCTCTTGCGTTTCATTTTGATTTTGTGCTTGTTTTCAAGCCATTCGCCCTCACCGAAGACCTTCAAACCTGTGCTGTCCATTACCAGATGAGCCGGTTCACGGTTGGACGCCGCTTGCCGTCGCAAAGGCGGTAAAGTTAAACCTGTGCTGCGGCGTGACAGGGTTGAGAAATCAGGAACGGCAATATCCACGCCCATCAGCATTACGACACTGCGCATCAGGCCTTGAGTTTGGCGAAGAGGCAAGCCGAAGGCAATTCGCAACGTCAGACACATCGTAATCGCAAGGTCTGAATATTTCGGCTGGCCGCCTCGAGATGTGCGGCGAGAGGCCGACCATAGACAAAGCACTTCATCGCTTATCCAGACGGTCAAATCACCGCGTCGGCGAAGGCTCTCATTATATGCAGCCCAGTTCGTGACCTTGAATTTCTGCCTCGGTATCTTGTGCCGACGGTCTTCATTAAACTTATGCGGCATCCAAAATACCCTGTGACCAAAAACAGTCGCCTGATATCAGTAACTTCAGCATTGCTGCAACAACGTCGATTTTACGTATGTTTCTACCTGACAAGGTTTCGTCAACGTCGCCTTCCTCATCGAGGCATTCGCACGTCGCATCATTGGCTGCCCCCGCGGCCATTTCCCCACATCGGAGCGCCGGCTTGAAGCCCTGAAACGCGGGGAACTCCGATGGAGCGATCGCGGTAGGGGGTGGGAGGAACTCGTGACAGATGGCCGGAGAAGGTGCCGTCGCAAAAGGCCCAATTTCAGCTTTGATTCCTTGGATAATGATCATTTGTCCGCGTTTCCGAAGGAAACGGCCAGTATTGCCCTGAAGGGAGATATGGGCTATATATCCCAAAGTATCTATATCACTCAGGATATGAAATGACGGAATGGAAGGTCGTGTTTCATGACCGTTTCAAAGGCGAGATCACAGACCTTCCAGCCGATGTTCGGGTCGAATTGCTCGCGCATCTGGTGCTGCTGCGCGAAAGAGGCTTTCGACTGGGACGACCTGAGGTCGACACCCTTGAGGGGTCCAGGCACGCGAACATGAAAGAGCTGCGCGTCAAGGTGTTGAAGGTTCAATGGCGGTTTGCCTTTGCCTTCGATCCGGAGCGAAAGGCCGTTGTCCTTTGTGGTGGTGCGAAGAGCGGTGTGAGCCAGTTGGAGAAGAGACATGGATGATCTCGATAAGTTGATACAGACGCTGCCTGAGGATGAACAACGCGCTGTAGCAAAGCGAGCCGACGAGCTCGTCACGGCGCACAATCTGCGTGAACTGCGAGCACTCGCCGGACGGACGCAGGAAGACGTGTCCGCCGGGACCGGTTTCAAGCAGACCAACGTCTCAAGACTGGAGAAGCGCGCCGATATGAAGCTGTCGACCCTGCGCGACTATGTCGAATCCCTCGGTGGCACGTTGAAGATCGTTGCGGATGTGGCGGGCAAGAAAGTCGATCTTTCCAGCATCGCGGAGCGCTCCCGTCACGGCTCAAAGGTCTGAGGGGCTTGTCGGAAATTCTTTTTGGTTAACTAGCTGTTGACCACGACGGTGGAAATTCCGCTCCCGATGTAGCGGAGCGTAGCCATGATTCTTCTGTGGTTGCCGCCCGTGATGCAAGAGGTTTCTAGGATATTGCCACGTTGTTCAAGGCTGGTCGCGCGCCACCACGGTGCGAGTATTTTATGCGACCATTTCAGCGGTGTACTCGGCCCACAGGCCGAATGCGTCAATCCGTGCGTGGCGGTATGAAATGGCTGAGAGATTGTAGCGGCGTGGGCGGAAGATCGAGTTGATCTGGTCGTGGACTGACAGAAAGCGTTGCGCCTGGCGAGGTGATTTGAAACGCCCCATGATCTTCTCGCGTTTCCGTGTCTGGCGATGCGAATTTTCAATTCTGTTGTTCAGGCCCTTGTGAGCCCGATGATCGGCATCCGGCGCGATGGCCTGTATCGGCTTGACGTAGCTGCCGAGCTTGTCCGTCACGACGACGCGCGGCTCGCCAAATTGCCTGACCAGCCTGGAGAAGAAGCGCTTGGCGGCCTTGGTGTTGCGACGTGGCTGAACCAGAATGTCGAGTACATCGNATCCGGCGCGATGGCCTGTATCGGCTTGACGTAGCTGCCGAGCTTGTCCGTCACGACGACGCGCGGCTCGCCAAATTGCCTGACCAGCCTGGAGAAGAAGCGCTTGGCGGCCTTGGTGTTGCGACGTGGCTGAACCAGAATGTCGAGTACATCGCCGTCAGCGTCGATTGCCCGCCAGAGCCAGAATTTCTTGCCGCCGATCACAATGACAGCCTCATCCATGTGCCACTTGTCATTCGGCTTTGGCCGGTCTCGGCGAATGCAGGTGGCAAAATGGCGGCCAAAACGATTGATCCAAAGACGAACGGTCTCCCGGCTGACGATCACGCCGCGCTCCGCGAGCAGATCCTCCACATCGGCCGTGCTCAGGGCAAAGCGATGGTAGGCCCAAACCGCATAAGCGACGATCTCACGTGGAAAACGAAAACCCTTCAGACGGGGAAAAGCGCTCGGCAATTTCATCGTGCCTCGATACCTGAAACGCATGCCTTAAACAACTTGGCAATACCTGCGTGAACAACGGACGGATGCGCGCCTTCACTGCCCGCAATTACGACGCCCACAGTTCAAGCGTTGCTTCAATTGATAGTCCCGCCATCCATGACCTCCGAATCATGGCGACACATCGATCCAGAAGTCTGAAAAATGTGCAACTGTAATGTTAGCCGGAAACCAAAATCGATCCTGTTGAATGAGTTCTTATCAGTCATCTTTGGTATTACGGCTTTTTCTTTCGCGAGGCGCGTAAAACGCTTTCAGCGAGAATGGCAATCACACCGAAAAACAGCAATGCCCCGCCGGTCCATGTCGGCGCTTGCATCACCGTTGTGAGCGCTGTTGCAATGGCGATAAGAATGAGGGTGAGCGCAGCCAGCATACCATCATCGACAAATAGGCTGAAAAGCTCTGCAAAAACAGCATGGATCGCTTTCATCATGCAACTCCTTGAAAGTTTTTGTTTCGGGTGCGCAGAGTCCGCACGGTGATCAGCGAGAAAAGCGCGAGAATGACAAAAAAGCCGAACAGCATCAGATCGGCCCCCGGCCAATCCACGCCTAGCCCTTCCCCGGTCCAGAAAATGCCGAAGCTGGTCAGCATGAGGCCAACGATAAATTTCAGTGTGTTTTCCGGCACCTTGGCTAGCGGTTTATAGACCATCAGGCCCACGGCCAGCACCACAATTAAAGCAGCCAGCGCCCCATAAGCGGCGTAAAGCGTAGCCTGATGAGCAGCCCCAACGGCGATGACGATGAAGATGACTTCTACCCCTTCGAGAAGCACGGCCTTGAAGGCAGCAAGACCTCCAAGATAGGCGGCGCGCACATCGGCCCTCTGTTGTGACAGAAGTTCCGTCTCCTTGGCAAATGCTTTTTCCTCGTCATGCAGGGCAATATAGCCAGAGGCGCGTAAAATCGCCTTGCGCAGCCAGCGCATGCCAAACAGCATCAGCAGGACACCCACCACATATTGCAGGCTGTGTAGCGGAACCATCGTCAGCAGCGGACCGAAAACAATGACAATCATAGCAAGGGCAATAAACGCTGTAGCCGAGCCGATAAAAGCGGAGCGCCAGCTCTGGGTGATCCCGACGGCCAGCACAATGGTAAAGGCTTCCACCACCTCGACCAGCGAGGCGAGAAAGGAAGCCGTAACCGTCGTGCCCATGGCAGTAAAATGTTCCATAACGTATCCTTTTGTTTTTTGTTATAATATCCCGATCATTCCTGCGGCGGGGGCAGCAGGAGCAAGCGATCCGGCGGCAGCGAGATTGGCAATTCGGTTCCAGGCATCGGGCCTTCCGGCCAATCGATGCGAATGCGGTGCTGACCAAGCTTCAGCTCCAGCCGCCAGCAGCGCCCCTGATAGGCGCGGGTCAGAACGGTGGCATTCAGCTGGTTTTGCGGATGGACGTCCGCTGGTTTTATATCTTCCGGGCGCACCACTAGCACAGCCTTGCCGCAAACCCGGCCTTTCGCAGTCAAGGCAGGACCTTCGGTGCCCTCTATACGAAAATATCCCTCTAACGCTTCGCCCGGAACCAGTGAGAACCCGCCGATAAAGGCGGCAACCCAGGCATTGGCCGGGGCTTCATAAATCCGTTCAGGTGTATCGAGCTGGGCAATTTCGCCCTTGCGCATCACCGCGATGCGATCCGACACCGCCATGGCCTCGGACTGATCATGGGTGACGTAAATCACAGTTGCGCCTTCGTGACGAACAAGCTGCATCATTTCGCTGCGCAGATCTTCACGCAAGGCTGCATCAAGATTGGAAAGTGGCTCGTCAAACAGCATCAGTGCCGGGCGCTGCGCCATCAGGCGGGCTATGGCAACCCGCTGTTGCTGCCCTCCGGAAAGTTCTCCGGGATAACGGTTGCCAAAAGCCAAAAGCCGGGTGACCTCCAGAGCATGATCGATACGCAGGGTAATCTCTTTGGCGGGCAGTCGGGCCGCCTTTAGCCCGAAAGCCAGATTGTCGGTAACGGTCATATGTGGCCAGAGTGCATAATCCTGAAACACCATTCCAATGCGGCGTTGTTCTGCGGGCACTTTTAGCCTGCGGCTCCAGATCACCCGATCATTCAGGCTGATTTCTCCATCGTCTGGGTCTTGCAGCCCGGCAATGGCCCGCAACAGCGTGGTTTTGCCAGAACCGGACGCACCCAGTAGCGACACCACCTCACCCGGCTGTACGGTGAGATCAAGCGCATTCAGCACTTTTAGACCGCCGAGCGATTTGCTGATCTGACGGCATTGCAATGTGGCAGTCATGATTTCACTCCGGGAAGAGATGCGCCATTTGGAGCGAAACTGCGGGAAATGAACCACATAGCTCCGGCAAGAACCCCCGCAATCAGTATGGTCAAAAGAGATAGTGCAGATCCCAAACCATCCTGATCATGGTCAAACAAGCCAACTGCCAGAGGGGGCATAGGCGGCCCGGTTTGCGGCACCAGAAGCTGGGACATCGGCAGCTCGAACACGGTGCGAATGAAGGTGAAGATAAAGGCGGTGGCTATAGACAGGAAAACCAGCGGAAAGGTAATGCCGAAAAGCCGTTGCCAGCGATTGGCGCCAGCGAGGCGGGCAGCATCGCCAAGTCCCGGCGAAAGCTGACCAATGGCCGCCAGTATCAGCACGAGACAGTAGGGCAGCGCCGCAGCGACATAGCCGGTGATCAACAGTGAGGCATCACCATAATGGGGAAAAGGCCAGTCACGGAATACAGGCAGGCGGTTCCATAGGAGGATATAACCAAAGGCCAGCACGATGCCCGGCACAGCAACCGCTCCGAGCGATATGGTCAGCACCAGCGGGCGCAGCACGTTACGCGACCGGTCAACTGCTACGGCCAGAAACAGCGCCGCAAGGCTGGCGATCCCCGCCGTGATGCTCGCATAAACAAGGCTCCTCATAAGCGCCATATCGGTCTGGCTAGTTGGGGTGAGTACGGCTTTCAGATGGGCAAGCGTAAAGTTGGCAGGGCTTAACCCACCGGCAAGGGTTGCGGTCAGAGCCCGCAAGACAATTGCCACTAGAGGCAAGACGGCAGAGAAAAACAGGATGAGCACTGTGATGGCAAAAGCCAGCCAGCGCCAGCGCCCCTGATAGAGGCGGGCCGGGCGAGAGCGGCCGGAAATCAGTTTCGGATCCTGCCTGCGGCGCAAAAGCCGGTCAGCCAGCACCGCCATCATGACCAGGGCCAGGAGCATCAAGGCCAATGTTCCCGCCAGAGGAAAATCCACAGGATAATCGCTGGCGGCGGTGTAAATGCCATAGGTCAACAGCTCAAACCGGGCAGAGCGGGCTATGGTTGTCGCCATGCCAAAATCGGACAGCATCTCGGCAAAGCTGGCGATCAGGCTCAGCGCAATGGCTGGCAAAAGCAGCGGCAGGTTGATCCGCGTCCAGATACGCCAGCCACTGGCACCGGCCATGCGTGCAGCATCCTGATATTCCCCGCCCAGGCCGCGCAAAGCCCCGCCGATGATAAAGGCCGGCAGCGGAAACAGGCCAAGCGCCTGCACGACAATGAGACCCGGCAGGCTAAAAAAGGCGTTTGCCCCCTCGTGTGTTACCAAACCAAGCTGGATGAGATAGCCTTCTGGCGACAACAAAAGCACCCAGGCCAGCCCCTTGAGATAAGACGGCGTCATAAACACAACCCACGGAACGATCGCAAGAAAACGCCGCTGCGGCACGGCAATGCGCTGTAATAAAACAGCAAATATGCCCCCCAGCATCGTTGCCGATAGCGCACCTGCCGCCGACAGTTCCAGAGAATGCAGCAGGGTCATCACCACCCGGCTACGACTGAAAGCACGCGTAAAAGGCTCAAGCGAAAAAGAAAAATCTGCCACCGGCAACTGGAAAATGCCGGGCATGACAGCCTGCCCCAGTACCAAAAGCAGCGGCAACAAAATGAGCAGGCAAAACATCAGATAGAGCATCAGCGCCAGCGGGTCGAACCATGATATCAAACGACCTGCAGTCAGAAGCCTATCGCTTCTCCTGATTTTATACCCAAGCCTGGGTTTCAACTTTGTCGCCTGCTGTTGTATTGTCATGACGAACTCGTTTTGCCAAAGGCGGTGACATGATGCTTGGTCATGGGATGAATGACGGCTACCGTCGGCTCGGTGCGAACCGACGGCACTGCCTGTTTGTGGCTTACTGGCCGAAATTATCCTTGTACCACTGCTTCCATTCGATCTCGTGGGCAGAGGCCGCCTTGTCATTCAGCACGATCCACTTGATCTGGGGACGCTCGGCCTTGGCTTTCACACCGTCGATGATCGGCATAAAGTAAAAATCGGTGTCATCGCCCTTCTGCATCGCTGTTTGACCTTCATTGCTTTCGACATAGGCGATGAAGGTTTTTGCCGCGTCCACATGTTTGGTCTTGGCGGAAATACCCAAACCCTGTGGTAGCACGACGGATCCTTCCGAGGGGTAGATGGCGATCACCGGCTCACCTTTGGCCTGCTGGGCCAGAATGCCGGAATCCTGATTGATGCCGATCTTTGCGTTACCAGAGAGGATCGCCTTGTTGATCTTGCCACCGGACGTCAGGCCCGAAATGGCCTTGTTGGTGAGGGTTTTGGTCAGAAGTACCTTGCCCTCTTCCACCCCGTTGGTCTGAAAAAGACCTGCCAGCCACTGATAGGCTGGGCCGGAAAAATTCGGGTCTTTTGCGGCAACGAAACCGGCATACTTGACCAGTTCGGCCCAAGATTTCGGTGCATCCGCTTTTGAGACTTTACTGGTGTTCACCTCGATGGCCGTGGTGGACGCGCCTGTGGGAATGAAGGCGTGGCTGGCCGGGATCAGGGTTTTGCCGAAAGCGGTGAAATTGACCTTGCCATAAACATCGGCGGGAATTGGTTGCAAAACATGGTGCTCAGCCATGCGCTCCAGCACAGCGGAACCATCGACCCAAACAATATCGAATTGTGGATTGTCGCCTTCCGCGGCAATTTTGCCAAGGGTTTCCCCGGTACTGCCTGGCTCGACCAGATCCACCTTGAGACCGGTTTTTGCTTCGAATGCCTTGACGGCGGTTCCAGCCTGATCGAGAGCGTCGTAAATCACCAGATCGGCAGCCATGGCCTGACCAAAAAGCATGGTGGTTGCCATTACGCTCGCAACTGCAAAAGTCCTGAACGTCATTCTCCTGTCTCCCTTTGGGCATGAGGTGAGGAACAGCCGCCCGGGAATAGCCGAACGTCTGGGGATATGTAACTTTGAAGAAGATATTGTTATCGTTTTACTTTTTTGACGCCGCGTTTCAACCAGTCGCGGTCGATCGCGCCCCGAATTTCACTAAAGCTTTCCAGGCGTTCAAACGCTTCGTCCCGGCAGCGTCCGGCCAACGCCAGGATCATGGCCTCGAGAACGACCATGGTGGCGCCATGCATCGCCAGATGATCCGCGCGTCCACGCGGTACCGGCACCACCTCTGCCACCTGATCACCCACCAAAATGCCGAGGCTGTCGCTAACGAGCACGACGGGCACGGACAATTCCGCCGCCCGCTCAAGTACCACAGTTACCTCTCGGTAAAGCGGTGCATAAGCCATCATCAGCACGCCATCACCCGGCTCCATCCACAGCATCTGATCGGCAAGGCCGATACCAGTTTCTGTCAAAGGCAGGGTCGGCAAACCAATGCGGTTGAATTGAAGGGCTGCATAAGAGGCCATCAAACCGGATGGACCGATGCCAAACACCATACGCCGCCTGACGCCAGCCAGCAAATCGATAGCATGCGCAAAACGAGTCGCGGTTTCGTCCTCCTTCAGGCTGAGCAGGGCTTCCTCATGCAAACTGATGACATGATGGAGAGCCTTCGCTGCATCTTCGCCGCATTGATCAAGGCTTCGTTTCAAACGCCGTCCGGGAGAGGGAAGGCCAGTCAATTCAGTCAGCAGCGATTGTCGCAAGGATGCTAGGCCTGAAAAGCCAAGCGCCTGCGCCGTGCGCACCACCGTTGCATCACTGCTACCCGCCTCGCTGGCAATTTGAGCCGCAGAGCCTAGAAGCACGGTTTCCTTGCGCTCAATAAAAAAACGGGCCACACGCTGCTCGACTGGTGAAAGCTTTCCCAGTGTTTTCTGAACCTTCTGCTCGAGCGTGTCAGCGCCGCCCGGATTCCCAGCTTTTGACGCCATGAAAACATTGCTCCATTCAGTTCGGTAGCATTTGCTACGAAAATATAACTAAGATAATTTCATTACGTGCTGATGACACCTGAAGATAAAATATCGATCAAATCTGACAATTGGGGGTCGTTTGCGGGAGGGGCAGGAATCCGCCCCCTTGTTCCGAGATGATGCCGCCCCTTTGAACCGGGTGTGGCGTGGGTGTTCTGCCGGTGTGAAGTTCCTTCCGTCTATGATGATGGGGAAGGAACGGGATGCCTGCGGAGAGACTGGAGATGCGGCGTGCCGGCGAGATACTGAGATATCGGGCCGAGCAAGGACTGGGCCATAAATCGATTGCGGTTCGGGTCGGGCCAGCGCCGTCGACGCTGCGGCGGGCCACGGCTGCTGGGCTTTCGTAGCTCTTGGAAGACGACGTGAACGATGCCGTTTTGGAAGCGGCGGTCTACAAGGCGCCCGGGACGAAGACGGGCCATCGCCGGGCCCACGAGCCGGATTGGACCGAGGTGCATCGCGAGCTCAAGCGCAAGCACGTGACGCTGCAAATTCTCTGGGACGAATATATCGGCCGTTATCCGGATGGCTATCGCTACAGCCGATATTGTGACCTTAACCGAGGCTGACTGCCTCCAAAAGACAGTCATGAATCACATAACAAGCCGTTTGGAAATCCTAAGAGTCCACACTTCCTAAAGGTTACGAAGGCCTAGCGCGGTGTTTTGGTAAGACGTCCGAATGGCTATCGCCACGGCTGCAAAAATTGAGATCAGCACAGTTATCAATGCCGCCAAGACGTAGGTCCAAGGTATCGATAGCGTTTCCGGAGGTGGATCGAAAACGCCGGTCAACAACTTCACGAGCATCCACGAAATTGACAAGCCTGACGCGAGCCCGAACAAAAGGCCGCCTAAAGAAATCAAGGCACCTTCCGCCCACAGGAACCCGGCGATCTGTTTCGGCGTTGCGCCAATGACCTTGAGAATAACGAAACTTCTGTTGCGATCTGCGAAGCCGAGGACCAGCATCAATCCTGCAGCCGATGCGGCCATTGCAATGGCAAAAGAGAGTTCAATCGTTGTCAGCAAGGACATGTCCACCGCCGTCAGACTCGAGCCAATGATGTGTGAAACGCTGCCGATATCCTTGACCTGAAGGGCAGGGGCATCGGTCAATGCAGATCGCACATCGCTCGCCACCTTGGCAGCATCGCCGCTTGTGCGGATCAGAGCGTATTCCGAAGCCGCCGCTCCCGTCATCCTGGCGATATAGCTTGCGTTGGCGACCAGGAACGAGTCCTTCGGTGCGGTAGGAAATTCGCGCGCGACCCCGATAAACTTGAACGGAACAGCGCGATATTGATGATCCGAGGCGTTCATGAGTCTCAGATTGATCGTATCGCCTTGCTTGAGTTGGAAGTCGTTCACCGTCTCTTCCGAAACCAGAACACCATCAGGAGTCTTGGCGAGCCTGTTCAATATTTCGGCCGCGCTGCCGCCGCTGAAGTAGGCATTCGACATGCGTGTGGCTTTGCCAATCGTCGTAGGATCGACGCCGTACATATCCTGCAGGTCGGAGCCGACATAGGCAAACCTGTGCTGCATGGGAATGACCGAAGTGACGCCGGGCAGACCGGACAGCTTGTCGATGTAAGGCGACGCCGGATGTGCACTCGAGCCGAAGATTGTGACGTCAGAGCCGTTGGTCAACTCGGCATCCACTCTCGCCTGCGCATTGTAGGTGGTGTTGAATATTGCCGTCGACGTCGCGAAAGATATAGCAAGAGCCGTCATCGCAATCCCGGTCGTCAGGCGCCTTGTCTGATTTGAAAGAGAGGAACTGGCGACGTCGGCGAGCCCTCCCGTGAACGGCCATATGAGTGCGCGAAGCAGTCTGCCGTTCGTTCGGATGATCACCCCGGACAATCGAATGGTCAGAAGACCGAGGCCGACCCAGAAAAGTGCAGGCGCAAGGAACGCCTTGTAGTCCACAGACGTGGCCGGCACTCCTTCTGGAGCCAGTACGATTTGATAGCCGGAGCTTGCAAGCTGCCAAAACGCCAGACCGGACAGGCCAAGAAGGATGTAGTCGACGCCATAGCGCTGCCACCACGAAACATCGTCCCGATTGATCTGGCGCTTGGTCATGGAAACCGTTTTGGCATTTGTCGCGCGCCAGACGGGCAAGACAATCGCCATCAACGAAAGAAGAAGTCCCATGACCGCAACCGCTGTCCAGATCCAGAAGGAGGCGCTGCCTGAAGTCGATGCCCCCGATAGCGTTCCCATCAGGAGTTCCGTGGCGGAGACGCCCAATGCTGTGCCGATCAAGGCGACGGCGACAGCTTCCGTCACAACCAAACTCATGATCTTGCCAATCGGTGCGCCGCGAGCACGAAGCAAAGCCAATTCGGAACTTCGTTGCCCCGATGCGGTCCCCGCGATACTCAATGTCAACATGATCGCAAGGCCCAGTCCCGGAATGCCAAGGAAAAGGAAGAGGACAGTCGCGTAAAGTGAATCGCCTCTGACCGCTTCAAGTCGCGATCCGATATTGTCCGCAACCAGGGCTTGGCCGGCGACTTTAGCTTCCAGGTTCCTGGCTGACTGCGAAACACTGAGATATGCCGCCGTTGGACTTGACGGCAATTGTTCGTGCGCGAGGCGCACATGGAACTGAATGCGTGCCGAATCCGGGCGGACCGTCGTCTGTTGATCGAAAATACGGTGCCATTCGGCGGGCGGAAGGACGAGCACGTTGTCCGGCGGAGCCTGCGGTGATGCTTGCGGGGGCAGGCCGACACCTTGAAAAAGGGAATCTGCATCAGGCAGATCCACGACGCCGGAAACCTGTACCTGAACCGAAGGCAGGCCGATCCTCTTTACAGTGATAAAATCGCCGGGACCAGCATGCAAATTTGCCGCCGTCTGTTGGGCCAACAACGCTCCAGTCGCTGATCCCACCAAAGAGCGCACTTCCTTCGGGAAGATTTTGTCGTAGCCGGAGGCGAAAGAAATCACCTTTCCGGGACCGGTGGTCTGAACAGTTCCGCCTGTTGTCGCTTCGAACCCGTCAATCTTGGCGAAATCTGCCTCGGAAACGTCCTTTACCACGGAGGATGAATGGAGCGCTTTCAGAATGTCTTCCTTGTTCGCCGACGGCACCAGTTCGATCTGCCAATCGATTGGAACTGAGTTAATGGCGCGCGCCGTCATGGTCGCCGAGCTGCCGACAAGAAAGCTGGAAAGAGCGCCGAGAAGGCCAACGGTCACGGCGATGCCGAGCGCCGCTCCTGCCAAACGCGTCGCGCGCTGTTTGAAGAGTCCCGATATCCAAAGCCTGATCATTTCGGTTCCATTTCCAATTTTTGTGGCGTCGCCAAACGGCCATGTTCGATTGACCATCGCGTTTCCATGAAGCCTGCAACCAACTTGTCGTGTGTTGCCACAACGAGCGCCATATGGCTTTCGTTGGCAAATTCGAGAACGCGGCCAAGGAAATCGTGTGCGGTTGCGCTGTCCAATTGCCCGGTCGGTTCATCAGCCAGGACGAGCTTCGGCTTCACGACCAACGCCCGCGCCATGGCCACTCTTTGGGCCTGTCCGCCAGAAAGCTCCTCAGGCAGTTTCCCGGCGAGTCCTTCGAGTTGCATACGCTCTAGGATCGCGGATGCGGCGTCCGCGTTTCCCACAGTGTTTCCCATCAACTTCAACGGAAGCATGACGTTTTCGTGCACGTTCAGCGCCGGAAAGAGGCTTTGCGCCTGAAAGACATAGGTAACCTTTGCTGGCTGTAGAGATGCCTGGTCGCCAAGCGCCGGCCAGGTTACTGTCCCTTCGGTCGGGGCAATCAATCCACCCAGAATGTTGAGGAGTGTCGACTTGCCACTTCCCGATGGCCCGGACAGCACAATGCGATCGGCTT
The DNA here is from genome assembly GCF_023700755.1 of Allorhizobium sonneratiae. GTDB lineage: Bacteria > Pseudomonadota > Alphaproteobacteria > Rhizobiales > Rhizobiaceae > Allorhizobium > Allorhizobium sonneratiae. The sequence goes on along the minus strand of NZ_JAMKOJ010000015.1, from coordinate 36,693 downwards.
TCGCGATGTCGCAGTTGACATCGCTGAGAACGCGGACCTTTTCGCCGTCCGGCTGAATAAACTCCATTCCGGCGTTTCGGACCCGAACGAGAAGCTCATGCATCGCCGATCCTCCCGTCCCGAAGGTAAATGATCCGATCCGCGCGATCCGCAAGTGCCGTGCTGTGGGTCGAAAGCAATGTTGCCTGACCGGCTTTCCTGCGCTGGTCGAAAAGCTCGAAAAGAAGCTGCTCCGTTTCTGCATTCACTTCGGCTGTCGGCTCGTCCGCGATCAGGACGGGTGGGGCAGCCGCAATCACGGTCGCGAGGCCCGCGCGGGCGGTCTCGCCGCCGGACAGACTGGCAGGATAGGATTTGGCACGATGTGAAATTCCAACGGCCTCAAGCAGCAAAGACACGCGTTCGGTGTCTATCCTGCCCGCGACCTGCATTTGAAACCCTATATTTTCTTCGACCGTCAGATGTTGGAACAGGTTGGCGCTCTGGAGCATGATCCCGAAATTTAGGGCTCGAAGGCGCGCACGGACTTTTTCGCTACGTCTCGTCAAGCGTTGTTCATTGACGGAAACCCAGCCACCGTCCGGCTCGTCGAGACCTGTCAGGCAGCCAATCAACGTCGATTTTCCGCTTCCTGATGGACCGACAAGGGCGACGGTTTCACCGGCATCCAGTGACAGACTGACGCCACGTAGCGCAGCGGTTTCGTCGTCGCCAATATGGAAGAAACGATAGAGTTCCACAGCATTGAGAACAGCCATGTTACTTCCACCTGAACGAGCGCGACATCAAGTTCCACTGGTCGACATTGTCGGCACCGTAGGGAGCGTAGAGCTGCAAGGAAACTGTTTTGCCGCCTTTGTGGTAGACATAGATTTCATTCTCCAGCCGCACCTGCTTGTTGGTGACCGCATTCGGTTCGGAATTGGAGCTGAAGGAAATCCGGACTGCTTTTCCGGCCGGCAATTGAACCTGTTCGACCTTGCCGAGCTTCAAGGCGCGGGAGCGCTTTTCCAGATCGGGGATGAAGGCCGTTTTCACCGTGTCCAAAGTCGGGACCGCGTTGTCGGCTGTTTCCTTGACTAGAACGCCGTCCAGCTTGTCGACAAAGCTTACACCATTTCCAAGGTCGGATCGCGCCCAGCCCTCCGGTACCTTCAGGCTGTATCCAGACTTGGCACTATAGGTGACGAAGACCTGGCTATCGGGGATATCGCCCGGAGGGTTCTTTTCCGGTGCGACAGCCTTTTCGGCTGCGGAAGCAGGAACCGCGAGCAAAGGCGATACCGAAGCCGCAACGACCGACGTCGCGACCAGGGCATAGGCAAGAGTTCTTTGGATATTCGTTGTCGTACGGGTCATGGGACACTCCTTTTCGTCCTGATGACCCGATTGAACGCCAGAATTCTTACATGCGCCGATCCTGAGCTTTACACTTTGGTAAGCTTGTCCAGAATGTCAGGCGACCGAGGAGCCGCTTGCGAGCGACGGTCGAGGACGGGCGGCAAAGGCCGAGTATCCCACGAAGACACAGATAAGGATCGCTAAAGCCAAACTGACCGGACCTGTGCCCCAGTCGAGGCCTCCGCGCTCGTGCGACACGCCCATCCAATCGGCGAAGGAAGCTCCGAGCGGGCGGGTCACGACATACGCAAACCAAAAGGCGGGAATTTCCGGCATACCAAACTTCCAGAATGCGATTCCGGGAACGGCGATGACAACCGCGAACATCAGTCCGGAAACGAAATATCCAAGTCCGAGACTGCTAGCGGTCATATCACCCGCCGCAGTGCCCAGCGCGAACGTTGTCAGCACCGTTGCCCAATAGAAGAATTCGCGGCGTTTGGTGTAAATGCTGTGGATCGAAAGCGTCTGCTCGTTCCAGAACCAGGCGGCGAAAATAATCAAAAGCGAGACACCGAAGAAGGCGGTCGAAATCCAATAGGGAACGCCGAGGCCGACATGAAGAACATCGGCGGCCATGGTGCCGAAGACCGATACCATGACGACAGTGAGCCAATAAATCCAGACGTTGAAACGAGGCATGAAGAACTGCACCGCTAATGAGATCAGAAAGCAAGCACCACCAATGGCGACCGCAATCGGCGGATCGATGCGATGAACAAGGAAGTCGGACGTCGTCTCGCCCATACCGGTCGTCAATATCTTGATGGCCCAGAAAACCGCAGTGACTTCGGGAACCTTTGAAAACCAGGAACGAGAAGCTTCATTCCGGCTGATCGGATCGCCAGAAAATGTGTTCATGAAATCTCTCCAGTTGTTTTTATGTTGTCAATGAGCTGCTGAAAAACCTCGGCGATCTACCCGCTTTTAATTTTAGAACAGATGCGACATTCACCCCTCTTTCGTGATCTTCGCGAGAAGTCCCCTGAAGCGGAACGGAAGCCACATACTTCGAATCTCGATCATGTCCCCACCAAAGTCGCTGGTTTGAAGAGTTCTATGGAGACTTCGCTCGTCGAAAGTATGCCTGGTTTCCCGTCCATCGAACTGCAGCCATGGCATGCGCGATTTGTCCGTTACATATACGGATAGCGTTCCCCCCGGCCGCAAGACGCGCCTGGCTTCCGCCAGGGCTGAGGATATCGGGTCTACAAAATAGAGAACGTTGACAGCAAGAATACCATCCACAGATTCATCCCGGAGAGGTAAGCGCTCGAAAGTCCCTTGCTTCAGCGACATATTGCCCTCGGCTATGGCCGTCTTGTTTTTCGCTCTTGCCAATCGCCGCATGGTTGGAGACCGGTCAACCCCTATAATGGAACCCATCGGTGCCATTTTGGAGAGCCGGGCGAGGCCGAAGCCCGGACCATGTCCTATTTCCAAAAGGTCGGCGGTGGGTTTTATATCCAGCAAGCTAATCGCTCCCCTGTAGGGGAGCCAATTGATCATTCGCATGGCTACCGAAATGGCAACTCCGCCTTGGCCTTCCGGAATAGCGAACTGCCTAGCGATATAATCATAGACCGACTGTTTCTTCGTGCTGAATTCTACGTTTTCAAAGGGCATGCGATATCCGTTTCCGTTTATTTCTCCACCTGGACGGAGCGTTCCAGCGGGTGCCTTCCTTTGTCATGCCGATCATTGGGCAAGCCAATCGAACTACCGAAGGTCAAGCGAAGATGCGGCAACGTGAACCACATGGATTTTTTCGAACGGAACGGTATTGAGTGGCCCCGCTGGATGCCGCAACCAGGCAGTCAGTTGCCGTCCCTTGCTAGGCCCCGTTGATTACTCACGGCTTTCCGAAACTTTACAAATTTGTAAGGTGCCGAAGTTGGAGGTGCTCCCCGGAAACTTTCGCCGGGGGAGACCGGTGTCGGTTATCTTACAACCTTGACACTCGAGGCGACGTTTTTGCCTTGCTGTTTGGCATAGGCGATGGCCACCTTTGTGCCGGTTTTGAAATTTTCTGCCTCGCTGCCTTCCGCCAGGGTATACATGCTGCCGTCCTGCAAGGTTATGGCATCGTGTTTCGAGTCTACGCTTTTGACGACCCCGTTGATGGTAGCAGCGCTTGCTCCAAACGCCGTTAAGCTCGCGGTGATGACGACCAATGTACTAATATATTTGTTCATTTCTTACTTCCTAAACCCCAGACAATTCAGAGTAGGGAAATATTTAATTTGAATGTTGGCAATTAATTGTCTAAAAATATACAAAGTTGTATATCATTATTATTTATATTTCATCATCTTCGTCCGTTTATTACATAAAATTGCTGATGGCAGAAAATATATTATATAATTTCGGACGACCCTCGATCGCATATTTTTGGTTTTGATCTCTTTCAACTTCAGGCGCTGGTATCAACCTTTGCCGAGATCAGCCTCAATCCGGTCCCATGTCGCGTCCATCGGATAGGCAGCGGACAGGTAGGGAATGCCGATATGGCCATAATAGAATGAAATCTGTCCCTCAGCCTTTTCCAGCGGTGCGCCGGCAATTTCAGCAAGATAAAGGGCTGCCGCGAGACCACTCCGGTCGGCTCCCGACTTGCAATGGATGAGCAACGGCTTCGGAGCCGCCTTCATGAGGGCCACAAGCCTCTTAATATCTGCGTTCTGCAACTCCTGTGACGCAGACATCATGAAGTCGTAATGTTCGATACCGGCTGCGTTGGCCGCACGAATTTCTTCACGGTACCAAGCCTGGTCTGGGTTCGCACCCCGAAGATTAATGATCGACCGTATCCCGACCCACTTCCGATATCGGCCGACATCCGATGCCGAAGGTTGCGCTGACCTGTAGACCTCGCCATTAACGACTGCGTGAAAATTGCCGTCGATTTGGAGAAAGCCCAGATAGGCAAGGGCAACGAGGGCGAACCCGGCAAACGGCAGCAATATTCTCCGCTTCGATTTCCGTGGCATTTTCTATCCAACTTTCAGTTTTGTTCAGCGGGACGCTCCCAAGAAAGCACGAAGCGCGCGCCGGGATGGTTGTCCTCGATCCCGATCGCCATACCGTGCAGATCGGCGATCGCCTTGACCATGCTGAGGCCAAGTCCATGACCGGGAGAGTTACGGCTCTTGTCGAGACGGTAAAGGCGTCGAAACACCTTCTCATGCTCATCTGCCGGAATTCCGGGGCCGTTGTCGGCGACAGTGGCCAGGCAATGGTTACCCGTATGTCGCAACGATAGACGGATTGCCGTTCCAGCAGGGCAGTGGTTCATGGCGTTTTCAACCAGATTGACGAACAGTTGCATCAGCAGTTCCTTGTCGCCTTCGATGAAGCAATCGGGCGAACTGGCGGCATCAAATGAAAGTGTCTGAGCATTGTCCTCGGCGACGTCCCCGAAAATCTCCACCACGGTCCGTAGGAGCTGGTTGAGGTCAACACTTGCAAACCGCGTCTTGCGCGTTCCCGCCTCGATCTGGGAAATTCGCAGCAGGGCCTGAAAGGTCGCGTTGATCTGATCGCTTTCCGCAAGCGCGTCCCGCAACTGCTCTCCGACGGATTCATTGTTTTCCTCTCGCAGCGATGCCTCTTCCAATATGAGCTTCAGCCGATTCAAAGGCGTTTTCAGGTCATGTGCGATGTCGGCGCTTACCTGGCGCATGCTTTCGATGAGGTCCGAGAGCCGGTCGAGCGCCGAATTAATCTGGGTGGCAATCAGGTCGATGTCGTCGCCGGAGCCTGTCAGGCGAACACGCCGTGACATGTTCCCATCCGAGATCTCGGTCATGGTTTCAGCGATGGCATCGATGCGAGTTTGCGCGCGCCGGGCAAGAAACAGTCCCGCAAAGACGGCCAACAATGTTGTAAAGACAGACATCCATGCGAAGTTCGCGAGAATGATCTGCCCCAGGTCCTCGGTGGCTTCCAGACTTTCGCCCACCAGCAGATTGTTACCGTCGATCGTACCAGTTTTGACCCTGAAACGTTCATTCCCCGGCAGACCAAGCCTTTCTCCTGTAATCGTTTGAAGGCCTGTCGCGGGGACGAATTTGGCGATGTCTCCGGCCAGCCGTTTGCCAGCCGCTGAGCCCAGATAGAATATCCTCCGGTCTCCGTTCTTGAGGCGGCTGAATGAATTCATGCTCTGGACCACGTCTTCGATGTCACCCGGCGCATAGCTCGACTGGATGACAGAATAGGTTTCGGTGACCGAATTATCGAGTGTCGAATAGATTTCCGCCCGCAACAGAAGATAGGTAACGAGATAGACCAGCAGTGATGAGGTGACGAACAACAGCCCATAAGCAACAGCCAGCCGGAATGGCGTGCTGCGCTGAAGTCTAGCGAGGTGCATGAATGCTATATCCCGTGCTACGCACCGTGTGCAGAAGCGGCACTTCGAAGGGCTTGTCGACCTTTGTGCGCAATCGACTGATATGGGTTTCGACAACACTGGTCTGGGGATCGAAATGTATGTCCCAGACCTTTTCCAGCAGCATGGTTCGTGTGAGAACACGGCCTTCCGCCCGCATAAGAGTTTCCAGCAGCAAAAACTCGCGTGGCTGAAGCTCTATGGTTTGACCCGCCCGATGGACCTTGCGCTTGACTAGATCGAGTTCGAGATCGGCGATCTTCAGGACGGTGCGCTGCTCCTGCACTGGAGGACGCCGTGCGAGCGCGTTCAACCTGGCGATCAGTTCAGAGAACGCAAACGGCTTGACCAGATAGTCGTCTGCACCGGCCTCCAGGCCCTCCACCCGATCGTCCACGCCGCCCATGGCGGTCAGAAAGAGGACGGGGGTGCGCACCTTTGCGGCTCTGGCGGCTCTGACGATGGAAAGTCCGTCAAGGCCGGGAAGCATTCTATCGACCACCATCACATCATAATTGTCGCGGTCCTGTGTTGCCTGAAACAAGCCATCCCGGCCGTCGTGACAGACGTCGCATACATGCCCTGCCTCGGTGAGCCCCTTCGCAATGAAGGCGGACATCTTCTCGTCGTCCTCGATAACCAGTATGCGCATATCGCTTTATCTCGTCGTAATCGCTGATACCAAGTTTAGCTTGACTTTATTTCCTCAACCTTCCCGGAACTATACGGTTTTGTAAAGAAGTCCCTCTCTATCGGCACAAACACCAATTTTCGACGAAACGGCCTTCACGGCGACTGAACAATGTGGCGGCGCACATTTGTTACAAAACCGTATGTTTCGGGAAAAGTGCTCGTAGTCCCCGCACATTAGAACGGTGTCATCGAGCGTATTTGATCGCAGAAAGCGATGTGACCTGCTTATTTCCCGATGAAACGGCGCAAGCGGCGATGATTGCCCCATGCGCAAAGCCGAAGAGGGCAAAAATGAAACAATTCCTCCTTGCAACTGCGTTGATCGCCGTGCCAGTCGCGCTCTTTTCCACCTATGAGCACTATATGGTGCCGCCTGCTGAGGCTGCCCAGGCTCAAAGCCAAGCCAAGGGCCTTGGTGACCTTGCTGATTTCAAGACGATCACCAAGGATGTCAAGAAGATCGCTGCGACCGGCGACTTCAAGGCGGCGGAAAAGCGCGCATCCGATTTCGAGACAGAATGGGACGACAAGCAGGCGACCCTGAGACCGATGGATACGGAAGCGTGGGGCAATATCGATGCCGCCGCCGATGCGGTCTTCAAATCGCTTCGTAATGGGACGCCGACTGCGGACAAGGTGAACGCTGCCCTTGCCGACCTTCAAATGGCGTTGGACAAGTCCGGCGCTGTCGGCGGCAAGGCAGGAACGCAGTCCTTTGTCGCGGGCATTGCCGTTACCGATGCAATCGGACATCCCGTTCCGTGCGAAGGGCTGATCAATCAGCTCAAGGCCGCCTCGGCCAAGCCCGGCATTTCCTCAGACAAGCAGGCGAAAGCGGCGGACTTTCTGTCGAAGGCGCTGGAGCGCTGCAACGCCGACGACGACCAGCGCGCTGACGCCTTCTCCGCGCAGGGCATTGCACTGCTGACACAATAAGCGCGCAGCGACCCTAACGAATAAAGGACCAATGAACATGGAACCCGCAGTTCTCAATAACCGCGTGCCGCAGGTGACGGCCGATTTCTGGATTATCAAGCTTCTTGCTGTAACCATGGGCGAAACGGCAGCAGACTATCTCAATGTAAATCTGGGTCTCGGGCTGACAACGACCTCCTTCATCATGACGGGTGTGTTGATCGTCGCACTCATCGCTCAGTTCAAACAGAAGCGTTATGTGCCGTGGGCTTATTGGCTTTCTGTCATCCTGATCAGCGTGGTCGGAACGCTCATTACCGACAATCTCGTCGATAATTTCGGTGTGCCTCTCGAGGTCACAACCGCAGTCTTCACCGTCGCACTGATCGGCACCTTTGCCCTTTGGTACTCGTCGGAAGGGACGCTTTCGATCCATTCGATCTATACCAACAAGCGTGAGGCGTTCTACTGGCTAGCGATTCTCTTCACCTTTGCGCTCGGTACCGCCGCCGGGGACCTTGTTTCAGAGCGCTTCGCACTCGGTTACGGCAGTGCAGGCATCCTGTTCGGGATGGCGATTGCGTCACTGAGCTTCGGCTACTTCTTCCTGAAGCTCGATGCGATCCTTGGCTTCTGGCTCGTCTACATCCTGACGCGTCCGTTGGGTGCATCGTTCGGCGACCTTCTGTCTCAGCCGAAGGAATATGGCGGCATGGGTTTCGGCACGATCAATACAAGCATCGGCTTCCTGATCGGGATTGGTTTGATCGTCGCATATATGACGGCAACATATAAACCTGAGACGGTAGTGGCGGAGGCCCGGTGACCCCTGGGGCTCTGCTGGCTGGAGGGCTCCGGAGCGGCGCATTCGCCGCTCCGGGGTTTCGTTCTACAAAGAGAGGTTTGCATGTATCACTACGACCTGATTATCACTAAGGCCATCAACGGTCTTGCCGGGCAAGTTCCGGCACTGGACACATTCTTCATCTATCTCACATCGATCGGTGTGCCGCTGATGGTCGCCGCTGTCGCAGCACAATGGTGGCGACGAGACTACCGCCCGGACGTCAGACACGCTCTCGTCGCATCGGGCCTGACTTTCCTTCTTGGCCTTTCCTTGAACCAGATCATCCTGCTGTTCATCCACCGCATGCGTCCTTATGATGCAGGCCTCACGCACCTTCTTCTTGCGCCAAGTGCAGACTTTTCGTTTCCCTCTGACCATGCGACAGCATCGTTTGCGGTTGTCTTCGCCTTCTTCGCGCATGGGCTCAAACGGTGGGGAACGGCATTTGCCTTCGCCGCAGTGCTGATCTGTTTTTCGCGCATCTACGTCGGAACCCATTATTTCACAGACATTCTGGGTGGTACTCTGACAGCGCTGGTCGCCGCATTGCTAGTTAAGTTTACCTATCAGCCGAACACACGCATCGACCGGCTGATTACCCGTCTATTTTGAGTGAGGCACCCGACATGATTTCGACGAAATTTTCCGTGGTGCTCGTGGCAATCATGCTGGCTTCGGCTCCATCCATCGCCATGGCAAATACGCCGTGCAAAGGTTCCGCGGCAGCGCATTTGACGGCAATCGCTGATCATGTCCAGCAATCGATTATCAAAGGCGACTTCCCTTCGACGGAAAATGCTATTGTCGATGACGCGGTTTTCAATGCCGTAGTTACGCTGCAACGCCCAAGACCAAATCGGGATGCCGCACTGAAAACCGCTGGCTTGCTCCTACAGGCCATGACGCGTCATTGCCGGAACTAACTTCCCTGAACGCAGGCTTCCTGGACTCTATTCGTCTCCCAAAATCGACTGGGATATGCTGCTAAAGATACCGGTGTTTGCATCGCTCGCTACTCTTCGCAATGTTTTGAATTATGCTGACCAACCTGATCGCCCAACTGGTAGAATTTCTTCACGCGCATTCGCACATCGCCTATGGCGTTGTTTTCCTGCTTGCTATGTCTGAATCGCTGCCCGTGATAGGAGCCATTGTTCCCGGAACCGCAGTTATAATTGCGCTGAGTGCATTGGTTCCAAGCGGCATCCTCGTCGTATGGCCGCTTCTCGGCGCGGCAACGCTTGGCGCTATCGCAGGTGACGGGTTCGCGTTTTGGCTCGGTCATCATTATCACGCGAGTATACTTTCTGCCTGGCCGTTTTCACGATACCCTATCGCCATCCGGTATAGTGAGCGATTCTTCGAAAAATACGGGATGCGGAGTATCTTCTTTGCCCGCTTCCTTCCTGGCGTCAGGGCGTTCGTTCCGCTTTTGGCTGGCACTCTTGGCATGAATGTAGGACGCTTCTATGCGGTTAATACTTTTTCCGCGGCGGTTTGGGCTCCCGCACATATTCTTCCTGCTATGCTGCTCGGCGTGACTTTCCATGCCCTCGGCCCAGCTGCGAAGCCGCTTGGCGCGTTGCTTTTCACGCTCGTCGTACTCTCATGGCTGTTTGTCCATGGATTAAGGTTCGCACTAAGCAGGGGACTGCCTCACCTCCAGACAGCCGGTGAAATCATCCAGAACAAGCTGTTGGAGCGATCTGACCGTGCTTCGCGATTTTTCATTCAACTCCTCGATCCTGCGGGCAACGAGTTGCGCGTCATTGTGCTGCTGGTTCTTGTCATGATAGCTGGAGCATGGCTGTTCTTCGGCATTCTGGAAGACGTGTTCACGGGCGATCCGCTGGTCAACGCGGATATCGCCGTCTATCACCTCCTGCAAGGATTCAGGTCCTACCCCAGCGACGCCGTAATGGTCACGATTACCGAGTTCGGCGACACGGTTGTCGTCGTTGCCGTGACCGCCGCATTGTTCGCCTATCTTGTCTGGGCGCGGGCAAAACACACAATTGTCTTTTTCCTTGGTGCTGTCACAGGGGCATCTGCCGTCAACACTGCAATCAAGGTGGCCCTCCATCGGGCAAGACCGGTCGATGGTCTCTACACGGGCTGGAGCGCTTTTTCCTTTCCGAGCGGACACAGCACCGTTAACATGGCTCTTTATGGCGCGTTGGCATTTCTCATAGCTCTGCATGCTAAGGGAAAACTCGCTGTTGCGGCACCGCTTGCCTCCGGCCTTCTTGTGCTCGCGATTGCCTTTTCACGTCTATATCTCGGCGCTCACTGGTTTTCTGACGTCGTAGGGGGAATCGCGTTCGGCTTGGCATGGATTGCATTGCTGGCCGTTTCCTTCATCCTTAAACCCAAAGAAAAACTCAATCCGGCCATTCTGGCATCAATACCAGTCATCATTCTGGGAACATTTGGTGTCTGGCATGTCGTCCACAGCCACACGGCTGATATGACGCGATATGCGGTTCGCGATGAGTTGCCCCAAGTGGAACTCAGCACTTGGTGGAGCTCAGCGAAGAATGCCGCGGGAACAAGAAGGGTGGACCTTACGGGCGATCTCGAGGAACGCTTTTCCCTTGAATGGGCCGGGGCAATTGCACCCCTGAAGGAGTCGCTTCTGAATCTTGGTTGGCAAACGACGCCCACGCTGAGTCCTCGGTCGATCGGTGCCCTTGCTGGTGGCGTATCGCCTGAGTCGTCGGTTCCCACTTTTCCGCTACTTGCGTCGGGACGATTCCCAACGATTGTTCTGGTGCACAGTACGAGTGATGAGCGCAGCCGTATTGTCTTGCGTTTCTGGAAGGAAAGCATCGCGATAAAGGGCCGAAGCGCGATGCCAGTTTGGAAGGCCACATTCACGCGCGAAGAGATTAGTCGGCCGTTGGGCCTATTTTCTCTACCCGTCGAAATCGGGGACGGTGCGGATGTCGGAATTCCCCTTGTCGTCAAGTCTTTAGAGAAACTGGGGGTAGTCTTTTCATTGGGCGATGAAACTGTACGCGCCCATTCTGCAGAGTGGCGGGGAAGGGAACTAGGACGCCTCGATCAAACTGCGGTGCGGGGGTACTCGTTTGCCCCGACGCAAATTTCAGCATTCCGCGGCGCGACGAACCTTCGTCTCACGTTAATGAATAGCCGCTATTTGGAGAGAACTCTGCCAGTGCTAAACTGCTAACGTCGGAAATGGGAGCGCATTCTGGTCGTGGGGAAAGCCTAGACATGGGCCTCGGCGTGCTCTTCGCGCGCCGCTTCCCAGATCTCCTTAGCCGCGTCAAGGTTTATGACCGCAATACCAAATCCAACAATAAGGTCCGGCCATGCGGAATGCCAAAGGAAAGCCGTTACCAACCCCGCCCCTATTATTGCAACGTTGGCATAGGCATCGTTGCGGGCCGACAGGAACGCGGCACGTGTCAACGAGCCCTTGGCGTGGCGGTAATTGGCAAGGAGGAACGCGCAGCTCATGTTGACCACCAATGCCCCCAAGCCGGTGAGGGAAAGTGCGAAGGGGGCAGGAGGTAACGGGTTGAAGAACTTGTGCCACGTCGTCCACAGGAAGGCCACCCCCGGAGCCAACAGGATCAAGGCCATCAGCATGCCGATGCGGGCGCGGCTCTTTGCTGACCATGCCATCGCGAAAAAGATGAGCAGGTTCACGGAGGCGTCTTCGAGAAAATCGGCGCTATCCGCCAGAAGTGATGCGGAACCGATGTTTAGCGCAACCATGAATTCCACGCCAAAATAGGCAAGGTTTGCGGCCGCGACAATCATCACGGCCTTTCGGAGTTTATTGTCGAGCATTTGCGTGGCCTCTGGTCTATTTCAGGTAAGTGCGCAGAACGTCAATCAGTTCGGCGGCTCCTTCGTCGCGTTCTGCCTGCGTCAGATTTTCTGCTGCTAGGTGCATGCGGATGTGGTCTTCGATAACCTCGCCCATCAGGCCGCTGATGGCTCCCCGCATGCCTGCGATGGCGTGCATGACCTCGCCGCAACCTTTTTCTTCCTCCAGCATCCGTTCAAGGCCTTCAGCCTGTCCGCGCAAGCGTCGCACGCGATTTATCAGCTTCTGCTTTTCGTGGACGGTATGGCTCATAGGTCTCTCGCTTGAATGTCCGTGGTTTTCTTAACCCACTACCATAACAAACACAGAAACCGGAAGTTGACGACATATAGGGTAGCCCCCTATACCATTTTATAACGCGCCAGCAGAAAGCTTCTACCATGAACTCGCTCACCGACCTCCTTCAACAAGGCACCGCACATGCGTGGCTGTTCATTCCCACGGCCATTTTGCTCGGAGCCCTGCATGGACTAGAGCCGGGCCATTCCAAAACCATGATGGCGGCCTTTATCATCGCGGTGCGCGGCACGGTCAAACAGGCAATCCTGCTCGGTCTCGCGGCGGCCATTTCCCACACGGCTGTGGTCTGGCTGGTTGCCCTGGGCGGCCAATATCTCGGGCGCGGGATGAATGCGGACACCAGCGAGCCGTATTTCCAGATTGCCTCGGCCGTCATCATAGTAGGGATTGCGTTCTGGATGCTGTGGCGTACTTGGCGCGAGCAACAGCTTGAGGCGGCCCACCATCATGACCACCACCATCACCACGACGATGAAACTCGCCGTATCGACACTGGTCACGGGATAATGACGCTTGAGGTTTTCGAGGACGGAGTTCCTCCGCGCTTCCGCATCCGCTTTGAAAGAGGTCACGGCTGGTTCGCCAAGGATGTGACCTTGGTGACGGAGCGGGCGGATGGCTCGCGACAGGCCTTCACCTTTGCGGAAAAGGGCGGCTATCTGGAAAGCGTGCAGGAAATCCCTGAACCCCACGCCTTCAACGCCCGCGTCAGCCTTGGCCACGGCAATCACACTCATGACTATGACCTCGCGTTCAGCGAGGGCGACCACAGCCACGCCGGACTTGACGTGAACGACGGCGAATACATGGATGCCCACGAGCGCGCCCATGCCAACGATATTGCCCGCCGGTTCCAGAACCAGAGCGTTACCACGTGGCAAATTGTCATGTTCGGCCTGACCGGCGGACTTATTCCGTGCCCTGCGGCCATCACCGTGCTGTTGCTGTGCCTCCAGCTCAAGCAGCTTTCCCTCGGCGCGGTCTTGGTCTTGTGTTTCAGCATCGGCCTTGCGATCACGATGGTGTCGGCAGGTGTTCTGGCCTCGCTGAGCGTGCGGCACGTCCAAAAGCGTTGGTCTGGTTTCAGCAGCTTCGCGCGCCGCGCACCGTACGCTTCTGGCGCGCTCATGCTTCTGATAGCCCTCTACATGGGTTTCGCGGGTATCGAGGGTCTGCAAAAGGACCATTTGCAGGGCGTTGGTGCACGGATCGCTGAAATGGTGGATTTCCGTCTTTGATGGATACGCGCTAAACGGTGGCCTTGTTGACGTGGACGGATTTCGAGCCTGCGCACCAGCATTCGATTGAGGACGGCGCAGCAGATGGCGACCTCTTTACGCTGTGCTGCGAGTGAGCGTGCCCGCAGCTGCCGTCCGATGATTGATTTGTAACGGTTGATCGCTGTCTCTACCAGGGGTCGGTTGCCGTAGCCGGTGGCGATCTGCCACTTCATTCTTTCATATGGGTTTATCGCCGCGATATGACGGTCTTGCTGGCCCCGCGGATGACTGTCCGGCCGCTCCAACGCATTGGCACGTCGCGGAATCACGACCGCCGCATCGCCAATGTTTCTGGTGACCGCGTCGTAAGTTAGCTCGCCGTCGTAAGCGCCATCGGCCGTGAAATGGCCAATCGGGCGATCTCGTCGAGTAGCGACTCCACCTGCGAGGCATCGCCAGCATCCTGACCGTTCATGACATGGGCGATGATGTCGCCGCTATCGGCATCCAGTGCCAAATGCAGCTTGTGCCAACCCTCGCGGGATTTGATACCATACTTGTCCTCCAGTCATTGACCAGTGCGTAGACCTTTAGCCCAGTGCTATCGAAAGGACGTGGAGAGGGCCTTTCCGAGGGATCCGAATCGTGTCGCTTCTTTGGCACTCCTGGCTTACCGGCCCGACGGTTCAGGGTAGAATGGTCGAGGACGAGGAGGTCCAGTCCAATCAGCTTCATCACCGATACGACACAACCTTCCGTCTGACGCAGCCTCAGACCGAACAACAGGCCCGGCGTCAGAGCGGTCTTGATCGCCTATCGGAACAACGTGGCTGGCCACCACGTGTTGTCCGCTTCGGCGCCGACCAGGACGATAGTGCCTCCGGCGTCATCCACAGGGTCAGGCTACCAAGCTGACAAAGGCCAACCTCATATTCCGCCTAGTTCGTGATCTTGAATTTCATCTTGCTGATATGATGACGGTGGCAGGCATTGTGTTTGAAAGGCATGTTCAGTCAGCCGCATTATTTCCACCAGAGCCTATTAAGCCACCGCCTATGAAGGATCCGAGCACCAACGCTCCTCACGTCGACTTAGATACAAGGAACGATGCTAGCCCGTTTTACCGTCGCAAATTTGGATCGACAAAACCACACATCAAAAATACGATCGTTAAGCAAACTACTTAAGGCTGTAATGCCGGGTTTAGGGTCCAAGAGGGAGGAGGCAGAAACCATGCGGCTCTTGTTGGTGGAGGATAACGCTACACTTTCCGAATGGCTCGCGAAATTGCTTCGTAGCGAGCATTACGTCGTCGACTGCGTTGCCGATGGTGCAGTTGCATTGGATGGAATGGATCTTGCGAACTACGACCTGGCTATCATCGACCTCGGCCTTCCGACCATGAGCGGGCAGGATCTGATCCGTCGCATTCGAGCACGCGGCCTCGCCATGCCGGTGATGATCCTGACTGCGGAGGACAGGCTCAGCACACGCGTAGAAGGGCTCAACATCGGCGCGGACGACTACATGACCAAACCGTTCGAGATCGAGGAACTCGATGCAAGGCTGAAGGCGCTGTTGCGCCGCTCCCGTCTCTCGATGGTACAGGAGTTGCGCTTCGGTCCCCTGGCCTACAGTATGACGACCCGGAATTTCTCGATTGATGGCGAGCCTCTCGCCGTTTCCCAACGTGAACACGCCCTTTTGGAAATCCTTTTGCGCCATAGCGGCGCGACGATTAGCAAGGAAATCCTCCTCGAAGGCATGTATGGCATGGATGACGAGGTCAGTCCGGCAACCATCGAGGTGAACATTCACAGGCTGCGCAAGAAGCTCGAGAAGACGGCTCTTTCTATTGAGACCGTGCGTGGGCTCGGTTATCTTCTGCGGCTCGCGCGACCGATATGATGCGGCTTTTTTCCCGCCGGAGCCTGCGTCTGAACCTGTTGCTCCGGGTCATGCTGCCATTAGCCGGCGTGCTGTCACTAACCCTTTGGTTCTCCGCCGGGTCGGCTTCCCGGCAGGCTGACCGCCTAAACGAGCAACAATTGCTGGCCTCGGCCCGCGTGATCGCAGAACAGGTCCGCTTCGAAAACGGACGTATCCGGGCCGCGGTGCCGCCTTCAGCGCTTGAACTCTTTGCCTCAGACAGCCACGACGAAGTCGCCTATCGGGTGGAAACGGTGGATGGGCGTCTTGTGGTCGGATTTCTCGATCTGCCTATCCCTTCCGCCTCCATCCGGGACTTTAAATATCTTTTTTATCCAGCCATGTTCCGCGACGAGACCATGCGCGCTATTGCCCTGCGCCAGCCGATCGTAACTCCGGAGGGTTCGACTTCGGTCCTGGTCTTGGTCGGGGAAACACTCAAGAGCCGCGATGCGTTGGAATGGCAGCTCTGGCTACGCGCGTTTGTGGAACAGGCGGGCGTCGTGCTCGTGGCTGCCTTTCTCATCTGGATTGGCATCAGCCGCGAACTTCGCCCTCTGCTGGCGCTGCGCGAGGCAGTATTGTCACGCCCTGCCGATCACCTTGAGCCGTTCGACTCGGATACGGTCCAGTTAGAACTGCACCCGCTCGTCGAGGCGATCAACAGCCATATGGCACGCCTTCTGGAAGTCGTTGGACGTCAGCGCCGATTTCTCGATGCCGCAGCCCATCAGCTAAGAACGCCGCTCGCCGTCATGAAAACCCAGATCGCCTATTCCCTTCGCGCCAAGGCCGAGGAGGAGCGGCGCGACGCTCTTGCGGCCGTCGGCGAAGGTCTGGACGGCATGTCCCGGATGACGTTGCAGCTCTTGGCGCTGGCGCGGGTGGAAAACATCCGCAACCTGCCGCCGCGCGAGGTCGACATGCGCGCGCTTGTGCGTGAGATCGTAGGTTCCGCAGTGCCGAGAGCGCTCGACCAAGGTGTGGCCCTGGTCGTCGATGCCTCGGAACCGGCCCCTGTCATGGTTCGCGAGCGGCTGTTGCGCGAGCTTGTGAGCAATCTGGTCGAAAATGCCATTACCCATGCCGGCAGCGGCGCTACTGCCACGATCTCGCTTGCGCCCGAAGTCGATCGCGTCGTCTTCAAGGTCGAGGACGACGGCGAAGGACCTGGGGAAGACGATCTATCCCATCTCACGCGCCGTTTTCAGCGGGGGGCCAATGCGGCTTCGAGCGGATCTGGTCTCGGCCTGTCGATTGTCGCGGAGATTGCCGATATCTGCAAGGGCGAATTGACGCTCTATCGTCCAGCAAGCGGCAAAGGCTTTGGGGCGAGGGTTGTTCTACCTGGGCCTTAAGAAAGACAATAGCCAACCCTCATCAGCGTTGGGGAACCTGTTCGACGAAACGGTCAGAATAGGTCCTCGACAGGTCGATCTGCTTGCCGCGCACATTGTCGTTGAATTGCTTGAGAACGGAAAGAACGGTCTGCGGTCCGCGCTGCGGCATGCGACCATCAATCGTGAACATCGCCTTGCCGCTTTCGAGCGCCTGGACGTAGAGTACCTTGTCACCAGCATAAAAATCGTGCGGGACGTGTTCGGCGATCTCTTCAGCCGTATGACCAGCGATAAAGCGGAGGGCGCGAACCAGAGCGTTTGCAAGCTTCTGCGCGGTCTCGGGATGACTGTCGACCCAGGCTGTCTGGACATAAAGACAGGCTGCGGGATAGATGCCGCCAAGTGCCGCCCGCGTTCCCTCCGCATTGCGCATATCTATCATTACATGGGCAAGGCCAAGCTTGATCAGGCGGGAGACGGTAGGCTCCGTTGTCATGGCAGCTTCGACCCGGTTCTGTTTCATTGCCGAGATAAGGCTGTCGCCAGCGCCGATCGGATCAGGAAAGACGCTGTCGAAGGATAAGCCAGCCTTGCCGAGGAGATATTCTGTCAGAAAATCGGTTGATGAGCCGAGATCAGTGATGCCGACATGCATACCCTTCAGATCGGCCATTGTCCTTAAGTGTGCAAGGCGATTGGAGATCATCTCCACCTCGCCAGGCGAGGAGGAGAACTGGACGATGCTTTCGGTATATTTTCCAAGCCCCTGAAGGTCGATCGTATGGTCGTAGAAGCCGATGACACCCTGCACGGCCCCGGCCAGCATTTCATCGGCGGCCTCGACGCCCGCCGGCTCGCTGAGCAGATGAACCGTCAAACCCTCATCGTCAAAATAGCCGAGTCGATCAGCCAGAACGGCAGGCAGATAGATCTGCTTCTCGATACCGCCGACCATTAACGATACATCTTCGGCCTTGGCGCTGGCCAAAAAAACAGGACCAACAAAAAACGCCACCGCCAGAGCAGTCGCTCCCCGGCAAAATGCGCGAGCAATGGCGCCTTGCCTGTCTAACGTGCCGACACGCTGCCGTGGCCGCATGATTGGCCTCCTCCTACCCGTGCATTTCTATAGAACTGAAAGGTGGGTGTAAGCAAGCAATGTTATTACCTTTTCACGGAGGAGACATTCAGGACAAATAGACGGAGAATACAATGCGGCGTAAAACGCCGCTTCAGAGGCGAGATACAAAATAAATCGAATATTTATTCGCATATTCTTGTCGCGGATCGACTTTTTGCGCCTCATTGAAACGGTTCTTTGTCGAAATGTCCTTCTCCTCCGAATGGAGGAACCATGACAGATATTACTGAAGGACAGGCGGGTATTGAACTGTCCAACGTAACGAAACGTTTCGTCTCGCCGACAGGTGTCGCCATGACGGCGCTACGTAACGTCAATCTTACCGTAGAGCCCGGCCAATTTTGCGCCATTGTTGGTCCGACCGGATGCGGCAAATCGACGACTCTGACAATGGCGGCAGGGCTCGACATGCCGAGCGCCGGCATCGTCAAAGTTGGCGGCAAAGTTGTCGATGGGCTGACGAAAGGAGCCGGCTTCGTCTTTCAGAGCGACGCGCTCCTGCCTTGGAAATCGGTCCTGACCAATGTCGCGCTCGGCCCCATCTTTCGGGGTGTCGACAAGGCAGAGGCAAATGCCGAGGCGCAGGACTGGCTGAAGACCGTCGGCCTTTCCGGTTTCGAAAACCATTATCCGCACCAGCTTTCCGGCGGGATGCGCAAGCGGGTAAGTCTTGCCGCGGCTTTGATCAACAAGCCATCCATGCTGCTGATGGACGAACCCTTTTCGGCGCTCGACGTTCAAACGCGCGCCATCATGTCGAACGAACTTCTGACGCTTTGGGAAAAGACGAGACCGTCTGTGATGTTTGTTACCCATGACCTCGAGGAGGCGATTGCTTTGGCTGATCGCGTGGTCGTGATCTCGGCCGGGCCAGGGACCGTGAAGGCCGTCTTCGACATCGATTTGCCCAGGCCGCGCGGCGAAGTCCAGGAAATCCGTTTCCTGCCGCGCTTCCTCGAACTCTATCAGATGATCTGGAACGCGCTGCGCGAAGAAGTGGAGCGTGCCTACTCCAAAACGACGGACACTGCCAGGGGAGCTGCGTGATGGCGATTGCCGATCTTGTTGATAATCCACGCGCCGAGACACTTTCACAGGAAGAACGGAGCGTCGTTGAGAGTGCACGTAAGCGGGCGGCCAAGCGGAAGCGTGCTGTTCTGGTCGGACGCGTCCTTCTGCTGGTCGTTTTTCTGGGCGCCTGGGAATTGGCCGCGGATAAGGGCTTTCTCGATCCCTTCTTTTTCGGTTCGCCGATCGGCATTGTCGAGCGGCTCGCAGACTGGTTCGTCAATGGCACCGCCTATGGGTCACTGTGGCTTCAGGTGGGCATTACCCTGGAAGAATCGTTGCTAGGCTTCCTGGTCGGCGTTGTCAGCGGAATTTTCTTTGGCGTCGTGCTCGGCGAAATTCCTTACCTGGCCGATGTGATTGGGCCATATATCAAGGTTGTCAACGCCCTGCCGCGTATCGTTCTCGGCTCGATCTTCGTGATGTGGCTCGGCCTTGGCCTGCCATCGAAGGTTCTTCTGGCTGCGGTGCTGGTCTTCTTCGTGGTCTTCTTCAATGCTTTCCAGGGAGTACGAAGCGTCGATCGGAACCTGATCGCTAATATGCGCATTCTCGGGGCTTCACGCATGCAACTGGTACAATATGTGGTGTTTCCGTCCGCGATGACGTGGATCATCGCGAGCCTGCATGTTGCACTAGGCTTCTCCATAATCGGTGCAATCGTCGGCGAATTCTTGGGAGCGGAAAAGGGGCTCGGCCTCGTTATCGCCACGGCGCAGAATACGTTCGATGCCAACGGCGTTTTCGGCGCGATGCTCCTAATCGGACTGCTCGCACTCGGCGCGGAGGCCATTATGGCAAAAATCGAGAAGCGACTCCTTGCTTGGCAACCGGCCCATTCACGCGAGCAGACGGCGCAAGGGCTATAACTCCGTTCGCCGCGGACCCACCAGAACTATCGAATCATAAACCATGAAAAGGGAGTGAAACCATGGTGAAAAGTATAAAGTCGACCGCAGTTGTGATGGTGGCACTGATGGCTTCGGCTTTAGCAGTCCATGCGGAAGACGCAATGCCAACCGTCAAGCTAATGGTGGGTGGGATCGATAAGCAGATCTATCTGCCTTACCAGCTCGCCCAAGGGCTTGGCTATTACAAGAAGTACGGCGTGAACGTCGAGCTAAGCACCGAGACGGCTGGCGGCGTAGGGGCCGAAGATGCGGTTGCCTCGGGCGAGGTGGAAATGGCTGGAGCCTGGTACGTGCATACCATTGACTTTCAAATGCATGGGAAAAAGGTGATCGGTATCGTCCAGCTTTCCGGAGCACCGGGCGAACGAGAAATGTGCGCGAAGGGCGCAAATATAAAGACACCTAGCGACTGGAAGGGCAAGGCCGTCGGCGTGACCGATATCGGCTCCGGCACCGACGATTTGACACTCTATATGGCCGCGCGCGACAAGCTGACGTCGAAGGACTTTACGCGGGTTTCGGTTGGTGCAGGAGCAACTCTTATCGCGGCTCTTCAGCATGGCAAGATCGTCTGCGGCATGACCACACAACCCACAGTCAACGCAATAGAAAAGAAAGGCATAGGCTACTCCGCCTTCGATCTCGCCTCGACCGACGGCGCGACCAAATGGCTCGGCGGCACATGGCCGACCGCGTCGGTTCTTGCTCGCGCTGACTGGGTTGAAAAGAACAAGGCAACGACGCAGAAAGTGGTCAATGCTCTAGTTGCGACCATGCATTACATTGCAACACATTCGGCTGCCGATATCGCCGACCATCTGCCGCCCGCCTTCACGAGCAATCCACTTTCTACCAAGCAGGAATATATCGATGCCCTCAGCAAGGATAAAGGGCAGTTCCTGCCCGACGGGATGATGCCAAAGGGTGGACCCGAAACAGTTCTGGCGGTCGAAAAGGCTGCGGGCAAGGTCAAGGGAAATGTCGACCTCGCCGCGACCTACACCGACGAGTTTGTCATCGCCGCCAATAAGGCTGAAGGCTACACCAAGTAGCATCTATTTCGATAACGCAAATGTTGGAGGGCTGAATTGGCCCTCCTTTTTTACGTCTATTTTGCTGATGCTAAATGAAAACATATATATCATATTTATTTTGGCTCTGTCGCAAATATTCCGCGCAGCTATGCAATGGGTTCCGTCGTCAACTTTCAGTTTATCTGATCGGGTCATAGATCTCGGCTGATTTCAGCATTACAGATTGAGGTTTTCGAAGATAATTGATTTCAAATACAGAAATTGCCCAAAAGACGTAATTTTATACGCGTTGTTTTTCTACGTCCCATATGCATCCTAGCATCGTGATCTGGAAAAGATTACGGCTGAGCGGGGGGCGTCGATCATACGACGAGTCCAGATGGGTGGTGAAATATCCCCCCTTATTGCACTTGAGGCCCATCGTCGGAAATCAGCGACCAGCAACTCATGGCGAATGGACGAGATATATGTCAAGGTAAATGGCAAGTTGGTCTATCTTCATCGAGCGTTCGAAAAGCGCAGCAAAACCCTTAATTTCATGCTGTCCGAGCACCGCAGCCAGCACCTTCTTCGACGGTACCATAGCCAATAATTCAAGATCAAATAGTTAGCAAGGCAGGCAACCGGCAGACGACGCCGGGATCGCTAAATTTATATCTCATCAAACTCGCGCGTTTGGGTGGTTACCTTACAAGAACATCAGATTCGCTCCCAGGGAATATGGTTGTCTGACGTGGTCTCAGCCGGCAGACAGACATTCGCCTCGGAACTAAATGGCCGCGACACTCAGATGTGGGTAATTGCAAGCCTCATCGGAGGCTTACGGACTGTCTCGTCTGGAAAGATCTGCAAGCGTTAACCCCTTAGTCCACCCCGTCAATGGTGTCAGTCCACGACTCAATCCAGCAACCGCGACGCCCGGCCACTGCGCCGTTGGGCGTTGTTGTAGTATTCCGACGCCTGCTGCACGGATCGATGGCGCGACTGCTCCATTGCCTCCGGCAACGGAATGCCGCGATTGGCCGCTTCGGTGAGATAGCCTGATCGCAGACCATGGGCGGAAAATTCCGCCGGATCCAATCCCGCCAGAAGCGCGCGCTGCTTGACGATATCGTTGACGGCCTTTGGGTCGAGTGCGCGAGGAGAGACATTGCCCCAGCGATCGATCCCCCGGAACACACTGCCGCGATCAATGCGCGCAGCAGCCATCCAGGTATTCAGCGCCTCGACGGGCCGACCAGTGAGATAGACCACTTCGTCATTGTCACCACCGCTGGTCTTGGTGCGTCCCAGATGGATGGACAGCGAAGGGAGCGGAGCGCCGCCATCAACAGGAACGGGAGCTTCCATGGTCAGTTGTTCCTTGCGAAGCCCCGCAATCTCGCTGCGGCGTCGACCGCCGGAGGCAAAGGCGACCATCAGGATAGCGCGATCGCGGAGGTCCTTCAGACTGTCTGTACGGCAGGTGGCCAGCAATCGCTTAAGGACGTCGCCGGTCACCGCCTTGGCGCTCTTGCGCATGCGTGGTCTCGGGGTCGCACGCACAGCAAGCCGGATGGCGGATTTGAGGGCGGGGGAGGCAAAGGCTCCCTGCAATCCCCGCCACTTTGTCAGGGTCGACCAGGTCGCCAGCCGCCGACGGACGGTATCCGGGGCATGGGGTCCAGTCGATCGCAGAAAGCCCTGCAGCCGCAGCTTGTCCTCGACATCACCCGGCATACCATGCTGCGGATCGCTCAATCGTTTCTCCGAATCCCAGAGATGATGGGCAACGAATTTCAGGAGGAGGGCTTCGGGTGCCGGCCACGGCAGAGATGCACCGGTCGCTGCCAGCGACCAGGCCTGGAGGTAGGCGAGATCCGAGGTCAGCGCCCGCAAGGTGTTTTCGCCCATGCCCTGGTTGACGAGGTGCCGGAGTGTCTCAACATCCTCGTCTGTCAACAGTTCTGCGAGTTCGTCGCGTCGATCCATCGGGAGGACTGCGGCAATCGTGTCGAGTTGATGAGCACGGCTGGCAAGACCAGTCATTTGGGCAGCCCGTTTTCATCATAAAAATCGGAGTGGTCGGAGGTTGTGCCTGGCGGCACGCTCTTGCGACCTTCTACTGCCAGTCGCCAAAGGGTCGCTGCGGCAGAAGTCTCTTTGGCGACCGGCGTTAGCCTTGCAACGGGCCTCTCGTCGCGGCAGATCACAATCTCATCGCCCCGATGTGCCAGCTCAATCAATTCCTCGAGCCGGTTCGCCGCTTCCGTTACCTCGACAAGAATTTCCATTGCTCTCTCCTCACCAGACCCGCGCGTGCAGCACCGCATCGAACACCACGTCTGTCGAGACGAGTGCGCAATGCTCCAGTCTGGTTTGTGCTGCAAGGATCCGGTCCCAGGGATCACGATGTTCCCAGTCGAACGCAGCTGCCAATTCGGCATGCATGTCGTTGATGGCAAGGGTTTGCAAGCCGCTGGCGGTGACAGCGGCGCGCAATTCCTGGGGCTTGAGATCAAGCTTCTTCAGCCGCATCTTATTGTCGAGTTCATAGAAAGAAACGGCGCTGACAAGCACGATGTTGCTCTTGTCCTCGATAAGGGCGCGTGCATGCGGTGAAAGGCGCGCACTGCCGATCGTCCACCAATAGACGGCATGGCTGTCGAGCAGGAGCTTCACGGTTTCTTCCCGCCATCGACAGCTTTACCCTGGAAGATCCCGGTGTCATCATTCCAGTCGCCTGCATCGATCGCAGCCTGCTCTGCGTCCTCAGCGTCGAACAGGTCGTCCGAAAGTCCCCGCTGCGCCAGGAGCCCAAAAGGTCGCTTACCGGATCGATCTGCGGGACCGACACGGGCATAGATCTCATTGCCGCGCATGATGATGATCTCTTCACCTTGGTTGGCACGTTCAAGAACCTCGGCAAAGTTCTTGCGCGCCTCACTGATCTTGTAGTGCGTCTGGGGCATCGTTGGCTCCGATTTCAGGCTTGAACGTCAGAATAACACGACGGAAACAGGCGTACAATAGATATGTACATATCATATCCGATAAGGGTTACTTATCGGCGGTGAGCCACCGCGGGCCTCTGTATGCCATGTGGGGAACCGTAGCTATACTATAGCTTTCGTTTAAAGGATCGTTTACCATAAAAACAATGGCTTACGATCTCGCGAAATTGCCCATCCACACCCTGCTGCGGCCGATCTCCGACGCCAGCAGCGCTCTCGCCCGCCTCGATGAGAGGATCTCGCGTTCTCCCGTCGGGCAGGGGTGGATCGAACGCCAAAATTTCACCGACGCCTGCGCCTCCCTGTGGATCGACGGCGAACTCGTCCACCTCGAAGACCTCGTCCTCCACGATGCCACCCGCGACGTCCGCACCCCAACCCACGAACTCACCATTGCCCGCGACGTCCTAAAAACACGCCGGCGCATCGCCGCGCAATCACCGGACTGGGTTTTGTCCCCAGACGGTATCCGAACCTTGCGACAGACCCAGGCGTGGCCTGGACCGTCAGAAGGTTCTGAAAACACCGCGGACCACAGCAGCGTCGAACATGCGAAAATGGTCGAGCGGGAAGGGGAGGGGGACGATAGTGAAGAGGCGGAAAATCTTCCCGGCGTCGATTATGCCGCCATCGATGCGGTCCTGGCCCGATCACAGGCGGCGATCGAGAGCGCCAGACGGCCCGGCGGCGCCAGCGCCGCGGCCGAAAAGGACCCGCTCGTCTATGATCTCGACTCGGACGAAGACGCGCGGCTTGAGGAGTGGCGTGGCGTGTTGCGCCAAGCTGAACACCTGCCGGCGGTGCTGCAGGCGATCATCGCGCTCGATGCCTGGAACGAGCTTTCCGTGCTTCAGCATGCCCCCTGGCTTGGCCGGTTGTTTGCTGCGTCGATCCTGCGCCAAGCCGGCATCACCACCGGTGCGCATCTCGCCGCCATCAATCTCGGCCTCAAAACCATTCCCGTCGATCGGCGCCGGCATCATGATCGCGAGACGCGGTTGCTGGCGATCTCAAGGGCGCTGAAGATTGCCGCGGAGACGGGGCTGAAGGAGCATGACCGGCTGGTGCTGGCGCGGCAGATGATGATGCGGAAGCTTGAGGGACGCCGCACGTCGTCCAGGCTGCCGGAGCTTGTCGACCTTGTCATGGCGCGGCCGCTGATCTCAGCCGGGATGGTGGCGAAAACGCTCGAGGTGACGCCGCAAGGGGCAAGGCGGATCGTGCAGGAACTGGGGTTGCGGGAGATGACGGGCAGGGGGAGGTTTCGGGCGTGGGGGGTGGTTTAACCTCTATGAATGGAGGACTTAGCCCGATGCTGAATTTGGACGAGTTAGGAAAAACAGCCGCCGGTCACCGCTTGCTTCGCGTGTAAATTGGTGGCTTCTTCACCTAAACGGGGTTTGAGGACCGATGTTATTTCCGGATCAGCTTGAAGAACTTGGAAGAAATCCGCCCGGAGAAGCCGTCGCCCGAGCTCTGGCGGAGCTTATAGAGACAGACGAATATCTACTCCGCATCGACGCCAATGAGCGCTCCATTACGTTCCGCTTCGCTCTCTATCTCCAAGCGCATCTGCCCGATTGGACGATAGACTGTGAATATAATCGTGACGGGGTAGAACCCAAGAAGCTTGGGCATCTCGGAATCTATCCCGACAGCGAGGACGATGATGCCAAGACAGTGTTTCCCGACATTATCGTCCACCGTCGGGGTAGTCGAGAGAACTACTTGGTGATCGAATTTAAGAAGTCCACCAGTCGCGTTGACCGAGAGATCGATCTCGCTAAGCTGCAAGGTTACAAGGAGCAGCTTGGCTATCAATTTGCACTGTTCGTTGAAGTTGGGACATACGAGCAAGCTGTTGTTACTCAACTTCGATGGATATAATCCCTAGTGCTACGCCGTTCGATTCACGCCTGGGGAATCGCCTTTCCTCATACTTGTAAACTCGCGCACAGCGTGCTGAATCTCGAAAAACACGTTGAGGTATTGCCCTGGCTGAACTGCGCCCCATCTCTGAAAATTACGAACGCGTGAACCTCCACGTCGTGTTTGTCCATGGCCTTTCCGGACATCTGAACACAACTTGGCAAAGTTCGGATCCTATGGAACCGATGTGGCCCAAATGGCTTGAGGGCGACATTTCAGGGGTCGGTCTATGGCTTGTGGGCTACCCCGCAGCAAAGACCAACTGGGGTGGCCATAGTATGCCTCTCGCCGACCGCGCGGGAAACATTCTGGCATTGTTGTTGGCAGAACCGCGGCTGGCTCAGGGAGATATTGCGTTCGTGACTCATAGCCTCGGCGGGCTGGTGGTTGAGCAGACCCTCCGAACGGCCGAACGGGACTCCGAAACCGACCGCCGGGCGCATAGCTTTCTTTCCCGTGTCAAGAAGGTCGCCTTTCTCGGTACTCCCCACCGAGGCGCGCTTCTGGCGAGCGTTCTCACAAAAATAGGGTCGATCGTCCGTGCATCGGCATCCACCCGAGATCTCGTCACGAACAATCCTCAGCTCCGGGACCTGAACCTGTGGTATCGCGCCTTCAGTGCCAACAACGGCGTTGAAAACTTGCAGCTCGCCGAAGGTCGTCCTGAGACGTTCATGGGGATCAGGCTTCCTGATGTGATAGGTACAATTGTTCAGCCGAATAGCTCGGATGCCGGTTTACCCGAACTTCCCATTTTCGTTGACGAAAGCCATCGGACGATTTGCAGCCCGGCAAGTCGCGGCAGCGAGGTGTATATCCACGTCCGAGACTTCTTGGGAAGACCGCCTGCGCCTGCGCGCGGCAGATCGCGGTTAGTTGAAGCGGTCGAGACCAACACGACGACGCTCCAGGAGCTGATATCGAGTGATAGAGAGAAGATCGAAAAGCTAGGTAGTATCGAGCGATCCATTGAGAACCTGTCCTGGCGGCGCCTTAACCCGGCGCTGGTCGACAGTGAAGTCGAGCGCCGGCTGCAGATACTCAGGAAAACGCGAATGTTCGGCGGCGCGGACCCGATAGCCGGGGCGCGCGAACTTGCGGCTGACTTGCGCACCGGAAACCTTTCAGCATGTAGTGCTCGCGTCAAATCAACAGCTTTGGCCTGGTGCGCAAGACTTCTCGCGCTCACCAACCCCGAGGAGGCAGACGACCTCCTCTTGTCGATTGACGTGCCCGATTCTGAACTTGTCGGTATCGCGCGCAGCCTGTTGACCGCGGCCCAAGGCAAACTGGATGACGCACTTGCCAGTCTGACATCGATGAACACGGAAAAGGCCATTGGCTCAGCCTTCATCCTGGTTCTTCGTGACAAGGGATGGCCAGGTGCGGAGAAGTGGCTTCATGCGTCTGGCCTCGATATCTCAAAGCTCGATAGCGACGCCAGGTTTTACTATATCAAGTCGGCGCTGGAAGGCGAGGACTGGGAGGCGGCTTACGAGGGGAGCCAGAAGCTGTCGGAGTCGGATCTGCAGCGAACCCCCGCATTGCTTTCCGCCCGCGCCGATGCCACCCTGATGCTGGCCGTTCCGGAGGAACTGAGGCTTTTTCTCCTCCAGTTCATGCCGTTCGACCTCTCCACCTACCCACTTCGTGGCGACCCAGCGTCATTCGATTTGCGGCGACGTGCCGTCCAGTATTATGAACAATTGAGAGATGGGATGCGGGAGCTGGGCCTGTCCGCTGTCGCTGCGAACGCTGACGACAAGGCGCTCTGGCTTCGATTGATGGATCCCGAAACCAGAATTGAAGCACGCGACGATCTGCGCAAAAGCCTTCAAGATCCTTCTGTTCTCCTTCGGCGCCTGAACTTCGCCCTCCGCTTTGGTATCGCGGTCGATCTCGACCAAGTTGAGCAGGAAGTTGACCGACAGACCGCGCTGTCAGGGGGCAGCTCTGGGGAGGCCGCGTTCGCTCGTTATGTGCTAGCACATGCCAAACCCACTGCCGCGGAAGCGGCCGCATATCTCGATCGGCATCGATCCCAGCTTCTTCGACATCTCGAGTGGAAGGCTGTCTACTTCTTCGAGATTGAGGCACTCGCAAGAGCCGGAGAGCGCGCAACCGCCGAGGAACGGTTTGCCGAGGCAACTAGCCGCGGCTTGACTGAGCAGGAAACCGCCCAACTGCGGAGGTTGCTTGAAGCGCCCGCTAACGACGATCCTATCAACCATCTGATGAGCACCTTTAAAGCTTCAGGGCTGCTTTCCGATCTCAGAACACTGGTGGTCGAGCTCGACCAAGCTGAGGACTGGGAGAAAATTGCCGAATATGGCAAGCTGCTCCTCGATAAAACAGACGACCTCACCGATGCGCAGCGTTACGCTGGCGCTCTCTATAACCTGGAACGCCAAGAAGAAGTCCTCAAGGTCTTCGATCGCTACCCAGCTCTTCTAGCCACGAGCCCAAAGCTGAAGCTTCTACACGCTCGCGTGCTTGTGGAGCTTGGATATCTCAACGAAGCGCGAACGGCAGTCAGCGCGCTCAGATCCTATAGTGACTCGGAAGTGGCACGCAATCTGTCGGTGACGATTGCCGTCGTCTCGGGTGACTGGGAGTCACTACAAGGGTTTGTCGAAACGGAGTGGACAGAGCGAGATCATCGAACCGCTCTCGAGCTCCTGAGAATGGGTCACCTCGCGCAACAGGTCGGAGCCGCGCGAGCGAAGGAATTCGTGCGGGAAGCAGCAATGCGCAGCCTGGACGACGCGAAGGTTTTGATGGGCGCATACCATATCGCAACTTCTTCTGGCTGGGAAAACACCGACGAGGTTCATGGATGGTTTCAGCGGGCCGCGCAACTGTCGGAGGGAATGGCTGACCCTCCCGTCCTGAAAATGTCGATAGAAGATCTTATCGACGAACAGCCGGAATGGGGCAAGCGAACTTCGGACACATGGGATAATCTTGTTGCAGGCAAGATACCTCTATTCGCTGCGGCTCGCCTGCTGGGGCGCTCGTTGGTTAGCCTTCATCTTCTCCCTGCTGTCGCCAACCTTGTCGAAAGGGATCCCAGAAAGAGGTCGAGCATTTACAGCTTCAGTGGTGCGCGGCGGCCGACGCGGTTTCCACTCCGCGTCGTGGCCATGGATATTACGGCCCTATTGACAGCCGCATTTCTTGACGCTGTCAACGAGGTCCTGTCTTCGGTCGAGACCGTCTTTATACCGCATAACACGCTGTCTCTTCTTTTCGAGGAGAAGTCCAAAATCCTATTCCACCAGCCAAGCCGTGTGGCGGAGGCGCAAAAGCTTCGTCGATTAATTTCAGACGGAAACCTTCGTGTCTTCGAAAGCACGACTCCTCCTCCCGAATCCCTCGCGCGCGAGGTAGGAGATAGCCTCGCTGAGCTGCTTGTAGAAGCTGCATCGCCTCATCACGACGATGGGCGCGCAAGGCTGGTGGTGCGAGGCGGTCCGATCTACAGGGTCAGCACGTTCATGAAAGAAGAGGCTGATCTGCGAGTTTACACCGAGCAGTTATGCAGCTGTCTCGACATCGTGGAAAAGCTATCGCAGAAGGGCCTACTTCGAGTCCAAGAGGTTGAACGTGCTCGCGCCGCCCTCAGCCTGCGTGAGGTGCCATGGGAGCCACCGCGCCAGATCCCTGATGGCGCTGTTGTCTATCTTGATGACTTAACGGTCGCCCATCTTCAGTTTCTTGGATTGTTGAACCAGCTCCATAAGGCGGATCTTGTTCCTATGGTCCACTCCAGTGAGGTTGACGAAATTGATGCCCTCATTGGTCATGACGCCCTTGGCGACGAGCTCCTTGCAGTGGTCGAAAAGCTCAGATCGTCAGTCCGGGAGGCTTTGGATTCAGGGAAAATCAAACTCGGAAAAGCGGTCCGGGTGGACGAAGAAGGTCCACGAGCCGCCATGGCCCACCCTACGCTCGGGGTCCTGCGTTTCGCGGGGCACGTTGATGCAGCCGTCGTTGACGACCGTTTTATCAATCAGCATGCATGGCTAAATGATGATGGGAGCCAAAAGCTAGTTATCGCCACAACCCTGGATGTTCTCAATCACGCGTGCGATCAGGGAAACATTTCGCCGGAACGACTGAGCGAAGCACTTACTAAACTTCGCCAAGCAGCATTCCTGTTCATGCCGATCACCGCGGAAGAGCTGAGTTCGTTGCTCGGCGTCACCGAAATCATCGATGGAAAGGTCATCGAACGCGCTGAGTTAAGAGCGTTGCGGGAAAGCATATTACTCGTGCGAATGAGAGACGTCTTGCAGGTTCCTGGAGAGTTGGCCTGGCTCGAGGACCTGCATGCTGCCTTGGTACGTACCCTTAGCCTGTTATGGCAGGATCCGCTGGACGAATTGGCGGCAAATGCGCGCTCGGACTGGCTCTTGAACGTGCTCGATGTGAAGGGGTGGTCCCATCGCCTCGGCGAATCCAGCACCGAAACCGTCGATCGCTACCGCAGGTGGATCGCCAGCCTCATGCTTCTGTCAGCCTCACGTTCGGAAGAGATCAAAACCGCGTACTGGAACTGGCTTCAGAAGGGTGTTCTGGACACGATCCAGCGCGAAGACCCGGAGACATTTGCCTTTTTGGTCAAGCATGCCAAAGAGGTGGTCTCCGAATTGACCTCTGATCTGGAAACAAAAATTGGAGCTATCTCATGAACGACATCCGGCGAGACCTGATGGCTGAGATTGCTCTTAGTAACATTCCTCCGAGCATCGTTCGTGAATTGTTGGACGATGCGGCATTCGTCAATGAATGGCAGATCCCGATCACAATCAAAATTGCAATCGGCAACAACGGTCCGACTTTCGAGAGGGACCAATTGCTCAATGGGCTCCGAAAAAGCGTAGACGGCCCCGAAGTCGCACAAAAAGTTGTCGATACGAACGGAGAGCCATGGTCGGTTGTCGCAAGTGCCGTTGATGATGAGGTCAGATTCTTTTTGAGCGATGCGACATCGAGGTATCGCTTGAAGTCTTATGCCGCCTTAGCCGCTGATCCTGAGGTCCGACTAAAATGGTTCGGCGCCACCTGCGCCGAAATGAACATCCACGGTGAGCTAGCAGAACTTTGGAATTACCGGCTTGCCCGGCCAGATGCCCTTGGTGACGACGAACTCACCAAGCTTGTTGGCGAACTCGCGTTGATACCCGCAGGGGTGTATCAGGGCTTGAACGCTAGCCTTATGGAGGGGACCGCGGACCTCTCCAATCTCACCCCATCCGATCCCCGGTACTACGAACTCTTGATTGGAAAGATCAACGAGCACGCCACCCTCGATGAATATATCGATGAAGCCTCCCGGATGATCGGCAGATGGCAAGCCTGGAAGCCGGAACAGGGCTTCCGGTTCGCGCTCTCACTGTGCTCGCTTGGGTCAATTTCCAACGCAGTTCAGTTGCCCGATGTCGGAGAAGAGATGCTCGCCGAGATCTTTTCCAGGATTGCGTCAGACGATGATCCACTATCGAAGGTCGCGGCAGTAGAAATTGCGCTCGCGCACTGCGATACGCAGCCCGTACTGGCATCCTTTATTGAGGCGGTGGTCGGGGACATAATCTCCGACGATCCGCACAGGGACGAAAGCGAGTTTGCGCTTCTGTCACGGATGACGGTGCTCACCGCATCCGAGCTTTCCAGGAAAAAAATCTTTCCTCGAAGCCAACCCTATTATCGCAAGCAAGCCTCTCTCGCTCAGGCCTCTGTCATTTTACGGGCTTTCAGCGGCACACCTGTCGATCGCACCGCGGTCGTCCGGTGGGCGGACGGGCTTGGATGGTCCCACGATTTCTACCTTCAAGGTCTCGTCGATTTGCGGCTCGAACCGCGTTGGCTGCCTGACTTCATAAGTGCAGAGCAGATCCGGGCAGATTTTATCGGTCGGATCAGGAATGCCGTAGCAGCAAACGACGATAGAATTACGTGCGACCGTCTTCGCACGCTCCTTGTTGGTCCTGATTCACCGCTCGCAAAGGCGGTGGACTGGCCCTTCGCGAGCCTTCCCAGTCCTTTGGAGGGCTCGACAACGCCGCAAGGAAGAGTACCAGAGCATATTTTGCATCAAGTCCGCGCCTCTCTCGAAGCGGAAACCCTAAGCGCGAACTCATTCGCAGGTCTCGTGAATGTTTCGCTCGTAGACGTCCTACCGTCGGAACTTTCCGCGCTAGCTGCAGCGGGCCTCAGGCGTGTGAAGTTCTCGATAGAGAACCTGGACGACGACGCGCGCGTCTTCAGTCTTATAAGCGGGCTGGCAATTGTTGCTGCAGTCAGTCGAAGTGGTGAACTTGCCGATACGCTTCGTATCCTGACTCGCATATTGCGCCGACGGAAACGCTTTAAACCGAGCGCGAATGATGAAGTTCGGGTGGCGATGATTGCGGCAGCATCTCGTTCCGACCTGGCCCAGTGGTCATCCTTTTGTGGTGAGTGGCTGACCGAGGTCGCATTCGAAATTAGCGACAAGGTGGAAGCCTCGAAGCTACTTTTTATCTTGCGTCAGATCCAAGACCGCGAGGCATCACTCATAAGCCCACTAGCTAAAGCAAACGCCGCCCTCGAGGCTTACTCGTCATAATATTTGCGGTCGTGGGAGGAGAGATATGCCGACAAGCGGACCAAGTATCACTGATATCAAGCTTCTATTTGCGAGATCCGGTAATCGTTGCGCATTTCCGAAGTGCAAAGCTCCGATGGCCCTCGGCGATACGCTGATCGGTGAGGTTTGTCACATCAAAGGCGCTCGTCCGGGCAGCGCTCGTCACGATCCTGCTCAGTCGCCGACCGATCGTCACCTCCGCGAAAATCTGATTTTGATGTGTCCAACTCACCATACGGTGATTGACGATGACGAGTCCTCCTACACGGTCGAGCGCCTTCACCAAATCAAGTATGACCATGAAGGAGGCGCGTCGCCCGTATCTGACGATGAGGTTGCCCGCATCGCGATTTCGCTTCTGCAGAACGTTTCGACCGAAGGGCAGACAGGCGGCCTCTCCGCGCATACCGTCAATGCCGCAAGCATCACGGTGCAAGCTTCGGGGGTAAGCAGCACCCCGCTTAACGAGCGCCAAATTCAGGCCGTCGAGAACCTGTGGCAGATTCTCCGAAATTTCTCGACCGAGTTCGGCATGGTCCTCTTCGTCGATTCCATCCTATTGCCGCAGGAGATGGATGCATACTTCAGTGGCGCAGACGAGATGCCCGTAATGGATTGCGTGCTCGAGTTCCGGGATTTCCAAGCGGCGATCGCAAAGTTGGCGAAAGCCGGTGGTGACGAGGCTTCAAAGGAGCGACCATTCGTCAGCCAGCGACTATGGTCCATATATTTCGTGATCCAAGCGATCTATGGACGAGCATCATTGATGCTGACAAATTCCTATAAGGAAGAGCGATACAAAGATTGGCGCAGCGATAACGGATGTGATCAGTTGCTTAGCGCGGTTCTTCCCGCCCCTGTCGTAGATCACCTCAAAGGACTGCAGGGCAACGGCCTTCGTACCGCGATCGATTATTTGGAGGATCATTTCCTCGTCGAGGCGGGCATGCGGAAGGCCTCGTCAGGTTAAGGGCGATTTCCGCCCCTGCGCTTTTGCTTTAAGAACGCGAAAAACGATGGGGCCATTCAGCGGGACCGCCTCGAGCACCGGCGCGCAGGCGGGTTATCAAAAACAATGCGTAGGGGTAGGGGAGGCTATTACCCTACGGTGGGGGATCGATTTGGCCCAGGTGGGGATGAAAACATCACCACTAAGCATCGTCAGTCAATCAGCCCTAACGGCTAGGTAAACGAATCACGAGTAGGCAGGTGCGGTAGAATTCTATCCCACCTCGCTCCGGCCGCCCTATTGAAGCGCGCGGGTTCTTCCATCACATTCTCGCTACGTTCAACGTTTGCGAGATTTCCAATGACCACTCAAGACAATACCGTCGTCGCCTTTCCGACGAAGTCTGACGAACCAGCGCCCAGTAGCTTCGACAAGATCTGGGGCAAGAAGATCAAAAGTCATGGCTATGCCGCCATCCCGACCATCCTCATCCGCTCCCAGCATCGGCTCGGCATTAACAGCACGCAGTTCTGTCTGCTGATGCATCTGCTCGACCTCTTTTGGTCGCCGGACCGTCCCCCCTTCCCCACTAAGCAGCAGCTGGCCGACCGGATCGGCATCAAGCAGTCCAGTATCAAACCCAACATGAAGGCGCTGGAGAAGGCCGGTCTCATCCAAAGAGTGCAGCATAAAACCTCATCGGGCGACTGGGGCGCCAATACCTACCACCTCGATGGCCTGATCCAGCGTATCAAGGACCTTGAGCCTGAATTCGCCCAAGAGAGAGCCAAGCGGCAGGCAGAGAGGAAACGTGTGGAGACCCCCAAGGGCAAGAGGCTCAAGAAGCAGTAGGGTAGGCCCAGAAACAAATTACCCCGGCCGCATGCCTAGGGCAGAGACGGTACCGGGGTTTACGAAGCAAGATATATACAGGGGTGGGGGACAAATCAACCCCTGGGACCTATGATGAGCACCATGAGCATGGACGAGACCATACCCTACCACGGCATAGAGGACATCCTGTCAGCAGACAGGTTCGGCACCTATCTAGGATGGGCAGGCGGAGACCGCAACAAGGCTGTCTCCCTCTATACCCTCAATGCCCTGTTAAGCGAGAGCCTCCAGCTCCCCCTCCACATGCTGGAGGTGGCATTGCGCAATCGTATCCATCAGGTCATGGCCGAGGCGCATGGCGATACCTGGTTCGACATGCCCAAGCACCAGCTCAACGCCATCCAGCTCGACATGCTCGCCAGAGCCCGCCAGGATCTTGCCGAGAAGGGCAAGGACGACACTCCTACCCGGATCGTTGCAGCGCTCACCTTCGGCTTTTGGACAACCATGCTTGGTAAGGAATACGAGAACCTGTGGCAGCAGACCCTGAAGGACATCGCCAGGCGCGAGGATGGCAAGGGTCTTCGCCGCAAGGACTTCACCAGGCCGCTTGGTCAGATCCGGACCTTGCGCAACCGCCTCGCCCATCATGAGACGGTCCTCTATTGGGATCTGCCGAAGCACTACGGCAATATCCTGCAGATGATAAGCTGGCTGTCGCCGGTCGCGGCCGACTGGTGCCGGGCGTATTGTAGGTTTCAGAGCCTCTATCCCGTCGAGGGCGTCAATTTGATTTCCTAACGAGGATCTGCCGGCGTCCATCGTTCTTATAGATGCGCTGGCATTGTCCTTCCAGACTACGGAGCGAGGAGTGCATTTTGTCCGAAATATTGCCTAAGCGGCGTTGCATTTACTGCTTCCAAGAAAAACCGATTGAGGAGTTCTCCTTGGAGCACATTTGGCCCGATGCGCTGGGCGGAGCGCTCTGTGGGGACTTTTTCAAGACAAGAGAGGTTTGCGAAAAGTGCAATAACGTATGCGGTCTCTTCGTCGACGGCGCGTTCATCAAGAGCTGGTTCGTGCAAATGGAGATCGCAAACCAAAGCTACCAATTCTTGAATCCATCCAAGCCGACCGCGGTGCCTTTGCACTATCTTGGTGTCGAGCCCAGTTTACCAACAGAGGAAGGAGAGATCTGCGAACGATGGCAGGGCCCTGCTGGCGAACGCATCTACCATTTTCACCTTGCTGACGAAGAACGCTGGGATACCTTCGCCGGGGGAGACACGATCCGCCGAAAGAAAAAGGATCCTGGACGGGCTTATCTGGCCTTGACGTCCTCCAACGAATATTGGTCTCTGACCGCGGCCCTCAGCTTCAAGCAACAATTCGCGATGGCCAAAAGATGTGTACTTACTGAGGTCGCGATTGACGACCCAAAGTTCGCGCCGATTTTGCCGGTTCTGTTTCCTCAGGGAGATCCAGCGGATCCACAGCAGGCGCGAGACAAACGTGTCCTGGCGCACGCTCTCTCAAATAATGGCGTTCACACCCGGATACCTGTTCAGGCTGATTTCGATGGCCGATTCCTATGCAAGCTTGCGCTTGGCATTGGACATAGGATCTTCGGCAAACGTCATGGCGAGAGCGGCTATGGTACTGAGCTGCGCAAAGGTCTTTGGGCCAGGCATAGTCGGGAAAGGCGGGAGCTCCGGATTCGTGGAACGGGTATGCTCGGGGACGGGCGGGCCACGGTTGCTCAAGAGTTACGGGAATTCCTGACATGGCCTGGCGCTTGGACGATCTGCATTTGGAACCACGGCGATCGGCTTGCCGCGCACATTCATAGTCCTGGCGGCACCAAGCTCTCGATCGTGATCGCAGAGGAGCTATCCAGCTACCCTGTGATCGATGCCGCAGTCTATAGGGACGGCCAGATCTACATTATTTCACTGCCAGGAGAATCCTTCGTCGGTCCTCTGGCCTTGCCCGAAGTCGTCGCACACAAACTTGGAAACAGAGTTGTTCCCATCCTCCGCGAGATAGAGATTTCCAGGGACAATACGAGCCTCCTTCCACCGAAAAAGCCATCGCCCCCCGCCGACTGAGTCAGAGCGCACCGCAGCACTTACTAGGAATGCAAGGCCGGTCGGAAGAACGGATGGGTCGGTTCGGACCGCTCAAGAGCAAAAAAGGGAAAAGCGGCAAGCCTGGTAAAGCTCCCTCATGCTGCCCATTCCACTACTGACGCTGCTAACCTGGGCTCTGTTGCGAAAATTCCGATTGGTTGTGAAGAGGCATTGCTA
>NZ_JAMKOJ010000014.1 GCF_023700755.1 Allorhizobium sonneratiae | reverse complement strand
AAGGAATCCCCAAAAACGATTCCGCGTTCATTGGACGTGCTCTAGGTCTGGCGGAAACGGTGGGGCTGCATCTGCAGCAGGGCAACCAGGATCCTGTCATGCTGGCGCTAAGCCAGGCGCTTCTGCCTGCTCTTGCGATGCCGGAAAGCGCGCACCGGATGTTTCTCGATCAACTGCATCTGGCGATCCTGTCGCATCTTCTGCAACGCTATGGCACTGTGGAAGCCCGCCCAATGCTGCAGCGGCTTTTGTCGGCCCGGCAGGAGGCTATGGCCAAGGACTTCATCCGTGCCCACCACAACCAGGATTTTTCACTGGCGGAGCTGGCCGCGGTCTGCGGCCTGTCGCGCAGCTATTTCATCCGCGCGTTCCGCCAAACCGTCGGCGTCACGCCCTATCGCTGGCTGATGGAATACAAGATCGGCAGGGCGAAGGAATTGTTGCTGGGCGATCAGACGATTGCTGAGATTGCCGCTGAGCTGGGCTTTGCCGATCAAAGCCATATGGGCCGCAGTTTCGTCCGGGCCGTCGGCCTTCCTCCCTCGCTCTGGCGCAAGCTCTATAAAAATTGAGCTATGTCGTGAGGCATTACCGCAAAACCCCTCACCCTCTTGCGCGGCAGAGATGAGACATGGTCAGCAAAAACGGTTTGGCGGTTTTCCAGATCACGACCACCAAAAAAGAAAACCATCGGTAGTCTGTCGGGCGGATCGCGATGCGGCCAAGCGCAACAATGTTCAAATCCGAAGACTTTCATCCTATCCCGCTTGCCACCTGAGGCTTTATCCATGACGTGGTTCAGCCTTGCTGAAAACGACAAAATGCATCGTTTCGCATCGAGGTCTGGATCTTGACGGGTGCGGGCCGGTATCAGAACCAAAATATGATCCTCGTACGCGGACATGCTTTAGATTTTTGTTTTTACAGCGATGTATCCCAACATGGCTGAAGCTGCCTTTTGGATCGCTGCACGCGTGGTTTGATTATGACATTTGCTTCCCATGTGCGGAACGGTTGAGATCAAATGTCGGATTCATGAAAACCACTCGCCGCTACCGTGGAATGTGGGTGACAGCATGATGGCAAAAGATGCAACAGGGGCGGTGGTTTTTTCGTCATTCCTGCTCAACATCGAAGAGCGGGCATTGTTTGAGCACGGCGCGCCGGTGCGCATTGGCAGTCGTGCGCTTGACATTCTGATTGCGCTTGCCGAACGGCCGGGTGAACTGGTGGCGAAAGCCGAGCTTTTAGAGCGCGTCTGGCCGGGCCAACAGGTGGATGAAGCCGCACTCAGGGTGCATCTTTCCACGTTGCGCCGTCTGCTGGGGTGCGGCAGGAATAACCGCCCCATCATTCTCAATGATAATGGCCGGGGATATCGCCT
The DNA here is from genome assembly GCF_023700755.1 of Allorhizobium sonneratiae. Taxonomy (GTDB): domain Bacteria; phylum Pseudomonadota; class Alphaproteobacteria; order Rhizobiales; family Rhizobiaceae; genus Allorhizobium; species Allorhizobium sonneratiae. Next base: position 71,993 of record NZ_JAMKOJ010000014.1, on the reverse strand, counting down.
GGTTGCGCCGGTGGAGCGGCCCAAGGCGACCGCATCCGAGTCATGCACACGGCAGGTTTGCCCCTTTGGCCTCAGCACGGCCTTGCCGGTGCCGGTGACGAGCATTATCGGTCGGGAACAGGCAATCCGTCATCTGGTTTCCGTTCTGCCGGAACGGGGATTTGTCACGCTGACCGGCACGGGCGGCATCGGCAAGACCCGGCTTGCGGTCGAAGTTGCCGGCCGGCTGGCATTGCAGCGCGGGATGAAGCCTGTCTTTGCCGATTTTTCACGGCTTGCTGACAATGCCGGCCTGCCCATGCTGGTCGGCACCCTTCTGGGCGAGGCCGGTGCGGCGTCCATGCCAGCGCTGGAGGGTGGCGGCATGGAGCCGCCGGGGATTGCTGCAATACTTGCCGGTTTTTTTGCAGGAGAGCCAAAACTGCTGTTGCTCGACAATTGCGAGCATGTCGCTGTGGCAGCGGCAATGCTGGCGGAGCATGTGCGGCGTTTGCCGATGGACGTGCCGGTCCTGGCCACCAGCCGTGAGCCCCTGCGCGCTGCCGGAGAATGGGTGCACCGCCTGCCACCGCTCGACCTGCCGGAACGCGATGGCCCGCATGGGGAGAATGCCATTCTTGCCTCCGCCTCGGTCCGTCTGTTTCTTGAACGGGTGAGATCGACAGTGGAGGGTTTTACCGTGCCGAAGCGGCAGCTGCCCGTTCTGGCGGAGATTTGCCGCCAGCTGGATGGCAATCCGCTGGCCTTGGAAATGGCGGCGGCCAGGCTCGATATGCTGGGGCTCGACAATCTCATAAAGGGGCTTTCTGACCGTTTCCATCTGCTGACCACGGGCTTGCGCACCGCCCTGCCGCGGCAGAAAAGCCTGAAGGCTACGATTGACTGGAGCTATGATCTTTTGCCGCAGACAGAGCAGGATTGCCTGCAGGCGCTCAGCCTGTTTCCGGGCCGTTTTTCCGTGGAGGCAGCACTGGCCGTGATGGGCGAGAGCGGCAATCTCGATCAACTTTCAGCCCTCGTCGATAAATCGCTGGTCGTGGTGGACGATGTGTGCGGAGAGCGCCATTTGCGCCTTTTGCAGTCGATCCGCGCCTATGGGCTGGAAAAACTCGCGACCTCGGGCAGTGAACAGGAGCGTCGCAAGCGCTACGCCGCTTATTTCATCGCCCTGTTCCATGACCTTTCACACCAGTGGTACGGCATGGACATGGCCTGTTTTCTTGCCCGCAACGGTCATCTGATCGACGATGTACGCCTTGTTCTGGGCTGGGGCAAAGAGGATGCCGCTCAGGCAAAACAGGCATTGACGCTGCTGTTTTTGGCCGCGCCGCTCTATTTCCATCTTTTGCGTCTTGAAGAATATCTCACCAGTCTCGGCATGGTGATCAAGAGCCTGAATGGCATGGAAAGCCCGCAGATCCTGAGGGAACTGCCGATCTTTGCCCAAAGCACAATCCGCTATGCGCCCGGCGCCAATGACGATCGCTCCCTTGGCGACAGCATCAGGAAGACCAAAGCTGTCGGGCAGGATGCCGTCTGCCCGTGAAAAGGCCTGACTCGAAAGCATTTCACTGTTTCACGGAAACAGTGAAATGCTCTCACTCTTTGACTGGGCGGCCTATGCGTCCTTGCGCAGAACAAGGGCGAGCGCTGCTGCCAGTGGCGGTACGATGAAACAGCTCATGCCGGTTTTCGTGTAAAGAAGCGCGGCCATGGCGCAGCCAATGGCAAAGCCGCCGACATTGGCCAGCATGCCCATCATGCGTGACATCATCTCGTCATCGGGGCGTGTGCCTTTCAGCCTGAGGCGGTCGGCAAGGTCGATCATGATCTGCGTTGTCGAGCCGGTCATCAGGGTTGTTGGCGGCGATTTTGTCAGATGCATGCGCTGGACAGCGTTTTGAATGGCCATGGCGACCACGAAGGTCATGCCGGTGATGATGGCCGGAAGCGTATCGCTTGTGGCGAAAGGTCCAAGTGTCAACGCCTCAGCACCGGCTGCGATCAGCAGGATCAGTTTCAGCCAGAGCAGGGTGTGCAGACTGGTTTCCGATTTTGAAAACAATGTCATGCTGATGAGGCGAACAACAAAGATCGTGAGACAGAAGACTGGCAGCGCCAGAAGCTTGGCGATCACTCCGCTGGAGCCGAAGGCAAGGGCAGCCCCGATGGTGACGAAGTTGCCGGTGACATGGGCGGTAAACAGGCCATGCAGCGCCAGAAACCCGGCGGTATCGACATAGCCGGCATTGAGGCTGAGAAGGGGGGCGAGTTTTTTCGAGGGCATCTGACGGTCTCTGATGGAAGATGAAAAACCCCTGCCGGAAACCGGCAGGGGCTGAAAACGTATCAGGCGCGAATGAAATCCAGAACATCCTTGTTGAATTTATCTGCCTCGATCTGGGCCAGACCGTGCGCACCACCCGGATAGAGCTTCAGCGTCGCATGTTTGACAATCTTGGCGGATTTTTCCGCTGACGCCTTGACCGGTACGATCTGGTCGTCATCGCCGTGAATGATCAGGGTCGGTACCTCGATCTTCTTCAGATCCTCGGTATAGTCCACCTCGGAAAATTCGTGGATACAATCATAATGCCCTTTGATGCCACCCTGCATGCCCATCAGCCAGAAGCTGTCGCGCAGGCCGGGATTGTCTTTGACGCCATCGCGGTTGAAGCCGTAAAATGGTGTCGTCAGGTCCTTGAAGAATTGCGAACGGTTTTCCGCCGTGCCTTTGCGTATATCGTCGAAAACCTCCATCGGCACCCCTTCCGGATTGCTGGCACTTTTCAGCATGATCGGCGGCACGGCGCCGACCAGCACGGCCTTGGCGACGCGCCTGTTGCCATGACGGCCGATATAATGCGCCACTTCGCCACCACCGGTGGAATGGCCGATCATCACCATGTTCTTGAGATCGAGCGCCTCGATCACCTCGGCCAGATCGTCGGCATACTGGTCCATGGTGTTGCCGGTGAAGGGCTGGTCGGAGCGGCCGTGGCCGCGGCGGTCATGGGCGACGACGCGATAGCCCTGCTGGGAAAAGAACAGCATCTGATTGTCCCAGGCATCGGCTGAAAGCGGCCAGCCATGGGAAAACACAATCGGCTGCGCGTCTTTCGGACCCCAGTCCTTGTAGAAGATTTTTGTTTTGTCTTTGGTCTCGATAAAGCCGGTCGACATCGTGGTTCCTCTCACATTGGTTGCGGTTGCTGCCTGAAGTGGGGTGGTCAGGACGGACGCTGCCGCCAGAGTTGCTCCACCCAAAAGCGTGTCACGGCAGGAAGGCGGCAGAAGAGAGCGAATATCATCGCTCATCTGGGTTATTTTCCTGCGCCGAGCGGCTGATGGATTTCGGCGATATAGCCGCCCGGAAATTCGACCATGGCCGATTGGCGCCCCTCGACGGTGACGGGTTGGACAAGAATGGTTGCACCACTCGTTTCGGCCTTGGTGAGCGTGTCTTTGAGATCGGCGACCTCATAGCCGGTCATCTCATGACCGTAAGGATAGGGCAGATGTCCGTCGGTGACCAGAACCTCGATATTGCCGAAGGCTGACGTCAAACGAATACGACGGAAATGATCCTTCGGGCGACCGATTTCCAGCCCGTTGGCCTTGCGCTCGTCCGAGACGATCCGGCCAGCGGAAAAGGCCAGAAAATCCTTGACGAAGACATTGGCGCGGTCTGGCGATAGATAGACCCGGTTGTCCGGTATGGTCTTGAGCGGCTGATAATGCGGCGTGGTGGTGTGCCAGTAGAGCTGCATGTTGACGCCGCCCGGCCAGCGGATAACCGCATCGCGGCCAATGGGGTCGGGGAAGGTGGCCACCACGATTTCTGCGCCCGACTTGCGGGCTTTCTCCACGGCCTTGTCAATATCCTTGACCAGATAGCCGGTCCGCTCGGTGCCGAAAGGCGCGGGGATTGGCGTCTGGAAGCCGAAGAGCGAGACGGTGCCCGCAGGCGTCAGCAGCAATTGCGAGGTGGTTTTGCTGGGGGTGGGGGTCACTGTCGCCACCACGTGTTTGGTGCTTTCTCCACCGAAGGTTGCCAGAAAGCTTTTGACGAACGCATCGACCTTGCCGCTTTCGACATAGACATGGGTGGTATCGTATTGCGGCGCGACACCAGGAGAGGCCGGGCCTTTGGCAAGAGCTGCGGTGCCGATGCAGGTGGTCAGTGCGGCGAGGGCAATACCGCGAAGCAGTAACTGGCGCATGGAAAAATCCTAGTTTGTTCGGGATGAGGCATCGGTCCAGGCAATCAGCAGAAAGCCGCCGACCAGACCGAGATGTTCAAAAAACGCATTGGCCGCCATGAACCGGTCCGGGCCCACCGGCATTTCCCAGAAGCGCAATGCAATGAAAGTGGCCATCAGGGTGAAACCCGCCAGCAAAAGCGCACCAAGCCAGCGTCCAATGCCGGTCAGGATCATCAGCGAGGCCCCGAGTTCGAGGAGTATCACCAGAACGGCGAACACCGGCTGCGGGTGCAGGCCGAAATGGCTCATCTCCGCAATTGCACCGTGAAAATCCGTGAGCTTGTTGAGCCCACCCTGAAGATAGGCGGCGGTCAGACCCAGCATGGCGGTCCAGCGGATCGCCTTGCGGGAGAGAAAGGCGGGGGCGGTTTTCGGTCCCATGGCTTACACCGCCCAGCAGGCGCAGCCGAGTGCACCGAAAAAGCCCTTGAGATCGGCAATCGGCAGTTTCGAGGTCCAGGCATTGGCGTGGGCATGGCCATGGACATTGCAGCTGTTGGCGCAGCCGCAGGCCGCGATCAGGCGCCGATGCAGCGAGTTTTTGCCTGCCCCTTCGGGCTCACCCCATGCGGCATAGCCACCAAAGCTGCGCACCGGCGACCAGTCGGGCATGGCGGGTGGCAGCGGATTGTCATCCAGACGGACGAAGGGACCGCCCGCATAGACGATTTTGCCGCCGACCATGGTCAGGTCCGAGGTGAGGAAGGAAATCTCGTCTTCGGCACAGGCGAAATAATCCTTGTCCGGCACGATGAGATCGGCAAACTGGCCGTTCTCGATCCGCCCTTTCTTTCCTTCCTCGTTGGAAAACCAGGTGACGTTTTCCGTCCACATTCTGAGTGCGGTTTCGCGGTCGAGGCAGTTGCTGCGTGGATAAAGCTGCATTCCGCCGACAGTCTTGCCCGTCACCATCCAGGCAAGCGAGACCCAGGGGTTATAGGAGGCGACACGGGTCGCATCCGTTCCGGCGGAGACCTTGACGCCCTTGTCCAGCATTCTTGCGATTGGTGGCGTGGCCTCAGCCGCGCCATGGCCATAGCGTTCGACGAAATATTCGCCCTGATAGGCCATGCGATGCTGCACGGCGATACCACCGCCAAGGGCGGCGATGCGGTCGATCGACTGGTCGGAAATGGTCTCGGCATGGTCGAAGAACCAGTTCAGTCCGTCGAGTGGAAGATCCTGATTGACCTTTTCGAAGACGTCGAGTGCACGGCTGATGGTTTCGTCATAGGTGGCGTGCAGACGCCATGGCCAGCGGTTTTCCGCCAGAATACGCACGACCTCTTCCAGCTCGCCTTCCATTTCCTGCGGCATATCCGGACGCGGCTCGCGGAAATCCTCGAAATCGGCGGCGGAAAACACCAGCATTTCGCCCGCACCATTGTGGCGGAAATAATCGGTGCCCTGTTTGTATGTGACCGATTTCGTCCAGTTGAGAAAGTCTTCCTTCTCGCCCTTCGGCTTCTGGGTGAAGAGGTTATAGGCAAGCCGCACCGTCATCTGTCCTTCGTCGGAGAGTTTCTGGATCACGGCATAGTCGTCGGGATAATTCTGGAAGCCGCCACCGGCATCGATCACCCCGGTCACGCCGAGACGGTTCAGCTCACGCATGAAGTGACGGGTGGAGTTGACCTGATAATCGAAGGGCAGTTTCGGCCCCTTGGCAAGCGTCGCATAGAGAATACCGGCATTGGGCTTGGCCAGCAGCAGGCCGGTCGGGTTGCCGTTGCCATCGCGGGTAATCTCACCACCCGGCGGATTGGGCGTGTCTTTCGTATAGCCAACGGCGCGCAGGGCGGCCGCATTCAGCAGCGCACGATCATAAAGATGCAGCAGGAACACCGGCGTATCGGGCGCCACCGCATTGATTTCCTCAATGGTTGGCAGCCGCTTTTCCACGAACTGATGCTCGGTGAAGCCGCCAACGATGCGCACCCATTGCGGCGCGGGCGTAACCGCCACCTGCCGCTTCAGCATATCCATGGCGTCGGCCAGCGAGCGCACCCCATCCCAGCGCAGTTCCATGTTGAAGTTCAGCCCGCCGCGCACAACATGCGTATGGTTGTCGATCAGGCCCGGCAACACACGCCTGCCTTTGAGATCGATGATTTTCGTCTCCGGCCCGGCATGGGCCATCACCTCCCGGTCGCTGCCGACAGCCAGAAAGACGCCATCCTTGATCGCCACGGCGCTGGCGGTGGGATTTACGCGGTCGAGTGTGGTGATCAGGCCGCGATGCAGGATCAGATCGGCCGTTTCAGGCAAGGAGGCGGAACCGGGCATGGCTTGAACCTTTTTATGAATAGGGAAGAGAGAAACGTGTCAGGCCTTGTCGTCTGCGGCTTCAGGCCGCGTACCCTTGGGCAAATGACCGAAGACATGTGGTTTGATCTGGTGCAGCCAGGAGACGGCGGCGGGCTCGTTGGCCATCAGGCTTCGCACTGTCGGCACGACCTGCTCACCGACGAGGATGCCGAGCAGACCGACCAGCGCCACGACCGGCGGGGCGGGCGAGCGCACATTGATCAGGCTGTAGATCACACCAACCAGAAGACCGGCTGCGAGCGAGAGGAGATAGACTTTCATGGTATTTCTCCGGCAAAAGGATGAATGGACCGCTCAGCCGGGAGCTGAGCGGTTTATCTGTTTGTTTTGATAGGCTTCTGGAGGGAAAACGGTCTCACCCTGTTCCGGGAACTGCTTCAGGATGATCAATGGCCTTCGGAGGCGCCGAACATGGTTTTGGCGTAGATGATGCCGAGGCCGTAGGCGCCGCCATAGGTCTTGGCGATACCGGTGGTCATGTCATAGGTTTCGGTACGAGCCCAGTCGCGCTGCAATTCAAGCAGATATTGCAGCGATGTCATGGGGCGTGCGCCCGCCTGCACCATGCGGTCCATGGCGCGATCATGCGCTTCTTCAGACACATCGCCACAGGCGTCGGCAATCACATAGACCTCGAAACCCTGCTCGATGGCCGAGAGCGCCGGGCCGACAATGCAAACCCCCGTCCACAGTCCGGCAAGCACGATGCGCGTCTTGCCGATGCGGTTGACTTCCTCGATGACGGCGGCATCTTCCCAGGTGTTCATCGACGTGCGGTCGAACAGCGCCTGACCGGCAAAGGCATCGGTGATTTCGGCAAACATCGGGCCGGAAAAGCTTTTTTCCGCAACCGTCGTCAAAATCGAAGAAACACCAAAACCCTTGGCCGCGTGCGAGATCAGAGCAGCATTGTTGCGCAGGTTGACGGCGTCGATCGATTTTGTGGCAAATGACATTTGCGACTGGAAGTCGATCAGGATCAGGGTATGATCCTTTGGCGAGAGGAGTTGTGAACCGGGGGTGGGAGTGGCAGTAATGGCCATGACCGTTCCTTGATGTTGTCGTGGATCAGATGGCTGGCAGGATGACGCCTTGGGAGGCGCTTTTCTTGTCGGATCGTCTCGGCTTTGGCGATTTGCGGCTTTTCAATGTAAAGGCCATAGACGATGGTGATGACAGATGAGCCTTTCTTCTGCAGCAGTGGCGTCTGTCCAGCGTGATGGTCTGGGGTGCTCGGCGCATGCGCTTGGCACGGATCTGGAATTTTCCCGGCCCGATTTTACCCTGTATCGCAAGGGCAAAGCTTCGGATGTGATCTCTCAGGTGCTGATGCCCGCCTCGGATCGGGGGCTGCTGATTGGTGTCAGCCTGCGTTCCGGCCATCAAAGACGGATTTTTCACGGACGTGCCTCATCGTCCCACGGCTTTGCCGCAGGCGATGTTTATCTGCGCAATTTCGATGAGGACTATAAAGCCGATCTGGCTGGTGCCTTTGATTTCATGCTCCTGGAGATGACGTCTTCCTGTCTGCGCCAGCTTGCCGAAGAGCATCATTTGCCATCCGGCATCGGCATACGCAATTTTGCTGGAGAACAGGACACGGTTCTGGCCAATCTGATGCATGCCATGGCGCCGACACTGGAGGCAAGGGCGTCCGTCAACATGCTTTTTCTCGATCATGTCATGCATGCGATCGGCGTCCATCTCCTGACGCGCTATGGCGATGGTCAGGTTCTGCCAGAACAGGTGACACGACGGGGCGGGCGGTTGTCGCGCCAGCAGGAAAGGCGCGCCCGCGACCTGCTGATGGCCAATATGGACAATGACATTTCCATCGCCGAGGTGGCCGCAGCCTGCGGCCTGTCGCGCAGCTATTTCATCCGCGCCTTTCGCGAGACGCTGGGCGAGACGCCGCATCGCTGGCTGTTGCGCCAGAGGTTGGAACGCGCCAGCGATCTCGTTCGCCACAGCGATCGCTCCCTGGCCGAGGTTGCGCTTGCCTGCGGTTTTGCCGATCAGAGCCATTTCAACCGGCATTTCCGTATGCTATATGGCATGACGCCCGGCCAGATGCGCCGCCTGTAAAGGGGGTCACCATCCGACTTACGGAACTTAACAGGTCTTAACTCCTGTCAATCTCTTCAGCCTGATAACTTTGACCTGCGGCAGGACTGCAATCATGGATTGTTTTTCTGCCGGCAGATGGTCTTTCGCGATCATGGGACAAGAGGTATCCATCATGTCGATCAATGACCTTATGTTCTCAGGCAACGGAGATTTGCCGGACACGGTTCTGCTTTCCAGTGATATGGCGGCGCAGATTCTGCTTTTGCTTGAACAGGCGAGCCATTCGGCGGAGGCGGATCCTTCCCATATGCAGGAATGCATTGTGTCTGCCCAGCATCTGTTGTCGACGCTGTGCCGAAGGGCGACGCTGAAGCCGACCCTTGCGCGTTATGGTCTGGCGCCCTGGCAGGCGGACCGAATCGCCCGGCATGTCGATGCCTGTCTCGATCAACCGATCCGCATGGAGGACCTGGCGGACATGGTCCGTCTCAGCGTCAGCCATTTCAGCCGGGCTTTTCGCCATCATTTCGGTGTGCCGCCCTATGCCTATGTGTTGTCGCGACGATTGGCGCGGGCGAAACGCCTGCTTCAGGAAACGGATGAGTCGCTGGCGCAGGTGGCGCTTGCCTGTGGCATGGCCGATCAGGCCCATTTTTCCAGGCTGTTTCGCCGCATGACCGGCGAATCGCCAAGCCAGTGGCGTCGCCGGATGCGGTCATAGGGTTTACCAGCGTTTTGAAATCTTCAAGGTTACGGTCCTGCCTTCGCCGTAACCGCAGACCAGCGTCGTCTGGCATCCGGCGACATAGCGCTTGTCGAAGAGATTGCCGATATTGAGTGCTGCCCCCCAGTCTTTCCGGTTGTAGCGGATCGCCGCATCGAACAGGGTGGCATCCGGCACTTTCTTTGTATTGGCGTAATCGGCCCAGGACGAGCCCTGATAGCGCACGCCGCCGCCGATGCTGAAGCCTTCCAGCATCCCTTCTGGAAAACTGTAGTCCAGCCAGGCCGAAGCCAGCACTTTCGGCACGAGATAAGGCGAATTGCCGATCAGCGAGGCATCGGAATGCCGAGTAATTTCCAGATGCTGATAGGTGAAGGAGGCAAGCGCCTTCCAGTTGTCGCCAAGATCGACCTTGCCTTCCAGCTCGAACCCCTTGGACTGCACCTCGCCGATCTGGCTGGAAAGGAAGGTCAGCGGATCGGTCACCGTCCAGTTGCGTTTGTTGATCTGGAACACGGAAGCGGTGAGCGAACCGCTGAAAGAGGTCGGCTCATATTTGACGCCTGCCTCATATTGCTCGCCTTCTTCCGGCTTCAGCGGTGCGCCGGAGGTGACGCCGATCTGTGGATTGAAGAAGGTCGCGACGCTGGCATAGGGCGTCACGCCGTTTGCAAATTCATAGGCGAGGCCCGCGCGTCCGCTCAGCGCATTGTTGTTGGCGGTGTAATCGGCATTGGTCGCGGTGCGGTCGTCGGAGGAGGTGTGGACATAATCGTAACGCCCGTTGAGCGTGGCGATCCAGCCGTCGCCGAAATGCATCTGGTCCTGACCGTAAAGACCGAGCTGATGCTGTTCGAGCACCTGATGCAGATAGACGGCATTGGCGGGCTGGGTCACGCCATAGACCGGACTGGTGGCGCTGATCGGCGTATCGAGCGCGCTCGCCTGGATCTGGTTGAGATTGTAATATTTGTAATCGATACCGACCGTCACATCATGGTCCACCGGACCGGTGTCGACCTTGCCGTTCAGATGGTTGTCAAGCGCGAAGGAATTGACCACGGTGTGATGGTCAAAGCCCAGCCGGGTCAGATAGGCGTCGGAACTCGTCGGTTCTTGCAGATAATTGCTGCCGGTCGTCGGATCGTAATAGCCATAGGTATAGGGCGCGCTTTCCGAGCGGTTGAGATAGCCGTAGCGGGCGGTTTGCGACAGCGTCCAGCCATTGTCGAGATCATGGCTGAAATCCGCGCCGAGCATGAATTGCCGCGAATAGCTATAGTCGCTGTCGGGCTCGCCATAATTGGCATTGGGATCGATGCGGCCGAAGGAGGCTTTTTCCACCGTGCCGACGTAAGGAAAGAAGCCATTGGTGCCGGATGTCTGGTCGAGATAGGAATAATAAGCATAGACATTGAGCTTGGTGCCTTCGTCCGGCGACCATTGCAGCTGCGGCATGAACACGCCGCGAAAATCGCTGGTATCGTCGGCGGCCTTATTGCCCCCGGCAATCTTGCCGGTGAGACGATAGCTCATATCCGTGTTCTTGATCTGATCGCCGCCGTCGAAGGTCAGATAGGCATTGCCGTAATTGTTGATGCCGGTTTCCGTTGTCAGGAATTTTTCGTCTGTCGGGCGTTTGCCGATCATGTTGACGAGGCCGCCGGGATTGGAGCCGCCATAGAGCACTGAAGCCGGTCCCTTCAGCACTTCAACCCGCTCCAGCGCCACCGGATCGATGAGGAAGCCGGCGAAACCATAGCTCCAGAGATTGAGCCCATCGAGGAAAGTGCCGGTCTGGGTGGCATCGAAGCCACGGATATAATACCAGTTGGTGTCGCCATCGGCGCCGAAGGGCTGGGTGAAGACGCCGGATGTATAGCGCAGGGCCTCATCCACCTTGTTGGTGACGCCGCGATCTTCCATTTCCTGCGTGCCGACCACGGAGACCGATTGCGGGATGTCTTTGAGCGGCGTGTCGGACTTGGAACCGGTGGCGCTGCGTTTTGCCACATAGCCCTCGACCGGTCCGGTTGCCGTTTCTGTCTGGCCATCAACCGTAATCGTCGATAAATTCGTCGCCGTGTCATCGGCATGAGCGGCAATGACGCCGCTTCCTGTGCTCAAGGCCAGAAGGGCGATACCGCCGATCCATTGCTTTTTCCGTGTCTCGATCATGAGCCCCATCATGCACCCCGTGGTCTGTCAATATACATGAGCAACTAACTCATGTTTTTGGGTCGCGCTTGTCTCGATCGCAGGAAACTTGAAGGATTTTGGGTAAACCTGCTGGCATTTCCCCAAAAATCTATGGAGGGGTCGAGATTATGGCTCACAAGAGAGACTGACGCCGCCATTGCGAAGGGCTAAGACCGACGGCCCGACGGAAGCTGCGGGAAAAATGCGCCGGATCGGCAAAGCCGGTCTCCTCGGCAATGGCAATCAGGGGGATGGCGGGATTTTTCAACTGCTGTTTGGCGCGTTCGATCCGTTCGCGCATCTGCCATTGATGCGGAGAAAGCCCTGTGGAGGCCTTGAAGGCATGGCTGAAATAGCTCGGAGAAAGACCGGTCAGCGTCGAAAGCTCATCCAGCCGGATGGTGCGAAGGGCATGCTCTGTGATGAAATCGCAGGCGCGGCGCAATTGCCATGCGGCAAGCCGGCTGCGTTTGCGTTGCAAGCCTGCCCCCGGAACGGCCAGTGTTTCGACGATGAGTGCCGTAACGAGGCTTTCGCCATAAAGATCGTGCAGGGGATGAGCGCTGCGCACCTCCTCGGCAATCATGTCGGACAGCGCCAGAAGCCGCGGCGACTGCATGAGATAACGCGGCTCATCGAGATGATGACGCGGCACATCCGGCCCGAGACGCTTCAGCAGGATGTCGGCATCAAAATGCAGATCGAGATGGCAAAGACTGTGGATGCCATTCAGGTTGAGCGTCATCTCCAGCCCTGCCGGAATATAATGCAAGGCGCGAATGGCCCCATTGTGGATGGTGCGCCCGCCCGTATCGCTGAGCCTCAGCACCGCTTCTTCCGAAGAATTGCGGTCCAGAAGGATGAACAGACGCGGATCGTGGCTGATATAGCGACCGCCTGCATCATCATGGCAGGCCACCTTCCAGACATCAGCGACCATGCCGTTCCAGTAACGGCGGTGATGGCCCGTCTCCACGGAAAATCCATCGATCCGGTTGGTCATGCGGGGAAGATAGGTCATGTGCTTTTTCGTAAAAACGCTCTTGCGGTGAGACGGGAGCCAGTATAGTTGACTTTTACTATCATGTTTTAAGGCGGCACGGCAAGCCGTTCACGGCGGGAGATCGGCCTGATGCAGACAGCACCGGTTTTTGAAACGGAAGCACTCGGTTTTGCCGTCGACGGCAAGGATCTGCTCGGCGGCATTTCCATTCGCTTTCCGCAAGGCGAGGTGTGTGGCCTTGTCGGTCACAACGGTTCGGGCAAGTCGACGCTTCTGAAACTTCTTGCCCGCCAGCAGGTTGCCACGACAGGCGGAATCCGCTTTTCCGGCATGCCGGTCACTGAGTTTGCCGCCCGTGAGTTTGCCCGCCGCGTTGCCTATTTGCCGCAGGATGTCACCAGTGCCCATGGCATGCGTGTGCGTGAACTGGTGGAATGCGGGCGCTATCCCTGGCATGGGGCGCTTGGCCGTTTTACCGCCAGGGATCGCGACAAGGTCGAGGAGGCGCTGTCACTCACCCATCTTGAGGCCATGGCAGACCGCGCCGTGGACACGCTTTCCGGCGGCGAGCGGCAGCGCGCCTGGATTGCCATGCTGGTGGCACAGGACAGTGAATGCCTGCTGCTGGACGAGCCGACCTCGGCGCTGGATATCGCCCATCAGATCGAAGTTCTGGGGCTGGTCCGCCGCCTGTCCGAGGACAAAGGGCTCAGCGTCATCGTCGTGCTGCACGACATCAACATGGCGGCGCGCTTCTGCGACAGTCTGTTTGCCTTGAAAGGTGGCCGCCTGATCGCGAGCGGCAAGGCCTCCGGCCTGATGACCGCCCCGACACTGAAACAGATTTACGGCGTCGAGATGGATGTCATGCATCTTCCGGCGCTGGAGCGGCCGCTTGCCTATGTCTGCTGATCGTTTCGTCCGTCTTCGCCGTCGCGCGCTTCTGGCTTTGTCTGCGTCAGCCTTGACTGCCGTGGCGCTGCCGGCCCGCGCCCAGGATCGGCCGCAACGGATCGTCTGCCTCGATTACGGGCTGGCCTCGACGCTTCTGGCGCTGGATACGGTGCCGCTGGCGGTTGCCTCCCGGCAGGATTGGGATGTCTGGGTGGTGGAGCCGAAATTGCCTGAGAGCGTGCTCGATCTTGGCTCTTCCTGGGAAATCAATTTCGAGGCGCTGATCGCGCTGAAACCGGACCTGATCCTGACCACTGCCTTCAACGATGCGCTTTTGCCGCGGCTGAAATCCATAGCGCCGGTGTTTCGCGCTGCAATCTATACGCCCGAAGGCGGCGCGATCCTGCCGAAAGCCTATGCAACGACACAGGAATTGGGTGTGGCGATCGGCAGGCAGGAGGCGGCGGCAGCCTTTCTGCACAAGGCCGACAAGGAGCTTGACGGCTATCGCGACCGGTTGTCCCGCCATCATCAGCCACCGTTGGCGCTCGTCAATTTTCTCGATCCACGCCATGTGCGCGTCTATACCAATCCGGGGCTTTATCACGAGGTCCTCGCCCGCATCGGGCTGACCAATGCCTGGGCGGACAAGGGCAATTTCTGGGGGTTCGAGACCATCGGCATCGAGGAACTGGCGCATGCCGCCAAAGCGCCCGATGCAAGGCTGATCGCTTTCGAACCGGTGCCGGACGATGTCGAGCCGGTGCTGAAAGAAAGCCCGCTCTGGCAGAGCCTGCCCTTTTCCCGTCCGGGCCATTTTGCCGTTTTGCCGGCAACGCTGATGTTCGGCATGGTCAATGAAGCGCTGCGCTTTGCCCGGATCATCACCGATTATCTGGATCAAACCGCATGACACTGTCCATTCCTGCCGGGAAAATCCAAAAGCGCAAAGCCCATGCCGGTCCCGCCGTTGCTGCCCTTGGCCTCACCTTGCTCGGGGTTTTTGCCACCCTGACCCTGCTTTGGCCTGCATTGACCGGCACGGGTGGGCATATCGCCCATATGGTGATGGTCTATTCCACCCTGCCGCGTCTGGCCATGGCGCTGTTATGCGGGGCGGCGCTGTCGCTTTCCGGCGCGCTGTTCCAGCAGGCGCTGCGCAACCCGCTGGCCTCGCCAACCACGCTCGGCGTTTCGGCAGGCGCGCATCTGGCGCTGGTCGTCGTGCTGCTGGCCGCCCCCTCGCTGATTGGTGTCAGCCGCGATCTTGTGGCGCTTTCGGGCAGTGCGCTTGCTGCCGCGCTGGTGTTTCTTCTCGGGGCAAGGCGGCAGTTTTCCCCCTTTGCGCTGGTCATGGCCGGTCTGGTGGTCAGTCTGTGGTGCGGCACGCTCGCCATGGTTCTGACCCTGCTGAAAGACCGCTATCTCGCCAGCCTGTTCGTCTGGGGGGCGGGGTCGCTGTCACAGCAAAGCTGGGTACCGTTTCTTTCGCTTGCACCGAAAATTGCTGGTCTGGCGCTGCTCTCCGGCCTGCTGCTGCGGCCGCTGGCACTGGTTGAACTGGGCGAGGCGGGGGCTGCGGGCCTGGGGGTGCGCACCGTCTATCTGCGTGTGGCGGTTGTGGCGATTGCTGTGGCGCTTTCGGCGCTGGTGGTCAGCGCGGTGGGGGTGATCGGCTTTATCGGGCTTGTCGCGCCGGCTCTGGCGCGGCTGTCCGGCGCACGGCGCACCGGAGCCCTGCTGCTCTGGTCGGCACTGATCGGTGGGGCCTTGCTGTTCGCTGCCGATGCCTGCCTGATGGCGCTGACCGATGCCACCACAGACCTCATCCCGACAGGGGCGGTGACGGCGCTTTTCGGCTCGCCGCTGCTTCTGGTGCTGCTGCCCAGGCTGAAGGCGCGGCATCGGATCGTGGCAGAGGCGGCGCATCGCCACAAGCCGCCGTTGAAGCACCCCTTTCTCTGGCTGCTGGCCGGGGCCGTGCTGCTTCTGGCGGCGGTGTTTCTCGGTCGTGCCCTTGCCGGCGGCTGGAGCCTGCTTGAGCCGTCGCTCTGGGCCGAGATCATGCCGCTGCGCCTGCCGCGGGTGACGGCGGCCTTTGTCTCCGGGGCGATGCTGGCGGCGGCGGGCGTGATCCTGCAACGGCTGACCGGCAATGAAATGGCCAGTCCCGAGGTTCTGGGCATCAGTTCGGGCGCCACCTTCGGCGTGACCATTGCCGTCTTCTTTCTCGCCAGCCCCGGCATCGGCATGCAGATCGGCACGGCGGCTCTTGGGGCTTCTGCCGTGCTGGCGGCGATTTTCCTACTCGGCATCCGCTCCGGTTTTGCGCCCGAACGTGTGCTTCTGGCGGGCATTGCCGTCGGGGCAATGGTGGAAGCGGTGATCGGCGTGATCGGCGCCTCCGGCGATCCGCGCGCCATGTTTCTTCTGCGCTGGATGAGCGGCTCGACCTATGGGGTCACGGTCGAAACGGCCATCATCGTCGTCTGTGTCTCGGCTGTGCTGCTGGCGCTGACTTTTCTCACCTGCCGCTGGCTCGATCTTCTGCCGCTTGGACCCGAAGCGGCCGTCGCACTCGGTGTGCCGCTGGTCCAAACCCGGCTTGCTTTGCTGGCGCTTGCCGCGCTGCTCAGTGCGGCGGCCACTCTTTCCGTCGGACCCTTGAGCTTTATCGGCCTGATGGCTCCGCATCTGGCACGGGAGGCGGGCTATCTCAGGGCCAAAAGCCAGATGATCGCCGCCCTGCTTTTCGGCGGACTGTTGATGACGAGCGCCGACTGGCTGGGCCGGATGCTGGCCTATCCCTATGAAATTCCCTCTGGCCTGGTCTCGGCGCTGATTGGTGCGCCCCTGCTTGTCTATCTGATGCGGGCAAAGTCGAAAAAAACCTCCTGACATCACCTGTGATCAACATTCATCTCTGCGGTCTTGACGAAATGTTATCGATAACATAGCCTCCATTCATTGGATTTCGCCATGGCTTTGGGAGGAGCGGATGGACGGACAGGAGCTGTTGGCATTTCGCCATGTGACCAAGGATTTCGGCGGCACGCGCGCGCTCTCCGACGTGTCGCTCGGGTTGAAGGCCGGGGAAATTCTGGCGCTGCTCGGTGAAAACGGAGCTGGAAAATCCACCCTGATCAAGACGCTCGCCGGAATTTATCGCCCCGATGGCGGCGAGATCCTGTTCCGCGGCAAGCCCTATCACCATCGACCGCCGAAACCGAACCAGCGTCAGCCGGTTGCCTTCATCCATCAGGATCTGGGTCTGATCGAATGGATGACGGTGGCGGAAAATGTCGGTCTGGCCCAGGGCTTTTCCATGAAAGCCCGGTTGATCGACTGGAAGACGACCGAGGCCCGCACGGCGGAAGCCCTGCATCTGGCCGGATGCGATTTCGACCCCTCGACCCGGGTCATGGATCTGAGCCGGACGGAAAAATCGCTGGTCGCCATTGCGCGTGCGCTTGCCGTCGAGGCCGATATTCTGGTGCTGGACGAGCCGACGGCAAGCCTGCCCGCCGACGAGGTGGAAAAGCTTTTTGCCGCGCTGCGTCCCCTGAAAGCGCGTGGCGTGGCGATGATCTATGTTTCGCACCGGCTGGATGAGATTTTCCGCATTGCCGACCGGGTTGCGGTGCTGCGAGACGGCTGTCTGGTGGGCGAAACGGCTGTGTCTGACACCACGCCGGATGCGCTGATCCGCATGATTGTCGGGGCGAAGGCCGACAAGGTGTTCATCAAGGCCGAACCGGAAGATGGTCCCGTGATCGCCTCGGTCAGCGATTTCCGCTGCCGGTCTGCCGGACCGGTGAGCTTTGAGGTGCGCCAGGGCGAATTGCTTGGCCTTGTCGGTCTGCGCGGCGCGGGACAGGAGGCGATCGGACGGGCACTGTTCGGCTGCGAACCCTCCCATGGTCTGTTTGAGCTCAGGGGTGAACGTCCCGATCTCAGTTCACCGCAAACCGCCATGGCTGCAGGCATCGGTCTGATTGCCCGCGACCGCACCGAGGAATCGGTCGCCATGGCGCTGAGCCTCAGGGAAAACACCTTTCTCAATCCGTCAGCCTCCGGTCGCGGCCTGTTTTCTCTCCTTTCCCAAAAGCGCGAGACGGAACTGGCGGAGTCCATCGGCAGCCGTGTGAGCCTCAGACCCAATGATCAGTCACTGGCCATCGAGGCACTGTCCGGTGGCAATCAGCAGAAGGTTGTGGTGGGCCGCTGGCTTGCGACGGGCCGCCGCCTGCTGATTGCCGAAGACCCGACAGCGGGTGTCGATGTCGGGGCGAAAGCCGAGATTTACCGGCTGATTGCCGATGCGGTGGAGGAGGGCCTCGGCGTCATCGTCGTTTCCACCGATTTTGAGGAAATCGCCCATATCTGCCACCGTGCTCTGGTGTTTTCGCGCGGACGGATCGTGCGGGAACTGAAAGGACAGGCGCTGACCACATCGGCCGTCATTTCCGCCGCCTCGGCCTCGGAAGCGGCCTGATTTTCGGGAGACTATGTCATGCAATCGATCGAATCCAATGCGCTTGAACCGACCCGGGCGGAACTGTCCGGCCTCAGCCTGATGCAGAAAATCCAGCGGCTTCTGCCGGTTTATGGTCTGGTGATCCTGACGGTCGGGCTGATCGTGCTGTTCTCTATTCTGTTGCCGCGTACCTTTCCGACGCTGCTCAATCTGCGCTCGATCATTTCCGACAAGACGATCATCGCCATGCTGTCTTTGGCGGCGATGATCCCGATGGCGGCGGGCCGCATCGATCTGACGGTCGGTTATGGCATCGTGCTCTGGCATATTCTCGCCATCAGCCTGCAAACCATGTTCGGCCTGCCCTGGCCGGTGGCTGTGCTGATCGTCATCGGGCTCGGCGCGCTCACCGGCTTTCTCAACGGACTTCTGGTCGAGGTTGCCCAGATCGACAGTTTCATCGCCACGCTTGGCACCGGCACGGTGCTTTATGCCATCGCCCTCTGGCACACCGGTGGACGACAGGTGGTTGGCATGTTGCCGCAGGGTTTTTATGCCCTGAACGGCACCATGGTCTTCGGCCTGCCGATCACCGGCTTCTACGTGCTGGCGCTCGCCTTCGCGCTCTGGATCGTGCTCGAATATCTGCCGATCGGTCGTTACATCTATGCGATTGGCGCTAATCCCAAGGCCGCTGCCCTGAACGGTATTCCGGTGCGGCGCTTCGTCATGGGCGCGTTCATCTCATCGGGCACACTGACGGCGATTGCCGGCGTGCTGCTGGCCTCGAAACTGCGCATCGGCCAGGCGAGTGTGGGGCTTGAATATCTGCTGCCGGCGCTGGTTGGGGCCTTTCTCGGCTCCACCACCATCAAACCGGGGCGGGTCAATGTCTGGGGCACGATGACGGGCGTGATCATTCTGGCGGTCGGCATTGCCGGGATCCAGCAATTCGGCGGTTCCTTCTATGTCGAGCCGCTGTTCAACGGCGTGACCCTGCTGGTGGCCATCGGCATTGCCGGTTACGCGCAGCGCCGCCGCAGCCTGTCCGGGCGCATGGCGCCGCCGCCGCCAAAAGCTTGACATCACCGATAATCAAAGAGGGAGGATAACAGATGAAACGCAGGCATTTCTTGCAGACCACAGCCACAGCATCGCTGGTGCTGATGAGCGGTACGGCTTTCGCCGATCCGATGAGCGACGCCAAGGCGCTGGTGGAAAAATACGCCTCGAAAGTGACAAAATGGGACGGCCCGACCACCGGCCCCAAGGCCGCGACCGGCAAGACCATTGTGGTTCTGGCGGCAGACCTGAAGAATGGCGGCATTCTCGGGGTCAGTAATGGCGTGGAGGAAGCGGCCAAGGCGATCGGCTGGACGGTGAAAGTGATCGATGGCGCAGGCTCGATTGGCGGGCGCACCGCCGCCTTCGGTCAGGCATTGGCGCTGAAACCCGATGGTATCATCATCGACGGCTTCGATGCGGTGGAACAGGCTCCTTCGCTGGCGCAGGCGAAAGCGGCGAAAATTCCGCTGGTTGCCTGGCATGCCGGTCCGGTGATCGGCCCGGATGAGAAGGATGGCCTCTTCGCCAATGTCAGCACTGACGCCATGCAGGTGTCGAAAGTCGCCGCCGACTGGGCCTTTGTCGATGCCAAGGGCAAGCCGGGCGTGATCATCTTCACCGATTCCACCTATGCCATCGCCATTGCCAAGGCCGACGCGATGAAGAAGGAAATCGAGCGGCTGGGCGGCAAGGTGCTTGAGTATGTCGATACGCCGATTGCCGAAACCTCGCAGCGCATGCCGCAGTTGACCACCTCGCTCCTGCAGAAATACGGCGATGACTGGACCCATTCGCTGGCGATCAATGACATCTATTTCGATTTCATGGGCCCGGCGCTGGCGGCTGCCGGCAAAGGTGGCACGGACCGCCCGACCAATGTTGCGGCAGGCGATGGCTCGCAATCGGCCTATGAACGCATCCGCGCGGGGCAATATCAGGCCGTCACCGTGGCTGAACCGCTGAACCTGCAGGGCTGGCAACTGGTGGACGAGTTGAACCGCGCCTTTGCCGGAGAAAAATGGTCCGGCTATCTCTCGCCGCTGCATGTGGTTACGAAAGACAATATCGCTTATGACGGCGGCCCGCAAAACCGCTTCGACCCCGATAACGGCTATCGCGAAGCCTACAAGAAAATCTGGGGCAAGTGAGAGATGAAAATGGGCGCGGTGAAAGCCGCGCCCTGGTGTGCTGACTGGTTTGTTTTTTAAAATGCCGGTCAATCCGCCTCGGCCTGATCGCCGGAAAGGTGATGACGCATGGATTGTTTGATCTGACCGAGATCGGGCATCAGGCTGGTGATGACGAGCGGAGACACAACCGCCATCCTGTCCCAGAACAATGAGGATGAAGCTTGCCCGCGCCTTCGGCCTCTGGCAGGCAAAATCACACGACAATCTTCGCAAAAACACTCCCTTACCAACAGCCTGTTACTGCATGATTCCTGAAATCGGGTGAGATTGAAGGTAAAAATGATGCAGCAGATGAAAAGCGTTACAGCGAGTTTTGTGCGCCATTTTGGGCGCACCGCGCTGTAAAGCACGTTGACGCAGGCTGATAGGCCGCAACGAGGTTAGCAGACCTTTCCTGAACAGACCTCCCCAATAGTTTATATTTAAAATAATTGGCCCTGTATGGTTCTGCACGGTTGACAGCGTGGGTTGGGAAAATTACTTTAACTTTAAAATAAAAATATCGAATGGATGCACTCAAAATCCATGGAGGGTTGAATGCGCATCGTTTGCATCGGCGGAGGTCCGGCAGGCCTCTATTTCGGACTTCTGATGAAGAAGCTTCATCCCGCTCACGACGTGGCCGTGGTCGAGCGCAACAGGCCTTATGACACATTCGGCTGGGGCGTTGTCTTCTCCGATGCAACCATGCAGGCGATGCGTCGCTGGGATCAGGAAAGTGCGGCTGAGATTGAAGATTCGTTCAATCACTGGGACGATATCGAGCTGTTCTTCAAGGGCACCCGCCAGCGGACCACCGGCCATGGCTTTGTCGGTATTGGCCGCAAGAAGCTGCTCAATATCCTGCAGGCCCGTTGTGAAGCGCTCGGCGTCGAGCTCAGGTTCGAGACGGATGTCGACAGCGATCTCGATTTCCCCGATGCTGATCTCGTGATTGCTTCCGATGGCCTCAACTCGAAGATCCGCAACAAATATGCAGAGATCTTCCAGCCCGATCTCGTCGTGCGCCCGAACCGTTATATCTGGCTCGGCACCAGCAAGCTCTATGACGCCTTTACCTTCGATTTCCGCAAAACGGAACACGGCTGGTTCCAGGCGCATATCTACAAGTTTGACGACAAGACCTCGACCTTCATCGTCGAGACGACTGAAGAAGCCTATCAGGCCCACAAGCTCGCTGACATGTCGCAGGACGAGTCGATTGCCTTTTGTGAAAACCTTTTTGCCGAAACGCTCGATGGCGCGTCGCTGATGAGCAATGCCCGGCATATGCGCGGCTCAGCCTGGCTGAATTTCTCCCGTCTGATCTGCGGCAAATGGAGCCATTTCAACGGTAAATCCCATGTCGTGCTGATGGGCGATGCCGCCCATACCGCGCATTTTGCCATTGGTTCCGGCACCAAGCTCGCCATTGATGACGCCATCGAACTGGCCAATCAGTTCAACATTGCCGGCCATGGCAAGGACGCCATTCCGGGCGTTCTTTCGACCTATGAAGAGATCCGCCGTGTCGATGTTGCTCGTATCCAGAATGCGGCGCGCAATGCGATGGAATGGTTCGAGGTTGTCGGTCGCCGCTATGCCGATACGCTGGAGCCGGAACAGTTCATGTATTCCATGCTGACCCGCTCGCAGCGCATCAGCCATGAAAACCTGCGGCTGCGCGACAAGGACTGGCTCGAAGGCTATGAGCGGTGGTTCGCTGCCAGGCAGGGGCTCAACGTCAAGGAGGGCGAGCGCTGCCTGCCGCCGATGTTTACGCCCTATAAGGTGCGGGGCCTGACGCTGGCGAACCGCATCGTCGTCTCTCCCATGGCGATGTATTCGGCCAAGGAGGGTCTGATCGACGACTTCCATATGGTGCATCTGGGTAGCCGCGCGCTGGGCGGGGCAGGCCTCGTCTTTGCCGAAATGACCTGTGTGTCGCCTGATGCGCGCATCACCCCGGGCTGCCTTGGCCTCTGGAACGACGAGCAGATGCAAGGCTGGAAGCGGCTTGTGGCCTTCGTCCATGGCAATTCCAATGCCAAGCTCGCCGTTCAGCTCGGCCATGCCGGGCGCAAGGGCGCGACCAAGCTCGCCTGGGAAGGCATCGACCAGCCGCTGGACTCCGGCGACTGGCCGCTTATCTCGGCCTCGGCACTGCCGTACCTCAAGCACAGCCAAGTGCCGAAGGCGATGGACCGGGCCGATATGGATCGCGTCAAGGCCGATTTCGTCGCCGCCACGAAGCGCGCAGCCGAAGTGGGCGTCGACTGGCTCGAATTCCACGCTGCCCATGGCTATCTGATGTCCAGCTTCCTCTCACCTCTCACCAACCGGCGCGAGGACGAGTATGGCGGCAGCCACGAAAACCGGGCGCGCTATCCACTGGAAGTGTTCCGCGCCGTTCGCGAAGCCTGGCCGTCCGACAAGCCGATCTCGGTGCGCCTCTCCTGTCATGACTGGTTCGAAGGCGGCAACACGCCGGACGATGCGGCGATCTTTGCGCAGATGTTCAAGGATGCGGGTGCGGACCTGATCGACTGCTCGTCGGGTCAGGTGTGGAAAGAAGAACAGCCTGTCTATGGACGTCTCTTCCAGACGCCGTTTTCCGACAAGATCCGCAACGAGATCCATGTGCCGACCATTGCAGTTGGCGCTATCTCCGAAGCCGACCATGCCAACTCCGTGATTGCCGCCGGCCGTGCCGATCTCTGCGCCGTGGCCCGTCCTCATCTCGCAGACCCTGCCTGGGCGCTGCATGAGGCGGCGAAAATCGGCCTGAATACCGTGGCCTGGCCTAAGCAGTATATGTCGGGCAAATCGCAATACGAGACGAACCTTGCCCGTGCGGCAAGCCCGGCAAAGTGAGGCTGACTTGGCGCACGCGCTTGACGGAAGACATGTTTTGATCACGGGTGCGGGCAGCGGTATCGGAGCGGCCATTGCCCGCAGGCTGGCCGGGGAGGGGGCATTGCTGTCGCTTGCCGGGCGGCGGGCCGAGCCGCTTTACGCTTTGGCGAAGGAGCTTGGCCTTGACCGGACACTTGCCGTCTCCAGCGTTGATGTCACTGATCCGGCAGCCATCGCACGCGGGTTCGAGGCAGCGCGGGCGAAATTCGGCCCCGTCTCCATTCTCGTCAACAATGCCGGTGAGGCCCCGAGCGCGCCTTTCGAGAAAACCGAACTCGATCTCTGGGAAAAGGTCATCGGTGTCGATCTGACGGGTGTGTTCAATGTGACGAAGGCGGCACTTGCTGACCTGAAGGGCTTCGGCAAGGGGGCCCGTATCATCAATATTGCCTCCACGGCAGGGCTGACGGGATATCCTTATGTTTCGGCCTACTGCGCCGCCAAACATGGCGTTATCGGGCTGACCCGTGCGCTGGCGCTTGAACTCGCCAAAACCGGCGTGACGGTCAATGCCGTCTGCCCCGGCTTTACCGATACGCCGATCATCGCCCGGTCCGTAGAGGCGATTGTCGCCAAAACGGGACGAACGCCGCAAGCCGCTCTGTCGGAGTTCACGAAACACAATCCGCAAGGGCGGCTGGTTGAGCCGGAGGAAGTGGCTGACACCGTCGCCTGGCTTGCGGGGCCTCAAGCACAGGCGATCAACGGGCAGGCGATTGCGGTCTCTGGCGGCGAAGTGCAGGCCGGATAAGACAATAACGAGGAAACCCCATGCCTTTCACCCTTTCCAAACCGCTGCGCTTTGGCGACTGCGATCTGACCGGAATTGCTTATCATCCGGCCTATCTGTCCATGCTGGTGGATGTCAACGAGGCGATGTTCGCCTCGACAGGCACCAGCTGGAAGGATCTGTTTGCTCGCGGCATGGGCATTCCAGTGGTGACGATGAACCTCACCTTTATCAAGCCGGCGGTCTATGGCGATGTGCTGGATTTTTCCGTGCATGTCCGCGCCATCGGTCGCTCCTCGCTCGATCTTGAAACCGATGTCCGGGTGGGCGAGTCCATGATCTGGACCGTGCGTCAGCGGCTGGTTCTCACCTCGACTGAAGATCACAAATCCCGCCCCTGGCCCGAGGAGATCAGAGCCGGGCTAAGCCGCTATCTGGAGCCAAAAGATGCCGCATGACATCATTCAACCCGAAGGCTGGGCCAAGCCTGTCGGCTATTCCAACGGCATGTCGGCGCGCGGGCGCCTCGTGCAGGTCGGCGGCCAGATCGGCTGGGACGCACAGTGCCAATTCCAATCCGACGATTTCGTCGATCAGGTCCGCCAGACGCTGATCAATATCGTCAGCGTGCTGGACGCCGCCGATGCCAGACCCGAACACCTGATCCAGATGACCTGGTATTTCACGGATCGCGAGGCCTACAAAACCCGCATGAAGGACATCGGCGCGGCCTATCGCGAGATCATCGGGCGTCACTTCCCGCCGATGGCCGCCGTTCAGGTGGTCGCGCTGATGGAGGACCGCGCGAAGATCGAAATCCAGGCGCTGGCCGTCGTTCCCGATTGAGATTTTGAAACCAGAGGAGGAGAAGACAATGAACGCCCAAGTGACAATGAGCGCCCAAGTCATGCCGGTCATCACCCGAAAGGGAGAGGAAGATAAAGGCACCGGCCAGTCCGGTGGCTGCGTGCGCGTGTCCGGCGTTAGCCCGCAGCACACGCCCGCCACGAAAATCTGGTTCGGCAAGGTCTCCAACGAGCCGGGTTACCGCTCCTATCCGCATCACCATGGCGAAGCCGAAACCGGCGGCTATGTGCTGAAGGGCAAGGCGCGCATCTATTTCGGCGAAAACTGGCAGGAGTTTCTCGATATGGAAGAAGGCGACTTCATCTTCGTGCCTCCGCACTGGCCGCATATCGAGGTCAACATGTCGACGACGGAAGAGCTGGTCTGGCTCACCACCCGCACGCCGGACAATATCGTCGTCAATCTGCCGGATGTGGATGACAGCGTGCTGTCTGGTTTCCGGCGCGCCTGAGGCTTTGCGTCGTGCCGATCGGATTCGCACGGCATTGTAAGGGAGGATGAAACATGGACGGTTTTGACGGCAGGGTTGTCATCGTCACCGGCGGCGCGCGCGGGCAGGGGGAGGCTGAGGCCCGGCTGTTTGCGGAACGTGGCGCTGCGGTCATGATTGCCGATGTGCTGCACGAAGAGGGTGAGGCGCTGGCAGCCGCGTTGACAGGGCAGGGGAGCGAGGCCCGCTTCTTCCGCCTCGATGTCACCGATCCCGAAAGCTGGTCGGTACTGATTGCTGAGACGAAAAACTGGAAAAGCAGGCTGGACATTCTGGTCAACAATGCCGGCATCATTAACCGCACACTGGTGGAGACGACGTCGCTTGCGGACTGGGAACGGGTGCTGAAGGTCAATCTCACAGGCGCCTTTCTCGGCATTCAATCGACAAGTTCGCTGATGGCGGAAAGCGGTGGCGGCGCCATCGTCAACATCGCCTCCAATAGCGGCTATTCCGGCCATTACGACCCGGCCTATACGGCAAGCAAATGGGGCCTTCGCGGGCTGACCAAAACCGCCGCCATGGAGCTTGCGCCGAAAAACATCCGGGTCAACGCGGTGTGCCCCGGTCTGGTGGTCACCGGCCTCAATGCACACAGTCCGCATCTTCAGCCGATGATTGCTATGACGCCGATGCAGCGCAGCGGCAGGCCCGAAGAAATCGCCGAACTGGTCGCTTTTCTCGCCTCCGATGTCGCAGGCTTTATCACCGGCGAGGATTTTGTCATCGATGGTGGCTTCACGGCAGGCGCCGCCTACAGGCGCGTAGCGACGGAGACCGGGATTTTGGCATAAGCCGTTTGTCGATAAAACGGCAATGATAAAAATCATGGCAATGCCTATCCAGCCAAGCTAGAACGTCCATGGATGGAGACATGGAGGCGGAGAATGAGCGGCAAAACGCTTGAAGACTGGAAGGGGCTGGCGGAAAAAGAACTGAAGGCCACCCCGGATACGCTGACATGGCAGACGCCGGAGGGCATCGCCGTCAGGCCGCTTTACACCGAGGCTGATCTGGCCGGGATGGAGCATCTCGGCTCGCTGCCGGGCTTTGCGCCATTTACGCGCGGTCCGCGTGCTACCATGTATGCCGGGCGCCCCTGGACCATTCGCCAATATGCCGGTTTTTCAACCGCCGAAGCCTCGAATGCCTTTTATCGCAAGGCATTGGCCGCCGGGCAGCAGGGCGTGTCCGTTGCCTTCGATCTTGCCACCCATCGCGGCTATGACAGCGATCATCCGCGTGTTCTGGGTGATGTCGGCAAGGCGGGTGTGGCGATTGACAGCGTCGAGGACATGAAAATCCTGTTTGACGGTATCCCGCTCGAAAAGATTTCCGTGTCGATGACGATGAATGGCGCGGTCATTCCGATCCTGGCGAGCTTTATCGTTGCCGGTGAGGAACAGGGCGTTTCGCGGGAAAAACTGTCGGGCACCATTCAGAATGACATTCTGAAAGAATTCATGGTGCGCAACACCTATATCTATCCGCCGGATCCCTCGATGCGGATCGTCGCCGACATCATCGATTATACGGCAAGGGAGATGCCGAAATTCAATTCCATCTCCATCTCCGGCTATCACATGCAGGAGGCGGGCGCGACTTTGGTGCAGGAGCTGGCCTTCACGCTGGCCGACGGGCGCGAATATGTGCGCGCCGCGCTGGCCAAGGGGCTGAATGTCGATGATTTTGCCGGTCGTCTGTCGTTCTTCTTCGCCATCGGCATGAATTTCTTCATGGAAGCGGCCAAGTTGCGCGCCGCCCGGTTGCTCTGGACGCGGATCATGCAGGAGTTTCAGCCGAAGAAGCCATCATCTCTGATGCTGCGCACCCATTGCCAGACCTCCGGCGTGTCGTTGCAGGAACAGGACCCGTATAACAACATCATTCGCACGGCGTTCGAGGCGATGTCGGCGGTGCTGGGCGGTACGCAATCGCTGCACACCAATTCCTTCGACGAAGCGATTGCGCTGCCGACGGACTTTTCCGCCCGCATTGCCCGCAACACCCAGCTCATTCTCCAGCACGAAACCGGCGTGACCAAAGTGGTCGATCCGCTGGCGGGTTCCTATTATGTCGAAAGCCTGACCAAAGAGCTGGCCGACAAGGCCTGGGCTTTGATTGAGGACGTTGAAGCGCTGGGCGGGATGACCAAAGCCGTGGCCAAGGGCCTGCCCAAGCGGCTGATCGAAGAGGCGGCGACACGGCGTCAGGCGGCGGTGGATCGCGGCGAAGAGGTCATTGTTGGTGTCAACAAATATCGTCTTGAAAGCGAAGACGAGATCGACATTCTCGACATCGACAACAGCGCCGTGCGCGCCGCCCAGATCAGAAGGCTTGAAGAGACGAAGCGCCGGCGTGATGCCGCTGCCGTCAAGGCGGCGCTGGAGGCGTTGACCGAGGTGGCGAAAACCGGCAAAGGCAATCTTTTGGCCGCCGCCATCGATGCGGCGCGGGCAAGAGCCAGCGTCGGCGAGATCTCCGATGCGATGCGGCAGGTTTTTGGCGATCATGCCGCGACACCTGAAGTGGTGCAGGCGGTGTATGGTGACAGCTATCAGGACGATCCTGAATATCGCACGGTCGTCACCCGTCTTGCCGATTTTGCCGCTTCTCTCGGTGTGCGACCGAAAATTCTGGTCGCAAAGCTTGGCCAGGATGGCCATGACCGGGGTGCCAAGGTGATTTCCTCGGCCTTCGGCGATATCGGTTTCGAGGTGGTGCCGGGTCCGCTGTTCCAGACACCGGAAGAGGCAGCAAGCCTTGCCATCCGTGAAAAGGTGCATGTGGTGGGAATGTCGTCGCTGGCGGCCGGCCATAAGACGCTTGCGCCCCAGCTTGTCGAGGCGTTGAAGGCGCAAGGGGCCGAGCATGTCATCGTCGTGGTTGGCGGCGTCATTCCCCGGCAGGATTACCAGTTCCTGCTCGACCACGGCGTTTCGGCGATTTTCGGTCCCGGCACCAATGTGCTGGAAGCCGCGCGCGCCGTTATCGATCTCATGCAGGGCAGGCTGCGTAACAGCTGAACAGAACGATCATCCCTTTTGGGGACGCTTGCCGTTATAGGGCAGAGTCGGTTCCGGCCTTACGATGCAGCAGGTCTGCCAAGTGACTGGCCTGAGTTCGGATTTCGGGAATGGCAGTCGTTTCCCAGAAGGTGGCAAAGGTGACCGGGCCAATGCCGAAAATACGTGAACTTGATCTGCCATCGGCAGAGATCAGCGACAGGTCCGGAGTGAAATCCAGCGCAAGGCCAAGCGGGTCGCGCCGTGCCTGGCCCGTTTCCACAAGGGCGGCAATCAGCGGCTGGCAGGGGCCGAGCAGACGGCGCACACCTCGGCAATCATAGGCATGGTCGATTTCCAGCGTTTCCACCTGATGGGAAGGGGGAATGCCAAGCTGGATGATCGTCTTGCCTGCCCGTTTTTCTGCCGCAATGAAACGACCGCGTCTCACTTGTAATTGCCCTGTGCCGAGCAGGGCGGCAATGCGTCTTGCCTGGCTAGGCGGCATTTTATGGCGGTGAATGTCCCAAAGGGTTGCGGCATGGCGGAGAAAGCGACTGCGCGACGCCACCGGCAGATTTTTCCAGATCGTCTGGATATGGGGGCGAAGACCATCGACAATATCGCGCCAGTCACCGCCTGCGGCCTCATGGGCCTTGACCAGTTGCGTGAGCCAGCGGGTGAAATAATGAATGCTGGCGCCAAGCGGAATATCCGCCGTGGACAGGGCCAATGGTTTGGATGCAAGATGCGGCAGAGGCAAAAATGCCTTACGCGAGAAGGCGATGATTGGCCCGCGATGGCCGCCATCCTGCAGGGCAAGAGCAGTATCGACCATGGTGAGGCCGGTTCCGACCAGACAGACGTGAGAGTCCGGATTGGTTGGCAGCGGCGCTTTCCAGGGGGACAGCAGCGGCGAGCATGTCGCCGCGCTCAGACCATAACCGGTTGCCAGAACGGCAAAATGCACTGGCAGAACCGTGCCGTTCTTAAGGGTGATCTCAACACCGTTTTCCCGGCAGGCAAGACCGATACATTCTTGATGAATACGCCGAAGCCTTGGCGTGTTCTCCTTGGGCAGCAGGCTTTCCAGATAGTGTCCATAAAGGGGGCGGGGCACAAAATCTTCGCGCGAAACCGTCCGATTATCCTGTTGATTGACCCAGTCGAGAAAGTGATCCGGGGCATCGGCAAAGGCGCTGACATGACCGGCGCGCACATTGAGGGCGTGGGATGTGAAGGGTGTGTCATAGGCCAGCCCTCGGCAGCTCGGGGCCTGAGCCTCGATGATGGTGATGCGCAGATGCTCCCGTTTTTCGCCTTTCATCAGGTTGGCGCTCAAAATGGCGGCACTCGCGCCCCCGCCTATAATGGCAATATGAACCGTCATAGCCCAGCTCCCATAGGTCGCTGACCGTCGAGGCTGCTCAGGAAACGTCGAGTATCTGGGAAAAGCCGGAGGCCTCGTCGGCCACCATCAGGCGCAGGTCGGCAAGCGATTTGTTGTCGAGCACAGAGGCGATGGCTTCGCGTACCTCCAGCATGGTCAGCCGCACCGGACAGACTGCCTCGTTTTCGCAATCGTTGCAGCGGCGATAGGCCGTGCGGCTGGCGCAACTGATCGGGGCCAGCGGCCCGTCGAGCACTCTGAGCGCATGACCCAGCATGATCTCTTCGGGCTTTCGCGTCAGGCAATAGCCGCCTCCGCGCCCCTTGCGGGCAAAGACAAAGCCGCTGTTGCGCAGTTCGGCCAGAATGGCGTCGAGAAACTTCTTCGACATGCCATGGGTTTCGGCAATTTCGACAGATTGAACGACAACCCCTTCGGGCAGTCCGGCAAGATGATAAAGCGCTTTCAACCCATATTTGCCCTTCATCGACAACATCGGGTATCATGTCCTTTCGGTGATTGGTCTGAAGCAGGAATACGTCCCCGCGGTGTGAGCATAATTCAACCGAAGTCAAGCGAGGATCGATAAAACCATGCTGGAGTGGACAAAAATTAGAGCATTTCCATGTTTCATGGAAAGAGAAAAACCGATGACAGCAGCGGGACGATTCCGATTTTCTGTTGGACATTCTTCGTTTATCGGACTGAAAAACGCAATCGGCCCGATGTTCTGAGGTCTTGTTGACGCACCGGATAAATCCGAAAACCTGTTCCCACCTGTCGCTCCGACGCTCTCGCCCTTCATCTTGAATGTGCGGCATTCTTTCCTCCAGCTCCTGTATTCGCGCATGGCGGATCATGGACGGGCACATGCAATGGTCTCTGCAGTGCTCGGGCGGCTCAAGAAAAAAGTCTAGAGATTATGTAGACTATTTTGCAATCCATATCAACCCGCTGATTGAGGTCTCCTGAACCTCTTCGCGGTTCAGGATCCAAGCAGGCAGCCGTCATTGTCCTTGCTGTTGTTTTCCCTGGTTATGACCAGCTCAGACGCATCCGATCGACAATCGGAATCGGTCCCATGCTCTCAGGTTTTGTTTACGCCTCGGATTTTTCGGGAAAGTGGCACGCGACCTTATGTTGATCACCGTTCAGTGACGCCGAAAGAGGCGGTGCTTCCTCGGCGCAGACTGCGGCTGCCTTTGGGCAGCGCGTGCGGAAAACGCAGCCGGACGGTGGGTTGAGCGGGCTTGGCAGTTCTCCGATGATCGGCAACGTTGTCTTGGCGCGTTCGATTGCCGGATCGGGAACCGGGGCGGCGGCCATAAGCGCCTGCGTATAAGGATGGAGCGGTCGTGCATAAAGGCTGTCGCGCGGGGCGATTTCCATCACACGTCCGAGATAGAGCACCATGACCTCGGTGGAGATGTGTTTGACCACGCTCAGATCATGGGCGATGAACAAGAGCGCCAGCCCTTTTTCCTGTTGCAGGTCCATCAGGAGATTGATGATCTGCGCCTGAATGGAGACGTCCAGCGCCGAGACCGGCTCATCGCAGATGATCAGCTTCGGCTCGACGATCAGCGCCCGGGCAATGCCGATGCGCTGGCACTGGCCGCCGGAAAATTCATGCGGATAACGGTTGATCTGGTCGGGCAGCAGGCCGACGCGCACCATCATCTCCTCGACACGCGCGCGGATTTCGCGGCGGCTCAAGTCCTTGCGATGGGTTTTCAGCGGTTCGGCAATGGATTGGCCCACCGTCATGCGCGGATTGAGGCTGGCGAGCGGGTCTTGAAAGATCATCTGGATATCGGCGCGATAGGCCAGCATCCTGCCGGGTGAAAGCGACAAAAGATCGGTGCCGTTCTGCCATGTCACTCGGCCTTGCGCTTCAACCAGCCGGATGATGGCGCGAGCAAGGGTGGATTTGCCGCAGCCGGATTCTCCGACAATGCCCAGGGTTTCGCCCTGTTTCAGGGTGAAATCCACCCCGTTGACGGCCTTGAGCCGCAAGGGTTCGCCGCCGCCCAGCAGCTTGTTCTGCCGGATTGCATAGCTGACCTGCACATCCTCGGCTTTCAGCAGAAGGTTGGACATCAGGCAAGCTCCTCCACACTCTTGTTGCAGGCGCGCGCACGACCGGGGGCAAAGCTGACCAACGGGGCGAGGTGGTCGCGGCAGCGGTCCAGCGCATAGTCACAACGCGGTTGAAATGGACAGCCCTTGATGGTTTTCGCCATATTCGGCGGGTTGCCGGCAATGCTCGGCAGGCGCTCTTCCTGCCGGTCAAGCCGGGGAATGGAGCGCAACAGCCCGCGCGTATAGGGATGGGAGGGCGTGGCGAAGATATCGCCTGCCGGGCCTTGCTCCATCACCTGACCGCCATAAAGCACCATGACGCGCTCGGCCGCGCCCGCCACCACGCCGAGATCATGGGTGATGAGGATCAGCGCCATGCCGAAATCCCGTTGCAGTTCGGCCAGAAGCCGCATGATCTGCGCCTGCACGGTGACATCGAGCGCCGTTGTCGGCTCATCGCCGATCAGAATATCGGGGCGACAGAGCAGTGCCATGGCGATCATCACCCGCTGGCGCATGCCGCCGGAAAATTCATGCGGATAAAGCGTGATGCGGTTGCGGGCATCGGGGATCTGCACCGCATCGAGCATTCTCAGGCTTTCGGCGCGCGCCTCTCTTTTGCTCATGCCCTTGTGAAAGACGAGCACTTCTTCAAGCTGTTCGCTCACCCGCATATAGGGGTTGAGCGATGTCATCGGGTCCTGAAACACGATGCCGATGCGATTGCTGCGGATCGGGTTCAGCACTTTGGCGGGCGCGTTCAAGATCTCCCGGCCCTCGAAGCGGACCGAGCCGGAGGCGATGCCATTTCGGGCGAGAAGCCCGAGCAGGGCAAAGACGGTCTGGCTCTTGCCGGAGCCGGATTCGCCGACAATCGCCAGCGTTTCGCCGCGGTCCAGATCGAAATCCACCCCGCGCACCGCCGTGACATCGCCGCCCTGTGCGGTGAAACGGACTTCGAGATTGCGTACTTCCAGAAGCGCCATGCTCAACGATCCTTCGGGTCCAGCGCATCGCGCAGGCCATCGCCGACAACATAGAAGGCAAACAGCGTGACGACGAAGAAAAACAGCGGAAAGGCCAGTTGCCACAGCGTGCCATAGGCCATGGTCTTCGAGCCGTCCCAGATCAGCGTACCGAGACTGGTCAGGGGC
The DNA here is from genome assembly GCF_023700755.1 of Allorhizobium sonneratiae. GTDB lineage: Bacteria > Pseudomonadota > Alphaproteobacteria > Rhizobiales > Rhizobiaceae > Allorhizobium > Allorhizobium sonneratiae. The sequence goes on along the minus strand of NZ_JAMKOJ010000014.1, from coordinate 39,168 downwards.
TCCTGCACGCCAAGGCCGAGAAAGCTGATGAAGCTTTCCGACAGGATCATGCCCGGCACCAGAAGCGTGGCATAGACCACGACGACACCGAGCAGATTGGGCAGGATATGGCGGCGAATGATGGTGATGGCGGGCACACCGATGGCGCGCGCCGCTTCTACATAATCCTTCTGCTTCAGGCTGAGCGTCTGGCCGCGCACGATGCGGCTCATTTCCAGCCAGGACAGAAGACCGATGCCGATGAACAGCATCAAAAGCGACCGGCCGAACATGACCAGCATAAGGATCAGGATGAACATATAGGGGATGGCGAGAAGAATATCGACGAGCCGCATCATGGCGCCGTCCACCCGTCCGCCGAAATAGCCGGAGACGGCGCCATAGACCGTGCCGACGATGACGGCGATGGCCGCGCCGACCACGCCGACGGCGAGCGAAATCTGCGTGCCCTGCACCGTGCGGGCAAACATGTCGCGGCCCAGATCGTCCACGCCGAAATAATGGCCATTGGCAAAGGAGGGTGCGCCCTGTCCGGCTATATCGCCCATGACGGTAAAATCGATCGTGTCGATCGGCCAGGCGGCGATGAAAGGACCAATCAGGGCAAAGACGATGACGAAGAGGAGCAGAGCCAGTCCAAGCACCGCCATCCGGTTTTTCAAAAACCGTTCTCTGGCGTCAGTCCAGGGGGATCGGCCTTTTTGCGGGCTGTCGGAAAGCGTGGCCGCGAGGCTTTGCATGGGCTGAGATTTGATCAGCATGGATCAGTACCTGATTTTCGGGTCGATCCAGGCATAGAGGATATCGACCAGCAGGTTGAACAGGATCGTCAGGCTTCCCAGAAGAATGGTGATGCCCATCATCACCGCATAATCGCGGTTGAGCGCGGCATCGACGAAAAACCGCCCGATGCCGCCGGTGGAAAAGAACATGTCGATGACGACCGAGCCGGTGATCATCGAGACAAAGGCCGGGCCAAGATAGGAAATCACCGGCAAAAGCGCCGGTTTCAGCGCGTGTTTGAGAATAACCCGTCGTTCCGGCAGGCCCTTGGCGCGGGCGGTGCGAATGTGGTTGGAATTCAAGACTTCCAGCATGGAGGAGCGGGTGATGCGGGCAATCGAGGCGAAATAGGCGGTTGAGAGCGCAATGACCGGCATGATGATGTAAGACGGCCCGCCCCAGCCGCCGCCCGGCAGCCAGCGCAGCCAGAGCGTGAAGATCAGCACCAGAATGGGCGCAATGACGAAACTGGGCAGAAGATGTGCGCCGACGGCAATGCCGACACAGAGATTGTCGAGCAAAGTATTGTGCCGGATCGCCGCGACGATGCCGAGCGTCATGCCGATCGCCACCGCCACGACAAAGGACACCGCGCCATAGGTCAGGGTGATCGGAAAGCCCTGGGCAATAATCGAATTGACCGTCTGATCGGTATAGACGAAGGAGGGGCCGAAATCGAAACGGGTGAGAATGGACCAGAGATAATCGACAATCTGGACGAAGAGCGGTTTGTCGAGGCCGTATTTCGCCTGAATATTGGCCATGACCTCAGGCGGCAGCGCCTTGTCGCGGCTGAAGGGATTGCCCGGCGCCAGATGCATGATCAGGAAAGACACCACGATCAGCACCAGAATGGTCGGAATGGCCACCAGCAGACGCCGGAGAATAAATCGAAGCATGGATTTCACTCAGCAGGGATCACGACAGCAGGAGAGGGCCGGATATCCGACCCTCTCGCCACGTTTTACTTGGCGACGCGATAGATGTTCTTCGCATACCAGTTGTCCAGAACGTTCTGGACCGGCAGGCCGCGAATATCCGGTTTGACCATGCTGACTTGAGTGTAGAAATAAACGGGTGCGATCGGCACTTGTTTGTGCAGAATGTCTTCGGCCTTGTCATACTCGATATTCGGATCGCTGGACGTGGACGACTGGGCAATCAGCTTGTCGTAATCGGCATTGGCGAACCGACCGTAATTCGAGGTGTTGTTGCTGAGGAAGAAATTGAGGAAGGTCGAGGCCTGGTCGTAATCGGCGCACCAGGCATAGCGGCCCACCTGAAACTGCCCCTTGCCGTAGCGGTCAAGCAGCACTTTCCATTCCATGTTTTCCAGCGTTACATCGACGCCCAGCGCTTTCCAGAACTGTTGTACCGCGATGGCCATCTTTTTGTGGCCCTCATCAGTGTTGTAGCTGATGGTCAGTTTCAGCGGCTTGTTGGGGCCGTAACCGGCCTCTTTCAACAATTCTTTTGCCTTGGCGTCGCGCTCTGCCTGCGTCATATGGGCTTCGGGATAGTCCGGCGCCTTGAAGCCGGCCATGGCCCAATGGGTCCAGCTATAGGCCGGACGCTGGCCACCCTGCAGAATGTTCTTGACGATCACATCGCGGTTGATGGCAAGCGACAGGGCCTCGCGCACCCGCACATCCTTGAGTGCTGCCGGTCCGTTCGGACCCACATTGAACAGATAGCCATAGGTGCAGGCCTCAGGCTCGGAATGGGCCTGATCCGGATACTCCTTCTTCAGCCGCAGATACTGGCCGGTCGGGACCGGTCCGACATCCAGTTCGCCGGCGAGATAGCGGGTCAGCGCCTGATTGGCGTCATTGATGATCTTGAAGGTGACGGTGTTGATGATGGTATGGGCATTGTCCCAGTAATCCGGGTTTCGGGCCAGAACCAGTTGCTGGCCCATGTCATGCTGTTTCAGCACATAGGCGCCGTTGCCGACCATATGGCCGGGTTGCGTCCAGGCATCGCCATATTTTTCCACCACCGATTTCAGCACCGGGAAAGTCGAGGTGTGGGTGACCATCGGCAGGAGATAGGAGATCGGCTCGCTGAGCGTGACCTGGAAGGTATGGTCGTCCACAGCTTTGACGCCGAGATCGGAAGGCGGCATCTTGCCGTCGATGATCGCCTGGGCGTTTTTCACCTTCATCGTCGCCAGATACCAGGAATATTCCGAGGCGGTCTTCGGGTTGACCAGCCGCTGCCAGGCATAGACAAAATCACTGGCCGTCACCGGCGCGCCATTCGACCATTTGGCGTCGGGGCGCAGATGGAAGGTATAGGTCAGCTTGTCCGGTGAGACATCATAACCAGTGGCCACACCCGGAACCAGTTTCCCATCCGGCGCCTGGGTATATAGCCCCTCGAACAATTGCCCATCGATTGCGGAACCATCCGTATCGCTGTTCAACTGCGGGTCGAGTGTCTTGACCGAATCGAGCAGGCGCAGGCTCAGATCCTGATTTTTCGCCAGTTTGTCGCCCGGCGCCACCGTTGCGGCAAGGCTCGGTGTTGCCATGAGCATGGCAGTCAGAGCGGTTGAAATCAGCATCCATTTCATCAGGATATCCCCTTCAAAAGTCCATTATTATGATTGCCTAATTTGTAAGCAATTTTATCGCTGATGATTTTTAGTGCGTTCCTGTCCGGGTTGGCAATACACTTCTGCTTGTTATCGCGTCATCGATGCGCGCAGGACTCTCTTCGAGAGTGGTGGTCGCAACCATACAGCCGAATGTCGCATCCAGGCTGTCATTGCAGTTTTACGGCATCATTCAGCTGGGGTGGATCGAGAATTGATAAAATTCTACGATAAAATAAAGGGTTAGACTATTTATCCGTGACTGGTGACAAGGCTTGGTAAAAGAGTGTCACCATAAGTTCATCCGTTTGTGATCTTCTCGTCAAAACCCATAAATATTTATGGTCATCCTTCTTCTTGGCCTGTTTCGGAGACGATTGATGATCCTTGCACGGTCCCGCATGGCGGCGCTGGCTGCGACGATGAAAAACGCCATTACCGCTATGGCGTTGTCGAGGATACCTTTCACAGGCGGAATTATTCCGGGGCATGGCCCGGAGCATCGTGCTGATCGGCCCCTTCAGCGTCGTCATTTCCGATGAAAGCCAAAGGCTGCCCCAGCCGCTCACGCTGTAGGATCGAGGCCGTCAGCGGCATTCACCCGAGGGTGGAATGGAACCTGCTCAAGTCCTATTCCTCACTGACCCTGCCGCTGATTGCCACGGCAAACGGCACCTTCTTCTATTGGCAGTGCTATCTGACCATTCCCGACGAACTGGCCGGGGCCGCTTGTAGCGATATGGCAGCCTCGTTGGGGCGGAAAACGGCCTGCCGGACTGGAGCATCGGATCGAAAATCGGTTGAGATCCGATGCTCTCAGTTTTTGTTGACGCATCGGTTTTTTCCGAAAACCGGTTCCCACTTTTCGGCCGATACACTGGAATGTCACGCTGGCTGGCTCTCTCCTCATCATGGCGGCGCCCCGACTGGTGGTGGCGGTGCTGCAGCGCTGGTTCGTTCGCGGCCTTGCCGCCACGGACAAATACCTCTCAATCCTCATAGTCGGAGTTTTTCATGAGCAATATTACCGCCGTCGGTTTCAACACAGCCTCCCATGACGGAGAATTTTCAAGCCTTGAAGCCGATCTCATCCGGCTGGAAGAGATCGGCCCCGATGCTGTCGAGCTGGCGCTGACCAGCCTCGATCTCATCGCAGGCGGTCGCATTATCGAAGAGCGCGCCAAGCGGCTGACGGAGCTGACCAGCCGTTTCAGCTATCGGTACACGGTGCATGGGCTGGTCTCATCCAATTTCATGGACCCGGTCACGCTGCCCTACCAGCTCGATGCCGCCAAGGCGCTGGTCGAGCTTTGCGAACGCATCGGCTCGAAAATCCTGGTGCAGCATTGCGGTGCGCTTGCACCGCACCAGATTCACGACGTGGCGGGCGCTGTCGCGCGTGAGCGCGAGGCTCTGGCGGAACTTGCCGAATTTGCCAGGCCGCATGGTGTACGGATCGCCTTTGAAAACATCTTCACCACCGAACCCGGCCAGTATCGCCAGACGCCTGCCGAGGTTGCCGAAACGGTGCGCGCCGTCAACCATCCCAATCTGGTGGCGCTGATCGATTTCAGCCATGCCTATATCGAATCCACCTATAAGGGACTGGATTTCATGGATCAGCTGCGGGCCATGGCCCCGGTGGCGGGCCATCTGCATGTGCATGATTCCTTCGGCCGACCGATCGGCCATTTTGAGGCTTACTTCCCGCAGGAAGCCACCGCACTCGGCCTTGGTGATCTGCACATGCCGCTCGGCTGGGGCGATATCGCCTGGGAGGCGATTTTCGCTGAACTCGATTTCCTGCCGGATACGGTGCTGATGATGGAAATCAACAGCCGTTATGCTGCCGAACAGCCTGCCTCGCTGGAGCGTGCCCGCGCGCTGATTTCCTGAGGATTGAGGGCATCATGTGACCTGCCGGTTGCATGATGCCCGACATTCTCAGCCGGCCGCATCTGTTTTTCCGGCGCCATTCAGGCTGGACGCGAAAGAGCCAGTATGGCCTGACACAGGGCAAGATGGCTCAGCGCCTGCGGATAATTGCCGTTCAGGTGGCGGGACTGGGTGTCGTATTCTTCCGAGAGCAGACCGTTGGAACTTGTAATGCTGATCAGGGCATCGATCGCTGCCCTTGCATCGTCCGGCCGGCCCGCGGCAATACGGCATTCCGCAAGCCAGCCTGAACAGGCAAGAAATGCGCCTTCACCCTCTTGCATGTCGCTGACATGACGCCAGACGAGGTGATCTTTCACCAGCGTCCTTTCGATGCGCTCCAGCGTGCCCTTCATGCGCGGATCGCTCATCGGCAGAAAGCCGATCTTGTGCAAGAGAAGCAAGGAGGCATCGACCTCCGTTCCGCCAAAATAGGAGACGAAACTGTTCAGTCCCGGATTGAATCCTTCCTCGCAGATCGTTCGGTGGATCGTGTCCTTCAGGGCGACAAGCGTGCGCCGTCGCGCCGCAGACAGTTCATCCTCACCCCTGCCTTTCAGGAAACGGTCAAAGGCCACCCAGGCCATGGCTTTGGAATAGACATGATGGCGCGGTTCTCCGCGGCTTTCCCACACGCCCTGATCCGGCTCGCGCCAGATCATTTCCACATGCCGCATGACGGCGTGTTCGAGGTGGCGGCCCTGTTCAGTGCGCTTCATGCCGGCGCGTTCGGCCTGATGCAGCGTCGAAATCAGCTCTCCCCAGACATCGAGCTGCAACTGGCCCGCCGCCGCATTGCCGATGCGAACGGGCCGGGCGAAACGATAACCGGGCAGCCAGTCAAGTATGGCTTCATCCAGACGCCGCGACCCATCCACCCGGTACATGATCTTGATCTTGTCGGGTGCGCCGGCAACCGCTCGCAACATCCAGTCGCGCCAGGATTGCGCCTCTTGTAGATAGCCGCATTCGAGAAACACATTCAGGGTAAAGGCGGCGTCTCTCAGCCAGCAAAACCGGTAGTCCCAGTTTTTGGCTCCGCCCGGTTGTTCGGGCAGTGATGTGGTGGGGGCGGCGACGAGACCGCCGGTTGGCCGGTGAATGAGGCTGCGCAGCGTCAGAAGCGAGCGGCGCAGTGTTGCGTCATAATCCGGATGAACCGGCGCGAGATGGCTGAGCCAGTCGCGCCCATCCCGTTCGGCCTCCTTCAGTTCGGCGTCGATATCGATATCGATCGGCCCGCCATCGAGTGAGGATGTGTAGGACAGCACGAAATGGCTACGCTCTCCTGCTTTCAATGTGAAATCGCAGAGCAGGGTCTCCCCGTCGATGACATGGTTGCGATCTCCGTACAGCTGTAGCCGGTCGGGACCGGCATGGAGTTCAATGTCGTCCGGTCGCTGGACGATCCAGGGTGGCATATTGCCATAGTCGAAACGGAAAGCGGCAATGCTGCGCAGGGCGACTTCCCCTTCCACCCCCTCGATCAGGCGCACCAGAACCGGCATCGTCTTGCGGACCGCCATGAAATCGACGACGCGCACCTTGCCCCCCTGCGTCACGAATTCACTCTCGGCGATCAGCGTATCCTTGCGGTAGCTTTGCCGCTGCGCCAGAACCGGTTCCACAGGCGACAGGCTCCACAGTCCATGCCGCTCATCGCCGAGAAGGGCTGCACAACAGGCCGGAGAATCGAACCGCGGCAGACAGAGCCAATCGATCGAACCGTCCTTCGACAGCAAGGCGACCGTCTCTCCGTCACCGATCATGATATAGTCTTCAAGCGCAACCGTCATGGGCAGCCCATCCTCCGAAACCAGTTCGCAAAAGCCTCAGCGCCGGCGCAGCAGGCTGGCCGCGCCAAGGGTTGCTAAGATGCCGGCAAGGCCGAGAAAGGCGGCGCGGTGGCGTTCCGTGATCAGTTGCAGGCTGGCGGATTGCGCCTCCTGGCCGAAACGTCCATGGGCGCCATAATCACCCGCCACGGGTTCGAACAGATTGCCCGGCGCATCGGCGGCGCTTGGCTCCTCGCTCAACTGGCCGCTATAGCCGGCTTTGGCAAGATAGCGGTCAAGCAGGCCGGGTATGAGACTGTTGGCGAGGATGGTCTTGACGGTTGAAAAGCCGACCCAGACTTCCCGCCTGTCATGTTCGGCGGCAAAAAGAATGGCCCTGGCGGCCACCTCCGGCTGAAAGACGGGCGCGACCGGCCGTGCCTTTTTGCCCATCCGGTTGCGCGCCCAGTCGAATTGCGGAGTGTTGACGGCGGGCAGATCGACAAGCGTCAGCCGGATGGAAAGGCCGTCGTGATACAGTTCCGAACGCAGCGAATCGGTAAAGGCGCGCACGGCGGCCTTGGCCCCGCAATAGACCGATTGCAGAGGAATGGAGCGATAGGCGAGCGACGATCCGACATTGACGATGACACCGCGATTGACGGAACGCATATGGCGCAGTGCCGCCATCATGCCATGCACCTGGCCGAGATAGGTCACGCGGGTGCCGCGCTCGATTTCCTCAGGGCTCAGTTTTTCGACCGGGGCAAAGACCGTCGCCATCGCCACATTGACCCAGACATCGAGAGAGCCCAGCTCCCGCACCGTGCGTTGGGCCGCATCATCAACGGCGGCGGCATCCGCAACATCGGCCGGCATGGCAAGGGCACGCACCCCAAACGAGCGGACCGCCTGCGCCGCCTGTTCCAGACGGTCGGCATCGCGCGATAAAAGCGCAACGTCATAGCCGGCCCGGGCAAATTCCACCGCCGTTGCCCGTCCCACACCCGCACCTGCTCCGGTAATCATTGCGACTGGCATTGTCTCCTCCTTTTCAAATTCATTAAAGGAGGGTTTGTCCGGTTCGGATTGAAGCGGACAAACCCTCGATTGCTTGGTTTGCGTTGGTCTTGACCGGCAAACCCCGGATTTCACTCTTCTCGGGGCAACGCTTTAGGGTCAAAACTCACCCCGGCGGGCAAGGGTTCTGATGCGGTCGGCGGTGCGGCAGGCAATTGCCTGGATGGTCAGCGAGGGATTGACGCCGCCCACGGTCGGAAACACCGAGCCGTCACAGATCCACAGATTGGCTATGTCCCAGCTGCGGCAATCAGCATTGACGACGCTAAGCGCCGGATCGTCACCCATGCGGGCCGTTCCGTTGAGGTGGCAGGTATCGTCTTTTTCCTCCCAGATATCGGCTGCGCCGGCAGCCTGAAGCGACTGCCCCATGAAATCGAGCGCATGACGGATCAGCCGCCGGTCATTGTCGCAGAAGGAATAGGTCACCTTGGCGATGGGCAGGCCGTATCTGTCCTTTTCATCGGCCAGCGTCACGCGGTTGCGCTCCTGCGGCAGGCATTCACCGACGATTTTCAGCCCGGCCTGATGGTTATATTTTTCCATCTCGCGGGCCAGCGTTTCGCCCCACAGGCCACGTTCGCCTGACAGGGTTCTGGCCCAGGCGACCGGCAGGGGACCCTGGCTCATATAGGCATAGCCACCGAAGAAATCCTTGCCTGTGTCGGTATAGTTCCAGTGTTCGCTGATGGCGAGCGACGGCGGCCCCTTATAGGCGCGAATGGCTGCCTCCATCGTGCCCCAGACCGCCTGATTGGACTGGACCATCAGATTGCGGCCGACAAGGCCGGAACTGTTGGCCAGACCGTCGGGAAACATGTCGCTGGCCGAATTGAGCAGCAGACGTGGCGTTTCGATGGCATAGCCCGCCACCACGACATTGCGCGCCTTCTGAAACCGCCATCGACCTTCCCGATGATAATGGACCCCGGTGACGCGGCCGTTGCGGTCATGCTCGATGCGCCCGACCATGGCGAGATCGCGGATTTCCGCGCCCGCCTTCAAGGCGCGGGGAAGCCAGGTGACCAGTACGCTCTGTTTCGCATTGGTGGAGCATCCGGTGACGCATAGGCCGCGATAGACACAGGGCGGCGAGGCGCCTCGTGGAGCAGAGACGGTGGCAAGCGGCGTGGGAGCCCAGCCAACGCCCATGGCTTCGGCCCCTTTTGCCAGAACCAGCGCTGCGGCATTCAACTCATGCGGGCGGTAGGGATAGCGCCGTCGTTTCGGCCCCCAGGGATAGCGAACCGGGCCGGAAATGCTGAGCGCCGTTTCGACCTCGTCGTAATAGGACCACATCTCCCGCCAGTCGATGGGCCAGTCGGCCCCATAGCCCAGCAGGCTTCTTGCCTTGAACCATTCCGGGCGGAACCGGAGTGAGACCATGGCGAAATGCACTGTAGAGCCGCCCACCGCCTTGCCGCTGTTGTTGGAGCCGAGTTGCAGCGGCGTTTCGCCATCGACAATGCGCTCATCCGTCCAGTAGAGCTTTGACTGGTGATGTTCGTCCGAGGCAAAATCCTCAAGCGGGCGGAAATAGGCGCCCGCATCCAGCGCCACCACGGAAAATCCATATTCGGCCAGCTTGCAGGCAAGCGTTCCGCCGCCGGCCCCGGTGCCGACAATGACGAAATCCACCGCCTCGTCATCTCGATAATCCTGCATGGCAACCCATGCGCCGGGTTTGAAGACATCGGGAGCTCGACCGCCTTTTGCCCGCGGTTGTCGCATCGCATCATCGGACATCGGCATTCTCCCGCCGGGCCTGCTGCTCCTCACCCGGGCGCGCTTCCGCCGCCTCCCAGGGGTCGCGCCGGTCGAAACCCAGCCGCACATAGCCGCGCGGGCTGGCAGGACCGCCGAATCCGATCTCGTTCCAGCCATCCGGGAAGGCGTAATAGGCGGAGACAATATCGTGCAGCAGGCGTTTCTTGAAAAACAGCGGTGCAGGCATATCCCGCCACAGGTGAGAGCGTGCAGCGCCTGATGATAGCGTGCTTAAAAGCGCATCCTGCCGAATCGGACCCAGATCGGTGAATGATGCGTTCTCACAGAGTGCGGCTTCATCCTCGATGGCGTCCAGACCCTGCATCCATGCCCGCGCCATGGGCGGCAGGCGGCTGTCGCGATAACCTTCGGCGGCATCCGGTGTCAGTTGACGATCAATAAAGGCCGCAAGCGGCGTGGGGCGGGGCCGCACAGCGTTTTGCGGAATGATGCGGTCGCAGATGGCCATCAGCGTCAGGAACTGTCTTTCGCTCAGATGACGTCGCTCGAACCGGTCCAGCGCCAGCCGCTCATCGATGACGGCACGCGTCTTGTCGTTCCAGGACGGACCGTTTCGTTTGCGCAAAACGTCATAGCTGGGATACTTGTCCGTCATCCGTCTTTTCCCTCCATCAGCGACAGGGCCGCCAGGCCGGTCATGGCGATGCCGGTGAAACTGGGCGGGGCAGGTAGCGGCGGCCCCACCAGCAGGTTCTGCCGCCAGTTACGCCAGCCGCCCATGTTGCGGGCAATGCCATAGATGTGAAAACCGCTGCCGACGAAACCCAGTGCGGCGGTAAGCTTCAGGGCGCTGCGGGCCAGCCGGCGAAGCGCGTGGGCAGGCCGGATTACGCACGCCCCCAGAAGCAATGCAGCCAGGGGCGGTACTGTGACCGGCGCAAACATGACGCGGTTGTGAAAAGCGCCGCGAAAATGCAGAAGCGCTGCCTCCGCCACGGTTCCCATCAGACCGGCGCTGGCAATGGCGCCCAAAAGCTTTGCGCCGGGAAATCCTGCAATCTGAACAGGTGCATCCTTTTCCGTATCGCGGACCTTTTCCGCCGCTCGACCGTAACCTCCCGCTAAAAGCAGTGCCATCGGCGCGCCGATCGGCGCGGCATAGAACAGATTGTGCCATGACAGTCCGCCGGTTCGCTTCAGAACGTTCCAGCCGTGAAAGCAGAAACCGATCAAGCCGGTCAGTCCTGCCCCGGCATAGACGGTATCACGCAGGACATGGCGCTCGGGCCGACGGTCGAAAACCCCGGAAAGGCTTGCTGCCAGCGTCAGAGAGGTCACGGCAAGTGGCGTATACATCGCCTTGTTGCGGAAACTGCCGCGATAATGTTCGATAGCGCTGTCGGCCAGGACCGAAAAGGCCAGAATGGCGGCTGCTCCGTTCAATTGTCGGCCCGCCCTCAGCGGCGTTGCCGCCGCCTGTCCGACCGTTGCCGCCTTCAGCCTGTTATCCAGCACAATCAGCCTATCCTGAATCTCGGCCAGAAGATCGTCAGCTTTCGAGGCCGAAAGTCGGTGCGCACCGCTCTGCCTATGCCTGGGGCGTTTCATCAGATCCTGAACCTTTCACTCTCGTTTCGCCTCAGCTCCAGCCCATGTCCCGTGCGCGTGAGGTCGGTAAAGATCATGCCTTTTTCTGGTTCAGGCGCGCCGTCGAAGACCATCTGCTCGATGCGGACATGATCGTGAAACCATTCGAGATGGCGAAGGCGCGGCACGGTGAGCGCCAGATGCAGGTGGATCGAAGGCGCGCAATGGCCGGAAAGATCGAGATGGGCGCTCTCGCAGAGGGTTCCCATCGCGAGAAAACCGCTCACCCCGCCGCAGCGCGTGGCATCGGCCTGCAACACATCGACTGCGCCTGCCGTCAGCAGCCGTGTGGCATCGTCGCAGCTGTAGGCATATTCGCCGGCGGCAATTTCCATGGAGGCGGGTGCCTTGCCCCGCACGAAGGCAAGGCCTGCCGGATCGTCCGAGGTCACCGGTTCCTCGAACCATTTGATCTGATAGTCCGAAAGTCCGGTGGCAAAGCGCACGGCCTCGGCCGGGGTGAAGGCGCCATTGGCGTCGATGAAAAGATCGGCCCTGCCGATCGCCTCGCGCGCCGTGGCAATGCGATAGGGGTCGCGGGCAGGATCGGTGCCGACCTTCATTTTGACTGCACCGCAGCCGTCGCGTTCGACCCAACCGGCCAGTTGCCCGGCCAGTTGTGCATCCGAATAGGTGGTAAAGCCGCCGCTGCCATAGATCGGGACTGCCCGGCGCGCCATGCCCAGAAGGCGGCAGAGCGGCAGGGTGAGCGCACGCGCCTTGAGATCCCACAGGGCAAGGTCGATGGCCGAAAGCGCACAGGCTACCAGTCCGCCATGACCGTTGTTGCGCATCATTATCCGTAGCTTGCCCATCAGGGCGGGGATATCGTATCCGTCCTCGCCGACAATCGTGTCCTCAAGCGTGGCGAACAGGCGTGCGCAGGCTGCATCGGCATAGGTATAGCCCATGCCCTCGACGCCCGATGCCTTGATAAAAACCACGATCAGCGTGGTCGCGTTCCAGGTCAGCGTGCCGTCTGCTTCGGGCGCGTCGGTCGGTATGCGCAGGACCGTATAGTCCAGCCGTTCGATGATCAGGGTGGCCTGTCCCATGGCTTAATGTCCGCCCGGCCAGAAAGAGCCGAACAATTGGCGGGCGGTGCCGGTGATGATCCCCGTTTCCCGGCTGTCGCCCTTGAGCAGGGTTTCGGTGATTTTCTTCATCTGCTCGAAGGTGATATGCGGCGGCAGCGGCGGCACTTCAGGATCAGTCTTGACCTCCAGCACCACAGGCCGGTCAGCGGTCAGCGCCTCGTCCCATGCAGCGCCGAGCTGGTCCGGCCTGTCGACGTAAAGCCCCTTCAGCCCGATCAGTTCGGCAAAGCGGTGATAGGGAACGTTGGGAATGCCCTGCGAGGCATCAAAGCGGGGATCGCCCTCCATCACCCGCTGCTCCCAGGTGACCTGATTGAGATCTTCATTATTGAACACGCAGATTACGAAGCGGGGATCGCTCCACCGTTTCCAGTATTTGGCCACGGTGATCAGCTCTGCCATATTGTTCATCTGCATGGCGCCATCGCCGACCAGACCGATGACGGGACGATCGGGATGGGCGAATTTTGCGGCAATCGCGTAGGGCACAGCCGCGCCCATCGAGGCGAGCCCGCCCGAGAGCGAAGCCTTCATGCCGCGGCGGATCTTCACATCGCGGGCAAACCAGTTGGCGCAGGAGCCGGAATCGCTGGTGATGATGGCGTGATCGGGAAGCCTGGGCGACAATTCCCACGCCACACGCTGAGGATTGACGGGATTGGCGTTTACCATCGCACGCTCCTCCAGCACTTTCCACCAGCGGGCAACGTTCTTTTCCACGGTGTTGCGCCAGCCGCGCGGCTTCTGATGCAAAAGCGGAAGCAGGGCTTTGAGCGTTTCGGTCGCGTCTCCGACGAGATTGACATCCATGGGATAGCGCAGCGACAGCATGCTGGGGGTGATGTCGATCTGCACGGCCTTGGCCCGGCCTTCCTCGGGGAAGAATTCCGAATAGGGAAAGCCTGAGCCGACCATCAGCAGTGCGTCGCAATCCTGCATCAGATCCCAGGAGGGGCCGGTGCCGAGAAGGCCGATGGAACCTGTCACCCAGGGCAGATCGTCCGGCAGCACGGCTTTGCCCAGAAGAGCTTTCGCCGCCCCGGCATCCAGCCGGTCTGCCACGGCGATCACTTCATCGGTGGCATTGAGCGCTCCGGCCCCGACCAGAAGCGCCACCCGTTCGGCTCCGTTGAGAATATCGGCGGCGGCCTGAAGGTCTTCGCCATGGGGAAGGGTGCGGGCCGGGCGGAAGCCGACGCCGGAATGGACCGTGCCGTGTTTGCGCGGTGGCTCCTGATAGGGCAGGTCCTGAAGATCATTGGGCAGGATGAGCGCCGTCACCGTGCGGTTTGCCCGGGCAATCCGCACGGCCCGGTCGACCAGATGGCGCACCTGCGCGGGGGCTGCGGCCTGCTGGACGAAGTCACCGGCCACATCCTTGAACAGCGACTGAAGATCGACTTCCTGCTGGTAATGGCCTCCGAGTGCGGTTCTGGCTTGTTGGCCGACAATGGCGAGAACCGGTTGATGGTCGAGGCGGGCATCGTAAAGTCCGGTGATCAAATGGGCCGCACCTGGGCCGGAGGTGGCGATGCACACACCGATATCGCCGGTAAACTTCGCATAGGCAGACGCCATGAAGGCCGCCATTTCCTCATGACGAGTCTGGATGAATTCTATTTTATCCCCGGCGCGGTTGAGAGCGCCGAAGACGCCGTTGATGCCGTCTCCGGGATAGCCGAACATGCGGCGAATGCCCCATTCATGCAGCCGACCGACGACGAAGTCACCGACAGTTTTTGCCATCTCTGTCTCCCTGTATCATGGTCATGCGGTCGTAACCGGATATGGAGGGCGATGTTCCAGGCGTGTCAGGAACATAAATGTGATCGTCAACCGACCGGTCTGGCCTTACGCAATGATGCGTACGGGAACGGCCTTGGAAGCGGGTGTCTTCGATTGCCGGTCATGATGGGAAAGCGGGATGAGGGCGTTGAGCTCCGGATAATAACCGCCGACACAGCCGATCGGCAGATCGAAGGGCAGGACGGTCAGTCCGTCCACCCGTCGTTCGATGCCGTCTTCGGCATCGCTGACCAAGGCGACGATCTGGCCTCGCTGAAGATTGAGCGCCTGCATCTCGTTCGGATGGATCAACAGCACATCACGCGTGCCGGTCACACCGCGCAGCCGGTCGTCATAGCCATAGATGGTGGTGTTGAACTGATCGTTGCTGCGCATCGTGATCAGCCGGTAGCGGCCTTTTCTGTCGGCAAAACCCGTGGCCGACAGCATGTCCGGCGTGGTAAATTCCGCCCGTTCGCTCGGGGTTTTCCAGATGCGCTCGCGCGCACTGTTGCCGCGATAGAAACCGCCGGGGGTGAACATGCGTTTGTTGAAATCGTGAAACATCTCCGGATAGGTTTTTTCGATCAGGTCGCGCACGACGCCGTAATCGCCCACCCATCTGTCCCAGTTCACCTTGGGGTTCGGCGGCAGGGTTGCCTTGGCGATGCCCGCGACAATCGCCAGCTCCGATAAAAGATGGTCGCTTGCGGGAGGACGTTTGCCGATCGAGCCATGGATGCAGCTCAGACTGTCTTCCATCGTCACCGTCTGCGGCCCGCCTTCCTGCCGGTCTTCCTCGCTGCGGCCGAGACAGGGCAGAAGATAGGCGGTTTCGCCGTTGATCAGATGGCTGCGATTGAGCTTGGTGGCAATCTGTACGGTGAGCTTGAGGCGACGCCAGGCCTCTTCCATGGCCTCACGCTCGGGAATGGCGCGGACGAAATTGCCGCCCAGCCCGACAAAGGCCTTGACCTTGCCGGATAAAATGGCCTCGCAGGCCTCCACCGTATTGAGACCCTTCTGCCGGGGCGGCTCGAAATCGTAAAGCGCGGCCAGCGTGTCGAGGGGCACAAGCTCCGGTTTTTCGGAAATGCCGACCGTGCGCTGGCCTTGCACGTTGGAATGGCCGCGCACGGGAGAAATCCCGGCGCCGTCGCGGCCGATATTGCCCTTGAGCAGCAGGAGATTGACCAGCATGGCAATATTTTCAAAGCCATGGACCTGTTGGGTCAGGCCCATGCCGTAAATGCCGATGACCCGTTCCGCTTCGACATAGACCTGGCCCGCCGCTTCGAGATCGGCGCGCGCAAGGCCGGATTCCCGCTCGATATCGGCCCAGTCCGTCTCTTTGACCCTCTGCGCGAAAGCCTCGAAACCATGGGTATGGCGGGCGATGAAATCGTGGTCGAGCACGCTTCGGCCCTGCTGTGCGGCTTCGTCTTCCTTCGCCAGAACATGTTTGCACAGCCCCATCAGCGCCGCGATGTCACCGCCCGCCTTGACCTGAAGATACTGGCAGGAAATCTGCGTATCCTTGCCCGTCAGCATCTCCACCGGGTTTTGCGGATTGACGAAGCGCTCCAGCCCCTTTTCCCGCACAGGGTTGAAGGTCACGATGCGGCAGCCGCGTTTTGCTGCCGCCTGAAGCGGATGCAGAAAGCGCGGACTGTTGGAGCCGGTATTCTGCCCGAAGAAGAAAATCGCATCGCAACTGGAAAAATCCTGATAGACGCAGGTACCGACCGAGGAGCCGATGACCTTTTTCAGACCGACCGAGGTGGTCTCATGGCACATGTTGGAACTGTCGGGAAGATTGTTGGAGCCATAGAGGCGGGCAAAGAGCGCATAGCAATAGGCGGTTTCAAGGCTTGCCCTGCCGGAGGTGTAAAACACCGCCTCCTCGGGCGCCATGGCGCGCAAAGCCTCGCCAATGGCGGCAAAAGCCTCCTGCCAGGAGCAGGGAACGTAATGATCGCTCGCCCTGTCATAGCGCATGGGATGGGTCAGCCGCCCTGCCTGTTCGAGATCGTGATCCTTCCAGCTGCGCAACTCGCTCACACTGTATCGGGTGAAAAAATCCGGTGTGCAGCGCCGCGTCGTCAGCTCCCACAAGGTGGCCTTGGCGCCGTTTTCGCAAAATTCAAAACTGTGATAATCGGCAGGCTTGGTCCAGGCGCAGGAGACGCACATGAAACCGCCGGGCTTGTTCTGCCGCATCAGGGTTTCGGTCACCGCCGGGCTGTCCCATTCCTTGCCGAAAATTCTGGCAATGCCCTTGAGCGATCCCCAGCCGCCAGCCGGGCCGTCATAGCGTATGGTGTCGTCATCCGTCATGCGGACCTCCCATTCCATTTTGTGCACATTTTTGTTTTTGCAGCGCTTTTCAGGCGCGGCCTCCCGAAAGGGGCTGCGGTTGCGGGAGGAAGACATGCGTCAAACCAAAGACCTGAGCGCGTCAATTGGGTTCCATCACATCTGGAGACCGACCGACGGCATCCGGACCGACACAAGGCAAAGCCGCTTCTCTGCCGCTGTCGTGAATAGCCGCGTGCCGATTTGGCTTGCCGTTCATCGCTACCCCGGGCAAAACATGGGAGGCAGGAGGAAGTTCCATGTCCAGCTTTACAAATATCTGCGTCATGACAGGTGAAGCCGCAGCAGCAAAAGCATAGGAGCGTCAGGCAAAGGCGCGAATCAGGCCAAGACGCGAAACGGAAAAAAAGAAAAAATGAGTGTGCGGCGGAACCTTTTACGCCGATCTGCATTAAAGACTATATTTATGCAAGGTTACGTCAAAACCGGAGAAATCGCATGTCCCTTACCTCCCGTGTCGCCGCACATCTTCCCTATCTGAGGCGATATGCCCGCGCCGTTTCCGGTTCGCAGACCTCCGGCGATGCCTATGTGGCGGCTGTTCTTGAGGCGCTGATTGCCGATCTGTCGATCTTTCCCGCCGCCAGCAATGACAGGGTCGCGATCTACAAGCTCTTCGTGCAGATCTTTTCCTCCACTCATGTCGATATCCGTCCGATGGAGACGCCCTACGCCTGGGAAAAGCGCGCCACGGCAAATCTGTCGCGGGTTCCCACGCTTGAGCGTCATGCCTTTCTGCTCACCAGCGTCGAGGGCTTCACCGCCGAAGAGTCCGCAGAGGTGCTCGATGTCAGCCACGAGAGCTTCCGTGACCTGTTTGCCCGCGCCACACGGGAAATTTCCCGTCAGGTTGCGACCGATATCATGATCATCGAGGATGAACCGCTGATTGCGCTCGATATCGAGCAGATGGTCGAGGATTTGGGCCACCGGGTCACCGGCATCGCAAGAACCCGCACGGAAGCCGTAACGCTTTACGAAAAAAGCAACCCGAAAATGATTCTGGCTGATATCCAGCTGGCAGATGGCAGTTCCGGCATCGACGCGATCAATGATATTTTGAAAATCGATAGCGTGCCGGTGATCTTTATCACCGCCTTTCCCGAGCGGCTTCTGACGGGTGAACGGCCGGAGCCGGCCTTTCTCGTGACCAAGCCGTTCAATCCCGACATGGTCAAAGCACTGATCAGCCAGGCGCTGTTCTTCAATGAACAGGCTGTCGTCGACGCCTGAGCGGGAGCCTTTCCGGTCTTTTCTTCCGAAATCTTCGGCGTCTTTTTGCGCTTTGCAAAACGCCGGAGGCAGTGGAACCGAAATGACCGCCACGGATTATCCCAGGCAGGGAGCCGAAAGAGGAAGACGGCTTCGCTGCCGGCGCCATCCTGGAAGGCCCGATCACCGTTTGCACGACAAATCAATGCCGGGATGCAGGATCGGGCAGTTTTTTGTCAGGAACGGCAAGCGTTAAGGATATGACTGTAAACATGGCACTCTTCGTGAAAGATATGACAGGTCTGCGGCACGGATTGCCATTGGAGTGACGTCGTTGGTTCAAAGACTGACATGGTTCAAACAGCAATATGACGTTGATGTTTTGCGCGATTTCTTCATTACCGGCTTGCAGGACATGGGGGCGAGCCTCAGCCTGCAGGACAGAAACGGCAATTATATCTGCATTACGTCTTTGCCATCCCGCTGGCCATTGGCCATAGGCCAGGAGCCCAGCGACGAATCCATCTTCGGCGAAACCATCGCCGCCAGTCTGAAAGCTGCAAAGGCGCGCCTGTCGGTTGTCGGTGACATCATCAGCTTGCAGATCGAGCCAGGTGACGACACGATTTTCGAATTTCGCTGCCGGCTCATCGAGGTCGGCTCGATCGGCGTCTGTTTCATGACGGTGGTGATGGACCGCACCGAGGAAAGGCGGCGCGAAAGGTTGCTGAGAACCCTGCTGCGGGAGGTCAGTCACCGCTCGAAAAACCTGCTGGCGATCATTCAGAGCATCGCCTCGCAGACGGCGCGCTATTCCGGCACGCTCGATCAGTTTCTCGGCAAATTCCGTGGCCGTCTGCATGCGCTTTCGACATCGCAGGACCTGATCACGGATTCGAGCTGGCGTGGGGCCTATTTCAACGATCTGGTCGAGCAGCAGCTGGAAAAATACGTGCCGGAGCTTGCCGCACTCGTTGTCATCAGCGGCGAAAACATCATGCTCAATCCCAATGCATCGCTGCATATCGGGCTTGCCCTGCATGAGCTGATTGTCAATGCCGTCAGCCATGGCGATTTCCTGAAGCGGCGGGAGCAGATCCAGATTTCCTGTGACCGCCTTATCGCCGAGGATGGGCAGGGTGCTTTCATCCGGGTTCGGTGGCTGGAGCCGCTGGGGCGTCTTGAGGACAGCAGCGTTGAACGGGATTTTGGCCGCTTTGGCAGTACCGTGCTTGAGAAAGTCGTCCCGGCGGCGGTCAATGGCCAGGTGCTGCACCGGATGAAAGAGGGCCGGTTGTGTTACGAACTGCTCTTTCCTGCTGATTTGCACGAATAATCCTTCCTTCCGAAGACAACAATCAGCACTGGAGGTGACGGCGATGCGGCTTTTTTCATGCTCCCTCTGCGGCAATACGGTCTATTTCGACAATCGAACATGCCTGTCCTGTCAGGCGCGGCTGGGATTTCGTCCCTCGCGTATGGACATGATCGGCATAGAGGCTGGTTCGCAGGAGGAGCGTGAGGTTCAATTTTGCGCCAATGCCGTCCATGATGCCTGCAACTGGGTGGTGGATGACGGCGATGCCAGTGGTTTGTGCCGGGCCTGTCGCCACAATCTGGTGATACCCGATCTTGCCAATCCCCGCCATCTGGACAACTGGCGCCGGATCGAAGATGCCAAGCGTGTGCTGTTTTATTCGTTGCTGCGCTTTGCTCTGCCGCTTGCCATAAAGACTGAGGCGGGCGGTGATGAAGGGGAGGGGCTTGGGTTTCAGTTTCTGGCTGATGATGATACCCCTCACAACAGCGCACCTGTTTTGACCGGCCATGACAAAGGCTGCATCACCTTGAACATTGTTGAGGCCGAAGATGATGAGCGCGAAGCACGCCGGGTGGCGCTGGGCGAGCCTTTTCGTACGCTGGTCGGTCATTTCCGCCATGAGATCGCGCATTACTACTGGGATGTTCTGGTGCGAATCCGCGATGGTCTCGATGGCTTTCGCACGATTTTTGGCGATGAAAGGGAAGATTATGCCGCCGCCCTCAAGCGCCATTATCAGCAGGGCCCGCCTCAGGATTGGGAAAGCCGGTTTATCAGCGCCTATGCCTCCAGCCACCCCTGGGAGGATTTCGCTGAATGTTTTGCCCATTACATCCATATCGTCGATGCGCTGGAAACGGCCTTCGTCTTCGGTCTGCGCCTGAACCCGGGCAAGGGAAAGGCCGATCTCGCCCTGCATGAGAATTTCGATCCCTATCGCGCCGAGGCCCTCGCCCCGTTGATCGATGCCTGGATACCGCTCACCGTTGCCGTCAACAGCATCAACCGCAGTATGGGACAGCCTGATTTTTATCCTTTTGTGCTGTCTCAGCCGGTGATCGAGAAATTGGATTACATCCACGGTCTTATCCACATGAGCTCTCGGGCATGATGCCTGCCTGAGGGCTTTGATGGCATCCTCCCTCCCTTTGCCGAAGAACGCAGTGCTGTACGTGGAGGAACCTTTCGCCCTTTGCGCCGTTATCAGCCTGGGTCACAAGGGAAAACGGGCTATGATTTACGCAGCAGTGATGGTCATTCTGTCATGTCAGCAGGCTGCCTGCGGACAGACGCCGCTCGCGGTTGTCACCTATGCGGATATCCATCAGTGCCGGTCAGAGCTGCCGGACAGGCTCAGGCTTTACCAGAATGCTGCAAAGCCGGTCCTGTTTCATTGGCGCAGCACGTCCCATGAGAATTATAGCGCCGATGAGATTTATGGAGATTGTGTTCCCGTATCGCCAAAACTCCTTGCCGGGCGTCTCGGTCCACAAAGCGTAGAGTCTATAGCGGCCTTTCGGCCAATGAAGCTGGACCAGTCGCACAGGTCTCCAGGCAGGGCGATGGCACTGGAGTGATGTGTTTACAACAGAATCGATTCCGGGAATTGAAAAATCAATCTTGGTTTGATGATGGCAGGTACGCTGATGCAGCTTCGATCACGGCTGAAGGCGGTTTCGAGGGGTGTGGGGCTGAGGGACTTTTCGTTGATTTACATAAGGCAGCCGGTGATTATATTTTTGAACGGCAGGGGAACCTTTTTTGACGGGTTCCGTTTACCCCGTGGGATTTAATAGAGTGCAGAAGCGATATGGTCGAAAATAGCAACAGGCAGGATCAGGCTGATACAGCTGAAGATGTGAAGGCTGCGTCGGGCGCTTTCACCAACATCAGCGCAAAGCTGCGCCAGTTTTACAATGCGGTGCAGGAAGAGCAGATCCCTGACCGGTTTGTCGAGCTTCTGGAGCGTCTTGAACAGGCCGAAAAAAATGCCGGTTTGGGGCTTGGCGGCAAGGATCATGCTTCATGAGCGAGATCGGTACCACCGAAAGCCTTAGCTTCAAGCGAGAATTGTTGAGCACGCTGCCGAATTTGCGCGCCTTTGCTATTTCGCTGGCGGGTCGCCACGATGTTGCTGATGATCTGGTGCAGGACACCATCATGAAGGCCTGGGCAAAGCAGGATCATTTCGAACCCGGCACCAATATGAAAGCTTGGCTCTTTACCATTTTGCGCAACGAATTTTATTCTCAGATGCGCAAGAAGGGTCGTGAAATATCTGATCCTGATGGCATTTTCACCTCTCAGATGGCTGTTCATCCAGAGCAATATGGTTCGCTCGATCTTCAGGATTTTCGCAAGGCGCTTGATCAACTGCCAAGCGAACAGCGGGAAGCGATCATTCTCGTCGGCGCGTCGGGTTTTGCCTATGAAGAGGCTGCCGAAATCTGTGGCTGTGCCGTCGGTACAATCAAAAGCCGCATCAATCGCGCCAGAAACAGGCTGCAGGAACTGCTTGGCCTTGAGAGTGACGAGGAATTCGGCCCAGACGCCAGCAGCGCGGCTGTCACCAAACGCGCCTTTGCTGTATGATAAGCAAATATCAGAAACCTGTTTCAATGCGGGTGTGACGTTTTTGATAATGTCTTGCTTCACAAAAGATTTCTCAACAAGTGCGCAATTAACTTTGTAATACAACATTCAGCCTTCCTTGCGCGTTTGATAAGACACACAAGGAAGGCTTCATATTGTATCTTGCGTATTGTTTGTCCCAGCAAGGTCATTTATTTTTAAAGCACGTTGCTGTTATTCAACGTGCTTTAAGTTTTTTGTCGCATGTCCATTACTGTTTTATTGAGGACAATAAAACGCGACATGCTTTAAGCAACGACCACGATGCCACTGACCAGTGCAATGATGAAAACCACCAGCACAATGAAGATCAGGATTTTGGCAATACCTGCAGATGCACCTGCCACACCGCGAAAGCCCAGAAGACTGGCAACGGCGGCAATCAAGAGAAAAATCAATATCCAATGCAGCATGCTGTTCTCCTTTCCTATACTTGCCATGACAACGGCAAGCGGGAGGATTTTGTTCCAGAAGCTTTGATGCTACCGGGATGGACGTAGAAAAATGTTTTCTCTTGCCGCCTCACGCCGGAGGCCGGTTTTCATGCCCATGCCAGCCCCCAAAAAAAGCCGGTAAATTAAACAGGATATTTTTTATCAAGATTTTTTACTTGAAATTTTTTCTCATGTTTAATAGGACGAAGGCAGGCAGCCTGTCAGGTCAGCCGGTGCAAAATCGCACATGACATGCTGTAAACGATTGAATGACTGAATGATTTTTACCTTGGTCGGATGGCTGTTTAAGGAAAAATGAAGAAACCAAACGCTGTCGCGGATAAAGGGCGTGAGAGCGTTAAAGACAACCGGCCCTCACGAAGAGGATGGTCTCATGGCGTTTTCCCGTTCACTTTTCTTTCTGTTGCTGATTGGCTTTGTCTGGCCGGTTGCAGCCGTTCCTGCTTTGGCGCAGGCACCCGCACCAGCTGAGGAGACGCAGACCACCGTATCGCCGCAGACGGTTGCACCATCAGTCGCTGGCCAAACCAGTGCCGAGGCTGTGCCGCTTCAGTCTGCTCCTGCCGAAGATGTGCGCGCCGATATTCCCCATGATCTGTCGCCGGTCGGTATGTTCATGGCCGCCGATATCGTGGTCAAGGCGGTCATGCTGCTTCTCGGTGCTGCATCCCTGGCGACATGGACGATCCTGATCGGCAAGACACTGCAACTGTTCAGCGCCAAGGCGCGGTTGCGCCGGGCTCTATCCCGGATGATGGCAGCGCGCTCCCTGCCGCAGGCGCTGGAGAACCAGGGTGCGGGCCGGGGCGTGCTGACACGGATGCTGAACGCCGCCGCAGAGGAGATGAAACTGTCGGAAGCCGCCTTCGATCATGGCGGAACGCAGGGCGTGAAGGAGCGCGTGTCATCGGTTCTGGCCCGGATCGAGGCCCATGCGGCCCGTTCCATGGCGGCAGGCACCGGGATTTTGGCAACCATTGGGTCAATTGGTCCCTTTGTTGGGCTGTTCGGCACGGTCTGGGGGATCATGAACGCCTTTATCGGCATTTCAAAAGCCAATACCACCAATCTGGCTGTTGTTGCGCCGGGCATTGCCGAAGCGCTGCTGGCGACGGCGATTGGTCTGGTCGCGGCCATTCCCGCCGTCGTCGTCTATAACATCTTTGCCCGTTCTATCTCCGGCTATCGCCAGCAATTGCTCGATGTTTCGGCGGCCATCGAGCGGCTGGTCAGTCGTGAGCTCGATTTTCGCCATGTACCGGCCGATATCAAGGCCGCCCGGTTGAAACTGGTGACGGAGTAAAGCCATGGCTGGCGGAATACGCGATCATGGCGGCGACGATCTGGTCGAGACCCATGAAATCAATGTGACGCCGTTTATCGACGTCATGCTGGTGCTGCTGATTATTTTCATGGTGGCTGCACCGCTGGCAACCGTCGATGTCAAGGTTGATCTGCCCGCCTCGACGGCCAAGCCCGCGCCCCGACCGGACAAGCCCGTCTATCTTACCTTGAACCGGGATCTCAGCCTGTCTCTGGGCAATGATCCCATCGACCGAGACCGACTTGCCACCGCGCTTGAAGCCGTCACGCAAGGCAATCGTGATGCACGCATTTTCCTTAGGGCCGACAAGGCGGTCGGCTATGGCGATTTCATGAGCGTGATGAACCTCCTTCGTGATGCCGGCTATGTTAAGATTGCGCTGGTCGGGCTGGAAACCCAACCGGGCGCCGAGAGTGAGAGCGGACAGGCGACGCCATGACGGTGATCGACATGGCGGGTTTGAATCGCAAGGATGGCGGACGCGGCGTTATGCTGTGGACCGTTGCGACCGTTGTGGCTGCCGGTCTTCATGGGGCTGCGGCGTTTTTCCTGATGAACAACGCCAGCGACGCGGCTGCGGCTTCTGCGCCGCCGGCGGCAATCATGATCGAGCTTGCGCCCGAACCCGAGGCCGTGCATGTCGACGATAACGAGATCAGCCCGGATCAGAAGGACAGTGAGGAGGTGAAGTCGGAAGCGACGGAGCCACCGCCAAAGCCGGTTGACCCGCCACCTGAGCCAGCACCGCCGCAAGTGGAGCCCACGCCGCCCGATCCCACTCCAAAGCCTCCCGACCCTGCCCCTGCCGAACCGGTTCAGCCCGCGCCACAGCCTGTCGTCCAGCCGCCTGTTGAACCAATGCCGCAGCCGGTGATGAGCCCGGAACTGGAGAATGTTGAAGTGCCGCTGCCGGTCATGCGGCCGCCGCCGCCAAGGGAAACGGCGGAAAAACCAAAGGAAAAGCCACGGCACAAGCCACATGTCGCCCCGCAGCCGCAAGCCAGTCAGGCTGCGCGTGCGGCAAAAGCAGAGGTGCGTCAGGCAGACAGGAATGCCGCATCATCTAGCAATGCCGCATCATCCGTCTCGCCAGCCCGGATCGACAGCTGGAAATCGCGCCTTTTGAGCCGGCTTGAGCGTTACAAGCGCTATCCTTCCGACGCCCGTGCCAGACGGGAGGAGGGCACTGTGCTGGTGCGCTTCAGCATGGATGACAACGGCACGGTGCAGTCGGTGGCCATTGCCCGCTCCTCGGGCTTTGCCGATCTGGACAGCGCCGTCCTCGATATGGTCCGCAAGGCTTCCCCCTTGCCAGTCCCGCCGGAAGGGGTCAACAGGACGATCGTCGCGCCGGTGCGTTTCAATCTGCGATGAGGCAGACGTGCGTTCGGCAGACCCCTACAGTCCTTTCAATGCTTTATGGCGTAGGACCATGCCGAAGAGATCGCGCGGGTCGTCCGGGTCTGCCAGCAGGTCAAGCTCGTCATAGAGGCCGATCTCCATCAGCTTGCTGCGCAGATAGCGCAGAGCGGAAAAATCCTCGATGGCGAAGCCGACGGAATCGAACAGGGTGATCTGGTCGCGATGTTTGCGGCCTTGTGCCGTGCCGGTGATCACCTGCCAAAGCTCCGTGACCGGGTAATCCTCTGGCAATTGCTGGATTTCGCCTTCGATCCGGGTCTGTGGCGGGTATTCGACAAAAATCTCCGAGCGCAGCAGAATGTCGCGATGCAACTCCGTCTTGCCGGGGCAATCACCACCGACGGCATTGATATGCACGCCGGGGCCGATCATGTTGTCGGTCAGGATGGTGGCATATTGTTTGTCGGCAGTGACGGTGGTGATGATGTCTGCCCCCTCGACGGCAGCTTCAGACGAGGGAAGGATCGTGACCGCAAGCCCGCTGCCGCTGAGGTTTCTCGCGCATTTTTCACTGGCGGCAGTGTCGATGTCGAAAAGCCGCACGGCTTTGATGCCGCAAATCGCCTTGAAGGCAATCGCCTGAAATTCCGATTGCGCGCCATTGCCGATGATCGCCATGGTCTGTGCATCCGGGCGGCCCAGATGGCTTGCCGCCAGGGCCGAGGTGGCGGCGGTACGCAGTGCCGTCAGCAGCGTCATTTCGCTAAGCAGCATGGGATAGCCATTGCCGACATCGGCCAGCGCACCGAAGGCGGTCACGGTCTGGCGACCGCTGCGGGTGTTTTTCGGATGGCCGTTGACATATTTGAAGCCGTAAAGCGTGCCGTCGCTGGTCGGCATCAGTTCGATGACGCCGTCCGGGGAATGGCTGCCGATGCGCGGCGTCTTGTCGAACAGCTCCCAGCGGCGGTAATCCTCCTCGATCACCTGCGCCAGTTCCCGCAGGAAGGTTTCGACGCCGACCGCTAAAACCAGCGACATCATATGATCGACGCTGACAAAGGGAACGATATTGAGTTTCTGCTGCGTGTTCATGGCTTTCCCCTTTTGCTTTATGCTGGATGATGGCAGGCGTGTTTATGTGGTCCATCCCTGGGTGGGGCGGTCCATGACCGTGCGCCCCATCAGACTTGCGGTCAGGTCGGCGATCAGGGTAGCGGTGCGGCCGCGCTCATCGAGAAAGGGATTGAGTTCGACAAGGTCGAGACTGGTGACAAGGCCGCTGTCATGCAGCATTTCCATCACCAGATGCGCCTCGCGGAAGGTGGCGCCGCCCGGCACGGTGGTCCCGACGGCCGGTGCAATCGAGGGATCGAGAAAATCCACGTCGAAACTGACATGCAGCATCCCGTTTGCGGCCTTCACCTTGTCGAGAAAGGCTCTGAGCAGCACACCGACGCCGTGTTCGTCGATCTGGCGCATGTCATGCACGGTGATGGGATGGTGCCTGAGCGCCTCCCGTTCGGCGGGATCGACACTGCGAATGCCGATCATCGTGACATTGGCGGGATTGACGGCATGGTCCAGTCTTGGAAAATAGCCGGAAAACCCTTCCCGTCCGGTGAAATAGGCCACCGGCGTGCCATGCAGATTGCCGCTCTCGGTGGTCTCCAGCGTGTGATAATCGGTGTGGGCATCGAGCCAGAGCACGAAAAGCGGCCGGTTGCGCTCTGCCGCGCGTCGGGCAAGTCCCGCAACGGTGCCGGCCGAAAGCGCATGGTCGCCCCCGATGAAAATCGGCATGGCGCTTTCGCTTTCCAGATAGGCCAGTTCCGTCAGCCGCTCGATCCAGGCCACGGTTTCCGACAGATGATGAATGGCCGGGTTGGGGTGGTTGAGAGGCTTGAGCGGTGCGGGACTGACAATGCCGAGATCGGCAACCTGATGGCCAAGCTCTGCCAGCATGCGGCCGAGACCGGCAATTTTCAAGGCAGGTGGACCCATCTCGCATCCCAGATGACCTGCGCCGATCTGAACGGGAACTCCAATCAAAGTGACATCCATGCGCAACCTCCGTTTATGGAGAGAGTGAACCATGGAGTGCTGGCATTTTGAACGGAATGAATTGGCAAATTTTACAAGTTTGCTTATCAATTCGGTAGAGTAACCAATCAAAACGGTAGGACCATGGATGATCTGGATGAAAAGCTGATTACCCTGTTGCGCCATAACGGGCGGCGCAGCCTGACGGATCTGGCGCTTGAAACAGGAGCCTCACGGGCAACGGTGCGCGCGAGGCTGGAGAAGCTGGAGCGCGATGGGACGATCCTCGGCTATACGGTTATTCTCCGCGCCGATACGTTGGATCTGGCTGTGCGGGGGGTGATGATGATTGCCATTGAAGGTCATGTGACCGATCGTGTGATTCGGGCTTTGAGCGGTATTGCCGAAATCTCTGCCATCCATACCACCAATGGTCGGTTTGACCTTATTGTCGAACTGGGTGCGCGCAGCCTGACGGATTTCGATACGATCCTGCATCGAATCCGTCTCATTGCGGGCATCGTCAACAGCGAAACCCATATTATTCTGTCGACGCCACGCTCAACCCGGGCGCGGCTGTGATCCTGTCCGCGATGCTGTCCGCTTGACGGCCAATA
The DNA here is from genome assembly GCF_023700755.1 of Allorhizobium sonneratiae. GTDB lineage: Bacteria > Pseudomonadota > Alphaproteobacteria > Rhizobiales > Rhizobiaceae > Allorhizobium > Allorhizobium sonneratiae. Next base: position 11,401 of record NZ_JAMKOJ010000014.1, on the reverse strand, counting down.
TCGGACGGAGGGAATTTTTCCGGGTGGAATTGACTTGCCGTGCTTTCGGCCTTACGCATCGCGATGTTGAAGGTTTCCCGTTGGGCCAATTGTCTGCGGGAATTAAAAGGGAACACGGTGCGACGTACCCATCAGGGCGCAAATCCGTGGCTGCCCCCGCAACTGTCAACGGAGAGTTCAACCGGAAATACCACTGGCGATGGGGCCGGGAAGGTGCGGTTGCGCTGTGACCCGTGAGCCAGGAGACCTGCCATCGACGATCCCTAGAAACCTGGCCGGGGTGTGCCAAGGAGAACGACGATGGCATGCGATTTTAGCATTGATGATATTTGCCTGAGCGGTTCTTGCCGAAGCTTCCCGTATGTTCCGGAGGCCTCGAATGAACCTGCCCCCCACGCTTGCTGGCTCCAGACCGGCGGCTTTTACTGTTGAGGCGCTTCACTGGGGGCCGCATAAGGGCGAGACGATCATTGAGGATATTTCCTTTTCCGTTCGCCCGGGAGAGATGCTGGCTATTACCGGGCCGAATGGCGCTGGTAAATCCAGCCTGTTGCGCTGCCTTTATCGATTTTTGAAGCCGTCTTCCGGCACCATCAAACTCGATGGTACGGAAATCGGACATATTCCGCCGCAGGCCTTTGCCCGGCGCGTGGCAAGCGTGCTTCAGGAGCAGGCCTCGGATTTCGGTCTCTCTGTCGCGGAGATCGTTGAGTTGGGGGCAAGCCCCCACATGGGCAGGATGGACCGGGCAGGGCTTTATCAAAGCGTCGAAGATGCGCTGTCCCTGCTGGGATTGGCGCATCTGGCGGCGCGCGATTTCGCCTTGTTGTCGGGCGGCGAAAAACAGCGGGTGATGATTGCCCGTGCCTTGGCCCAGAAGCCGGACCTGCTCATTCTCGATGAGCCGACCAATCATCTCGATATTCGCCATCAGCTTGAGGTGCTCGAACTTTTAAGTCATGTGCCCGCCACTGTCATCGTGACCTTGCATGATCTGGCGCTGGCCTGCGCCCATGCCGATCATGTGCTGGTTTTGTCGCAGGGCCGGCAGGTCAGTCATGGCCCGGCGCTTCAGGTTCTGACGCCGGAGGCCATTCGCAGAACCTTTGCCGTCGAGACCACCATAGACAGTCACCCCATGACCGGGCGGCCCCGCTTTTCCTTTCATCTTGACGCCTCTTTTTGATGGAGTTTTCCATGCGCTGCGCCATGCTCTTCGCTGCGACTTTCCCTGCATTCCTCATGACCGCGTCTGTGGTCTTTGCCTCCGATTTCCCTGTCACGGTCAAAAGCTGCAATCGTCATGTGACATTTGACGCTGCACCGAAACGGGCCGTGTCCAACGACGTCAATCTGACGGAAATGATGCTGGCACTCGGGCTGAGAGACCATATGGTCGGCTATACCGGTGTTTCGGGCTGGAAAACGCTCGATGAAAAATTGAGAGCGGGGATAAAGGCCCTGCCGGAACTGTCGCCGAAATATCCGACCAAGGAGGTTCTGCTGGGGGCGGATGCGGATTTTTACTTCGCCGGCTGGAATTACGGCATGAAGGTGGGCGGCGAAGTGACGCCGGAAACGCTGGCACCTTTCGGCATCAAGGTCTATGAGCTGACTGAAAGCTGCATCCACATCATGAAGAAAAACAAGGCTTCGATGGAGGATATGTATAATGATCTTCTCAATCTTGGCCGCATTTTCGGCGTTGAGGAGAAGGCTGAGGCTCTGGTGGCCAGCTATCGCAAAGAGCTTGCCGCAATCACCGCCGGGATCCCTGCCAATGGCAAAGGCCCCAAGGTTTTCGTCTATGACAGCGGCATGGACAAGCCCTTTACCGCCGGTCGCTACGCCATGCCGACGGCGCTGATCGAGGCGGCGGGTGGAACCAATATCATGGACGACGTGGACACCAGCTGGACGACGATCGGTTGGGAGCCGGTGATTGCACGAAACCCGGATGTGATCGTCATTGTCGATTACGGCAAGGTAACGGCGGCGCAGAAAGAGGATTTCATGCGCAGCAATGCGGCCTTCAAGGATATTCCGGCGGTCAAGAACAATCGTTTTGTCGTCCTGCCCTATGTCGAAGCCACGCCGGGGCCGCGCAATATCGAGGCGGTCAGGACGCTTGCAGCAGCCTTTGGCAAAATGGGCAGGCCATGAGCCATCGCGATTTCGTCAAGGGACCGCGGCATGTGCTGATCCACATGCTGCCGTGGCTGATTGCCGGATTGGTCGTGATGCTGGCGGTCACCATTCTGGTTGCCGTCAGCGTCGGCACTGTGCATATTCCCATCGATCTTGTCTGGCGGATTATTGCCAGCCATCTCGGCATCGGTGGTATCGAAAAAAGCTGGTCGGTCGGCCGTGACACCATCATATGGGAGGTACGTTTACCGCGTGCGCTTCTGGGTGCGCTGGTCGGCGCGTCTCTGGCCATGGTCGGTGCGGCACTTCAGTCCGTCACACGCAACACGCTTGCCGATCCCCATCTGTTGGGCATTTCCTCCGGTGCGGCTCTCGGGGCCATTGTGGCGCTCTTGCACACCGGCATGTTTCTTGGCCTGATCACGGTGCCGCTTTTTGCCTTTGCCGGGGCTTTGATCAGCATGGTTCTGGTGGTTGCCGTGGCACAATTTACCCGCTCCACCGACGCGAGTCGGCTGGTGTTGACCGGTCTTGCTGTGTCTTTCGTTCTGAGTTCCCTTGGCAGTCTGGCGATTTTTCTCGGAGATCCGCGCGCGACGCAAACGGTTGTCTTCTGGATGCTCGGCGGGCTTGGGCTGGCCCAGTGGCAGCAATTGCCCTATCCGCTGGCCGTTTTTGTGCTTTGCTCTGTCTATCTGATCGGCAATGGCGGTAAATTCAATGCCATGACGCTGGGAGATGAGACGGCGACAACGCTTGGAATTCCGGCAGGACGGTTTCGCATGGTGGTGTTTGTCATCTGTGCACTGCTCACCGGAGCCGCTGTTGCCTTTGCCGGCATTGTCTCTTTTGTCGGGCTGATGGTGCCCCATATCGTCCGCTATGGGGTTGGCGGCGATTATCGCCGGGTGTTGCCCCTTTCGGCCGTGGTGGGCGCCATTTTTCTCGTTCTTGCCGATCTGGTCGCCCGGGTGGTCATTTCACCGCAGGATATGCCACTTGGTGTGATCACCGGTCTTGCCGGTGGCGTGTTTTTCATCGGATTGATGCACAGCCGGCGCAGACTTTGAGACGGATGGCGGTGTAGATCCTTTCCAGCAAAGGTGGATAAAGCATCGACCGCAAAGCGGGAACCGGTTTTCTGTCAGCAAATGCGCAAAAAAGAGTGCAAGCGTCCTGACGATCCGCAGCGCAGCGCTGAGGACCGTCGGTCAGGACTTTATCAATTGGTGGCGCTACGCACGCTGACGGCCGTGCCGATTGGCGTGGTGAAAAGCTGCATGAATTTCAGGAAATCAACCGAGGGGTGGCGGGATGCGTAAATCACGTCGCGATTGTTGATCGGGAAATTCTGCCCGACGATCAGGCTGTCCGGCGAACGCATATCGAAGCGGTAGACGATCGGATAGCGACCGTCCTTGTTGGCCATCATGCCCTTGGCGAGCATGGCATTGAATTTCTGCGGGCCAAGCAGGGCGCGAACGATCTCCGGCTCTTCGTAGCGGAAAATGAAATAGCCTTCCGCGTCCCCCTGATTGTCCGAACCCCCGCCGGCCAGCGCAATGGCTTCCAGCAGGTTCAGATCATTTGCACCAAATGGAATGCGTCCATCCTTGCCAAACATGCCAAGCGTGGTGAAGGTGCGCGGATCCTGGGTCAGATAAATCTGGTCATGCGGTTCGACATAAATGTTTTCGCTGGGTTTTTCGATCAGCGTTTTTAACAGGACAGTTGCTGTCTTGCGGCCACGCACCAGCGTGACATAGGTTTCATAGGGCTGTCCGGTCGGGCCGCCGGCCTGGGCGATGGCTTCTGTCACCTTGTCGCCAGCCAGGCTGAGCTGAACACTTGATGGACGACCAACGCTGCCGGAAACCGTTACGGCACGCGATGCCGTGCCGGAGGCATTGACGAGAACGTCAGGCTCGATGGCCTTGTTGGTGAGCCGGGCAAGAATGGCTTTGCGCGCAGCTTCCTGGGTGAGGCCAGCCAGCTTGATCTGACCGACATAGGGGATGGTGCCGGTGCCATCTGGCTGGACCACAAGATCGATGGTGGTCTGTTTTGACTGCGAGGTTGAAAACAATCCGTCGGATCCGGCCTCGAAAATACTGACCTTGAGCTGGTCGCCGACACCGATCACCACCGGTCCGGGGCGCCCACCCATGCCGAAACGGCGGCTGAAGATCGTGCCGGAATAGTTGGAAATCATCTGCGCGGTCTTCTGGTCGACATCGACCACATCGAAAACCGCGGCGTTGCTGCGGCCAAGCTGCTGTGCGGATTTGCCAGCATCGGCTTCAATGCTGGATGACAGGGGGCCTGCTGCCGGAAGAGTATTGCATGCTGTCAGTCCTGCAGTCATGATAAGGATGACGCCGGTTTTCAACGGACCATAGTTCACACAAAAACTCCTCGTGACCGCATTCCGCACCCCTTTTCGGACTACGAATACGCGGGTAAGCGGATCTCCCATCCACGAAAAAAGCAATTCATTGCGGCCTGCGGTGCAGGGTTGAAATCGCTTTTGCGGACAAGGGACCACTCTTGCCGATGACTCACACTCTGCCGTCCGTTCATATGACTGCGTGAAACTTGTATCCACCTTGTACACTGGTTTCAAGCGATCCTTTTACCATCGTGTCAACTTCCCCCAAGCTGATAGGGTGCAAGTGTCCAGCGTCGGGCCGTTTTTGGATGCGAGAAGTTTGAGTCATTGCACGGGCGTCGATTATCCTTTTCAAAAACAATGGTTTATATATTTTCGAGAGAGCTTTGATACATTAAGATTTTGTTCATTATAACCTTAAAAATCAATTAGAATTTTCTGAAAAGTGCATAGGAAACCGATGAATATGCCGGGACTCAAAAAGAAAGCCTGCCAGATTTTTTATCAACCTGGCAGGCTCGATAACTGTTTTCGATCAGAATTGGCCTGGCCCGCTCAGGCGGCGATAGCCTCTTCCGGTGGCTGTTTTGCCCCGGTCATGAAGGCAACGGCATCCGACATGGTGTATTCGGACGGGTTTATCACGCACAGGCGGCGGCCCAACCGGTGGACGTGGATACGGTTTGCCACCTCGAACACATGGGGCATGTTGTGGCTGATCAGAATGATCGGAATACCGCGCGAGCGCACATCGAGGATGAGTTCGAGAACCTTGCGGCTTTCCTTGACGCCAAGTGCAGCCGTTGGTTCGTCGAGAATAATGACCTTGGAACCGAAGGCTGCGGCACGGGCTACGGCAACGCCCTGTCTCTGGCCCCCGGACAGGGTTTCGACCGCCTGGTTGATGTTCTGAATGGTCATCAGGCCCAGTTCCGACAGTTTCTTCCGGGCGAATTCCTCCATGGCCGGACGATCCAGCATGCGGAATACCGATCCCATGATGCCGGGCTTGCGCAGTTCACGGCCCATAAACATGTTGTCGGCAATGGACAGCGCTGGCGACATGGCCAAGGTCTGATAGACGGTTTCGATCCCGGCGGCGCGCGCTTCGAGCGGCGAGGAGAACTGGATCTTCTTGCCTTCGAGAAAGATTTCGCCTTCATCCGGGGTGATTGCGCCGGAAATCGCCTTGATCAGCGAAGATTTGCCCGCGCCGTTATCACCGATAACGGCCAGGATTTCGCCGGGGTAAAGGTCGAAATCGCAATTATTGAGTGCGGTGACCTTGCCGTAACGCTTGACGAGATTTCGGGCTTTGAGAAGAGCTTCCATCACGCAGCCGCCTTTCTGATCCACTGGTCCACGGCAACAGCCGCAATGATAAGGGCGCCGATCAACAGATAGGTCCATTGCGGGTCCGTACCGTACATCCCGAGCCCAAGAGTGAAGACGCCAACGATCAGCGCGCCGAACATGGTACCGAGAATAGAGCCGCGGCCACCAAAGAGTGAAATCCCGCCGATCACCACAGCTGTAATCGAATTAATGTTCTCGAACTGGCCCGATGTCGGCGAAACCGAACCGAGACGGCCAATCAACGCCCAGCCTGCAATGGCGCAGATGATGCCAGCCAGCACATAAACCGAAATCAGGATGCGCGATACCTTGACCCCCGCCAGTTCGGCGGCAGCCGGATCGTCACCCACGGCATAGACATGGCGACCCCAGGCGGTATGACGCAGCACATAGGCCAGAAATGCCACGATCAGCAGCATGGTGATCGAACCATAGGTGAAGACGGCCCCACCGATGCGCACCGTATTGCCGAAAAACTGCAAGAGAGGAGCAGAGGTTTCGATATCCTGGGCGCGGATGGTCTGGTTTGCCGAATAAAGGAAATTGGTTGCCAGAACGATCTGCCACATGCCCAGCGTGACGATGAAGGGCGGCAGTTTAATCTTGGCGACCATGAAGCCGTTGAGAAAGCCGATGGCCGCGCCAGCGACAATGCCAGCGACAATAGAGATTTCAACGGGCAGACCGTAGCGGAAGGTGAACTGGCCCATAATGACAGAGGTCAGTACCATGATGGCGCCGACAGACAGGTCGATGCCCGCAGTCAGCACCACAAGCGTCTGGGCGGCCGCAACGATACCTGTGATCGCCACCTGCTGGATGATCAGTGTCAACGCATAGGCGGAAAAGAAACGGTGGCCAAGCAGCAGACCGAAAGCAATGATCGCCGCGATCAGAACAATCAGCGGTACGATGGACGGTGTCTGATGCAAAAGCGTCTGAAAGCGTTGCACGCCGGTTTTGGGCGGCTCGAATTCCGCGACCTTGTCAGAGGCGGCTTTCAGTTCTGATTCGAAGGCCTGAGGGCCCCTTGTATCGGTTGCCATGAAACCTCCCGTTGCCATGCTGCGGGGTTGGCCCGTCAGACGTTCTTTCTTGCCGGATTTTTTCCGGACAAACGCAACGCATGATCTGTGATGTTAAATAACGACGAAAACGGTGTGCCATTTCCGTAAGTGAAAGCGGGACGGCGTTACGCCATCCCGCCTGAATATATCAACCCCAGCAGAGCTTCAGGCCTTCCTTGGTGTCGATCGACGGAACGCCCTTGACCGGATGGTCGGTCACGAGCTGCACGCCGGTGTCGAAGAAGTTCTTGCCTTCCGTCGGCTTCGGCTTGGTTCCGTCTTTGGCGAATTTAGCGATGGCTTCGATGCCAAGTGACGCCATTTTCAACGGATATTGCTGCGACGTCGCGCCAATAACGCCAGCCTGAACGTTCTTGACGCCCGGGCAACCGCCGTCAACGGAAACAATGCTGACACCTTTTTCCATGCCGACGGCCTTCAGCGCCTGATATGCGCCGGCGGCAGCCGGTTCATTGATGGTATAGACCATATCAATACCGGAATCCTTGGCGAGAAGGGTTTCCATTGCCTTGCGGCCGCCTTCTTCGTTGCCAGCGGTCACTTCGTGGCCGACGATGCGCGGATCGGTTTCATCGCCCCACTTATTCGGATCGCCGAGGTCGATGCCGAAGCCCTTGAGGAAGCCCTGGTCACGCTTGACGCCAACAGAAGGCTGGGAAACGGACAGATCAAGCATGGCGATCTTGGCGTCCTTGGCCTTGTCGCCCATGGTTGCCTTCGCCCATTCGCCGATCAGTTCGCCAGCCTTGAAGTTGTCGGTGGCAAAGGTTGCATCGGCAGCGCTGATCGGATCGAGCGGGGTGTCCAGCGCAATGACCAGAAGGCCGGCCTTTCGTGCCTTTTCAACCGAAGGAACAATGGCCTTGGTGTCGGAGGCAGCAATCAGAATACCCTTGGCGCCATCGGCGATGCAGGTTTCGATGGCGTTGACCTGGCTTTCATTGTCGCCATCAACCTTGCCGGCATAGGTCTTGAGATCGACGCCAAGCTTCTTGGCCTCGGCGGTCGCGCCTTCCTTCATCTTGACGAAGTAGGGATTGGTGTCGGTCTTGGTGATCAGGCAGGCCGAAACGCCAGCAGCATGCGCGCCGCTGGAAAAGACAACGCCAAGGGCGAGAGCGCCAAGGGTGGCGCTGATCAAATTGGTCTTCATTTAAATCCTCCCAAAGGACAAAGATGAGGTCGGCCTTGAGCGGCCATGACCCGGCAACATGGCCTGCACCTCTCCTGTGGCAGGCCCCCATGTTTCCGAGGGTAAAATTTCATCAAATAGAACCCGTGTCAATAAATAAATCGAGTTGAATTATTAATTCTCTGTGTCATGTTATATCCCACAAGTCTGATGGTGGAGGAAGGCTAGGGTTCGTCAGGCATCGTATCATATGCAGTCTTCCGCTCAGGCGGACAGGGAGGAAATGCATGGCGGGGAGGATGATAGTGGGGCCGAAAGAGCCTCCCGCGGTCCTCGACTTGAGCGGTGGTGCCAATCAGGGCGGTGTACGTGCCTATAACGAGCGGCTGGTCATGTCGCTGGTGCGTCGTCACGGTGGCTTGTCCAAGGCCGATATTGCCCGTCGCAGTGGTCTTTCGGCGCAAACGGTCACGGTGATCATGCGGGTGCTGGAACATGAGGGCTTGCTGGTGCGTGGAGAGCCGCAGCGCGGTCGCGTCGGACAGCCCTCGATACCCATGCGGCTCAATCCCGATGCGGTGTTTTCCTTCGGGTTGAAAATTGGCCGGCGCAGCGCCAGTCTCATTCTCATGGATTTTGTCGGTACGATCCGTCATGAGGTGCGCTGCACCTATGCCTATCCCATGCCCGAACCGATCCTGCAGTTTGTCAGCGACGGTATTGGCGAAATCGAGGGCCGGCTGCTGCCGGGCGAGCGCGAACGTATTGCCGGGCTTGGCGTTGCAGCTCCCTTCGAGCTCTGGAGCTGGGCGGACGAGACCGGCGCGCCGGCGCTTGACATGGCGATCTGGCGCAAGGTCGATCTTCATGGCGACATGGCGGCGCGTCTTTCCTATCCGGTGTTTCTCGAAAACGATGCCACCAGCGCCTGTGCGGCAGAGCTGGTGTTCGGCAACGGGCCAAATTATCCCGATTTCGTCTATTTTTTCATTGGGTCGTTTATCGGCGGCGGTGTCGTCATCAATTCCTCATTGTTCTCCGGCCGTACCGGCATGGCAGGTGCTCTGGGCTCCCTGCCGGTGCAGGGGCAGGACGGCAGAACGGTGCAGTTGCTCAAGGTGGCATCGATCTTCGTGCTGGAAAACCTGTTGCGGGATCACGGTCAGGATGCGCGCAGCCTGTGGTATTCACCGAGCGAATGGATCGATTATGGCGCGCCGCTGGAGTTGTGGATCAAAAACAGTGCGGCTGCCCTTGCCCAGGCAATTGTCGCCTCTGCCTCGATCATCGATTTTTCCGCCGCCGTTATCGATGGCGGTTTTCCCGAATGGGTGCGTGCAAGGCTGGTCAAGGCCACGCGTGAGGCGGTGCGCACGCTCGATCTTCAAGGCGTGCTGATGCCTGACATCGTCGAAGGCGTTGTTGGCCATCAGGCCCGCTCGATAGGCGGTGCAAGCCTGCCGTTGTTTTCCCGTTATCTTCTCGATCAGAACGTGTTGTTCAAGGAGCTGCAGTAAATGTTGAAGGGTCTCAATCCAATCCTCAATCCCGATCTTCTGGCGACGCTCAGAGCCATGGGTCATGGCGATGAGATTGCCATCGTCGATGGCAATTATCCCGGACTGGAACATGCGCGCCGACTGGTGCGACTGGATGGCGTGCCGCTCATTCCGGTTCTCGACGCCATTCTTTCGGTACTGCCGATCGACGATTTCGTGCCGGAAGCGATTTTCCGCTCCACGCTTGGCCCCGATCGTGACACGCTTGCCCCCGTCCATGAGGAAATGATTGCCTGCTGTGCTGCCCATGAACCGAAACAGCCGGTCATTCCGCTGTTGGGGCCTGATTTCTATCCGCGCGTCAAGGCGGCGCACACGGTGGTACAGACCAGCGAGCCACGGCTTTATGCCAATATCATCCTGCGAAAGGGTGTCATTTATCCCTGAGAACCGTCCGGGATGCTGATCCTCGTTGCTTTTTTTTGCGCCCGGCATGCCTTTGCGGTCATCCGGGCGTTTCAGTTCTGTAGGCAAAGATAGCAAAGGTTTCAAAGAATGAATTTTAATACATATAAAACATACAATAATCTAATATAATTCTCCCTTTACCAAACATCAATTCATATCTCCTTATCCTATACGCGCAGAGGTGGAGAAAGTTATGAAAAATTTGCGCATTTCCCAGCAATTCACTTTAGTCATTGCCTGTCTGGTCGTTGGTTTTGTGGGCGTTTTTACCTATGAATTGTACAGGGCGAATGATGCGATCTACCAGCAACGGTATGATATGCAGAGAATCGAGACGGAATCGGCGGTTTCGATCGTAAACCATTATTACCAGATGGAAAAAAGCGGCGAACTTTCGCATGACAAGGCATTTTTATTGGCCATGCACGCCATAGGCGCAATGCGCTACAAACCGGATGGTTATCTCTTTGCCTATGATTATCAGGGTAATCGTGTTGCCTATCCGAATGACGCGGGTGTTGGCAAAAACTTCATCAGTGTTGCCGATAAATTTGGCAATCATCTGATCGCCGATCTTATTCGGGTTGGACGTGAAGGGGGCGGCTGGACGAAATATTATTGGCCAAAGCCCAATCAATCGCAGGAGACGACCTATCCGAAAGTCGGCTACGCGCTCGCTTTCGAGCCCTGGGGAATCATTGTCGGTACGGGCGCCTATCTCGATGACCTCGACCAGTTTGTCTATTCGACGACGATCCGGGCTGTCATTGCCGCTCTTGTCGTGTTTCTGGCGGCGGTCGCTTTTGCCGCCTATATCATTCGCGGCGTGACGAGTTCCTTGCGCGAGGTGCGACATAATCTGGAACAGATTGCTGAAGACCGTACCGATATCGACATTTCTCACATCGAAAAACGCAATGAAATCGGTTTGATTGCCAAGGCCACGCAGATCCTGAGGGAAAAGGTGCGCGAGCGCCATGCTCTGGAAGCGAGCCAAAAGCACCAGCAGCAGGCGCTGGACGGCGAACGCNTGCTGAAGACCGTACCGATATCGACATTTCTCACATCGAAAAACGCAATGAAATCGGTTTGATTGCCAAGGCCACGCAGATCCTGAGGGAAAAGGTGCGCGAGCGCCATGCTCTGGAAGCGAGCCAAAAGCACCAGCAGCAGGCGCTGGACGGCGAACGCCAGCGCAATGCCGAACTGACGGCGGAAGAGGCGCGCCAGCAGGCCCATGTGGTCTCTACCATCGGGGCATCACTGGAACGGCTGGCCGAAGGCGACCTCACCGTGCGCTGTGCCGATCTCGGCGAACGCT
>NZ_JAMKOJ010000013.1 GCF_023700755.1 Allorhizobium sonneratiae | reverse complement strand
GACGCGGGTCATGGCCTGTTCCAGCCGGGTCAGCGCGTCGTTGAAATTGTGCCTGAGCGTTTCATAGCGTTCGCCGAGATCGGCACAGCGCACGGTGAGGTCGCCTTCGGAAAGCCGTTCCAGTGATGCCCCGATGGTGGAGACCACATGGGCCTGCTGGCGCGCCTCTTCCGCCGTCAGTTCGGCATTGCGCTGACGTTCGCCGTCCAGCGCCTGCTGCTGGCGTTGCTGCTGTTCGGCAAGCGCATGGCGCTCACGCACCTTTTCCTGCAGCGCTTTGGTGGCCTTGGCCATCATGCCCACTTCATTCGACATGTCGGTATGAGGAATGGAGATGTCGGTGTTTTCGTTCGCCACTTCGCCCAGCGCGTCATGAATGGCGTTCAACGGTCGCGAAATGCCGCGAATGACATAAAAGGCGGCACCAAGGCCGAAAATGAAGACGAAGATGCCGAAGGAGGCCGCTTTCAGAATGTCATTGAAGACTTCCGCATCGAGATCGTCCATGTAAAGGCCAGTGACGACGACCACTTTCCACGGGTCGAAAGCCAGCGCATAGGAGGTCTTGCGGTAGCTGTTGCCCTTCATGCCCGGCTTCGGCCCGAAAAAGGTGACGAGCCCGCCGCCGTCGCGGCCGACCTTCACCAGATCGTCGCGATAGGCATAGCCGTTCTGGTCGGCCTTGCCCTTGAAGCTTTCGCCGACCTTCTTCGGATCGGGATGAAACAGCATCTTCACATCGTAATCATAGCCGAAGAAATAGCCGTCCGGCTGGAATTTCATCGCATTGACAGCATCAAAAGCCTGTTTCTGCGCTTCCGCCTCGCTCAGCTTGCCGGCCTGTTGCAGCGCGTAATAGCGCTTGAGCACGGAAATGGCGGTTTCCACCTCGGTGCGCAGCAATTCATAGCGTTGTGTGTAGATCGTTTCTGCCGAGGAGCGGATCTGGAAAAATGTTGCCACGCCGAAGGCGATCATCAGCCCGCTGACCAGCAGCAGCAATTGCCGGGAAATCTTAAGGTTCTTCATAGGATACCTCTTGGAGGACGCTTCTTTCGCACTCCTCAGATCGCAAACGATGAAAGGAATGCGACACAGCCCAGATGTTCCTGTTTAATGGTGTTGCGCCTGTGTGACGACGCAGGGTTGTCTCCCCCAATAATGAGGGGTATTTATAAACAAAAGCTGAAAAGAAAGGCGCAATCACACCATTTGCGCCAAATAGTTGCGGCAGGCATGCTTGTGCCGCCGTGGGTCACTTGAGCCTGAGCTGCATCGGCGGAATTTCGGCAATAACCTGATCATGGTTGTTACCGGGTGGCGGCAGCATGGCCGGTCCGTGATCCGCCGGGGTTTCAACCGCAGCCGTTGTGGCGGAAAGGTCGATTCCGTCGCCTTTGAGGCCGGCAAGATCGCTGTCATGCTGTCCCAGCCAGCCATCCGCCTTGTTGATATAGGTGACGGGCGAGCCACCCATCCAGTCGGCAGTGCGTATGATTTCACGTCTGCCGTTGACGGTCTTGATGGTGATGCTCTGGCCCGTAAATCCAGTCGCGGGCTCGGCCTTTGCCTCTTTTTGGACGGGCGAGGTGCAACTGGCGCAGGTTATCTTGACCACGCTCGGCGTGATGCGGCTGTCGGTCTTGATCTCGACAATGGACGAGGCCTGAGCCGCACCGGAAGCGCACAGAACCAAAGCGGCGGCAAGAAACATACGCATGACAGACTCCCTGTTTCGGTATCGATCATAGACGGCAGGTCTTTCGATCTTGTCTCGAAAACAGATAAAATTTGAGTGATCTGCCGCCTACATGTTCTTTTCTCGGTCAATGGCGCGCCAGCCGATATCGCGGCGGCAAAAGCCGTTGTCCCACTGGACATCGTCGAGCAGGCGATAGGCGCGCTGTTGCGCTGCCCCGACATCTTTCCCCCGCGCCGTCACATTCAGCACCCGGCCACCGGTCGCGACCAGTTGACCGTCACGAAGCGCGGTTCCGGCATGGAACACCTTTCCACCTTCGCTTTCTGTCGGGATATGAGCAATCGGCGTATTCTTCTCATAGCTGCCGGGATAGCCTTTCGAGGCAAGCACCACGGTCAGCGCCGCATCGTCGTGCCATTCCGCCGTCACCTGATCCAGCGTGCTGGTGGCGGTGGCATAAAGCAGTGGCAGAAGATCGCTTTTCAGCCGCATCATCAGCACCTGGCATTCCGGGTCGCCGAAGCGGACATTGTATTCGATGAGTTCCGGGCCGCGTTCGGTGATCATCAGTCCGGCGAAGAAAACGCCGGAAAAGGGCGCGCCCAGTTCGGCCATGCCGCGCATGGTCGGTTCGATGATTTCCTTCAGCGTCCGCTCGACCATCTCGGCGTTCATTACCGGGGCGGGCGAATAAGCCCCCATGCCGCCGGTATTGGGGCCGGTGTCGCCATCGCCGACACGCTTATGGTCCTGCGCGGTGGCCAGCGGCAACAGCGTCTTGCCATCGCAGAGACAGAAGAAGCTCGCCTCCTCGCCATCGAGAAAGGCCTCGACCACCACTTCCGCACCGGCTGCGCCAAAGGCACCGTCGAAACAGTCGTCAATGGCGCCAAGCGCTTCCTCGATCGTCATGGCGACGGTCACACCCTTGCCGGCGGCAAGCCCGTCGGCCTTGATGACGATCGGCGCGCCCTGCTGCTGGATATAGGCTTTCGCCGCTTGCGCCTCGGTGAAGCGCTTATAGGCTCCGGTCGGGATGGAGAAGCGGGCGCAGATATCCTTGGTGAAACCTTTTGAGCCTTCAAGCCGGGCAGCCGCCGCCGAAGGGCCAAAAACGGCAAGGCCGCCATCGCGCAGATGATCGGCAAGGCCCGCCACCAGCGGCGCTTCCGGGCCGACGACGACGAAATCCACCGCCTTGTCCTTGCAGAAGGCAAGCACGGCGCCATGGTCATCGACGTCGAGATCGACGCATTCGGCATGGTCGGCAATGCCGGGATTGCCGGGGGCTGCATAAAAGGTCTCCAGCAGGGGAGACTGCGCGATCTTCCATGCCAGGGCATGTTCCCGTCCGCCAGAACCGATCAACAGAACCTTCATTGCACGCCTCCAATATCTTTCCTCGGCGGTTACGGCGTGGGCGCGCAAAAATCAAGGAAAAAGCCGCTTTTCTGTGGAGGGGAAGCGGTATCCGTTGCCTCGCCACGATCTCGCGCTATGGTCCGCCGATCAAATCTGGAGAAGACATCGCCATGGCCGACGACATCACATCCATTGCTGCCCTTATCGCCGGTGAAATCAACGCCCGCCCTGATCAGGTGGTCTCTGCCGTCGGCCTGCTGGATGAGGGCGCGACCGTGCCCTTCATCGCGCGCTACCGCAAGGAAGTGACCGGCGGGCTGGATGACACGCAATTGCGCCAATTGGCCGAGCGTCTCACCTATCTCAGGGAGCTGGGTGCACGGCGCAAGGCGATTGTCGAGAGCATTTCCTCCCAGGGCAAGATGACGGATGCACTGGCGGTAAAAATTGCCAAAGCCGTGACCAAGGCCGAGCTGGAAGACCTTTATCTGCCTTATAAGCCGAAGCGGCGCACCCGCGCCGAAATCGCCCGCGAGAAGGGCCTGGGACCGTTGGCGGAGGCCATTCTCGCCGACCGCAGCAGCGATCCGGCAAAACTGGCCGAAGCCTATCTCAAGGAGGATGTGGCGGATGTGAAGGCGGCGCTCGAAGGCGCGCGCGATATCGTGGCGGAGGGCATGGCGGAAAATGCCGAGCTGTTGAAAACACTGCGCAGCTATCTCAAGGACAAGGCGTTTCTCTATTCCAGGGTGGTGGATGGCAAGCAGGCGGCGGGCGAAAAATTCGCCGATTATTTCGACCATACAGAACGTTGGGCCACCGTGCCCGGTCACCGGGCGCTGGCCATGCTGCGTGGCTGGAACGAGGAGGTTCTGACACTGTCCATCGAGGCCGACAGGGACGACACCGCCGTAATCAAGCCCGCCCAGCGGATGATTGCCAATGCCTATGAGGTGAAGGCCAGAGGTCCTGCCGATCAATGGCTTCTGGACGTGGCCGGCTGGACCTGGCGGGTCAAGCTCTCCACCTCGCTCTCGCTCGATCTGATGCGCGAGCTTCGCGAGCGGGCCGAGGAGGAGGCGATCCACGTCTTTGCCCGCAATCTGAAAGATCTGCTGCTGGCAGCCCCTGCCGGGTCGCGTCCGACCATGGGGCTCGATCCGGGTATCCGCACAGGCGTCAAGGTGGCGGTGGTGGATGGCACCGGCAAGCTTCTGGAAACCGCGACCGTCTATCCCTTCCAGCCGAAAAACGATCTCAGAGGCGCGCAGGCCGAACTTGCCAGCCTCATGCGCAAGCACAAGGTGGAACTGATCGCCATCGGTAACGGTACGGCCAGCCGCGAAACGGAAAAGCTGGTGGCTGATCTTCTGGCGCAGCTTCCGGCCACAGGGGCTGCACCGAAGCCGACCAAGGTGATCGTCTCGGAGGCGGGCGCGTCGGTCTATTCGGCCTCGGAACTGGCGGCGAAGGAATTTCCCGGCCTCGATGTGTCGCTGCGTGGGGCGGTGTCGATTGCAAGACGCCTGCAGGACCCGCTCGCCGAACTGGTGAAGATCGAGCCGAAATCCATCGGCGTCGGCCAATATCAGCACGATGTCGATCAGGGCAGGCTCGGCCGTTCGCTCGATGCCGTGGTCGAAGATGCGGTCAATGCCGTCGGCGTCGATCTCAATACGGCATCGGCGCCGCTGCTGGCGCGGGTCTCCGGTCTTGGCGGTTCGATTGCCGAGGCGATCGTGACCCATCGCGACCAGAACGGGCCCTTTGCCACCCGCAAGGAGCTGTTGAAGGTTTCGCGCCTTGGCGCGCGCACCTTTGAGCAATGCGCCGGCTTTCTGCGCATTCCAAACGGCAAGGAGCCGCTTGATGCCTCTGCCGTTCACCCGGAAGCTTACGGCGTGGCGAAGAAGATCGTTGCCGCCTGCGGGCGTGATCTCAGAAGCCTGATGGGTGACAGTGCGGCGCTGAAAAGCCTCGACCCGAAACGCTTCGTCGATGAGCAATTCGGCCTGCCGACGGTGAAGGACATTCTCTTGGAACTGGAAAAGCCGGGTCGCGACCCGCGCCCGAGCTTCAGAACCGCCACCTTCGCCGAAGGGGTGAATGAGATCGACGATCTGAAACCCGGCATGCAGCTTGAAGGCACCGTGACCAATGTTGCCGCCTTTGGCGCTTTCGTCGATATCGGCGTGCATCAGGACGGGCTGGTGCATGTGTCGCAACTGGCCGACCGCTTCGTCAAGGACCCGCATGAGGTGGTCAAGGCGGGCGATGTGGTGAAAGTGCGTGTCGTCGAGGTGGATGTGAAGCGCAAACGCATTGCCCTTTCCATGCGCAAGGATGGGGGCGAGGCCCCGCCACCGTCGATGCGCGACAATCGCGGCACGGCCAATCTGCGCCACGCCGATAAAGGCCAGCCGAAGAAAACCGAACAATCCGGCATGGGCGGACTGGGTGCCGCGCTGGCTGAGGCCATGCGGCGAAAATAAGCCGGCCATCACGTTTTCGTGACGTTGCGTTTTGAAAGCGCGCCTTTTGCGTGCGTTGCTTTTGATTTCAAAATGTTCCGGCAATTTTTGCGATTTATGTGACAAAAGCACCCTTGTCAGCGCTGTCAAAGGCGATAGGTTTGAGCCTGTCGATTGTGGCATTCCTGAGGATTCAAGGGGGGCCTATGGCTTCATCTCTGCGTAAGCTCCTGCGCAAGATCATTCGCAAGGGGACATTGGATGTAACCGGCCAGGATGGCCGAACCGAACGGATGGGAGATGGGCAGGCGCCCTTCATCGCCATGCGTTTTACCGATGACGAGGCCGAGGAGGCCATCGCTCGCGATGCTCAGCTGAAGCTGGGCGAAGTTTACATGGAAGGTCGGCTCGTTATCGAAACGGGCGATATCTATGGCCTGCTGACGCTGATCAAGGAAAACACCCTGGTCACCGACCTCAACTTCTCCATGCTCTGGCGGGGGATCTTGCGCATTGCCGAGGCGCGGCTGCGCGGTCTGATGCCGATCAACCGCAACAAGCACAATGTTGCCCATCATTACGATCTCAGCGCCAAGCTGTTCGATCTGTTTCTCGATGATGACTGGCAATATTCCTGCGCCTATTTCAATCCGCCCGGCATTTCGCTTGAAGAGGCGCAGATGGCAAAAAAACGTCATATCGCCGCCAAGCTGAGGCCGGAAGAGGGGCAGCGCGTGCTGGAAATCGGCTCCGGCTGGGGCGGCATGGCGATGTATCTCGCCGAGATGGCCGGTGTCGACATGACCGGCATCACGCTCAGCGAAGAACAGTTGAAAGTCTCACGCATGCGGGCTCAAAAGCGCGGCCTTGCCGATAAGGTGCGCTTTGAATTGCAGGATTACCGGACGATGAAGGCGAAGCCCTTTGATCGCATCGTCTCCGTCGGCATGTTCGAGCATGTCGGTCCGGCCAATTACAACCGGTTTTTCCGCAAGGTGAAAGAGCTGATGAGCGATGACGGGGTGATGATCCTGCATTCCATCGGCCAGCCCTATCCGGCGCTTTACAACAATCCGTTCTTTGAGAAATACATCTTTCCCGGCGGCTATATTCCGGCGCTGTCCGAGGTGATGCCGTTTATCGAGAAAAACGGCCTGCTGGTGGCCGATTGCGAAATCCTGCCCATGCATTACGCCCATACGCTCCGGCACTGGCGCGAGCGCTTCATGGCCCGGAAGGAAGAGGCGGCAAAGCTTTACGACGAAAACTTCGTGCGCATGTGGGAGTTTTATCTCGCCGGTTCGGAAATGGCCTTCAGCCATGAGGATTTCTTCATCTTCCAGCTGCAGATCACCAAAAAGCGGATGAGCGTGCCGGACAATCGCGATTATATTCCCGGTCGGGAAGCCGCGCTGAAGGAGAAGGAAGCGACGCGTCCGCCACTGGAAAAGGTGGAATTCTGATATTTCACTCAGGCGCGGTTTGGGCTATCAAGGCGGCATGACCATCTCCGCCGACCATACAGACCGCGTTTATGACGCGCCTTCCAACAGCTGGGTGTACCGGCTCCTGCCGCGTCCCGCCTGGCCCTTTGCCCAGCTTGCCCGATGGGACCGGCCCATCGGCTGGCAATTGCTGATGTGGCCCTGTTTCTGGTCTTCGGCGCTGGCTGCCAATCATCTGGCGCGCAATCATGAGCTGCATGGCTGGAGCTTTGCCGTTCAATTGCTGCTGTTTTTCCTCGGGGCGGTGGCCATGCGCGGCGCTGGCTGCACCTATAACGATCTCGTCGACCACAAGATCGACAGCGAAGTGGCGCGCACCCGTTCACGGCCCCTGCCATCCGGCCGGGTCAGCCGCTTGCAGGCCAAGCTGTTCATTCTGCTGCAGGCGTTGATCGGTGCGGCGGTGCTCTTTTGTTTCAATGGCTTTTCCATCGTTCTGGGCCTCTCCTCGCTGGTGATCGTCGCGGTCTATCCCTTTGCCAAACGCTTTACCGACTGGCCGCAATTCTTTCTCGGCCTTGCCTTTTCCTGGGGCGGGCTGATGGGGTGGGCCGGGCTGACCGGGTCGCTGTCGCTGGCCGCCGTGCTCACCTATCTCGCCGCCATCGTCTGGACCATCGGCTATGACACGATCTACGCCCATCAGGACAAAGAGGATGACGCACTCGTCGGTGTCCGCTCAACCGCCCGTCTCTTTGGCGACGACACCAAGGTCTGGCTCACCGGTTTTTACGGCGGCATGATCCTGCTGCTTCTCTTTGCCTTCATTTTCACCGGCGTCGCCCTGCCGGGCTATCTTGGTCTGGTGGTGGCTGCAGGTCTTTTGACCTATCAGGTCTCGGTGCTGGATATTGATAATCCGACACAATGTCTGGCCCTGTTCAAGATGAACCATCCCCTCGGTTTCATCGTGTTTCTTGGTCTTCTCGTCGCAATTCCCTTCGCCTGATTGGGCCCATCGCCAGCTCCGGTATGTTCGCAAATCCGGATATATGTGTTGATTTTAGCCTCTATATAGGGTACCCCCCTATTGTATGAGTCATGTCATACACAACAAAGACAAGCTTCTCGCCCGTGTGCGCCGCATGAAGGGGCAGATGGAAGCCATCGAAAACGCCCTGATCGCAGAAAAATCCTGCGGTGAGGTTCTCAATCTGGCAGCCTCCGTGCGCGGTGCCTTAAGCGGGCTGACGGCGGAACTGATCGAACATCATGTGGAAGGCCATATTCTTGCAGCCGACCTCGATGAAAAAGCCCGCCAGACCGGCGCGGATGAATTGCTGGACGTGATCAGGAGCTATCTGAAATGAGCGAAACCCACGACCACGACCACGACCATGGGCACGATCATGCCCATTCGCCGGACCGGTTTTCCTATCCGCATCCGCATGATTTTCTCGGTCGCAACCACGCCCGCAACGAGCGGCGTGCCTGGATCGTCATTGCCATTACCGTGCTGGTCATGGTGGTGGAGATTGTCGGCGGCGAATTGTTCGGCTCAATGGCGCTTCTGGCCGATGGCTGGCATATGGCCACCGATGCAGGCGCCATTCTCGTGTCGGCGCTGGCCTATGGCTTTGCCAGACGCTACCGCAATGATCCGCGCTTTACGTTCGGCACCGGCCAGTTCGGCGATCTGGCCGCCTTTTCCAGCGCCATCATCCTGCTGCTGGTTTCGGTCTTTCTGGCGGTTGAAAGTTTCAGGCGCTTCTTTACCCCGGTGCCGATTGCCTTCGATGAATCCATTGCCGTTGCCGTGCTGGGGCTGATCGTCAATATCGCCTGCGCCTTTCTGTTGCACGACCATGGCCACGATCATGACCATCCGGGCCACAGCCATGCCGGACATGATCACTCAGGGCACGATCATTCAGGACATGGTGCGCATCACGGGTCGGAAGATCGCAATCTCAAGGTCGCCTATCTGCATATGGTGGCCGATGCGATCACATCGCTGACGGCCATCATCGCGCTGGCGCTGGGCGCTCTTTATGGCTGGGTGTTTCTCGATCCGGTCATGGGGCTGGTTGGTGCGGCGGTGATCGGCTGGTGGTCGCTCAAGCTGTTGAAGGATACCGGGCTTGGCCTTTTGCATTTCATGCCGCACAGGACCGGATTGCCGGATCGCATCCGCACCCTGCTGGAAAAAGGCGACACCCGGATCAGCGATCTGCATGTCTGGCAGCTTGGCCCTGGACATTATGGTGTGATCGTTTCACTGCGGACGTCAAGCCCGTTATCGGTTGCCCAATACCGGGAACGGTTATCATGCATATCGGAATTGTCACATGTCACGGTTGAGGTTGACGCGGCATCCTCTGTATGAAAACAAAACAGAGACCGGGTTTTACTCCGGTCCCTGTTGAGAAAATCTTCAGTTTTGCCCGGCCTGATTAACTGCGGGCGATGATTTCTTTGCCGGAAATCTTCATGATCACGCCGAGCGATCCGGTGGTGCGACGCACCAGAAAACGCGGACGGCGCTCGGCAAAATGCGAATGACGACGGCGCGGACGCGGCGCATGGGTCTTGATTGCGCCAAGATGCTCTTCCAGGGGGCGGGCTACGCCATCGGCTTCGACCATCAGCATGGGAATGTTGAAGGTTTCTGCCCAGTTACGCCAGTCGGCGGCGATGTCGGACAGGTCATGCGCCACCAGAAGCGGAATGCAAAGCTCCGGATCGTCATGATAAAGTTCGAGCGTAACGGTGATTTCGCCATTACCATGGTCGATGGCGCGGGCTGCAACCCCACGAAAGGCGCGAGCCGGCAGGGCGAAGGAGAGTGGCAGGCCGCTCTCCGGCAGGATCTTGCGCATGACGGCGCCGCGTTTATCCAGTGTAATCGAGACTTTGCCGAAACTGTCGCGCAACGCATAGGATACATGTTGCGGCAGGCGGGAGGGTTCCAGCCTGAAGGTTGCTCCGGCCCAGACGGGCTTCATAACCGTGTTCGTCATCATTACTACCCTTGTTTTACCTGAGAGCCGTTTTCGTGCTCTTCTCATTGGGACTTGTTCGTCCATTGAGTGTGAGGATAGCGTTGTCCTGTTCCGGAGCGCTTAAGAATTGCGGTTAAGAAAACTTTGCTTCACCAGATGGTTATCGAATTCCAATCATCATAGGTTTCATTTTGGTTTATGAGTTTCATCGAATGCTAACGGTTTTTTTAATGCAAGCCATGACTTCTTATGGTATTAATATTTGAGCGCGCATGATGTGGGCAGCGCGTTGAAAATAACCTCTGTGATCTAAGGTCTGTCTTCCTCCGTGGGGCAGATCAGGATTTGCGATCATGAACGGTGTGTGGGCATCGGGTCGCGTCAAGCGCTGATGGCGTTGTCAGGCAGGGGAAAGGATAAGGGACCATGATGGCACCTTCCTGTGATTGAAGGATGGTCTTGGAATGGTTTCCACCTATGTCAGCTACGATCTCGTGACGCGCGACATGAGCAAGAGTCTGCAACGCGTTTCCCAGGAACCGCAGGTCAGCAAGGATGCCGCCTATTACAAGGCCAATATCGGCAATGTGAAGACGGTTGACGATCTGCTCAAGGACGATCGGCTCTACGATTATACGATGACGGCCAACGGCCTTTCCGACATGATCTATGCCAAAGGCTTCATGAAGAAAGTGCTGGAAAGCGATCTGACCGATCAGAACAGCTTCGCCAACAAGCTGACGGATGATCGATACCGCGAATATGCCGCCTCCTTCAACTTTTCCAAGGAAACCACCGATATCCAGACGTCGAACCAGGAAGACGATCTGATCGGCCTCTATAAACAGTCCCTGACCAATCAGCAGGATGATGCGGCGACCGAAACCAGCTATTTTGATACGGCGATCGATCAGGTGAAGTCTGTCGACGATCTGCTCAACAATTCACGGCTGACGGAATATGTGCTGAAGGCCAACGGGCTCGACACGCAATATTATTCCACGGATTTCCTGAAAAAGGTGCTGACCAGCGACCCGAACGATTCAACCAGCTATGTCAACACGCTGACCACGAACAAGCAGACCTATCTCAATATGATCGCTGCCCTCGGCTTCAACACCGATGGTTCACTGAAGAACAGCACAGCGATGACCGCCTCTGCCAAGGAGGACATGGAGCTTTCCTATCTGGAAACCGTGCCCAGCACGGAGGGCGACTATCAGGCCGGGCGCGAGACCGATTATTACAAGGAAAAACTGGCCACTGTCACCAAGGCCTCCGACATCACCGGCGATTCGCGTCTGTTCAGCTATGTGAAGACGGCGTTGGGGCTGAACCCGAACATGCTGAAATCGACCTTCGAAAACATCGTCACCAGCGATCTTTCCGATCCGAAAAGCTACGCCAATACGGAAAGCACGGATGGCTCCTACGCCAAGATCGCCAAGATGTTCAACTTTGACACCAATGGCGATGTTGCCGCCGGCAATGCACAAAACAGCGACCAGTTATCGACGCTGACGGCGCAATATATGACGAACTATTCCGCCGCCGATGACAAGACCACGCAGAGCAACATCGATTTCTATTCCACCCAGATGAAGTCGATCGACACGGTGGATAAGCTTATGGGCAATGAGCGGGTCTACAACATGGTGATGCAGGCCTTCGACATTGATCAGACGCAATACAGCAAGGCGACGATCAAGAAGGTTCTGACCAGCGATGTCAACGACCCGAAAAGCTATGTCAACATGACGCATAACAAGGCGCTGATCAGTCTGGCCAGCGCCTTCAACTTCAAATCTGACGGCACGGCGGGTGTGCCGCTTCTGGCCCAGTCGGAATCGACCATCACCAACACGGCAAAGGACTATATCGTTCAGAAAACCCGCTTCCTGACCGGCAAGGACCAGACAACCGCGAAGGCAGCGGCGGAAAAGGATGCACAATATTATCAGGACAATATCGTCAAGGTGCGCACCTCGGCTGATCTGATCAAGGATCGCAAGCTGGTGGATTTCGTTCTGACCTCCGATGGGCTCGATCCGAGCAAGGTCAGCAACGACATGTTGAAACAGCTGTTTTCCTCCGATCTTTCCGATCCGAAAAGCTTCGCCAACAGTCAGGATGATGAGCGCTATGCCGAGTTCGTCGCCTCCTTCAATTTCAACACAGACGGCAAGCTGGATAAAAGCACCGTCATGGGCGCGCAAAATCGCGGCACGATGGTCAATACCGAGAATCTCTATCTGCACCAGACGCTGGAAACCGAACAGGGGGACAGCAATGCTGGCGTGCGGCTGGCGCTTTATTTCCAGCGCAAGGCGCCGACGATTACCTCCTCCTATGACATTCTCGGCGACTCGGCACTTCTGGAAGTCTATCGAACCGCCTTCAGCCTGCCCTCTGACATGAGCAGTATGGATATCGATCAGCAGGCCAAGGTCATCGATAAGCAGATGGATCTGAAGGATCTCAATGATCCGACCAAGCTCGACAAGTTCCTCAAACGCTTCACCGCCATGTATGATATCGCCAATAATACGGGTGTCAGCTCGTCTGCCAGCGCCGCGCTGGCCATTCTCGGCGGCGGCACCACTTCCGCCAGCATCAGCGCCGATCTGCTGACGTCCGTCAATGCGCTCAATCACTCCTGATTGAGAGAATCAAAGGCAGGGCGCAGATATTGCGCCTTGCCTTTTTCAGATCTATCGATATATCCGTGAAAATATATCGTAAAAGATCGGCAGACGATGCCGAATTGGGAGTTTGTCATGCGCCTGCCTTTGCTTCGTCTTGTCCTCAGCGCGCTTCTGGCGCTGGCCTGGCCGTTGTCGGCCCTTGCTGCCGATGGCGGTGTCACGGTCTTTGCTGCCGCCAGCCTCAAGGAAACCATGACGGCGATTGCCGCGCAGTGGAAGGAAAAGACCGGTCATGACGTTCGGCTGTCCTTTGCCGGCAGTTCGGCTCTGGCAAAACAGATCGATCAGGGTGCGCCAGCCGATCTCTTTATCTCCGCCGATCTCGACTGGATGGATCATCTCGACAAGGAAGGAACGCTGCAACCGGGAACTCGTATCAACCTTTTGGGCAACCGTCTGGTGCTGATTGCACCTGCATCGTCAAAAATCACCGCCGAGATCAAGCCGGGTCTCGATCTTGCCGGGCTGCTCAAGGGCGGTCGGCTGGCCATGGCCAGCGTCAATGCCGTTCCGGCAGGCATTTACGGCAAGGCGGCGCTGGAAAAGCTCGGGCTTTGGGCGAGCGTCCAGGACAAAATCGCTCAGGCCGAAAATGTTCGCGCCGCTTTGGCGCTGGTCGCGCGCGGGGAAGCGCCGCTCGGCATCGTTTATGAAACCGATGCCCGTGTCGATCCCGATGTGAAGGTCGTCGATCGCTTTCCGGTCGGCTCTCACCCGCCGATCGTCTATCCGGCGGCCCTGCTGAAAACCAGCAGCAATCCCGAGGCAAAGGCCTTCCTCACCTATCTGCAATCGGATGCGGCGCGTGAGATTTTCACCAAGGCCGGTTTTACCGTGCTTGATCGTAAATCATGAGCCGGTAAAGGATTAAATCATCGCAGTATTCAGACAGGCAGTGACAGCGCGTGCAGTTTTCGGCGGATGATATAACGGCCATCGGCCTGACGGTGAAAGTGGCGCTGGTGGCGGCGGTCTTGTCCCTGCCGCCGGGCCTTCTGGTGGCTTGGCTTCTGTCGCGCAAGCGGTTTTTCGGGCGTGGATTGCTCGATGGCATCGTGCATCTGCCGCTGATTATGCCGCCGGTGGTGACCGGGTATCTGCTGCTCATCCTGTTTGGCCGCAAGGGTGTGATCGGGGCGGCGCTGGAGCGCTGGTTCGGCCTGGTCTTCGCCTTTCGCTGGACCGGGGCGGCGCTGGCTGCGGCGGTGATGGGTTTTCCGCTGATGGTCCGCGCCATCCGCCTGTCGCTCGATGGTGTCGACCGCAAGCTGGAAACCGCCGCCGGAACGCTGGGCGCGCCGCCGGTGCTGGTGTTTTTCACCGTGACCCTGCCGCTGATCCTGCCGGGGCTGATTGCCGGAACCGTACTCTCCTTCGCCAAGGCCATGGGAGAATTTGGCGCAACCATCACCTTCGTCTCCAACATTCCCGGCGAAACCCAGACCCTGTCCATGGCGATCTACAATTATACCCAGGTGCCGGGCGGCGATCAGGCAGCGCTGCGCCTGACGCTCGTGTCTGTCGCCATCTCGCTTCTGGCACTATTGGCCTCCGAGCTTCTGGCACGGCGCATGGCTCTCAGGCTGACGCGCTGATGCTGGAGATTTCGCTCACCCATACACAGGGCGCGTTCCGTCTTGCTGCCGATCTCAGGCTCGGCGCCGGGCTGACGGCGCTGTTCGGCCCATCCGGCTCCGGCAAGACGACGCTGATCAATGCTGTGGCCGGGCTGATCCGGCCCGAGGCGGGGCGGGTGGTGTTTAACGGCACGGTGTGGAGCGACAGCAAAAGCGGCACCTTTTTACCAGTGCATCGCCGCCGCATTGGCTATGTGTTTCAGGAGCCGCGGCTTTTCCCGCATCTGAGCGTCCGGGCCAATCTGCTCTATGGCCAAAGGTTTGCTCCCCATGGCGACAGGCGCGATAGCCTTGATGCGGTCGCCGATCTGCTCGGCATTGCGCCTCTCCTTGATCGTGCGCCAAACCGGCTCTCCGGCGGTGAAAAACAGCGGGTGGCCATCGGCCGGGCGCTGCTGTCTTGCCCGCGCCTGCTGGTGATGGATGAGCCGCTTTCGGCGCTCGATCAGACGATCAAGGCGCAGATCCTGCCCTATATCGAGCGCATCCGCGATGAGGCGGGCGTGCCGATCCTCTATGTCAGCCATTCGGCTGAGGAGGTCACGCGGCTTGCCACCCATATCGTTGCCATGCGCGCCGGTGAAGCGAGCCTGCTGGATGGGACAGGCGATCTGCCCGGTCCCTTGCCCGATCTCGGAGACAACCGCTCCGGCAGTTTCATCCGGGCGGTCATCACCGGCCACGCGCCGAAGGAAGGGCTGACCTTTGCCGCAAGCGATGCCGGAACGCTTTATCTGAAGCGCACCGATCTGCCGGTCGGTCAGGCAATCCGCCTGTTTTTACCGGTCAGTGATGTGGTGCTGGCCGGGCCCCATGTCGGCGATGTGTCGACGCTCAACCGCCTGAACGGGAGGGTGCGCAGCATCAACGATCTGGGCGAAAGCCTGATGGTCGAGGTCGACTGCTCCGGCGAGATCATCCGCGCCGAAATCACCCGTCGTTCCGAACAGGCATTGCAGCTTGCCCCCGATGCACCGGTGACGGTGCTGTTCAAGGCGGTGTCGATCCGGCGTGGCGGGCTTTACCGGGGCGCGGAATAATCCGCATTGGTCTGCGCCTCCAGCCAGGCAATGTCCTCGGCCAGCAGCTTTCGTGCCTTGTCATCCATCGCCTCGGCACGCGCCAGAAGCTGCTCGCCAAAGGCGGTGAGACCCGCCCCGCCGCCGCTTGCACCGCCATGGCGGGTGGCAATGGCGGGTTCAACGAACATGCGGTTGATCTCGTCGGCCAAAAGCCAGGCACGGCGATAGGACATGCCGAGCGCCTTTCCCGCAGCCCGGATCGAGCCGGTGTCACCGATCAGCCGCAACAGCTGGATCTTGCCGGGTCCAAGGCGTGTGCCATTGTTGAGATCGATGCGCAGCAGGCTTTTGGGCGGCACGCTCATGGCAGGCGCACCATCTTGCCCGGATTGAGAATGCCCTTCGGATCGAAGGCCTGTTTGATCCGGTTCATCAGTTCGGTCTCGATGGCCGGGCGGATCTCGATCAGCTCGTCGCGCTTCAACTGGCCCACACCATGTTCGGCGGAAATCGAGCCGCCGTGAGCGCGCACGATGGCGTGGACAATGGCGTTGACCTCGCGCCAGCGGCCAATGAAGGCCGCCTTGTCGGCCCCGACGGGCTGGCTGATATTGTAATGAATATTGCCGTCGCCGAGATGGCCGAAGCCGCAGATGCGCGCGCCGGGCACCGCCTGCAAAACGGCGGTTTCGGCCTCGCGCATGAAGGCGGGAATGGCGGCAACCGGCACCGAGACATCGTGCTTGATCGAGCCGCCTTCCGGCTTTTGCGCCTCCGACATGCTTTCGCGCATGTGCCAGAGCGCCCTTTGCTGTGCAACGGTTTCGGCCATGACCGCATCTTCGATCACGCCGGTCTCATAGCCTTGTTCCAGCACGGTCTCCAGCATGGCGCGGGCGGTCTCGGCCCTGTCGGAGGTGGAAATATCGATCAGCACATACCAGTCATGCGGGCTTGTCAGCGGGTCTCTGACGTTTTCGATATGGCGGCTGGTAAATTCCACCCCGATGCGGGGCATCAGCTCGAAACCGGTCAGTGCCGAGCCGCAGATGGCGCTGGCTTTCTCGAACAGTTTGAGGGCGGCCTCCGGCGAGGCAAGCCCGGCAAAACCAACCTCATGGCCGAGCGGTTTCGGATAAAGCTTCAGCACAGCGGCGGTGATGATGCCGAGCGTGCCTTCCGCGCCGATGAAGAGATCGCGCAGGTCATAGCCGCTATTGTCCTTTTTCAGCCGCCGCAATCCGTCCCAGATTTCCCCTGTCGGTAACACCACCTCCAGCCCGAGGCACAGATGCCGCATATTGCCATAGGTGAGCACCGCCGTGCCGCCGGCATTTGTCGAAAGATTGCCGCCGATCTGGCAAGAACCCTGCGAGCCGAGCGACAGCGGAAACAGCCGGTCGACGGCATCGGCGGCCTTGTGGACGGCATCCAGCACCACGCCCGCCTCGGCAATCACGACATTGCCGACAGGATCGACCTCGCGGATGCGGTTCAGCCGCTCCAGCGACAGAAGAATGTCCTCGCCGTTTTCGCGCGGCACCTGGCCGCCGACATGGCCGGTGCGCCCGCCAACCGGCACGATCGGTGTGTGCGTCGCGCTTGCCAGCGCCATGATCTTCGCCACCTCCTGTGTCGAGCCGGGTTTGAGCACCAGCGACGAGGCGCCGCGATAAAGTCCGCGATTTTCGGTGAGATAGGGTTCGATGTCATCCGGCGCGGTCAGGGCATGGGCTTTGCCGACGATGGCGATGAAATCATCAAGACGGGCAGGGGTCGGCAGCGCGTCGGTCATCGGTTTGCACCTCCTAAATCATGTCGCGTTTTATGGTCCTCTACAGCGCGGTTGCGTTTTATAAAACGCACAAAGGACGCTGTAGTCCTTTAAATTTGCTGCATCATGTTCGCCTTCAATCTCACCGGATTTAAGCAATGATGCACTAGGGTCAAAACTCACTCAGGATGGGTGTTCTGTTGAACGGGATGGGATTGTATGGCAGCGAACAAGCGCAAGACAAGGCCGGTTTGCCTTGTCGCGCATTGTTCGCAATCAGGCGGCCCATCCCGTACAACCCTTTGGGCAAGGCGTAATTTGTGCCTGCGGGCGTCGGAAAGGTTTGAAAATGGGGAGCATTTCCTGCACCTTTCCTTCTCCTCCGACACAAAATACGCCTTGCAGAACAACCATCCTGATTGAGTTTTGACCCTAGGCTCTGGGAGCCGCCGCCCGTTCGATCCGGTCGTTGATCGCCTCGCCGAGACCCTGCATGGGAATGGGAACGAAGGCAATGCGGGCCGCACCGCTGGCATCGGCCTCCTTCATCGTTTGAAACAGCGCCGCAGCGGCCTCGGCAAGCTTGCCTTCGGGGCTCAGATTGCGAATGAAATGCGCCTTGTCCAGCCCTGCCGGCGTGTCTCGGCCGAAAAGGATAGCCGCCTCTCCGGCATGAATTTCAAGCGCATTCAGCCTGACTGGCGCATCCGGCGCGTAATGGGAGGCCAGCATGCCCGGCGCTTCGATAATCGCGCCTGCTTTTTCGGGCCGGATGAGCGAAAGACCAAGACAGGCTTCGATCTCTTCCGCCGCAAGCCCGCCGGGACGAAGCAGATGTACCGCCCCATTTTCCACCTTGACGATGGTGGATTCCACTCCGACACCCGCCGTGCCGCCATCGAGGATCAGCGGGATTTTGTCCCCAAGATCGGCCTCGACATGGGTCGCCGAGGTTGGGCTGATCCGCCCGGACGTGTTGGCGCTGGGGGCGGCAAGCGGTTGGCCGAAGGCGGCAATCAACTGCCCGGCAAAACCTCTGGGGCAACGCACACCCACCGTATCCAGCCCGGCTGTTGCCAGCGGATGGATGGGCGAGCCATCTTGCAATGGCAGAATGAGCGTCAGCGGTCCCGGCCAGAAGCGTTCGGCAAGGGTCCGTGACAGGGGATCGAAACGGGCATGACGCTCCGCCATGGCAAGATCGGCCATGTGGCAGATGAGCGGATTGAAGCGCGGGCGGCCCTTGGTCTCGTAAATCCGGGTGATGGCTTGCGGATTGGTGGCGTCGGCGGCAAGCCCATAAACGGTTTCGGTCGGAATGGCGATGGCGGCCCCTTGCGCAAGCAGCGGCAGTGCCGCCGCAATCGCTGTCTTCGGCTCTCGTTCAATCGATATGCACTCGGCCATGATCTTTCACCCTTTCGGGCACGATCCATAACGCCGAACCGGTCAGGGGGCAAATCTTTTGCATCCGGCGGTCTTGTCGCCTGCCGCGTAAGTGCTGTGTTAGGCTTCAACCTTGCAGGCAGGGGCCGGAAGAGGCTGTTCATGCTGTTTCAGCCAGCCGTAACGTGCCGGAAAATGACGCACTGTTAAGGCTTTTCCCCAACCTCGCAGCAATCGATAAAATTTTAAAAACCGCCGTAACCGAAATAAAGAACTGTCGGCTTATTGTCTCCCACATCAATGATTCCAGATGGGGAATGCGTTCGATGCAGCCTTTGAAAAATCCGGCTTCCAGTATCGCGCTGCGTGTTGCGACGGCCATGCATCAGATGGGAATAGAGGGACTGCCGCGCAATTACGAACTGGTCTATGAGGCCTATTCGGGCAGCAATCCCGATCTCGTCAGGGATTTCATCGCGCTGGGCAAGGTCAAGACCCAGGAAGCGCTCGATGCGCTGGGGCGCAAATATCTGCCGCATCATCACGAAGAATCGATTCTGGCCCGACACAACAATACGGTTCGCGCCGAGATGAGCAGTTTCATCAATCTGCTCAACCGGGAAAAACTGTCGCTGACCGATTATGGCCGTCTGATCGGCGATGCCACGCGCGGCATGATGACCCATACCGATCTGGCCAATTCCGATCTCAGCCATCATATCCAGGCGCTGAAGGCGGCGACGGAAAAGCGGGCGGCGGAAAACAGCAATGTCGTCAAGACCGTGGTGGAAAAGACCGAGCAACTCGCCGATGTCCAGCGCGAGGCCGATCACGTGGAACTGGCGAAATTCATCGATCCCTTGACCGGCATGGGTTCGCGCCGCGCCTTCAACAAGGCGCTGGCCAAGGTCTATGCCAATCCCGACCTGCCGCTTCTCTGCGGTTTGGCGGTGGGCGAGATCGACGAATTCGCCCGTCTTGCCGATCATCTCGGCCCGACGGTGACGGAACGCTTCATCAAGCAGATCGCCAAGGTGGTGAAAGCCATTGCCGGCAAGGATGACCTCGTCTGCCGCATCGACGGCAGCCGTTTCGGCCTCCTGTTCTATACCTCCGATCAGGATGAGATCAACCGCATCGTCAATGCCGTGCGCGCCAAGCTGAAAGCCACCGCCGTGGTCAATCCCGGATCGAACGGCTCCTTTGGTCCGCTGACCATGTCCTTCGGCCTGTGCCTGTCCGAACAGGCGCCCAACGCCTTCGACCTGATGACATTTGCCGAGCGGGCGCTGGGATCTTCACGCGCCTCCGGTGGTGACAAGATCACCGTTTATGGCGCGGTTGAAAGCAGCTATGTGCCGAAAGACTGGATCATCTACAAGCCGCATGTGGTGTGATGGAAGACAGCATAAGACAGGCCGTGTCTGAACCCGGCCCGTCACACGCAAAAGACCCGTCAGGCCTCGATCTCGACATCACCCCTGGGCCGTGAGCAGCAGGCGAGGATATAGCCTTCCTCGATTTCCTCATCGAGAATGCCGCCATTATGGGCCATGTCCACCTCGCCGGACAGCTTCATCACCCGACACGTTCCACATAGGCCCGATTCGCAGGCCGCACCGATGCGCACACCGATGGAACGCGCCGCCTGCAGCACGGTGAAGCCGGGCTCGCAGGTCGCTTTCTTTCCCGCCTGACTGAAGGAGACGGTAAAGGGCTTGGCCTCGCCGGAGGTTTCCGCCACCGCCACGGGCAATTGCGGCGCCACCGGCTGAAAGGTTTCCTCATGATAGCGGCTCATGTCGAAGCCGGCGCCCTCGAGCGATTCGCGCACCGTTGCCATAAAAGGCTCGGGCCCGCAGCAGAACACGGTGCGCTCGAGAAAATCCGGCGCCAGAAGCGCGATTTTCGCCTTGTCGATAAAGCCGCGCAGACCCGTCCACAATTGCGAGCGCTTGACCTCCTCGACAATGAAACCGGTCTGGAAATACGGCAGGTATCGCGCCTTGTATTCCAGCTCCCAGCGGAAGATGATGTCGTCAGGTGAGCGGGCGCAATGGATGAAATTGACGTCGCTGTCCGGCTCGCGGTCGGCCATGTCGCGGCTCATCGACATCATCGGGGTAATGCCGGAGCCGGCGGAGATGAACAGATATTTCTCGCCCGGATGGTTCACATAGGAAAAATCGCCGAGGGGACCGATTGCCCGGATTTTCATCCCCGGCTTGAGGTTTTCAAACATCCAGCGTGTGCCGATGGACCCCTTCTGCGCCTTGACCGTGACGGCCACCGTATAGGGCCGTGACGGGCTGGACGACAGCGTATAGGTGCGCAACACCGGCTCGGGTCCAACGGGAAGCTCCAGCGTGACGAACTGACCGGGCCGGTAGCGGAACCACAGTCCCGGCCGGTCCGGCTTGAAGGTGAAGGTCATCACATCCGGTGCTTCTGGCGTCCAGGCGACACATTCGAGCATATGCTCCCGGTCCGACCAGGGTTTCAGTTCATCCACATGCCGGTAATGCCTGTCCTTCGCCATGATCAGGCCACCACCGACAGCGGCGTCTTGTCGCTGCCCGATTTGTCCCCCTGCAGCCGGTCGGTCATGAAGTTGGCATACCATTCAACAAACTGCATGACGCCGCCCTCATGGTCGGGCGAATAGGGGCCGGGCTCGTAAGCGGGCGAGCGGATGCCGAAGGCGTTTTCTTCAACGATCGACCGGTCCTGATCATTGGTCATGGTCCAGACATGAGTGAGGTCGTGCAGATTGTAATCCACACCCTCGACCGCATCCTTGTGTACCAGCCAGGTGGTGGTGACGGCGGTTTCTTCCGCGCTCAAAGGCAGAACCCTGAAGGAAATCGCATGATCGCCAAGCAGGTGGTTCCAGGTGGTCGGATAATGGAAGAGCAGCATGGTGCCGATATGAGAGATGGTCACATCGTCGGAGAGGGGGCGTTTCACCGCCGGCCTGCCGTCCATGGTGTAGCTTTCGGCATCCTGGATGAGTGGCATACGCGCCACGCGGAACTGGCCGGTCTCATGCATGGTGAACTGGCTCGGCAGGCCTGCCGTTTCGCAGCGCTGCCAGTGTTCGGAAATGAAGGGGTCGTCCTTGGCGCCCTGCACGCCGGTGGCGCTCGGGGCTTCCGGATAGGTGCGGCACAGTTCCGGATGGTTTCCGGCGCAATGGTAGCATTCGCGGTTGTTTTCCCAGACGAGCTTCCAGTTGCCCTTTTCGACAATGGTGCTGCGATAGGCGATTTTCGCCTCCGTCAGCCGGTGCGGCAGCATGTAAGGCTCGACCGTGGAGCGGAAGGTGGAAAAATCGGCAGGCTGTTCGGCAAGACAGATGAAGATGTAACCGGCAACGCTTTCGAAAGCGACCGGCTTCATGCCGAATTGCGCCTTGTCGAAATCCTCGCCCATCTGCCGGGCAAAGACCAGTGAACCGTCGAGATCGTAGGTCCACTGGTGATAGGGACAGACCAGCTTGGCGGATGCGCCGCGCTCCTGCGTGCACACGCGGTGGCCGCGATGGCGGCAGGTGTTGTGGAAGGCGCGGATGACGCCGTCGCGCCCACGCACCACAACGACCGGATAATCGCCGATCTGCACGGTGAAATAATTGCCGGCGCGCGGGATTTCGCAATCATGGCCGATGAACAGCCAGTCGCGATACCAGATCATTTCCATGTCGAGCCGGTAATAATCCGGGTCGGTGTAAAAGGGCTGTTCCAGGCTGAAGCCATCCCGGCGGTTTTTCAGCTGGCGCAAGACGGAACTGCGAAAATCCATGACATCCTCATCTGGATAACCGGCACGGGAGAAACGGAGACGGGCGATTTGTCCTGTCGGGCGCTCACTGTTCTTTTATGGCCGTCTCCCGGCCTTCATGGCATCCATCTAGCCACAAGCCCGCAGGTTGCGCCGATTGGCCTACGACATCGCAAATAGGGTTTGCGACATTAAGGCCCATCAGCAGCGATCCGGCCCGTTTTGCCGGGCCACGATCATTCTGACCGGGAGGTGATTTTCCGCTTTTGCCAATACAGATTTCTCTCCTGAAGCCCGTTGCCGCAAGTAGAATGGGCTGCGACGGCTACAGCTCTTTTTTCGCATGCGCGTTATCGTTTTCTTGAGGACAATAAAACGCGACATGCTTTAAAACGGACACGGGGATCAACTTTATCAAGGACAGGGACCTTATGGACGCTGCCGCATCACCGCTCAATGCCCTGCTTGCCGCCCAGAAAAATGCCTTTCAGACCGATTGCATGCCCTCCCATGCCGCCCGCATCGAACGGCTCGTGCGGCTGGAAAGGCTGATCGAGACCTATGGGGGGCGGTTCAGCGCGGCCATTGACCGCGATTTTGGTCACAGACCCGATTCGGAGACGGCGCTTCTCGAGCTTGCACCGCTGAAAGCGGCACTGCGCCACACGAAAAAACATCTGAAAGCCTGGATGCGGCCTGAGCGCCGTCACGTCAGTCTCGAATTTCTCACCTTTCGCAACCGGGTCTATTATCAGCCGCTCGGCGTTGTCGGCATCATGGCGCCGTGGAATTATCCGCTGATGCTGACGCTCGGGCCGCTGATCGACGTGCTTGCGGCGGGCAACCGTGCCCTGATCAAGCCGTCTGAACTGCTGCCGGAGACGGCTGATCTGATCCAGGCGGCCATAGGCGAGCATTTTGCTGCGGAAGAGGTGGCGGTGGTGACGGGCGGGCCCGAGGTGGCGGCAGCTTTTGCCGCCTTGCCCTTCGACCATCTGGTATTCACCGGTTCCACCGCCGTCGGGCGCAAGGTGATGGCGGCGGCAGCAGCCAATCTCACGCCGTTGACGCTGGAGCTTGGCGGCAAATCGCCTGCCATCGTCACCGAAAGTTTTCCGCTGAAAAAAGCTGCCCGCGATCTGGCCTTCGGCAAGATGATGAATGCCGGGCAGACCTGTATCGCGCCCGATTATGTGCTGGTGCCGCGGCCGTTGATGGAGCCGCTTTCCGAGGCGATCATGGCGCGCATCGCCGCCTTTTATCCGCAAAAAACGGCCGGGCGCGATTATGCCGGTCTTGTGGGCGCGCGAAGCCTTGAACGGCTGCGGAAGGGCATCGGCGAGGCGCAGGCGGCGGGTTGCACGATCCTCACGCATGCCGATGCGCTCACCGGGGCGGGACAACGGCTTGCCCCGACGCTGGTGCTCGACCCGCCCGCCGACTGTCTTTTGATGCGCGAGGAAATTTTCGGCCCGGTTTTGCCGCTGGTGCCCTATGAAACGCTGGAGGAAGCCATTGCCTTCATTCGCGCCCGCCCGCGGCCCTTGGCGCTTTATCTGTTTTCCCATGATCGGGGTGAACAGAAAGAGGTTCTGGTGAACACTTATTCCGGCAATGTCACCCTCAATGGCACCCTGTTGCACATCGCCCAGAATGATCTGCCCTTCGGTGGCATCGGCCCAAGCGGGCTGGGGGCCTATCACGGCCGCGACGGATTTTATCGCTTCTCCCATGCCAGGGGCGTTGCGGATGTGCGCGGACCAAATCCCAGCCGTCTAGCCATGCCGCCCTACGGAGCGATAACCAGAATGCTGCTCCGATTCCTCTTGAGATAAGGATAACCCGGCTTGACAGGAGCAAGTCCTTGCAGTCCATACACGGCGATGCTGTCGATATCCTTCACCGTGCGTGCTGGAAGGTTGCAGCGCTACGATCGACACAGGACAGGTAAAATGCAGGAAAAACGAGGCGAAAAAATAAAAACAGTGCTGCGGGTGACCAGTGGCAATTTTCTCGAAATGTATGATTTTTTCCTGTTTGGCATCTATGCCACCTCGATTGCGAAGACGTTTTTCCCCAATGAGAACCCCTTTGTCTCGCTGATGGCGACCTTTTTGAGCTTTGCCGCCGGGTTCGTCATGCGTCCGATCGGGGCGCTGGTTCTCGGCCCCTATATCGACCGGATCGGTCGCCGCAAGGGGTTGATCCTGACCCTGACCCTGATGGCATTCGGTACGGTTCTGATTGTCCTGGTTCCCGGTTATGCCACAATCGGCATCGCCGCACCGCTTCTGGTGCTGGCTGGCCGTCTGTTGCAGGGTTTTTCCGCCGGTGTCGAACTCGGCGGCGTCTCGGTTTATCTGGCCGAAATGGCCACGCCCGGCCATAAAGGCTTTTATGTCAGCTGGCAGTCGGCCAGCCAGCAGGTGGCCATCATCGTGGCGGCGCTGATTGGCTTCGTCATCAACAAGACATTGATGCCCGCGCAGATTGCCGATTGGGGCTGGCGCATTCCCTTCGCCATCGGCTGCATGATCGTGCCGTTCCTGTTCATCATCCGCCGTTCCTTGAGCGAAACGCAGGAATTTGCCGCGCGTAAGCATCATCCGACGACGCAGGAGATTTTTCGCACGCTGGCGGCAAACTGGGCCGTGGTGCTGGGCGGCGTCGGCATGGTGATCATGACCACGGTTTCCTTCTACCTGATCACCGTCTACACACCCTCCTTCGGCAGAACGGTCCTGAAACTGCCGGTCTCCGATGCGCTTCTGGTCACCATTGCCGTCGGCGTGTCGAATTTCATCTGGTTGCCGATCTCCGGCGCACTCTCGGACCGCATCGGCCGCAAACCGCTGTTGATCCTTTTCAGTCTTCTCGCCATTCTCACCGCCTATCCGGCGCTCGACTGGCTGATCAGCAACATTACCTTTGGCCGGATGCTGGCCGTGGAATTGTGGCTCTCCTTCATCTATGCCTGCTATAATGGAGCCATGGTGGTGGCACTCACCGAAGTCGTGCCCACCAGTGTCCGCACCGCAGGCTTTTCGCTGGCCTATAGTCTGGCGACGACACTGGGCGGCTCGTCGCTGGCGATATCAACCTGGCTGATCGAAACCACCCATGACAAGGCCGCGCCCGGCTACTGGATGGCCTTTGCCGGATGTTGCGGGCTGATTGCCACGCTGTTTCTCTATCGCCGCAAAGACGTGGCCCCTGCGGCAAAAGATGCCGTTGTGCACTGACGCGTTCACTTGGGTCATGCAGAGTTTGGTCTGAGGAAAAATGGTTGCCGGTTTTCCCGATCAGGACAAACAACAACACAGAAATCGACAACCTGTCAGGTTCAATCTGAGCCTGACAGATTCTAAAGACCGGCGATGATCTTGCGCAGCATGTCGTTTTTCGCACCCAGCATCAGCACTTTTTTCAGTGCTTCCTGCGGGTCGCTGGTGCGAAACAGCAGGCCGTCGGAACGGATCGAGCGGTCGATCACCATGGCGCGACGGTCTGCGTCCGGTTTGAGTGCGACAGCGAAATACATCCTGCCATAACGGGGCGTCACCCGAGTGAAGAAACTGTCGTCCTCACCGATCTCGGCATTGAAATTGGCGATATAGAACGACCATTTGACATCGGCATAGCGGGCAAAACTGGTGCGTGATGCCGTGACATGGCAGTAGCCAAGATGCGGCATTTCCTCGAGTGTCCTGTGAAACAGGATTTTCGGCAGCTTGATCGCCCTGTGTGCGCTGTTGATGCGGTTATGGGTGCGCTCGCCGGCGGCTTCAAGCCGTTTTCCCGTGCGCTCGGCGACCTCTTCATAGGTGAGGTAGCGTTTTTCCTCCGCCAGCCAGTCTTCCTCATCGCGCAGAATGCGACCGGTGCGCAGAAATTCCGTATAGACTGCCTTGGGCAGCTTGGCCTTGGCCGTTTCGACGGCGGAGGCGGCATAATATCGCAGTTTCGACATGGCGACGCTGGTCCCGTTTTGACTGCATCATTCCTCAAACAACGCCTCGTCTGAGAAATCATGACATGGACGCCTGAGCCAATGCTTTGTTCCCGATCCGGGCCGCGTCCCTCCGCCGGAAAAGAGAGGAGGGTTAACGCTGTCTTTTCGCGTTCTGGAACGGCACATTGGCGTCCGTCCCGGTCAGGATGGCGGTCGATATGGCCTTCAATCCTGCCCGGTTCGGCTAAGCAGAGGGCAGTGTAGAAATCGGGCTTTACGCCAGGCTTGCGTTGAGGAGGTCATGTCTGGTGCAGACGGGAAGATGACAGCAATATCATCTTTTATTAATCCGTGGTTCATGGCGGTTTTTCTAAGATCACCCATATAGAAGAGAGTATGAAGCGGATCGTTGCTGTGCGATCCTTTTGGAGGTCGAAGATGGCTGTTTTGAAAACATTTTCGGCGACAGGGGCGGCCCTTGCCGTTCTTGCCAGCCTGTCAGGGGTGGCGCAGGCCATGCCCCTGGTACCGGCAGCGTCGGTTCAGGCGCAGATGGCGCCGCATGTTGAAACGGTGCAGTGGCGTCATGGTCCGCCGCCGCCCTATTATTATGGTCATCCGGGCTATTATCATGGTTATCACGGCTATCGCGATTACCATCCCGGCTATCGCCGCCACCATGACGGCTACTGGTATCCGTTGGCTGCCTTTGCCGCGGGCGCGATCATTGGCGGGGCAATTGCCGCCGAGCCGCGTCCTGCCCCACCGCCGCCGGTCTATTATGACAATGGCATCAATCCGCGCCATTATCAGTGGTGTGAGTCGCGCTACCGCACCTATGATCCTTACAGCAACACCTTCGTCAATTATAACGGGGTGCGCCAGCAGTGCTTTTCGCCCTATTATTGAGGCGGGATCAATCCAGCAGGCAGCGTCCGGTATAAGCCGGGCTCTGTCTGCTGCATTTACAAAATCCTTGCCCGCTTGAGGATGAACCAGGCAAGCGCCATGGAAATGAAGATCAGGCAGATGGCGTAGAAGGAGCCTTCCGGTTCGCTGGTGAAGGGCAGGTGTGATGTGTTCATGCCGAAAAAGCCTGTAACCAGCGTCGGCGGCAACAGAAAAGCCGTCATGATCGACAGAATATAAAGATGCCGGTTGGTTTCCGAGGTCAGGCGGGAATCGATTTCTTCATGCAGCAGCCGGGCGCGCTCATGCAGGGCCTGAATGTCGTGGTCTGCCGCCTCCAGCCGATTGATCAGCCGTCCGGCAATATCCTCGAAATCCTCGGGCATTTCATCCTCGTCGGCGGCGGCGGCATGGCGCATCAGGCTGAGCAGCCCGCGCAGATGCCGGTGCAGCCTGACGATCATCCGCCGGATCGGCGCAAGACGGCGGCGCTCGTCGCGCAGGTCCTCGCTATAGATCACTTCCTCGATGCTGTTGATCTCGTCGGTCAGCTCGATCACCATAGCGATAATGCCGCGCTGGAATTCCGCCACCAGCACTTCATAGAGTGAGAGCGGTGAATAGAATTTTGCCGGATTTTTCTCAATCGCCGCCCTCAAGAGATCGACGGAGCGGATCGGTTGTAGCCTTGTGGTGATGATCAGCCGGTCTGACAGGGCAAAATGCAGCCAGCCGAGATCGCGGGTGGCGGCATCGAAATTGCGCTGGAAATCAACCAGCGTGCCGCTCAACTGCTGATCTTCCACCGTCAAGGCCGGATTGTGCTCATGATTGATCAGGGCGGCGTGAGCCGTCTCGGTCAGCCCCGGAAACTGCTCCAGAAAGGCGGGAACGCGCGCATCCGCAAGGCTTAGGTGCAGCCAGAGAAAGCCGCTCTCTGGAAGAAGTGCCTCGGACTGTGTGTTCATCGGCAAATGCACAGCCTGCCGCTTCTCGGCATCGATGTGATAGGCCCAGACCAGTCCGGGTATGGCTGTTTCTTCCATCAGCACGATTTGCCCTCATATCCATTGTACCCCGATGATCCATAAACGGCATCAGCAGGTCAGGGCAAGCTGAACTAGGGCAAGATAGGGTAAAGACAAGCCGGTGAAGAGCAAGATCAATGTGCGTGGGGCAGAGCGGAAAGTCTGTTGAAAAATATTGACGTTTACGTAAAAATAAATTAGCTAAAAATGGGATATCAAGAAACTGGCAGCCTGCTTTGCGCCGATGCGCAGTGGCGGAATGAGGAGGAGGTGACGCGATGTACAAGGCTCCCGTGGAGGAAATTGCCTTTACCCTGAAACAGGTGGCGGGCTTGGGCGAGGCGCTGGAGGATGGCGTGTTCGGCGATCTGTCCGAAGATGTCGTCGATGCCATTCTGGAAGAGGCGGGCCGTTTTGCTGCCGAAGAGATTGCGCCACTGGCCGATAATGGCGACCGGCAGGGGCCGCGCCTGAAGGATGCCACCGTCACCCTTCCAGACGGCTGGGCCGATCTTTATCGACGCTGGGCGGCGGCAGGCTGGAACGGCTTGACGGCGCCAGAAGCCCATGGCGGGCAGGGTCTGCCGCATCTTCTGCATGTCGCGGCCCTTGAGATGTGGAATTCCGGTTCCATGGCCTTCGTTCTCGGGCCGACGCTGACGGTGGGCGCGGTTGAGGCGCTGATCGCGCATGGTGCAGACGCGCTGAAACAGACTTTCCTCGAGCGCATGGTCTCGGGCGAATGGATGGCGACCATGAACCTGACCGAGCCGCATGCCGGCTCCGATCTCGGCGTATTGAAAAGCCGGGCCGAGCGCCGCGATGACGGCAGCTACCGGATTTTCGGCCAGAAAATTTTCATCACCTGGGGCGAACATGACGCCACCGACAATATCATTCATCTGGTTCTGGCCCGTCTGCCTGATGCGCCTGCCGGAACCCGCGGTATTTCGCTGTTTCTCGTGCCGAAATTCCTGGTAAACGAGGACGGCACGCTTGGAGCCCGCAATGATCTTTTCTGCCATTCGCTGGAGCACAAGCTTGGCATTCACGGTGCGCCAACCTGCACGATGATTTTTGGCGATGGCCGTTTTGGCGATGAGCCGGGCGCGGTCGGCTATCTGATCGGCGAGGAAAACAAGGGTCTCGCCTGCATGTTCACCATGATGAACAATGCGCGCCTTGCCGTGGCCATGCAGGGCGTCGCCATAGCCGAAGCCGCCACCCAGAAGGCGTTGGCCTATGCGAAGGAGCGCACCCAAGGCAAGGCGCCTGGCTGGAGCGGTTCCGGCATGAGCCCAATCATCGAGCACCCCGATGTGGCGCGGATGCTGTTGACGATGAAGGCGCTGACTCAAGGGGCGCGGGCCATCAGCTATGCCTGCGCCCATGCCATCGACATGAGCCACCGGGCCGATGAAGACAAGCGCCGCCATTTTCACGAGCGCGCCGCCCTTCTCACCCCGATCGCCAAGAGCTTTTCCACCGATATCGGGGTGGAGGTCGCCTCGCTGGGCATACAGGTGCATGGCGGCATGGGCTTTATCGAAGAAACGGGCGCGGCGCGCTATCTGCGCGATGCCCGCATTGCCCCGATCTATGAAGGCACCAATGGCATTCAGGCCATCGATCTGGTTGCGCGCAAACTGCCCCTGTCGGGCGGCGACCATGTGCGCGGCTTTATCGAGGAATTGAAGGCGATTGCCGTCTTTGTCGATGCCAGCAACCTGGATAGCTTTGGCGATACCGCCAGCCGGCTTTTTGCCTCGATCCGTGATCTGGAAGAGGCAACCGAATGGCTGCTTTCCCGCCTTGATGACGGCGCGATGATGGAGGCGCTTTCGGGAGCCACGCCCTATCAACGCCTGTTTGGTCTAACCCTGACGGGCGCTTATCTGGCCAAAGGCGCACTGGCGGAAAGTGAGGAAGGGCGGCAGACGCCGCTTTGCCGCTTTGCCGCCGAAAACCTTTTGGCGGAAACGGCAGCGCTGAAACAGGCGGTGGTCGGCGGGGCGGAAAGCCTGGCCCTTGCCCGCGCCGTCCTGGTTTGAGGAGCGTATAATGACCGATCATGTGCTGATCGAGCGGCCGCAAGCTCATCCGGGCGTGCTGGTTATCCGCTTCAACCGGCCGGAGAAGAAGAACGCCATCACTGCCGATATGTACCGGCAGATGACTGAGGCCTTGGTCGAGGCGGAACGCGATGACAGCCTGCGCGTCATCGCCTTTCTCGGCACGGATGGCTGTTTTTCTGCCGGAAATGACATGGCGGATTTTCTCGGCTATGCCCTTTCCGGCAGCGATGAACCGCCCGCCGCTGCCGTTTTTATCAAGGCACTTGCCAAAGCGACTAAGCCCATGGTTTCAGGCGTCGATGGTCTGGCCATCGGCATCGGCACGACGCTGCACATGCATTGTGATCTGACGGTCGCCTCCAGCCGCAGCCTGTTCAAGACCCCCTTCGTCGATCTGGCGCTGGTGCCGGAAGCGGCCTCCAGTCTGCTCGGACCTGCGATCATGGGGCCGCAGCGCGCCTTTGCACTGCTGGCGGCAGGGGAAGGCTTTTCGGCAGAGGCCGCGCGTGAGGCAGGCCTGATCTGGAAAGTGGTCGCGCCGGAAGCGGTTGAGGCGGAGACGCTGGCGCTGGCATCGTCGCTGGCCGCCAAGCCGCCGGAAGCGCTCACCAGTGCCCGCGCCCTGCTTCGTGCCGACACCAAGACCGTTCTGGAGCGGATCGATCGGGAACTGGCAAGTTTTTCCAGGCAATTGCGCAGTGCCGAAGCGCGCTCGGCCTTTGAGATGTTTTTAAAGGCAAAAGGCCGATAACCTGACCCGGGTGGTGGCCTCTGTGCAAACCTGTCCGGTTCTGGAGGTTTGAAAGCCCTGCGCTTCTTTGATAAGGCAGTATTGCTGCTGCAATCATGCCTTAAACTGAAACCGGTTTCAGGAATGATGTAGAAAATTACTGCATAATTCCTTAAATCGGAATTGATTTAAGGGTAAAATTATGCAGCAGATTTAAAGTGTTACAGCGTCCTTTGTGCGTTTTATAAAACGCACGGCGCTGTAAAGAACAGGGAGGCTGCCATGCGCGGTAGACTGGTTGTTGTGGCAGGGCTTGCCTCCTGCCTTATGTCGGCTTTGCCTGTCTGGGCGGGCGGCGTGATTGTTGGGTCGCCGAATGCGGTGACCACCCAGACCCCCAATGTTATCACGCGCGATCTGGGGACACGGCAGCCGGGTGAGCCGCCGGTGCGCCCGACACGCTATTACTGCGTGATCAAGCCACCGCCAAGCGAGCATGATGTTGCCTTTTATTCCTGTCCGAAACCGCCGGGCAGGGTGGGTGAAACCTGCCGCTGCGACAATGCGGTCGGCAGCGGCAGGCTCAGGGCCTATTGAGGTCGCTCCTGCTGCGCTCAAACCTTGCTGAGCACTGCCACCACTTCCACATGTGGCGACCATAAAAACTGGTCGATGGGCGTGATGGTATCGATGCGATAGCCGCCTGCGGTCAAGATCTGCAGATCGCGCGCCAGCGTCAGCGCGTTACAACTGACAGCCACCAGCGTTTTCACGCCAGAGCGCGCCAGTTCGGCTGATTGCGCTTCGGCGCCTGCGCGCGGTGGATCGAAGACCACGGCATCGAAGCCCTTCAGCTCCGCCGGGGTCAGCGGACGGCGGAAGAGGTCGCGCCGCTCAACCTTGACCGGCTTCAGGCCTTGGGTGGTGCGGGCGGCAAAATCGAGCGCGGCAAGCGCTTTCTCATCGGATTCCACCGCCAGAACCTGGGCTTTGCGTGCGAGCCTCAGCGCGAATGTGCCAATCCCGG
Organism: Allorhizobium sonneratiae; assembly: GCF_023700755.1. Taxonomy (GTDB): domain Bacteria; phylum Pseudomonadota; class Alphaproteobacteria; order Rhizobiales; family Rhizobiaceae; genus Allorhizobium; species Allorhizobium sonneratiae. The sequence continues at coordinate 89,903 of NZ_JAMKOJ010000013.1, read as the reverse complement.
CAAAGAGGTCGGCCACTTTTTTGGCCTTGCCGACATGATCGAGCACCAGTGCTGCCATGGCCTCTTCCGCCTGCCGGGTCGCCTGGGTAAAGGCACCGGGTGGGACGGCGACCAGCGCTCCGGCAAAATCGAGCAGCGGCTTTTGCGGCTCGATGACGATCTCGCCATTGACGGAGACGCGGGCAATGCCCTTGAGCGTGAGCACGGTCTCCGTGATGGCGCGCCGTTCGCGCTCCTTCAGCCCGCCGCGCACCCCATCGAGTGAGACGTCGAGCCCGGTCGTGGTCTCGATCACCGTCATGCGGAAGGCGTCCGAGCCGGAGGCCATGGCCCGGCAGATGGCTTTTAGCGCCGCAAGACGGTCGAGAATGCCCGGCGTGGTGATCGGACAGTCTTCCACCGGCACGACATGATGGGTTCCGGACTGATTGAAGCCGAAAATCAACCCGCGCTCGCGGTTGCGCACCGTATAGACCAGCCGCCGCCGCTCGCCCGGATGGGCTTCGACCAGGGCCGAAACCTCGGCCATAATGCCGCGTGCCTTCAGCGCGTCGATCACCAGTTGCCGCTTGTATGTGCCATAGGCAGGGCCTGCCATATGTTGCAGCGAGCAGCCGCCACAGGCGCCGCCTTTGCCCTCCGGGCCGAAATGGCGGCAGACCGGCTCGATCCGGTCCGGGGAGGGGGTGAGGATCGAGAAAAGACTGGCCTCGTTTTTCACCCGCGCCACCGTGACCGTTTCCCCTGGCAGGGAATAGGGCACATAGATGGGGCCGTCAGGACCATGGGCGATGCCATCGCCTTCTGCGCCAAGGCTGTTGATCGTCAGGGTCTCGGTGCTCATGGTCTGTCCTTGGACGGTGATGATGAGGGCGTTTGTGATGATGAGGGTTTATGCCCGGCAAGCAGAAATTCCTGATTGCCGTCGCCACCGGTGAGTGGCGAAGGGGCAAGGCCAAGGCTTTCCCAGCCCATCTCGGCGGTAAGCCAATGTTCCAGTTCTGCGGCAATCGCAGGTGCAGTGTCCGGAGCTTTCAGAAGTCCGGCCTTGCTGATGGCGTCCCGGCCCGCCTCGAATTGCGGCTTCACCAGCAGCAGACACTGGCTGCCGGGCTCGGCAAGAGCAAGGGCAGGTGCCAGCGCCAGCTTCAGCGAAATGAAAGAAACATCGGAAACGAGAAAGGTGAAAGCCCGGTTTGCGATTGTCTCGCGCGCCAGAAAACGGGCATTGACGCCTTCGTAATTGCTGACGCGGGCATCTTCGGCAATCTGCCTGTGCATCTGGTCATGGCCGACATCGACGGCGATGACATGCTCCGCACCGCGTTCCAGCAGCACTTGAGTAAAGCCGCCGGTCGAGGCCCCGACATCCAGACAGACCTGTCCCGATGGATCAAGGCCGAAGTGGTCGAGACCGGCCACCAGCTTCAGCGCCGCACGCGAGACATAGTCCTGCGCCGGGTCGTCGATCTCGATTGTGACATCCGGGGCGAAAACCTGCCCCGGCTTGGTCACGATCCGGCCATCCACGCGCACCGTGCCGCGGGCAATGGCGTCGCGGGCGCGTGAGCGGCTGGCGAAAAGGTCAAGACTGAGAAGCAACTGGTCGAGCCGCTGCGCGGGTGTAAGAGGTGCGGCGGTGGCGGGTGTTGGAGCTTTGGGTGGTGTGGTTTTCGACATGGGCTGGTGAATGCCTGTTTCCGTTCCCTTATGCAAGAGCTGGCTTTTTTGCAGGGCCTGCGCGCCGAAAGCCGGTCTTTCCCGACAGCAATGAATATAGGCAGGGAAAGCTGGCGATTGTGCCGAAAAAATAACCGTTTTTTTACATGCCACCTGCCAGAGTGCGACGCAACGTAGGAGAGTAGAGCAGACTTGCCAATATCCAAGTCTGTATCATGTCGGAATGCTGCGCGACGGGGCAATTGCTGCAGGATGGTAAGGCACTTCAGGTGATTCTGTCGTCTAAACGGGGATTGGCTCTGTGGCCGCACGGCTGAAAGTGGAAGACCATGTCGTTTAAAAATTTGCCTCTCAGTCAAAAACTCTATCTGACCTTTTGTGCCATCATGGCGTTCTGCTTTGTCGCTTCCGCCGTGGTCTTCTGGCAGGGCAGGCTGGCAAGTAATGCCTCGGAAGACATGATGCGCTCGCAGGCGGTTATCGATAGCCTGCAAGAGGCCTGGCAGGGTGTGCTGCAGCAGCATCTCGATGCGCGCGGTTACATCCTCACCAAGGATCCGTCGATCCTGAAGGATATGCCGGCCCATAACGCCGCTCTCCTGCAGGCCATTGATGATGCCCGCTCGCTGGCGTCTTCTGATCCGGATGCGCCCCTTCAACGGTTTTCTGACCTGAAAAGCGCCGTAGAGGCCTATCTTGCCCTGATGGGTCCGGATCAGATTGCCAAGGCAATGGAGGAGGCGCAAAAGGACCCGCAGGCCTATAACAGCAGGGTCAAGAGCAGCAATGTTCAGCTGCAAGCCGTTCGCCAGGGTTTCGATTCGCTTTTTGCCCATGAACGCAAGGATAAGGCGGCCAGTCATGCGATCGTCACCAGTGCCCATGACACCTTGCAGATGTCGCTGGTGATCGGTTGCGTGATCGCAGGCGGTGTGGCCGTCGTCCTGATCTGGTTACTGGCCCGCTCCATGGTCGTGCCGCTTGTTGGCATGACACAGGCGATGACAGCGCTGGCTGGCGGTGACAGGACCGTGGACATTCCCGCAACCGACCGTGAGGACGAGGTTGGCCGCATGGCACAGGCCGTGCTGGTGTTCAAGCAGGCCGCGATTGAAAATCACCGCATGGCAGAAGAGGCCGACGCCATGCGCAACAAGACCGAGGCCGAGCATCGCGAAACAGAGATGCGCAAACAGCAGGAAGCCGATGAAATCGGTTTCGCCATGGCAGAACTCGCCTCCGGTCTTGCTGCACTGGCCGAAGGCGATGTCGCTAGGCGTCTGGACAGGCCCTTTGCCGAGCGGCTGGACAGTCTGCGCGTGAATTTCAATGAATCCCTGTCCAAACTGCAAGGCGCGCTGATCACTGTGGGAGAAAACGCCCGGATGATCCATTCCGGGGCCGCGGAAATCCGCGCTTCCGCCGACGATCTGGCCAAGCGCACCGAACAGCAGACCGCAAGTGTCGAGGAAACGGCAGCGGCGCTGGAAGAGGTGACGACCACGGTGAAGGATACCGCCTCGCGCGCCGAAACCGCCGGTGCGCTGGTCAACACCACCCGCAAGGGGGCCGAACGTTCCGGCGAGGTGGTGCGCAAGGCCGTTGCCGCCATGACCGAGATCGAGAAATCCTCCGGTGAAATCGGCAATATCATCGGGGTGATCGAGGATATCGCGTTCCAGACCAATCTTCTGGCCTTGAATGCAGGCGTCGAGGCGGCCCGTGCCGGCGATGCGGGCAAGGGCTTTGCCGTCGTGGCGCAGGAAGTGCGGGCGCTGGCTGAGCGTTCGGCCAATGCGGCCAAGGAGATCAAGGGCCTGATCGGCGCATCCTCCGCCCATGTCGCAACTGGCGTGTCGCTGGTCGATGAAACCGGCCGCGAACTGGAAGAGATCGTCGTTGCTGTCCGCGATATCAACGAACATGTGACCGCGATCGTCACCGCCGCGCGCGAGCAGGCGATCGGTTTGTCGGAAATCAACGAATCCGTCACCAGCATGGATCAGGGCACGCAGAAAAATGCCGCCATGGTCGAGCAGCAGACGGCGGCGAGCCATACGCTGGCGTCCGAAGCCGATGCGCTGATGCAATTGCTCAGCCGCTTCAAGCTGGGCGATCAGAGGGCAGCAGGCGCCAGCCTGAACCATCAGACATCCATGCAAGCCCCCTCCCGGTCAACGCAGGCACAGGCTGTCAAGCCGTCTGCTGCGCAAGTGCCATCGCGGGCGCAGCCGCTTTCGGCTCCCGTTGCGGCAAAATCCACGGCACGACCGGTTGCCTCTCCCGCGCGCAAACTGGCGGACCGGTTGGGCAAGGCCTTTGGTGGTGCCGCAGCGCCGGCCCAGCAGGCCCAGCAGGATTGGGAAGAGTTCTGAGATCATCATCACAGGGCAAAGACAAAAGGCCGGTTGCATCATGGGTGCAACCGGCCTTTCTTGTGTATGATCACCGATATCCGGGTCAGCGATGGATCCGGTCGCGTCCGGATTCGTCTTGCGACAGGGCGGCAAACACGGTGGAAACAATGCCTTTGGCGTCGAGACCGGCCTTGGCATACATTTTTTCCGGCTTTGCCTGATCCATCCAGACATCCGGCAGCACAAGGCTTCTGACTTTCAGTCCGCTGTCGAGCAAACCGGCATTGGCCAAAAGATGCAGAACCTGACTGCCAAAGCCGCCGACCGCGCCTTCCTCCACCGTCACCAGCACGGCATGGTGGCGGGCAAGCTGGCGAATGAGGGCTTCATCCAGCGGCTTGGCAAAGCGGGCATCGGCCACAGTGGTCGAAAGGCCGGCGGCCTCCAGATCCTCGGCGGCGCTCAGGCAGGCGGCAAGCCTTGTGCCGAAAGACAGAAGCGCGACTTTCGTGCCCTCCTTCATGATCCGGCCTTTGCCGATCTCAAGGATGGCGCCGCGTTCTGGCAGGTTGACGCCCACGCCTTCGCCGCGCGGATAACGGAAGGAGATCGGCCCTTCATCATAGGCGACAGCGGTGCGCACCATATGTTTCAGTTCCGCCTCGTCAGCGGCGGCCATGACGACGAAGCCCGGCAGGCTTGCCAGAAAACCGGTGTCGAAAGACCCGGCATGGGTCGGCCCGTCCGCGCCGACAAAACCCGCCCGGTCGATGGGAAAGCGCACCGGCAGGCCCTGAATGGCCACATCATGCACCACCTGATCGTAACCGCGCTGGAGAAAGGTGGAATAAAGCGCGCAGAATGGCTTGTATCCTTCCGCGGCAAGGCCTGCTGCAAAGGTCACCGCATGCTGTTCGGCAATGCCGACATCGAAGATGCGCTCGGGAAAGACCTCCTGCAACTTGTCGAGCCCGGTGCCGGACGGCATGGCGGCGGTGATGCCGACGATTTTCTCGTCAAGGCGGGCCTCTTCCAGCAGGGCTTCGGCAAAGACGGCGGTATAGCTCGGTGCATTCGGCTTGGCCTTGGCCTGTGCCCCGTTGATGACATCGAAGGTGTTGACGGCGTGATATTTGTCTGCGGCGGCTTCGGCGGGCGGATAACCCTTGCCCTTTTGTGTGACGACATGGATCAGCACCGGCCCCTGGGCATGGTCGCGCACATTGCGCAGCACCGGCAGGAGATGGTCGAAAGAATGGCCGTCGATGGGGCCGATATGGTAAAAACCCATTTCCTCGAACATGGTGCCGCCGGTGACATAGCCGCGCGCATGTTCAACGGCGCGGGTGATCGCCCGGTCGATATTGCGCCCGAGATAGGCGGTGAGCTTCTTGCCGAATTCACGAAAGCCCATATAGGTGCGGCCCGAGGCTAGCCTTGCGAGATAAGCGCTCATCGCGCCCGTGGGCGGGGCAATCGACATGTCATTGTCGTTGAGGATGACGATCAGGCGCGCATCAAGGCTGCCGGCATTGTTCAGCGCCTCGAACGCCATGCCCGCCGACAACGCTCCGTCGCCGATGACGGCGATGACCTTGCGGTCGGTCTTTGACAGGTCCGCCGCCACCGCCATGCCGAGACCGGCGGAAATCGAGGTGGAGGAATGGGCCGCACCAAAGGGATCATAGTCACTTTCGGCCCGTTTGGTGAAGCCGGACAGACCGTCTTCCTGACGCAGCGTGCGGATGCGCTCGCGCCGTCCGGTGAGGATCTTGTGAGGATAGCATTGATGGCCGACATCGAAGATCAGCCGGTCATGCGGCGTGTCGAACACCTTGTGAATGGCAATCGTCAATTCGACAACGCCGAGGCCGGCACCAAGATGCCCGCCGGTCACCGAGACCGCATCGATCATCTCGTCGCGGACTTCCCTTGCCAGTTGCGGCAGGGCGCGGTCGTCGATCTCCTTGAGGTCGGCGGGAAGGGCGATCTGATCCAGCAGGGGCGTCTCAGGCTTCGATGTCACGGGCGTTTGCCTTTTTCTCGTATCGTTTCACACGCAGACAGGGGCCGGGCCACTCATTCCGGGTGAAGGTGAAGGCTTATATAGGCTTTTACCGCGCGCGGGCAAAGAGAGAATGCGCCCTCATGCCGCTCCTTGCTGCTTTGCAGCGCAAGAAAACCGTGAAGAACGGTCTGCGACTGGGTTTCCCAGCCAGCTCAGGTGGTTGCATTTTGTAAACCCTGTTGGTGTCTTGCGTTGTTCATAACTATGCGACAGCCTCTGTGCGACTTGACAAATATTAGAATATAAATCATAAGCACACTCATGATAACGGTGCTTATCGACCTTCGGCACATTCTTTTTCTTCGGCTTTTTCTCCGGCACCATGACGCAAAATCCGACCCTTGGTTTCCTTCTGAATGACGTTGCGCGGCTGCTGAAGAAGCGGTTCGAGCAGCACACGCGCGATATCGGCCTGACGCGGACGCAATGGCAGACGCTGGTCTATCTTGCGCGCTGCGAGGGGGCGAGCCAGAAACAATTGGCCGAAATGCTGGAAATCGAGCCGATCACGCTCGCCCGCGTGGCCGACAAGCTGTGCGAAAAGGAGCTGGTCGAGCGTCGGCCCGACGAGACGGATCGCCGGATCAACCGTCTTTATCTGACGGAACTGGCGCGGCCGCTTCTGACGGAACTCCGTGCCCATGGGGATGCCACCCGCGCCGAGGCGCTGGAGGGATTGAGCGCCGAAGATCGAGAGCGCCTTTATGCCATGCTTTTAGTAATGAAAACCAATCTTCTGGGGGCTTGCCGCTCGACGGCTTGCGAATGACATGTCTGATACCATGACCATGCGCCACACCGAAACGGACGCAAAAGAGGCAGCAGCAGTGAGCCGCGACAAGGCCCGGCGCAGCCGCAAGGCGCGCACCCGCCTCATCCTGTTTTCCCTGGTGCCGGTCGCGCTTGCCGTTGGCGCCTATGCCTATGTCAATGGCGGGCAGGTGATGACCACCGACAATGCTTATATCGAGGCCGATATGGTCGGCGTCACCACCGATGTTTCCGGCATCGTCAAAAGCGTCGATGTGCATGAGGGCGAGACGGTCAAGCCCGGACAGGTTCTCTTCACGCTGGATCCGCGCTCTTTCCAGGCAGCGGTCGATGGCGATCAGGCCCGGCTCGATGCCGCACGCAACACCATTCTCAATCTGCAGCAGGATTATCTTCAGGCGCTGGCCGAGCTTGCCCAGGCCAAGGCCGATCTGCCCTATTACGAAAGCAATTTCAAACGCCAGCAGACATTGCAGAATACCTCTGTCTCCAGCCAGTCCAGCCTCGATGATGCCACCCATGCACTGGTGGCGGCGCGCCAGAAGGTGGATGTGGCCGAAGCGGCGGTGAAGGTCAAGCTGGCGGCGCTCGGCAACCGCCCGGATGCCCCGGTGGACACCTATCCGGCCTATCAGGAAGCCAAGGCCGCGCTCACCGAGGCCCGGCGCGAACTCGACCACACCGTGGTGCGCGCGCCCTTTGGCGGCATCGTCACCAATGTCAGCAGCCTGCAGGTCGGTAGCTATCTGGCCGCCGCACAGGCGGGTTTCCAGCTTGTGTCGGACACGCATATGTGGATTGACGCCAGCCCGAAAGAAACCGAACTCACCTATGTCCGCCCCGGCCAGGATGCAGTGATCACCGTCGATAGCTATCCGGGCGTTGAATGGCATGGCAAGGTGGAGAGCGTCAGCCCGGCATCCGCTTCAAGCTTTTCGCTGCTTCCGGCGCAGAATTCTTCCGGCAACTGGGTCAAGGTGGTGCAGCGTATTCCCATGCGCATTTCCGTCGAGGATAGCGCAAACAAGCCGCCGCTCAGGGTCGGCATGAGCACGGAAGTGTCGATTGACACCGGCCATCGCAACGGACTGCCGCTCTTCGTCAGGTCGATCTTCGGCGGCACGACCGCCTATGCCGATGAGAGGGTGAAATGAGCACTGCCGCTGCCGCGCAGGCAGGCCCCGGCGTCGCCAATCGCGGCGCCATCACGGCTTGCGTCATTCTGGCGGTGATCATGCAGGCGCTGGACAGCACCATCGCCAATGTGGCGCTTCCCTATATTCAGGGCAGTGTCGCCGCCAGCGCCGACCAGATCAACTGGGTTTTGACCTCTTATATCGTCGCCGCCGCGATCATGACGCCGCCCTCCGGTTTCATCGCTGCCCGTTTCGGCAGAAAGCGCGTGCTGCTGGTGGCGATCTGCGGCTTCGTCTTTGCCTCGGTGCTCTGCGGTCTGGCGCAATCGCTGAACCAGATCGTCGCCTTCCGCCTGTTGCAGGGCTTTTTCGGCGCGTCGCTGGTGCCGCTCTCTCAAGGTATTCTGCTTGACATCTATACGGTGGAAGAGCGGGGTGGGGCCATGGCGCTGTTTGGCGTTTCGGTCATGGTCGGCCCGGTTCTCGGCCCGGTTCTGGGTGGCTGGCTGACCGATCACCTGAGCTGGCGCTGGGTGTTTTACATCAATGTGCCGATCGGTCTGCTCGCCTTTATCGGCATTACCGCCTTCGTCACCGAAACCAGGATCGACTGGAATGCCCGGCTGGACTGGCTGGGCTTTTCCCTGACCAGTATTTCCATCGGGGCGCTGCAACTGTTTCTCGACCGCGGCGAACAACTCGACTGGTTTTCCTCCGGCGAGATCGTCATCGAGGCACTGGTCTGCGGCGCGGCCTTTTACATGCTGATGGTGCATACCTTCACGAAGGAGCGCTCCTTCATCAATCCACGCCTGTTTCTCGACCGCAATTTTGCCGTCGCCTTTCTGTTCATCTTCGTCGTTGGCGTTACCTATTTCGCCTCGCTGGCATTGATGACACCCTATCTGCAGACCCTGATGGGCTATCCGGTGGTCACGGCAGGCATTGTCATGGGGCCGCGCGGGCTTGGCACCATGGTCTGCATGTTCATTGTCGGGCGGCTGATCGGCAAGGTCGATACCCGCATCCTGCTGGCGGCGGGTCTTGCCATCACCGCCTGGGCCATGGATGCCATGAGCGGCTGGACGCCGGACGTGTCGCAATGGACCATCGTCTATGTCGGCTTCATTCAGGGGGCAGGGCTCGGCTTTCTCTTCGTGCCGCTGACCACGGTCGCCTTCGTCACCTTGCCCGCCCATATGCGCGGCGATGGCACCGGGCTTTATAATCTCTCGCGCAATATCGGCTCCAGTGTCGGCATTTCGGTGATGTCGGCGCTGCTGGTCCGAAACGGGCAGGTCAACCATGCCGAGATCGCCGCGCAGGTCACGCCTTATAATCACGCCTTCCAGGCAACGGCAGCGCAAAGCCTCAGCCCCTGGACCGCAGCAGGCCGGGCGGCACTGGAAAGTGTTATTGAAACGCAATCCTCGATCATCGCCTATATCGACGATTTCCGCGCATTGATGCTGATGTCGCTGGTGGTGATGCCGCTGCTGCTCTTGCTGAAAAAAGGCGGTCCGGCCAAGGTCGATCACACCATTGCCATGGAGTAAGGCAAGGCAACTAAAGAGCGAGGCCCAAAGGCCTCGCTCTTATTCTTCGTATCTCACTCCCCGTCTCTCATTCCTTGTCGAGCGGTTCGGTGCCGGTTGGCTTTCCGGCGCGGTCGAGGCGGATTTTTTCGATGCGGTTTTCGGCGGCCGTCAACAGCGCTTCGCAATGTTTTTTCAGCAGTTCGCCGCGCTCGTAAATGGCGATGGATTCGTCCAGCGCCACATCGCCGCGTTCCAGCCGGGCCACGATGTTTTCCAGTTCCGCCACCGCCTTTTCAAAGGAATAGCTGGCGATGTCGTTGGCGGTCTCGGTCATGATCAACCCTTCATCAGTCTCAAAATATGCATGGCGGCCGATTCGGCCAGTCCTTCCAGATCATAGCCCCCTTCGAGCAGGCTGACGACCCGGTTTGCGGCAAAACGGTCGGCAACCTCCATCAGCCGCCCGGTCGCCCAGTCAAAATCCTCGCCGACCAGATTGATCTGCGCCAGCGGATCGCGGTGATGCGCATCAAAACCGGCGGAAATCAGGATGAGATCGGGGGAAAAATCATGCAGCGCCGGCAGAACCCGCGATTTGAACGCCTCACGGAAATGGTCTGAACCGGTATTGGCCGAAAGCGGCGCATTGACAATGGTACCATGCGTGCCGACCTCGTCCTTTTTTCCGGTCCAGGGGTAAAGCGGCATCTGGTGGGTGGAACAGAACAGCACGGAGGCATCGTCGAAGAAAATATCCTGCGTGCCATTGCCGTGATGCACATCCCAGTCGACAATGGCGACACGCTCGACACCATAGGCCTTCTGCGCATGGCGCGCGGCAATCGCCACAGTGTTGAACAGGCAAAAGCCCATGGCCTTGGTCTTTTCCGCGTGGTGGCCGGGCGGGCGGGCGGCGACAAAGGCATTGTCGGCAGCGCCGCGCATTACATCGTCCACGGCGGCCATTGCGCCGCCTATTGCCGTCAGCGCCGCCTGCAGGCTCTTCGAGGAGGCATAGGTGTCGGCCTCAAGCTGGTTGATCCGGTCTTCCTCTTCCGGAACCTGCCGCATCACTGCAAAAAAATGCTCTTCCGGGTGGGCGAGCATCACCGCATCCTCATTGGCCTGGGGTGCTTCTTGCCGCTTCAGCCCGGAAAAATTCGGATGTTCGAGGGCAATATTGAGCGAGCGCAGACGATCCGGTCGCTCGGGATGGCCCTCCGGCGTCAGATGCTCAAGAAAGATGGGGTGCTCGTAAAGGCGGGTCGTCATTGGAAATCCTTTGGCGCGCCGAAAGAAACTGGCTTCTTTTACCTTGACCAAACCGGCTGGTCCAGTCTTGTGCTGGGATAGGTTTTTCTTTTACATCCCATTTATAAAATGGAGAGGTTCATGGCCAAGAAGGACAGACCGGATGTGACGGAGACCGCAATCGGCCTTCGCGATGTCGGGATGACGGGGCGTATCCACAACGGTGCGCTTCTTGCGCTGGCCGAAGAGGCGCTGTCCCGCTTCTGGCAGGCAAGGCCTGTGGAAGAGAACGAGCCGGAATTTCGTGCAACGAAATTCGAGGCGCGGCTCTATGAAGCGCTTGAGGCTGGCGAAAAACTGCGTTTCACCGTGACGGTGGACAAGATCGGCGTCAAATCCGTCGGTTTCGCCATTGCCGTCGATTGCGGCAATCGCCGCGCTGCCGATCTCGAAATCGTCTGGACGGCGGTGGAACCGCAAAACAGCGAGGCCGTCGCGCTGCCGGAAGACCTGCGCGACTGGCTTTATCAGTGGCTGCCGTGATCCTGGATCACGCCCGCTTTGGCAACAGCGGATAGCCGACCATGACGGCGCGGGCGGCAAGGGCGGCAATACCGGCCTTGATCAGGTCGCCGGGGAGGAAGGCGAGCGAGCCGATCAGCACTTTGTCGAGCGGTGTGCCGGCAACAAAGCTCCACCACGGCATGCCGCAGGCATAGACCACGCCGATGCCGCCGATCACGCTGGCGATAAAGAAGCCGATGATCTGGCGCGGGCCGGAATCCTTGGCGCGTGCCAGCCGTTCGGCGCACAGGCCGGTGATGAAAGCCCCGGCAATCCAGCCGAAAATATAGCCGCCTGTGGTGCCGAACAGGCTGGCAAGCCCGCCATTGCCACCTGCCAGCACCGGCAGGCCGATGGCCACGAGCAGCACGAAGAGCGCATAGGCAAGCGCCCCGCGTTTTGCCCCCAGAATGCATCCAGCCAGCATCACGCCCATCGACTGGGCTGTGATCGGCACCGGAATGAAGCCGAGCGGCACCGGCGGAATGAGGCCGAGCACGACGACGAGAGCCGCAAAAAGCGCAATCAGAACAAGGTCACGGGTGGTCAATTCACGCTCCTGAAATGGTTACCTGATTGTGATCAGGGATACATCCGCACCTTTTCCCAGCTCTCGTCAAGCGATCCACGGCGGAATTCGATGCGGTCATGCAGGCGGAACTTGCGGTCATGCCAGAATTCGATGGTCAGCGGGCGAATGCGAAAGCCCGACCAGTGCGGCGGGCGGGGAATGTCGCCCAGCGCATAACGGGCGGTATATTCGGCCACCGCTTTTTCCAGTGCAAAACGGCTTTCCAGCGGGCGCGATTGTTTCGAGGCCCAGGCGCCGATGCGGCTGCCGACAGGCCGCGATTTGTAATAGGCATCTGCCTCTTCGTTCGAGACGATCTCGGTCAAACCGCGCAGACGCACCTGACGGCGCAGCGATTTCCAGTGGAAACACATGGCCGCCTTGCCGGAGGCGAGAATTTCCGTGCCCTTCTGGCTCTCGAAATTCGTATAAAAGACAAAACCGCGCGAATCGAAATCCTTGAGCAGCACCATGCGAACATTCGGCAGACCCGCCTCATCCACTGTCGCCAGCGCGACAGCGTTAGGATCGTTGATCTCCGAGCCCTTCGCTTCCTCCAGCCAGGCGCCGAAAAGACGGAAAGGATCGGTCTCGTCGGCGAAGTTACTGCTTGTTAACTCTCTCTCAGACATATTATGTAAAACTCTCCGTATTGGCTGGCATAGATGTTCGGCGTTAACGACAGGAACGGTCTTGATTATCATAGCAAAGCCTGATCGGTGCAGAAAGTCCATGGCAAAAGGCCTTTGCCGCCTTGCCGCGGTTGCCGCCGTCAGTCTCGCGCTTGGCGGATGCGTGAGCAACACCATGGATGTCGCTGACAGTGCAGGCGTCGATCGTTCGATCGCGACCGGCACAATTCCGGTGCAGCCGGAGAAGAAATCCGATCAGGACACGGTGCGCAATGCAGTGTCCTCCGCCGATGTCAGCAAGACAGGCCAATCGCCGATCCCCTGGGCCAATGCGGCAACAGGCAGCGCCGGGGTGATTACATCGCTGAGCGAAGAGCGCACCAATGGTGTTGTGTGCCGCGATTTCGTCACCAGCCGCCATGCCTATGACGGCATCGCCAATTTCTATGGCCGGGCCTGCATGGTGGGCGATGGCCAATGGCAGATGGTCAATTTCACCCAGCAGTCCTGACGATCCGGTCTTTACAGCGCCCTGCGCCAAATATGGCGCACAAGGGTCGCTGTAACAGGCTGTTATAGACGCAGCGGACCATTCATTCTTCATTAAACAGGGTTTTGATCTTGCCCTGATCTGTTCGTTATTGTGCCGGAATGGTGGATGGGGCGCGATTGACGTAACGTATGATTAGTATCTTTTTCCTAACATGCCTTTCCAACGCTGGCGCGGAGAGCATCTTCTGCCGGCAATCGAATGACTTCGGGAACCGGAAGCTTCGATCGGACTTTATATGGGCAGTGCGGTTTTGAAACCATGAGGCGTTTCAGGATATGTGACGGGCCCAAAGCGGCGCATTGCCAGCAAGACCGGTAACGGATTTGGCTGGTGGGGTCGCTGAACGTGTCTACAGCAGCGTCTAGGCAAAATTATACAACGGTTTCGCCTTCATGACATGCGGTAAAACAAAGACTGAAGAGCGCCGATCTTTCTCGGATACAGCGATCGGCGCCTGCAACGGCTCTTCGCGTGTCATGAATGGCAAGCGGCGCTGTAACGTTTGAGGCGGACAGGCGATGCCCGCTTTGGTGACGGTGCAAGGTTGTAACGACATAACCGCTTGTTTGTATTGTGTTTGGTGGTCATATGCGCGATCCTTACTCTCTTCTTGGTGTCAAACGCGATGCCGGGGCCGATGAAATCAAGGCGGCCTGGCGGGCAAAGGCAAAATCGTCCCATCCGGACCAGAACCGGGATGATCCGGGCGCGACCGAACGCTTTGCCGAGCTCGGTCAGGCCTATGATCTTCTGAAGGATCCGGAGAAACGCAATCGATACGATCAGAAACGGGCACAGCTGGATGCGATGAAACGCGAACAGACCATCATGCAGCAGCGCGAGGAAGCACGCGCCGCCGCTGAGCGCGCCCGTCAGGCCCGCGCCAATGCCGAGCGGATCATGGCGGAGCTTGCCCGCATCGAAGCGGAGAAGGCAAAGGCCGAAAAGGCAGCGGAAAATCTCGCCGCCAAGGTCGAAGCCGCCCGCGCCCGTGCCAGTGACGCCCAGGCGCAGGCCAGCAGGGCTGAAAAAACCGCCGACCCTGAAAAGGCTGCAAAGACTGCAAAAACTGCCGAGGCCCGCGACGAGGCAAAGCCATCATCGCCTGAACCCGATGCCACGGAAGATGCCATCAACCGCATTTTCGGCGCAACTGCGAGCGCAGGCGCCAGTCCTGCCTCAGGGGCGGCCTCCGGCACGGCCAGTCGCGACGAGCCGCTGGACGATCATGGCAATGAGCAGGCGAGGGGACGCGGTTTCGGTCTGCCCGTCATCGGTCTTTTCAGCTCGATTGTCCGATTGATTCGGAAACCGGCGCCCGTGCCTGAAAAAGCACCCGATATCATGGTGGATGCCACCATCGCCGTCGAGGACCTGATCAAACAGTCGATCATCACGGTTGCGCTGAGCGATGGCCGCGATCTGCGGGTGCCGCTGGAGCCGGGCCATACCGACGGTTCCATCCTGCGGCTTGCCGGCAAGGGGCTGAAGGTGCAGGGCATGACGACCGGCGATGTCGTGGTGACACTCAGGGTGCTGAGCGGCGGCCCCTTCCGGGTCAATGGCTATGATCTCCATTGCGATCTGCCGGTGACGCTCGATGATGCGGTTCTGGGCGTCGAGACTGAGATCCAGGGCCCGTCCGGGTCGCTTGCTGTCATTGTTCCGCCGTGGAGCGGTTCGGAACGGCGCATCGTCGTGCCGCAGCAGGGCCTGCCCAGTGCACCGCAGGAACGGGGCGATCTCATCGTCGAAGTCCGGGTGGTTTTTGCGCCGGAGCCGGATGAGAAGATCACCGATCTGATCAAGCTGGAGCGCCACGGCCTCTATATTTGATGCGAGTGAAAGGCCGCGCCCTGTTTCCTGCCGGGATGGACAAGCTCGGGGGCTCACACCCTTTATTACCGTTTCTAACAGTTTTTGTTGCGCTGCGGCCTGATGGATTGTCATGCAAGTGCTTGAACCCTCAGCCACGCTATGCCATAGGCAGGTTCGGTCGAATATTGTCAGGGAGCAGAGCATGGCTCAACTATCGGGCCTTATGGCAGGCAAGCGTGGCGTGATCATGGGTGTCGCCAACAACCGGTCCATTGCGTGGGGCATTGCCAAAGCCTGCCGCGAGGCTGGCGCTGAAATTGCGTTGACCTGGCAAGGGGAAGCGTTGAAAAAACGGGTCGAGCCTCTGGCTCAGGACCTCGATGCCTTTTTGGCCGGTGATTGCGATGTCACCGATCTTGCAAGCATCGACGCCGTGTTCAAGGCGCTTGAGGACAAGTGGGGCAAGATCGATTTCGTCGTTCATGCCATTGCCTTTTCCGACAAGGACGAACTGACGGGCCGCTATATCGATACGACGCGGGAAAATTTTGCCCGCACCATGGATATTTCCGTCTATTCCTTCACGGCGGTAGCCAAACGTGCTGAAGCCATTCTCAATGATGGCGGTTCGCTGGTGACGCTGACCTATTACGGCGCCGAAAAGGTCATGCCGCATTATAACGTCATGGGCGTGGCCAAGGCGGCGCTGGAAGCCAGTGTGCGCTATCTGGCCGTGGACATGGGCGGGCGCGGCATCCGCGTCAATGCGATTTCTGCAGGGCCGATCAAGACACTCGCGGCCTCCGGCATCGGCGATTTCCGCTATATTCTCAAGTGGAATGAGTATAACTCGCCGCTGAAGCGCAATGTCACCACGGATGAAGTCGGCTTGTCCGGTCTTTATCTGCTGTCGGATCTGTCGACAGGGGTGACCGGCGAAGTCCATCATGTCGATTGCGGCTATCACACCGTTGGCATGAAGGCGGTGGATGCGCCGGACATCAGCACGGCAAAGGAATAGTGGGTCCAAGCCAATGGCCGTTTCGCTTTATCTGGTCCGCCACGGTCAGACGGACTGGAATGCCGAAGGGCGGTTTCAGGGGCAGACGGATATCCCGTTGAATGCCACTGGGCGGGGTCAGGCCATGCGCAATGGCCAGACGCTCGCCCATATTCTTGGGCCCCGTATCCAGGATTTTGATTTCGTTGCATCGCCGCTTGGTCGTACCCGTGAGACCATGGAGCGTATGCGTACCGAAATGGGCCTTGATCCGAAAGAATACCGGATCGATGACCGGCTGAAGGAAATCTGTTTCGGTGACTGGGAAGGTCACACCACAGCCGAGCTGAAAAAACTCTATCCTGGCAAGGTCAAGGGGCGCTCACTCGGCAAATGGGATTTCATCCCGCCCGGCCCCCATGCGGAAAGTTATGAAATCCTCTCCTGGCGCACAGGTGCCTGGCTTGCCTCGGTGGAGAGGCCAACGGTTGCCGTCACCCATGGCGGCGTCATTCGCAGCTTTTTCCGTCTGATCGGCAAAGTGGCGGAAGATGATGCCTGTGCCATGCCCATTCCGCAGGACAGCCTGCTGTCCATCGATCTGGCGGGTGGCAATCTGGTCTGGCTCTGAGCTCGGGCGCTCCCGTGTGGGTCAATCCTCAACATCGAGATCGTCAATGACGCGTTTGCCATCGACAAGCGAATAGCTGACGGAAACCTTCTCCCCCACAGTCAATCCGTTAAAATTGAATTCTGCAGGAACCTGATAGGTCTTGCCATCAGCAAGAGTGATGGTTAGCCGGGTAACATCTATGGCCTTGATCGTCGTTTCGATCGTGTTGTTCTGTGCCAGCACGGTCATGGGAACGATAAGAGCGACAAGCGCTGCAATATTGAGGAGCAACAACCGCATTCAGGCCGTCCTGTTTTCATGTGGTCTAAACAATGCCGCATTTCATTGTCGTCAATGACACATTAAGGTCGATGCGTCAAAACAAGAGATAAATCGTGTCTTGTAGAATTGCGCATTTTATAGAGCAGGATGCTATTAAAATTTTAATCTCATGCACAATTTTATCCTCTTTGCATTTTCGTTTTCATGACAATACGAAAATGCTGTCATCTTTTTTAACGCATGGTAGTACGCAATATTCTTGCACTCTTTTTAAAGGCAATGCGTTCGATCGATTCCGATTTTCGGCACGATACTCTAACGCGCGGTTGCGTTTTATAAAGCGCACAAAGGACGTTGTAGCACTTTAAATTTGCTGCATCATTTTCTGCTTAAATCTCACCCGATTTAAGGAATTATGCAGGAGCAGAGAGGTGACAAGAACGGCAAAGCAAAAACACCCTTGGCATTTGCCGGGGATCGTCGAATCCTCTCATCTCATGAAAGTCTAAATTAACACATCCCCCGATATAATTGCTGCGGGGTATGTAAGAAATATTTTCTCTTGCGCAACTGTCGTGCAACGATCTTTCAAGGCTGAAAGTATAGTGACGTCATCGGAATGAAGAGCGCCTGCAGCTTTTCGGTACTCCTTTGGCGACATCGTGAAAGACGCAAGGGTTTGGCATGCGAAAGACAAGGGGCATATGGCCGATTTTTTCAAAAACAGGATGACACTCATCATGTCCGGACTGCGGCTTTCGTCAAGCCGGGTGATTCTGATATGTCTTGCAGGATTGATTGTCTGCCTTTTCGGTCTTTGCATCGTTCTCGATGGCATGAATGCGCGACATTATAAAGAGTCGATACGCAACGAAGTCGCCGATGATCTGACCCATGCCGCCTTACAGCTGGAAACGCATTTTCTCAAAACACAGGATCGTTTTGACCGGCTTGCCGGTCTTCTGAACAGCGGGATCGATCCGGCCTCGCAGGACGTTGAAAAGGTGGCGAGACACGTCCTGACCGACAACAGCGAGATTTTGGCAATCGCGATGACCGTTGACGGGAAGCCCGTCAAGGTCTGGGCGACGCAGGACGTGGGCATTCAGCCTTCAGATTGGTCTTCAGCGTCCGTGTCGTGGCCGACAATGGTGTCTGCCGACCGGCTTGAGATGGTTGTTCCGCTTCTTTGCTGCCAGCAGGGCACGGGCAGAAAGGCGAGCTTGTCGATACTGATGGATCCGGAGCAGTTTTTCACGGCGGCTATGCAGTCTCTTCCCGGGATATCGGCAAGAGAGGATATTCCGTCGAAAGCGCTGCATTTTCGCATTCTACAGGTGGATGAGAGTGGTTTGAAGCCGGTGCTGGGCTGGAAAACCAGGTTTGAGGAGCCGCAGGTTTTGGGCTTTGCGCTTGGCAGTGCCCATTGGCGTCTGGAGGCGGAGCCGGAGGGGGGCTGGAATGCCCCTGTTCCGGACGTTTTGCAGTTTCGCCTTATCCTGATGGGTTTGATGCTGTTTTTTCTCATTCCGGCAACCGGTGTTGCCATCCTGCTGATCAAGAGAAATTACTATGCCGAGTGTTTGAACAAGCGCGATGCCGAGCATATGGCGCTTGCTGCACGCTTTGGCCTTGCCATGGAAAGTGCCAATATCGGCATATTTGAAATGGATGAGCCGCATGGCAGTGTGATCTTCGACAGTCGGGCTGCACGGCTCCATGGGCTTTTAGCATGGCAGGCGAATGAAACCGGGCTGGCAACATGGCATGGTGTCCTGCATCAGGAATGGCTTGGCGTTATCCATCCGGAAGATCGCGGTGAGATGGACGCCTATCTCCAACGCTGCATCGAAAGCGATGCGCCTTGTCAGATGATTTATCGGGTCATGATGGTCGATGGTGCGGTGCGTCGTCTGCGCTCCGTCGCCCTGCGCGACCGGCAGTCCGGTCGCTTTCGCCTGACTGGCCTGTTTTTCGATATCACAGACGACCTGGCGCTGAGAGATGATCTTCTGGCCGCCAAGGAAAACACCGATATCAAGAATGCCGAGCTTGAGCTGGCGCTCGATGAATTGTCCGTGCGTGAACAGGAATTCGAAGATCTGTCCCATCGCCTGGAACTGGCGCTGGTGTCTTATGATTGCGGTGTATGGGAACATGATTTTGCCACAGGCGTCACCATCTGGGACGCACGGATGTTCCATCTTTACAATCTGAAGCCGACGCGCAATCGGCATGTTACGGAAGAACAGTGGCTGCGCCATGTTCCTGAGGAGGATCGCAGTCTTCTGCTCAAGGCCAGTCAGAAGGCGGAAATCGAGAATGGAAAACTGGATATCACCCACCGTGTGCGACTGGATGACGGCTCGATCCGCCATGTCCGCAGTGTCGGCCAGATCCATACTGCGCGCGACCGCCGGCGCAAATTCATCGGCGTGGTTTTCGATGTGACCGCCGATGTGCGCATGACAGAGCAGCTGAAAGCGGCAAAAGTCGAGGCTGACAGCCGCAATGTCGAACTGGAACTGGCAAAAACCCGCATCGAATACAATGCCTTGCATGATTCGCTCACCGGCCTGGCCAATCGCCGCAAGCTGGATATGGAACTGGATGCCTTGCAGTCAGAGCAGCAGTTCTTGCCGATGGGATACACCATCCTGCATCTGGATCTCGACCGATTCAAGGAGATCAACGATACACTCGGTCATGCCGCCGGCGACGCCATGCTGGTCAATGCCGCTCAGGTCCTGACGCGTCACGTCGGTTCGAAGCATCTGGTAGCGCGCATCGGCGGCGATGAATTCGTCATTCTCATGCGTTCACATATCGATACCGAGGCGACGACAGCGCTGGCCAAAACCATCATCCATGATATGAACCTGCCGGTCAATTACGATGGCGCCACCTGCCGGTATGGCGTGTCCATCGGCATTGCCGAGGTGAAGGGCGTCGGCGATGCCCGCAAAAGCCTGATCAATGCCGATCTTGCGCTTTATGAGGCCAAGCGCAAGGGGCGCAACGGTTTTGAATTCTTCACGCCCGGTCTGCAATCGGCGGCTTCCAGCAGCAGACGTATGGCCGATGACCTTTTGTCGGCGCTGGAGCAGGATGAAATCCAGACCTGGTATCAGCCGCAATTTTGCGCCAAAACGCTTGAACTGATCGGGGCCGAGGCCCTGATCCGCTGGCGCCACCGTGAACATGGCCTGGTCAACACCTTGAGCTTCCTGCGCATCGCCGATGATCTGAACATTACCGGTCGTCTCGATCAGGTCGTGCTGGAACAGGTGCTGCGCGACAAGATGCGCTGGGCTGCCATGGGACTGCATGTGCCGAAAGTCTCGGTCAACGTCTCCTCGCGCCGTCTGCATGACGACCGGCTGGTTGAAACGCTGGAGAGACTCAGTATCCGCCGTGGAGAAATCGCCTTCGAATTGGTGGAATCGATTTTCCTCGACGAGAGCGAGGAGGTGGCAACTGACAATATCGAACGGATCAAGGCGCTCGGCATCGATATCGAGATCGACGATTTCGGCACCGGCCATACGTCCATCATCAGTCTGCTCAGATTACAGCCGAAGCGATTGAAGATCGACCGCCAGCTGGTCATGCCGATCCTCAATTCGGGCCGGGAACGGTCTCTGGTGCGCTCCATCGTCGACATCGCCCGCTCGCTCGGCATCGAAACGGTGGCCGAAGGGGTGGAGACCATCGAACACGCCGCTATTCTGAATGATCTCGGCTGCGATGTGCTGCAAGGTTATGCCTATGCCAGACCGATGCCCTATGACGAATTCACCGCCTTCGCACTGTCTGGAAACCAGCGAAAGCGTGCATCCTGATGGGACAGGCAGGAAAAGCGTCAGGCACTTGATAAACCGCATGGCGCTATAAAATTTTAAATCTGCCGAATGATTTTGTTTTCAATTCAATTTCCGATTCCTGGAATTATGCAGTAAGACACGCAAACGTCACACCCGGCCTTCCCGTGACATGTCATGCCAGTGGGAGGGAAGGGGCCGCCTCGTTTCGTTTGTCTTGCCGGGGAAATACCGTTTTTCCCGAGGAAAACGCCAGAATACCGGTTTCATCGATGTCGCATAACAGTTTCGGTCATCTTTTCCGCGTCACCACCTGGGGCGAAAGCCATGGACCCGCCCTTGGGGCGGTTGTCGATGGCTGCCCGCCCGGCCTTCGCTTCGGTCTGGACGATATCCAGATCTGGCTTGACCGGCGCAAGCCCGGCCAATCGCGTTTCGTCACCCAGCGCCGTGAGGCCGATCTGGTCAAGGTGCTTTCCGGCGTGATGCCGCAGGAGGATGAAAGCTTCATCACCACCGGCACGCCGATATCGCTGATGATTGAAAACACCGATCAGCGCTCGAAGGATTATGGTGAGATTGCCCGGCAATATCGCCCCGGCCATGCCGATTATACCTATGATGCCAAATATGGCATCCGTGATTATCGCGGCGGCGGACGCTCCTCGGCGCGTGAAACGGCGGCGCGCGTTGCTGCCGGCGCCATTGCCCGTCTGGTTCTGCCGCAGGTCAACATTCGCGGCGCGCTCGTTCAGATCGGCAAGCACAGGATCGACCGGGCCAACTGGGACTGGGCCGAGGTGAATAACAATCCCTTCTTTGCCCCCGATCCGAAAATCGTGCCGGTCTGGGAAGACTATCTCGATACGATCCGCAAGGCGGGCTCGTCGGTCGGTGCTGTCGTTGAAGTGGTCGCAGAAGGCGTTCCCGCAGGCCTTGGCGCGCCGATCTATGGCAAGCTCGATCAGGAGATTTCCGCAGCCCTGATGTCGATCAATGCGGTCAAGGGGGTGGAGATCGGCAACGGCTTTGCCGCCGCAGAGATCACCGGCGAGGAAAACGCCGATGAAATGCGCATGGGTAATGACGGCAAGCCGCTGTTTCTGTCCAATCATGCCGGCGGCATTCTCGGCGGCATCTCCACCGGTGAGCCGATCATTGCCCGCTTTGCCATCAAGCCGACCTCTTCGATCCTGACCGAGCGCAAATCCATCGATGCCGATGGCAACAATGTCGATGTGCGCACCAAGGGGCGCCACGATCCTTGCGTCGGCATTCGCGCCGTGCCGGTGGGGGAGGCAATGCTCGCCTGCGTGCTGGCCGATCATTATCTGCGCGACCGTGGCCAGACCGGTCGGTTGAGGTGAACCTTTGGCGCGTCCGGTGAACACCGGTTTGCCTGACGTGGTCTAACCTACTGTTGTTTCGCATGTCCGTAATCGCTTTATTGAGGACAATAAAACGCGACATGCTTTAGAGGGATTTGCGGCCATGAGTTTTGATCAGAAACGGGTTGTTGACGCCATCCGGGCGTTCGAGGCGGGCGAAATCGTCGTGGTAACCGATGATGACGACCGGGAAAACGAAGGCGACCTGATCGTGGCCGCCACCCATTGTACGCCGGAAAAGATGGCTTTCATCGTGCGCCACACTTCCGGCATCGTCTGTGCGCCGATGCCGAAGGAGGAGGCGAAGCGCCTTAATCTTTCGGCCATGGTGGCTGAAAACGATAGCGCGCATACCACGGCCTTCACCGTCAGCGTCGATTTCAAACACGGCACCACCACCGGCATTTCCGCCGATGACCGGACGCTGACCGTGCGCAATCTGGCCAATCCCAATGTCGGCGCAACCGATTTCGTTCGCCCCGGCCATATTTTTCCGCTGGTCTCGCGCGAGGGCGGGGTGCTGATGCGCTCCGGCCATACGGAAGCGGCGGTCGATCTCTGCCGCCTGGCCAATCTGCCGCCGATCGGGGTGATTTCCGAACTGGTCAATGATGACGGCACGGTGATGCGCGGGCCGCAAGTGGCTGATTTTGCCGTCAAGCACGGATTGAAGCAGATTTCGGTCGCCGATCTGATCGCCTATCGCCAGCGCAAGGAAACGCTGATCGAGCTTGCCTCCAGCTTCGAGATCGACACGCCCTATGGCAAGGCCAAGGCTCACGCCTATTCGCTGCCCTGGGACCCGATGCAGCATCTGGCGGTGGTGTTCGGCGACATTCGCGATGGCGAGGATATTCCGGTGCGGCTGCATCTCGAACATGTCGGTGCCGATGTCTTCGGCAGGGAGCGCCAGATCGACACGATCATGAAGCGCATGGCCGAAAAAGGGCGCGGCGTCATCGTTTATCTGCGCGAAGGTTCTGTGGGGGTTGGCCTTTCGACAACGGCCCGCAGCGGCTTGCGCGATCGCGAGGCCCATCACGAAGCCCAGGCACGCGAAAACGAATGGCTGGAAATCGGCCTCGGCGCCCAGATCCTCAAGGATCTCGGTGTCACCTCCATCCGCCTGATTTCCTCGCGCGAGCGCCATTATGTCGGGCTCGAGGGGTTTGGCATTTCCATCTGCGCCACCGAAATCCTGTGAGACGTCCATGACCGTGAAGCTTTATCTTGCCGGGCCGGAAGTATTCCTGCCCAATGCCCGCGATGTGATGGAGGCCAAAGCCGCTTTGACGCGTCGCTACGGCTTCGAGCCGATCTGCCCCGGCGACATTTCCATCGAGCCTGCGCCGACCCTGCATGAATTTGGCCTGAAAATCAGCGCGGTGGATGAGGATATGATGAATGCCGCTGATGGTGTCATCGCCAATCTCACGCCGTTTCGCGGTATCGCCGCCGATCCGGGCACGGCTTTTGAGCTGGGCTATATGTGTGCCCAGGGTAAGCAGGTCGCGGCCTATACCAATGTCCTCGACAATCATTACGAGCGCACCGCAGGCTTTTATGACGGTCAGGTGGTGAAGGGAGAGGATGGCTACAAGCGCGGACCGGATGGGTTGTCGCTTGAGGATTTCGACATGATCGACAATCTGATGTTGCATGGCGGCGTGGAGCGCCGTGGCGGACCGATCTTTGCCCATGCTGCAGCGCCGGATGCGCTCTACACCGATCTGACCGCTTTCGAGAAATGTCTGATATTCTTGTCCAAAAGGACCTGACTTGTCGTCGACTGACACGGGGTTTTGCGATCTTTTTTGGGTGAGCCTGCCTGTTGTGGTTGTATCTGACAATGGCCAAATATCGAACTTTCATATATAAAACAATGCGAAAACAAGATATGGTCCCCTGTTGAGGGGCTGCTACCAATGGTCGTTGCTGCAACGCATCTTTCCAGCTTCGCGCAAGGTTCAATCGTTAATAAATGGTTAACGAACGAAACGGAAAGGGCCTGCGATGAGGATCGACAGCAGCCTTAGCAATTCTTACTCCTCTGCACGCGGTGGCGTTAGCATTGCCGGTGCAGCCGATGCTGGCAAGGCGGCCGAGCAGGCCGTTGTGTCTCGCTCGCGTTCGGCTGGAGGCAATTCGACCAGCACGCTGTTGTCGGCCTCGCTTGCCAATGCGTTGTGGAGCATTGATAGCGCTCGCCAGAGCGGCGGGGCAAAAACATCTTCATCGGTTTCAGCAGCCGCTGACGGTGGCGATGAAAACGGTATGTCGCCAACCGAAAAAGTGCAGGCGCATTATCTCGAATACATGGACACCGAAGACGAGGCGTAGCCGGGGCATCAACCATCGGCTATTGAAAAAGGGACATGTGGCGGCATGTCCCTTTTTTCATGCGCCAGTCTTTCTGGTGGCAAGTGCCGTTATCGCAAAACGGCACTGCAGTCGTGCGTGGCATGGTCAAAAGCGCATGCGCGTGCAATGCTGTTTTTCGAATTGAGACCCTACTGCATAATTCCTTAAATCGGAATCGATTTAAGGATAAAATTATGCAGCAAATTTAAAGTGCTACAGCGACCTTTGTGCGCCATATATGGCGCACGGCGCTGTAGAGCATCATATTGATCGCACGGTGCTCTAAACATTCGGAGGGCAGACGGATGTCATCATCTCAAAATCCGCAATCACAGCAGAAGACGTCCCCCGAAGCGATGACGGCTCTGGTCTTTCTGGGCAAATCCGGATTTACGGACGGGGATTATCTGCAAGCGGCTTTCCGAGAGGCATGTCCCGAGGCAGCCGGAGACATCATCAGGGGGACAGACAAAGACCCTTCGTTTTTCTTTTTGTACGAGGGCGTTCTCTGCAATGTGATGTGCATTGATGCGCAGGCTCCGCTGGCGGAAACGGACCCGGAATTTCGCAATGCGGCCTGGCTGTGGCCCAAAGCCTGGGATGAGCTTCGCCAGCACAGAGCGCATATGGTCGTCTCGGTCGCAGGTGGGCGGGGGGTAAAGCACCGCGCACTGATCCTGCAGCGATTGCTGCACGCCATTTTCTCCGTTTCGCCTTCGGCTCTTGGCATCCATTATGCCTCCGGCACGCTGCTGCCGAAAAAGATGGTCGTTCCCCTGCTGCAGCAGGGCGGTCAGCTGGCGCTGATGCTGTTCGTGTCCTGTTATTTTGCCCGGGAAGCCGATGGGCGGTTTCCTCGACCAGGTATTCTGGCCTCCACCAAAGGCCTTACGGACTTTGGCAGCATGGAGATCGAAGTGCGCGGCTTTAGCGGATCGGTTCAGGATCTTTACGCATGGATTCTCTCCCTCGCGTCGGGCCTGCTGGATCAGCAATTCCAGATCAAGGACGGAGACACATTCAGCGTCGGTGAAGGCGAACCCGTCAAAATCACGATCGAGAAATCCATGTTCTACGACGCCAAGGTCTATTGTCTGCATTTTCAGTAATCGAGCATTGCGAACACATCAGAAGCCAAACGGAGCTTGGCGGTCATGAGGAAAAAGAAGTGCAGGATTTTCGATATGGATTTCACGACGAGCGAGCGCGGCCCGTGTTGGGATTTTGTGAATTACGATACACTTCAGGCCGATGAAAGAGGGTTAGATCCAAAGGTCCCGTGGCCCGACGGATTGTTTGCGGTGACACGCGGACCATGGACGCCCCCGCCTTACCTGGAGCCGCCGCGTTTCATCATCGACCCCAGGCTTGGAAATCCCCTTCGTGATGCCGAGGTGAGAGATAATTTTCTCTTCATATCCGGCAAATTCAAACGCTTGATCGAGGAGATTGCACCGAACACCTGTGAATTTCGCGCCTGCGTCACGGAACATCGCAACGGCGAGCCGGGGCCGGAAATATGGCTTTGCGCGCTGGTCAAGGCATTTCGAGACTCCATCGACATGGCTGCGTCGAAGGTGACGCTGAATAAAATGGGCGGATACATGTTCTCGGAAGAGATTTATCTCTGTTTCAAGGAGAAAGAGATGCTTGATGTCCATCTATTCAGGATCGCCGAGAATTCTAGCGGTTTCTTCTGTGATGAATACTTCAAGTCAAAATGCAAGGAACATGGAATAAAGCGAATTTTATTCAAAGAGATTGGTGAGCTGAAGCTTCATGCTGAAGAAATGTGATCTCCTGTCGTGAAAATGTTGAGACCATTTTCGATATGATCGGCATAACATTGAGCCAGCTTGATCGCGGCAGACGGCGCATTTTACTTGCATCATTCCTGAAATCGGCTGAGATTTGAGGTGAAAATCATGCAACGGATTGAGAGCATCGTGCCAAAAATCGGTTCCCACTTTTCGGCCGATGCCAAAGCCTCTCGCGTTTCCTGACGCCGTCTTACAGGCCAAGCCAGCCATCGGCATAGGCAACCCTCTCCACTCCGGTAAAGCGGGCAAGGCGCTTGAGTTCCTGATTGAGTTTCTCCAGCCGGCCGGTGCTTTGGCGCACACCCGGCTCCAGCCAGAGGCGGCGCACGGCTAGCACCCCCGTCCGGCGCTCGGCCTTCATGTCGATGCGTCCGATCAGCCGGTCGCCCTCCAGCAGCGGAAAGACGTAATAGCCATAGACCCGTTGCGGCTCCGGCACAAAAACCTCGATGCGGTAGGAAAAGCCGAACAGGCGTTCGCTGCGCTTTCGGTCGCGGATCAGCGGGTCGAAGGGGCTGAGAACCCGGATTCGGCCAGGCGGTTCAGGGGGTGACAGCAGCCGGGATGTCGCTTCAGCCAGCATGAAAGAGGCGCGGCACTTGCCGTCTTCGCAAAGCAGCGTCACCGCCTGCAATGCATCGCGCTTCTCCACGCACCAGCGTTTTGCCTCTTCCGGTGACACCAGATTCCAGAAGGCGGCAATCTCGCCCGATGTAGCAAAGCCCAGCCTTGTGAGTGCCGCGCGGCAGGCCCAGTCGATAAACTCCGCTTCCGAAACCTCCGCCTGATAATGATCGGCAGGGATAACCCTTTCGCTCAGATCGTAGATTTTCTGAAAATTTTCCCGCGCCGTAATGGCAAGCTTGCCGGTGCGCCAGAGAAATTCCAGCGCCGTCTTGTTCGGATGCCAGTTCCACCAGCCGCCGGAAACATGGCCTTCCACCTTCATTTCACGCGAAAGGATCGGGCCGCCCTCGGCAATGCGGCGATAGGTGTCGGCAAAGGCCGTCTCGAAGCCGGGCTCACGCCATTTGCGCCAGCGCTCCAGAATCCGCTGCTCTTCCCGGCGAAACCGGTGTTTCCAATAGGGAAAGAAAGCCGTGGGCACAATCGAGGCATCATGGGTCCAGTGCTCGAACAGGACGCGGTCTTTTTCGAGCAGCACCGTCAGATCGGCACGCCTGTAGGTCTGGTTGCGGGAAAACAGGATCTGCTGATGCGCCCGCTCCACCGTGGCGATGCTGTCCACCTGAACGAAGCCGAGATCAGTGATCAGGCGGGCCAGTCCCTCGCGCCCCAGCGCGTGACCGGGCGGGCGCGAAAGTCCCTGTCGCTCCAGAAAGATGCGTCGCGCCACTGCCGTGTCAATCTCGATAACCATGGAAGGAGGCTAACGAATGTTCTCTTTTTGTTCAAGGTGTAATCGCAAACCACTGCGATTTTATCATCGCGTCTGCCGTGCTCCTGTTTTCGATGCAATCAGGCGTCTCATCACCTTCTGCATCATGTCTTCAATCCACTGAGGTATGGGGGGAATCATGCAGCACATTTAAAATGTTACACTGTCCTTTGTGCGTTCTATGAACCGCACGGCGATGTCCGCAAACTTTACAGCGTCCTGCTGTCATCCTATCAGATGGCTCTGATCATAAAGATGGAAGACCAGCGTGCGGATAGAGTTTCATGATGCCGGGATGGCTTTCGAGGGGCGCACGGCCCTGTCGCCGTTGACGCTTGCCTTTGAGCAAACGCGGTTGGGGGTGATCGGGCTGAACGGCTCCGGCAAATCCACCTTTGCCCGGCTGGCTGGCGGGCTGATCAAGCCCAACTCGGGCAGGGTGCTGATCGACGGGCTCGACAGCGCCCGCGATGCGGCGAAGGTGATGGGGCTTTGCGGCTTTATCTTTCAAAATCCGGCCAACCAGATCATCCTGCCCTTGGTGGGCGACGATATTGCGCTTGGGCTCAAGGCCCGTGGCATCAAGGGTGCGGCGGTGACGGCGGCGGTGGAGGCGGCGGCGGAACGGCTCGGCATCACAGCGCTGCTTGTCCGCCGCCCGCATGAACTGTCCGGTGGCGAGCTGCAACTGGCCGCTCTGGCTGCCGTTTTGGCGGTGCAGCCGAAACTGGTGATTTTCGATGAACCGACCAATCAGCTCGATCTGAAGAACCGCGCCGTCGTTGCGCGCACCATCGAGGCTCTGCCGGAACAGGCCATGGTCATCAGTCACGATCTGGAACTGATCGCCGGGTTTGAGCGGGTGCTGGTGTTTCATCAGGGCGGGCTTGCCTTCGATGGTCCGGCTGCCGAAGCCATCGCCCATTACCGGATGCTTGCCGCATGATGGATGCGCTCAATGTCGAAGGCCAGACCTGGCTGCATCGCCTGCCGGTCACGCTCAAGCTTGCCGTGCTGGTCTTTGCCGGCCTCGGCCTGTCCTTCAGCCTGTCCATGCCGCTTCAGGCGGCTGCGGCGCTGGTGACGCTTGTACTCTATGCCCGTGTCGGCCTGAGCCCCAAGGCGGCTTTTGCCCGCATCCGTCCGTTGCTCACCACCATTTTGTTGCTTGGTCTTTTCAACATCTATGCACTCGATATGGTCAGCGCGATCACGCTGACCTTTCGCCTGCTCGCCATTCTGTTTCTGTCTGCGGCCATCACTGCGACGACGCCGCTTGCCGATTTCATGGCGGCATTTGCCCGCCTGCTGGCGCCGCTGGAACGACTGGGGCTGGTCAATGCCGCCGATGCCAGTCTGGCGGTCGGGCTGGTGCTGCGCTTCGTGCCGGACATTGCCGCCCGCTATCAGGCGCTGAAACTGGCGCATACGGCTCGCGGCATTCCCGTGCGGCTGCACCGGCTGATCGGTCCGCTGGCGATCGGCGTTTTGAAAGACGCCGATGCCATTGCCGATGCTATCGATGCCCGCGGCATCCGCGCGCGCAGGGAAAAGCAAAAGATCAGTTCCGGCGCACCGCCGGTTTGAGCCGGAAGGGAATGCCGGAGGCCAGCGCCTGCACATCCTGCGGCGACTGGAAATGACCGTTCAGCGAAATGCGGGGCAGGGTGAAGATCCGCTCGCCGCTGGTTGCCTTCAGCGTGCCGGGCAGTGTGGTCACTGCCAGATCGAAACCAGCCTGGCGCACCTGTCTTGCGGTTCTCAGATCGACACTGCGCCCGTCACCGTAAGGATAGGCGAAGCTCAAGGGTTTTTCGCCGCTGATGCTTTCCACATAGTCGGCGGAAGCGAAAACCTCGCGCTTCAGGTCGAGATCGTCGAGAAAGGTCATCGCCTGATGGCTGACACTGTGCGCGCCAAGGCTGACCAGCGGATGGCGGGACAGCTGACGGAGACCCTCGGCATCGAGGATGGCCTCTTCGACCAAGGCGCGGGCGTCGATGCCGTGGTCGGCTGCGACCATATCCAGCGCGCCAATGGCCTCACTCTCGCGTGGCCCAGCAATCTCGGCGGAAATCCGGCGAAACGCAGCCTTCTTGCGCGCCACGGTGTCGGTCAAAAGATCGAGCGGGCCGGAGGGCAGCTCGATCTCGATCCGTTCGGCCTGACGCACCAGCCTGGCGAGCGTTTCCCACCACATGGTGTGGCTGCGTTCGCACAGACCCTTGCAGACGAAGACGGTGAAAGGGGCGGAAAACCGCTCGAATACGGGAAGCGCAACACGTCTGGTGTTGATATAAGCGTCATCGAGGGTGAAAACGGCAAAAGGGCGCTCGCCCGGTGAGGCAAGGCGGCTGGGCACCTCTGCCAGCGGCAGGAATTCATAACCTTCTTTTTGCAGGGTTTGCAGGGACAGATCGAGAAAATCCGGAGTGATTTCCAGATGACGATTGAGATCGGGCTGCGGCGCTGCATAAGGGCGCACCTGATGCAGGGTGAAGATCGCCCCCAGCCCGCGCGCGCCTTTCATCAGTTTCATGCGCTGCAAGAGCAGGGAAAGCTTCAGCCCCCCGCTGATCAAACTGTATCTCATGCCCGCCCTGTCCGTCGTCCGCACCCTGTTGGAAGGCGATGGATGCGCCGCTGCCGTCCGTCTTCGTTCCTATCCCATGACCTCATCAGCAGAACCTTGTATTTATCCTGTCCGGATTAAGGAGAGAGCGCCTTTCAGTGAAAGCAGCATAAGACATGCCGAGTTGGCACGATGCTCATATCTTTTGCTTTGGCCTTGAAATAAGCCTCTCATCTTCAATTTGGCGTCATCAAAACCACGATTGTGATCTCTATCATCATCGTCATCTTAATGGGCATCTCTTTACATCCTCTTGACGAACAGGCGGGCGCAGACCAATCCGATAACAGCCATGAGCAAACCGACCGTCAGGCTGACGCCGATGGCATGGCCAAGTGTCTGTGGCAAGGCATGGGCGGAAAACCCCGCTTCATTGGCGGCAAGACCGGCAAGGGCAGCGCCGATGGCATAGCCTGCCGATTGCAGGGTCGGGATCAGGCCAGCGGTCGCATCGCGCTCGCCCAAGGGGCTGAGAGCCATGAGCTTCTGGCTGAGAAAGGCCCATGCCAGACCGAAAGCTGTTCCGGTGAGGATGATACCGCCAATCATCAAGGAGAGGTTTTGCCCGGCAAGACTGAGGATTTGCAGACAAAGTCCGGCAAGCTCGGTCAGGACACCGGCAAGGATCAGCCGGTTCTTGACGCTTTCATCGCTTTGGCGGGAAAGCAGCATGGCGGCAAGTGACCAGCTGAGCGCACCAAGCATCGACATGGCACCAGCCAGGCCAGGCGAAAGAGCCCAGATATGTTGCAAGGCATAGACGTTGAACACCTGACCGCCCGCCTGGGCCAAAGGCATGAGCAGCACCAGGAACAGCCCGGGACCGATTGCGCTGGCGCGGTCGAAGGTGGCGCGGGGAAAGAGACCCTGTGCGGCATGGCGGTCGAGCTGGACGGTCACGACCAGAGCAAACAGGGCCAGACCGATCATAGCCCGGCGGGAAATGGCAAGAGGCGTCAGGCCTGCCGTCAGAAGCAGCAGCAGCCCGATCACCGTCAGCATCAGGCGGCCGATGGGAAACGGGGCGGCAGGCACGTGGCTGGATGGCTGGCCTGGTTGCTGGCCTGATTGCTGGCCTGGTTGCTGGCCTGATTGCTGGTTTGTGTGCTCATGTGGCAGCGGCGCAAGTGCCACAAGGGCCAGAAACAGCGCAATCAGCGGCATATTCAGCAAAAAGCCCACTCGCCAGGACAGATACTGTGTGACGAGGCCCGCAAGCAACGGACCTGTCGCGGCGGCTCCGGCCCAGACGACGGCTTCCAGTCCGAAGAGTGCTGCAATCAGGGCTGGCGGATAGACCGCCGGGATTAGCATGGTGCAGAGGGCGGCGACCATGCCTTCGCCCGCGCCCTGAAGACTGCGCCCGGCCAATACCATGCCCATGCTTGACGCTGCGGCGCACAGCAGCGTGCCCGCGCCAAATGCAAGGCTTGCCAGCACCAACGCCATGCGCATCGACAGACGCTGGCGCAGAGAAGGTGCTGCCACGCCCGCCATGATGAACGCCATCAGGAACAGGGAGGAGGCCCAGGACAACAGTTTTTCCCCGCCAATGTCCAGGATTGCCGTCGGCAAAATGGTGGCCACGAGAAAGGCGTTAAAGGCATAAAGCCCGACACCGAGAAGAATTGTGATGGTCACCAGCCGGTATGCCGCGCCGAACAGCGTGCGCCACAGCGGCGGCACCTTGGCCGTGGAGAGGTGATCCGGCTTTCTATCGGAGCGGGCGCGGGTATCATGCATCGAAACGATCCTTGCGGGTGGTCAAATAACGATTGGCACGCTACAACCTTAACCAAAGTTGAGGTAAAGAGGGAAAATGCATGTCAGCACAGAACCAGCAGGGACTGAGCGTGGGCGAGGTGGCGATGAGAAGCGGTGTGGCGGTCTCGGCCCTGCATTTTTACGAGCGCAAGGGCCTGATTGCCTCGGATCGCAGCAGTGGCAACCAGCGCCGTTATGGCCGCGATGTGTTGCGCCGGGTGGCAATCATCCGGGTAGCGCAGACACTCGGTATTCCGCTGAAGGAGGTGGCGGCTCTGTTTTCCACCTTGCCGCAGGGCCGCATCGCCGACAAGGAGCATTGGCGGGCCATGGCGACGCTGTGGACCGAAGCGCTGGATGAGCGCATCCGGGTTTTGAACCGGCTGAAGACCGATCTGGACGGCTGTATTGGCTGCGGCTGTCTGTCCATGCGCCATTGCGCGCTGTTCAATCCGGATGACACGGTTGCCGCGCAGGGGACGGGTGCTGTGCTTTTGGCGCAAAGGCGGCAGAAGCAAGGAGAGGGGGATTGATAAAAATCCTGTTAAAACAGAGTGATCACGATAGAATTCACAAACTTGCCGCAATTTCGAAAGGAATCGTTAACAGTTTTTGGCAAGATGGTGGGACTGAACGAAATTCGCCCCATTTGGGGGATACCGACCGGTTCGCACGAGCCGGTCGGTTGCGTTTGAAAATGAGTCGATTGCATGTCACGTTACCAGTCTGGAGGCCCCATGCTGAGACCCTTCATCGGGCTTTCCGTTGTTCTTCTGTCGATGAGCCTGATGGTTACAAACGCCTTGGCGGGCGGGGCGCAACTGTTGCTTGATGCCCGCACTGGCCGGGTTCTTGCCGCCGATCATCCCGATACGCTCAATCATCCGGCATCGCTGACCAAGATGATGACGATCTATCTGGCTTTCGAGGCGATCCGCCGGGGCGATCTGAGCTGGGACAGCCCGGTGCCGTTTTCCAAACATGCCGCCTCGCGTCCGCCGACCAAGCTGCGTCTGAAGCCCGGCGATGTCATTACCGTGCGTCAGGCCATTCTGGCCATGATCACGCTGTCGGCCAATGACGCGGCTGTGGCGCTGGCGGAAAAGATCGGTGGCACGGAAGAGCATTTTGCCGAGATGATGACGGCAAAGGCCCGCGAACTGGGGATGCCGCATACCACTTATGTCAATGCTTCTGGCCTGCCGGATGACCGCCAGATCACCACGGCGCGGGACATGTCGACGATGGCGGTGGCGCTGCTGCGTGATTTTCCCAATGACTACAAGCTGTTTTCCACCCGCAAATTCGATTTCCGTGGCCGTACCATCTATGGTCACAACAATCTCATGTACCGCTTCAAGGGCATGGACGGTATCAAGACCGGCTATACTGATGCTTCCGGCTTCAATCTGGTCAGCGCCGTCGAAGACGGGCGCAAGCGCGTGATCGGCGTGGTCATGGGCGGTCGCACCGCCGCCAGCCGCGACAATCTGATGGCGCGGCTGATCAATCAGAACCTGTCCAGGGCGCAGGATGGCGATTCGCTGATTGCCAGCGCCACACCGACGCCGCCCATCGTCGTGGCCGCCACCACTGGCAGCATCCCGACCCCGGTGCATCGTGACACGCCGGAAGAAAAACTGGTCACCGTGGCTGATGTTGACACGCCGGTGCTCGGCTCCCGTTTCGGCAATGCCTATGCTGGCGGCAGCGCCAACAGTGCCGCCGCGGCCGCCGATGCGATGATCATGGGCGCTCACCCGCGGCCGCTCAAACCCATTCCGCTCAACCGGGATGGCTCCTGGCAGATCCAGATTGCCGCAGCCCAGAGCGCCGAACAGGCAATGAACATGCTGCAGTCTATCCGTCGCAAGATCGGCGGCCCGCTGACGGATCGCGATATCTACACCGAAGCTGTCACCCGCAATGGCGCCACCGTCTATCGCGCCCGTTTCACCGGCTTTACCAGCAAGGAAGAGGCGCAGAGCGCCTGCCAGAAACTGGTCGAAAGCCGCTATGATTGCGTGCTGATGCCCGCTCGGGGATAGTGCCTGTTTCAAGTCTTTTTTGACGCATCGGCTTGGCGAAAAACCGGTTTCCACTTTTCGCCCGATGCTCGGTCATCTGATATCCTGCATGAGAGGCCCCCTATGGGGCCTTTTTCCTGTCGACAATCTGAGGGAATCGGAGCATAAAGTCAAGAACAAAAGGAGAACTTCATGCTGGATGATCTCATGGAGAAATTCGAGGCGGCGTCAGCCCGCTATGCTGAAACCCATGGGCTGGTGCGGGACCGCGACTGGTTTCTGTTGAAGCTGGCGGAGGAGGCGGGCGAAGTCTTGCAGGTCGCCAACCGCTTGAGCGGCCGCAGCCGGTCCAAGGGCATGACAGAGGCTGAGATAAGGTCAATGCTGGCCGACGAGACCGCCGATCTTCTCGGCCATGTTCTCCTCTTTGCCCGCCATCACGGCCTCGATCTTGAGGCGGCGATCGAGCGGAAATGGCGGTTCAAGCCTTGATCAGCCGATCAGATCGCCAACCTCGGTGAGGTCGTTGATCACGAGCGTGGCGAGTGCCCTGATCTCGTCGCTGGGGGCCAGCATGTCCGGCACCATTACTGCCATCATGCCGGCAGAGGCGGCGGAGCGGATGCCGTTGAAGGAATCCTCCAGCACCAGACAGTCTTGCGGAGCAATGTCCAGTCTTGATGCCGCCGTCAGATAGGGATCGGGTGCAGGCTTGCCCTTGGCGTAATCGCCCTCGGCGACGATATGGTGGAAGCGATGCAGAAGATCGAAACCGCCAAGATGATGCTGTACGGCCCGATGGGTGGAGGAGGTGCAGATGGCGCGCGGCAGGCCGACGGCATCCAACCGGTCGAGCAGCGAAATCACGCCGGCCTTCAGCGCCAGCTCGTTTTCAATCAGCGCGTCGAAATGCTCGATCCAGATCAGACGAAAGGCATCGGCATCGAAATCTGCGCCGTAATGGTCCTTCAGCAGCGCGACGATGCCCGGCCAGGGACGCCCCAGCATGGCTTCATAAACGGAAGGACCGACGTCAAGGCCTGAGGCTGCGCCCGCCGAGATCACCGATTTGCGATAGAGGATTTCGCTGTCGAGGATCAGCCCGTCCATGTCGAAGACAACGGCCTTGGGCGGGCGGGGAAGGCGAAAAGGCAAAGCCGTCACAGCGGGCGCACTCCAAGATTTTGATAGAAACGCAAAAGATAGCCGTCCGGATCGGCCACGATCAGCTGTCGGTTTCCGACGGCGTGATCGCCACGCCTGTACCATTTGTCTTCCAGGGGAAGATAGAGGGGAATGTTTTCTGTGCCCAGTCGCTCAGCCAGCGGCGCGATCTCATCCACCCGGATTTGCAGGTTCAGGCCGCGTCCCAAAGGCTTTTCAAAGGGCGCATCAAAGGGCGCAGTGTCAAGAGCAAAGGTCCGGCCTTGCCCGATCTCATCGATCATCATCTGCGCCTCTCCCAGCGCAAGATAGGAAAACCCCTCTTCCGGTCGCTCATAGAGGAGGGAAAAGCCGAGGATGTCGATATAAAAGGCCCGGCTGTTTGACCAATCGGTCACGGCCAGTTCGGGTACCAATGCGTTGCCGCTAAAGCCGCTTACGCTCACGCCTGCGTTCCGCCCACCGTGATCTGGTCCATCCTGAGATGCGGTTGGCCGACGCCGACGGGCACCCACTGGCCAGCCTTGCCGCAATTGCCGATGCCGGTGTCGAGTTTCGTGTCATTGCCGATCATCGTCACCCGCTTCATCGCCTCCGGTCCGTTGCCGATCAGCATCGCGCCCTTGACCGGAGCGCCGATCCGACCGTTTTCGATCAGATAGGCTTCGGTGCAGCCGAAGACGAATTTGCCCGAGGTGATATCCACCTGTCCACCGCCGAAGGAGACGGCATAGAGGCCGCGCTTCACCGAAGCGATGATGTCCTCCGGCGTTTTGTCGCCGGAAAGCATATAGGTGTTGGTCATGCGTGGCATCGGTTGATGGGCATAGCCCTGACGGCGGCCATTGCCGGTGGGCGCCATGTCCATCAGCCGGGCATTCTGCCGATCCTGCATATAGCCGACCAGCCTGCCGTTTTCGATCAGTACGTTATAGGCAGACGGCGTGCCTTCGTCATCGACGCTGAGCGAACCGCGTCGCCCGTCGATCGTGCCGTCATCGACCACGGTGACGCCGGGGGCGGCGACCATTTCGCCCATCAGCCCGGCAAAGGCGGAGGTTTTCTTGCGGTTGAAATCGCCTTCCAGCCCGTGGCCGACCGCCTCATGCAGCATCACGCCCGGCCAGCCATTGGCAAGCACCACATCCATGGAGCCTGCCGGTGCGTCAACGGCGTCCAGATTGACCAGCGCCTGACGCAGCGCCTCGTCGGCACCCGCCTTCCAGCTGTCTTCGCTCAAGAAATCGCTAAAGCCGATCCGCCCGCCAAACCCGTAGGAACCGGATTCCTGCCGGTCGCCAGCGCCGGTGACCACGGAAATGTTCAGCCGGGTCATCGGGCGGATGTCCCGCACACGGTGGCCATCGGCGCGCAGGATTTCCACCACCTGAAAGCTGGCCGCCACCTGTGCCGTCACTTGCCGCACCTTGGGGTCCTTGGCCCGCAGATAGGCGTCGATCTCGCCAAGCAGCGTCACCTTTTGCTCAAAGCTCGGGCTGCCGATCGGATTTTCGTCGCTATAGAGCTTGCGATTGCTGCGCTGTGGCGCATCGGCATAAGAGCCGGCATAGCCGCGGGTGACGCCGCTGACCGCATCGGCAGCGCGTTTCAGCGCCTCGCGCGACATTTCGCCGGAATGGGCATAGCCGATGGCCTCGCCCGCCACGGCGCGCAGGCCAAAGCCCTGATCGGTGTTGAAACTGCCGCCCTTGAGGCGGCCATTGTCGAAGGTCAGCGCTTCAGCCTGAGCCTGTTCAATGTAAAGCTCGCCATCATCAGCCCCTTTCAGGGCTTCGGCAACCGTTTGCTCCAGCGCGCGTTCGTCACAATCGAAAAGGCTGATCAGGTCGGTGGTCATAACGGTCTCCTACAGCATGGTCCCCTCATGTAATGATCAGGACCATGCGCGACAAGGTGAAGCGCAGGCATCAGGGCAGGGCGTCATAGCCCTGAGCAAAACCGTTCAGCGCCACGGGAATGCCGATGCGGTCCTGATCGGCGGATTCGCGCACGGCAAAGACGGCACTCTTGCCGTTTCTGAGGATCTGCATCAGCTTGTCGTCGATTTCCACCTCGACATAGCAGCCCTCGGCAAAGCAGCGGGTGAAATTGGCCCGGCCGATATTGTTGTTATCGACATAAAGCTCCATGCCGTCTTTCAGCAACACGCCAAGCGGTGCCAGAATGCGCAGGATTTTTGCCTTTCGGTCGGCGGTTTTCAACACCACGACCGAAAGCCCGACTTCCGGGCGATCTTCGGCAATCACATTCTGCATCAGTGCGCATTGCTGATTGGCCGCACCCGCAGGCGTATCGCAGACAATCGACCAGGCGCCGTAATTGGCCCGCACGGTTCCCGGCTGCTGGGCAGGAACGGAAGAGGGGCTGCCGGGTTGGGGTTGCGCGGCTTTTGCAGCGGGGGTCGTCTGTACCTTGTCGTTCGCAGAACCCGGGTTCTTGGCAGGGCTTGCGTCCTGGGCATAGCCAGTTTGCGTAGACATAAGGCATGCCAGAGCGGCGGCTGCGAGAATGGCGAAGCGACCCTGACGACCGGTTCTTCGCTTCGCTCCGGTCGATTTATGCTCTGGAATGGCCATTGAAACCTCTGAGATACGAATCAGTCTGCCCATGTTGGATCGTGCATGTTGCGCTATAAAGTCCCTCTAAGCAGATATTCGCCGGATCGCCAACGTCTATCTGCCTCGGTTGAGGCAGAAAAGAGAGACGGATGAGAGGGGATTTCCACCGGCGACACAGTCTCATTCCAGCCGAGTACGGCATTATTGGGACGATGGCACGAAAGAGCATCCTTCGGGCGTCAGCCTGTGGAGCGGCTCTTTTACGACCATAAGTTTAGAGCGTCATGGTGGAAATTGTGACGTGTCGGGCTGTCACACAGCGCCTTTCCCCTTGGCCCTGAGGGAAAATGCCGCATGCCGCACCAAAGCGCCTTGTTGCGTCGGAAGGGGACTTGTGAGTATAAATTAGGATCATATCAGAGATTGTACGTTTGCCATTGATTTGGATCAAACGGGGGAGGAAGAGACAATCATGATAAGGAAAGCCATCTCTTGCTGGATTGGTGTCATTTTCTGTCTTGCGGGCGCTTTGCCCGCCCTTGCGGACCAACCCCGCCAATGGGAGTTTGATCTGCAGGCGGCGGCAACGCCGGTGATGCAGCAGATCCGCTGGTTCAACCATTATACCTTATGGTTCATCGTGCCGATCACGCTCTTCGTGCTGGCACTTCTGATCATCGTCGTCATGCGGTTTCGCGCCAGCGCCAATCCGGTGCCTTCACGCACCAGTCACAATACGGCAATCGAGCTCGCCTGGACGCTCGGGCCTGTGCTCGTGCTGTTTTTCATCGCCATTCCCTCGTTCAATCTTTTAACCTATCAGCTGGTCATTCCGCAAAACCCGGATGTGACGGTCAAGGCCACCGCCACGCAATGGCAGTGGAACTATGAATATGAGGGTGGACAGAAGCCGCTCGCTTTCGACAGCTTCATGCTGAAGGAGACCGACAGGGCAAACGCCGGCAAGACCGACAAGGCGCTTTATCCGCGCCTTCTCGCCGTGGACAACGAGATGGTGGTGCCGGTCGGCAAGACCGTGCGGGTGCTGGTGACGGCAGCCCCCACCGATGTCATCCATTCCTTCTCCATGCCCGCCTTCGGTATCAAGCTCGATGCCATTCCCGGTCGCCTCAATGAAACCTGGTTCCGGGCTGACAAGGAAGGAATTTTCTACGGTCAGTGTTCGCAGCTCTGCGGCAAGGATCATGCCTTCATGCCGATTGCCATCAGAGTGGTATCGGAGGATCGTTACAAGACCTGGATGGCGGCTGCGGGGCAGGACCTCGGTGCGGCCAACAAGGCCCTGATGGCGGCTGTCGACGGGGTGCGCGCCCCACAGCAGCTTGCCCAGACCGTCAGCTATTGAAGAGGGAGTGAGAACGATGGCCGGACCTGCCGCCGAGGGCGCTCATGCCCACCACCATTCAGATCATGACCATAAGCCGGGCTTTGTCGCCCGCTGGCTGTTTTCAACCAATCACAAGGATATCGGCACGCTCTATCTGATCTTCGCGATCATGGCGGGCATTGTCGGGGGCACGCTCTCCGTTATCATGCGCATGGAGCTGCAGGAGCCGGGCATCCAGATTTTCCACGGGCTTGCCTCGATGGTCTATGGCTATCAGGGCGATGCCGCCATCGACGGCGGCAAGCAGATGTACAATGTCTTCACCACGGCGCACGGGCTGATCATGATCTTCTTCATGGTCATGCCGGCAATGATCGGCGGTTTTGCCAACTGGATGATCCCGATCATGATCGGTGCGCCGGATATGGCCTTTCCACGGCTGAACAACATTTCCTTCTGGCTGATCGTGCCGGCTTTTATCCTGCTGATCCTGTCGATGTTTGTCGAAGGTCCGGCCGGTGCTTACGGTGCGGGCACGGCGTGGACGCTCTATCCGCCGCTCTCCACTCTGGTCGGGCATCCGGGACCGGCGGTGGATCTGGCGATTTTTGCCCTGCATATTGCCGGGATTTCGTCCATTCTCGGGGCGATCAACTTCATCACCACGATTTTGAACATGCGTGCACCGGGCATGACGCTGCACAAGATGCCGCTGTTTGCCTGGGCGGTGCTTGTGACGGCCTTCCTGCTGCTTCTGTCACTGCCGGTTCTGGCAGGCGGCATCACCATGCTTCTCACCGACCGCAATTTCGGCACCACCTTCTTCTCGCCCGAAGGCGGCGGCGATCCGGTGCTTTACCAGCATCTCTTCTGGTTCTTCGGCCATCCAGAGGTCTATATCCTGATCCTGCCCGGCTTCGGCATCGTCAGCCACATCATCTCGACCTTCTCGAAAAAGCCGGTCTTCGGCTATCTCGGCATGGCCTATGCCATGGTGGCGATCGGCGCGGTCGGTTTCGTCGTCTGGGCGCATCACATGTATACGGTGGGCCTGTCGCTGGGGGCGCAGCGTTATTTCGTCTTCGCCACCATGGTGATTGCGGTGCCGACCGGCATCAAGATCTTCTCCTGGATTGCCACCATGTGGGGCGGATCGCTGGAGTTTCGCACCCCCATGGTCTGGGCCATCGGCTTCATCTTCCTGTTCACGGTGGGCGGTGTGACCGGGGTGCAGCTTGCCAATGCCGGTCTCGATCGTTCACTGCACGATACCTATTACGTGATCGCACATTTCCATTATGTGCTGTCGCTCGGCGCGGTATTTGCAATCTTCGCCGCCTGGTATTATTGGTTCCCGAAAATGTCGGGTTATATGTATAACGAGTTCATCGGAAAGCTGCATTTCTGGGTCATGTTCATCGGTGTGAACATGGTGTTTTTCCCGCAGCATTTCCTTGGACTTGCCGGTATGCCCCGCCGTTATATCGATTATCCCGACGCCTTTGCCGGCTGGAACAGGATCTCCTCCTACGGCTCCTATATTGCCGCCGTGGGTGTGCTGATCTTCCTCTACGGCATCTTCGAGGCTTTCGCCAAAAAGCGGGTTGCCGGAGACAATCCCTGGGGTGTCGGTGCGACCACGCTGGAATGGCAGTTGTCGTCACCGCCGCCTTACCACCAGTGGGAGCAATTGCCCCGCATCAAATAGGATAAAGGTTCCGGCATGAACGGCTTATGCCGGAACCCTTGCATGAGCAGGTCAGGACAGGTCATGGCAGTCATCGAAAACAGCGACAGCATCGGTCCGGGAGGCGATTTTCGCCTGTCGGAGGCCAGCGCGAAGGACTTTCTCGCGTTGCTGAAGCCGCGTGTCATGTCGCTGGTGGTGTTCACCGCCCTGACCGGTCTCATTCTTGCACCCGGCACGATCAATCCGGTGTTGGGGGCGATTGCCATTCTCTGCATCGCGGTTGGTGCCGGCGCCTCCGGTGCGCTCAACATGTGGTATGATGCCGATATCGATGCGGTGATGACCCGCACGGCCTGTCGCCCGATTCCCGCCGGACGTATCCGCCCGCAGGAGGCGCTGGCCTTCGGCGTGACGCTCTC
This sequence comes from Allorhizobium sonneratiae, assembly GCF_023700755.1. Taxonomy (GTDB): domain Bacteria; phylum Pseudomonadota; class Alphaproteobacteria; order Rhizobiales; family Rhizobiaceae; genus Allorhizobium; species Allorhizobium sonneratiae. The sequence continues at coordinate 48,657 of NZ_JAMKOJ010000013.1, read as the reverse complement.
GGCATTTTCGGTGGTGATCCTCGGTCTGGTGGTCAACTGGATGGCGGCGGCGTTTCTGGCCTTTACCATTTTCTTCTATGCCGTGGTCTATACCATGTGGCTGAAGCGCTCCACGCCGCAGAACATCGTCATCGGCGGCGCTTCCGGCGCCTTTCCGCCGATGATCGGCTGGGCCTGCGTCACCGGCGATGTCTCGTGGAACAGTCTCATCCTGTTTCTGATCATCTTTTTATGGACGCCTGCGCATTTCTGGGCGCTGGCGCTGTTCAAGATGGGCGATTACGGCGCTGTCGGCGTGCCGATGATGCCGAATGTTGCAGGCGAAAGATCGACCAAGCGGCAGATGTTCGTCTATGCGGTGCTGACCGGGCTTGCCGCGGTCGCCCCGGCGCTGACCGGGCTTTCCTCATGGGCCTATGGGCTGGTGGCGGGGGTCTTGAGCCTTGTTTTCATCGGTTATTCCATTGCAGTTTTGAAAATGCCGGAAGGGGACAAGCGCATGGCGGCGGCCAAGCGCATGTTCGCCTATTCGATCCTCTATCTGTTCGTGGTGTTTGCGGCGCTTCTGGCCGATCATTATCTGATGGTGGTTTGATGGAGCGAATAACCTTGACCGAGGCGCAGAAGAAATCGCGCAGGAGCCGCAATCTTGCCCTTGGTCTGGTCCTGGCCGGGTTGGTGCTGTTGTTTTATGTGGTGACGCTGATCAAGATCGGCGGGGGGCATTGAAGACGAGCGGATAGGCTTTGACATCAGCATGCTCTGAAAGGAATTGCAGCTGAGATCTGCGGTTCCGCAGCGGACGGTGAGGAGGACGGTCCATGGCGGGTTCTGGCACAGAGGGTGGAGGCGGTAAAAATCTGACCGTGCTGCTGGCATGTCTCGCCTTTGTCGGTGCGGCGGTCGGCATGAGCTTTGCGGCCGTGCCGTTTTACCGGATGTTCTGTCAGGTCACCGGCTATAATGGCACCACCCAGCGGGCCGAGCAGGCCCCGAGCGTGGTGCTCGACCGGCAGATGCGCGTCACCTTCGATGCCAATGTCGCCCCGGGTCTGGACTGGAGCTTCAAATCCGATCAGGTCTCCGTCTCACCCAGGATCGGTGCGCCGACCGAAGTGCATTTCAGCGTGACCAATCATGCATCCGTGCCGACGCGCGGTCAGGCTGTCTTCAACGTCACGCCGCTTGATGCGGCAGTCTATTTCAACAAGATCGAATGTTTCTGCTTTACCGAGACGGATCTGAAACCGGGCGAAACGCGGGACATGCCGGTGGTCTTCTATATCGATCCGGAGATTGCAAAACAGGACGAGACGAAGAATATCGGCACATTGACGCTCTCCTACACGTTTTATCCGAAGGAGGGGCCGCAAAAACCGGTGGCGCAATTGCCGCAAGGCAGGGGTGATGCGTCGAAACTGTGAGACGACATGCAGGAGAGAGCTCCTGATATCATGGGCTTTGAGGAGAAGGGGATGATCAGACATGGCTGAAGCGCATCGCAAGAACCACGATTATCACATTATCGATCCCAGTCCCTGGCCGATCACGGCGGCCATCGGCGCTTTCGTCATCACCTTTGGCGGCGTCGGCTATATGCGCTATCTGCATGGCGGCTCCTTCAAGATGTTCGGACTGGAACTGGCCCAGCCCTGGCTGTTCTTCATGGGGCTGGCGATCATTCTTTTCACCATGGTCGGCTGGTGGGCCGACACGATCAAGGAAGCGCATGAGGGTGCGCATACGCGGGTGGTGTCGCTGCATCTGCGCTATGGCATGATCATGTTCATTGCCTCGGAGGTGATGTTCTTCGTTGCCTGGTTCTGGGCGTTTTTCGACGCCAGCCTGTTTTCTCATGAGGCGATCCAGGCCTCACGCTTTGCCTTCACCGGCGGGCAATGGCCGCCCAAGGGCGTGGAAGTGCTCGATCCCTGGCATCTGCCGCTCTACAACACGGTGACGCTGCTGTTATCCGGCACCTGCGTCACCTGGGCGCATCACTCCCTGCTGCATAATGACCGCAAGGGGCTGATCCAGGGCCTGTCGCTGACGGTGCTGCTCGGCGTGCTGTTCACCTGCGTGCAGGCCTATGAATATATGCATGCCCCCTTCGAGTTCAAAAACTCGATCTATGGTGCGACCTTCTTCATGGCCACCGGCTTTCACGGTTTCCACGTTATCGTCGGCACGATTTTCCTGCTGGTCTGCCTGTTTCGGGCGCTGGCGGGCGATTTCACCCCGAAACAGCATTTCGGCTTTGAGGCTGCCGCCTGGTATTGGCATTTCGTCGATGTGGTCTGGCTCTTCCTGTTTTTCGCCATCTACATCTGGGGTGGCTGGGGTGCACCGCTGGCTCATGGGTGAAATCATCCGAAACCTCTGAGCGCCTGAAACCAGAGTGGAGGGAGGACCGCCATGCATGGTCATGCTGATGATTATCCGCCGGTGCCGCCGATGACGGCGGCGCTGTCTGCCGCCTGTCCGCGCTGCGGCCATGGCAGGCTGTTTAACGGGCTGACCAAGCTGAAACCGGCCTGTTCCGTCTGCGGCTTCGATTATACATCCATGGACCCCGGTGACGGTGCCGCGATCTTTGTCATTCTGATCGCCGATTTTCTCGTTGTCGGGTTGGCGCTCTATACGGAGGTGACCTATGCGCCGGGCCTGTGGGTGCATTTTTTCATCTTCGGTCCTCTGGCGGTGGTGCTGTCACTCTGGCTGCTCAGAACCATCAAGGCGCTGCTGATTGCGCTGCAATTCAAGCACAATGCCCATCAGGGCATGATTGATCGGACGTGACCCGGATGCGCACGGTCCGTCAGGTGCTGTCGGGGTTTCTGCTGCTGTCGGTTCTGGCCGTGCTTGTCGGTCTTGGAACCTGGCAGTTGCAGCGGCTTGCCTGGAAAGAGGGCCTGTTGGCCGAGATTGAAAGCCGCCGGCATGAGCCGCCGCTGACGGTTGAGGCGGTCGCCAGAATGGTGACGGAACGAAAGCCGGTTGATTATCGGGCAATGACGGCGACCGGTACGTTTCAGCACGACAAGGAGCGGCGGTTTCTCGCCACCTATGACGGCAGGCCGGGCTTTTACATCTATACGCCGCTGACACTGGCCGACGGTTATATTCTCTTCGTCAATCGCGGTTTTGTGCCGGATGAGCGCAAGGACCCCTTTTCCCGCCATGAAGGACAGGTTGCAGGATCGGTAACGATCCACGGGCTGGCGCGGGAAAAGCTCGGTGGCAAACCCTCCGCGCTGGTACCGGACAATGATCCGGCCCGCAATATCTTCTACTGGAAAGATCTGGATACGATGGCCGCCAGCGTCGGTCTCGATCAGGCGAAAATCCTGCCGTTTTTCCTCGATGCAGGGCCGGAGCCTGTGCCGGGCGGTCTGCCGATCGGCGGGGTGACGCAGATCGATCTGCCCAACAACCATCTGCAATATGCGCTGACCTGGTATGGTCTGGCGCTGGCGCTTCTGGTTGTCTGCCTGCTCTCCTGGCTCAGGCGCAGACGGTTGCGGGGTCTGTGATCGCCTGTTCTTGCGGTCGCAAGGGCAAAAAGCTTTCACCTTACAGCGCCGTGCGCCATATATGGCGCACAAAGGACGCTGTAAAACTTTTAATCTGCTGCATAATTCCTTAAACCGATTCCGGTTTAAGGAATTATGCAGCAGTATGACAGCGGCTAAGAGAGGGTGTTTTGGCACTTTCCCGCCAAATCTGCGAAGGATGACGAGGTCGAGCGTGACGGACAAATCTCCCCTGACAATCAGGCTGTGCGGCCCGCGTGGTTTTTGCGCCGGTGTTGATCGGGCAATCCAGATCGTGGTGCTGGCGCTGAAAGGCTATGGCGCGCCGGTCTATGTCCGCCATGAGATCGTGCATAACCGCTATGTCGTCGAAGGGCTGGAGGCCAAGGGCGCGGTTTTCGTCGAGGAGCTGAATGAAATCCCGGCAGAGCATCGTCAGCAGCCGGTGGTGTTTTCCGCCCATGGCGTGCCGAAATCGGTGCCGCAGGATGCTGAGGCGCGCAATCTTTTCTATCTCGACGCCACCTGTCCGCTGGTGTCGAAAGTGCATAAACAGGCCATGCGCCATCAACGGCTCGGTCGCCATGTGGTGCTGATCGGCCATGCCGGTCATCCGGAAGTCATTGGCACCATGGGGCAATTGCCGGAAGGGGCGGTCTCGCTGATCGAAACGGTAGAGGATGCCGAGCGCTATCAGCCGCAGGACGCGGACCAACTCGGCTATGTCACCCAGACGACGCTGTCGGTCGATGATACGGCTGGCGTGATTGCCAGATTGCAGGAGCGCTTTCCCAATCTGAAAGCGCCTGCTGCCGACAGCATCTGCTATGCCACCACCAACCGGCAGGAAGCCGTCAAGCAGGCCGCACCCGGCTGCGACCTCTTCGTTACCGTCGGCGCGCCGAATTCGTCCAATTCACGGCGCCTTGTCGAGGTGGCGCTGAAGGCGGGGGCAAAACGCTCGATCCTGGTACAGCGGGCAAGCGAGCTGAACTGGGACGATATCGGCGATATTCGCACCCTTGGCCTCTCTGCTGGCGCTTCTGCCCCGGAAGTGGTGGTCAATGAAATCATCGAAGCCTTCAAATCCCGCTTTGCCGCGACGATCGAACTGGCCGAATTCACCGTCGAAAACGAAAATTTCCTCGTCAATCGCGAACTGCGTGAGATCGAGCTGACAAGCGAGGATATGGCCTTCGTCAACGGTTGAAGGTTATTTCCCGATCCCTGGCGTCTTCAGACTGTCGAAAACCGAGGGCGCGTTCGGGTCCGGCTTCGGCTCGTCCTGAAGGAAGGACGGAAGCGGGCCATCGGCATCGACTGAGCCGTAAGCACCCTGATCCTGCATGGCTGGCGGTTCGTCCGCTCCAGGAACCGCCGTGTCAGCGGAAAGGTCGGGATGCACCTTGATTGGCAGCGGCACGTAAAGCGACACGGTGACGATGACGGCAATCACCACCAGCCAGCTGCCGAGAATGCGGGCGGGAATGACAAGCCACGGCCCCCTGAAGCAGCGCAGCAGAAAAGCCGGTGTCAGCATGATCCAGAGTGCGGAAAGCACCGAGGCCATGGCGAAGGAGGGGATGCCGACGCCGAAATCGTCGAGCCCGATAAACAGCGAAAAGGAAAAGGCGACGATGGCTGCCGCCACCATCACGCCATAGCGGCGAAACCGCCCCGGCAGCCACAGGCTGATACCGGTGGCGATCACCGCTGTCGGGGCAATCAGATAGAGCACCTTGCCCAGCGCGCTGTCGCGGATCACCACGAAAATCGGGTCGAAAAACAGCAGCATCGGCAGGAGAATGGCCACAAAGACGGCCACCACCAGGGCAAAATACCGGTGTGTCTCCATCATCGCGCAGGCGATGCCAAGGCCGATCATCGCCAGCACCAGATCGTAGACCGAAAAGGTGAAGAGCGCGCCAAGCTCGGTAAAGCCATAATCATGCGGGATGAGCTGTGACACCGCCAGCAGGAAGAAACCGAAACCGGCAAGAAGCGCAGAGGCCTTGAACCGGTCCTTGCGCATCACCTGCCGGATCTCGCTCCAGCGGGTTTTCTCAGCCTCCTCGCGCTGGCGAAGGCGACGGCGGTTCATGCGCGGCGCATCCGGCGGGCTGCCTTTTTGCCGCCGTTTGCGGGAAGGTTTCTGGCCTGAGGGCGGCGATGATTGTGGCGCGCTGTTGTCCTTCATGCCTGCCGATCTACCAAGCGTGGTTTCCATTGGCCAGCCAAAACTGTCACAAATTCAGCTTTTGCCGGTTTCGCGCCGTTGCAAAATGCTGGCCTGCGCCGCAGAAAGCCGGGCAATCGGCACACGGAAGGGCGAGCACGAGACATAGTCCAGCCCGACATCCTCGCAGAAATGGATCGAGGCCGGGTCGCCGCCATGCTCGCCGCAAATACCGAGCTTCATCTCGGGCCGGGTCTGGCGTCCCCGCTCGGCGGCAATGCGGATCAGCTCGCCCACACCGTCGAAATCCAGCGAAATGAACGGATCACGCTCAATGATGCCCTTGCGCTGATAGGTGGGGATGAAGGCTGCCGCATCGTCGCGGGAGATGCCGAAGGTGGTCTGGGTCAGGTCGTTGGTGCCGAAGGAGAAGAATTCCGCCGCCTCGGCAATCACATGGGCGCGCAGTGCTGCGCGCGGCAGTTCGATCATCGTGCCGACCAGATAGGTGATGGTAAGCCCTGCTTCACGCATCACAGCACTCGCCACCTTTTCGATACAGGCTTTGACATAATCAAGCTCGGAGCGCAGGCCAACCAGCGGCACCATGATTTCCGGCTCCACTGGCGCGCCGGTCTCGCGGGCTGCGGCCACGGCTGCCTCGAAAATCGCCCGTGCCTGCATTTCGGCAATCTCGGGATAGGAGATTGCCAGACGGCAGCCGCGATGGCCGAGCATCGGGTTGAATTCGTGCAGCGCCTCGACCCGCTGGCTGAGCTGGCGCGGAAGAAGTCCCATGGCCGCGGCGACATCGGCGATTTCTTCTTCCGTCTTCGGCAGAAATTCATGCAGGGGCGGGTCGAGCAGGCGGATGGTCACCGGCTGACCATGCATGATGGTGAAAAGCTCGGTAAAATCAGAGCGCTGCATCGGCAGCAGCCGGTCGAGCGCGGCGCGGCGGCCTGCTTCGTCCTCGGCAAGAATCATTTCGCGCATCACATGAATGCGCTCGCCTTCGAAAAACATGTGTTCCGTGCGGCAAAGGCCGATGCCCTCGGCCCCAAAGGCGCGGGCGGCGCGCGCATCGGCAGGCGTGTCGGCATTGGTGCGCACGGTCATGCGCCGCGCCTTGTCTGCCCAGTCCATCAGCCGGGCGAAATCGCCGGAAAGCTCAGGCTGCACCATCGGCACGGCCCCTTTCAGTGCCTGGCCGGATGAGCCGTCAATGGTGATGAGATCACCCTTTTTCAGCTTGACACCGAGGCCGAGCAGCAGGCCATTGCGCTGATCGACGCGCATATTGCCGGCTCCTGTGACACAGGGAATGCCCATGCCGCGCGCCACCACTGCCGCATGGCTGGTCATGCCGCCGCGGGTGGTGAGAATGCCTTCGGCGGCATTCATGCCGTGAATGTCTTCGGGGCTGGTTTCCATCCGCACCAGGATGACCTTGCGGCCTTCCTGTTCGGCGGCCATCGCCTCTTCCGAGGTGAAGACGATTTCCCCCGTTGCCGCCCCCGGCGAGGCCGGAAGGCCGGAGCCGATCACCTGACGGGCAACCCGCGGATCGATGGTTGGATGCAAAAGCTGGTCGAGCGAGGCGGGCTCAATGCGGGAAACGGCCTCTTCCTCGGCAATCAACCCTTCATCGACCATGTCCACGGCAATTTTTAGCGCCGCTCGCGTGCTTCGCTTGCCGGCGCGGGTTTGCAGCATCCACAAGGCACCGCGCTCAATGGTGAATTCCACATCCTGCATGTCGCAATAATGTGCTTCCAGCCGGTCGCAGATTGCCGTCAGTTCGGCAAAGGCCTCCGGCATCAGCTTTTCCAGCGAGGGCCTGTCATGGCCCTGTTCAATGCGGGCTTTCTCCGTCAGCGCCTGCGGCGTGCGAATGCCCGCCACCACATCCTCGCCCTGGGCATTGACGAGAAATTCGCCATAAAGCGTCTTTTCGCCGGTGGAGGGGTTGCGGGTGAAGGCGACGCCGGTGGCCGAACCCGACCCGAGATTGCCAAACACCATAGCCTGAATATTGACAGCCGTGCCCCAATGACCGGGAATATTGTGCAATTGCCGATAGGTGACGGCGCGCGCGCTCATCCAGCTGGAAAAGACCGCGCCAACAGCACCGGCAAGCTGCACCATCGGGTCCTGCGGAAAAGGCTCACCTAGCTCTTCCTCGATCAGTGCCTTGTAAAGCCGGATCACCTCCTGCCATTCGCTGGCGGAAAGATCGGTGTCGTTTTCATGGCCGAAACGCGCCTTGGCGTCGTCCAGAATGTCCTCGAAGATGGCGTGGTCCAGCCCCAGAACCACATCGCCATACATCTGGATGAAACGGCGATAGCTGTCGAAGGCAAAGCGGGCGTCTTCGGCGCTATGGCCCAGCCCTTGCACCGTCTGGTCGTTGAGACCGAGATTGAGCACCGTATCCATCATGCCGGGCATGGAAGACCGCGCGCCTGACCGCACCGACAGAAGAAGCGGATTGGCCGCATCGCCGAAGCGTTTGCCGGTTTCAGCCTCGATGGTGGCAATTCCTGCCAGGATTTCGTCGCGCAGACCCTCGGGCAGAGCGTTGTTCTTGAGAAAATAAACGCAAGCGTCACTGACAACCGTCAGTCCTGGCGGCACCGGAAGACCGATCGCGGCCATCTCTGCCAGATTGGCGCCTTTCCCCCCCAGCCGCGTCACATCTCTGGCGCTGCCTTCAGCCTTGCCGGAGCCGAAGGTATAGACCCATTTTTCCATGGTTATAGGCTTCCCTCTCCACCCTTTTCCCCCTCCGTCCAGAATATCGAAAGGGCATCGATATCCTTTATCCTCACAGCGGCCTCAGCCGATTTTGGCTGTAAAACCAATGAAGATGGGCAGGATAGTCCATCCACAAAGCTTTTGAAACATCTCTTCGGTTACTATATGCCGCATTGCAGCATAAATGCGGCAAAACCGCTTCATTCCGACGTCTCAGCTGTTCCGCACGGGCAGGACAGCGGTTGACAAGCCCGGATAAACATGTCGATTTGCGACGCGGTTGCGACATTGTTTCGTCCCATTGTCTCAGGATGCGCCCGATGGATCGTGGCAAACCTCTCAAGGCTTTGTGATAAAATCTTAACCTGTCGGTAACCACCTCTATCGCTGAATGCGATAAACAGGCCATGGAAATCGATTTTCACGGCTCTTTTTCCCACGACGGATGATGAAACGGATCAGGCTTTGCCTGTGTTTCAAGGCTTTCGTCGTCGATCAACCAGACTGCGCCTGTCCGACATCGGCAGATGCCGGTGCAGGACCGATCTATGAGGACCACGTTCAAGGAGTTTGCCAACCATGATGACGCTTCAAACCGTTGCATTGATGCTTGCCATAATCGGACTTTCGGCATCAGTCGCCACGGCGGCCCCAAGGATGATCAAGCAATTCGACCATTGGGGCCTGTTTTCCTACAAGGATGGCGGCAAGACCGTTTGCTATGTCCTGTCGGTTCCGGTGAAGGAGAACCCGGTCGGGGTCGATCATGGCAAGAATTTCTTTCTGATTGCGCCGAAACGCACCGGCCATGGCGCTTTTTATCCACAGGCGATCATGGGCTATAATCTGAAGCCCGGTTCGACCATCGGTCTGGCCATCGATAACGACAACAGTTTCGAGATGATGCCGAAGAAGAATATCGGCTGGACCCGCGTGGAAAGTCAGGATGCTCAGGTGGTTTCCGCCATGAAGCACGGCCACAAGATGACTGTGACGGCAGTTTCGGCGCGCGGCACCCACACCTCCTACAGCTATTCGCTGAGCGGTGTATCGGCGGCGTTGAAACAGGCGGCATCCTGCCGATGAGGAAGGCGGCGACCCATGGGGAATGCCGGTAAACCCTCAGCGGATGACGAGGAGGATGGCGTGCTGCAGGCGGCAGCCAGACCCGGCCTGTCACGCCGTTGCCTGTTGACGGGTCTTATGGCCGTCGCCATGGCCTCTGCTGCGCAAGCGTCGATGGATCGCAAGGCAGGCCGGGTGACGGGCCTGCCCCTGCCACGCTTCGTCTCGCTCAAATCCGATAAGGCCAGGATGCGGGCCGGACCGTCCTTCGACTATCCCATTCGCTGGGTTTATGAGGCGAAGGGGTTGCCGGTGGAAATTCTGGAAGAATACGGCAACTGGCGTCAGGTGCGTGATTGCGATGGTGTCAGCGGCTGGATGAATTCTGCGCTGCTCAGTGGCAAGCGCACCGGTCTTGCCGCGCCCTGGCGCACGGTTTCGGGCGAGATGATCGATATGCACGCCGCCCCCGGCCCCTTGTCGCAAGTGATGGCGAAGTTACAGCCGCGCGTGCGTCTCAATGTGCATGATTGCGATGGACATTGGTGTGAAGTGTCCGTCCAGAATGGCGGACCGTCCGGCTATATCCGCCAGAGTCTTGTCTGGGGCGTCTATCCTGCCGAAATCATCGGCGAGAAAGACCCCTTCTGAACGGACCTCTTCTGATGATCGTCCCCCGGCAGTTTTCTGCCGGGGCAAGGCATGTCCTGCGGCATCACGCGTTTTATCAAACACATGATGCTGTAAAGCCCTAAATTTACTGCATAATTTTACCCTAAACTCGATTCCGGTTTAAGGAATGATGCAGGATGCCGGTTCAGCTCTTGGCAGCAGCGGTTGCCACCCTTGAGCGTCCCTGCTTTGGTTGGCCGGAGATCCGCGCCATCAGGACCAGCGTGGCAATGCCGCCGATGAGCGCCACCGGCACGATGGCCATCAGAACTTCAGAGGGGCTGCGACCGGAAGCGACCAGACCGCCGCCCAGAAGCGGACCGACAACGGAGCCGATCCGCCCGGCGGCAACGGCAAGACCGACACCGGTGCCGCGCACATCCGTCGTGTAGCATTGCGGCGCAATGCCGTAGAGCAGGGCTTGCGCCGCCATGATGCTGACACCAACCATGGCGCCGGCCAGCGTGTTGATGGCCATGCTGGCGGGCGCAAGCCCCATCAGGATCAGCGAGCCGACCAGAAGCGCAAAGCAGATCGCGCCGTTCAGCACCTTGCGGTCGGAATCGAGCGACCATCCGGCCAGAAGGCTGCCGCAGGCCCCCGCCACGTTGAAGACCAGCTGGATCACGCCCGCCTGTTCACGCCCCAGGCCGCGGGTGACGAGAAGCGTCGGCAGCCAGTTGAGCAGCAGATAAAGAACCAGAATGCTGAAGAAGAAGCCAATCCACAGCAAAAGCGTACGGGCAATGGCGGTTTGCGAGAAAAGCTGTTTCCACGCCCCGGTGCTGGCCTCTTTCTCTGCCTTGTCAATTGTCAATGGCGGCAGCAGCGCCAGAAGCGGCCCCACCAGCAGCACCGGCATGATGCCGCCGGCAATGAAGATCGAACGCCAGTCGTCATGCAGGCCCGCCATGGCGATCACGCTGGCAACGCCGCCACCGAGCGGCACACCGGCATACATCAGTGACACCGCCCATCCGCGTCGTTCCGGCTTTGCTGCTTCAGCGGCAATGCTGACCAGATTGGGCAGCGCACCGCCCAGCCCAAGGCCGGTGAGAAAGCGCAGCACGACCAGTGATTCGATCGAACCGGCCGCCGCTGTCGCCATCGAGAAAATCCCGAAAACGATCAGCGACAGCGCCAGTCCAAGACGCCGTCCGAAACGGTCGGAGACGAAGCCGCCAAAGATCGCCCCGAAAATCAGGCCGAAGGTGGCGGAAGAGAAAAACAGACCCATCTCTGCAGGGGTCAGCTTGAAATAGGGGGCAAGCTTGGGCGCGGCGACACCTGCCGCCTGCAGATCGAAGCCCTCGATCATCGCCGCCAGAAAAATGAGCAGAAATATCCGGGATGCCCCGGTTTTTGCAGCAGAACCTTGCATGACGCAACCTCCCTCTTACGTGCATCGCTACAGTATTCAATTTTAAATGCATTTGACTGCTTGAGCTCGCCCCTCGCGCGTATCGCGAAAGCAGCCCTTTTCGCAGAATCACCCTTTAACAATCGATGATATCGATGCGGCCTTGCCTCTCCTCCGGCCCATCAGATCTCCACCCATAAAGTATGCTGAGCATACGAATGAAATTGCCGGAACGCAAGATGGCAGCCGTCGGGCTGGCGAAAAAGGCCTGTCCCGGGAAGGATTGACAGCAAAAGGCCGCAGCCGTCCTGTCTGACGGATGCGGCCAATATCGGTTGCACTCCTGCAGAATGTCTTAAATCCGTTGAGATTTAAGTTGAAAATTATGCAGCAGATTTAAAGTCTTACAGTATCGTATCCGTGTTTGATAAACCGCACGATGCTGTATCGCTTGTCGCGGGCTTATTTTTTCCGGCGCTTTTCAACGTGTTTGGCCGGTGCCGGGCCGTCATCGAAACCGACATAGACCTGGGTTGTCGGGGCCGGATTGGCTGGAATGGTTACATCCTTGGTAAACAGGAACTGGGTCGGCTGATCGGCGCTGGGGAGTGTGGCGCTGAAGGGCACGAGCTCGGAGGCAATCACCTGATCGCCATTGACCACGGCAACCCGGATCGGCATGGACAGGGTTCCGGCATGGCCCATGGGGCCTGCAATCAGACGACCCTGCGCCTGAACCTTGATGGTCATGCTGGTCGGCGATTGCGTGCAGGCGCGGGTGGTGTTGGCAAGCGTTGCCTGGAAGACGACATCGGCGTCGCTCTTGCTGCCGGGCTTTGAATAGGTGCGGTAAAAGGCGGTGCCGTCGCGCAGCGACACCTGCGGGCACACGCCCTGGATCACGGCGCCTTCCGGAGCCGGTGCTGCCGCTGCCGTCGCTGTTCCTGCGGCAGGAGAGGTTGGGCTGGGTGTCGATTGTGCCGAACCGGAGCCGCCAAAGGTGCTGCATCCGGCAAGTAGGGCGATAAGCGAGAATGCGGTCACGCTGCGGGCAACTGTCTTAACCACCGGATTACACCTCCTGCATGTCATCTTGGCAATGGCTTGTCATTGAGAGCTATTCATTTCGAGAAATCCGAAAAGGCTTTCAATCAAGCCTTTTCATATCTGCTGGCGATGGTCTATACCAGCCACGCGGCAAAAAATCGATGATGGCGCATGGCTCTCGCGGAATTTTTATGAAAATTCAAGCTTTTCTCCGCCGGTTTGCGGAGCGCGTGACAAGGCTGCCTCAGACGATATCGGGCCGCGATGACAGTTTCGCCCGGCGAAGCGGTGTTTCATGGCGAAACAGCGCCGATCATGCGGGCTCCCCGGAGGTGTTTCGGGTGAGGGCAAGTGAAGGGCGATCCGGGACAATTTACGACAGGGCAGGCCGCCTGTGAGGCCTGCCTTCTGCGATCAGGGATGAACGAATGGACTATCTTTCCACACGCGGCGAGGCTCCTGCTCTCGGTTTCAGCGATGCGCTTCTGGCGGGGCTTGCCCGCGATGGTGGGCTTTATCTGCCGCGCGAATGGCCGAAAATGACAAAGCGCGAGATCAAGGCTTTGCGCGGCAAGACCTATCAGGAGGTGGCCTTTGCCGTTCTCAAGCCTTTTGTCGGCGGCGAGATCGAGGATCAGGCGCTGAAAACCATGATCGAAGATGCTTATGCCACCTTCCGCCATCCGGCGGTGGCGCCTTTGGTGCAGACCGGTCCCAATGCCTATATCCTCGAACTGTTTCACGGCACGACGCTCGCCTTCAAGGATGTCGCCATGCAATTGCTCGGGCGGCTGATGAACCATGTGCTGACGGTGCGCGGCGCCCGCGCCACCATCGTCGGGGCGACCTCCGGCGACACCGGCGGTGCGGCGATCGACGCCTTTGCCGGCCTCTCCAATGTCGATGTCTTCATTCTTTTTCCCCATGGCAAGGTCTCGCCGGTGCAGCAGCGGCAGATGACCACCTCGGCCTCTCAGAATGTCCATGCGCTGGCCATCGAAGGCAATTTCGACGATTGCCAGAGCCTGGTGAAGGCGATGTTCAATGACGGCGCCTTCCGCGACCGGGTGAAGCTTTCCGGCGTCAATTCGATCAACTGGGCCCGGATCATGGCGCAGGTGGTCTATTATTTCACCGCCGCGCTCTCGCTCGGTGCGCCGGACAGGAAGGTCTCCTTCACCGTGCCGACCGGCAATTTCGGCGATATTTTTGCCGGTTACGTCGCCCGTGAAATGGGGCTTCCCATCGACCGGCTGGTGATTGCCACCAATGACAACGACATTCTCGCCCGCACGCTGAAAACCGGGCGCTACGAGATGCGCGGCGTCCAGGCGACGACCTCGCCGTCGATGGATATCCAGATTTCGTCGAATTTCGAGCGGCTGCTGTTTGAGGCCTCGGGCCGTGATGCCGGTGAAATCCGCGCTGAGATGGACAGTCTCAAACAGTCGGGCGCCTTCGAGATCAAGCCGGAAACGCTGAAGGCCATCCGCCGTGTCTTCCGCGCCGGGCGCGCCACACAAAAGGATGTGGCCAAAACCATTGCCACAACCCTTGCCGAGACCGGTTATCTTCTCGATCCGCACACCGCCTGTGGCGTCTTCGTTGCGCAAAAGCATGAGAAGCCGCAAAGTCCGATGGTGACGCTGGCCACCGCCCATCCGGCGAAATTCCCCGCGGCGGTAAAATCGGCCTCGGCTATTGACCCGGCGCTTCCAACGTGGCTTGCTGGACTGATGGACAGGGAGGAGCGTTTCGATATCCTTTCGGCGGAGCTGAAGACGGTTGAGAATTTCATTCTTGCCCGTGCCAGGGCCGCTGAATAACCGCCACCGGATCGAAAGCGCAGCAGTAGAGAATTGCGGAAAGAGTGGACATGACTGTTGAGTGCACCCGGCTTGCTTCGGGATTGACTGTTGTAACCGAAACCATGCCGCATCTGGAAAGTGTTGCGCTTGGTGTGTGGGTAAAGTCCGGTTCGCGCGATGAGACGGGCGACGAGCACGGCATCGCCCATCTTCTCGAACACATGGCCTTCAAGGGCACGAAACGGCGCAGCGCCCGCCAGATCGCCGAGGAAATCGAAAATGTCGGCGGTGAGCTCAATGCCGCCACCTCCACCGAAACCACCTCCTATTATGCGCGGGTGCTGAAGGAGAATGTGCCGCTGGCCGTCGACATGCTGGCCGATATTCTGACCGAATCGGTTTTTGATGACGAAGAATTGATCCGGGAAAAACATGTGATCCTGCAGGAGATCGGTGCATCCGTCGATACACCCGACGATGTGGTCTTCGACCGTTTCGCTGAGACGGCCTTCCGCAACCAGACGCTTGGTCGCAGCATTCTCGGCACGCCTGAAACGGTGGAAAGCTTTTCCAGCGACCAGATCCGTGCCTATATGGCGCGCAATTACACCACCGAGCGCATGTTCGTCGTGGCGGCGGGCGCCGTCGATCACGATGCTTTCGTTCGCGAGGTCGAAACCCGCTTTGCCGGTCTGGCACGAGGGGCCGCCACCGTCGCGCCGTCCGTTGCCCCGGCGATCTATACCGGCGGTGATGCCCGCGAAAGCCGCGATCTGATGGACACGCAGCTCCTCATCGGGTTCGAGGGCCGCGCCTATCATATGCGCGACTTCTACTGTTCGCAGATTCTCGCCAATATTCTTGGCGGCGGCATGTCTTCGCGGCTCTTCCAGGAAGTGCGCGAGTTCCGCGGGCTGTGCTATTCGGTCTATGCCTTCCATTGGGGCTTTTCCGATACCGGAATATTCGGCATTCATGCGGCAACCGGCGGCGACAATCTGCCGGAACTGGTGCCGGTTCTGTTGCAGGAACTGCACAAGGCCTCCGAACATATCGAGACCCAGGAAATCGACCGCTCGCGGGCGCAGATCCGTGCGCAGCTTTTGATGGGGCAGGAAAGCCCGGCAGCACGGGCCGGACAGATTGCAAGGCAGATGATGCTTTACGGTCGGCCGATCTCTAACGGCGAACTGATGGAGCGGCTGGAAGGCATCACCATCGACAGGCTCACCGATCTGGCCGGACGCCTCTTCTTTACCGGCAAGCCGACGGTGTCGGCCATCGGGCCGGTCGAGCGGCTGGCTTCGCTGGAAGAGATCGTTGCAGGGCTTGGCCAATCGGGCAAAAAGTCATTGAGGGCGGCGAGCTGAGAGACAGAATGATAGGCAATTCTGCCATGAACGGGTGAGGCCTGGCCTTTCATCCTGCGGCAGGACAGAACAGACAGAACGGCGCAAAAGTTGATCTGACGCGCCGTCCACTGTCGGGGCAGGCGGTCGCGGCCGCTGCAAGAGGGGCAGGGAAAAAAATGACGCGATCGGTGTTTCGGTTTCTGTCGCGGCAGCCGGAAAGGCCACACCTGCGTGACGGTGTTCACCTGTTGCGTCTGCCGCGCAACAGCGACTATCAGCAATGGTACAGGCTGAGGTCGCAAAGCCGGGCGTTTCTCCAGCCCTGGGAGCCGCTCTGGCGCACTGACGAACTGACGGAATCGTCCTTCCGCGCCCGGGTTCTGCGCAATACCCAGGAATATGAATGCGGCCTGGCCGTACCGTTTTTTCTCTTCGACGAAAAAAACGATCAACTGATGGGTGGTCTGACCATCGGTCTCATCCGCCGCGGCGTTTCCCAGGCCTGCATGATCGGTTACTGGATGGGGGAGGTTTTCGCCGGCAAGGGTCATATGTTTGCCGCACTTCAAATGGCTATACCTTACATCTTCAGGGAACTGGAATTGCATCGCATCGAAGCGGCCTGTATTCCCGACAACGACAAGAGTGTGCGCCTGCTGGAACGGGCCGGATTTCAACGGGAGGGTCTTTTGCGCGCCTATCTGAACATCAACGGAGCCTGGCGGGACCATGCGCTCTACGCCCTGATTTCGGATAGGACGGAGCTTACCCGAAAGCATTTTTACGCATGATGGTTTTTTTCTTCGTTTTATCGATTGTTTGCCTGTGTCTGGCCGTTTTTTTCCGGCGTTTTCTTGCTGTGGCGATTGCCGGGCTTCTGCTCTTTGCCGCAGCGGCACCGGCGCTGGCCGTTGAGCCGGTGAAGATCACCAAGGACGACACCGCGCTCGATCTGACGGCGACCACGGAAATCTATCACAATCAGGGCGATGCCTTTCAGGTTTCCACGGCCGCCGGTCCCGACGGTATCCGCCGCCGCATCGAGGTGCGCGCCACATCGAAGACGCATGAGGGTGACTGGGCGGTGTTCGCGCTGGCCAATGTCACCGACGAACAGCTCGAACGGGTGATTGTCGCGCCGCATTACCGGCTGGTCAATTCCGGCGTCTTCTGGCCGGATCTCGGCTCTGAACGTATTGTGGCGATCACGCCGAGCGAAGGCTTTGCGCTTGACAAACTGCCGAGTGACGATGCCGATGTCTTCCGCCTGACGCTCAATCCCGGCGCCGTCGTTACCTTCGTGGCGGAACTCTCCTCGCCGAAACTGCCGCAGCTTTATCTGTGGGAGCCGAATGCCTACAAGGACACGCTGAATTCCTTCACCCTCTATCACGGCATCGTTCTTGGCATTTCCGGCCTGCTGGCGGTGTTTCTCACCATTTTGTTCGTCGTGCGCGGCACCTCCATGCTGCCGGCGGCGGCAGCCCTTGCCTGGTCGGTTCTTGCCTTTGTCTGTGTCGATTTCGGCTTTCTCGGCAAGCTGATCACCATCACCGCCATGAGCGAACAGGTCTGGCGGGCCTCGGCGGAGGTGGCGCTTGCCTCCAGCCTGGTGATTTTCCTCTTCGCCTATCTCAATCTCAACCGCTGGCATGTGCATCTGGGCTATGCCACCTTTGCCTGGGTCGTCGGCCTGGTGCTGCTCTTCGGCGTGGCGGTCTATGAACCGGAAATCGCCGCCGGCATTGCCCGCATTTCGCTGGCGCTGACGGCGGTGGCGGGCATTGCCCTGATCGTCTATCTCGGTATCAATCGTTATGACCGCGCTATTCTTCTGGTGCCGACCTGGACGCTGATCGTCGCCTGGGTGATTGCCGGATGGCTGACGGTGACGGGCAGGCTGTCGAACGACATCATCCAGCCGGCCGATGCCGGGGCGCTTGTGCTGATCGTGCTGTTGATTGGCTTCACGGTCATGCAGCATGCCTTTTCCGGCACGGGCTATCATCAAGGCCTGTTTTCCGATCTGGAGCGGCAGTCGCTGGCGCTGACGGGGGCGGGCGATACGGTGTGGGACTGGGATGTGGCGCGCGACCGGGTGGTGACCATTCCCGACATATCCATGCGTCTCGGCCTGTCGCAGGGGGCGCTGAACGGGGCGGTGCGCAACTGGCTGCCCAATCTGCATCCAGATGACCGCGACCGCTTCCGCACGACGCTCGATGTGCTTCTCGAACACAAGCGGGGCCGGATCAATCATGAATTCCGCCTGCGTGCCGATGACGGTCATTTCCACTGGCTGCATATCCGCGCCCGTCCGGTTCTGGGCGCCAATGGCGAGATCATCCGCTGCGTCGGCACGGTTGCCGATGTCACCGAGCAGAAAAATACCGTGGACCGGCTGCTGCTTGACGCCATCAACGACAATCTCACCGGCCTGCCGAACCGTGAGGTGTTTCTCGACCGATTGCAGATGCTGCTGACGCTGGCCGGTGGCAGCGACACTGTGCGTCCGACGGTGATGATCATCGATTTCGACCGCTATGGCGAGGTCAATGACCGCTTCGGCATCGCCGCCGGAGACAATATCCTGATTGCTTTGACCCGGCGTTTGCGCCGTCTGATGAAGCCGCAGGATACGCTGGCGCGGCTGGCCGGAGACCAGTTCGGCCTCATTCTTGCCGCCGAGCGCGACCCGGCGCGTGTTGCCGATTTTGCCGATGCGATCAGCAAGGCGATCAAGGTGCCGATCACCTTTGCCAATCAGGAGATCAACCTGACAGCCTCGATCGGTCTGGCAAGTTTTGTCGACCAACAGGAAAGTGCAGCCAGCCTGTTTGCGGATGCGGAACTGGCCATGGTGCGGGCCAAAAGGGGCGGCGGCGACCGGGTGGAACCCTTCCGTCCAGCCTTCCGTGGTGTGGTTCTCGACAAGCTGCAACTGGAAACCGATCTGCAAAAGGCCATCGAGCGCGGCGAACTGACCATGGCTTATCAGCCCGTCATCGGGCTGGAGGCGGGTGAACTTGCCGGTTTCGAGGCTCTGATGCGTTGGGATCATCCCAAGCGTGGGAATGTGCCCCCTTCGGAATTCATTCCGCTGGCCGAAAACAGCGATCTGATCACGCCACTCGGCATGTTTGCTCTGGAGCGCACGATCAGCGATCTGGCCGAATGGGAGACATTGGCGGGCAAGCTGCCGATCTTCGTCTCCGTCAATCTGTCCAGCGCGCAATTGCTCAATAACGGGCTTTACAACGACATCCGCACGCTGTTGACCCGGATGAACTGCGATCCGCGCCGCCTCAAGCTGGAACTGACCGAAACGGTGGTGGTGAAAAATCCTGAACAGGCGCGTCTGGTGCTGACCAGGCTCAAGGAGCTCGGTCTCAGCCTGGCACTCGACGATTTCGGCTCCGGCTATTCCTCACTTACCTATCTGACCCGCTTCCCCTTCGATACGCTGAAGCTCGATCGCAGCCTGGTGACCGAGCAGAGCGAACGGCGCGATATCGTCCTGCGGTCGGTGATCGCCATGGCGGGCGAGATGGGCATGGATGTCGTGGCCGAAGGCATCGCCACCGATGAGGATGCCGCTATGCTGCGGGCCATGGGCTGCCGCTACGGCCAGAGCTATCTCTATGGCGCAGCCATAGGCCCGGATGCGGTGTCACGTCTGTTGAAAGAACAGACTCAGCGGGCAAGACGGGTGTGAGCGCAGACGGTTGAGCCGTTTCACACAATCGGCAATCGCTCAAAGATCGGTGATACCGAAGAGGTCGGCAAAAACGCTTCGGCCATGCGGTGTGACGCTCAGACTGCGCGATGAAGCGCGTCTGAGCAAGAGCCCCTGATCGAGCGCATGACGCATCAGGGCTGCACCCGCCCGTCCGGCAAGATGCGGGCGTCTTTCGCTCCAGTCGAGACAGGCGCGGCATAAAGGCCGGCGGCTGGCTGTATCATCTGCCTGCCCCTTTGGGTCCAGGCCGAAACAGGTGAAAAATCCATGGCCTGAGGGTGTCAATGTGAAAGCGCCGTCATGGGCCTCAAGATGCCCCATGCTGATCAGACGATCGGCAATCGCCACGCCAAGCGTACCGGCTATATGGTCATAACAGGAGCGGGCGGCGCGGAGCGCACGGTCTTTCGGCCCCACCGGGCGCAGCCGTACCGGCCCGGTTGCCGCCAGCGCCATCATGGTTTCCATGGTCTCGGCCACTTCGGCTGAGGCTATGCGATAATATCGATGGCGTCCCTGTTTTTCTACGGCCAGCAGGCCACCTTCGACCATTTTGGCCAGATGGCCGCTTGCCGTCTGCGCCGTCACCCCCGCCGTGTCCGCCAGTTCTCCTGCCGTCAGTGCCTGACCCGCCATCAGCGCCAGCAGAATATGGGCCCGCGCCGGATCGCCGATCAGCGCGCCAATTTCCGCCACTCTGTTTCCTGAAGCGATCTGGGTCATGGCTGCACAATAGGCTGGCCTGAGATGGGTGTCACGAGGCAAGATTTCGCTCTTCGCCGAAGCATCGCGGCGGTGAAAGCTGGTTTAACCGGGGCGATGTCATGGTTTGGAGACTGAAACAATGCGTGTTCATAGACCTGTTTTACCCGAATTGGGTTTTTTGCTGCTTCTCGCCACCTTGTGGGGCGGCGCTTATACGTTCATCCGTCTGGGGGTCGAGACCATTCCGCCGATCACCCTGATTGCAGCGCGCACCTTGCTTGCCGGATGTATCCTGCTGGGGATATTGCGCATCCGAAAGGTGGACATGCCGCGCGATCGGCAAAGCTGGCTCAATTTTTTCATTCAGGCCTGCCTGAACAGCGCCGTGCCCTTCACCTTGATCGCCTGGGCCGAACAGCATGTGGATGCGGGGCTGGCTGTTATTCTCAATGCCATGACCCCGATCTTCGCTTTCATCATGACCGCTCTGGTGACACGGCATGAAGGGGTAAGCTTCGGCAAGCTGACCGGCATCCTTTCCGGCATGGCGGGAACATGTCTGATTGTCGGAACCTCGGCCTTTGCCGGTGCCGGGCATGATCTGACCGGCGAACTGGCCGTGGTATTCGCCTCTGTCGCCTATGCGGCGGCAGCGATATTCGGCCAGCGTTTCCGCACATATGACGCCATGGTACCGGCGGCGGGCTCAATGCTGTGCGCCAGCGCCATGCTCATTCCCCTCAGCCTCATCGTCGATCATCCATGGCAACTCCATCCGTCCCTGATGTCGATGATGGCGCTGGTCTTCCTCTCTGTTTTCTCGACGGCGGGCGCCTTCGTCATCTATTTCCGCCTGATGCGGACATTGGGAACGGTTGGCACAACGGCGCAGGGCTTCGTTCGGGTGCCGATCGGGGTGGCCATCTCCATGGCGTTCCTCGGCGAACGGCCGAGTGCTGTGGCCTGGGTGGGGCTGGTGTTCATTCTGCCCGGTGTTCTGGCCATGACGCTGCCCGCCAGCCTGTGGCAGGACAAAAAAGCCTTGTTGCGCAGGAAAGCGCGGCTTCAGGCGTGACCGGCCTCGCTGGAGAGCATGGCGGCGCTGATTCCGATCAGCGCCAGCGCCCGGTCATATTTGCAGTCCAGTGCCCGGTCGAAAATCAGATCCTCGTTTGGCGGGCAATTCAGCCAGCCGTTCTGGGCGATTTCCGCCTCCAACTGGCCGGGTCCCCAGCCGGCATAGCCGAGCAGCATGGTGGCTCTCGACGGGCCGCGCCCGTCGGAGATGGCGCGAACGATGTCGAGCGTGGCGGTGAGCGAGATGTCGTCGCTGACGGGAATGCTGCTTTCGCTCAGATAATCATCGGAATGCAACACGAAGCCGCGGCCGCTTTCCACCGGCCCCCCGGTCTGGATCGGGAAATTGCGCGCCTGTTCCGGCAACATGATCGCCTCGTTCTGATCGATCATGTTGAGATGCAGAAGGATATCGGCGAATTTCACCGATTGCGGCCGGTTGATGATGAAACCCATGGCGCCAGCCTCGGTATGGGCGCAGACATAGATCACGGTGCGGATGAAATTGGCGTCCTTCATGCCGGGCATGGCAATCAGGAACTGGCCGTCGAGCAGGCCGCGTTCACGATCGGACTTCAGGGACGAAAATGCCATGCTGCCTCCGGTGTGTTATGGATCGCTCATCGCCACGTTCTGGGGGACACTCGATCATCGGGTTCAACAGTTTAGTTCGGTTTAGAGCATTGTCCTGAGAAAAGTGCATAGCGGTTTTCCGTCCGGAAATGCGTAAAAACAGAGAGTGAGAGCATCGGGTAAAAAGGTGTCACCTGCTTTTCGGTCATCCCGGCTGTCTGGAAAAGCAGAACCAACCCATCCCGCTTTCTCATCAACGTGTCATGCCGTTTCGGGTTACGCGCCCATGCGCAAAGCCGTGCCTGACCGTATCCCCGCCATTCGCTCTAAAACACGTTGCGTTTCATTGCGGACAATGAAACGCGACATGCTTTCGAAAACGCAGAAACCACGCTGTCATAAGCTGAATTGGATGCGCGGTCTGCATGCCAATTTGGATAGGATGAAGCATCGCGCCCGATCAATCAACCGAAAATGATCGGCATAGGACAAGCATCTGTAGCGACAGGCGGCGCTTTCGGGCTATGGTTTGTGCCATGATAGTGTCGCTGTTTCTGTTCTGTCTTCGCTGCGTGGTTCTTGCCGGGCTTATGATTGCGGCATCCCTCGCATCGGCCTTTGCCGCCTCATCCGATTGGGTGGTCAGCGAGGGGGGCCGGATGCGGCTGATCCTGCTTGCGCCTGCAGCCGATGGCAGCCGTGAGGCCGGGCTTCAGATCGTGCCCAATCCGGGCTGGTTCACCTATTGGCGCGAACCGGGCGATGCGGGAATTCCACCGCAGATCAGCCCGCAGCCGGGGTCGGCCATAAAGCTGTCTCAGCTCGCTTTTCCCGTGCCGGAGCAAAAGCAGATCGGAACGGTGCGTGATATTGGCTATGCCCATCCGGTGACGTTTCTGTTCACCATCACGCCTGACGGAAGGCAACAGGCGAAAGCCTTTGCCGTTAACGCCTTTATCGGCCTTTGCCACAATATCTGCATTCCGTTTCAGGCCAGCCTGTCGATCGATGCGCTCGCAGCGACGAGCGCAACCTCTGAAGAGGCGATGCTGATTGCGGCGGCCAAGGCGCGTGAACCGGAGCAGCCGACAGCCGATTTCCATGTTGCAGACTTTCATCTGGCCAAAGATCAGAGCCGTCTCGATCTCGATCTTGTGCTGCCGAATGGGTCGGCAACCGCACCAAACCTGTTTTTGACCGGGCCGGAAGGCGTTTTGTTCACCGATTACCGGGTGGTGAAGCGTGACGGAAACCACATGTCGGTCAACATTGTGCTGACAAGGCTTTCCCCTGGTGAAAAGCTGTCGGGTCAGGTCTGGCGTCTTCTTGTGGATGCCGCCAATGGCCGCGCCATGGAAGCGCCTCTTGCCTTCGCCAATACCGGCTCTATAGTCCCCTGACCCAAAGAGAGCGTGTCAGAGGACAGCTCCATGTTTATCGGAACACGCCCCATTGAAGAGGAGAGACGAGATGACGATTGCTGTCGGCGAAAGCCTTCCCAAGGCGGTTTTCAAGGAAAAGACGGCGAATGGCCCGGTCGAGATCGGCACAGAGGCGCTGTTCAAGGGCAAGAAAGTGGTGGTGTTTGCCGTTCCCGGTGCCTTCACCCCGACCTGCACGCTCAATCATCTGCCCGGTTATCTGGAGCACCGCGAGGCGCTTCTGGCCAAGGGCGTGGACGATATAGCCGTCATCTCCGTCAATGACTGGCATGTCATGGGCGCCTGGGCCCAGCAGAGCGGCGGCATGGACAAGATCCACTTCCTCGCCGACTGGGACGCCAGCTTCACCAAGGCGCTCGGTCTTGACATGGACCTCTCTGCCGGCGGTCTTGGCGTGCGCTCCAAGCGTTATTCCATGCTGGTTGAAGATGGCGTGGTGAAAAGCCTCGACATCGAGGAAAATCCGGGTCAGGCGACCGTGTCTTCCGCCGAAGCCATGCTGGAACGGCTGTAAAATCCTTGTCCATCTTGCTCGGATAGGCTGGAATCGATGCCGGTTGACGGCATTATCCAGTGTTTTTTGGAGGATGGCGCGGAACATATGTTCCGCGCTTTTTCATGTGCAGCAGCGGATTTTGTCCCTTGCAAGATGGAGGTAATATAGTTACAAGGCAGATGTAACGTTATTACATTCAGGACTGTGTCTGCCGTGCCCGATAAAATCCGTTCCTCCTTCAGCCTGCTTGCCGCCTCGGCGCTGTCGCGTCTGCTTCTGGCGCTGGTTTTCATTGGCTTTATCTGGCTGGCCATTCAATGGGCGGTGGCGGTGCAATGAGCGGCGGCATTACACTCGATAATCTGACGGTGGCCTATGATCGCCATCCGGCGGTGCATCATGTCAGCGGTACGCTGAAAGAGGGCAGTCTGACGGCCATTGCCGGACCGAACGGGGCTGGCAAATCGACGCTGATCAAGACGATCATGGGCGAGCTGCGCCCGGCCGAAGGCAGCGTCACCCACAATTTCTCCAGGAAGGATTTCGGCTACCTGCCGCAGGCTGCCGATATCAATCGCCGCTTTCCGATTTCGGTGATGGACACGGTGCTTCTGGGGGCCTGGAAGATGAGCGGCGCCTTTGGCCGCATTGGCAGGCAGATGCAGGCGAAGGCCGAGGAGGCACTGGCGACCGTAGGCCTTGAAGGCTTTGGCGCAAGGCCGATCTCGGCGCTCTCAGCAGGGCAGTTTCAGCGCGTGCTGTTTGCCCGGCTTTTGTTGCAGGATGCCAGGGTCATTCTGCTGGATGAGCCTTTCACCGCCATCGATGCCCGCACCACCAGCGATCTTATCCGCATCATCACCGGATGGCATGGCGAGGGCCGTACGGTTGTCGCGGTCCTGCATGATTTCGATCAGGTGCGCGCCTATTTTCCGCAAACCCTGCTGATTGCCCGCGAGCTGATCGGCTGGGGCCGCACCGAGGACACCCTGTCTGCCGCCAATCTGATGAAGGCGCGCGCCATGGCGGAAAAATGGGATGAAAAGGCAGGTGTGTGCATGCCGGATGCGAGGCCAGCGGCATGACGGCCTACGATCTTTTCATCGAACCCTTTGCCGATTTCGGTTTCATGCGCCGGGCGCTGGTTGCCTCTGTCTGCCTTGGTCTCGGCTCCGGACCCATCGGCGTGTTTCTGATGCTCAGGCGCATGAGCCTGGTGGGCGACGCCATGAGCCATGCGGTGCTGCCAGGGGCAGCCATTGGCTATCTGATTGCCGGGTCCCTGTCGCTGACGGCCATGGGGCTGGGTGGGCTGGTGGCGGGCCTGTCGGTGGCGCTCTTGTCCGGCTTCATCAGCCGCACCACGATCCTGCAGGAGGATGCCAGCTTTGCCAGCTTTTATCTGACCTCGCTGGCGCTCGGCGTGCTGATCGTCTCGCTCCGCGGCTCGAATATCGATCTCCTGCATGTGCTGTTCGGCACCATTCTTGCCATCGACAATCATGCTTTGACGCTGATCGGCTCGATTGCCACCTTTTCGATTCTGACGCTTGCGCTGATCTACCGGCCTTTGGTGGTGGAATGCCTCGATCCCGGGTTTTTAAGAGCCGTGGGCGGGCGCGGGCCGCTTTATCATTTTCTCTTTCTGCTGCTGGTGGTGCTCAATCTGGTCGCCTCCTTTCAGGCGCTTGGCACGCTGATGGCCGTGGGACTGATGATGTTGCCGGCGGCGATTGCCCAGCTCTGGTCGAAAAGCCTGCCTGGCATGATCGTGATCGCGGCACTTTCGGGCATTGGCGCCAGCTATCTCGGGCTGATCGCCTCCTATCAGTATTCACTGGCGTCGGGGCCGACCATCATCATCACGGCGGCCTTGTTCTACGCCTTGTCGCTGTTTCTTTCCCCCGCTGGTTATCTCAAGCGGCTTCTTCCTCAACCTCATCTGAAAGCATGACAACAGGACATCTCTGATGATGCGAAAACTTGCACTTACCTCCGCCCTGCCGCTGCTTCTGGTGCTCGGCATCGTACCGGCCCAGGCGGAAACCCTGAAGGTCGTTGCCTCCTTCACCGTGTTGGCCGATGTGGTCAAACAGGTTGGTGGTAACCATGTCGATGTCAAAAGCCTTGTCGGCCCGAACGGCGATCCCCATGAATTCGAGCCCTCGCCAAGCGACGCCAAGAATCTGAAGGAATCGCAGCTCACTTTCGTCTCCGGTGAGGGGCTGGAAGGCTGGATGGACCGGCTGATTTCGGCCTCCGGCTATAAGGGGCAGCCGGTCACCGTGTCCAAGGGCATCAAGACCCGCACCATGACCGATGACGGCAAGACGATCATCGATCCGCATGTCTGGAACAGCCCGGTCAATGTCAAGATCTGGGTCGGGAATATCGAAAAGGCGCTTATTGCCGCTGATCCGGCTGATGCCGCCGACTTCAAGGCCAATGCCAAGGCCTATGACAAGGTGCTGGACGGGCTGAACGCCTATGCGCATGAGCAGTTCGATCACATTCCGGCAGCCGACCGCAAAATCCTGACCAGCCATGACGCCTTCGGTTATTTCGGGCGTGAATATAACGTCAAGTTCCTGTCGCCCATCGGCTTTTCCACCGAAACCGAAGCCTCTGCCGCTGATGTTGCCAAGCTGATCAAGCAGATCAAGGCCGAGCACGTCAAAACCTACTTCTTTGAAAATTCGAACGATCCGCGTCTGGTCAAGCAGATCGCATCGGCCACGGATGCCCAGCCGGGCGGTGAGCTTTATGTCGAGGCGCTCTCCAAGGCCGACGGCCCGGCTCCGACCTATGAAAAAATGTTCCGTTATAACGTTGATGCCTTGGCCAAGGCGATGAAGAAATCAAGCTGATCACCCCATCATCAGCCTGATAGGCCGCCCTGCGCGAACCCTACACATTTTCGCAGGGCGGCTTTCGTTTCCGTGACGTTGGTTCAAGCGTGCTGTTTACCGCTTGAACGGTTCCATGCCCTTGCGCGCCAATTCGTCGGCGCGTTCGTTTTCCGGGTGGCCGGCATGGCCCTTCACCCAGTGCAGCGTCACCTTGTGACGGTTGCGTGCCTCTTCCAGCTGTTGCCAGAGTTCGGCATTTTTGACCGGCTTTTTGTCTGCCGTTTTCCAGCCGTTTTTCTTCCAGCCGAAAATCCATTTGGAAATGCCGTCCTTGACATAGGCGCTGTCGGTATAGAGATCGACCTCGCACGGGCTTTTCAGCGCATTGAGTGCGCTGATTGCGGCCATCAGTTCCATGCGGTTGTTGGTGGTTTCCGCCTCGCCGCCGCATAATTCCTTTTCGGTCTCGCCATAACGCAGAATGGCGCCCCAGCCGCCCGGACCGGGATTGCCGGAACAGGCGCCGTCGGTAAAAATCTCGACATGTTTCATTCGGGCGCATCCGTGATTGGCCAGCCGTAATCGCCAGCACCGGCTGCGGCCTGATGAAAGCGCAGCTTTTTCAGATATTCCAGCGGGTCCTTCTTCACCACCAGCGCATCTTTCGGCGTGGTCAGCCAGTCATAAAGACGCGTGAGGAAGAAACGCAGCGCAGCACCCCGGCACAGAATGTGCAGGCTGTCGGCTTCCGCCTGCGAGACGGAGCGCACCGCCAGATAGTCTGCTATCATCGCCCGGCCCTTGGTGATGTTGTAGCTGCCATCCTTCTCGAAGCACCAGGCATTGAGGCAGATGGCAAGGTCATAGAGAAGAAAATCATTGCACGCGAAATAGAAATCGATGAGACCGGAGAGGGTGTCGCCGAGGAAAAACACATTGTCGGGAAAGAGATCGGCATGGATGACACCGCAGGGCAGGTCTTGCGGCCAGTTCTCGGTGAGATAGGCAAGCTCACCGTCGATCTCACCGGCAAGACCGGGCAGCACCTCGTCGGCGCGCTCCTTCGCCTTTTCCCACAACGCCTGCCAGCCGGAGAGCGACAGGGCATTTTTCCGGGTCATGGCAAAATCTGCCGTGGCAAGATGCAGCCCGGCCAAGGCCGCGCCCACCGCGCCGCAATGTCTGGGCTCCGGCTTTCTCAGCCACATGCCTTCAAGGAAGGAAATCAGCGCCGCAGGCCGCCCGGCAAGCTCGCCAAGCTCTGCGCCATCCTTGCGCGCCAAAGGCAGCGGGCAGGTCACGCCACGGTCGGCGAGATGGCGCATCAGTCCGAGAAAAAACGGCAGATCGGCGCGCTCCACCCGCTTTTCGTAAAGCGTCAGGATCAGCGGGAATTTCGAGGTATGCAGCAGGAAATTGGAATTTTCCACGCCTTCCGCAATGCCCTTGAAGGATAACAGCTCGCCCGCGTCATAATCGGCAAGAAAGGTCTTGAGTTCGACCTCGTTGATATCGGTATAGACGGCCACAGGTCCCATCCGTTCGGTTTGGTTTGACCTGTGCATGGCACAGATCACCAAGGCTTGAAAGAGCGGTCAGCGGCTTTGCCCGTTATAAAACGCCTTCCCATTCCGCCATGGCGGCGGCGACGGCGGGCAGATCCATCATTCTGGAGATCACCGTTTCCGCGCCCGCATCCGTCAGCCGGTCGGCATGGGACGGATAGGTATGCGAGGCCCCGGTAAAGCCGATCACCCGCATGCCCGCAGCGCGCGCAGCCATCACCCCATGCACGCTGTCTTCGATCACCAGACAGGCTTGCGGCTTGACATTGAATTGCGCGGCGCCATGCAGATAGATGTCGGGCTTGGGCTTCACCCGATCTGCCCCGAGATCCTTGGCCGAATAGATATGGGGGGCAAAGGCGTCCTTCAGCCCGACCTTGGTCAGCATCATATCGAGCCGGGCAGAAGAGGAGTTGGAGCAGATGCAGCGTGGCCCGGAGAGCCGCGACAGCGCATAGATCACGCCCTCAATGATCTTCACTTCGCGCGCCAGCCGCTCGTCCAGCAGCTTTTCCGATTTATCGATCAGGCTGGCCGACAGCGGAATATCGATCTGCTGTTCGATGGACAGCAGGATATTCTTCCAGGTCATGCCGGCAAAGCGCTCGCCCATTTCTTCCACCGAAATCGGATAGCCGGCATCGGTCAGCAGTTTCGATTCGACCTTGGCGGCAATGATTTCGGAATCGACGAGCACACCGTCGCAATCGAAAAGAAGAAGGTCGAAACCGGCCATGGCATATGAACTTTCATCGTGTCTGTGAGGTCAGGCCGTGCCTACAGCAATCTTTGGCAAAGGACAATTGCGCTCTGTTCAAATCTGCCTCCCGCTCATACTCTGCCCGGCATCGCAACAGGATCTCCGGTATGAAAACAGGACGAGCAGCCGCATGACCGTTCGCCTCCGCCCGCATCACCTTTTGTGCATGCTGACCTTTATCGGCAAGGGCTACAGCCCTGCTTTCGTGGAGAATTACAAAAGAATTGCCGCACGTCTCAGTGCAGGCGAGGAGATCGTCATCGTCGATGGGCCGGATGATGTCTGCGCACCGTTGCTGGGCGAGGGCAATCCCCATTGTCACCGCGACAGCGTGACGGCCCGCGATGCAAAGGCGGCAGAAGCCGTGGCCGAGCTGATCGGCCAGCCGGTCCATCAGGGCGCGGTGATCCGGCTGGACGCGGCGCTGATGCGGCGGCTGCGTCAGGCCTTTGCGGCAAACACCATCCGCGCCGCCTGCCTGGGCTGCGACTGGCAGGCGTTGTGCGACGGCATTGCCGGTGGGGCCTATGCGGGCGCATTGGTCTTTCCCGAGACCTGACATCTTCCTCTGGGGCAAAATCGTCCCGCATCGGGAACAGAACGGCTTTTATGGGTACGCCTTCAGCATTTGGTAACCAAGTTCGGTAACCATAAGGGATATCAACGTCTCGCGTCCGCGTAACCAGTGAGTATCCCATGGCCTCTGTCTTTCCGCTTGCCGATCTTCGCCGGTCTTCCGATCCCTTCGCCTACGTCAACTCGATCATCAAGGGCGATTGCGTATCGGCTCTCGAAGCGCTGCCGGACCAGTCGGTGGATGCGATTTTTGCCGATCCGCCCTATAATCTCCAGCTTGGCGGGCTGTTGCACCGCCCCGATCAGTCGGTGGTCGATGCTGTCGATGATGCCTGGGACCAGTTTGCCTCCTTTGAAGCCTATGATGCCTTCACCCGCGCCTGGCTGCTGGCCTGCCGCCGGGTGCTGAAGCCCAACGGCACGATCTGGGTGATCGGCTCCTATCACAATATCTTCCGTGTCGGCACGATGCTGCAGGACCTGAATTTCTGGATCCTCAACGATATTGTCTGGCGCAAGACCAATCCCATGCCCAATTTCAAGGGCCGCCGCTTCCAGAACGCCCATGAAACCATGATCTGGGCCTCGCGCGATGCCAAGGCCAAGGGTTACACCTTCAACTACGATGCGCTGAAGGCGGCCAATGACGATGTGCAGATGCGCTCCGACTGGCTGTTTCCGATCTGCTCCGGCGGAGAGCGGCTGAAGGATGAGGCGGGGCATAAAATCCACCCGACCCAGAAGCCGGAAGCGCTGCTGGCGCGGGTGATCCTTGCCTCGACCAAACCGGGCGATCTGGTGCTCGATCCCTTCTTCGGCTCCGGCACCACAGGAGCGGTCGCCAAGCGGCTCGGCCGCAATTTCGTCGGTATCGAACGCGAGCAGGATTATATCGACGCCGCCCAGGCGCGCATTGCCGCCATTGAGCCGCTCGGTAAGGCGGAGCTGACGGTGATGACCGGCAAGAAGGCCGAACCGCGCGTTGCATTTTCCGCTCTTCTCGATGCCGGGCTGCTGGCGCCGGGCCAGGTGCTTTACTGCGACAAGCGCCGTCATTCAGCGATCATCCGCGCCGATGGCACGCTGGTCTCCGGTCAGGAGGCAGGCTCCATTCACCGCGTCGGTGCGCGGGTGCGCGGGCTCGATGCCTGCAATGGCTGGACATTCTGGCATTATGAAGAGCAAGGCCGGTTGAAATCCATCGACGATCTCAGGGCAAGAATGCGTCAGGCCATGGCCGGACTGGCCTGAAACGAATAAACAGCATTCGGGTGGATAACATCCGCCCGAATTCTTACGTATATTATAAAATAATCATTTATTTTTAATTTCTTAGACGCCTGAAATCATGAATGTCTGTCAGTTTCGGGCAAGACTGCATCGCTACATCCCTCAATCAGTCGCCGGTGGGCGGGCGATTGAGGGACGGCGACGTGGCGGCACTTCTTTATGACAGGGCAAGGCAGGAATTCATGGCGGGCGCCTATCAGGACGCCTCGGCCACGATTGCCCGTCTGCTTGAGGTCAGTCCGAAGGATGGCGACACGCTTTTGCTGGCCGCCTCGATTGCCGAGCGTCTGGGCGATGCTCTGCTGGCCGCCCGCTATTATGAGCGCTCTCTGGGGCAGCTCGCATTGCCCGTGCGCAAGCAGGCAGGCTTTCGTGCTGCCAGCCATTATCTCGATGGCGCCGAGCCGGATCGGGCGCTGGCTGTGCTGCTTGTATTGCACAAGGATTTTTCCGCAGATTGCGACGTCAATCATTCAATTTGCAGTCTTTATCGCGAGGCCGGGCGCTATCCGGATGCTCTCGCTTATGCGCAGACGCTTGCGCGTGTCGGGCGCGATTTTGAAAACTGGCTGAATGCCGGCATGGTGCTGCTCGGTGCGGGCAAGGTGGAAGAGGCCTATGCGCCGCTGCGCAAGGCTTATGATGCAAAGCCCGATGAAAGGCTGGCGCTGACCGAATTGTTCTGGTGTGCGATCAGCCTTTGCGATTTTCCGCTGGCCGACCGGCTGCAGGGCGAACTGGTCGCGGCTTACGAACGCGATGGTGAGCGGCTCGATATTCGCGAAAACGTCTTCCGCTCACTGCAATGGTGCAGCGATGAGGCCTATCATGTGCTGAGCGCGCTGAACACGGCGGCCAATCTTAACGTACCGGTCAAGCCTAGGCCCTCCTATCGACGAGATGTGAGCCGCCGTCTGCGGATCGGCTATGTCTCGTCCGATTATTGCGAACACGCAACGCTTGCTCTGATGGCGGGCGTGTTCGAACATCATGACCGCAGCCGTTTCGAGGTGTTCGGCATCTGCCACACCCGCGCCAAAGATCGTGGCGGACGGCTTCGCCAACGCTTCCTGAATGCGGTGGAACATTTTGTCGACATCGTCGATCTTGATGACGATCAGGCCGCGGCCGCCATCCGCGCGCTCGATCTCGATATCCTGATCGACCTGAAAGGGTTTACCTTCGACAACAGGCTCGGCATTTTTTGCCGCAGACCGGCCCCCATTCAGGTTTCTTATCTCGGCTTTCCCGGCAGCGTGGCCGGTGTTGGCATCGATTACGCCATCACCGACGCCATCGTCACGCCGCCGTCTTCGGAGCCGTTTTATGCCGAAAAGCTGATCCGCCTGCCGGGGAGCTATCAATGCAATGACGGCACGCGCGAAGCGGTGATGCGGCAGGGCCTGCGCGCCACCCATGGCCTGCCGGAAAAGGGCATGGTCTTCGCCGCCTTCAATCAGGCGGTCAAGATCCGCTCGGCGGTCTTTGCCGCGTGGATGGACATTCTGACGGCGGTCGAAGGCTCGGTGCTGTGGCTGATCGAGATGAACGAGACGACGCGGAGCAATCTCCGCGCCGCCGCCAGCCGCGCCGGTGTTGATCCGGGACGGCTCATCTTTGCCCGCAAGACCTCGATCCCGGAGCATCTGCACCGCCTGACCCATGCCGATATCGCGCTCGACACCTCGCCCTATAATGGCCACACCACCACGGCGGATGCGCTGTGGGCAGGCGTTCCGGTCATCACCTTCAAGGGCGAAAGCTTTGCCGCGCGTGTCGCCGAAAGCCTTTTGAATGCCGTCGGCCTGCCCGAGCTGGTGGCCGATACGCTTGACCAATACCGCCTGATGGCGGTTGCACTGGCGCAGGATGGGGTCCGCCAATCCCGCCTGCGCCAGCATCTCCTCGACGCGCGCAAGACCGCGCCGCTTTTCGACACGGCTCGCTTCACCCGCGATTTTGAAAGCGCGCTGGAGACGATCGCAGCCGATGCGGCTGCGCGCGGCTGAGCCTTTTCAGGCTTGCCTTGCATCGGCAATTGGTCTCTTCTGCTGTTGAAAACAAAGGCGCAAGACGATGACCATCACCACACTGGACGAACTGGAAGCGATTTACGGCCCGGTCAAGCAGACCTCGCTGGCCAAGGAAATCGACCATATCAATGCCGATTACGCCGCCTTCGTCCGCGCCTCGCCCTTCATTCTCATGGCAACTGTCGGGCCGGAGGGAACGGATTGTTCGCCCAAAGGCGATGCGCCGGGCTTCGTTCAGATGCTGGATGACAAAACGCTGGCCATTCCCGACCGCCCCGGCAATAACCGCATCGACAATCTGAAGAACATCATCGCCGATGGCCGGATTTCGCTGCTGTTTCTGGTGCCCGGCGTTGGCGAGACACTGCGCGTCAACGGTCACGCCAGCATCACCGCCGAGGCTGGCATGCTGGAGCGTTTCAGCGTCGAGGGCAAGCTGCCGAAAACTGTGATCCTCGTAAAAGTCGAAACGGTCTATTTCCACTGCGCCAAGGCTTTCATGCGTTCGAAACTCTGGGACCCGGAAAGCCAGATCGACCGCGCCAGCCTGCCATCGGCAGGCGCGATCTTGAAACATATCGTCAACGGTTTCGACGGTGACACCTATGACCGGGACCTGCCCGCAAGGTCACAGGCGACGCTCTATTGATCGCTGGGCTGTTGAACCAGATTGATGTCGAGCGTTCTTCCGGTGGCTTCGCAACTGATTTTTTGCAGCAGATGTAAAGCCTGTCGAATTGCAGCGCATGCATCGCGATAGGCTTTGTTGTCATAAAACCCCGAAAGCCTGCAAATCGCTTTTCAGCTTGTCCGGGTTTTGGAAATGCACCGCCTGCCAGCCGGCTTCTTTTGCCCCTTCCACATTGGGCAGGCTGTCATCGATGAAGATCGTATGGGCCGGATCGAGATCGAAGCTTTTGACATGGTGATGATAGATGGCGTTATCCGGCTTGATCAGGCCGATCTCGCCCGAGACGGTCACGCCGCGCGGCAGGGTGAGGAAGGGGAACATCTCCTGCGCTTCGGCAAAGGTGTCGGCGGCGAAATTGGTCAGCATGGTCACGTCGCGGCCCTCTTCGATCAGGCCGGTGAAGATCTCCACTGTGCCGTCATAGGCATGCGGCACCATTTCGCGCCAATGTTTGCGGAAGGCGCGGATATGGTCTTCTCGCTCGGGATGATCGGCAATCAGCAGCGCTTCGGCTTCCACCCATGTGCGGCCGCGGTCCTGCTCGATATTCCAGTCATGGGTGCAGACATGGGCAAAGAACCAGGCGCGTTCTGCCTCGTCGGGAATGATCCGGCTGAAGGGAATGTTCGGATCGTAATGGATCAGCACCTTGCCGATGTCGAACACGATATGCCTGATCTCTGTCATGTCTTTTCCCTTGTGCGAAGGACATTAAATGGAGCAAGCATCTATGGCAGTTGAGATGTGTTGAGACAAGTTATCTCAAGGCAGTGACTTGAGATAACAATTTTCAGGACTGTAGGCGGTCATAATAATTTATGAGAGCGTTGGACGAAAAGTGGGAACCGATTTTCGATCCGATGCTCTTGTGGTTTGATCGAGACAAAAAAAGTCCTCTGAGGGCGGAATTCTTTTATCGAGGAAAATCAAACCACTCGATAAGGTTAGCCTCGTGGGGCGGCCCGACATTGAGGGTGCGAAATGTCGGAACCAGACCCTTAGGAAGCCGGATAATATATCGCTATTGTCGCATCATGCGCTTGCGCATTTGTGAATACAGTTCGGGCGTTCTGTGCTTGCTTGAGGGTGAGCGAATTGATGTGGTTTACCACCTCATTGTAGAGATTCTCGTAATCAGTGTTCGTCTTATATGTTTTCATTACATAATTTGATGTGGAGAATCCCTGAAAATCACGCCCATCCTTATCATAAATGATAATTCCGCGAGCATCTCCACCCTTCATATCACTAGCTGATGACTTGAATGTTTCTTTCTGCTTGTCTGTAAGGTCGTTGATAAGAGTCAGCAATTCAGTTTCTACTTCGCCTGCCTGAGTTTTTGCTACGGCTTTAAATGTCCATGCCATTTTTGAATTCCTTTCAATTTTTAATTGTGTAAAATAACAACTACACTCATTGGTTATTTTCAATGATGGCTTTAAGCAAGGATTTTCTTCTTTTGATTGCGACTAAAAATGGTATAAATCAATGGCTGTTTAGGTTGCGGCATGAGAGTGGGTGTCTGCCAGGAACATCTCGAACCAGACCGGCGCACAATGCTTCTGATTTTGGCGTGTGTTGATCTGGAAAAAAGGTCACTCTTTTTCAGCAGTCTGCTCATCGTTATTGGCGTGACCTGATATGATAGGTATTGCGGCGGCGATCACTTTTTTCATGACGGTCGGCAGAGCTTGCCGATCAAGATTTGCAAGCGGCTCCCACCATCCGTGATGAGTGGCAGGGCTGGCGATGTTATCGGCGCGAAACACCGATAGCCTCAACTCGAAATGGGTAAAGACGTGGGTGATGATGCCCTTTGCCTGCCAGTCGGCGGCAAATGGGGCGCTGGCAGTGGTGTGGTCGCCGTCGACGCGGGATGTCCATTCGGTGGTTGGCACTTCCGTCATGCCGCCCAGCAGGCCTTTGTCTTCACGTCTGCGCAATAAAATCCGGCCTTTATCATCCAGCGCAACAAAGGCAGCACCGAGGCGCACGGGTTTGGCCTTTTTCGCTGCCTTGACTGGAAACTGTTCGGGATCATGGTGCTCCAGCGCCTGACAGTGATCGCGGAAGGGACAGAGCGCGCAGGCGGGTCGTTTCGGCGTGCAGATGGTCGCGCCCAGATCCATCATCGCCTGGGCAAAATCGCCGGGACGATGGGCGGGTGTCAGTTCCGCCACTTTCGCCTTCATCTGCGGTTTTGCGCCGGGCAGGGGGGCATCTATGGCAAAGAGGCGGGAGATCACCCGTTCGACATTACCGTCCATCACCGCCGCCTGCCGGTTGAAGGCAATGGCTGCTACGGCCGCTGCCGTATAATCGCCAATGCCGGGCAAGGCGCGCAAACCGTCTTCGGTGTCGGGAAAAACACCGCCATGCTGGCTGGCCACGGTTTCGGCGCATTTTTTCAGGTTGCGGGCGCGGGCGTAATAGCCCAGTCCCGCCCAGGCGGCCATGACCGCTTCGGTTTCGGCGGCGGCCAGATCGGTGACACGCGGCCAAAGGTGCAGGAACTTTTCGAAATAGGGTTTGACCGCCTGTACCGTCGTCTGTTGCAGCATCACTTCCGACAGCCAGACATGATAGGGGTCGGCACGCAGGCCTTTTCTCGCCATGGCTGGCGTGATCCGCCAGGGCAACTCACGATGATGCCGGTCGTACCAGGCAAGCAGCAGGGCGGAAAAATCCGTCTGGGAACGGTCGATCTTGGAGGAATGTGCGGTCATGAATTGCCGTTTGCCGGAAAACGGCCTTATATGAAGGCGAATCAGCTTGTGTTTCAAGTCATTTGCCAAGCCTGGGGAACGATGGCCGTCAGAAAAAAGGGTGCAAGCCAGATTGCCGAACTGGCCAATGGCATCATCGATCCGGTGATTGCGCGCCGCGCTGGCATTTCCACGGCGCTTCTCGGCTCCTGGGACGAGATTGCCGGGGCCGATTTTGCCGATTGCACCCGGCCGGAAAAGATTGCCTGGCCGCGACGGGATTTTCCTGGCGACAGCGTCGGCCATCGTCCCGGCGTGCTGACCATTGCCTGCGAGGGTGCGCGCGCGCTTTTCCTGCACCATGCCCAGGGTGAGCTCATTGCCCGCATCAACGGCTTTTTCGGCTATCCGGCTATCGGCCAGATCCGCATTGTGCAAAAGCCGGTCTCCTCGCTTTCATCACGGCGACGCGGCCCGGCAAGGCTTGATGCCGTGCAGGAAAAGCGGCTGGCGAAGATGACGGAAGGCATTGAAAACGAAAAACTGAAACAGGCGATCGAGCGGCTGGGCCGCGGTGTTCTTGCCGGCAAAAAGCAATCCTAACGCTTTTGTAAGTTGAAAAAGTGAACGGACTGATGAAAACTGTTTGAGATTTTTACACGGTTTTTGGCCTTGTTTCGTCATAGAGGGCCGTTATAACCGCCAAACAGGATCAATTTGGGTGTACAGATGTCGAATTTTCAAGCGAATGTAAGCAGACGCGGGCTGATGGCAGGTGTGGCCATGGCGGCAGGCGGGCTCGGTGTTACCGCTCTGGCTGGGCAGGCTGCGGCGGCAACCGAGGTTCCCAAGCCTGACCGTGAGGTCAATATGGCCGACGTGTTGAAAAAGCCGGATGGTGCGCTGCCGGACATGACCATGGGCAAGGCGGATGCGCCGGTGAAAATGGTCGAATATCTGTCGATGACCTGCCCGCATTGCGCCCATTTTGCCGTGACCACCTTCCCGGAACTGAAGAAGAAATATATCGATACCGGCAAGGTCGAATATATCCTGCGCGAATTCCCATTCGATCCGGCCGCGACGGCAGCTTTCATGCTGGCGCGTTGCGCCCCGAAGGATGATTATTTCCCCTTCATCGAAATGTTTTACAAGCAGCAGGCCGATTGGGCGGCCCCGGCCAATGGCGATGTGCGCGGCGCCATGCTGCAATTGTCGAAAGTCGCCGGTTTTACACAGGAGAGCTTTCAGGCCTGCTTGACGAACACCAAGCTTGCCGCTGAGGTAACGGCGGTCCGCGATCGTGGTGCCAAGGAGTTTGGCGTCAACGCCACCCCAACCTTCATCATTAACGGCAAGGTCTATGCCGGGGATATGCCAATTGAAACCGTGTCGGCGATCATTGACAGCATGTTGTGATCCGGCCTTGCAAACAGCAAAGGGCGACGGAGCAATCCGTGCGCCCTTTTTTGCGTTTGAAGGCATCTGCCGATGAAGTTCACCAAGCTGAGACTGGTGGGCTTCAAATCCTTCGTGGAGCCGGTTGAATTTATCATCGAAAAGGGGCTGACCGGCGTTGTCGGCCCGAATGGTTGCGGCAAGTCCAATCTGGTCGAGGCGCTGCGCTGGGTGATGGGGGAAAACTCCTACAAGAACATGCGCGCGTCGGGCATGGACGACGTGATCTTTTCCGGCTCCGGCAATCGTCCGGCCCGCAATTCCGCCGAGGTGGCGCTTTATCTCGACAATGCCGATCGCACCGCGCCCGCCGCTTTCAACGATCAGGATGAAATTCAGGTGTCACGCCGCATCGAGCGGCAGAACGGTTCGGTCTATCGCATCAATGGCAAGGAAGCCCGCGCCAAGGATGTGCAATTGCTGTTTGCCGATGCCTCGACCGGGGCGCGCTCGCCTTCCATGGTCGGGCAGGGCCGCATTGGCGAACTCATTCAGGCAAAGCCCCAGGCCAGACGGCAATTGCTGGAAGAGGCGGCGGGCATTTCCGGCCTGCATTCGCGCCGCCATGAGGCGGAACTGAGGCTGCGCGCCGCCGAAACCAATCTGGAGCGGCTGGAGGATATCGTCGCCCAGCTGGAAAGCCAGATCGAAAGCCTGAAACGACAGGCGCGTCAGGCCAACCGCTTCAAGCTGCTCTCCGCCGAGATCCGCGCCCGCGACGCCATGCTTTTACATATCCGCTGGAGCGAGGCGAAACAGGCCGAAGCCGAGGCCGACAGTGCCCTGAACGTCGCCACCTCGCTGGTGGCCGAGCGGGCGCAGGCGCAGATGGAGGCGGCAAAACAGCAGGCCGTCACCAGCCTGAAACTGCCGGAACTGCGCGATGAGGAGGCAAAAGCCGCAGCCGCCCTGCAACGATTGCAGATTGCCCGCAACCAGCTTGAGGAAGAGGCCAGCCGCCTGTTGAAGCGTCGCGACGAGCTGATGCGGCGGCTGTCCCAGCTTGGTGAGGATATTGCCCGCGAGGAGCGGTTGGTGGCCGACAATGCGGAGGTGCTGGCCCGGCTGGAGGCTGAAGAAACGGAGTTGCAGGCGCTGCTGGCCGATCAGGGCGATGAAGCACAGGAGCTGAAAATCGCCTTTGAGGAGGCCGCCAGCCGTCTTGCCGAAATTGAGCAGCATGTTGCCGGGCGCACCGCCGAGCGGGCCGAGGCCGCAGCCGCACGCAACCAGATGGAGCGGTCCCTGCGCGATCTGGCCGAACGGCGGCTGAGGCTGGAGCGGCAGGCCGATGAGGCGCGCCGCGAATGTCAGGCGCTCACGGAAAAGCTCGCCAGCCTGCCCGACCCGGAAGAAAAGCGCGATGCGGTGGATGCCGCCGATTTTGCGGTGGAAGAGGCCGAAGCCCGGATGATCGAGGCTGAGGAAGGTCTGAACGAGGCGCGCCGGATGGAGGCGATGAGCCGAAGACCGGTGGAGGAGGCGCGAAGTGCGGTCTCGGCGCTGGAAACCGAGGCGAAAACCATCGGCAAAATGCTGGCCTCGGTGACGGCAGGGGCATTTTCGCCGGTGGCCGAAGCGCTGACTGTTGCGCGCGGTTTCGAGACGGCGGTTGGGGCAGCACTTGGCGATGATCTCGAAAGCCCGCTTGATTCTGCCGCGCCCGCCTATTGGTCGATGCCGGGGCCGGAGGATGATGATCCGCCGCTGCCCGACGGTGTGTCTGCCCTGAGTGATCATGTCGAGGCGCCTGCGGTCCTGTCCCGCCGCCTGCGACAGATCGG
This sequence comes from Allorhizobium sonneratiae, assembly GCF_023700755.1. Lineage (GTDB taxonomy): Bacteria > Pseudomonadota > Alphaproteobacteria > Rhizobiales > Rhizobiaceae > Allorhizobium > Allorhizobium sonneratiae. Next base: position 9,144 of record NZ_JAMKOJ010000013.1, on the reverse strand, counting down.
TGTGACCGATCTTCAGACCGCCCGCCGTCTTCTGCCGATGTTGAAACCGGGGCAAAAACTGGTGACGACAGACGGGGCGATTTTTCGCTGGGACGGTCATATTACCGGCTCGGAAGCGCCCAGCGCTGCTGCCTTGCGTCTGGCGCAGAAAAACCGCCTGGCCGAACTGGAGGCGGAGATCGATGAGGCGCGGATCGTGCTGGAAGAGGCCGAAGTGCAGCTTGCCTTGCGGCGTGAGGCCGTGAGCGCCGCCGAGACGGCTCTGGCCGACGCACGCGAGCGCCAGCGCATGGCGGCACGGCAGTTGGCCGAGGCCCGCGAAGCGCTGACATTGGCAGAGCGTGCCTCTGGCGATCTTCTGCGCCGCCGCGCCGTGATCGAGGAGGCTGAAAAGGGGCTGGCCGGGCAGATCGAAGAGACGGAAGCACTGCGGCAGGAGGCTGCCATTGCCCTTGACGGCCAGCCGGATCTTGCCGCGCTCGATCAGGACCTCGACAGGCTCAGACAGGAACAGGCCATGGGCCGGGCGCTTCTGGCCGAAGCCCGCGCCCGCCATGAGGGATTTGCCCGCGAAAACGACCAGCGCCAGCGTCGTATCCTGGCCATAAGGCAGGAGCGGGAAAGCTGGGCAGCGCGGGCCAGAAGCACCGAGGAGCATATCGCCACCCTCAGGGAGCGCGCGGAAGAAGCGCAGATCGAATTGCAGGATCTGGAAGCCGCCCCCGATGATCTCGATGAAAAACGGCTGCTGTTGATCCGGGAGCTGGACAAGGCTGAGGTAGCACGGCGTGCGGCAGGTGACCGGCTGGCCGAGGCCGAGACCCTGCAACGCGAGGCCGATCAGCAGGCGGCATCTGCCCTTGCCGCTTTGGCCGATGTCCGGGAAAAGCGCGGTCGCGCCGAAGAAAGGCTGATTTCCGCCCGTGAGCGTCGCAAGGAGGCCGAAGCGCGCATTCAGGAGGTGCTGGCCGTTGCAGCGCATGAGGCGCTGCGCCTTGCCGGCCATGCTGTCGATCAACCGCTGCCCGATCAGCGCACGGTGGAGCGGGATCTCGACCGGCTGAAAATGGAGCGCGACCGGCTGGGCGCTGTCAATCTGCGCGCCGATGAGGAGCAGAAGGAGCTGTCCGACAAGCTTCAGGCACTGATCCGCGAACGCGACGACATCATTCAGGCGATCAAGGCTCTGCGCGGTGCGATCCAGAGCCTCAATCGCGAGGGCCGTGAACGGCTGCTCGCCGCCTTTGATGTGGTCAATGCCCAGTTCCAGCGGCTGTTCACCCATCTGTTCAATGGCGGCACGGCGGAGCTGCAACTGATCGAAAGCGAAGACCCGCTGGATGCGGGGCTGGAAATCCTGGCGCGCCCGCCCGGCAAAAAGCCGCAGACCATGACGCTTCTGTCCGGCGGCGAGCAGGCGCTGACGGCCATGGCGCTGATCTTTGCCGTGTTTTTGACCAATCCCGCGCCGATCTGCGTGCTGGATGAGGTCGATGCGCCGCTTGATGATCATAATGTCGAGCGCTATTGCAATCTGATGGACGAAATGGCCGTCTCGACCGAAACCCGTTTCGTCATCATCACCCACAATCCGATCACCATGGCGCGGATGAACCGCCTCTTCGGCGTCACCATGGCGGAGCAGGGCGTCTCCCAGCTCGTCTCGGTGGACCTGCAGACGGCGGAGGCCCTGCGCGAGGCTGTGTAAGAAATGGGAGCTGCCGATGAAAACACCATCGCTTGTCTTTTGTCTTGTTCTGGGCCTTGGCATTGCGCCTGTCCCGGGCCTTTTTGTTCCGGGCCTGCCACTCGCGACGGCTCAGGCGGCCAGTCTTTCCGGCAATTTTCTGGCCCAGACGGTGAGAAGCTCGAAACCGCATCGTGAGGCGCTGGAGCGACTCATCCGCGGTGCCCAGGGCATTCCACCATGGGTGCTGAATATGGTGCAGGCAGATACTTATGTCGGCCTCGCCTCGATTGAAGTGCCGGTCGAGGGTAGACCGATGCAGCTTTTCTTTGCCTGCGCGCCGAAACGCTGCCAGCAAAGCGCCATCAAGGTGCTGTTTTCCGCCGATGGCAAACATGCGGTGATGCGGGTCGATGATCAGGGTGCGCCGCCTGTGTTTCTGGGAAGCCCTGATGCGGCGGAAAAGGCAGCGCTGGAGCGCAAACCGTGATTGCGTGCCGCGCCTTTGTGGCGGCTTATATCAAACAAGCCTGATGCAAGCTCGTCCCACTATGTCAAAGGTGGGGACGAACATTGTTTGCTGCCGGTTGTGATCGCGGGGGCGCAGACCCTGCCGCCAGTCTGATACCCGGTCTGGATGCTGACCATGTTTGTGCTGAAGATCAATCGGCTGCGGTCAGCATGCGGGTGTCGGGAGAGGCAATGTCCCCGGCCCGCTCTTTCCGGGAGCCAGTAAAGGGCGGGCTGGATCATCGTGGATACGGGCGTGGGAAATGGTGCGGGCAATGTGACAGTTGCCGATGTGTTTGATCTGGCGCGCAAGCAGGCCCTGCCGGTCGGGCAGGTGTTCGAGATTGCCGAGGCCTGGAACAGGGGTGGCCATGTCGCCCAGGCTGCGGAGCTTTACAAGACCTGGATCGCCTTCAATCAAGGCAATCCGCTGCTGCATCTGGTTTATTTCAATTATGCGGTGACGCTGCGGCGGCTGGAGGATGTGTCCGGCTCGATCCATGCCCTGCGCGCATGTATTGCGCTGAAGCCCGATTTCGCCCAGGCCCATATCAATCTCGGTCGTGCTTATGAGGATGGTGGTCAGCTTGGTCAGGCAGTGCTGCAGTGGCAGGAGTTTACCAAGGCCACTGCCGATATAACCCCTGATCGCTTTTCTTTCCGTCTGATGGCGCTCAAGCATATTGGCCGGGTCATGGAAAATGCCGAGCAATATGAGGAGGCCGAACGCTTTCTCGCCGAGGTGCTGGAATTGCAGCCGGAGGCCGCCGATGCAGGTTTGCATCTGACCGGGCTTCGCCAGCGCCAGTGCAAATGGCCGGTCATCATGCCGAGCGAGCGGGTCTCGGCCCGGCAGTTGCTGGATTCGATGTCGACGCTGACACTGTCCTGCTATGCCGACGATCCGCTGTTCCTGATGGCCAAAGCCTATCGCCATCAGAAGAAAAATCTGGGCTATCCCGAACCAGCCGATCTGATGGCGCCCACGGTTCGCGCAAAGACAGGTACAGGCGAAAGGCTGAAAATCGGCTATGTCTCCTCCGATCTGCGCGATCATGCTGTCGGCTTCGCGCTCAGCGAATTGCTGGAGCTGCATGACAAGACGAGCGTGGAAATCTACGCCTATTATATCGGTGAGCCGCGTCAGGGCGATCCAACCCAAGAGCGGATGAAGAAGGTCATCGATGTCTGGCGCGATATCGCTGCCATGGAGGATCTGGATGCCGCGCGCCTGATCATTGCAGACGGCATCGATATCCTCATCGATGTCAATGGCTATACCAAACATGCGCGCACGAAGCTTTTTGCCTATCGCCCGGCGCCGGTCATCGTCAATTTCTGCGGCTATCCGGGCACCATGGCCACGCCCTATCATCAGTATATGATTGCCGATCCGGTCATCGTGCCGCCCGGCAGCGAGATCTATTATACCGAAAAAGTCCTCCATATTCCGTGCAACCAGCCGGTGGACCGCAAGCGTCTCGTGGCGGAGCGCCCCACGCGCGCCGAGGCGGGCCTGCCGGAAGACGCCTTCGTCTTTGCCTGCTTCAACGGCATGCAGAAGATCAACGAGGCCTGTTTCAAGCGCTGGATTGCCATTCTGGGTGCTGTGCCCAATAGTCTTTTGTGGTTGCTCAGCGGACCGGATGCGGCCAATCAGCGCCTGCGCGATTTGGCTGCGGCTGCGGGCCTCGATCCGGCCCGGATCGTCTTTGCCGGCAAAGCACCCAATCCCCAGCATCTGGCCCGCATTGCGCTTGCCGATCTTTTCCTCGACACCTTCCCCTACGGTGCTCATTCGACTGCCGCCGACGCCATCACCATGGGGCTGCCGGTGCTGACCATGCCGGGCAAGAGCTTTGCCACCCGCTTTTGCGCCAGCATCGTTACGGCAGCCGGCGTCGCCGAGCTGATTGTGGAAAGCCCCGAGGCCTATGTGGAAAAGGCTGTGGCGCTGGCAAACGACCGTCAGGCACTCAAAGCCATACGGCAGAAAATCGCCGACCAGCGCGAGACCTGCGCGCTTCGCGACATGCCCGGGCTGGCAAAAAGGCTTGAGGACCTGTTCTGGCAGATGCAGGGCGAGGCCGAGCGCGGCGAAATTCCGGTTCCGGATCTGCGCAATCTCGACCTCTATTATGATGTCGGGGCAAAGATCCTGCTCGACAGCGGCGATTTTGAAACGGACGATGCCTATCGTCGGCGTTTCCGCAATCGTCTGGACGAGTTGAACCGGATGGAGCCGATCTACCCCGATTCGCGTCTCTGGCCATCTGTCTAGAGCAGTTCCAGGAAAAGTGTGAAACGGTTTTCCGTCCGGAAATGCGGAAAAACCAAGAGTGAGAGCGTTTCAATGAAGCACTGAACCGCTCTCACAGCGCCGCATCCCGTTCTCCTGTGTCGGTCAACATGGGAGGCAGTCGGCGGGAAGCGATAATGAAATATAACGAAATTTAATCTTTTGGTGTTCTTTGTGAATCATGTATAAGCATGCGTGCTAAGAGATTCGAGGGCTTACTCTTTTTCAAAATTGAAGCTTATTCAGTCTTGCAAAAGCTGGATGGGTAAAGTGAGGGGCTCGGGCGTTTTGCTGTTACAGTCCGGTTTCAGCAATGCTTCGGTCGATGGCATAAAGAAAATCGCATGGACGAAACAAAACGTCCGTGGCGGTGGTCGTGGGATGGAGAGGGCTAATGGACCTCCCGGCATGATGCGATCCCTACGTATGGTCCGCGGGGACCATGTTTCCAAAAAGTCGGATTTTGAGACAAGGCTGTGGCGTTTCCATGCCTTGCGGCGGGATCCGGCCTGTTGATCGCTGCCGCAAGGGGACAGATATCCATGACGAGTGTGGTTTCCTATATTTCAGTCTCGCAGATGAAGGGCTTGAGCACGAGCGCTATCGCCTCTCTGCTGACGAGTGACATTGCCCAACTGAGTACGGCCCAGGTCGGGGCCTTGAGCTCAGCTCAGATTTCCGCGATCACGACCGAGGATTTCGCCGTACTGAACTCCTCCCAGGTCGGCGCCATTTCCCACAAGTCCATTTCCGGCCTGACGGCTGAACAGCTCGCCATCTTGACCTCGGTGCAGGAGGCGGCGTTAAGCTCTCTTCAGATTGCCGGCATGAGCACTGAAGACATTGCCGATCTTTCCACCCAGCAGATTGCCGATCTGACGACATTGCAGGTGGCCAGCCTCACCTCGAAACAGGTTGCTGCCCTTACAACCGATGTGCTGGCCGCGCTTGGGTCGAATATCGGTGCGTTAGGTTCGCGTGCCGTGCCAGGCCTCACCAGCCTGCAGCTGTCCAGCCTCAGCAGTTCTCAGGCCGCGGAACTGACCTCGAAACAGCTTGGCGCCCTGACCTCTCTTCAGGTGTCGGAGCTATCCACGGCTGCGATTGCCGGTCTTGGCACGGACATTTCCGGCCTGTCCACGCGCGGTCTTGCCGGTTTGACCACGAGCCAGCTTGCCGCCATGGGCACGGCAGAAGAGGCGGCGCTGACCAGCGCCCAGATCGCGGCGCTTTCGACCGGCCTTGTCTCCGGCCTGACGAGCAGCCAGATCGCAGCCTTCGGCACAGAGCAGATTGCCGGGCTGACCTCGAAACAGGTTGCAGTTCTCTCGACGGAAGCGGTTGCCGGTCTTGGCACTTCCATTTCGGCTCTCAACTCGAAGGGCTTTGCCGGACTGACGACGGTTCAGCTTGCGGCGTTGACGACGGCGCAGGTCGCAGCCCTTTCGTCCACTCAGCTCGCCTTGCTGAAAACCGCACAGGTCGGCGCCTTGTCCACCGACGCCATTGCTGCGCTTGGCAGCAATATCGATGAAATTTCCTCCCGCAGCATTGCTGGGCTGACCGCCGCGCAGGTGGTGGCCATGGGCACGCTGGGCGAGACGGCGCTGACGACCGGCCAGATTGCCGCGCTCGACACCGCCGATATCGCCGCCCTGACGTCCGAACAGGCTGCGGCCATGTCCACCGGCCAGATTGCCGCCTTGAGCTCCAAGCAGCTCTCCGCCCTGCCGACGGCGGATCTGGTCGCCTTCGGCACCAATGTTGCCGCCCTTTCAACCCGCACGGTTGCCGGCATGACCTCGTCGCAGCTCAATATCCTGACGACGGCACAGGTCGCAGCACTGAGCACATCCCAGCTGGCTGTCTTGAGTTCGGCGCAGGTCGCCTCGCTCTCCACCGACGCCGTTGCCGCGCTTGGCACGCGGATCGGTGCGCTGAGCTCACGCGGTCTGGCCGGCTTGACATCCTCCCAGGTGGTTGCCATGGGCACGCTTGGCGAGGCGTCTCTGTCTTCGGCCACCATTGCCGGACTTTCCACCGCTGTCATGGCGGCGCTGACCACGGATCAGGCCGCCGCTCTCGGCACGGCGCAACTGGCCGGCCTCAGCTCGAAGCAGATTGCCGCCCTGCCGACGGCCGATATCGTTGCGCTCGGTACGAACATTGCGGTGCTTTCGACCAAAACCGTTGCCGGCCTGACCTCGAGCCAGATCGAGGCGCTGACGACCGCTCAGGTGTCGGCAATGACGACGGCGCAGATTGCGGTGATGAACTCCAACCAGATTGCAGCGCTGACCACGGAGGATCTCAACAGTCTGACGACAGGTGAGTTTGCTGCCATTGGTACGAGGGGGCTGGCCGGTCTGACGACATCCGATATCGCCTCGCTGGATTCGACCCATCTGCGTTCCTTCACCAGTAACCAGATTCACGCGCTGAAGAGTGCTCAGCTCGATGCCGTGATTGAGGCCTACAAGAACGCCTGAAGCATGTCGCGTTTCATTGTCCTCAATGAAACGATATCGGACATGCGACAAATAAAAGACTGAGAGCATCGTGCCGATTCCGATTTTCGGCACGATGCTCTCGAAAACAAAATTCAATAATCGTCAGGATGAAGAAGCGGTGCCTGTTTCGGTACGCTTCTTCATCCATCTACGGATTTTCTCAGGATTCAGCCTGCATCCAGCGCTTGTTCACACCAGGTCTGGCCATTGCCGAGCGGCATATCATAGACCGTGGTGATCTTGCGGATGACATAATCGGACGAAACGGTCACCTGCAATTCGCAATGGAGATATTGTTTGCGCCCAGGGCTCAACAGCTTGCCGCGTTTTCCATTCGCAAGCTTTTCATACTTCTCGCCGGTCATGCGGGTCTTATAGGCGCCGCGCCAGTCGTAGGTCCTGCCGGACCCATTATCCTGATCGTTATAAGGCGGCCCGTATTGGGCGAAGAAGCGCCCGGCCGGCTGACCGACCCAACGGTCGGCAAGCGCATCCCGCTTGGGGGCCACGACCTTGGCGGCTTGCCCATCACTGCCTGTTGTTGCACAACCTGCCAAAGCCAGCAGCAGGCCAGCCGACAGCATGATTTTCATTTTCATTCCCTTGATCCTTCACTCATCCACCGGTCGTCAGCCGAAAACCGGTGACCCTTTTCGTAAATTCCCTACGGCAAAAGCCATAGCTCAAATTCAGATGAACGCAGCATTGATAGTGACGGAATCACTCTTTGCCCCTTCAAATTTTCGTTCAGACACTTTGCCGGACAAAACTTCGATAAACAGGCTCTTAGCCGCATCAGGCTTGCCCTTATCCCCAAACATCGTCGTTGAAAATGGCCACCAGACAGCCTTGCATAAGCTTGGGACAAAAGCCTGTCCTGTGCGGCTTTCCGGCCACGGTGGATAGTGTGAATTTTTTTTGAAATGACCGCTTGTCTAACCGAAATCCATGGTCTATACGAGCCACCACTGGTCACGGAGTGTAGCGCAGTCTGGTAGCGCACCACGTTCGGGACGTGGGGGTCGAGTGTTCGAATCACTCCACTCCGACCAGTTGAAACAGATATCCCGAGCTGTCGTTTTTCCTCTCTTGTGCTTTTATTCGCCCCTTAACAGGGGATAAGGCCCTGTTTTTTGCCATATAGCCGATACGCAAAGGCTCCTGCATTTCCGTGTCCGAAATGCAGGAGCCTTTTCAGTTTTTGGAGGGCATCGTTTTACGGATGCCCTTATATTTGCGCTTGGCGTTTGATGTGAGGAAAAGTGGGCAGAAGTGTCCACTTTTCTTCCGGAATGCTAAAGTACGTTGCGGCTTATCAGCCTCAGTCAGCGTGCTTTAACCCTTTGTTTTTTCGCATGTACGTTATCGTTTTATTGAAGATAATAAAACGCGACCTGCTTTAGAGGGCATGATAGGCGGCAATAACGGCGTTGACCTGATCCGAATTCATCGCCTGGATCTGACTGCTGGTAATGGCCGTCAGATGTGAGCTGTTGAGACCGGCAATGTCGTTGGTTGTCAGGCCGGAAATCGCCTTGGTGCTGATGGCGGCAATATCTCCCGTATCGAAAGCGTTGAGACCGGCGGTGGTAAAGGCCTCGATCTGAACGGAATTCATCAGCGAGATCTGGCTCGAGGTCAGGGCTTGCGCCTGCGTCGTTCCAAGCGTCGAGATGTCCTCGGTCGACAGTCCGGAGATCGCTTTGCTGCTCAGCGCTGCGACATCCGTGCCCAGAGCTGACACACCCGCCGTGCTCAAGGCTGATACCTGGGCGGAACTGAGACCTGCAACCTGTGCCGTGCTCAAGGCATCAAGCTGTGCGGTGGTCAGTGCCGCGATATTCGCCGTGGAGAGCGCGCCGATCTGTGCCGATGTCAGGCCTGTTTCGCCCGTTGTGCCAAGGGCGACGACCTGATTGGTTGTCAGACCTGCGAGTGCCTTGGTGCTGAGGCTTGCAACCGAGCTGCCGAGACCTGCAATGGCTGCCGTTGACAGGGATGCGACCTGGGCGGAGCTGAGGCTTGCCAGCTGCTTTGACGAGAGGCTTGTGATCTGTGTTGAGGAGATCGCCGCTGCCTGATCCGAAGACAGTCCTGCCAGTGCAGCGGTGCTGAGGCCGGAGATGTCGCTGCCAAGG
>NZ_JAMKOJ010000012.1 GCF_023700755.1 Allorhizobium sonneratiae | reverse complement strand
GTTCGGTGAGCGCCCTTCTACGGCCAACTCCCATTACTGTCAAACACAAACTTCAAAAAACCGTCATATATTTGTTAAGTCACTGTCATCAATGGTAAAATTGAAGTTATGTCCATCTTCGAGCTGACGCACCTCTCTGGTAATCGCCGAATCCAGCTTCATTTCTTTTCCTGATCAGCCGCGATAATATCGACATCTGGTTCTTATGGAGACTTTGATGCTGATATTGAATGCCGCGGCAACCGAAGCCGCCTTGCCCTGGCACAGTCTGATCGACGCGCTGGACCATATGTTTCAGGCCGATTGTCAGATGCCGGTCCGCTCCCATCATGATATGGCGGTTCCCGGACGGGCCAATGCCACGCTGCTCATCATGCCCGCCTGGTTGCCGGGCCGCTATTGTGGGGTGAAACTGGTTTCGGTGTTTCCCGACAATCATCTCTCCGGTCTCCCCGCCATTCAGGGTGGATATATATTGTCGTCCGGTGAAACGGGTGAACCTCTGGCAATGGTCGATGGACCGGTTTTGACCGCACGTCGAACGGCAGCCGCGTCTGCTCTGGCCTCGCGCTTTCTATCGCGGAAAGAAGCCAGCCATATGCTGATGGTCGGAACCGGTCAGCTTTCACTCAATCTGATTGAGGCTCATGCCAGCATAAGACCGCTCACCGATATTTCCATCTGGGGCCGCAGTTCGGCCAAGGCTGAAGAGATTGCCGCCAAGGCGCGAGAGCGGGGATTGCCCGTCACAGCCATATCGAATCTTGCCGAGGCGGCTCGTCAGGCTGACATCATTTCCTGTGCGACCTTGACGGAGGAGCCGATCATACAGGGAGAATGGCTGAAACCCGGTACACATCTCGATCTGGTCGGTGGCTTCAAGCCCTCCATGCGCGAAGCCGATGATGAAGCCATTCGCCGTTCTCACATCTATGTTGATACGCGTGCCGGCGCAATGAAAGAGGCGGGAGATCTTGTGCAACCGCTGGAAAAAGGTGTTCTGCGACCCGAAGAGATAAAGGCCGAACTGGCGGAACTGGTGAGCGGCATCCGCGCGGGACGAAGCTCGGCCAGCGACATCACCCTGTTCAAATCGGTCGGCGCGGCGCTGGAAGATCTGGCGGGTGCGATCCTCGCTTATGAAACGGTCAAGGCGACCTCTGACAATACACAGTCATCGTAATATGTCCCTATCGCTCCCTTCTTATCCGGCCCTCCCTTCTTATCCGGTCAGTGAGATCCTTTCGCCTCTGGCCGACAGTCTGGCGCGTGGCAATCGCGCCATCGTCTCTGCGCCCCCGGGCGCGGGCAAAACGACGCTTATTCCGCTTTCCCTGCTTGAAGCGCCCTGGCGCGGAGATGACCGGATCATTCTTCTGGAACCCCGGCGTCTGGCTGCAAGGGCTGCGGCAAGCCGTATGGCCGCCCTTCTGGGCGAACCGCTTGGCCAGACCGTGGGCTATCGCATGCGTCTCGACAACCGCATTTCCGAAAAAACCCGAATCGAGGTGGTGACGGAAGGCGTATTTGCCCGGATGATTCTGGAGGATCCGGAATTGAAAGGCGTTGCTGCCGTGCTCTTCGATGAATTTCACGAGCGCTCGCTGGATGCCGATTTCGGGTTGGCGCTGGCGCTTGATGCGCAGGCGGGGCTGCGCGAGGATTTGCGGCTGATCGTCATGTCGGCAACACTGGATGTGGAGCGGGTTGCGGCGCTGATGGATCACCCGCCGGTGCTGGAAAGCGCCGGGCGCAGTTTTCCGATCGAGATACGCCATCAGGATCGTCCCGGCACCGAGCGGATCGAAGACAGCATCACCCGCGCCATTGTCGAGGCCCATGCCGGTGACGACGGCTCTATTCTTGCCTTTCTGCCCGGTCAGGCGGAAATCCGCCGGGTGGCGGAACGGCTGGGGGAACGCCTGCCTGCCTCCACCGTCATCGCCCCGCTTTATGGCAATCTCACCCAGGCGGAGCAGGATCAGGCGATCAAGCCTGCGCCGTCCGGCACGCGCAAGGTGGTTTTGGCCACGTCGATTGCCGAAACCTCGATCACCATCGATGGTGTGCGGATCGTCATCGACAGCGGCCTGCAGCGTCTGCCGGTTTATGAACCGGCAACGGGGATCACCCGGCTGGAAACGGTGCGGGTCTCGCGTGCCTCTGCCGATCAACGGGCAGGTCGTGCGGGTCGCACAGAACCAGGCATTGCCATTCGGCTGTGGCATCCGGGCCAGACGGCGTCGCTACCAGCCTTTACCCCACCGGAAATCCTGGCCAGCGATCTCGCCGGTCTGGTGCTGGACATGGCCCATTGGGGGGTGAGCGATCCGGCCAGTCTTTCCTTCATCGATCCGCCACCTGTGGCCCCGTTGAAAGAGGCGAAAACCTTGCTGCAAAGCCTCGATGCGCTGGATCGGCAGGGGCATCTGACCGACAAGGGCAAGACCATGCGCGGCCTTGGCCTGCCGCCGCGCCTTGCCGCCATGGTGATTGCCGCCGCAGAAGACGGGCAGGTGCGCCATGCCTGCGAACTGGCCGTGCTGTTGACCGAACAGGGGCTTGGCGGCAATGATATCGATCTGGAAGAAAGGCTCCGTCGTTTTCGCAGCGATCGCAGCGACCGGGCCACCGCCGCAAGACGGCTTTCGGACCGGTTGGCCAAAGAGGTTGGGCAGAAGAGAGCAGCCGCCGCATCAGCCACAGCCGGACAACTTCTCCTGCATGCCTTCCCCGACCGCATCGCCTTCAATCGGGGCGGACGCGGACGTTATGTCATGGCCAATGGCCGTGGTGCAGAGCTGGCCGACACCGAGCGGCTGGCGGCCTCCTCCATGCTGGTCGTGGCCGACCTGACCGGACGGGCGGCGCAGGGGCGCATTCTCAGTGCCGCCGAAATCCGTCTTGCCGATGTGGAGGCCGCCATGCCGCAGCTGATCAGCAACGGCGAGGAAAGCTTTTTCGATGTGGCCAGCCGCGAGGTGCGTGCCCGGCGGGTCCGGCGCATTGGCGCGATTGTGCTGGAAGAGACCCCCATGCCGCGACCGACAGGTGAAAAAGCGGTGCGGGCTCTGGCCGAAGGGCTGAAGGAGATCGGCGTGGAGCGCCTGCCCTTCAGCAAGGCGGCGCTGCAACTGCGCCAACGCCTCGGCTTTCTGCATCGCACCCTTGGCGCGCCCTGGCCAGATGTGTCCGATGCGGCCCTGCTTGAGCGGCTGGAGGACTGGTTCATTCCGTTTCAGGCGGGAGCAAGCCGCTTTTCCGAGATTTCCGCTGCCGGTCTGAGCGACGGGCTGAAGGCCTTGCTGCCCTATGAGCTGCAACGCGATCTCGACCGGCTGGCGCCCACCCATTTCACCGCCCCGACCGGCATGAACCATCCGATCGATTATGACGGCGATGAACCCAAACTGACGATCCGGGTGCAAGAACTTTTCGGTCTCAAAACACATCCGGCGATTGGCGGCGGGCGTCTGGCGCTGGTGCTGGAGCTGACCTCTCCGGCGCATCGGCCGATCCAGACGACACGCGATCTGCCGGGTTTCTGGGCCGGGTCCTGGGCCGATGTGCGCGCCGACATGCGCGGCCGCTATCCCAAACACCCCTGGCCGGACGATCCAGCCTCTGCCGCCCCCACGACACGGGCCAAACCGCGTGGTACATAAGACACTCTGAACATCATTTGGAATGACCCATGTATTTTGCCACATCCAGCCGTCGTCTGCGCTTGGAAACCCTGGTCCGGCTGCGCTGGCTGGCGGTGGCCGGTCAGACCGTCACGGTCGTCATCGTCTCGCTGGTTCTGCAATTTCCCATGCCCCTTCCGGAAATCGCAGCGCTGATCGGGGCGCTCGCCATTGTCAATTTCGCCCTTCAGGTGATCTTTCCCGCCACCCAGCGGCTGGAGCCGATCTGGACCTTTGCCGTGCTGGCACTCGATCTTCTGCAGATGGGGGCGCTTTTGTTTCTGACCGGCGGTCTTTCCAATCCGTTTGCACCGCTGATCTGTGTGCCGGTGATCATCACCTTTGCCTCGCAGCCCCTGCGCCACGCCATGGCACTGATGGCGCTGGCGCTGATTTCGATCACAGCGCTGGGCTTCAGCCCCTATCCCCTGCCCTGGTATGCCGATTATATCGACCGGGGCGGGCCGGTCATGCTGGTGGCGATCTGGTGTTCCATCGTCTCGATGACCACCTTTGCCGCCTTTTACGCCTATCGTGTTTCACGTGAAGCAACGCTTCTGGCCGAAGCGCTGGCGGCGACCGAACTGGTGCTGCAGAAGGAAAAACATCTGTCGCAGCTCGATGGGCTTGCCGCCGCCGCCGCCCATGAGCTGGGCACGCCCTTGGCCACCATCAGCGTCGTCATCAAGGAAATGCAGCGGGAACTGGGCAAGGACCCGCAATATGGCGAGGATATCCAGCTTCTCAGGTCGCAAAGCGAGCGTTGCCGCGACATTCTCAAGCGGCTAACCACACTGAACGCGGAAAATGAGGAGCATATGCGGCGGCTGCCACTGTCCTCGCTGATCGAGGAGGTGATTGCGCCGCATCGGGATTTCGGCCTGAAACTCACCGTGGTGGAAAAATCAGGCCGCATGGGCGAGCCGATCGGCGAGCGTAATCCCGGCATTCTCTATGGCCTTGGTAATCTGATTGAAAACGCGCTCGATTATGCCCGTACCGAAGTGGTGGTCACGGTTGAGCATGACAATCGCACCGTCACCCTCACCATTGAGGACGACGGCGAAGGCTTTGCTCCGGATATCCTGCTGAAAATCGGCGAACCCTATGTGACCAGCCGCAGAAGCGAGGATCGTGCCGGCGGGCTGGGCCTGGGTCTTTTCATCGCCAAGACCCTGCTGGAACGCTCCGGCGCAGTACTGGTCTTTGAAAACCGAATTGCACCGGAAAGGGGCGCTCGCATCATCGTCCGCTGGCCACGGCGGGAAATGGAAGCCGTGCGAAATTGACTTTACCACAGGGTGCGAAAACGCCATAACATCACCTGATGCTATGGCATCGTGCAGAATGCCACAGGCGAAGAGATGCAAGAACGTCCTGTTCCTGCGTTGGTTTTTCCGACAATCGCTTTTCGCTCCGGGGCTCAGGGAATGGATGCATGACAGACGAACGCACATCACCGCAGAACGGACCTTTCGAGCTGATCGATCCCGGCCAGGACGCAAGCCTCCTGATCGTCGATGACGACCAGCCATTTCTCCGCCGGCTGGCACGCGCAATGGAAAGCCGCGGATTTGCCGTTGAAACCGCCTCTTCCGTTGCCGAGGGCATTGCCAAAGCACAGGAGATGCCGCCGAAATATGCCGTGGTCGATCTGAGACTGGGCGATGGCAACGGGCTGGATGTGATCGAGGCCATTCGGGAAAAGCGAACCGACACCCGCATCATCGTCCTGACCGGCTATGGCAATATCGCAACCGCCGTGACGGCGGTGAAACTGGGCGCGGTGGATTATCTGTCGAAACCTGCCGATGCCGATGACGTGTTCAACGCCCTGACCCAGCGGCCCGGCGAAAAGGCGGAAGTACCGGAAAACCCGATGTCTGCCGACCGGGTGCGCTGGGAACATATCCAGCGGGTCTATGAAGCCTGCGAACGCAATGTGTCTGAAACGGCGCGCCGTCTCAACATGCATCGCCGCACCCTTCAACGCATTCTCGCCAAACGGGCGCCGAAGTAAGCTTACTTCAGTCCGGCAAGGCGTGGACCTCCCATTCGGCCTGCATCAAACGCTGCGCTGCTGTGCGGGCAAAGAGCAACGTCAGGCTTTTGCGGGTGGCGGGGGCAAGTTTGTGTTCCGGCGCGTCGCGCAGAATATGCGCGCCATAACCGTCAGAGAGCATGAACCCGCAATCTTCGGGAAAAATCGTCTGATCGACATCCGGCAGGCTGGCAAAGAACAGCCGGTCGCAATGGCGGCGGTAATCCGGCCATTTACGATCGACACGAAAATCCTCAAGCGAAGATTTGATCTCAATGATCCAGACCTCGCCCTTTTCCGAAAGACTGACCAGATCAGCACGGCGGCCGGACACAAGCGGCAATTCCGCAATCACCGAGTGTCTCATCTCGGCGAGCAGGATCTGCACACCTCTGCGAACTGTCATCGCCCTCACGGACTGGCGTCCATCGATCAAGGAATTGTTAGCGCCAATACTCACAATGGCCATAGTCTCGCCGCCTTTCGCCCGGGTGTTGTTGCAAAAAAGTCATGCTGGATCATTTTGCACTGCAAGCCCCTTCGGAAAGGCCCTGCACCCTTGCCAAGTGCAGGCTAATCAAAAATAACCGTTTCACCAAGGCGGTTTCGCCAAGTTTTCTCCTGTCACAAAGAATGAACGAGCCTATGATGCGCCTCCGCACAGCCCTGACCGTGGCCGGTCTGTTTTCTACTCTTGCGATGGCCGGTTGCACGACAACTTCGCAAACCGATCCGCAAAAAACCGCCGCTATCACGCCAGCGGTCGCGCCTAAAACTGAAACTGCCACGCTGAAATCGGCCCTTGTTGAACCGGCTTCCAGCGAAAAGCCGATCACGGACACCGCCGATATTCTGCCGAATGGCTATGGCCCCGTCACCGACAACGGCTTCAACCTGCCTGCCATCCCGATCAACCGGGTCAAGCCGCAGTTCCGCCGCCAGATTGTCGCCTATCAAACAACGGAAAACCCCGGCACCATCGTCGTCAACACCAAGGAACGCTTCCTTTATTACGTTCTGGGCGACGGAAAAGCGATCCGTTACGGCATCGGCGTCGGCAAACAGGGCTTTGCCTGGGCGGGCGAAGCGCATGTGGCCTGGAAGCAGGAATGGCCGAACTGGCATCCGCCGAAGGAAATGGCCGTGCGCAAGCCGGAAGTGGCACAATATGTCGAGAAGGGCATGGGGCCGGGGCTTTCCAACCCGCTTGGCGCCCGCGCCATGTATCTCTTCGATAACAACAACAAGGACACGCTGTTCCGCATCCACGGCACACCGGAATGGGCCTCCATCGGCACTGCCGCCTCCTCCGGCTGCATCCGTATGATGAACCAGGATGTGATCGATCTCTATAGCCGCGTTCTGCCGGGCAAGGAAACCAAGGTCATCGTTCAGCAGTCCTGATCGGGACGATATAACGGACATGAAAAAAGCCGCAGGAGCGATCCTGCGGCTTTTCTTTTGGATTTGCACCGGTTTGTGTCAGCCCCTNCGGGACGATATAACGGACATGAAAAAAGCCGCAGGAGCGATCCTGCGGCTTTTCTTTTGGATTTGCACCGGTTTGTGTCAGCCCCTTAGAGCATCGGACCGAAAAGTGGGAACCGGTTTTCGGAAAAATCCGATGCGCAAACAAAAACTTATAGCATCGTGCCCAATTCTGATTTTCTGCACGATGCTATAGGCTCGCTTTCAACTCGAGACGACGGCGATGCAGGACCGGTTCGGTATAACCGTTCGGCTGCTCGCGCCCCTTCAGCACCAGGTCGAGCGCGGCCTGAAAGGCAATTGAACCGTCAAAGTCGGCCGCCATCGGTCGATAGGCCGGATCGCCGGCATTCTGCCCATCGACCACGGCGGCCATGCGCTTCATCGTCTCGATCACCTGATCGCGGCTGACAATGCCATGATGCAGCCAGTTGGCCATGTGCTGGGCAGAGATGCGCAAGGTGGCGCGGTCTTCCATCAGACCGACATTGTTGATGTCCGGCACTTTCGAGCAACCAACCCCCTGATCGACCCAGCGCACCACATAGCCGAGAATACCCTGGGCGTTGTTGTCCAGTTCCCGCTGGATGTCTTCCGCTGTCCAGTTGGGCCGCGTGGCCACCGGCACCGAGAGAATATCGGTAAGTTTTGCCCGTTCCCGGCTTTTCAGGCCCTGCTGCACCGCCGCGACATCGACGCTGTGATAATGGGTGGCATGCAGCGTTGCCGCCGTTGGTGAGGGCACCCAGGCGGTATTGGCGCCCGCCTTCGGGTGAGCGATCTTCTGCTCCAGCATTGCCGCCATCATGTCCGGCATGGCCCACATGCCCTTGCCGATCTGGGCATGGCCGGACAGGCCGCAGGCAAGGCCGATATCGACATTCCAGTTTTCGTAAGCGGCAATCCAGGCGGCCTGCTTCATGTCGCCCTTGCGGATCATCGGCCCGGCTTCCATCGAGGTGTGGATTTCATCGCCGGTGCGGTCGAGGAAGCCGGTATTGATGAACACCACCCGGTCTTTTGCAGCGCGAATGCATTCCTTGAGGTTGACCGTGGTGCGGCGCTCCTCATCCATGATGCCGATCTTGATCGTGTTTGCCGCCATGCCGAGGATCTCTTCCACCCGGGTGAAGATCCTGACGGCAAAAGCCACCTCTTCCGGCCCGTGCATTTTCGGTTTCACCACATAGACAGAACCGGCAGGCGAATTGGCGCGCCGGCCCTCAGGCCCGATGTCATGCAGCGCGATCAGGCCCGTGATCATCGCATCCATCAATCCTTCCGGCACTTCATTGCCGTTGCGGTCGTGAATGGCGGGATTGGTCATCAGATGGCCGACATTGCGCACCAGCATCAATGAGCGGCAGCGCAGCGTAAACGGTTTGCCGTCAGGATCGAGCACGGTGCGATCCGCTTCCAGCCTGCGGGTGAAGTTTTTCCCACCCTTGCTGACCACTTCTTCCAGATCGCCCTTCATCAGGCCGAGCCAGTTGGAATAGGCCAGAACCTTGTCTTCGGCATCGACAGCGGCGACTGAATCCTCGCAATCCATGATCGTGGTGATGGCCGATTCCAGTCTGATATCGTTGATCCGGGCCGGATCGGTCTTGCCGATCACGCCCTCACCATCGATGCACAGCTCGATATGCAAACCATTGCGACGCAGGAAGAAAGAGGTGATCCCGGCGCCGTCCTTCTGATAACCGGCAAATTGGGAGGGGTCGGCAAGACCGGTCTCTCCACCCGAGGTCAGGGTGACTGACAGCGCGCCGTCTTTCAGCGCAAGCCCTGCAACCTCCTGCCAGTGCCCGGCCGCGAGCGGCACGGAACGATCGAGAAAGGCTCTCGCCCAGGCGATGACCTTTTCGCCGCGCAGGGGATTGTAGGATTTTCCCTTGTCAGCACCCTCCGTCTCGGAAATGGCATCCGTGCCATAAAGCGCATCATAGAGCGAACCCCAGCGGGCATTGGCGGCGTTGAGCGCATAACGGGCATTCATCACCGGCACGACAAGCTGGGGTCCGGCAATCTCGGCGATTTCGGCATCGACATGATCGGTGGCAACAGAAAAATCCGGCCCTTCCGGCAGAATATAGCCGATATCGCGCAGAAAGGCTTCGTAAACCGCCAGATCCTGCGGCGCGCCATGGGCCTTGTACCACTGATCCAGTTGCTGCTGGAACCAATCGCGCTTTTCCAGCAATTGACGGTTTTCCGGCGCAAGATCATGAACGAGAGCGGAAAACCCGGCGAAAAAACCATCCGCATCGACGCCGGTGCCCGGCAAAGCCTTCTCGACCAGAAAATCATAAAGGACCGCATCGATCTTCAGCCCGGATTTTTCGATAGATGTCATCTCATGCCTCCTGCGCATCTCCAGCACCGTGCGTTATAAGACACGGAATGGACGCTGTAACCTTTTAAATTTGAAGCACAATTTTTTAAATCGATTTGGATTTTAAAATTATGCCGTCGAGCCATGGAAAGCATGTCGCCAACGCTTGTTGCCAATGCAGCAGACTCCATGCGCCACATGTCCGCATCCATGCGCCCTGCCGGAACGTGATAGGACGACTCTCCGGGTTGAGATGCGAAAAATCAAAGACTGAAAGCACGTTGCATGAGGCTGATAAGCCGCAACATGCTTTAGAGAAGTGACTGCAACTGGGCCAACCGGTCGTTGACCAACCAGCCATAGTAATTTTCCTGCGGCCAGACGACAGGACCGCCACCGCTGTTCTTGGCTGCCAGCGCCTTGGCACGCGCGGTGGTTTCGCCGAGATTATAAAGCGTTGCGGTAATGCCGGGATTGTCGGAAATATCCATATGGGCGATGGTTTTATAGTCATCGATCGATTTGCGGATGATCGCCGCCATATAGGCAAGCGACATATCCGGGTCCATGATGGCGTTATAGACGTCGGCGGCATGATTTTCGTCGAGCTTCGGATAACCGGAGCGCTCATGCACCATATCCGTCACCATCAGAGCCGTCAGCGGATTGATCTGACCGAGACCGAAGGTCTGACCGGCATAAAAAGGCTGGAAGAACACGGCGCTGAAACGGTTGTTGGGGAAACTTTCACCATCCACCGTCTTGCCGCGAAAATCCTCGTTCCACACATCTTCGCGGCACGTCCACAAACGGTCGGAATCGGTAAAGGCCGCACATTTGGCAAATTGCGGGCGGGCAACAAAATGGTCAACCTTTTCGCCATTATAGGCAAAGCGGAACGCCTCTCCGGCATAGGCGGCGGCCTTGATGTAATAGGCCTGAAGTGTATCGTAGACGCCGACATTATAAGTATGCTCGCCCACCAGCGCCCCGATCATGTGAATGGGGGCAATATCGTAAACTGCCGCCGTCTTCTTGATCTTTTCGATGAGCTTCCGGTCTGTCTTGAACAGATCGATGATCTTGTCATATTTCAGATCGAAGGTGGTCTTGAATTCGCGTGTGCGCTCTTTGGACGCGCCCGGTATCGGTGGCTGTACCACATTGCGGTTACCCGGCGGCACCATCAAGACGGCAGCTTCGGCACTGGAGCAAGCCATGGCAAAAGCAACAAGAGCAACGACAGCAAAACGTCGGATCATACACAAATCCTGATCTTTGGCCCGGTTTTCATCCACACGATCATGGCACGCAAACCGCCATCATCGCCGGGCGATTCTCCTTATAAGGCTGGATCGCTTCTGTCGACTCATAGCGGATCACAAGGCTGAATTCGGGCGGCTTTGCCAGAATTTCAGCCTTGTGATGCACAAAAATCACAAAATATAGCGGGAGAGATCGGCATCGGCGGCAATCTCGCCGACATGGCTGCGGACATAGTCCGCATCGATCGTCACCTTGCTGCCGCCACGGTCAGGCGCGTTGAAGGAAATCTCATCCAGAACCCGCTCCATCACCGTTTGCAGGCGGCGTGCGCCGATATTTTCCACCGAACTATTGAGGTTGACCGCCACATCCGCCAAAGCATCGATGGCGTCTTCGGTGAAATCGAGATCCAGCTCTTCCGTCGCCATCAGTGCCCGGTACTGGCGGATCAGGCTGGCTTCGGTTTCGGTCAGAATGCGGCGGAAATCCTCCTTGCTGAGCGGCTTCAGCTCAACACGGATCGGCAGGCGGCCCTGCAATTCCGGCAGGAGGTCGGACGGCTTCGACACGTGGAACGCGCCAGAGGCGATGAACAGGATATGATCGGTCTTCACCGGCCCGTATTTGGTCGCAACCGTCGTGCCTTCCACCAAAGGCAGAAGATCGCGCTGCACGCCTTCGCGTGACACGCCCGCACCGAGCCCGCCATCGCGGGCGGCGATCTTGTCGATTTCATCGAGAAAGACGATCCCGTCATTCTCGACCGATTTGACGGCCTCGCGCTGAATGACTTCCGTGTCGATCAGCTTGTCGGATTCATCGCGGATCAGATCGGCATAGGACGCCTTGACCGTGGTGCGCAGCTTTTTCGTGCGTCCGCCCATGGCCTTGCCGAACATGTCGGAGAGGTTCAAGATGCCGACATTGGCCCCCGGCATGCCGGGAATTTCAAAACCGGGCATGCCAGAAGCGGTATCGGCGACCTCAATGTCGATTTCCTTGTCGTCCAGCTCGCCAGCGCGCAGTTTCTTGCGAAAACTGTCGCGGGTGGCCGGTGACGCTGTTGCGCCGACCAGGGCATCCAGAACCCGCTCTTCGGCACCGGCATGGGCCTTGGCCTCAACCTCCAGCCGCTTCTTTTCCTTGACGAGCCCGATGCCGATTTCAACGAGATCGCGAATGATCTGCTCGACATCGCGGCCGACATAACCGACCTCGGTAAATTTGGTGGCTTCAACCTTGATGAAGGGCGCACCGGCCAGCTTGGCCAGACGCCTTGAAATCTCCGTCTTGCCGACGCCGGTCGGGCCGATCATCAGAATGTTTTTCGGCATGACTTCATCGCGCAGGCTGTCATCCAGCTGCTGACGCCGCCAGCGATTGCGAAGCGCGATCGCCACGGCACGCTTGGCGTCGTTCTGGCCGATAATATAACGATCCAGTTCCGAGACGATCTCGCGGGGGGAAAAATTGGTCATGATAAGATCCGTGCGGTGTAAAGGGGGGAACCGGTCAGACGTCGCTGTCCAGCGTTTCGACCAGAACATTGTGATTGGTATAGACGCAGATATCTCCGGCGATCCGCATGGCCTTGCGGGCAATCTCTTCGGCAGACACATCCGTATCCATCAGGGCGAGCGCCGCCGCCAGCGCATAATTGCCGCCCGAACCGATGGCAATGGTGCCATGTTCCGGCTCCAGCACATCGCCATTGCCGGTAATGGCCAGTGTCACCGTCTTGTCGGCCACCAGCATCATCGCTTCGAGATTGCGTAAATATTTGTCGGTGCGCCAGTCCTTGGCCAGTTCCACGGCGGCGCGCATCAACTGGCCGGGATATTGCTCCAGCTTCTTTTCCAGCCGGTCAAGCAGGGTAAAGGCATCCGCCGTGGCCCCGGCAAAACCGGCCAGAACCTCACCCTTGCCGATGCGGCGCACCTTGCGGGCATTACCCTTCATCACCGTCTGGCCAAGGCTGACCTGTCCGTCCCCGGCAATCACCACCTTGCCGCCCTTGCGCACGGTGATGATCGTCGTGCCATGCATGGTGCCATAGGGATTATGTTCTTGACTCATATCCAATCCAGTCCGTCATCTGGCCGCAACCATGGACGCGGCGGCCGTCTCTGTTGAGCCTTATGTAATCACCGTCCAGCCAATTGCAAATCGCAGATGCGCGAGCGTCAAAATCCTGTCACGAAGCTGGATATTTGCCGCCCCGCCTGTTAAGGGAAGCCCATGATCTGAAGGAGAAGATGATGGCAGACAGCCGCAGCGCCAGCGTGTCACGCAAGACCAACGAAACCTCGGTTTCCGTCTCCGTCGCCATTGACGGTACCGGCACATCGAAGATTTCGACCGGCGTCGGCTTTTTCGACCATATGCTCGATCAGTTGTCGCGCCATTCGCTGATCGACATGGAGATCGAGGTGAAAGGCGACCTGCATATCGACGACCATCACACCGTAGAGGATACCGGCATCGCCATCGGTCAGGCGCTATCCAAAGCGCTGGGCGAACGGCGCGGCATCATGCGCTATGCATCGATCGATCTCGCCATGGACGAAACCATGACGAAGGCGGCCATCGATGTCTCGGGCCGTCCCTTCCTCGTCTGGAACGTGAATTTTTCCGCGCCGAAAATCGGCACATTCGACACTGAACTCGTGCGGGAATTCTTTCAGGCACTGGCACAGAATGCCGGTATCACCCTGCATGTGATGAACCATTACGGCGCCAACAACCACCATATCGCCGAGACCTGTTTCAAGGCGGTGGCGCGGGCGCTTCGCATGGCAACCGAAATCGATCCGCGCCAGGCGGGCCGCATTCCTTCCACCAAAGGCAGTCTGGCTTAACGGAGCAAACCATGCGAGTGGCCATTATCGATTACGGAGCCGGCAATCTGCGCTCCGCCACCAAGGCGTTCGAGCGCGCCGCCCGTGACAGCGGTATCGCTGCCGAGATCGAGCTGACCGACAAGGCCGAGCGCGTCGCCAGCGCCGACCGCATCGTGTTGCCCGGCGTGGGCGCCTATGCCGATTGCAAGGCCGGTCTCGATGCCGTGCCCGGCATGGTCGAGGCCTTGCAAGACGTTGTTATGGTCAAGGCTCGTCCCTTTCTCGGCATCTGTGTCGGCATGCAGCTGATGTCGGGCCGCGGGCTGGAAAAGACCATAACTCCGGGCCTTGGATGGATCGCAGGCGATGTTGTCGAGATGACACCCGCCGATCCGGCGTTGAAAATCCCGCAGATCGGCTGGAACACGCTGACGCTCAACCGTCCCCATCCGCTGTTTGACGGTGTCGAGACGGGAGAGACGGGCCTGCACGCCTATTTCGTCCATTCCTACCATCTGGCGGCCACCCATGCCGAAGAGGTCATCGCCACCACCGATTACGGCGGGGCAATGACGGCTTTTGTCGGCAAGGACAATATGGCCGGTGCGCAGTTTCACCCGGAAAAAAGCCAGAAGCTCGGGCTGAAGCTGATTGCCAATTTTCTTTCCTGGTCGCCGTGACCCCATGAAAACGGATGGACGACAATGATTCTCTTTCCTGCCATCGATCTGAAAGACGGCCAGTGCGTTCGCCTGAAGCTGGGCGATATGGATCAGGCGACCGTTTACAATCCCGACCCTGCGGCGCAAGCAAAAGCCTTTGAAGATCAGGGCTTTGAATGGCTGCATGTCGTCGATCTCAACGGTGCTTTTGCTGGCGAAAGCGTCAATGGTGCTGCCGTCGATGCGATTTTGCAGGCGACGAAAAATCCGGTGCAGCTCGGCGGCGGCATCCGTTCGCTGACCCATATCGAAAACTGGCTGCAACGCGGCCTCGCCCGCGTCATTCTCGGCACCGTTGCCGTGCGCGATCCGGCGCTGGTGATCGAGGCGTGCCGCCTGTTTCCCGGCAAGGTCGCCGTCGGCATTGACGCCAAGGGCGGCAAGGTCGCCGTCGAAGGCTGGGCCGAGGCGTCCGAACTGGGCGTGATCGAACTGGCGAAAAAATTCGAAGGCGCAGGCGTTGCCGCCATTGTCTATACCGATATCGACCGCGACGGCATTCTGACCGGCATCAACTGGGCCTCAACACTGGAACTGGCCGAAGCCGTCTCCATCCCGGTGATCGCCTCGGGTGGGCTTGCCTCGCTCGAGGATATTCGACGCATGCTGCAACCGGATGCGCACAAGCTCGAAGGGGCAATTTCCGGCCGGGCATTGTATGATGGCCGCATCGATCCTGTAGAAGCATTGGCGCTGATCAAGGAAGCCAGGACATGACACTCAAGGCCCGTATTATTCCCTGTCTCGATGTCAAAGATGGCCGCGTGGTCAAGGGCGTCAACTTCGTCGATCTGATCGATGCGGGCGATCCGGTGGAAGCGGCGAAAGCCTATGATGCGGCGGGTGCCGATGAGCTTTGCTTTCTCGACATCACAGCCTCCTCCGACAATCGCGAGACGATTTTCGATGTGGTGGCGCGCACGGCCGATCATTGCTTCATGCCGGTCACGGTCGGCGGCGGTGTGCGGGCGGTGTCGGACATCCGCAAACTGCTGTTGAGCGGTGCCGACAAGGTGTCGATCAATTCGGCAGCCGTTGCCAATCCGGATTTCGTTGCCGAAGCGGCGGATAAATTCGGCAATCAATGCATTGTCGTCTCCATCGATGCCAAGAAAGTCTCAGGCGACGGCGAAGCCGACCGCTGGGACATCTTCACCCATGGCGGACGCAAGCCGACCGGCATCGATGCGGTGGAGTTTGCCATCCGCATGGTGGAACGTGGCGCGGGCGAACTGCTCGTCACCTCCATGGATCGCGACGGCACCAAGAGCGGTTACGATCTGAAACTCACCCGCACCATTTCCGATGCCGTGCGTGTGCCGGTGATTGCCTCTGGCGGCGTCGGCACGCTGGACGATCTGGTGGCTGGCGTGAAGGAGGGCCACGCCACGGCGGTTCTGGCCGCCTCGATCTTCCATTTCGGCACCTATTCCATCGGCGAAGCCAAGGCCTATATGGCCGCACAAGGCTTGGCCATGCGGCTCGATCAGGCCTGACGAGGACAAGATGACGGATTTTAGCCTCACCGATCTCGAAGCGATTGTCGCGAACCGCGCCAAGGCGTCACCGGATGAAAGCTGGACGGCAAAACTGGTGGCGAGCGGCCAGTCCAAGGCGGCGAAAAAACTGGGTGAAGAAGCGATTGAAGCAGTGATGGCGGCGGTCACGGAGGATCGCGCCAATCTCATTTATGAGAGTGCCGATCTGCTTTATCATCTGCTGGTCGTATTGAAAATTGCCGATATACCGTTACAAACAGTGCTGGAGGAGCTTGAGCGGCGCACGGCGCAATCAGGCTTGAGCGAAAAGGCCAGTCGGGCAGGACCATGAGCACAGCGATCAAGGACGTAAATCTGGAGGAGACCCTTGATCACTTTCAGGCAGACAGCTACTCGCCCTATCTGTTCTTTTCATCCGATGAATGGGCGCGGTTTCGCGCCGATACGCCGCTGACCCTGACGCTGGACGAAGTCCATCGCCTGCGATCCATCGACGATCCGATCGATCTCAATGAGGTGCGGCGCATTTATCTGTCGCTGTCGCGGCTTCTCTCCTCCCATGTGGAATCCTCGCAGCATGTGTTTGAGCAGCGCAACCGCTTCTTGAGCACCAATGTGACGAAAACTCCGTTCATCATCGGCATTGCCGGCTCGGTGGCCGTGGGAAAATCAACAACAGCGCGTGTCCTGAAGGAATTGCTGCGCCGCTGGCCCTCCAGCCCCAAGGTTGATCTGGTGACCACGGACGGGTTTCTCTATCCCAACGCCACGCTGATCCGGGAAAACCTGCTGAACCGCAAGGGTTTTCCCGAAAGCTACGATATCGGGGCGATCCTGCGCTTTCTCTCCGAGATCAAGGCGGGCCAGCCCAATGTCAAGGCGCCGCGCTATTCGCACCTAACCTATGATGTGCTGCCGGACGAATATACGGTGATCGACCGCCCGGATATCCTGATCTTTGAGGGTATCAACGTGCTGCAATCGCGCAACCTGCCGCGCGACGGCAAGATCGTGCCGATGGTCTCGGATTTCTTCGACTTTTCGATCTATATCGACGCCGAGGAAAGCCTGATTCACAACTGGTATGTCAAACGCTTCATGAAGCTGCGGCAAACCGCCTTCCGCGATCCGAAATCCTATTTCCATCGCTATGCCTCGATCAGCGAGGAGGAAGCGCTGACCATTGCCGAAGGATTATGGGCGAATATCAATCTGATCAATCTCCGGGAAAACATATTGCCCAGCCGCCCCCGTGCCGATCTGATTCTGCGCAAGGGCGAAAATCATCTCATTGAGCAGGTGGCGCTGCGAAAATTGTAAAATCCATTTTCTGTCCATTCATTTCAAGCCTGGGAGGAGCTTATGAACGATACGGAAAACGAGACGGCCAAAATTGGTCATGACAGGAGAGGGTTTATCGGGCTGGCGACGCTTGGACTTGCCATGACGGCAACCTCGGCAACCGCCATGGCTGAAGAGGGTCAGGCCGCGCAAGCGGGTGGTCCGCTCTCCCCGCTTCCGATCGTGCTGCCGAAAACCGAATTCGTCTATGAGGCGATCTGCACGCTGGAGCCGGCCCTCGACCTTGGCAATTCGCCCTTGGGACAGCGGCGGATGATCAACATTACCGGCGGAGAATTTGCCGGTCCGCGGCTGAAAGGCAAGGTTCTGCCCGGAGGCGCCGACCGGCAATTGCTGCGCAAGGATGGGGTACGGCTGCTTCATGCCCTTTATGAATTGAAGACCGATGACGGTGCCATCATCACCGTCGACAATCGGGTGCTGATCGACACGCCGGCCAAGGGTCCGCGTTATGCTTTTTCCCAGATCGACTTGACGGCACCCGAAGGCCCGCATGACTGGCTGAACCGGCGGGTTTTCGTCGGAACGCTGCACAGCATGCAGCCCAAACCAATGGTTCTGATCCGGGTGTTCAGCCTGATATAGGCGCATCCACCGATACGGAAGGCGTTATTCGCCCTCCGGCTTCAGCCGCATCTTTTTAACTTCGCCCCGGCCCGCCTTCTCCTTCAACCGCCGCTCAATCGAGCCTTTGGTGGGCTTGGTCTTGCGCCGCGGCGGGGCGGGTGGTTTTGCGGCTTCCAGCAGCAGTTCCTTCAGCCGTTCGCGCGCATCTTCGCGATTGCGCTCCTGACTGCGAAAGCGGTTGGCCTCAATCATCAGCACCCCGTCTTTCGACAGGCGACGGCCTGCAAGACGGGTTGCATTGGCCTTGACCCGATCTGGCAGCGAAGGCGAGCCCGTCAGATGAAAGAAGAGCTGCACGGCGGTCGAGACCTTGTTGACATTCTGCCCGCCCGGCCCGCCAGCCAGCACGAATTGCTCGGTCAGTTCCCAACCGGCAATCGTTATTCTGTCATTGATCGTAAGCGGTTCGCTGGCCATTTTGGGACTTCACAGGAATTGATGGGGTCTCAATACTCCATTTTCCTGCAATCGTCATGCCTTCAAGGGACGATTATCGTGCGGCCCTTGCATCATTCCTGTCATCAATGCTGTTTTGAAAAATGATGAGCAGGTTCCACGTGAAACAGAAAAACCGGGGGCGCTGTCAGCGCCGCCCGGCTCTCCCCTCCTCCAAGACTATAGGACAGAGTTATTCCGCTGCCATCGCCAGAACCGGAGCGGCATTGCGGACATTGCTGTCCACATGCGCTTCGAATTTCTCAAAATTGGCAATGAACATGCCGACCAGCTTTTGCGCCTGTGCATCATAGGCCTGACCATCGCTCCAGGTCGAGCGAGGATCGAGGATCTTGGTGTCAACGCCCTCCATGGCCACCGGCACCTTGAAGCCGAAATTGGCATCGGTGCGGAAATCGGCCTTTTTCAGCTCGCCGGAGAGAGCCGCCGTCAACAAGGCACGGGTTGCCTTGATTGGCATGCGGTTGCCAACACCATAAGCGCCACCGGTCCAGCCGGTATTGACCAGCCAGCAATCGACGCCATGGCTTGCGATCAGTTCCTTGAGCAGATTGCCATATTCTGCCGGATGGCGCGGCATGAAGGGTGCGCCGAAGCAGGTGGAGAAGGTGGCTTCCGGCTCGGTCACGCCACGCTCCGTGCCTGCCACCTTGGCGGTGTAGCCGGAGAGGAAGTGATACATCGCCTGTTCCGGCGTCAGCTTGGCAATCGGCGGCATGACACCGAAAGCATCGGCCGTCAGCATGATGATCGTCTTCGGATGCGGTGCAAGACCGGTGTCCGAGGCATTCGGAATGAAGTCCAGCGGATAGGCGCAACGGGTGTTTTCCGTCTTGGACCCGTCATTGAAATCCGGGACGCCATCGACATCGAGAACCACATTTTCCAGAACCGTGCCAAATCGTTTGGTCGTGGCATAGATTTCCGGCTCAGCTTCCGCCGACAGACGAATGGTCTTGGCATAGCAGCCGCCTTCAAAATTGAAGATGCCGTTTTCGCCCCAGCCATGTTCGTCGTCGCCGATCAGCGTGCGGGTCGGATCGGCAGACAGCGTCGTCTTGCCGGTGCCGGACAGGCCGAAGAAGATCGCCGTGTCACCATCGGGGCCGACATTGGCCGAGCAATGCATCGGCATGACCTTTTTCGCCGGCAGAAGATAATTCAGCGCCGTGAACACCGATTTCTTCATCTCCCCGGCATAATAGGTGCCGGCAATCAACACGATCCGGTTGGTCAGATCGCAGGCGATCACCGTTTCAGTGCGGCAGCCATAGCGGGCGGGATCGGCCTTGAAGCTCGGCAGATCGATGATGGTGAAATCCGGAACAAAGTTTTCAAGTGAAGCGCGGTCCGGGCGGATCAGCAGATTGCGGATGAACAGCGAATGCCAGGCCAGCTCGGTGATCACGCGAGTCGGCAGCGCATTGGCCTTGTCGGCACCGCCGATCAGGTCCTGAACGAAGAGTTCCTTGCCGACGACATGCTCCTGCATATCCTGGAGGAGAAGAGCGAAATGCTCCTTCGACATCGGCTTGTTGTTGTCCCACCAGATCTGGCCATCGGTGTTTTCGTCGCGCACGATGAACTTGTCCTTCGGCGAACGACCGGTGTGCTGGCCGGTATCGGCGCAGAGCGCACCATCGGCGGTCAAGACCGCCTCACCCTTGCGGATGGCAAATTCATAAAGCGCTGCCGGAAGCAGATTATAATGAACGCGCCCGGCCTTGTTCAGACCGATCGTTTCAATGCCGTTTTGAAGGTTGCTCACGCCAAACGCCTCCATCCTAGTCTTCCTCTCTCACGCCAATGGCAAGCAGCCGCCTCCCTTCATACGCGAATTGGTGAGGACAGGCCGCATTCTGGTTTCAAGCGCATCCGGACGCAGGACAGCTTTGTCTTTTCATCGTCAGGCTCTAACGCTGACCTAACGGTAGAGAGACAATTTTAAAAAGGCAAGGTAGGAAATTCAAAATTTTCCAATTATTTCATATATTTAATCGTTTTAAACTGATATGTCAGATTTAAATCGGTTCAATCACGACAGGCCATAGCGGGATAATTTTAGGTTCTTGCCGTCAGAGTAAAAGATTTATTCATCCCGCATTCATTGCCTTTGCCACAATTTGTTCCAGCTTTATCCCGATGACGGCCATGCCGCTTTCCGGCAATCATCCAGCCCACGGCAAAATGTTGGGGGAATGGTGTGAGCCCTGACCACGGAGACAAACTGAATGCAGACAATCGCGCTTGTTGACGACGACCGGAATATCCTGACGTCGGTTTCGATCGCCCTGGAAGCGGAAGGCTACAAGGTGGAGACCTATACCGACGGGGCTTCAGCTCTGGACGGATTGCTCGCACGCCCGCCCCATCTGGCGATTTTCGACATCAAGATGCCGCGCATGGACGGCATGGAACTCTTGCGCCGTCTGAGGCAGAAATCCGACCTGCCGGTGATTTTCCTGACCTCCAAGGATGAGGAGATCGATGAGTTGTTCGGCCTGAAAATGGGCGCGGACGATTTCATCACCAAGCCGTTTTCGCAGCGTCTTCTGGTGGAACGGGTGCGCGCCATTTTGCGCCGTTCGGCCAGCCGTGATGCCAGCGGCATCATTTCAGGCGTCAAGGGACCGTCCGAACCGCAGGCGCGCCATCTGGAGCGCGGCCAACTGGTCATGGACCAGGAACGCCACACCTGCACCTGGAAAGGCGATCCGGTGACGCTGACGGTGACGGAATTTCTCATCCTGCATTCGCTCGCCCAGCGCCCCGGCGTGGTCAAGAGCCGCGATGCGCTGATGGATGCCGCCTATGACGAACAGGTCTATGTCGACGACCGCACCATTGACAGCCATATCAAGCGCCTTCGCAAGAAGTTCAAAATGGTTGACGGCGATTTCGACATGATCGAAACGCTTTATGGCGTCGGCTATCGATTCCGCGAGACGGCTTAAGCGATCAAAAACCCCGGTGAAACCTGCAATCATGCGCTTCGGCCCCTTCTTGCAGGATAGAGCATCGGACCGAAAAGTGGGAACCGGTTTTCGGATCAATCCGATGCGCAAACAAAACTAGGAGCCGCCGTTTTCGGCGGCTCACTTGATTTCGATTTCCGCCCTCTTGCCAGCATATGATAGATTTGTTCATGCAAGGCCGGTCAATCGGAGCAAAAGCTGATATTTTGAAAACGGCAGATGATGGGCTCGCCGAAAGGCGAAAGGGTTTGACTTTTGGCGATTGAATTCGACGACAGGGACAATGACAGCACGGAGGCGCCGCGTCGCTCGTGGCGTATCCGCTTTACCCATCCCTTTACCCTTATTCGCCGGATTTTCGGCAATGCCGTCTTTTCCAGCCTGACGCGCCGCATCGTCTTTTTCAATCTCGCGGCCCTGATCGTGCTGGTCGGTGGCATCATGTATCTCAACCAGTTCCGCGAGGGGCTGATCGATGCGCGGGTGGAAAGCCTGCTGACCCAAGGCGAAATCATCGCCAGCGCCATCTCCGCTTCTGCCTCGGTCGACACCAATTCGATCACCATCGATCCACAGAAACTGCTGGAATTGCAGGCGGGCCAAAGTATTACGCCGGTGCCGAACGACGAGGATCTCGATTTCCCGATCAAGCCGGAACGGGTGGCGCCGGTGCTGCAAAGATTGATCTCGCCCACCCGCACCAGAGCGCGCATTTTCGATGCCGACGCCAATCTCATTCTCGATTCGCGCCATCTTTATTCGAGCGGTCAGGTGCTGCGCTACGATCTGCCGCCGGTGGAAGGCGAAACGGAAAGCTGGAGCGACTGGATCGGCAAGCTCTTCAACCGCCTGCTACAGCCGAGCAACGTGCCCCTTTACAAGGAAGCGCCCGGTGGTGACGGCTCGATCTATCCGGAAGTGATGAATGCGTTGACCGGCGTGCGCGGTGCGGTGGTGCGCATGACCGAACAGGGCGAACTGATCGTCTCCGTCGCCGTGCCGATCCAGCGTTTCCGCGCCGTTCTCGGCGTGCTGATGCTGTCCACGCAGGCGGGCGATATCGATAAGATCGTTCATGCCGAGCGGCTGGCCATCCTGCGGGTCTTCGGCGTCGCGACGCTGGTCAACATCATGCTGTCGCTGCTTTTATCCTCGACGATCGCCAATCCGTTGCGCCGTCTCTCGGCTGCGGCCATCCGGGTGCGGCGCGGAGCGAAGGAGCGCGAGGAAATTCCCGATTTTTCTGCTCGTCAGGATGAGATCGGCAATCTTTCCATTGCGCTTCGGGAAATGACGACGGCACTTTACGACCGCATCGCGGCCATTGAGAGTTTCGCCGCCGATGTCAGTCACGAGTTGAAAAATCCGCTGACCTCGCTGCGCAGCGCCGTCGAAACCCTGCCACTTGCCCGAAACGATACGTCCAAACAGCGGCTTCTCGACATTATCCAGCACGACGTGCGCCGCCTCGACCGGCTGATCAGCGATATTTCCGACGCTTCGCGGCTTGATGCGGAGCTGGCGCGCGCCGATGCAAGACCGCTCGATCTGGAAGCGGTTCTCGCCAATCTCGTCGATGTTTCCCGCCAGATCGGCGGCTCGAAGAAACGAGTGGAAATAGACTATGTCGTCGATCATAAGCCGGGTCAGAAGGGCCGTTTCATCGTTAACGGCCATGATCTGCGCATCGGGCAGATCGTTACCAATCTGATTGAAAATGCCCGTTCTTTCGTCCCTGAAGATACGGGACGGATTTCCGTGCATCTCACACGCGGGCGCACGCGTTGCGTCGTCCGGGTCGAGGACAATGGCCCCGGTATCCGCGCCGAAGATATCGACCGGATTTTCGAGCGCTTTTACACCGATCGGCCGGAAGGCGAAAGTTTCGGTCAGAATTCCGGCCTTGGCCTGTCGATCAGCCGGCAGATCGCCGAGGCCCATGGCGGCTCTCTCAGGGCCGAAAATATCGTGGAGCCGGAAAGCGGCCATGTGAGCGGCGCCCGCTTCATTCTCACCCTGCCCGCCGATCCTTCCGTCCATGACAAATAAGCGCGTCAACCTGCACGCAACCGCCATTGTTCTCGACAGACGGGGCTATCTGATCATGGGCCGCAGCGGCAGCGGCAAATCCACCCTGGGCATGAGCCTGCTGAATGATGCAGAGCGCGCCGGGCGGTTTGCCGCCTTGATCAGCGACGATCAGGTCTTCATCGAAAACCGGCATGGCCGTCTTATTGCCTGCCGACCTGAGACGATCCGCGGGCTGATAGAGATCCGCTATAGCGGCATCGTCTCGTTGCAAAGCGTCAGCCGGGCTGTGATCGACGCCATTCTTCTGCCGGTGAATGCCAACAGTGAACGCCTTCCCGAGGACGCCAGCAGCCGGGAGGTTCTGGCCGGCCTGAGCCTGCCGGTCATCCACATGGACCTCATCCATTCTCATCCCTATGCGGTCATGAACGTGCTGATGAGAGCCTGGAAAGATAAGGCCTTGGGCCTGTCGCAGGCAGCGCATTCAGGCTGACAAAGACCGTACAAATCTTTTTACGTGAAAAAACATCAATGCACTCAAGGATATGCTTTCCCATGCCTATAGCAGGATTTCGTGAACCGGAATCCACTGAA
This sequence comes from Allorhizobium sonneratiae, assembly GCF_023700755.1. Lineage (GTDB taxonomy): Bacteria > Pseudomonadota > Alphaproteobacteria > Rhizobiales > Rhizobiaceae > Allorhizobium > Allorhizobium sonneratiae. Next base: position 127,807 of record NZ_JAMKOJ010000012.1, on the reverse strand, counting down.
GGAGAAAACTCTGCCGTAGATGAAAAGCGTTACAGCATTTCATGTGCGTTTGATAAAACGCATGATGCTGTAAGACTTGACGATTTTAAGCTTGCACTTCGTATTTTCCTCGCCAAGATGCCTTGAAGACATAGCATATTGAACCGGTGGTAGATGTTGGGCCAGAGAAGCGCCTTATGGTTTTTGCAGAAAAGCAGGAACGGGTTTTCCGGGATAGACGGCAAAAATGGAATTCAGAGTTTGTCTGGTTCACGCTAAACCTGCCGAAACCCATGGGACAGGATTGGAATGGGGCAGGTTTTATCCGGTTCGGCTGGCTGTCATGTTCATATCGGGTTTATGTTTTTTCAATATTGGTGTCGGTCCGAAACAAGAGAATGGTGGACGAACGTTTTTCAATGCAATATTTGGCATGGCTCGCATGACTTTCGCAGAGGGACCATCTCTCTCAAGAGATGCGCAATGACAGACACGGGGAAAGCCGGTTTATTGCAGTTTGCAGCGAGACGCCGGCGGTACCTTGGTGAGGGAGCGATACGCTTATGATCGGACTTGTGCTTGTCACCCACGGCAAGCTGGCTGAAGAGTTTCATTATGCCGTGGAGCACGTGGTTGGTCCGCAGAAGTTCATAGAAACGATCTGCATCGGCCCTGAAGATGACATGGACCAGCGCCGTCAGGATATTCTCGATGCCGTCATGCGCGCCGATGACGGCCATGGCGTCATCATCCTGACCGACATGTTCGGCGGCACGCCCTCCAATCTGGCCATTTCCGTCATGAACACCGGACGGATCGAAGTGATTGCCGGCGTCAACCTGCCCATGCTGATCAAGCTGGCCGGTGTCCGCGGCGACAACGACATGGATCGCGCCCTGATCGAGGCCTCGGAAGCCGGACGCAAATATATCAACGTCGCAAGCCGCGTTCTGAGCGGCAAATAGGACCGCCACCTTCATGACATCCTTCACCCGCGAGTTGCCGATCATCAACAAACGCGGCCTTCATGCCCGCGCTTCGGCCAAGTTCGTCCAGACCGTTCAAGGTTTCGACGCCACCGTCACCGTCAGCAAGGACGGAACAACCGTTGGCGGTACCTCAATCATGGGCCTGATGATGTTGGCGGCCAGTCCCGGCACCACTATTCTCATAACAACAGACGGCAATGATGCCGAAAAGGCGATGGAAGCCCTCGATGCCCTGATCCGCGACCGCTTTGGTGAGGACATGTAAAGCATGCTCTGACATAAAGACATAAAGACTTCTTTATGTGATTATTGCCTTCGGCACTTTTCCCTGTTACAGCATTATGGACAGCCTGCCTTGCCCGGCAGGCAGCGCGAGGCTGTGCGACCGGCACAGCTCTCGGTCTGACTGGCTTTATCGCGGATTTCGGGAAACAGCGGGTTTTCCGAAACTGTCAAAGGTTTGGAGAACGCCATGAGCACTGAAAAAGATTATATCGTCGCAGATATCGGACTTGCCGATTTCGGCCGCAAGGAACTCGACATCGCCGAAACCGAAATGCCGGGCCTGATGGCTGTTCGCGCCGAACTGGGCGATGCCAAGCCACTGAAGGGCGCACGCATCAGCGGCTCGCTGCATATGACGATCCAGACCGCTGTTCTGATCGAAACGCTGAAGGTGCTGGGCGCCGAGGTGCGTTGGGCCTCGTGCAACATCTTCTCCACGCAGGATCATGCCGCCGCCGCGATTGCCGCCACCGGCGTACCGGTCTTTGCCGTCAAGGGCGAGAGCCTGACGGAATACTGGGATTATACCGACCGCATCTTCCAATGGGCCGATGGTGGCCTGTCCAACATGATCCTCGACGATGGCGGCGACGCCACCATGTATATCCTGCTGGGTGCGCGCGCCGAGGCAGGCGAGAACGTTCTGGTCAATCCCCATTCGGAAGAGGAAGAAGTCCTCTTCGCCCAGATCAAGAAGCGTCTGGCCGCCAGCCCCGGCTGGTTCACAAAGCAGCGCGACGCCATTCGCGGTGTGACCGAGGAAACCACCACCGGCGTCAACCGTCTCTATCAGTTGGCCAAGCAGGGCCTGCTGCCCTTCCCGGCGATCAATGTCAACGATTCGGTCACCAAGTCGAAGTTCGACAACAAATATGGCTGCAAGGAATCGCTGGTCGACGGCATTCGCCGCGCAACTGATGTGATGATGGCCGGCAAGGTTGCCGTCGTCTGCGGCTATGGTGATGTCGGCAAGGGTTCTGCTGCATCGCTGCGCGGTGCGGGTGCGCGCGTCAAGGTCACCGAAATCGACCCGATCTGCGCCCTTCAGGCCGCCATGGACGGTTTTGAAGTGGTCAAGCTGGAAGACGTCACGAAAAGTGCCGATATCTTCATCACCACCACCGGCAACAAGGACGTCATCCGCATCGAGCATATGCGCGAGATGAAGGATATGGCGATCGTTGGCAATATCGGCCATTTCGACAACGAAATTCAGGTTGCCGCACTGAGAAACCTGAAGTGGACCAATATCAAGCCGCAGGTCGACATGATCGAATTTGCGGCCGGAAACCGCATGATCCTGCTGTCGGAAGGCCGCCTGCTCAACCTTGGTAACGCCACGGGCCATCCGTCCTTCGTCATGAGCGCCTCCTTTACCAACCAGGTTCTGGCACAGATCGAGCTCTTCACCAAGCCGGACGCCTACAAGAACGAGGTCTATGTCCTGCCGAAGCATCTGGATGAGAAGGTTGCCCGCCTGCATCTCGAAAAGCTCGGTGTGAAGCTGACCGAACTGTCGGAGGAACAGGCCTCCTATATCGGCGTCACCCCAGCCGGTCCGTTCAAGTCGAACCACTACAGATACTGATCTCTATACAATTACACACCATATATAGAGTATTTTCCGGAAAAAAGTCGTTGCTGTCCTCACCCGGAAAGACATGAAAGACAAAAGCCGCAGCCTTCAAAACGAAGCCTGCGGCTTCTTTTTTCTGTCACCTCTTTCCGGCTCATCTTATCCACAGTATTGTTTTACCACTTGATTCGTCGTCTCAACGTCCGAAAGCGGGTCGATAGTCCCGCAGGACAAGGCCGGAGCAGGTTGGGTGTCATCGACAGCCATCGCTCATGGTGTCCGGGACGCGAGATAGGGATGTCTTGTCAAAGATGCGGTAAACAGACGGAGACAGACCGGACATGGCGGTTTCTTTCGACAACTCGCTCCAACGCGGATGGGCGGGAAAAATTTTGCTCGTGCCTCGGGTCTGGACACGGTTACGGTCCTGCAGACTTCGGGGCTTGTATCAGTCAACGGCACAACGGCTCAGAACCGGCACAGTGCTGGCCGGGTTTGGCGCGGGTACGGATCATGCCCTTGCACAAGGCCTGACCGGCACCATGGGCAATGCAGGTGGCACCGCCACCTTCACCTCCGGCGAAATGATTGGCATCGCCCTGATCGTCGGTGCGATTTCGGCAACACTTCTGTCGACGCTCTGGCTTTTGCGCCAGCGCAACAGCATGGTAGCCGAGGGCCGGGAAATGCGCTCTGCCCTATCTGATGCCAATCAGCGAATTTCCCGCTATCAGGCCCTGATTGCCGACAAGAACCGTCGGATCGTCATCTGGGACGGCAGCACCAACAAGCCGGAACAACTGGGCCAGCTGCCGCTGGAAACCGGCGCGCCCACCGGAGAAGCCGATTTTCTCGCCTTCGGTCGCTGGCTGAAGGCTGCTTCCGCCGCCGATCTCGATCACGCTGTCGAAAAGCTGCGCTTCAAGGCGGAAAGCTTCGATCTCATTGTCGAAACCCATCGCGATGAGGTGCTTGAAGTGCAGGGCCGCGTCTCCGGCGGCCGCGCCTTTGCCCGTTTCGTGGCGCTGAACAATCTGCGCGCCGAACTGGCGGAACTGAAAATCGAAAAGGCGCGACTGAGCTCGGCCATCGAGACGTTCGAGAGCCTGCTCGATTCGCTCGAACACCCCGTGTGGAAACGCGACAATGACGGCAAGCTGATCTGGGTCAATCAGGCCTATAGCGATGCCGTGGAAGCCCTGACCCCGGATCAGGCCATCCAGGAACATCGCGAAATCCTCAACACCATCACCCGGGAAAAAATCCGGGCGACGCTGACGCCCGTTTCGCCCTTCCATGAGACGGTTTCCACTGTCGTGCACGGCAATCGCAGCTTTTTTGACGTGGTCGACGTCAAGGCGCCCTTCGGCTCCTGCGGTATGGCCATCGATGTCACGCGCGAGGAAGCGTTACGCGAAGAGCTGAAGCGCACGCTGAAAAGTCATGCCGAAACGCTGGATCATTTGGCCACCCCCGTGGCCATCTTCGACGGTGAGCGGCGGCTGCAATTCTACAATCAGGCCTTCCAGCAACTCTGGGGTCTCGATCTTGGCTTCCTCGAATCCCGCCCCGATCACGGCGAGCTGCTCGACCGGCTGCGCAGCGCCGGCAAGCTGCCGGAACAGCTGAGCTGGAAGAGCTGGAAGGAAAACACACTCTCCGTCTATCGCGCCATCGATACCCAGACGGCGCTATGGCATCTGCCGAACGGCCAGACGCTCAGGGTCATCGCCTCGGCCCATCCCCAGGGCGGCGCAACCTGGGTGTTTGAAAACCTGACCGAACAGGTCGATCTGGAAACCCGCTACAATACGCTGGTCAAGGTGCAGGGTGAAACCATCGACCACCTGTCTGAAGGCGTGGCCGTCTTCGGGCCGGATGGACGCATCCGGCTTTCCAACCCGGCCTTCCGAGCGCTATGGGGCATTACCGAGACAGAGGCCGCGCCCGGAACCCATATCCGCGCCATTGAAGCCGCCTGCCTGCCCTCCTATGACCGGCCGGATGGCTGGCGCACCTTCAGCCGGATGATCACCAGCTTCGAGGACGAGCGCCCCTCCAGCCAGGGCACCATCGAGCTTCTTTCCGGTCTGGTGCTGGATTATGCGCTGATCCCGCTGCCGAATGCGCAGACCATGCTGACCTTCGTCAACATCACAGACGGCGTGCGCGCCGAGCGGGCGCTTCTGGAAAAGAACGAGGCGCTGCGCAAGGCGGATGAGCTGAAAAACGATTTCGTCCAGCATGTTTCCTACGAATTGCGCTCCCCGCTGACCAATATCATCGGTTTCACCGATCTTCTGAAATCGCCCGCCATCGGCCCGCTCACCGAGCGGCAGGCGGATTATATCGATCACATCTCCACCTCGTCTTCGGTGCTTTTGACCATCGTCAACGATATTCTCGATCTCGCCACCGTCGATGCCGGCATCATGCGGCTCAATTATTCGGTGATCGATCTGAGCGACCTGCTCGACGATGTCTCGATGCAGATGACCGACCGTCTTCAGGAAGGACGGGTGACGCTGGAAATCATGGCGCCGTCGCAGCTGGGTGAGATCGTCGCCGATCAACTGCGCCTGAAGCAGATTCTGATCAAGATCCTCACCAATGCGGTGAATTTCTCGCCGGAAGGCGAGAAAGTCGTGCTGAAATGCTGGCGGGAAGGCTCCGATTTCGTCTTCACCGTTGCCGACAATGGCTGCGGCATTCCCGAAGACACTCTGCAGACGGTGTTCAAACGCTTTTCCTCCAATGCCAAAGGCGGACGCCGCACCGGCGCAGGGCTCGGGCTTTCCATTGTCGAAAGCTTCGTCAACCTGCACAAGGGCAGCGTGACCATTGATAGCGTCACGGACAAGGGCACCACGGTTGTTTGCCGGATTCCCTCCGGCGAACTCATCCATTCCGTTGCCGCTGAATGATCCCGTCTTCCGGCTCCATGCTACTCACTCTTGCCGACGAGAAAGCGACCCAGCAGCTCGGCGAGGATCTGGCGCGGGCGTTGAAACCGGGTGACTGCATCAAGCTGAACGGCGATCTTGGTGCCGGAAAATCGACGCTCGCCCGCGCACTGATCCGCGCTGTTGCCGATGACGACGCCCTGGATGTGCCAAGCCCGACCTTCACGCTGGTCCAGGCTTACGATCTGCGCATTCCCGTCGCCCATTTCGATCTTTACCGGCTGGGCGATTCCTCCGAACTGGATGAACTCGGCTTCGATGAATGGCTCGAAACCGGCATCTGTCTGGTGGAATGGCCGGAACGTGCTGAGGACCGGCTGCCTGAGGACGCGCTGACCCTCACCTTCAGCTTTCCGAAAGATGGCGGCAGGCAGCTTGCCATCAGTGGCCCTGAGCCCCTGTTGCAGCGCGTAAGACGCAGCCTCGCCATTCGCGCCCTGCTGGATCAAAACGGCATGGCAGGGGCAAGGCGCCGGTTCCTGAGCGGTGACGCCGATTATCGCGCTTATGACCTCGTCTCCTCACCGGTTGGCTCGCCGCGCATCGTCATGGACAGCCCGAAACGCCCGCAAACCCCCGTGATCCGTCACGGCAAGACCTATCCGGAACTGGTGCATCTGGCGGAAGATTGCCGCGCCTTCGTTGCCATAGACCATCTTCTGCAGGACATGGGGGCCACTGTCCCGGCAATCTATGCGCAGGATCTGGATCGAGGTCTGCTGCTGATCGAGGATCTCGGATCGGAGGGGGTTCTCGATGCCGATGGCAGGCCGATGGCAGAGCGATATGCCGCAGCAGCAGCCTGTCTTGCTCATCTTGCCCGCGCCGATGTTTCACGTGAAATCCCCGTCACGCCCGATCATAGCCATGTCATTCCTGCTTTCGATGATGCTGCTATGCTTTATGAAACGGAATTGCTGCTGGACTGGCATATTCCCTGGAAGCTCGGGCGGCAGGCGCATGAGGCGGAGCGGCAAGAATTTGCCGCGATCTGGCAGAAGCTGATCGGCTTGCTGGATGACCGCACACATCTGGTTCTGCGCGACGTTCATTCGCCAAACCTGCTGTGGCAGGCGGAAAAAGAAGGGATTCAACGGGTCGGACTGATCGATTTTCAGGACGCGATGATCGGTCCTGCTGCCTATGACCTGGCCTCGCTCCTTCAGGATGCGCGCGTGACCATACCGGCAGCGATGCAGGCTGATCTTCACGATCATTATATCGACCTGAGACGCGATGAAGCCGGTTTCGATGCGGTGGCCTTTCGGCGGGATTTTGCCATCATGGCGGCCCAGCGCAATTGCAAGCTGATGGGGCTCTGGGTGCGGCTGAAGCTGCGCGACAACAAGCCGGACTATATGCGGCATATGGATCGCACGCTCACCTACATATCCGCAGCTTTTCAGCATGAGGCCCTTGCGCCCCTCAAGGATTGGTGTGCAAGACTTGGCCTGATCTGAAAAGACTTGAACAACAGGACGTCATGACCATCACACAGGCAATGGTGCTGGCCGCTGGCCTTGGCACACGGATGCGGCCCATTACGGACACCATGCCGAAACCGCTGGTCAAGGTGAAGGGCAAGGCGCTGATCGATTATGCGCTCGACCATCTGGAAATGGCGGGTGTCGAGACGGCAGTGGTCAATCTCCACCATTTCGCCGGTCAGATGCGGGATCATCTTGCCAGGCGCGAGACGCCGGCTATCCTGCTGTCCGACGAAGAAGAGCGGCTTCTCAACAATGGCGGCGGGCTTGTCAAAGGCGTTTCTCTGCTACCGCCCGGCCAGGTTCTGGTGATGAATGCCGATCTCTTCTGGATCGGTGAGCCTGAGGGCCAGCCGACCAATCTCGAACGCCTCGCCCGTTTCTTCGATCCCGACACCATGGATATGGCCATGCTGACGGTGCGGCTCGACCAGACCACCGGCCATAATGGCACGAAGGATTTTCATCTCGGCACCGATGGTCGCCTGAGCCGTTACAAGGACGGTGACGCCAATCCGGTCGTCTATGCCGGGGCTCTGGCGCTGCATTCCGCCTTGCTTGACGATGCGCCGGAGGGGGCGTTCAATCTCAACCTGCTGTTTGACAAGGCGATTGCCCGTCGCCGCCTGTTCGGCCTGCCCCTGCAAGGCCACTGGCTGACCGTCGGCACGCCCGATGCAATCGGCGAGGCCGAGGCGGTGATGACAGCTTTTGATGAAAAGGCATAAGCCATGGCCCGGTTCTGGACCGTTCCGCCATCCGAGCCCTTTCTCAGGCTGATCGCCCGCGCGCTCTGTGACGGGCGGCTTGCTCCCGGCTATCGCTATGATCCCGCCGATCCGCTGTCATTGTCAAAGGTCACCATTCTTTTGCCGACGCGGCGCGCCGTGCGTGTCTTGCGCTCTGAATTCGTCGATATCCTCGGCGGAAAATCCGCTATTCTGCCGGTGATCCGGCCACTCGGAGAAGCCGAGGAAGACACCGGCTATTTCGATGCCGAAAGCCCTGCCCTCATCGATCTGGCGCCGCCGATCAGCAATGTCGCCCGGCTTCTGGAACTGGGCGAACTCATTCTGGCCTGGCGCAACCGCCTGCCGGAGATTGTCCGCAGCATTCATGCCGATACGCCGCTGGTGGCCCCGGCAAGCCCGGCAGATGCGGTCTGGCTTGCCCGTTCCCTGGTCGAACTGATCGACGCCATGGAAACGGAAGAGCGCGACTGGGCCGATCTCGACCAGCTCGATGCCCGTGACTTTGCCGCCTGGTGGCAATTGACGCTGGAATTCCTGCGCATTGCCAGCGCGTTCTGGCCGCTGCGGCTGGAGGAGCTGAACCGGTCCTCGCCAATGCGCCACCGCAACGCTTTGCTTCAGGCCGAGCGCGAACGGCTGATGAAACTGCCGCAGACGGGGCCGGTGATCGTTGCCGGCTCGACCGGGGCTATTCCCTCCGCTGCCCAGTTGATAGCCACCGTCGCCAGCCTGCCGCAAGGCGTCATCGTCCTGCCCGGCTTGGACAAGACCTTGCCGGAAGACCAATGGCAACTGGTCGGCGGCGAGCAGCCGCCCGGTCTGCCGCCCGAACCCACGGCGCGCACCCATCCGCAATATGGTCTGCACCGTCTGCTCGGCAAGCTGCAATTGAACCGCGACGATGTCGCTGCACTCGAAACCGGCCCGAGCGATCTTCAGGACCGGGCGGAAATCATCTCCCGCGCCCTTGCCCCGGCCAAGGCCACCGACAGCTGGACCGCGTGGCGGGAAGAGTTTGGCGATGCCCGTTTCGCCGCCGCCTTTGCCGATGTCGCGTTGATCGAAACGGCCAATGAACGGGAAGAAGCGCTGGCAATTGCGGTGGCGCTGCGCATGGCGCTGGCCGAACCGAAAGCCGATGGCGGCGAAAGCCGGGCGGCCCTGATCACGCCGGACCGCAATCTCGCCCGCCGGGTGACGGCGGAGCTGACGCGCTTCGGCATCGAGGCCGACGATTCGGCCGGTACGCCCTTTTCCTCGACGCCGCAGGGCATGTTGCTGACACTGACGCTGGAGGCCTGTCTCAGACCCGGCGATCCGGTGGCGGTCGTTTCGCTCCTCAACCATCCGCTGGCGCGCTTCGGCCTGCCGGAAGAGGGCTTGCGGGAAGCGGCAGACGCACTGGAAGCCGTGGCGTTGCGCGGCTCGACCGCAAGTGTCGATATCGCCGAACTCACCTCACTGTTCGAGCGGCAATGGCTGGCGCAGGCAGAAGACCGGCATCCGCCGCATTGGCGCAAATATATTCCCGATGCGGTGAAGGAAAAAGCCCGCGCACTCACGGTTGCCGTTGCCAGAGCGGTCGAGCCGCTGGCGGGCCATGTCGTTGCCCATGGCGATGGATCGCGCTTCACCTCCAGACTTGCCGTGCGCGACTGGGCCGAACGCACCGGCCGGGTGCTGGAAGCCATCGCCAAAAGTGAAACCGGCGATCTCTCGCTGCTTTGGGCCGGCGAAGCCGGGCAGTGTCTTGCCCAGCTCCTCAGCGAAATCATGGAAACCGACGGCACGATCCATGCCGATGGCCCGCAATGGATCGATATTGTCGCCGCCCTTGCCGCCAGCCTGTCGGTCAAGCCGCGCTCGCTGCGCCATCCGCGCGTCTTCATTTTCGGGGCAATGGAATCACGCCTGCAAAGCGTCGATACCATGGTGCTGGGCGGCTTGAACGAAGGCTCCTGGCCGGGTTCGGCCTCCAACAATCCTTTTCTGTCGCGCGGCATGAAAACCGATCTCGGGCTGGAACCGCCGGAACGGCAGATCGGCCAGCTTGCCCATGACTTTGAAATGGCGAATGGCGCCCGCAGGCTGATCTATTCGCGGGCGCTGCGCCAGGGATCGGCCCCGACCGTCACCTCACGCTTTCTCCAGCGCCTGCTGGCACTTGGCGGCAAGGGTTTTGCCGATCAGCTGAAAGAACGCGGCGCCTGCTATCGCCATTGGGCCGGGCTGCTCGATCAGGCCCCTTCCGAGCCCCCGGCAGAACGACCGGAACCGAAGCCGCCTGTCACTCTTCAGCCGAAATCCTATTCCTTCAGCGAGGTCTCGGTGCTGCGCCGCGACCCTTATGCCATCTATGCGCGGCGTATTCTCAAGCTCGATCCGGTTCATCCCTTCAACACCGATCCGGGTGCGGCCGAACGCGGCACGCTTTACCACAGAATTGTCGAGCGCTTCATCTCTGCATGCCCTGATCAAATGGGACCGGAGGCCGAAAGGCTGATGCAGGAGATCGCCAATACCGCCTTTGACGAGGAGGGCCTGCCGACGCATATCGATGTGGTCTGGCGCAGGCGTTTCCGCGATGTCGGGCGCGAGCTGATTGCCTGGCAGCGGGGGCGCGATCCGGCCAAAATCATCACCGAGGCCAGAGCCGGTGTCGAGCTGGACAATATCGGCATCCGGCTGACCGGCATTGCCGACCGGCTCGACATTCGCGCCGGTCATGCCGATATCATCGATTACAAGACCGGGTCGAACCCCAGCAAAAATGTCGCCCGCAGCCTGATCGATCCACAGCTGGCGCTGGAAGCGGCAGCGCTGATGCGCGGCGGCTTTCGCGATGCCGGACGGCTCTTTCCCGACAATCTCATCTATGTGCGGCTGCGCCCCGGCAGCCGTTTCGATGCGGAAACCGTCAATAACGAGCTGACCGCAAAGGCGGACAAGGCGAAATCCGCCATCGATCTGGCGGAAGAAGCCGTCGATCAGCTGAGCCGCTTCGTCACCCTTTTGCAGACGGGCAAACGCGGCTTTGTCTCCCGGCTGATGCCGGCCAAACAGAATGATTATGGCGGCGATTACGACCATCTTGCCCGGGTGGCGGAGTGGTCGACGGCCGATGCTGCGGAGGATGGCGAGGATGCGTGAGACCGCTTTTCTGCCAGAAGGCGAAAACCCCATCGACTGGACGACGCGCCAGCAGGCGCTGGCTTCCGATCCCGCCCGCTCGGCCTGGGTTTCGGCCAATGCCGGATCGGGCAAGACCCATGTGCTGACGCAGCGCGTCATCCGCCTGCTGCTGGCAGGTGCCCGCCCCTCTTCCATTCTCTGCCTGACCTATACCAAGGCGGCGGCCTCGGAAATGTCAAACCGCGTCTTCAGCCGGCTGGCGGAATGGGCCACCCTGACGGATGACGCCCTTGCCGCCCGCATCCAGGAGATCGAGCGAAAGCCGCCGAACCGGATCAAGATTGCCGAGGCGCGACGGCTGTTTGCCCGGGCGCTGGAAACGCCGGGCGGGCTGAAAATCCAGACCATTCACGCTTTTTGCGAGGCGCTGCTGCATCAGTTTCCATTGGAGGCCAATGTAGCCGGGCATTTTTCCGTGCTCGATGACAGCGCCGCCTCCGTGCTTTTGGCCGAGGCGCGGCGTCTGCTCCTGACGGCCACCGCAACGGAAGACGATGCCGCTCTGGCCGAGGCCTTTGCCGAAGTCTTGAGCATTGGCGATGAATTCGGGCTGGAAAACCTGCTCGCCGATATTGTGTCCAACCGCCACGCCGTGCGGCAGTTTCTCGCAAGAACCGGCACATCAGGCAGCATCGACCGGTTCCTGCGGCAACGCTTCGGCCTCTCCGGCCATGACACCGAGACCGGCCTTGCCGAGGCCTTCTGGCCCCTTCCCGGTTTCAACGGACCGGTGCTTTCCAGCTACATTGATCTTGCCTTCAGCAAGGGGGGCGTGAAAGTTCAGGCCATTGCCAGCCTGCTGGAACAGGCCGTGCGTGAACACGATGCCTTCCGCCGTGTGCGCCTGCTGGAAGAGGCGTTTTTCACCAGTGCTGGCAAGCCCAAGGCCGATTCGACGCTGATTGCGTCTGCCATGACCAAGGCCGCGCCGCATCTGGCCGAGGCTGTTGTAGAGGGGCGCGATCATGTGGTGGCCTGTCAGGCCCGATTGAAAGTCTTCCGGCTTTACAAGGCGACGCAGGCGGCTGTGACGCTGGCCGAACGGCTGAATGGCGATTATGAAGACCTGAAAAAACGCTCCAGCAAGCTCGATTTCGAGGATCTGATTGCCCGCGCTGCCGAGCTTCTCACCCGCGGCGATGTCGGCCCCTGGGTCCATTACAAGCTCGATCAGGGCATCGACCACATTCTCGTCGATGAAGCGCAGGACACCAGCCCCGTGCAATGGGCGGTCATCCGGGCGCTGCGCGATGATTTTTTCTCCGGCCAGGGCGCCAGACCCGGCGTTCAGCGCAGCTTCTTTGCCGTGGGCGATGAAAAACAGTCGATCTATTCGTTTCAGGGCGCGCGGCCCGAGCGCTTTTCCGAGGAGGCGCGGGCAACCGAACGCGAAGTGACGGGCGGACAGGCGGCATTTTCCGCCATCCGCCTGCCGCTCTCCTTCCGCTCGACTTCGGCGGTTCTCTCTGCCGTCGATCAGGTGTTTTCGGTGCCGGACAATGCCCGGGGTCTCTCTGCCGTCAACGAGCCGGTGGTGCATGTCTCAAGCCGCAGCCAGCATCCGGGCCGGGTCGAGGTATGGGAGATGATCGCCGCCGAAACCAGCGAAAACGACGCCGACTGGACCGCCCCGTTCGACGCCACGCCGGAAAATGCACCGCCGGCCCTGCTCGCCCGGCGCATTGCGCTGACCATCGAGGCGATGATTGGCCGCGACACAATTATTGAAAAGGGTGTAGCCCGGCGCGTGGAAGCAGGCGACATTCTGGTGCTGGTGCGCAAGCGCGGCGGCTTTGTCACGGCGCTGACGCGCGCCTTGAAACGACGCGGCACCATACCCGTGGCCGGGGCCGACCGTTTGCGGCTGACCGGCCATATCGCCGTGCAGGATCTGATGGCACTCGGCCGTTTCGTCCTGCTTTCCGCCGATGATCTGTCGCTGGCGGCGCTGATGAAAAGCCCGCTCTTCAACCTGACGGAAGAGGATATTTTCACCCTTGCCGCAGAGCGTGGCGAGCACACCGTCTTTGCCGAATTGCAAAAGCGGGCAGAGGCGGGCGATGAACCGTGGAAGACAGTCCTTACCCGGCTTCAGACCTATCGCGCACTGTCGGAAACCCTGCCGCCGCATGATTTTTATGCCCGCGTGCTCGGCCCCTTTGGCGGACGGCGGGCCTATCTCGCCCGGCTTGGCAGCGAAGTCAGCGATATTCTCGATGAATTTTTGAGTTTTGCGCTTGCCCATGAACAGGCAGGCCTGCCGGGCCTCCAATCCTTCATCACCACGCTGGAGCAGGACTCGCCGGAGGTCAAGCGCGAGCAGGATCAGGAAGCAAGCGAAGTCAGGATCATGACCGTGCACGCCTCCAAGGGGCTGGAAGCGCCGGTGGTGTTTCTGGTCGATGACGGCTCGAAAGCCTTTAACCATACGCATCTGGCGAAATTCCGCATGCTGCCTGCCGAGGCAGGCGCAGCGGAATGCCCGATCTGGGTGCCGACCAAGGCGGTGGATTGCGCGGTGACGGCTGAGGATCTTGCACGGCGCAAGGCGGCGACCGAAGAAGAATATCGCCGCCTGCTCTATGTCGGCATGACCCGGGCCGCCGACCGGCTGATCGTCTGCGGCTATCGCGGCAAGCTGGATCAGGGCGACACCTGGCACAAGATGATTTTCACGGCCCTGGAGGCTGATATAAGCCACTGCCGGGCCGAAAGCTTTGCCGCAGGACCGGAACGCTGGGAGGGGCTGGTCTGGGAAACCGAGGCGAAAAGCTTTGCCGTGACGGAGGCCGAGCAAACGCCGGAACGGGCGCCCGACGACACGCTGCCTGCGGCCCTGCTCACGCCGCCACCGCCGCCACCGCGCTTACCCCGACCTTTGAGCCCGTCCGGCAACGGGCTTGCGGTGGATGAGGCGGAAGGCGACCTGATGCTGACCTCGCCGCTGTTCAGCCCCGGCGAGGATGCGGGTCTTGCCCTGCAAAAGGGCCGCCTCATTCACCGGATGCTGCAAATGCTGCCCGCTCTGGAAGACGGTGAGCGCGAGGCCGCCGCGCGCCGCTACAGCGAACGCGCAGCACGGCTTTGGCCAGAGGCCGAGCGCGAGAACATGGTTGACGGGGTGATGCGGCTTTTGAACGATCCGGCGCTGACGGCGCTGTTCAGCCCCCAATCCGAGGCGGAAGTGACGGTGATGGGCACGATCCGGCTGGGCCGCGAAGAGCGCGCCGTCTCCGGCAGGATCGACCGGCTGGCCGTAACGGGAAGCCGGGTGCTTCTGGCCGATTACAAGACCAACCGCAAACCGCCTGCCCGAAGCGCCGATGTGCCGCCTGCCCATGTGGCCCAGCTTGCCATCTATCGCGAGGTGCTGAAACCGCTTTATCCGGGAAAGACGATCGATTGCCTGCTGATCTACACCGAAGGCCCGCATGTGATTGCGCTGGATGAAACAGCGCTCAGCCATGCGCTCACATCACTTCAGCCTTCACACCAGGCTACTCGGCAAACAGATGATTGAAATCTGATCCATAACCATCATATATGTGTCACAGACACTTTCCTCCAAGGAGCAGCCTATGGCTACCGTAAAAGTCGATACGTCCAATTTCGAGGCAGAAGTTCTCCAGTCCTCCCAGCCTGTCGTCGTGGATTTCTGGGCGGAATGGTGCGGCCCGTGCAAGATGATCGCCCCCGCCCTCGACGAAATCGCCAATGAAATGAACGGCAAGGTCAAGATCGCCAAGCTCAACATTGACGAAAACCCGGAACTCGCCGCCAAATTCGGCGTGCGCTCCATCCCGACACTGGCCATGTTCAAGGGCGGTGAAGTTGCCGATATCAAGGTCGGTGCCGCCCCGAAGACGGCGCTGACAAGCTGGATTTCCGGCGCTGCGTGAGTGGAGCGGCAAAAGGTTGATTGCAAAGAGCCCGGTTCTGCCGGGCTTTTTTGTTTTGGTGCTTAAATGCTTAGTTACGCAGGATAGCGTCGCGGCATAGACGGCTGAGTATCATTTCTGAAATTTCGGTCTGACATCTGCCTAACAACCTCCGACACAATGTATTGAGCGCCCATAACAAGATGACCGACATCTCTTCGATTGGGTTGTGTGGCCGAGTATCTGTTGCGCGTGTAGGAAGGCTGTGTCTCAATGACTCGCTTTACCGGGCACCGTCGAACGTTTTCCATCTCTCCCAAACATAATCAGCAATTTTAGTATTGTTGTGACTGAATTGCGCTTTAATTTGAGCTTCGTTTAAGCCTAGCGCCGCAGCGCCGGACTTTAGCACCAATTCGGTGGCAAGAAGAGAACTCTGTACGGCCCCTCGATAATCGTAGCCACCTGTTAAAACAGCAGATGCAGAATGCAGATGTAGCCGCGAAAGACCAATAAAACGAACAACAAGCTCGTTGTTGACAAACGGCTCCTTTAATTCCTCCGTCCCGTATTGAACGTCGGCTATGTCTAAAAACTGATCAAAAAAAGTCTGAACTTCCTCTTGTTCCGTTTTAATAATCATAAGCTGAACCGGAGTAAGCTCGACCCACTCAAAAGGGTTAACGGCTTTCTCACCATTCACATACGGAACGCCGATACGTGCGAAAATATCCCGATACATGAAAACGCCAATGTGACCTCCCATCGCAATATCCTGCTTACGGTAAATCGACGCAAATGCATCTTCAATTCTTTGAAGTATTTCAGGTTTTCCGTGTCCGGCAATCGCATAACCGACGCCATAACCAAGCTTTTCCATAACAGCTTGAGGCACACTCCACGATCGTTCCTTGATGTCGTCTCCCGCATCAAACCGTTCTTTGTCAGTTATGCCGACCAAATAAAGCAGATCCTCATCAGGGATATCGCGATTCTTCATACCAAAACAATAGTTTAAAAATCATAGGTTGCAATATTTTGTTGCTATAAATTCACAAACTTTACGAAATCATGCTCTCCCCCTCGCAATCAACGAAACGTTGACTTACGCCCAGACATGTCCTAACTTTAGGACATGTTTTCGAGGTGGGAACGGCTTCCCCACGCGCCATTCGCAAGAGTGGTCAGTAGTCGAAAGACCAAGAGATGCGGACTTTAGCACCCGCCGAAAACTGATAAAGGCCCCGCTCCTAGCGGGGTTTTTTATTGGGTTGCCATCAGGAATTTTTTCCGAATCCGACGTTCCAGCTTATCTTTGGAAATCGGATAGGTAGATTTGACGATGTAAAATCCTTCAGGCGTCTGTTCGAGATGAACAGCAACGAGGATAATGACCCGATCCACGACATGCTCATAAATCAGTTCGACACCCAGATTCTTATGTTGAGGAGCCTGACCGACATAGGTTGGCGTTTGAACAGCTCGCTCAATATAGCGCAAACACAAGGCGAATTCGGCAGCATGGCCCTTTATGGCGTGTTTCTGAGCTGCAACGGTAAAGATGACCTCTCCCGGCGGGGTTAAAATACCGAAATCTTTTAGCTTATCGATCGGCAAGGGACCTAATCGAAGGGGCGTTAATTTATTATAGGACATTTAAAAGCGCCTGCGGACAATCCCTGCCCGATAAGAAACTCACACCGGCGGCGTGCCGTTATCCGCCAGCACGTTTCCGACGACATAGAGTGAGCCGCCGATCAGAATGCGAGGTGGCGTGGGCTGACCTTTGACGCGGGCACGGATGGCGGCGAGTGCGTCGGCGACGGAGGAGACCGGCTCTGCCGTGACGCCGGCATCATAGGCGGCATTGGCCAGCACCACCGGGTCCAGCGCATTGTCCGTGCCGCGGATCGGCACGGTGAAGGCCATGACAGCCAGCCCCTCGAAGGCCTTGAAATAGCCAATAGGGTCCTTGGTGTTCAGCATGCCGATGATGAGATAGAGCGGGCGCGGCTGGCGTTCTTCAAACCCGGCCATGGCCTCGGCGATCACCTCGCCGGCACCGGGATTGTGGCCGCCATCGACCCAGATTTCCGCGTCATTCGGCGCATAGGTCATCAGATTGCCATTCACGAGTTTTTGTAGCCGTCCCGGCCATTCCACCGTCTGCATCGCCTTTTCCGCCACGGCCTCGGTGACGGTGAAACCTGCGGCGCGCACGGCCCGGATGGCGGCGGCGGCATTGGCATATTGGTGGCGGCCCGGCAGGCGCGGCAAAGGCAGGTCCATCAGGCCGAATTCATCCTGATAGACAAGACGCCCATGTTCCTCGAAAGCGATATAATCCTGGCCGAAGACGAAGAGCGGACAGGAAAGCCGCTCCGCCTTTTCAATCAGCGTCTCACGCGCCTCCTCAAAACCCTGCTGGCCGATCACCACCGGGCAATGGCGCTTCATGATGCCTGCCTTTTCCGCCGCGATCAGCTCCACCGTATCGCCGAGATAGGCCTGATGGTCGAAGGAAATCGGCATGATCACCGAGACGGCCGGTTTATCGATGACATTGGTGCAGTCCAGCCGTCCGCCAAGCCCGACCTCCATGATCACCGCATCGGCGGGATGTTCAGCAAAGAGGAGAAAGGCCGCCGCTGTCAGCAGCTCGAACACGGTGATCGGCTGACCGTCATTGACCTCGGCCACCCGGTTCAATGCGTCGGCCAGCACCTTGTCCTGCACCAGATGGCCCGCTCTGCCCTTGACGCCGAGGCGGTAGCGCTCGTGCCAGTTGACCAGATGCGGCGAGGTGTGAACATGAACGGCAAGCCCCGCCGCCTCCAGCAGCGCCCGGCAAAAGGCCGAGGTCGAACCCTTGCCATTGGTGCCCGCCACATGAATGACCGGCGGCAGCCGGTCCTGCGGATTGCCCAGCTTGTCCAGCAGCCTTTTGATCCGCTCCAGCGCCAGATCGAACCCTTTGGGATGAAGGCGCATCAAGGCATTGATGACCTGTTCGGCTTCGCTCGCGGCTCTGTCTGGCATCTGCTGTTCCGGGTCTGTGTCTGCTTCTGTTAAAAACGCCGCCCCCTGTCAGGGGAGCGACGCCATGGTCTCTTGCGTGAGAGAATAAAAACCTCAGGCTGCGTCCGGCACCCGCGCCAGAGCGGTTTCTTTCGAGATCGCCGGTTGCTTCATCATGATCGTCAACACCCGCGCCAAGGTGGAGGGGATCTCATGACGGCTGATGACCATATCGACCATGCCGTGTTCCAGCAGATATTCCGAGGTCTGAAAGCCTTCCGGCAGCTTTTCGCGGATGGTCTGTTCAATCACGCGCTTGCCGGCAAAGCAGATTTCAGCACCCGGTTCGGCAATATGCAGGTCGCCCAGCATGGCGTAAGAAGCGGTGACGCCGCCCGTGGTCGGGTTGGTCAGCACGACGATATAAGGCAGGCCCGCTTCCTTCAGCATGTTGACGGCAACGGTGGTGCGCGGCAGCTGCATCAGCGACAGAATGCCTTCCTGCATACGCGCGCCGCCCGAGGCCGGGAACATCACCAGCGGGCATTTTTCCTTCAGTGCCCGCTCGAAAGCCTTGACGATGGCTTCACCGGCTGCAAGCCCAAGCGAGCCACCCATGAAATTGAACTCATGCACCACGGCCACCAGCTTGACGCCTTTGACCGTACCGAGACCGGCGACAATCGTGTCGTCCTGCTCGGTCTTGAGGCGGCTGTCCTTGAGGCGGTCGGTATAGCGCTTGGAATCGCGGAATTTCAGCGGGTCCTGCGCCACTTTCGGCTGCGGCAGGGCTTCATAGTCGCCATTGTCGAAAAGATCGGCAAGACGGGCCTTGGCCGGCATTTTCATATGATAGCCGGAGGCGGGAATGACCCACTTGTTTTCTTCCAGATCCTTGTGGAAGACCATTTCACCCGTTTCCGGGCATTTGATCCAGAGATTTTCCGGGACTTCGCGGCGGCCGAGCATGGAATTGATGCGCGGGCGAACGTAATTCGTAATCCAGTTCACTTTGAATACTCCATTGGTCTGCAATGGCCGGATGATAGAGGCACTATTGCGCTGCGGCAAGGCGGGCTTCACGCACGCCGCCTGCAAGCCCACGCACCAGCGTCGCCACGGCTTCCACCGTATCGGCGCTGGCATGACCGTCTTTCGTCAGGCTCATTGACACCTGGTTAACGATAGCGGTGCCGACCACCACGCCATCGGCGCTGGCGCCGATCAGCCTGGCATGCTCCGCCGTCTTGACCCCGAAGCCGACGCAGACCGGCAGATCCGTACGGCTCTTGATGCGAGAAACCGCCGCCGACACCTTTGACGGATCCGGCAAGGCCGAGCCGGTAATCCCGTTCATCGACACGTAATAGACAAAGCCGGAGGTGTTTTTCAGCACCGTCGGCAGACGCTTGTCATCGGTGGTCGGCGTGGCAAGGCGAATGAAATTAATGTCGCGGCTGCGCGCCGGCAGGCACAATTCATCATCCATTTCCGGCGGCAGATCGACGACGATCAGCCCGTCAATGCCTGCTTCCAGCGCATCGTCGAGGAATTTTTCAACGCCATAGATATAGATGGGATTGTAATATCCCATCATCACGATCGGCGTATCCTGATCGCTTTCGCGGAATTTACGCGCCAGATCCAGTGTCTTGGCCAGCGTCTGGCCCGCTTTCAACGCGCGTTGACCGGCGAGCTGAATGGCCGGGCCATCAGCCATCGGATCGGAAAAGGGCATGCCCAGCTCGATCACATCGGAGCCTGCCTTCGGCAGGGCCTTCATGATCGCCAGCGAGGTTTCGAAATCCGGATCGCCCCCCATGAAATAGGTGACGAGTGCCGGACGGCCTTCGGCCTTCAGGTCCGCAAAGCGTTTGTCCATACGTGCGGTCATGTCAGAGCCCCATTCCCAGAATTTTGCCGACGGTAAAGATGTCCTTGTCGCCACGGCCGCAGAGATTCATCAGGATGATCTCGTCCTTGCCCATTTTCGGTGCGCGCTTGATCACTTCCGCCAGTGCATGGCTCGGCTCCAGCGCCGGAATGATGCCTTCCGTGCGGGTGAGAAGCTGGAAAGCCTCCAGTGCCTCATGATCCATGATCGGCACATACTCCACCCGGCCCATATCCTTCAGCCAGGAATGTTCGGGACCGATGCCCGGATAATCGAGACCGGCGGAAATCGAGTGGCCTTCCTTGATCTGGCCGTCACCATCCTGAAGCAGATAGGTGCGGTTGCCATGCAGAACGCCGGGAGACCCCGCCGTCAACGAGGCGCAATGCTCTTCGCCGTCCAGCCCCTTGCCGCCTGCCTCAACGCCGACAATGCGCACGCCCTTGTCATCAAGGAAGGGATGGAAGAGACCGATGGCATTGGAGCCACCGCCCACTGCCGCCACCAGCATATCCGGCAGGCGGCCTTCGGCTGCCAGCATCTGCTCGCGCGCTTCCTTGCCGATCACCGATTGAAACTCCCGTACCATTTCTGGATAGGGATGCGGGCCTGCCGCCGTGCCGATCATGTAATAGGTTTCGTCAACATTGGTTACCCAGTCGCGAAGCGCCTCATTCATGGCGTCCTTCAATGTGCCATGACCGGAGGTGACGGGACGCACTTCGGCACCCAGAAGCTTCATGCGGAAGACATTCGGCGCCTGACGCTCGACATCGGTCGCGCCCATATAAACGATACAGGGCAGGCCGAAACGGGCCGCGACCGTGGCGGAGGCCACACCATGCTGACCGGCACCGGTTTCGGCGATGATGCGGGTCTTGCCCATGCGCTTGGCCAGAAGGATCTGGCCGAGGCAATTGTTGATCTTGTGCGAGCCGGTGTGGTTCAGCTCATCGCGCTTGAAATAGATTTTCGCACCGCCCAGTTCCGCCGTCAGCCGCTCGGCGAAATAAAGCGGGCTCGGACGACCGGTATAATGGGTGTTGAGATGATCCAGCTCGGCCTTGAATTCCGGATCGGTCTTGGCCTTGTTCCACTCGCCCTGCAGGTCGAGGATCAGCGGCATCAGGGTTTCGGCGACAAAACGTCCGCCAAACAGGCCGAAACGTCCATCTTCATCCGGCCCCGCCCGGAAGGAATTCGGGGTTGGGTTCTGGGTCACTGTTTACTCCTTGGTCCCGATACCGCCTGTTTGACGGCGGCAAAAAACGCTTCCATGCGGGAAAGATCCTTGACGCCCGGCGCACTTTCGACGCCGGAGGACACATCAAGGCCCCTCGCCCCGGTCTCTGCCAGCGCCTGTCCGACATTGTCGCTGTTCAGTCCACCGGAAAGCATGTAATTCACCCCGGCGTCAAGATTTCTGAGCACGGTCCAATCGAAGGTGACGCCATTGCCGCCCGGCAATTCCGATCCTTTCGGCGGCTTGGCCTCGAAAAGAAACCGGTCGACGATCCCTATATAGGGATCGATACGCTCAAGATCAGCCGCTTCGTGAATGGCCATAGCCTTGATGACCGGCAGATTATAGAGCGCCTTGACGGTCAGCACCTGCTCCGGCGTCTCATGACCATGCAGTTGCAGCATGTCGGGCTTCAGCAGATAAACAATGTCATCGAGATCGTCGGTATCGGCATTCACCGTGACGGCGACGATTTTTGCCCTGCCCCTTGCCGCCTCGGCAATCCTGCCAGCGAGATCGGGCTCGATATGGCGGGGGCTTTTTTCAAAGAAAATGAAGCCGACATGGCTGGCGCCAAGGCTGACCGCCTTTTCGACCGCCTCGACCGTCTTCAGTCCGCAAATCTTGATATCCGGTGTCATGGCAGCGACGTCGCATGAAATCAGGTTTGAGTCGAGTAATTTATGACATTTTTCCGAAAACCGGGTCCCACTTTTTCGCCCTATGCTCTACTCAAAATCCAGTGCATGAAGTTCCGATCCATGTCGCTTCAGCCAGGCCTTCGCCGTCTCCATGCCCGGACACAAGTTTTCGCACAGGGCCCAGAATTGCGGACCATGGTTCATTTCCTTGAGATGTGCCACTTCATGTGCGGCGAGATAGTCGATCACCGCAGGCGGAGCCATGACGATGCGCCAGGAAAAGCTCAGGTTTCCGTTCCAGGAACAGGAGCCCCAGCGGCTGCGGGTATCCTTCATGGTGATGCTGCCGGGCTTTTTGCCAAGCCGTTCCGTGTGATGGGACACCAAGCGTTCGAGATCGCTGCGGGCTTCCTTTTTCAAAAAGGCGCTGAGCCGGCGCCCGACATGCTCCTCCAGACCGCTGACCCTGATCACCGGCTCGTCATCGATGAGCACTGCTTCGGTCAACCCGCGCAACTGCCCCGTATGATGGATGCGGTGCGGTACGCCACGAAACAGAAGGGTGCCGCCGGCCTTGACCCGGTTGTCGCCGGAAAATTTCGCCAGACGGGTTTCCATCCAGCCCTGATGACGGACAAGAAACTGCTCGATCTCGCTCTTTCGTAATCCCTTCGGCACCGTCATTTTCAGCGCCCGCCCACCCGGTTCGATCCGCAGCGTGATCCGGCTGGCGCGGCTGTTTTCCCGGATCGTCAGCGGGATGGCGCGACCGGCAATCTGCAGCACACGCTCCTCAGGGCCTTTGGCGCGTTTCAGGTGGCGCACCGGCGTGCGCAGAAAGGCGGGAAGCATCCGTTGCTTTTCTCTGTTTCGAGCAAACAAAAACGCCGGCATACAGGATGCCGACGTGTTCTCTCTTATCATAAAATTGGCTTATCCGGCAAAGCCTGAAGCGTTCTCGCCGTTTTCACCCTGACGGCGGGCGTCACGCTGGCGCATGAAACGGTCGAACTCCTCCTGATCCTTGGCCCGGCGCAGTTCCCGCACATAGGCTTCGAAATCCTCCCGCATGGCTTCAAGCTTGCGGCGCTCTTCCTCAATCCGTTTCAACTCGGCATCGCGCCAATCGTCAAAGGCGACATTGCCGGTCTCCGACCAGGCGCCATAACGGCGATGGCAGCCCGTGCGAAATCCGGAGAACACGCTATCGGCCTTTTCATTGGCCATATGCTTGAAGTGCCTGAAGCGCTCACCGAAGAGAATATAGGCCAGCATGGCCAGGCCAAGCGGCCAGAACACGACAAAGCCCAGCACCATCAGGGCAACGGTTGCAGGCGTCCAGTCCGGACGCAGCAAGGCTGACTGGTTCATTTCCATCATCCTCGTTTTATGGCAGCGGATTTTTCATAACCGATTGCCGCGGTTTGCTCCGATGCCTTCATCGGAAACCCTGTGTTTCCGGTCTTTTCGAGATGGGAATGAAAAAGGGGACCTTCAAGCAAGGCCCCCGGTGTAATCGTATAAATACTTGAAAAGCGATGGCTAAATCGCTCACCCTTCAGGCGGACTTTCCGCCCTTGATCACCCGCGTCACAATGCGGTTTTCGCCCTTGGAGTGCTCCTTGGCAAAGGCAATGATGCGCGGCGCAATCTCGCGGCGGAAGCGTGAACCGTTGAACACACCATAATGACCGACATCGGGCTGCATGTAATGCATCCGCTTGTCATCCGGCAGATTGACGCAAAGCGTCTGGGCCGCCTTGGTCTGGCCGACGCCGGAAATATCGTCGTTTTCACCTTCAACCGTCAAAAGCGCGGTATTGCGGATCGCGGAAAGATCGACGGGCTTGTCCCGATGCATCATCTCCCCCTTCGGCAGGGCGTGATCCATGAACACGGTCTTGACGGTCTGCAGATAGAATTCTGCGGTCAGATCCATGACGGCGAGATATTCGTCATAGAATTCACGATGCTTTTCTGCCGGCTCACCGTCATTCTTCACCAGATGAACGAAGAAATCCTTCTGGGCAATCATGTGACGGTCGAGGTTCATCGACATGAAGCCGGACAATTGCAGAAAACCGGGATAGACCGAGCGCATGAAGCCCGGCAGCGGCCAGGGAACCGTCATAATGACATTGTCTTCAAACCATTCGATCGGCTTGGTCTTGGCCAGTTCGTTAACGGCAGTCGGGTTGATGCGGGTATCGATCGGGCCGCCCATCAGTGTCATTGAGGAAGGCGAAGAAGCATCGCCTTCCGCCTCCATCCGTGCAACGGCGGCCAGAACCGGCACAGAAGGCTGGCACACACCCACCACATTGGTGCGTGGACCAAGGAAATGCAGCATGTCGATGACATAATCGATGTAATCGTCAAGATCGAAACGGCCTTCCGTGACCGGCACCATGCGCGCATCGATCCAGTCCGTGATATAGACATCGGCATGGGGCAGAAGCGCTTCAACGGTGCCGCGCAGCAGCGTGGCATAATGCCCCGACATGGGAGCCACCACCAGAATTTTCGGATCATCCGGGCGGGGCGATTTCAGCGCGCGGCTGAAATGGAGCAGATTGCAGAAGGGTCTGGACCAGACGACATTTTCGCTGACCCGTACCGCCTCGCCATTCACCATCGTGGTTTTCAGACCGAAGTCAGGCTTGCCGTAATGACGGGTGGCGCGTTCGAAAACCTCGGAACTGGCAGCCACTGTCCGCCCGAGCATGGTGTAGGACATTGGATTGAGAGGGTTGCGAAAGGCCAGTTGCATGGCATCCGCCACCATCCGGAACGGGGCCAGAGCGGCATGGTTCATTTCATATAGCTGATAGAACATTTCGGTTCCTTTCCTGTTCCACTCCCCCTGAAATGCCGCATTCACATCCCTGGGAACGAAACAGCCAGACAAAGTTCAACTGCGATTGAACGTATTCGATGTATTTGTGTTCATCTCACACGGATTAGATCATGAAATCCATTAATTTTTCTAGCAAAGACCGTGGTAAAAACAAAATTAGCATATCTACATACTTGACAGAAAAACTGACCGGAAGAGCTTAGGGGCTTTGCTGTCAAATCTATAACAGCATGGCCTGATTTCATCGAAATGGCACCGCCTATTGGTCGAACGATGCTCTGGAATTCATGGGTCCTTGCCCGCATCCGGAACGTCTCCTCACTTTGGGCGTTAAGACAATTGTGACACATATTTTTGCACCGCAACAGATAGAACGGAATTGTTCACCGCTGGCGTTTCCAATATGCCGTGCTATGTCGATAGCCTGGAAACACCAGTCAAATTTTCACACAGACATCAGGATTGATCATGACGAACAGCAACAATCGTAGCGCCACCCATTCCATTCACCCGATGTTTCTTGATCGCTGGTCACCGCGCGCCTTTACCGGCGAAGCGATGGATCGCGCAACGTTGATGACCATTATCGAAGCTGGTCACTGGGCCCCCTCCGCTTTCAACTATCAGCCATGGCGTTTCGTCTACGCGCTGAAGGGGGATAAGCATTTTGACGCCTTGCTGGGAACCCTGATCGAATTCAATCAGGGCTGGGCCAAGAATGCCTCGGCGCTGATCTTCGTCATTTCCGATACACTCAGCCGTCCTGCCGATGGCTCCGCCCCCAAACTCTCCCGTAGCCACAGTTTCGATGCCGGTGCAGCCTGGGGCTATATGGCGCTTCAGGCAATCCATTCCGGCTATCATGCGCATGCCATGACCGGTGTGGATTTTGACAAGGCTGCCGCCGTTATGGGCGTGCCCTCGGAATACAAGATCGAGGCTGCCATCGCTGTCGGCAAGATGGGCGACAAGTCTATTCTGCCTGAGGGCCTGCAAGCCAAGGAAACGCCGAACAGCCGCAAACCGCTGTCCGACGTTGCGTCAGAAGGCACATTTAAAGCGTAAATGTTTCACGTGAATCATTGTTAACCATTCCCCGATAAAAAAAAGCCGCGTTCTTTCGGACGCGGCTTTTTTGACGGCGAATATTGTCTCGATCAGATATCGAGATTGGCGACGCTCAAGGCATTTTCCTGAATGAAGTCGCGGCGTGGCTCAACCTCATCGCCCATCAGGCGGGCAAAGAGGCCATCGGCATCGGTCGCGTCATTCACGCGGACCTGCAACAGCGAGCGCACATTCGGGTCCAGCGTGGTTTCCCAGAGCTGTTCCGCATTCATCTCGCCCAGACCTTTGTAGCGCTGCATTGACAGGCCCTTGCGGCCGAAGGAGAAAACCGCGTCGAGCAGGCTGCGCGGGCCGGAAATATCCTGCTGGCCATCCTTGCGGGTCAAGACGGGTGGCGCACCATAGATATCGTTCAGACGCGGCGCGAGCTGATCGATATGGCGGGCATCAGCAGAGCCGATCAGCGCCACGTCCAGCGTTGCGACTTCTTTGACACCGCGCACCATGCGCTCGAAGCGCAGACCGCCTTCATCTGTCACATGGCCGGACCAGCCGCGCTCGGTTTCCTCGGCGATCAGATCGAGCCGCTTGGCCACTTCGGCGGCGGTCTGTTCGGCGCGTTCGCGATTGGCCGTCAATTCGTGGTTCAGCGCGCCGACAATCGCCGCCTGCTCCACCACGGACCGGTTATAGCGGGAATGCAGCCCGTCGATCAGCGAGCGCAGGCGAAGCGCATCATTGATCACCTCGCGCAAATCCTGTCCGGCGCGGACCTCGCCGCTGCCAAGTTTCAGCGCCGTGTCTTCCAGACCCATGGCGATCAGATAATCTTCCAGTGCCTTTTCGTCCTTCAGATACTGCACGGATTTGCCGCGCGTGACCTTATAGAGCGGCGGCTGGGCAATATAGAGATGGCCACGCTCGATCAGTTCCGGCATCTGCCGGAAGAAGAAGGTGAGCAGCAGGGTGCGAATATGGGCGCCGTCGACGTCAGCATCGGTCATGATGATGATCTTGTGATAGCGCAGCTTGTCGGCGTTGAATTCGTCTTTGCCGATCGAGGTGCCGAGCGCGGTGATCAGCGTGCCGATTTCCTGGCTCGACAGCATCTTGTCGAAACGGGCACGCTCGACATTGAGGATTTTACCGCGCAGCGGCAGAATGGCCTGGCTTTCGCGCGAACGACCCTGTTTGGCTGAACCACCTGCCGAGTCACCCTCGACCAGGAAGAGTTCGGATTTCGACGGATCGCGCTCGGAGCAATCGGCAAGCTTGCCGGGCAGAGAGGCGATATCGAGTGCGCCCTTGCGGCGGGTGAGTTCGCGCGCTTTGCGGGCGGCTTCACGGGCAACGGCAGCTTCCACCACCTTGCCGACCAGCACCTTTGCTTCGCCAGGATGTTCTTCGAACCAGGTGGACAGCGCCTCGTTCATCAGATTTTCCACCACCGGACGCACTTCCGACGAGACCAGCTTGTCCTTGGTCTGGGAGGAGAATTTCGGGTCCGGCACCTTGACGGAGAGCACTGCCGTCAGGCCCTCACGGCAATCTTCGCCCTGAAGGCTGACCTTTTCCTTCTTGATGATGCCGGAGCTTTCGGCGTAGGAGGTGACCTGACGGGTCAGTGCTCCACGAAAGCCAGCCATATGGGTGCCGCCATCGCGCTGGGGAATGTTGTTGGTGAAGCACAGCACATTTTCATGATAACTGTCATTCCACCACAGCGCGACTTCAACCGTAATCCCGTCCTTCTCGCCCTTGATGGCAATCGGCTTATCGACCAGCGGTTTCTTGGCGCGGTCGAGATAGCGAACGAAAGCCTCCAGACCGCCGTCATAGAGCATTTCTTCCTGACGGATATCGGACTTGCGCTTATCGGTCAGCAGAATACGGACACCGGAATTGAGGAAGGCAAGTTCCCGCAGGCGATGTTCCAGCGTGCCGTAATCGAATTCGGTTTTGGTGAAGGTTTCGGTGCTCGGCAGGAAGGTGACTTCCGTGCCGGAACGTCCTTCATATTGTCCCGTTACCGAGAGCGGCGCATCGGCAACGCCATGGGTGAAGCTCATCTCATGGACCCGGCCATTGCGGCGGATCTTCAGGCTAAGCTTGACCGACAGCGCATTGACGACGGAAACACCGACACCATGCAGACCACCGGACACCTTGTAGGAATTCTGGTCGAACTTGCCGCCCGCATGCAGCTGGGTCATGATGACCTCGGCTGCGGAGACTCCTTCGGAGGAATGGATATCGGTCGGAATACCGCGACCATTATCGGTCACCGTGACCGAGCCGTCCGGATTGAGCGTTACCGTCACAATATCGGCATGACCGGCCAGCGCCTCGTCGATGGCATTGTCCACCACCTCATAGACCATGTGATGCAGGCCGGAACCGTCATCGGTATCGCCGATATACATGCCCGGACGCTTGCGCACGGCATCCAGCCCCTTGAGCACCTTGATGGAATCGGCGCCATATTCGGCAGATGCATCCATTCCGGTTTCGGTCGTATCAGTCATACGGTGTTCTTTCCAGTCTCATGAGAAACCGCGTCATCGGTCGCGAATCATGCTTTCAAAACAGATCGACTATAGGGAGTTTGCGGCAACTTCCCAAATGCGACGCCCTGTTTTGCGAGAATTTTCAGGGGATTTCGATGAATTCCCGGCCCCGTTCGGCTTGGTTGAGGAGGTTATCCATCTCCTTTACCACATCGGGCGGCAGGTTGCGAATCATCTGCGCCAGCCGATTGGCAAAAGCGGTGTAATCCGCAGGCAGGCCGGACGTATCCAGCGTCACTTTCGGATGCGACTGGCCCGCCACGGCAAACAGTGCATCCGCCTCATCCCAGATGATGTTGAAATAACCGGCAATGCGCTGCAAAAGATCGAAACTTGGCGCACTGCGGTGGCCATGCTCCAGCGCCGAGAGATAGGCCGGCGTCACATTCAGCGCGGCGGCCATCTGCTTTTGTGTGACCCCCTTGCGCTCGCGCAATTCCCGGATCGCCTGGCCGAAGGGTGTCGTCATGGCTCCCCCTGCCCTTTGCGTCGCGACAGGCGCACATAAAGCGCGCCCTCGCCGCCATGCTGGCGGGCGGCGGCCTCATAGGAGGAAATCAGCCAGCGAAATTCCGGTTTGGAAAACCACATCGGCACCGCCCTTTTCAATGCCCCGTCGCTGCCCATGGAGCTGCCCTTGCCGGTGATCACAAGCACATGGCGCAGGCCCCGTTCGTGGGCATGGATGAGAAAGTCGAGCAATATGGCATGCGCCTCGCTTTGGATCATGCCGTGCAGATCGATGCGGGCCTGAAGCTCCAGCCTCCCGCGGGCGAGCTTGCGCTTGACCGGACGTTCCAATGGATGATGCATGCCGGATGCAGGTTTTACCCCGGCTTTGGCCGTCGTACTTTCCAGCGTCGCCTTGATGCCGGAAAGCCCGGCGGAAAGATCGGCCACACCCTCTTGAGCCTCGGCAAAACTGGCCTCGAAAGCCGCGAGATCGTCCATCCGGCCCGGAAGCGGTTTGGTGGAGCGCGCCACCTTGCCCCATAAAATCCGGTCCTCAGCGCTGAGCCTCACATCCTTGCCACTCATCGAAACCGTCTTTCCGCTGCCTCATTCGGAATGAGGATATAGAAATCGGCCTCGTTGCGCACGCCGCCCGCCTCTTCACCGGCTCTATCGCCGGAGCCGGTGAAAATATCGCCGCGCGCCGGGCCGACAATCGCCGATCCCGTATCGAGCGCCAGCATCAGCCGGGCAAAGGGTTTTCCCTGATCAAGACGGGTCAGGCTTTCCGCCCGCACGAAGAAAGGGAAGCCGAAGGTGTGTATGAGCCGATCCACCGCCAGTGAACGCCCGGCAACCAGCGGCACTTTGGCGGCGGCTATTGGCCCCCTTGCCGGATCGCCCACCGGGGCTTCCTTGAAGAAAATATAGGAGCGATTGTGCCAGAGCACCTCATCCACGCGATCCGGATGGGCAGCAAGCCAGACGCGGATCGCCTGCATCGACATATGTTCGGCAGCAATCTCGCCCTGTTCGATCAAAAGTTTGCCAATGGCGGAAAAATCATGTCCGGCCTTGGCGGCATAGGTAATCCGTGTCTGTCGCCCATCCTGAAAGGTAAGACGGGCAGCACCTTGAACATGGATGAAGAACACATCCACCTTCGATTTCGCCCAGGCGATCTCTAGCCCCCGCCCCTCAAGGAAACCCTGATCGATCGCCTGGCGGTCCGGATAAGGCCGGATGGTCTGGCCATCGCTCCAGGCAAACATCATCGTCTCAGGCAGATCGGCAGGACGGTTCCTGTCATCGAGATCGATGAGATCGGCGGGACGGCGATAAAAGGGAAAGCGATAGAGGTGGTCAGGCTGATCGGAGACCGAAATTTCCGGCTCATAAAAGGCAGTGACAAAGCCAGGTCCGCCCTTTGTGAGCCGGATTCGAAACGGTCGGCATTCTTCTTCAAACAGGCGTCTTGCTGCGGATGGCGTTGGCTCAACATCCGCTGCCTTTCGAAGCAGAGGCTTCAAATCCTCCGCCGTCAGACCCAAATTGCCGGTTCTGTAAGGCTTGACCGTTTCGAGATAGGCAAGGCAATCGGCCATGGCTGGAAGCAGGGCCGAGGGATCGTCCGCATGCCAGCCCGGCAGATCGTCATAGGTGACAGGCTCAAGCGCGAAATCCGTCATGGCCGGGCCTCTGTTTTGCGGCATTATTATTGTTCGGATTCTGTAGCGATCAGCTTCCAGTTCGGATCACGCGAGCGGCTGTCCCTTGCAAAGGTCCAGATATCCTTGACCTCACCGACGCTGTCGGCATCGCCATCGATCAGCTTGCCATCCCGGTCGAAGGTGGCGGAAATCAGCTGACTGACGATGCGCACGGTGATCTGTTCCTCGGAACCTGTCAGGCTTGCCGAGACGATATCGCCTTTGTCGATGCCGACAAAGGTCGATTTTGTCACCTCGCCACGCTTTTCCCGCTCGCTCATCGCCTGATCGAAGCCTTCATAAACCTCGCGCGACAACAGGCCCTTCAGGGTCTTGCGGTCGCCATTGGCAAAGGCGGTGACAATCATTTCATAGGCAACGCCTGCCCCTTTGAGAAATTCTTTCGGATTGAACCCAGGGTCGACCCGCACAATTTCACGAAGGGAGGCATTGAGCGGTTTTTCCGGCGGGCAATAGGCGTCGATTGCGGCATAGATATCCTCACCCTCACCCTCCGGCTTCGGCAGGGTAACGACACGGGCATCCTCGACAGGCGGCTGATCCTGCGCCGACCGGGCACTGTAACCTTCCATCGGCGGTTTTTCATTCCCGGTCCTGCGGCCGAGAACATTGCGCAGCTGCCAGAAAATGATAATGGCCGCAACCAGAAAGAAGAGAGTGATAAAATCGTTCGATCCCATGGACCCCACACCGCTGTTTCATTTAAGCCTGTCACACCCCATATAATCTGCATAAGAGCTGCGTTCAAACCGGAAGGCGGCAAAGTTTCAGCAAAAAGGGAACTTGAGGAGAAACAATGCAATTGCCTGCGATACTTTTTCTCTTATGGCCGTTGGCTGAGATTTCCGGCTTCATCATCGTCGGCAAGTGGCTCGGGCTTTTTGCGACACTGGCACTGATCGTCGCAACCACGTTGTTGGGCCTGATCGTGCTGCGCAGCAACGGCATCAGCATTCTGACGAAACTGCGCGGTCAGCGTGCTGACGCCAATCCTGAAACCGTTGCCCGCACCGTGCTGGATGGTACGGCGCAGGTGTTTGGCGGGTTGCTGCTGATTTTCCCCGGCTTCATCAGCGACATACTCGGCCTGCTGCTGCTCATTCCTCTGGTACGTTCCATTCTGTGGGATTATCTGCGCCCGCGCATCGTCATCAGGCGCGGTCGCGATACCCAGTCCGGCCCCTCCTATCGCGCACCCACGCCGGGCGTGATCGATCTCGACGAGGCCGATTATCACCGCGAGACCCCAAAGGGCGACAGCCCCTGGAACAAGCCACCGCATGACGGTCCTGCCTGACGGAACCGCGTGATGGGCAAAGGGTTGTAAGCAGGGGGCTGAAATGTTAGACGGCGAAGCACAGACCCAAGGACAACGAGGCCGTCGGGAGAGCGACAATCCTTCTCGTGCGCTTTGAACCGTAAGGTCTTCAGGATTTCATGTTGACCGTCCGAAGGCATCCCACCGTCCTTCGGAACCATTCTAGAGGAACCCCCATGTCCGAAGACAACAGCAACGGCGCAGCAGGCCCGTCCCTGAATATTCTTGCCCAGTATATCAAGGACCTGTCCTTTGAAAATCCGGGCGCACCGCTTTCGCTTCAGGCGCGTGACCGGGCTCCGTCGAT
Source organism: Allorhizobium sonneratiae (assembly GCF_023700755.1). Classification (GTDB taxonomy): domain Bacteria; phylum Pseudomonadota; class Alphaproteobacteria; order Rhizobiales; family Rhizobiaceae; genus Allorhizobium; species Allorhizobium sonneratiae. Next base: position 95,610 of record NZ_JAMKOJ010000012.1, on the reverse strand, counting down.
CAATATCAGCGTCAATGTCAATGCCAATGCGCTGTCCGAAAGCGATTTCGACGTCGTTCTGTCCTTGAATGCCGAAGCCACCGATGGCGACAAGACGGTGTTCAATGTCGAGCTGGTCTATGGCGGTGTTTTCCGTCTCGCCGGCTTCCCCCAGGAACATATGCTGCCGCTGCTCTTCATTGAGTGCCCGCGCCTGCTCTTCCCCTTCGCCCGCCAGATCGTCGCCGACGCCACCCGCAATGGCGGCTTCCCGCCGCTGATGATCGACCCGATCGATTTCGCCCAGATGTTCTCCCAGCGCTTTGCCGAGGAACAGGCCAAGGCTGACGGTCAGGCGCCGGCCAATCTGAACTGATCGGAAAAAATCAAAAAACCGGCAGACCATCTGCCGGTTTTTTTGTGCCTATAAACTGCTTGAAAATCAGGCCTCGGCCTTCGGCACGCCATAGCGATGCCACAAGGCCTTTTCGCCCAGCCGCTTGATCAGGGCAGCATGGCGCTCAGCTTCTTCCCCGGTCAATCGTGTCGGCAAAGCCTTGGGGCGTGATGAGACGGCAAGCTCTTCACTTGCCGCAGAGCGACGCAAGCCGGAATTGGTATTGCGAGACTGCTCCAGCCCGAAAGCCGCCTGCCGTCCGCCCAGCATTTCGATATAGACTTCCGCCAGAAGTTCGGAGTCGAGTAGCGCCCCGTGCTTTGTGCGATGGGAATTGTCGATGCCGTAACGCCGACAGAGCGCATCGAGCGAATTCGGTCCCATCGGATGTTTGCGCCGCGCCAGCGCCAGGGTGTCGATGACCATGTCCGGAGAGACAGGAGGCCGGTCGAGCCGGGCAAATTCGGCATTGATGAAACCCATGTCGAAGGTAGCATTATGCGCCACCCATTTTGCACCGTCGAAAAAGGCCAGAAGATCCTCGACAATATCGGCAAAACCCGGCTTGTCCTGCAAAAACGCATCGGTGATCCCATGGACCGCGAGCGCATCGGGATGAACCTGCCGGTCGCCAGGATTAATATAGACGTGAAAACTGCGGCCCGTCGGAAACTGGTTGAGCAGCTCGATCCCGCCGATTTCAATGACCCGATCCTGCTTGTTATCGAGGCCGGTGGTTTCCGTATCGAAGACGATTTCCCGCATCATTCTTCCTCCGCGTCTTCCTTGCTGTCCTCGAGAAAGGATTCCATGCGCAAAAGCTCGACAATGTCGCGCACCTGCTTTTGCGCTTCTTCCAGGCCTTTGCCCGTATCGATGATAAAATCGGCCCGGGCCCGCTTTTCCGCATCGGGCATCTGCCGCGACAGGATCATTTCGAATTTCTCCACTGTCCAGCCGGGACGGGCCAGAACCCTTTGCCGCTGAATGGCAGGATCGCAGGTGACGACCACCACCTTGTCCAACTGTTTTTCTCCGCCAGTTTCATAGAGCAGCGGAATGTCAAAAACCACAAGATCGGCCCCTGCCAGTTCCTGATCTTCGATGAAAGCCTTCTGCTTTTTTCGCACCAGCGGGTGAACAATGGCTTCCAGCTCCTTGAGCTTAGCCGGAGTCTTTCCCACAAGCTGGCTCAGATACTCCCGATCGACCACCCCATTGGCGACCGCTTCCGGAAAGGCAGCGGCAATCGGTGCGACGGCCTCGTTTCGATAAAGCGCATGGACGGCCTCATCGGCATCGTAAACCGGAACGCCTTCCTGTCGGAAAAATCCCGCCGTCGTGGTTTTTCCCATACCGATGGACCCGGTCAAACCGATGCGGATCATGCTGCCTTCTCCTGCAAATCATCGAGAATGACCTGACGCAACGCCTCATCCACCTTCGGTCTGACACCGAACCAGATTTCAAAACCGGGAACTGCCTGATGCAACAGCATGCCAAGCCCGTCAACCGTGGCAAAGCCGTGTGCTCTTGCCTGACGCAGCAAGGGCGTTTCAAGCGGCGTATAGACGATATCCGTCACCAGGGCATCCGGCCTCAAACTACGCCAGTCGATATCCGGCAAGGGATCGCCGGTCATGCCCAAAGACGTGGTATTGACGAAAAGGCCTGCGCCTTGAAGAACCTCGTTCAGTCCCGCCAGCGCATGGGGATGAATGGAAGCACCGAAACGATCTGCCAGTTCCCGGGCGCGCTCGAGACTGCGATTGACAATATGGATGGTCTTGACGCCGCGATTTCGGATGGCTTGAACCACGGCACGGCTTGCTCCGCCAGCGCCCAAAATCACTGCGGTTTCGGTATGCTCCCACCCCGGTCTCTGCTGATCGAGATTGGCAACAAAACCCTCTCCATCGGTGTTTGTCGCACAAAGCCGCCCCTCATCGAGCCATAAGGTGTTGGCGGCCCCCAGTTCCTGCGATAATTCATCAGGACAATCGGCAAGCTGACAGGCGGCTTCCTTGTGAGGAATGGTGACATTTCCACCTCGATAGCCGGACAGCTTCAAGCCCTTGAGAAAATCGGGAAAATCGTCCGGCTGAATGGCAATGCTTTCATAACTGCCCTGCAGACCATAACGGCTGAGCCAGTGACCATGAATCAGCGGCGAGCGGGAATGCTTGATCGGATAGCCGACAACAAAAGCCCGCCTCAGTTTTGTTTCACGTGAATCAGCCATCAATCTCTCCCATACGCCTCAATTCCTCCAGAAGCGGCAGAAGTGGAACACCGACAATGGTGAAATAATCGCCATTCACCGCGGAAAATAGCTGGATGCCCAGACCTTCGATCTGGTAACCGCCGACACTTTTGAAAATCCGCTCACCGGCCCTGTCGAGATAGGTTTCGAGAAAGTCATCGCTGAACGGGCGCATGGTGAGATCGGCGCGTGCGAGATGCTGCCAGAGAACCGTGCCTCCCTTTGCCAGTGCCAAACCGCTCAACAGGGAATGGGTCATACCGCGCAGGCTGATAAGATGGTCCCGGGCAGCAGAGCGATTGGCGGGTTTATGAAACACACGATCGCCAAGCGCCATGACCTGATCGCCGCCAATCACCAGCGCTTCGGGAAACCGACGGGAGACAGCCAGGGCTTTTTCCTGGGCCAGCAGGGCAGAAAGCTCAAAAGGCTTGAGGCTTTCGTTTTCCGCCCGCCCCTCGATCTCTCTTTCATCAATATCAGGAGCGGCTGTAGTGAAACTCAAACCGGCCTGTTCCAGCAATTGACGGCGGAAAGGACTGGTGGAGGCCAGAATGATGGGCGTTGTCATGGCAATTCTCTATGGATCGATCAGGATGAACGAGGATGGCGAGAGAACATCCGTCGCTATATGTCGCGAATCCCTAACCCAGCTTGGCGCGCAGGGCAATGATTGCCGCGGCTGTCTCTTCAATCGACCGGCGGGTGACGTCGATCACCGGCCAGTTATAGCGCGCACACAATGCGCGGGCATATTTCAGTTCCTCGGCAATGCTGGCCCGGTCGGTATAACCGCTCGGATCGAAACCGCTGGTCACCCCCAGTTCACGATGACCGCGCACATCGGAAATCCGGTTGGAAGTGGCAATCAAGCCAACGATCAAAGGCTTCTTTGCCTCAAGCAAAGCCTCCGGCAAAGGAACACCGGTGACAATCGGAATATTGGCCGTCTTGATACCGCGATTGGCCAGATAAATGCTCGTCGGTGTTTTCGAGGTGCGGCTGATACCGACAAGAACCACATCGGCCTCGTCATAATCCTCGGCCATCTGTCCGTCATCGTGGTCCATGGTGTAGTTGAGCGCTTCGATCCGGGCAAAATATCCGGCATTCATCACATGTTGCGCACCCACCCGCCGGCGTGAAAGAGGCCCAAGATAGGTCTGAAAGGTCATCATGATCGGCTCCAGCACATTGACTGACGGGACACCGATCTCCTTGCATCTCTCATCCAGAAAACCGGCCAGTTCCGGATCGACAATCGTATAAAGAACAATGCCAGGTTCACGATCCACCGCCTGAAGCACAGCCTCAGCCTGTTTGCGGTTTCTGATCAGCGGATAGACATGCTCGATCGCCATCGATTTTTCAAACTGCACGGTGACGGCCCTGCCTGCCGAGATCAAGGTCTCGCCGGTCGAGTCAGATATCAAATGCAAATGAAAGAAGTTTTTTTTGTTCTCCACGCTATCCTGACCCTGATGTTGATAAGCCGGTAGAAACCGAGCAAGCCGCCCGACTGTGGAAACGGCAAGAGGAAAACCACCTCTTTTTCCACACAACAAGCCTGACGGGAGACAGACAAGCCAAGCCTGTGCATAATTGATTAATCTTTGTAAATCCAATCCATGATTCAAAACTTGTCCACAGAAGAGAAGAGAAAAAATCTGCCATTAATATGTTGTTTTACATCATTTTTTTAAGATTTATCCTCTGTCTTCGCAGTCCTTGTTGAAACGGACGATAGCCTTTACCGTCCTGCTTTGAGCTGTCAAAAACATGTGGAACGGCTTGAAGTCCCGATAATCACAGAGTCTAAGAATCAAAAAACAGATTCCTTATCTTTTAAGATTTGAAAGAGATCCCTCGTGAGTGCACCCCTGCGCAAAGTGATGAATGTCCTGAACGGCGAAAGCTTCAGCCCTCCCCCGATCTGGCTGATGCGTCAGGCAGGCCGCTATCTGCCGGAATACAGACAGACGCGAGAAAAGGCAGGGAGCTTTCTCGATCTCTGTTACACGCCGGATCTGGCAACCGAAGTCACATTGCAGCCGATCCGCCGCTATGGCTTTGATGCAGCCATTCTGTTTTCAGACATCCTGGTCATTCCCGATGCTCTCAACCGGGGTGTTCATTTCACCGAAGGCACTGGCCCTGAGATGACGCCGATTGCAGTTGAAGACATCAGCTGTCTCGATGGCAAACCGATTTTTCCGCATCTCGATCCGGTGATCGAAACCGTGCGGCGCCTGAGGCAGGAATTGCCTGAGGAAACGACACTTCTGGGGTTCTGTGGTGCGCCCTGGACGGTGGCGACCTATATGATTGCCGGTCACGGCACGCCGGATCAGGCCCCTGCCCGCCTCTTTGCCTATCGGGAACCGCAGGCCTTTCGGCGTCTGCTCCACATTCTGGCCGATCTTTCAGCTGAATATCTGCTGGCCCAGCTGAATGCAGGTGCGGATGCCGTACAGATTTTTGATTCCTGGGCGGGTGTTCTGGGCGAGGAGGAGTTTGAAGCCTTCTGCATTGAACCTGTACGCCGGATCATTGCCAGGATCAGACAGGAAAAGCCTGAGGCGAAGATTATCGCCTTTGCCAAGGGAGCGGGTCTGCTGCTGAAGGATTATCGCCACAAGACCGCCGCCGACGCCATTGGGCTTGACTGGAGCGTACCCCTCTCCTTTGCCCGTGATTTGCAGAAGGAAGGCCCGGTACAGGGCAATCTCGATCCCATGCGGGTCGTTGCCGGAGGACAGGCACTCAAAGACGGTATTGATCGCATCCTTGATGTTCTGGGTCAGGGCCCGCTGATCTTCAATCTCGGCCATGGCATCACGCCACAGGCCAAGCCTGAAACGGTCAGCGAACTGGTCCGCCATATCCGTGAAAGCCATATCCGTGAAAGAGTGTGATCATGACGGAAAAGCAAAGCAGCGAAAGCGCTGGTAAAAAAGCCACACAACGGGCTATCACGGCACTGATCGTCTTTCTGGCCGTGGTTGTTGTGTTGATGAACATCGATCCCGGTCAGGCCTATCCCTGGATCAAGGCACTGCATGTGATTGCGGTGATCTCCTGGATGGCAGGGCTGCTCTATATGCCACGGCTGTTCATCTATCATTTCGATGCACCGAAAGGCTCAAGCCAGGCGGAAACTTTCGCCGTGATGGAGCGGCGGCTGATGAATGCCATCATGCGTCCGGCCATGGCGATTTCCTGGCTGCTGGGTCTTTATCTTGCCTGGACTATCTTCCGCTTTCAGGGCGGATGGCTGCATGCCAAGCTGGCCGCAGTGCTGGCTTTAACCTTTGTCAACGAATATTTCGCCCGTGCTGCCCGTGCCTTCGCCAAAGGCAACTATCTGCGCAGCCCCGGCTACTGGCGCTTGATGAACGAAATCCCGACCGTTCTGATGATTGCTATTGTCATTCTGGTGATCGTGAAGCCTTTCTGACGAATTATTCCTGACATTCATCAGATTTTCGGCATTTACAGGGACATTCTGCGAATAATGTGCTGATGTTTCATATCCCCTCTTGCGGGGAGGAAAGCGAATCGCTATTTTCCGATCACCTTCCATGGCGTTCATGCATTCAGATTTCATCGTCGAGTAATTCGATGATGCCCGATTTTAGCGCGCCCCTCCCCACACAGATATAATGGTCCTTTTATGGCTGAAATGAAGCTACAAGAACTCAAAAGCAAATCGCCAACCGATCTTCTGGCTTTTGCGGAGTCGCTGGAAGTTGAAAATGCCAGCACCATGCGCAAACAGGAACTGATGTTTGCCATACTGAAGATGTTGGCCAGTCAGGACATTGAAATCATCGGGGAAGGTGTCGTCGAAGTCTTGCAGGACGGTTTTGGTTTTCTGCGTTCTGCTAATGCCAATTACCTCCCCGGGCCTGACGATATTTATATCTCGCCCTCCCAGATCCGTCGCTTTTCTCTGAAAACCGGCGATACGGTCGAAGGCCCTATCCGCGGACCGAAGGAGGGTGAGCGTTATTTCGCCCTGCTCAAAGTCAATACGATCAATTTCGAAGACCCGGAAAAGATCCGCCACAAGGTTCATTTCGACAATCTGACGCCGCTTTATCCGAATGAGCGGTTCAAGATGGAACTGGACGTCCCAACTTCAAAGGATCTCTCCGCGCGTGTCATCGATCTGGTTGCTCCGCTTGGTAAAGGCCAACGCGGCCTGATCGTTGCGCCGCCGCGCACTGGTAAAACCGTGCTGCTACAGAATATTGCCCATTCAATCACTGCCAATCATCCAGAATGCTATCTCATCGTTCTGCTCATCGATGAGCGGCCGGAAGAAGTGACCGATATGCAACGGTCCGTTCGTGGCGAAGTTGTATCGTCCACTTTCGATGAACCGGCTGTCCGCCATGTTCAGGTTGCCGAGATGGTGATCGAAAAAGCCAAGCGTCTTGTGGAGCACGGACGTGATGTGGTGATCCTGCTGGATTCGATCACGCGTCTGGGCCGTGCTTACAACACTGTTGTGCCGTCTTCCGGTAAGGTTTTGACCGGTGGTGTGGATGCCAACGCGTTGCAGCGTCCGAAGCGCTTCTTCGGTGCCGCGCGTAATATCGAGGAAGGCGGTTCGTTGACGATCATCGCAACAGCTCTGATCGATACCGGCAGCCGCATGGACGAAGTGATCTTTGAAGAATTCAAGGGTACCGGCAACTCGGAAATCGTACTCGACCGCAAGGTTGCGGATAAGCGCATCTTCCCGGCGATGGATATTCTCAAATCCGGAACGCGTAAGGAAGATCTGCTTGTGCCGCGTCAGGACCTGCAGAAGATCTTTGTTCTGCGTCGTATTCTGGCTCCGATGGGCACTACGGATGCCATCGAATTCCTGAATGACAAATTGAAGCAGACGAAAAACAATTCCGATTTCTTCGAGTCGATGAACACCTGATTTTTGCAGAAATTAGCCGGATTCTATCCAGCCTCCGACTTGGTTCAGTCGGAGGCTTTTTATTATCCAGTGGGACAGCCAGGCTTTCCATGTCGTGCTGCATGGGAAAAGAGGCTTTTCACTGCCGGATAAAATTTGCACCGATCAAAAGACAGGCATGGTTGGCATGGATAACAGAACAATTTTTGCTCTTTCAACCGGTTCCCTTCCTTCTGGGGTAGCGGTCATTCGTCTTTCCGGACCGAGGATGGAAACCGTGGTGGCAAAACTCTGTGGCTCTTTGCCAAAACCACGACAGGCTAGCTTGCGGACCATCCATTTGAGCAATGGACAGGTTCTGGATAGCGGCTTGGTTATCGTTTTTCCCGGTCCAGCTTCTTTTACGGGTGAAGATTGTGCGGAATTTCATGTTCATGGCAGCCGCGCTGTGGTTTCAGCCTTGCTGGATGAACTCGCATCCTTTCCGGAATGCCGTCTTGCCGAGGCTGGAGAGTTTTCCCGCCGTGCGTTTGAAAATGGCAAGCTCGATCTGATCGAGATTGAGGGCCTGGCGGATCTCTTGGCGGCTGAAACGGAAATGCAGAGACGACAGGCCATTGAACAGGCCAGTGGACATGCGTCGGCCCTGTATGATGGCTGGCGTAAATCTCTGCTGCATGCGCGGGCAATGATCGAGGCTGAACTTGATTTTGCTGATGAGTCAGATGTTCCTGGCTCTGTTTCCAACCAGATCTGGCAGGAGGTGGATAAGCTCCGCCAGTCTCTTCAGCAATCGCTGGCGGGTGAAAAGAGCGGTGAGATTATTCGGGACGGCTTCAAAGTCGTCATTGCAGGGGCGCCGAATGCCGGAAAGTCCAGCCTGATGAATGGGCTTGCCCGGCGCGATATTGCCATCGTGACCAATATAGCTGGCACGACGCGGGATGTTCTTCATTGCGATCTTGATCTTGAAGGTTATGCCGTTCGGCTGTATGACACGGCCGGATTGCGAGAGACGGATGAGATTGTCGAACGAGAGGGCATTCGACGCGCTCTTAAAACCGTCGAAGAGGCCGATCTTGTGCTTTACCTGCAGGATATGACTGGCGGCGATTTTTCATCTGCCCTATCGCATGAGACTGCTCCGGTACTAAAGATCGGAACGAAAAAGGATCTTGTGCCGGGCAAGTCGGATGAAGCATACAGCTTGACCATCTGCACCAGCAACGATGCAGATCTTGATGAGGTTCGATCCTTGCTGCTGCTGGAGTTGCGCAAGCGTCTGGATCTTTCTGCTTCGGTTATCCCGAGTCGATTACGGCAAAGGGAATGTTTGCGTCATGCTCTGGGTCATCTGGAAGCATCCATGCAAGCCCACTTGCCTTTGGAAATCCGGGCAGATGAATTGCGTGCTGCAGCCGATCACCTCAGCCGGTTGATTGGTCGCATCGATACAGAAATGTTGCTGGGTAAAATCTTCTCGGAATTCTGCATCGGAAAATGATTCACGTGAAACACAGGTGAGTGACAGGACCATGATAGGAAATAGTTTCGATGTGATCGTGATCGGGGGTGGTCATGCCGGCACAGAAGCCGCTGCTGCTTCTGCGCGATTGGGGGCAAAAACCGCTCTGGTCACGCATAAACGCGAGACGATTGGTGTCATGTCCTGCAATCCAGCCATTGGTGGTCTGGGCAAAGGTCATCTCGTACGTGAGATTGATGCATTGGGTGGCTTGATGGGTGAGTGCGCAGACGCCGCCGGCATCCAGTTTCGTCTGCTCAATCGCAAGAAAGGTCCGGCTGTGCGTGGACCTCGCACGCAGGCTGACCGTCGTCTTTATCGTGAAGCGGTGCAGAACCAGATTGAAAGCCTTGATAATCTGACCGTCATTGAAGGTGATGCCTTCGATCTGACTCTTCGTGATGGAGTGGTTTCAGGTGTCGTTCTTGCGGATGGCCGTGAATTGCATAGCCGCTCAGTGGTTTTGACCACCGGGACTTTTCTACGTGGCCTGATCCATATTGGCCAGAAAAAAATCCCGGCTGGGCGGGTCGGTGAAGCACCGTCTTTGGGCTTGAGCGAAACACTGGCGCGTCTCGGTCTGCGTCTTGGCCGGTTGAAAACCGGGACACCGGCCAGGCTTGATGGACGAACCATTCATTGGGATCGTCTGGAGATGCAGGCTGCCGATGACGATCCGGTGCCCTTTTCCTTCATGACGGACAGTATTACCACCCCGCAGATCGAATGCGGGATTACCCGGACGACGGATGCCACACACAGGATCATTCGTGATAATATTCATTTGTCGGCTATGTATTCCGGACAGATTGAGGGCGTTGGTCCTCGCTATTGCCCGTCGATCGAAGATAAGATCATGCGCTTTGGTGATCGGGATGGGCATCAGGTGTTTCTGGAGCCTGAGGGTTTGGATGATCACACGGTTTATCCGAACGGAATTTCGACCTCACTGCCAGAAGATGTTCAGGATGCTTTTGTCCGCACGCTTCCAGGCCTTGAAGATGTCACCATTCTACAAAGCGCCTATGCGATTGAATATGATCATGTTGATCCGCGTGAACTGCGCCAGACATTGGAACTGAAGACGTTAACCGGCTTATATCTTGCCGGGCAGATCAATGGCACAACCGGTTATGAAGAAGCCGGCGCGCAAGGTCTGGTCGCGGGTCTTAATGCGGCGCGTCGGGCTGCCGGACAGGAACCGGTGATCTTCAGCCGGTCGCAGTCTTATATCGGCGTCATGATTGATGACCTGACGAGCCGTGGTGTGGCTGAGCCTTACCGCATGTTTACCTCGCGCGCCGAATTCCGCCTGTCGTTGCGAGCCGATAATGCTGATCTACGACTTACGCCGCTTGGACAGGAACTGGGCTGCATTTCTTCACAGCGGCAGGAAAAATTTCTCGCCTTCCGTCAAGGACTCGAGCAGACCTTGCAGCTTATACAGGAGCGTACACTCACTCCCAATGAAGCGCGCTCAGCCGGGATTACGGTCAATCTCGATGGACGACGTCGTTCGGCCATGGAGCTTCTGGCTTATCCGGATATTACCCTTCAGACACTGGCATCTGTCTGGCCTGATCTTTCCTCTCTCGATAACAAGATAGGTGAAGCTGCTGAAATCCATGCCACCTATGCGGTTTATATGGAGCGTCAGAATGCTGACATTGCTGCGACCCAGCGGGAGGAAAACCGGATCATTCCTCAAGATTTCGATTTTTCTCTTCTCCCCGGCCTGTCGAATGAGTTGAAGCAAAAACTGACTGCAGCCCAGCCGGAGACCTTGGCGCAGGCAAGCAGAATTGATGGAATGACACCGGCAGCCATTTCTCTGTTGATCGCAACTTTGAGCAAAGGATCCTATCGTAATGCCAGCTGATTCAATGTCTGCGCGTCATCTCGAATCGCTGACCGGTTTGCGTGTTTCACGTGAAACCTTTGACAGGCTTTGCGCCTTTGTTGAACTGTTTGAGAAGTGGTCAAAAACGATCAATCTTGTCGCCGCTTCAACGCAATCGCAGATTTGGGAACGCCATATCGTTGATAGTGTCCAGATTTTCAAACTGTCACCAGAGCCAAAGCAATGGATCGATCTGGGCAGTGGTGGTGGATTTCCGGGTGTGGTAACGGCCATTCTGCTTCACGAGACCTCTAGCGGTTGGGTCGATCTGGTTGAAAGCAATCACAAGAAGGCGGGCTTTCTGCGAATGGCGTTGTTGCAGACAGGTGCGCGTGGCAAGGTTCATAGCATTCGCATAGAAGAGGCCGTTCAAACCCTTCCTGCTCCGGATTTGATATCGGCTCGGGCGCTCGCTGAGTTGGATAAGCTGCTCGAGTTCGGGTTTCCATGGGTGGAGAAAAACGCAAATCTTAAGTTTCTTCTGCATAAAGGGCGGGATTACGCGGCAGAGCTGGCAAAAGCACGTGACCGCTGGCGGTTTGATCTGGTATTACACCAGAGCGTGCTTGATGAAGACTCGGTGATTTTGGAACTGAGCCATCTGGAAACGCTCAATTAGGATCAATCGGGTGACCTCATGGCTGACGGGAAGAACCGGATTATAACCATAGCCAATCAAAAAGGTGGTGTTGGCAAAACCACAACGGCAATCAATCTGGCAACGGCCCTGGCTGCCATTGGCGAACGTGTGCTGATTGTTGATCTTGATCCACAGGGCAATGCCAGTACCGGGCTTGGGATTGAGCGGCGTGATCGCAAGCTTTCCTCCTATGATTTGTTGATTGGAAGCCATACCGTTGCAGAGACAGCGGTTGAAACGGCGGTGCCGAATCTGTCGATCGTTCCGTCAACTCTTGATCTGCTTGGTCTTGAAATGGAAATCGCGCAGAGATCCGATCGGGTGTTTCGTTTGAAGAATGCCTTGAGCAAGAGTGAAGCGCTCAGCTATTCTTATGTTCTGGTGGATTGCCCACCCTCTTTCAATTTGCTGACAATGAATGCGATGACGGCGGCCCATTCAGTACTGGTGCCGCTGCAGTGCGAATTTTTTGCCCTGGAAGGGTTGAGTCAGCTGCTGGAAACCATCAGCCAGGTTCGTCGCAGCGTCAATCCGAACCTTGATATTCAGGGTATTGTCCTGACCATGTTCGATTCCCGCAATAATCTTGCGCAGCAGGTGGTCACAGATGTTCGCACCCATCTGGGAGATAAGGTCTATCATACGCTGATCCCTCGCAATGTTAGGGTCTCTGAAGCGCCGTCTTATGGTAAGCCGGCTATTCTCTATGATCTGAAATGCGCGGGCAGTCAGGCTTATTTGCAGTTGGCGTCTGAAGTCATTCAGAGAGAGCGTCAGCGTAAAGCGGCCTGATATCTTGCAGTTTGCTCTGATGGGATGATGGTAACCGACAGGATTAACGCTGCTCATGCTGGCTGGTTTATGTTTTACCATCGTGTTGAGCGGGATGCTGTCATTATCTCGGTAAAGATTATCCGCAATGGTTGAAAGGTCGTTTGTCTTCTTATGGTCCGGCTATGACCTTTGGAGAGACGCAAACGAAAAGGAATCGTCATGAATGATGATGTATCGAAAAGGCGTTTAGGTCGCGGGCTTGCTGCCTTGATTGGTGAGATGGATCAGCCTTTGCAGCCGGAAACGGCCCGTCCAGCTGTCGCGCCTGATCGGATGATTCCGATAGAATTTGTCAGCCGCAATCCGCGCAATCCGCGACGCTATTTCGATGAGACCGTGTTGCAGGAATTGGCGGGGTCTATCCGTCAGCATGGCATTGTTCAGCCGATTGTCGTTCGGACTGTTGGAACCGAGCGCTATGAAATTATTGCCGGGGAGCGGCGCTGGCGTGCTGCCCAACTGGCTGGTCTGGTCGACGTTCCTGTGATTGTTCGCGATGTCGACGATCGTATGGCCTTGGAACTTGCGATTGTCGAAAACGTTCAGCGGGCCGACCTTAACCCCCTCGAAGAGGCGATGGGCTATGAACAGCTGATCGCGGAATATGAGTACACTCAGAACGATCTGGGTGAGATCATCGGCAAGAGCCGGAGCCATGTTGCCAACAGCCTGCGTTTGTTGAAATTGCCTGATCCTGTCCGCGATATGCTGGCGGATGGTTCGCTTTCCGCTGGTCATGCCAGGGCGCTGGTTTCAACATCCGACCCAGTCGGATTGGCAAGGCAGATCGTATCCAAAGGGCTTTCGGTTCGCGATGCGGAACGTTTGGCGCAAAACGATATCAAGGGCCTAGGAGCAGCAAAGCCCGCGTCTGCTGCATCGACGAAAGATTCAGACACGATCGCGCTTGAGCGCAGTCTGTCGGACCGTCTTGGCCTGGATGTGTCGATCAATCACAAGGCCAGTGGCGGACAAATTCGCATCAGCTATAAAACACTTGAACAGCTTGAAGAGATTTGCCGTCTGCTTGAGGCGCGTTGAATGAGAGCATTTCCAGAAAAAGTGTGAAACGGTTTTCCGTCCGGAAATGCGGAAAACAAAGAGTTAGAGCATGTGTGGTGAACCAGTGTTCACCACACATGCCAACCGGCCATGGCTGCGGTTCATGAATTGTTTTTACGGGCTGATTGCAACGTTATCGCCAGCAATGTTTGCAAGGCCAGTGTATCTTCAAGACCCGGTTGACGTCGCGTCATGAAGATTGTTGATTGCAGGCGTTTCAATTCCTGAGAAATGCTGTCTCTGTTCCAGTTTCGCAGGGCTTTTTCAATCAAAGGCTTGCGTTTGAAGTGAATGCTTCTTCCCAGGCTTTGCATGACCTGGCCGGCTTGCTGCCGTTTATTGTCCATATCCGAGCGCATCAGATCGAGCAGCTGAAACTGCTTCAGACAGGATTGAAGCACGAGAAACATCGGCGTTTTCGATGTGGATATCTTGGCGATGGCATGAAGCAGTTGATCGGGATTGCCGGCAAGAACAGCATCCACGGCTTCATCCGTCGAGATGGCGCTGGCATCGCCGATCACATCGGTCACATGTTGCTCGTCAATGAGATCATCATGCAGGCAATAGAGCAGCAGCTTGGAAATCTCGTTTCTGGAGGCGCGTCTGTCACCGCCCAGCGATTCGGCTAGCAATTGCCGGGCAGCGGGCGTCAATCGCTTGCCAGCGGCAGAAAATTCCTGATCGATCAATGAATTGATGGCGCGGCTGTCATCCTGATAACAGGGGATGGCGGCAACGGCTCGGGACCCTTCGGCTGCCTTGCGCAAACCAGAGGTTTTTTTCAGATCTCCTGCTTCGATCAGCAGGATATTGTCTGTTCCATCCTCATTGGCGAGAATCTGCAGACCGTCTACTATGCCTTTTTCATTGGCCGCACCGCGGATCCAGACCAGACGTTTCCCGCCAAACAAGCCGATGGCGTTCATTTCGTCCAGCAGACGACCCGGGTCGGACTGTATATCGCTGGCATCAAACCGGATCACGGCAAAGGGATCATCCAGCGGAATATCGCAGCTTTTCGCAAGAGCCGTCCCGCGTTCGCTGACCAGTCCGGCATCGGGTCCATAGACAAGAAAGAGCCGATAATGGCGAGCTGACTTCGTTAGAAATCCGTCAAACTCGTGGGATTTGACTTCTACCATCACATCGCCTTGCTGCTTTCGAGTGCTGTGCGGTTTTTGAACCCAAAGCATGTTGCGTTTTATTGTCCGCAATAAAACGATAACGGACATGCGACATAACAAAGGCTTAAAGCACGTTGACTGAGGCTGATAAGTTGCAACGTGCTTTAGAAAAATGCAGCAACACTTTCAATCGGGAAAAGCTGAACGAGTCATCTCAAGACTTATTTCATGCGTCTCTTGGGAAAACCGGATTTCCGATTTTTGAAGAGACACATGCTTGAGACTTATGCCGCAGCATAACCGGCAAAACCCATAGGATTATTTTCCGCGGTTCAAAACAGCGGCTAGATCGGCGGTAATCAACTCGGCAAGCTCGTCAGCCGCGCGATCCTGTGCATCGCGAATGGCGCGCAATTTGGCAAACTGCTGCGTGGGAATATCGGCAAGCGCCACGGCTTCACGATGACCGATTTTCAGAACGGTGCCTTCCGGTGCCTTGCGCAGGATATAATTGGCGCTGACGACAATTCGCTGGGCGGTGTTGGTGTCGCCGTAGGAATCGCGCAGAACTTCCGTGGTCTGCGACGACACGTTCAGATCGACATTATAGGCAGGATGGGCTGGCTCCCCCTGCCCACCGGCGGCCAGAAAGATCAAGCGGTTGCGCACGGCCTGCCCCACTCTGTCCCCTGCAGGGGAGAAGGCGATAGACGCCATCATCTGTCGGGTATGGGTCTTTTCTCCGTAAAGCGGCTGGACCTGACAGCCAGCCACACCGGTAAGAAGAGCAAGCGACGCGCAGACAAGAGCACGCCGGGACAAAGCTGTGCGGGTCTTAGATGACAATGTTCACAATCCTTTGCGGAACGACAATGATCTTCTTCGGGCTCTGCCCTTGAAGCACGGCCTTGACCGCATCGAGATCGAGCACCGCCTGCTGAACGGTATTCTGATCCGCGTCGCGGGCAATTGTCAATTCGGCGCGTTTCTTCCCGTTGATTTGAATGGGCAGTGTGACCTCGTTTTCAATGACAAGGGCAGGATCGATGCTTGGCCAAGCCGCCTGTGCGACCAGCCCCTCATGACCAAGAACGCTCCAGCATTCCTCGGCCAGATGCGGTGTCATCGGCGCGATGATCTGGATAAGGATTTCCGTGGCGTTGCGCACGGCTGCCGTGAAGGTCGCATCGGCCTTGCCGGAAGCAACTTGCTGCAGTGGCTGTGCCAGGGCATTGACGAATTCATAGATGCGGGCAACGGCCTTATTGAAGGCGAGCTTTTCCAGATCTCCACCAACCGCTTGCAGGGTTTTGTGGGCGATCTGCGAAATCGCCTTGCCGTCACCCTCATGTGCGGGTGCGGCAGAGACGGATTTCAGCTGATCGGCTGCTTCCGCCACCAGACGCCAGACGCGCTGGACAAAACGGAAAGCACCTTCGACACCGGCTTCCGACCAGATGACGTCCCGGTCGGGCGGGGAATCGGACAGAACGAAGAAGCGGGCCGTATCGGCGCCATAGGAGGCGATAATATCATCGGGATCGATGACATTCTTCTTCGACTTCGACATTTTCTCGATCGAGCCGATCGTGACTTCTTCGCCGGTTGAGCGCAGATAGGCTTTGCGGATGCCGTCTGCCTCTTCGAGGCGAATATCGGCAGGTGAAATCCATTGGCCGTTCTGGCCGCTGCCCTGCCGGTAGGTTTCATGCACCACCATGCCCTGGGTGAACAGGCCCTTGAAGGGTTCGCTCACGCCGACATGGCCGGTTTCGCGCATGGCGCGGGTGAAGAAGCGCGAATAGAGGAGATGCAAGATCGCGTGTTCGATGCCACCGATATACTGGTCCACCGGAAGCCAGCGATTGGCAACCGCCGGATCCGTCGGCTCATCCTGCCAAGGCGCGGTGAAGCGGGTGTAATACCAGCTGGAATCGACAAAAGTGTCCATGGTGTCGGTTTCACGCCGCGCGGCCTTGCCACAGCAGGGGCAGGACACGTGACGCCAGGTCGGATGGCGATCGAGCGGATTGCCCGGCACATCGAAGGTCACATCATCGGGCAGCTTGACCGGTAGGTCCTTCTTCGGTACGGGCACGACGCCGCAGACCTCGCAATGAATGACCGGAATGGGGCAGCCCCAGTAACGTTGCCGGGAAACACCCCAGTCGCGCAGGCGGAAATTCACCTTGCGTTCGGCCACCGGCGCGCCGTTGAGCTGTTCAGCCTCCAGTTTCGAGGCCACCATTTCGAAGGCGTCTTCCGGGGTCTTGCCGTCGAGGAAGCGGGAATTGATCATCACACCGTCACCATCATAGGCGGTGTCGTCAATGGTGAAGCTTGCCGCATCGCCATCCTTCGGCATCACGACGGGCACGACCGGCAGGTCGTATTTACGGGCGAAATCCAGATCGCGCTGATCGCCGGAGGGGCAGCCGAAAATCGCGCCGGTGCCATAATCCATCAGCACGAAATTGGCGATGTAAACGGGCACCTGCCAGTCCGGATCAAGCGGATGACGCACGGTGATGCCGGTGTTGATGCCCTTCTTTTCGGCGGTTTCCAGGGCAGCCAGCGCCGTTCCAGCCCGGCGGCAGTCGTCGCAGAAGGCTGCCACGGCTTCGTTTTCGGCGCTCAAGGCCCTGGCCAGCGGATGGTCAGCGGCAATGGCAAGGAAGGATGCGCCAAACAGCGTATCGGCGCGGGTGGTGTAGACCTGGATTTCAGAAAAACCGTCCGGTGCTTTCCCTTCGATCTGCCAGCGGATGGTCAGACCTTCGGAGCGGCCGATCCAGTTCTTCTGCATCAGCCGCACTTTTTCCGGCCAGTCGTCGAGCGTATCCAGCGCATCGAGTAGGTCCTGAGCGAAATCGGTGATCTTGAAGAACCATTGCGTCAGGTCACGCTGTTCGACCAGTGCGCCGGAGCGCCAGCCACGCCCGTCGATCACCTGCTCATTGGCGAGAACCGTCTGGTCCACCGGGTCCCAATTCACCTTGGATTGCTTGCGATAAACCAGACCCTTGTCCATCATGTCGATGAAGAGTGCCTGCTGGCGATGATAATAATCGACATCGCAGGTGGCGAATTCACGCGACCAGTCCAGCGACAGGCCCATGGATTTCAGCTGGGCGCGCATGGCGGCAATGTTCTGATAGGTCCAGTCCTTCGGATGAACCTTGTTCTGCATGGCAGCATTTTCCGCCGGCATGCCGAAGGCGTCCCAGCCCATGGGATGCAGCACGTTGAAGCCGCGGGCGCGCTTGTAGCGGGCGACGACATCGCCGAGCGCATAATTGCGCACATGGCCGACATGGATGCGACCCGACGGATAGGGAAACATCTCCAGCACGTAATATTTTTCACGGCGATCGCTGTTATCGGTCTCGAAAACCTTCGCTTCAGCCCATTTCTTCTGCCAGCGAGGCTCGGTTTCGCGCGGATTATAACGTTCTGTGCTCATGGAAAGGCATGTCCGGACATCGAGAAAAATCGCTTGGACCTTCATCATGAAACACCCTTTGCGTCAAGCTTTCTGCGCTTGAACGACGCTTGCTCTTGCCTTTCGCGTCGAAAGCCTGAAAAACGGACGTCTCAAAACAGGGATGGTCAGCATGACGATTGAAGAAAGATTGGCAGAGGTCAGAGATCGCATCACCGAGGCAACGCAAGACGCAGGCCGGGAGCCGGGCTCAGTTCAGCTTGTTGCCGTGTCCAAGACCTTTGAGGCAGCAGCCATTCGTCCTGTCATTCAACAAGGTCAGCGGATTTTCGGTGAAAACCGGGTGCAGGAGGCCGAAAGCAAGTGGCCCGAGTTGAAGGCGGAAACCGATGGCCTCGAGCTGCATCTGATCGGCCCGCTGCAATCCAACAAGGCAGCCAATGCCGTGGCGCTCTTCGACGTGATCGAAACGGTGGACCGGGAAAAGATCGCCCGGGTTCTTTCCGAGGAAATGCTGAAACAGGGCCGTAGCCTTCGGCTTTATATTCAGGTCAATACCGGTCTTGAGCCGCAAAAAGCTGGAATCGATCCTAAAGAAACTAGAACATTTGTCGATTTCTGCCGGCAGGATTTGGGACACACCATTGAGGGGTTGATGTGCATTCCGCCGGCTGAGGAAAATCCCGGTCCGCATTTCGCCTTGCTGGCAAAACTGGTGCAGGATTGCGGCCTCTCAAAGCTGTCCATGGGCATGTCCGGCGATTATGAAACGGCGATTGCTTTTGGCGCGACCAGTGTGCGCGTCGGCTCGGCGATTTTCGGGCAGAGATAAAGAAATGTCCCTGACGTGTGATTGTCTGGAGTATCATTGTTAAAGCACGTTGCGGCTTATCAGCCTCATGCAACGTGCTTTCAGTTTTTGATGTGTCGCATGTCCGTTATCGTTTTATTGAGGTCAATAAAACGCGGCATGTTTTAGCAGTAGGATCGATCAATGCGATTGAGTTCTTCTGCCCAGAGCGGGCCTGCTTTTTTCGGGTCAAGGTGATGATCGGTCGGATCAGGATGACGAAAATTGTCGTCGATGACACGGGTATGACTGTTGATGATCTTGTCTGTTATGTCGATGAACGGCAGAGACCGTTTCCCGGCTTCCTCGCGCAATTTCGCATTATAGTCCAACGTCAGGTCTGTTCTTTCTCGCAACGATGCCCTGACCTGTCGTCGCGCGTTGGCGACGTCTCCCCAATCCTGTCCGTCACGAATCGTCGGTATCGTCGCTGCGGAGATAACGACAGTCATGTATCCGCCATTTCTTATTTCATCAACAAAGTCGAAATACGCGGCAATACTTTGATCAAACTGTGACTGTATGCTTTCATTATGTTTTTGCGCTCTATACCAGATCACAAAACCACAATCGACTTCCCCCAATTGAATCACTGGTCTTACAGCTATTTTTGCCGTTAGTAGCTCTTTTTTAAAAATACTGACTGCGTCGGTCAGCGAATTCGGGTTCCGAAGACCGACCGCGGTTGCGGCTGGAACCTCTGTGAAGAGACAGGGATTGGTCATCAGTCCCATCTCAGATGCTGCACGAAAGGCTTGAATATGGCTGTCGCCAACTATATGCCACGTTGTGACATTTTTCATTGTCGTTTCCTGCCTTCGAAACAGATTGCATCATATTGACCGCACGATGCTCTAGACATGCAAGAATAAAAAAAGCCGTTTGCAAGGAGTAAATCATTGCAAACGGCTTTACGATTGACAAGACGGCAGGTGCGATCAGTACTGATCGTCGTCCTCATCCGGCTTGCGGTCCGATTTGAGCGACTGCAGCTTGGCAAACACGGCGCTGGCGTCAATTTCTTTCTCTTCTTCCTGATAGAAGTCGAGATGTTCGGTGTCCGAAGCCGATTGCAGGGTGGCGCCGATTTCGGCGGCAGTCGGCAGCGGACGGCCCTTGGAGGCTTTTTCTACTTCCATGTCGAGATCGATCTGGCTGCACAGACCCAGCGTCACAGGGTCCATCGGCGTCAGATTGGCCGAATTCCAGTGGCTGCGGTCGCGGATCTGTTCGATGGTGTTTTTCGTCGTGCCGATCAGCCGGGCAATCTGCGCATCCTTCAGTTCCGGATGGTTGCGTACCAGCCAGAGCACGGCATTGGGCCGGTCCTGGCGCTTGGACAGCGGCGTATAGCGCGGGCCGCGACGCTTGCTTTCCGGCACGCGCACCTTCGGCTCAGAAATTTTCAGCTTGTAGTGAATGTCTTTTTCGCCGCGGGCAATTTCATCGCGCGAAAGCTGGCCGGTCGCGATCGGATCGAGACCCTTGATGCCCTGTGCTGCCTCGCCGTCTGCAATCGCCTTTACTTCCAGCGGATGCAGCTTGCAGAATGTGGCGATCTGGTCGAATGACAGCGCCGTGTTATCGACAAGCCATACGGCCGTTGCCTTGGGCATGAGCAATGTCTGGGCCATGAACTTACAATCCTTCTTCAGGTCCGCGCCTTGGGCCGCGAGCCGTGGACAAAACCACAATTTCCGGGAAATCGACTTCCCTATACGCCGATTGGCGCAGAATTGCAAATGTTTGAGCAGCAAATGACCTTTGTCTAATTGCCGACACAGAGCGGAGTGCTATGAATATAGGTCATAGTGGAGAGACAGGTGCTTGGTCTTGGCTTTTGGCAAAGCGCCTGAAAGGAGGAAAATATGTCGGCGAAAACCTATCCCGTTTTGAAATCGGCGCGCGCCCAGGCAATGATCGATCCGGATAAATATCAGAAATGGTATGAGGAGAGCATCGAGGACCCGGAAAAGTTCTGGATGAAGCATGGCAAGCGGATCGACTGGTTCAAACCCTACACCAAGGCGAAGAACACCAGTTTCAAGGGCAAGGTTTCGATCAAATGGTTTGAAGATGGCATCACCAATGTCTCCTATAACTGCATCGACCGGCATTTGAAGACCCATGGCGAGCGCACCGCGATCATCTGGGAAGGCGACAATCCCTATATCGACAAGAAGATCACCTATAACCAGCTTTACGACAATGTCTGCCGTCTCGCCAATGTGCTGAAGGCGCAAGGGGTCAAGAAGGGCGACCGCGTCACCATTTATATGCCGATGATCCCGGAAGCGGCCTATGCCATGCTGGCATGCGCCCGCATCGGCGCGGTGCATTCGGTGGTGTTTGGTGGTTTTTCACCGGAAGCGCTGGCGGGGCGTATCGTCGATTGCGAATCGACCTTCGTGATCACCTGCGATGAGGGCGTGCGCGGCGGCAAGCCGGTGGCGCTCAAGGAAAATACCGATATCGCCATCGATATTGCCGCCAAGCAATATGTCATCGTCAACAAGGTGCTTGTGGTGCGCCGCACCGGCGGCAAGGTCGGCTGGGCACCGGGCCGCGACCTCTGGTATCATCAGGAAATTGCCAAGGCAAAACCGGATTGCCCGCCGGTGAAGATGAAGGCGGAAGATCCGCTGTTCATCCTTTATACGTCCGGTTCGACCGGCAAGCCCAAGGGGGTGCTGCATACCACGGGCGGCTATCTCGTCTATGCCTCGATGACCCATGAATATGTCTTCGATTACAAGGACGGCGAGATTTTCTGGTGCAGTGCCGATGTCGGCTGGGTCACGGGCCATTCCTATATCGTCTATGGACCGCTTGCCAATTGCGCCACGACCCTGATGTTTGAAGGTGTGCCGAATTTCCCCGATCAGGGCCGCTTCTGGGAAGTGATCGACAAGCACAAGGTCAATATCTTCTATACCGCGCCGACGGCAATCCGTTCGCTGATGGGGGCGGGCGACGACTTCGTCAAACGCTCGTCGCGTTCGAGCCTCAGGCTTCTCGGCTCGGTCGGCGAACCGATCAATCCGGAAGCTTGGGAATGGTATTATCATGTGGTTGGCGAAGATCGCTGCCCCATCGTCGACACCTGGTGGCAGACGGAAACCGGCGGTATCCTGATTTCTCCCCTGCCCGGCGCAACCGACCTCAAGCCAGGTTCGGCCACCCGGCCCTTCTTTGGTGTGAAGCCGCAACTGGTTGATAATGAGGGCCAGGTGCTGGAGGGCGCAATCGATGGCAATCTCTGCATCACAGACAGCTGGCCGGGACAGGCGCGGACGATCTATGGCGACCATAATCGCTTCGTCCAGACCTATTTCTCCACTTATAAGGGCAAATATTTCACCGGCGACGGCTGCCGCCGCGATGAGGACGGCTATTACTGGATCACCGGCCGCGTCGATGATGTGCTGAATGTTTCCGGTCACCGGCTTGGTACGGCAGAGGTGGAATCGGCGCTGGTCTCGCATCACCTTGTCTCCGAAGCCGCTGTCGTCGGCTATCCGCATGTCATCAAGGGACAGGGCATTTATTGCTATGTCACGCTGATGGCCGGTCAGGAGGGCAATGAGGAATTGCGTCAGGCGCTGATCAAGCATGTGCGTGCCGAGATCGGCCCGATCGCCTCGCCCGACAAGATCCAGTTCGCCCCCGGCCTGCCGAAAACCCGTTCCGGCAAGATCATGCGCCGTATTCTGCGCAAGATCGCCGAAGACGATTTCGGCTCTCTGGGCGACACCTCGACACTGGCCGATCCGACCGTGGTTGATGATCTGATCGCCAACCGGCAGAACAAGTCGGCAGCGGCGGCCTGAACCTGCAGCAAAGGGCGCGAATGCCTTTTGCATGTTTCCCCGCAAAGGAATTTTGCAGCCCTCTCGTCACGGGCTGCAAAAGTGATTATATGAAGGGCCTTATCAGGAGTTCTCATGGCCCGGATCGATCAATCCGAAGACTGGCGCGACAAGCATGCGCCAACGATCAGCAGCTTCGAATCGCTTGCCATTGAAGCCTTCGGCTCCTTGCCGCAGGAGTTTAGGGCGTTGACTGGAAACCTCATTATTGAGATCGCCGATTTTCCGACGGACGAGATTTTTGAGGATATGGCGCTCGAAACACCCTTCGACCTGCTCGGCCTGTTCGAAGGAAACGGCATTTCCGAACGGTTCACCATGGAAACCGGGCAATTGCCCAATCGCATCACCCTTTATCGTCGGCCCATTCTTGATTACTGGGCGGAAAATGACGAGACCCTTGGCGATATCATTACCCATGTCCTGATCCATGAGATCGGCCATCATTTCGGCCTGTCGGATGACGATATGCAACGGATTGAAGACACCGCAGAGGCGGGTATTGCGGATCAATCCTGAAAAGGGCCCCAAACGGGGCCTTCTTCTTTTGAAGGCGCTTGTCACGACGGCAGAGCCTCGGGACAGGTCCGAGGATGACGAAACATCGACAGCGCCGTGCGCCATATATGGCGCACAAAGGACGCTGTAACACTTTTAATTTGCTGAATAATTTTCACCTTAAACCGATTCCGGTTTAAGGAATTATGCAGGAGTGTCAGCCCTCATCCGGGATTGATTATTGTTCGCCAAGCTTCATCGACGGATCGTAATCCTTGCCGTGCACGGTTTTGACGACTGCCTGACCGCAATGCATCTGATTGGTGGCAGCATTGAAGGAGAGGCTGGGGGCGCCATGCAGTTCCCAGCCCTTGTTCAGCGCATCGGTCACGCGGTGGCAGAAGGAGGCATCGTCCGGGCCGGTGAGGAATCGATAGACTTTCATTGCGGTTCATCCTGGTTTGTTGTGCGAGAAAAGGTTTTCAGAAGACGTTCGGCTGCTTCGGCATGGAGCCGCTCGATCATCCGGCCATTGTGGTTGATGACATTGAGTGCGGCGGCTTCCGGCGTGCTGAAGGCGGCGATGATGGCTCTTGCCTCGGCCAGGTCTTCAGCACTGGGAGCAAAGGCGCGATTGGCAGCCTCGATCTGGCTCGGATGGATCAGCATCTTGCCGTCAAAGCCCATGGCGCGGCCCTCGGTGCATTCGGCCTGGAACGCTTCGAGGTCGCGAAAATCGTTGGAGACGCTGTCGATCACGTCGAGGCCATAGGCGCGGGCGGCCAGCACCACCTGCATCAACAAAGGCAAAAGCGTGCGCCGCTTCGGATCGGCGGGGATGCGCGTTTCCTTGCGCAGATCGTTGAGACCGACGACAAAGCAAGTTAAGCCACAGTCTTCTGCCGCTTCCGCAAGGGCCGCGGCCTTGAGCACGGCTTTCGGCGTTTCGATCATGGCCCAAAGCTCAGACCTACTCCCGATCCGATCCCGCAACTGCGTCAAGGCTTCAACGCTTTCCGCCTTGGGCAGAAGAACGGCATCCGGTTGCAACTGCCGCACCAGAGCAAGGTCGGCTGCGTGATGAGGGGTGTCCGTGCCATTGATCCGGATAATCCATTGCTGATCTGGCCTGTCATGACCTTCGGCAAACTGCTTCAAACTGTCGCGGGCCAGTTGTTTGGCGCTTTCGGCGACCGAATCCTCAAGATCGAAAATCACCCCGTCTGTCGGAAGAGTTCGGGATTTTTCCAATGCGCGGGCATTGATCGCCGGCACACTCAGCAGGGAACGGCGTAGCCTGAAACGTTCTTGTGGGGTCAATGCTTCCGTCATCTTCCTCTCCTGATGCCCGCAGTGGCAGGCCTGTGACACCCGGGCTGCGACAAGGAGGCACAGCAATAGCCCTTGCAAAGCCCAAGGTGAAGCCCCACCTTGAACATGTGAAAGGATGATGACGATGAACACTCTTCGCTCTCTGGTATGGATCAGCCTTGGCGTCGTGGTCGCAGCACTTGCAGCGGCAATGACTCTTTCCCTCACCATGGTCGCAGGTCTGGTGATGAGCCTTGCCCTCGGCTGGCGGATGATGTCCCTGAAACAAAAGCCGATGCCGCTTTATGCCCGTGCACGCAAACAACAGGCGCGCCAGCCAGTGCGGATCTGGAATGACGGCAACGGCACGATCATCGATATGTAAGTTGATCGGCGTTTTACCCGGTGCGGCACTGAACCGGTCAAGATTCTCCTTCAAATCTCCGCTTTTTTAAGGTACTGCGGTTCAGATTTTTTTGCAGGAGTGAGACATGGACAAGTTCACCAAGCTGACCGGCGTTGCAGCGCCCCTTCCGGTCGTGAATATCGACACGGACATGATCATCCCGAAGGATTACCTGAAGACGATCAAGCGGACCGGTCTGGGTACGGGCCTGTTCGCCGAAGCCCGCTATAACCAGGACGGATCGGAAAACCCGGATTTCGTTCTGAACAAGCCTGCTTACCGCGATGCGAAAATCCTCGTTGCCGGTGACAATTTCGGCTGCGGCTCTTCGCGTGAACATGCGCCCTGGGCGCTTCTCGATTTCGGCATTCGCTGCGTGATCTCCACCAGCTTCGCCGATATTTTCTACAACAACTGTTTCAAGAACGGCATTTTGCCGATCACCGTCAGCCAGGAAGATCTGGACAAGCTGATGGATGATGCCGAGCGCGGTTCCAACGCCGTTCTGAGCGTCGATCTCGAAGCCCAGGAAATCACCGGGCCGGATGGCGGCAAAATTACCTTTGAAATCGATGCTTTCAAGCGCCATTGCCTGCTCAACGGTCTCGACGACATCGGCCTGACGCTGGAAAAATCCTCCGCCATTGCCGATTATGAAAAGGGCATGGCAACCTCGCGCCCCTGGGCTTGAGAGTGCTGCTCTTGCAGTCAGACCATAGCAGAAACAGCATGAGGGCGGCCCATTGAGGCCGCCTTTTGTTTTTGCGGCTGCGTACCGCTTTCATCTTCGGCGTTCTTGAAGTGTGCCCCCTCGGCGGATAAAACGCGTCAACGACAATCAAAGAGGTTAGCCCATGACAGCGCGCACGCTTTTCCTTCTGCCCGGCGATGGTATCGGTCCCGAGGCGATGAATGAAGTCCGCAAGATCATTTCCTATATGAATGAGGATCTCGGTTCCGGTTTCGTGCTGGACGAGGGTCTTGTCGGCGGCTCGGCCTATGATGCCCATGGCGTTGCGATTTCCGAAGAAGATATGGCCAAGGCTCTGGCCGCCGATGCTGTGCTGTTCGGTGCCGTTGGCGGACCGAAATGGGATGACGTTCCTTATGAGGTTCGCCCGGAAGCCGGTCTTTTGCGGTTGCGCAAGGATCTGGAGCTGTTTGCCAATCTGCGTCCGGCCATCTGCTATCCGGCACTGGCCTCCGCTTCGTCTCTCAAGCCGGAACTTGTCGAGGGGCTGGACATTCTCATCGTTCGCGAACTGACCGGCGGCGTCTATTTCGGTGAGCCGAAGACGATCACCGATCTTGGCAATGGTCAGAAGCGGGCCATCGACACGCAGGTCTATGACACCTATGAAATCGAGCGCATTTCGTCTGTCGCTTTCGAGCTGGCCCGTACCCGCAAGAATGCCGTCTGCTCCATGGAAAAGCGCAATGTGATGAAGTCTGGCGTGTTGTGGAACCAGGTGGTCACCGAAACGCACAAGGCGAAATATGCCGACGTCGCCCTGTCGCACATGCTGGCCGATGCCGGCGGAATGCAGCTGGTGCGCGCGCCGAAACAGTTCGACGTGATCGTCACCGACAATCTTTTCGGTGATATGTTGTCCGACGTTGCCGCCATGCTGACCGGTTCGCTCGGCATGTTGCCGTCCGCCTCGCTCGGCGCACCGGATGCCAAGACCGGCAAGCGCAAGGCGTTGTACGAGCCTGTGCATGGTTCGGCCCCTGACATTGCCGGCAAGGGTCTGGCCAATCCGATTGCCATGATTGCCTCCTTCGCCATGTGCCTGCGCTATTCCTTCGGCGAGGTTGCTCAGGCCGACGCGCTGGAAAAGGCGATTGCGACGGTTCTGGACAAGGGCATCCGCACCGGCGACATCATGGGTGAAGGCTGCCGTCAGGTAGGCACCGTCGAGATGGGCGATGCGATCCTTGCCGAATTCAAGGCTCTGCTGCAGTAATTGTTTTCCCGTAACTGCCGTGCCATAACAGGCACGGCAGTTGCTGATGCTCTTTCCCGGGAAAACCAACATGATGTTTATCGATAGGCTGCAAAAACAAATTGCAGCGATTGTCACGCATGTGTCCGATTTTCACCGCAGGCGCAATCCCGGTCGCTTGATCAAAAGGGTCGATTGGCCAAAACTGTTTCGCAAGCGTCACCCGGTAAAGGTTGTCGGCGAAAGCTATCCCCTGACATTTCTCTTTGTTGTCGCATCGATGGTTCTGCTGTCGGCTGTGGTGTTCGATCAGCCGGTTGGCAAAGCAGGCCCTGTCGCCAATCCCGTCATTCAGCATTTTGCGCAAATCTGCACCCGTTTCGGCAAAGCCGATTGGTGCCTGATTTTGAGTTTCCTGTTTGGCATGAGCGGTCTTGCCGTGGCGTATCGGGCCGAAACGGTGATGGCGCGCGGGCGTGCCCTGTTCATGGCCTGGTTCGG
The DNA here is from genome assembly GCF_023700755.1 of Allorhizobium sonneratiae. Taxonomy (GTDB): domain Bacteria; phylum Pseudomonadota; class Alphaproteobacteria; order Rhizobiales; family Rhizobiaceae; genus Allorhizobium; species Allorhizobium sonneratiae. The sequence goes on along the minus strand of NZ_JAMKOJ010000012.1, from coordinate 68,142 downwards.
CCTTTATCTCTTCGCTTCGATTGCCCTGTCAGGGCTTGCCGCCAATCTTCTCAAGCGGCTGATCGGCCGGGGCCGTCCCTATGTCTTTGCCGAGCATGGCGCTTTTCACTTTCAGCCGCTGGCGGGTTCGTCGCTTTACGAAAGCTTTCCTTCCGGTCATTCCACCACATTTGGCGCGATCTTCATGATGGCGGCGCTGGTTTTTCCGCGCTATCGGCTGGCCTTGCTGGTCGGTGCCTTGTGGATGGGCATGTCGCGCGTCATGGTCGGGGCGCATTTTCCAGGTGACGTGATTGCCGGTCTTGGTTTCGGCGCGTGGTTTTCCCTGATGCTGGCGCTGGTCTTTGCCCGGGCCGGTTATGTGTTTCGCGCGGTTGACGGCGGCTGGCCGGTGCTTCGGCAAAGATTGATCCGCCGCCGATAAAAAAACGCCCGGAGCAGATCTCTCCGGGCGTTCCGTTTTCTGTTTCCTTGCGATCGATCAGGCGTCGATCTCGGTGTTGCGGGTTTCCTTCAGGAAGATCATGCCGATGATGAACGACATGCCGGCAATGACGATCGGATACCAGAGACCGTAATAGATATCGCCTTCCGCCGCACTCATGGCAAAGGCGGTGGCGGGCAGCAGACCACCGAACCAGCCATTGCCGATGTGATAGGGCAGCGACATGCCGGTATACCGGATGCGGGTGGGGAACATTTCCACCAGCATGGCGGCAATCGGGCCATAGACCATGGTGACATAGATCACCAGGACCGTCAGGATGGCGATGGTCGGCAGCCATTTCACCTCATCGGGGTTGGCGACCATCTTGAACGGACCACCCTGGGCAATCGTATAGACAGCCATCTGATCGCTGCCGGTCTGGGCGGCCTCGTCTTTGGTGATCTGTTTGTCGGCGATGAGATCCGCCGTCGGCACCATGGTTTTTGCCCCTTCGCGCACCTGATCCGCCTTGAGGTTCAGCTCCGGATTGGCGGCCAGAAAGCTTTCCAGCTTGGCATCGGGCACCTTGGCCGCGCTCCTCACCAGCGGGAAACCGGCGCTCTGAAGGGCGACATTCACCTTCTTCTGCAAGGCGGCATCCTGTGCCTTGGCATTGCTGCCTGCCTGAATGGCATCATAGCCAGCAATCAGGGTGTCACCGATCTTGATTGAGGCCACCGTTCCGGCCGCTGCCGGCACCACCGTATAGGGCACGGAATTCTTGGTCAGAAGGGCTGTTGCGATATCGCAGGATGTGGTGAATTTCGCCGTGCCGGTCGGGTTGAACTGGAAATTGCAATCCTTCGGATCAGCCGTGACCGTGGCCCTGATGGTGGCCTGGGCTTCGGCCAGCGCCGGATTGGCCGAAGACGTCAGTGCCTTGAACAGCGGGAAATAGGTGAGCATGGCGAGGAACAGGCCAAGCATGATAATCGGCTTGCGCCCGATCTTGTCGGAGAGCCAACCGAAAACGACGAAGAACAGCGAGCCGATGGCCAGAGCGATCGCCACCATGATATTGGCGGCCATGGACTCGACTTTCAGCACGTTCTGCAGGAAGAACAGAGCGTAGAATTGGCCTGCATACCAGACGACGGCCTGACCGGCGACGGCGCCGAACAGTGCGAGAATGGCGATTTTGGCGTTTTTCCACTGGCCGAAGGCTTCCGAAATCGGTGCTTTGGAATGCTTGCCCTCTTCCTTCATCTTTTTGAAGGCGGGCGATTCGTTCATCTGCATGCGAATCCAGACGGAAATGCCAAGAAGCACAGCCGAGAGAACGAAGGGAATGCGCCAGCCCCAGGCGGCAAAGGCCTCCTTGCCCATCATCGTCTGGATCGACAGGATGATGATCAACGACAGGAACAGGCCCATCGTCGCCGTTGTCTGGATCCAGGAGGTATAGAAACCGCGCCGCCCATGCGGGGCATGTTCGGCCACATAGGTTGCCGCTCCGCCATATTCGCCACCAAGGGCCAGTCCCTGCAGCAATCGCAGAATGATCAGCAGGACAGGCGCGGCGATGCCGATGGAATTTGACCCCGGCAACAGGCCGACCAGAAAAGTCGACGCGCCCATGATCAGAATGGTAACGAGGAAGGTATATTTGCGCCCGACAAGATCGCCCAGTCGGCCAAACACCAGCGCGCCGAAGGGACGCACCAGAAAGCCGGCGGCAAAAGCCAGAAGCGTGAAGATATTGCGGGTGGTTTCCGGATACTGGGCAAAGAAGGTGGAGCCGATATAAAGCGCCAGTGATCCGTAGAGATAGAAGTCATACCATTCGAACACGGTGCCGAGCGATGAGGCGAAAATGACCTTTCGCTCTTCGGCGGTCATGCCCCGTGACGAGCCATGCACGCTTGTGACATTTGCCATTGCTGATCCTCCCCTGAAGGCAACCGGCCTCTCCTGTCGGCCCCTGCCCCCATCTCCATGAAAGCGCTATTTCACGTGAAACATCGTTTGAAAGCGCGTTTCTTCGAAAAGCGGCGTCCCCTCCTCCGGGACCTTCTGCCGACCTCCCCGAAACCGGCTGGTTTCGAGATGTTCTGCAGCAGGCTGTTATGCCGCATTGACGAATTAACGGATAAGGTGCCAGATTTTATCGGTTTTAGAGAGCGATGCTTTCGGCTTATGACTTTCGTCGTAGATCGCGCCCGGTTTTCCGAACGCATCCGATCATGACTTTTCTTGACATGACGGAAAAACCCGCTAAACCCGGCGGGGAAAGGATAACGGGATGCGTTTCGCCAGCCAGAACAATGCTGTTGAACATGGGGTACGGGCAGTCTTGCTGCACGCTCTTCAATCCTGTGCCGTTCTTCTCACCACCAAGGCCAAAACGACGACCAAAACCGTCTGACGTCTCTGGCCCCCGCTCTCTCCCCGGCAAGGCCGGGGACCGGAAAGGCGCTGAACGCCCTTTCCCCCTCACCCTCCCGAGGAGAGACAGAAAGAGAGCAGGATCATGGGTTTCAAAGTTGCAGTCGCAGGCGCCACCGGCAATGTCGGTCGCGAAATGCTGAATATTCTCTCCGAGCGCGGTTTTCCAGCTTCCGAGGTCGTGGCGCTCGCCTCGGCCCGGTCGCAGGGCACTGAAGTCTCCTTTGGCGATAAGGTTCTGAAAGTGCAGAATCTGGAGAACTACGATTTCTCCGATACGGATATCTGCCTGATGTCGGCTGGCGGCACGGTGTCGCAGAAGTGGTCGCCGAAGATTGGTCAGCAAGGCTGCGTCGTCATCGATAATTCCTCGGCCTGGCGTTATGATCTCGAGGTGCCGCTGATCGTTCCGGAAGTCAATCCGGACGCCATTGTCGGTTTCTCGAAGAAGAACATCATCGCCAATCCGAATTGCTCGACCGCCCAGCTCGTTGTGGCGCTGAAGCCGCTGCATGATGTCGCCACCATCAAGCGCGTTGTCGTGTCCACCTATCAGTCGGTTTCGGGTGCGGGCAAGGAAGGCATGGACGAGCTTTTCACCCAGACACGCGCCGTTTTCGTTGCCGATCCGGTGGAGAACAAGAAGTTCACCAAGCGCATCGCCTTCAACGTCATCCCGCATATCGATGTCTTCATGGAAGACGGCTATACCAAGGAAGAATGGAAGGTTCTGGCTGAAACCAAGAAAATGCTCGATCCGAAGATCAAGGTCACCTGCACGGCTGTGCGCGTTCCGGTGTTTATCGGCCATTCGGAATCGGTCAATATCGAGTTCGAAAAGGAAATCACTGCTGATCAGGCCCGCGATATCCTGCGCGAAGCTCCGGGTTGCCTCGTTATCGACAGCCACGAAAACGGCGGTTACATCACCCCTGTTGAATGCGCTGGCGAAGATGCCACCTATATTTCGCGTATCCGCGAGGATGCCACGGTTGAAAACGGTCTCAACATGTGGGTTGTTTCTGACAACCTGCGTAAGGGTGCAGCGCTCAACGCTGTGCAGATCGCTGAGCTTTTGATCAACCGGGCGCTGATCAAGCCGAAGACGCTTGCGGCCTGATGATCGGGTGATGTCCTGCCAGCTTTCAAACGTGCTGGTGGGGTTGTATGGTTAATTCAAGCTTAACCGTTTGACCTTTAAGATAACGAAACTGAACAGATCAGAGCGCGGCTGAAACCGGCCGCGCTTTTGCGTATGAGCGAGGCTTTCCATGGCATTGAAGCGATTTTCCACTGTAGCCTTTTTGACCTTGACCACATGGGCAGCAGCGGGCGGTCTTGCCATCGCTGCGCCGGTCTGCGGCAATACATCTGCCGGTTTCGACCGCTGGGTTCAGGCTTTCAAGGTGGAGGCGCGCGCGCGGGGTGTGAGCCAGTCGGTGCTGGACCGGGCCTTTGCTGATGTGCATTACAATCTGCCGACCATCCGGGCCGACCGTGGGCAGAAAAGCTTCAAACTGTCCTTTGACGCCTTCATGCAAAAGCGCGGTGGTCAGTCGATCATCACCCGTGGACGAGCGATGAAACGGGCGAATGCAGCGCTGTTTCGCTCTATCGAACATCGTTATGGCGTGCCGGCGGGACCTTTGATTGCCATCTGGGGCATGGAAACCGGCTTTGGCAGCTATATGGGCCATGAACATACGCTGTCTGCCGTCACCACGCTGGCCTTTGATTGCCGCCGCAGCGATTACTTCACCGATCAGCTCTATGCAGCTTTGAAGCTTGTGGCGAACGGCTCTCTCAGCGTGAATGCCCATGGCGCCGCCCATGGCGAAATCGGCCAGACGCAGTTTCTGCCGAAGAATGTCGTGCTGTACGGCGTGGATGGCGACGGTGACGGGCGTGTCGATCTCATCGGCTCACGGGCCGATGCACTGGCCTCCACGGCTAATTTTCTCAAAGGTCATGGCTGGATTGCCGGTCAGGGGTATCAGCAGGGCCAGCCAAATTTCGCCGCCATTGCCGGATGGAATGCCGCCACCGTTTATGAACAGGCCATTGCCTATATTGGCGCGAAGATTGATGCGCCTTGAAGACATAGCCTGAAAGGATAGCCTCATGCGCTTGAAAAAACGCATGAGGCTTCAGAGTGCAGTGCTCTGATTACCGGCAACGCGCCTCGTAGCGGCGGCCGTGACGGTCACGATAGATGCAGTAGCCCGGATGTTCGGTCGATTTGCCGATGAGGGCACCGACAATCCCGCCTCCAACAGCGCCGATTGCAGCACCGCCCCACGAATTGCTGGCAACGCCGCCGATCACCGCGCCTGAGGCCGCACCAATCGACGCACCTCGTTCTGTCGGTGTGCAGGATGCGATCATCGGTAGGATCAAGCCCGCCACGAGGATGATTTTTTTCATATCAATGCTCCTTTTCCCGTTTGACATCATCGGACCGCTCATCTGGAACCGGGTGGATGGGATCCGATGCAATGATGAAAGCGGCTCAGATCCGGCCCATCAGCAAGAGAATGATGATGATCACCAGGACCAGCCCCAGACCACCGGAGGGTCCGTATCCCCAGCTGCGGCTGTAGCCCCAGTTTGGCAAAGCGCCCAGCAGCATCAAAATAAGAATGACGATCAGTATGGTGCCGAGCATGGCGTTGTCCTCCCTTTCCCACAGTCAAGAGGCAACAGGCAGGCCAGCGGCGGATCTGTCGAAACACCGATGCCGTCGTTGTCGTCAGGCCTGCGCCTGTGTTGAAATCAAAGATGTTTCACTGTTTTGTGACACGGGATCATAATGAACAGACGCGAAATTTGTTCCGCGCTCCCGATTTTCTTGCCGTTCTTTTTTCAATACTTGCCGTATTGGCACATCATTCTGGAACATCTCCAGCAATTGAGTGACACGATCATGCGCCTCGACCATCGGCAGATGACCACAGCGGCGCAAAACCACGGTCTGGCAAAATCGCAGTCGCCGCGATAGGGCAAGCTGATGACTGGCCGGCACCACAGCATCCCGCATGCCGATCAGATTGAGGACCGGAGCCTCGATACGGTTCAGGCGGTCCATAACGGATGTGGTGGTGATGAAGCGGACCATGGCCTCGATATCCAGTGGATTGGATGCCAGAAGCGCCGTTCGCACCGCTTCGATGGCTTGCAGGCTCTCCTCTGTCTCCCAGGGGCAGGATTTATCATAAACGCAATCCAGAGAGCCATGGCGGAAATGTATCGTCGAGGAAATCCATCGACGGAAGGCGTAGCGGAACATCAATGCGCCAATCAGCGGCAGACCGATAAGACGGCCGGCCAGATGTCGTCTGCTGATCAGCTCGCCACAGCCGAAGGCCCCCATCAGTACGATACGCCTGACCAGATCAGGCCGATGAATGGCCAGCATCAAGGCGAATAGTCCTCCTGTGGAATGACCGACGACAGTGACCTGCTGACCGGGGAAATCCCGCTCGATCGCCTGCGACAGAGCATTGACTGCTGTGTCCTCGTCAAAATGGGGGTCCGCTTCATTCAGCCGCCAGGGATGATGCCCGGGCAAGGGATAGGCCGCCACTTTTCCTTTGCGCAACGTAGCGGGCGTATAAGCCTGCCAGAAAGACGGAGCCATGGCCATGCCATGCAACATAACGCAGGCTGGCCCATTGCCGGTGCTGATCCATTCGGGATTGGGGCTGTTCAACATGGGACGATCCTTGACGGATGGTGACCGGCAAACAACGGATGCGGTGAGACGATGACACAGCCTTGTCTGATGACATCACGCAATAATGCCGGTGGTCTGCGTGGTTGCTCCTTTTAATGCCGCAATGCAGCTCCGGGTTCCCATCGAAGGCAAAGATCGGTGACGAGGTATTATATATAGTTTATTCTATATCTAAATGATCAGTTTTTTTCATTGGTACATCAGCACAAGTTTGGCCGATATGCTCACGATGTCCTGCTGGAGTGATGATCAATGAGCGTGGCAATGTCACATTTTTTCTCAGCTTACGCGGTTTATTGCGTGGCTGTGCTCAGCCCCGGTCCGGCTATCCTTGCCATTATCTCGACAGCGGTGTCACAGGGGCGGCGGGCCGGGCTTTTTCTGTCCTTTGGGGTCTATTGCGGTTCGTTTTTCTGGGCCATGGCCGCTTCCTTCGGTCTTGCCGCCCTGCTTGGCCGTTATGGCGAAATCCTGTCCTTGTTGAAAGTCGCTGGCGGGTTTTATCTTCTCTATCTGGCGTTCCGTTCCGGCCGGTCCGTGGTTCAGGCCCGCCCCGTAGATCTTCGGAGCAGTGCACCCATTCCAGTACAGGCCATGTCCAAAATCTTTGTCCGTGGCTTTCTTATCCACCTGACCAATCCCAAGGCAGTCTTTGCCTGGTTGTCGGTCATCACGCTGGGTCTGCCGCCTGAGGCTTCGGTCTTTGATCTTACACGTATCGTCACGGCCTGCCTGATCACGGGCTTTATCATCCTGAACGGCTATGCTGTGCTGTTCTCAACCGAGCGTGCCTATCGGGTCTATCGTGCCGCCCGTCGCTGGATCGATGGGGTGATGGCCAGCCTGTTTGCGGTGGCTGGGATCAAGATGCTGCTATCGATGTAAACACCCGGATCAGCAACGGAACAAAGACTGAATCAGATGGAGTCAGTGATTCGTCTCTGATTCGTTCTTTCCCTTTTCCGGCCCCCTGGGATGATGTTTTGTGCCGTCCGAGCCCGGTTGTGGGCCGTCTCGGGCACAACAAGAAGACAAAAACCGCCTTGATGCAATTCTCTCCTTGCCTTTGGCGCATTGCATCGTCATGTGTGCTTCGGAAGGCGGGCGGCTCCGGTCGTTTCGCCAGACATTGCGGGGCAGGACGACGTCACGGTCTGGTGTCTTCTTCTCCAATCTGCAGTCCGGAGCGTTGAATTGACGTCGCAAGCCATGATCCTGAGCGGTCGCAGCGTGGTTGCCGTGCTGGGGCCGACCAATACCGGCAAGACCCATTACGCTATCGAGCGGATGATTGCCCATGGCTCCGGCATGATCGGCCTGCCGCTCAGGCTGCTGGCGCGCGAAGTTTATACGCGGCTTGTCGAGCGTGTGGGGGCTTCCCATGTCGCGCTGGTGACGGGTGAGGAAAAGATCTCTCCCCCCAATGCCCGCTATTTCGTCTGCACTGTCGAGGCCATGCCGCGCGAGACCAAGGCGGCGTTTGTTGCCATCGACGAGATCCAGCTTGCTGGCGATCTGGAGCGTGGCCATATTTTCACGGACCGATTGCTGCATCTGCGCGGGCGGGAGGAAACGCTGCTGCTCGGTTCGGCAACGATGAAGCCGATCCTGCAACAGCTCCTACCCGGTATTACGGTGGTGGAGCGACCGCGCCTGTCGCAGCTTTTTTATGCCGGTGAGAAGAAGATCACCCGCCTGCCGCAGCGCTCCGCTATCGTCGCCTTTTCCGCCGATGAGGTTTACGCCATTGCCGAACTGATCCGGCGCCAGCGTGGCGGCGCAGCGGTTGTGCTCGGGGCGCTCAGCCCCCGCACGCGCAATGCTCAGGTCGGGCTCTATCAGTCCGGCGATGTTGAATATCTGGTCGCTACCGACGCCATCGGCATGGGGCTTAATCTCGATGTCGATCACGTCGCCTTTGCCCAGGACCGCAAATTCGACGGATATCAGTTCCGCAATCTCAATCCCGGCGAACTGGGCCAGATTGCCGGTCGCGCCGGTCGTCATCTGAAAGACGGCACATTCGGTGTCACAGGCCGGGTCGATCCCTTCGATGCCGAGCTGGTCGAGCGGCTCGAAACCCATCAGTTCGATCCTCTCAAGGTGCTGCAATGGCGCACTGCCACCTTCGATTTTTCCTCGATTGCCGCGCTCTTGCGCAGTCTTGATGCCGGCCCGCGGGTTCCAGGGCTGGTGCGCGCCCTGCCCGCCATCGACCAGCAGGCGCTGGAAGCATTGGCGCGTTATCCGGAAGTTCAGGATCTTGCCAGCCGTCCGGAACGGGTTTCACTGTTGTGGGATGCCTGCGCTCTGCCCGATTATCGGCGGATAACCCCGGCGCAACATGCCGATCTGATCCTGAGCCTCTATTCCGACCTCGTACGATACGGTACGGTGAACGAAAATTTCATGGCCGAACAGGTACGGCGGGCTGACAGAACGGACGGAGAGATCGACACACTCTCCGCGCGCATTGCGCAAATCCGAACTTGGACCTATGTATCGAACCGGCCAGGCTGGCTTGCCGATCCGACACACTGGCAAGAAAAGACGCGGGAAATCGAGGATCGATTGTCCGATGCGTTACATGATAGGTTGACGAAACGCTTTGTTGATCGCAGGACATCTGTGCTCATGAAGCGCTTGAGAGAGAATGCGATGCTGGAAGCTGAAATCAGTGTGAACGGTGATGTCTTCGTCGAAGGACATCATGTGGGCCAACTTACCGGATTCCGGTTTACGCCGATTTCCGGCGCGGAAGGGCCGGATGCCAAGGCCGTGGAAGCGGCGGCGCACAAGGCGCTGGGTCTTGAATTCGAAGCTCGCGCGGCAAGGTTGCACGCCTCCGGCAATGGCGATCTGGCGCTGGGCTCGGATGGCACGCTGCGCTGGCTGGGCGATCCGGTGGCAAAGCTTGTGGGTGCTGATCATATCCTGCATCCGCGCGTCATTCTTTTGGCGGACGAACAGCTGAGCAGCAATGCCCGTGACCACGTCGTCGCCCGCATCGAGCGTTACGTCAATCATCATATTTCCACCGTTCTGAAGCCGCTGGACGATCTTTCCCGCGCCGAAGATCTGCAGGGCATGGCCAAGGGGCTGGCTTTCCAGCTTGTTGAAAATCTTGGCGTTCTCTTCCGCCGTGATGTCGCCGAGGATGTAAAAACGCTTGATCAGGATGCCCGCGCCTCGATGCGGCGCTATGGGGTGCGTTTCGGTGCTTACCATATTTTCATGCCTGCCCTGCTGAAACCTGCTCCGGCTGAACTGATCACGCTCCTCTGGGCGCTGAAAAATGACGGCATGGACAAGACTGGCTACGGCGATCTGATCCCGATCCTGGCGGCAGGTCGCACCTCGGTGGTCACCGATCCGGCTTTCGAGCGGATGTTCTACAAGCTGGCCGGTTTCCGTTTCCTTGGCAAGCGCGCCGTGCGCATCGACATTCTCGAGCGTCTGGCCGATATCATTCGTCCGCTGACCCAGTGGAAGCCGGGCACCACGCCGCGTCCTGAAGGCGCCTATGATGGCCGCCGCTTCACCACGACGACGGCCATGCTGTCCATTCTCGGCGCAACGCCGGATGATATGGAGGAAATCCTCAAGGGTCTCGGCTATCGGGCCGATGCGGTGAAGGCGGAAGAGGCACAGGCTTTCCTGGCGGCACAGGACAAGAGTGATCAGCCTGCCGCACAACCGGCTCCGGCTGGAGATCATCAAGCCGAAACGCCGGTCGGCACTGCTGATACGGCTGACAAGGATGCCGAAGACAGGCTTTCGGATGACGCGACTGCTGAAGAGAAGGAAGCCGCTGACCGGCCTGCTGCAGAACAGATCGAGGCAGATTCTGCCGTCAGTGATACTCCCGCTCTGAACGGAGAGAGCCATGCGGATCAGTCCGCTCTTGCCGCGACCGAGCTTCTGGCTGAAGCCCAGCCGGTTGAGGTCAAGCCGGTTCTGTTGTGGCGTCCGGGCGGACGTAATGAAAATCCGCGCCAGGGCCGTCAGCATGGTGACAGGGCACAGGGCGAACGGCCTGCCGGTGAGCGTCGCCATGGCGGCCAACGCGCCGACCAGAGCGGCCAGCAGCGCAGCGACAGCCGACCTGAGGGCAATCGTGGTGATCGTTCCAAGGATCGTGACGAGCGCCGTCGCGAGGATGGCCATCGTGGCAAGCCGCGCGACCGTGATGCACAACGTGAGGGTGGACGGGATCGGGAGGAGCGTGGACCGCGCAAGGACCGTGACAACCGGCACAACAATCAGCCGCAGCGTTTCGAGTCCAAGCCGCCGCGCAAGGAAAAGCCGATTGATCCGGACAGCCCCTTCGCCAAGCTGGCTGCGCTGAAGGAGCAGATGAAGAAGTAACGCGATGGACGAAAGACAGCCACAGACAAATCTTGTCCAACGGATCGACAAGTGGCTGTTTTTTGCTCGCATTTCCAAATCACGCACGCTGGCGCAGGAGCAGATTGCCGCAGGCCTTGTCCGCATCAATGGCAAGCCTGCGCGCCAGCCGAGCGCTTCTGTGCGCAGCGGTGATAAGGTGGAGATCAGCCTTGCCCATCGCGATCTGGTGCTGATCGTCAAACTGACCGGGACGAGGCGAGGCCCTTATGAGGAAGCCCGTCTTCTTTATGAGGATCAGTCACCGCCTGAGGCCGAACGGGAAAAGCTCACGGCTTTTGAACAGGCACAACGTCAGCCCGGCTCGGGCCGACCGACCAAGCGTGAACGCCGCCAGATCGATCGGCTTTTTGAAAGTGATTAAAGCTTGTCGAGTTTGCTCTGGAGATTGCGCAGCTGTTCTTTCAGCTCTTCAATGTCCTTGGCTTCCGTACGCTTTGCAGGCTGCTCCTGTGCGGCGTTGAAGGGCGAAAACATCTGCATGGCCTTCTGGAACATTTCCGTGTTGCGCTTGACCTGCTCCTCCATAAGCTGCATCGGCCCCTGAAGATTTTTGCCGAAGGGAGTTTCTCCGAATGCGCGGGTCATCTGTTCGCGCATCTGGCTCTGCTGCTCGGCAAAGGACTTCATCGAATGTTCGAGAAAGCTCGGCACCACCATCTGCATCTGATCGCCGTAAAAGCCGATCAACTGACGCAGGACGGAGATCGGCAGCAATGTATTGCTCGTCTTGGCTTCCTGTTCAAAGATGATTTGTGTCAGCACCGAATGGGTGATGTCTTCGCCGCTTTTGGCGTCCTGAACGACGAAATCCTCGCCCTTCTTTACCATTTTCGCCAGATCCTCCAGCGTCACATAGGTGCTGGTTCCTGTGTTGTAGAGGCGGCGGTTGGCATATTTCTTGATGACGATTTCGCCTTCGGCTTTAGCCATTTCAGTCTCCTGACCCGGATCATGTTTTTATTATTGCTCTTCCCGAATGTGAGTGTAATCGCAAATGACGCGGCGTGACAATCTCTTTGTGCATCGCCGCGACAGAGCCCGCTTGCTTGGCTGCGTCGGGCATACCGACCGCGGCCATGAGTGAAGATATATTTTCAGCTATGTGAGCCCTGCCCCGCTTTTTGCGGGAAGGCAGGGCGTCGCAAAAAAAATAAAGTGCTGGCCCAAATATCGTATTTCCCCCTGCTGTTTGAGGGATGAAAGATAAAGTGGTTGTCGATACAACTCCCGCCTGAATTCCCCCGTCGACGGCATTTGACTTCTTCAGGAAGCTTTGTCAGTCTCCGGCGTATAAAGACAAGGCCCGAGGAGGTATCCCATGAGTTCCCCATCCATCGTTATCGCCAGCGCTGCTCGAACCGCTGTCGGATCGTTCAACGGTGCGTTTGCCACCGTTCCCGCGCATGATCTTGGCGCCGCTGTTATCAAGGCCGTTCTGGAACGGGCCAATGTTGAAGCCGCCGATGTGGATGAGGTGATCCTCGGCCAGATCCTCACGGCAGGCCAGGGCCAGAATCCGGCCCGGCAGGCGGCGATGAAGGCTGGAGTGCCGCAGGAAAAGACCGCCTGGGGCATGAACCAGCTTTGCGGCTCGGGCCTCAGGGCCGTGGCGCTTGGCATGCAGCAGATCGTCACCGGCGATGCCGCCATTGTCGTTGCTGGCGGGCAGGAATCCATGTCGCTTGCGCCCCATTGCGCCCATCTGCGCGCTGGCGTCAAAATGGGCGACATGAAGATGATCGATACCATGATCAAGGATGGCCTGACGGATGCGTTTTATGGCTATCACATGGGTGTTACTGCGGAAAATATTGCCCGTCAGTGGCAGTTGACCCGTGAGGAGCAGGATGCATTTGCCGTCGCTTCGCAGAACAAGGCAGAGGCCGCCCAGGCGGCTGGCAAGTTCAAGGATGAAATCATTCCCTTCGTCATTGCCGGGCGCAAAGGCGACGTGACGGTTGATGCCGATGAATATATCCGCGCCGGTGCGACGATGGACGGCATGGCCAAGCTGAAACCCGCCTTCGACAAGGAAGGCACGGTCACGGCGGGCAATGCCTCCGGCATCAATGACGGTGCGGCCGCGGCTTTGCTGATGAGCGAAGCTGAAGCCGTTCGCCGCAATATTCAGCCGCTGGCTCGTATCGCCTCCTGGGCGACGGCGGGTGTCGATCCGAAGATCATGGGCACGGGCCCGATCCCGGCTTCGCGCAAGGCGCTGGAAAAGGCGGGCTGGTCGATCAACGATCTCGATCTTGTCGAGGCCAATGAAGCCTTTGCCGCGCAGGCCTGCGCCGTCAACAAGGATCTCGGCTGGGATCCCGCCATCGTCAATGTCAATGGCGGCGCGATTGCTATCGGTCATCCGGTTGGCGCGTCCGGTGCGCGTGTCCTCAACACGCTTCTGTTTGAAATGAAACGCCGCGGCGTCAAGAAGGGGCTGGCGACTCTTTGCATCGGCGGTGGCATGGGCGTTGCCATGTGCCTGGAAGCACTTTAACCGCGGCTGATTGTGATCAAAACGGCAGCGCTCCCGTGAAAGGGGGCGCAAATGCTTGATATTTAAAACATAAGCTGAACAAGAGGAAATACCGGCATGAGCAGGGTTGCATTGGTAACGGGGGGAACGCGCGGTATCGGGGAGGCTATTTCTGTTGCGCTGAAATCGGCAGGATACAAGGTCGCCGCCAATTACGCGGGCAATGATGAAAAGGCCAAGGCCTTTGAAGCCGTCACGGGCATTCCCGTGTTCAAGTGGGATGTGTCTTCTTACAAAGCCTGTGTCGAAGGCATTGCCGAGGTTGAGAAGGCTTTGGGTCCGGTCGAGATTCTGGTCAACAATGCCGGGATTACCCGTGACGCGATGTTCCACAAGATGACGCCGGAGCAGTGGAATGAGGTGATCAGCACCAATCTGACCGGCATGTTCAACATGACCCATCCGGTCTGGACCGGCATGCGTGACCGCAGTTTTGGCCGCATCATCAATATTTCCTCGATCAACGGCCAGAAGGGTCAGATGGGGCAGGTGAACTATTCTGCAGCGAAAGCAGGCGATCTCGGCTTCACCAAGGCCCTGGCGCAGGAAGGGGCAGCGAAAAACATCACCGTCAACGCCATTTGCCCCGGCTATATCGCCACAGAAATGGTCAAGGCCATTCCGGAAAAAGTGCTCAACGAGCGCATTCTGCCGCAAATCCCGGTCGGTCGTCTGGGCGAGCCGGAAGAAATCGCGCGCGTTGTTCTGTTCCTCGCGGCAGATGAGGCCGGTTTCATCACCGGTTCGACCATTTCGGCCAATGGCGCGCAGTTTTTCGTGTGATTGAATGTTCAGGTAATGGCAAAACAGGTTTGCTGTTATCTCTCATGTATAAAAAAGCGCCGCGAAAGCGGCGCTTTGTATTTTGTCGGACTTGGAACAGTCGATCACTGTGCCCTGAGCGGAGAAATCGACACTTCGACGCGGCGGTTCTGGGCGCGCCCTTCCGGGGTTGCATTGCTGGCGATCGGCTGGCTGGGACCGAAGCCCATGGAGGACATACGACGTGGATCGACGCCTTGCTGCGCGAGATAATTGGTCACAGCATCGGCGCGGCGCTGCGATAGGTCCTGATTGTGGGCTAGGCTGCCGGTCGAGTCGGTGTAGCCGTTGACGTCGATCAGGGTCTTGTTGAACTTCCGCAAGACGATGGCCACGGAATTGAGCGTCGCATAGAAGGGCGGCAGAACCTGGGCCTGATCGGTCGGGAAGGTGATGTTGGACGGCATGTTCAGGATGATGCGGTCGCCCTGACGGGTAACGGAAACGCCGGTGCCTTGCAGTTGGGCGCGCAGTTCAGCTTCCTGATTGTCCATATAGTTGCCAATAGCACCACCGGCCAGTGCGCCGATGCCAGCACCGATCAGTGCGGCATTACGCCGTGCAACGCCACCGTGACCACCGGACAGAGCAAATCCGCCAAGTGCGCCGAGGCCAGCGCCGATGAGGGCGCCACCGGAGGTATTCGACATCTGTTGTTCGCCCGTATAAGGATTTGTTGTTGTGCAGGCGCTCAGAAAAGTGGCGGCAAGCGCAAGAATTGCGAATCGTTTCAGCATCAGGCTCAAGCTCCGTGATCGTCCCCAGAAGTCTAGCAGGCTCCTTGCAGACTTCAGATTCATTTTTCCGTTTGTCGTCCCCGAAAAACCTGTTCCTGATTTTCAAAGAGAACGCTTCCGCTCAACATAGCAATTGCGGCAATATGAAGAAAAGCCTTACGATTGCTTATTCCGCCGCTGATTTTTGACCATATCGTTTTTCAATATAATCAATTACCAGTGCTTCAAACTCTTCGGCGATCCTTGGTCCGCGCAGAGTCATTTCCTTTTTTCCGTCAATAAAAACGGGCGCGGACGGGCTTTCGCCGGTGCCGGGCAGTGAAATGCCGATATCGGCATGTTTGCTCTCACCCGGCCCGTTGACGATACAGCCCATGACCGCGACATTGAGCCCTTCGACACCGGGATATTTTTCCCGCCAGACCGGCATGTTCTTGCGGATGTCGCTCTGGATTTTCTGCGCCAGCTCCTGAAAGACGGTTGAGGTGGTGCGGCCGCAGCCGGGGCAGGCGGCCACGACCGGTACGAATTGCCGGAAACCCATGACCTGCAACAGTTCCTGCGCCACCTGCACTTCACGGGTGCGGTCGCCGCCCGGCTCGGGCGTCAGGGACACGCGAATTGTGTCGCCGATGCCCTGTTGCAGCACATAGCCCATGGCGGCGGAGGAGGCGACGATGCCCTTGGTGCCCATGCCCGCTTCGGTCAGCCCGAGATGAAGCGCATGATCGGAGCGTTCCGACAGCATGGAATAGACGGCGATCAGGTCCTGAACCTGACTGACCTTGGCCGAGAGAATGATGCGGTTGCGGGCAAGGCCGATCTCTTCGGCAAGCTCGGCCGACAGAAGCGCCGACTGACAGATGGCCTCATGCATGACCTGACGGGCCGATAGCGGCGAGCCCTTGTCCTGATTGTCATCCATCAACCGGGTCAGCAGATCCTGATCGAGCGAGCCCCAGTTGACGCCGATGCGCACCGGCTTGTCGTAACGGATCGCCATTTCGACGATCTCGGCGAACTGCTTGTCCTTCTTGTCCTTGAAGCCGACATTGCCGGGATTGATGCGATATTTCGCCAGCGCCTCGGCACAGGCCGGATGATCGGCCAGCAGCTTGTGGCCGATATAGTGAAAATCGCCGACCAGCGGCACGTCGAGGCCAAGCCGCAGAAGACGCTCGCGGATTTTCGGCACAGCAGCGGCACTTTCATCCCGGTCGACGGTGATGCGCACGATTTCCGAGCCCGCCTTGTAGAGGTCGGCGACCTGCTTGACCGTGGCGTCGATATCGGCGGTGTCGGTGTTGGTCATGGATTGCACCACAACCGGGGCGCCGCCGCCGACGATCACACCGCCGACATCGACGGCAACAGAGGCACGGCGCGGTTTCGGATCGAAGTCTTGAGGGGAGGCCATGGAACCGATCTCACTCTATGAAAACATGCTTTTCAGGTGGATCAATCATGCTTCAATGTCAACTGCGTGACGGTCTTCGTCCTGTCGATCGGCATGGCGGGCCTGCCCTGAAAGCAGCAGAACCACGACCAGCAGCACAGGCAGGGCCTTGAACACCAGTCCGAGCGATGCATGGCTGGCGATGAAGCCGATCAGGGAGGGAGCAATGAGGATGCCGCAATAGCCCATGGTCGTCACCACCGATAGCCCGATGCCGGGCGCCAAACCGGGCAGCTTGCCCGCAGCCGAAAAGGCAATCGGAACCAGATTGGCAATGCCGATGCCCATCAGGGCAAAACCGGCGATTGCCATGAGAGGGCCAGCGGCAAAGCCGGCAAGGAGCAGACCGCTCATTGCGATGGCAGCGCTCAGCCTGAGGATCAGTATGGCGCCGAGCCGGTCGCGCAAATGATCTCCGGCAAAGCGCATGAGCGCCATGGTGAGCGAAAACCCGGCATAGGCAAGGCCGGATGCGGCCACATCCGTGTGAAGCTCTTTGCGAAGATAAAGGGCGCTCCAGTCCAGAACGCTGCCTTCCGGGATCATGGAAAACAGGGCGATTATCCCAAGAAGCCAGGGGGCGGCTGTTCGTGGCAATCCTGATCGCGGCGTGTGGTCTGAGTGGTGGTGAGGCGCGTCTCGATAAAGATAGGGCCAGGCGAGCAACAAGAGCGCGGCGGCAAGAAAGGTCGACACCAGAGCATGGAGGATGGGAGTGCTGATGGTCAACAACCAGCCGCCCAGTCCTGCACCGGCCAGACCGCCAAGGCTCCAGAACGCATGACAGGAGGACATGATCGCCCGGCCCATATGGGTTTCTGTTTCAACCGCATTGGCGTTCATCGCCACATCCATTGCGCCCATGAAGCCGCCAAACAGGAAGATTGCGGGCACGGCCGTCATGACATTGGGCGCAAGCGTCAACACAAGCAGCATCGGCACAAACATAAGCGAGGTCGCAAGCGCGACGGCACGCGACCCGAAACGGGAAATGCTGGCCCCGGCAATCGGCATGAAGACAATTGAGCCCAGCCCCAGGGTGAGGATCATCAGTCCCAGTTCGAATTCGGAAAGCGACAGGGCACTGGAAAATTGCGGCACTTTCACCGCCCAGCATCCGGCCATGGTGCCGTTCATCAGGAAGAGCAGAGAGACGGCAGCCCGCTCTTTGGTGACGATAGCCCGCATCCGACAAACCCTTTCATGACATGGCAAACATCATCGGCTTCGACTTTTGCAAATCGGGCCCTATCTATTGTGAAAATGATATTAAATCGATTTAAAAAGACCAGAGAAGAGGACAGGGTATGAATAACTTTTCTTAACCGTCTCAAATCACGAGTGAATTGGAAAAGACCAGGGAACAGACTGGAACGATGTTGTGCCATTGTCTTTCTTACATCGGACAAGCGACGGGACGGCGTTGAGCAACGATCATTGGTATCTGGTTGACGGTTTCAATGTCTGTAAAATGCATCTGAAGCCTTGATTGCGTCGACATTGCCGTTTCTTGTTCGGGGCGGTCGCGACGTGTGAGATTGACGCATCCGCTGGCCTTCCGTAAGGACATTGTGGGTTATGGGGACAGGGGCTTATTGGCGATAGAGACTTGGACGATTGATGGCAGTTGAGATTATTGGCCGCGCCTGTGTCGCGCCTGGAGCGAATTCGACGGATGAGCTGTTTTCAGTGCTCAGCCAGGGACGGTGCACGGTAACAACCCTGCCGCAGGATCGATGGGATATTGCCCGCTATTGGCATCCCGAGATCGGTATTGCCGGAAAATATTATACGCTGGCAGCCGGCGTTCTTGATGATATTTACTGCTTTGATCCGGCGCTGTTCGGCATGTCGCAGCGCGAAGCGGCCTTCATGGACCCGCAGCAGCGCATTCTGCTGGAACTGACCTGGCGGGCGCTGGAAGACGCCAATATTCCTGCCGAAAGCCTTCATGGCGAGAATGTCGCCGTCTATGTCGGCGCGTCCAGTCTCGATCATGCCAATCTGGCGGCAGAGGACCCGGCCGGGCCCGGCCCGCATTTTATGACCGGCAATACGCTGTCGGTGGTCTCCAACCGCATTTCCCATGTCTTCGGCCTGAATGGACCAAGCCTCACGGTCGATACCGCTTGTTCCTCCTCACTGGTTGCCCTCGATCATGCCGTGCGGGCTATCGAGGCCGGTCTTGTCGATACGGCAATCGTCGCGGGCGTCAATGTGCTGGTGCATCCTTTGCCCTTCGTCGGTTTCGCCCAGGCGCGGATGCTCTCGATAGACGGGCTGTGCAAGGCTTATTCCAATGACGGCATCGGCTATGTGCGCGCCGAAGGCGCGGTGTCGCTGGTTCTCAGAAGCCGGGACAGGGCGTTGAGGGAAGGCGACCGCAGCCATGCGACGATCCTCGCCAGCGGTATCAATGCGGCAGGCCGCACCAACGGTATTTCTCTGCCGTCGAAAGAGGCGCAGGCGACGTTGTTGCGTGCGGTTTACGACGGCAATGGCATTGATCCCGACAGTCTCGCCTTCATCGAAGGCCATGGCACGGGAACCAAGGTGGGCGACCCGGCCGAGGTCTGGTCGCTCGGCACAGTCATTGGCCAGCGCCGTAAAGAGCCGATCCTGATCGGATCGATCAAGACCAATATAGGCCATGCCGAACCGGCTTCGGGACTGCTGGGGCTGATGAAGGCGATGCTGGCGCTGGAGCACGATCTTCTGCCCCCATCGCTGCATTTCGATGAACCGAATGATGCGATCGATTTTGAAGGGCTGAATGTCAAGGTTGCTGCGCAGCCGGTGCCGCTGCCGCGTGGGAAGACGGCAAGACGGGCGGGTGTCAATTCCTTCGGTTTCGGTGGCGCCAATGCCCATGTGGTGATTGCCGATCCCGAACCGGTGTCACGCCTTGCGCCGGCCTCCTCGCATGAGCCGGTCTTTATGATCAGTGCCCATACGCAGGAAAGCCTGACGGCGCTGGTCGAAGCCTATGATGCGGCGTTCAGGACAGATCCGCAGGCTGCTGCCGGTATCATCTCTGCCGCTGCAGCCAATCGTGCCGCTCTGAAACATCGTTTTGTCGCCTCCGGTCCGACGGAGGCCGTGATCAGGGCCGTGGCCGAGCGGCGTGAAACTGGAAAGAGCGGTGGTGAAATCGGAACAGCGCTGACGTTAAATGCAAAGCTGGCCTTTGTCTTTGCCGGCAATGGCGCGCAATGGGCGGGAATGGGTCTCGACGCCTACCGTGCCAATCCGGTTTTCCGCCAGAGTTTCGATCACGTCGCGGCCTCTTTCAGCCGGTTTTCGCCGATCTCGCTGAAAGATGCCCTGACAGATCCGGCCCTTGAGGCCAGGCTCAAGGATACGCGGCTTGCCCAGCCGCTGCTGTTTGCCGTTCAGGTGGCGCTGACCGATGCGCTGAAGGCAAAGGGGTTGACCCCGGATGCGGTGTTCGGTCATTCCGTCGGTGAGGTGGCGGCGGCTTATTGCGCCGGTGCGCTGACACTGGATGACGCTGTCGCCGTCATCGCCAAGCGCTCGCAGCATCAGGCAGTGCTGGCGGGTTCCGGCACCATGGCGGCCTTGAAGCTTGGCGAAGCCGATGCCGCAGTGCTGATCGGCGAGCTTGCTCTCGATGATGTGGCGATCGCGGCGATCAACGCGCTAGGCTCGGTCACTGTTTCAGGCCCGCGCGAGGCGGTTCAGGCTGTTCGCGACGAGGCGCGCAAGCGGCGTATTCCTGCCCAGGTTCTCGATATCGATTATCCCTTCCATCACCCGCTGATCGATATGGCGCAGGATGGATTTTTTGCCGATCCACCGGTGATTGCCCCGCGCCCGGCGGTTTTGCCGTTCATTTCCACGGTGACGGGTGAGGTTTTCGACGGTCAGGCGCTGACAGCGGATTACTGGTGGCAGAATGTGCGTTGCCCGGTTCGTTTCCGGCAGGCGACGGAGACGGCGCTTGCCCTGGAATGCTCGGTCTTCGTCGAAATTTCGCCCCGCGCCATTCTCGGCAATTATGTGGGTGAAACCGCGCAGCATGCGGGTCAGTCCGTCACCACCATCGCCACCCTGAACCGGGATCAGGCCCCAGATGGGATCGATCCGGTGGCACAGGCACTGGCGCGCGCCATAGCCCATGGCGCAAGGGTCGATGCATCGGCGGTGTTCGGACCGCGTCGGGCCGAGATCCGCCTGCCGGGTCTGCCGTTTTCGCATCTCGAGCTCAGGCCGGAGCCGACCAGCGACCGGGTCGATCTTTATGGCCGTTTTGCCCGTAACGCCTACCGGTTGAATGGCTGGCGGGTCGATATGAACGGGACGCACTGGAAAAACCATGTCGATGCCCGGCTCTTTCCCGATCTGGGCGAGCATGTGGTCGATGGCAGGGCGATCCTGCCCGGCAGCGGCTTTATCGAAATAGCACTCTCGGCAGGACAGGACCTTTTCGGCACCGACCGGCTGGAGCTGGCCAATCTCGATATCCTGCGTCCGCTGGAATTGAGCGACAGCCATATTCTGGAACTGTCGACAGAGATTTCCCGTGAGACCGGCGATATCCGCATTCTGTCGCGTGAGCGGCTGAGCGAGGATGACTGGACGCTGCATGCCATGGGCCGGTTGCGCCGGCTGACCGCAACCGAAGCGCCGGCCACGGTTCTGAACGATCTGCCCGCACCGACCGCCGTGGTCGATGCCGAAAGCGCCTATCGCACGGCACGCCATTTCGGTCTCGATTACGGCCCGCATTTCCAGTTGCTGGAACGGGCCGTCTGCCATGGCGACCACTGGCTTGAGGTCGTGCTGAAGCCAGCCGCCTCCCCCGCCCATCCGTTGCTCGGCTATAATCTCAATCCGATGTCGGTCGATGCCATGTTCCATGGGCTGGTGGCGCTGTTCGACCGTTTAAGCGGCGAGCGCGGCGGTGCGCCCTATATTCCGGTTGGCTTCGCCATGATCCGCACCGCGTGCCTCGGTCTTGCCGTGCATCGGGCGGTCATCGAGATCGAGCGGGTGAGTGAAAGCTCGATCAAGGCCCATTTTACCCTCTTTGCCGAGGATGGCAGCCTGATTGCCAGCCTGCGCGGCGGTCGCTTCCGCCGCACCTATCTGAAACAGCACAAACCGCTCGAAAGTCTTGCCTATCGCTATGAGACGGTGGCCTTGCCGCTGTTGCGCGACAGTGAGCTGTTTTTGCCGCCCGGTCTTTTCGCCGACGGCGATGTGGAGCCTGATACGGCCAGCGTGCTCTTGCAGGCTGCGGTCTTGAGTGCGCTGCATGGGCTGGCGCTGCGGCTGGCCGACCCTGATGTCTGTGTGCGCTCCGGCAGGTTGCCTGCGGAGAGACAGCTTCGCCGGTTTCTCGTCAACGGCCTTCATCTCCTGAGTGATGCCGGTCTGGCTGTTGCCGAAGATGGATGCTGGCGTCTGGAGCCTGATGCGGGTCTGCCGCCCGTGTCCGAGCTGATCGGCGAACTTTACCGCGATTTTCCCGCACGGACCGTCGAGCTGGTAATGATCAACGATGTGTATTCCGCCCTTGATGCCAGGCTACAGGCCGTGGACGGCGGGCTGAATGGTGCCGATCTCTGGTCCGGTCTGGTCGGTGAGGCAACGCTTGAGCATTTTGCCGTTCATTCTCCGCTTGCTTCGGCGCGGATGGAGCGGCTCCTCGACGCAGCCAACAGCCTGATTGGCGATGATTCGCCCGTTTCGGCCCCCTTCTGGCTGGAGCTTGGTGCTGTGTCGGTGCATTTCAGCCGCAAGCTTGCCGCACTCATCCGTGCGCGCGGCGGGCGTCTGGTGATTTGTGAGCCGGATGCTGGTCTTCGCCGCAATCTCGAACTGGCGTTTGAGGCCGATGCCGCTGTGCAGGTGGTTGACCGCAAAGGTCTCGATGGCATGACCTTCATCGATACGGTGGTCAGTGCTGCAGCGGACCTTGCCAGCCTGATCGATGGTGACATGCTGGCCCGTTTTACGCATGGGTCCCTGCTCTCGGTCCGGCGGTTCATCGCTGTTGCCTCCGCCCCCTCCCTGTTTCAGGATTTTGCTTTCGGCCTTTTAGAGACATGGTTCGACCGCACCGTCTCCGAGGATTTTCCTCTCGGCACATTGGTCGATGGCGAAGAATGGCAGCGATTGCTCGATCAGGCCGGTTTTCTCGGTATCTCTGCTGCAAGACAGGACGGAGAAGGTGGGCCGGTCATGACCGTATCGGCCTGCGGCCGCAAGCTTGAGGCGGAATTTGACGTCATTATGCCTGAAGCGCGGCCCGTCGTTGTTGTTCATGACGGGGCAATCGATCCGTCGCGGATCGAGGCAGCGCTTGCCGCCCTGTCGCCGGTGGATGAAATCAGGCTGCTGACCCTGACCGGTCAGGAAGAGGAGAATCGCGCCGCCTTTACCGCACTTCTGCGCGATGAGACTTTTGCTGCTGATGGCGGTTTTGTCTGGCTCTTGCCGCAATCGCTGGAACAGGAGCGGGACGGTGACGGTTCTCTTGTGCTTCAGGACCGGGTTCTTTCGCTCAGTGCGCTGGCTTTGGCGCTTGGTGATGCCGGTGTGGCAAAGCCTTGCCCTATAGCCCTTGTTCTGCCGGGTGGTGCGCCGCTCAAGGCTGGGCTTTCCGCGCGTGTCAGCCATCCGGTCAATTCCGGTCTCTGGCGTTTTGCCCGCGTGCTGCGCAATGAGTTCGATCTGCTCGATCTTCGCGTCGTCGATCCGGGTGCGGCCGACAATGCCATTGAAGTGATGCTGGAATGCGGTCTGCGACTGCTCGCTCAGCCGTCTCAAAACCATGAATGGTTGATCGAGGCAGAGACCGGCCTTCTCTGCGAGGTCCGGGCGGTGCCGGATCAGTGTGTCGAGCCGGTCACGGCGTTTGATGCGGCTGTCATTCGCCAGCGCGTCGCTTCCCAGGTTGGCAGTATCGTCTGGGAAAGCTGTCCGGTGCCGGACATCGGCGCGCATGATGTTCTGGTCAAGACGGCCGCGACGGGGCTGAATTTCCGCGACGTGATGTGGGCCATGGGCCTTCTGCCGGAAGAGGCGCTGGAAGACGGCTTTGCCGGGGCCTCGATTGGCATGGAATTTTCCGGTGAGGTCGTCGCCGTCGGGTCTGCCATCGACGATGTTGCCGTGGGCGATCAGGTCATGGCGATTGCGGCTTCCGCCTTCGGCACACATGTGAAGGTCAAGCGGGCCGGGGTGACGAAACTGCCTGAGGGCATCGATCCGGTGGCGGCAGCCACCATCCCGGTGGTCTTCCTCACGGCCTATTACGCCATTCATGAACTCGCGCGGGTGCGACCAGGCGAAACCATCCTCATCCATGGTGCTGCGGGCGGGGTTGGCCTTGCCGCCATCCAGATTGCGCAGCATTTCGGTGCCAAGGTGATCGCCACCGCCGGAACCGAGGAAAAGCGCCGGTTTATCAAGGCGCTCGGTGTCGAGCATGTGTTCGACAGCCGCTCGCTCGGCTTTGTCGGCGATGTCCTGTCGGTAACGGATGGGGAAGGGGTTGATCTGGCGCTCAACTCGCTCTTCGGCGAGGCAATGGAAAAGACCCTGTCGCTGGTCAAGCCCTTCGGACGCTTCCTGGAACTGGGCAAGCGCGATTATTACGCCGACAGCAAGATCGGTCTTCGTCCCTTCCGGCGCAATGTCAGCTATTTCGGCATCGATGCCGACCAGTTGCTGGTGCTGCATCCCGATCTGTCACGCCGCCTGCTCGGTGAGGTGGGCGCATTGTTTGAAGCGGGCGTGCTGACACCGCTGCCCTTCCGCGCCTTTGCCTATGACGAAATCGGCGATGCCTTCCGGCTGATGCAGAATGCCGGTCATATCGGCAAGATCGTCGTTAAACCCCCGGTCAAGGGCCGGGATATGGTGGCAAAGCGGATTTCCGGTACGATGAAAGTCGATCCCGTAGGCATGCATCTTGTCGTCGGCGGCATTGGCGGCTTTGGTCTGGCCACCGCGAACTGGCTGGTGGAGCAGGGCGCGCGCCACATTGCGCTTGTCACCCGGCGTGGTGTGGCCGACGATGAAACCGAAGCCATGACGGCGCTTTGGGCAAAACAGGGCGTGCACGTGCATATCCATGCCTGTGACGTCACGAATGAGACGGATCTCTCCGGATTGCTCACGGCGCTTCGGGCGGTTGCGCCACTGAAAAGCGTGGTGCATGCCGCCATGGTGCTGGATGACGCGCTGATTGCCAATCTCGACCGTGCGCGCAACCGACCGGTTATCGAGGTGAAGGCAAAGGGGGCCAGCCTGCTGGACCGGTTGACACGTCAGGACCGTCTCGACAATTTCATTCTGTTTTCCTCCGCCACCACCTTTGTCGGCAATCCGGGTCAGGGCAATTATGTTGCCGCCAACGGTTTCCTCGAAGGTCTGGCGCGGGCGCGGCGCGAAAGCGGTCTGCCGGGACTGGCCATCGGTTTTGGCGCGATTGCCGATGCCGGTTATCTTGCCAGAAACACGGTCGTCAATGAAAAGCTCGGGCGGCGTCTGGGCAAGACGGCCTTGATGGCGCGTGAGGCGCTTTCCGCCGTCGAGCGTTACATTGCCGCCGATAACGGCACGGTCGATGCGGCGACGGTGATGATCAGCGAATTTGACTGGGCCCTCGCCCAATCGCTGGGCGTGATGAAGGAAAGCCTGTTCGAGGTGATTGCCCGCCGTCTTGGCCATCAGATCGGCTCAGGCGATGGAAATGGTGTCGATCTTGTCGCATTGGTCGAGGGTAAAAGCCCGGCAGAAGGGCAGGAAGCGCTTTTCGACGTTCTGGCCGGTGTGATTGCCGATACGCTGCGCATTCCGAAGGAAAGCATCGGCCTTACCAGCGTATTGAAGGAGATTGGCCTTGACAGCCTGATGGCGGTGGAACTCGGCTCGAGTTTCGAGCAGAGCACCGGCTTCGATATTCCCCTCAGCAGTCTGGCGGACAAGGCCACAGTCGGTGATCTCACCCGCAAACTCTATGAAAAGGTCAGTTTGCGCGGTCGTCTGGATGACAAGGCGGATGACAGCGCGGCGGAAGTGCGTATCATGGAGGAGTTGCACAGGCGTCACGGCGGCTAGGAGGCGGGAAATGCGGCCTGAGGAGGCTGAATAGCAAAGAGGAGGAGGGAGAACGTTCAAATCGGCCCTGTGTCCGTGTCCGGTTTGATCATCACGCGCGCAAAGGGATTATGCCGTATGAATGAGAGCAAGCGTCAGGATCTGCTGGCCCGTATGAGAGGCATGCAGAAAAATGTCGATACCGGTCGGGCCCTGCGGGCACAGGTTAGCGAAAGCCGCAGTCAAATCGGTTTTGATGACTTGCCAGAGTATAAGCAGGTGATGATGCAGAAACGGGCGAGCGAAGAGCTCGCCATGGCCAATCCCTTCTACCGCGCCCATGAAGGGGCAAGCGGCGCGGTTGCTCAGATCGAGGGGCGTGAACTCGACAATTTCGCCTCTTACGATTATCTCGGCCTGAACCATGATCCACGCATTCTGGCTGCTGCAAACGAGACCATCGGTCAATTTGGCATTTCCGCCTCGGCCAGCCGGGTGGTGGCGGGAGAGCGCACCATTCATGCCGAGCTTGAGTCATCCCTTTCCGACATTTATCGCAGTGAGGCCGCCGTTGTCTTCGTCAGCGGCTATCTGACCAATGTCACCACCATCAGCACACTGATGGGGCCGAAGGATCTCGTCATCCATGACGAGTTCATGCACAATAGCGGCCTGACCGGGGTCAAGCTTTCCGGTGCCAATCGTCGCTTTTTCAAACACAATGATATGGCCGATCTCGAGCGGATTTTGATGACGCTCGGGCCCCAGCACGAGCGGATTCTGGTGGTTTCCGAGGGGATCTTCTCCATGGACGGCGATGTCGCCGATCTGCCCGGCCTTGTCGCGCTGAAAAAGAAATATAATTTCTGGTTGATGATGGATGAGGCCCATTCGCTGGGCGTGCTGGGTGAAAAGGGGTGTGGCAGTTTCGAGCATTTCGGTATCGATCCGTCCGAGGTCGATATCTGGATGGGAACCCTGTCGAAAACTGCCTGCAGCTGCGGCGGTTACATTGCCGGCAGTCAGGCACTGATCACGTTGTTGAAGGCACAGGCGGGCGGTTTCGTCTATAGCGTCGGTCTGGCGCCGGTGCTGGCGGCCTCTGCCATTGAAAGCCTGAAGGTCTTGCGTCAGGAGCCTGAACGTGTGCGGAATTTGCGCCGCAACAGTCAGGTTTTTCTAGAGCACGCTAGAGGCCTTGGCCTCGATACGGGTCTGAGTGAAGGCTTTTCCGTGGTGCCGGTGATTGTTGCCGATTCGCTGAGAGCCGTGCAGGCTTCGAATGAGCTGTTCGAAGCCGGCGTCAATGCACTGCCGATCATCTATCCGGCGGTGCCGGAGGGGCTGGCGCGGCTCAGGTTTTTCATCACCGCCGCGCATGACGAAGCACAGATCCGTCGTACGGTGGAGAAGGTGGTGGCCATTCTGACCCGGCTCAAGGAGCAGAATTTCGGCTTTTCCTCCATGGATGTCCAGAAAGTGCTGATGCAGCTTGCCTCGCGTTGACGTGTGGCTGTGATGAAAAAAGCCCCCGACCATGTCATTATCACCGGCGGATCGAGCGGGATCGGCCTGGCCCTTGCCCGGCTCTATCTCGATCAGGGCGCAAAAGTGAGCCTGATCGCCCGCTCATCGCAGCGGCTTGAGGCGGCGAGACAGGCGCTTGGCGGGTTGGCCGCGGAAAAACTTGGACTTTATGCCGCCGATGTCACGGATTTTGCCGCGCTTTCCGAAGCCATTCACGCCGCTGAGGCCGCTTCCGGCCCCTGCGATCTTTTGATCACCTCCGCCGGTGTCGTTCAGCCCGCAAGGCTGGTCGATGCGGACATGGCCGATATCCGGCGACAGATCGACACCAATCTGATCGGAACGATCCATGCGGCCAAAATCCTCTGGGCGGACATGGCCATGCGCGGTGGCACAATGCTGTTCATTTCCTCAGGGGCTGCTTTCATCGGCCTTTATGGTTATGCGCCTTATTGCGCCTCCAAGACGGCACTGGTCGCGCTGGCCGAATCGCTGAGGATGGAGGCCAGAGACACGAAGCTGAAACTCGCTCTTTGCTTTCCGCCCGATACCGATACGCCGCAGCTGGCCGAGGAGCTGAAACATCGCGCACCGGAGGCGGAGCGGGTGATGGGCACGGTCAGGCCCTGGGCGGCGGAGGCCGTTGCGCGTCATATGGACCGGGCCCTGCAAAAAGGGCGTCTGGATATTCATTTCGGGCCAACGCTCTTTCTGTTGGCCCGTTTCGGCTCGCTTGTCCGGCCTCTGCTTTATTGGTGGTACGGTCGTCCGTGAGAATGCTTTCTTGTGTTCGGGCGCGAACACCTGTAGGGCGGCATGACGGCTGCTGGCGGGTTTGGGGTTATCACAGCAGACGGAGAGGGCCGGTCCAGTTCCACGCAAGCGAGGGGGCTTAAGGCTGGATCAGGGTTATGGTGAAGCATGTTTCGCCAGACCCGATGCCGCAATGCGGCTGCCTCCGGTTTCAGGCGTCATGAGGGCGTTGCGGAGGACGGCAGAGCCGGGATGATCCCGGATAAGGACAGGAAAAGCATATGTCAGACGATTTCGAGCCGGAAACGGCTGCCCACGACCCCTCCAATATCGCAGCGCTCGTGCTCAGTCAGGAAATGGATGCCCTGACCGATGTTCTGGTCAGCGCGCTCAGGGAAGTTTATAATATTCTCGACAACAATCTGCCGGAACAGTCTCCGACGCTGCATTGATCTTTGCTCATCATCGCTGCGGATGATCAGGCTTCGCCATTGCCGGAGCCTTTTGTTTATCTGGCATATTCCTTCACCGCCTGCATCACCACGAATGTCGAGGTATTGGCGACATGCGGCAGGCTGGAAATCTTTTCGCCGAGCACCTGACGGTAACGCCGGATATCCGCCGTTCTGACCTTCAGAAGATAATCGAAAGACCCTGCGATCATATGGCATTCCTCCACCTCGCGGATCTTGCGCACGGCGCTGTTGAACTCGCTCAACGCCGCCTCGCGGGTGTCCGACAGTTTCACCTCGGTGAAGGCGATGTGGTCGAGGCCGAATTTCTGCGCATCGACAATGGCTCGGAAGCCGAGAATATAGCCCTCGTCGATCAGCCGTTTCAGCCGCACCTGACACGGCGTTTTCGACAGGCCGATGCGGGCCGACAGATCGGTGATCGACAGACGGCCATCCTGCGACAGCGCTTCGATAATCTTGCGATCGAAAGCGTCCAATTCACTGCTCATGTCAGTTTTACTCATCAAAACACCTTTTAAAACAAATTGAATAAGGCATTTTGCCTAGGAAATTATAGAATTCAAGTTGATTGGATTTTATAAGAACATGGTAATCTGAAGGAGAAAAATCCTCCAGAGGCGACCATGACCCCTTCAGCTTTGCCCTTATCGTCATCTGCCGATCAGCCACTCCCAGATGTCTTTGCCGCGTTTGCCCCGCCAGTCGGGCGTGAGACGCCGTTAAGAGCCGCAATCACCGCGGCGTATCGCAGGCCGGAAAAACACTGCATGGAGCCGCTTCTGGCGGCAGCCGTCGTCAGTCAGGACGATGCGACCGCGATTGCCGCAACGGCGCGCCGCCTGATAGAGGCGCTCAGAGCCAAACATAAGGGCTCCGGCGTCGAAGGGCTGGTGCAGGAATATGCGCTTTCCTCGCAGGAAGGCGTGGCGCTGATGTGTCTGGCGGAAGCGCTGCTGCGCATTCCTGACGATGCCACTCGCGATGCGTTGATCCGCGACAAGATTGCTGGCGGCGACTGGGGCGCGCATCTGGGCGGTGGGCGTTCACTCTTCGTCAATGCCGCGACCTGGGGTCTGGTGGTGACGGGAAAACTCACCGCCACTGTCAATGATAGAAGCCTTGCGGCTGCTCTGACCCGGCTGATTTCCCGTTGTGGCGAGCCGGTCATCCGCCGCGGTGTCGACATGGCCATGCGGATGATGGGCGAACAGTTCGTCACCGGCGAAACCATTGCAGAAGCGCTGAAGCGGGCGCGTCTCCTCGAAGACAAGGGCTTCCGCTATTCCTATGACATGCTGGGCGAGGCCGCGACCACGGCGGCCGATGCCGAGCGCTATTTCCGCGATTATGAAAATGCCATCCACGCCATCGGCAAGGCCTCTGCCGGGCGTGGCATTTATGCGGGTCCGGGCATTTCCATCAAGCTGTCGGCGCTGCACCCGCGCTATAGCCGCGCCAAGGCCGGGCGGGTGATGGATGAATTGCTGCCGAAGGTGAAGGCGCTGGCGCTTCTTTCCAAGCAGTATGATATTGGCCTCAACATCGACGCCGAGGAGGCCGACCGGCTGGAATTGTCGCTCGATCTTCTCGAAGCGCTCTGCCTCGATCCGGCGCTTGAAGGCTGGAATGGTATCGGTTTCGTCGTGCAGGCCTATGGCAAGCGCTGCCCTTACGTGCTGGATTACATCATCGATCTGGCACGCCGCTCGCATCATCGCCTCATGGTGCGACTGGTCAAGGGGGCCTATTGGGATGCTGAGATCAAGCGGGCGCAACTGGACGGGCTTGAGGATTTTCCCGTCTTTACCCGCAAGGTTCATACGGATGTCTCCTATATCGCCTGCGCGAAAAAACTGCTCAACGCCCGCGATGCGGTTTTTCCGCAATTTGCCACCCACAATGCCCAGACGCTGGCGACGATCTATCATCTGGCCGGACCGGACTTTGCCGTCGGCTCTTATGAGTTCCAGTGCCTGCACGGCATGGGTGAGCCGCTTTACAGCGAGGTGGTCGGCAAGAACAGGCTCGACCGACCCTGTCGCATCTATGCGCCCGTCGGCACCCATGAAACGCTTCTTGCTTATCTGGTGCGCCGTCTTCTGGAAAACGGCGCCAATTCCTCCTTTGTCCATCGCATCGCCGACCAGACCGTTTCGGTGGACGACCTGATTGCCGATCCGGTTTCCGTCGTCCGTGCCATGGCCGATCCCGGCGGCAAGCATGAGCGGATTGCTCTTCCCGCAGAGATTTTCGGTGTCGGTCGCCGCAACTCCAAAGGGTTCGATCTCTCCAACGAGAACAGCCTTGCCAGCCTCAGCGAAACACTGGTCAGCACCGTAACCATGGATTGGCAAGCAAAGCCGGTGCTTTTAAGCCCAAAGGGGAGGGGTGAATCGCGGGCAGTCCATAATCCCGCCGACCACAGGGATTGTGTCGGCATGGTGGAGGATGCAAGCGAAGAAGCGGCACGGCAGGCCGTTGCCGATGCCGCCGCACATTTTGACACATGTGCCTGGATGCCGGTGGCGGAGCGGGCAGCCATGCTGGAGCGTGCCGCCGACGCCATGGAAGCACGCCTGCCTGTTCTTCTGGGTCTGATCATGCGCGAGGCGGGAAAATCCGCCGCAAACGCTATTGCCGAAGTGCGCGAGGCGGTCGATTTCCTACGCTATTATGCCGATCAGGCCCGCCGCAGTTTCGGGCCCATGCACAAGCCGCTGGGGCCGGTGGTCTGTATCAGCCCGTGGAATTTCCCGCTGGCGATTTTCACCGGTCAGGTGGCGGCGGCACTGGTGGCGGGCAATCCGGTTCTCGCCAAACCGGCCGAGGAAACGCCCTTGATTGCCGCCGAAGCGGTGCGGCTCCTGCATGAGGCGGGTGTGCCCGTTACAGCCTTGCAGTTCCTTCCCGGCGATGGCCGCATCGGCGCGGCCCTGATCGGGGCAGACGGGGTGGCGGGCGTGATGTTTACCGGCTCCACCGAGGTAGCCCGGCTGATCCAGCAATCGCTTGCCGGTCGTCTGGGGGCAAAGGGCAGGCCGATCCCGCTGATTGCCGAAACCGGCGGCCAGAATGCGATGATCGTCGATTCCTCGGCTCTTGCCGAACAGGTGGTGGCCGACGTGATTGCCTCGGCCTTCGACAGCGCCGGTCAGCGTTGCTCGGCGCTTCGGGTTTTGTGCCTGCAGGAGGATATCGCTGAGCGTACCCTGACCATGCTGAAAGGCGCGATGCATGAACTCAGCCTGGGGCGCACCGACCGCCTTGCCGTGGATATCGGCCCGGTGATCACCGTCGAGGCCAAGACCACGATTGACGCTCATATCGAGGCCATGCGGGCCAAAGGCCGAAAGGTGGAGCAGATCGGCGCTGCAGACGAAACGCAGCATGGCACCTTCGTTGCTCCGACCATCATTGAAATCGACAGTCTTGCCGATCTGACGCGGGAAGTGTTCGGCCCCGTTCTGCATGTGCTGCGCTATCGCCGTACCGATCTCGACCGGCTGATCGATGCGGTCAATGCCAGCGGCTACGGCCTGACCTTCGGGCTGCATACGCGGCTTGACGAAACCATTGCCCATGTGACCCAGCGGATCAAGGCGGGCAATCTTTACATCAACCGCAATGTCATCGGCGCTGTGGTCGGTGTGCAGCCTTTCGGCGGTCGTGGCCTGTCCGGCACCGGACCGAAGGCGGGCGGACCGCTTTATCTTGGCCGTCTGGTCGAAACGCCGCCGGTCCCGCCGCAGCACAGCTCTATCCATCGCGATCCGGCGATGGCCGATTTTGCCCGTTGGCTGGATGAACTGGGTGAAGCTTACGAGGCCGACGCCGCCAGAGCGCTGGCGAGCCAGTCGGCTCTGGGGCTCAGTCAGGAGCTTTCCGGCCCGGTTGGCGAGCGCAACCTCTATGAACTGCATCCGCGCGGAACAATCCTGCTGGTGCCTGCGACCCGACAGGGACTGCTGCGGCAGATGGCATGTGCGCTGGCCACAGGCAATATGGTGGTGATCGATGAGGAGAGCGGGGTGCATGACTGCCTTGCCACTTTGCCACCCAGCCTGAAGCATCGTGTAGCGATGACAAAACGGGTGGAATGGAGCAAAGCCGGTCCCTTTGCCGGCGCGCTTTTACAGGCGGAAGGCGAAAGCCTGATCGCTTTGAACAAGGCCATTGCGGCCTTACCCGGTCCGCTGATACTGGTGCAGGCCGCCACGAGACGGGACATGGGCGAAAAAACCGATGCCTATTGTCTCAACTGGCTGGTCGAGGAAGTATCGATCTCGATCAACACCGCTGCGGCGGGCGGTAATGCCAGCCTGATGGCGATAGGGTAAGACTGCATGTTCTGAAAGCCCGGTGCCGGTTTGTTTCAGACGATGCGATCCGGTAGATAAGGGACAGGAATGAAGAGCATTGCCATTATCGGCGGCGGTCCGGCAGGATTGATGGCCGCCGATTGTCTTGCCGGTCGTGGCTTTCAGGTGTCTGTCTACGAAGCCAAGCCGACCATGGGGCGCAAATTGTTGATGGCAGGCAAATCGGGGCTCAATCTCACCCATTCCGAGGATTATCAGAGATTTGTCACCCGCTTCGGTGCGGCCAATGCACGGTTGAAACCGGCACTCGACCGTTTTACCCCTGCAGATCTCAGAAACTGGGCGGCATCTTTGGGGGTGGAAACCTTTGTCGGCACCTCCGGGCGTGTGTTTCCAAACGCCATGAAAGCCTCGCCGCTGCTGCGCGCCTGGCTGACATCGCTGGAAACCCGTGGCGTGAAACTCCTGACACGGCATCGCTGGACGGGATTTTCCGAAGGCGGTTATGGTTTTGAGACGCCGCATGGGCCAATCCATATCAGGCCCGATGCAGTCATTCTGGCCCTTGGCGGGGCGAGTTGGCCCGGTCTTGGCTCGGATGCCGCATGGGTGCCATGGCTTGCGGCGGCAGGCGTGGCCATCGTTCCGTTCCGCCCGGCCAATTGCGGCTTCGACGCGGAGTGGAGCGCGTTTTTTCGCGAGACCTTTTCAGGTCATCCGATCAAGTCTGTCGCCATCACCTCAGCAGCCGGGCGGATAAAGGGCGAATTTGTCATCACTCGAACAGGGGTCGAAGGCAGTCTCGTCTATGCCCATGCCGCAGCCTTGCGCGATGCGCTGGAACGTGAAGGACAGGCCAGCCTTCAGGTCGATCTCGTGCCGGACCTTTCCGCTGAAAAACTGAGG
This sequence comes from Allorhizobium sonneratiae, assembly GCF_023700755.1. Classification (GTDB taxonomy): domain Bacteria; phylum Pseudomonadota; class Alphaproteobacteria; order Rhizobiales; family Rhizobiaceae; genus Allorhizobium; species Allorhizobium sonneratiae. The sequence continues at coordinate 34,520 of NZ_JAMKOJ010000012.1, read as the reverse complement.
GCCGCGCTTGCCCGTCAGCCTGCCGGGACCAGCCTTTCAAACCGGCTGCGCAAGGGTGCAAGACTGGAAGGGGTGAAGGCCGCACTCCTGCGCGACATCATCCCCGACTGTAACGGTTTCGACCCGGAACGATTGGCGACCGCGATCAAATCGCTCACCATTCCGCTCCTTCGCCCGCGTCCGATTGCCGAAGCGATTTCATCTGCTGGCGGCATCGATTGGCAGGAGGTGGATGATCAATTCATGCTCATCCAACATCCCGGCCTGTTCGCTGCCGGAGAAATGCTGGATTGGGAAGCTCCGACCGGCGGCTATCTGTTGACCGCCTGCCTCGCCACCGGCAAAGCCGCTGCCGAAGGGGCAATCCGCCGGCTAAAATAGCGAGCGGCCCCGGAACTGATGGAAAATGCTGACAGTTGTGGCCATGCAAGGACATGATTCGGCAAAAATTTGTTATTTTGCGTTCATCAGGGCTTTCCTGGACAGACATGGCGGAGAAGGGGCTCTCTACCATTATTCGTATAACTTATTGATATTTATTCATAGAAATTTCCGTCGGGTACAAATCTTAGTATATTCTAAGATAACATATGTCAACAATTGCAGGCGCCTTGCGACGTCATATCAAAGGGTGGCCTGCATCAATGGTACGATCCGTAGGTTGACCCGTGCGCGCCGTCGATCGAGCATGGAAAAACCGCCATCAACGGGCTCGCAACTCACCGGCGGTTCTTACAGGGTGTTCAATAATACTGAACGACATCACTGAAAATGTAGAACAGGCGTTGACAAGTGCTTGAGCCGGGGGCTCGGATACGACCCCTTCAACGTCGAGCCGGACTTTACCTTACCAGCCAAAAATGTTGACGAAGCCCCACCGGCTCAGTTCTGCGTTGAAACCAACACATGGGGTCACTTCTCAGTCGAAATCAACATTTTTGTTCCATCGCGTAACAATAGGTATCCTCATCTGCCGCAAGAACCAGTAAATACATCAAAAACGGATAGCCGCTGCGTAGAGCCAATTGCGCGAGAGAACGTGAAATCTCTGATATATATTCAGCAGATGCGCTGTCATCCATGGAGAATACCGCTTGTTCAGTTTGAGGTCCATATATTCGAAAGTAATGTTGTGGGGAATGACAGACGCTTTGATCAAAGGATCGGGTCAATTGGTTGCAAAACTTTCCAGCCGAAAGATCAGATCCGCCGCGGCATCGTTCCACTTCTCAAGCTATCTCCGACCGTGCGCCCAAATCTGGAGTAACACGACTTTTCATGCCGAGATTCGTTGACGATCGATTGCAAAGTACGATCCCGACGATGACCAGCGCTCCACCAATCAGCATGGAAAAGGTCAATGTTTCTTTAAGTAGAGCTGCCCCCAACAGAACAGCCGTCAGGGGGTTTAATGCGATGAACACTCCCGATCTGGTCGCACCAATCTTGCCTATGGCCTCGTAGTACCAGACATATGCAACTGCGGAGCCGACTGCACCGAGATAAAGAAGGCACGCTAAATCACCGAAGGGCAAAGCCGCCAACGTGTGAACGGTCAGCTGTCCGCCGAGAATTGCGGTCAACGTCAACATGACAGCTCCGGCCCAAATCGAATACGCAACGGTATGCAACGGCCCAATCTGTCGAATAATATCTCGTCCGAAAACGCTATAGCTGACCCAACTGAGGACACAGCCAAAGATCAAGGTGTCACCGGCCCAATTCCCCGACGAACTGGACAATGCCTGCGGGTTCTTGCTCAAGATCACAATCATTGCGCCAGCGAGGCACAGCGCTATTCCCGCTATTTTAACCGGTGACAAAGACTCCCGGTAAATCAAAAACGAAGCGATCGCCATTGCTGCCGGGTTGAGCGCAACGATGAGCGACGCCCTTGAGGCGGTCACAAAATGCAGTCCATAAAAGAAGAAAAGATTATATGAAAAGATCCCACAAAAGCCGAGACCCACGATCTTCATGAATTGCACCGCATTGAGTCTCAGGAAAAGCCTCCCGGAAACAAGAAGGAACCCGGACAACACGAATGACGCCAGAATAAATCTTAAGCTGGCGGAGAGAAGCGGCGGTGTGTCGGGAGAAATATTCCGCCCGGCAACAAAAGTACCTCCCCATATGACAGCGACCAAAGACAGCTTCAGATAAGTTGATTTTGGTGCAGCCGTCTCCTGAACCGCAGCTTCGATGCTCATATCTCGTCTCCCCCGTTTGTCGCAAGCGCGTCGATGACGGTGTAGACGGCGTGGCGAGAGCTTTGGTTTTTCAGTCGGAGCCAGGCTTTGGCCAGCTTGTGCGCCTCCGAGCTCTGCAAAAACAGGGTGGTTTCATCCTTTGGAGGGGTGTCCGGCTGATCGATGTCTTCAAAAAACCAACTCACCGGGTAGCCGGTTTTTGCTGCGATCTGGCTCATTCGGCTGACACTGAGGCGGCTCGTGCCTTTTTCATATTTCTGGATCTGCTGAAAGGTAATGGCACAGGCCTTGGCCAGCTTTTCCTGACTGAGACCGGTGCGGATGCGCGCCGTGCGAATGCGCGTGCCGACAAGCATATCGATCAGGTTCGGTGCTTTGGTCTTGTTCAACATGGTTTTCCTGTCGGGCTGCTGCATGAACATCTATCCTTGCTCTTCAATCCCGTTGCAATGTGTCAATCCCTTCAATTGACACTGGCAATACAATCTCGAATGGCAGATAATAGTAAAATGAATAAATCCTCATGAGTGGCCACCATGACCCTGACGCAGTTGGAAGCTTTTGTAGTTGTCGTGGAACGTAAAAGTTTTACCTTGGCAGCCGCTCAATTGAAAATTTCGCAGTCAGGCGTTTCCCATGCGATCAAATCGCTTGAGGATGAACTTGGTGTAGAATTGCTTCATCGGCACCAAGGATATGTCGAGCCGACCGACATCGGCTCAAGCCTGCTTCGGCACGCACGCACTCTTCTCGGGCTTGCCGAGACAATGCGACAGGAAGCTTTCGATGCTCGCGGCATGAAGCGAGGCACCTTGAGGATCGGATCTTTCGGTCCGACTTCGACCCTGTGTCTGCTACCGGAAATATTGGCGAACTACCGCAAGAAATTCCCCGATATCGTTATTCATATCGATGAAGGCCCGGATAGGCAGGTTGTGCAATGGCTGATGGACCGCCGAGTTGATGTCGGCTTTGTGGTGCTTCCCGAGGAGCAATTCGACACCTATCCGCTCGTGGAGGACCAGATGGTCGCATTGCTGCCGAGCGATCATGCCCTGGCCTCGCAAACATCCGTAACATTGCGGGACATGTGCGCCGATCCGTTCGTCTTGACGGAAGCCGGCTCAGCCGAACTGGTGTCACGGCTATTCCTGGCGGCAAAACTCCAGCCGAATATCCGATACAGGACATCCCAGCTCTTGAGTACGTTAACAACCGTTGCGCGAGGTGACGGTGTCACTATCGTTGCGGAATCGTCATTGCCTGACAATTTCCCGCTGCGGCTGGTGAAGAAAGCCCTGAACCCTGCCGTGAAGCGATCCGTCGGGCTGGCTGTCAATGATGAACGGCAATCTTCTCCGGCAGCCAAGGCGTTTATTTCGCTTGCGATCAAGAAATTCGCATCCGGGACTTACGGGACTATTGCATAGAGGCACCCGCCCGGTTCATCGGATGACGTACTCTTGGAGCTCCGCTGTTCTGATCAATCCGGCTTCAGCCGCAGGACAGTGGCCGGTGTCAACCTCAAGGGCCGCTGGCGAGCAGAAGTTTTGCGAGGAAATCCAAGGTTTTGCAGGTAACTGGCGGAGAGTGATTGCAACTTGGCGGAGAGGGTGGGATTCGAACCCACGATACCCTTGCGAGTATGCCGCATTTCGAGTGCGGTGCTTTCGACCACTCAGCCACCTCTCCGGTCAAAACTGGTCGGCACCGTCAGGTGCGGTGCGCTTCATAGCGGCGATTGTCAGGGCTGGCAAGAGCGAATTTTCGAAAAGACCAGGCTTTTGCCTTGACAGGGATGAGGGCATCACTTATGCGACATTCGGGTTGTGATGGGATAAAACCTGTCTTTTTCCTTTGGCTCCTTCGGGGCCGATCACCGGCGGGTGGTTCATCCGCTAATCCGACTGACAAAAAGACAGCCGCCCGGCCAAAACCGGGAAGAGCTGGACCGAACATGAAAGGTTAAAAAATGTTCGCAGTCATCAAGACCGGCGGTAAACAGTACCGCGTAAACGCCAATGACGTGCTGACCATCGAAAAGCTGGAAGCCGAAGCTGGCGCAACCATCGAATTCACCGAGGTTCTCGTTGTCGGCGAAGGTGAAGACGCCAAGTTTGGCGCTCCTTTCGTTGCTGGCGCGACCGTCAAGGCTGAAGTCGTCGAGCAGACCCGTGGCAAGAAGGTTATCGCCTTCAAAAAGCGCCGCCGCCAGAACTCCAAGCGTTCGCGCGGGCATCGCCAGCATCACACGGTCGTTCGCATCACCGACATCATCGCCGCCTGATCGGTCAACGGGAAACAAGGTTTAAAGGAGAACTCCAATGGCACACAAAAAAGCTGGCGGTTCCTCGCGCAACGGTCGCGATTCGAATTCCAAGCGCCTTGGCGTGAAGAAGTTTGGCGGCGAAAACGTCGTAGCAGGCAATATTATTGTTCGTCAGCGCGGCACGCAGTGGCATCCCGGCGCCAATGTCGGCATGGGCAAGGACCATACCCTCTTTGCACTTTCCGCCGGCAATGTCGCCTACCGTACGAAGTCCAACGGTCGCGTGTTCGTGTCCGTCATGCCGAAAACGGCGGAAGCAGCGGAATAAGCCGGTAGCGCTCAAAAACAGCCGGCGTCTCATCGACCCGGCTGGCCGCACCAGGTTCAGCAAAGCAAAAAGGGAAGATGGGGCGCCACCCACCTTCCCTTTTTCTTTACCTCCAGACCAGAAGGAGCTGAACCATGGAGAGCTTATTATTAAGTCGGGACGACCGGGAAAGGTCGCCCGATGATCGGATGAGGCCCGATCGGTTAAGGCGGAGTTGCCCCGTTCTTCTGTCGCAGCGGCTCGTTTTGCGGGCGCCGCATGTGGAAGACATTGACGCCCTTGCCCATCTCGCCAACAACGCCGCCATTGCGACCATGGTGTCGCGTATGCCCCATCCTTACACGGCGAAGGACGCCGCTGATTTTGTGCGACGTTCCAATGACGGCGGGATCGGCAAATGCGTCTATGCCATCACAAAAGCCGAAAATGGGGAGTTCCTCGGTTGCTGCGCGCTGGAGCCACCACCGAATGGTGAGGAGACTCTGGAAATAGGCTTCTGGCTGGGCGAACCTTACTGGAACAAAGGTTATGCTACCGAAGCCATGCATGCGCTGATCGACATGGCCTTCCGTACCCGGGAGGATGTCGCAACACTGGATGCCCGTTGCCGGGTCACCAATGTTGCCGCACGCCGGGTCATCCAGAAGAGTGGCTTCCAGTTTCAGAGCACGGGCATGGTCGCGCATCTTGCTGGTCGCGGCATGATGCCGGTCGAATGGTACCGGCTGGACCGCAAGACCTGGATGTCGTTGAAGAGCTGGGGAGCGATGCGATGATGACAGCGCCTCAACACCCCATTCCGGCTGCGGTTGCGCCCGGACCCTGCCCGATGATCGAAACCCGGCATCTGGTCCTGCGTCCCGTGCGCATGAGCGATGCCGATGCGATTGCCGAAACGCTGAACGACTGGCAGGTCACCCGGATGCTGAGCCGGGTGCCTCTGCCCTACAGCCGCGATGATGCCTGCGACTGGCTCAATCGGGCGCGTTCTGCCGTAACGCCCGATTGGCAACTGGCCATCACCGAAGGGGATGACGTGATGATCGGCCTCGTGTCTCTGGAAATCCGGCACGGGCGCTGGCATCTGGGCTATTGGCTGAACCGCTTCTATTGGGGGCAGGGGCTGATGAGCGAGGCGGCGGGCGCAGCTCTATCGCGTTTCTTCCGTCGCATGCCGGAGGCGATGGTGCATTCAGGCGCCTATGCCGACAACCAGGCCTCGCTGCGTATTCAGGACAAGCTCGGTTTTCGCATCATCCGATGCAGCGACCTGTTCAGCGCCTCACGCAATGCCATGGCCCCGCATATCGAAACCCGGCTGACCCAGCCGGATTTCATTGCGCCAAAGGGCATTTGAAAAGCCGGGCCGCAAGATTGCGGCCCGCATCTTCCTCCGGCTAACGTTTTCAGACTTTTCCAGCCAGTTCGACCCAGACTGGAAAATGGTCCGATCCTTCCGCCTTCACATCCACCCAGGCATCTTTCAGCCGGGGAACCAGCGAACCGCTCAGAAAGCCATAATCGAGATGCATGCGCATATCCGGGTGTCCGGTTTCTTCCCAGCTATAACAGCCGGGCGTCAGCCTGCCGAGGCGGGCCAGCGCATCGACGGGAACGCCTGTGCGGGCATCGCGGTCGTAATAGGCGTCCTTCGTCCCGACCATGGCGACATATTCCGGCGATTCCGGCTGCATGTTGAAATCGCCCATCAGCAGAAAATCCTCCGTCATCGGCGGTTGCGGCAGGCCGAATTCAGCACCCATGGTGATTGCCCCGCCTTCCTGAACAAAATTGAAGGCACGCTCTTTCAGAAAATGGATCTGGGCAATGCGCTCGTCGGGGGCGACATGATCGAGATGGACGCAGTAAAGACGAAGCGCGCCACCGGGTGCGTCAATCACCGCTTCGCTCGCACCGCGCTGCATGTTCAGCCGTTCATAGCTTCTTGTGCGCGGCAAAAGCAGCAGGCGATGAGAGAGGATCGGCCAGCGCGACAGGATCATGTTGCCGAACTGGTAGCGTCGGTCAACACGGCGGCCATCGACGATCTCGCTGGCGCTGTGCAGGTCGCAGGCCGGCCCATAGATCCAGTGATAATCGGGAAAGAGGCTGGCAAAAATCTCCGGCAGATCGGCCCCGTCATTGACGGCGGCACCGCGGGTGACCTCCTGAAGGGCGATGACATCGGCGCCTTCAAGATTTGCGGCAATCCGTTCGGGATCGAAACGGCGGTCGAGACCGAAACCATATTGGATATTGTAACTGACGAAACGCACGATACTCTTTGACCTCCGGGGCAACCAGCGATAACGATGGCGACATGATAGAGTATCCTGATACAGGAAGCATGGCAGGCAAATGAAATTTCTCGACGAAGCAAAGATTTATATCCGGTCCGGAGATGGCGGCGCAGGGGCCGTGTCGTTCCGGCGCGAGAAATATATCGAATTCGGCGGGCCGGATGGTGGCGATGGCGGACGTGGCGGCGATGTCTGGGTCGAGGCGGTCAACGGTCTCAACACCCTGATCGATTATCGCTTCCAGCAGCATTTCAAGGCCAAGATCGGCATGCATGGCATGGGCAAGAACCGCACCGGGGCCAATGGTGACGATATTACCCTGAAAGTGCCCGTCGGCACCCAGATTTTCGATGAAGACAATGAGACGCTGATCATCGATCTGACCGAGGAAGGCCAGCGTTTCCGCATCGCCAAGGGCGGCAATGGCGGTTTTGGCAATGCCCATTTCAAATCCTCGACCAATCAGGCGCCGAACTGGGCCAATCCCGGTCTCGAAGGTGAGGAAAAGACCGTCTGGCTGCGGCTGAAACTGATTGCCGATGCCGGTCTGGTCGGCCTGCCCAATGCCGGAAAATCCACCTTTCTCGCCGCCGTCACCCGTGCCCGGCCAAAGATTGCCAACTATCCTTTCACCACGTTGCATCCCAATCTCGGCGTGGCGACGGTGGATGAGCGCGAATTCATTCTGGCCGACATTCCCGGCCTGATCGAAGGCGCCCATGAGGGCGTGGGCATTGGCGACCGTTTTCTTGGCCATGTCGAGCGCACCCGTGTGCTGCTGCATCTGGTCTCGGCGCAGGAAGAGCATGTCGGCAAGGCTTACAAAACCGTCAAGCATGAGCTTGAAGCCTATGATGGCGGGCTTGAGGACAAGCCGGAGATCGTGGCCTTGTCGCAGATCGACGTGCTCGATCCGGACAGTCTGAAAAAGAAGGCGAAGGAATTGCAGAAGGCCTGCGGCAAGCCGGTTCTCATGCTGTCTGCCATCACCGGGACAGGCATGCGGGAGGCGCTTCGGGCGTTGCGCGATGTGATTGTCGAGGCCCGCGACGATGATGCCATGGTCCTGGAGGAGCGCCCGAAAAAACAGCGTCATAAACAGGCCGGTGTCGAGGATCAGGGCGAGGATTTCGCCGATGAGGATGGGGAGGAGGAGGCATGAGCGCACCGCTTGCCTCACTCTCCGGCTACCGCCGCATCGTCATCAAAATCGGCTCGGCGCTGCTTGTCGATCGCGCCAGCGGCTTGAAGAAACCGTGGCTGGATGCGATCTGCGATGACATTGCTGCGCTGAGGCAAAAGGGTGTCGAGGTTCTGGTCGTGTCTTCCGGGGCGATTGCGCTGGGCCGCACCGTGCTGAACCTGTCACCGGGGGCGCTGAAGCTTGAAGAAAGTCAGGCGGCGGCGGCGGTTGGCCAGATTGCGCTGGCGCGTCACTGGAGCGAAAGCCTGGCGCGGTCGGAGATTGTTGCGGGCCAGATCCTGCTGACGCTGGGCGACACGGAAGAGCGCCGCCGTTATCTCAATGCCCGCGCCACGATCAAGCAATTGCTGTCATTGGGATCGGTGCCGATCATCAATGAAAACGACACGGTGGCGACAACGGAAATCCGTTATGGCGACAATGACCGGCTGGCCGCCCGGGTCGCGACCATGTGCGGTGCCGATCTTTTGATCCTGCTCTCCGATATTGACGGGCTTTACACGGCGCCGCCGCATCTCGACCCTCAGGCTGAATTTCTGCCGGTCATCGACGAGATTACGCCGCAGATCGAAGCCATGGCGGGAGGAGCGGCATCGGAACTGTCGCGTGGCGGCATGCGCACCAAGATCGATGCGGGCAAGATTGCCACCAGCGCCGGATGCGCGATGATCATCACCTCCGGCAAGCCGATGAACCCGCTGAAAGGTATAGATAACGGTGCGCGCCATTCCTGGTTTGCGCCTTCTGCCACACCGGTGACAGCGCGCAAGACCTGGATTGCCGGGCAATTGCAGCCTGCCGGAACACTTGTGGTCGATCAGGGCGCGGAAACGGCGCTGCGCTCGGGCAAAAGCCTGCTGCCCGCCGGTGTGCAGGACGTGTCCGGCCAGTTTCATCGTGGCGACACGATTTCGGTGGTCGGGCTTTCAGGACGGGAAATCGCCCGCGGACTTGCCGGATACGATGCCGAGGAGGCGCGGCGGATTGCCGGGCATAAATCACGCGAGATCGAGGCGCTGCTCGGCTATGCCGGACGGGCGGCGATGATCCATCGCGACGATCTGGTGATGACGGAGACAGCCGGAAAAACCGGCGGAAGCAATCAAAGGGACGAAGCCCATGCTTGAGGCGGTGAGGACATCGGACGATATCGAAGCCTTGATGCTCGATCTTGGACGCAAGGCGCAGGCAGCAGCCCGGCCGCTGGCCATTGCCACCAGCGCGCAGAAAAATGCAGCGCTGATTGCCATGGCGGATGCCATGGCCGCCCGCAAGGACGAGATCATCGCCGCCAACAGCCGTGATATGGCCATGGCCCAGCAGGCCGAGCTTGCCCCGTCCTTTCTCGACCGGCTGAAGCTTGATGAGGGGCGCATCTCTGCGATGATTGACGGTCTGCGGCAGGTTGCGGCGCTGGCCGATCCGGTTGGCGATGTGATTGCCACCTGGGAGCGTCCGAACGGGCTGAAGATCGAGCGCGTGCGCACGCCGCTCGGCGTCATTGGTGTGATCTATGAAAGCCGTCCGAATGTGACGGCGGATGCCGGCGCGCTCTGCCTGAAATCCGGTAATGCGGTTATTCTGCGTGGCGGTTCCGATTCCATCCATTCCTCGCGCGCCATTCATGCGGCCATGGTTGAGGGGCTGAAAGCGGCGGGTCTGCCGGAAACGGCGATCCAGCTTGTGCCGGTGACCGACCGTGCCGCCGTCGGCGCGCTTCTCTCCGGCCTGAACGGCACGGTGGACGTGATTGTGCCGCGCGGCGGCAAAAGCCTGGTGGCGCGGGTGCAGGCCGAAGCGCGGGTGCCGGTCTTTGCCCATCTCGAAGGGCTTTGCCATGTCTATGTCGATGCCTCTGCCGATCTCGACATGGCAAAATCAGTTGTCGTCAACGCCAAGATGCGCCGCACCGGCATTTGCGGCTCGGCGGAAACGCTGCTGATCGACAGCGCTGTGATCGGTACGCATCTGGAGCCGATTGTTTCGGCCCTTCTTGACGCCGGTTGTGAAGTGCGCGCTTCGGCCGCCGTGCTGAAGGTGCTGCCCGGCCTGAAACCGGCAACCGAAGAGGATTGGCGCACGGAATATCTCGATGCGATCATCTCGGTTGCCATCGTCGATGGTGTTGGCGGGGCGATCGATCATATTGCCCGCTATTCATCGCATCATACCGAAGCGGTGATTGCCGATGATCCGGCGGTGGCCGAACGTTTCTTCAATGAGGTGGATTCGGCCATTCTGCTGCACAATGCCTCGACGCAGTTTGCCGATGGCGGCGAGTTTGGCATGGGCGGCGAAATCGGCATTGCCACCGGCAAGATGCATGCGCGCGGTCCGGTGGGCACCGAGCAGCTCACCTCCTTCAAATACCGCGTGCATGGCACGGGGCAGACCCGGCCCTGACGTGGTGGAGGAGAGGGGACAGACCATTGCCGAGCGTTATCTCACCATGCCGCATACGGAGCGTGGCATGGTGGTCGGCCTGTTTGGCGGCTCTTTCAATCCGCCGCATCACGGCCATGCACTGGTGGCGGAGATTGCCCTTCGCCGCCTCAGGCTCGATAAGCTGTGGTGGATGGTCACGCCCGGAAACCCTTTGAAGAACCATGGTGAACTGGCGCCGCTTGCAGAGCGGATCGCGGCCTGTGAGGCGTTGCTGCACGATCCTCGCATTACCGTGACCGCCTTTGAAAAGCGGCTTGGCACCAGCTACACCGCGCATACGCTGTCGCAGGTGAAGCAGCGAAACCCGCATGTGCATTTCATCTGGATCATGGGGGCGGACAATCTGCGCAGCTTTCACCATTGGCAGAACTGGCAGACAATCGCCTGCACCTTTCCCATCGCGGTGATTGACCGGCCGGGGGCGACGCTTTCCTATCTCTCCTCGACCATGGCGCATCGCTTCGGCCGCGCACGCATTGATGAAAGTGACGCAGGCGTGCTCTGGCAGCGCAAGGCGCCCGCATGGACCTTTATTCACGGGCCGCGCTCGACCTTGAGTTCCACAGCCCTTCGCAAGTCGGATGTCTTGAAAGATTAACCTTTCAGTGCCACCTTATAAAAAGGCTCACTGGCGATGGTCGCCAACTGAGTCGTGATCGTGCTGTTTTTGACGGAAAGGACGAACACTGACAACAGTACACGCCAAGGGACGCGCAACCCGCATTGTCCCACAAAGCCCGGATCGTGGCGTCGATGCCGCAAGCCGCGCGCTTGAGCTGGTCCTCACAAGTCTTGAGGACTCGAAAGCAGAAGATATCGTCTCTATCGACATTGCCGGAAAATCGGCGCTGGGCGATCACATGGTGGTCGTGTCCGGACGCTCGAACCGTCACGTCGTGGCGATCTGCGAACATCTGATCACCGATCTCAAGGATGAAGGCTTTGGCGCACCCCGCGTCGAAGGCATTGAGGCCGGGGACTGGGTGCTGATCGACACTGGAGACATTATCGTGCATGTCTTCAGACCGGAAATCCGCGAGTTCTACAACATTGAAAAAATGTGGGCCGCGCCGGAATTTGAAGAAGGCACCGTCCTGCATTGACCGTCCTTTGCCGGTGATGGCCGGAACAAGGGGTTGCAGAAGGAGAAACGGCCCGTAAAAGGGCCTACAGCGCCGTGCGTTTTAAAAAACGCACAAAGGACGCTGTAGCACTTTAAATTTTCTGCATAATTTTCGCCTTAAATCTCATCCGGTTTAAGGAATTATGCAGGAGGTTTCTGTTTGCCTCCGTTGAAAGGACAGCAATGCGCATTGGCATCATTGCCGTTGGCCGGTTGAAAGCCGGGCCTGAGAAAGATCTTGTTGCCCGTTATCTGGACCGCTTTGCCAAGGCGGGACCGGCTTGTGGACTTGAATTTTCCAAGGTCACGGAGCTTGCCGAAAGCCGCGCCGGCAATGGCCCCACCCGCAAGCGGGAAGAGGCTGCGATGATCGAGAAATCTCTGCCGGACAAGGCGCTGGTGGTGATGCTGGACGAGCGCGGTAAACATCTCGACAGCGAAGCCTTTGCCACCTTTGTCGGTGAGCATCGGGACGCGGGCCGCCGTGATATGGCGTTGATCATTGGCGGGGCCGATGGTCTGGAGCCGGATTTCCGTGACAGGGCCGATCTTGTCGTCAATCTCGGCCGGATGACCTGGCCGCATCAGATCGTTCGTATTCTGATTGCCGAGCAGCTTTATCGGGCTGTCACCATTCTCTCTGGTCATCCCTATCATCGCGTCTGAGAGGATACACCCAGCCTATTGGCAGGCTTTGCCTGTCTCGAAAACGTGACCGCTCCGATCCTGCGGTTTTATCTTGACAATCACCCTCCTGTTTGGCGATAAAGGAGACAGTCGATGTCAGGTTTAGAGCTTCGCCATGCTGGTCTGTAGCTGCAATTACATTACCGACAAGGAAATCCGTGATGTGATCACGGAGATGCTGGATCAGGATTGCTGGCAGTTGATCGTTCCTGCCAAGGTCTATCATGCCATGGAAAAGCGTGGCCGCTGTTGCGGCTGTTTTCCCAATGTGGTCGATATCATTGTGACGACCACGGAAGCCTATCATGCCGCCCGCGCCAGCGAAGAGGACAAGGTGGTGGATTTTATCGATCGCCTGAAGAAATTTCAGCAGGAACAGAAGCAGGAATTGATCGAGCGGCGCAACCGTCTTGCCCGAACCGCATGACTGCATGGACAAAAAAGACAAAAGCTCCGCTGAGGAGCTTTTTTTTTGCCGCGTGGCTTGATCTTTTGCCGGAAGTCTCTTTAGAGTAATTCTAAATTGGTGGCTGGATGATGTGTCCAACCATCTCGTATTTCAATGATAAGAAAGGACCGATCATGAAGGGCGATGCCAAGGTTATCGAGCGTCTCAATCAGGCGCTGTTTCTGGAGCTGGGCGCTGTCAACCAGTACTGGCTGCATTACCGTCTGCTGGAAGACTGGGGCTATACCAAGCTTGCCAAGAAGGAACGGGCCGAGTCTATCGAGGAAATGCAGCATGCGGACAAGCTCGTTGCCCGCATCATTTTCCTGGAAGGTCATCCGAACCTGCAGACGCTGGCGCCGCTGCGCATCGGTCAGACGGTGAAGGAAGTGCTGGAAGCCGATCTTGCCGGTGAATATGACGCACGCACCGCCTATAAGGAAAGCCGTGATATCTGTTCTCAGGCTGGCGACTATGTCTCGATGAAGCTGTTTGAAGAGCTTTTGATGGATGAGGAGGGTCATATCGACTTCCTCGAAACCCAGATCGAACTGCTCTCCAAGCTGGGCGAAGAGAAATACGGCCAGCTCAACGCTGATTCCGCCGACGCTGCCGAATAAAACATCAATGAAAAAGCCCGGCGGTATCGACCCGCCGGGCTTTTGCTTTATGCTTTGAGTGCTTTTTCAAACAGCCGTCCCAGCCGCTCGGCAAAGGCGCGCGGTTCTGTTGGTTTGTCGCCATCGAGAATACGGGCCTGATCGTAGATCAGGTGAACGACATCATCCTGCAGGGCAGGATTGGATTTTGCCCCCGCCACAGCCTTGATCAAGGGATGTTCGGCATTGATTTCCAGAACCGGTTTGGACGTTGCCTTCAACTGTCCGGCCCCTGCCAGAAGCTTTTCAAGCTGTCGGTCATAACCGCTTTCGCCAGCCACAAGGCAGGCGGCGCTTTCCGTCAGCCGGTCGGAGGAGCGCACGTCGTCCACCTCCTCTTTTAGTTTTTCCTTGGCATAGGCTATGAAGGCGGCAATATCGGCTTTGGTATCGGCAGAAACCTGCTCATCCTCTTCCTGGGCCGTTGTCTCGGTCTTGGGAAACTGCGCCAGATCGGTAGCGCCCTGGCTGACGGATTTGAAGCTCTTGCCCTCGAAATCCGGTGCGCTGGTCACCCAGAAACTGTCGATCGGGTCCGACAGCAGCAACACCTCAATGCCGCGCGCGCGAAAACCTTCGAGCTGCGGTGAGGCTTTCAACTGTTCGAGACTGCTGCCCGTCAGATAATAGATAGCAGTCTGTTCCGGCTTGGCATCCTTGATGTAGTCGGCCAGTGACCGTGATGCCTCATCCGAGGCCGTGGTGCGGAAGCGGGAGAGTCCCAGAAGCTGGCCGCGGCGCTCATAATCATCATAGAGACCTTCCTTCAGCACCGCGCCGAAGGTGTCCCAGAACCGCCTGTAGGCCTCGGCATCGTTCTCGGCCTGTTTTTCAAGGCTTGTCAGGATGCGATTGGTCACGCCCTTGCGGATGGCCGCAAGGATCGGGCTTTCCTGAATCATTTCACGTGAAACGTTGAGCGGCAGATCGGCCGTATCGACCAGACCGCGAACAAACCGCAGATAGCGCGGCAAAAGCTCGGCATCATCCGTGATGAAGACGCGCTTGACGTAAAGCTTCATCCGACCTTTGCGATCGGGATCGAAGAGATCGAAAGGCGGCAGGCTCGGCACGAAACCAAGCGCGGTATATTCATGCCGCCCCTCTGCCTTGAAATGGACAGTCAGCGCCGGCTCGTCATACTGACCGGAAACGCTGCGATAAAAATCGGCATAATCTTCCTTGGAAACATCGGATTTGGCCTTCGTCCAGAGCGCCGAGCCGTCCGTGATTTCGACTGGTTCTTCACCCGGTTTGGACAGGAGGCGGATCGGGACCGGCACATGGCCGGATTGCTGCTTGACAATGCGCTCCACCTCGAAACGGCTGGTGTAGTTTTTTGCCTCCTGCATGAGATGAAGCGTGATGCGTGTGCCGCGCGCCGGAGCCTCAGCCAGATCGACGGGGCGGACCGAATAGCTGCCCTTGCCATCCGAACTCCAGAGCCAGGCTTCATGGGAACCAGCCCTGCGCGACACGACATCGACCCGTTCGGCGACCATGAAGGAGGAATAGAAGCCGACGCCGAACTGACCGATCAGCTGCGCGCCCTCTCCCGCCTTGGCCGCCTCGATCCGCTCCATGAAGGCGCGGGTGCCGGAGCGGGCGATGGTGCCGAGCGCCTCGATCAGTTCGGCCTTGCTCATGCCGATGCCATTGTCTTCGACGATCAGTTGCTGCGCTTCTTCGTTCAGGGTGAGAAGGATGCGCGATTGCGGCGCATCGCCCAGCAAGGCAGGTTCGGCAATAGCTTCGTAGCGAAGCTTTTCACAGGCATCGGCGGCGTTGGACACCAGTTCGCGCAGGAAAACATCCTTGTCGGAATAGACCGAATGAACCATCATATGCAGAAGGCGGGCGACATCGGCCTCGAAAACATGCGCTTCCTGATGCGCATCCTGTGGCTTTTCTGTCGTTTCCGTCGTCATGTCGTTCATCTCCTCAAATATCGATTGTCAATCAAACTTTGCTGACCTGCAGGCAGATTGCCTGCGATGACGGCTGAGGTGGAGAAACACGGGGCGAAATTCAAGATCCCCCCATCAACTCCGGGAAAATCAAATCATCTCAACGTCGATCGAGGAGGTCTGCCAGTTCCTGTGCATAGCGGAAATGCGCCCGTTCGGGGGAAGGTCGATCCGCAACATCCTGCATGGTGTTGAGCAGCCTTTCGGCCATGGCCTTTGCCCCTTCGGCAATGGCCTCTTTGCCGAGAAAGCCGCCCCGTACCTGAATCGTTGCGGCCATGGCGCGAACAAGACCATCGAGAAGCTCTGGATCGGGTGGCGTCCTGTTGCACCAGAAGGTGGCAAGCGAGCCTTGATGGGTCAGGCCCGGAACATCGTATATGGCAGGGGCCAGCGCAATGACCGGACATCCGGCCTGCAATGCGGTCAGGCCGACGGTGGAATTGACTGTGACAAGTCCGCGGCTGAGCTGGATCAGGTGGCCAAGATCGCCGCCATCGATCACATCGACACGGTCCGCCACATTCAGCCGCCGAGCCATGGTTCCAATTCGACCGTTCCAGTTTTGCAGACCGTTATCGATGGGGTGAACCTTGAACAGCAGCCGGGCGTGCGGATCGGCGTGGCGGGCAAAGGAGACAAGCACCGCTTCGAGAATGCGGAACAGATCACCGCCCGGTGCATGGCGGCGAATTTGATAATCTCCCGGAAGCTGCAAGGGAAACAGGAAGATGTCATTGGTCTTGGCTTCTTCCACAATGGTGGAGGCAATCCGTTCTGCGTCACGCCGTCGTGCATGCCGTCTCATCCCTTTCCAGATCCAGCCGCCATATTCCACCGCAGGGTGGACCGCGCCATGGGTCTGGTAATGCGGATGCAGCAGAAAGCCCAGCAGGACATTGGGAATGTGATAGACAAGATCGCTGAGCGCATAGACGAGGAAACTGGAGGGAAAGGCGGCGTGGCTCGGCAATGGCGGTGCCTTTTCGGCCAGCGCCCGGATTGCTGCGGGGTTTGCCGGGAAACAGGACTGGCTGGACATGCCGAAGGGCTCGACCGTCAGCCAGTCCGGGCGCAGATAGCCGTGCTCGAAAATATGGACGCCCAGACCGAGCGCACGACCGATATCGATGGCAGCGGCATGTTTGTCGCGGCCATCACCAAGCATCAGCAGATCGGTGACGCCTCGGCGGCGGATGAGGCTTGCCAGCCAGTCTGGCCAGTCCGAATTGCACCCGCGATAGAAACAGCCCTTTCCTCTCCAGAAGATCACATCTCCGAGACAAAAATTGACCTTTGTGACACGGCAGCCGTGTGCTTCAAGATGCTGGGCAAGCCGCCTCAGGAACGGCGAAGCTGGCCCCTGCAGAAAGAGGAAATGCCTGGACCTTGTCACTTGACTTTCATGCTTCACTCGTCGATTGCTCTTGTTATGTAGACATCTCTTAAGATGTTCCGCCTCATTAAAATGCCGCCAAAGCCTTATTTTCGCTGCATAGAACCCCATGATGGCAATCTCAAGAGAAGATGAAAAGGGCGTATCCGGCATGGCGTTCAACGATGCGGAAAAATCCATCCTGTTTCTTCAAGGCCCGCCTTCGATCTTCTGGTGTGAATTTGCTGGCGCCTTTGAGGATGCCGGCATTAAAACCTGTCACGTCAATTTTACTGTGGGTGACTGGGTGTTCTGGCGCAAGCGGGGGGCTAAACATTACCGTGGCTCGTTGAAAAACTGGCCGAATTATCTGCGCCGCCTGATTGAAGAGCGCGCCATTACCGATATCGTCTATTATGCCGACCGGCTCCCCTATCATGCCGCCGCCAGCAAGCTTTGCTCCGAACTGGGTGTGCGGTGTCATGCGGTAGAATGGGGCTATCTTCGACCGGACTGGCTGACCTTCGAGCGTGGCGGCATGGGCCGTTTTTCGCATTTTCCCAACGATCCCAAGCTGATCCGTGCCATCGCCGCCAAAGTTGGCGAGCCGGACGTTGCGGTCAAGTATCCGCATACTTTTCTGGCGGAAGCTTTCAATGAGGTGATCTACAATCTGCTCAATTTTTTCGGGCGTCCCTTCTATCCGTTCTACAGTGCTGACAAATATTATTCGGCCCTTGTCGATTATCTGCCGTGGCTGTTGAAATTCGTCTCGCGACCGGCACGACTGCCGGCGGGCTTCCTGGAAAAGGGGCATGATCCTTTTTATCTCGTTGCCCTGCAATTGCAGAGCGATTACCAGATCCGCGCCAATTCCTCCTATCGCCATCTGCGCGATATGATGCGTCAGGTGGTGCAATCCTTCGTCAGGAACGCGCCTCCAAACAGCAGGTTGTTGTTCAAGCAGCATCCGCTCGATAACGGGCTGGAGCGATGGCAGTCAGCCTTGCGGATGATTGCCCGCGAATTCGGTGTTGAAAACCGGGTTGTCTTTATCGATGAAGGCGATCTGCATGATATACTGGCTGAGACATCGGGTGTGATTGTGGTCAATTCCACCGTTGGCCTGCACAGTCTGCGGGCGATGAAGCCGACGATCATCCTTGGCTGTGCAGTCTTCGATGTGCCGGGTTTGACCCATCAGGGTGGTCTCGACAGCTTCTGGACCCATCCCGAGCCGGTGGATGCCACACTGATGGCCGATCTGGTCAAGGCCATGGCGGCAACCATTCAGGTCAAGGGCGATTTTTTCAATCCGGAGGGCCGCAAGGCAGCCATTTCTGCCATGGTGGCCCGTATTGTCGAGGAAAAGGTCAATATGCCGGATGCTTTTGTCGAGCCGCCACCGCGTCTTGGTCTGGCCAAGGGCATTCCCTATGCCCTGAGCCTGCAGCAGGAGGTGCATGTTGACGACGAAAGTCTTGCACCGGAGTTGGTCTACAGTAAAACGCCGACGGCCTGAGCGATCGATTCCTCTGTGCTTTCACCGGTCTCCGTTCAGATCATCCGGCAAGATGGTGAAAGGCTTTTACGACGTCTTCGTAAACGCGTCGCTTGAAAGGCACGATCAGATCTGGCAGGCTTGCCATCGGCTTCCAGTCCCATGCGTCGAATTCCGCCTTTTCATTGCCGGGGGGCGGATCGATACGGATCTCGTTTTCATGGCCCTCGAAGCGGAAGGCAAACCAGCGCTGGGTCTGGCCGCGATATTTGCCTCTGAGCCCAATGCCGATCAGATGTGACGGAAGGTCGTAATTGATCCATTGCGGGGCTTCGGCCAGAAGCGAGACGCTTTCCATACCGGTTTCTTCAAAAAGTTCGCGGTAGGCAGCCTGCAACGGCTCTTCGCCCGGATCGATACCGCCCTGCGGCATCTGCCAGAGATTGGGGGAGCCGTCATATTCCGAATTGCCGATGGCAATCCGCCGCCCGGTCCAGACCAGACCGGCAGGGTTCAGCACCATGACGCCGACACAGGGTCGGTAGGGAAGGTCTTCAGCCTTGACCGTGCTCATATACTGCAATCCTCTTGTTTAAAGCCCGTTGAAGGGGCTCATTTCTGGGCATCGAGCGCCAGGGCCGAAACCCCGACGATCTCGATACCACGGCCTTCGGCCTCGTGCACCCATTTGGCAATGCCGGCAACGCTTTCATCGAAGGCAGAGGCAACGCCAATGGCGCTGCCATTGCGTCGTGCAATGCGTTCAAGCTCGTCCAGCCGGTTGAGGATGGCATTGGATTGCAGTTGATCGTCGATCTGCAGGTCGGCGACGGCATAGGGCATGTTCAACGCCTTGGCAAAACCCGATGTCAGCGATTGCTGAGCGGAACCGTCATCCAGGAACAGTAGACCGCGACTGGAAATATCGCGCATGACCGGATCGAGTGCGGCGGCATCGGAGAGGAACCGTGCGCCCATATAGTTCATGATGCCGGTATAATTTGTCAGGCTTGCCATGGCGCGATGCAGGTCTTCGAGGTTTTGCGGGGCCGTGGCATTGACCCGCAGCGTGCCGCGACCAGGATCGTTCGCCGGATAACCATAGGGTTCGAACGGCACCTGCAACAGGATTTCATGGCCAGCACGACGCGCATCCTGCATCCAGCGTCCAAGGCTGTTTCCGGTTGAGGCAAACGCAAGCGTCACCTCTGGCGGCAACAGCTGTATGGCCCTTTGCGTGCCGGTCTGACTGAGACCCAATCCGCCCACAACAATGGCGATGCGGGTGCCATGCGCCCCGGACCAGGGCCGTGCATATTGCTCCACAGGCCGCAGACCGTCCGGCCCGATCACGGGAAGGCGCCCGACAGGGCTGTCCTGCAACAGATCGGGATTGGGCGTGCCTGCCATCAACAGATCCTGGCCGATATGCGGCGCCTGCACCAGTTCCGGCCCGGTGCCATCCCGCTCGGACGGAGCATATTTGGTGACAACCGAGCCATCGGGCAGGAGGGTGCGTTGAACCATGGCCCCTGAGGTTGGAGAACGCGTCTCCAGCGTCCGGGGTTCGTCCAGCTGCTTTTGCTGGCGGATATCGGGCGTTTTCGTTGAATCAGCCACGGCCACGGTTTTTGCCGGCAGAGGAGGGGATGATGATGCAAGCGGCAAAGGTGTGAGCGCCGTGTGAAGCGAAAATCCGACAACTGCCGCCACAATACAGCCGCCTGCCAACATCTTCAGGATTTTCAATGGAGGGGCCCTGCGACGCTTGCGGGGTTTCTGGCCCAAGGGCTTATGGAGATCCGAGTCCCAATCCTGACCCTTATCCGACACGCTTTTATCATCCCTTCAAAAGAAGACCGGCCAGAGAAGGCCGGTTTTCATCCATGGATCCCTGAGACAATTCATGGGATTTCCGGTGGATGCATGACTCCACCGGAAAGACCTTGTCTTATTTGCTGTTGGCTTTTTCCAGCTCGACCTTGTTCGGGTCTGGCGGGAAAGCCTTGTCTTTCTTCGTGCCGTTCAGCAGGTCAAGCGCGTAATGCAGTTGCACGTCGTCCTTCGGATCCGGCGGGACATAGGCGATGGAGCCGGAGCCGGCCTTGGTCTCGAACTGGCCCTGAATATGGCCCGGCAGCGAGGATTCGCCTTCCGGACGCAGCTTGCCCTGCAGATCCTTCGGCAGCGGCTCTTCCACCGTGATGTCAGGCGTAATGCCGGTGCCCTGGATGGAGCGACCAGACGGCGTGTAATAAAGCGCGGTCGTCAGTCGCAGCGCACCATTGTCGCCCATGGGGATGATGGTCTGGACCGAACCCTTGCCGAAGCTGCGCGTACCGACGATCGTTGCACGCTTCAGATCCTGCAGTGCGCCGGACACGATTTCCGCAGCAGACGCGGTGCCGCCGTTGATCAGCACGATCAGCGGCTTGCCATCGGTGAGATCGCCCGGAGTGGCGTTGAAGCGGCGTGTATCTTCGGGGTTGCGTGAACGGGTGGAGACGATTTCGCCCTTCTGCAGGAAGGCATCGGAGACGTAGATCGCCTGGTCCAGCAGACCGCCCGGGTTGAGGCGCAGGTCAAGAACATAGCCCTTGAGCTTGTCTTCCGGCACCTGCTTCTTGATCTTGGCGATGGCGGCCTGAAGATCGTCAAAGGTTTTGTCGGTGAAGGAAATAATGCGCAGATAGCCGATGTCGCCATCTTCAACGCGCGACTTGACCGCCCTGATCGGGATGATTTCGCGCATCACGGAAAATTGCAGCGGCTTGTCCGCACCCTTGCGCAGAATTGTCAGCTTGATCGGCGTGCCGACCTTGCCGCGCATCTTTTCAACAGCGTCCTGAAGCTGCATGCCGCGCACCGGCTGGCCATTGATTTCCGAAATCAGGTCACCGGCGAGAATGCCGGCCTTTGCGCCGGGTGTATCGTCAATGGGGCTGACAACCTTGACGAGACCGTCTTCCATGGTCACTTCAATGCCGATCCCGCCGAATTCACCTTTGGTCTGGGTCTGCATGTCCGCCGCTTCTTCGGCGTTCATGTAGCTCGAATGCGGGTCGAGAGAGCTCAACATGCCATTGATGGCGGCTTCGATCAGCTTCTTTTCGTCCGGCTTCGTCACATACTGGGCACGGATCCGTTCGAATACATCGCCGAACAGAGCCAGTTCCTTATATGTCGAATTGCCCGCCGCTTCGGCCGGAACTCCGGCCGAATAAACGACGCTCATGGCCGTCGCGCCCATCAGCGCGCCAACCAGCATGATTGAAGCCTTACGTATCATTGCGTACCTTTCCGGCGTCCTTTGCCCACCATGGTCGGGAATCAACCGCGTTGCCGTCTTTTCTGAATTCTATGTAAAGGGTTGGGCGATCTGTTTCCAGCGCGAATGCTGCTGCACTTGCGACTCTTCTCATACCCATAGCACCGATCGGCTCGCCAGCCAGCACGAATTGACCGGCATGCACATTTACGCGCTCCATACCGGACAAAACAATGTGATAGCCCTTGCCTGGATTGAGTATGATCATCTGCCCGTAACTGCGAAACTGTCCTGCATACACCACCGTTGCATCCGAAGGCGCGGTGACGACCGCAGATGGCGCGGTTGCCAGGATCATGCCCTTGGCGTCATGTCCGGTTCCATCGGGATCGCCAAAGCGCCGTAAAACCGCACCCGCCGCCGGATAAGCAAGTTTTGCCTTCAAATCGTCAAAGGCAAATGCAGGGGCAATACGGTTTTTATCGGGCGGAAGCGTTGCTGCCTGACGCCGTTCCTCCTCCGTCATGCCTTGTCGTTGCGCCTCTGCCTGGCGGGCATCCGCCATGCTCTGTCGCACCGAGCCGATATTGCTTTCGAGAGAGGCGATCAAGCCCTGCATGGATGACGATTTCTGTGCAAGCTCCTGCGCGCGTTGCAATTCGCTTTGCAGGGCAGCATTGTTTGCCGCGCTTTGACGGGCATTTTCGGCAAGCAGCATGTTCATGCGGCTTTCTTCTTCCTGGCGGCTTTTCAGCGCGGCCACGGCTTTTTCGTGTTCAGCCTCACTGGCCGCGCGCAGTTTCGCAAGACTTGCCAGATCGCTTGCCAGTTTGTCGGTCTGTTTGCGGATGCCGGGGACCACCGAACCGAGCAGAATGGCCGTGCGCACAGCAGACAAAGCATCGTCCGGCTTGACCAGCAGGGCAGGCGGGGGATTGCGCCCCATGCGTTCGAGTGCGCCGAGAACCTCGGCCAGAACGCCGCGTTTCTGGCGGAAAGACTGGCGGATTGTATCTTCCTTGACAGCATAATCGGCGAGTGTCTGCTCGCTGTCGGAAATCTTCTGTTCAAGATCTTGACGACGAGCGGCACTGTCGATCAATGCCTGCCGCAGGTTGGCGCTGCTCTTGTCGAGTGTGTCGATGCTCTGGCGCAGCGCGTCGGTTTTTTGGGCGGACACTTGCAGGGACTGGGCAATATCGGCCAGTTGCGCGGAAATTTCATCCCGCTTCGCCTGCAGGTTGGCCGTGCCGTTGCTGGAGGATGTATCGGGGGATGTTGGCTCTGATGTTGCAGTTGAGGTTTTGCTGTCTGTTTCTGCGGGGGATGCCGTCGGCTGCTCAGCCAAGGCAAGGTCATGACCGTTGCCAGACCAGAGGCAAAGGGCGACAGCCACCCCAAACAGGCGCTTTGCCGCGCCCAGACATCCGCCCCGCTGATCAGTCTGCATGAAATTCTTGCGGCCAATTTGTTCCGTTCGATCGCCAAATTAGCCTATTCCTCTCTTGGACGAAAGACGGAAAGCCAAAATGACAGTTTTCTGATCGAACGCGAGCGGATGTCTTCGGCAAGGGAGGGCCCGGCCAGTGGCCGGGCGCAGGCGTTCCGTTAACGGCAGACGCGCTCCATATGCACGATCTTCTTACCATGATGCCAACGCACGACTTTCTTATTGAAGCAATGGCGTTCGTGATGATGTTCCTTTTTCTTGATCACCACGGTTTCGGCCTGGGCTGCAGCGGCACCGAGGGCGAGCGTAGAGACCGCCAGCACGGTCGCGCACAGAAATTTTCTCATGTCATCTCCTGACGATCAATTGTTAAGGGCCGATCCGATCTGAAACGGCCGCTTCCAATGGGTTTTTGCCATGTGTCTTTTCAGGAAAACCCGCAGGGCATCCTCTTTCCGACAAACGGCAGGCCCGAATTAACGCATCGGACCGATGATCGTTGCATCATGCAATTGTGGTTTTTCAAAGCTTTCCGGTTCCGGTTCACAGATGTCACGCTTTGTTGAGACGATCAGAAATCGATGGCGCGGCCATTGATTTCCCAGTCGCCGAAGCGGGCCGGATCAGCGCCGCCGCGCCCGCCGATTTCACGGGCGGGTTCGGACTCTGTTTGGGCCTTGCGGCGGGCCTCTGCTTCGTCCAGTGCGCGTCTGGCTGCGGGCGTGAGCGGGCGCGCGATATGCTCCCTTGCTGCTGAAACCTCAGCGGCAGATGTGTTTTCAGTGTCGGTCATTGTCGTTCTTCCGCTCCCTGACGATTGAAACGCGGTGATCAATATTTACATCTAAGGCGAAGGCCGTTGTTGGAAAAGCCCTTCCTTGGGCAGCGAGCAGCCTACTCCTGCATCATTCCTGAAATCGGGTAGGATTGAAGGTGAAAATGATGCAGCAGATTAAACGTGTTACAGCGAGTTTTGTGAGCCACATTGGGCCCACGGCGCCGTAGACAGTCAGTCGAGGAATTTGAACCATGAACATGATCCGTACGGCCATGCTGCTGGCTTTCATGACCGCCCTTTTCATGGGTGTCGGTTTTCTCATCGGCGGCAAGGGCGGCATGATGATCGCCCTGATGATTGCGGCAGGCATGAACCTGTTTTCCTACTGGAATTCCGACCGCATGGTGCTTTCCGCCTATCACGCGCGGGAGGTGGATGAGCGCAGCGCGCCGGAATTTTACCGGATTGTCCGCGATCTTGCCCGCAATGCCGGTCTGCCCATGCCGAAGGTCTATGTGTTCGACAATCCGCAGCCCAATGCTTTCGCCACTGGGCGCAATCCCGAAAACGCCGCCGTGGCTGCCTCGACCGGGCTGTTACAGCGGTTGACGGCAGAGGAGGTCGCGGGCGTCATGGCGCATGAACTGGCCCATGTCGAGCATCGCGACACGTTGACCATGACGATCACGGCGACGCTGGCCGGGGCGATTTCCATGCTGGGCAATTTTGCCTTCTTCTTTGGCGGCAGGCGCGATGAAAACGGCAACAGCACCGGTCTGATCGGCGTTCTGGTGGCAATGATCGTTGCCCCGCTTGCCGCCATGCTGGTGCAGATGGCCATCAGCCGCACCCGCGAATATGCCGCCGACCGGCGCGGGGCGGAAATCTGCGGCAATCCGCTCTGGCTGTCTTCCGCCCTTGCCAAAATTGCTGGCGCCCATCAGCCGAATATGCAGGCCGAGCAGCATCCGGCCACCGCCCATATGTTCATCATCAATCCGCTGTCGGGTCAGCGAATGGACAACCTGTTTTCCACCCATCCCGATACGGCAAACCGCATTGCTGCGCTTGAGACGCAGGCGCGGGAGATGGGCGTTGGTCATCCGGCTCGTCCGCAGTCATCCGGTTGGACGGCAAGCGCTGCCAGCCCCTGGGGCGCAAGCCATGGCTCTGCGGTGGATCATGGATCGACGGATGGTCCCTGGGGTGTTAAGGGGAGGCAAAGACCGCGCTCCGTCCCTTCCACCGGGGGGCGACGCCAACCGGATGACGCCCCGAAGGGACCATGGACTTGAACGATCAGCGCCCCGCCCAGAAGAAACCCCAAAAGAATGGGCGCAGGATCACACCCGCCTCTCTGGAAAACCAGCATGAGGACAAGCCCGGCCTTGCGGCGCGCATTGCCGCAAGCCGGTTGCTCTCGGCGGTGATCGACAAGAAAACATCGTTGGACGGCATGACCGACAGCCAGCATGGCAATCCGGCCTATCTCGCTCTCAACGACGCTGACCGGGCGCTGGTCCGGGCGATCGTGACCACGGCTTTGCGCTTTCTGCCACGGCTGGAAGCGATGATTGCCGCCCGGCTGGACACGCCTTTGCCGGAGGGCGCGCGCGCCCTGCATCACAGCCTGATCATTGCCGCCACCCAGATCGTCTATCTCGACAGCCCCGACCATTCGGCGGTGGATCTGGCCGTGGAGCAGGCCCATCGCGATCCGCGCAACCGCCGGTTTGCCAAACTGGTCAATGCGGTTCTGCGCCGGCTGGTCAGGGAAAAATCCGCAGTGCTGGAAGAGACATCCGGCATTGTCTGCCTGCCCGACTGGTTTTACCGGAGGCTGTCTTCTGTCTATGGCGAGCCGGCGGCAAACGCCATTGCCGAGGCGCAGTTGCAGCCTGCGGCCATCGATCTGACCGCCAAGGCCGATGCCGCGCTTTGGGCGGAGAGGTTGCAGGGCTTTCTGCTGCCGACGGGAAGCATCCGTCTCGGCGCTTTTTCCGGCGCGGTCTCTGCGCTGGAGGGGTTCGAGGAGGGGGTCTGGTGGGTGCAGGATGCCGCCGCCAGCCTGCCCGTCAAGATGTTCGGTATGCTGAAGGGCAAAACCGCCGTCGATCTCTGTGCTGCCCCCGGCGGCAAGACGGCGCAACTGATTGCTGGCGGCGCTGTCGTGACGGCGGTCGAGCAATCAGCCAACCGGTTGAAACGGCTGGAGGGTAATCTGGCGCGTCTCGGGCTGGAGGCGACGCTGGTGCAATCTGATCTTCTTGCGTTTGCGCCGCAGACGCTGTTCGATCTGGTGCTGCTCGATGCGCCATGTTCCTCGACCGGTACCATCCGGCGTCATCCGGATGTTCTGTACACCAAGGGACCGGAGGATATCGCCAAGCTGGCGGGCGTTCAGGAAAAACTGCTGCGCCACGCGGTCACCCTGGTGAAACCGGGCGGCAGCATCGTCTTTTCCAATTGCTCGCTCGATCCGGTGGAGGGCGAAGAGATGATGAGTCGGCTTTTGAACGAGCGCGACGATCTTCAACGTGTACCGCTTTTGCCATCTGACTGGCCGGGACTGGAAGAGGCGGTCACGCCGCTCGGTGATTTTCGCACTTCGCCTGCCATGCTGCGGCTGGACAACGGCTTTGCCAGCGGTCTCGATGGTTTTTATGCCTGCCATCTGCGCCGCATTTGACCGGTGGTAAGACGAATTTAACAGGTTTTTTACTAAAATTGCAGTCATTGAGCGCGCGTCACTTCCACCAGGATGAGGGCGCGGGTGCTGTAACGTTTGAATCTGCTGGATGATGTCTCCTTAAATCGATTTTGCTCGTCAAGTCTTGCGTGAAAGACGAATACTGGATGCCGCAACCTGATGTTCCGACCCTGCCGATACTGACGCTTCGCCTGATCGGGTGGAAGATGCGCTTTCGCATTCGGATTTTGTTGACGGCAGGCGGGCGTCGGATCGGCGCGGGCAAGGCCAGGCTTCTGGTTGCGCCAACCGATCTGCGCGCCATCGATCCGTTCATGGCGTCGGAAATTCTGCAAGGCCGGTTTCCACTGGCCGGGCGGCTGATGGAGTGTGAAGGTCTTTCTCCTTTCTCACTGGAGCCGCCCTCACGCGCTTTTGCCGAACGGCTGCATTCCTTTTCCTGGCTGCGGCATTTGCGAGCGGAGAAAAATCCCGCCACCCGCGCCCATGCCCGCCGTTTGACCGACAGCTGGATCGGGCTGAGCGGCAAGAGGCGTGGCATTGCCTGGGAGGCGGATGTGCTCAGCCAGCGGCTGATTGCCTGGCTCTCCCATTCGCCGGTTCTGCTTCAGGATTGCGACGCCGGATTTTACCGCCGTTTCGTCAAAAGTCTGATGCAGCAAATCGCTTATGCAAGGCTGTTGGCGGCGGCCCAGCCGGAAGGTCTGACAAGGCTGAAGTTGACCATTGCGCTTGCCATGGCCTCGATTGCCGTGACCACGCCGAAACGGCTGATCCGCCGCGCTGCCGACCGGCTGGATGAGGAACTCACCCGCCAGATGCTGCCCGATGGCGGCCATATCTCCCGCAATCCGCAGGTGGTCCTCGACCTGTTGTTCGATCTCCTGCCTCTGCGTCAGACCTATATCAATCTTGGCCAGACGCTGCCGGTCCGGCTGATCCCGACCATCGACCGGATGTTTCCGGCGCTGCGCTTCTTCCGTCATGGCGATGGCAGTCCGGCGCTGTTCAACGGGGCGAGCGCCATTCTCGCCAATGACCTTATGGCGCTGCTGCGTTATGACGAAAGCGGTGGCCAGCCGTTCAAGGCGCTGCCCTATAGCGGTTATCAGCGGCTGGAAGCGCAAGACAGTGTGCTCCTGATCGATACCGGCGCGCCGCCGTCGGGGTTTGCCAGTCTTGGCGCCCATGCCGGGGCGCTGTCCTTCGAGTTTTCCAGCGGCCGCCATCGGCTGGTGATCAATGCCGGAGCACCGCGTTTTGCCGATGAGCGGTTCCGTCAGATGGCGCGCGCCACCGCCGCCCATTCCACCCTGATCATTGCCGACCGCTCATCGAACCGGCTGTCCAGTTCACCGCGCCTCGGTCCCATCGTTATCGATGGCGTCAAGACCGTAGAGGTCAATCGTGCGATGGCAGAGGATGGCAGTGACCATCTGACCGCCCGCCATGACGGCTATCTGGCCCCTTTCGGCCTGCTGCATGAGCGCGATCTCAGGCTGAATGCAGCGGGGACCAAACTGGTCGGCTGCGACCGCCTTTTAGGCGCAGATCGCAAGCTCATGGCTGGCGCGCCGCCTGACGGCAGCCTGATCCGCTTTCACATCCATCCGTCGGTCAGGCTGGTGCAGCAGGACGATCATTCCATCCTGCTTCAGGCCAATGGCAGCCTGACCTGGCTGTTTTCCGTGCCAACGGGCTTTCCGGCGATAGCCGAGGATGTGTTTTTCGCCGGGCTTTCCGGCATGGAGCGGGCACAGCAGATCGAAGTGCCGGTGCTTGCCGCCGAAACCTGGTGGTTCTTTTCGCGGCTGTGACCATAAAGCCGGTTTCCTTGGCGGGTCTGCTATGCTAGGCGGGCGCTATATTTGGCCCCCCTGTTTCCTGCCCAAGGAGTGATCGTCATGGCTGTCCAGTCGAAGAAAATTCCCGTTCCGGAGCGCGTCAAGATCCGCACCGCCCTGTTGTCCGTTTTCGACAAGACCGGCATTGTCGATCTCGCCCGCGACCTTGACACCATGGGCGTCAGATTGCTGTCCACCGGCGGCACCTTCAAGGCGATCAAGGCGGCGGGCCTGCCGGTCACAGACGTGTCCGATGTGACCGGTTTTCCGGAAATCATGGATGGACGGGTGAAAACCCTGCATCCGATCGTGCATGGCGGCCTTCTGGCCATCCGCGACGATGAAGAGCATCAGGCGGCTATGGCAGCTCACGGCATTACGGGTATCGATCTCGCCGTGATCAATCTCTACCCCTTTGAGAGCGTGCGCGCTGCGGGGGGTGATTACCCGACCACGGTGGAAAATATCGATATCGGCGGCCCGGCGATGATCCGCGCCAGCGCCAAGAACCATGCCTATGTCACCACCGTAACCGATCCGGCCGATTATGCCGAGTTGCTCGACGCGCTGAAAGCCAATGACGGCCAGACGGATTACGCGCTGCGCCAGCGTTTCGCGGCCCGTGCCTATGCCCGCACCGCTGCCTATGATACGGCCATTTCCAACTGGTTTGCCGAGGCGCTGTCTATCGACATGCCGCGCAACCGGGTGCTGGGCGGTACGCTGAAGGAAGAAATGCGTTACGGTGAAAACCCGCATCAGAAAGCCGGTTTCTACGTCACCGGCGATCAGCGCCCCGGTGTCGCCACTGCTACGCTTTTGCAGGGTAAGCAGCTTTCCTACAACAATATCAACGATACGGATGCCGCCTTCGAGCTGGTTTCGGAATTCCTGCCGGAAAATGGCCCTGCCTGCGCCATCATCAAACACGCCAATCCCTGCGGCGTGGCGGTTGGCAAGACGCTGGTCGATGCCTATCGCCGGGCGCTTGCCTGCGATAGCGTGTCTGCCTTTGGCGGCATCATTGCGCTGAACCAGACGCTGGATGCCGAAACGGCAACCGAGATCGTCAAGCTGTTTACCGAAGTGATCATCGCGCCGGATGTCAGCGATGAGGCCAAGGCCATCATCGCCGCCAAGCCCAATCTGCGCCTGCTGGTCACCGGCGGTCTTGCCGATCCGCGTGCGCCGGGCCTGACGGCCAAGACCGTTTCAGGCGGCCTTCTGGTGCAGAGCCGCGACAATCTGGTGGTTGAGGATCTCGATCTTAAGGTCGTGACCAAACGCGCCCCGACCCCGGCCGAACTGGACGACATGAAGCTTGCCTTCAAGATTGCCAAGCATGTCAAATCCAATGCTGTGATCTATGCCAAGGACGGTCAGGCTGTCGGTATTGGCGCCGGCCAGATGAGCCGGGTCGATTCTGCCCGGATCGCCGCTATGAAGGCTGAGGATGCGGCAAAGGCCATGGGTCTTGCCGAACCTCTGACCCGCGGCTCCGCAGTGGCCTCGGAAGCCTTTTATCCTTTCGCTGATGGTCTTCTGGCCGCCATTGCCGCAGGCGCTACAGCCGTGATCCAGCCGGGTGGTTCGATGCGCGATGCCGAGGTGATTGCCGCCGCCGACGAGCATAACGTCGCCATGGTCTTCACCGGCATCCGCCACTTCCGCCATTGAGGACAAAGCATAAGCGGGTGAAAATCAGTTCGGGAGCCACATGTCTTGAAAAAGCATGAGGCTCCCGAAGGATTTGATTAACCGCGCGCCGCAAGCGTGGGAGACAGGGGACGGGAAAGACCGGCAAGGCTGACGGCATTGTCCGCCACCGGCTTGCGCATTACCGGCACCAATGTTTCCACCTCGTCGCCATAGCGCTCGGCATTGGCGATGGCCTTGTCCAGATTGCTGGTTTTTTCCGGATCGAGGCGATAGATCGTTCTGCGATATTCAAACATGTCGCGATAGGCGGCGCGTTCGATAATCGGCGTGTCGAGCACCCGCACTGACCGCTCGGCCAGCAAGGTTTTCACTGCGCGAAGCGCGCGGGTCGTGACCAGCGAATTGACCCTTGACAGCACGACGGCATGGGGAATGCGGATATTGCCCTTGCGGTCGAGATATTGCAAAAGCTCGATCACCTGTGCGCCGCCTTGTGCATCCATCGAACTGCCCTGGATCGGGATCAGCACATGGTCGGAAAGACCAAGTGCTGTGGCCAGAAGCGGCGACTGCGCTCCGGGAAGATCGACAATGATATAGTCGGCCCAGGTGCGATAGGCTTCGATGGTTTTCTGCAGCGAACTCACGGAGATATAGGTCGCGACCTGCAGATCGGGACCGGGATTGGCGCCCTCGAACCAGCGGGAAATCCAGCGTTGCGGATCGGTGTCGATCACGGCAACCCGGTAGCTTCGACGCATCAATTCGGTGGCAAGCAGCAGCACGGCGGTGGTCTTGCCGGCTCCCCCTTTGGTGTTGGCGAAAGTTATGATGGGCATGAGGCACCCCTGAGCCAATGGTCGGAACGTTCGAGCCGCATCGCTCTCATAGCCCCGTTAATCGGGCCGAATCATTGCTGTCATTATAGCGGTCTGCTGCTCACGGCCAAAGGACGATGTGGAGGTTGAGTGCAATCAACTGATATGCGCTTTTCTTCAAGCATCGCTTTTTGAAGAGAAAGCTGTGTGCCCCAATTGTGCTTTTGGAGCGCTTGCGAAATTGTGCAGCGCCCATGTCCTGGCCCATGTCCTGAAACTCTCCGTTTTCAGGAGATCGTCTGTGTCGCCTTGCGACACAGACCAATCGCCGCATCACTGGCTATTGAACGACGAATTTGAGGCGTCAGGGGTGTGTTCGGCGTTTGCTAGTCGTTCGTGGGCTTCGTTTTCTTTCTTCAATTTGTCTTGATTGTGATGCCACTTGATTGCGAAGAACGCGGCGGTGCCCAACACGATAATCTTGAACGGAATGAAGACTATAGGGAACCAGTCAACCCAGTCGCTCGTCATTGATCACGTCCTTTCAAAAACTTGATGAATGTAACCTGACATAGGATAACGCCATCAGGAGTGAAACGAGCGTTTCGTCGCATGAGGGGGATGCATGGTGCATAACATGCATCTCTTCGTCTTTGTGGAGCAAGCCGGTTCTGCCATTGCTGTGAATGTTATTTGCGCCGATGGTCTTCCGTCATGATTTCGGCGGCGATCTGATGCAGCGGCACGATCCGGTTGACACCGCCATGGGCGATAGCTTCCTTCGGCATGCCGAAAACGATGCAGCTTGCTTCATCCTGTGCCACGTTGAACGCGCCTGCCTGATGCATTTCCAGCATGCCGCGTGCGCCATCGTCACCCATTCCGGTCATGATGACGCCCATGGCGTTGGCGCCAGCAGCCCGGGCTGCCGAACGGAAAAGCACATCGACCGAAGGCCGGTGGCGGGAAACCAGCGGACCGCTTTTCACCGCAACATGATAGCGCGCTCCCTGCCGTTCCAGGAGCATATGGCGGTCGCCCGGGGCAATCAGCACATGGCCGCGCAGGACGGGATCGCCATCTTCCGCCTCCTTGATTTCCATTTCACATAGGCCGTTCAGGCGTTTGGCAAAGGCTGCGGTGAATTTTTCCGGCATGTGCTGGACGATAACGATGCCAGGTGTATTGGCCGGCAGCGCTTCCAGCAATTCGCGCAGGGCCTCTGTCCCACCGGTGGAGGCGCCGACGCAGACCACCATTTCCGTCGTCTTGGCCATGGCCCTGCCGGTTGGCGGCGGTAACATGGCATCGGCAGTCAGTTTCTTCGCAGGCTCTTTTACGTTTACGCCTAACGCGGCGGAGGCGGACATCCGCGTTGAAGAGCGGGCACTCAATCGCGCATGAGAGGCGCTTTTGACCACTTCGCAGATCCGCGGGCCTTGCTCGGCGAGAAAATCCGCAGCGGCAATCTTGGGTTTGAGAATGACATCAACAGCGCCAGCCTCCAGCGCCTGCATCAGTGTTTCGCTGCCTGCTTCCGTCAAAGAAGAGCACATGACCACCGGTATCGGCTTTTGCGCCATCAACCGGCGCAGAAAGGTAATACCGTCCATCCTCGGCATTTCCACATCCAGCGTGATCACATCCGGCACTTCATCGGCAATGCGTTTTGCCGCAATGAAGGGATCGGAGGCTGAGCCGATCACCTCGATGTCCGGATCGGATTGCAGAACCTGTGTCATGATTTGCCGGACAGAGGCGGAATCATCGACGATCAGAACACGGATTTTCCTCCCCATGCATTTTCATCCTTTTATGAAGATCGTGTTGGCAACCTGCTTGAGTGGCAAATTCATGCCGGCAATCGATTCCGAATGGCCGATGAAGAGATACCCGCCCTTGTCCAGGCAGTCGCACAACCGGCTGAGAACGGCATACTGGGTTTTCTTGTCGAAATAGATCAGAACATTGCGACAGAAAATCACATCCATCGGCTCACCGACAGAATAGCTGTCATCCATCAGATTGAGACGGGCAAAGGCCACATGAGAGCGCAGATGCGGGGCAATCCGCACTTCGCCACGGTTGCGGTCGCGTGCAACCAGCACATAGCGTGCCGCAAGGGAGGCAGGCACCGGTTCGACAGCATCTGCCGGATAAATGCCTCTCTGTGCTTTTTGCAGCACTTCCGTCGACAGATCCGTTGCCAGAATCCGGTAATCCTGTCCCTTCTGATCGCGCAAGAAGTCGTCGATCACCATCGCCAGCGTATAGGGTTCCGCGCCGATCGAGCAGGCGGCACTCCACACGCGAAGCCGTCGCAGACCGCGTTTCATCAACTCAGGCAAAGCATTGGCCTGCAGAAAATCGAAATGGCTCGGCTCGCGGAAAAAATCCGTCTTGTTGGTGGTGACGACGTCGATCAGGTGCAGAGCTTCGGCTTCCAATCCGTCGCCCTCAAACAGATAGTCACAATAGCTGTCGAAATCGACAAAACCGGTTACCCGCAAACGACGACGCAATCGCCCTTCCAGCATCACCTTCTTGGCATCCGGCATTTTGATGCCGCTGTAATTATAAATGAACTCGGCGAGTCTCCGGAAGTTTCGAGAACTCAGACCGCTCTCCGAAACCGGAACTTCCTTTAAAGCATTCACGCTATCACTCTCCAGTCTCAAGAGGCCATGCTTTGCTGAGGTGCAATCGCAAATGTCTTTTCATCGTCTGAAAACAGCCGTGTCAGATCAATGATCACAACAAACCCGGAGTCGCGGCGGACAACTCCATGAATATAGTCTGATTTCCAGCTTATCCCGATATCCGGTGCAGCTTCGATGTCCTTGCGCATGAAAGGAACCACCTCGAAGACCTTGTCGGCGACCAGACCGATTGCCAGGTTGCGGTTTGCAAGCGGAACATTCATGACGAGGATGCGGGTATGCGGCGTCTTGACGGTGCGCGACATGCCCAGCTTCAGCCGCAGGTCAATCACCGGAACGCCCTGACCACGAACATCCCTGAGGCCCAGAAGATACTCCGGGCCATGGGGAATCTTGAACGTATCTTCATGATCGAGGATCTCGCGCACCACGGTGACAGGGACCGCGAAGACTTCCTCACCCAGACTGAAGGTTACGAACTGGGTTTCTCCCGATTCCGTTGTCATATCACGCGCTCTCCTTGAAACTTTTGTCTTCGTCATCCGGGCCGCCCATCGTGAGGTTGAGGGCAAAGCCTTTGGCCCGATCCTGCTGTGTTGCGACGCTCTGTCCGGCTTTGGCCGGTCTTTGTGGTGAAGCAGCCTTTCGGCCTGCAGCCTGGGATGCCGGAGCCTTGGCGGAACTGCGGCCCGCCATGGCCGCCGCGGCAGACTGGCGCTCCACCTTGAAGAAGGCGATGGAGGCCTGCAGCTCTTCAGCCTGAGCGGCCAGCTCTTCCGAGGTTGCCGACATTTCCTCCGAGGCGCCCGCATTCTGC
>NZ_JAMKOJ010000011.1 GCF_023700755.1 Allorhizobium sonneratiae | reverse complement strand
TGTTAACGTGCGGCTTATTGCGCTCAAACTTACTCTTTGCCATTTGAATGCTTCCTGTGATCGTAAATAGTTGACCCGGCGAACCGGTTTAGCGCCGCCGTTTAAGGCTTTCGGATGGATTGCGCAAGCCATAAATGCAAACAGATGCCGACCAGAGCGGCAAAAGCAAATCGCATCACCGATAAACATAGAAGAGTTAGAAAAACTGGAGCGGGTAGCGGGAATCGAACCCGCGTATTCAGCTTGGAAGGCTGCTGCTCTACCATTGAGCTATACCCGCGGTGTTCGATCCGATGTCGAAATGGTGGAGGGAGTTGGATTTGAACCAACGTAGGCTGAGCCAACGGATTTACAGTCCGTCCCCTTTAACCACTCGGGCATCCCTCCAGTTTTTCGACCGGATCAAGCGACCAAGCTTACTTCTTACGGACCATTGAGCGCCTCGCGTCTCGATCCGTGGCGGCTATATGACGGCCCGCGTTTGAGAAGTCAACACGCCTTAAAGGGAAAAATGTCAGTTTTTATCTAACCACTGATGCCAATTCACAAATGGCGCGCTATAGCTGGCGCATCCGAAAAGACAGAAGACAGCATGACCAAAGATAAAACCAAAGATACATCCGCCCGCGACACGCATTATGCGACGCTGCGCCGACAGGTGCGTGACGCAAAGCGCGAACGCGGCGAGATCCCGACACCCCAGCACGACAAGCGCCGCAAGGCCAAAGGCGACTGGACACCACCATTACTTGCCCCCGATCAGGTCTATCTCTATGGCCTGCATACGGTGCGCGCTGCGCTCGACAACCCAGAACGGCAGAATATCCGCCTCAGCGTCACCCAGAATGCACTGGCCCGACTGGATATCAGCACACCGGAGAGCCTCTCTTTTCCTGTGGATATCGTCAGCCCGCAGGAAATTGACAAGAGGCTTGGTCCGGAAGCGATTCATCAGGGCGTTATGCTCGAAACCCGCCCCCTGCCCGTTCGCCGTCTCGACGCCCTGAAAGACAGTCCGCTGCTTCTGGTGCTCGATCAGGTCACTGATCCACACAATGTCGGAGCAATCATGC
Source organism: Allorhizobium sonneratiae (assembly GCF_023700755.1). Taxonomy (GTDB): domain Bacteria; phylum Pseudomonadota; class Alphaproteobacteria; order Rhizobiales; family Rhizobiaceae; genus Allorhizobium; species Allorhizobium sonneratiae. The sequence continues at coordinate 189,761 of NZ_JAMKOJ010000011.1, read as the reverse complement.
GCTCTGCCGTTGCTTTTGCCGCCGGTGCGGTCATCACCACACAGCGTCACAGTCCAACCGAATCGGGTGTCATGGCAAAGTCGGCCTCCGGCGCGCTGGAAATGATTCCCTATATCCAGATCACCAATCTGGCCGATGCCCTGCAGGAACTGCACGAGCTGGGCTTTCAGACAGTGGGGCTTGATTCGGAAGGTCCGGAGCCGCTGGAAACCACATTCCTGGGGGAGAAGATTGCCCTCGTCCTCGGATCGGAGGGCAAGGGTCTGCGACAAAAGACACGGGAAACGGTGACGGCGCTTGCTCGTCTCGACATGCCGGGCGAGATCAAATCGCTTAACGTCTCCAATGCCTGCGCCATCGCCCTTTATGCGGCACGCCAGTTTCTTCTGCGATAAGTCTATTGCGCAAAACTGTGTGTACCCTCAACGCTATGACGATCCACGAGCAAGATCATGTCTGACAATGTCATCAAATTTCGCAAACCGACACCGCCCAAAAAACCGCGTCCCGGCTTGAAGAAAGTCCTTATCCTGCTCGCCGTTGTCGGCTTTTTTGTTGCCGTCTGGGCCTGGTTTGCCTTTATCGCACCCCGATTGTAGAAAAAGGGCGCCTGATCGTGCATCAGGCGCCCTTTTTTCATGGTATCCATCAGATACCGGTTTTCCTGCTCAAGACAAACGTAGACATTGATTGTCTGCCTGGATCAATCTGGATCAGACAGTGTCTCAATCGCCATCAAACGGCGCGAGCCATTTCGGCAAAGGTCGTCTGCAACAGATGGGTCATCTTGTTGTGGATATCGGCAGGCAGCATGGCGATACCGGCCTGCTGAAAATCCTCACTCAGACGCTGAAGCACGCCATTGGGATTTTCCACACCATATTCCCTGAGTTCAACCGCATAGGCTTCCGCATCGCTTTTTTGCATAAGGGCTGCAGCCCAAAGACCGATCAGCGCATTGCGCCGGGCCTCGGCCAGAAATCGCATTTCCTGATCATGGGCAAAAATCGCTTCGAATGTGCTTTCTTTTTCTTTAACGGCGCTCATCGGTCAGTTCCCATCCTGTTTCGTTGTCTGTGCGGCGCTCGATCCGTCACCTCTTGCTTTATAGGAACGACCCCTTGAGGAAGCCTTGAAAAACTAAGTTTAGAAATCAATAAAACTCACATCTATATTCAATCGAGACTGTTAAATGGAAAATAATGCCCACACAATCTGAAGTATATTCCATTCAAAACCAGATCCTGGACGAGATCGCCAAAAGCACGGCGATTTACACTTGATAATACGCATAAACACGGGCGTAACTTTTTAAATATGCTCAATATTGAGATTTGCAAATGGGAGGTGAAGAAAGACATGATGCATGGATGAAATCCAAACTTCACCCAATGCCCATCAATTTGCATAGAGGGCATTGCAACCGAAGGCTTCGCACGCCAAATGCATACTGCGTTGCACATCGCCAGGATGCGACGCAACATTTCATTCACGATATTGGGAAAATGGTGCCCCCAGAGAGACTCGAACTCCCGACCTACTGATTACAAATCAGCCGCTCTACCAACTGAGCTATAAGGGCGTGGCGTCTGACTAGCAGATTCTGCAGGCGTGTAAAGAAAAAATTTGCGTGCCTCCCCGCTGCAGCCGACAATCCTGCAAAAGCCCTTGGCCATAGAGGGATTTATCATGTAGCAAGGAAATCCGTTCAGCAGGTGTCTTGTTCCATGGCGCGTTCTTCCCGTTCGCTTTGTTTTCTCGCCGCCAATACGGCGGAGGCTCTGGCCTCGCGCGAGCAGCTGATTCGCATTTATGGCGACAGTCCTCGTGAAGAAGCTGATGCTTTGGTGGTGCTCGGCGGTGACGGCTTCATGCTACAGATCCTGCATGAAACCATGAATACCGGCACTCTTGTCTACGGTATGAACCGGGGATCGGTCGGCTTTCTGATGAATGATTTCCGCATCGATAATCTGCCCGAGCGAATCGCCATTGCCACGGAAAACGATTTCCATCCCTTGAAGATGACAGCATTCGATGCCGATGGTGCGACCACCACGGCGCTTGCGATCAACGAAGTGTCATTGCTGCGTCAATCCTATCAGGCAGCCAAAATCAGGGTATTAATCGACGCACATGAACGGCTGGACGAGCTGATCTGCGACGGTCTGCTGGTCGCCACGCCCGTTGGCTCCACCGCCTATAATCTTTCGGCCCACGGGCCGATCCTGCCGCTGGAATCGCCCCTGCTGGCTTTAACGCCGGTCTGCCCGTTCCGTCCGCGTCGCTGGCGTGGCGCGCTCCTGCCCGACCGGGTCAAACTGCGGCTTGAGATTCTCGAATCAGAAAAACGCCCGGTCAATGCCGTCGCCGACAATGTCGAAGTCAAATCCGTCCTGCAGGTGGATGTAGAACAGGCAGAAGATATCACCGCTCGTATTCTCTCCGACCCCGACCATTCCTGGTCGGAACGGATCCTGGCTGAACAGTTTGCCAACTGAAAACGCCGCGTCAAAGACGCGGCGTTTCAAGATTATCTGCGTTTGTGGAAACGGTTATTCAATCGATATCCGCCACAGCATCGGCCTTGCCGCTGATGCGATGGGCAAGCGCCGCTTCCATGAACTCGTTGATTTCGCCGTTCAAGACGTCATCGGGTGCCGTACTTTCCACCCCGGTGCGCAGGTCCTTGACCAGCTGATAGGGCTGTAGCACGTAAGACCGGATCTGGTGACCCCAACCGATATCGGTCTTGGAGGCGGCTTCGGCATTGGCAGCCTCTTCCCGCTTCTTCAGCTCGGCTTCGTAAAGACGGGCGCGCAACATGTCCCAGGCCTTGGCCCGGTTCTTGTGCTGGGAGCGTTCCTGCTGACAGGCAACGACGATACCGCTGGGAATATGGGTGATGCGCACCGCCGAATCGGTGGTGTTGACGTGCTGTCCACCTGCACCGGAAGACCGGTAGGTATCGATACGGCAATCGCTTTCATTGACATCGATCTGGATCGATTCATCGACCACCGGATAGACCCAGATGGACGAGAACGAGGTATGGCGACGGGCATTGCTGTCATAGGGCGAAATCCGCACCAGACGATGCACGCCTGATTCGGTCTTCAGCCAGCCATAGGCATTGTGGCCCTTGACGAGAATGGTGGCGGATTTAATCCCCGCCTCTTCGCCGTCATGCACTTCCAGCACCTCGACCTTGAAGCCGTTGCGCTCGGCCCAGCGGCTATACATGCGCAACAGCATATTGGCCCAGTCCTGGCTTTCCGTGCCGCCTGCCCCGGAATGAACTTCCAGATAGGTATCGTTGCCATCGGCCTCGCCGGACAGCATGGCTTCGACCTGCAACCGTCCCGATTCGGCCTTGAGCGCCTTCAGCGCATCTTCCGCCTCGCGCACGACGCTGTCGTCGCCTTCCTCCTCACCCATCTCGATCAGCTCGATATTGTCTCTGAGCTGCTGTTCGAGATGCTTGACGCCGTTTATGCTTTCATCCAGCTGCTGGCGCTCGCGCATCAGCTTCTGAGCTTCAGAGGCATCGTTCCACAGATTGGGATCTTCCGCCTTGTTGTTCAACCAGTCCAGTCGTCTTATCGCCTGGTCCCAGTCAAAGATGCCTCCTCAGCAGGCTTATGGCCTGCTTGATTTCATCAACCACGTTCTCGATTTCGTTACGCATTCCGTCCTGTCTCTCAGGTCTTCATAAAAGATGGTGGGGCCGGTGAATAAGGTCCCTCTCCCCGGATGTAAAGGCCGGGGATAAAAAAGCCAAGACGATCAGGCTCAAAACAAACCCGGCGTTCCCGACTGGATGGCCTGATTGGCCTGTGGCGAGGTTTTCAGGATTTCCTCGGGCTGCATATTGCTGTCCATGCCGATAACGGAGATGCTGTCGGCCGGTCCTGTGCCGGGTTTGAAGGCCTCGACGATGGTGTCGGGATCACCTTCCTGCGCCGCCATGCCGGTCTTGCGGTTGACGGCGATCAGCTTCATGCCGTCCGGAATCTTGAACTTGCTTGGTGGCGTGCCCTTGACCGCATTCTGCATGAATTCATTGAAGACCGGTGCCGACATCGAACCACCTGTCGCAGCCCGGCCCATCGGTGTCGGTGTATCGTAACCAATATAGACGCCCGCCACCAGATTGGGGGTAAAGCCCAAGAACCAGACATCCTTGGAATCATTGGTCGTACCGGTCTTGCCCGCCACATCGCGATCGAGCTTGACCTTGCCCGCCGCCGTGCCGCGCTGGATGACACCCTGCATCATCGAGGTGATCTGATAGGCGGTCATCGGGTCGAGAACCTGCAGGCGATTATCGGCCACGACCGGCTCCGGCTGATTATGCCAGTCAGGAGAATTGCAACCTTCGCAGACCCGCTCCTCATGCTTGAAAATCGTCTTGCCGTAACGATCCTGAATCCGGTCGATCAGGGTCGGCTTGATCTGTTTTCCGCCATTAGCGATGACAGCATAGGCCGACACCATGCGCAGGACCGTGGTTTCGCCAGCACCGAGCGACATGGAGAGAACCGGCTGCATGTGATCGTAAATGCCGAAACGTTCGGCATATTCGGCCACCAGATCCATGCCCATGTCATTGGCAAGCCGCACCGTCATCAGGTTACGCGAATGCTCGATGCCGTATCGAAGCGTCGCCGGCCCGACAAAGCCACCGCCGTCATTTTGCGGCTTCCAGATCTGACCACCGGATTCAAACTCCACCGGCGCATCCAGCACCACAGAGGCAGGCGTATAGCCGCTGTCGAGGGCTGCAGAATAAACGAAAGGCTTGAATGACGAGCCGGGCTGGCGCATGGCCTGGGTGGCGCGGTTGAACTCGGACAGCGAGAAGGAGAAACCGCCGACCAGCGCCAGCACGCGGCCCGTATGCGGGTCCATCGCGACAAAACCGCCCTGCACCTTCGGCACCTGTTCCAGCTTATAAAGATTATCCGCCTTATCGTTGCCCTTAGCTTCGCCCCCCTTCGTGTCGCTAACCTTTTCGACATAGATCACATCGCCGGGGCTGAGCACACCTTCTGGCGATTTCGTTGACTTGTGATCCTTCCGGGCCGAACGGAACGCCCATTCCATATCGGAAGCCTTGATGATGCCGGTCTTGCGGTCGCTCACAAGATGGCCCTGATCATCCCGCCCCGGCTGCAATCCGATCTCAACCTCCGATCGGGAGACAGCCAGCACCACGGCAATCTTCCACTCCGGCACATCGTCAAGCGTGGGAATATCGGCAATCGCCTGTCCCCAGTCCGATCCGAGCGTGACGGATTTGATCGGCCCGCGCCAGCCGCGCTTCTGGTCATAACTCACAAGGCCGTCCTGCAATGCCTTGCGGGCAAAATTCTGCAGGCGTGGATCGAGCGAGGTGCGCACCGACAAGCCGCCTTCATAAAGCGTCTTCGCCCCATATTTGTCGATCAGCTGGCGACGGACTTCCTCGGAAAAATACTGCGAGGCAAAAACGGTACCGCTATCGCGGCGCATCTTGACACCAAGCGGCTGCTTTTTCGCCTCTTCTGCGTCAGAGACGGTGATATAGCCGTTTTCGGCCATACGGTCGATGACCCAGTTGCGTCGCTCAAGCGCTGCCTTTTCATGGCGGAAGGGATTGTAATTGTTCGGCCCCTTCGGCAGCGAAGCGAGATAGGCGGTCTCGGCGATGGTCAGTTCCGTCACCGGCTTATCGAAATAGGTCAGGGCCGCAGCAGCGATGCCGTAGGAATTCATCCCGAAAAAGATCTCGTTCAGATAGAGTTCGAGAATCTTATCCTTGGAATAGGTCTGCTCGATGCGGAAGGAGAGAATGGCCTCCTTCACCTTGCGGTCGAAGGTCTGGTCGGCGCTGAGCAGAAAGTTCTTGGCCACCTGCTGGGTGATGGTGGAAGCCCCCACCGGACGCCGTCCCGAGCCCAGATTGCGCAGATTGACCAGAATGGCACGCCCCAAACCCCAGACATCAATGCCGGGATGAGTGTAGAAATTCTTGTCTTCCGCCGAGATGAAAGCCGCCTTCACCCGGTCCGGTATCGCCTGGATCGGCAGGAAGATCCGTCTTTCATGGGCATATTCGGCAATCAGCGCCCCGTTTCCGGCATGAATGCGGGTCATCACTGGCGGCGCATACTGGCTCAGCACCTCGTAATCCGGCAGGTCCTTGCTGACAGTTGCCAGATAAACCGCTGCAGCCGCAGCCGCAGCAAGTGCGCCGGCACAGGCCAGTCCGAAGAAATATCCGATCAGTCTTATCATCGTAACGCTACCGGCCTCGGCTTTCGGTTCGCATGGTGCCTGTCTTCGGCTCCGTTTGTTCTGTGGCGTTTTGCATAGACCCTACGCAATTACAAGGCGGAACGACAATCAAGCCCGTTTCTGCTCAGCAGGTTTCGCAAAACTGTCCCACGGCTTTCCGGTGAGACCCAGCGTTGAAACAAAACCAAAGCAGGCAAAGTGTTGGCCTGAAAACGAAAGCCTGCTTAGCGCTTTCCTGCGGTTTTGCAATACAGGCGTTTATGGCAGCAGAAACATTCTCTGCCTTCCTGTCTGGCATGGTCAATGTGCGCAAATTAGGGCCAATTTACCATTGTGAACAGACAAGCCCATCAACTTTGCATCCCCATGCACAGAAGACCGGGCACCATGCAGCCAAGGCTGGTCAAACCCTACCCCTTCCCTGCGACAAGCGGCGCCCGATAGGCCTTGACCGCCTCGACCAGAAGGCTGACCACCTTCGCCCGCCAGGCCGGATCGAGCAGAAGCTTCTCATCCTGTCTGTTCGACAGAAAACCCAGTTCGATCAACACAGATGGCACATCATCCGATTGCAGCACCCTGAAACCTGCCGAGCGATGCGGATTGTTGATCAGATTGACCTGCCCCTTGAAGGAGGAGACGATGGCATTGGCCAGACTGATGGAAAAGGCCTGCGTTTCCCGCCGGGTGAGATCCTGCAGAATATCGTTCACCGCCTCCGGTTCATGGCTGACGGTGACGCCACCGATCTCGTCGGATTTGTTTTCCCGGTCGGCAGCTTCCGCCGCCAGATGGTCAGACGCCTTGTCGGAGAGCGTATAAACGGTCGCTCCACGGATCGATGGCTGGTCGAGCATGTCGGCATGGAGCGAGATGAACAGATTGGCGCCCTTCTGCCGGGCGATGGTGACCCGCTCCGGCAACGACAGATACCGATCCGTATCGCGGGTGAGAAAGGCCTCAATCCCGGGCTGTTTGTTGAGCGCTGCCGCAAAGGCTTTGCCGAAGGCAAGCGTGATCCTCTTTTCCGGAACATGTGTGTCGAGACTGATCGCCCCGGTATCGATGCCGCCATGACCGGGATCGACCGCAATGACGAACTTGCCTGTGGAGGGCGGAGGATCCTGCGCCAGCCGTGCCTGTCTACCGCTGTTATAGGCGGCAGCGTTCCAGCCGCCTGCCGCCACCAGCTTGTCAAATGTCTTCTGGTCGGTCATTTCGGCGTCGATGGTCAGGCGATAGCCGCCCCCCTCGCCGTTTTCCGCCACATCGGTGGCCATGACCTTGGCCGGGCGACTCATATTCAGCACGATACGCGCATGGCTCGCATCGATGGCGCCATACCGGATATCCCTGAACAGGCCAACCGGCTGTAGCGCCGTCTGCGGCAGGGTGAAATCGGTCGCAGGAAGATCGATGACCACACGATCGGGATGGCCGATATAATGCACCGTGGCATCGGGTTTACGATCGAAATCGAAGACAAGCCGTCCGCGCGCATCGTTCGAGGCAACGCGCGCCGCCGTTACCGCAAGCGGCATGTCGGCAAGCGCGGGAAAAGCCGCAGCAAACATCAGCGCGAAACAGCAAAACCCGCGCAAGACCATCACGAAGACACTATGACGCACAACCAGACAAGTCCTCGCAAATCCAAAACCCGGCACGCCAAAGCTTTCCTTTTCTGTTGCTCATTTTTCATCGTTATCATTGAGCCAGAGTGGCACAGGCCATGTTCAAAGGCCAGTCACCTCTTTCTCATCTGCGGGTGCTGCCCGTCCCGCACCCGGCATAGCTGTCCTTACGCCAGCTCTAATCTTATGGCTATATCAATATTATGGCAGAGCCTTCTTTGGCGCTTGCCAAGGGATCAGAGACAACTTAAAACAAAGATCAAGGGTTAAAATTGTCAGCGGGATAGAATCGTCGTGACGGCAGCCAACGCATAGTCCTGGCGCCTGATGTCAGACACTTCATCCGCCGCAGGATATTTCGATCCGAACATGAATTGAACCGCCGGATTATCCGGCACAGGCGGGGTTGCCGGAAGACGATAAGCGTTTTTCGGAGAAAACTTTGTAAAACAAATAACTCCAGGCAGATATTCAACACGTTGATGAACTGTCTGCTTGGGCCGGGTGTGTTTTCACCCACCGCTCCATGGAGCATTCATTGGGCCTTTCAAGGCCTTTGGCATTGTCGCTTTTGTCTGGTTTTTGATGTCGTTGCAGCAGTCTGTGTTTGACGTCTTTATTCCAAGGGTCGCAACCGGCCCGGAATATTATCGTCTGCTGACCGGAAAAATCATGGGGACAAGAGCAGTTTTATCCGGCGCAGCAGGCAGAAGACCGATCCGGCATGGCATTCGCCCATCGGCTCGTTATGCTGCCTTGCGCGCCGAGGAGCAGAATATACATGGCAGACAAAATGCTTATCGATGCGTCTCACGAGGAAGAGACGCGGGTTGTTGTCGTTCGCGGTAACCGGATTGAAGAATTCGACTTCGAGTCCCAGCATAAGAAGCAGATCCGCGGCAATATCTATCTCGCCAAGGTCACGCGCGTTGAACCTTCGCTTCAGGCCGCTTTCGTTGATTATGGCGGCAATCGCCACGGCTTCCTGGCTTTCGCGGAAATCCATCCCGATTATTATCAGATACCGCTGGCCGACCGGCAGGCCCTGTTGCAGGCAGAAGCCGAAGAACACGGCGCTGAGGGTGATTTCGACACCCGGACCGACCTTGCCGGCAGCGATCAGCCGGTGATTGCTGATCCTGCAGAATTTGCCAATGAGGCCGAAGAGGTTGCCGGTCTTGCCGCGACGCTTGGCGTAAAATCGGAGGAAGCTTCAAACGCCGCCGCTGAAGCTGTCACGGAAGAGGCCAAGGATGGGGCCGCCCCGGAAGAGGCCGCTGTGGCCAAGACGGTCGATGCTGACAGCAAAACGGACGTGTCTGAGCCGGTCAAGCCAAAGCCGCGCCGTGCCCGCAAGCCGCGCAAGAAGGCCGGTGACAGTGCCGAGGCAGAGAGCGCTGTTCAGGCAACGGCAGATCAGGGGGCAGATCAGGAAGCCCAGACGCAAACAGCCGCAGACGCCACTCCGGATGATGACGACACCGGCAGGAATGGCAGTATGGCCGCCATGGTTGATACTGATAGCATCACCGAGGAGACCGGCAGAAACCGTCACGATGATGATGACGATGACGACGATGACGACGGCGAAAAGGAAGAGATCGAATCCGTCGGCGCTGAAGACGCCATGGAAGAGGTTCCGGACCGTCCGCGCCGCGCACCGCGCAAACAGTACCGCATTCAGGAAGTGATCAAGCGCCGCCAGATTCTTCTGGTTCAGGTCGCCAAGGAAGAGCGCGGCAACAAGGGTGCAGCGCTCACCACCTATCTTTCGCTGGCAGGCCGCTATTCCGTGCTGATGCCGAACACGGCGCGTGGCGGCGGCATTTCCCGCAAGATCACCAATCCCACCGACCGCAAGCGGCTGAAGGAAATCGCCCGCGAGCTGGACGTGCCGCAGGGCATGGGCGTGATTTTGCGCACAGCCGGCGCCAACCGCACCAAGGTCGAGATCAAGCGCGACTTTGAATATCTGATGCGGCTTTGGGAAAATGTCCGGACGCTGACGCTGAATTCCACCGCCCCCTGCCTCGTCTATGAGGAAGGTTCGCTGATCAAGCGTTCGATCCGCGACCTCTACAACAAGGACATCAACGAAATCATCGTTGCCGGTGAGGACGGCTATCGTGAAGCCAAGGACTTCATGAAAATGCTGATGCCGAGCCATGCCAAGGTGGTTCAGCCCTATCGCGACATTCACCCGATCTTCTCGCGCTCCGGCATCGAAGCCCAGCTCGACCGGATGCTGCAGCCGCAGGTAACGCTGAAATCGGGCGGCTATATCATTATCAACCAGACGGAAGCGCTGGTGGCGATCGACGTTAACTCCGGTCGCTCCACCCGCGAACATTCCATTGAGGATACGGCGCTTCAAACCAATCTCGAAGCGGCAGAAGAAGTGGCGCGCCAGCTTCGCCTGCGCGACCTGGCCGGTTTGATCGTCATCGACTTCATCGACATGGAAGAAAAGCGCAACAACCGCTCTGTCGAGAAGAAGCTGAAAGATTGCCTGAAGAACGACCGCGCCCGCATTCAGGTGGGACGCATCTCGCATTTCGGCCTTCTGGAGATGTCGCGCCAGCGCATTCGTGCCAGCGTGCTGGAATCGACCACGCAGACCTGCCCGCATTGCTCCGGCACCGGCCTCATCCGCTCGCAATCCTCTGTGGCGCTGCATGTCCTGCGCGGCATCGAGGAATTCCTGCTGAAGAGCACCACGCATGACATCACCGTGCGCACCCTGCCGGAAACGGCACTTTACCTGCTCAACCACAAGCGCAGCACCATTGTTGATTATGAGCAGCGTTTCGGTGTTGCCATCGTTATCGAAGCCGATGCCAGCGTTGGCCATCAGCATTTCGCCATTGAGCGTGGCGAGGCCGTTGCCAATCCGGTGAAGATCGAAAGCCTCTTGCCGCTCTTCCCCGAAGTTGAGGAAGACGATCCGGTTATCGAGATCGAAGAGGACGAAGAAGAAATCGTCGCAGAAGCCACTGCCCAGCCGCAAAACGGCACTGGTGCCGGTGATGACAATGGCAACCGCAAGCGCAAGCGCCGCCGTCGTCGCCGTGGCAAGAACGGCAATGGTCAGCAGGATGGCGCAACCAACGGCGCACAGAGCGAATTTGAAGGCGATGAGGATGAAGACGAGGCGGATGACGCCGAAGGCGATGCATCCGACGACACCGATACGCCGGCTAATGCCGAAGCTTCCGATGAAGACGGCAATGGTGCGAACCAGCGCCGCAAACGTCGCCGTCGCGGCAAGCGTGGCGGTCGCCGTGGCCGCGATGAAAACGGCAGCGACATGGCAGCAGATGCGGACAATGCTGGCGACAGCGATGCCTCTGACGACAATGAGGCTGCAGAAACGAGCACCGCTGAAGGTGAAAGCACCGTTGAAGCGGTTGAGAGCGTAACAACGGCTGCGGAGGATGAAACTGCTCCTGCCGAGACAGCAACACCCAGCCCCCGCCCGCGCCGAGCACGCCGCACACGCGCCTCGGCCGAGGCTGAGACGGTTGCAAACGATCAGCAGGACGCTCTTGAGGCCGCGGCCGAAACTGTTGCAGAGGCAGCAACACCTGCCCCTGCATCAGAGCCGGTTACGCCTGCCGTGGAGCCGGCAAGCGAAACTGCGAAAACGCCAGTCACTGAAACGGAAGCACCACAGCAACCGGAAGCCTCGACCGAGGCTGATGTTTCCGGCGAAGCAGAAAAACCGGTCCGCGCCAATCGTGAATCGACTGTCACCGTCTCCGAACCGGTCGTAACCTCGAATACGAGTTCCGGCGACGAGGCACCAAAGCCGAAAAAAGGCGGCTGGTGGCAAAAGCGCGGTTTCCTCTGAGAGAACCCGAGATGTGAAACAAAATCGCCCGCGTCAAGCGGGCGATTTTCCTTCCAGAAATGCGTAAAAATAAAGATTTAGATTGCTCTCATCCGTTCCATCATCAACGTGTCCTTATCATTCATGCGCGCCATACAGCAGACACGATAACCGTTTTTCTCCGCCACACGCATGGAGGCGGCATTGTCGGGATCAAACAGGCAGACCGTTCGAGGCTCAGAAAAATGCCGGTCGCCCCATTGCACGGCAGCGGCGACGGCTTCCGTCGCAATCCCCCGCCCATGAGCATGGGTGGCCAGAACCCAGCCAATTTCAGGCACACCTTCAATGGACGGCGTGATGTCGCGCTTATGCTCGGCAAAACCGATATGACCACAAAACCGGCCCGTCTCCCGCTCTTCGACACTCCAGTATCCGTAAGACAAAGCCTGCCAGTGTCCGATGTGGCGCAGCAGGCGCGACCAACTGTCCGATCGGCCCGAAGGCTTGCCGGTGATGAAACGAACCACGTTTTCATCCGCCCACATGGTGGCGATATCCTCAAAGTCCTCGATCCGAGGTTCGCGCAGCCGTAGCCGCGGCGTTTCAAGAACCGGCACAGGAACACCATCTGCCATGATCGTCATTTCACTCGCCCTCTTTTATCCAAGCCACGCCGCGATACGCTCCGTTGCCTCACGCATGTCTTCAAGCGTTCCAGCATAGGACAACCGCAAGGCGCGATGGCCGTCCAGCGGATCGAAATCGAGACCGGGCGTTGCGGCAATGCCGGTCTCCTTCAGCATGTTTTTTGCAAAAGCCATGCTATCATTGGTATAGCGGCTGACATCGACATAGGCGTAAAACGCCCCATCCATCGGCGACAAGAGCGGCAAGCCAAGCTCCGGCAGGCGTTTTTCCAGAAAATCGCGATTGGCGCGGCAGGCGGCACGATAAAGTTCCAGTTCCTCCCCCGCATCCAATGCTGCCATGGCAGCGATCTGCGACAATTCCGGCGCGGAGATATAAAGGCTCTGCGCCAGACATTCGGCAGGCCGTACCAGCCTCTCAGGCAAAACCATCCAGCCGATCCGCCAGCCGGTCATGCGGTAATATTTGGAAAAGGAATTGATGACGATGGCATTTGGAGCAAATTCAACGGCGCTTGCCTCCTCCGCCCCATAGCTTAAGCCGTGATAGATCTCATCGGAAATGAAGGCGACATTGTTTCCGTCGCACCAGGCGGCCAGTGTTTGAAGACGGGCACGGCTGGTGATGGTGCCGGTCGGGTTGGCGGGACTGGCCAGCAAGACGCCTTTCAGCTTCACCCTCGCAGCGCGTGCTTCTTTTTCCAGACTGTCAGGGGTCAATGTATACTCTGTCTCCGGGCCGACAGGCACTTCGACAACGACAAGCCCCAAAGCTTTGAGAATATTGCGATAGGCCGGATAACCGGGACGGGCAATCGCCACCGCATCACCGCTGTCGAACAGGGTTAGAAACGCCAGATTGAAGCCGGCAGACGATCCGGTCGTCACCAGAATGCGATCCGGTGACACCGCGGCACCGTGACGTTTCTCATAATAACGGCTCAGGGCACCGCGCAAATCCGCCCGACCCAGCGCATCGGTATAGCCGATCGGCCCGTTGCGCAGCGCAGTTTCCGCCGCCACAATCGCCGCCTTTGGTGCAGGCGCCGCTGGCTGGCCCACAGCGAGAGAAATCACCGACTGTCCTTCTGCCTTCAGGCGGTTGGCTTCAGCCAGAATATCCATGGCGTGAAAGGGTTCGACAGCACTTCTGTTGGCGGGAATCAGCAAGACAGACCTCATGCAGCACATAGATATCGGGCTATAGCATGATCCCCATAAGTGGGAACCGGTATTTTGATAAGATCATGCTCAAACATCTCATGAGCCGAAAAGCAGAAAGCGGGTTTTCAGTCGCCCCACAATTTGGCCGATTTTTCTGGGGATGCCTTGCCATCAGCCGGGATCGTCGTTGCAAATGGTGAAAAGCCGGAGGAAAAAGGCCAGCCGGACTAGGGTCAAAACTCACTCAGGATGGGTGTTCTGTTGAACGGGATGGGATTGTATGGCAGCGAACAAGCGCAAGACAAGGCCGGTTTGCCTTGTCGAGCATTGTTCGCAATCAGGCGGCCCATCACGTTCAACCCTTTGTGCAAGGCGTATTTTGTGCCTGCGGGCGTCGGAAAGGTTTGAAAATGGGGAGCATTTCCTGCACCTTTCCTTCTACTCAGACACAAAATACGCCTTGCAGAACAACCATCCTGAGTGAGTTTTGACCCTAGCGACCAAGACGGCTCGAAGACTTATTAAAGCGTATGATGCGCTGCGTCTCACAAAAGGACATCTTCTTCATGAGAAAATTTTGGGCAGGTATAGTGCTGGCCACGCTGGTTTCCGGCACAGCAGGTTTTGCAACACCCGCCGCGGCTCTGGACGACAAACAGAAACAGGAAATGGGTGATTTCATCCACGATTATCTGATCGCCCATCCGGAAGTTCTGCTGGAGGCGCAGGATGCGCTGCAGAAAAAACAGGCCGAGGCCGAGGCCGCCAGAAGTGCAGCGCAGGTGAGCGCCAATGAGCAGGACATCTTCCACTCCAAGGACGATGTCGTCCTTGGAAATCCCAATGGCAATGTGAGCATTGTTGAATTCTACGATTATAACTGTCCTTATTGCCGCCACGCCATCAGCGACATGAACGATTTGATTAAGCACGATAATAATTTGCGTTTCGTGCTCAAGGAACTGCCGATCCTGGGGCCGGATTCGGAAGCGGCCCATCGGGTTTCCTTTGCCGTGCGTGAGCTTGCTCCGGAAAAATATCCAGCCTTTCATGAGGCGCTTTTGGGGGGCACTGTCCGCGCCACTCAGGCTTCCGCCATGGCAATCGCGGAAAAGCTTGGCCTGAAAGAAGCCGACATTGCCAAGCAGATGGCCGCCCAGCCGAATGACGAGGCCGTGAAGAAGACCTATACTCTCGCCCAGTCGCTGGGCATCACCGGCACACCGGCCTATGTCATCGGAACCGAAGTCATATCCGGCGCCGTGGGCGAAGACACGCTGAAACAGAAGATCGCCAACATGCGCAATTGCGGCAAGTCAAGCTGCTGATTTTGCCGTCTTGCCCTGTAGAGACGAGATCTTCACCCTGTGCCAAAAAGGACAAGTGGCAAGCCAGGGCTTTCCCTCCGGTTCTCCCCGGTTTATAGGAAGCTGTCTGCAAGACGACGGATGGGTATATGAATAACACCTTTTTTGTGCTGAACGGCCCCAATCTCAATGCGCTCGGCAAACGTGAGCCAGGCATTTACGGGGGCAAGACCTTGGCGGATATCGAGGCGGACTGTCAGTCCTTTGCACAGTCTCAGGGCGTGACGATCGATTTTCGTCAGACCAATCACGAAGGCGTGCTGGTCGACTGGCTGCATGAAGCTGGCGAGACATCTCTGGGCGTGGCGCTGAATGCCGGAGCCTATACGCACACATCCGTGGCGCTGCATGACGCCATTCGCGCGATCTCCGTGCCCGTGGTCGAGCTGCATATTTCCAATGTCCATGCCCGTGAGGAATTTCGCCATCATTCAATGATCGCGCCCGCGGTCAAGGGCGTGATCTGCGGTTTCGGACCCCATTCCTATACATTGGCGCTACAGGCGCTTATCACCCTCACACGATAAGATAAAATTCAGGGATAAACCTATGGCTGACAAGAAACCAGGTATTGACCAGGCGCTCATCCGCGAACTGGCAAATATTCTCAACGAAACCGATCTCAGCGAAATCGAAGTGGAGCAGGAAGACCTGCGCATTCGTGTTTCGCGCTCGGCTCCGCAGATGGTCGCTATGCCCGCCATGCAGGGTTATGCTGCGCCAGCTCCAGTGGCAGCACCGGCAGTATCGGCAGCCGCTCCGGTAGCCGTTACCGCCGCACCGGCTGGCCGCGACCTGTCCAAGGCCGTCACCGCCCCCATGGTCGGCACAGCCTATCTGTCGCCTGCTCCGGGTGCGGCTCCCTTTATCGAAGTCGGCGCCACCGTCAAGGAAGGTCAGACGCTGCTGATCATCGAAGCGATGAAGACCATGAACCAGATCCCTTCGCCGCGCGCGGGCAAGGTGGTTGAGATCATCGTCAACGATGCCAGCCCCGTCGAATATGGCGAAGCCCTGATCATCATCGAGTGAGCCGATGAGCACCATCAAGAAAATTCTCATAGCCAATCGCGGCGAAATCGCCCTTCGCGTTCTGCGCGCCTGCAAGGAACTCGGCATCGCTTCCGTTGCCGTGCATTCGACCGCCGACGCTGACGCCATGCATGTGCGACTGGCCGATGAAAGCGTGTGTATCGGCCCCCCGCCCTCGCGTGACAGCTATCTCAACATTCACGAGATCGTCGCGGCCTGCGAGATCACCCATGCCGATGCCGTGCATCCCGGCTATGGCTTCCTGTCGGAAAATGCCAAATTTGCCGATATTCTCGACGCACACGGCATTACCTTCATCGGACCGACGGCGGACCATATTCGCCTGATGGGCGACAAGATCACCGCCAAGCAGACAGCCCAGGAGCTGGGCATTCCGGTCGTGCCCGGCTCCGATGGTGAGGTCAAGCCTGAAAACGCCATGGAAATCGCCCGTCAGATCGGCTTTCCGGTGCTGATCAAGGCAACCGCCGGCGGTGGTGGTCGCGGCATGAAGGTGGCGCGCACCGAAGACGACCTGATGGAAGCGCTGAACACGGCGCGCTCTGAAGCGGCAGCCGCCTTCGGCAATGACGCCGTTTATATGGAAAAATATCTCGAAAAGCCCCGGCATATCGAGATTCAGGTCTTCGGCGACGGCGAAGGCAACGCCATCCATCTTGGCGAACGTGACTGCTCACTGCAGCGCCGTCACCAGAAGGTCTGGGAAGAGGCCAATTCCCCGGCGCTGACGCTGGAACAGCGGATGAAGATCGGCCAGATCTGCGCCGACGCGATGAAGAAGCTGAAATATCGCGGCGCCGGCACCATCGAATTCCTCTATGAAAACGGCGAGTTCTATTTCATCGAAATGAACACCCGTCTTCAGGTGGAGCATCCCGTCACAGAAGCCATTACCGGCATCGATCTGGTTTACGAACAGATCCGGGTTGCCTCCGGCCAGGGCCTTTCGGTGACGCAGGATGAGGTGGTTTTCCGCGGTCACGCGATCGAATGCCGCATCAATGCTGAAGACCCGCGCAACTTCACACCTTCGCCTGGCACCATCACCCATTTCCATGCTCCGGGTGGCCTTGGCGTTCGCGTCGATTCCGGTGCTTATGCCGGCTATAAAATCCCGCCCTATTACGACAGCCTGATCGGCAAGCTGATCGTGCATGGTCGGGACCGCCGGGAATGCCTGATGCGGTTGCGCCGGGTGCTGGACGAATTCGTCATCGACGGTATCAAGACAACCCTGCCCCTGTTCCAGGATCTGGTGTCGAACACGGATATCGAAGCCGGTGAATACGACATTCACTGGCTGGAAAAATATCTGGCGGCAGACAGCCATTAAAGCACGACAAGCTGCCCGATTGACATCAAATCGGGCAGCCTGATTATTTGACTGTTTCGCTTGTCTTTCCGACAGAGACGCTTCATCCTCTTCGGAACAAATGCCAAGGGCGATAATGGGCAGAAAAGGCCGACACAATAATTCGATCACGCCGCACATGCTGCTGCGCGCCTATTCCATTGGCATGTTTCCCATGGCCGATTCAGCCGATGACCCGGAAATCTTCTGGGTCGAACCCGAAATTCGCGGCATCATTCCGCTCGACGGGTTCTACGTACCCAAAAGCCTTGCCAAGCGCATCAAGCAAAAGCCTTTCGATATTCGCCGCGATACATGTTTCGATCTGGTCATGCGCAAATGC
Source organism: Allorhizobium sonneratiae (assembly GCF_023700755.1). Taxonomy (GTDB): domain Bacteria; phylum Pseudomonadota; class Alphaproteobacteria; order Rhizobiales; family Rhizobiaceae; genus Allorhizobium; species Allorhizobium sonneratiae. The sequence continues at coordinate 172,094 of NZ_JAMKOJ010000011.1, read as the reverse complement.
GCCGAAGCCACGCCGGAACGGCCCAGCACCTGGATCAACGAGACGATCTTTTCGCTCTACTGTGCGCTGCATCGCATGGGAAATGCCCATAGTGTCGAAGCTTTCGAAGGCGATGAACTGGTCGGCGGCCTTTATGGCGTGTCGCTGGGCACTGCCTTTTTTGGCGAGAGCATGTTTTCACGGCGCAGCGACGCCTCTAAAATCTGTCTTGTGTATCTGGTCGAGCATATGCGCGCACAAGGCTTCACCCTGCTTGATACTCAGTTCACCACCGACCACCTTAAACAGTTTGGCGCCATCGATATTCGCCGCGAGGATTACCTGCATCTGCTTGCGCAAGCTTTGCAGCAGGATACGCTTACTTTCTGAAGAAAAGGCGCAAACACATTTGTGACCTCTATCGCTGACAAATACCCGTCAAAACAACATGTCTTAAAACATCATTTGCAACAGTGTTCAAAAATCCGAGAGAGCCTCTTACATTGAAGTGCTTTCCCCATTAAATTCTACAGGCGTCATCAGCGTTAAGTTGATGAAAACAAATATATCAAGGAAACATTCGCGAATCGCCTTAGAAACTGACCAGGAGGAGTCTGGATCTTAGTCTCAGGCTTTTGAAGCGCTTTATGAATGGGAATGGATTCGATCTGCATGAACGTCCAGGCGTTGATCATTCATCTGGAACGTGCCGAAAAACGGCGCGATCATGTCAACGCGCTCTTGGCATCGCTTCCCATGCCTGGGCAAATCATTGCGGCGGTGGACGGGCAAAGCCTGAGTGATACGGAGATACGTGCCTTTTACAAACGCCGACTCCATAGCCCTCTTTACCCTTTCTCTCTGACCCGCAATGAGATCGCCTGCATGTTGTCCCATCGTCGCGCGTGGCAGACGATTATTGATCTCAATTTGGATGCAGCGCTCATCATGGAAGATGATGCAGGCCCAACCTCGGATTTCTGTTCCAGCCTTTCCCTTGGCTTACTGCGGGTGCAGGAAGATGGCTTTATCCGGTTCCCCTTTCGTGATGGCCGCGAGGAGGGCCCCGTCATTGCCTGGGCAGGACAAACGCGCATGATCTCTCCGAATAGGCTTGGCCTGGGCATGGTGACCCAGCTTGTCAGCCATGAGGCCGCACGGAAATTGCTGGATGCGACATCCCGTTTCGATCGCCCCGTTGACGTTCTGATGCAAATGCCATGGATTACCGGCGTCAATCCGACCTCCATCGTTCCCGGTGCTATTCGTGAACTGTCCTACAGCCTTGGCGGGTCAACCATTGTCAGACGCCGCACGCTGGCGTCCAAGATCTATCATGAAATCATGAGACCAGCCTATCGGTTGCTGATCGCCATGCGCAGCCGCAATTATCGGCGCGAACGCAAAGCACCGATCGCCTCCGTCAACCTGTCCGAGCCTGCAAAGGCCGATAGCTGATGCAACGCTCCATTGCTATTCTCATGTATCATCAGATCGGGATGCCGCCGCCACGCGGCACTCCATCTCGCAGTCTCACAGTTTCGACCCGTGACTTCAGCGCCCAGATGCGCTTTTTCAAGCGGCTCGGCTATCAGGGCCTGTCGATGCGCGATCTCATGCCGTATCTTGACGGTCAAAAGCAAGGCAAGGTCTTCGGCATCACCTTTGATGATGGCTTTCGCAATGTCTATGACAATGCCCTGCCCGTTCTTGAAACCCTCGGATTCACCTCAACGAATTATATCGTCTCACGCCAGATCGGCGGCTCCAATCTCTGGGATGCCCATAAAGGCATTCCCTCAGCTCCCTGCATGAACCGGGACGAGCTTCTGGACTGGCAGGCACGCGGCCAGGAAATCGGCGCTCACACCTGCAATCACCCCCGCTTGACCGAACTTTCCGAAGACGCGGCAAGACTTGAGATTGCCGGATGCAGGCAGGAGATTGAAAGCGTCTGTGGCCAGCCTGTCGATGCCTTCTGCTACCCGCATGGCGGCGTCAATGCCACGATCCGCAAACTCGTAGAAGAGGCCGGCTATACCAATGCCACAACCACACACAAGGCCAATGCGAGCGCAAAGGATGACAGACTGCTCATCCCACGCCTGACGGTGCGGCGCGGCGACAGCGGCTTGAAGGTTTTTTTGAAATACCTGCTCAACTGAGCCGGTTCAATCCTTGACCGGCTTCGGCACATCGGACTTTTGCTTGCAGTCCTTCAACCACACGTCATAAATCGGGTGTTCGACAGCATTGAGTGCCGGGCTATCGGCAAACATCCAGCCTGAGAAAATCTGCCTTATGCGGCGGTCGAGGGTAATTTCATCCACCTGAACAAAACCATCGACATGCTGGGCCTCGCTGTCATCACTGGAATAGCAAACGCGCGGCGTCACCTGCAACGAACCGAACTGCACGGTTTCATTGATGTAGGCATCGAATTCGGTAATCTTTCCGGTGATCTTGTCGAGACCGGAAAACACGGCAACCGGGTTGGAAATCCGCGTCGGAGCGGGACGCGCCGGCGTTGTCTGCACGGATGGCGTTGACTGTGCCGGTGGTGTCGATTGCACGGGCGGAGCCAGCGGTGCTGATTGAACGGGCGGAACGAGCGTCTGCGCCATAGCGCCAGGGACAAACAGCACCGTTGCCATCAGCACGACCATGCCTCTTTTTGCAACCGCTCCTGAAACGCTCATTCCGGCACTCAATCCTGTTTCGATAAAATTTTCACTGGCCCTGAATGAGGCCAGACCTGTTTTGTGCCTCACAGCGCCAGGCGTTTTATAAAACACAAAAAGCACGCTGTAACGCACTAAATCCGCTGCATAATTCTTCTAATCGATTCTGATTGAAGCCCCTATGCCGCAGGACCTGTTCATTAAAAAAGCCGGAGATCCACGATGGCCCGGCTTTCAATTCTATCCTATTTCACCATAGGCGGCGAAAAGCCATGAGCTATCTTGCAAGACATCATGGCCAAAAGCAGACAGCTCAGGCGCCCGGTGTCCAGGCGTCGTAATCGCCGGTGACGCGCGGACGCTCGCCCTTGGCTGCAATCGAACCCTGCGGGCGATAGGCTTCCGCCGTTCCCGTCAGGTTGGCGTGATGCGGCTTCTGCCAAACGCGGGGCTGATAGTTTTCCTTGCTCGGCGGCACATCGGTACGATAATGCATCCAGCCGTGCCAGCCGGGCGGAATGGCGGAAGCTTCGGCATAGCCCTTATACACGACCCATCGCCGCGGCAGGCCAAAACTTGTCATGGTGCCTTCGTAATAGACATTACCCAACTCGTCTTCACCGACGCGCTTGCCATGTCGCCAGGTGAAAAACCGTGTGCCAATCGTTTGGCCGTTCCACCAGGTGAAGATCTGCACCAGAAGCTGCTTCATATCAAATCCTCGGCTCCGCCTCACGCAATCGGCGGCTTTCTTTCATCATGTCGCTTATGACGCCTTCCCCCCCGCTTGTCCAGAGGAGGAAGGCCCTCTCAAGGGGATTTCAGCTTGTACTTGAAGCCGAAATGACTTTTGACAAAGCCCAACCGCTCATAAAACCGATGGGCATCGAGCCTGACGGCATTCGAAGTCAATTGCACCTGCCGCATACCCTCGGCCTTGGCCTTGTCCAGACAGAAACGGATCATCGCCGCCCCAATCCCCTGTCCTCGGCAATCGGCCCTTGTCTGCACCGCTTCGATGATCATCGATGAGCCGCCACGGCCTGTCATCGTCGTGGTGATCATCGTCTCGAAGGTGCCGACCACAGCACCAGCCTGTTCCGCAACGTAAAGCGTCTGACAGGACGACTCGACAATCCTTTGGAAGGCATTGAGATAGCTGGGTAAAATGTCAAGATCGGTGGTGTCGCCGTGACCGCCGATCTCATCTGCCGCAAAGAGCGCGACGATGGCCGGGACGTCCCGCTCTTCCGCTTCGCGAATGATCAGCCCTGCCTGCTGCATCTCACATCCCCGCCAACGGCTTTTCCATGACGATCACTGGAATGCTATTGTCCTCGCCGCCGCAATGGCCGATTCGATCCACTTCGACAAAGCCATGCGCCCTATAAAAAGCAATGGCGGCCGCATTTTTCGGATCGACCTCCAGCCGCATCACCTCCGCATCGGGAAAGCAGGTTTCAAGCTCGGCAAACAGGTCGCGGCCAATGCCCTGCCGTTGCAGGGAGGGGTGAACGTAAAGCTGATGCAGCATGGCGGTTTTCGCCATTTTCGGCGTCATCGCGGCGAAAGCCATGCCGCCGATCCGGCGACCGTCATCGGCCACCAGAAATTCACCATTCGGACGACCAAGCCGCTCTTTCAACGCAGGAAGAGAATGCCATTGACCTATCAGTTCTTCGACTTTCGCCACGCCATAGATCGGATCATAGGTGGCATGCCATGTCTCGCGCAGCAGCACCTGCACCTTCTGCAGATCACCTTCCGTGGCGGTACGAATGAAAAACACGCTTATTCTTCCTCGATACCGAGCTTGGCCTTGACCAGCTCCTGTACGGCCTGCGGATTGGCCTTGCCGCCGGTGGCCTTCATCACCTGACCGACGAACCAGCCAGCCAGTGTCGGCTTGGCCTTGACCTTGGCCACCTGATTGGGGTTGGCTGCAATGATGTCGTCCACAGCCTTTTCGATGGCGCCGGTATCCGTCACCTGCTTCATGCCGCGCTCTTCGACGAGCTTGGCCGGATCGCCACCCTCGGTCCAGACGATCTCGAACAGGTCCTTGGCGATCTTGCCGGAAATCGTGCCATCCTTGATCAGATCGATAATGCCGCCAAGCTGCGCTGGCGAGACCGGTGTTTCCTCAATGCTCTTGCCAGCCTTGTTCAGCGCGCCAAGCAGATCGTTGATCACCCAGTTGGCCGCAGCCTTGCCGTCACGACCGGCGGCAACCGCCTCGAAATAATCGGCAATCGCCTTTTCCGACACCAGAACCGATGCGTCATAGACCGAAAGACCCATCTCGGCGACGAAACGCGCCTTCTTGTCATCCGGCAGTTCCGGCAAATCCTTTTTCAGTGCCTGCACGAAGGCATCGTCGAATTCGAGCGGCAGAAGATCGGGATCGGGGAAATAGCGATAGTCATGCGCATCCTCCTTGGAGCGCATGGAGCGGGTTTCGCCCTTGCCCGGGTCGAACAGCCGGGTTTCCTGATCGATCACGCCGCCGTCTTCCAGAATGGCAATCTGCCGACGCGCTTCAAACTCGATCGCCTGACCGATGAAGCGGATGGAGTTGACATTCTTGATCTCGCAACGCGTACCGAAAGCCTCGCCCGGACGGCGCACGGAGACGTTGACATCGGCGCGCATCGAGCCTTCATCCATATTGCCGTCGCAGGTGCCAAGATAGCGGACGATGGAGCGCAGCTTGGTCATATAGGCCTTGGCTTCATCGGACGAACGCATATCCGGCTTGGAAACGATTTCCATCAGCGCCACGCCAGAGCGGTTGAGATCGACATAGGACATGGTCGGGTGCTGGTCATGCATCGATTTGCCCGCATCCTGCTCAAGATGCAGCCGCTCGATGCCGATTTCGATATCCTCGAAATTGCCCTGACGATCCGGCCCGAGCGATATGATGATCTTGCCCTCGCCGACGATCGGGTCCTTGAACTGGGAAATCTGGTAGCCCTGCGGCAGGTCGGGATAGAAATAGTTCTTGCGGTCGAAAATCGAGCGGTTGTTGATCTTCGCCTTCAGGCCAAGGCCGGTGCGCACCGCCTGCTTGACACATTCCTCGTTGATCACAGGCAACATGCCCGGCATGGCGGCATCCACCAGCGACACGTTGGAATTCGGCGCATTGCCAAACACGGTGGACGCGCCGGAAAACAGCTTGGACTGGCTCAGCACCTGGGCATGAACTTCCATGCCGATGATGACTTCCCAGTCGCCGGTGGCGCCGGGGATCAGGCGTTTCGGGTCGGGCGTGCGTGTATCGACAAGGGTCATGACAGGCTCTTCTTGCAACAAAACATTGGCTTTCCGGTTAGAGCAAATGGCCCTCCGGCGCAAGACGGACAAGACCGTTGACCACTGGCGATGACGCAGCTTTAACGTGCATACAGCCTCTTGCGGCACAAAAAAGTGGTTATGCCGCAAAGTTTTCCCGGCAAAGCAGGGGTCTTTCGCCGCAGACAGCGTGACGGGGGCGAAAAAAAAGGCTAATGGGGCGCAACTTGCAAGTCTCTGGAAACCGCAATGACCACACATACCGTGCCGCGCTTTAGCGTCGTCGTGCCGATGAAGAACGAGGCCGACAATATTGACCTGATGATTTCGGAAATCGAAGCCGCCTGTGAGGGCGACATCTTCGAGGCGATTTTCATCGACGACGGCTCGACCGACACGACGCTGGAGCGGCTGAAACAGGCCGCCGCTGTCAAGCCGTGGCTGCGCATTCTGCATCATCCCTCCTCCGGCGGCCAGTCGGCGGCGGTGCATTCCGGCGTGCAGGCCGCACGCGGCGCCGTCATCTGCACCATGGATGGCGACGGGCAAAACCCGCCGGCCGAGATTCCGCGGCTTGTCGCGCCGCTGCTTGCGGCCAATGCCCCTGCCACGCTTGCTCTTGTGGCAGGCCAGCGGGCCAAGCGGCAGGATACGTGGTCGAAGAAAATCGCCTCCAAACTCGCCAATGCCATCCGCCAGAGCCTGCTCAATGACAAGACGCGCGATACCGGCTGCGGGCTGAAAGCCTTCCGCCGCGACGTGTTTCTGGAACTGCCCTTCTTCAATCACATGCATCGCTATCTTCCTGCCCTGTTTTCCGCCTATGGCTGGCAGGTCGCCCATGTCGATGTCAGCCACCGCCATCGCCATGCCGGCTCATCCAATTACAACAATCTTCAGCGGGCGCTGGTCGGCATATATGACCTGATCGGCGTTATCTGGCTGATCAAACGCCGCAAGCGCGTGCGCCCGCAAGCCATCGGACAAGCGAAATGAACGAGCTTCTCGCCTATTTCAAAATCAACAACACCGCCGACCTGATCTGGGTCGTGCTCGGTCTTGTCGCCCAGCTGATCTTTTCCTTGCGCTTCATCATCCAGTGGCTGGTGTCGGAAAAGGAAAAGCGCTCAGTCATCCCCACCGCCTTCTGGTGGATTTCCATTGTCGGCAGCATCATGCTTCTGGCCTATGGCATCCATCGCCACGACCCGATCATCATCCTCGGACAGGCGCTTGGTATTGTCGTCTATGGCCGCAATCTCATGCTGCTCTATCAGGGGCAAAAAGCCGAGATTCCGACCGAAGTGAAATCCTGAGGCGGACCCCATGCGACTGACGCCACGGCTTGCCATTGCGCTCATTCTGGCGCTGACCCTCTACCGGATCGTGCTGCTGACCTATGGGGGCACTGATCTTTTCGTCGATGAGGCGCAATACTGGCTGTGGTCGCAGCATCTGGATTTCGGCTATTATTCCAAGCCGCCGATGATTGCCTGGGTCATCCATCTGACAACCCTGATCGGCGCATCTGAGAGTATTTTCTGGGTGCGCGTCGCAAGCCCGCTGTTTCACATGGCAACGGCGTTGATCCTTATTCCCGCCGCCAACCGGCTGACCAACTCGGAAAAATACGGCCCATGGGTGGGGCTGAGCTTTGCCACCTTGCCCGGCGTTGCACTGTCTTCCGTCTTCATGTCGACGGACACCATTCTCTTCCCGTTTCTGGCGCTGGCATTGTTATGCTACGCCCATCTGATCGAGCGCAAATCAGCAGGCTTTGCCCTGCTGATGGGCATCGCCATCGGGCTTGGCACGCTGTCGAAATATGCCATGCTCTATTTTGCCGGGATCACCATCCTGTCGGCGATTTTTCTGCCGAAAACCCGGATTGCGCTGCGAGACACCGTTCTGGCCGCCTTCAGTGCCATTCTCGTCATCCTGCCGAATATCTGGTGGAACGCCACCCATGGCGACGCGACGCTGAAACACACGTCAGAAAATGCCGACTGGCACGGGCTGAATTTCCATATCGGCAAGGCCGGTGAATTTCTCGCCAGCCAGTTTGGCGTCATCGGCCCGGTTCTTTTTGCCGCCCTTCTCATCGTTTTCTACCGTCTGGTTCGCGGCAGAACCGACACCACGGAAAAACATCTTTTCCTTCTTTCCTGGCCGATCATTCTCGTGATCGTCTTTCAGGCGCTGATGTCGCGTGCCTATGCCAACTGGGCCGCGACGGCCTATGCGGCAGGAACGATCCTGGCGGTCTATTTTCTGGCGCGCAACGCCCCAAAGGCGCTTCTGGTTTCGCTGGTCATCAACGGCATTGCCTCCCTCGCCTTTCCGGTCATGGCGGTCTATGCCGACAAGGTGACCCTGCCGAATGGCACCGCCATTCTGCACCGCTATCTCGGACGATCGGAGATGAGCCGCACCATTGCCGATATCGCCGCAAGAAGCGGTACTCATATCATCGTTGCGGATGACCGCGATATTCTGGCGGATCTCTTCTATACGCTGCGCAACGGCCCCTTCACCCTGCGTGCGGCAACCAATGGCGGCTTTCCGAAAAACTATTATGAGCAGGAATATCCGTTAACGGCGGTCACCGATATCGAGCCGGTTCTCTATATCACCGAGCGTCAGACGCTCACTTGCAATGGCGCCGTGGTCGATCCTGTCTCCCGGCTGCATCCGCAAAGCGGCAATTATCGCAAGCAGACCTTCAACGCCTATGTGATCCCGGCAAGCTGCCTGACCTCACGACTCACCTAAAGCATTTTTCAGGAAAAGTGTAAAACGGTTTTCCGTGCGGAAATGCGCAAAAAAAACAATGGGTTAGAGAATTCTCAGGAAAAGTGCGTAGCGGTTTTCCGTCCGGACATGCTTTACAGCGCCGTGCGCCATATGNTGCGCAAAAAAAACAATGGGTTAGAGAATTCTCAGGAAAAGTGCGTAGCGGTTTTCCGTCCGGACATGCTTTACAGCGCCGTGCGCCATATGTGGCGCACAAAGGTCGCTGTAGCACTTTAAATTTGCTGCATAATTCCTTAAATCGATTCCGATTTAAGGAATTATGCAGTAAGAGAGCATATCATCACTCAAACGCACCGCCCCGCCCATAGGTCAGTGCGGTGTCTTCGACCAGACGCTTGCTCATGCCGACCGTTTCGATATCGCGGTCGAATTTCGGGTTATAGACCACCGACAACCAGTGAACCCGATAACCATGATGCTCGAAAAAGCCGATGGCCTGCCGGTTGCGGGCATGGGTCTCAAGCTGGGCCATCTCATAGCCCTGTCCGATGATATCCTTTTCAATCGCCGCCAGCAGAGCCCTGCTATAGCCCCTGCCCTGATAGTCCGGATCGATCCAGAAATCGGAAATCCTGTCATCCAGATTTTCCCGCGCCGCCCAACCGACCGGCTGACCAAGATGTTCGATCACTGTAATCGACAGCGCGCTCGATTGGGTGAAGTTGCGGAAAGCGCGCCGGGCATTGTCGGCCATGGAGATAGTTTCTCCCACCGGTATCATCGCCTTTTCCCAGGCGCGAAAGCCGATATCGGCCAGCCTTTGCGCATCTTCAGCATGGGCAGTGCGAATCGTCGCCATGAAGCTCCCCGCAGTCAAAACCCTCAGACGCTCAATAGAACACCAGCTTTGCGTTTTCGCCAGAGGCTGAAAACGTTTATAAACGGTAAAATTACGCTCTTCATAAGAGAAACCGGCGCAGGCGGACCTTGGCGATATCCAGCTCTATGGCCGCGTCCCGCTCCATGCCGCGCCAGACGGTTTCAAAGCCGCAGTGCCGGTAAAGCGCCTGAGCGGCAAAATTGTTCTGGTGGGTGGAGATCAGCGCCTGGCGCAGCCCTTCGCCGCGCATTCTGTCGCAAAACGACGTCACGAGCGCCCGGCCAATGCCGCGGCGCTGAAAGTCCGGTAAAACCCAGATATCGGAAATCAGCTCAGGGCTGGTTTTCCTCGCCCCCCAGCCTGCCATCACACCATCAACCTCGGCGATCACGACATCGCGTGCCTGGCAAAAGGGAAAGGACAAAAAAGCATCACGGACTCTTTGCGCCACAGCCGGATCGGCCATGCTGCGATCAAGCGGTCCGGTGGAGCGCCAGCTTTCCCAGCCGACAAGACCGATCCGCTCAAGATCGGCCTGCCGCATCTCTCTTAAAATGAAGGGTTCACCACCACTTGGGCGCGGTGAATTTTCCGGCAGCTTGCTCGATGACATGGGCAGTCTTGAACAGGGTTTCTTCTTCAAACGGCTTGCCGATCAATTGCAGACCAAGCGGCAGACCCTTATTGTCCATGCCTGCGGGCACGGCAATGCCCGGCAGACCGGCCATGTTGAGCGTGATGGTGAAAATGTCGTTCATATACATTTTCACCGGATCGGCGGCCATCTCCTTATCACCGATGGCAAAGGCGGAAGACGGGGTGATCGGCGTCAGGATCGCATCGACACCAGCGGCGAAAACCTCTTCAAAATCGCGCTTGATCAGCGTGCGCACCTTCTGCGCCTTCAGGTAATAGGCATCGTAATAGCCAGCCGACAGGACATAGGTGCCGACGAGAATACGTCGCTGCACTTCCTTGCCGAAGCCGCTCGCGCGGGTCTTCTCATACATGTCGGCAATGTCCTTGCCATCGACCCGCAGGCCGTAACGTACGCCGTCATAACGGGCAAGGTTGGAGGAGGCTTCCGCCGGCGCGACGATATAATAGGCCGGCAGCGCATATTTGGTATGCGGCAGCGAAATATCGACGATCTCGGCACCCGCATCCTTCAGCCACTGCATGCCCTGACGCCACAGCGCCTCAATCTCTTCCGGCATGCCGTCGATGCGATATTCCTTCGGAATGCCGATCTTCATGCCCTTGACCGACTGGCCGATGGCATCCTCATAATTCGGCGCCAGCAGATCGACAGAGGTCGTATCCTTCTCATCGATGGAGGCCATCGACTTCAACAGAATGGCGGCATCGCGCACATCGCGGGCAATCGGCCCGGCCTGATCGAGTGAGGAAGCATAAGCGACAATACCGAAGCGCGAGCAGCGGCCATAGGTGGGCTTGATGCCGACCGTGCCCGTAAAGGCTGCGGGCTGGCGGATCGAGCCGCCGGTGTCGGTTGCTGTGGCACCGGCGCAGAGATGGGCGGCAACAGCGGCGGCCGAACCGCCAGAAGAGCCACCCGGCACCAGCTTTTCATCCGAACCCTTGGCCCGCCACGGATTGACCACCGGGCCATAGGCGGAATTTTCATTGGACGAACCCATGGCGAATTCATCCATGTTCAGCTTGCCGAGCATGACTGCACCGTCGTTCCAGAGGTTCTGGGTGACGGTCGATTCGTATTTCGGCTTGAACCCTTCGAGAATATGGGAAGCTGCCTGGGTATGAACGTCGCGGGTGGCAAAGAGATCCTTCACCCCGAGCGGAATACCTTCCAGCGGCCCGCCTTTGCCGGTAGCAAGCCGCTCATCCGAAGCCTTGGCCATAGAGCGGGCAATCTCGGGCGTCACGGCAACATAAGTGTTCAGTGCGCCATTGGCCGCTTCGATTGCCTTAAGATAGGCCTCCGTCAGTTCGCTCGCCGTGATCTCGCGGGTCACAAGCTTTTCACGGGCTTCGGCAATGGTCAGGCTGGTCAGTTCGCTCATGGGTCTGTTCGCTTTAAACTATGCGCGGTGGCCCGCGTCAACAATTCGGGCAGGATGGAAAGCCGAAGGGCTTATTCGACAACCTTGGGAACGAGGAAGAAATTGCGGTCGGTCTGCGGCGCATTGGCAACGATATCGTCCGCCTTGTTGCCGTCGGTCACGGCATCCTGGCGCTTGCGCATGGCCATCGGCATAACAGAGGTCATCGGTTCGATACCGGTGACATCCACCTCGGCCAATTGCTCGACAAACCCGAGAATCCCGTTCAGCTCGGCCATCGTGCGCTCCGCTTCTTCCTCGGGAAGAGCGATGCGGGCAAGTTTGGCGACACGCTTGACGGTGGCAAGATCGACAGACATCGGCATTCTCCATATCAGTGATCAGACCGCTATAAAGGCCGAAACGGAGACGTGCAACACCAACTGCAAGAGAAGAGAGAGCCTTCCCCGTTTTCAGACAACGGGGAAGGAAAGGCGGCGGTCAAACCTTGATGGTTTCGCCCACTTTCGGGGTTTTTACCACGGTCTTTGTGCCTTCCATGCCCTTGACGAATTTTTCCGGCGTCTGGTCAAGCAGACCGAACGTGCCGTAATGGCAGGGAATGACCGTCTTGAAGTTGAAGTAACGCTGGCAGGCCAATGCCGCCACAGCGCCGCCCATGGTGAAACGGTCGCCGATCGGCACGATACCAATCTCCGGCTGATGCAATTCGTTGATCAGAGCCATATCAGAGAAGATATCGGTATCGCCCATATGCAGCAGCGAAGCCTCATCATCGAAATGCAGCATCAACCCGTTCGGATTACCGAGCGCATGCGAAACGCCATCCTCGGTGATCTGGGCCGAGGAATGCAGCGCATTGGTGAAGGTGACAGTAAAGCCGTCGAAATGAACAGTACCGCCGGTATTGCCCATTTCGATCTTTTCCACGCCTTTGGAACCGAGCCAGGCGGCAAGATCAGCATTGGCCAGCACAGTTGCGCCCGTTTCCTTGGCAATCGATACCGTATCGCCAACGTGATCGCCATGACCGTGAGTGAGCAGGATATGGGTCACGCCCTTGGCTGCCTCTTTCACATCCTGACCGGCAAAGCTCGGGCTGTGGGAGAAAAAGGGATCAATCAGAATTGTGGACTTTGCTGTTTCCAGACGGAAAGCGGCGTGTCCAAACCAGGTGAGTTTCATGAAATCATCCTCTGCGGGGTTAAAAACGGAATCCCAAATGAAACCTATGGCACAATCCGGCAAATTAAAGCATTGAACACTGAATTCACAACAGGATGACAATCATGGCAACACTGACCATCGAGGAACTGGCCGAAGCGCTGCAACCGGGACAGGCGATTGCCGGCCTCGATCTTGGCACGAAGACCATCGGCCTTGCCATGTCTGATCTCGGTCGTCGCTTTGCCACACCCCGGCCTGTGATCAAGCGGGTGAAATTTACCAAAGATGCCGAAGTCCTGCTGGCTTTTGCAGAAAAAGAAAAGATTGCCGCCTTCATTATCGGCCTGCCGATGAATATGGACGGCTCCGCCGGGCCGCGCGTGCAAGCCACCCGCGCCTTTGTCCGCTCCATGGCCGAGAAAACCGACATTCCCTTTGTCTTCTGGGATGAACGCCTTTCCACCGTGGCCGCGGAACGGGCGCTTCTCGAAATGGATGTTTCACGGGCCAAACGGGCCGAACGAATCGATTCGGCAGCGGCCAGTTTCATTCTTCAGGGCGCGCTGGACAGGCTCTCCTCACTTGCTGCGATGTCACGCTTCGACGATTGAGCGCTCTTGAGCTGCCGGAGGCGCCACCATTGCCGGATTTTCGCCCGCCTGCGAAAAGCCAACAGGGAAAATAGAAGGACACTGTCCACACACATCGCCCGCATGACCAGAGGCGGGATATCCGCAGGCGGAATGCCCAGCACCTTTCCATAAATCTGGAAGACAAGATCATGCGTCCGGCGTGTCAGCATGAAAAAGCCGAAACTGATGTCATTCAAAGACAAATAATACCAGCCTCCCAGAAACAGGATCGGCCCGGCCCAGAAAATCAAAAGATATTTCATGCCAGACCTCCCTTGAGAAAGCTGCAAGACCATCCGCGAGAAAGAACGCAATCAAGGCCTGCCGTCATGCATAACAACAGCCGCGACGAAAAACCCGCCCTTACCATCGCAGCCAACCCCGCCTTTTGAAAAAAGAGCCATACCGCTCCTATACGGTCAGCCATCAAACCGTCCCCTGTACATTTCTTAACCGACAGGGTTAACAGGTCATAAAAACAAGGCAACGTAAACCTTTTGTTAAGGTTAATGCAAAGAGATGAAACGTGTCACGGTGAAGCCTGTTCAGTGTTGCACTGAAATGCGCCCACCAAATTTTCACGTCATTTCAGACACAAAACGGCGTTACACTTTGGCTGGAATTTCTCTACAGCCTGTCGCAACGAATAAAGCATCGGCCGAAAACGGGAACCGGTTTTCGGAAAAGTCCGATGGGTCAACAAAAACTGAGAGCATCGAGTCGATTCCGATTTTCAATCCGATTCTTTATGGCGTAACAAGACGCCCTTCCAAATATCCGAATTTCAAATAGTGAACGAGCGGATTAACACCTTTTATTCTTACATCTTCATTTTGATCTAAATAATACTGCGTATTAAAATTGGGCCCAGGATTGCGTCCTTCCTGCCAGCCATGGAACATGTAATGCAGCAGCGGATTGATGCCTGCCCTTCTCACATCCTCATAACGATCCAGATACCAATGGCTGTCAAACAATCTGTTGGGGTTCAGGTTCATCCGATAGCCATCGTCAAGATAGTGAAGAGCCGCTTTTTCTGCCTTTTCAGATGCACCTCCGTTCCAAGCATGAGAAACATCTGCACATTGCTCACAATAGAAATCCGCATCGAAAAGACCACTTTTGAGAATGCGTTTTGCGAGCATCTTCTTGCGACTTTTAGGCGAAATCAGCTTGCCCAATCCACTTGGAAAAGCCTCTTTCCTAGCCTGGTAATAAGCAGCTTCCATGTTAACAAGAGCAACTCGATGCAACGCGGCCAGTTCATCGCGCTGTGCTGAAGCAGCCTCCTCCGCACTTTTTTCAATATGGTGCCGCATATCGGCAATGACATGCTGATGAGCCTCTTCCAGTTGCTGCCTCAATAATCGCTCATGGTTGAGCAAGGCAGTCATTTCCGCACGACTGGCTTCATCGGCCTGATGACGCCTGTGCACGTCTTCCAATGCGGTTTTCTGTTCCATCTCAATTTGGCGAAGCTGATCACACTCCATCTGAATCGCATTGAGGGAATGTGTGATGATCACCTTCTCGTTCTCGGCCTCAGCCAAGGCAAACTCAATTCTCTGGATTCGTTCCGATTGAACCGAAATCTCCGTCAGAGATGCTTCATGCGCTTTCTGCCAATGAAGCCGCTCGCTTTGGACCTCAGTCATCTGACTTTCCAGTTCGCGATATCGCACTTCAGCATCCTGCAACTCGTTCTGCAACAGAGCCAGCCGCTCAGATTGACCTGCGACGTCACGAGCAGCAATTTCATAATTCTGTTGCAGGCCGTCATGCTCAAGCCGCAGCGCATCCAGTTGATTGCGCAGGTCCGCGCTCTGCTGTGCGGCTTGCGCCAATTCGACATCAAGCGCGCCAATGCGTGATCTTAGCACTTCGAGTTCATTCGCATCTGTTTGCTGCGTTTTCTGCAGCTCGCTATGCCGTGCGCGTATGTCTTCCAACGTCACTTCATAGCCAATCAGAAGAGGGCCAAACATCTGACCAGCCTCGTCGAGCGCTGATCGGATATCATCCAGGTCTCTCATGGCGGAATTCGACGTGGGATTATGTGCCAGCTCAATCAGAGCTTTATAAGCACGGGCTGCCCAGGTATCGCCCTCGATCTCATTCTCAAAATGCACCAGGTCCGATGAGAGAAATCTTTCTATCTCAAACGTGGAACGGTCAGTAAAATTAGGCCAGACCAAATTTATATCTTTGGAAATTTTATCAGCGGTAGCTTTCCAATCTTTACGAAACTCTTTCCAGCTGAAAATGGAACGTTTTAGAGAACGCGTTTCATATTCCGCATCAAGGACATGCCGCAGCCACAGCAGCAAGCCTTGCGCTATCGGCATTCCATGTATTTTTTTCAGAGAATTTGCCACATCCACAGGTGACCTTACTGGAATAACAACACGCGTTGTCATGTCAAGATCAGTTAAAACATGTCGCCAGAATGGAAAGAACCGGCATATTCTTGGATCTTTGAGGATCGCAAGACCCGTATTGCCAAATTCCTCAAGAACGAGATCTTTTGCTCTTCGATGAAATTCTGCAAAAACAGGCGATTGATACCATTCAGGATTGAACGCCCTCCAATCCTCCCAGCGACTGCCACCGGATGAGAGCAGATCATCATTAAAGATCATCATGCTGGTGGATTCATAATAACCCCTCGGGTTTCCCTCATCGGCAGCCATGATGTTTTTCGGTGCTGACCCGCCCAACCGTGTCAAAACGCCGGAAACAGAGCTTGTCCCGCTGCGATGCATACCCAATACCACCAGCACATCATTCATGCGTCACAAGGCCCCTTCAAAATAGCTCCAGATTTTCACCCGTCATCCGGAAACGTCACATCCCCTTTTCCAGCAACAGCGTTAAAGGACAGCAAATTTGCTAATACTATTTGTGGTTTTGATGTGGAAAGGTCAAGCCACGCGCCGCGCAGATGACGAATGCAACAACATGACAGGACGTTGCGACAATCGCGATCGCCCCTCTTGCCACAGGATAGTTGCTGGAAACAAAGCGTCGCATGGCACCAGATCAGACTATGAAAAATAAATAATAGTTATTGTTAAAAATTATATCGACCCCATAAGGGTAAAATTTCATAAAAATGCGATGTGCTGTAGGATATTGAATAAAAGCTGAACCAAAGTTAGACCTGAATAACATTGGACATCACTGGTATCCCCCCTCGAAAAACTGATAAAGGTGATGTAATTCACCACCGTCAGGACATAAGACAATGGAATGATACCGGTTGCGTCTTTCAGTTTAACGTCAGGTTAAATTGTGAAGGCTGCTCCATCGTGATAACCAGCTTCTGCGAACCAGAACCGCATAGCGCTGCTGCACAGGGACAGTCCAGCACGTCTTTGTTTTTTTGTTTCTAACCGGCTGACCAACGCTGATCCGAAGCGGATCCCGGGCGGCTGACAGCATGATGCCTGTCAGGCTCTTGTTATAAATCTTGATGGCTGATGTCTAAATGAACCGTATTTCTGCCTCTACCCCATCTTCCGGCTCTGTCCTTACGCCTTTGCGCCGCATTATTTCCAAACCATCAAAAGGTCTGCTGCTCTTCTGCCTTTTTCAGCTTCTGGTCTGGACGCTGGTGCCCGGCCTGGTGGATAAAACCCCACCGGATGATGCGCTTGAGGAATTTCTCTGGAGCCGGCAATGGATGCTGCTCACCTATAAGCATCCGCAATTTCCCGCCTGGGCGACGGGTGTGATGTATCATCTGACCGGCTCTTATATCTGGAGCGGTTATCTGCTCTGTCAGCTGGCGATCTGTATCACATTCGTTATGGTTTACCTGCTTGGCCGCGACATCATGGGCAACCGAGCTGCGCTGGCGGGGGTCATGCTGTTGCCCGTTACAGGTTTTTTTAGCGAGGGCACCCGCCAGTTCAATCACGACATTGCCCAGATGCCGTTCTGGGCGGCCATCTGCTGGTTGCTATGGCGTGCCATTCGTGAGCAAAAAACTCTATGGTGGGTCCTGCTTGGCATCGTGTCCGGCTGCAGCGTCTACGCCAAATTTTCCACCGGCGTCATCATGGCCTTTGGCGGCCTCTGGATCCTTTATGATCCGGCAGCGCGCCGGCAACTGGCGACAAAAGGCCCTTGGATCGGTTTGGGCATCATGGTGCTGCTCAGCCTGCCACTCGTGCATGGTCTGATCCGGGATCATTTCATCCAGCTGACCTATGCCACCGACCGTGACGGCTGGGTGCTCGAAAATCGCGGGCGGCTTTATTACATCGGTGTTCAGGCCGCCTTGCTCGCGGGTTTGCCGCTTGCGCTCTGGTCTTCGGGACTGTTGCGATTCAAGCGAGAGACCACGCCGTCAAGCTCCGTGCTGCTCGATGACAGATCGGCGCTCTGGTATCTGACATGGATGGGGTTGGGCCCTGCCCTTCTTCTTTGCCTCGCTTCGCTGTTCACCGGTGTGGGTGAGGCCTGGGGCAAGCCGATGTATAATCTCATCGGTCTTGTGGCCATTGCCTGGCTTGGCCAAAGGCTGACAGATGGCGCAATGAAGCGCGTGGCGATCTGGGGTTTCAGCATGATCCTTGCCACCGCCTTGTTGCATACTACCGTTGTCACGGTAAAATGCGAACTGGGCTCCCATCCCCGGCGGATCTGCATGCCGTCTTCGGCCATTGCCGCACGCTTGCAGGATGACTGGCACAAAGCTGTCAATGCGCCTCTTGGCATTGTCGCCGGTGACGAATTCTGGATGCGGGTTGCTGGAGCGCTGTCTTCCGACCGTCCATCGATGTTCACAGATTTTTCCTTCAGCGAAGCGCCCTGGATCACGCCGGATCGGCTGCGCCGCCAGGGCATGCTGGTCGTATGGGCAGATCTTCCTCCACCACCGGAAGCTCTGGCCTGGATAAAAGGATATCCGGTACAGCAGGAACATTTTGAATGGCAGGCTGGACGACCGCCCGTGACTGTGCATTACGTCATCATCCCGCCCGGCGCGTTGAAAGACATTCCATGACTCATCTTTCCATCATCATTCCAGCATTCAATGAAGAGGCCAATATTGCCGCTGTTGTCGCCCGCACCCGCAGCGTGCTCGATGGCCTCGACGTTAGCTGGACGATCACCTTTGTCGATGATGGCTCCCGCGACAGCACAGTCGAGCGCATCCGTGTGGAAAGTGTTGCTGACAGCCGCATCGGCTGTCTGGTTCTGTCGCGCAATTTCGGCAAGGAAATTGCCATCGCCGCAGGTCTCAGCGCCGCAAAAGGCGACGCTGTGGTGATCATGGATGCCGACCTCCAGCATCCGCCCGAAACCATCATCGATTTTCTGGCCGCCTGGCGGCAGGGTGCCGAGGTGGTACTGGGGCAGCGGATTGATGCGCCGGATGCCTCGCGCCGCCGTCAGCTTGCCTCCAACATGTTTTATCCGGTGTTTCGCATGATGGCCGGCATGTCACTTGAAGCTGGCACGGTGGATTTCGTTCTGCTCGACCGCAAGGCGGTGGACGCGCTCAACCGCTTTGGCGAACGGTCGCGCTTCACCAAAGGACTGTTTCACTGGATCGGCTTTCGCACCGTCATCATTCCCTTCGATTGCGGGGTCCGCACGGGTGGCCAGTCCAGCTTCAATTTCCGTCGGCTGCTGCGGTTTGCGCTGGATGGCATCATTTCCTTCTCTTCCTGGCCTTTGCGGATCTGGTCCTGGGTCGGCGCCATCGTTTCGGCAAGCTCGATCATCTATGCGCTCTATTTCCTGCTGCGCACCCTCATCCATGGCGCGGATGTGCCGGGCTTTCCCTCGCTCATCGTCTCGATCACCTTTCTCTCGGGTATTCAATTGCTGTCTCTCGGGGTGATTGGCGAATATCTTTCGCGTATCTATGATGAGGTAAAAGCGCGCCCGCTCTTCCTGATCCGCGAAGAAATCGGCAACAGCTCGCAACCAGACGTCAACAGGACCGATACCGCGGCATGAGGAAGCAAGCTGGCGCCTATCTGCTGATGGCCGATGACTATGGCCTGTGTGGCGGCGTTTCTCAGGGCATTATCGATCTCGCGCGGGCTGGCAGGCTGTCCGGCACATCGGCCATGGTCACCATGCCGGGCTGGGGCGAGGCGGCCAAAGCGTCGAACGAACTCGTGAGCCTCCTCTCCTTCGGTCTGCATCTCAATCTCACCCTCGGCGCGCCCGCAGGCCCCATGGCCCGTCATGCGCCACAGGCAAACCTGCCGCCGATCTCTCACTGGATCGCCGCAAGCTGGAGCGGTCGAATCGACATTGCCGAAATCGAAGCAGAAATCGACCGGCAGATTGACCTGTTTCGCCACACCACCGGCAGACTTCCAGATCATATCGATGGCCATCACCATGTACATGCCCTGCCCGGCATACGCATGGCGCTGGCGCGCTGTGTCCAGCGTCACTATCCCGCCGGTCTGCTGCCACTGATCCGCGATCCGGGAGACCGGCTCATGCGCATTCTGAAGCGGCGCAGCACACTTGCCAAAGCCCTGCTGCTCAAAAGCGTATCGACCGGAACACAACGCACTTTCAGCACAATTGCCGCGCCGATGAATGACGGCTTTGCCGGATTTTCCGATTTTATCCCCGGCACAGACTTTGCCGCGGAACTGGCCCGATTTGAACAGGCCAGAGGCCGGTTTCATCTGGTCATGTGCCATCCCGGATATGACGACGAGGCACTTGCAGGTCTCGACAGCGTGACAGAGCGGCGGCAAGAAGAACTGGTCACGCTCATGGCTGATGACAGCCTGCCGCAGCGGATCCTGCATCCGGCCCGCTTTCGCAATGGTGAGGGCTTCATCGATTGGGAGGCACTTCGTGCTCAATCGTGAGATTATGAGACGGCTTGCCCATGTCGCGGCCTTTGGCGTGAGCGGCCTGCTGGCCTTTGCCGTCGATGCCGCCGTTCTGGAACTTCTCACCCGGCAGGCGCATCTGTCGCCCTATCTGGCGCGCATTCCCTCCGTGGGGCTTGCCATGGTGGCGGGCTGGCTGGCAAACCGTCGATTCTCTTTCAAGGTAAAAACGCGCCCAAGCCTGACAGAATTTATCCGATATGCGGCTGCAAGCAGCCTTGGCGTGGCGATCAATTATGCCGTCTTTTCGGCATTGATTCGTTTTATCGGCCTTATCCCCCTTGAGGCGCTGGTAGCAGCCTCGGCGATTGCCGCCGGTGTATCCTATGTCGGTTATCGCTTCTTTGCCTTCCGGACGTGACAGCTCCAGTGCAAGCGTTGAAAGACAAGAGGATTTCTATCGCTTTCGTCGTTTCAACCCAAACCGATAACAGGCCAAACCACCATCAGGATTGCGTATGAGGCTCATGGTGATGTGGCAAAGGCTGATGCTTGGCCGACAGGAAATTGCCTAGAAGCCAGAGCGACACGTCGGATGCCTCTGCAGCGGTGGCAAAGAGATAGTTGCCGTTATGCTGGGGCGAATCGTCGAATTTCACATGAAAGCCATGAGCCTTCTCCAGCGGCGTGACATGGACATGGCCCGGTTCCAGCAGCTGGCACGCATAATGATTGCGCATATTGCGCATGAAGCCGGCGCGATTGTCATGCAGGCGCACAAACACCGCCTTGCCATCAGCCGTCACATGCAGACTGCGGATCGCCTCATTCGGAAAGGCACGGCCAAATTCGACGATCGCCAGACCGACATCGCCCAGACTGTCTTCACCATTGCGTTCCGCAAGCCGCGAGGCATACCAGGCAAAGCCGATCAGCCCGGCAAAAATCGCGATCCCGAATGCAACTCCCAAGGACATGTTTCAAACCCCACATCTTCATCTCGTCCAAGTTGCTGTAACCGGCGGGGCTTGCGTGAATGTGGTCTCAGCCTCGTCAACTCTCTCCGATCAACGACAGACAGGACAGAAGCCTATTGTACAATACTCAAAAGATAAAAACATCCTCACCACACGCCTCTGATGCGATGACGACTGTTAAAATTTCTTGGTCAGGCTGGCTTTGAACAGCGTCAATTGACGACGCCATTGCGGCCTTTGCGCCTGCCCGTCGAGAAAGGCCAGTGGGTGCCGACGGGCCTTGGACAACACGGGACCGGCGAGAGCCACCGGCAAATAGGCCGGAAGCAGCACGTTTTGGCCTTTCCAGGCAAGCCGGGCCTTTTGCAGGTGGTCAAGACCGAGACCGGCAAAGGCTTCAAGCGCGGCGGCAAGCCTTATACGGTCTTCGCCTGCCAGAAAACTGTCCCGGTCGAGGCCGGTCGCGGTCAAAATCTCATCGGGGATATAGAGCTGACCGCGCGCACGATGCTGCGGCAACAGCAACAAAAGCCCGGCAATAGATTGGGCGACCCCGGCATGACCCGCGCAGTCGCTGCTCTCGCGCGCCTGATCGGCATCGAGAATCAACGACGCCAGTTGAATAAGGGCAGAGGCCGTCTCTCCGGCATAGCCTTCCAGCGCCGCACGCGGGCCAATCGGATCGTCATAAAGATCGCCCACCCTGGCATCGATCATAGCCAGCAGCGCCTCGACCGGCAGACGATAGGTCGAAACGCTGTCCAGCAGCGCGACCGCCAGCGGATTGCCCGAGGTTTCGCCATGGGCCGCACCGCTCAAAAGATCGCGCCAGTATTGCAGGCGGATTTCCCCGGGCAAAGGCTCGCGCACCAGATCGCGCACCCGGGCCAGTTCCGCGCTGAAGGCATAAAGGCCGGCAAGCGCGCCCTGCCTGTCTACGGGTGAAAGCAGGCAGGCAAGATAGCGATCCCGATCCGTCTCGCGCAAAAGCGCAAGACAGGCCGCACCCGGCTCGGACGTGACATCGCCTTCAGCCATGGCTCAAACCGCAATCAGCGCTGCGGCAACAGCACGATTTTCCGACAGCATGACGTTATAGGTGCGCACAGCCGCCCCGGTGCTCATCGGATCGGAGCCGATGCCCGCCGCCTTGAGCGCGCCTTTCACATCAGCAGGGATCGGACGCAATTCCTGCCCTGAGCCGATGAGCAGGAATTCAATGTCCTCGGCCTCGTCCAGCACCAGTTTCAGGCTCTCCACCGTCAAGTCTGCGCCTTCCTCAACCGGCCATGCATAAATGCCGGATGGCAGCATCAACAGCGAGCCGCGATGCGACATATCGGCAAAGCGAAACCCGCCATTGCCATAGGTATCGATGGGAGCACGGCCGGGAAAATGCGCCGGCTTCAGTTCGATGCCCTTGCCCACATCATGCCTCCGCTTTTCCGGATGCCGCCTTGCCGGATTTGCCAGCTTTCTCGGCCTTTTCTGCCTTGTCCTCGTCCTTGCCCATGCTATCGGGCCTGAGGCGGAAGACGATCAGGACCGGTGCGGCAATATAGATCGAAGAGAACGTGCCGACCAGAACGCCAAACAGCATGGCGAAGGTGAAGGAGCGGATGACCTCTCCGCCGAAAAGGAACAGCGCCAGAAGTGCAAGCAACGTGGTGGTCGAGGTCAGGATCGTGCGCGACAGCGTGTTGTTGATCGAGCTGTCGATCAGCACGTTGAGCGGCATTTTCTTGTAGCGCCTGAGATTTTCACGCATGCGGTCATAGACCACCACCGTATCGTTGAGCGAATAGCCGACGATCGTCAGGAGGGCCGCGATACTGGTCAGGTCGAACTGCACGCCGGAGATGACATAGAGCCCCAGTGTCAAGATGACGTCATGCAGCGTGGCGATGATGGCGCCGACGGCAAACTGCCATTCGAAGCGGATCCAGATATAGACCAGAATACAGGCAAGCGAAACCAGAACGCCGATGGTCGCAGACTGCGTCAACTCGCTCGACACCGAGGGGCCGACCACCTGCGTACTGCGGAACTCATATTGGCTGTCCAGCGCATCGCGCACACGCGCCACCGCCGACTGATCGGCGCTGTCGCCATTCTTCTGCGTCTGAATGCGCACCAGCACACTGCGTGGATCGCCAAAGCCCTGGACCTGCACATCGCCGACATTGAGCCCGTTCAGTTCCTGACGGATGGCGCTCAGATCGGCATTGCCGCTCCTTGCCCGCAATTCAATGATCGATCCGCCGGTAAAGTCGATACCGAGCTGCATTCCGACCGTCGAAAACCCGATCAGCGCCGCAAGCGACAGGGCCGCCGAAACCGCGAACGTGTATTTGCGGATACCCATGAAAGGAATGTTGGTTCCGTCAAAAATCCCGGTACGGATGCCCTTGGGCAGAACCTTGGGACGGCGACGGCGCACCCATTCGGCAAACATCCAGCGCGTCAGGGTAAAGGCCGTGAAGACGGTTGTGATGATGCCGACGGCCAGCGTCACCGAGAAACCGCGCACCGGCCCCGACCCAAGGAAGAACAGCACGAAAGCGGCGATCAGTGTGGTGATATTGGCGTCAACAATCGTGGCCAACGCCTTGGAAAACCCGGTGTCGATCGATTGCAGCAGGCTGCGGCCGCTTTTGTATTCCTCGCGGATGCGCTCATAGATCAGCACGTTGGAATCGACCGCCATGCCGATGGTCAGGACGATACCGGCGATACCCGGCAATGTCA
Source organism: Allorhizobium sonneratiae (assembly GCF_023700755.1). Lineage (GTDB taxonomy): Bacteria > Pseudomonadota > Alphaproteobacteria > Rhizobiales > Rhizobiaceae > Allorhizobium > Allorhizobium sonneratiae. The sequence continues at coordinate 148,116 of NZ_JAMKOJ010000011.1, read as the reverse complement.
GGGTGGACCCCACAATGGTCAGGACCGCCAGAATCATGATCACATTGGCTGCCAGAGCGATAACAGCCAGCACGCCGAAGAAACCGTAAAGGCCGATCATCAGCGCCACGACCAGCGCAGCACCGATAATACCTGCCGTCACACCGGCGCGGATGGAATCGGCCCCAAGGCTCGGACCGACAGTACGTTCCTCAACCACGGTCAGCGTTGCCGGCAGTGCACCGGCACGCAGCAGCACAGCCAGATCGTTTGCGCCCTGAACGGTGAAATTGCCGGAAATCTGCCCCGATCCGCCAATGATCGGCTCGCGGATCACCGGCGCCGAAATCACCTTGTTGTCGAGCACGATGGCGAAAGGCCGCCCGACATTCTGCTGTGTCGCCTGGGCGAAACGCTGCGCACCGCGGCTGTCGAAGCGGAAGGTCACGACCGGTTCATTGGTCTGCTGATTGAAGCTTGCCTGCGCATCGACGAGATCCTCGCCGGAGACCAGAACCCGCTTTTCCACCAGATAAGGCACCGGCGGATCATCTTCGCTGTAGAGAACTTCGGAGCCAGCCGGCGGGCGGGTCTTGATCGCCTCTTCGGCGGACATGGTATTGTCAACGAGCTGGAAGGTCAGCTTGGCCGTCTGGTTGAGCAGCGCCTTCAGCCGCTGCGGATCGTTGAGGCCCGGCACCTGCACGATGATACGGTCATTGCCCTGACGCTGGATCAGCGGCTCTGTCGTGCCCAGCTCATCCACACGACGGCGGATAACCTCGATCGACTGGCTCAGCGCCGTCGACAGACGATAGCTCAGGCCGGCATCGGTCAGGCTGAGCTTCAGCAGGCCATTCCCCTCGTCGTCCAGCGTCACTTCCTGAATGCTGCCGCCGGTGAACGTGCCGGTGCTGACCGGATTGGTCAGGCTTTGCAGCGCCTTCTTTGCCGCTTCGATCTTGTCCGGATCGGCAATGCGCACTTCAACCGTCTGACCGCTGCCATTCAGGCTGTTAAACGCGATATTGGCATCCCGCAGGCTGGAACGGACATCGGAAATGGTCGATTGCAGCCGATCCTTCAGAATATCCTTGTGGTCGATCTGCAGCATGATATGCGAACCGCCCTGCAGGTCGAGGCCGAGCGTGATCTGCTTGGCCGGGAACCATTTGGGCAGCTCCTGCAACTGCTGCTTGCTGAACAGATTCGGCAAGGCGATCAACACACTCGCCAAAACGGTGAGCCAGATCAGAATGGTTTTCCAGCGGGAGAAATACAGCATCGACATCTCGGTGACTTGAGTTTGTCAGGCAGGTGCGGATCGGCATCCTGAAGGCAAACGGAAACGGGAAAATGGATCAGGCCGCCCGCAACCGGACGGCCTGTCAAACGGGTCTGGATCAGCTATCGGCCTTGACCGGCTCGCCCTTGACGCGAACCTCGGCAATCAGGCTGCGCATGGCACGAACTTTGACGCCATCGGAAATTTCGACCTCAAGCTCTTTTTCGTCGATAACCTTGGTTACCTTGCCGATGAGACCACCGCCCAGAACGACCTGATCACCGCGACGGATGGCGTCCAGCGTTTCCTGACGCTTTTTCAGCTGGCTGCGCTGCGGACGGATCAGCAGAAAATACCAGATGACCAACAGGGGAACGAAGAGAATAATCATCTCCATTCCAGACCCGAAACCGCCGCCGGCGGTGGAACCTGCATCCTGGGCGAAAGCTTGCGTGATAAACATCCACAACTCCTTGAATATCGGGGAGAGAGACATTCACCCCTTTTGGCCGCCGGAATATAGTAATGACGGCCACGAATGCAACACAAACAGCATTTGCGCGTACCGATTCCCCGGCTAATACACTTTCTTGCCCCAACACACCATGTTACGGCCTCCTCACGCAAGATCGCATTCGGGTGATAACCCACCTTTTGGTTGCGAAAGGAAACACCGATGACGGATAGCATGAACGAGCTTCTGCGGCAGGCCAGCCGGATTGCCGATGCACTGGAACGCCTGGCCGGCCCCGCGCCGCAGCCTCCCGACTGGGACGCCGCCGACTGTTTCGTCTGGGCGCCTGCCAGCAGGCGCCTGCAGCCGGTCAGGGCACCCAACCGCGTTGCGCTGTCCCTCATTCGCGGCGTGGACCGGGTGCGCGACATTCTCCACGACAATACCGAACGCTTCGCCCTGGGATTTCCCGCCAACAATGTGCTGCTCTGGGGCGCGCGCGGCATGGGCAAATCTTCGCTGGTCAAGGCAGTCCACGCCGACATCAACCGGACACACGGTCTTGAGATGAAGCTGATCGAGGTGCATCGGGAAGACATCGCCTCGCTTCCGCTGCTGCTCGATATTGTCAAGGACAGCGGCAAACGGGCACTGGTCTTTTGCGACGACCTCTCCTTCGACCATGACGACACCGCCTATAAATCGCTGAAGGCCGCCCTTGATGGTGGGCTGGAAGGACGGCCCGACTCCGTTCTCTTTTATGCCACGTCGAACCGTCGTCACCTTCTGCCGCGCTCGATGATGGAAAACGAGCAATCGACGGCGATCAATCCTTCCGAAGCGGTCGAGGAAAAGGTCTCGCTGTCCGACCGATTCGGCCTGTGGCTCGGCTTTCATAAATGCAGCCAGGAGGATTATCTGGCGATGATCGATGGTTATGCCGCGCATTTCAAACTGGCGATCACACAGGAAGACCTGCACCGGCAGGCACTGGAATGGGCCACCACTCGTGGCGCACGCTCAGGGCGCGTGGCCTGGCAGTTCATTCAGGATCTGGCCGGGCGGTTGCGCGTGCCACTCACCATGATGTGACCCTCACAGCAATGAAGAGCGGAAAACAAAAAGGCCCGGCACGATGCCGGGCCTTTTCGTTGATATCCTTGAGACGCAACACCTATTCAAGGAACTTCATGGGATTGACCGGGGTGGCATCCTTGCGCACCTCGAAATGCAGAGTCGGCTGGGTGGCATTGCCGGTCATGCCGGAGAGCGCAATCTCCTGACCGCGTGTGACGTTTTGACCGCGATGAACGGTAATGGTTTCGGCATGGGCATAAACCGTGACGGTTCCGTCCTGATGACGCAGAAGAACGGTATTGCCCAATTCTTTCAGACCATTGCCGGCATAGATGACCACGCCATTTTCCGCTGCCTTGATCGCTGTGCCCTGCGGCACGGAAATATCGATACCGTCATTGCGTTTGCCGCCGACATTGGCGCCAAAACCGGCAACGACAGCACCGCGCACCGGCCAGCGATATTTGCCGATACCGGTGGTTTCCGGCGCTTTTTCATTCGGATCGATGGAAGCGACCTGATTGACGGTCTGGTTTGCAGAAGGTGCCTGCTGGTGCGCAGGAGCCGGAGACACACTGGCGCTGGCACTGAGGCTGACTGGCGTTGCCGCCGGACGCTGATCTGCCTCAGGCAGGTTGAGCGTCTGGCCGACGCGAACAGAGGCAACGCCAAGCCCATTGGCCTTTTTCAACGCATCAACGCTGACACCGTTTTCGCGGGCGATCTTGACGAGCGAATCGCCGGGCTTGACCACATAGGTGCCAGCAGCAGGCGGCATAGGTCCGCTTCCGGAAGCTGTATCGGCGTTGGATGCGGCAAGATCGGAGCGCGCCTTGTCACGCATTTTCGGATTGACCGGCAGAACGGCAACCTTTTCCTCGCGATGCTCTCTCGGCATCGGCGCATGACCGGGCGGCACCAGCATGCCTTCGGCCGCAGCCGTGCGGGCAGGCGTCGAGCGTGCACCGAAAGTCGGGATCACAATGGTCTGCCCCGGCTGCGCCGAACGGGCGGAGGCCAGATTGTTGGCGCGCAGGATTTCTTTTTCCGGCACACCGTAACGATTTGCCAGCATTGCCACGCTTTCACCCGGACGCAACGTCACCCGCGGCGCATTGGTCGTGCTCCAGCCATTGGCCTGTTCATGCTTCGGCTCGGGGATCGTACCGGTGGTCATGCTGTCGCCACGATCAGGCGTGGCCGTTGCAGCCTTGTCAGCGGGGAACGAAGCCGCAGAGCCGCGGCGGCTTGAAATCGGCGCGTTCGTTGCCGTTGCCCCAGGCGGCGGTGCGAGCGCTGCACTCTGCACGACGGAAGGCGAAGCCGAACTGCGTGCAGGAGACGCCCCCGGATAAGGCTGAGACAGGGCCTGCTGGCGGGTCGAATAATCACCGCCTGTCGGCGCATAGGTGCCACCGGCATTATTGATATCGGCCATCGGCACCGGCGGCGAATTCAACCCGGTAATCTGCGGTCCGGAAGGCCGAACGACAGAGGCCGTCGTCAACGTGTCCTTGTCGGAAAACAGCCCGCTGAAGCGCGTGGCATTGGAACTGCAACCGGTTGCGACGCTGGCAAGAAGCCCGACCAATACGATCTGGGCCACGGGCACGCCGGTATTTAAAGGCTTACTCTGACGCATGATACGATCCACTCACGACGCAACCATTCTTGAGATGATTAAAGCGCGTTAGTGTTACCGGTCGGTTAACCGAGCTGAATCTTTGTCAATTTTTTGCCGCAAGTTGTAACCAGAGAATTGATTTCAAATAGAAAACGAGATTTACTCTCTCCGCTGCCAGCTTTCATCCATCTGGTTTCTGAAAAAGGTCATCTGCCGCTTGGCATATTGGCGGGTCGCCGCCGATGCCTGTTCGATGGCCTCTTCACGGCTGATCTCACCCTTCAACATCGCTGTAATCTGCACCACACCGATCGCCTTCATCACCGGCATGTCTGGCTGAAGTCCAAGATCAAGCAGCGCCTTCACCTCCTCGACCGCGCCCATGTCCATCATCCGTTCGAAACGCCGGTTGATTCGCGCATGCAATAACGCCCGTTCCGGCAGAACGACCCATTTTTGCGCCCGCGCCGGATCGACGATCATCGGACCTGCCTCGGACTGATAATCGGCAATCGAGCGGCCGGTGGTCAGCATCACTTCCAGCGCCCGGATGATCCGCTGGCCATCCGCCGGGTTAAGCCGCGCAGCCATCTCGGGATCAAGCCGGACAAGCTCCTGATGGAGACGTGCCGCGCCCTCCTCAGCCTCGCGCTGGCGCAGGTTCTGCCGCAGCGCATCATCAATGGCCGGCATGGCGGACAGTCCGCCGGTCAGCGCCTTGAAATAAAGCCCTGTACCACCAATAATCACCGGCAACCGCCCTTGGACTTTCAGCTCGGCAATCAGCGATGTCACCTGCCGCAGCCAATCGCCTGATGAATACGCGGCCCCTGCCGGAACATGACCATAAAGATGATGCGGAATGCCTATCATGTCAGCTTCGGAAGGCCGGGCTGTCACCACTTGCAGCGTGTCATAGACCTGCATGCTGTCGGCATTGATCACCACACCGTTATGCGTCCCGGCCAGCTCCAGTGCCAGGGCGGACTTGCCGCTGGCGGTCGGTCCCGTTATCAGGATGGCATCCATAGGTTCACCAAGGTTATCGCTCATGGCTTTCGTTGCCACGCTTCTTGCCAATTCGTCAAATCCTGTTCTCCTCCCGGCGCTGGCCGAGCGGGCAGCCGACACCATCGCCGCCGCCGGTCTTTACTGGCTGGCCGACGGCATCGCCTGCGATCTGGCCTTAAAAGACGGAACCGATCCTGAAACTGCCGCCACCCGCCTTCGCGAACTCATGAGTGGCCATCCCATCGATGTCGCCGTACAGGACAGCGACAACCGCCGCAAGAAACTGCTGCTGGCCGATATGGATTCCACCATGATCGGCCAGGAATGCATTGATGAACTGGCCGCCGAAGTCGGTCTCAAGCAACAGGTGTCCGAGATCACCGCACGGGCGATGAATGGCGAAATTGCCTTTGAACCGGCGCTGCGCGAGCGCGTGGCGCTGTTGAAGGGCCTGCCGGTCTCCGTGGTGGATGACGTGATCGAAAAACGCATTACCCTGACACCGGGCGGGCCGGAACTGATTGCCACGATGAAGGCGAAGGGCTTCCATACGGCGCTGGTCTCCGGCGGCTTCACCGTTTTCACCACCCGCATTGCCAAAACGCTGGGCTTTCATGAAAACCACGCCAATATCCTTCTCGAAAAGGACGGTGTGCTCACCGGCGAAGTGGCCGAACCAATCCTCGGCAAGCAGGCCAAGGTTGATGCGCTGATCGCTATCAGCGACAGGCTGGGCATCAGCCCGGATGAGGCCATGGCGGTCGGCGATGGCGCCAACGATCTCGGTATGTTAGGTCTTGCCGGATCGGGTGTTGCGCTCCACGCCAAGCCAAGCGTGGCAGCGCAGGCAAAAATCCGCATCGATCATGGCGATCTGACGGCGCTGCTCTATCTTCAGGGCTATCGTAAAACGGATTTCGTCACCGCATGATCCCTCTTGAAACCAGCCGCCTCATCCTGCGAAACTGGAAAGACAGCGACCGCGACCTCTTCCGAGAGATCAACCGCGATCCGAAAGTCATGGAGTTCTTTCCCTTTCGCCGCACCCCGGAGGAGGCCGACCGGCTGCTGGAACGGGTGCGAACGCTGATCGAGACGACGGATTTCTGTTTTTACGCGGTGGAACTCAAGGAAACCGGCGAACCGGTCGGCTGGTGTGGTCTCTCCGATGCCAGTCTGCCGGAAATCTTTCCCGAAGGCACGGTGGAGATCGGCTGGCGGCTCGCCACCCGCTACTGGGGCAATGGCTATATCACCGAAGCGGCCAAAAGCCTGTTCGCCTATGGCTTCACCCATAAAGGCCTCAAAGAGATCATTGCCTTCGCCGTTGCCGAAAACCGGCGCTCCATCGCCATCATGGAACGGATCGGTATGACGCACGACCCGAAGGCCGATTTCATTCATCCCCGCATTCCAGACACGCATCCGCACCTCAAGCCGCATGTCGTATACCGGATCACGGCAGAAGCGTGGAGACGCTCATCCTCTGCATGAAGAAGCGGAATCATTTTATCCGGCACTTGGGATAAAGCGCTGAAAAGACTCATTCCAAGGGAATACCGATAAAGCGCAGTGCGCCCGTGGCATCGGCCACCATCAGGTGAATGCTGCGGCGGCCCTCCGATTTCAGCTTCTGGACCTTTTCAGCCATGGCATCCGGCGTGGCGACAAATTCCTGCGCCACTTCCTCGATCACCTCGCCCACTTTCAGGCCCTTGCGCTCGGCTTCGGAGCCGGGCTCGACACGGGTGATCAGCAGACCTTCAACACCCTTGGCAATCTTGCCGGCAACCCGCTTGTCCTCGGTCAGAGGCGTCAGTTCCATGCCAAGAACTGCCCCCTGCGCGGTCTTGACGGACGGATCGCCATTGTCACCATCGCCTTTCGGGTCAGCCTGTTCATCGGCCTTCGCCGTCTCTTTCTCCTCCGGCTGACGTGTCAGCTTGACCTTCACCGTCTGACGGCTGCCATCGCGGAAGATCGTCATCTCGATCTCCCGGTCGAGCGGGCTTTCGGCCACCATGCGCACCAGATCGCGACTTTCAGCAATATCCTTGCCGCCGAAGCTGATGACAACATCGCCTGCTTTCAGCGGACCATGCGCCATCGGGCCACCATCGATGATGCTGCCGATCAGCGCGCCATGGCCGGACTTCAGGCCTGCCGCCTTTTCCAGATCCTCCGGCACCGGCTGAATACGCACGCCCAGCCAGCCGCGCCGGGTTTCACCATAGGTCTTGAGCTGTTCGATGACATTTTGCGCCAGTTCCGTCGGAACGGCAAAACCGATGCCGATGGAACCGCCACTCGGAGATATGATCGCGGTGTTGATACCGATGACCTCACCCTGCATGTTGAACAGCGGTCCACCGGAATTGCCCTTGTTGATCGCCGCATCGGTCTGGATGAAATTGTCATAAGGCCCGGCATTGATATTGCGCCCGCGCGCCGAAACGATGCCGAGCGTGACCGAACCGCCCAGGCCGAAGGGATTGCCGATGGCCATCACCCAGTCGCCGATGCGCATCTTGCGCGAATCGCCGAATTTCACTGCTTTCAGCGGTTCCGGCGAATCGACCTTCAGCACCGAAAGGTCCGTCTTGGTATCGGTACCGACCAGCTTCGCCTTCAGCTTGGTGCCATCGGAAAAGATCACCTCGATATCATCGGCATTCTCGATGACATGGTTGTTGGTGACGATATAGCCAGCCGGATCAATGACGAAGCCGGAACCGAGCGAACTGACCTTGTGATTGCCGCTCTTGCCATCCTTGTTCTTATAGAAATCGTCGAACAGATCTTCAAAGGGCGAGCCTTTCGGCACCTGCGGCAAGGGCGTGGCATTGTCATCATCGACATTCTGCGACGTCGCGATATTGACCACCGAAGGCAGAAGCCCCTCCGCCAGATCGGCAACCGGAGCCGGGCCGTGAAACGCCGACATATCCACCGCCAGAGCCACCCCCGGCAGATAAACCCCTGCCAGAAGCACAAGAGAGGCTGCCACCCTGCCGGTCATCCTGCCGCGTGCGATCATTATCATCCTCTTTTCCCTCGCCATCTGCTTGTCAGCAGACAGGCCACCCGGTCATGCCGGACATTGTATCGACTATAGAAGCAGCGGCTTCAATCCGAAACGGCTGACTGGCTTTGTGCACCATATCCTTGCGGTGAAACTATGAAGCGTGAAAAAACAAAGGGCGACCCAAAGGCCGCCCTTTTCAACAGGATGGTTATAACCATCCGTTTTTATCAGTTTTTCGCCGGTGCCGCAGGCTGCGGCAGATCTTTTCCGGTCGATGCTGTGCCATTGGCATTGTCGAAGAACTGGAAGAAGTTCGACTTGGGCGACAGCACGAAAGACGTGCCTGGCGTGGTCAGCGCCTGCTGATAGGCCATCATCGAACGATAGAATTCGAAGAAGGCCGGATCGCTCTTATAGGCATCGGCGAAAATCCGGTTGCGCTCGGCATCGCCCTGACCGCGCAGGATTTCCGCGTCACGGCGCGCATCGGCCTTCAGTTCGACCACCTGACGGTCGGCAATGGCCCTGCGGCGCTGGCCTTCCTCATTGCCGCGGGCGCGGATGAGTTCGGCTTCGGCCAGACGCTCGGCCCGCATGCGGGCAAAGGTCTGCTGAGAAACCTCCTGCGTCAGATCGGTGCGGCGGATGCGCACGTCCTCGATGGTGATACCCAGCGTTTCGGCATCCTTTTTCAGGTCCTCAGCCACTTCCTGCATCATCTGCGAGCGGGCGGTGGACAGGGCGGCCTCGAAGCCGCGCAGACCGTAAACCCGGCGAAGCGACGCATCGAAGCGGGTGCGCAACCGCGCCTCAGCCGAATCCCGGTCACCCGAGACCGTTTCGCGGAAGCGTCGTGCATTGGTGATCTTGTAGACCATGAAGGCATCGACTTCATAGAATTTACCGCCGGAAACCTGCACTCTTATATTGTCCAGATCGAAGCGCAGCGACTGATCGGAGATATACTGTACCCGATCCGCCCCCATCACCGGGAAGGGAAGCTTGAAATAGACGCCGGGCTTGTCATAGACGGCCCGGATCTTGCCGAACCGCACCACGACTGCCTGTTCGCGCGGATTGACCACGAAAATCGACGAATAGGCGACCAGAAACACCACGGCAAGACCAGCCAGAATGGCGAGAAGACGGTTTGACATCTTACTTGCCTCCCTGCTTGGTGGTGGCTGTTGTGCCGGAGGCGCCGATACGACCGAGTTCATTCAGCGGCAGATAAGGCGTGACCCCCTTCTGGTTATCATCCAGGATCACCTTGTTCGACTTCTTCAGCACATCCTCCATGGTTTCGAGATACAGCCGCTCGCGGGTGATCTGCGGCGCCTTCACATATTGCGCATAGATCGACAGGAAACGCTGGGCTTCGCCTTCAGCTTCCTTGACCACGCGATCCTTATAGGCTGCGGCCTCTTCGCGGATCTGGGCCGCTTCGCCGCGTGCCTGACCGAGCTTCTTGTTGGCGTATTGATTGGCCTCCTCGACGAAACGGTCCTCGTCCTGTTCGGCGCGCTGCACCTCATCAAAGGCATCGGCCACTTCACGCGGGGGCGCGACATCCTCGATGGCAACCGCATTGATGGCAATGCCAGCCTGATAGCGATCCATCGTGTCCTGAATGATATTGCGCACATCCATGGCGATCGACTGGCGCGCATCACGGAAAATATCCTGCGCCGGACGCCGGCCGACCACTTCACGCATGGCGCTTTCGGCCACCTGCTGCAGGGTCTGCGGCGGTGATTCCAGATTGAACAGATAGGCTTTCGGATCGTTGACGGTATAGAGCACGGAAAACTGAACATTGACGATGTTCTGGTCGCCGGTCAGCATCAGCCCGGCCGTTGAGGTGCTGGAGGCCTTGGCGCCGATGTTCAACTGCTGCTCGGTGACCTTGACCTTTTCCACCCTGTCCATCGGCCACCAGTGGAAATGCAGGCCCGGACCGGAAATATCAGGCCGCGGCTGACCGAAGCGCAATTCCACACCGCGTTCATCCGGCTGTACGGTATAAACGGCCTGCGTCAACCAGAACCCGGCGAGAACCAGTGCAATGAGCAGCACAACCACCGAATTGGCACCGCCCGGCATGATGTTCCTGAAACGATCCTGACCGCGCCGGATCAGCTCTTCCAGATCCGGTGGCTGTTTTCCACCGCCGCCATTATTGCCACCGCGTGGCCGGTTTGGCCCTTGACCCCAAGGCCCCTGACCTCCCGGCCCCTGACCTCCGGACCCTTTATTGCTGTTCCCCGAGCCGCCGCCCCAAGGGCCGCCGCCATTCTGATTGCTCCACGGCATCAAAACCTCTTCTGTCGTGAGCCTTCCCACCCCGCCTGCCCGAAAGCTGGCCAGAGCCTGAAGCGCTGCATATCCTCCCCGCGCGGCCCTTGTCCAGATGGCCACTCATAGCCGAAAGGGCCCTGAACGGTGCCAATGTCACGGCAAGCCACCCGGATTATCCCCGTTATAGGGATCGCAAGACAGGCTTTCAACGCAGAGGGGCCAACTTCTTTCAGCTCAAGGTAAAAATGCGATCCGGCTTTTACCGGCGCCGGTAGATCACATAGCGCGTTGCATGGCTGTCTTTTTCACCCGCCGGTACATATTCGCTTTGCACTGCCGTGAATATCTCCGGATCAATGGCCGGGAAAAAGGCGTCGCCATCGGCAAATTCGGCCTCGACATGGGTGACATGCAACAGCCCAGCAAGCGGCAGCGCCTGACGGTAAATCTCGCCGCCTCCCAGCACACAGACCTCATCGACATTAAGACTGCGCGCAATCTCATCCGCCCGTTTCAACGCGGCATCGAAGGTCGTCGCGGTTTCGACGCCGTCAGCCTCGAAACGAGCGCTGCGGCTGACGACGACATGAGGACGGCCCGGCAAGGGTCGCGAACCGAAGCTTTCAAAGGTCTTGCGCCCCAGCACCAGCGGCTTGCCCATGGTCAGCACCTTGAGGCGCTTTAGATCGCTCGACAGCTTCCACGGCATATGACCCTCGCGGCCAATGACACCGTTTTGCGAGACCGCAACATAAATCGACAAGGTGGGCATGGGACAACTCCTTGATAAGGCTGCCTTTATGACGGCACAGCGCCGTTTTGCCAAATAAAAAAGCCGTTGTGGCGCTCCACAACGGCTTTTCGTCGCAGATGATAAGAGCTCTCAGCCCTTCTTCATCGCCGCATCGACGCTGATCGATCCACCGCCAGCAAAGACAAAATAAAAGAACACGAAGCAGAAGAGAATGGCAGCATCGCCACCATTGTTGGCCGGAAAGAAACCATGCTGGAAATGGACGAGAAAATAGGCAAAGGCCATCACGCCAGACGCGAGAAAAGCCGCCGCACGGGTAAACAGGCCGATGGTGATCAGAAGACCGCAGCCGAATTCAAAAAAGCCGGCAACCCACGGCAGAGAGCCAACCGGCGGGTCCATGGTCAGAACCGGAAAACCGAGCAATTTGCCCATGCCATGTTCAAGAAACAGAAGACCTGCCATCAACCGCAACAGGCTGAGAACCAAAGGCGCATACCGGGATAAAGTGGAAGACATAACAAACCTTTCGGGTAAAAGACGGGCAAGAAAAGCCACGTGTGCGACACTTTGTCACACCACACTTGATAAAATCTTCGTGAACATCGCGTCCATCGAAGGCAACACCTCTGTGGTCAGTATAGAAAAGACCATGACAACCGCATGCCATGGTCTTTGACGATAGTGCCTTTTTACAGAGAAAGGGTCGGGCGCGCGAGACGGAAAGCGTCGAACACTGCGTTCACCCGAAGCGCAGAAACCGGTGGTCCTGACTTTCGTGTCCCCATTGGCTTTCGCGACGACCAACTGCCGGATCTTGTCCCGATTCGCCAACAGAAAACGGTCTGGTCCCGTGGCGACGCCTCACACGGCGACGGGCGCCTCGATCGGCGGATGCGGATCGTAACCCGTGACCTCGAAATCCTCGATGCGGTAACCATCGATGCTGTCCGGTCGGCGCAACAGCTTCAGCTTCGGAAAGGGCTTTGGCGTGCGGGCAAGCTGGGTGCGCGCCATATCGACATGATTGAGATAAAGATGCACATCGGCACTGGTATAGACCAGTTCACCAGGCTGCATATCCACCTGCTGCGCCACCATGAATAACAGCGCCGCCTGCTGGGCGATGTTGAATGGATTACCGAGAAACATATCATTGCTGCGCACATAGGTCATCAGCGACAGGCGCGGCCGTGCCTTTTCATCCCCCAGACCGGAAACATGGAACTGATAGACCAGATGACAGGGCGGCAAGGCCATTTGCGGCAGTTCCGGCACATTCCAGCCATGAAACAGCATCCGACGGCTCGTGGGATTGATCTTCAGCGTTTCGATCACGGTCTGAAGCTGATCATGCTCACGGCCCTCAGCGTCGCGCCAGCGCCGCCATTGCTTGCCGTAAACCGGACCAAGATCGCCCCATTTTGCCGCGAATTCCGCATCCTCGACAATGCGCGCCTCAAATTCCTCCTGAGTGATCGCTTCCCCGGTTGCCTTACTGTAGGCTGCGAGGGGCCAGTCGGTCCAGATGCGGACATTATCCTGCAAGAGCGCCCGAATATTCGTCTGCCCGGTCAAGAACCACAGCATTTCCTTGACCGCCGTTTTCCAATAGACCCGTTTGGTGGTGAACACCGGAAACGTACCGTCCGATAGATCAAAGCGCATCATGGCCCCGAGCATCGACAGCGTGCCAACGCCGGTACGATCGATACGGCGATCACCCTTCTCCAGAAGATGGTCGAGAATGTCGAGATACTGATATTCCGGGTGACGCGCCATGAGGCTTTCCTTGTCGCGGGCGGCTGGTGCTCACGCCCATATTCGTTTCAAACAGTGGCGAGCATACGATAAATGCCGCACTACCCGTACGACCGTATAAACAAATCCGTCAGCTGCGATAAACAGAGACCGTTCTGCACGGATTCCAAGACGTGGCAGAAGCGTATGTTTCTTTGCTCGGCAACTGATTCATCGCACTGCTTTTGCCGCATCATATGGCACAGGACGACATTATAAAGCACTGCAGCTTCAGCTTTCCACGACAATTACCGCAACAGGTGCGTGAGGCCAAAAGCAGAATCATCCTCTGTGTGTTTCGTTACAGATGGGATCGACCGGTTCAGGCACCATGCCTCCGATCTTAACCGACCAATTTGGGCATGTGAAAGGAAGCAGGATGCAGGTTCAATGGGAACTAGACGGAACTAACGCTGCTGAATCGCTAGGTATTAATGACCTTGGACAGTTTGGCGCGACCGTACAGACCTGGGTCACGGCCAATGTCAATACCATTGACCCCTCGGGCGGCACGGTCGAGATTGCATATAAAGACAAGAACTGGATCGTAACCTATTCGATCCAGCCAAGCATTCCCACGTCCGACACCATTTTTTCAATCGATAACGTGGCGCCTGCAACAGCCTCTGCCGCAACCGAGACATCGACGACATGACCGCTCTTTGCCCACACAATCGGTAAAAACGCAGAAAAAAGCAAAATGTTACAAATCCGATGAGCCCCCTTTTCACCGGCAGATAAAATATCTATATCAGCCCTGCCGGTGCTTGCGCCGGCTATGGCAATAAACGGTCGATGAAATAAACCTATTGGACCCGGGGGCGGTACCCGGCGCCTCCACCAAAAACCGGTCGGTGTACGGCACATGATGTGCAGGACCGGCTTTTGCTGGGGGCGAAATAGGATCGACAAGGGTGTAAAGATCGAACTTTTGCCCGGCATGATACCGCCGTTATCGGGTCACAAGTGTAGTTGCAAATGACAACAACGCTCAGGGTTACGCTGTCGCTGCTTAATCGCGGTGCCAGAAACCCAAACTAAGTCCTTGCGGGTAGCACTGTAAGGCGGGGTTCGGAGGTACCTGGCAACAGAAACCTCCACTTTCCCGGCCTTTTAAAAACCAACAATCCGTGTCTTTGACTAGGAAATAAATTTGAGGCTTTGCGCCTTTGCCACGCTTGGCTTATAAAGAGTATTCAAACCGGTGCCGCTGGCGGCAACGCGAGACAGACAAGGAAAGACAGGACATATGGGGCAGGACCACATCCGTTACGACATTCTGGCTCAGGACGCACTGCGCGGCGTTATTCGCAAGGTGCTGGCTGAAGTGGCTGCAACGGGCAAGCTGCCGGGTGAGCATCATTTCTTCATCACCTTTTTGACCGCTGCTCCGGGTGTCAGGATTTCCCAACAGCTCAAGTCAAAATATGCCGAACAGATGACAATCGTTCTGCAGCACCAGTTCTGGGACCTGAAAGTCACAGAGAGCCAGTTTGAAGTCGGCCTTTCCTTCTCCGATAAGCCGGAAAAGCTGGTCATTCCTTTTAACGCCATTCGCGGTTTCTACGATCCGTCGGTGAATTTCGAACTCGAATTCGACGTTCAGATCGCTGAGGAAGAAGAAAACTCGGCCGAAATCACTGCATATCCTCTGGCCACTCCGGACAATATCGAAGAGCCTAAGGCTGAGAAAAACGAAAACGACAAGAAAGAAGGCTCAGTCGTCTCCCTCGACGCCTTCCGCAAGAAACAATAAAGCCGTTTCCAATCGGTGGAACACTCTGACAAGGCTCAGTCTTGCCAGAATTCTTAGAAAATGACGGGCGGTCGGGCTTAAACCCTGACCGCCTTTTTGTCAGAGGATTTGGTCATGACAGGTGATGTCGTCAATCTGAGGCAGTTTCGCAAAACCAAGGCCCGCGCCGAAAAAGAGAAGGCGGCGGAACAGAACCGGCTAACCCATGGCCGGACGAAAATGGAAAAAAATCTGACCAAAGCTTTGAATGAAAAGGCGAAGAAAGACTTCGATCAATCCCGGCTGGAGCGTGAACCCTCTTCACCCAAACCTGACAGCTCCGAATAAGACAGCTTTGAACAAGAGATCAGGCATTGCCAGTCTCGCCATAGGCACTACAGCGCCGTGCGTCAAATATGGCGCACGGCGCTGTAGTGCAGCCAGCAGGAAAAGGGTCATGATTGTCAAGCATTCCATTTCCCTCAGCGGACACCGTACCAGTTTTTCGCTGGAAGACGCCTTCTGGCAGGAAATCCGCCGGATTGCCGTTCATCGTAACATGACGGTTGCCGCCCTGATCGGCGAAATCGATGAAACCCGCCCGGTCGATTGCAATCTCTCTTCAGCCCTCAGGCTTTATGTTCTCGACTGGTTTCGTGGACAGGACGGAAGACGGGACACTATTCAGAACGCAGAGCCGAAGCCATCCTGCGACATGGCGCAAAAAAACTGAAATGCAGCCTCACATCCATAAAAGCGCGCACTGTTAAAGTACATTGCAGCTTTTCAGCCTCAGTCAACGTGCTTTAAGCGTTTGTTTTGCCGCATGTTCGTCATCGTTTTATTGAGGACAATAAAACACGACATACTTTAGAGCAGTATCCCGAGAAAAGTTTGAAACGGTTTTCCGTCCGGAAATGCAGAAAAACAAAGAGTTAGAGTATTTCACTGTTTCCTGGAAATGCACTCGTGCGAGATATCTTGATTTTTTAACCCTTGATTAACGATGTTCACAATCACGTCATAACTTATACATGTTTTAAAAGATAACAAATAATTAGCAATTGAGTCTTACCGTCATCCTGCAAAGGGTCAGGGAAGGCAGGTTTTTATTGATGGCAAAAGCCGGACCAACAGAAACCACAGGATCTATCACCTCAGTCTTTGCTCCCGGTTGACAGGTGATGCGTCCGGGACAGTGCGCAAGTGAATCGTGTCAGGCAATGAGTTTGCAGGAACGGCACGCTTGCAACCGAAAATGTAAAGCGCATTGCAGAAGGCCGGAAACAGGCAATGGGCTTTACAGCGCCGTGTGTTTTACCGCATGTCGCGTTTTATTGTCCTCAATAAAACGATAACGAACATGCGACAAAACAAAGGCTTAAAGCACGTTGACTGAGGCTGATAAGCCGAAACGTGCTTTAGCAACGCACACAGGACGCTTTCGCGATTTGAATTGCCCGAATGAGGAATCCTTGAACCGAAACCAGCTCAAGGAAACATGCAAGAGGGTTTGTCAAGGAAAACGGGTGTGGGTTTTCCCGAACAACAAACGCAAATATCAAGGGTCGAGCCTTCGCATGGTTCAGTTTGAACCCGGCGGAACATGGCGTTTATCTGGGGCGGTTGAGATAAACACCATTCTGACAGCCCGACCAGATCTTGATAACCGGGTACCGACACTCTTGGAGCGTTCCATAGTCATGGAAACACGGATACGCTCCAAGCTTTTATCATAACGCATTTCCGGTCGGAAAACCGTTTTTCACTTTTCCTGGAAATGCTCTAACGGGATATGGACAATGAGCTTTGCTATCTCTTCTCAAATGATGAACCCCATGATGATGCGCGGTATGGGCGGCATGGGTGGTATGGGTCCTATGGGCGGTATGCGTGGTATGGGCGGCATGCCTGAATTAGGCCAGGCTCCGACCAGCGCGACATCGACATCCGGTAGTGCAACAACCACAGATTCGTCTGCCAGCAGCACGACCGCAGCAAGCACCTCTGCTTCGACCGACAGCACAACAGCATCGGCCTCCACCACAGCAGCAGCATCAACGGATGCTTCCGCAACCTCCAGCACCAACGCTCCTGAAGGCTTTGAGGGTTTTGAAGGCAAGTTTCGGAACTTCGGTGGTGGAAGCATGGGTATGGGCGGCATGCCTCCCTTCGGTCAGCGCGAAATCTTCATCTGATCGTTGCGTTCAGCAGAGACGAATCGCTGCTGAATGAATTTCAAACCAACGCTGGTTTTAAACCATGATGCCGCTCTGCCATGATGGCACGGCGGTCGCGTTAGCCTCCCCGCACGCGGCACCTTATCCCATTCCTCCGCCATAACCCATTTTTATCGGACCGGCTCACCATTCGGAAGCGGCAGCGCAATACCGTTGGTCGTGCCGGAAACAGGCGGTTTCGGGCGAGACTGAATGGCCGCCTTTGCCGCAGCATCCGCAGCCCGCTTTTCTGCATCAGCCTTCGCGGCAGCGTCCAGACGTGCTTTTTTCAGCGCCGCATCCAGTGTCGCCTCACGGCGAAGCCGCTGCTTTTCCAGCACATTCGACTGCATCATCTCCACCTTCCGCCGCGCTCGATCCGCCGCCAGCAGGCTGAGATAATTGGCCATGTCAACAGTCTTCAGTTCAGGCCGGGCTGTGGTGAAAGGTCCTTTCAGCGACACATCGATGGACGGGGTCGCCCCCGCCACGGCGTCGTCACCGGCATCCCAGACAAGGGTCATCCCGGCATCGACCGTTCCCGCCAGAAGATCCGCCGAGGCATGGCCGGAGAGCGTAGCATTCTCCAATGTCTTTTGCTGATCCTGCACCGTCAGCCGGCCTTGAGCCAGAGTGAAGGGCAAGGTCATGGCGCCGATCACAGCAGGCTGGCGCGCCAGAAGCGGCGTCAGGACCCTGGCAACATCCGGCGCGGCGACCTCGCCTGTGGTATTGGCAAAGGCTGCCTTTACATCGGCCAAACTCTGCAGGTCAAAGTCAGGAATGCTGAGATCGCTCACCGAAATCCGGCCTGCCCCGCTGACGGCGTCGCTGAGGCTCTTCACGCTGTCACCGCTGCCTTCCATGGAGACATCGATATCCGCCTGCCCCTTGAGGCCACTGTCCTGACGCATCTTGGCAAGATCGATCTGCTTCACGGTGAGCTTGCCGCGCAAGAAGGCAAGCCCCTGATTGCTGGACAGCGACAGGCTGCCATTCGCCTTGCCATCGAGCCAGAGGCCGGAGAGACCATCAAGGGTCAAAGAGCCATTCGCCAGTCGCACATGGCCGCGCACCTTTTGTGCTTGCGGCAACAAACCGAGATCGAATCGGTCAGCTTCGAACTGAAGATCGAGATCGGGTCCGCCCCAGGCTGTGGTGGCAAGCGTCCGGGCTGACAGTTTGCCAGTCTCAGGGTCGTAAAGCGGACCGACAACCGTTGCTGCAAGCCACCCGAGAGCGGCATCATCGACATGCAGCCGACCGCTCAGCACCGGCGTGTCGGCGCCGCTGTTCAGCGTCAGATCGCCGGAAATCGCCTGCCCGGCAAGATGCCCCGTCAGCCCGGTCACATCCAGCCTGCCGTTCTGCCGTGACATTCCCGCCTGAAGCGAGACCGGCAGACCATCGGCCACGCCCGGAACGTTCGCCGCCGTCACCAGAAGCAGCGGCGCCATATCCGGCGATGTCAGATGCACCTGCCCTTTGCCATAGAGAAAATGCGCCGGATCGAGGCTTACATGTCCCTGCGCATCAAGCTTGCTGTCACCCGCGGAAAGCAGCAGCTTTGCCGATGCCGGGGCCTTGCCCTCCTGATCCAGCGTCACAGTCAGCGTGCCGGAACCGCCCAGCGACACGGGCAGAGGATTAAGGCCAAGCTGGCCCAGCAATGTCACGGCCTGCGGCGTGGTGGCGGTCAGACGATAGCTGCGTTTGGCGTCATCCAGCGGATCGAACAGGCTGTCCTGGCGCATGGAAACGTCCAGCGCCGTTCCATCGGTCTTACCTTTGAGATCAAGCTGCAGACCGCCATACTGGCTGTCACCGAAACGCGCATTGAGAGTCAGATCCGTTTTGCCAAACCAGCGGCCATTGGCCGCCATGGCCGTCAAAAGCGGCTGTGCCGGCCATTTGCGATGGACAAGATCTAGGAAGCCGCTCGCATTATCCGTCGCAAGCGTCACCTGTGCCGTCCCGGCATAATCAGCCAGCGAACCGGCGGCTTCGCCATGCGCTTCGATTTCAGCACCGGCCAGATCGCCGATCTTCAGACTGCGCACCGAAAAGCCGCCATTCTGATAGGTAAAAGCCGCGTTGACAGCATGGGCGGTCACATTTTCGGCGGTGAAGCTGCCCACTTTGATATCGCCGGCAATGTGATGCTGAAGCAGGGCGGCGGTGCTGTTGTCTCCGGCAATCAGTGAGGCAAGCGCGCGTCCGGCATCATAATCGAAAGCATTGCCATCAAGACTGAAGGACAGATCCGGAGCCCTGCCGTCCAATGCGGTCCGCTCCAACCGGCCATGCAGGCTGGCAGAGCCCATGGCCAGTTCCAGCCCATCGAAACGCTGCCGCTCAGCCGTCAGATCGACGTTGGCGGAAAAACCCAGCGTCGGCAATTGCCGAATGGCCGGATCAACCTTGCCCGACAGCCATCCGGCCAGTCCGGAGGGTTGGGTGGAGGCAACAAGAAGAGACCCCTTGAAAGAAGCATCGCCCCTCAATGTCAGCTTGCCGGAGGCTTCCACCCGCGTGCGCCCGGGAAATGTCGCCTGCGCCTTGTCCACCTGCCAGCCTGCACCATCCGGTTTCAGATCCAGCGTCACATCGCGAATGACCGTATCGCCGGCAATGATCGCCGGCAGCCTCAGGCTCGCCTGACCCGGAACCGCAGGAATGGGAATACGATCCATCACCGCAATCAGGCTCTCGATCCGCTGGCTGGCCGAGTTGGCAGGCAAGCGGCTGGTCTTGCCCTGAACCATGGTCGCCGCCAGCTGATCGACATTGATCTGCTGGCCATCCGCCGTCAGCAGGAATTGCGGCTTGCTGCCCGTATCCAGCCGCGCCTTACCGGTGATGACATAAGGCGCATCATCCGTGCCGATTTCCAGCCGATATTCCGGGATATCGAGATCGGTATTGGCCAGCGCGAACCTGCCTCTCACCCGAGGCGGCGGCAGCGTCTTGCCATTCAGATCCTGCATTTCGTCATGGCCGGATTGACGCATCACCGCATAAAAACTGCCCTTGAGGCCCGCATGACCATTGGTGAGCGACAGATCACCCGTCAGATCGACATCGACGGGATCGTTGCTCGGCGACAGATGCAGTTTTAAAGGAATAGCATGGGCAGCAGGCTCAGGCTGCAGGGTCGAAAGGGTAAACCGGCCTTTGGCCCCATCCAGCGCCCCCTCACCGCTCACCGTCCATGGACCGGCCAGCGAATCAGCCGAGAGCGTGGCATTGATGCCGCTCAGGTGGCGATCCTCTCCCGTCTGCTGATCGATGAGCGAAATGGAACCATCGGTGACCGTCACCTTTTCCAGAACGACCTTGCGGGCCGGCATGGAAGGCTGGCTGCCCACCAGCCAGTCAGGCCGTCCATCCGGCAGAATGCGCAGCCTGATCTCGGGTTTTTCCAGCCGCATGGCAAAAATCCGCGCCTCGCCGGACAGGAATGGCGCAAGCTCGGCATCCATGGAGAAACGCTCGACATGGGCCATGGTCTTGCCATCGGAGCCGGGGCCGACCGTCACGTCATTCAGTGTCACGGAGGGAAAAGGCAGGATGCGTGCCGAAACCGCGCCATGCACCACCACCTTCTTGCCGAGAATGCGGCTGGCCTGGTCCTCGAAATCCTTGCGGAAATCCGTCCAGTCAACGAAATAGGGCGCGATGAGCGCGGCAAACAACGCCACGACCACCAATCCTCCCAAGCCTATGAACAGCCTGCCGAACACCGTGAAGAGACTCCCTTTGCCGTTCCTGTCCGTTGTCTCGCCCAAGCAAAGCAGACATTTCAGATCAAGACATAAAGCATTGGGCTGAAATCTGAAAACGGCTTTTCATCTCAAGGCGCAATCAGCGGAAAATCTTGCCCGGATTAAACAGGTTATCCGGATCGAGCGCCTGTTTGATCTGCCGCATCACATCGATTGCCCCGCCAAGCTCGGCTTCGAGATAGCTCATCTTGCCCTGGCCAATGCCGTGCTCACCGGTGCAGGTGCCGTCCATGGCCAGCGCGCGCGCATTCAGGCGGGCGAGAAAGGCTTCGACCTTATCCACGTCCGTTTCATTGCTGGCATCGAAAAGCAAAAGGACATGAAAATTGCCGTCGCCAACATGGCCGACAATCGTCGCAAGCAGACCATGCCGGTCAAGATCGGCGCGCGTTTCCGCGACGCAATCGGCCAGTCTTGAAATCGGCACACAGACATCGGATGACAGGCCGCTCAACTCGGGCGCAAGCGCCCTGCCCGCCCAATAGGCATTGTGTCGCGCCTTCCACACCTGACTGCGCTCCTGCGGATCGGTGGTAAAGCGGAAACCTTCGCCGCCGAATTCCTGCTGAATCTCGTCGAACTGTGCCGCCTGCATGGCAACCGTTTCGGCACTGCCATGAAATTCCAGAAACAACGTCGGCTTTTCCTGCAAGGTCAGACCGGAATAGGCATTGCAGGCACGAATCTGCAAGGCATCGAGCAATTCGATCCGCGCCACCGGAATGCCCATCTGAATGGTGGTGATCACCGCATCGCAGGCCGATTTTTCATCAGCAAACGCAACAATGCCGCCACCGATCGCTTCCGGAATACCTTGAAGGCGCAGCGTCACCGATGTGATGATGCCAAGCGTTCCTTCCGAACCGACGAAAAGCCGGGTCAGATCATAACCCGCCGAAGATTTGCGCGCCCGGTGCGCGGTGCGGATTTCCTCGCCCTTGGCAGTCACCACGGTCAGCGCCAGCACATTGTCCTTCATCGTGCCATAGCGCACAGCATTGGTGCCGGAAGCGCGCGTTGCCACCATGCCGCCAATCGAGGCATTGGCACCAGGGTCGATGGGAAAGAACAGGCCTGTATCGCGCAGATAAGTATTGAGTGCCTCGCGGGTTACTCCCGGTTCTACCGTACAGTCAAGATCCTCGACATTGACGGCAAGAACCTTGTCCATCCGGCTGAAATCAATGGAAATACCGCCATTGGCGGCATTGACCTGTCCTTCCAGCGATGAGCCGGTGCCAAACGCCACCATCGGCACCTTGTGCTCGGCGCAGATCTGCACCACGGCCTGCACCTCGGCGCTGGTTTCCACGAACACAACGGCATCGGGCAATTGCGACGGCAGATAGGTGGTGGTGTGGGCATGCTGTTCACGGAAAGACTGACCGGTCTGGCATCGCTCGCCGAAGCGCTGTTTCAACTGCTCGACAGCACGCGGAATGCCCTCTTCATTGCGTGACCCTGCAATCACATCTTTCCTGCTCATCTCATCCTCCGGTATCAAGCGCGTCGAGTTCGACGACGCTTATACAACGGGCTTTTTCATCTCGCCATGCGTGCAGAGGGCACAAATGGATCTGCGGCAAAGGATCGCAACGCCTGAAACAAAAACGGCGAGGACATGCCTCGCCGCTCCATAATTCAGATCAACACTGGTTCAGCCGAAACGGCCGGTCACATAATCGCTGGTCTTCTGGTTCTTCGGCGCGCTGAAGATTTTTTCCGTCGTGTCGAATTCGACCATCTCGCCGAGATACATGAAAGCCGTATATTGCGATATGCGCGCTGCCTGATGCAGGTTATGCGTGACGATAGCAATGCAATATTGCGAGCGCAGGCTTTCGGTGAGTTCCTCGACCTTGCTGGTCGAGATCGGGTCAAGCGCCGAGGTCGGCTCATCCAGCAGCAGAACCGAAGGTTTCACCGCAATGGCGCGGGCAATACACAAACGTTGCTGCTGACCGCCGGACAGGCCAAGACCACTCTGATGCAGCTTGTCCTTGACCTCGTTCCACAAAGCCGCTTCGCGAAGTGCGGCCTCAACCCGGTCGTTCATCTCCGACTTCGACAGTTTTTCCGAAAGCCGGATGCCGAAAGCGATATTTTCATAAATCGACATCGGAAACGGCGTCGGTTTCTGAAACACCATGCCAACCTTGGCGCGAAGACGGTTCAGGTCTTCCGAAGATGTGAGAATATTGCGGCCATCCAGCAGCACTTCCCCTTCGGCCCGCTGACCGGGATAAAGGTCATACATACGGTTGAAGATGCGCAGCAGCGTGGACTTGCCGCAACCCGACGGACCGATGAAGGCCGTGACAGTCTTGTCACGCAGCGTCAGGTTCACGCTTTTCAGCACCTGATGACCGTTCTGGTAATGGAAGCAGAGGTTTTTGGTTTCAAGCTTCACCGGCCGCCCGATATCGGAAGGATTGAAAGCCTGCGCTGAGGCATTATTGCTTTCAGCATCAATTCCGGAACCCAACATGTTCATCCTAGTCCTCCTTGGAGAAGAGTGACGCCGAAGTCAGACTGCGTGCAAGTATGTTCAGCAGCAGGATCGTAAGCGTGATGAGAAGTGCGCCACCCCAGGCAAGGCTCTGCCAGTCTTCATAAGGGCTCATGGCGAATTGGAAAATCACAACCGGCAGGTTGGAAATCGGCTTGCTCAGATCCGAGGTCCAATACTGGTTGTTGAGTGCGGTGAACAGCAAGGGCGCCGTTTCGCCGCTGATGCGGGCAATGGCCAGCAGAATGCCGGTCAGCATCCCGCTGCGGGCGCTGCGCCAGATCACGGTCGTCATCACCTTCCACCGCGGCGCACCAAGGGCGGCTGCCGCTTCACGCATGGCATCCGGCACCAGCGCCAGCATATCCTGCGTCGTGCGGTTGACGACCGGAATGGCGATGAGACCAAGGGCGGCCGCCCCGGCGTAACCGGAGAAATGCTGGAAGGGCACGACAAGCAGCGTATAGATGAACAGGCCGATGATGATCGACGGTGCGGCCAGCAGGATATCGTTGATGAAGATCGCCACCGCACCAAGCTTGGTGCCACGGCCATATTCAGCCAGATAGGTTCCCGCCATGATCCCGATGGGTGTTGCCACGATCGTGGCCAGCATCGTCATCATGAAGGAGCCGTAAATGGCGTTGGCCAGACCGCCAGCCGAACCCGGCGGCGGCGTCATCTCAAGGAACAGCGAGGGTTTCATCGCCGAAAGGCCCTGATACAGCAATTCCCAGAGAATGGCGGCCAGCACGAAAATTCCAAGCGCAGCCGAAAAGACCGACAGAACCATAGCGATCCGGTTGACAATATATCGACGTGTAATGATCGACATGAAACTCTCCTCAGAACCGTTCGCTGCGACCGATGACCCACTTCGCCAGGGCGAGAACGCCGAAGGTGATGAAGAACAGGATCAGACCCAGAGCAACAAGGCTCGATGTGTACATACCGGACGTCGCCTCACTGAACTCATTGGCGATCGTTGCCGAAATCGTCGTGGCCGGAGCCAGAAGCGATGCCGCAATGCGGTGCGAGTTGCCAATAACGAAGGTGACCGCCATGGTTTCGCCAAGCGCACGTCCCAACCCCAACATCACACCGCCGATCAGACCGCGGCGCGTATAGGGTATGATGATGTAGAACACGACTTCCCAGGTTGTCATGCCCATGCCATAGGCCGATTCACGCAGGAGCACCGGAACCGTGGTGAACACGTCGCGGGTGATCGAGGTGATGAACGGCAGGATCATGATCGCCAGAACCAGGCCTGCCGTCAACATGCCAATACCATAAGGCGCGCCGTCGAACAGCACCTCCAGACCAGGAACATGGCCGAGGGTCGCGATCAGAAAAGGCTGCACTTTCGTTTGCATGATCGGCGCCAGAACGAAAAAGCCCCAGAGACCGTAAATGATGCTGGGAATGCCGGCGAGAAGCTCAATGGCCACACCAATCGGGCGGCGCAAAGGAATGGGGCAAAGCTCGGTCAGAAAGATCGCAATGCCAAAGCTGAGCGGAACACCGATAATCAGCGCGATCACCGATGTGACCAGCGTGCCGTAGATCGGCGCGGCAGCACCGTAAATATCCTTTGCCGGGCTCCAGCGCTCAGACCAGATGAACTCGATGCCGAGCGCGCGCCAGGCCGGAAGAGACTGCCACAGAAGAGAGAGAAAGACACCAAACAGCACCACCATGACCAGCATGGCGCACAACCAGGTCGTTCTGATGAAAATGGCGTCCTGAAGCCGCTGCCGCTTCGCCGCGGACAACACTTCGGGGCGATCGTGGGCGGACATGGACTGCTCGCTGATTGTCATGGACGGATTGTCTCCCGGAACTGTCGCGGCGTCATAAAACGAAACCGCGCCGACAGCAAAGAGCAGGGTCTCCCAATTATGTGGAAACAGCCTGCAGACCCCTCTTTAGCCTTGATCAGGTTTAGATTGAACCAGACAGGCTCTCAACTTCTTTGTTTCCGCTTGTCCTGATCTGGAAAATGGGTTTCCACTTTTCCTCAGACAAACTTCAAAAACTGGCAGCGGGTTTCACACCCGCTGCCACAAGGCCTTAAGCTGAATTACTTCGCGACGAAAACCGGCTTGCCATCGTGCTTGATGGTTTCGCTCCAGGACTTTTCGATCAGCGAAACGACGTTCTTCGGAATTGCAACATACTGCAGTTCCTTGGCTTCGCTTCCGCCATTCTTGTAAGCCCAGGAGAAGAACTTCAGAGCACCTTCGGCAGCCGCCACATCATCAGGGTTCTTGTGGATCAGAACCCAGGTCGAAGCAGCGATCGGCCAGCTCTTGTCGCCCGGCTGATTGGTGATGATCAGGTTGAAGTTCTTGGCATGCGCCCAGTCAGCATTGGAAGCGGCAGATGCAAAGGTTTCGAGCGACGGCTCAACAACCTTGCCGGCTTCGTTCTTCATCTTGGCATAGCCGAGCTTGTTCTGGATCACGTAAGCATATTCGTTGTAGCCGATGGCGCCAGCGGTCTGCTTGACCGTGTTGGCAACGCCTTCAGAACCCTTGGCGCCAACGCCGACAGGCCATTCGACAGCGGTGTCGGAACCAATCTTCGACTGCCATTCCGGCGAGATCTTGCTCAGATAGTTGGTGAAGTTGAAGGTGGTGCCGGAACCGTCAGCGCGGTGAACAACAACGATCGGCTGGTCGGGCAGCTTGATACCCTTGTTGAGGTCCTGGATTTCCTTGTCGTTCCACTTGGTGATCTGACCCATGTAGATCTTCTCGATGGTCTTGCCGTCGAGAACCAGTTCACCCGGCTTGACACCTTCGATGTTGTACATGGGAACAATGCCGCCCATGATCATCGGGAACTGGGTCAGGCCGTTCTTTTCCAGCTCTTCGTCGCTCAGCGGCTTGTCGCTGGCGCCAAAGGTCACGGTCTTGGCTTCAACCTGCTTGATACCGCCGCCGGAACCGATGGACTGATAGTTCAGAGCAACGCCCGTGCTCTTCTTATAGGCTTCGCCCCACTTGGAGAAGACCGGGTAGATGAAACTCGAACCTGCACCGGAAATATCAGCAGCAAAGCTTGCGCCAGCAAAACCCATGCTGAAAGCGGCAACCGTTGCGCTCATCGCGATTGTCTTGAAGAAGGTCATTGCACTAGTCCCTATTTTCGTCACGAAAGATTAGGCCGGATCGGCATGTAGGTGACACAACCAAGGCAACTAAGCCTCTTTCACGAAGCTTTTGTGACAATCGAATGTGACAATGCATTCCCAACCCGCCTTACGCCCGAAACTGGCAGAAAAACACGACAGCGGGATGACTGTTTCCCAAAAGAATACATGGGCTACAGGCAAACTTTACCACAGCTTATCGTGGCATTGCACGGTTGCCGCTACGACCGAGAGAGAATGAAACAAGAACATTATCTCTGGCCTTTCCAGCGAAAATAAGTAGATTGGCGCCATGACCCATGGATTCGACGATATTCCCTTCTTTGATGAGGAGCCCGCCCAGCGCAAACCCACAAGCCCTGAGCGCCCGGCGCAGACAGGCGGCATTGCCGCGCGCGCCATGGCTGCGCGTGACCGGGCCCGTGAGCCCGATTTTCTCTCCGGCCTCAATCCCGAGCAGCGCGAGGCGGTGGAAACGCTGGATGGCCCCGTTCTGGTTCTCGCAGGCGCCGGCACCGGCAAGACCAGGGTGCTGACGACGCGCATTGCCCATATTCTGGCCAGTGGCCGCGCCTTTCCCAGCCAGATCCTGGCCGTCACCTTCACCAACAAGGCAGCGCGCGAAATGAAGGAGCGTATCGGCCATCTCGTCGGTGGCGCGGTGGAGGGCATGCCCTGGCTCGGCACCTTCCACTCCATCGGCGTCAAGCTTCTGCGCCGTCACGCGGAACTGGCCGGACTGACCTCGGATTTCACCATTCTCGATACGGACGATGTGGTCAGGCTGATCAAGCAGATCATTCAGGCCGAAGGCATTGACGACAAGCGCTGGCCGGCCAAGCAGTTTGCCGCCATGATCGACGGATGGAAGAACAAGGGTCTCGATCCGGCGCAGATCCCGGAAGGCGATGCCCGCGCCTTTGCCAATGGCAAGGGCCGCGAGCTTTACGCCGCCTATCAGAACCGGCTGAAAAGTCTGAACGCCTGCGATTTCGGCGACCTTCTCCTGCATCCGATCCGCATTTTCCGCGCCCATCCGGATGTGCTGAAGGATTATCACCAGCGCTTCCGTTATATTCTGGTCGATGAGTATCAGGACACCAACACCGCCCAATATATGTGGCTCCGGCTTCTGGCGCAGCGACCGGCCTCCCCCTCTGGCGCAAGCCAGGTCAATCTCTGCTGCGTCGGCGATGATGACCAGTCGATCTATGGCTGGCGCGGCGCGGAGGTGGACAATATCCTCCGCTTCGAGAAGGATTTTCCCGGCGCGAAGGTGATCAAGCTGGAGCGCAATTATCGCTCGACCGAACATATTCTCGGCGCAGCCGGTCATCTGATTTCTCATAATGAGGGGCGTCTCGGCAAAACGCTCTTTACCGATCGTACCGATCCGGACGATGAAAAAGTGGTCGTTCACGCCGCCTGGGATTCGGAAGAGGAAGCCCGCGCCGTCGGCGAGGAAATCGAACAGATTCAGCGCAAGAGCCACAAGCTGAATGATATGGCCATTCTGGTGCGCGCCTCCTTCCAGATGCGCGAATTTGAAGACCGTTTCGTCACACTCGGGCTGAATTACCGGGTCATCGGCGGCCCGCGCTTTTACGAGCGGCTGGAAATCCGCGATGCCATGGCCTATCTGCGGCTTGTGTGCCAGCCGGCCGACGATCTCGCCTTCGAGCGGATTATCAACACGCCGAAACGGGGACTGGGCGACACCACGGTGCGCGCACTGCATGATTATGCCCGTGCCCGCGACATTCCCATGCTGGCGGCGGCCGCCGACATCATGGAAACCGACGAGCTGAAGCCTCGCGCACGCAAGGCGCTGTTCGATGTGGTGGCGGATTTCCGCCGCTGGCAGGGCCTGTTGGACAACACGCCGCATACGCAACTGGCCGAACAGATTCTCGATGAGAGCGGCTATACCGCCATGTGGCAGAACGACAAATCGGCGGAAGCGCCCGGGCGCCTGGAAAACCTGAAGGAACTGATCCGCTCGATGGAAGCCTTCGAGAGCCTGCGCGGCTTTCTCGAACATGTGTCGCTGGTGATGGATGCCGAGCAGAATGAAGACCTCGACGCCATCTCGATCATGACGCTGCATTCGGCCAAAGGGCTGGAATTCGAGACGGTGTTTCTGCCCGGCTGGGAGGAAGGCCTGTTTCCGCATCAGCGCTCACTGGATG
Source organism: Allorhizobium sonneratiae (assembly GCF_023700755.1). Taxonomy (GTDB): domain Bacteria; phylum Pseudomonadota; class Alphaproteobacteria; order Rhizobiales; family Rhizobiaceae; genus Allorhizobium; species Allorhizobium sonneratiae. The sequence continues at coordinate 119,215 of NZ_JAMKOJ010000011.1, read as the reverse complement.
AGGGCGGACGTGCGGGGCTGGAGGAAGAGCGGCGGCTGGCCTATGTCGGCATCACCCGCGCCAAACGCCGCTGCCACATCTGGTTCGTCTCCAACCGGCGCATTCACGGGCTCTGGCAATCGACCATGCCATCGCGCTTTCTCGATGAGCTGCCGCCCTCCCATGTCGAGGTGGCGGAAGTCGAGACCAGCTATGGCGGCTATGGACGCGGCGGCTACGGCCAGTCGCGTTTCGACAAGGCCGATCCTTTTGCCAATTCCTATGCGACACCGGGCTGGAAACGGGCACAGCAGAACAAAAGCGATGCCACCCGCGACAATTGGGGCAGCCGCTCCGGCCACGCGGTGGAGCGCATCGGCTATGGCGAAAGCGGTCCACGCGGGCGGATGATCGAGGGCGAACTGGTGGCAAAATCGGCCACTGCCGAGCCCTCGAAATTTGCCGTCGGTGACCGCGTTTTCCATATCAAGTTCGGCAATGGCAATGTCGCTGGCGTCGAAGGCAACAAGCTGACCATCGACTTCGACCGCGCCGGGCAAAAGCGCGTGCTGGACGGATTTGTCGAGCGGATTTGAGCAAATCTATCCCATCATCAGGATCGGCTTTTCCAAACGCTGCGGCTGGTTGAAAAAATCAAGCGCCGCCTTCCAGTCCGCCAAGGCAAAACGGCGCACCGGTGGGAGGTGGTCTTCAGTCAGTTTTGCCCATATCTCCTGAAACCAGCCCTGCCAGATGTCCGGCGTCAGGGTGGCAAAATGATCGCGAATGTGAAAACGGCGAAGCCTGGTCATATCGGTGGCCACAATCGGTTGTGATGACAGAAGCCCGTAGGAGACCATTTGCGCTTGTGCCCGCATGACGGAGAGGATGGCACCTGCCAGATCGCCGCCGACAGCATCGAAAACCAGATCGGCTTTTCTGGCTGCGCCAAGCACGGCCTGCCGATCCTCGTTGAGGATCGGCACCATGCCATGATCTGCAACATGCTGAAACTGTGACCGCGTCCGGCAGACGCCGTAAATCCTGTGCGCCGCCTGCCCCCACCTTGCAAGCAGGCCGGCGCAGGTCGAAGTCGCAGCAGTCAGCATGACGATCTGGCCTGCGACCGGCCAGCGGCTCAACATCAAATGCGCAGCCAAAGGATTGATATAGGCCCGGGCGGCCAGATGATCGGCAAGACCATCGGGAACGGGTATAGCCCAGGCAGGATCGCAATCGACGATATCCTGCCACGTTCCCACAGACTTCAGGGGAAGAACAGCGCGTCCCAGCAGGTGATGATGGCTTGCAGGGCTAACCACCACGATGCTACTGCATAATTCCTTAAATCGGAATCGATTTAAGGTGAAAATTATGCAGCAGATTAAAAGTGTTACAGCGACCTTTGTGCGCCATATTTGGCGCACGGCGCTGTAACGCCCTCATAACCGGCCATCATCGGCGGCGTAATACGGTGTCCGTAAGCGCCGGTGATCGGGATAAGATCGGAAGGATTGATGCCAGACGCCAGCATCCGAACCCGCATGACATTGTGCACCAAAGGTGGCAGCTCTGTGAGTTCAAGCTGCAACACCCTCCCGGGCGGACCGAACTGGCGATAGAGGAGCGCGCGGCTCAGCCACGCCGTTCCTTGTTGTGATGCATCCACATCAGTTCCATCTGCACGGAATTCTGAAACTGCAGAATTTCCTCACGCATCTGCTCTGCCGGGCAGCCGAGATCGAGAAGTTCGGCGCCGAGCGCCTTGCATGTCTTGCGCCAGAAGATATTGGCGTCCTCGCCATTCAGCCGGTCGAGTTCGATGGCGGACTGGCGCACCAGCCCGCGACGGCTGGCCAGAGGGAAAATCGCAATCGAGGACGGAGCGGACTGGGACTGAACTGCAACTTTACTCATACGAACCATCCTCTGTTAACCTGATTCGTTTTTTACCTCCCTCATGGTTAAGGTTTGGTTTGCAGCAACAAGACAATTTTCCGGGATTTGTTCCATAAGGAGAAAGGAGCCGGTTTCCGAACCGCCTTTTCAGCCTGAAAAACCAGAGTTTTGCCGAGCGACAGACGCTGTAGCCGCAGGTCTTCGTCATGATCACAGAAATGGCACGGCCTGTGATGAGCTTCAGTCTTTTGCGCTTCAGATCATTGAGCGCAGGGATTTTGATATCCAGCAAAACACCATTCAGGATCACCGCATAACGGTTCGCGAGTGAGACCGGGGAAGGCTCGACAAAAGCGCGGATCAAGGCGCATGTACGTGGGCTAAAAACGTCAGGAATACGGCTTCAAAGAGACTGCACATTTGCATCAAGTGCAGAAATTCCTACCCATCACCCCGGCTCAACCTCATTCAAAAGCCTGAGAGATGGGCGTTTCAAGCAAATTTTGTCCGATTTATGTCGCGTTTTCTCACCATTTTTCTCATGCACGCCGCAGTCCTCCGGTCGCGGGGCCTGCCTTCAAAACAACGGAATAATGTCATAATTCGGGAGTGATGCATGGTTTCTCCGTCTCGCCTGTCCCCGGCGCTTCTTCTCGCCGGCGGTCTCGTTCTGTCTGCGTTTCCGGCCTTTGCCGCTGATACCGGCGCGAACCTCACCGGCCTCTGGCTGACCACGGATTATCCGGCGCTCACCGAAAATATCGGTCAGGAAGCCACGCTGTCGGTTGAACTGACAAACAAGAATGCGCCACCCGAGCGGGTGAATTTCGACGTGCATGGCCTGCCCGCCGGCTGGTCCTGGCAGCTTCTGGGCAGCGGCAAGCCGGTAACGGCGGCCATGGCTGGTCCGAACCAGTTCCGCGACATGGATCTGAAGATCACCCCGGCCAAGGATGCCAAACCCGGCGATTACAAATTCACGCTCGTTGGCAATACCAGCACCAATCAGACGCTGTCCCTGCCGCTTGACGTCACGCTTGCTGCGGCCAAACCGGAAAAGCTGACGCTGTCCTCCACCCTCCCCGCCTTGCGCGGCACGCCCAAATCCAGCTTCAGCTATGACATCGCCATCCACAATGACAGCACCCGCGCCAATACGGTCAACCTGATCAGCCAGACGCCGCCCGGCTTTTCCGCCAGCTTCACCGAGCAATATGGCTCGCAACAACTGACCAGCCTGCCGCTCAAGCCCGGCGAGACCAAGACGGTCAAGGTCACGGTCAAGCCGCCGGAAGACGTGGCGGCGGGCAAGTATCCGGTGACAATCGGCGCGCAAGACCCCAAGGTCCAGGGCAATACCCAGGTTGTGCTGGACATTACCGGTCAGCCGGGCCTGTCGCTTGATGCCGCCGATGAGCGGCTTTCCGGCAGCGCCGAGGCCGGCAAGGAAAAGAGCTTCAAATTCACCGTCACCAATACCGGCACCGCCCCGGCGCATGGGATCAGCGTGTCCGCCGATGGCCCCTCGGGCTGGACGCTAACGGCCAATCCCGCCAAGATCGATGAAATCATGCCCGGCGCGAAACAGACCGTCTCTGTTGCCATGACCCCGTCCAACAAGGCGATTGCCGGCGATTACATGGTCAATGTCCGCGCCAATGGCGATGGTCTGTCCGACAGCCAGCAGTTCCGCATCACCGTCACCACTTCCACCCTCTGGGGTGCAGCCGGTCTCGGCATCATTGGCGCGGCTGTCGTGGTTCTGGCCTTTGCCGTGACAAGGTATGGCCGTCGATGACAGAGATCGTGATCGAAACCAAGGGCTTGACCAAGCGCTACGGCAAGTTTCCCGCCGTGGACGGGCTTGATCTGACCATCAGGCAGGGCGAGGTTTTCGGCCTGCTGGGACCGAACGGGGCGGGAAAAACCACCACCATCCTGCTGCTGCTCGGCCTGACCGAACCCACCGGCGGCAGTGTCAAAGTGCTGGGCGAAGACCCGCTGCGCAACCCGCTGGCGGTTAAGAAGCGCGTCGGCTATCTGCCGGATGCCGTCGGCTTTTATGACGGCATGACAGCGCGGGAAAACCTCTCTTACACCGCAAGGCTTGCCGGCATTGCCCGGCCCGAGGCGCAAAAGCGCATCGACAAGGCTCTGGAAACCGTGCGGCTCACCGCCAGCCGCAACAAGCGCGTCTCCACCTTTTCGCGCGGCATGCGCCAGCGTCTCGGCATTGCCGATCTTCTGGTCAAGCAATGCGAACTGGCAATTCTGGACGAACCAACCTCCGGTCTCGATCCGCAATCGACGCAGGAACTGCTGGAACTGATCCAGAAGCTTGCCCGCGAAGGCATGACCATCGTGCTGTCCTCGCATCTGCTCGGCATGGTGCAGGCCATCTGCTCGCGGGTGGCGCTGTTCAATGCCGGCAAGGCGGCGCTGGTCGGGCGGGTGGATGAGCTGGCGGGTCAAGTGCTCGGCGGCTCCTATATCATCCAGCTCGAGGCCGATGGCTGCAATGCCCTGGAGATTGCCGCCCGTGTGGAAGGTGTCAGTCAGGTCACACCGTCCGGCTCGGGGCTGATCCGCATCGACGCCTCCCATGATGTGCGCTCAGCGGTGGCCGAAGCCATCGTCAGGGCGGGCGGGGCATTGAAACAGATGTCGATGGACCGCTCCAGCCTCGATGAAGTCTATGTCCGGTATTTCGAACAGGTGCATCATGCGGCGTGAAGGCTCTCCATTCACAGGCTTGTCAACCGTGGCGCTGAAGGAATCCGCCGATCATATGGTCAGTTCCCGCATGCATCTGGTGATGCTGCTGGTGCTTCTGACCGCGCTCGGCTCGGTTTATGGCGCCATCGGCCAGATCAAGGATACGGTCGGACAGGACCCTTTCCTGTTTCTCAGACTGTTCACCACGGCACGCGATCCGCTGCCCTCTTTCGTTGCCTTTCTCGGCTTTCTTCTGCCGCTGATCGGCATTGCGCTGGGCTTCGATGCGATCAACGGCGAATATAACCGCCGCACCATGAGCCGCATTCTCTCCCAGCCGATCTATCGCGACGCGCTGCTGGCGGGAAAATTCCTCGGTGGGCTGCTCGTCATCGGCATCTGCCTGCTGACGCTGTGGCTGCTGGTGACCGGCATGGGCATCCTGACCATGGGGCTTCCGCCATCCACCGAGGAAGTGCTGCGCGGACTGGCCTTCCTGCTCGCCTCGCTGTTTTACGCAGGCGTGTGGCTGGCGGTATCCATGCTGTTTTCCACGCTGTTTCGCGCCCCTGCAACCTCGGCGCTCGCCGCGCTCACCCTGTGGCTGGTGCTGACGCTGTTCTGGGGCATGATCGCGCCGCTGGTCGCCTCGGCGATTGCCCCGGTCGATCCCTATAATCCGATGACCATGGTGCATCAGGCAGCCATCGGCCAGGATATCGCCCGGATTTCACCGGCAACGCTTTATCAGGAAATCATTCAGGCGCTGCTCAATCCGCAAACCCGCACCTTCGGTCTCGTCTTCCTCAGCCAGTTGCAGGGGGCGCTGATGGGCGCACCACTGCCCTTCGGCCAGAGTGCCCTGTTGATCTGGCCGGAACTGTGCGGGCTGATTGCCGCGATGATCGTCATCTACACCATCGCCTATGTCAGTTTTCAGCGACAGGAAATACGGGCATAACCATGAAGAAGGCCGGGAAACCGGCCTTCTCACTCTTTCGCCTGCGGTAAACGCCAGGGCGGAAAACGCCGGTTCGAACCGGCATGATAAAGACAAAGGCGGTTGCCGGACGGATCGGAAAACCGGGCTTCACGCCAGAGCCAGCTTTCATCCCGAGGCTCCGTATCAAAGAGAATGCCCCGCGCCTTCAGCGCCTCACAGTGACGATCCACATCCTCGACCTCGAAATAGAGAACCGCATGACTGATCACCGGCGTATCGGCGCGATGGATCGAGAGGGTGGTTGATCCGGAGGGCAGCTCAAAGCGCGCATAGCGGCCTTCGCTCAGCACGATCAGCGTCAATCCAAGCCTCTGGTAAAATGCCAGCGACGCATCGAAATCGGCGGCCTCCAGCGTGATTTGATTGATATCCATCATCAATGTCCTTTTACAATCAGAAGGACTGAAACCATAAAACCTCAAGCCAAGTTGAGGTCAAGTATCGAATTCGAAACGACGTCCCCCCTTGAACCCTGCCGCACATCTTGCCATCTTCCCTGCATGAAAAAGGCCTGCATGAAAAAGGAAAGGCATATCATGACCAAGGCGCTGCTGATCATCGATCTCCAGAACGGGTTTTGCCCCGGCGGCCATCTGCCGGTGGCGGAAGGCGATCAGGTGGTGCCGGTGGCCAACCGGCTGATGAAAAGCGGCCATTATGATGTGATCATCGCCTCGCAGGACTGGCATCCTGACAATCACGGCAGCTTTGCCTCGCAGCATCCGGGCCGCAAGGTGTTCGAGCTTGGCGAGCTTTCGGGCAAGCCGCAGATGATGTGGCCGGATCATTGCATCCAGGGCACGCAAGACGCCGAGTTTCATCCCGATCTTGCCGTGAGCCTGATCGATTTCGTCCAGCGCAAGGGTGAAGATCCCGCCATCGACAGCTATTCGGCCTTTCGCGACAATGACAAGAATGCGCTGACCGGGCTTGACCGCTGGCTGAAGGACAAGGGCGTGCGTGAACTCGATATCATGGGCCTTGCCACGGATTTTTGCGTGAAATTTTCCGCCCTTGATGCGCGCAACCTCTTGCCCGGCGTCAGCGTGCGGCTGATCACGGATGGCTGCCGGGGCATCGATCCGCAAACGGTTGCCGCTGCCATTGCCGAGATGACGGCGGCAGGCGTGGTGCCGATTACCAGCGACACCATTCTCTCCTCCTGATGATGAGATTGATTTCCCGGCCTTCAGTCTTTATGTCCCTTGCGTAATTGAGGATGGAGGCACTGATATGGAAACCCTGACAACAATCGCCGCCTTGCGCGCGCGGCTGCGGGAAAAGCGCATGACCGGCGCCTCCGTCGGTTTCGTTCCCACCATGGGCTATCTGCATCAGGGCCATCTGGCGCTGGTCAACAAAGCCCGCAGCGAAAACGATGTGTCCGTCGTGTCGATTTTCGTCAATCCGCTGCAATTCGGCAAAAACGAGGACCTCGCCCGCTATCCGCGCGATCTTGCCCGCGACAGCGCGTTGCTTGAACAGGCAGGTGTCGATTTTCTCTTCGCCCCCGAGGTTGAGGAGATGTATCCGCGCCCGATGGAAACGGTAGTCGATGTGGCGAGCCTTGGCGCAGAGCTGGAAGGGGCTGCCCGTCCCGGCCATTTTGCCGGTGTCGCAACCGTGGTGACCAAGCTTTTCAACATCGTCCAGCCGGATGCCGCCTATTTTGGCGAAAAAGACTATCAACAGGTCGCCATCATCCGGCGCATGGTCGAAGATCTTGCCCAGCCGGTGCGCATCGTGCCGGTCGCCACCGTGCGCGAGGCCGATGGTCTGGCCTGCTCGTCGCGCAATGTCTATCTCACTGCAGATGAGCGCCGCGCCGCAACCATTCTACCCCGCGCGCTGGACGAGGCGGAAAGGCTGGCACAGTCCGGTCTCAACGATCCCGCCGAGATGGAAGCGCGGCTTTCAGCCTCCATCGCCACCGAACCGCTTGCCAGACCAGAGATCGTTGCGGTGCGCCATCCGCAAAGCCTGATGCCGCTCAAGCATTTGCAGGAGGATTTTCTCGTGCTGCTCTATGTCCGGCTCGGCGAGACAAAGCTCCTCGACAACCGCGTCATCCGTCTTGAAGCATCCCGTCAGGAGGCCGCCGAATGAGCGCCCCCACCCGACAGAAACGCCTCTCCACCGCCGATATCTCAAGCCTGAAAGGCAAGCAGCCCATCGTGTCGCTGACCGCCTATACCACGCCGATGGCACGGCTTCTCGATGCCCATTGCGATCTGCTTCTGGTCGGTGACAGTCTCGGCATGGTGCTTTACGGGCTGGAGAGCACGCTCAGCGTCACCATGGAGATGATGATTGCCCATGGACAGGCGGTCATGCGGGGAGCAAGCCGGGCCTGCGTCATCGTCGACATGCCTTTTGGCTCCTATCAGGAATCGAAGGAACAGGCCTTTCGCAATGCCGCCCGCATCCTGCAAGACACCGGCTGCGATGGCATAAAGCTCGAAGGCGGGGCGGAAATGGCCGAGACGGTTGCCTTTCTCGTGGCGCGCGGCGTGCCGGTGCTCGGCCATGTCGGGCTGATGCCGCAGCAGGTCAACACGGCGGGCGGCTATCGCTCCAAGGGCCATGATGCGGCAGAAGCCGATAAAATCCGCCGCGATGCCAAGGCCATTGGCGAAGCCGGTGCCTTTGCCGTGGTCATCGAAGGCACGGTCGAGCCGCTGGCGCGCGACATCACCGCCACCCTCGCCTGCCCGACCATCGGCATCGGCGCGTCCGGCGCCTGCGACGGGCAAATCCTCGTCTGCGACGACATGCTCGGCCTGTTCAACGATTTCAAGCCGCGCTTCGTCAAACGCTATGCCAATCTGGCAGGCGATGTCTCACAGGCGGTGGCAACCTATGCCGATGAGGTCAGGACACGGCAGTTTCCGGGGCCGGAACACGTGTTTCAGGTGAAAAAGTAACGCTGAAACTTACAGCGCCACCGGCTTTTCAAGCAGATAGAGAGCGTCGTTAAACCTTTCGATCTGCTCTGCCAAAAGAGCCTGCGCATCGTGAAGACCACGATTGTAATAGAGTGCCGCCAGTTTCCCGGCCATGAACTGCAACAGGCTCTCTGCCTCGAAGCGGCCAAGCTCAAGATCATGTTCCGCCAGAAGATGCGCCTGCACATCCGCAAGCAACCGCGCCATCTCTGGCCTTGAAAAATCAAATGCTGTCATCGCCGCCGTTCCTTTCCTTCAAGACCCCCTCACCCAGAAGCTGATATTTCACCGGATGAAATCATTGGATCAAGCTTATTGGTTTGATGCCTGGTCGTTTTTGACATAAGGCAAGACTGATATATCCACAGGACCCTGCCATGAGTGACTTCAAGGATGGCGTGCGCGATAGCCTCGCCATTACGCTTTCAACCCTTCCCTTTGCCGCGCTCTTCGGCGCAGTGGCAGCGTCCCATGGCCAGAGTATCGTTGAGGCGACGGTGATGAGCGCCACGATTTTTGCCGGCGCGAGCCAGTTGGTCGGGGTCGATCTCTTCGGCCACGAGGTTCCCGCCTGGTTGATCGTGCTCTCAGTCTTTGCGGTGAATTTTCGCCATATTCTCTATTCGGCGGCCATCGGTCCGGCCTTCCGCTCTCTCAGCGGCTGGCAGAAGGGCATTGCCTTCTTCTTCATGACCGATCCGCAATTTGCCGAAGCGATCAAGCGGGATGAACGCGGCAAAAAGGTCAGTTTTGCCTGGTATATGGGTTTTGCCCTGACCATTTATATTCCCTGGGTCGGCTTTACCACGCTGGGGGCGCTGTTCAGCAATCTGATCAAGGACCCGCAGGCGGTGGGGCTTGATGTGCTCTTGCCGGTCTATTTCATGGGCAGCGTGCTCGGCTTTCGCCGCCGCCCGAATTTTCTCATCGTCGTTGCCGTCAGTGCTGTGGCCTCGGTGATTGCCATGCACATGGTCGGCTCGCCCTGGCATGTCAGCCTCGGCGCACTGGCGGGTGTGATCACCGCCGCCATCCTGCCGCCGCGAAAACCCGACACCCTACCTCTTGTTGCGGAGCCTGCCGAATGAGCCTCGACCCCTCTATGCTGGCGATCATTCTGGCCGCAGCCTTTGCCACCTATATGACGCGCTCGGGCGGCCATCTCGTCGTCAGCCGCCTGAAAAACCTGCCGCCGCGGGTGGATGCCGCCCTGAACGCCGTGCCCGCTGCGGTGCTGACCACGCTGGTTGCGCCCGCATTCTATGCGGGCGGCGCGGAGGTGAAGATCGCCATGGCGCTGGGGCTTGTCATGGGCCTGCGCTTTTCGCTCATTCCCATGCTGCTGACCGGCTGGGGCGCAGCCGTGCTGCTGCGCCACTTTATATGAATCAGCTCCGAGAAAGCGGCTCCGTCGCCCGGATCAGCCAGGCACGTGCCGCCTCGTCCTCCATCAAAGGCAGGAGAAGTTCGCGCGTGCGGGCGTGATACGCGTCGAGCCAGCGCAATTCCTCCCGCGTCAGCAGGTCTTCGACGATGAGATAGCTGTCAATCGGCACATAGGTCAGCGTCTCGAAGCTCATCATCTCCTGATCGCCGCCCTCGACCGGCTCCAGATCGCGGACATAGACGAGATTTTCGATGCGGATGCCGAAATGGCCGGGGCGATAATAGCCGGGCTCGTTGGAGAGGATCATGCCCGGCAGCAGCTCCTGCGTCGAAACCCGCGAAATCCGCTGCGGCCCCTCATGCACCGAAAGATAGGAGCCAACGCCATGGCCGGTGCCATGGGCAAAATCCGCACCCGCCTTCCACAGCGCAATACGCGCCAGCGGATCGAGATCGCAGCCGCGCGTGCCCTTCGGAAAGCGCGCCATGCTGATGGCAATCATCCCTTTCAGCGCCAACGTGAAAAACCGCTTCTGCTCCTCCGGCACCGCGCCGATGGCAATGGTGCGGGTGATATCGGTGGTGCCATTCTGATATTGCGCGCCCGAATCGATCAGGAACATTTCGCCCGCCTTGATCGGGCGGTCGCTTTCTTCCGTCACCCGGTAATGCATGATGGCGGCATGGTCACCGGCACCGGCAATGGTGTCGAAGGAAATATCCTTGAGCGGGTTCTGCATGCGCTCGCCAACCTTGGCACGCGCCGCTTCCAGCGCTTTCGTCGCACCGATTTCACTGATGCTGCCCGCAGGCTGGCGGTCCAGCCAGGTCAGAAACTCCACAACCGCGACACCATCCTGCACATGGGCGGCCGCCGACCCGTTCAACTCGACGATATTCTTCACCGCCCGGCCCAGCTTGGCCGGATCGTCACCATTAACCACATGAGCCCCTTGCGTGGTCAGCAGCATGACCAGTGCCGAAGGCGCCAGATCGGGATCGACCAGTACCCGGCTTCCGGCTTTGGCCAGAACAGTGAGACGAGTGACAAACGCATCCGGCTCCCATTGCTTGGCCAGTTCGCCTAGATAGGCCTCAACCTCAAGACTGGTCTTGCGCTTGTCGAGGAAAATCTCTGCCTTGCCATCGCTATAAATAATCGCCCGCGACAGGGGATGCGGCGTATGCGGCACATCATTGCCGCGAATATTGAAAATCCAGGCGACCGAGGACGGATCGGTGATCACCACGGCGGCAATATCCTTGCCCGCCAGATCCTCGGCGATTTTGGCGATTTTTTCCGATGATTCGACCCCGGCCGCCGAGATCGGCTGAATGGTGACAGCACCAAGCGGCGCTGCGGGACGATCGCTCCAGATGGCATCGAGCGGGTTTTCAGTCACGAAAACCAGTGTTCCGCCCAGCGCAGACAGTGCCTTTTCCAGCCGTGCCACCTGCGACACCGTATGCATCCAGCCGTCTATGCCGAGGCGGAAACCCTTTTTTGCATGGGTGGCAAGCCATTTCGCCGGCGGTTCGCCGATCAGATCGCCGGGCGTGAAGACATCGAGATCGATCTGCTCGCGCACCTGCGTCACATAACGCCCGTCGACGAAGACCACAGCCTCACGTTCCGTCACCAGCACCTCACCCGCCGAGCCGGTAAAGCCGGTCAGCCATGAAAGTCGCTCAGCTGAGGCGGGAACATATTCCCCCTGATATTCATCGGCGCGCGGAATGAGAAAACCGTCAATGCCGAGGGTTCCGAAACGGGCACGCAAGGCGGAGACCCGCTCCCGACCGAATTGCGGGGTCGATTTGACGTCAAAGGTTTGAAACATGATTCCTGCTCGTGTGATTCGCTTGATAGGTGGCGCTTGATGGGTGGCACTGATGAGCGCCGACCCTACTGCATAATTGTTCAAACCGGAATCGCTTTGAGCTTACAATTCTGCATGAGAGCCAGCGCATGGCGCGGCTCCACATAACCAGATATCATGGACTGAATGAGACAGGCGGCGATGCAAGGCACAGGCTTTGCTAAAATCCTTGCCTCGCGTCGCCACAGCAAAGGCATTGTGACGTTTTTTTGGCCACAAGACGACAGTCATATTAAAAAACCATGCGTATCATGCATAGCTCCTATCTGGCACACCCCCTGTTTTAGAGGGTCTCAATCGATTATATGCATCGCAACAAAGCACGTATTCACAGAATGAGAGACCGATGACCAGCCCGACCCGCACCACCGCTCCGACCCGCGCCATGCCGCTTGGCCGCCAGATTGGACGCAATGGCCTGATCGGCGCCGCCTCCATCGCCCGTGACATGATCGGCGAAGGCCGTCCCGGCACGGTGCGCAATATCTCCATGCGCGCAAGCCTCTGATAAAGTTTAAACCCGCTTGAGCGATCCTCCCAAGCGTTCGCGGGTGATCAGGGAAACCTGATCCTTAAAGCAAAGGCGGCATCCCCGGATGCCGCCTTTGCTTTTTCGTCTATCGCTCTATGCAACATACGCAATGCTGCAACGCAAAAGATCGACTTACCGCAGATGGATCGTCACCCAGCCATTGCGCCAGAGCGTGCGCACATGCTTCAGCCCGGCATTGTTATAGGCTGCGATCACCTTCCAGCGCTGCTCGGCCAGAATGCCGGACAGGATGACAGAACCACCGGGTGCAAGATGTCGCACCAGTTGCGGCGCCATTTTCATCAGCGGCCGCGCCAGAATATTGGCAACGATCAGATCGAAGGGACCAAACTCAGAAAATGCGGTTGAATGAAAACCGGGCGCTGTGCGGAACGCAATATCGTTCGGCACGCCGTTGACGATGCCATTTTCTTCAGCCACGCGAATGGCAACCGGATCGATATCTGTTGCCAGAACCGGAACATGAGAAAGCTTGCTGATGGCAATGGCCAGCACGCCGCTGCCGGTGCCAAGGTCCAGCGCATTGCGCACGGGCTGTGCCCGCATGACGGAGGCGATCATTTCCAGGCAACCCGCCGTCGTGCCGTGATGGCCGGTGCCAAAGGCCTGACCGGCATCGATCTCGATGGCAAGATCATGGGGGCGCACCTTGTCACGGTCATGCGAGCCATGCACCAGAAACCGCCCTGCCCTGACAGGCTTCAGCCCTTCCAGCGATTTGGCGATCCAGTCAACATCGGGAACGACTTCACGCTCCAGAGAGAGATCGGGAAATTCCGCTGCCAGCAACGCGCCGACGCGGCTCGCCACGTCGTCCTCTTCCTCGGCCATCATGTAGACGCTCGCCTGCCAGAGATTGTTCTTCTCATCTACTTCCGTTGTGGCGATGGCATATTCTTCCTCATCGAAGGCCAGGCTCATCAGGTCGAGAATCCGGGTGGCATTGTCTTCGGTGGTGGTGACGAAAAGGCGGATTTCACTCACGGTTTTACCGTCCTGTTGCAAATGGAAGCAGTCGCCTGCTCGTACAATGGCAGACCGCGTCTGGCAACCCGGCGGCGCTCACCCGGCTATAAGCCGCTCCAGCTTTTTCACCGCCACATCCGGGTCTTCGCCGTAAGAAATCGTGCCCTTGAACCGGCCCTGACTGTCGAGCAGGAAAACGGAGGCTGTATGATCCATGGTGTAATCGCCCGTCGGATCATTGGCATCGACGGGGACTTTCTTCGCATAGATATGAAAGCCCTTGACCATGGCCATCACCTTGTCGGGCGCACCGCTTAGACCGGTAATACGGTCCGACACATTCGACACATAGCGGTTGAGCACATCGGGCGTGTCGCGTTCCGGGTCCACGGTGACGAAAAAGGCATTGAGATGGCCGCCCTTGGGATCCACTTTTTTCAGCCAGCCATCCAGTTCGAACAGCGTGGTGGGGCAGACATCGGGACAATGGGTATAGCCGAAGAAGAGCACTGTCGGCTTGCCACGCATCACCGCTTCGCTCACTGCCTTGCCATGCTGATCCACCAGCGTAAACGGAACACCATAGGCCGCCTCCGCCACCTGCTGACGGGACTGGCCGATTTCTACGACCAGAAACGCAACGATTGCGGCCAATACCGTCACACAGACCCAAAGCGCCACCCGCACAGGTTTCATTGTGCATCTCCTGATCTTCAATCCTGATGGCAACCTTACAGCCGCAGCCACATCATGGAAACGGGAAAACGCCAGCCATACAAAGCAGCCGCCGGAACGATCCGCAAAAGCGGAAGAGAAATCCAAACCCATGATTCATAAGGGATACGGTATATTACTTATCTTGAATAATATTAGTGGAAGTTTAACTGATGCTGTTCAATGTGATCCAGCGCGCCAAACGGCAACAGAAAACCTTTTTATAGCCTGTGCAAAAGGTCCTGAAGAGCATCCGCGCGCAAGCGGCAAGACAGAGGGTCGGGTTGCATTCGAGACGGGGAAACGAAATGAACGAAGAAATTTCAGGCCGTGGCCTTTCGGTCAGCCAGCGTCTCATGACCCTTGGCGTGGCCGCCATCATTGCAATCGCCGCCATGCTTGCGATTGGCACCTACAAGGGCCGTGTGCTTGAAACCGCCCTCAACAGCGCCATGACGCTGAAAGACAAGGTAGAAACCATCAATGAGCTACGCCTAGCCAATATCGATCTGACACTGGCGGCAATGGACGTGATCATAGACCGGAAAGAGATGAAAATCAGTCCGGAACGGCAAAAAATCATCGACACGCGCGGCGAAGAACTGGAACGCAATGCGGGCGTTGTCAAAGAGGTCGCCGCTGCCGTCGGCATGAGCGCCGATATGGCCGGATATGATACGGATGTACAAAAGCTCAGACAGGAAATCGGGGTCAACTTGAAAAAGCTGGTCGAGACCAGTGCGCCTGAGATCGATTATGACAGTATCGACAATGTCATCGACCAATCCGGTGCAAAGCTGAAGGAAACGCTTTCAGCCCTGGCCGTAAAGGCTGGTGATCTTGTGGAAGCAAAGGTGAATGAGGCAAAAGCCGCCTCCGGCAGCGTGATTACCATGCAGATTCTGGTCGGCCTGATTGCCTTTGCCGTGGTCGGCAGCCTGCAGTTCATCCATGCCAAATCGATTGCCCGCGGCATTGCCAATGTCCGCGCCAGCATGAAATCGATCATCGACGGCCATTATGAAGAACCGATCCTCGGGCTTGAGCGCGGCGATGAAATCGGCGACATCGCCCGCTCTGCCGATGTGTTCCGCATGGCGGTACTGGACAAGCGGGCGCTTGAAGAAAAAGCTGAAACCGATCGCAAGCTGCGTGAACAGGACGTGCGTGACCGGGAAGCCACAACGCTTGGCGAACGTGAGCGGATGAAACAGGCGGTCGATGCGCTTGGAAAAGGCCTCAACCTGCTGGCCGAAGGCAATCTGGAAGCCACGATTGACGCGACCTTCCCCGAAGAGCTGGAACGGCTGCGCAGCGATTTCAATCAGGTCACGGCCCGCTTGCGCAATGTGATGCTGGAAATTTCCGCCAATTCCAGCTCCATCCAGGCCAATGCCAACCAGATGCGCTCGGCAGCGGACGATCTGGCCCGGCGCACCGAACAGCAGGCAGCCTCACTTGAGGAAACCTCGGCGGCGCTCTCGCAGATCACCGAAAATGTCCGCAGCACCACGACCCGCGCCGAAGAAGCGGGCCATATGGTGGAAAATGCCAAGAATTATGCCGAGGAATCTGGCGCTGTAGTCTCCGACGCCATGGCCGCCATGGAGCGCATTCAGGGTGCCACCGGCGAGATCGGCAAGATCATCAATGTCATCGATGAAATCGCTTTCCAGACCAATCTTCTGGCGCTGAATGCCGGTGTCGAGGCCGCCCGCGCCGGCGACGCCGGCAAGGGTTTTGCCGTCGTCGCCCAGGAAGTGCGGGCGCTGGCCGGACGTGCGGCAGATGCAGCACGCAACATCAAGCAACTGGTCGGCAAATCCAATGACGAAGTGCGTACCGGTGTCGACCTCGTCACCGCAGCAGGCGATGCTCTGAACAGAATCGGTGACGATGTCCTGAGAATAAATGACCACGTTAAGTCGATCGTAACGTCTGCGCGCGAACAATCAATTGGACTGAGCGAAATCAATTCGGCCGTTGGGCAAATGGATCAGGTGACGCAGCAAAATGCTGCCATGGTCGAGGAAACCAATGCGGCAAGCCATACGCTGGCAAGCGATTCCGAAAATCTCGCCCGGCTCGTTGCCCAGTTCAGGATTGGTAAAGGCCCCGTAGGGGATATTGCCGGTCAGCATCAGGCAGGCACATTTGTACAACCCGTTTCGGTCAGACCGGTAACGATCAAACCGGCAGCGGGTCGACCAAGCGTGGCGAGTGAACAGCATAAGGCAAAGCAGTCCCCCGCACGACAGCTCCTTGGCAAGGTTGCGGGTGCATTTTCCAACGGCAGCGTCGCAAGTGCTGCCGCCAGCAAGTCAACCGATCAGTGGGAAGAGTTCTAAACCATGAGCAATGCCATCAAGCAATCCGGAGCCTATCTCGAAATCGTCTCCTTCCACCTTGGCGATCAGGAATTCTGTATCGACATCATGGCCATTCGCGAAATTCGCGGTTGGGCACCAGTGACGCCCATGCCGCACACGCCACAATATGTTCTTGGCCTGATCAACCTGCGCGGCGCGGTGATCCCGGTCATCGATATGGCCTGCCGCCTGGGCATGAGCATGACCGAGCCTTCGGAACGCTCCGCCATCATCGTCACGGATATCGCCGGCAAGCTGGTCGGCCTGCTGGTCGAACAGGTCTCCGATATGATGACCATCCGTTCAGAAGACCTGCAGCCGGCACCGGAAATCATTCCTGAAGCTCAGCGCGCCTTCTGCCGTGGCATCGTGGCTCTGGAAAAATCCATGGTCTGCTTCCTCAATCTCGACACAGTCATTGCCGACGAACTGGCAAACGCCGCCTGAGACAGGCAAGAACGCTAAAGGCAGGACGCATTCTTCAGAAGCCGCTATTAGGGAAATCCTTTTGCCGGCCCTGCCGCGTTCAAGATTTTAAAAAACCTGACCGGTTCGGATGTGATGGCCCCGAACCGGCAGGTTTTCTGCGTTTGCGGGATAATGCGTTACAGCATCATGCGTGGCGGTTTGCTGGCATGACAGGCATACACATGAAAGCACTCTCAGTGCACGAAAAAGCAATAGCTCCACAGTTGCTCATGAAAGGAACCGGTCGGGCAGACATATCAGTGAAAACCTGATGTCGTTTGGGTGAGGGAAACCGTTCGGGTGGCTTCGAACGGTTACCTCGATTTCTCAGGAGAAGAAATCTGCTCACCTCAAATTCATGCCGGTCCGGTACATGACCATTAATTAGCCCCCCGACATGCCAGTGCATCATGCAACAGCTTCATTGCGCAAGAAAGACCAGCGCCGCAAGAAACCATACATTTAAAGGGTGATATCGCTGACTTTTTTTGGGAAAAGACATCAAAAAGCATAGTCTGCACTGCATGGTGCTTTTCCTTGTTCTCAAGGAAGCGTGAGCGGTCCTGCTAGAGCAATTGCCCTCGGTGGTGAGCCAGCGCAGTTCAGGGGCGCCATAAAAACCGATGGATATGACCGCTGACGATAAAATGTGACAAGGAATTATGATCGCTGAGACCGGTAACAGGAAAAAGACTGAGCCTGGCAGACGGTTTGAGAAGATGCGCATTATGAGCATCAAGATGCATATCCCCGCCGAACCACACTTCGATATCGGTCTCAAATGCCCGGTCATTCACATCATTGGCGACATTCAGAAGATGCGGCGCGAAATTCTGCTGGTTTCGCTTGATGACCGGCTCAAAACGTTGATCACCAATGCTTTCTCTGAAATCCGCATTGATATTTACGATTGGCGAAATGGCAACAACCCTCTTTGCCTGCAGAGCAACCCCGTACCTTATGGAGGCAAACCCGCCCACAGATGTTCCTAAACAAAGAAGGGTCTTCGTCTCAAGCTGTTCCAATATGCTCTTGAGAGCCTGAATGGTCCCTGGATAGTCGGGAGCCAGCGGAGCAAGTCCCGGAATGTAAAAGTTGCGCGGCCTGTCTCGCAGATAGATGGCTGAATGGCCGTGATAGGCCAAATAAGCATCCAGAC
Source organism: Allorhizobium sonneratiae (assembly GCF_023700755.1). Classification (GTDB taxonomy): domain Bacteria; phylum Pseudomonadota; class Alphaproteobacteria; order Rhizobiales; family Rhizobiaceae; genus Allorhizobium; species Allorhizobium sonneratiae. The sequence continues at coordinate 101,179 of NZ_JAMKOJ010000011.1, read as the reverse complement.
ACTCATAGCTGCACATGACTCGATGCAATATGCCTGCAAACACGATGACCGTTGTGCCTGTCACACCTTTGTCGCTGACAATGACGTTCTCGCCCGTGTCGATGACAAGCTTTCGTTTCAACATTGAAATATCGGGAATGGATTGCGCAATCTTGACATGGGCATTCTTGAAATAGACGTCCGCGTCAATCTGTTCAATCATAGACACTGCCATTTTCCTGTCGCCCTTTATGGCCAGGTCGATTGCATCGTCAAATAATCTTAGATCTGCCAATGAACTGGATTCCCGTGTCCGGAATGTTGTGAATTTTAATATTATCGAATATTTAAAGAGAGTTTCAGTATTCCCTTAACGAAAACCCCCAAGCGTTTTTCTTGGGGCAATGCTTTAAAGAAACGCCATGTGAAGACTTGCAATCGCGACATGCTTCAAGCGTACCGTTATCCTCCTTGATTGGTACAACCTTACGGCTTGCCCTTTTGCCAGACAACCGGCTGATTGAAAAGCGGTACGGTTGAAATCGACATTTTTGCCGAACCATTGGTCACCTGGCGCGAATGGGCCAGATAGACGAGCGTGTTGTTCTCCTTGTCGTAAATGCGGTTGACAACCAGCGTCTTCCAGATCAGCGAGCGGCCCTGACGAAAGACCTCTTCGCCGGATTTGCCAAGATCGATATCGCCGATCTCGATCGGCCCGGTCTGACGGCAGGCAATAGAATTGTTGGAAGGGTCCTCGAACCAGTTGCCCTTGTGCAACCGGTCGATGATCGAGCGGTCGAAATAGGTCACATGACAGGTCACCCCCTTGACCTTGGGATCGGTGAGCGCCTCGATAACGATGTCATTGCCGACCCAGTCCACACCAACGCGGCCGATTTCGGTGGCGCGGCCTGGTGCCGAACCCGTCAGGGCAATCAAAACTGCAGCAAGAACCGCAAGACCCAGCCTTTTCATGTCACTCTCCTTCACGCTTCACGGTTGAGATAAGATGCATACAGAGGCTTGCAAGAGACAAGCCTGTCGCAATAGAGGCGCAACGACAAAAAAGCGGACAGGAATTGACACAGGCACGACCGCGGGCCATCCTCACACCATGATCGCAATGCTTGCCCATGTCATGACAACCACGCTCACCACCGATCCTGCAGGGATCGGGGATGTTCGTGTCATGGATCGTATCTGACCGGTCATTACCCCGAACCCTGCCAGAGCGAGCAGGGTTTGTCGAACGCTCCTGCTCTTCATGGCCAAACGAAGAGTTAGAGACATGCCTGATCCTGCCGCCATTGCCCGCCTGAACCCGACTGTTGCATGGCCGGACGGTTTGACCGTGCGCCGCCAGCGGCTTGAAGACGCAGAGGCCATTGCCGACATGCAGAGCCTGCCGGGCTTTCGCTTCGGTACGCTGCGTCTGCCCTACCCATCCGTGCGCGATGTGCGCAGCTATATCGAAAATCCGGCACCGAATACGCTGGCTCTGGTTGCCCTCCTTGACGGGATCATTGTCGGCCATGCCGGACTGACCGGTTTTCAGGGCCGCCGCAGCCATGCCGCATCGCTCGGCATGGGCGTGCATGACGCTTATACCCGTCGCGGCATCGGGCGCGTGCTGCTTTGCGAACTGATCGCCGCCGCCGATGATTGGCTCAACCTTCGCCGGCTGGAACTGACCGTCTATACCGATAATGATGCCGCCATCTCACTTTATCGCAGTCTGGGCTTCGTCCAGGAAGGCCTGTTCAAGGACTTTGCCTTCCGGCAGGGACGTTTCGTCGATGCCTTGACCATGGCGCGGTTCAAACCGGAAAAACCCTGAATTTCAGGAAATATCGGCCTCCCCCCTGTACTTTTTCGGCTTTGCCTTATAGGAACGGCGCAAATCTTCCGCGACAATGCGGACCTTGCGCCTTCCGGCGCCTTCATTTCACTTTGAAAGACGAATCGATGACGGATTTAGACCGCATCGTCCCGGCCATTGCCGAGGCCTTGCGCAAACGTGGCTATACCACCCTCACCCCCGTGCAGCAGGCCATGCTGGATGACGAGCTTGCCGGGCGCGATGCGCTGGTATCTGCCCAGACCGGCTCCGGCAAGACGGTGGCCTTTGGTCTCGCCATGGCGCCAACCCTGCTTCATGAGGCCGAGCGCTTTGCCCGTGCCGCCGCCCCCAAGGCCCTGGTCATTGCCCCAACGCGCGAACTGGCCCTGCAGGTCATGCGCGAGCTGGAATGGCTTTATGAACTCACGGGCGCCGTCATCGCTTCCTGTGTCGGCGGCATGGATATTCGCACCGAACGCCGGGCGCTGGAACGCGGCGCCCATATCGTTGTCGGCACGCCGGGCCGCCTGCGCGACCACATCACCCGCGGAGCGCTCGATCTGTCCGGCATAGCCGCCGTGGTTCTCGACGAGGCCGACGAGATGCTCGATCTCGGTTTCCGTGACGATCTGGAATTCATTCTGGAAAACTCCCCGGACGAGCGCCGCACGCTTTTGTTTTCCGCCACCGTGCCGCGCGCCATTGCGGATCTCGCCAAAAGCTATCAGCGCGATGCAAAGCGCATCGAAACCATCACCGAAAAGAAGCAGCACGGCGATATCGATTACCGCGCCATGCTGGTTTCGCCCTCTGACAAGGAACATGCGATCATCAATGTGCTGCGCTATTATGAAGCGCGCAACGCCATCGTGTTCTGCTCCACCCGAGCCAACGTCAATCACCTGACAGCACGGCTGCACAATCGCGGCTTCTCGGTCGTGGCGCTGTCGGGCGAATTGTCGCAGAACGAACGCACCCATGCGCTTCAGGCCATGCGCGACGGTCGCGCCCGAGTGTGCATCGCCACCGATGTCGCCGCCCGCGGCATCGACCTGCCGGGCCTCGAACTGGTCATCCATGCCGATCTGCCAAGCAATGGCGAAACCCTGCTGCACCGCTCAGGCCGCACCGGTCGTGCCGGCAACAAGGGTGTCTCCGCCCTGATCGTACCGCTCAACCAGCGCCGCAAGGCCGAACGTCTTCTGGGTGATGCCCATCTCAAGGCCGAATGGGCACTGCCGCCCAGCGCCGACGCTGTTCTTGCCCGCGATGATGAGCGTCTGCTGAACGACGCCGTCTTTGCCGAGGCCGCACATGACGACGAAAGCGACATGGTGGCGCGGTTGATCGAGGCACATGGCGCGGAAAAACTGGCCGCGGCCTTCATCCGCAATTATCGCGCCAGCCGCTCAGCCCCTGAAGACCTGATCGAAATTTCACTGGAAGCTGACAAACGCCCGCGTCGCGAGCGTAGCGATGAGGCCGGTCCGCGGTCCAGCGGCGAGAGCCGTGGCCCCTTCGGTCCGAGTCGCTGGTTCTCGCTTTCGGTCGGGCGCAAGCAGAATGCCGAGCCGCGCTGGTTGATCCCGATGCTGTGCCGCCATGGCGATATGACCCGCCACGCAATTGGCGCCATCCGCATGCAGCCGGAAGAAACCTTCGTCGAAATCGCTGAAAATGACGCCGAGCGTTTTCTGAGTGCTCTCGGCCCGAACAAGGTGCTGGAAAAAGGCATCCGGGTCCAGCCGCTGCCTGGCGCGCCGGACCTTTCCGCCCCGCCTCGGGAGCGCAAACCCCGCGATTACGGCAAGCGTGATCATGAAAAGCGTGATTATGACAGGCCGCGTGACCGGGACCGTCAGGGCGATTTTTCTGCCCGCAGCAATGAAGGCAGCAAAAAACCTTATAAGGGCAGCCCAAAAGCCGCAGGCAAGGATGCCTCTCTCACCGGGATGGATGCCGATGTCTGGGGCCTGCCGAAATCACAAAAAAGCGGCCAGTCTAAACCTGACTGGCGCGATAGGAAGCAGGACCGCAGCCCCCCATCACGCAAGCCTAGCAAAGGCAAAAAAGACGACCGCTAACGTCATCGTGAGATAAAAAAGGTTTCATGAAATTACGCGCCATGATTCCAGCCATTTTGTCTGCTCAACTGCTACCATGCAAAAGAGACAGGACACGCGGAACAAGACATTCCCTTCGGTGTGTGATTGCGGCATCGCTCTCGGCCAAAATGATCACACACCACGGGAAGTGTTTTGCCTCATATCCGGCAATCGGATAAGAGGCATTGCAGCAGCAGGATTTGCTGAGATAACCGGACGGATCATGGCATGATCGGGGTCAAGAACGATATGCAGACGCAGCCGATCTGTGACGAAACAAGCACATGGCGACCGGTCAGGCTGGTGTTGATGGCGGCGGCGGCTATTCTTGGCGCCCTGCTCTATATTGGTTTTACCCGGTCAATCGCCCCCTCACGGCTGAGCGTACATGAAGTGGGTGTGGAGCGCCGCGCCCATGGCTGGCAGGTTCTGTTCGAGGGCCGCAACCGTACCGATGATCCGATTCGAACCGTCGATGTGCGCGGCGTGCTGATGCAGCGTGGCCAGCCGGTAGAAGCGTCGGAAGTCACCGTCACAGACGTATCGTCAAAGGGCACCTTCAAGGGCAGGCTGGATTTCACCACCGATCCACGCGGTCGCTCTTTGCGGCTGAACGCGATGAACATGTTCAATCCGTGAAATTATAAATCAATATAATTTCACATTACTTTGCCGATCAAATATCCGGAAAGAATTGCGACCCAATATTTTAGCTATATCACGAGCTAAAACAAAAATATTTTCATTTAAATTTTCAACATATATATCCCATTGCGAAAAATACTCATTGGAACCCCTCCAATTTGAAATGGCCCTGAATTTTACACTTGCGATTCGACCGCTTTCTATCAAGGTGGCGAAAAAATTCTCATCAAACACAAAAAATCTCCTTATGCAATTTAGCTAAACAAGCTAAAATGATTATTTGCTTCATTTGTTCTTAATTTGTTCTTTTAGAAATGATTGTCAATATGCAACACAAAGAAATTTCATGACCCGATAAATTCCAGCCAGTCATCCTCGCTCATCACCGTCACGCCCAGCTCACGGGCCTTATCGAGCTTGGAACCGGCTCCCGGCCCTGCCACGACATAATCGGTCTTTTTTGACACCGACCCTGCCACTTTCGCGCCAAGGCTTTCGGCGCGAGCCTTGGCCTCGTCGCGGGTGAAGCGTTCGAGCGACCCGGTAAACACCACCGTCTTGCCGGTCACGGGACTGTTGCCGGTGCTGGCAGCCTCGGCGTCAAGCGGCGTCACCTCATCCAGCAACCGGTTGACCACATCGAGATTGCGTGTCTCCTTGAAGAATTCGACAATCGAGGCCGCCACCACCTCTCCAATGCCGTCTATGCCGTTCAGCTCGTTCCAGGCCTCGCCGAATTTCGCTTCTGCTGCCCGCATCGCTTCGGCAAAATTCTTGTAGCTGCCATATGTCTTCGCCAGGAGCTTGGCGGTTGTCTCGCCAACATGGCGGATACCGAGCGCGAAGATAAAACGGTTGAGCGCAATTTCACGCCTTGCATCGATCGCTTCATAAAGCTTGCGCACGCTGACCCGGCCAAAGCCCTCGATATTTTCCAGCTTGGTCAGCGACTGCTCCTGCCGCCGTTTCAGGGTAAAAATATCCGCTGCGGTGCGGATCATCAAAGCTGGATCCTCATTGTCGAAAAAGAAATCCACCTGTTTCATGCCAAGCCCTTCGATGTCGAAGGCATTGCGTGAGACAAAATGTTTCAGATGTTCCTTGGCCTGGGCAGAGCAGACGAAACCGCCGGTGCAGCGGGTGACCGAATCGAGCTTGCCGGTCTTTTCATTGCGTTCACGCACCGCATGGCTGCCGCAGACCGGGCAGGTCGTCCGAAACGCATACTTCACCGCCTCTACCGGGCGCTTTTCCAGCACCACGTCGAGAATTTGCGGAATGACATCCCCTGCCCGCTGGACGATGACGGTGTCACCTTCACGAATATCATGACCTTCCGGACGGATGCGCTCGCCGCCATTGCCGATACCCTCGATGTAATCGGCATTGTGCAATGTGGCATTGGTGACGACAACGCCGCCGACGGTGATCGGCTCCAGCCGCGCCACCGGCGTCAAGGCCCCGGTGCGCCCCACCTGAATGTCGATGGCCTCAACCTTGGTAAAAGCCTGTTCAGCGGGGAATTTATGCGCCGTCGCCCAGCGCGGCGAACGCGAGCGGAAGCCGAGCCGCGCCTGCAGATCGAGCCGGTCCACCTTGTAGACCACGCCGTCGATATCGTAATCCAGATCGGCACGTTTCAGGCCGATCTCACGGTAATGGCTGATGATGTTTTCCACCGAGGTCAGCCGTCTGGTCAGCGGATTAACCGGAAAACCCCAGCGCTTGAACACCTCGACCATGCCCCATTGGGTGTCTGCGGGCATATCTGCCATTTCACCCCAGGCATAGGCGAAGAATTTCAGCTTGCGGCTGGCGGTCACTTTCGGGTCAAGCTGACGCAACGATCCCGCCGCCGTGTTGCGCGGATTGACATAGGTCTGTTTGCCCTCAGCCTCCATCTGGGCGTTGAGCGCGAAAAAATCGCTTTTGGCCATATAGACCTCACCGCGCACCTCGACGATGTCGGGTGCATCGGCGGGAAGTTCCGTCGGAATCTCCTTGATCGTCAGAATATTGGCGGTGACATTTTCCCCGGTCGTGCCGTCACCGCGGGTCGCCGCCGTCACAAGACGGCGGTTTTCATAGCGGATCGACATGGAGAGCCCGTCAATCTTCGGCTCGGCGGTAAAGGCAATCGAGCCGTCGGGAAACTGGCCGAGAAAGCGATAGACGGAGGCTACGAAATCCTGAACATCCTCATCGGAAAAGGTATTGTCCAGCGACAGCATCGGCCGGGCATGGGTCACTTGCGAAAAAACGCCAGCGGGCGCGGCCCCGACCCTGACAGACGGACTGTCGGTCCTGACCAGCATGGGAAAGCGCGCCTCGATGTCGTCATTGCGGCGCTTCAGCGCATCATACTCGGCATCGGAAATATCCGGGCGATCCTTGCCGTGATAGAGCGCGTCATGACGGGCGATTTCGGCGGCCAGTCGCTCCAGCTCGGCCCGCGCCTCATCCTCGCTCAAATCGTCAACCGCGATCACCTTGTCCGCCATGTCTTTCTCCTGCCATGCTTGGCTTTGTCTTAAAGTTTGTCGGGAAAAAGTGGAACCCGGTTTTTCCGAAAAGACAAACGAAAACAAAAGAATCCAGAGCCTGTCTGGTGCAGGCTGAACCTGGCTGACTCTAGCGCAAAATTGCCGGATGGGAAGAGAGCGCCGCCAGATCGATCCAGGCCTTCAACGGCAAATGATCGGAGGCAAGCCGGGCAACCGGACTGTCATGCACCTGCACGTCGCGGATCAGGCCGGCGCGATTGGCCATGATCCGGTCCAGCGCCAGAAGCGGCAGGCGGGCGGGAAAGCTCGGCACCGGCGGCGGCAGCGGGCCGAAAACCGGCTCGAAACGGCTGAGCGCCGAGCGCTCGCCCAGCCGCCATTCGTTGAAATCGCCCATCAGCACGGTTGGACAGTCCTCCCGTTCGCGCATCAGCCGCAGAATGAAATCCGCCTGCTGGCGGCGCGCCCAGCGCAAAAGCCCGAGATGGGCGGCAATGATGCGCAGTTCCGACCCGTCGCTGAGATCGATTTCCGCCACCACCGCACCGCGCGGCTCCAGCCCCGGCAGCACCACGGGATGGACGTTGCGCATCACGCCCTCGCGAAACAACAGCACATTGCCGCGCCAGCCATGCGATTGCGGCCGCCCGGCAAGCGGCATTCGTGTGAGGCCCGTTTCGCGGGCAAGCCGCGCCATGTCGAGAAGCCCCACCTTGTCACCAAACCGCTTGTCCGCTTCCTGCAGCGCAATCACATCCGGCCCGATCTCGCAGATCACCTCCATCACCCGGTCAGGGTCGAAGCGACCATCGGCGCCAACGCATTTATGCACATTATAGGAGGCAACCAGCAGGCCGGAATGCGGCGTCTCAACAGCAGACAAAACCGGCTGGCTGCGGCGGTTGCGCAACGAGGTCAAAAGCTGGGTTCTGAGATTGGGCTTGGGCTGGGTCATCCGAACAAGAAATAAAAGAGCTATCTCAAAAGTCTAGAGCATCGTGCCGAAAATCGGAATCGGCACGATGCTCTAAGATTTTGTTTCCGCATCGGTTTTTCCGAAAACCGGTCCCCACTTTTCGGCCGATGCTTTAGAGATAAGGCGACGCCAGCCACAAAACCCGCTGCATAAGCTTGAGCCAGAACGGTTTGTGGTGCAGGCTTTCCAGCGTCACCTCCTCTGCATCCTGCTTGCGCGCATCCATGCGGCCTGCAACGAAGCCGGCAAAATCCTCGTCATAGACTTCAAGATCGATTTCGAAATTCAGCCGCAACGAGCGCGAATCGAGATTGGACGAGCCGACGAAACACCATTTGTCATCCACCACCAGCAGTTTGGAATGGTCGAAACGGCCCTTTGAGCGAAAGATACGGCAGCCATCGCGCAGAATTTGCGGAAACTGCGCCTGCATGGCGTGGTTGACGATGGCGAGATTGTTTTCAGACGGAATGACGATCTCCACCGCCACGCCGCGCCTTGCCGCCGTGGCAAGGGCTGCCAGAAAAATCGGATCGGGCAGAAAATAAGGCGACATGATGCGAATGGAGCGCTCCGCCACAGAAAAGGCCCCGGTCAGCATCCGGTGATTGCTTTCCAGATGCGCATCCGGCCCGGAAACGACGACGCGGGAAAAAGGCGCATGGCCCGGCTCTCCGGCGGAGAGATGCACACGCCAGGCCTCACCCTGCAAAGCTTCTCCGGTTTCAAAATGCCAGTCATCCGCCGCCACGACGAAAAGATCAGACACCACCGGCCCTGTCACGCGGAAATGCGTGTCACGCGCCGCATCCGGCCCGGTAAAATCCTTGCGGATATTCATGCCGCCCATAAAGGCGATGGCGCCATCGACCACCAGAATTTTCCGGTGAGTACGCAGATTGGCGTAGGGCAACCGCAGACCGGAAATGACCTTGCCGTTGAAGGCGGCCACATCGATGCCTCCGGCGACCAGATCCCCGACAATGCTCGGAACGCTATAGCGTGCGCCGACCGCATCGATCAGCACCCTGACCTCGACCCCGCGTTTGCGCGCGGCAATCAGACGCCCTGCAAGACGGAGACCCGCCTCATCCCGATCGAAAATATAGGTCTCCATCAAGATGCTGTGGCTGGCCTCATCAATCGCCTTTTCCATGGCGGCATAGGCCTCATCGCCTGAGGTCAGCGGCATGATGCGGTTGCCGGAACTCAAAGCATGGCGGGTGACCCGTTCGCCCAGATGGCAGAGCGCCCCCATCCGCCCGCCAAAGCGGTTTTCCACCGCATCGGACCCGACATCATAATGCTGCAACATCTCCGCCACATGGCCGTGACGCAAAGACCGCCGGGCAATGAAGGAAGCGCGGCGGATTCGATTGACCCCGGCCACGGCATAGATCACCGCACCAAGTATGGGCGAAAGGATGATCACCCCGACCCAGCCGATGGCCGCGCGGACATCCCGCTTGGTCATGGTGGCGTGAATGGCGGCGACAACGCCCATCACCGTCGACAACACAGCCAGAATATGCGGCCAGTAATGGTCAAGAAAATAAATCATGGGCGCGGACAAAAGAATGCGGCATAAAAAGCCGTCTGGCTGAGACCCTGCTGCGCGCCACCGTCATTCACACCCGCAAAACACCCTATTGTCTTGAAAACAGCTTTTACCATCCACCCTCATCCCGTTGACACTCATCAAGATTGGGAGGATGCGGCAAAAGATCAATGGCCAGCCAGAAGTTTCGCTGCCGCCGCCCGCGCCTCATCCGTCACGGAGGCACCAGCCAGCATGCGGGCGATTTCCTCGCGGCGATGGTCGGGGCCGATTTCGGCAACGCGGGTGGCAATCTTGTCCGCCGCCTTTTCGGCAGGCCCTTTGGAAATCAAAAGATGGGTTGCCGCCCGCGCCGCCACCTGCGGCGCATGGGTGACGGAGAGAACCTGCACCCGTTCCGACAGCCGCTTCAACCGCTGGCCAATGGCATCGGCCACCGCGCCACCGACACCCGTGTCGATTTCATCGAATACCAGCGTCGGGGCCGAACCGCGATCGGCCAGCGCGACCTTCAGCGCCAGCAGAAAGCGAGACAATTCCCCGCCGGAGGCCACTTTCATGATCGGTCCCGGCCTTGTGCCCGGATTGGTCTGCACATGAAATTCGACAAGATCGATGCCGTCGGCGCTGGCATTGCTCGCATCGCTCGTCACCTCGACCATGAAGCGGGCGCGCTCCAGCTTCAGCGCCGGCAGTTCCGCCATCACCGCCTCGGCCAGCGCCGTTGCGGCCTGAAGGCGTTTGGCCGACAGCGACCGGGCTGCGGCATCGTAAAGCGCCTTTGTCTCTTGAACCGCCTTTTCCAGTCGCCCGAGCTTTTCCTCACCAGCATCGAGATCTGCCAGATCGGCGATCATCTTGACCGCAAGTGCCGGAAGATCAGCAACGGCAACAGCATATTTGCGGCTGGCGGCGCGCAGCGCAAACAACCGCTCTTCCACCCGCTCCAGTTCGCGCGGATCGAATTCTGTGCGGCGCAGTGCGGCTTCCACCTCCATCTGGGCGCTGGAGAGCGTATCGAGCGCGGTGCCGAGCAAGGTGACCGTGTCTTCAAGCAGGCCCGGCGCTTCACCGCTTTTGCGTTCCAGCCGCCGCATCAGCGAGGCGATCATCGGCACGGGGCTTGCCTGACCGTTGAGGAATTCCGACGCTTCGGCAATGTCTCCGGCAATGCGCTCGGCCTTCTGCATCCGGGCGCGGCGTTCGGCCAGATCCTCCTCCTCGCCATCGGCGGGCTGAAGCGCTTCCAGCTCCTCAACACAGGCGCGCAGATAATCGGCCTCGCGCGCGGCAGCCTCAACCTTGGCCTTGTGCGTCTTGAAAGACCGTTCGGCCTCGCGCCAGCGCCGGTAAAGCTCGCCAAGCGCCATGGCCTCATCGCTCAAGCCGGCAAAGGCATCGAGCAACAGCCGATGGGCCGCCGTATCAACCAGAGCGCGATCATCATGCTGTCCGTGAATTTCGACGAGATGCTGACCGGCCTGACGCATCAGCTGCACGCTGACCGGCTGGTCGTTGACATAGGCGCGGGTGCGGCCATCGGCGGACTGAACCCGGCGGAAAATCAGGTCGCCATCGTCATCGACGCCGTTTTCCTTCAGCAGCGCCCGGGCAGGATGGTGAAGCGGCACATCAAACACGGCCGTCACCTGCCCCTTGTCCTCGCCATGGCGCACAAGACCGCCATCGCCGCGCCCACCAAGCGCCAGCGACAGACTGTCGAGCAGGATCGACTTGCCGGCCCCGGTCTCGCCCGTCAGAACCGACAGGCCAGCGGAAAAGCCAAGGTCAAGCCGCTCGATCAAGACAATGTCACGGATCGAAAGCTGGACCAGCATGGGGTTCACATCTCTTCAACAAGACCGGGCTGTTGCCGCATCGCTTACGAATTGCTGCCGAGAAGCAGTTTCTTGCCCGCCTTGGAAATCCAGGATTCGGTATTTTCCTGCGGCGCAACGCCCTTGCTTTTCAGGAGCTTGTAGCTGTCGGCATACCATTTGCTGTCGGGGTAGTTGTGACCAAGCACAGCAGCCGCCGTCTGGGCTTCGGACACGACGCCAAGTGCATAATAGGCCTCAACCAGACGGGCCAGCGCCTCTTCGATCTGATTGGTGTTGGAATATTGCTCGACAACAGTGCGGAAACGCTGGATGGCGGCCAGATATTCCTTGCGCTCCAGATAATAGCGGCCAACCTGCATCTCCTTGCCGGCCAGCTGGTCGCGGGCAAAGCGGATCTTCGCCTGCGCATCCGAGACATATTCGGAATTCGGGTAATTCTTCACCACCTTGGTCATCGCATCAATGGTGCGGGTGGAGAAGGTCTGATCTTGTGTCACCGACGGAATCTGACGCCAGTCGGAGAGACCGATCAGATACTGCACGTAAGCGGCATCCTTGCTTTCCGGATAAAGCGCCATATAGCGATTGCCGGTAGCGATTGCGTCGGTATAGCTGCCCATGCGATATTTGACGAAGGTGCTCATTACCAGCGCCTTCTGCGACCAGTCGGAGAAGGGATTTTCCCGATCGACCGCATCGAACTTGCGCGCAGCCTCCGCCATATGACCCGCCTTGATATTGGCGAGACCCTGATCATAAAGCTGCTGAGGCGGATCGGTTTCCGCTTTCAGCTTGGTGATGTCGATATCCTTATCGGTGCTACAGGCCGAAACGAGACCCGCCGTTGCCGTCAGGGCAAGACAAACGGCAAGCGCCCGTGTTGTTCGAGAGAGCATGGAAGAATTCACATCACGCATACGACAGTTCCCGGTTTCAGCGGCGCTATGAGGTCATCGCCTGTTGTAGGCGTTTTAGCCATAAAGCCAAGATCAGGACAACGCAATGCTGATGATTTAACGCATTTTTGTGGCGAAGCCTTCAGGAAAAAGCCATTTTTATAAACCACCGCAAAGTTTGAGCCCAATCTAGTGGTCTGATCATAACATTTGCCACCGATTGCTGCACCGTTGAGTGCAAATGTTATGATCATAAAGACCACTATCTATCTATATGTTTCTATTAGATTTTTAAGAATTTGACATTTGATCTCAGAGGGCGCCGCAAATGCGCATCAAATGTCAAATTCAATCCACTAGCGGACATCACCACACCTGCCCTAAAGAATCAGCCCCGAAAGAATGGCGCCAAAACAGAATCAATCCGTCGCTCTTGAAAAAAGGCACAGCGACCGGAGCAATTGCTCTCATCGGCAATCTGGACACCGGAGCCCCCCACGGCCAGCACCACCCCTTTCCGCAGGGTTTCAGGATTGCGATAGGCGCTGGAATACATCGGCTTGATGCCGGTTGATGAGAGGTCATGCGCCAGCACCACCGGCTTTTGAAAGAGACCGGCTGCCACCACGACCCTCCCAACCTCAAGGTGCGCCTGTGAGGTCTTTTCATGAAACAGCCGACAACCGGAAACACCTGACACCGACAACACAACGACGCCGCAGAGTATAGGCGCATGGATCATTCCGGCAGAAGATTCGAAATAGGTCGCAACATCCGCCCTGCCGACGAAACACTGCGAATCTCCAGGAAAAGCAGGGCCGGACCATTGGTCACCAGACTGTCTCATCTTTGTGTGCACCAGCTTTCAGCGATCCGCGCCCGCTCCAGCACCAGATGATCGATCTTCACTCTAGAAAGATGTTCACGTATGGCGATCCCGGCCTGAACGACACCCATCACCAGCGCATTGACGGTTTCCCGCGCCATAGACAACACTGAAAAGAAAAAACGACTGAAACGATGTGTTACGACCGTTGAACAGCAGGCCATCAATCGAACAAAGAAAAGGCAAAATAAAATAAAAACGGCGCCTTGGAGCGCCGTTTTAAACATATGTCCTCATGCCGACCAGGGCGCGAAGCCTGGCACATTGACGGCGACGAATTCCCGTGCCCGGGCCTGCGCCTTGCGCGCGCCGGGGGCTTCCACCACTTCATAGGCCATCGGGTCCGAGAGCAGCGCCTTCAGCGCCATGGCATTGACCTTGTGACCACCGCGATAGGACCGGTAGCTGCCGATGAACTGCGCCCCGGCCAGCGCCAGATCGCCCACGGCATCCAGCGTCTTGTGGCGCACGAACTCATCCACATAGCGCAGGCCTTCGACATTCACCACCGTATCATTATCGGAAATGACCACCGAATTTTCCAGCGAGGAGCCCAGCGCCAGACCGGCAGCCCAGAGCCGCTCGACATCGCGCATGAAGCCGAAGGTGCGGGCGCGCGACAATTCCGTCTTGAAGGTTTCCGGCGTCAGATCGCCTTCCCAGGACTGTCGACCGATCAGCGGGCAGTCGAAATCGATTTCCACAGCAAAGCGGGTGCCGTCATAGGGCCTGAACTCGGCCCAGGAAGCGCCATGCTCGATCCGAACCGGCTTCAGCACACGGATATAGCGACGCTTCACGCCAAGATTGACGATGCCGGCCTGTTCGATCGCATCAATATAAACGGCGGACGAACCATCCATGACAGGGGTTTCAGGACCGTCGACCTCAACAGTCAGATTATCGAGACCAAGCGAATAGATCGCCGCCATCACATGCTCGACGGTTGCCACCCAGTGAGCGGGCGAGAAGCCGAGAACGGTGCTGAGATCGGTATTGCCAACCTGCGAAGACACCGCCTTCAGTTCCGTGACGGTTCCATCCTTATGCTGGCGCTGGAAAACAATGCCGCTATCGGCTTCGGACGGCAGGAAGCTCATCGTCACCGGCTGGCCGGAATGAACGCCGATCCCCTTCAGGGTCACAGGTTGAGCAATTGTCGTCTGGAAGCTCAACAAGCCGATTGCCATGGTCGCGTCGTCCTTTCCCTTACAGACCGGTCCCGAGGGCCGGAGCGGCGCGTCTTTCAGACTCAACTGTCTTGTCGCGCAAGCCGCACATATCATTTGTTGTAAGGGATATACGGTTTGAACGCCGACAATCCAAATCAATGTTTCTTTCCGATTGTTACGAAGCCATACACTTGAAAAAATTCAAGAAAACTGTGGACAGCACCGCATTTATTACAATCGTTTTGAACAGATTCCCCGGACCTTGCGGCCCGGGGAATGGTTAACGCGATAGACTGAAACCGATCAGTTCGATTGGCGGCGCAGGAAGGCCGGAATTTCGAGCTGGTCGTCATCATGAGCCATGCTGCGCGCCTGCGGCACCTGACGGCCCTGATCGTCGAGATTGCCCCGGCGCGGCGCATAAAGGCTTGCCTCCGGCGACATCGGACGACGCTGAGCAGACGGTGCGGCCGGAGCCTGAGCGGTCATGTCGGCGGGCTGGTCTTCCTGGCGACCGAGTGAGGAGGTCAGGCGACGCAGAAGCCCCATCGGTCCACGCTCATCGGCGGCCTGCTGGGCAGCAGCAGGCTGTGTGCGATGTTCCATCTCGGCCTTGACCACCGGCGGGAAGTCTTCGACGCGCGGCATCCGGGTCTGTTCAGGCTGACGCAGAACCGGCGTGACCGGTTCCTGACGCGGTGCAACGCGCGGCGCAGGCTGTTCAGCCGATGGCATGGAGGAAAACAGCTTGCTCTGCGGACGGAAATCTTCCGTTGCAACCGGAGCCGGTGCTGCAGCAGGCTGGGCCGATGCGGCAGCCTGCTGAGCCATGGCGGCGTGGCGGGCAACGGCGATTTCCAGTTCGCGTTCCATTTCGGCTTCAGCGTTGCGGATCTGCTCAGCAACCGGATCGATCACAGGGCGCGGCGCAACCGGAGCGGCAGCCGGTGCAGGCTGCGGCTGGGCAACAGCGGCGGCAGGCTGCGGCTGAGGTGCAGAAACCGGAGCGGCAGCCGGCGCGACGGCAGCAGACGGACGCACGAGCGGCTTCGACATCGTACGCATCTCTGCACCACGGGCTTCCAGCGCATGGGCAGCGCGGTCGATGCCGGTGGCGACGACCGACACGCGGATCAGGCCTTCCAGCGCTTCGTCGAAGGTTGCGCCGAGGATGATGTTGGCGTCCGGATCGACTTCCTCGCGGATACGGGTTGCGGCTTCGTCCACTTCAAAGAGCGTCAGGTCACGACCGCCGGTGATGGAGATCAACAGGCCCTGCGCACCCTTCATCGAGGTTTCGTCGAGCAGCGGGTTGGCAATCGCAGCTTCTGCGGCCTGCATGGCGCGGCCCGGACCCGAAGCCTCGCCGGTACCCATCATCGCACGACCCATTTCACGCATGACAGAGCGGACGTCGGCGAAGTCGAGATTGATCAGACCTTCCTTGACCATCAGGTCGGTGATGCAGGCAACACCCGAATAGAGCACCTGGTCGGCCATGGCGAAAGCGTCGGCGAAGGTGGTCTTGTCATTGGCGATCCGGAACAGGTTCTGGTTCGGAATGACGATCAGCGTATCCACCGACTTCTGCAACTGCTCGATGCCAGCTTCGGCCAGACGCATGCGGCGACCGCCTTCGAAATGGAAAGGCTTGGTGACGACGCCGACAGTCAGAATGCCCTTGTTGCGGGCTGCCTGGGCCACGACCGGTGCCGCGCCCGTGCCGGTGCCGCCGCCCATGCCGGCGGTGACAAAGCACATATGTGTGCCGTTCAGATGATCGACGATCTCGTCGATGCATTCCTCGGCGGCGGCGCGTCCGACTTCCGGCTGCGAGCCTGCGCCCAGACCCTCGGTGATATTGGCTCCGAGCTGGATGATGCGGTCAGCCTTGGCCATGGTCAGCGCCTGGGCATCCGTGTTGGCGACGACGAATTCGACACCCTGGAGGCCTGCGGTGATCATGTTGTTGACGGCATTGCCGCCACCGCCGCCAACGCCGAAAACGGTGATGCGCGGCTTCAGCTCGGTGATGTCTGGCTTGCTCAGATTGATGGTCATTTACCTGTTCCTTCTTTCCCCGGCCGCATCGCCAAGCCGGCCATGTTCTGTTGCGTTCGCGGCACTGACGAATCCTTCAGTGATCGCCCGGTGCCCGTTCGTCAAAAACTCTCTTTCAACCATTGTCCCATGCGCATCATGCGGCTGTTTCCGGAGCCGAAGGAAAACAGTTTCCCCTGGCTCACGGCGATCTCCTGATCGGCGACCTGCGGATAAATCATCAATCCGGCAGCCGTAGAGAAGGCAGGCCCCTTGGCCGCAACAGGCAGGCCGGAAACCCCCATGGGGCGTCCGATCCTGACATTTCGGGCCAGCATCCGCCGCGCCACTTCCGGCAACCCGGTCAGCTGGCTGGCACCGCCGGTCAGCACCACGCGCTTGCCAACCACAGGGCTGAAGCCAGACGCACGGATACGGTCCCGAATCATCTCCAGAGTCTCTTCAATACGCGCTTGAATGATTCGCGTCAGCAGGGAACGTGGCACTTGCGTCGGCAAATCGCGATCATCCTCGCCAATCGGCGGAATTGCCACAACGTCACGCTCATCCGACCCGTCGGAAAAGGCCGATCCATGCACCACTTTCAGCCGTTCGGCATCTTCGATGCGGGTGGACAGGCCGCGCGCAAGGTCGGTGGTCACATGATGACCGCCGATGCCGATGGCATCGGTATGAATAAGCTTGCCCTCAGCGAAAACCGAAATCGTCGTCGTGCCGCCGCCCATGTCGATAGCTGCGCAGCCCAGCTCGACCTCATCATCCACCAGAGCGGCCAGACCGCTGGCGTAAGGAGTGGCAACCAGCGCCTCCACCGTCAGATGCGCGCGATTGATGCACATTTCCAGATTTTTCAGCGCAGGGCGCTCTGCCGTCACCACATGCATGTCGACGCTCAACTGATCGCCATACATGCCGAGCGGATCGCGAATGCCGCGCTCTCCATCCAGTGCATAACCGGTGGCCAGCGAATGCAACAGCACCCTTTCGCTGCGCTGGGACTGCTGGCCGGCGGCCGCAATCACCCGGCGCAGATCACCGCCCTGCACTTCCTGTCCGCCGAGATCGATCGACCCGGTATAGACATCGGAATTGATCCGGCCAGCCGAAACATTGACGATCAGGCTGTCGACAGTCAGCCCCGCCATGCGCTCGGCGGCATCAACCGCCAGACGCACCACGCTCTCCACCGCCTCGACATCGGTGATCACGCCGGATTTGATGCCGCGCGAACGCTGATGGCCGATGCCAATGATCTCGACATTATGGGTGCGGCCCGGAAGCACGTCCGTTTCGCGACGCGGCGTCAGCCGTCCGATCATGCAGACGATCTTGGTCGAGCCGATATCGAGTACGGAGACGACATGGCTGCGTTTATGCGACAGGGGCCTCATACGCGGCAGACCGGCGGAACCGAAGACGCTCATATCACATCCTCCTTCACCGCCTTGGCGAGAGCCTTGGTGCGGGCAGCGACCGCTTTTTGCCGGCGCGCCAGCGCCTCCGGCGTCAACTGTATCGCCATACGGTCCGGCAGGCGCAGATCGACAGCGGCAATATCGCGCTCCAGCAATTGCTGATCGCTCTCCATCCGCTTCAGACGCGCCAGCGCCGTTTCAACATTGTCTTCCGGCAGTTTCACCACCACACCATTCTTGAGATAGACATCCCAGCGACGACTACCGACCCGTACGAACGCCTTGATCCGGTCCTTGAATTCAGGCCAGGGGGCGAAATCCTTCTCGATATCCTGCGCCGCCGTTTCCGCATCGCGACCGACAAACAGCGGCAGCGTGGCAAACTTGCTGTCACGCAGAGGCGCAATCACCGTTCCATCGGCTTCGATCAGCGACAGTTCATCGCCATGCTGCCAGATGCCATAGGCCTGACGCTCCTTGATCATCACATTGATCGTGTGCGGATAAACCTTGCGAACTTCAACCTTCTCCACCCAGGGCAGAGCCTCGATCTTCTTTTGCGCCGCATCGACATTCAGCGAGACAAGAGACGTGACACCATCAAGGTTCAGCGCCTGCAGCACATCGATCTCGGAGGTATGCACATTGCCGGAGAGCTTGACATTGTCGAGCGCGAAACCGGCCGTGGTCGTGACATATTCCTTGACATTCGGCCAATAGCCGCCCCACGCGATCGCATGACCACCAACAAAGGCGCAATAGGCCAGGAAAGACAGCTTGCCGATATGACGCGGCAGCTCCACCTTGCCGGTGCAAAGCGCAACGGCAAACCGCAGCAGGCGGCGACCGGAGCGCGGCAGCACCAGGGCGCCATCCTCGAGACGGCTCACGCCGCCCGAAACCGGACGCAGAACTCTCGATTTTCTGGCGCTCAACGCGTGCACGAGGCTTCCTCCACCATAAAGCTGACAAGCTCACCGAAGGAAATTCCTGCGTGAGCGGCCATTTCCGGCACCAGCGATGTCGGCGTCATGCCCGGTTGCGTATTGATCTCCAGCCAGATCAGCTCACCATCCTCGGAAATGCGGTCGTCGAAACGAAAATCGGAGCGACTCACCCCTCGGCACCCCATCGCTTCATGGGCCCTGACCGCCAAGTCTTGTATTTTTTGGTAAATATTTGGTGAAATCTGTGCCGGAATAATATGCTCGGACCCGCCTGCAGCATATTTTGAATCGTAATCGTAGAAACTCCCGGCCTTGGCGATGATTTCAGTGACGCCAAGCGCCTTGCCGTTCATCACGCCGCAGGTCAACTCGCGCCCGGCAACGTATTTTTCCACCATGACAGTATCGCCATAGCGCCAGTCGGCCGAACCGATGATCTGCGGCGGATGCGACTGCCCTTCGCGCACGATGACGATGCCGAAGCTCGACCCCTCCCGCAGCGGCTTGACCACATAAGGCGGCTCGATCGGATGTCGATTGCCGATCTCGAAACGGGACATGGCGAAACCGGCAGCAACCGGAATGCCAGCAGCGGCAGCAACAATCTTCGCCTGCGCCTTATCCATGGCGAGAGCAGAAGCCAGAACGCCGGAATGGGTATAGGGAATTTCCAGATATTCGAGAATACCCTGAACCGTGCCATCCTCACCAAAAGGGCCATGCAGCGCATTGAAGGCGACATCCGGGCGAAGCTCAGCCAGAACGCCGGCAAGATTGCGCGACACATCCACCCGCGTCACCCGATAGCCAGCCTCTTCCAGCGCCGCCGCACAGGCGTTTCCCGAAGACAGGCTGACAGGCCTCTCCGAAGAAAATCCACCCAGCAGAACGGCAACATGCTTTTTCGCCATTTACGCACCCACAGACACCAAACAGACAGATCAGCTTGCCCTTGCCTTGCGGCACGATTCGCGCGGACTGCCTAACATGGAGTGATAAAAGAGCATTAAGGTTAATGAACCGTTTACTTTGGTTAACCTCCGCCAGAATTTTCGCCCCCATCGTGCATCAGCCAACCCTCACCGTTATAAAATTGCGTTAAGAGGGCTTTAACAATCCCGGTTATTGCTTTAGAGGACATCGCTAATTTTCCACGGAAAAGACACATTCCTCAAAATTGGGTCCTGTGATGACAAATGCGATGCCTGATGTATCGCCGTCCCTTGGCCCGTCAGCGCCTGCCGCAGTCAATTCGCCGGCACGTGTTCTGACGGCCAGCCTGGTCGGCACCACCATCGAATTCTTCGATTTCTATGTTTACGCCACAGCCGCCGTGCTGATCTTCCCGGCACTGTTTTTCCCCAACAGTGACCCGATGACGGCGCTTCTGGCCTCCTTTGCCACCTTTTCCATCGCCTTTTTCGCCCGTCCGATGGGCGCTGTGGTGTTCGGCCATTTCGGCGACCGCGTCGGTCGCAAGGTTACGCTGGTGGCAGCCCTTTTGACCATGGGCATTTCCACCGTCGTGATCGGCCTTCTGCCGAGCTACAGCCAGATTGGTGTCATGGCGCCGCTGCTGTTGGCGCTGTGCCGTTTCGGTCAGGGTTTCGGTCTTGGCGGCGAATGGGGCGGTGCGGTGCTGCTGGCCACGGAAAATGCGCCGGAGGGCAAGCGCAACTGGTATGCCATGTTCCCACAGCTTGGCGCGCCGGTTGGTCTTTTCCTGTCGTCGGGCCTGTTCTGGCTGCTGCTGCAATTCATGTCCAAGGATGCGCTGATCTCCTGGGGCTGGCGCGTGCCGTTCCTTGCCTC
Organism: Allorhizobium sonneratiae; assembly: GCF_023700755.1. Lineage (GTDB taxonomy): Bacteria > Pseudomonadota > Alphaproteobacteria > Rhizobiales > Rhizobiaceae > Allorhizobium > Allorhizobium sonneratiae. The sequence continues at coordinate 80,539 of NZ_JAMKOJ010000011.1, read as the reverse complement.
CAGCATTCTGATCGTCATCGGCTTGTGGGTGCGGTTTTCCATTTCGGAAACGCCTGCCTTCAAAAAGGCGCTGGAAGCACAGGAGCGGGTCGCCGTGCCGGTGGCGGAAATTTTCAGCCGCTACAAGCGCAGCCTGTTTCTCGGCACCTTCGTGGCGCTCGTCACCTTCGTGCTGTTCTACATCAGTACGGCCTGGCTTCTGTCCTATAACGTCAAGGTGCTGAAAATGCCGTTCCTCGACGCTCTGGAAATCCAGATCGTCAGCGCTGTCGTCTTCGGCATCTTCATTCCGATCACCGGCAAGATCGGTGACCGGGTCGGTCGCCGCTTATCGCTGATCATCATCACCGCAGCGATTGCGCTTTTCTCCTTCCTGCTGCCGCATCTGCTGTCTGGCGGCGAGATAGGGGTTGCCATCTTCGCGTCGGGCGCGATGGCGCTGATGGGCATGACCTATGCGCTGATCGGGGCTGCCCTTGCCGCACCTTTCCCGACCAATGTGCGCTATACCGGCGCCTCGCTGACCTTCAACTTCGCCGGCATCGTCGGGGCCTCGCTTGCGCCCTATATCGCCACATGGCTGCAAACCAATTACGGCATTGCTTACGTCGGATTTTATCTTGGCCTTGCCGCCGTGATCACGCTGGTCTGCATTCTGGCGTCTGGCAAAGAAGAAGTTTGATCTTGCTGCGCCCGGCTTTTCGGGCGCAGAATTCACACGGCTCAACCAGATTTGAACAACAAAAAACGCCGCCAAGTGATTCCACTGGCGGCGTTTTTACTGCATCATTCCTTCAATCGGGTGAGATTGACAGCGCCGTGCGTTTTATAAAACGCACGGCGCTGTCATCGATAAAGAAGCGCGTTATTCTCCGGTCACACCCATGAAGGGCTGGACCTCGCGGCCGGGCATGAACAGGCCAAGACGCTTGATTTCCCATTCCAGCTTGACGCCGGACTTTTCAAACACGAGCTGGCGCACGGTTTCGCCGAGATATTCGAGATCATAGGCGGTGGCGTGCCCTGCATTGATCATGAAATTGCAATGCAGCGACGACATCTGTGCCCCGCCAATCATCAAACCACGGCCACCGGCCTCATCAATCAGTTCCCAGGCGGAATGGCCCTGCGGGTTCTTGAAGGTTGAGCCGCCGGTCTTTTCCTTGACCGGCTGCACCGTTTCACGATGCTGGCGCACGGCATCCATTTCGCTGCGGATCTTCGCCTTTTCATCGGCATAGCCCTCGAAGAGGCCGCTGATGAAAATCAACCCTTCCGGTGCGGAGGAATGACGATAGCTGTATCCCATATCCGCTTTCGACAGGATATGGACATTGCCCTGCCGGTCAACCGCTTCGACCTCGACGAGCCGAGCCGCCGTTTCACCGCCATTGGCACCGGCATTCATGCGGATTGCGCCGCCGATCGAGCCCGGAATGCCGTAATAAAAGGCAAAACCGCCGATATTATTGTCCATCGCCATGGCGGCGATATGCTTGTCCGGGCAGATGGCGCCAGCGCGAATCCGGTTTTCGCCTTCGAGATCGAGACCGCCAAAACCCTTGGCGGACAGGCGGATCACCGCACCCGGAATGCCGCCATCACGCACCAGCAGGTTCGAGCCGACACCAACGACGGTCAGCGGTACATCCTCCGGCAAAAGCTTGAGGAAGGCAACAAGATCGTCCTTGTCATGCGGCTGAAACATCACCTCGGCCAGACCGCCCGCCTGAAACCAGGTGACCCTGTCCATCGGCGCATTCGGCGTCAACCGGCCCCGCAATGCATCCACGCCCGCGCCAAGACGCGCAACCAGCTTTTCCCCGTCCACCTGTTTCATCGATCACTTCCTGAAAGTGCTTGCAATTCTCTGGGCAGGGAGGCTGCCCATTGTGTTATGTTTCCAGCCCCCAAGAGGACCACAAAGTCACCCGGTTGTGCAATGCCTGAGACAAGACCAGGCAAAAGATCGGGCGAGGCGAGATAACGGGCATCGCGGTGACCGCTGGATTTGATCCGCGATACCAGTGCCTCCGAGTCATAGCCATCAACCGGGTCTTCCCCCGCCGCATAGACCGGGGCAATCAGAATACTGTCGGCATCGTTGAAGCAATTGGCGAAATCATCGAACAGGCTGGACAGCCGCGAATAGCGGTGCGGCTGGTGCACGGCGATGATGCGCCCGGCGCAGGCCTCGCGCGCCGCCTTCAGCACCGCCTTGATTTCCACCGGATGATGGCCGTAATCGTCGAACACCTGCACGCCGTTCCAGCTTCCGGTCAGGGTGAACCGCCGTTTGACACCGCTGAACGACGAAAGCCCCTTGCGGATCGCCTCTTCGGAAATGCCAAGCCGGTTGGCAACGGCAATGGCGGCGCAGGCATTGGAGATATTGTGACGGCCCGGCATGGGCAGCGTCAGATCCTTGAAATTGAACACGCGCCCGGTGCGGCGGCGGCGGATTTCCACATCGAAAACCGACTGCGTACCGTTCAGGCGCACATTGGAGAAGCGCACATCGGCCTGCGGGTTTTCACCATAGGTCACGACTTTACGGTCTTCGATGCGACCGACCAGTGCCTGCACCTCAGGGTGATCGATGCACATGACGCCAAAGCCGTAAAAGGGAACATTTTCGACAAACTGCCGGAAGGCGAGACGCACGGCATCGAAACTGCCGTAATGATCGAGATGTTCGGGATCGATATTGGTAACGATCGCCACGTCGGCAGGCAGTTTCAGGAAGGTACCGTCCGATTCGTCGGCCTCGACCACCATCCACTCACCCTCGCCCATGCGGGCATTGGTGCCATAGGCATTGATGATACCGCCATTGATCACCGTCGGATCGAGCGAGCCTGCCTCAAGCAGCGCCGCCACCATGGAGGTGGTGGTCGTCTTGCCATGGGTGCCGCCGATGGCAATCGCATTGCGGAAGCGCATCAGTTCGGCCAGCATTTCGGCGCGGCGCACCACCGGCAGCAGTTTTTCGCGCGCCGCCACCAGTTCCGGATTGTTCTTCTTGATGGCGGTGGACACCACCACCACTTCTGCATCGCCCAGATTGTCGGGTGTGTGGCCGACAAAGACCTCGATGCCCTTGGCGCGCAGACGCTGCACATTGGCGCTGTCTGCCTGATCCGAGCCCTGCACCTTATAGCCGAGATTGTGCAGAACCTCGGCAATGCCGCTCATGCCGATGCCGCCGATCCCGATGAAATGGACCAGGCCAATGGTTTGCGGCATTTTCATTTCGTCATTCCCTTCACAAACCCGCCACCGGGGCAGCCTATCCGCCATAATCAAGCGATAAAACAAGCCCCGACACAACAATTCCTTGTAAAAACATCCGGCCTCACCTTGTCAACCGGATAGCTGCCCGCCACGACACCGCCAGCAGATCGGACGAAGCAGAACATTTGTCTTATCTGGAAATAGCCTCAACCTTGTCGGCAAGCAAGCGGGCGGCATCCGGATGACCCGCCTTCTTTGCCGCATTGGCCATGGCGGCCAACTTGTCCGGCGCACTCATCCAGGCTTTCAGCTTGGCGCTCAAAGCCTCCGGCGTCAGCGCCGCCTGATTGATCACCACGCCACCACCTTCCGCCGACATGGCCTCGGCATTGGCGGCCTGATCATGGTCGAGCGCGAAAGGATAGGGAACCAGAATGGCGGGACGTCCGATCACCGAAAGCTCGGAGACGGTCGATGCGCCCGACCGGCTGATCACCATCTGCGCCGCACCGATACGCTCGGCCATGTCGGAAAAGAAGGGCGAAACATCGGCAGAAATCTTGAGCTTGCCGTAACAGGCCTTGACCTGATCAAGATCTTCGGGCCGGGCCTGCTGGGTCACGGTCAGCCTTGCCCGCAGATCATCGTCCAAAAGGCAGATGGCACTCGGCACCACGCTGGAAAAATGTTTCGCGCCCTGACTGCCACCAAACACCACAAGCCGGAAAGGATCGCCCGCAGCGGAAGCCGTATACCCCGCCTCAGCCGCTTGCAGCACGGCAGGCCGAACCGGATTGCCGGTCACTGTAATCTTGTCGGCAAACGGCCCCTCCTTCTTGAGAAAACCGCCGGCAATCGCCTTGACCCTTGAGGCAAGCAGCTTGTTCGCCCGGCCCATGACTGCATTCTGCTCATGGATCATGGTGGCAAGGCCCATATGGCACGCCGCAATCAGCGGCGGCAGGGTGGGATAGCCACCAAAGCCGACAACGGCTTTCGGCTTAAGACTGGCAAGCAGCGCCTTGGCCTTGCGATAGCCGCGCCAGAGTGTCAACAGAGACCGCAGAACGGCCAGGGGATTTTTCGAGCCGATTGTGGCTGACGGCACGACATGCACCTGATCGGCCGGGAACTGGCCGGCATAGCGCTCCGCCCGGCTGTCAGTGATCAGATGCACACTGTAGCCGCGTGCTTTCAGCTCATGCGCCAGCGCTTCGGCCGGGAAAAGATGGCCGCCGGTGCCCCCGGCGGCAAGGCAGATGATCCCCTTGGTCATGCTCTACTCCGCCGGTACGCCCTGGGCCGACCGGAACAGCCGCCGCTCCTGCGAGCGCTGTTCGGGCCTGTGCCGGGTCAGGGCCAGAATGAAACCTGCCGTAATGCATATCGCCACCATGGACGAACCGCCATAGGAAATCAGCGGCAGGGTCATGCCCTTGGCGGGCAGCAATTGCAGATTAACGCCGATATTGATCATCGACTGCACCCCGATCTGCAACACCAGACCGGCAACGGCAAAGCGGTTGAAATCGTCTTTTTCACGATAAGCATGACGCAGACCACGGATCACCAGAACCGCAAAAATCGCCACCAGCGCCATGCAGAAGATGATGCCGAATTCCTCAGCCGCCACCGAAAAGATGAAGTCGGTATGGGCGTCGGGAATGACCCGCTTGATGATGCCCTCGCCCGGCCCGACACCGAACCAGTTGCCACGGATGATGGCTTCGCGCGCCGTATCCACCTGGAACGTATCACCCTGCCCCGTCAGGAAGCGGTCGATACGGCCCGCCACGTGCGGCATGGTGTAATAAGCGAGATAGGAGCCGACACCGCCGCCGACGACCAGAAGAATGATCCACAGCCACGGCACACCGGCCATGAAGAACATCGCTCCCCAGACCACCGATGTCAGAATGGTCTGGCCGAAATCCGGCTGCACCATCAACAGTGCCACCACCACCATATAGAGCAGGATGGCGAAGAAATTGCCCGGAATATCGGGGTGACGCACATGTTCGGCAAAGAGCCAGGCGCAGACGACAACAAAGGCCGGCTTCATGAATTCCGACGGCTGGATCGACAGGCTGCCGAAATTGATCCAGCGATGCGCCCCCTTGACCTCCGGTCCGAAAAACAGCGCCAGGATCATCAGGCCAATCGAGCCTAAAAGCACCACCAGCGCCGTGCGACGCACCTGCCGGGGCGTGAGAAAGGACAGACCGATCATGGTGGCGATGGATGGAATGGTAAACAGCGCCTGACGCTTGACGAAGTGAAAACTGTCAAGCCCGATGCGCTCGGCCACCGCCGGAGAGGCGGCAAAAGACAGCATGAAGCCGATCCCCATCAACACGATGAAGGTGATCAGAAAGAAGCGGTCGATGGTCCAGAACCAGTCGGCCAGAGCACCACGTTCCGCGCGGCTTACCATATCGCCAATCCTTGTTTACGTCTCAACCAGCATGTCGACTGTACCGAGCCCGGCGACAAGTGCGACGAAGCGGTCGCCACGGGCCTCAAAATTCTTGTATTGATCGAAGCTTGCGCAAGCCGGAGACAGCATCACCGCAACCTCCCTGCCATCAGAATCGGCGCTCGCATCCGCATTTGCATGAGCAACTGCCTGATCCAGCGTACCGGAAATTTCAAAAGGCACGGCAGCGCCCAGCGTTGCGGCAAAGGCGGATGCCGCTTCACCGATGAGATAGGCCTTGGCGATGCGCGGAAAAAGCGGCGCAAGCGCGGTGATCCCGCCCTCTTTCGGCAGGCCACCGGCAATCCAGTAAATCCGCTCATAGCTGGACAGCGCAGGCGCTGCCGCCTCCGCATTGGTCGCCTTGCTGTCATTGACGAAGACCACATGGCCGCGCCGTCCAACCGGCTGCATCCGATGTTTGAGTCCGGGAAAGCTGGAAAGTCCCGCCTTCACCTCATCTTCGCTCAGCCCCACGGCAAGGCAGGCCGCAATCGCCGCCGCCGCATTCTGGGCATTGTGGCTGCCGCGCAGCGTGGCAATGCCGTTAAGATCGGCGATGAGACGCGCCTCCCCACCCTCGGCCCGAAAGATCTGATGGTTCTGATTGTAAAAACCGTCAGCAAGCGGCTGACGTTTCGACAGGCGCAGCATGGTACGGTCCCTATCCGCCACACGCTCAAGCCGTTCGGCAATGCGTTCGCAGAAGGCATCATCGACGCCAACAATGGCAATCCGGCTACCGGCGACCAGCCGTTCCTTGATTCCGGCATAATGCTCCATCGTGCCGTGACGATCGAGATGATCAGGCGTCAGATTGAGCAATATGCCGACACTGGGATCAAGCGTCGGCGCAAGATCGATTTGAAAGGAGGAGCACTCGACCACATAAAAGCGGTTTTCCGCCACCGGATCGAGTGTCAGCACCGCCGTGCCGATATTGCCGCCAAGCTGCACATCACGTCCGCTCGCCTTGAGGATATGGGCAATCAGCGCGGTTGTCGTGGATTTGCCATTGGTGCCAGTGATGGCGATAAAGGGAGCAGAGGGTGCCTGCGCGCGTCTTTCCCGCACGAAAAGCTCGACATCGCCGATGATCTCGACACCGGCAGCATGGGCAAGATCGACGCACCAATGCGGCTTTGGGTGGGTGAGTGGCACACCGGGCGCCAGCACCAGCGCGGCAAGACGCGACCAGTCGAGCTTGCGCAGGTCTTCAGCCGTCAGGCCTTGTGCACGGGCTTTTTCGACACTGTCGGGATTGTCGTCCCAGACCACCACATCGGCTCCACCGGCGACGAGCGCCTTGGCTGTGGCAAAGCCCGAACCGCCCAGCCCGAAGAGCGCAACCCGACGATGTTTGAAAGTGGTGACCGGGATCATGGCCGCCTCACCGCAGTTTCAGGGTGGAAAGGCCCAGCATTGCAAGGCCGATGGCAATGATCCAGAAGCGGATCACCACCTGGCTTTCCGTCCAGCCCTTTTTTTCAAAATGGTGATGGATCGGTGCCATCAGGAAAACGCGCCTGCCGGTGCGCTTGAACCAGAAGACCTGAATGATCACCGAAAGCGTTTCCATGACGAAAAGACCGCCAATGATCGCCATGACGATTTCATGCTTGGTGGCAACCGCCACCGTACCGATCAGCCCGCCCAGCGCCAGCGAGCCGGTATCGCCCATGAAAATCGCCGCAGGTGGCGCATTGAACCACAAAAAGCCAAGACCCGCACCGATGACCGCGCCGAGAATGACGGCAAGCTCACCCGTGCCGGGCACGAAATTGATCTGCAGATAACCGGAAAACACCGCATTGCCCGCCAGATAGGCGATCAGGCCGAAAGCGGCGGAGGCCACCATGACCGGGCCGATGGCAAGCCCGTCCAGACCGTCCGTCAGGTTGACCGCATTGCCAGCGCTGACAATGACGAAGGCGCCGAAAGGCACAAAGAAATAGCCCAGATTGAGCAACATGTCCTTGAAGAAGGGAAACGCAAGCGAGGTGGCGAGATGTGGTCCCTGCGGCGCAGAAACCTTGGCCGCCTCCATCATGAAGAAGACAGCAATCCCGGCGATCAGAAATTCGATGCCAAGCCGCGCCCGACCGGAAAAGCCCTTGTCGGATTGTTTCGTCACTTTGAGATAGTCATCGTAAAAGCCGATGGCACCAAAGCCCAGTGTCACCAGCAGGGTGGCGACGACATAGGTGTTGGACAGATCGGCCCAGAGCAGTGAGGAGCCGACAATGCCCGCCAGAATCATCAATCCGCCCATGGTCGGCGTACCGGCCTTTTTGAAATGGGTCTGCGGCCCATCCGCCCGGATCGGCTGACCTTTCCCCTGACGCACTCTGAGAGAGGAAATGATCGCCGGACCAAACAGGAAGACGATGAGCGCCGCCGTAAACATGGCCGCCCCCGTCCGGAAAGTGATGTACCGGAACAGGTTGAAAAACTGTACGTGGTTTGCAAGCTCGACAAGCCAGATGAGCATAAACGCACTTTCCAAAAAAACCGGCCCGGCAGCAAGGTCGGACCGCAAAAGATCAGGTTACGGGCGGGGGGTGTCGTCCAATGACGGATACTTGTCAAGCAGGGCCGCGACGATCTTGCCGAAACCGAGCCCGAGAGACGATTTTACCATCAGCACATCGCCCGCCATAACACTGTTGACCGCGAAATCGACAAGGGCAGCCGTGTCTGGAAACCAGACACTGCTGACGGTTTCGGGCAATTGCGCCTTGAGCGCCGCCATCTCCGGACCGGCCAGCCAGACGTGATCGATCCCCGCAGCCATCAGCGGACCGGCCAGATCGCCATGCAGTTCCTGCGCCATCTCGCCCAGTTCCAGCATGTCGCCCAAAACAGCGATGCGCCGCCCCTCGCCATCCGGCCGGGCGGAGGCGAGAACGGCAATGGCCGCACGCATCGAGGCGGGATTGGCATTGTAGCTTTCGTCGATCAGAGTGAATGTGCCGCCACCGGTCAGGCGGCGACGATGGCGCTCACCGCGCCCCTTGACCGGCTGCAGATAGGCCAGCGCCTCGATGGCAGCGTCGAGATCGCCGCCAAGAAGATGCACAGCACCCAGCGCCGCCACGGCATTTTCGGCAATGTGACGCCCGGGGGCAGGCAAGGTCACCTCATGGGTCACGCCCTCGATCACCGCCCACATGGTCGAGCTTTCCGACGCCCCGTCGAACTCCGCCAGCCGGTATTCGGCACGCGGATGCTGGCCAAAGGAATGCACCTCACGCACCCCGGCATCAAGTGCTGCCCGATCCAGATATTCAAAATAGGGATTGTCACGATTGATCAGCGCCTTGCCTTCCGGCACGACACCGGTGAAAATTTCGGCCTTGGCAGCGGCGATCTCGTCGACGCTGTTGAAATTGCCGAGATGGGCCGGCGCAATCGTGGTGATCATCGCCAGATGCGGCCTGACCATGGCCACCAGCGGCGTAATTTCACCACCATGGTTCATGCCGATTTCGAAGACGCCGAAGGCAGCGCTTTCCGGCATGCGGGCGAGTGTCAGCGGCACACCCCAATGATTGTTGAAGGAAGCGACCGCCGCATGGACCTCGCCTGAGGGCGCGAGCACCTGACGGAGCATTTCCTTGGTCGTGGTCTTGCCGACCGAGCCGGTCACGGCAACGATGCGCGCGCGAGAACGCGAACGCGCAGCAACGGCGAGGCGCCCAAGGGCGGCAAGCACGTCATCCACCACGATCATCGGCACGGTCAAGCGTCCAAGGGCCGGCAGCTTTGCCTCATTGACCACCATCAGCGCCGCGCCATTGGCCACGGCGATGCTGGCAAAATCATGCCCGTCCACCCGGTCGCCCTTAATAGCGAAGAAGGCTTCGCCGGGCCGGATCGTGCGGCTGTCAATGGAAATGCCGGTGATCCCGGCGGGAAGTGTCCCCAAAGGCCGTCCGCCCATGGCGGCGACCATGTCGTCACTGGTCCAGAGAAAGGTCAAGGGTGGAATTCCTCCATGGCTTTCCGGATTTCGATGTGGTCGGAAAAGGGCAGAACCACCGTGCCGATCTTCTGCCCTTCTTCATGGCCCTTGCCCGCCACGATCAGCGTATCGCCGGTGGCAAGCATGGCGACGGCGGCGCGGATCGCCTGGGCACGGTCGCCGATTTCAATGCCTTTCGGGCATCCGGCCATGACTTCGGCCCGGATGTCGGCGGCAACTTCCGAGCGCGGATTATCATCGGTGACAATCGCGATATCAGCGAGGCGATCGGCAATCTCGCCCATGATCGGCCGCTTGCCCCGGTCGCGGTCGCCACCGCAACCGAACACGGTGATGATCCGGCCGGAGGTGAAGGGACGAACCGCCGTCAGCACCTTTTCCAGCGCATCGGGCTTGTGGGCATAATCGACATAAGCCAGCGCGCCGGTCTTCGTCTGCGCCACAAGTTCCAGCCGCCCGGCGGCCCCTTTCAGCCTTTCCAGCGCCTTCAGCGCCACCGGAGCGGCAACGCCGGTCGCCATCACCAGCCCTGCGGCAACCAGTGCATTGGCGATCTGGAAATCCCCGGCCAGTGGCAGATCGACCTCATAGATCGACCCTTGATGATGAATTTCAGCCATCTGATGGTGACGGAAATGCTCGACCCGTTTCAGCGTCAGAAAATCGCCGGCACGGCCCACGGTCAGCACGTCATGGCCTGCGGCACGGGCTACGCGGATTGCCTCGCCGGACCATTCGTCATCGGCATAGATCACGGCAGGCGCACCTTTCGGCAAAAGCGTGTCGAAGAGACGCATCTTGGCGGCCATGTAATGTTCGACCGTCGGGTGATAATCCATATGGTCGCGGCCAAGATTGGTGAAGGCCGCCGCTTTCAGCCGAACGCCGTCGAGGCGGCTCTGGTCGAGACCATGGCTGGAGGCTTCCATGGCGGCGTGGGTCACGCCTTCTGCGGCAAGTTCTGCCAGGAGAGCATGCAGCGCCACAGGATCGGGCGTGGTCAGCAGACCCTCGCCCTGGCGTTTGGGCGAAATCACACCGGTCGTGCCGATCTGAGCGCTGACAAACCCTGCCTCGGCCCAGATCTGACGGACAAAGGAGGCGACCGAGGTCTTGCCCGCCGTGCCGGTAACGGCAACCATTGTCTCGGGCTGGGCTCCGTAAAAACGGGCAGCCATCATCGACAGCACATGGCGGGGATTATCCACCACCAGAACCGGAACATCCGTCTCAAGCATCTGGCCCGCCACAACGGCTGAAGCGCCACGCGCCACGGCATCGGCAACGAAAGACGCACCGTCAGCTTTTACCCCGGACAGTGCGAAAAACAGCATTCCGGGTCCGGCCTTGCGGCTGTCAGCCGTCAGGCCTGAAATCACCAAATCGCCCAAAGCGGCGGGCTTATCAGCCAGTTCAACAAGACCATTGGCGAGATCGCGCAATTTCATCGTTTACTTGTCCCCTTGTCTCACCGGCCCTGTTTTACCGGTGAGTCTGCATATCAGTATGATCAATAGGACACGAGTGTATCTTTCCCCGCCGGTCCGAAATCAGGTTCTACACCAAGAATTGGGGCGCTTCTGCGAATAATATCGCGCACCATCGGCGCTGCGGTATAGGCAGAAAGCGTACCGCCATTTTCACCGGTCAAGGGCTCATCACAAAAACTGAGCACCACATAGCGCGGCTTGCTCATGGGAAAAGCGCCCAGAAAAGCGTTGAAATTCAGCTTGTGGTCATAGCGGCCATTGACGACCTTGTCAGCGGTGCCGGTCTTACCACCGACATCGAAACCGGGAACGCGAGCACGCCGACCGGAGCCGAGAACCCCATTATACTCAAAGAGATAGCGCATATCGGCGCTGGTTGATGGCTTGATCACAGCCTCAGCCACATCATCAGCCTGCTCCACCGTGCGCGGCAGGAAGGTCGGCTCGATCAGCTTGCCGCCATTCATCAGGGCCGCACCGGCAACGGCGGTCTGCAAGGGCGTTGTCGCAATACCATGGCCAAAGGCGATGGTGATCTGGTTGATCGGTTTCCATTCCCGCGGCTGGGACGGCATTTTCACTTCGGGCAGTTCCGTCTTCATCTTGGTCAACAGCCCAAGCCGGGTCAGGAATGCCTTGTGTTCGGCAATGCTGACGGTTTGTGCCAGTTTGGCCGTGCCGATATTCGAGGAATAGCGGAAAATGTCAGGAACCGTCAGAAAACGGCTCTGCGCGTGATCGTCATGAATGGTGAAACCGTCGATTCTGATCGGATAGCGCGCATCGAAACTGTCGGTCAGCTTGACCTTGCCAGTATCAAGCCCCATGGCGATGGTGAAAGATTTGAACGTCGATCCCATTTCGAACGTGCCGTTCGACATGCGGTTCAGCCAACCGTCCTTCGAGCCTTCCTCCGGGTGGTTGGGATCGAAATCGGGATAGGAGGCCATGGCAATAACTTCACCCGTATTGACGTCAAGCACGACGGCTCCGGTGGATTTGGCCTTGTAGTCAATCATGGCGTTCTTGACGATGTCATGCAGAATATTCTGCACGCGCAGATCGATCGATAGCCGGACCGGCTCCAGCGGCGCATTCGACGTCATCCCGAGATCGGCCAGTTCGGCCAGGCCCTGATTGTCGATATATTTCTCCATACCGGCCATGCCACGATTGTCGATATTGACGAAACCGACAATATGGGCCGCCGTCGAGCCGCCGGGATAAAACCGCCGGATTTCCGGACGGAAGCCGATACCGGGAATGCCGAGCGCCAGGATCTGGCTCTGCTGCTTCGGCGTCAGCTGACGTCGCAGCCATTGGAAATGCGATTTCGACGTCAGCTTGCGATAGGTGTCCTTGACATCGAGATCACTCAGCACCGTTGCCAGTTTTTCTGCCGCCTCGTCTGCATCGACGATCCGGTTCGGCTCGGCAAACAGCGAAACGGTGCGGATATCGGTGGCCAGCACCTGGCCGTTGCGGTCAAGAATATCGGGTCTTGCCGCCATCAACCGGTCAGGCGGCAGGATGCCCGATGTGGTTTCAGGATGGGTATAACCATATTCAACAAGACGCGCGCCGATCACCGTATAGGAGGCGGCAAAGCCGAACAGCAACATGCCGACGCGGCGGCGCGCCATATCGACCTTGCGCTTGCTGGCACCGTCGAAGGCGCGGGCGCGATTGCGCAGACCAGCCCCCTGGCCGGCATCGGTATTGAAATGGGCCTTGCTTTTCAGACGCATCATCCGGGCGAGGAAAGACATCAGCGTTTCACAGCTCCCGTGATGATGGAATCGGTTTTGGCAGGCCTGCCCTGAGCAACCTCCGGCAGGGGCGACGGGACGGGCAATTGTGATTTCAGCATCGGAAGCTCATTTTCCCGTGCCAGCTGGTTTGGATCGGTCTGCTGCAGATCCAGCTCCGGTCCATAGGTCGCCACCAGCTTTTCCAGCCGGTTGGGCTGTGTCAGAAGCGCCCAGTCAGCATTGAGAAGATCGATCGTGTCCTTCTCCAGCTTGATCTCGGATTCGATGTGATGCAGGTCCTTCACCTTTTCATCGGTGCGATGCTTGATCTGATAGGTCACGGTTGCCGATGCCGCCATGATGCCGATCAGAATGAGATCGAAAGTCCGGATCATCTCAGGCTCCCATACGCTGTATGTCTGCAAGTGCCGGCAGGTCGAAGATCGCGCGGTCGGGCTTCATCGCTCTTGCCTCAGTGCGCAGCCCTGCCCTGAGCTTGGCCGAACGGGCGCGCGGATTGGCTTCAGCTTCCGTCTCGCCAGCCGTTACCAGGCCCCTGCCGATAGGGGTAAAAATCGCCGGACGGTCCGCCACCATCGGCATATGCCGCGAGCCTGCCGCCTTGCCGGACCGGTCGGAGAAAAAGGTCTTGACGATGCGGTCCTCAAGCGAATGAAAGGTCACTACAACCAGCCGTCCGCCGGGCTTGAGCGCCTGCTCGGCGGCAAACAGCGCCTCAACCAGTTCGCCGAGTTCATCATTGACGAAAATTCTCAGCGCCTGAAACACCCGCGTTGCCGGATGAATCTTGTCCTTGGCCTTGCGGGGCGTCACGATTTCGATCATTCCGGCCAGATCGCGGGTGGTCTCGAACGGTTTTTCCACGCGGCGCTTTTCAATGGCGCGGGCAATGCGGCCCGCCTGCTTTTCCTCGCCGAGAAAACCGAAAATACGGATGAGATCGCCAACTTTCGCACGATTGACCACATCGGCGGCGGATACGCCCGAACCGGACATGCGCATATCGAGCGGACCGTTTTTCTGAAAGGAAAAGCCGCGTTCGGCCTCGTCGATCTGCATGGAGGAAACGCCGATGTCGAGCACGACGCCATCAAGCCCAGCTTCAGGCGCATGATGGGCCAGAGCGGAAAACTGTGTGTGAACAAGGGAAAGCCTGCCACCGAACGCGCCAACCAGCGCCTGGCCAGCGGCAATTGCGGTCGGATCGCGGTCGAGCGCGATCACATCGGCGCCCGCCTCAAGCAGAGCCCTGGTATAACCGCCCGCACCGAAGGTGCCATCAAGGATGATCTTGCCAGGCTGCGGCGCAAGGGCTTCGACGACCTCATTGAGAAGAACCGGAATGTGACGGACCGGTCCGCCTTCGGCTTCAGTGACACCTCCGCCAAGATCCGTCGCCATTCCGTGTCTCCGCATCCTCAGGAGCCGGTCACACGCGCCAGCCCCTTTCTTGCCGCCATCTGCGCCTCGTGAAACGCTTCGGGCCGCCACACCTGAAAATGATCCGAACGCCCCACAAAGGTGACCTCGGAGGTAATGCCAGTAAAGTCGCGGATGAAATCCGTGACCATCAGCCGCCCCTCGCTGTCGAGGCGCATGAAAACGCCGCCACCATGAATGAGCAGCGACATCTCGTTCGCTGCCGGCGAAAACGGGTCCGCCGACACCATTTGCCGCTCGTATCGCTCGAGCAGATCCGGACCGCCGATGCTGATGGCTGGAAAGATAAAATCCTGGATGCAGTAAAGCTCCTGAATTTCCCGCCCAGCAAGCACAGCACGAAACGACGCCGGCACGGAAACCCGTCCCTTCGCATCGATCCGGTTGGTCGCATTGGACAAGAAGCGGTTCATAACGCCTTACCGCCGCCTCCTTCCGATGAACGCGGATCACATACCCGCATGTCCACTGATAAAACCGCACTTCGCCATGCAAGGCGGAAGCCGTAAACAACGCGGCTTCAGCGGTGTTAAACCGCCTTTCAACTTCGCATGTTCGGGCCTCAATCGACCCTGTTGCAGTGCAGCTTTGGGATACCATGGGACATTATGGGCGTCAATGGGACGGGTTCAGCAGCCGCTTTCCGGCATGCTTCGTTTATATCCTGTTAAGTTTAATGAATGGTTATTAAATCAGCCTTATCAGGCATAGCTGATAGACGACACAAAGGCCACCGTATAGCAGTTTTAACCCCATATATTCAGGGACTTGTCAACCAGCTGACGGAAAAGACGGGCCTGACGCCACGAAGGCGTGAGTGGACGTGATCCTTGACATCATAGCAGCAACTCAGGGGAGAAAAACATGCCGCAACAGCCAAAGGGCGGTTTCGCGGACAGTCAATCTCTCCTCATCCGGCATCATGCTGAAAGGAAATTACCAGTCGGCCTATAAGCCGGGTTCTGTATGGCCCCGGTTTCCCGGAACGTGGCAGCCATTCATCTGGGACGGCGCTTGCGCGCCGCCTCTCGCAACCCACCCGGATGACTGGCCCGAAAACCGGCTGTAACCGCTTGCGCGGCCCGCGTCATCCCTATTCGGTCTTGCTCCCGGCGGGGTTTACCATGCCGTCCCTGTTGCCAGGTCCGCGGTGGGCTCTTACCCCACCTTTTCACCCTTGCCCCGGCGGACCGGAGCGGTTTCATTTCTGTGGCACTGTCCCTGAGGTCGCCCTCGCCGGACGTTATCCGGCACCGTGTTTCCGTGGAGCCCGGACTTTCCTCACCTCACCGCCTTTCGGCATTGGTGAAGCGCGGCTGCCCGGCCGACTGGTGGTGGGTGATTAGCGGAGATGCGGGGCAATTGCTACCCCAAAAACCGCGGCGCAAAATCGGCCGCATAGCCCTGATCGGCAATCGAGCCGTTCAAGAGCAGCATCGCCCCCATCCTGCCGATTTCATCCGAGCTTTTGGCCGCAGCCCCGCAGCCACCGGCGAGAACCCCGATCCGCGGACTGTCGCTCCAGCCGATGGCTGGATAGCCAGTGGGTGTGAAAGAGGTGACGCAGGCCGCCATGGAGAGCGGCGCATGCGAAAGCGACGGCACGAGATCGCCAATGATTTGCGCGAGGTGATCGCGGGTGCCGGTCCGTCCGCCGCTTCTGAACCAGTCGCGGATATCCGGCTCCGTGATCAGCTTGAGATCATCTGGATCACCGCCGATCTTGAGATAAGTCTTACCGTCAGGATAACGCACCGGCGGCAGAAGATAGATATGATCCTTTGGATCGTCTGCCTCGTGGATCAGGGATGGCATATCCTGATAATGCGCTAGCTGATCCTCGGCGATTTCGAAAAACGCGACAGTGCGGGCATAAACCGCAAGATCCAGTGTCTTCGGCAACAGCCTGTCGGCAATGGAAAAACCGCCAGCGGCCACCAGCACCTTCCGGGCCCGCAGCGTCTCGCCCCGGTCGGTCTCGACGGCAACATACGTGCCCTCGTCACGCACTGTTACCGCCGTCTGGCGAATGAGCCGCACCCCTGCCCGCTCGACCAGCAGCGACTGCGCTTCGACCAGACGTCGCGGATTGACGTAACCGGCATGACGCGCCTCATAAATTCCGGCGGCATCGCTGCCAAAACTGAAATAGCCAAAGCGTTTCTGCAACTGCTCTGGGCTCAGGGATTCGGTGCTGACGCCAAGGGCAGAGGCCGCACGCGCGACCTTCGTCACATAGCTTGCCTCATCCACCGGCTTCGGCCCGACAATCAGACATCCGGCCTCATGATAGAAGCGGATGCCGCTTGCCTGTTCGATCTCGCCGTAACGGGCGATCGAGCGATGGGCGAGCTTCGCCCAGACCGGGTCCGGGTCGATGGTGCGGGTGATGCGCGCCTCATCATAATGGCTGCCGAAAACGCCCTGATGGGTGGCCTTTTCGGCAGGCTCATCCGGCCCGAGCAGCGCCACGCCATCGCTTGCGTCCGCCAGATGCCGCGCCGCCGCAGCCCCCATCATGCCGCGCCCGATGATGAGATAGTTGAAGACCTGATCCCCCATGGCCAACTTCCATTTTAAGCATGTCGCGTTTCATTGTCCTCAATGAACCGATAACGGACATGCGACAAAACAAAGACTTAACAGGCGGCTGAAAAAGTCAGGTGGAGTTGAAAATGAGGATGTTTTGGGGAGTAAAAGTGCCAAAAAACGGCGCATACAGGTCATATGCAACGCTTTTTGGGTGCTTTTCAATCACCGCATCAGACCATTTTCAGCCCGGCCCGCCTTTTTCAGCAGCCTGTTAAAGCACGTTGCATGAGGCTGATAAGCCGCAACGTGCTTTAAAACAGACCATGGATAGCATCAGGCATGGCGGCAGCGACATTGTTTTTAAGCCGGAATCACACCTTTTCGCCAATCTTGGCCATGACCTCTCCGCAATATTCCCGGGAGGTGGGGTTCATCCGGGTTGCGGCATGACCGGCATTGTAGCGCAGAAGCGCCTGACAGGTATCGCCGCCACCGAGACGATTGGCGATTGCCAGATATTTCATTCCGTATTTGAGATTGGTGTCGGGATCGTAAAGCCCTGCAACCGAGCCTTTATAACCCATGGCCCGCGCCGTGGCGGGCTTGATCTGCATCAGGCCGATTTCCCCATGCCGTCCCCGCGCTTTCGCATTGAAGCCGCTTTCGGTGTTGACCACGGCCCGCGCCAGCTTCACCGGCACGCCATAGGCCTTGGCATAGGAAGAAATCAGCGTCTGATAGGGAAATTTCGCCTCTTCCTTGTCCTTAATGGCCGCAGGTGCATCATCGGATTTTCCACCGCCAAACAGGCTGAAAAGCGTTCTGCCATGATGTCCATCATCGGCATGGGCCACAGAAACGCAGGATACAGAAAGGGCAAGGCATGCCGCAGCAGCAAAAAGAGGGGATTTCATGAAGATCGTCAAACTCCGAACAATGAAGCAATGCAGACCGAAATAAAGACAAAGTCTATCCAGCCGATTTTCCTTGACAGAGAAAATCGTTACGCATCGCGTTTCTGTTGACAATAGCGGAAGATCCATTCGTAACAGGATCGGCACCGCCGTTCAGCGAGGTCTTTTAAAACCGCCAATAAGGAAATCCTATGGCATAGCGAAAATCGGTGAATTTTTAATCTTTAAATGCACGCATAAAGCGAGACAGCCGTCATAAATATCAGGAAAATCGCGGCAGCGCCTGCAACAGCCGATGCAGTGTGCTGATGGTGGACGCATCGGCGATGCCATCCACCCGCTCGGGACGAAAATGCAGCTGAAAACTGCGGATCACCGTCTCGGTCTGCGCGTCAAATTGGCCTGTGACCTCAAGACCATAGCCATAAAGCCCGAGCATGGACTGCACCGCCTCGATCGGCGCGCCGCAATCGCCACGCTGGAAGAAGCGCCCGCCGGTAATGGGGCCTGGCTCGACCCAGTGCCCGACACCGGCCTGATACAACTTTGACCATGGGAAATGCTCACCGGGATCGATCTTGCGTCCGGGGGCAATATCAGAGTGTGCCAGCACTTTTTCAGGGGCAATCTGCCAGCGACCCGCACAATCCCGACACAATTCGATGACGGCTTTTATCTGCGCATCAGGATAATCCGGCAGCGCCGGATGTCCGGCATTGGCGATTTCAATGCCGATGGAACGCGAATTATTGTCGCTCTGCCCCTCCCAGAGGCTTTTTCCGGCATGCCAGGCGCGACGGCTTTCTGGCACGAGCTGCACCACCTCACCGTTTTCGCGCACCAGATAATGGCTGGAGACTTCGCTTTCCGGTCGGCAGAGCCAGTCGAGCGCGGCGTCTTCCGATGGCATTCCGGTATAATGCAGAATGATCATGTCCGGTGCAGCCACACCGACACGCTCACCATGATTGGGCGATGGACAAACAGAGGCCTTGGCGTAATCGGCCGAAAAATCGATGCTCATGCAGCCTTGCGTTCTTTTTCGATGGCTGCATAGGCAGCGTTGAAGGCGGCCATGCGCTGATGGGCAGCGGCGTGCATTTCCAGCGGCAGGCCGCGCGCATGAAGGCGATCCGGGTGATGTTCCGAAGCCAGCACGCGGTAACGCTTGCGGATCGTGGAGAAATCATCACTGCGGGACACGCCGAGAATGCTGTAAGGGTCCTCATCCGGATAAAGATGACGGGCGGCAATCGCTTCGAACCGCTCTTCGCTGATGCCGAAAATATCGGCAATGCGGCTCAAAAAGGCCAGCTCGTTTTCATGCACCAGCCCGTCGGCAGTGGCGATGTGAAACAGTGCATCGACAATCTCTTCCAGCACCGGGCAGCCCAGAGCGCCCGAACCGCAAAGCCTCGCCAGCCTTTCAGCATAGGCCTCATAGCCTGCCACATCCTGCTTGGCGAGATTGTAAAGCCGCGCCACATTGCGCGCCTCCTGCGGCGGAAAATCGAAAATGGCGCGGAAGGCATTGACCTCGGCCTGAGAGACGATGCCGTCCGCCTTGGCCATTTTCGCCGACAGCGCAATGATCGCCACCGAGAAGGACACCCGGCGTCGTGTTTCCGGATCGCCCTCGAACATGGTGCGGATTGCCTCGACAATCGACGACAACGCGCTGCCTGCCGCGTCGCTGACAGCGCCCAGCAGTTTTTCGAACATCGACGATAACGTCTGGCAGGTGAAATCCCATATCATGATATGAGAATGGCCTATTTTCTCAGATAAAAGCAAGTCATGCACCGCAACCACGCCGGTTAAACTTTGTTCATACTCAGTTGCCATTGCAGGCTTGCCGACGTCTTCTCTTTCGTCAAACCCTGCCGTTTCAGGGTTTTCCACAGTCAGGCAGGATGATGGGCATTTGAAACGATTATATTTCCGCGCACTGTGAAACCTCGGTGAAACCCCGGAATTTCCTTGATTTTTTCCTTTACAGAGCCACTTTCTTTGCGCATCCCTTTGAACCCACGGAGCCGGGCGCGACAAAACGTCACGATACGGACCGACACACCTTTTCATCCGCCCTGTTGCAGAGGACCGTTTCATGGCCAAGACCAAAGTCGCAATGCTGACCGCCGGGGGGCTTGCGCCCTGCCTCTCTTCCGCCGTTGGCGGATTGATTGAGCGCTATAGTGAAATCGCGCCCGATGCCGAGCTTGTCGCTTATAAATCCGGCTATCGCGGCCTGCTGATGGATTACAAGATCGAGATTACGCCAAAAATGCGCGAACAGGCGCATGTGCTGCACCGCTATGGTGGCTCGCCCATCGGCAACAGCCGGGTCAAGCTGACCAATGTTGCCGACTGCCTCAAGCGCGGCCTGATCCAGGAAGGCCAGAACCCGTTGCAGGTGGCAGCCGAGCGGCTCGCTGCCGACGGCGTCACCATTCTGCACACGATCGGCGGAGACGACACCAACACCACAGCGGCCGATCTTGCCGCCTATCTCGGCGCCAATGGCTATAATCTCACCGTGGTCGGCCTGCCGAAAACCGTGGACAATGACGTTGTACCGATTCGCCAATCGCTCGGCGCCTGGACGGCAGCAGAGGTCGGCGCCCGCTTTTTCGACAATGTCTCGAACGAGCAGAGTGCGGCCCCGCGCACGCTGGTCATTCACGAGGTCATGGGCCGTCATTGCGGCTGGCTGACGGCGGCGACCGCACGCGCCTATATCCAGCGAATCAAGCACAATGACTATGTCGAAGGCTTCATGATGAATGAGGAGCTGAAGACCATTGACGGGCTTTATCTGCCCGAAACCCATTTCGACATGGAAGCCGAAGCCGAACGGCTGAAGGAACTGATGGACCGCACCGGCTTCGTCACGCTTTTCGTTTCGGAAGGCGCCTGCATGGATGAAATCATCGCCGACCGCGAGGCGGCGGGCGAGGAGATCAAGCGCGACGCCTTCGGCCATGTGAAGCTCGACACTATCAATGTCGGCAACTGGTTCCAGAAACATTTCGCCAAACTGCTCGATGCGGAGCGCTCCATGGTGCAGAAATCCGGTTACTATGCCCGTTCCGCTCCTGCCAACCACGAGGATCTGCGGCTCATTCAGGGCATGGTCGATCTGGCGGTTGAAAGCGGGCTGAACGGGATTTCCGGCGTCACGGGCCATGACGAGGATCGCGGCGGCCAGCTGAGGACCATTGAATTTCCAAGAATCAAGGGCGGCAAAGCCTTCGATCTCAATACGCCCTGGTTTCATGAGGTCATGGACCATCTCGGTCAGAAATTTAGGCCAGCACATTGACCTGAACCCACAATGGTGTCTTCACTTTCTATTAGGGCATATTGCGATCGAAGCCGCAGGTGGATCGATAGAGCATGCCTCAAAGACAAGAAAGAATGAGAGCGCCGGTTTGCATTCGTCACATCGAAACGCGCGCTCAGGAAGAACAGTGAAGACCGGGAGGTCGGGTCATGGCGTTTCAGGATTGGGTATTGTTTTGTGCGGCCTCCGCCGCCTTTCTCGTCTTTCCCGGACGGCCTTGTCTGTGGATCCTCGCCAGCCGTCAGGCTGGCGGCGGACGACTGGCGATCTCCGCCGTTCTTGGCACGATTATCGGCTATGCAGTGATGGCAAGCGCGACGATTGGGGCCATGCAGGCACTGGCATTGATCGATGCCCCACTTTTTCTGCTGCTGGCCTGGCCGGGCATGACGCTGATGATGGTCATCGCGCTGAGGCTTGTGCGTGCGCCGCTTCAGACCGGCCCTATTGCCGATAACGACAATCTGGCGCAACGCAGATCCGTGATCGTCGCCTCCCGCGCCGCCTTGCGTGCCTCTCTCAATCTGCGTGCCATTCTGTTTCTCTTGGCGCTTTCAAGCCAGATGGGCAATGCCTTCATGCCCGCGCGCGGCGATTTCCTTCGACTGGAGGCTGTATTTATTGCCCTCGCCTCGCTCTCAAGCGTGCTGCAGGCGATCTATCCCGATGCCATGAAAGCTTTGCTGCGGCGGCGTTCAGCACGGCTGAGTCCTCATATCAAAGGCAAAACCATGCTGATTTCCGCACGTGCCGTCAGCGCTGGCTATCGACGCATTGCGGCCTGAAATCCGATTATTTTCATCTCTGTGACGGAAAAGAGACAGCCGCGCGATCACTTTTATTCAAGCCTGTGGATTATTAAGACACTGTTTTAAAATAAATATTTTCAAGCATTCCAATTTTTTTTCGTAAATTTCGCCCTCTATTGGTCACGCAACCGTCATCGGGGCTGTCAAATTTGTGAATCCGGTGTTAATAGTTCGTGTGCCGTTCAGAACGGCACATCGTTGCAACAACGAACGGACAGACGAATGCCCCGTATGATGGACCGCGCGATTGCTTTAAGTGTGACCACTGCTGTCGTTGCCGCCCTTTCGAGTTGTACCACTGCAAACGAGACCGCCAAGGCCGATCTTGCACCCAAGCCGGCAGCGATCCAAAAGGCTGGAACGGGTTCTGCCGTTGCGGCAACACAGACCGGCTCCGGTCTTACCCAGACGGCGGTGACCGCGCTGACGAGCACCCCCACGTCCGCAAGCGGCGCAGAACGGGCCATCAATCTGGCCGCAGGCGAAGGCCCGATCCCCACACAAAATCCGCGACAGCAGCCTCTGGCCTTTACCGGCCCCACGGTTGCCTCCGTACAGGCGGGTGCGGTCGCGCCGGGAACGGCCTCCAGCGAGCAGCCGATCGGCCTGGAAAACGAAGCCCTTCAGCCCGATGTCGTCGCCATTCACAATGCCGTTCCGGTGCCACGCCCCCAGACACCCAATTTTGCCTCCACCTCTGTCGCTGTTGCGATACCTGCCCCGACGGCGGTCCAGACGACATCCAAAACCGGCGCTTCCATGAGCTTTGCCATGCTGGACGCCCAGTTCGATACAAGCGCCCCCGTCACCGCAGCATCGCTTTCGGCCGACACCAAGGAAACGCTGTCGTCCTCATCCTACTCCCCCAGCCGCGGACCGACGATCATCAACAGCCTCGTCGACAAATATGCCGCCCTTTACAATATGCCGCCCAAGCTCATTCATCGGGTGATCTACCGCGAGAGCCGCTACAATCCCGGTGCCTACCGGCACGGCAATTATGGCCTGATGCAGATTCGCTACAACACGGCCAAAGCCATGGGTTATGATGGCCCGCCCAAGGGCCTCTTCGATCCGGAAACCAACCTGAAATATGCGATCAAATATCTGCGCGGCGCATGGATGGTGGCGGAAAACAACAATGACAATGCCGTCAGGCTCTATGCCAAAGGCTATTACACCGAAGCCAAAAGCAAGGGCATGGACCGTTTCATGCAGTAATCTTCCAGCAGCGTGCATATGTTTTATCAAACGAACGACGCTGTAAATTTCTCTGCATGATGGTTGAACGGGCTTACGGCCGGTTTATGCGACCGATATAACGATATGGAACAGCCCCCTTTGCCTCAATCGTCATATAGATTGAGGCAAAGGGGGCTGATTTTTTTGGCGTAACCCGCTTCAGTAACCGGCCGCCAGAACGGCTTTCAGCAGCGGTTGAGGCAGATAGCCTCTGGAAGATGGCGTCAGCCCCATGCGCAGCACAATGAGCTTATGCGAGGGCACGATGGCAATGGATTGCCCATCATGGCCTTCAAACCATACGGTGTCATCCGGCAGGCTGTAAGCCTTGCCTTTCTCGCCCCCAGGCCCCGACCGCCACATCATGCCGTGGGTATAGGAGCCCTTGGAGGATGCGGTTGGCCGCCAGAGCGTGTTTTCAACATAGCCCTCCGGCAGCAGGCGTTTTCCCTGCCAGATCCCATCCTGCACCTGCAATTGGGCCAGTCTGGCCCAATCCCTTGCGGTTGCATAAAGATAGGAACCGCCGGCAAGGGTTCCGGCCTCATCCGCTTCAAACACGGCATGTCGCAATCCGAGGGGACCAAAAAGCGCTGTCTGCGGATAAGCGAGCGCCTCTTCCCGTGAAGCAAAACTGTTCATCAGCACGCGCGCAACGAGAACGGCGGTGCCGGTGGAATAACGGAAGCGGCTTCCCGGCGAAACTTCGAGCGGCATGCGCGCGACAAAGCCCGCCTCATCCGCCTTGAGAAACAGCATCCGGGTGACATCGCTGACATCGCCATAGTCTTCGTTGAAGGCCAGCCCGCTCTGCATTGCCATCAGGTCACCAAGCTTGATGGCGGCTCGGCCATCCTTGTTCCAGTTGGTGAAAAGATGGTCCTGATCCAGAGACAGCTTGCCCTCGCCGATACGCGCGCCAACCAGCATGGCCGTGACGGTTTTCGTCATCGACCAGCCGATCAGCGGGCGTTCAGGCCCAAAACCCTGACCGTAGCTTTCGCCGACAAGCGCACCATCCTTGACCACCAGAACCGCCCGCATTCCCGGCCCGGTCAGCGCCTTGTCCTCCAGCACCGGCTTGAGGGCCGCAGCGGTCGTGACCGGAGCATCGCCATCCGGCCAGGCCATATCGGGCTTTGCTGCAACCGGCTCAGGCTGGCCCGCAAGCTTCACCTCACGCGCACGCGACATCCGGCCATCCGGCACGCTGGCGCAGCCGAGGCCCGGACGGTAAATGGCAATGCCCGGCGCGAAAGCTCCGAACATATAGGCCGTCACCTGTTTTTCCTGTCTGTCCACCGTCACCCGCAGGAGGCGCAGCAACGGATTGCCCGGCGCCTGCACATCACGAGAGACGACGATATCGGGATCACGGCCTGCGATGAAGACATTGGAGCAGACCATTTTGGCGGCATAGCCCGTCCCGACCCGCAGAAGCTGCGGCGGCGCAATCACCAGCCAGCAGGCAAAGCCCGCCAGCACAACCGCAATCGGGAAAAACAGCCTGCGCACATAAAGAATCATCTGACCCATGGTCTCAATCCTGCAAAACGTCCCCAACCGGCAGCGGGACCCAATCAAAGCAAAACAAAGCTCCTTTGAAGCCGGTCACACACCATGCCCCTGCGAAATGGTGTTGTAACAGGCTTTACGGAAACCGCTGACGAAATCGCACAGTCTTATGGCAGAACTCAGCAGATTTTGTGCACATCATGCCTGAATTTCAGGCGTTCATATTCATCATTCAGCTGATTGCCGTCCTATTCCGCGTTTGCGCTACCCTTGCGTTTATGCGGATTGAAGAGGATGGAGAGGAAGGCAATCGTTTATACACAACTATTCTTTTCAGAATGCCTCCTTCAGGTTACAGAAAGCGACACCGTCATCAAACTGTTGTGCAGAAGCTCTATCCACGGCGAAACCGCGAGAGAGGGCCTTTAGACCATGACTGAACTCGTTCCCGAAGCCGGCTTTGGCAAGAACCGGAAACTCAAAAGCGCATTGCTGCAACACAAGCCTTTATCCCGCAAGGGGCTTTCGGAACGGTTTTTCGGCCTTCTGTTTTCCGGTCTGGTCTATCCGCAGATCTGGGAGGATCCGGATGTCGATATGCAGGCCATGGCACTTGCCGCTGGTCATCGCGTCGTCACCATAGGTTCGGGCGGCTGCAACATGCTGGCCTATCTGTCACGCGAACCAGCCCGCATCGACGTGGTCGATCTCAATCCGCATCATATCGCACTCAACCGGATGAAGCTCGCCGCCTTCGGTCATCTGCCCGATCATGACGCCGTGGTAACACTGCTCGCCCGCGAAGACGAGAGCAACAATCAGGCCCTGTTCGACCGTTATATCGCGCCAAAGCTCGATGAGGGTACAAGGCGCTACTGGACGAGCCGCAGCCTGACCGGCCGCCGCCGCATTGGCGTTTTCAACGGTAATTTCTATCGCACCGGCCTGCTTGGCCGTTTCATTGCCGTGGCCCATATTCTGGCACGCCTGCATGGTGTGCGTCTGGCCGAGATCACCGAATGCCGGTCGTTGCGCGAACAGCGCCAGTTTTTCGAAAATCGCATCGCACCGCTGTTCGACAAGCCGCTGATCCGCTGGCTCACCAGCCGCAAAAGCTCACTCTTCGGGCTTGGCATTCCGCCGCAGCAATATGACGAGCTGGCCAGCGTTTCCGACACCGGCACCATCGCCCCTGTTCTGAAACACCGGGTGGAAAAGCTTGCCTGTCACTTCCCGCTGAAAGACAATTATTTCGCCTGGCAGGCCTTTGTCCGCCGCTATCCGCGCAAGGACGAAGGCGCCCTGCCCGATTATCTGCGGGCCGATTATTACGATACCATTCGTGCCAATGTCGACCGCGTTGCCGTGCATCATGCCAGCTACACCGAACTTCTGTCCAGCAAATCCGCAGGCAGCGTCGACCGCTTCATCCTGCTCGACGCACAGGACTGGATGACCGATCAGCAGCTCAACGATTTGTGGACGGAAATCACCCGCACTGCCGACAAGGGTGCGCGCGTGATTTTTCGAACCGCTGCGGAAAAGAGCGTGATCGAAGGCCGCCTCTCCGACACAGTTGCCAACCAGTGGACCTATCTGTCGGAGCTGTCGGACCATTATAACCAGCGGGATCGCTCGGCGATCTATGGTGGCTTCCATATCTATGAGAAAAGAGCATGAGCGCACTTCCTGCCGGAGACGGGCTGGACCGCCATCATGCCAGCAAGATGGATCAGGTCTATCGCTATCAGCGCCATATCTATGATCTGACCCGCAAATATTACCTGCTGGGCCGTGACCGAGCCATTGCCGGGCTCAACGTACCGGAAGGCGGCAGCTTGCTGGAAGTCGCCTGCGGCACAGGCCGCAATCTGGTGGCGGCTGCCCGGCATTATCCTGCGTCAGAGCTGCACGGCTTCGATATTTCCAGCGAAATGCTCACGCAGGCAAGGCGCAATTTCCGGGTGCTGAGCCACCCGCCAAGCCTGCGTGTCGCCGACGCAACCACCTTTCGTGCCGAGGATTTCGGCCTGGACGGTTTCGACCGGGTGCTGATCTCCTATGCCCTGTCGATGATCCCGGACTGGGAAAAAGCCATTGAGGCCAGCCTTGCCGCGCTGAAATCCGGCGGCGAATTGCACATTGTCGATTTCGGCCATCAGGCCCGTCTGCCCGAGACATTTCGCCGTCTTCTGCATGTCTGGCTCGCCCGTTTTCACGTCACGCCGCGTGAAACGCTGCAGGACATATTGCAGGAACAAGCTGACAAGGCGGGTGCGCGCCTGCGTTTCACCAGCCTTTATCGCGATTATGCCTGGCACGCCGTGATCCGTCTTGCCTGATAGTGCAGGTTAGGGTTGAGAGAAATTTTCTCTTTAAAACTAACCGAAATTTAACGATGATGGAGCAAAACAGGCTGGGCGCCTCTTTTGTTCTTGCGTGTGCGCGCTTGGCATCAGGGGCAAATCATCTCTTTTTTATGGGTTTGCTATGCGTTCCCTGCTTCTGGCGGTCCTTCCCTTTTGCCTTTTTGTCAGTTCCTGCACATCGACGAATTACGACTTCATGCAGACGGCGTCGATTGCACCGAAATTCAAGGACAATGATCCGCAGGATTTCGGACGCGATTCCCCCAGCCGCCATGATGTTCACGGCATCGACGTGTCCAAATGGAACGGCGACATCAACTGGCAAAAGGTCAAGCAGTCCGGCATCAGCTTCGTCTTCATCAAGGCGACCGAAGGCAAGGACGTCATCGATCCGAAATTCCAGGACTACTGGCGCGGCGCCCGTGCAGCCGGTATCGCGCATGCGCCCTATCATTTCTATTATTTCTGCTCGACCCCGGATCAGCAGGCGGACTGGTTTATTGCCAATGTGCCGAAGGCGTCCATGGACATGCCACCGGTGCTTGACGCCGAATGGAACCACGGCTCGAAAACCTGTTTCCGCAAACCCTCGCCACAAGAGGTGCGGGTCGAACTGAAGCGCTTCATGGACAGGCTCGAAGCCTATTACGGCATGCGACCGATCATCTATACCTCGGTGGATTTCCATCGCGACAATCTGGTCGGTGCTTTCCCCGATCATTATTTCTGGGTTCGTTCGGTCGCCAAACACCCGTCGCAGATCTATGCCGACCGTCGCTGGGCATTCTGGCAATATACCTCCACCGGCGTCATTCCCGGCATCAAGGGCGAAGCCGACATCAATGTCTTTGCCGGAAACCGTCAGAACTGGAAAAACTGGATCGCCTCGCTGCAAACCGTACGTCAGCAGCCGGTCGGGCCGGTGCCAGTGCCAAGCGCGCCGCCGCAACAGATGCTGCCACCGATGAATGAGCCACCCCTGCCGCCTCAACTCCTGCCACCGGAACTGGTTGCAGCCAATTAATCCGGTTCACCCCATATCGCATCATGGCACGACAGGAGACGAACACTGGACGCGGCACCATGCTTCTGTCACAAAATCTGTGCAGACGATGGGCACTCGGTTACGCGCCACGCGGTTCCACGACCCATCCATCGTGACGGTCATCGGGACTGTCAGGACAATATTTTTGATCCAGCCCATGGCGGCATCGGCCGCCCGGCTTTGCATGAAGGAAAACCTATGCCTCGTTTTCGCCGCCTGTCCGCCGCCGCACTCCTGACCTGCCTGATGGCGGGCACCGCAATGGCCCAGCAAGTGCCTTGCGGTGGCGATCTTCAAAGCTTCCTTGCCGGTGTCAAGGCCGAAGCCGTGGCCAATGGCGCATCACCGCAAGCCGCCGACGAGGCGCTGGCCGGTGCGCAAATCGACCAGAAGGTTCTGGCCATGGACCGGACGCAGGGTGTGTTCAAGCAGACCTTTATCGAGTTTTCCTCTCGCACCGTCTCAAAGGGCCGCTACGATATCGGCCTGAAGAAAATGCAGGAATACGCCAATGTCTTTTCCCGCGCAGAACAGGAGTACGGTGTGCCCCCCGGCGTGATTACCGCCTTCTGGGGCATGGAGACCGATTTCGGCGCCTTCCAGGGCAATTTCAACACCCGCAATGCGCTGGTAACGCTGGCGCATGACTGCCGCCGACCCGATCTTTTCCGCCCGCAATTGCTGGCTCTGATCACCATGGTGCAGCATGGCGACCTCGATCCGGCCACCAACACCGGGGCTTGGGCCGGCGAAATCGGCCAGGTTCAGATGCTGCCCAAGGATATCGTTGCCTATGGTGTCGATGGTGATGGTGATGGCCATGTGCAACTGAAAACCAGCGCGCCCGATGCCATCATGACGGCGGCGAAATTCATCCAGCATCTCGGCTTCAAGCGTGGCGAACCCTGGCTGCAGGAAGTCACTGTGCCCGATACCCTGCCTTGGGAAAAGACCGGCTTTGACAGTGGCATGAAGGCGGGCGACTGGTTCAAGCTCGGTGTCAAGCCACGTGACGGCAACACGAAATTTGCCGATCTCGAAGGCGAGTTGCTCCTGCCGCAGGGGCGCAAGGGACCGGCTTTCATGGCCTATCCGAATTTCCAGATCTATCTCGAATGGAACAAATCCTTCATCTACACCACATCGGCGGCCTATTTCGCCACCCGTCTTTCGGGGGCGCCGCCTTATCTGAAGGGTAATCCCGAACCCGGCCTCTCTGTCGATCAGATGAAGCAGTTGCAGACCAAGCTGAAAGCCATGGGCTATAATGTCGGTGATATCGACGGCATTCTTGGCGGTGGCACCCGCGATGCCGTTCAGAAAGAACAACTGAAGCACAATTTGCCCGCCGATGGCTGGCCAACGCCCGCACTTCTCGCCGACCTGAAATAAGCAGTATTCCCGCCCGGTCCTGAAAACCGGGCGGGCCTTTATCATCGATGACCGTCGATTTGGTACATCTCTCTTCCCTCTGTTTGAATGGGATGGGGCATGGAAAAGCGGAGACCGGTGCGCGTCCGAAACCACAAAGTCATCCAAATCACAGCTCAACGACATAATTCGTGAAGAGCAGCTGTTTCGCCCGATTATTCCACCTTGTGACATACACAAGGATGAAACCGTAAATCATTCAATATAAATAGTTAATTCTCTTTCTGCGCCAATCTCGACCCAGGGAATTTTGCAGGAATCTTTCAGTGTGTTATCTTACGTGAAGCTGCATGCAGCAGCAGCCTTATCGCATTGCAGCATCGAATCTGCTTTGCAAATGTCACAGTTTAGACATAATATTTAAAGGCAAACGCAAGGAGGACACGATGGGACTGACACGTTCGATCAATATCCTGGCAGTGAGCGCGGCTTTTCTGTTTATCGCCGCGATGCTCTTTGTTTAGAGCCGAGACTGGTGCAGAGCGCATTTAACATGAACAATGCGCTTCTCAGAGCTGACATTTCGCGAACCTCAATCGACATAGACATTATTTTCCTGCCGTGAGCCGATCGCTAAAAAGAGCGACGCTTCACGGCAGGTTTTTACGGTGCTAAAGCCTGTCGCAATGAAGCCTAGACCAGCGCCAGTGTACCGGTCGAGGTGTCATTCGCAGACGCTGCCTTGCGGCAGCCCAGCGCTTCAAGTGTGGCGTTGACCAGCGGCGCCCGGTTCATCGTATAAAGGTGAAACTCTTCAATCCCGCGCGCTCTCAGATCGGCGATCTGTTCGCTGGCAACGGCAGCTGCAACCTTGGCCCGTTCGCCCGCATCGCCGTCTAGACCTTCAAAACGGGCATCAAGCCAGATGGGAACGCTTGCGCCGCACATGCCGGCAAAACGCTTGAGCTGGGTAAGATTGAGGATCGGCATGATGCCAGGTACGATCGGAATGGTGATACCTGCCGCCCGCACCTTATCAAGATAGCGCTCGAAAATATCGTTATCGAAGAAAAACTGGGTCAGCGCCCGCGTGGCACCATGATCGACCTTGCGCTTGAGCATGTCGATATCCATGGAAAGATCGGGGCTTTCCGGATGTTTTTCCGGATAAGCCGAAACGGAAATCTCGAAGTCATCGATCTCTTTAAGACCCTTCACCAGAGCCGCCGCGTTTTCATACCCGTCAGGGTGCGGCGTATAGAGCGAGCCGACACCGGTGGGCGGATCACCGCGAAGAGCCACGAAATGACGTACACCGGCAGCGCGAAACTGCTCGACCACCTCCGCCACCTCGGCCCGGCTTGCCCCCACGCAAGTCAGATGCGAGGCGGTGGCAAGCGGCGTCTCGGCAATCAGCCGCTTCACGGTCGACAGGGTCGGCGCCTTGGTGGTGCCGCCAGCCCCATAGGTGACGGAAACGAAATCCGGCTGCCAGGCGGCCAGATCGTCAACCGTCTGCCACAATTGGCCTTCCATATCCTCGGATTTGGGCGGGAAAAATTCGAAGGAGAGTTTGAAGGACCTCTCAGCCGAGCCCTGCGCTGTCTTGACAGCCATCATAAACCTCCTGCTGCTTTCAGTTCCGGCATTTCGTCCACGGCCGTCTGGGCGTAGCACGCCAGCCAGATGGTGACGGTGAGCGCGGTATCGTCCATTTGTCGCGGCGCGACGTCGATTGCCTGTTCAAGGGTGAATCCGGCCTTCATCAGCCAGTCCTGCATGGTGGCATGGGAAAAACCAAGACGGATATGCGCATGGTCGTCGCGCAGATGTTCCAGCCGGTGTGGTGCCAGATCGACAATCGCCAGCCTGCCACCGGGCTTCAGCATACGGGCCGCCTCTTTCAGCGCCAGTTCCGGCTCGACCAGGAAATGCAGAACCTGATGGATGATGACGACATCAAATTCGCCTCCGTCCAGCGGCAGATTGAGAATATCACCCTGGCGAACCGAAGCTTTGCCCACACCGGCCTTGTCGAGGTTGGACCGCGCCACCGCCAGCATATCGCGGCTGGCATCAATGCCCAGCGCTCGTTGATAAGATCCGGCCAGCAACTGTAAAATCCGCCCTGTCCCCGTGCCGAGATCCAGAAGCGCCTCAATAGGGTGGGCACCAAGCTGGCTTAACAACACCGCTTCCACTTCGCGGTCATTGACATGCAGGCGCCGCAATTCATCCCATTCCGTGGCATTGCGGCTGAAATAGGCCTGTGCCTTTTCGGCGCGATTGCGCTTGACGGCGGCAAGCCTGTCAGCATCGCGCATGAAAACCGGATCATAGCTGGAGACAGAACCAAGCACATGACGGGCAAAACCGGTCGCCTCCCCGTCCTGCTTCAAACGAAAATAGGCCCAGGCCCCTTCCTGATACCGATCGATAAGCTCGGCTTCTGCCAGAAGCTTCAAATGTCGGGAGATGCGCGGCTGCGACTGACCCAAGATCTCGGTCAGATCGGACACGGTCAGATCGCCACCGGCGAGAAGCGCGAGCAGGCGCAGGCGAGTTGGCTCACCCGCCGCCTTCAACAACTCCACCAATGTATCAAGAGCAAATGTCATCTCAGAGCGCTTCCGTCAATCAAGACATAAAGATATCTTTATATCGTAAGCCTCTTCTGCGCAAGTCCCAGCCCTCATCCCGTGCCAGGATATTCAACCTCCCCCTTCTCCCGATACATCCATCAACACTGCGGGCGTTACGGATGGGGTCCCTTCATATGAAAATCATTTCATAAAGAGATTCATTATATATAATTTTAGTTGTATTTTTATTAAAAAAATCACCTTCAACGAACCCTATTAAGCAGTATATTTCATAATGCGCCGCTCCAAAATATTACAAAGTATAACAATAAACTCATTCAATGAATTAGCGATAAATACATTGTTTACTGTTAACATTTTCCTGTATTCATGTCGATCGATCTATTTTGCGTCAATGCACGCCTCCTTTAATTTTGCATCCCTAAAAAAACAGGGTATATTAAAAATTGTTTTTATAGCATTTTTTCTTAACTCAAAATTCGTGAAACAAAATTTATAACGCTCGCACGATAACACTGGAGTGACGACCGTGCACCTTTCCCTACGAACACTTCTGATTGGGTTCTTTGCAGCCCTAAGCGTTATGATCAGCACCGTCGCGGGCATATCGCTGGTACAATCCTGGAATGATTATGGCCGGTATACGGATATTGCCCGACTGGCATCGCTCGATAAATTCTATTTCGAGGCATTGCTGGCTCTGCGCCAGGAGCGCGGCGCCTGGGATCAACTTCTCCTGGTTGAACCCGAAAAGCTTGGCAAAGTGCTTGAAACCGCAAAATCCATGCAGAGCGATGTGGTCAAGGCCATGAACAGCGCTGAACCTCTCTATGCGGGCATTGCCGATCCGGATCTTAAATCGATGATTGGCAATATCAAAAGCACCAATGACGACATCATCAATCTGCGCAAAGACATTATAACAGCACTGTCGACACCCGTATCACAACGCGATCAAGCCTTGAAAACGCGGTGGATGACCCTGAGCGGCAACCTGGTCAATTCGCTCGATCAGGGAGAAATCACACTTGAAGACAAAATCCGCACCCTTGATCCGACCACTGTTTCCCTGATCCAGATCCGCAGAAGCGCCTGGAACGCCCGGGTCGGCATTGGCGAAACCTCCCTCATCCTCAATGCAGCCCTTGCCAGCGGCAAGCCGTTCACCCGGCAGGAAATTGCCCAGCTCGACAGTTTTGATTCCCGTGCAGACGCTTTCTGGGACATTGTCGGCTCGACGATCAAGCATCCCTCGACCCCTCCGTCGGTTCGCGTAGCCTATCAGAAGGGTCAGGATGGTTTCTATGCCGATGCCTTTCAGCAGTATCGACAGTCTGTGATCGATGCCCTGTCCTCAGGCAAACCGTCTCCTGTGCCTTTTGCTGAATTCCGTCCGAAAAACACCGCCGCTCAGGGCAGCGTTGCGCTCGTTGCTGCCGCAGCCATGGAGGAACTGGTCAAGTTCTCCATGAGCGCCAAGGCCCATGCCCTCAACACCTTCCTGCTTTATGCTCTCGCATTCGTCTTCGCGGCTGGCATTGCCGTTGCAGGCATGGTGGTCATCGTGTTTCGGGTGGCGCGGCCGCTGGGTCGCCTCACAAGCTGCATGAATTCACTGGCAGGCGGTCAGAACGACATGATCGTGCCCGATATCGAACGTCATGATGAAATTGGCGGGATGGCGCGGTCTGTGGAAGTGTTTCGCAAGGCAGCCATCCGCAATCAGGAACTGGAAATCGAAGCAGAACAGAACCGCCGTAAAGCCGATCTGGAACGCGCCGAGGTGCAGCGTCTGGCCGAAGCAGAAGCAGATGAGCGGCTGCAACGGGCAACGGGCCGTCTGGCCGAGGGCCTGCAACGTCTAGCCGCCGGCGATATGCTCTGCGAAATCCATGATCAGTTCGCCCCGCAATTCGAGGCTCTGCGTCACGACTTCAATCAGTCGGTCACCCAGCTGCGCTCGGTTCTGGTGATGGTGGCGGCGGCCTCTTCCAATGTCCGTGGCGGCAGCGGGGAAATTTCCAATGCCTCCGACAGTCTCGCCAAGCGCACTGAACAGCAGGCCGCATCGCTTGAGCAGACCGCAGCAGCACTGGAAGAAATTACCTCCAACGTTCACGCCACGACGAAACGCACATCGGAAGCCCGTGATCAGGTGCGCAACACCCGTAACCGGGCCGAACAATCCGCCGCCGTCGTCAACAAAGCCGTCGATGCCATGGGTCGCATCGAACAGGCCTCCAACCAGATCAGCCAGATCATCGGGGTGATCGACGAGATCGCCTTCCAGACCAATCTTCTGGCGCTTAATGCCGGCGTCGAGGCCGCACGCGCTGGTGAGGCGGGCAAAGGCTTTGCCGTCGTCGCTCAGGAAGTGCGTGAACTGGCACAGCGTTCCGCCTCGGCAGCCAAGGACATCAAGGGCCTGATCAACAATTCCGAGGCCGCCGTTTCCGAAGGCGTCAAGCTGGTCAACGATACCGGCGAAGGTCTGACGATGATTGCGGATCTCGTGCAATCGATCAACCAGCATATGGAAGCCATCGCCACCGCCGCTCAGGAACAGTCCTCCGGCCTTGGCGAGGTCAATACGGCCGTCAACCATATGGATCAGGCCACCCAGCAGAATGCCGCCATGGTCGAGGAAATGAATGCGGCAGGCACAGGTCTGGCACAGGAAGCAGCAAAGCTCAGCGACCTTCTCAGCCGCTTCAAGACTGGCGCGGCAGAGGCCGAAGCGCCAAGGCAGCGTCCTGCCGTCGCAACCGCAAGAGCCACACGCCCTGCTCCGCGCGTTTCCGGCAACACCGCCCTCAAGACGGAAGGCTGGAGCGAGTTTTAAAGCCCAACTGACTATTGAACAGGTCATCAAAAAAGGCGCTCCAGAGTCAGGAGCGCCTTTTTTACATTGCGTTATCGCGTCAGACGCTTGTAGGTCACGCGCTTCGGATTGACGGCATCGGCGCCAAGACGACGGATCTTGTCCTTCTCGTAATCCTCGAAATTGCCCTCGAACCATTCCACATGGCTGTCGCCCTCAAAAGCGAGGATATGGGTCGCCAGACGGTCGAGGAACATGCGATCGTGGCTGATGATCACGGCGCAACCGGCGAAATTTTCCAGCGCATCTTCCAGCGCACCGAGCGTTTCGGTGTCGAGATCGTTCGTCGGTTCGTCGAGCAGGATGACATTGCCGCCGGATTTCAGCATCTTAGCCAGATGCACCCGATTGCGCTGACCGCCGGAAAGTGTGCCGACTTTCTGCTGCTGATCGCCGCCCTTGAAGTTGAAGGCACCGCAATAGGCGCGGCTGTTCATCTCGTGCTTGCCGAGCTTGATGACGTCGTTGCCGCCGGAGATTTCCTCCCAGACGCTCTTGTTGCCGTCAAGCGAATCGCGGCTCTGGTCGACATAGCCGAGATCGACCGTATCACCGATGCGGATGTCTCCGGCATCCGGCTTTTCCTGACCGGTGATCAGCTTGAACAGCGTCGATTTACCGGCACCGTTCGGGCCGATGACACCGACAATGCCGCCCGGCGGCAGTTTGAACGTAAGATTTTCAAACAGTACCCGGTCGCCATAGGACTTGGAAATATTTTCCGCCTCGATAACCACCTGCCCCAGACGTTCGCCGACGGGAATGATAATCTGCGCCTCGCCGGGACGACGGTCTTCCGCAGCCTTGACCAGCTCGTCATAGGCGCGGATACGGGCCTTGGACTTGGCCTGACGGGCCTTGGGGCTGGAGGCAATCCATTCCTGCTCACGGGTCAGCGCCTTCTGACGTGCGCCCTCTTCCCGCTCTTCCTGCGCCATGCGCTTGGCCTTGGCGTTCAGGTAAGCCGAATAATTTCCTTCGTAGGGAATGCCGCGGCCACGGTCGAGTTCAAGGATCCAGCCGGTCACATTGTCGAGGAAGTAGCGGTCGTGGGTGACCATCAGGATGGCGCCCGGATATTCGCGCAGATGTTTTTCCAGCCAGGCGATGGTTTCGGCGTCCAGATGGTTGGTCGGTTCGTCGAGCAGCAACAGATCGGGCTGGCGCAGCAAAAGCTGGCAAAGTGCCACGCGGCGCTTTTCACCACCGGAGAGGTTGTCAACCGAAGCATCGCCGGGCGGGCAGCGCAGCGCATCCATGGCCATTTCAACCTGGCTTTCCAGATCCCAGAGATTCTGGCTGTCGATGACATCTTGAAGCTTGGCGCCCTCTTCCGCTGTCTCGTCGGAATAGTTCATCATCAGCTCGTTGTAACGGTCAAGAATGGCCTTCTTGTCGGCCACGCCTTCCATGACGTTTTCCATCACCGTCTTCGAGGCATCGAGCTGCGGTTCCTGCGGCAGATAACCCAGGGTCGCGCCCTCGGCCAGCCACGCTTCACCGGTCCATTCCTTGTCGAGACCGGCCATGATTTTCAGGACGGTCGACTTACCGGCACCGTTCGGACCGAGAATACCAATCTTGGCATCCGGGTAGAAGGACAGGTGAATGTTTTCAAGAATCTTCTTGTTGCCATAGGCCTTGTTCAGGCCGGCCATGTGATAGATGAACTGACGTGCCATTCTAAAATTGCTCCGCGCGTCTTGGAGACTGTCCGTTCAGCTTGAACCGGACAGACTCTGAATTGTTTTATAGTCGTTTGTCTTTTCGGGAAAACCGGCTTCCTCGTTTCCTCAGATCAAACTCTCAGGGAATCCAGCTGCTATCTAGGCCAAACAAGGCGAACGGGCAATGTCCGCCGCCATGTTTTACGATGCTATCTTCCGGATCGGGGCAAGGCTTATTGCTGGCCGACAGGATCGACGATGCCGCGATCACAATCAAAACGGGTGCGCCCGGCAGAGGCGATCCGGTCTTTCAGGCTTGCATCGGCAGTGCCATCGCCAAGGCCGATGGTCAATTCCGTCACCAGACGGCGATCGCCATCCTGCTCGCAATGCATTTTCACCCGCTCTGCGGCGCCATCGCCAAAGCTCTTGTCAAACGCGGCCTGCACGTCGCTCTGGGTGACCTCCTTGCCGATATGGGAGGCAAACAGCGCCTGAACCGCAGAGGTGTTCAGATCATCCATCAAGGAAATCGCGCTTTTGAAATAATCCTCCTGCGATAGACCGGTGCAGGTGCCGTGGCGCAACCATTCATGCTTTTGCAGACCCGATTGGGTGCCCGGCATCACTTTTTCCAGTGCCTTTTCGGTCTCCGCGCTCAGCGTCACGGCTGGCAGATCATCCCAGCGTCCGGTCTTGTCGGCCTCGATATCGGCCTTGGACACGTTGCAATAGTCCTTGCGCATCGGCCAGAGACCGTGCAGGGAGAAATGACTGGCATCGAAACGGTCCGCCGTCTGGCTTTTGCATTCCGGCTTGCCGGATTTGCCCTCGCAAAAGGCCGGTTCCCAGCTGGCCGCCAAAAGGCTGGTGGTTTTGCCCTGCGGTCCGGCAAAGGAAGCGGACGGACCAAAACAAACAAGAGTGACGCCTAATAATGCCTTCAAAACCGGCTTGAACATGGCTGAAACCTTCCCAATAAAAATCAAACATTGCCAGCAAAGATGAAATAGCATCTTTTATTGCACGTTGGGGGAGAAAAGCCGTGTTTCAACAAACATCTTATCTGGCGACAGCCGATGGCGCGCGCCTTGCCTATCACCGTCAGGATGCACAGACAAAAGCGCAGGGCATCCTCATCCTCTGCCATGGCCTTGCCGAACATGCGGGCCGCTATCAGGCCTTTGCCGAATTCATGGCCGCCCTTGGGTTTCACGTCTATGCCCATGACCATCGCGGCCATGGCCAGACCCGGACCAAAGATACGCCACAGGGGCGTTTTGCCCTGAGGAGCGGGGTTGAAAAGGTGGTGGACGATGTCAAGACCATGCGCGATTTCGCGCTGGCCAATCATCCAGACCTGCCGGTCATTCTCTTCGGCCATTCCATGGGCGGACTGATTGCGCTGAGAACCGCAACGACCTATCCGGACCGGTTTCAGGGGCTGGCCATCTGGAATTCCAATTTCAATCTTGGCCTTTCCGGCCGTTTTGCCCGTATTGTCCTGAGCATTGAAAGGGCACTCAAGGGCTCCGATGTGCCGAGCGCCATTCTGCCGCGCGCCACCTTCGAGGCCTGGGGCAAGGCCATTCCAAACCACCGCACCCTGTTCGACTGGCTGAGCTGCGATGCCGCCGAAGTCGACCGCTATATTGCCGATCCGCTCTGCGGCTTTTCCGCCAGCATCTCCCTCTGGCTCGACGTCATGGAGATGGCGACCCGCACCGCCATTCCGGACCGGCTTGCCCGCCTGCCACGCGACCTTCCGATACATCTTGTCGGTGGTGGCGAAGATCCGGCGACCAACAAGGCCGATGCAACCCGTTGGCTGGGTCAGACCCTGAAAAAAGCCGGGCTCAACGATATCACAATGACCATCTACCCCTCCATGCGCCATGAAACGCTGAACGAGATTGGCCGCGACGACGCCATGGCAGATTTTGCCCGGTGGACTTTCCACGCGGTTGAAGCAGACCTCATTCATTCCATTTCAGCATGACTCCATGCCGGAAATTCACGTGTCACACATCGTCTGCGGCGGTATAAGCTGAACCTGAAAAGCGGCCCGGGCATGACAGGAACCGGACATTACAGGACATTGAAAAGGCTGATCATGGCATCCCCCTCCTCTTCACCTTCGGCACAGATGCCGCTGAAGACGCCTCTTTCCGGTGTCAGCTTCGGGCTGATGATGATGGTGCTGTCGGTTCTGGTCTCGCCGCTGATCGATGTCTTTTCCAAACTGGCCACTGAAACCCTGCCGACACTGGAAATCGTCACGGCGCGCTTTGTCTTCCAGATCCTCTTTGCCCTTCCCGTGGTGATGATCCGGCACTCCGCCACACGCTCATCCTGGCGCAATACCGGCCTGCATGTCCTGCGCGGGGCCATGGTGTTTTTATCGATGATCAGCTTCGTTGCGGCACTGCGCGTCATGGCGCTGGCCGATGCTCTGGCGATCTTCTTCGTCGAGCCGATCATCCTGACCGTTCTCAGCAGCATTTTCCTTGGCGAAACCATCGGCTGGCGACGCTACAGCGCCTGTGGTGTCGGCTTTTTCGGCACGCTGCTCGTCATCCAGCCCAGTTTTCAGATGTTCGGGGTCATTGCGCTGCTGCCGGTGGTCTCCGCCTTTGCCATTGCCGTCTTTGCCATCCTGACACGGCTTTTGTCACGGCAACAGGATGCTTTTGTAATGCAGGTCAACACCGGACTGGCGGGACTGTTTTTTTCCTGCCTGCTGATGCTCATCACCTTCCATACCGGCAGCTTCACACCGGTCATACCCACCACAAACGCCATGCTCTGGCTGTTCGGCGTCGGCGTCACAGCCACCATGGCCAGCACGCTGGGCGTCTTTGCCTATCGCTCTGCCCCGGCCTCGCTGCTTGCCCCTTTGCAATATCTGGAAATCGTCACCGGCACGCTGTTCAGCTGGCTGGTGTTCAACGCCCTGCCGGACGGGCTGAAATGGCTTGGCATCACCATCATCATCGCCTCCGGGCTTTATATCATCTGGCGCGAACGCAAACGGGCCTCCGGTCCCGTCTCCAGCGCACCTGACACGCCGCAGCCCTGACCTTAAACTCGATCGACAAGGATCATCCCCATGCAAAGAACCGGCGGACAATTGATCGTTGAAGCCCTGAAAGCCAATGGCGTCAGCCGTGTGGCCTGCGTGCCGGGCGAAAGCTATCTGGCCGTTCTCGATGCTCTTTACGACAGCGGCATCGACACCGTGGTCTGCCGTCAGGAAGGCGGGGCGGCGATGATGGCTGATTGCTGGGGCCGGCTGACCGGCGAACCGGGCATCTGCATGGTAACACGCGGCCCGGGCGCCACCAATGCCACGGCCGGCCTGCACATTGCCCGGCAGGATTCCGTGCCGATGATCCTATTCATCGGTCAGGTTGCCCGTAATATGCGCGAGCGCGAAGCCTTTCAGGAGGTGGAATATCGCCGCGCCTTCACTGAATTTGCCAAATGGGTCGGCGAAATCGACGATGTGGCGCGCATTCCCGAATTCATCACCCGCGCCTTTGCCGTCGCCACTTCCGGTCGCCCCGGCCCGGTCGTGCTGACACTGCCGGAAGACATACTGGTGGAAGAGGCCGATGCGCCGGTCGCAAAACCTTATATGCCGGTTGCTGCCCATCCCGGCCCGTCGCA
This sequence comes from Allorhizobium sonneratiae, assembly GCF_023700755.1. Taxonomy (GTDB): domain Bacteria; phylum Pseudomonadota; class Alphaproteobacteria; order Rhizobiales; family Rhizobiaceae; genus Allorhizobium; species Allorhizobium sonneratiae. The sequence continues at coordinate 40,182 of NZ_JAMKOJ010000011.1, read as the reverse complement.
GATTGCCGAGCTTGGCGAACGGCTGAAGGCGGCCAAACGACCCATCGCCATTCTCGGCGGCACCCGCTGGGACGAAGAGGCCGTTTGCGCCTTCCAGCGCTTTGCCGATGACTGGAAACTACCCGTCGGCTGCTCCTTCCGCCGCCAGATGCTGTTTGACCATCTCCATCCTTCTTATGCCGGGGATGTCGGCATCGGCATCAATCCGGCGCTGGCGAAAGAGATCAGGGAGGCCGACCTTGTGCTGCTGATCGGCGGGCGCTTTTCCGAAATGCCGTCCTCCTCCTATACGCTGATCGACAGTCCCTATCCGAAGCAGCAATTGGTGCATGTCTATCCTGACCCTTCCGAACTCGGCCGGGTCTATCGCCCCGATCTCGCTATTACCGCCAGCCCGATGGATTTCGTTGCAGCCCTTGGCGGTCTGAAACCGGCAGACAAGCCGGTCTGGACAAACCGTACCGCCGCCATGCATACGGCCTATCTCAACTGGTCGACGCCGCCGGAAACCGGGCCGGGCGCGGTGCAGATGGGGCCAATCATGAACTGGATCGAGGCCAATACTGCAAAGGACACGATCTTTACCAATGGTGCAGGCAATTATGCCACCTGGCTGCACCGCTTCCATCGCTTTCAGGGCTATAATACCCAGGCCGCCCCCACCTCCGGCTCCATGGGTTATGGCCTGCCTGCCGCCGTCGCCGCCAAGGCGCTTTTTCCGGAGCGCGAGGTGATCTGCTTTGCCGGTGACGGCTGTTTCATGATGCACGGGCAGGAATTCATCACCGCCGTCCGTTATGGCTGGCCGATCATCGTGCTTCTCATCAACAATGGCACCTATGGCACGATCCGCATGCATCAGGAGCGCGAATATCCGGGCCGGGTCAGCGGCACCGATCTCATTAACCCCGATTTCAAGGCCTTTGCCGAAGCCTATGGCGGCCACGGCGAACGGGTCGAGGCTACGCAAGACTTTGCCGCCGCCTTCGAGCGCGCCCGCGCCTCCGGCAAGCCGTCGATCATCGAAATCAGGCTGGACGCCGAGGCGATCACGCCGACACGGACCCTGTCAGAGATCCGGGGAACGGCCTGATCGGCAAAACACTTGTCAGGAGGGAAGCGACACATGGCTGCTCACAAGGCGGCCATTGCAGATATCATGGATCATCAAAGCTGCCGGATCGGGTGCTGAAGGTACAACAGAGGAATGCAGCCACAAGGGATTTGCCGGGCAGATCGATCCGCAGATAAAGGCGGGAATGCCCGCAAATGCACTGGCCATCGGTCTGTGAACATGACCGGAGCAGATGGCAAGAGGCGGCACAGAGGCAGACGACAAAATGGCCCGCAAACCGTCCACCCCCCTGCACATCGCCTCATCCAGCACATCGATACCGCTTGCAAAAACGGGATGATGCATGAAGATCAAGGCGGAATCACCGCAAAGCCCGTTAAGGGTCGCCTCAAGCCATGGCAAATGGGGCGTGATATCGCCATACGCTTGACCCTCAACACAGACATCCACACCGATGATCTGCACCGTCTCACACCGATGGACAAAATGCATGGCTCCATCCGGGCGCGTCTTAATCCGTTCCGGCATCATCGTCTGCAAAAGACCTTTGTCATCGGCATTTCCCGGCAGCACAAAGACGGGATGATCGAGTGCATCGAGCAGATCTTTCACTGTCCGATAGCCCTCTGCCCAGCCATCATCGACAAGATCGCCGGTGACGACAAGGATATCCGGGCGCAGGCTTTTCAGCCAGACAAGGGCTGCCTCGAACCGTGCGATATTATCACTGGCCGGGCTGGCGTGAATGTCGGTCAACTGTGCAACAAGCAAGACAGGCTCTCCCGGCTACTCAATTCACGCAGGACGTTTACACGGCTGCATCCTTGCATGATATGCAGCCGTTTTAACAAGACAGGAATGCCTCCCTTATCTACAGTGCTGTGAGGCATAGAGCGCCGGTCTTTTGCAAGAGACCGGCGCTTTAACTGCCCTTGATGAGTCGTTGCTCACGCCGCGCGGCGCGGCATTGACGTTTCAGCACGCCCCACCTTGAAACGGCCGACGAGATTGGCCAGCATTTCAGTTTCTTCCGTCAGGCTGAGTGCGGCTGCCGAGGTTTCTTCGACCATGGCGGCGTTCTGCTGGGTGACCTGATCCATCTGGCTGCCGGCAACCGTGACTTCCTTGAGGCTTGCGGCCTGTTCACGGGCGGATTTGGCAATATTGTCGATGGTCGTGCTCATGTCGACGACATAGGCGGCGATGTCATTCAAGGATTTGCCCGAGGCGCTGACCAGATCAACCCCGGTCTTGACCTGATCGCTGGAGGTGGAGACCAGCGCCTTGATTTCCCGCGCCGCCTGGGCGGAACGTTGTGCCAGTTCACGCACTTCCTGGGCAACGACGGCAAAACCCTTGCCCGCATCGCCTGCACGGGCTGCTTCAACACCGGCATTCAGCGCCAGAAGATTCGTCTGGAAGGCGATCTCGTCAATGACCCCGATGATATTGCCGATCTTCTCTGACGAGCCCTGAATGGCCGTCATCGCCTCGATCGCCTCGGTGACAATCCTTCCGCCCTTTTCGGCGTCGTCACGGGCCTTTTGCACGGTGCGGTGCGCATGGCTTGCGCCTTCCGCCGTGTCGTTGACGCCGCCGGACACTTCGTTCAAGGCGGCAATTGTCTCCTCCAGGGAGGCGGCCTGCTGTTCGGTGCGGCGCGCCAGATCGTCGGAAGCGGCAGAAATCTCGCCAAGGCCTGAGCGAATCGTATGGACAGCATGAACGACAGAGCCGATCGTCTCTTCAAGGGCTGCCACAGAGGCGTTGAAATTCTGCCGGATCGGTTCGAATTCCGGCGCAAGCGGAGCCGTCATCCGCACGCTGAGATCGCCCGTTGCCAAAGCATCGAAACCGGATTTCACCTCGACGACGAAATGGCGAAGGTCTTCAGCCTTGGCCTGTTCCAGCGCCGATTGCCGCTCGCGTTCGCTTTCGACGCTCGTGCGCAACTTTTCCTGTTCGGCCTGAGCATTCCGTCCCTCGGCCAGATCATGGCGAAATCTCTCCATCGCCTTTGCCAGTGTGCCGAATTCATCGGCACGGTCGGTGCCGGACACCGGCTGATCATAGCGGCCCGACGCCATCTGCTGCACGCTGGCCTCGAAGGCTTCCAGCGGACGGCGAACCAGAAATTTCGACACGGCATAGATCACGCCCAGCGACACCAGCAGCAGAATAAGACCGCCAATCGCCGTCGAGCGGATTTCAGCCACAACCGGGGTGGTGAAGGTTTCTGCCGGAACGTCGAGGATGGCTGCCCAGGTCTTGTTCATGCCGTGGGCGGTGAAGGGATAGATGAGCCGGACACGGCCATCGGCAAAGCCGGTTACGACCCGCATCTGACCATCTGCCAGCGACGCTTTCAACGCATCGGCACCCGGATCGGCATAGACCTTGCTCAAAAGATCCTTTTCTGGCGCAACCAGCCATTTGGAATTGCTGGCCACCAGCAGAACCCGACCAGTTTTGAAGGGCCGTATCCTCTCAAACTTGCTGGCGAGATCGTCCAGTTTCACATCGACACCAGCAAGACCGACGATCTTGTCGCCGACCTTCACCGGTACACTGACCGATGTGACAAGCTTACCCATATTGGTCACATAGGGTTCAGAGATCATGCTCTTACCACTGGACAGCGGCCCGGCATACCATTGATCGGTGGTGTTGGTAACCCAGGTGGAAAAATCGAGCCCACCATTATCACCTTTGGTCCAGTAGGCGGTGAAGAGACCGACCTTGTTGGTCCCTTCTGAACCTGTGAGTTTCAGCGCCTGCGGTGCATCTGGCACTTCGCACATCCAGGACCCAAAAATATCGGGATAGTGCTCAGGAACACCCTTCAAAAGGGCGACGACATCCTTTCGCTCCAGAACGCCACCCCCCATAAGGCCGGAGATAGCCCCTGCCATGCTGTTTCCGGCAGAAACAGCGTCGGTCAAATCAACGGCCACATCCTTTGCAACCACGGCGGCAGTTTGCGTTGCCAGCGTCATCACATCATGATCGACCCGGACACTTGAACGCCATCCGCTATAAACCGTGTAGCATACAATGGCTGTAGCCATCGCAATGCCTGCCGACAGCATCAATCGCCCTGAAACGGTTTTCAACTTCACCCTCATGACACGCCCCGATTTTGGGCCACGTAACAGGCCCTGTCACTTTTAAGCAGAGAGTGACAGCAGCTTTTTAAAGAAGTCTTACAACCGTAATCATTCTGATTGTTGTAGAATAAAACAACGATCAGATATCGCCTGGCCATGTGTCGGAGAGAGCCTTGGTTTTCATCTGCCTGATGAAATCTTCCGGGTTCACGGCATCCTCAATCCGGTTTTCAATACCAGATTGTGATGACGCATTCTTATCCAAGGCATGAAAGGGATTATGAGAGCGTTTCGGTGTTTTACGGAAACACGGAAACGCTCTAACTCTTCGTTTTTACGCAATTCCAGAGGCAAAACCGTATGATACTTTGCTGAAATTGCTCTCTGGTACCTATTCTGAAAGGGGGCGACAGAACGACGGGCAAGCCGCCCGGTACTACAAATGGGCCTGCTGCCCCAATCGCTGCAAAGGTTCAGACGAACTGGCCCAGACCTGGAACAGATGCAACCACCTCATCGACCACGTCATTTCCTGCATGCTCGCGGGCAACCGCCATGGTTTCCTTGGCAAGCGCACTGATTTCGCCCATGCCGAGACCAAGGCTCATCAATTGTTGGCCAAGTGCCATGATACCGCCACCCATGGCGCTCATCAGCCCTCCGAGAAGGCCACCTCCCTTGGCGCCGCTCTTGCCTTGCGCCAAAAGTTCAGGCGCGCCGGGCATGGCAGCGATCATGCGGCTGACGGCAGCCTCATCGCCTTCCTTTTCAAGAAAGGTCAGCATCATGCCAAGCGCCTTTTCCGCCTGATCCGGCGTAATCCCGACATTGTCGGCAATGCGGGTTACAAGTTCACTCATGAAAAACTCCTTGCAGCAATATTGACGTGCACGTCAACGTAATCGACTCCCGTGGCAAAAACAAGAGGTGCCGCAGCCTCTGTCCAGATAACCGGGGCAGAGGCGCGGCACCTAGAGAATTTCACTGTTTCATGGAAATACTCTAACGGTTCCAGAAAATCACGCTGCCCTCTGCAGCGCTTGCCCGCGTCTATCGCCGGCCTGAACCTTGAAGCCACCTACCAAGGATTGCAGCCGCTGGCTTTCCTGTGCAAGATTGGCACTGGCGGCATTGGCTTCCTCGACCATCGCAGCGTTCTGCTGGGTCACCTGATCCATTTGATTGACAGCAGTATTGACCTCGGAAAGCCCGACAGACTGTTCACGCGACGCCGTGGTGATAGCCTCCATCAGATTGTTGATGGTTGTCACATGATGTTCGATCGATTTCAACACCGAACCGGTCTGCTCAACCTTGCGCACACCGCTTTCCACTTCCTGAACAGAATTGTTGATCAACTCCTTGATTTCACGGGCAGCCCGCGCCGACCGCTGTGCCAGTTCCCGCACCTCTGTGGCCACAACAGCAAACCCTCGTCCGGCTTCACCGGCGCGGGCGGCCTCAACACCCGCATTCAACGCCAGAAGATTGGTCTGGAAGGCGATCTCGTCAATGACCGAGATGATGTTGGAAATCTGGCTGGAGGATTGTTCGATCCGCTGCATGGCGCTGATGGCTTCCGCCACGACGATGCCGGATTGCACCGCGCCGTCATTGGCCTGCTTGGCGACATCGCGCGCTTCCGCCACCCGCTTGGTGGAATTGGAGACATTGGCAGTGATCTCGTCAAGAGCCGCAGCCGTCTGCTCCAGCGAGGCAGCCTGTTGCTCCGTACGACGCGACAGATCATTGGCACTGTCGCTGACCTCGCGTGATCCGGCACCAATGGCCACCGCCGATTCCGATACCGTGGCAATGGTTGCCCCAAGCTGGCCGATAGCGGTATTCAGATCGCGGCGCAGAGCCTCGAATTCCGGGGCGAAGGCTTCCGTAAGCTGGAAGCTCAGGTCACCTGCTGCAAGCCTCTGCAGACCGGCTGCAAGACCTGCGGTCGCCTCCTGCAGCTTGCGCTGGGCAGCCTCATCTGCCTCTTTCTGCAGTCGGATTTTTTCGGCCTCGGCCCGCTCCCTCTGCGTAATCGCTTCGGCTTCCAGTGCCCGGTTGCGCAAAATGCCATCCTTGAAGATCTGTAGCGCTGCGGCCATGGCGCCAATTTCATCACGACGCGCACGGAACGGCACATCATGCGACGTATCGCCACCGGAAAGAATTTTCATCTGGGAGGTCATCTGAGCAATCGGCACGATCATCCGCCGCCGACTGATGACAATTGATGCCAGAACGAGAACAACGGCAAGCCCAAGTGCAATCTGCGTCGTGCTGGTGGTATCGTGCACGCCGCGAAGATTGATGCTGCCCTCTTCATTGACATTTGTCTGCAGGTCATCCATGGCCGCCTGAATGATATCGCCAGTTTTGTTATAGATATCCAGCGTGTCGCCATAGAAAAGGGCTCTTGCCTGCGATGCATCGCCTGCATCGCTGGCAGCCTTGATCTGCTGCCAATGAGCAAGATAGCTATCCCAGCCCTTTTTGAAACTGTCGAAGTAATCCTGATCTTCCTTGTCAACGATGAAAGGGGCATAGGCACGCGTTTGATCGACGACACTGGCGACGGCCTTGTCCAGATCCTGCAACCGCTTTGCCTTCAGGCTGGCATCCGATGCGCTCAGATAGGCGCCCTGGGCAACGCGTACATCACCGAGATCGCTGTTCAGCTGGCCAAGTGCCACAAGGGCTGGAACACGCTTTTTCAGAAAGGTTTCCGTGCCCTCGGAAATTCCGTTCAGACTGACAATGGCATAAACCCCCTGAGCGGCCATTACCAGCAAGACAGCAAGAAACAATCCGGTCAGCATGCGACCGAGCGACAGGGTCATGAAAACTCTCCTTAGGCAAAATTAGGCGAACAACATAAGTTTGTTCTTATTAAAATTGATATTGATTAATAATTTATATTATCAACATTTCCGCATGTTACACATACGCCATCGCCTAAGTCATCTGATAAAACTACCGTAGTTCTTGCTATCTCCTTGCATATCCGCAATCTCTGCCGTCATGCGTGTCTTATGCCCATCCTTTATGTGGCCTGGCGAGTACACAGACACCTCCTCTTCATTCTTGCTTGCCAGCGACCGTCTTTTGTTTTTGCAGCGATCAAAACTCGGCTAAAGCCGCCGTCATAGCACACGGTTTTGCGTCTAAAATTGCGTGAACACAGAGGATTTTATTGATTTCGTTTGTCTTTTCGGGGAAATCGAATTCCACTTTTCCCTGACAAACTTTAAGGTCAAAAACAGGTACCGCCGGGGATAATGCAGCAGCGCATGCCGCAGCGATCAGGGACATGCCTGAGAGATCGTGCCTTGGCCTTCGTTCCGGCATGATTGTATGATTTGCAACCGCCTATGCCGTAGACAAACACATGAGACCATGCTTGTGAGAGAGCTGAAAAACGCGTGAGGTGATGAATGGCGGATGCGTGTGTGGTGGGATCGGCAACCGGGTTTGTCGATCTGACTTTTTTTCAGACAGCCTTTCTGGGCATTGTCCAGGGTATAACCGAGCTGGTGCCGGTGTCCTCCTCGGCACATATGCGGGTGGTTCCGGCCTTTCTCGGCTGGCCAGATCCGGGTGCGGCCTTTTCCGCCGCCATGCAGTTGGCAGCGCTGGCCGGGGTGGTCAGCTATTTCCGCAAGGATATTTTCGGCCTGGCGAAGGGATCGATATCGGCACTGGTCAGGCGGGATTTCAACAATTTCAGCTTTCAGCTGGTGTTCTGGATCATGGTCGCGACCATTCCGATCGGAATTGCAGGGTTGGCGCTCGCCCATAGCCTGAACAGTTGCGGGTCGCCGCTGCGCAGCATCTGGGCGGTGGGGATTGCCTGTATCGTCATGGGCGGACTTCTGGCGGCTACGGAACTCATGGCCCGTCACAAGCGCGATATGCCAAGCGTCAGCCCGATGGATCTGCTTCTGATCGGCATTGCGCAGGTTGGCGCACTTGTTCCCGGCGTGTCCCGCTCCGGCGCCACCATCACGGCGGCGCTGGCTTTGGGCTTCAAGCGTGAACAGGCAGCCCGTATTTCCTTTCTTCTCGGCTTGCCCGCGATTTTCCTCGCCGGGATGAAGGAAATCTGGGAACTGCACAAATTGTCGCTTGATGGCCATGGCTGGGCGCTTTTGGCAACCGGCCTGATTGCCGGTGCGATTTCCTCCACCATTGCCATCTGGGGCCTGATGCGTTTTCTCGAGCGCTTCTCCACCTGGCCCTTCGTCATCTACCGCATTCTGCTCGGCATTGTGCTGATCCTGGCGGCAGCGGGCGGCGCCGTGACCTGAGCCATCATCACGAACAGACCATGAAAAAAGGCCGGTGTGAAACCGGCCTGTTCTTTTGATCTCGAGACGGTTCAAGCCAGCTTGGCCGAGACTTCCGTTGCCGTGCGCATGGCGTGGCTGTAAGGGCAGACGATATGCGCATCCGCCACCAGCTTTTCAGCAACAGCGCGTTCGACGCCCGGAAGATCGACGCTGATCGACACCTCAATGCCAAAACCCGTACCATCTTCGCGCGGGCCGATACCAACCTTCGCGGTGACCTTGGCCTCTTCCGGCACCTTCACCTTCTGCTGGCCGGCGACATATTTCAGCGCACCGAGAAAGCAGGCCGAATAGCCGGCAGCAAAAAGCTGTTCGGGATTGGTGCCGGTTGCGCCATCGCCACCCAATTCCTTCGGCACGGTCAGCGTCACATCGAGAACGCCATTGCTGCTGACAGCGCGGCCTGCGCGACCACCGGTTGCGGAAGCTTCAGTCGTATAAAGAATAGGCATGGTTCTCTCCTGTTGTTAGAGCTTTATCTCATGGATCGGGCCAGATACGGCAATATGGCCGCAGCTTTTCCAGCCGGCGCGACCGCCCCTAGTCACCCATCTGCCACTAAAACAGAAATGCTCGACAAGAGGAGTGATGAAGCACCGGCACTGGATTTTTGGTATCACATAAATAAATTGCGCGCAACTGAATTTTGCCCTTTATATTTTTGAGTGTTTTCGCCATAATGCATTGTCGTCGATCCAGGGATCATTTCAGTCTCTCTGGACCAGGGCACAAGCCATCAAGCACAGCCAATGAGACAGGCCGATGACAGCGCAGGACCGGGATGAACTGAAACAGGAATTGCTGCTCGACAGACAGCTCTGCTTTGCCCTTTACGGCGCATCGCTGGCACTGACGCGCACCTACAAGCCGCTGCTGGAGCCACTGGGCCTCACCTATCCGCAATATCTGACGTTGATGACGCTGTGGGAAACCGACCACCTGACGGTGAAGGCACTCGGCGCGCGGCTGGGGCTTGATTCAGGCACCCTGTCACCGCTGATCAAGCGGCTGGAACAGAACGGCTATGTGCGGCGCCAGCGCGACGGCAAGGATGAGCGTCAGGTGACTGTTTCACTGACGCAAACGGGGGCGGCCCTCAAGGAAAAGGCGGTGGATGTGCTGATGGCCATCGGCAACGCCACCGGCTGTAGCATGGTCGAAATCGCGGCCCTGCGCGATGATCTGATCGCGCTGCGCGACCGGCTGAATGAAAAACACGCGCTTTGACGGCCCGCAAAAGCAAAGCGCCGGTCTGATCGCTCAAACCGGCGCCGATCCAACAATTCGAGCAGAGATCAGATCGCCGCTGTCACGATGAACTCGACCTTGTAATCCGGCGTGGCCAGCGCGGCTTCGCTCGTGGCGCGGGCCGGCGGGTTGGCCGGATCGATCCAGGCTTCCCAGACGGCATTCATTTCGCCAAAGCTGGACATGTCCGACAGATAGATGATCGTCTGCAGGATCTTCGACTTGTCAGAACCGGCCAGCGCCAGCAGGCGATCCACTTCGGCCAGCGCCGATTTCGACTGCTCGGTCACGCTTGTGCCTTCACCGACCTGACCGGACAGATAAACCGTATTGCCATGAATGACGGCGCCGCTCATGCGCTTGCCGGGTTCGATACGCTTGATGGTCATGCAACTCTCCTGCTTGATAGAAAGGCCGGACAAAAACCGGCCAGACAATAAAACGGCTCAGCGCTGCCGCAGGCTGTGCTCATACGTGGCGGTGGAGCGCGCACCCGAACGGCAATAGCCGAGCATGGGACGCTCGAGATCGTCCAGCGCATCGACCATCGCCGCCACGGCATCGGGCGTGACACCCATGCGGCCCACGGGAATGTGACGGATGCTCAAGCCCAGTTCGCCAGCGCGGGCGGCAATTTCGGCAAAAGCGGGCTGACCGGGCTCTTCACCATCCGGCCGGTGGCAGACGATGGACCTGAATCCCATGGCCTTGATCTGATCGAGATCGGCCAGTTCGATCTGACCGCTGACGGAATAGTCCTCATTGATCTGTCTGATATCCATCGGCAACCTCCTCGACAGCATGGCCGACCCGCAAGGCCAGCCACTCAAAAATCAGGCCGCAGACTTACGACGCATGGGGCCGGTCGTCAATCGCAGGCTGACGCTTATAAAAACGCAAAGGACAGTGAAAACTCGCGCGCTTCGCCCGGTTGCAGCGGCAGAAACTCGCCCGCAGCCTCAAGATCCGGGCGATCCACCCAGCGATGCGAGACCGGCTCGATGCCGAGCACATCGGCTGGCGCCTTCTGATTGCGCCAGATCTGCAGATGGGGCAAGGTCGCGGTATCGAACCGCACCAGCAGCGTCTTGCCGCCGATCGCCGCAATCGGACCCAGCCGGATGCTGGCAAAGCCATCCTCCTCCGGTCCGGCGGGCACGCAGAAGACCCCGCCCGGTTCGGCACCGAATCGCCAGCCAAAACCGCCCTTATCCAGCATGGCTCCTTCAAGCTGGACGTGATCGTCGAACAGCCGGGCGGCAATATTCATGTGATACATGTAAAAGGCTGGAAAGGCGTCCTCGCCGCAATTGATCAGCCGGTCGCAAAGCCTGACGACACCCTGACGATCCAGCGACCAGCGGCGCTCCAGCCGGGAAAGACCGCCATCGGCATGACGCACATCGATCACGGCACTGCATTCATCCGGGCTTGAGGAGATGACCTTTGCCGCATGGCCGGAAAAAGAGCCATGCAAGGGATAGCGCGCGCCATGACCTCCGGGGATGGGAGCGGGATGGCGGATGTGATCCGGCCCGCAGGTGAAGAGGAAGCCTTCCAGCGAATGATCGATACGCCGGTCACCGTCATCGGGAATAGCCCGATGCGGCGAAAGATCGACACCATCGACGAACACACCGCGCAGATCCAGCATCGAGGACGGGTCGAGCACAAGTCTCAAACCCTGATCGTTCTGCAGTTCCATGGTCACCTCTTCCCCCTGCGGATCTCACCCTGTGTGCGCAATGCATTAACAGAAGATTAAATCGGCTGCACCTTCCATATTGGCGACAAAATTTGCGTGTTTGTGCGGCTTTGCGGGGATCGGTTCATCCAGGATTCTTCCCGCTTTTCTTGCCCGTCATTTCATCGGAAAATCCGCCCGTGCAGCCCTTTTGGAAAACCGGACTTGTCATTCTCGCCCTCACCTCCCTCATGGGCGCACCCGCAAAGGCCTGGGACCCGTTCCAGCGGCAAAGAGATGTGCCCGATCAGGCCACCGTGCTGATCACCCCTTCGGGTGAAGTGTTGAATTATGTGCCCGAGCGTGGCTCCGTCACCGTGATGCGCGATCGTATGGGCCATAAAATCCTGGTCGACCGCTATGGCAATCTCGTGGCAACCGAAATGCCGGCCAACGAGGTTTACGGTCGCGGCTATGGCTCAGGCGGCTATGACAACGGCCCCAACTACGGACCGGATTACTATCCGCCCGCCCCCTCTGGCGGCGGCTGGGACCGCAGCGATACGCAAACGGCGGGCATACCCGACGACATGCCGCCCGATGGCGACAGCGCCGATCCGTCCTATGCCCCGGACAGCCCCTCCACCATTCCCGATCAGGGACCGATGCAGGGCGACAGAACCGGCCTGCCGCCGCAAGTCGCCAATCCGGCCACGGTCAGCAGCAAGGCAACGCCTGCCATCACCGCGCTCCAGGTGTTTTTGTCACGCGAGGGATTTTCTCCGGGCGCCATCGACGGGCGCATGGGTCAGAATCTGGAAAAAGCCCTGCAAGCCTGGGAACAGAAGAGCGGCGAGACGCTTGATCCCAAAGACACCAATGCCATCATGGACCATCTGCAACGCGATGGCGGTCTGGCCTTCACCACCTATACCATCACCGCAGCCGATGCCGCAGGCCCCTATGTCGCTTCGATCCCGGAGGATTACAGCAAGAAAGCCGCCATGCCCTATCTGGGCTATACGTCTGTTGCGGAAATGCTGGCGGAAAAATTCCACATGGATGAGGGCTATCTGAAGGCGCTCAATCCCGGCGTCGATTTTTCCGTGCCCGGCACGACGATCAAGGTGGTCAATCTGGGTACCAGCCCCTCCGGCAAGGTCGTGAAGATCATTGCCGACAAGAGCCGCAAGCAGGTTTTCGCCTATGGCGCGGATGGTCAGTTGATTGCCGCCTATCCGGCCAGCATCGGCTCGCAGGATACGCCCTCGCCCTCCGGCACGGTGTCGGTGGTGCGCGTCGCCTTCAATCCGACCTATACCTACAATCCGAAGATCAACTTCAAACAGGGCAGCAATGACAAGGTTCTGCTGATTCCGCCGGGTCCGAACGGGCCGGTTGGTAGCGTCTGGATTGCCCTATCGAAGCCAACCTACGGCATTCATGGTACGCCGGAACCCTCTCTGATCGGCAGAACCCAGAGCCATGGCTGCGTGCGCCTGACCAACTGGGATGCAACCGCCCTGGCAAAAATGGTTTCGCCGGGCGTGACGGTGGAATTTGTCGGGTAAGTCTGCGACACACTTCAGATCGAAGGGCAGAGATCACCCTGCCCTTCGATAGGCACTGCTCAGCAGACCGGCCCGCTCCAGGATCGCAATCGCCGTTTCAACACCGCGTTCCGCGTTCAAGGTTTTGCCCAACTGCTCGGCCCGCTGGCGCATGGGCAAACTGTCGGCCATGCGGATTGCCGCAGACAACATGTCGGAGGTCAGTGTTTCGCGGGCAATTGGAGATGGCGCCACCCCCAGCTTTTGCAGCCGCAGCGCCCAGAACAGCTGATCGCCGAAGACCGGCAGCACCACAGAGGGAATGGCCGCCCGGCAGGCGGCGATTGTGGTGCCGGCACCGCCATGATGAACGGCCAGCGCCATGCGGGGGAACAGCCAGTCATGCGGGGCGCGCTCGATGGCAATAACCTGATCGTCATCGGCAAAATCGGCGGCAAGTCCGCCCCAGCCACGGGCCAGAACCAGCCTTTTTCCGGCCTGCCTCACCGCTTTGATGACCGTGGCGGTAAAGGCTTCAGCATCGTGATTGAACATGCTGCCGAAACCGACATAGACCGGAGGCGGCCCGGCCTCGAGAAACCGCTGCAACCTTACCGGCGGCTGCCAGCTTTCAGCCTCCTCCAATGTCCATGGGCCTGTCACATGCACCGTCTTCGGCCAGTTGCGACCCGGCTCGACCAGAGTGGGACTATAGCCGAAAAGTTTCAGATGCGGGCTTGTTGCAGAATTCGGCCCGCGCCGGGAATAAGGCGCAAGACCGAGCGTGGGCCGCACGACGTCATTATAAGCCGGGCGAAACACATGCCAGACCATGCGGCGCACCATATGACCGAGAAGATAATTGGCGGCAGGCGGTAAACCATACATCCATGTCGGCATGGGCATCAGTGGCGGATTGTGTGAGGGAAGAGTTGGCACGACCTGCGTTTCAACCACCGGCAGTCCCAGGGTCTCCGCCAGCGCCTCTGCCAGCAGAAACACCATGCCATTGCCGATCAGAAGATCGGCACCTTCCGCCGCGCGCCGCCCCTGCTCGGGCCAAGTTTGCGCCAGATCTCGCAGCCGCTGCTGAAAGGCCCGGACCATGGAAAACACCGCCAGACCCTGCTTTTGCAGAGCTTGGTCAGCCCGCATCCAACCGATAAAATCCCCCGAAAGCGGGGCAAACTCCAGACCGGCCTGTTCAATGAGACCGGCACAACCGGGATCGGACGCAATACGGACCTGATGACCGGCCTGTTTCAGACCGCAGCCCAGAGAAACAAGAGGACGCACATCCCCTTCCGTGCCAATCGTAAAAATGACAATCTGCATGAAATGGCTCTCTCATAGAACATATTACTTAAATTCTCATTTAAAAACAGATATTTATAAACAGGAAGCCTGTTTCAGTCATATGTTGCCGGCTCACGGCAAAGCTGAAACGCTCATACACACGTCCTTTGTGACGCTGGACAGAACGCCCATTGCACGCATGGCCTCAGCGTTACCGACGAAACAAAAGAGCTGCGTTCAGCCTGTCCTTGGCATGACACAGATGGCAGCCCGTGTCCGATAAAATACGTGTTTAAAACCTGCCAACCTGCCCAATTCGATAGTAGTCTCAAAACTTCACCAGTATGTGGCACGGAAGCGGTGCAGATTGATACAAGATCGGAAAAACTGCCTTTGGCCGGGAAAATGTCTGCCCCTCACGCAGTCTACAGGGCCGTGCGCATATATGGCGCACGGCCCTGTAGACTGCTCCAATTCTCTGTTTTGACGCATTTACGGACGGAAAACCGCTATGCACTTCTCTCGGGACAATGCTCTAAATCGATTGCGATTTAAGCATTATCCAGCAGGCGCAAACCGGGGCAGACCCACCCGACAGGCCAAAGCCGACATCAGAAAGCTGAAGTGTCAGGCCTCAGGCTGCCGTAATCAGCCGCATGAATTTCGAGCTGGCGGAGCGCACCACTTTGACCGGAAGAATCCGCATGATTTCCTCGGCGAAAAAGCGGGAATTGTCGCGGGCCTTGTCCAGATTGCTGACCCGTTGCGGGTCCATGGAATAAAGCGTGCCGCCGGTCTCGAAAATATCACGAAAGGCGCTGCGCTCAACGATCGGTGTCGTGATCACATTGACGCCGCGCGCCATCAACAGCCCCTTGATCGCCAGAAGCGCCCGCGTCGTCACCATGGAGACAACCCGGGTCAAAACCACGGAATGAGGAATGACGAGATTGCCGGCAATGCGCATCTGCTCGATCAGATCGAGGATCTGGGCAGCCCCCTTCGCATCCATGGCACAGCCCTGCACCGGGATCATCACATGATCGGACAGGCCGATGGCCATGGTGACCAGCGCATCGCGCGCACCGGCCAGATCGATGATCACATAATCGCTTGAACGACGGCCTTCGCGGATATGGCCCTGCAACGAGCCCACCGACACTTCGGAAATCACCTCGATATTCGGCTGCGGTCCGGAAAGCTCCGCCCATTGGCTGATCCAGCGCTGCGGATCGGCATCGATAATAACGACGCGATAGCCCTGATGGGCAAGTTCGGTGGACAAAATGAGGGCAGCCGTGGTTTTTCCGGCGCCACCCTTGGCATTGGCAAATGAGATGACGGGCATGATAGTCCTCTGCGCGTATGAGCCACTCATTGCTCTGTCTGGCACCGGATCATCGTGCCGGTTTATGAAGAGTTACTGAAATTGGTTAATAAATCACCAATAGCGTGTAATTCCATTCATATTTTAGAAAATAACAAAAAACATTCCCCTTCTCGTCATGGCTCAATAACACCCCGTCAGAAGTTCGATCACCGATTCCTCCGTCAACCGCACCGGATTGTTTGCTGCATTCTGATCACGCAGGATGATTGGCGTCAGCCGGTCGATGTCGTCACCGACAAGGCCCAGTTCACTCAGATCACGCGGGATGGCGAGGCTTGTACGAAAATCCAGCAGAAACTGATAGAACCCGTCGAAACCACCGGGAATTTCCAGATATCCGGCCAGACGCTCGATCTTGTGCTCGATGGCCTTGCGGTTGAAGGCAACGACCATGGGCATGAGCACCGCATTGGCCGTTCCGTGATGTATGGGGTGAAAAACGCCAATGGCATTGGACAGGGCGTGAATGGCGCCCAGCCCTTTCTGCCGGGCAATCGCCCCCATGATCGAGGCCGACATCATGTTCAGCCGCGCTTCGAGATCGACCGGATCGGTATAGGCCTTCGGCAGGAAATCCTTGACCAACCGCATTCCCTCGACAGCAATGCCCTGCGCCATGGGATGATAGGTCCGGGCGCAATAGGCCTCCAGACAATGGGAAAAAGCGTCCATGCCGGTTCCGGCAGTGATGGTTTTCGGCATCCCGACCGTCAGTTCCGGATCGCAGATTACCACATCCGGCATCATCCGCGGATGGGAAACGTAGGTGCGCATCTCGGTTGCCGTATTGGTGATGACGCTGGCCGCGCCCACCTCCGCTCCGGTGCCGGCCGTGGTCGGCACCGCCACCAGCGGCAGGATAACCCGTTCATCCGCCGCTTTCAGTCCTTCGGGACTATCGACATAAGACCACAGCGAGCGGGCCTGACCGGCCATAACCGCAAGGCATTTACCGATATCCATGGCCGAGCCGCCACCAAAGGCTACCACGCCATCGTGGCCACCCTGACGGCAAAGGAGAAGGGCGGCCTCCAGATTGCGGTCGCTCGGGTTGGAATCGATCTCGCTGAACAGCGCGTGGTCGAGACCTGCCTCTTTCAAGGCGAGACGGGCGCCGCGGGTAATCGCCATCGAGGCCAGCCCCTTGTTGGTCACCATGAGCGGTCTGGTCATGCCGAGTTGTCGGCAGACCGCGCCCAGTTCCTCAATCCGTCCGCGACCGATGCGGATTTCAGTCGGATAGGTCCATGTTGCATTGGTTTTCATGGCCGTACATCCTTCTCCTTCATGAGCGGGGAACATTGCCACCGCATCACGTCATCGGATTCTCGCGGATTCCAGGAAGCCCGGAGGAAGCCATGTGAGCCAAGGCGTTGAGAGCAACACCTGTTAACATCCTTCTCCTCCATCTCCCTGGATGGAGTATAGCCGTCGCAGTCTAATCAACTGCTAATAAAACAGGAACAATATTCGATTTCAGCAAAGAGGAGCAGGATGGCGAACCGCCCTGCCCCGGTTTTACGTTCGGATGCCTGTGTCGTCAGACCTCACCAAGCGCCTTTTCTGCTGCGGCAATCTCGGCCTGACGGCGGGCAACTTCTTCGCCGATCGGCGGGCCCTTGAAGCGGCGCTGCTCGAACAGCAACCAGATCACCGCCGTCAGCACGATAAAACCGACGGTGATATAAAGCGCCCACTGGTTCGGCGGCTGTACGCCGATGACGAAGATCGCCGCCATGGCGACCAGTGCCAGCAGCCCTACCAGCTTGTACAAACCGATGCCCATGTTCCACGGTCCCATTGTCGGCCATTTGGCCGTGCCGATCGCCTTCATGCCCAGGGCAATCGGAATGATGAAGGACAGGAACAGGAAAATGACCGTGCAGGAGACGACAATCGTATAGGCCGACGATCCGCCGATGGTCACGAGTGAAGCCCCCCAGACGAACAGCACCGACAGGATCGCCCCGATCCAGATGGCAATCGAGGGCGTACGATACCGCGGGCTGACGCTGGCCAGCGCTTTGGAAAAGGGCAGACCGCCATCACGCGCGAAAGCATACATCATGCGTGACACCGAGGTCACCGTCGCCAGACCGCAGATAAACTGGGCGATGAAAATCGCCAGATAGAGAAGATTGGCGATGATGGGATTCGTGATGCTGTTCAGCGTCCAGAAAAACACGTTCCAGCCCTGATTGGCCGCCTCATGCATGTCGGGTATCGCCAGAAGAAAGGCGAGCAGCATGATATAACCGAAGAGCGAGGCCCACCAGACCGAGGAGACCATGCCTTTCGGCACGGATTCGGAGGCTTTCACCGTTTCTTCCGATGTGTGAGCGGAGGCGTCGTAGCCGGTGATGGTATAGATGGGCAGCAACAGGCTGAGCGCGAAAATATACCACATATCCCCGGTTTTCGGCCAGACCGCAGCATCGCCTGCCGGCAGGCCGGAATAATTGGTGAAGGTCCAGATACGGCTGATGTCCCAGGATTTGACGCCGATCAGGCAAACCACCGTCAGCGCGATGGCGGTGATGAAAATCAGATAGCCGGAGAGATCGGTCAGCTTTGCCGTCAGCTTGATACCGAGGTGATTGATCAGCGCCTGCAGCCCGGTGATGACGGCAACGAAGATGATCTGGTTGGCAAAGCCCTGAGCCGTGGTCGTATCGACATTGATGCCGAACCAGCCGGCAAGCGAACCGGAGAAAAAGCCCCAGGTGCCGACATTGATGGCCCCCAGAACTGTGACGAGCCCGATCAGGTTGAACCATGCGGTCAACCAGCCGGTGAAGCGGTTGCCGAGGATGGACCCCCAATGATAAAGCCCGCCCGCCGTGGGATAGGCCGAGGCGATCTGGGCCATGCCAAGGGCAAAGACGCCGGAAATGACGCAGCCGAGCGGCCAGCCAATGCCGATGGCAGCCCCGCCCGCCCCCGCGGTCGCCTGAGCCAGCGAATTGATCCCCCCGGACAGAATGCAGATGATCGAAAAGGAAATGGCAAAATTGGAAAAGGAGCTCATGCGCCGCTCCAGTTCCTGCGCATAGCCCATGGAATGCAGGATATGGATATCCTGCGCCTTGTCACTCTCCGTGTAATCGCTCATGAAGTTCCCCTTGTGCCGGAGTGTCTCAGCCGGTCAGATATTTGTCTGATCAGATACCTGTCTGCCGACATCGGCTGTTGCCGTGACGACAGAACAGAACGCCGCCCGGTTCTGTTTGAACCTGACAGCTTGCAGACTTCCGACACTCCCGGGGATCTTTTCTCTGACCCGTCATTCGGGCCGTCAGGTCATGATCCTTGACCGGACGAAATGCACGCCTTGGTTTTGCAAAATTCAAAAAACAACACTATCCCGCCAGCGCCATAAAACGACGCAAAACTGGCTGATGGCAAGCTGCAACGGATTTTGCCATGCGCAGCGGAGCAAATTTTCAACCATTAGACGCGCTTGTCAACAGGATATGGCGCATTCACAGCATGCCCAGCCGTCCGGCTCCAGATGCTTTCGATGGCGAGGCGAGCAGACAAAGACCGAAAGGCGGTCAGGTTCGATCCCCCCGTCAGCAGGTACTTCACCGGGCAATCCAAAGATATGTGAAAACGGATGGTTGACTTGTTCCACATCGGGCGTCTTATTTATGACAAACCGGCGAAGACCGGACAGGGGAACAATCAGACGATGCGGGCTGGCATTCGCACCATCAGCAAACAGACACTGGTTTTGTGCATCGAAGACCTGAACGTCTCCTGCCGATCTTCATCTATCCAGCTGGATAATATTTTTGTGTGTCCATCTTTGCCTAACCGTCACATAACTATCATGTGCGGCTCCTATTGAAGCCTCGGCTTTACGCTCACCATAAGGGAGACAACCAGTGAACATCCGTTTGCGCCACCTGCTTTCGCTTTCGACCGCCATGGTCTTCGCCTCCACCAGTCTTGCCGCCGCCGCAGGCCCGAGCGCCGAGCTGGTCGCTGCCGCCAAGAAGGAAGGCATGCTGACCACCATCGCCCTTCCCCACGACTGGTGCGGCTACGGTGAGGTTATTGCCGGCTTCAAGAAAAAATATCCGGATATCAAGGTCAACGAACTGAACCCCAATGCCGGTTCGGGCGATGAAATCGAAGCGATCAAGGCCAACAAGGGCAACAAGGGCCCGCAGGCTCCCGACGTGATCGATGTTGGTCTTTCCTTCGGCCCGTCAGCCAAGAAAGACGGCCTGATCCAGCCTTACAAGGTCTCCACCTGGGACAGCATTCCCGCAACGGCCAAGGACGCTGACGGTTACTGGTATGGCGACTATTACGGCGTTCTCGCCATTGGCGTGAACAAGGACATCATCAAGGATGTGCCGAAGAGCTTCGCCGACCTGACCAAGAAGGAATATGCCAATTCCGTCGCCATGCCGGGCGATCCGCGCACGGGCAACAGCTCGATGATGACGGTTTACGCCGCAGGCGCCGCCAAGACCGACGGCAAGAAGGGTGCAGACGCCGCCAAGGCCGGTATCGCCTATATGAAGGCATTGAAGGCCAGCGGCAATCTCGTGCCGGTCAACGGCAACGCTCAGAACATGGCTCAGGGCACCACGCCGATCCTGTTCGACTGGGACTATAATGTTCTGGCCATGCGCGACAAGCTGAATGGCAACCCGCCGATGGATGTCGTGGTACCGTCGGACGCCGTCATCGCCGGTGTTTACGTTCAGGCCATTTCCGCTTACGCACCGCATCCGAATGCCGCCAAGCTGTGGATGGAATATCTCTATTCCGACGAAGGTCAGCTCGGCTGGCTGGCTGGCTATTGCCACCCGATCCGCTTCAACGATC
Source organism: Allorhizobium sonneratiae (assembly GCF_023700755.1). Lineage (GTDB taxonomy): Bacteria > Pseudomonadota > Alphaproteobacteria > Rhizobiales > Rhizobiaceae > Allorhizobium > Allorhizobium sonneratiae. The sequence goes on along the minus strand of NZ_JAMKOJ010000011.1, from coordinate 19,641 downwards.
TGGCTGCACACAAGGCCGTGCCGCAGGCGCTGCTCGCCAAGATGCCGTCGCCGGAAAGCTATGCAAAGGCCGTGTTCCCGACCCTTGCCGAACAGTCTGAGGCCAAGGCCGTCGTGGCTGCCGACTGGGCCAAGGAAATGGGCCAGTAAGCCTTTTGACAATCAGGATGCCGGTGAAAACCGGCATCCTTTTTGCTTTTTGGTGATGCGAATGGTCTGCCGCACATGACACTGTGTCGATAGCCAGATCGCAGAGCCTCAAAATTCAGGATGTTTGCATGACCGCAACCGAAACCATGTCCGCCGATCCGCCGCAATCCGCATCGATGAAACCTGTTTCAAGGCAGGGCAGCAGGATCAATTGGGACTGGCTGGGCGTCGTGCCCTTTTTCCTCTTTGCCATCCTCTTCCTGATCGCGCCGGTTCTCTACCTTGTCGAAGGGGCCTTTCAGAACCGTGAAGGCGCCTTCACCTTTGCCAATTTCATCGCGCTAACCTCACCCACCATTCTCGCGGCCTATTCGTTGTCGCTGCGGCTGAGCTTTGTTGCTGCCGCCCTTGGGGCCGTGAGCGGATTGCTGGTCGGCTATGCCGTGGTGCTGGGCGGCCTGCCGCGCTGGGTCCGCAATGCCTTTACCACCTTTTCCGGCGTTGCCTCGAATTTTGCCGGTGTGCCACTCGCCTTCGCCTTCATTGCCACCATTGGGCGCCTCGGTCTTGTCACGGTCTTGTTGCGCGATGTCTTCGGCATCAATCTTTATGCGACGGGCTTCAGCCTCTATTCCTTCTGGGGTCTGGCGATCACCTATCTTTATTTCCAGCTGCCGCTGATGGTGCTGATCATCACCCCGGCGCTGGACGGGATGAAGCATGAATGGCGTGAAGCCGCTGAAATTCTCGGCGCAAGCCGGTTGCAATACTGGACCAAGGTGGCGCTGCCTGTGCTCACACCCTCCATTCTCGGCTGTTTTCTGCTGCTCTTTGCCAATGCTTTCGGCACGCTGGTCACGGTTTATGCACTGACCGGCTCCAGCTATGGCGTGGTACCGATCGTGCTTTACCAGCAGATCCAGGGCAATGTGCTCTATAATCCCAATCTCGGCTATGCGCTGGCCGTCGGCATGGTGGTGATCATGGGTGCCAGCAACACGCTCTATCTCATCCTGCGCAGCCGGGCGGAACGGTGGCAGAAATGAAAAAACAGTTCCCCTTCGTTTCCGCGCTGATTGCATTGATTGCCGCCAGCTATTTTCTGGTGCCGCTTTACGCCACCTTCCAGTTCTCGCTACAGATGATCCGTGGAAAGTGGAGCTTTGCCGCCTATCAATCGGTGTTTTCCAACGACCAGTTCCTCGCCACCTTGAGCTATTCGGCTGTCGTGTCACTGATGGCGATCATCGTCGGCGCGCTGGTCGTGGTGCCGACCGCCTATTGGGTGCGGCTGAGACTGCCGAAAATCCGCCCCATCGTTGAATTCATCAGCCTGATGCCGCTGATCATTCCGCCCGTGGTGCTGGTGTTCGGTTATATCCGGCTGTTCGGTTCCGATTCCTGGCTGCCGATGACGATTTCCGAACAGGGCACCAACACACTGCTGGTGATCGGTTACGTGGTTCTGTCGCTGCCCTATATGTATCGCGCCGTCGATAACGGCATGGCCGTGATCGATATCGCCACACTCACCGAGGCCGCCGAAAGCCTTGGCGCGTCAAGACTGCGCACCGTGGCGCAGGTGATCTTTCCCAATGTGCGCTCGGCCATCATGTCCGGCGCGTTCCTGACCTTTTCCATCTCGCTGGGTGAATTCGTGCTGGCCAGCCTGTTGAACCGTCCGGCCTTCGGCCCCTTCATGGTTCAGCTCGGCCAGGACCGCGCCTATGAGCCAGCCGCCATTGCCATTCTGTCCTTCGGCCTCACCTGGGTCTGCATGGCGCTGATGCAGCTCTTCGGCAGCAGAAAGCCGGGGCAGCGCTGGCTGCCGCGCTTTACCCAACCGTCTTCAAGGAGTGCCACCCCATGAGTTTCCTGCGTATCGACGCCGTCAGCAAGAGCTTTGGCACGAATACGGTGGTCAAGGACTTCAACCTGTCCATCGGCAAGGGCGAGTTCGTCTCCTTTCTCGGGCCGTCGGGCTGCGGCAAGACCACGGTGCTGCGCATGGTGGCAGGCTTCGAGACACCCTCTGCCGGATCGATCATCATCGATGGCAATGATGTGACGGGGCTTCGCCCCAATCGTCGCCGCATCGGCATGGTGTTTCAGGCCTATGCGCTGTTTCCGAACATGAATGTGTTCGACAATGTTGCCTTCGGCCTGAAAATCGCCAAGCTCTCAAAAGCCGAGATTGAAAAGCGGGTGATGGAGATGCTGAAGCTGATCCATCTCGACCATCTGGCCGACCGCTATCCCTATCAGATGTCCGGCGGTCAGCAGCAGCGCGTGGCGCTGGCGCGTGCGCTCGCCCCCAAGCCGCAGGTTTTGCTGCTCGACGAGCCGCTGTCGGCACTGGACGCCAAAATCCGCGTATCGCTGCGCGAGGAAATCCGCGAGATCCAGCGCCAGCTTGGCATCACCACGGTTTTCGTCACCCATGACCAGGAAGAGGCACTGTCGATTTCCGACCGCATCGTCGTCATGCATGGCGGCCGCGCCGACCAGATCGGCACACCCTTCGAAATTTATAACCGTCCGCAGACGCGCTTCGTCGCCTCCTTTGTCGGTACGCTCAGCCTGTTGCAGGCGCAAGTGGTCGATCCCTCCTCCAATTCGGTCCGGATCGGCGACACCACCTTTAGCCTGAACAAGCCGATCCACAAAAAGGCAGGTGAGCCGATCACGCTGGCGCTGCGCCCGGAAGCAGGCTCGCTGGCCGAAGGGGCCAAGGGCGATCTGAAGCTCTCCGGCACGGTCTCGTCCAGCCAGTTCCTCGGCTCGGTGATCCGAACACGGCTCGATGTCGGCGGCACACCACTCAGCTTCGACATGTTCAATGATTCGTCCCATGCACCGCCGACAATCGGTGAAACGGTGACGGTGAAAATCGCCTCCGACGAATTGCTGGTGCTGGCGGATTGATGCCGCGTCTGACGATTATCGGCAGCATCACCGATCCCGGCAAGGACAATCGCCCGAATGAGGACCGGGCCGTCTGGAACGACAGTTGCGCCTTCGTGCTGGATGGCGCAACCGGGCTTGGTGAGCGGCAGTTCATGCCAGGCCATGGTTCGGATGCCGAATGGATCGCCGCCTTTGCCGCCGAGCGTCTGGCGGCAGACATGACCGCCGAGGCGGATGCCGCTACCGTCATCCGGCGGATTTCAGAAGATGCCAGAACGGCTTTCACCGCCATCGCCGGGGAACAGCCGCGTTATACATGGCCGGTGGCGGCGCTGGCAGGCCTGCGAATGCGTGGCAAAAACCTCGACTTCATCGGGCTTGGCGACAGCGTCGCCTATCTGCTGCATGACGATGGACGCGCCGAGACGCATATCGCCCTGCCCTGGGCTTTTGAACGCGAACAGGCTGCGGCCCGTGAACATATCACGCGCGTCGGCGGCATCGGCCAAAGCGGCATTGCCGCGAGCGACGCGCAAACGCTGACCGATCTGCGCCGGAGCCGGGAACGGCAGAACACGGAAGACGGCTCCGTCTGGACGCTTGGCCTTGTGCCCGAAGTGGCCGACCACCTTTGCATCAAAGAGATCGCCATCACCGGCGGCGCAACCGCCATAATCTGCTCGGACGGACTGGCCGATCTCGTCAGCCTCTATCACGCCTATGGCGAGGCAGAGCTCATCCGCCGTGCCGCAACCGCAGGCCTTGGCGCCCTCGTCTCGGAACTGCGCCGTTTTGAACGCGAAATCGACCCGGACGGTCTGCGCTTTCCCCGCTACAAACAGTCGGACGATACGACGGCGCTTTTGCTGCGGGTGGAGCAGTGACAGACCTTGCCGTATAAGTCATTAAAACAAAAAAGATACAATGACTTATGAGGATAACACTCTAGAGCATTTTCAGGAAAAGTGTGAAACGGTTTTCCGTCCGAAAATGCGGAAAAACAAAGAGTTAGAGCATTTCACTGTTTCACGGAAACATTGAAATGCTCTCAATAAAGCGGCTCACGCCGCCTCATCCCCCGCCGCCTTCGGTACATAATTCAGCACCGGCCCCAGCCAGCGTTCGATCTCGCGGATATCCATGCCCTTGCGGGCGGCATAATCTTCCACCTGGTCACGCTCCACCTTGGCAACGCCAAAATAATAGCTGTCCGGATGGCCGACATAGAGGCCGGAAACGGAGGAGCCGGGCCACATGGCGTAGCTTTCCGTCAGCGTTACGCCGGTGGTTTCGGTGGCGTTGAGCAGGTTAAACAGCGTCACCTTTTCCGTATGGTCGGGCTGGGCCGGGTAGCCGGGCGCGGGGCGGATACCCGCATAGCCCTCACCGATCAGCTCGTCATTGGAGAGCATTTCGTCCTTGGCATAGCCCCAGAATTCCTTGCGCACCCGCTGATGCATGCGCTCGGCGAAAGCTTCGGCAAAGCGGTCTGCCAGCGCCTTGACCATGATAGAGGAGTAATCGTCATTGGCACGCTCGAAGCGTTCGGCAATCGCCACTTCCTCGATGCCTGCCGTCACGACAAAACCGCCGACATAGTCCTGCACACCGCTTTCCTTGGGCGCGACGAAATCCGACAGCGCCACGTTGGGCCGGCCATCGCGCTTGGAAAGCTGCTGGCGGAGCGTGAAGAAGGTCGCAAGGTCTTCCGTGCGGCTGTCATCCTGAAACAGGCGAATATCGTCCCCCACGGCATTGGCCGGCCAGAAGCCGATCACGGCGCGCGGGCGGAACCAGTTTTCCGCAATGATCTTTTCCAGCATGGCCTGCGCATCCGCATAGAGCTGCCGCGCCGCTTCGCCCTGTTTTTCATCCTCCAGAATGGCCGGATAGCGGCCCTTCAGCTCCCAGGTCTGGAAGAAGGGCGTCCAGTCGATATATTCGGCCAGTTCCTTGAGATCGTAATCCTCGAACACCTTGATGCCGGTAAAGCTTGGCTTCGTCGGCTTATAGCCGCTCCAGTCGATCTTCACGGCATTGTCGCGGGCACGCGCCAGCGGCAGGCGCTGCTTTTCGGCTTCGGCACGGGCATGAGCATCGGCCACCCTGGCATATTCGGCGCGAATGCCATCGACATAGCCGTCCCTGCCCTCTTCCGAAAGCAGCGCGGAAACGACCCCTACCGCGCGGCTGGCATCGGTGACGTAAACCGCTTGCCCCGCCTGATATTGCGGATGGATTTTCACCGCCGTATGCACGCGGCTGGTGGTTGCCCCGCCGATCAGCAGCGGCACGTTAAAGCCTTGCCGCTGCATTTCGGCGGCGACATGCACCATTTCATCGAGCGAAGGCGTGATCAGGCCGGACAGGCCGATGACATCGACCTTCTCTTCCTTCGCCACCTCGAGAATCTTCGTGGCGGGCACCATAACGCCGAGATCGATGATCTCGTAATTGTTGCAGGCCAGAACCACGCCGACAATGTTCTTGCCGATATCGTGGACGTCGCCCTTCACCGTCGCCATCAGCACCTTGCCGGCACTCTGGCGCTGGTCGCCGCCATTCTGGCGCTTTTCCTCTTCCATATAGGGCAGCAGCACGGCCACGGCCTGTTTCATCACGCGGGCGGATTTCACCACCTGCGGCAGGAACATCTTGCCCGCGCCGAACAGATCACCGACCACATTCATGCCCGCCATCAGCGGCCCTTCGATGACATGCAGCGGACGCTCGGCCTTTTGCCGTGCCTCTTCCGTATCGGCCTCGATGAATTCGGTGATGCCGTTGACCAGCGCGTGTTCCAGCCGCTTTTCCACCAGCCATTCGCGCCAGGCGAGATCCTGCCCCTTGGCTTCCTTCGCGCCCGTGCCCCGGAACCGTTCGGCAATCTCCAGCAGCCGCTCGGTGGCATCGGCGCGGCGGTTCAGCACCACGTCTTCGCAGGCTTCGCGCAGCTCCGGATCGATGCTTTCATAGACCGCCAGCTGACCGGCATTGACAATGCCCATGTCCATGCCCGCCTGAATGGCGTGGTAAAGGAACACGGCATGCATCGCCTCGCGCACCGGCTCATTGCCGCGGAAGGAGAAGGACAGATTGGACACGCCGCCGGAAATATGCACCAGCGGCATTGTCTGGCGGATGGTACGGGTGGCCTCGATGAAATCCACGCCGTAATTGTTGTGCTCCTCGATGCCCGTCGCCACGGCGAAGATGTTCGGGTCGAAGATGATGTCTTCCGGCGCAAAGCCCGCTTCTTCCGTCAGAAGCTTATAGGCGCGCGCACAGATGGCCACCTTGCGCTCATAGGTGTCGGCCTGCCCCGTTTCGTCAAAGGCCATGACGACGACGGCGGCACCGTAATTGCGGATGAGGCGGGCCTGGGCGATGAAATTCTCCTCGCCTTCCTTCAGCGAGATCGAGTTGACCACCGCCTTGCCCTGCACGCATTTCAACCCGGCCTCGATGATCGGGAATTTCGATGAATCGATCATCACCGGCACGCGGGCAATATCCGGCTCGGCGGCAATGAGGTTCAAAAACTCGACCATGGCCTTTTCTGAATCGATCAGGCCTTCATCCATGTTGATGTCGATGATCTGCGCGCCGTTTTCCACCTGATCGCGAGCCACGACAAGCGCGGAGGTATAGTCGCCCGCCGTGATCAGCTTGCGGAATTTGGCCGAGCCGGTGACATTGGTGCGTTCGCCGACATTGACGAAGGGAATGTCCTTGGTCAGCACGAAGGGCTCAAGCCCCGACAGCGACATGAAGGGGCGATGCTCCTGCGGCTTGCGCGGCGTCTTGCCCTTCACGGCCTCGGCTATGGCCTGAATATGGGCGGGCGTCGAACCGCAGCAGCCGCCGACCACATTGACCAGCCCCTCATCGGCAAAGCTCGACACCAGGTCCGCCATGATCTCCGGCGTCTGGTCGTATTTACCAAATTCGTTCGGAAGACCGGCATTGGGGTAAGCGGAAATGAACGTATCGGCAAGGCCCGCCAGTTCCTGCAAATGCGGACGCATGGCATCAGCCCCGAGCGCACAGTTGAGGCCGATGGTGAAGGGCCGCGCATGGCGCACCGAATTCCAGAAGGCAGACGGCGTCTGGCCCGAGAGCGTGCGACCGGACAGATCGGTGATCGTGCCGGAAATCATCACCGGCAGATGAATGCCCTTGGCGGCAAAGCGCTCTTCGCAGGCAAAAATCGCCGCCTTGGCGTTCAGCGTGTCGAAAATGGTTTCGATGAGAATGATGTCGGCGCCACCATCGATCAAGCCGTCGATCTGTTCGCCATAGGCAAGACGCAGATCGTCGAAGGAGACCGCGCGGAAACCGGGATTGTTGACATCCGGCGAGATGGAGGCGGTGCGGTTGGTCGGGCCGATCGCACCCGCAACAAAGCGGCGCTTGCCGTCTTCCCGCTCAGCGCGCAGAATGGCGCGGCGCACCACCTCGGCTCCGTGGCGGTTCATGTCATAAACCGCGCCTTCCATCGCATAATCGGCCTGGGCGATGCGGGTGGAGGAGAAGGTGTTGGTCTCGATAATGTCCGCACCCGCCATGGCGTAGCGGAAATGGATATCCTCGATCGCCTCCGGCTGGGTGAGGATGAGAAGGTCGTTATTGCCCTTCTGATGGCAGGCGCAGCCGATGAAACGCTGTCCGCGAAAATCATCCTCGTCCAATCCAAGCTGCTGGATTTCGGTGCCCATGGCACCGTCGAGAATGAGAATGCGCTCGCTTGCCGCCTTTTGCAGGGCTTTGAGGATTTCCGCGCCATCCCGCGTTGCGCCCGAGGCGCCGAACAATTGATCGAGCATGAGGCTATCCTTCCTTCACAACCAGCGTAACCAAATCACATAAAGATATCTTTATGTCAACATGCAGTCTCGTGAATTGGCTGCTCGCCGGCCATGACAAGTGGCAGTCAAGGCTTTATATAAGAGATCGATTCCGAGTAACGAGTGGAGGAACGGATGTCCAATAAATTGCGGCCCGAGGCATGGGTGAAGCGACCCTACCATCGGCAATGGCTGAAGGATCAGGCCAATGCCCTGTTCGATTTTTTCCAGCCGGTCGCGATCAATCCCAAGGGCGGGTTTTACGATCTTTCCCGCGAAGGCAGGCCGCTAACCACTGAGAATGTACCCCGTGGCATCCATGCCAGCGCCCGCATGGTGCATTGCTACGCCATGGGCGAGTTGCTCGGTCGCCCCGGTTCAGCCGACATGATCGATCATGGCATGCGCGCCCTGTGGCGCAAGCATCGTGATGAGAAGAATGGCGGTTATGCCTGGCAGATCGACGACGAAGGCATCGCCGACGGCTCCAAACAGGGCTATGGCCATGCCTTTGTCATGCTGGCCGCCGCCTCGGCAAAAACGGTCAACCATCCTCTGGCCGACCGGATGCTGGAAGACATTACCGAAATCATCGACACGAAATTCTGGGACGCCGACCATGGCGCGATTGCCGAGGAATTCTCCGAATACTGGCAGCCAGCGCCCGGCTATCGCGGCCAGAATTCCAACATGCATCTGACCGAAGCGCTGATGGCCGCCTTCGAAGTTACCGGCGAGCGTCATTATCTCGACAAAGCCGAGCGGATTGCCGACCTGATCATCAACCGCCGCGCCCGCGAGGAAGCCTTCCGCGTGTCCGAACATTTCGATGAGCAATGGGCCGTCGATCGCAGCTATTACCACCCGAATGAAATGTTCCGTCCCGCCGGCACCACCCCCGGTCACTGGCTGGAATGGACCCGGCTGGTGCTGCAATTATGGGTGCTGGGCGGGAAAAAACATGACTGGATGCCGGAAGCCGCGCGTGGCCTCTTTTACCAGTCCATGCTGCTCGGCTGGGATCGCAAGCATGGCGGCTTCTTCTATACGCTGGACTGGAACAATGTGCCGGACAAGACCAGCAAATTATGGTGGCCACTCTGCGAAGGGGCAGCCGCCGGCCATTTCCTCAATTACCATCAGGGAACGGCACTGAACGAAGAGCAATATCGCAAGATCTGGAATTTCATCGCCAACACCACCATCGACCGTGACCATGGCGGCTGGCATGAAGAAATGACCGAGGATCTGACGCCGTCAAACAGCCTCTTCCCCGGCAAGGGCGATATCTACCACGCGCTTCAGGCCTGCCTCATCCCGCTTTATCCGGCAGAAGGCAGTCTGACCAGGATGATACAGGACAATCCCGAAGCTTTTTGACGAGTCGAGAATGTCTCCCAAAAGCGGCACCGGTTTTGGGAGACAGCCGCAATCAGAGTTACTGCATCGTCTTGTCGATCTCGAAATTGGCCTTGAAGGGCGTACCCTTCTGCAATTTGCCGGAGCAGATCACCAGATAGGTTTCGTCGCCCGTCTGGTGGGTTTTGCAATAGCCGGATGCGCCAATGGTTTGCAGCTGGGTTTTTCCATTGCTCGCCCCCGGATTGAGAATGATTTCGTCCAACTTGAGCTTTTCAATCTCAGAGGCATCATTGGCGTCGTTTGCGACCGGTCGGCCACTGAAGGTCACGATGTGATCCTTGCCGAGAAAGAAATAGAGACCGCTACGGCCATCGCCATGCAGGCTGCGGCCCAAATCGGGATTACAGATTTCCGTCATATCCTGCTCACCAATCGTCAACCGCAGACAGCGACCCTTAACCTTGGCAAATTGCGGCGCATCATCGGCATGGGCCATCGTTAAAGAGCCGGTAGCGCAGGCAAGGGCAAGCCCGGCAGACACAAGCCATTTTATCGCCAAACATGGCAGTGTCTGAAAACTTTTTAAAAAAACATTGGTAGACGACATAACTGGCCCAACCTCAACACTCTCGTTCCATCGGTTTTCCAAACGCGGCATACGTTGCCATTTGGCTTCCCGCTCAGAAATAACAGAAAGACAGAATGGGTGCACGAGAGATGATCGCCGCTGACGCGCCCTTGGAATTTATCAGTGTTTCCGCAAGAAGCGGACACGGCCTCAGGCATGTCGCGTTTCATTGTCCACAATGAAGCGATAGCGTAGATACAAAAAACAAAGGCTTAAAGCACCTTGACTGAAGCTGCGAAGCCGCAACATGCTTGAGACAAGGCTGACACAGGGTTTAATCCAGCGAGAGCATCGACCGAAAAATGCATTGACCTTTCTGAAGATCGCACCGCTTCGTCGCCAGATCGTGCTGTATGTGGAAAGAGAAGGCCAATGTCCAGCTTTTGCCTTGCGACTTGCTTTGGGTTGATGGCACGGAGAAACATGTCTTGAAGCTCGCCGTCGTCGCAATAAATTATTATTCAATATAATAGAACAACATTAGAAATGTTCTGCTGCGACAATGATATAAACTGAATGAAATATGAATGATCATGTCTGGCATTGTTCAGGCTGGGTGCCATATCTTCATCTGCGTTCGTGCAATTCGGTGCCAAAACATGAGCAAGACTGTCACGTCGTTCCTGTTGTGGTCGAGGAGAAAAAAATGCATCGTCTGTTATCAAAAACCGTTCTGGCAGGTGTTGCGGCCCTAATGGCGGCAAGTTTTGTTTCCGCACAGGCATACGCCCAGCCACAGGTTCAGTTTGGTGTCACCATCGGCGGTGCCGAGGTTCTGCCGGTTCAATATTGGGGAGATGGCGGTGACCGTTATGCTCCGCCCCCGCCACCTCCGCCGCGAGGATGGGGTCCGCCGCCGCGGGATCATTGGGGACCTCCCGGCCCGCCCCCGCCGCGCGGCCCGGGCTTTTGCCCCCCGCCGGGTGCTATGGACCGGGCCTTCGAGGCTGGCCTGCACCATCCACGCATTGAAAGGGTAACGCCGCGTCGTATCATTGTCGGTGGTTGGCGTCGTGGTGGCTATGACCGGATCATTCTGGCCAACCGTCCGGGTTGCCCCTATATCGGATAGCATCATGTGTCATTGACAATGACGCTTGATCGTTTTTATGCCTCCCGCTTGCCGCGCAAACATATGCTGTTTTGCGCGGCATGATTTTTTGAAGGACGTTATTTTCCTGAAAAGAACAGCGGTCATTATAGTATTTCACTGTTTCACGGAAACACTAAAATAATATAACTTTTTGTTTTTACACATTTCTGGACGGAAAACCGCTATACACTTTTCCGGGAAATGCTCTAGCACCAGGGCTTGCGATGCCCGGTCCAGGGGCGCGCCAGCCCTTCCTTGACCAGAATGGCGCCAAGGGACTGGCCGTTGCGCATCACCAGACGTACGCTTCGCCCATATATGTCCTTGTTCTCATGACCATAGGCGGCAAGGGAGAAGGCGCCTGCATTCAGCAATTCGCGCAGGCGAACTTTTGCTGCATAACCCCTATCCCGTTCCGACTTGCACTTGGCCTGTTCCGTTTCAGGGGCATCAATATCAGCAACACGGATCTTGACCTTATCCAACCAGAACGTATCGCCATCGACCACGCAATTGCGCAAGCCGCCGCGGCCGCAATAGTAAAAGCGCCTTGTATAGGTCGTCTGTGCCGTGGTGGGCATGCTGACATTATTCATGGTTGTGGCAGGCGGCAAGGGAGCGTAGGTCACGGTTCTGCCAGGATCGGCGGCCGAGGCTGTCATTGTTGTCGCAGGTGGCAGCGGTGCGCGCCCCTCGGCACGCGGCAACGGCCTTGGAACCTCGCCAACAGAGGCGGCGTGAAGTGTATCGACCTCTGAGGTGTGACGATTGATGCCATGACCACCCCCCACCAGATCTGCGACATAAGCCGGAAGCTGCCCGCGGTGATCATAAGCGGAAATGCCTGCGGCAACCACGATCAAAGCAGCAAACCAGGGCCAGTTGGAGCTGGAAGCGGCACCCTTGCGGGAGGAACTGCGCCCTTTTCCGCGACCTCTTGCTCCTCGTGTCGATCGTGCCGCCATTACGAACTCCTTGTCATGCCTGTCATTTCCGGAAAACCGGTTTCCACTTATCCCCGACAAACTCTAAAAAGCGCATGCAGCATCGCATGAACCAGATACATGCAGCAGTGCAGAATGGAACAGGGCTATTCTGACGCTGCCAGCCACGCTTTCTTATGCCGCACAGTATGGGCAATTATGGTTGCTAAATGGTTGGCTTGATAGTGCAGCCGGCTGCAGCGTCGTCCATTGAGAGGTTTTCAGTATTTTACGGCAGCACTGAAAACTCCAACTCGTTGTTCTTACAGATTTCCTGAGGAAAAACCGATACGCATTTTTCTTGGGATAACGCTCTCATAAAACGGATAATGCTTTAGAGCACCTGACATCTGCCATGCTCCGCTTTGTTCTTTCGTTTGCATCTGCGGTGAACCGCACGTAGAGGCGCGTTGAACCGATGGCGAAGTGCGTGCGCACAGCGCAGTGGCCGCGCAGGGGGACCAATACCATCGGCTTTATTACCCACCTTACTGCTTCAGGTCGAAACTGACATTTACAGTAACGCTATAGGTGTTTTCCCCCGCAGAGATCGGCACAGGCGCAGAAGGCAGATGACGCACCATTTCGGTTTTCATCATCATCGTCTGCTCCATGGGACGCGGCGAGGCTTCCGAGATGGAGATGATTCGTCCCAGCTTGACCCCGGCGGCATCAGCCAATGTTTTCGCTTTGCTGATGGCGTCTGCCATCGCCGCTTTGCGGGCTTTGGTGATGGCCTGCTCTGGCGCAGCATTGGTGAAGGTGATGTTTCCGCCCTGGTTGACGCCTAGATTGACCGCGGCATCCATGATTGTCCCCAGCTTGCTGATATCCTTTATTTTCACGACAAGGCTGTTGTTGACGCTATATCCCTCGATGACAGGAGGAGATGGCTGCTGCTCACCAGAGGAAGCCTGGCGGTAACGGGGGGAAATATAAAAATCCGCCGTTTGCATGTCCTTTGCCTCTATGCCGGCTTTTTCAAGAGCAGACATGATTTTCGCCATGGCATCACTGTTGCTGCGAAGGGCATCGGCGGCCAGTTTAGCTTCACGCACAACACCAAGCCGTAGAATGGCCATATCCGGTACGATAGCGACCTCACCTTCGCCACTAACATTCATGATGGCCTCGCGAGGGGCAGACGGCTCAGATGCCCAGGATATCGTGTGCCCCATGCTGGCCAGAAAAACGGCCAGTACGCTCGTGCGGATCGTTCTCGTTATCATCCAATTCATGCTGCGTGCGCTCCTTGCTCACTTCTAAAGGTCAAGTAAACGATTATGCGCAACCTATTGTGAAACCAGTGCGGCAAAGACTTGTCCGGCAAACGCTTTTCGGTTACAGGGGGCACAAGGATGTTGGAGCCATTGCCAACCCGCACATTGACACTTCTGTGTCAAAAGGGCCTGTAGCTCAATGGTTAGAGCCGGCGGCTCATAACCGCTTGGTTGGGGGTTCGAGTCCCTCCGGGCCCACCATCCCTAATTTCGGGTGTTGTTTTTCTTTCATTATTGTAGCTCGCTGTAGCTCGCTTGTAGCTCGCTGTAGCTCGCCGCGGACTTTCGGAATTTTGACACGAGAAACTGGAAAAATGATTTTTTGGTTTTTGGGCAAAAACCCACGTTTGGCGACGTAATTTTGAGTTGCAAAGCGAATCAGAGGGCATGGCGCAATCGCCAGCGACAAAGCCCCTCAACTGAGGGGCTTTTGCAAACAACATTACCGACGAAGCAGAACTTCGACAAAGCTGCCCGAAGCGCCGTCTTCGAGTGCATCGGCAAAAATGAACTCCGGCAAGTCACCACCTTCGAGCAGTCCAGCGCCGTTCGCTGCTGTGCTTGTGACTGCGGTTGCACCCGCAGTGATCGTCAGAACGCCCGTTGCTTTGATCGCCCGGCTGTAGCTCGCCGCGGACTTTCGGAATTTTGACACCCAAAACCGGAAAAATGAAATTCCAGACAGACTGTCAAAGTCGATGATTTCCATAAAAATAGCCCCGGTCTTGCCTGGGCTATTTGGTTGTAGGATTCAGTCGTTTTGCTCAGCCGGCATCATCGTTGTGGCTCCCATTCCCTTGAAACTCCGTGGCCTCTGAGCTGGTTTCGGGCTTGCCGCCTAAGAGTATGAAGGGTGAGAATAATGTTGGGCCGTAGCATTTGAGTTAGGCGCGTTACCAATCATTATTCCTGATTAAATCCTTTGGCCGTTAACCCTACAAAAAATCGGCCTTTGGGAGCCGGACACTTTAATGAATGATTTCGTGTCTTCCAACCGCTTCCCGGCTATATCCGCTGCGACTATTTCGAAGTTATCGAGGGTGCAGTCCTTAAAGATAATCCTACCACTACACTTGATATTCAATGTCGTTTCTCGGAAGGTACAAAACTCAAAAGTGACATCTCCGAAAATCGATTCTAGAATCCACAGCCTCGAAAAATTGACGTGGAAGAAGTGCATCTTCTGCAGGTAGATGCCGAATAGAGGCAAGCCGGCCTCATCATCTTCCCGTGCTATCCATCGCTTTCTAAAGTCAGTACGGGCTATAGCTGACAGAGATGTCATAACCACGAAGTCCGTATCAGCGGCAATTTCTGCTGCAGAAACTTCTCCTCCCGCAAGAATAGCCTGTATTCTAGACGAGCAGCGTTCTTGTAGGAACTGGCGAAGCGTTCGGATAACAGGCACCTGATACTCTTTAGGAGCCTCTGTTGCGACGACGGATAACAATTCGACACCACCGAGCTTGGAACTATCTGCGGGCGCAGCCAAAAGTTCGACGCCTTTCTGGTAACGATTAGCGATGGCAGCACGTCGGTTTGTCTCATAGCTTCGGAAAGCTAGAAACCCAGCCACGATCGTAGCTATCATCGTCACCGCGCTCGAAACGAGGTCGAATAGGCTTTTGTCTCCAAACCATAGAGACAAAGTTTGCTGCCCTGTAGAAGTATTACTCCATTGCGTAAACTCTAGGCCGAAGGCGGCTGCGATCACAAAGAAGACAATTATAATTAGAATCACAAGCTCCCAACCCATTCGCTTGCGTTGTTTGTAAGGGATTAGACCACCCATAGGAATGCTTTTCGTAATCAGGAAAATAAGCAGCAATTTCCAACCACGGCGAAACCTCCTTCGAAATTTCAACTTAAACATCACGCGCCTTCCCAACCTCAATTGCAGCAGATATCGATCTGAACTCAATACTTTCATCTCACTGAGATAAATCAACTCCCGCGTCTTGGTGCCCTAGACGCTCGACACGGAATAGATTAGCTCCGCCCTTTTGTCGGCTAATCCGACGAATATTGAACGCCCCTGACGACGATCGTTGACCGGCAGTATCAAAATACATTTGTTCATAAAAATAGCCCCGGTCATGCCGGGGCTTTTTGTTGTCGGTTACGGTCGTCTCAGAATGCGGGCATGCGGTGAATGGCCCTGACGCTCGAAAGCAGGGTCGCGATACGCTCAAGGCTTTCATCCACCGTGCACAAAGCACCGACCGCGCTGTTGCAGCGCTGTTCTTCCATATCGGCGGCGGCGATGTTGATCCGGTCTATCAACTCTTGTGCTTCGTGCTGCATGACCTTGATCATTGAGGTGAAGGCCATTCTCTTGTTTTCGTCGTTCATTGTCATCTCCTGTGTTGATGACAGCACCATCGCTCCAAGATCGACTGAAGCCCAGCAATCGGTTTTCTTTGATTGGCCCGTTCAGAACTGCTTTGGCTGCATGTCGGCCATATCGAATCATCGCAGCAAAATCATTGCTGGCTTCAAAATCGTTCAGTTTTGAAGGGTTTTTCGATCTTTTGAAGCCGGTTTGAAGGGGCTTTGAAGCCTCTTTGAGGGCCGGTTGGGGGCCGGGAGGGGGCTGGCCGATCGTAGATGTGAGACCACGAAAGCGGGCATTGCCCACGGCAAAACCCGCGAACACTTTCCGCACAATTTTGCCATTTGAGTTCAATGTGTCGAACGACAACTCCTTTGTCCTGGACAGGCTTTGACTTGGTGTGCCGCGGAACGTCGTTGTTGACGGAATCGCAAATATCCCAATGCAGATCTGTGCAAATCATAGCCTGTCTGACAATGACGTGACTCAGCGGCATGATTCTGCGATAACTTAAAGAATGAAGACTGGAAGGAATGAGTCCTGCCCCTGTGGGAGCGGCAAGAAGTTCAAGAAATGCTGTTTGAATGCTGCCAAACCGGGCGTGCGGCGCGCACCAATGACTGAACGTGCCCCCACCTTCTTGGCGCAAGCGCAAGCTATGCTGAGACAACATCACGCTGCGGAGAACGTGCGCCAGCAGCAGCAAGGTCACGGCAATCCCATCGTCTCGTGGATGGACGAGACGAACGGTTTTCGGTTCGTCGCGGTGAAACAGACGGTCCACTGGGGAAAGAACTGGGTACTCTTCCCCAACTTTCTCGACTATTTCATGAAGAAGACGCTCGGCCATGAATGGGGTGAGTGCGAACGCGAAAAGGGACAGCATCCGCTCTTCCGTTGGCAGCAGAAAACGCAAGCGTACAGCGGTCACAAGGTCGGTGAGCCGAAGGTGAAAACTGTTGTGATGATGGGCTTTATGGCATGCTGGCTGCACCTAGCCTATGCGCTCTATCTGATAGCCCACCACGACGAAATACCGGAGCCGTTGCTCAAGCGGCTGCGTAATCCCGCCAGCTTTATGCCCGCCTATCACGAGGCAATCGTAGGCGCGGCATTGGCCGTCGCGGGCATGAAGATTTCTTGCGCAGAGACGAAGTCCGGATCGATGCCGACTCCGGAGTTCAGGGCGAAATCCAAGCTGTCAGGAAAGACCTATGAAGTTGAAGCCAAGCGCAAGAACGACTGGAAAGCGTTCACGGGCGATGTGACAAACGCGGAGTTTCAGCGCGAGTTGGAAGTCTACATACGCAACCAGATCCACAAAGCGTCGAAAAAAAAACTCACGAATCCAATCTATTGGTTTGAGCTGAGCATCCCCACCATGATGGCTGAGGCCGACTGGCACGCCGTTGCCGAAAAAGCCGAAGCAGTGATCCGCGACTCGGAGAACAGCATGACGGTGCATGGCCAGCCGATTGCGCCGGCCTATATCGTCATCACAAACCATACGTTCCTCGCCGACGAGGACGTCACGGGTCGGCCATGCTTCGGTTTCCTGCAAACCATCAAGATCGACGACTATCCCTTCGGGCGGCCGATGGAAATCGAAGCGGCGCTTGAAGGCTACGATAAGCACCGCGACATTTTCTGGCTCATGGAAGCGTGGAAAACCGCCAGCACCGTGCCGATCACCTTCGACGGTTCGCCGCCTGAGTTGCTCGACAGCGACGGCAATCCGCAGCGCACGGTCAAGATCGGCGACATGATCGAAGTACCAGACATGGACGGCCAAACCGTCCGCGCGACAGTAGAAGAAATCAGTTCATGGGGTGATGACAAGGCTATGCTCGCTGTCGGCGCGAACGGTCGCCACTGGTTCGTAGCAATGCCACTGACAGCAGGCGAAGCCCAGGCAGCAAGTCGGTACACAGATGCGGTATTCGGAAAAGACAACGCCTCGCGCAGGCTGCGCGATGACGATCCCTTCGATCTCTACGAATGGATGCTGAAATCGCACGCCAAGATGACCCAAGAACAGGTTGACAAGTTCTTCGCGCGAAATCCCACGCTCGCCCACTACAAGGGACTGCCGCTGAAAGAAGCACGCGTTCGCGTCGCCCGCGAATACACGAAATGGACATGGATACGCAGCCAGCAGGATAAGGCCGCTAAGGCACAGGCTGCAGCCGCAAATGAAACGGCGTAGTTCAAGGGACAGGCAAGACCGGCATAGCGATCAGCAGACACACATCAGCCATTCGTTCAAACGGCAGCAAATTTCCGCTTCCGGCCCAACCTTTGAGTTCACTGCGTCTTCGATGAATGTCAGCTTTCAGCAGCGATATGAAGGCGGCGGACGACCGACTTGGAGGCGCAAAGCCACCCCCAAACATGCCCTCCGAACATCACCCACCCCTACCATAATAAATCAACTCTCGCGCGTCAGTCCCTTTGCCCCCAGCCACAGAATACGTCAGTTCGGCCCCCTCGACATCAAAGCCCGCGAATATCTCACGCACCTGCGGCCGGTCGTTTATCGACAGGATGAAGCGGCCTTGAAGGACCTTCAAACGGTCTGCAAGAACCTCGAACTGGTCGCGGCCGAAGAGGGTTTTGCCGTAGTCGGTCTCGTTGCCGTAATAGGGCGGGTCGAGATAGAAGAGCACGCCCGGCCGGTCGTAGCGGGTGATGAAGGCCAGCCAGTCGAGATTTTCGATGACGACGCCGGAGAGGCGCTCGTGCACGTCTTCCAGCAGGGGCGCAAGCCGGGTGAGATTGAACCTTGCCCCGCCTGAGCGGTTGACGCCGAAGTTTTGCCCCTCGACCTTGCCGCCGAAGGCAAGCTTCTGGAGATAGAGGAAGCGGGCGGCGCGTTCCAGATCGGTGAGCGTTGCCGGGTCGCAGGCTTTCAGCCGCTCGAACTCCTTGCGGCTGGTGATCTGGAATTTGAGGGTATCCATGAACTGCGGATAATGCCGCTGAAGGATACGGAAGAGGTTGATGACATCGCCGGAGCGGTCGTTGATGACTTCGGCGCGCGGCACCCGTCTGCGGCGGAAGAAGACGCCGCCCATGCCGACAAAGGGCTCGGCATACATGTCATGGGGCACGGCCTCGATCATCTTGACCAGGCGCGGTGCGAGTGTGCGTTTGCCGCCCATCCATGCGGCCGGTGGCTGCGTGCTGGGGACGTCACGCCATGTTTGAAGATTTACCATTTCCAAGATCTCACGACTCAGTCACTTAAGACCCGCCCTGCAGGGTACGGGTGTGACAGTTATCGTATGTTGCTGTCGGACGGGTCAGGACGCCAATCTCAGGCCCGTCGTCAGGGGTGTTTCAGCACCCCGGCCACCCGTCGGCTTCAGGCCTTTTTGTGGGTGGTCACCGTTATCTCTCCAACCTCAATCTTGTCCGCCGTGATCTGCCTTTGGCCGTCGGCGGCCTCATCGGTTTCCGCTCCTTCTTCCGGCTCGTAGACCTTCAGCCGGTTCATCGCGTCTGCCAGTTGGGCAGCGAGGCGATCGATAGCGGCGGCATATTGCTCGGCCTGATTTTCTGCGAGCGAGAGCCGGTCCCGCAGCATGCGCTCGGTGGTGCTCATGCCGAGGCTCCTTCTGTGGCGGTGGTTGTCGTTTCCGTCGTGGTCCCGGCTGCCTCCGTCGTCGAAGCCACCTGCGGCCACTCAAACACCGGCATTGCCGCGATAAAGGAATCGAGCGTCGGGATAGTGCCCCCGGCCTCGACCTTGGCCAGCTCATCGGTGGCATAGGTCCAAACGGCAGAGCGCCAGTCGAAGAGCGCTTTGGCCTCGGCGGCAAAGGTGGCATTGGCATCGTTGAGATAGGTCACCGCCGTGGCGATGCTGTCATAATTGCGTTCGCGCGCCTTGGCATTGAGGGCGGCCATGATGGCAGAGACATAACGCTGCCTGGTGGTGTCGGCAGTTTCCGTGGCTGGTGCGTATCCGGCAAGGGTCGCCGCCAGCGCCTCCGGCAGGGCCGGATATTCGCTAACGGTGGAAAGAAGCGCCAGCTCGGCCTTGTAGAGCTGGGTGTCG
>NZ_JAMKOJ010000010.1 GCF_023700755.1 Allorhizobium sonneratiae | reverse complement strand
TGATGTGTTGAGAGACAGGCCCGCCGGCAGACTTCCGCTGGTCAGTGCATAAGTGTAGGGGGCTGTGCCGCCGGATGCCGCTATGGATTGGCTATAGGCGTTGCCCACTGTGGCGTTTGGCAGCGTTCCGGCAGCAGGTGTCAAGGCGATAACGGGGGCCGCATTGACGGTCATGGCATAGCTTGCCGAGCCGCTTGCCGTGTTGGCATCCGTTGCGGTTATGGTGAAGTTGAAGCTGCCGCTCGTTGTTGGCGTGCCGGAGAGTGCGCCGGTTGATGTGTTGAGAGACAGGCCCGCCGGCAGACTTCCGCTGGTCAGTGCATAAGTGTAGGGGGCTGTGCCGCCGGATGCCGCTATGGATTGGCTATAGGCGTTGCCCACTGTGGCGTTTGGCAGCGTTCCGGCAGCAGGTGTCAAGGCGATAACGGGGGCCGCATTGACGGTCATGGCATAGCTTGCCGAGCCGCTTGCCGTGTTGGCATCCGTTGCGGTTATGGTGAAGTTGAAACTGCCGCTCGTTGTTGGCGTGCCGGAGAGTGCGCCGGTTGATGTGTTGAGAGACAGGCCCGCCGGCAGACTTCCGCTGGTCAGCGCGTAGGTGTAGGGGGCTGTGCCGCCGGATGCCGTTATGCTCTGGTTATAGGCTGTGTGGATGGTCGCCGCTGGCAAAGATCCTGATGCCGGAGAGAAGCTGAAGCTTGGTGCCGAAATGGTAATGTTCACTGTGGCTGCTGACGATGTTCCTGCTGTATTGCTTGCCGTGTAGGTAAAGCTGTCGGAACCGGAAAAGCCTGATGTGGGTGTATAGCTGATTGATGTGCCTGATGCCGTTGCTGTGCCATGGCTGGCTTGGGTTGCTATGGCAACCGAATTGGCTGTCCCGCCCGTAATGTTCAGCGTGATGGGATTGGAGGATGAGTTTGCCGCAACTGTTACGGAAACGGAATTGGCAACCGGTGCCTGAACCGCAGCCGTTGGCGTAACCGTGTTGGACGCAGCCGAAGCACTGCCGGTTCCGGCGCTGTTTGTGGCGGTGACGGTGAAGCTATAGGTGACACCATTGGTCAGGCCTGACACCGTGATCGGACTGGTTGTTCCGGTTGCCGTGATGCCGCCGGGGCTTGAGGTGACGGTATAGCCGGTAATGGTGGTGCCGCCCGTGTCCGTCGGCGCGGAGAAGGTGACACTGGCTTGTGCATCCCCTGCGGTGGCCGAACCGATGCCGGGCGCACCGGGAACGACTGCATTGACGGTGAATGTTTGAGAAACTGTGCTTGCCGCAAGATAGCTGGCATTGCCCGCCTGATCTGCATTGATGGTGCAGGAGCCCGTTGAAATGAAGGTCAGAAGACCGCCACTTGTGACGGTGCAAATGCTGGTGGTTGATGAGCTGAAGGTGGGCGTCAGGTTTGAGCTTGCCGAGGCGGTCAATGTCGGTGTCGTGCCGAAATTTTGTGCGCCGGGATTGTTGAACGTGATGGTTTGGCTGCTTTTGGGCGTGACCGTGTTTGACGCAGCCGAAGCACTGCCTGTTCCGGCGCTGTTTGTGGCGGTGACGGTGAAGCTATAGGTGACACCATTGGTCAGGCCTGACACCGTGATCGGACTGGTTGTTCCGGTTGCCGTGATGCCGCCGGGGCTTGAGGTGACGGTATAGCCGGTAATGGTGGTGCCGCCCGTGTCCGTCGGCGCGGAGAAGGTGACACTGGCCTGTGCATCCCCTGCGGTGGCCGAACCGATGCCGGGCGCGCCGGGAACGACCGGACTGACGGTGATCGAATAGGCTGCCGAGCCCTGAACATTATTCTGATCGGTCGCGGTGATGGTGATATTCGAGGTTCCTGCCGCCGTTGGGGTGCCGGTGATCGCGCCTGTTGACGCATTCAACGAGAGCCCGTTGGTCAGGGCGGGGGAGACACTATAGGTATAAGGTCCTGTGCCGCCGGAGGCAGACACATTGGCATTATAGCTTGCGCCGACTGTGCCGTTCGTCAATGCGCCAGCCGAGGGAGATAGCGTCACGACGACTGGCGCTGCCCTGTTAACTGTAATCGTATAGCTCCGGGTTGTCGTGCCATCCTGAGCGGTTACCAGAACTGTGATCGTGTTATCGCCGGTGGTGAGTGAAATTGAATTCGACGCCGAACCGGACGCAACAGAATTGCCTTCGACCTTGATCGAGGCATTGGCGTCGGCAACTGTAGGCGTGACCTGGATCGACGTGACGGAGTCAGCGACGGAAGCGGAATAGCTGGTGGTTGCCGGGTCAAAGGAGGGGCTCAGCGTACCAGTGGAAAGGGTGAGGTTGCTGAGGCTGGCATTTGTTGATGCGCTGCTGCCCGATGTGCAGGTGATCGTGGCCGTTACGCTACCAGAACCGCTACGTCCACCCCAAGCGTATAGAACATAGCCGTTGTCCGGCGTCGCTGGAACCGTGAACTGACTATGCATATTCAATTCATTACCGCTGCTGGCGTATGTTTCGGGAATGATATAGCTCCCGCCATCACTTCCATAGATGACAAAGCCTGCGCCATTGGTTGTGCCGGTATTTGTGCTGCCTGACGTGGTTACCGTATAGGTCACGACATCCCCTGGGGAAAGCGCAATGCCGTCATCATAATTCTCGGTACCTGCAACATAGGTAACGTTGTTCCATGTGGAATTTATACCAGAACAAGTTCCTGATACCGCAAAAGCCTCTGATGATAAGAATATAAAAAGAATTATTGAAATAAGAATGTGTTTCAGAGTAAATGAAAATCTCATTTCATTAAGTATAGCGCATTTAAAGCATGATAAAATATTGGAATTGTTGGTGGAAGAAAACTTCATTTTCTCTGAAGGCCCCGGTGTTGTTGTCCGTTGCAGAAAACCGTTCTTCCCCACGAAGGACGATATCCCCTGTATCGGGCCTGCCGCTATGAAAGCGAGCATTGCCCTATTTTCGTTCTACGCAAAGTAATAAAAAACAACCACTGCTACATTAGAATGAAGCAGTGGTTAAAATACATTTCTTATTGGTTGTGGCGTATTAGTCACACCTGATTGTCTGGGCTGCTCCCTGGCACCGTATCCAGGCTGACATAGCAGCCGCTGGAACTGGAAAAGCTGACATACATATCCTTGTCGGAACCATCGATTCGCAAGAGAACATTGCCGTCATCGCTGGAGCTGATGTAGCAATAGAAATTGCCTTTGCAGCTATAGACCGTACCGTTCGACAGAACGAACTTGATCCACCAGTAATCGAAGGGACTGCCCGCGCCTGTGGTATAGGTAATGGGCATTGGTCCAACTTTGGCACCGGCCGGAACATTGTTGAAGGTCATTTCCTCCTGCTTGTTTGGATCGTTGCTCCGGCGATGGCGAATCGTGGCGGAATATAGCTCTGCCCCCCAATCGTTCTGGAGATAAACCTTGCCGGCATGATCGGTGCCTGTGATGGCGTCTTCGCCGATCTTTGTCTCATGACCGCATTTTTCGTTGGTGAAGCCGTCTTTCATCATTGAATCTCCTTTGTGTTCAAACGTCATGGTCTGGAGGGATAAAGGCCGTTCGTCGCTATGCAGGCGGTCATGCCCAATCCGGGTGACTGCGTCGATACGGGCGTTGATGGATAAATCGGTGCTGATGCCGCGACCGTGACGTTGCCTCCGGTAATGCCGGTGTTAACGGTAAAATTGATCGGGCCATTACCAGCCTCACCGGTCAGTTTCGCTTCAAGACCGGAAAGATCGAACTTGGTGCCCACGCTGCCGCTTGGAACGTAAATCGGGGCCTGGAGGGGGCCGGTCTGACCTTGGCCCAGATAAGCGTCGTTTGTTATGGTATTCTGACCGCTGGCCGAGGTTCCCTGCAATTTGGCCGTGATGCCGAGACTGCCGGCGTTGGCTGGAATCTTGATTGTCTGGCTGCCACCGCCCGTGGGGCTGAAAACCGCTAAATGCGTGTGCGGTATCAGCGGAACCTGGGACATATTCAATGTTAACTGTTGCTGGCCCACCTTTTGCGCCAGATTGATGTTGATCAAGCCTGGCCCCTGACCCTGACCGATGACGGATCGCCCCCGCAGATCCGGCAAGTTGAAAACATTGACGTTGTCTCCGCCATATTTAAAGCCAATCAGGGCAAAGAGTGCCTGGTACTCTCTAAGGTTCACTTGCCTGCCATCTGCGGGGAGGAAGTCGCGCGGGCACCAGTCGAATGAAAAGGTACAAATTTCGCCGATATAGGTATCCGGACCACAGGCGGCGGCTGGTGTGGCACTGGCGACAACGGCGATCCCCGTCATCAAACCCAGTCCGCCTGTCAAACCCAGTCCGCTTGTCAATCCAAGGCTGGCGACCCCCGCCGTCAGACCTCTGGCTATTTTCTTGACGATGTTCATATTTTCTCTCCTTGCAACAGTATTGAAAAGCCCCGGTAAAAGATTGGCATAGTGAAACGACCCGGCTGTTTGTCTCAGCAGGCTTGGTGGTGTCTTACGGCGTGGTTGTAAAAAAACAGCGCGCCTGGATAGGTAGAGGTATGGTGGTCAGAAACCTCATTTTCTGAGGTGTATTAAGTTGAAACCCCGTGAAGCGGCGATCTCTTCGGCATCAAAGCAAGAGAGTGCCTATCTCATTCATCAGCTGACGATTAAGTTGTATCACAATGAAAAGTTGTTAGAACCTTGTTTTGAGATGCGACAGTATCAATCTTTGATTGTAGTAAATGATGTGCTAATTTATGTTAGGTTGTATCATTTTGAATTGTCGCTTACGGTTTTAGCGTGTCAATCGCACAGGCGCGCGCACTTCAGGGCGCCAATGGCTTCATCCATGACAACATGTCGCGGTTTATTGTCCTCGATGAAGCGATAGCGCATATGCGGAAACTGAAATGCTCTAATTCCTTGTTTTTAGGCATTTCCAGACAGAAAAGTGGGCAGCGGTTTTCCGTCCGTCGATGACAGGCTGCGGCAAGCGTTCACGGGTCGAGATCGGGATCGACCCTTCTACATGATGATGGGTCGTCGGCTGCAGGCACGAATATTGGCTGGGCAACAGATGCAAGTTGCCACCGGCTGTGCAAGCCTCAATCGAGTGCTGGCATGCGCATATCCGCACTCCGTTCCCGGCAAGGTCGCTGCCGTATAAGCAGCATCAAAGATGGAAATAGCTTGTTGCCTGACCCCTGGCCCCTGACCCAACACCGAAGACCGCGCGAATGATACGATGTTGACCAGATCGATGAGAGGCCCCGATATTGCTTTTGCTATTCCAAGCGATCCCGGCTGACCTAGACGGGTCAGCTCATCCGGCGATGTTTAGCGAACTGTCGTGTTCAGATCTTTGTGCTTCTTTCCAGCCCGGCCAGAAAGTCGTGGAAGCGGTCCGCCTGTATCGTAACATGATCCCAGAGCGCCTGCTCCGCTTCCTGACTATCGCCGGTGAACAGTGCCTTTACGATCCGCTCATGCTCGGAAAAAGAGTGCTCAATGCGGTTCAACGAACGCAACTGAATGCGGCGATACGGTTTAAGACGTCGATGCAATGCACGGGCTTGCTCTTCAAGAAACGGGTTGGCACTTGCGCGGTAAATCGCCATGTGGAACCGCTCGTTCTCATAATAATATGCGTCCGAGCCATTCTTGACTGCTGCTCTGCACGCTTCATGAATTTCCTGAATTTCCTCCTTGGATTTCTCATCGAGCCTGCGGGCCGCCAGACGACCGGCAATGGCTTCCAGCCCGCCCATTACCTCGAACATATGAATGAGATGGGTCGGCGTCACCACGCTGACGGCTGCCCCCCTGCGCGGTTTGATCTCGATGAGGCCCGCCTCCTGCAACTGCCTTAACGCTTCCCTGACAGGGGTTCGCGAGACCCCGTACTGTTCCGCGAGTGTGACTTCTTCAAGCCGGTCTCCCGGACGAAACTGCCCGGAGACGATCGCCTCCTCAATGCGGTCACGTAGTGAAGGTCCTGAATTTGCTAGAATTTTCGCCATGCGGATACCTTGATGGTTTTCATGTATGCAAAATATTGACACCTGCATACAAAAGAAGCTATTAACACTTAGCATTTTTGATACGCTGCATGCAATCACCGAGGAAGATCAGTGTGGCGTAGGTTCATGGGAGGGACCAGATGTTCTCGAAAGCCTTTAAGACGCTCGCCGCCGCAACCGTGCTTTCGGCAGCGATGACTTTTGCCGCGCACGCCGAGAGCGTTCTGCGCATTCGCGATGTTGGCGACATTCAGCAAATGGATCCGTTGCTGAGCACGAACTATCCTATGCGTGACATGGCATATCTGATCTGGGACACGCTTTTTGCCATGGACGATAAATTCCAGGTGCAGCCCCAGATGGTTGACACCTACACCATCAGTCCGGACAAGAAGACCTATGATTTCACGCTGCGCAAAGGGCTTCTTTTCCATGACGGAACGCCCGTTACCTCGGATGATGTCATTGCGTCTATACAGCGCTGGATGGGCAAGGATAGCCTGGGTCAACAGATTGCGCAGCGCCTCGACAAACTCGAGGCAACCGGTCAGACTTCGTTTCGTATTGTTCTGAAGGAGCCGTTCGGGCAATTGCTGAATGGCCTTGGCCGGATGACGGCCTATCCGCTTTTCATTATGCCCGCGCGCATTGCCAGGACACCCATCGGCCAGAAGTTGCCGGCCCTGATCGGCTCTGGCCCTTTCAAGTTCGTCGAATGGCAGCCGGGTGTCAAATTTGTTGTCGAGAAGTTCAAGCGCTACATTCCGCGCAATGAACCTCCCAGCAATCTGGCTGGAGGCAAGATCGCGAAAGTCGATCGGATCGAACGTATCACCATCCCCGATGACACAAGTGCGGTGAACGCGCTTCTGGCCGGAGAGATAGATTATATAACGGAGGTGCCGTACGATCAGCTTCCTCTTGTCGAGTCTGATCCGAACTTAACCGACGCAGCCAAGCCTCAGCTCGGCAAGAGCCTCCAGATCGTTCTCAACCACTCGCAACCCCCGTTTAACAATATCAAGATCCGCCAGGCGGTTCAGCTTTCCCTGAACCAGCAGGATTTCATGGCCACGCTCCTTGGCGATCACAAGGATCTTTATCAGCTTTGCCCTGCAATCTTCATGTGCGGCGGGCCGTATGAGACAGACGTTAATAGCGATCGGTACATGCACCCGAACATAGAAAAGGCAAAGGCCTTGTTGAAAGAGGCCGGATATGACGGCACCCCCATCACTTTTCTGCACCCGACAGACCAGCAGTTTCAGCGCGACATGGGAACGATCCTTGTTCAGGCTCTCCGCAAGGTTGGCTTCAATGTGAATGATGTGCAGATGGATCTGGCAACAATGTTCTCGCGGCGCAACAACAAGGGCACACCCTCTGAGGGGGGGTGGAGCATGTTCCTCACCGCTTTTGGTGGTGATGCGATGATGGACCCCTTGACCAATCCTTACGTTACGGGCGCCTGTGACAAAGCTTTTGTCGGCTGGCCGTGCGACACCGAACTCCAGAACCGGTGGAAGGCCTTTCTGCTTGCCGATAGCCCGGAGGCGCGCAAGGAAGCAGCCATCAAGATCCAGGAGCGGTCAAACGAGATCGTGACCTTCATTCCGATGGGGCAGTATTACGGCAAGTCGGCCTGGAATAAGTCTCTCAGTGGAATGATCAAGAGCCCCTTGCAGATTTACTGGAATATCGAGAAGAAGCAGTAAAGATGAAACAAACGGCGCCGTTTTGGCAATGGCGTTGTTTGCCATCAGGAGACATCCATGTCTAATTTTGTTTTCCGTCGGCTCGTATCGGTCATCCCCATTGCATTGATCGTACTGATTACCGTGTTTCTTCTGCTCCATATTGGTCCGGGAGATCCGGCAACCCTGATTGCCGGCGAGAATGCCACGCCCGCGCAAATTGAACAAATCCGCGAACGGCTCTTCCTTGATCGCCCTTTGTGGGAACAGTTTTTTCTCTATATTTCTCACGTCGCACGGCTCGATCTCGGCAAATCCGTTTATTCGGGTTTTCCTGTTTTGACCCTGATTATGCAGCGTGCCGAGCCGACGATCGTGCTGGCTGTGTCAACGCTGACGCTTTCCGTGCTGATTGCAGTGCCGACTGGCGTTTGGGCCGCCTGGCGCTCCGGATCGGCGGTTGATACCATGCTGATCATTGCCTCTGTTCTCGGATTTTCTGTTCCGGTCTTCATCATAGGCTATATTCTTGTCGATGTTTTTGCCCTGCGTGCTGGCTGGTTCCCTGTTCAGGGTTACAAGCCCTTATCGTCCGGACTCTGGAACTGTTTCCGAAGCATCCTCCTTCCGTCTGTCAGTTTGTCGCTGCTCTTTTCCGCGCTTGTCGCACGCATCACGCGCGCCACTATGATTGAAGTTCTCTCCGAGGATTACATACGGACAGCCCGCGCGAAAGGTGCTGCGAACGGTCGAATTCTCATGGTGCACGCCCTGAAAAATATTGGCGTTCCGGTCGTTACTGTTGTTGGCACCAGTTTTGCCGCCCTGCTGGGTGGCGTGGTTATTACAGAATCCGTTTTCAACATTCCCGGCATGGGGCGGCTAACAGTTGATGCCATTCAGACCCGTGACTACCCGGTCGTGCAAGGTGTGCTCATCGTGTTTTCGTTCGTTCTCATCTCTGTCAACCTTCTGGTTGACCTGTCCTACGCGCTTTTTGATCCCAGGGTTCGTCAATGACTGTCAGGTTGCTGAAAATGCTCGCACCGATGAGAGTGGCGCGCCAGGGTATTGCCGTGCCGCTCAGTGTGCTGGTGCTGATCGCTATCTTCCTGATGGCCATCTTCGGTCCGCCGCTTCTCGGTCTCGGGAACGATATAAATCCAATCATGCGTCTCAAGCCACCCAGCGCGGCTGCGTGGTTCGGCACCGATAATCTCGGGCGCGATGTCTTTATCCGTACGATTTCCGGCGCCCGCAATTCAGTGATGGTTGGCCTGTTTACCGCGGCTGTCGTCCTGATCATTGGCGGTTCTCTCGGGGTCCTTGCCGGCTACTTCAGATGGGTGGACCGTATTGTCATGCGGCTTGCGGATGGATTGATGGCCATTCCCGGTATCCTTCTTGCCATCGCGCTGGTTTCCGTGCTGGGCGGCGGGTTGTCGACGGTCATTATCGCAATCTCCGTGCCTGAAATTCCCCGCACCGCTCGCTTGATGCGCAGCGTTGTTTTGAGCATCCGGGAATTGCCGTTCATCACCGCAGCCGTTTCCGTCGGCTCATCCACGCCCAAAATCCTGTTGCGCCATGTCGTGCCCAACGCCATCGGTATGCTGAGCGTTCAGGCAACCTATGTCTGTGCGGCAGCAATCCTCGGCGAAGCGGCGCTGAGCTTTCTCGGTGTCGGCACACCACCCGATGTGCCCAGCTGGGGCAATGTCATTGCCAGCGGCAAGGAATACTTCCGACTGGCGCCGTGGATCATTGCGTTCCCTGGGACCCTGCTGTCCATCATGGTTCTCTCCATCAACATCATTGGCGACAGACTGCGCGACCGTTTTGATCCGCGTCTCGCGGCAAGGAAGGCATCATGATCGCCCAGCAACCGTTTCTCAGTGTCCGCAATCTGTCGGTCGGTTTCGGCCCGCAGGGCGCCGTAAGGGCTGTGCGGGACGTCTCCTTCGATCTCGAAGCCGGCAAGACGCTGTGCCTTGTCGGTGAATCCGGCTCCGGCAAGAGCGTGACAGCGACATCCATCATGGGCCTGCACAAGCCCGGAAGCGCCGTGGTGACGGCCGATCGTCTCCGTCTCGACGGGATCGATCTTCTCTCCTGCGACGAGGCGCACCTGACAGCCTTGCGTGGTTCCCTGATGGCGATGATCTTTCAGGACCCGATGTCCTCGCTCAATCCGGCGCTGACCATCGGCTTTCAGCTGCGCGAGGCGCTTCAGTTGCATGAGAAGGTCAGCCGTAAAGCTGCCGATGCGCGTGTTCTGGAAATCCTGCAATGGGTTCGCATCCCCGACGCCGCGCGCCGCATGAGCGCCTATCCGCACCAGCTGTCCGGGGGCATGCGCCAGCGTATCATGATCGCCATGGCGCTGATCTGTCGCCCCCGCCTGCTGATCGCCGATGAACCGACAACGGCGCTCGATGTGACGGTGCAGGCCCAGATTCTCTGGCTGCTTTCCGAATTGCAGCGCGAGTTCGGCACGGCGATCATCTTCATCACCCACGATCTCGGCGTGGTCGCCGAAATCGCCGATGACGTGGCGGTCATGTATGCCGGCACACTGGTGGAGCGCGGCTCGGTTCACGATATCTTCGAACGGCCCTCGCATGGCTACACGGCCGGTCTCCTCCGGGCGACGGCCGAATTCGTGCCGGGCGAGGAAAGTCCTGGACGGCTGGAGGAAATCCCCGGCAATGTCCCGAGTTTTTCCATGCTTCCCAAGGGATGCAGCTTTGTCGAGCGCTGTCGCTTCGCTGCGCCAAGCTGCAGCGCGCGCACACCTGACTGGCGCCGCATCGCCGACGGTCATGACACACGCTGCGACCAGCCGATCGACAATGCCAGAAATGCCCCGGCCCTGCGGGAGACCTTGATATGACGGACACATCTCCTCTCCTCGTCGCGGAAAATCTGGTCCGCCACTTTCCCACCGGCAAGGGCCAGATCGTCCATGCCGTCAACGATGTGTCCCTTTCCATCGCGCCCGGCGAAACGCTGGCGCTGGTGGGCGAAAGCGGCTGCGGCAAGTCGACACTCGGTCGCATGATCATGGGCCTCGATCGCCCGGACAAGGGCTCGGTACGGCTTCTGGGGCAGGATCTTGCGCGCATGGGCCGGAAAGAACTTCATGCGGCCCGGCGCTCGGTGCAGATGATCTTTCAGGATCCCTCAGCCTCGCTCGATCCACGATGGTCTGCGGAATCAATCGTGCGCGAACCGCTTGACAATTACCGGATCGGCACCCCGGCCGAACGTCGGGACCGGGTGCTCTATCTGCTGGAAAAGGTCGGTCTGCGCCCCGATCAGGCAAAACGGTTTCCCCATGAGCTGTCCGGCGGACAGCGCCAGCGCCTCGGCATTGCGCGTGCGCTTGCGACACAGCCACGGTTGATCGTAGCGGATGAGCCGGTTTCGGCGCTGGACGTCTCAATCCGTGCGCAGGTCATCAATCTGCTGTGTGATCTGCGCGACGAGATGGAGCTGTCGCTGCTTTTCATTTCTCATGACATTGGTGTCGTGTCGCATATCAGCGACCGCATCGCCGTGATGTATCTTGGGCGCATCGTTGAAGAGGGCGAAACTGCGGCAGTTCTCAACGCGCCACAGCATCCCTACACGGCCGGACTTCTGGAATCCGTTCCGCGTCCGCGTCCCTCCCAGCGCCGTCAGCGTGCGCCGCTGGAAGGCGATCCGCCGAGCCCGATCACCTTGCCCTCCGGCTGTGCCTTCCGTCCACGCTGCCCGATTGCAGTCGATCTGTGCCGCCAAGCCGTGCCTCTGCTGGCAGCGACGGCAACAGGGCGCAGGACGGCCTGCCACCGCGCAGGCGAAACGACCATTCAGGAGACTGCCCATGTTTGATTTTCCCGCACCGCTGGCCACCAACCGCTTCGAAGACGATATCGTCGCCATTCTCGCGCGCCTTCAGCGTGGACCTTTGCCGAAGACGCCGATCGCCTTCTACGGCTCGTCCTCCTTCCGCCTCTGGGGGACGATGGTGCAGGATCTTCAGTGCCTGGATGTGGTCAATCTCGGCTTCGGCGGCGGCACGAACCTTTCCGGCCGTCACTATCTGGACAAGCTGCTCCTGCCGCTGAAGCCGGAGCGCGTTGTCCTTTATTTCGGCGAGAACGATATCGCCAATGATGGCCTGACGGGGCTCTCGACATTCCGCAATCTCGAGGCGCTTGTCGGCGATATCAGCAACGGGCTTCCGCAGGCGCAGATATTCATCCTGTCCACCAAGCAAAGCCCGACCCGCTGGATCTACGCCGATGAGGTGGATCGCTACAACAGCCTCACCGCCGACTGGTGCAGGACATCCGGGCAGGCAACATTTGTCGATGTCGCCACGGTTCTTCTGGGTGAGAATGGCAGGCCTATGGGCCGCTATTACCAGTCTGATTTCATTCACCTGAATGCCGGCGGCTATGCGCTTTGGGCCGATATCCTGCGGCGGACGGCGGGCTTGCTGTCCTGAGCCCGTCGCCCGCACACCCGTCAAGCGGATTTGCCGTGACGTTATGCGAGACAAAAAAGATGCAAGGCGTGCGCGCGGTTCGAGATCATCGCGACAGGCCGATTCCATGCCAGACACATGCAAGAGTGTGACGCCATGAGTGTATTGTCAGATGTTCTGGATCTGGTTTTCCGTCGAGCGATGAAGGGCCCGGTCACGCCTGCGCGTGAGAGCCGCTCGATCCCATCTCTGGTCGAGGAACTTCTATCCTCCAAGGGGGAAATTTCCGGCCTCGTGACGGCGCAGCGGATCCTGGATGCTTATGCGGCCATGAACGACACCGAAAAGCTCGATTTCTTCAGCTACCTCGCCGAGGATCTCGACATTGACCCTCTCCGGGTCGAGCAAACGCTTGAGGTTCTGAAAGCCGTGCCCGACCAGCGTAGCTACGATGTCTTCCTGAAGGCTGTGGAGCCGCGTCGGCAGGAACTTGCGCGCCGGCTCAACCGTGTACCGAACGCGACGCGGCAACTGGTCGACATGCGTGCCGACCTTCTGCGGCTTCTGCCATCGAACGATCCCCGCATGCGGATTGACTGTGATTTTCGCCACCTCTTTGCCAGCTGGTTCAATCGCGGCTTTCTGGTTCTGCGGCGGATCAACTGGGAAAGCCCGGCCAATATCCTCGAAAAGATCATCCGGTACGAAGCCGTGCATGCCATTTCCTCGTGGGAGGATCTGCGCCGGCGCGTCGCTCCCGAAGATCGCCGATGCTTTGCCTTTTTTCATCCTGCCATGCCGGACGAGCCGCTGATTTTCGTGGAAGTGGCCTTGACCAAAGGCATCGCGCGTTCCGTTCAGGCACTGCTATCGGACGAGCGCACGCCGCTTGCCGCGCATCAGGCGGATACGGCGATCTTCTATTCGATCTCCAATTGCCAGGCCGGACTTGCTGGCATCTCCTTCGGCAATTCGCTGATCAAGCAGGTGGTGAACGATCTGGCGGCAGAACTGCCGGACCTTGCGACATTCGCAACGCTGTCGCCCATGCCGCTCTTCAGCCGGTGGCTCGCTGAGCAGCACCTTTCGCCCTCGCGCCTGACGAAGCCGCAATTGCTGGCCGCTGCCGCTCATTATCTGACGTCGGCGCGTCGTGACGCAGGACAACACTACGATCCCGTCTCGCGCTTTCACCTTGGCAACGGCGCTCTCGTCCACGCCGTCCATGCCGATGCAGACCTGTCTGACC
This sequence comes from Allorhizobium sonneratiae, assembly GCF_023700755.1. GTDB lineage: Bacteria > Pseudomonadota > Alphaproteobacteria > Rhizobiales > Rhizobiaceae > Allorhizobium > Allorhizobium sonneratiae. Next base: position 185,585 of record NZ_JAMKOJ010000010.1, on the reverse strand, counting down.
GCGGCCAGAGGGAAAGCTGCGGCGTGATGACGAATTATCTCTACGATCTGGCAAGCCTTGAGCAGAACCACGAGAGTTTTGCCAATCAGAAGCAGGTCATCGCATCCCCTCAGGTGCGAACGCAGGCACAATCATTTCAGTCTATCGAGGGTCTTCAAGATGCCTAATCCGCTTTACGACACACTGTTCGCCCCGGGCCGCGAGAGTGACCGTGCCTTTCTGATCAAGGCTGACGGCGCGACCTTGACCTATCGCGACTTTCACGCCCTTGCCGCGCGGCAGGCCAATGTCCTGAAATCCGCCGGGCTTGTTGCGGGCGACCGGATTGCCGTTCAGGTGGAAAAGACGCCGGAGGCGCTGGCACTTTATGCGGCCTGTGTCATGTCTGGTATCGTCCTGCTGCCGCTGAACACGGCCTATACGCTGGCGGAACTGGACTATTTCATCACCGACAGCGGCGCGCGTGGCGTCGTTTGCGATCCCGCCATCGGCCCTCAATTGCAGAAGCTTGTGGGTGCGGGACGGGTAATGCTGACGCTGGATGCCGCCGGCGCTGGAAGCCTTTCGCACCAGGCAGCGCAACAGCCTTCGGATTTCCCGATCGCAGACAGACAGGGCAATGACCTCGCGGCACTGCTTTACACATCCGGCACGACGGGCCGTTCGAAGGGGGCGATGCTCACCCATGCGAACCTCCTTTCCAACGCACAAACGCTTGCGGATCTCTGGCGCTTCAATAGCGACGATGTTTTGTTGCACGCACTGCCGATCTTCCACACGCACGGGCTTTTTGTGGCGTGTAATGTCACGCTGATGGCCCGGTCATCGATGATTTTCCTGCCGAAATTCGACCTCGCAGCGATGCTGCGGCTTATGCCGCAAGCAACGGTTCTGATGGGGGTTCCCACCTTTTACACGCGCCTGCTGGGCGAGCAGAGCTTTAACCGCAAGCTGGTGGCCCACATGCGCCTGTTCGTTTCCGGATCAGCACCGCTTCTTGCGGAAACGCATATGGAGTTCGAGGCACGCACGGGCCACCGCATTCTGGAACGCTACGGAATGACGGAGACGAACATGTCAACCTCAAACCCCTATGAAGGCGAGCGCAGGGCAGGAACCGTCGGCTTCCCCTTGCCGGGGGTTGATCTTCTGATCACCGATCCGGAGACCGGTGTGCCGCTGAAGCAGGGCGAGACCGGCATGATCGAAGTGCGCGGTCCCAATGTGTTCCAAGGATACTGGGGCATGCCCGAAAAAACAAAGGCCGAATTGCGCGAAAACGGCTTCTTCATCACCGGCGACATTGGCCGCATCGATGACGATGGCTATGTCCATATCGTCGGTCGTGCCAAGGATCTGATCATCTCGGGCGGCCTGAACATCTATCCCCGCGAAATTGAGCTTCTTCTCGATGAGCAACCGGGCGTTCTTGAAAGTGCTGTCGTGGGTGTTCCTCATCCAGACTTCGGCGAAGCCGTGCTCGGTTTCATCGTTCCCAGAAGCGGCGCTCGACCTGATGTTATCGCGATCAGGGATGTTGCAGCACAACACCTCGCACGCTTCAAGCAGCCGCGCGAACTCATTCTCCTTGAAGAACTTCCCCGCAACACGATGGGAAAGGTCCAAAAGGCGGCTCTACGGGAGGCATACAAAAGTCGTTTCATGGCAGGTTAAAGCATGTCGCGTTCAATTGCCGTCAATTGAACGATAACATACATGCGACCACACAAGAGCGACAGCGCGTGCGCCCAATAAGGCGCACAAAATCGCTGTCACACGTTTCATCTGCTGCATCATTTTCACCTTAAATCCTACCCGATTTCAGGAATGATGCAGGTGAGGCGTCATGCTGACGGCTTGGCTCCGCCTTCTGGTGAGCGCGGCTTGAGCGGTGTTGCGGGATGGTCGATCTTGGACTTTGCGACATCAAGCAAGCGTTGACGTCCGGCTTGCCCTGCGCCGTCCTGGATATCGGCGGTGATCGCCTCCCGCAGCGCTTGGGCGTCCCGGCGCTTGATCGCTTCGATTGCCTCTACATGCCGGTCAACCTGATAGCTTTGTTCGAGATGTGCGACGGCTTCGCGCATGAAAGGCCCCATGCGCAGCCAGACGGATTCGATCAGCGGCAGCAGCACGAATGACGGCCTGACCTCATACATACAGCGGTGAAAGGTGAAATTGCGCTCAATGCCAAGCTCGATATCGCCGGCCTGATAGGCTTCGTCGATCATGCCATCAAGCAGCATCAGCCGTTCGATCCTGATGTAGTCGATGAAATGCATGGCCCGTTCGGCGGCCACGGTTTCAAGCGCGATCCGGGTCGCGATCAACTCGTCGAAGCGTTCGGGTCCGATATCGGGAACGCGCACCCGCCTGTTGTCGAGATATTCGAGCGCGCCGTCAGCGATCAGCTGGTCCAGCGCGCCACGCACCGGCATGGTGCTGACCCCCAGACTTTCCGAGAGACCCGAAATGGTGACTGGCAGGCCGGGCGGAAAGCGGCCTGACATGATCGCCCGGCTGAGGGATCGGTAAACCCATTTCTTGGTGGATTCGCCCTTCTGCTTTGGCTCGCTGACGAGTGAGACCTGCCTTACGTCCATCAACCAGATCCTGCTCTTTCCCTCGATGCTGAATGTCCACAGATCCTGGAGCGTTCCAGTGTTTCGTGTATACGCTCTAACTCTTTGTTCTTACGCATTTCCAGATGGAAAACCGCTACGCATTTTTCTCGGAATAAACCTCTAGCATAGCGAAAACGGCTTTGCAGGTAATTTTTCCGGTTTACAAACATGATCATAACAAATAAAAATATGATCATATTAAGGAGCTGATGATCAAATTCAGCCGGGGAGACTTCGATGCGATGCTGCATGAAGATTGATGAAGGGCCGCTGGCCGCTTTCTAAACCATGTTCCGCGCAGGCCATGTGTCGGCGCAACTCATTTTAGCCTGATTTGATAATTCGGACCCGATTTTGCGGCGCATCCGCGCTTCTATCGCCGCGTCTGAAGCCATGGTGATGTATGATCAATGAACAGGAAGCGCGGGATTTCCTCGACCGGAATACCGATATCGAAGTGCTGGAAGCCTTTGTGATTGATGTGAACGGCGTGCCGCGTGGAAAATGGATTCCGCGTGAACGCGCTGTGGACGTGCTGGTCAAGGGCATGGCGATGCCGCGCTCGGTCTATGCACTGGATATCTGGGGTCGCGATGTCAATGAGGCTGGCCTCGCCGAGGGCACCGGCGATCCCGATGGCGTCTGCCGCGCCGTGCCCGGCACGCTGGCCCGCGTCGGCTGGCTGAAGCGGCCGACCGCACAGGTGATGCTGAGCATGCAGAACGCCGCCGGCGAGCCGTTCCATGCCGATCCGCGTCATGTGCTGAAGACTGTTCTCGCCCGTTTCGAGCGCCTGAAGCTCAGACCGGTGGTGGCGACCGAGCTTGAATTTTATCTGATCGATCCTGTGAGATCGGCGCTTGATCCTGTGCGTCCCCCCAATACGCGCGAAGGCCGCTGGCATACGGGCCAGACACAGGTTCTGTCAATCGAGCAATTGCAGGACTTCGAGGATGTCTTCATGGAGATCGCCGCCGTCTGCCGCGAGCAGGGCGTGCCAGCCGACACCACGCTGCGTGAGAACGGCCCCGGCCAGTATGAGATCAACCTCAACCATCTTCCCGATGCCATGCGTGCCGCTGACAATGCGGTGCTCTTGAAGCGCATCGTCAAGGGTGTCGCGCGCAAGAATGGGCTCGACGCGACCTTCATGGCCAAGCCTTACGGTACTCAGGCCGGCAGTGGCATGCATGTGCATTTCTCGATGATCGATGATCAGGATATGAACATCTACGCCGATGATAAGGGGCCGTCGGAAGCGCTGATGCATTCGGTCGGCGGTTTGTTGAAATATATGCATGAAAGCACGGCGATCTTTGCGCCGCATGCCAATTCCTTCCGCCGGTTGACGCCCAGCGAGCATGCGCCGACCTATGCCTCCTGGGGCCTCGACAACCGTTCGGCGGCTGTGCGCGTCATCACCGCCGGACGGTCCGCCACGCGCATCGAACATCGCGTCGCCGGTGCCGACACCAATCCTTACCTCGTTCTCGCGATGATCCTGCAGGCGGCCTATATGGGCATGATCGAACGTGTCGATCCGGGCGGCCCCGTGACAGGCGACTATCATTCCCCCGATCTCGAGCCCTTGGAGCGCAGCTGGCACGCTGCGGTGCATAGCTTTTCCCATTCCGGTTTCGCCTTTGCCGCCTTCGGTCCGGAGTTCCGCCAGCTTTACGCCGCCTGCAAGCGACAGGAATTGCAGGAATTCGCCCTCAGAGTCACTGACGTCGAATATGACGCTTACATCAGGACGGCTTGAATGACCCTCTCGACAGCACAACACAATCCCGGCCATGTCGCCTCCTGGTATGCGGCCACGGCACACGACAAGACCATCCGCCCCGTGCTCGATGGCGCGATTGAGGCGGATGTCTGCATCATCGGCGCAGGTTTCACTGGCGTCTCTGCTGCGCTTGAACTGGCCGAGAAAGGCTTCAGCGTCGTGGTTCTCGAAGGCGAGCGCATCGGCTTCGGCGCCTCGGGCCGCAATGGGGGCCAGATTGTCAACGGCTATAGCCGCGATTTCGAGACCATCGAAAGACGCTTTGGTCCCGCGATTGCCCACACACTCGCCATGATGTCGCGCGAGGGTGGCGAAATCATCCGCAACCGTGTGGCAAAGCATGGCATTGACTGCGACCTGCGCCAGGGCGGCTTCTTTGCTGCCTTCACGCCGAAACAGTTGCGCGAGTTCGAAGCCGTCAAGAAAAGCTGCGAGAGCTACGGCATCAGCGGCATGGAAATGGTGTCCAAGGCGGATGTCGGCCGCTATGTCGCAAGCCAGCGCTATGTCGGCGGCATGATCGACACCCGCGGCGGTCATATCCATCCGTTGAATCTCGTGGTGGGCGAAGCCCGTGCCGCCGAAAGCTTCGGTGCCCGCATTTATGAGAACTCTCGCGTCGTCCGTGTCAACATAGAAGGTAAGCGCGCCGTGGTGAACACAGCCAAGGGCCGCGTGGAATCCCGCTACCTGCTGGTCTGCGGCAATGCCTATCTCGGCAATCTCCTGCCCAGGATCACTGAACGCATGATGCCGGTGTCGAGCCAGGTCATGGTCACGGAAAAGCTTGATCCCGCACTTCTCAACCGGCTGCTGCCGGCAGATTACTGCGTCGAGGACGCCAATTACGTTCTGGATTATTACCGGCGCACCAGCGACAACCGCCTGCTTTATGGCGGCGGCATCGGTTATGGCGGCCAGGACCCTGCCAATCTCACCGGCATCATCCGTCCCAACATGATCAAGACGTTCCCGGAACTCGCCAACACACGAATCGACTATGCCTGGAGCGGTAATTTCGCCTTGACGCTAACCCGTATTCCGCATGTTGGCCGTCTCTCGGATACCGTCTATTTCTCGCATGGCGATAGCGGCCATGGCGTCACGACCACCCATCTCCTCGGCAAAATCCTGGGCGAAGCGGTGGCGGGCCATGCCGAACGCTTCGATGTCTGGGCCTCGTTGCCGAGCCTGCCTTTCCCGGGTGGACGAGCCTTCCGCGTGCCGCTGACGGCGCTTGGGGCCTGGTGGTATGGACTGCGTGACAGGCTTGGCGTGTGACGCCATGGGCATCGGCATTCTTCAGACGGGACCCGCTCAAGCCGCAATTCGGTGATTGTGATCTTTTCTTCCGGGGGCTTGGTTGCAGGCACGAGTGCCCTATCGCAGTCAAGATGGCGAAGAGGATCGCATACTCCTCGCTTGGCATAGGAGCAGGTTTTGAAGCTGCCTGATGACGGTGCCCAAATCCTGGCAGGGTCGCAAACCTGTCCCTTCGCGATCTTGAGATATGGCGCCGCCGCCCTTATTTATCAGGCTCATCGGGAATTTACCGCCGACTTCATCCGGGGGCTGGTCGTCACACGTGGTCAGGGGCTTTCAGAAGAGATCAAGGCACGGGTTAGAGCAGTATCCCGAGAAAAGTGTGAAACGGTTTTCCGACCGGAAATGCGGAAAAAACAAAGCGTGAGAGCATTTCACTGTTTCCGTGAAACGATGAAATGCTCTAACGCCGCAAACGAGGCCGATATCGCCCGTGCCCGGACCGTCGCAGACGTCACCGCCTGTCTGAAGGTCGGCGACCTGGTCGACGAAAACATGTTTTGCTGGCGTCCATCCTCTGAGGGGTCGCCTTTTGACGTGATCGCTTTGGCGCCGCGTTCCATGAACAGGAGTAGCAGATGCAGAATTATCCCGACGTCAAACTTTTCATCGACGGCGAATGGCGCGATGCGATGGCGGGCGAAACGATCCCGGTGATCGATCCCGCGACCGAAGAGACGATCGGCAAGATCGCCCATGCCCGCCATGCCGATCTTGATCTCGCGCTCGCCGCCGCTGACAAGGGCTTCAAGCATTGGCGCGACGTATCCGCCTATGAGCGTTCCAAGATCATGCGCAAGGCCGCCGATCTCTTGCGTGAGCGGGTCGATGCCATCGCCTATATGATGACCCGCGAGCAGGGTAAGCCGCTCGCCCAGTCGAAAGGCGAGATCCTCGCCGGCGCGGAGGTGATCGAGTGGTTCGCAGAGGAAGCCCGTCGCACATACGGCCAGATCATCCCCGCCCGCTCCGGTCGGGTCGCGCAGATGGCGATCAAGGTTCCGGTCGGCCCTGTGGCGGCCTTCACACCCTGGAATTTTCCGATCAACCAAGTCGTTCGCAAGCTCTCTGCGGCGCTGGCCACCGGCTGCTCGATCATCGTGAAGGCACCCGAGGAAACCCCGGCGTCGCCGGCTGAACTGATCCGCGCCTTCGCCGATGCCGGCATACCGGCTGGCGTCATCAACCTCGTTTATGGAACGCCTGCCGAGATTTCCGAATATCTGACCGCCCATCCGGTCATCCGCAAGATTTCCTTCACCGGCTCCACGCCGGTCGGAAAGCAGCTTGCTGCGCTGGCAGGGACCCATATGAAGCGGGCAACGATGGAACTCGGCGGCCATGCGCCTGTGCTCGTCTTCGATGACGCTGATATTGAGAAGGCGATTGCCGTGTCCGCGCCGTCGAAGTTCCGCAATGCTGGCCAGATCTGTGTCGCGCCGACCCGTTTTCTGGTGCAGGATGCGGTGGCCGACCAGTTCCTCGACGGCTTTGCCGAGGCCGCGCGGAAAATCGTGGTGGGCAACGGCCTCGATCCAAATTCGGGAATGGGTCCGCTGGCCAACGAACGGCGCATTCCTGCGTTGGAAGGCTTCCTGCAGGACGCCGTCGCTCAGGGCGGTCGTATCGTCACTGGCGGCAAGCGTATCGGCAACAAGGGCTATTTCTTCGAACCGACTGTCATCGCCGACGTGCCGATCACTGCGCGGGTGATGAACGAAGAACCTTTCGGTCCCCTCGCGATCGTCAACCGCTTTTCGAGCTTCGACGACGCGGTCGTCGAGGCCAACCGCCTGCCTTTCGGGCTCGCAGCCTACGCATTTACCCGCTCTGTAGAGACAGCGCATGCGCTGGCGGCCCAAGTGGAAGCCGGTATGCTGACCATCAATCACAATGGTCTGGCGCTGCCGGAAGTGCCATTCGGTGGCATCAAGGATTCCGGATACGGCACTGAGGGTGGTTCGGAGGCGACGGAAGCCTATCTGGAAACCCGTTTCGTGACCCAGATGAATTGATCGCACGATGCTCTAGAGCATATCCAGGAAAAGTGCGTAGCGGGTTTCCGTCCGGAAATATTTGAAAACAATGAGTTAGAGCGCTTCGATGTTTCCGTCAAACAATGAAGCGCTCTGGCGGAAATTCCGGTTCGGCTTCTTTTCGTGTCTGGCACCCGCTTCGATGTCAGAGCCGTGGCGTGCGCGGTGGTGGCGTCCGGCGCTGGCCGGTCTTTTCGAAGGCGGCGGCGAGCGCCAGCAGTCTGTTGTCGTCATAGGCGCGGCCAGCAAAGGTGAGGCCGATGGGCATGCCGGTGTCAGTCATGGTTCCCATGGGCACGGTGACCGTGGGTATGCCGAGGTGACGAATGACGAGATTGCCGTTTGCGACCCAGACGCCGTTGCGCCATCCGAGATCGGCATGTTCGAGGTTCACATCCATGTCGGCATGGCCGATATCGGCGACGGCGGGAAAAAGCACCGCGTCGAGTCCGAGCTCATACATCCACAGTTCCAGATCCTGCCGCCGCGTTTCTTCAAGGCCAGAGAGCCCTTCTTCGAGTGTCGGGATATCAACCAGCGAGCGATAGGACAGGGCGCGGGCAAGAGCCGGATATTGCGTGATATCGTCGGAAAAGCCGGTATAGCGGTCCGGCAATGCGCCAGGCGGGCGCGGGAAAATGCGTGTCCCGTCAACATCGACCAGCCTGTTGAGCGCAGGATCGCCATTCGCCTGAAGAAAGTCATCCCAGCTCCAGGCGGAGAGATCGTGGATTTCATAATGCAAGAAATCGGGACTGACGAGCCCGCGGGTGAGGATCGATGGCGCTCCGGGCCTATCGGCCTCATAGTTGGTCACGACAGGGAAGTCTACCAGGATCACCTCTGCGCCGGCGCTTTCGAGGTCGTGTCTGGCCTTGCGCCAGAGGTCGAGAATCGAAGCGCGGGTTTCGATCGGCTTGCCGGTCGAGCCGCCGATGCCCCCGTCGGGATTGGAGCCTGCCTCTGGATCCTCATTGATATACATCCTGGGGATACCAAGGCGCTTGCCTGCCAAGACCTGCCGAGCCGCCTGTTCGTCCGAAGGTGCGAGAGCCTGATACGACGTCGGGCGGATTGTCGAGGCTTTTGGAAGCGAAATCCAGGGCTGTGCGCGCCAGAAATCGCCGCGTGTTTCCGCATCGTCAGCAACGATGACATCAAGAACGTCGAGCAAATCCGCCATGTTGCGGGTATGCGGCACGACAACATCCATGGTCGGCACCAGCGGCCAGTTGCCGCGAACGGAGATGACGCCGCGCGAGGGCGTGTAGGCGCAGAGCGCGTTGCAGGAGGCGGGAGCACGGCCACTCGACCACGTCTCTTCGCCCAGACCGAAGGCGGCGAAAGATGCAGATGTCGCCGTGCCTGAACCATTTGAAGAGCCCGAACCAAAGGCGCTGGTCAGCCAGGCCGCATGATAGGGGCTTTCGGCGCGCCCATAGAGGCCGCGTTGCATGCCGCCATTGGCCATGGGCGGCATGTTGGTCAGGCCGAGGCAGATGGCGCCTGCGCCGCGCAGGCGCTCTATGGTAAAGGCGTCGCGCTGGGCGACGAGATGTTCGAACGCAGGGCTTCCGGCGGCGGCAGTCAGTCCGCGTACCAGATAGCTGTTCTTGGCGGTGTATGGGATGCCGTCCAAAGGTGAGAGACGCTCGCCCTTCTTGCGACGCGCATCGGAGGCTTCCGCTTCCTTCAGCGCATCCGGGTTCATCACGACCATGGCATTGAGAGCCGTGATTGTCCCCGCAGCATCATAGGCCTGGATGCGGGCGAGATAGGCTTCGACCAGTTCCACACTCGTCAAAGCCCCGGCGTCAAGCGCCGAACGTAATTCGGCAATGGATTTTTCGACGACGTCGAAGCGGCTCATCCTTATTACGCCTTCGTATCAACGGCTGGCTGCTGCTGGGTGATGCAATGAATGCCGCCGCCGCGCGCGAAGATGGGCCGGGAATCGATGGTCACCACTTTTCGACCGGGATAGGCCTGCTGCAAGACGTCTGCAGCAGCGGCATCCGCTTTCTCATCGCCAAAGCCGCAGGCGATCACGCCGCCATTGACGGCGAGGTGATTGACATAGCTGAAATCGATGAAACCCTCCTCATCGCGGATCTGGGCGGGCGCTTCGAGGTCGAGAATGGTAAAGAGCCGGCCAGCGGCGTCAGTCGCCTCGGCCAGGAGAGCGCGGAGGTCGAGCATCACCTGGTGGTCTGGATGCTCAGGATTGGGCTGCTTGTGCAGCAGCAGCACGCCGGGCGAGGCGATGGTCGCAACGATGTCGACATGGCCGCTGGTGCCGAATTCCGCGTAGTCGCGGGTCAGGCCGCGCGGCAGCCAAATGGCCTTGGTTGCCCCCAGTGTGCGCGCGAGTTCTGCTTCGACGCGGGCGCGGTCCGCATAGGGATTGCGGCGTGGATCGAGTTGCACCGTGTCGGTGACGAGCACTGTGCCGTCGCCATCGACGTGAATGCCGCCGCCCTCATTGACCAGTGCACTGGAGATCAATTCCGCGCCCGTCATGGCGGCGATCCGCCGCGCAATCCCGTTTGCCTTTTTCCATTCGGACCATGCGTGATCGCCCCAGCCGTTGAAGATCCAGTCGACGGCGCCGAGAACACCGGGCCTCTGATCGTCGAGGACGAAGGTTGGGCCGATGTCGCGCATCCAGAATTCATCAAGCGGTGCTTCGATAATGTCAACATGGCTTCCCAGCATGCGCCGGGCACGGCCAAGCTGGGATGGATCGACCACCATGGAAACCGGCTCGAATTCGGCGATCGCGTGGGCCACGGCTGTCCAGGCGGCGTAGCCCGTTTCCTTCCATGCTTCTCCTTCACCGAGCGTCGCACCTTCACATGGAAACGCCATCCAGGTCCGGTCATGGCGTGCGGTTTCGGAGGGCATGCGCCAGGTCATGATCAAGGTCTTTCGTTTACGGTATATGCCTTAAATCGGAATCGATTCACGGAATTATACAGCAGATTTGGAGAGATATAGCGGTATGTCAGCAGAGGTCGCCCGACGGTGGAGTGACGTCGGGCGTTGTCGCATCATTTCGTCAACTCGGTCCAGATCTTTGTATAGATGTCCTGGACGTAAGCAGGGCATGTCGTCAGGGAATGCGCCGAGGTCTTGAGTGCGGCAGGAATGTTCATTTCCGGCGCCTTCAGCAGTTCGGGATCCATGAAGGCTTCCGATCCCTTTATGGCGTTGCCGTAGCGCGTATAGTTCGAGATGAGCGCTGCGTTTTCCGGGGCCATGACGAAGTTCAGGAAAAGCTTGGCGTTTTTCACATTCTTGGCGTCGGCGAGAATGGCGATGTTGTCCTGCCAAAGCGTATATCCTTGCTTTGGATAACCATAGGCGAAACCGGGGTTTTCGGCCCGGATGCGCATGGCAGCGCCACTCCAGAAGATGGAGGCCTGAAGATCTTCCTTGATGAACTTCTCGAAGCTCGGATAGTCGATCGACGCCCAATAGGGTTTGGCCGCCATCAGCTTGTCGCGCGCCGCCTTGAGGATCTTTTTATCAGATGTGCAAGGCTCACCTCCGACATAGCCGATCGCCATGTTGATGACTTCATTGATGGAAGGTATGACGTTAATCTTGCCCTTAAGCTCTTCCGGCGGATCGAAAATGATGGAAGAGGTGTTGAGATCACCCTTGTATATCTTGGTGTTGACCATCACCCCTGTTGTGCCCCAGACCCAGGGAGCTGTGTAATGGCGGCCTTTGTCCCAGTCGACATCGACCCATTCGGCTTTGACATTCTTGAAGTTCGACATCTGATCAGGCTCGCTCTTCATGAGCAGACCCTTTTTAATGTAAATCGGCACCACATACGCCGAGGGCACGATGATGTCGAAGCCATGGCCGCCAGCTTCGATCTTGGCCATGGCGGTCTCGTTGGAATCGTATTCGGTGACCGAAACCTTCACGTCATAGGTCTTTTCGAATTTTTTGATCAGGTCGGGCGGGGTATAAAGGCCGAAATTATAAATATTGAGCTGGCCCTCGGCGAGGGCCGGAAAGCTGACGGCGACGAAAAGCGCCGTTGATACGGCCAGGCGGTAAGCGTATTTCATCAAAGTTCACCTCTTATGTTTCTTTTTTGTTGCGCGTTGCGACCCATGACCCCGCGACGATCAGCACGCTGATCAGGAGAATAAGCGAAGAAATGGCGTAGATTTCCGAGGTCAGGTTCCGCCGCAATTCGCCCATGAGATAGGTCGGCAGGGTCTCCTGGCCCGGAGATTTGAGAAACTCGGTCATCACGAAATCGTCGAGCGACACGACGAAAGCCAGCATGAAGCCCGCCATGATCGCCGGCGCGAGCAGCGGCAGGGTAACCCGGCGGAACGTGTAGAAGCGGCTGGCGTAGAGATCGGCTGCTGCCGTCTCCAGGCTGAGGTCCATGCCCTCCAGCCGGGCGCGGATCGGGAGATAGGCGAAGGGAATGCAGAAGGTCGTGTGCGCTGCGATCAGGAAGCCCAATCCGGTATAGCCCGTGGCTTGCTTGATCTGGCCGATGATGATCATGAGCGCAATCGCCAGCACGATTTCCGGCACCATTAGCGGCTGGTTGAGGATCATGTGGACGATACCTTCGCCCGTCAGACCGTCACCGCGTGTGGTGGCCAGCGCAGCCATCGTGGCCAGGATGGTTGCGATCACCGCCGCTGAGGTCGCCAGGATCAGCGAGTTCATGGCGGCGTCGAGGAAGGCTGTGTTCTTGAGCGCCATGACATACCAATGGACGGAAAACCCCTCCCAAGTGCCAATTACCTTGCCCTTATTGAAAGAATAGGCGACGAGGATGATCATTGGTACGTAAAGAATGACGAAGCAGGTTATGGCGAGCACGGCCGTACCGGGCAGGCGTTTGACGTCGAAGCCGCGTTCAACCATGATTGCGCTCCTTGTGTCCCGAGGTTATGCGCGTGTACCAGACCAGCGCAGCAAGCACCAATATCGTCAGGGTTATGGCCAGCGCTGCCCCGAGCGGCCAGTTACGGCCCTGACCGAACTGCATTTCGATGAGGTTTCCGAGCATCATCGACTTGCCACCGCCCATGATGCGTGGCGTCACATAGGCGCCGAGCGAAGGTACGAACACAAGGATCGAGCCGGCGATGATGCCGGGGCGCACCAGCGGCAGGATCACGCGACGGAGACAGTAGAGCCGCGAGGCGTAGAGATCATAGCCGGCTTCTGCGAGGCGGAAATCGAACTTCTCGATTGCCGCATAGACCGGCAGCACCATCAGCGGCAGGAAGACATAGACCATGCCGAGCAGCACCGCGAAATTGGTGAACATCATCTGCAGCGGTTCGTGAATGATCCCGAGCGCGAGGAGAACGCGGTTGATTATACCTTCCGAGCGGATCATTTCCTGCACGGCGATGGTGCGGACGAGAAGATTTGTCCAGAAGGGAATGGTGATCAGGAAGAGCCAGAATCCGCGCTGGGTGGGCGCCCGCGTGGCGATGAACCAGGCCGTCGGCAGGCCGAAGGCCAGTGTGATCAGCGTGGTAACCAGCGAAAGGCCAAGGGACCGGCCAAGGATGACCAGATTGGCGTCCGACAGGCTGACGGTGTTATCGAAAATGTCGCGCTCGAAAAGAACCGAAAACCAGCCGTCGGTGGAGAAGATCCATTTGACGTTGCCGAAGTCGCCCGGCGTTAGGAACGAGTAAATCATGACCACGATCAGCGGCAGGATCGAAAACAGCATGATGATCGTGATTGCCGGCAGAACGAGCCCCCAGCGTCGCCATGTCTCGGAAGAGCTCACGCTTTTTCCTCCATGTCGACGATGGCGCGCAAGGCTTCAGCAGGGAGCGCCACGGGAATGGTTTCCCCTTCGGTGAAGCTTTTGCCTCCATGCAGCGCGTTCTGCATGCGCGCGACCAGCGCTGAACCGTCTGGCAGCACCAGATGAACATGCGTGTCCGTGCCGAAGAACACGGATTGCCTGACCGTGGCGGTGAGATTGAGCCCCTCGGGAAGTGTGGCGGCGAGCGCCACATGTTCGGGACGGATCATCAGCGTGACAGGCCCCTCGGCGACGCCCTTCATCGCGATCTTCGCCTCACCGAGGGTGACGATGCCCGACGCGGCGCGAGCAGACAGGAAATTTGACTCCCCGATGAAGCCCGCCACGAAGCGATTGGCCGGTTGATCATAGAGTTCGCGTGGTGTGGCGATCTGCTGAACGCGACCGCCGCTCATCACGGCAATGCGGTCCGACATCGTCAGGGCTTCTTCCTGGTCATGGGTTACGAAGATGAAGGTAAGACCGGTTTCGCGCTGCAATCGCTTGAGTTCGATCTGCATGTCCTTGCGGAGCTTCATGTCCAGCGCAGACAGCGGCTCGTCGAGCAGCAGAATGCGCGGCTTGGCCACCAAAGCGCGGGCAAGCGCGACACGCTGCTGCTGGCCGCCCGAAAGCTCTGAGCTTTTGCGGTACTTGAGATGGGCGAGCTGAACCAATGTCAGCATGGCGTCCACCGCCGGTTCCACTTCAGCTTTCGGTTTGCCCTGGGCGTCGAGGGCAAAAGCGACGTTCTGGGCAACTGTCATATGCGGGAAGAGCGCGTAGTTCTGGAAGACCGTGTTGACCGGGCGGCGGTTGGGCGGCATCTGCGCGATGTCCTTGCCGTCAAGGATCAGCGCCCCGCCACTCGGTGCGCTGAAGCCGGCGATCAGTCTCAGCAGGGTTGTTTTTCCGCAACCGGACGGACCGAGAAGGGTAAAGAATTCTCCTTCTGCGATGGAGAAACTTACCTCATGCAGCGCTGTCACAGTACCATTGCCGTAACCGTAGCGCTTAGAAAGTTTATCAATGTCGAGCATCAGCCTCTTATCCCCAAAGGTCTTCAATATGCGTATTGACAAAATAACTTTAGTCAACCAAAAATTTTATCAAGACAAAAATTATAGCGTGTAAAAAATGAATGATGTGGCTATCGACGACGACCAGGCCGAGCCGGGACTGCGCAGCCGAAAGAAAGCGAAGCGGCGGGATGAGATCATCTCGGCCGCCAAGGAGCTGTTCGCACGCCAGGGGATCGACGCGACGACGATGGCAGACATTGCCGCAGCGTGCGGCATATCCGCACCGACGGTTTTCAATTATTTCGGCTCCAAGGATGGAGTGCTGATCGCGCTGATCAGCGAAGGCACCACCGAAGCGCGTGAAAACGATCGTCCGCTGCACTGGACCGAAAACACCCCTCTTGAGACGCTGATCATCAACCTGTTTTCCCTGATTTCTCGCCGCACACTTGAAATTGCGGGCAAAAGAGTATGGCGTTACGCTGAATCCGCCGCCATTCGCCACCCGCAGACGGAACTCGCCGCACAATATGCCAGCGTTTCGAAAGCTCTGATTGATGAGGTCTCGGAGTTCTTCGCCGAACTCGATCTCAAGCTTCGTGCGCAAATCGCGCCGCAGCCGAAAGTGCTGGCGCAACTGTTTCACGATGTCTGGATCCAGACCTTCCTGAGCCTGATCACCAATGTGGACCAGACCCTCGAAGAGCATGAAGTCATTCTCAGGGAGCGTATCGTTCCGCTCGTCCACTTGCTGTTTGAAGACGACAGCATCGCAAAACCCCGCCGCAAAGGTTCAGCCGCATGAACGCTTCGATCATCTTTATCAACGCCCATGTGCTGACCATGGACGATGACGTGCCGCGTGCGCAAGCGCTGGCGGTCGAGGAAAATCGCATTCTCGCCGTGGGCGACCACGACCTTGTCATGAGACATGCCGGTCCTGACACCCGTATCGTGGACGCCGCCGGTGCAAGTTTGATGCCCGGTTTCGTCGAGAGCCACCTGCATCTGTTTTCCGGAGCCTATGGCCAGACCTTGTTGCAGCTCGCCGATATCAAGGGTTTTGAGCCAATGAAGGCCGCCGTCGAGGCGTTTTCCGCCAGTCGACCTCATGAAGGGTTGCTGTTTGCCCAGGGCGCGGATTACGAAATTCTTGGCAAGGGCAGGCGGCTTGATCGCCATGCCCTCGACGCCATGTGCCCGGATCGTCCATTGGCGGTGATGGCCTATGACTTCCACACGCTCTTCGCCAATACGGTGGCGCTGAAGGCGGCGGGTCTGCTGCATGGCAAGGCGCTCCCCATCGGCAATGAAGTGGTGATGGGTGAGGACGGTCTGGCGACCGGAGAATTGCGCGAAAAATTCGCGCTGCTGCCGGTTCTCGATCTTCGCACGTCGGGCGGTCGCGAAATGCTGGGCATGTCCGGGATCGAGCCGCCGCAGACGCCGACGCCGGAGGAATGGCGTGAGGATATGGAGACGCTGAAGGCCGGGATGCGCTTTGCGGCATCCAAAGGCATTACCTCCATGCACAATATGGACGGCAACCGACATCTCCTGGAGCTTCTTCGCGATGTGGAGAAGGAAGGCGATCTCCTTGCCCGCATTTCCGTGCCTTTCCATTTGACGCGGGAAATGCCGCTTTCCGAACTCGAGCGCGCCTCGGCCATGACCCGGGATTTCACCGGCGACAAACTCACCTGCGGCCGCGTGAAGATTTTCGTTGATGGCGTCATCGAAAGCGGTACTGCGGCGATGCTCGCCGATTATTATGATCAGCCGGGCCTGCGCGGCAGCCCGATTTTCGATGCTGAAAGCTTCAGGCAAGCCGCCATCGAAGCAGATCGACGCGGCCTCCAGATCGCCGTCCACGCCATCGGCGATGCGGCCGTGCGCATCACGCTCGACGGTTATCAGGCCGCGCGTGAGGCCAATGGTGCGCGTGACAGCCGCCATCGCATCGAACATGTGGAGATGGTCGATCCTGCCGATATTTGCCGTTTCGCGGAACTCGGCGTGATCGTCTCCGCCCAGCCCTTGCATGCGCCGGTGGGAGAAACGCTGACCGCGCGCCGCATCGGTCCTGATCGCGCACCCTACGCCTATGCCTGGCGGATGCTGCATGAGGCCGGCGCCACGGTCGCCTTTTCCTCAGACTGGCCGATCGTCCCGATCGATCCCCTGCTTGGCATCCAGGCCGCTCTGACGCGCAAGCCACATCTTCCGGGGTTGCCGGATCAGCGCCTCGGCTTGCACGAAGTGCTCGCGGCTTTCACGCGCAACGGGGCCTATGTCGGTCACATGGACGACAAGATCGGAACTTTGAAGCCTGGCATGCTGGCTGATCTCGTGCTGCTCTCCGGCGACATTGAAACCACGCCACCGGAAGACATCATCACGCTCAGCGTCAGAATGACGGTTTGCGACGGGAGGATTACCCATGAAGCCTGAGGCCTTTTCCTGTGACATGACCTCGCTTGGTGCAGCGACGACACTTGGCGAACCCTTGATGCGCAAGGCCTGCGTCATCCGCGCCGATATCGGCCCGGCGCTGGAGTTCGAAACGGCGCAAGGTCACGTGCGCGCCATGTTTCCCATCATCGGCGGCGAGGCGCGTGGCGATGGCTGGAGCGGACGGATCCTTCCCGGCGGCGCCGATTTCGCTCTTCGTCTTCCTGACGGCTCCTACGCCATTGAAGCGCGCTATTGCCTTGAACTTGAAGACGGTACGCCGGTCATGGTTCTGAATGCCGGCAAGATGGCGCTGCAGCCAGATGGCAGCTATCATGGTCGTACGCGCGCCAGTCTCGAAACCCCCGACGGTCCGCACCGCGCCCTCGGTGATGCGGTCTATTTTGGCACGGCGCTGGCTGAGGCCAATGACCCCGACCATGTCTATATTGAGCTGTGGGAAGCCTTCACGTCGTGAAACAGCATTGAAAAAGGCTTTGGTGCTGGGATCAAATTCAGCATCATGGATTTATTTATGCGATTGAGGTCGAAAATCGGTTGATTGAGCCCGAATGGCCCGCAAGCATAGCGCAGGCTCACGCATCACATCGGCAAGATAACGTTCAGGTCACGAACGGAGTACAGCGTAAGACAGGCTGGTTCACCCTTCTGGCTGCGGCTGGAGCCTTCTCTCCTGAAACCGTTTCACACTTTTCCTGGAACTGCTCTAAGCCAAACGGTTTCCGGAAAACGCGAGGCGGCTCAACTGCATCATTGCTGAAATCGGGTAGGATTGAAGGTGAAAATGATGCAGCAGATGAAACGTGTTACAGCGCGTTTTGTGCGCCATATTCGGCGCAAGGCGCTTTACGCGTGCCGCATCGGCTCGATCGACCCAGTGTCTCTGTGATCAGAAAATCCTGTGGTGCGTCTCGGCGTGAACAGCGACGGGCCGGAAGAAGGAATTGATCATTCACAGCGATCACAATAATGCGTCCGCAGGTGAGCAACAAAGGCCATGGAGCCTTCCATATACAACCATCAGGTTTCGACATCTTTGACACTGCGTGTTTGCAGCCTGTAACGATTGCCGGGATAGACGAGACGGACGGTGGAGACCGCGCCTTTGCCGGACTAGGTGCGGCGGCGGATAGCGAGGCAGGGTTCGGTGCGCAACATCATCAGAAGCTTGCATTCCCAGGCGTGCGGCATGACGGCTTCGACGATGTGTTCGGAGCTGCTCAGGGGTGCGGCCTGCATCAGATAGGCATTCGGCGTTTGTGTGGTAAAATCCTGTTCAAGATAGCCGGGAGCTGCTGCGGGATTGACATAGCGGTCTTCAAGCTGCACCGGAACGTCGTTTTCATGATGGACGATGAGGGAGTGGAAGACTGGGCAGCCGATCGTAAGCCCCAGGCTGTCGGCGATAGCCGGCGAGGCGGGTTCTTCGGCCAGAACGACAACGATGGCCTTGTGTTGATGGCCGCGTTCGGCAATTTCCTCGGCGATGTTGCGCACTTCGAAAAGGTCCGAATGGCCCTTCCGGTCGGCAACGAAGGAGCCGACGCCCTGAATACGCACCAGCTCGCCCTCATTGGCCAATTCGCGCAGCGCCCGGTTTGCTGTCATCTTGCTGACGCCAAGCTCGGCAACCAGTTCGTTTTCTGAGGGAACACGCTGTTTCGGCGGCCATTCGCCGCTATGGATCTTGTCCAGAATAAGCTGCTTGACGCTGGCGTAAAGCGGTGCACCGTCTGTATCGGTCCGCAGTCTGCCACGATCGCTCAGCGGCTTTGCCGCCCATTCCTTGCTCATGTCCGGCCTGTGTTTAAGATTCCAACTTTCTCATTGCATCTTACATGAAAATATCTATGGTGCCATATACAACTTGACGGGTCTTGGCATGTTGCCGCAAAGACCACCGAAAAAACCGGCGGCAAGACCGGATCAAGGTTTAAACCGGAGTGGAGAACAACAATGCATCTGAAAACACTTATTGTGTCAACCGCTGTGGCGCTGGCCGCAGTGACAATTCCTGCCATGGCGAAGGATTGGAAAACCGTTACCGTCACCACCGAAGGCGCCTATGCCCCTTGGAACATGACGGATTCAAAGGGTGAGATTGTCGGCTTCGAGCCCGATCTCCTGAAAGTGCTTTGTGCCCGGGCCAAGCTTGAGTGCAAGCTGGTTGCATCCGATTGGGATGGTATGATCCCGGCGCTGAACGCCGGTAAATTCGACGTTATCATGGATGCGCTGTCGATCACTGACGAGCGCAAGAAGGTGATCGACTTCACCGTTCCCTATGCTGCCACGCCAGCCGTTTTTGCTACCGCAACCGACAGCGGTCTGATGAAGGCGCCGGGCACTGGCGAAACCATCAAGATGACCCCTGGTGAAAAGGGTGTGAAAGAGATCGAAGCGCTCCGCAAGGTCTTCAAGGGCAAGACCATCGGCATTCAGGCCGCGACCGTCTATGCCAAATTCATCTATGATAATTTCGGCGACATTGCCACCATCCGTGAATACAAGACCGGCGCCGACCGCGATCTCGATCTGAAAAGCGGCCGTATCGATCTCGGCTTCGATGATGCGACCTATTTCAGCGATGCCTTCAAGGCGGCCAAGGGTGCGCTTGCCTTTACCGGTCCGGAAATTGCCGGGACGATCTGGGGTGAGGGCGAAGGACTTGGCATTCGTAAGTCTGATCCGGAGCTGCGTGACAAGTTCAGCGCAGCCATCAAGTCAGCGATTGCCGATGGCACGGTGAAAAAGCTGTCGATGAAGTGGTTCGACACGAACGTTACCCCTTAATCGTCCATCCTGTCGAGGCGGCAGGACGGATTGTTCGGATTATTGCCAATAAGGCCAGCGTCAATAAGGCGCGGCCTACCATCTTGCATGGGGATGCAAGGGGAACAAAACCATGGCATCACTAGACCTTCTTGGCTTCGGCGCAAATGGCTGGGGCGCTTTGCTGGTCATTGCAACGCTGATGACGCTGGCGGTCACCGCGACAGCGCTTGCCATTGGCGCGGTGGTCGGCACGGCGGTCACCGCCGCCAAGCTTTCCGGCCATCTGCCCCTCCGGCTACTTGGCAATGCCTATACCACGGTGTTTCGCGGTGTGCCGGAATTGCTGATCATCTATTTGATCTATTTCGGCGGCTCCACGGCGGTCAGCGCCCTAGGCCGAATGATGGGTTATGATGGCTTTCTCGGTCTGCCATCCTTCCTTGCTGGTGCGCTTGCCGTCGGGCTGATTTCGGCCTCCTATCAGGCGGAGGTGTTTCGTGGTGCCTATTATGCCATATCCAAAGGTGAAATAGAGGCGGCGCACGCCATTGGCATGTCCGGTTTCTTGCGGCTCAGGCATATCATCATCCCGCAGGTCATCCGCTTTGCCATACCCGGCCTGGGCAATGTCTGGCAGCTCAGCCTGAAGGATTCGGCCCTCATTTCGGTCACCGGTCTGGCCGAGCTGATGCGCACCAGCCAGGTGGCGGCGGGCTCGACCCGACAATATTTCCTGTTCTTCATCGCTGGTGGCTGTCTCTATCTGCTGCTGACCAGCCTGTCCGATCAGGTGTTCAACTGGTTCGAGCGGCGCTCCAATCGCAGCATGCCGACGGCAACCATGGGCAAGGCCTGAAGGAGGGCGGCATGGATATCGATTTTCTAACCTCCACCTTCATTACGCTTTTGAAAGCCCTTCCGACGACTCTTGCGCTGTTTTCGCTCTCGGTCCTGATCGGCGGCCTTATGGCGCTGGTCCTCGTATGGATGCGCGTCAGCGGCAATCCGGTGCTTTCAGCTTTCGCCAAAGTCTATATTTTCATCTTCCGCGGTTCGCCGCTTTTGATCCAGATGTTTCTGGTCTTTTATGGCCTGGCCCAGTTCGGGTTCATCCGTCACAGCTTTCTCTGGTCTTATCTGAGGGAGCCTTTTGACTGCGCCGTGCTGTCATTGGCCTTGTGTACCGCAGGCTATTCCGCCGAGATCTTTCGAGGTGGTATCCGTGCCGTTTCCCCCAAGGAAATCGAGGCGGCCAAAGCTGTCGGCATGTCGGGTTTTCTTCTGGTGCGGCGCATCCTTGCCCCCATTGCCTTTCGCCATGCGCTGCCAGCCTACTCCACAGAGGTGGTGCTGATGATGAAATCCACAGCGCTCGCCAGCCTCGTAACCGTTTGGGAGGTGACCGGGGTGGCGCAGCGGCTGATTTCGCAGACCTATCGCACCATGGAAGTCTTTCTCTGCGCCGCTGTGATCTATCTCGTGCTGAATTTCATCCTTTTGCAGGGGTTTGCCCTGCTTGAATATGTCCTTTCGCGCCATCGCCGCATGCCTTCGCTGGCACATGTGGACGCGGCCAAGACCATCTGAACGGAAACCTCATGTCCGATGCGCTCCCCTTGTCTGTCCGCAACATCCGAAAAAAATTCGGGACACATGAAGTCCTGAAAGGCATATCGCTCGATGCGCATCAGGGTGATGTCATTTCACTGCTGGGTGCATCCGGTTCGGGCAAATCCACTTTTCTACGCTGTATCAATCTTCTGGAGATTGCCAATGAGGGCGAGATCTGGGTGGATGGTGAACAACTGCGCTGGCATCACAAGGCGGGAAAAACCCGGGTCGAAAGCCAGAAACAGGTGGACCGCATCCGTTCGGAACTCGGCATGGTGTTCCAGTCCTTCAATCTCTGGTCCCATATGACCATCCTGCAAAATGTCATCGAAGGGCCGGTGCATGTGCTGAAGCGCCCGAGAGCCGACTGTATCGCCGAGGCTGAGGCATTGCTGGAAAAGGTCGGCATTGCCGACAAGCGTCATGCCTATCCGGCCCATCTGTCCGGGGGGCAGCAGCAGCGCGCCGCCATTGCCCGTGCCCTGGCAATGAAGCCGAAGGTCATGCTGTTCGACGAGCCGACCTCGGCGCTCGATCCCGAACTGGTGGGCGAGGTGCTGCGCGTGATGCGGGCGCTGGCCGAAGAGGGCATGACCATGCTGGTCGTCACCCATGAAATGAGCTTTGCCCGCAATGTTTCCAACCGGGTCGTGTTCATGAAGGAGGGGCTCATCGAAAGCGCCGGTACGCCCGATGACATGTTCGGCGAAGGTGCATCGGCGGCCTTCCGACAGTTCATCGGCAATTTCGGACATTAAACCGTGACCATTCTGCTGGACGACAGGCTTTCATGGCATGATGTGGCCGCAATTGCTGCGGGCGCTCCGCTCGGTCTTTCCCCTGCCGCCTGGAAGCGGATCGACGGGGCAAGCGCCATTGTTGCGGCGATTGTCGAAAAGGGTATCCGCGCCTATGGGGTCAATACCGGTGTCGGGGCGCTTAGCGACACGGTCGTCAATCGGGAAAGCCAAAGCCGGCTTTCCCGTAAGATCGTGCTCAGTCACGCTTGCGGCGTGGGACCGCTGTTGGGCAGGGCTGAAGTGCGCGCCATCATCGCCGCGCAAATCGCAAATTTCGCCCATGGTTATTCCGGTGTGCGGCAAGACATCGTCAAATACCTGCTGGCTTTGTTATCAGCCGATTGCATCCCTTGTGTTCCGTCTCAAGGGTCGGCGGGCTATCTTACCCATAATGCCCATATCGCGCTGGTGCTGATCGGCGAAGGGCAGGCTGAGATCCGCGGCTCCATACATACCGGTCTTGACGCGCTGAAGATGATCGGACTGGAGCCGCTCACACTTCAGGCAAAGGAAGGTTTGAGCCTTGTCAATGGCACGGCCTGTTCGACCGGACTGATGAGCCTTGCCCTGTTCAGGGCAAATCGTCTGCTGGACTGGGCTGACGCCATCGCGGCCCTGACGATGGAGGCAAGTGGCTGCCAGATGCTGGCCTATAGCGCAGAGGTTCTGGCGCTGCGACAATCCAGGGGCCTTGAGAGGGTTGGGCTTTCCTTGCGCGCCCGTCTCGATGGCAGCGGCCTCATTGCAGCAGCCGAGGGGCGGCGCACGCAGGATGCACTCAGCCTGCGCGCAGTGCCGCATGCCCATGGCGCGGCGCGCGACATGGTTGATTTTGCCAGCGATGCCGTGGATCGGGAACTTGCCTCCGTCACCGACAATCCCGCCATTTCCGGTACGCCGGAAGAGCCGCTTGTCTGGTCCGAAGCCCATGCTGTTTCTCCTGCCCTTGGCCAGGCGGCGGATGGGCTTGCACTGACGCTTGCTCAGATCGCCATGATGAGCGAGCGGCGCACAGACCGGCTGGTCAATCCCCTCGTCAGCGGGCTTCCGGCCTTTCTGGCCGCCGATGCCGGAGAAAATTCCGGCTTCATGATTGCGCAATATACGGCAACGGCGCTGAGCAATGAAAACCGCCGTCTGGCCGCACCCGCCTCCACCGATGGCGGTATTACATCCGCCCTTCAGGAGGATTTTCTCGCCCATCCGGTGGCGGCGGTGAATAAGCTGAACGCCATGATTGCCAATCTGGATTACATCCTTGCCATTGAACTGATGGCGGCCGCACAGGCGCATGATCTGATCAGGGAGAAAGCGCCGCGTGCTGCTGGCACAAATGCGATTTTCATGGCCGTGCGTCAGAATATCGGCCCATATCTCGACGATCGCCCACTGGGGGCGGATATCGAAAGGCTTCGGCACATGGTCCGGAACAGCGATCCGCCGGGATTTTGATCGATCGGATTTAAGGAGATGAAAGTGCAGTATTTTGATGTTGCTGTCGTCGGCCTTGGCGCCATGGGCAGTGCCGCACTTGCCTTTCTGGCCCAAAGAGGTGTGAAGGTTATCGGCATCGAGGCGGCATATCCGGCCCATGCGCTGAGCTCCTCCCATGGCGATAGCCGTCTGATCCGGCTTGGCTATTTCGAAGACCCCTCCTATGTGCCGCTCTTGCTGCGGGCCTATGAAAACTGGCATCTGCTGGAGGCGCAGCTTCGCACAGAGATCCTGACGATATCCGGCGTGCTGCAAATCGGCGCGCCGACAAGCGCAATCGTTACCGGCTCCAGAGCATCCTGCCAGATGCACGGCCTTGCCTATGAGGAACTGGACAGCCGGATGCTGGCTCGTCGCTATCCGCAATTTTCCGTTGATGCCGAGGATGTGGCGATTTTTGACCCGGAAGGCGGATTTTTGCGACCGGAGCTGGCGATCATGGGCTATTTGAAGCTGGCCGCACAGCATGGCGCGATCATGCACTTCGGTGAAAAGGTTACGGCCATCGCAGCAGATGATGCCGGTGTAAGCCTTGCCTTTGGCGAAAATCGTTGCCGTGCCCGCAACGTCATCGTCGCCACGGGCCCATGGATTGGCGAACTTGTGCCGGAACTGGCTGCGCATGCCAATCCGATCCGTCAGGTGGTGGCCTGGTACAGGCCGGGCGCGGCTATCAAAGCCGGACCGCAAGACATGCCCGCTTTCCTCTACGATCAGGAAGACGGCTCCTATTTCGGCTTTCCCGCCTTTGTCAAGGATGGCATCAAGCTTGGCCGTCATGCTCATTTCTATGAACCGCTCGATCCGAATGCCGCCAATCCGCCCGTCAATCGGCGCGACACTGACCTGCTCGACGATTTTATCTCCCGCCACATACCTTCGGCCGCAGGCCAGAGGGTCAATGCCATAACCTGCCGCTATACCATGCTGCCGGATGAGAATTTTCTGCTCGACCATCTGCCGTCAGAAAAACGCATCATTGTCGCCTCGCCCTGTTCAGGCCATGGCTTCAAATTCGCCAGCGTCATCGGCGAAATTCTGGCCGATCTCGCCGTCAAGGGGGAAACCTCCCTGCCGATCGACGCCTTTTCTTTTGACGCTTTGCAAAAGAGGGTGCAGGGCGCTGAAAACCTGGTCTGAGAAAAGGGTACCCGGTTTTCCAGATCAAGATAAACGAAAACAAGAAATCGAAAGACAGGTGACGAACAGCTTGCCCCCATCAGACACCGTGAGGGAAAGTGGGCCGTTGGTCTCAGCCTCGATCCGGGCGGTCTCACCCATGGCGAGGGCGTCTTCGGTGCCATTCCAGCCGATTGTGGCCTCACCCCTGAAGCAATAGGCAAGAATTGTGTCTGCCTGCGCCATCATGAGGGAATGATGACCTGTCTCAAGCACCTCCACATGGTGGTCGCAGGCCCCACGCCGGGTCATCACGTTGAAATCCGTGACCGGGCCGTCCAGCAGTCTGGCATGGGTCGGACTGTCGGCGGGAAAGCGATGCGGCTTGGTTGTCCGGGTGAGTTGAACCGACGCTTCGCCCGCGACGGCAAGCTCCAGCCCGGCACCGTCGAGAATGGAAAGCGTGCGGTCGATGCCGGTAAAGCAGGAGAAGGCCCCGTCCTCGACCACACTTGCCATGCTGATGCGCCAGTCAAACGCATCGAGTGCGGCCCCTTCCGGGAAAACCGCAATTTCAATGGTGACGCCCATGCCGTTTTTCCACGGCATGGAGCGATAGTCTTGCGGGCGCAATAGAGTTATCGACATCGCCGGTGACCGGATCAGTTGCCGAGAATGCCCGGCAGCCGCAAGCCATGTTCGCGGGCGCAATCGAGCGCGATATCATAGCCCGCATCGGCATGGCGCATGACGCCGGTGGCCGGATCGTTCCACAGCACCCGGCCAATCCGTTCCGCGGCATCGTCAGAGCCGTCGCAGCAGATGACCATGCCGGAATGCTGGGAAAAGCCCATGCCGACGCCGCCGCCGTGATGCAGCGACACCCAGGTCGCGCCGGAGGCGGTGTTGAGCAGCGCATTGAGCAGCGGCCAGTCGGAGACGGCGTCCGAACCGTCCTTCATCGCTTCCGTCTCGCGGTTGGGCGAGGCGACCGAGCCGCTGTCGAGATGGTCGCGGCCAATAACGACCGGCGCTTTCAGCTCGCCATTCCGGACCATTTCGTTGAAGGCAAGGCCAAGGCGATGGCGGTCACCCAGCCCCACCCAGCAGATGCGGGCGGGCAGGCCCTGAAAGGCAATGCGTTCACGCGCCATGTCAAGCCAGGTGTGCAGATGGGTGTTGTCGGGCAAAAGCTCCTTCACTTTGGCGTCGGTCTTGTAGATATCCTCCGGGTCGCCGGAAAGGGCGGCCCAACGGAACGGGCCGATGCCCCGGCAAAACAGCGGGCGGATATAGGCGGGCACGAAGCCGGGAAAGTCGAAGGCGCGGGCAAGCCCCTCATCCTTGGCGACCTGACGGATATTGTTGCCGTAATCCAGCGTCGGCACACCGGCATCCCAGAAGGCCAGCATGGCCTCGACATGCTCGCGCATGGCGGCGCGGGCGGCAGCTTCCACCGCCTTCGGGTCGCTTTCGCGCTTTGCCCGCCATTCCGCCATGGTCCAGCCCTTCGGCAGATAGCCGTTGATCGGGTCATGGGCCGAGGTCTGGTCGGTGACGATATCCGGGCGGATGCCACGGCGCACCATTTCCGGCAGCAGTTCGGCGCAATTACCGAGAAGACCGACGGATTTTGCCTCGCCCGCTTTGGTCCAGCGGTCGATCATCGCCATAGCCTCGTCCAGCGTTTCGGCCTTTTCATCGAGATAGCGGGTGCGCAGGCGAAAATCGATGCTGTCGGGATTGCATTCAATGGCAAGGCAGGAGGCGCCTGCCATCACGGCGGCCAGCGGTTGTGCGCCACCCATGCCGCCAAGCCCGCCGGTCAGGATCCATTTGCCCTTGAGACTGCCGTTATAATGCTGGCGGCCCGCCTCGACAAAGGTTTCATACGTGCCCTGCACAATGCCCTGACTGCCGATATAGATCCACGAACCGGCGGTCATCTGGCCATACATGGCCAGACCCTTTTTATCCAGCTCGTTGAAATGATCCCAGTTGGCCCAATGCGGCACGAGATTGGAATTGGCAATCAGCACCCGTGGCGCGTGGCTATGGGTTTTGAAAATGCCGACCGGCTTGCCGGATTGCACCAGAAGCGTTTCGTCTTCGCGCAAATCCTTGAGGCTGGCGACGATGCGGTCAAAATCCGCCCAGGTGCGGGCCGCCCGGCCAATGCCGCCATAGACCACCAGTTCATGCGGGTTTTCCGCCACATCCGGGTCGAGATTGTTCATCAGCATGCGCAGCGGCGCTTCGGTCATCCAGCTTCGTGCAGTAAGCTCCGATCCCCGGGGTGCGCGAATGTCGCGGATATTATGGCGCGGATTGGTCATGGCGGTTCCCTTATGATGTCTGTTTCAGGCTGGGCGCGATCGCTTCGATGCGCTCGAGAATGTCCTTGAGATGATGGCGAAGCCGTTCGGCCTTCTCCGTGTCATAGGCAAAGGGCAGCGCCTCGCTGACCAGATGGGTGGCCTGCGCCAGCTCCATCTGGATGGCATGAACGCCCGTTTCCGGCCTGCCGTAATGGCGCGTGGTCCAGCCGCCCTTGAAACGGCCATTGAGCACGGCGCTATAGCCCTCAGCCGCCTCGGCGCCTTTGACAGCGGCCTGTTCGATGGCCGGGGCGCAACTGCGGCCGCTATCGGTGCCAATGTTGAAATCCGGCAGGCGTCCCTCGAACAGAAACGGAATATGGGCGCGGATCGAATGGCAATCATAGAGAATGGCGACGCCATGGATTGCCTTCACCCGTTCGATTTCTCCGGCAAGGGCGGCATGATAGGGGGCATGAAAGGCGGCAAGCCGGGCGTTGATATCGGCCTCGTTCGGCTCCTCGCCGACATTCCAGATCGGCAATCCGTCGAAATCGGTCAGTGGCACCAGCCCGGTGGTGTTCTGGCCGGGGTAAAGGCTCACCCCTTCCGGGTCGCGATTGGCATCGATGCAATAGCGGTGAAAGGTGGCGCGCACCGTGGTGACGTCTTGGAGCAGCCCGTCATAAAGCTTATGAATATGCCAGTCGGTATCGGCCAGCATCTTGCCATTGTCGTTCAGGCGCTGCCAGATCTCCGGCGGCACGTCCGTGCCGGTATGCGGCAGACCGAGAATGACCGGCGATGCGCCGCGCGTGATCTCGAAAACAGTCATATCAGCCCTCCAGAACCGGCAGAATGCCGGGCGTGATGGCGGCAATCAGCGCGCCGTTTGCAATCAAGGCGCCTGCTGCGGCAAGATCGCCCGCCATATAACGGTCCTCCTCCAGCGTCGGCACGCTCTCCCGCACCGCGGCCATGGCTTTGGCCAGTTCCGGGCTGGTGGTGAGCGGTGCGCGAAACTCAATGCCCTGCACTGCGGTCAGCGCTTCGATGCCGATGATCGAAAACAGATTGTCGGTCATCGGCAGCAGGCGGCGCGCACCATGGCAGGCCATGGAGACATGGTCTTCCTGATTGGCCGAGGTGGGGGTGGAATCCACAGAGGCCGGATGGGTCATCTGCTTGTTTTCGCTCATCAGCGCCGCAGACGTGACCTCGGCGATCATCAGGCCGGAATTGAGCCCCGGCTTTTTCGCCAGAAAGGCCGGAAGACCGAAAGACAGGGCGGGATCGACCAGAAGCGCGATGCGGCGCTGGGCAATCGCGCCGATTTCCGCAATGGCAATGGCAATCTGGTCGGCGGCAAAGGCCACGGGTTCTGCATGGAAATTGCCGCCGGAGACCACGCTGTCATCGGAAAGAACCAGCGGATTGTCCGTCACCGCATTGGCCTCGATTTCCAGCGTGCGGGCCGCCATGCGCAAAAGATCGAGGCAGGCGCCATCCACCTGCGGCTGGCAGCGGATGCAATAGGGGTCCTGCACCCGCTCGTCGCCATCGAGATGGCTGTTGCGGATCACTGAGCCGTCGAGCAGGCGGCGCAGCGCATTGCCCGCATCGATCTGGCCCTTGTGACCGCGCAGCCGGTGAATATCGGGATGGAAGGGGGCGGAAGAGCCCATGGCGGCATCGGTGGACAAGGCCCCGGTGACCAAGGCGCTTTGCGCGGCGCGATGGGCCCGGAAAAGACCGGCCAGCGCCAGCGCCGTCGAGGTCTGGGTGCCGTTGATCAGCGCCAGCCCTTCCTTGGCGGCGAGGGTGACGGGCGAAAGCCCGGCGGCTTCGAGTGCTTTCGCACCGTCCATGCGCTCACCGTTATAAAAGGCCTCGCCATGGCCCATCATCACCGCCGCCATATGGGCAAGCGGGGCAAGATCGCCGGAGGCGCCGACCGAGCCTTTTTCGGGGATCACCGGAATGACGCCCTTGTCCAGCATCGCCTCGATCAGCGCGACCACCGTCAGCCGGACACCGGAGGCCCCGCGGCCAAGCGAAATCAGCTTCAAAGACAGGATCAGCCGGACGATGTTTTCATCAAGCGGCGCGCCGACGCCGCAGCAATGCGACAGGATGAGATTGTGCTGCAAGCGCGCCACATCCGCCGCATCGATGCGGATCGAGGCCAGCTTGCCGAAGCCGGTATTGATGCCATAGACCGGCTCGTTTCCAGCGGCGATGGCGGCAATGCGGGCGGCGGCTTTCTCAATGCCCGGATGGAAGGCGGGATCGAGCCGGGCAGGCTCCCCCGTCCAATACATGGTTTCAAGCTCTGCGAGCGTCACATGGCCCGGTTTCAGCACAATCGTCATTTTGCGACCCACTCTCCCTTGAAAATCCGCGCATGAAGCGGGTTGTATCCTATCCGGTAGACAAGCTCCGCCGGGCTTTCGGCATCCCAGATGGCCAGATCGGCGGATTGTCCCGATGCGATCATGCCGCGCTCACCGTGTAGACCAAGCGCACGGGCGGCTTCCCGCGTGACGCCCGCAAGGCATTCGCCAACCGTCAGGCCAAACAGCGTCGCCGCCATGTTCATCGTCAGCAGCAGCGAGGTGAGCGGCGAGGTGCCGGGATTGCAATCGGTGGCGATGGCAATCGGTACGCCTGCTGCGCGTAAGGCGGCAACCGGCGGCTTCTGCTTTTCATTGAGCGCATAAAAGGCTCCCGGCAACAGCACCGCAACCGTGCCTGCCGCCGCCATGGCCTCTGCGCCTTCGGCATCGAGATATTCCAGATGGTCTGCCGAAAGCGCCCCATAGGCGCTGGCAAGCTTGGCCCCGCCCAGATTGGACAATTGCTCGGCATGAAGCTTGACCGGCAGGCCAAGTGATTTTGCCAGATCGAATACGCGGGCGATCTCCTGCGGGCTGAAGGCAATGCCCTCGCAAAACCCGTCCACCGCATCGACCAGCCCTTCGGCATGGGCCTGCTTCAGCCCCGGCAGCACCACCTCGTCGAGATAGGCAGCGTTGCGGCCCTTATATGCGGCGGGCGTGGCATGGGCGGCAAGATAGGAGGTGGCGACGCGCACCGGACGCTGATCCTGCAAGGCGCGCGCGGCACGCAGCATGGCAAGCTCGCTTTCGATATCAAGCCCATAGCCGGATTTGATCTCGACGGTGGAAACACCTTCGCGCAAGAGGTGGTCAAGCCGGGGAAGGGCCGCCTCCACCAGTTGCGCAACGCTCATGGCGCGGGTGGCCTTGACCGAGGAGACGATGCCGCCGCCCGCGCGGGCGATCTCTTCATAGGTCGCGCCCTCGAGCCGCATCTCGAATTCACGGGCGCGATTGCCGCCGAAGACGAGATGGGTGTGGCAGTCGATCAGCCCCGGCGTCACCAGCCGCCCCTGCAGATCGACGACAGCGCCACCGTTGAATTCAGCAGGCACCTCCGCTTCGGGTCCAGTCCAGATGATTTTGCCGACGGCCACGGCAATGGCGCCTTTTTCGATCAGGCCGATGCCGCCGCGCCGCGCATCCATGGTTACGACGCGGGCATTGCGCAATATGGTCGGCATACGAAGAACGACAGTGGTTTTTTCGTTGTCCGTCATGGGTTCCACCTTTTCTTTGAGGAAAACATGTATATACATAATAAACCCGATGCAAGCGCTTTTTCAGCCGCCTGCAGGCCAGATCAAGGAGAGAAAACCGTGCATCTGTTTGCGCAAAAAGCACTGCTTCAGGATGGATGGGCTGAGAATGTCCGCCTCACGCTTGCGGCCGGAAAGATCGCTGCCATCGAAAAGGGCGTTGCGCCCGCGCCGGGGGATGAACGGCATGATATTCTTGTGCCCGGCATGGGCAATCTGCACAGCCATGCCTTTCAGCGCGCCATGGCCGGGCTTGCGGAAGTGCGCGGCCCCTCGGCTGACAGTTTCTGGAGCTGGCGCAATCTGATGTATCGCTTTGCCCTGTCGATCCGCCCGGATCAGGTCGAGGCCGTCGCCGCCCAGCTCTATATGGAAATGCTCGAAGCGGGCTTTACCCGTGTGGGTGAATTTCACTATCTGCATCATGACAGGGATGGCAGCGCTTACGCAAACCGCGCCGAGCTGGCCGAACGCATTGTTGCCGCCAGTGCACAAACCGGGCTTCACCTCACCCTGCTGCCGGTATTTTACGCCCATTCCGGTTTCAGTGGTCAAGCGCCTGTTGAGGGCCAGCGCCGGTTCATCCATTCGCTTGACGGTTTTGCCGCCCTGATGGAGGCAAGCGGTGATCTTGTCGCACGTCTGCCGGGGGCGAAACTCGGTCTTGCACTGCACAGCCTGCGCGCCGTGACACCGGAAGAATTGCGGCATCTGCTTGCTCTCTACCCAACCGGCCCGGTGCATATGCACATTGCCGAGCAGGTGAAGGAGGTGGAGGATTGCCTTGCCTGGAGCGGTCAGCGCCCGGTGGAATGGCTGCTGGATCATGCACCGGTCAATGAGCGCTGGTGCCTGATCCATGCCACCCATATGACGCCGCAGGAAACGGCAGCCATGGCGGCCACAGGCGCGGTTGCCGGGCTTTGCCCGATCACCGAGGCCAATCTGGGCGACGGCATTTTTCCGGCAACACCTTTTCTCGCCGCAGGCGGGCGTTTCGGCATCGGATCGGATTCCAATATTGTCATTTCTGTTGCCCATGAACTGCGTCAGATGGAATATTCGCAGCGCCTCCACGAGCGCGCCCGCAATGTGATCGCCGATGCCGGACACTCAACCGGGCGGCGGCTCTTCGATGCCGCCTTGCAAGGTGGTGACGCGGCCCTTGGCGCGGGTTCTACCCTTCAGCCCGGTGCGGATGCCGATCTCGTGACGCTGAAGGCCGATGCCGCCTTCACGAAAAACCATGATCAATGGCTCGATCATTGGCTGTTCACCGATGCCGTCAGGGTGGATTGCGTCTGGACGGCCGGGGTGAAGCGGGTTGCCGATGGTCGTCATCTCGGGCGCAAAGCCATTGTGGAGCGTTTCCGGTCCACCCTGCAAGAGCTGGTCGCCGAGTGATAGAGAAGGGGATGACCAGCAAAACCACTCAGCGCTCGACATTGCACCAGACCATTCTTGCCGATCTGGAGCGCAAGATCGTCTCCGGCGAATGGCCACCGGGCTACAGGCTGCCGTTTGAGGTGGATCTGGCAAAATCCTATGATGTTTCGCGCATGACGGTGAACAAGGTCATGACGCAATTAACCAAGGCGGGGCTGATCGAGCGGCGCAAGAAATCCGGCAGTTTTGTCGCCCATCCCCGCGGCCAGTCGGCCATTCTCGAGATCACCGATGTCGAGGCCGAGGTGCGGGCGCTGAACCTGCCCTATGCGTACAGGCTGCTCGTCTCCGCTGTCCGCAAGGCGGACCGGCAGGATGCGGCTTTGCTCGATGTGCCGGAAAGAACACATATTCTGGCTCTCTCGGCGCTGCATCTGGCGGGCGACGAACCCTTCTGTCTTGAGGAACGGTTGATCAATCTTGAAACCGTGCCGGAGGCGGCAAATGCGCCTTTTGAGGATGGCCCGGCGGGGGCATGGCTCGTTCAGCAGGTGCCGTGGAGCGCGGCCGAACACAAGATTTTCGCCCTGTCGGCCACAGGTGAAACGGCAAAACGGCTTCAGGTGCCAAACCGCACCGCCTGCCTCTTCATCCAGCGTCGCACCTGGAGCGAGGCCGGTCCCGTTACCTTTGTCGGCTTTACCTATCCCGGAGAAAAACACGCGATTATCGCCAGCTTCACCCCTGCTGCGGTCTAGAGCAGTATCCCGAGAAAAGTGTGAAACGGTTTTCCGTCCGGAAATGCTGAAAAACAATGAATTAGAGCGTTTCACTGTTTCCGTGAAACAGTGAAACGCTCTAAAGCATCCGTTCGTTTCCCATTTTCGGACGAACAATCAGTTTCCGCTTTTCTGAAAACGCTCCAACTGAAATTGTAAATATTTTCAGAGACTCAACTGTTGATGGTGGCCATTTCAGTTTATGTGAGACTGTGCGAAAAATTTTCGTTTAAGTGCTTTTTTCTTTTTTTATTTTCGTTTGCGAACTTTTTATGTCTATGCTAGATCTCATGAGGGAGCAGGACAAGGACTCATAAAACGGTTTCGGATATGTGGATGTGCCTGTCCTTGATGATGGCGCAAGAGGTTCGCCGTGTCTGGAGGAGAATGATGAAGGCCTTTTCTCACGGATGAATTCTGTAGCAGATTAAAATTGTTGCAGCGTCTTTATGCCTTTTTGCAGGGCATGGCGTTGCGATGATAGCGTGAACATCGAAATTGGTTTGGAACGAAACGAACAAGACTGGCTTCTATCTGGCGACAAAACATCAAGACGGGGCTTTGCCTGTTTTACAGTGTCTCAAGGGTGCGGGATCGCAGGCGCACTAGATGCTGTATAGCTTTGAAAATGCCGCATATTTTCTCTGGAATGTTGCGCTTCGGAGATCTGTGCGGCGGCCTGGTCGAGAGGGATGTAGCTGGACAAAATTCGCAACAACAGATTTTCGCATGAGAAATATGCGAAACAGCAAAAGGAGGAGAGCCTATGTCCCGATATGTGGGAGCTATCGATCAGGGTACGACCAGTTCGCGATTTATCGTTTTCGACAAGGGAGGCAAGATCGTTTCGGTTGCGCAAAAAGAGCACAGCCAGATCTATCCCAAGCCGGGCTGGGTTGAGCATGATCCGCTGGAAATCATGTCCAATACCAATGAGGTGATCGGTGCGGCACTGGCGCGCGCCAATCTGACTGCTGCCGATCTTGCTGCTGTCGGCATCACCAACCAGCGTGAAACCACGCTTTTGTGGGACAAAACCACAGGCAAGCCCCTGGCAAATGCTGTTGTCTGGATGGATACGCGCACGGATCAGCTGGTGCAGCGCTTCACCAGAGACGGTGGGCAGGACCGCTTCCGCGCTAAGACAGGTCTGCCGCTGGCAACCTATTTTTCCGGGCTCAAGCTCTTGTGGCTGCTTGAAAATGTCGAGGGTGCTCGGGCAAAAGCGGAATCCGGCGAGGCTCTCTTCGGCACCATCGACAGCTGGTTGACCTGGAACCTGACCGGCGGCCCGAATGGCGGCGTGCATGTGACCGATGTTACCAATGCCAGCCGCACGATGCTGATCAATCTTGAAACCTGCGACTGGGATGACGAAATGCTGACGCATTTCAACATTCCGCGTGCCTGCCTGCCGAAAATCGTCGCTTCCTCCGCCGTTTATGGTGAAATCAAGTCTGCTCCGCTCACCGGAACCAAGCTTGCCGGCATGCTCGGCGACCAGCAGGCAGCCCTTGTCGGTCAGACCTGCTTCTCTCCGGGTGAAGCGAAAAACACCTATGGCACCGGCTCCTTCATGCTGATGAACACCGGAACCGAGGTTGTGCATTCCAAGGCGGGTCTTCTGACGACACTTGCCTATAAATTCGGCGATGAGGCTCCGCGTTATGCCCTGGAAGGCTCGATTGCCATTACCGGTGCGCTGGTTCAATGGCTGCGCGACAATATGAAACTTTTCGATGTTGCGGCCCAGATCGAGCCTCTGGCCCGCTCGGTACCGGATAACGGCGATGTTTATTTTGTGCCGGCCTTTTCCGGTCTTTATGCTCCGTACTGGAAAGACGATGCGCGCGGCGTGATTGCCGGGCTTACCCGTTTTGCCACCCGCGCGCATCTGGCCCGTGCAGCACTGGAATCGACCGCCTATCAGGTGCGCGATGTTGCAGAGGCAATGGAGGCGGATAGCGGAATCCAACTGTCCACCCTCAAGACGGATGGCGGGATGGTGGCCAACGAACTGCTGATGCAGTTTCAGGCCGACATTCTCAATTCTCCGGTCGTGCGCCCGCAGATGACGGAAACCACTGCGCTGGGGGCGGCCTATGCTGCCGGTCTTGCCGTAGGCTACTGGACCAATCTTGATGATCTTCGCGCCAATTGGGGGGTCGATAAGACCTGGGAGCCGAATATGAGCGAAGAGGTTCGCAGCCATCATTACAAATCCTGGAAAAAAGCAGTCCAGCGCTCTTTTGCCTGGGTTGACTGATCGAGCGCTGCCGCAGAAAGCCCGGATGATCGGGTGATGATGTTTCATCGCCCAATCGTCTTTATGGGCAAAGTTTTGTCCGGGGGAAAATTCAATCCAGATTTTCCGAAAAGGCAAACGATATCAAAACAATCGACAATCTGTCTGGTTCAAACTGAACCAGACAGATTCTAGGGTCAGGGCGGGTCTTTTTGACCTCTGTTCGACGGGGTGGGCACGGGTCTTTCATTCAGCTCCGTGTTCCATGCAGCTTCATCGGAACACGCTTCGTCGCATAACCATTAAACGTGTTGCGAAAAACCATGAAAGGCAATGCGTCTCAAGAGATGGCAGCAACGAATGGATGTCTGCGCAATGGTAGCGCTTTCCTTTCGGTGCGTCAGGAAATGGGTTGAAAATTGAACATCGCGCTCAGGCGGGCGTCGATGAGTGGGAGGACATAATGTCGATTTTCGTGGGTGAGTTTCTCGGTACGGCAACGCTGATATTGTTCGGCGACGGTGTCGTTGCCGGCGTATTGCTGAAGAAGTCCAAGGCGGAAAATGCAGGGTGGATGGTGATTACCACCGGGTGGGCCTTTGCTGTTCTGATCGGTATTTTTGTGGCCAAGGCTTGTGGTAGCCCGGCGGCCTACATCAATCCGGCCTTTGCCATTGGCATGGCGGTGAAAAGTGGCGACTGGACTGGACTGGGACCAGCCATTGCCGGAGACATGTTGGGCGCTATTTTTGGTGGTCTGCTTGTTTACCTGCATTATCTGCCACACTGGAAAGAAACAGAGGATGCTGATCTGAAGTTGGCTGTTTTTTGTACCGGTCCGGCAATTCGCAATGCTGGGGCCAATATGATCAGTGAAATCATTGGCACATTCGCGCTGACTTTTGCGATCGGCTCGATCTTTTCAAAGGGCGCTGCGCCGCATGGCATTGGCGATGGAATGGGGCCGTATCTGGTTGCTGCCCTGGTATGGGGACTTGGTCTTTCATTGGGCGGCACCACCGGATATGCGATCAACCCGGCGCGTGACCTGGGCCCTCGTATAGCCCATGCTATCCTGCCCATTCCAGGGAAGGGCAGCTCGGATTGGGGCTATGCGCCAATTCCAGTCATTGGCCCGATCATCGGCGCGGTTCTGGCCGGTTTGGCTATGATCGCTGTGGGGATTTGACGTCAATCCTGTGATTTCGCAAGCAATGTCGCGCGGATCCTCAAGTGATCTGCGCGACATTCTCTTTGTTTATCCGCCAAAAATGGTGCGCAGCAGATCGATCCCCCGATCGTCATAGCTGACATCGCCCTGTTTGTTGCCGGGGCCGACGACCACGACACGGGTGCCGACATCGACCCGGCTATAAAGATCCTCGACATCCTTGTTGTTCATGCGGATGCAGCCGGAGGAGAGATTGAGGCCGATGGACCAGGGCTGGTTGGTGCCATGGATGCGGAAAATCGTATCGCGATTGCCCTGATAGAGATACATGGCGCGGGCGCCGAGCGGGTTGTTGGGTCCGCCTTCCTGCACGACAGGCAGAACATGGCCATGGCGGGCCTCGCGGCTGCGCATTTCTGCTGGCGGATGCCAGCTTGGCCACTCCACCTTGCGACCGATGCGGACAATACCCGACCAGCCGAAGCCGTCGCGACCAACGCCCACGCCGTAGCGGATGGCGCGACCATTGGCTTCGACCAGATAGAGAAACTTGTTATTGGTGTCGATGATGATCGTGCCGGGCGCTTCGCTGGTTTTCAGGCGCACGAGACGGCGCTGGAATTTTTCCGGCACCTCACGATGCATCATCTTTTGGGTGACGACGCTGCTCGCCGTCGTGTCCGGCAGTTTCTCCCGGGCTGAGACGGTCTGAACCGCAGCCAATGTGGACAGCAGCGCAACAGAAAAGAGCAGACCCTTACGCCCCGATTTCGGTAATTTTATCCCCATATGCGATATGTCCCCCTTCGAGATTTCACAGGCAATGAAGGTGTATTGGCGATTTACATGACCACGACCTTGGTCCCCACCGGCACGCGGTTATAAAGATCGATCACATCCTGATTGCGCATGCGGATACAGCCGGACGAGACGCCATAACCGATGGTCCAGGGCGCATTCGTTCCATGGATGCGATAAAGGGTGGAGCCGAGATAAAGCGCACGCGCGCCAAGCGGATTGCCCGGCCCGCCTTCCATGCGGGCAGGCAGATAATGGCCCTGGGCCGCCTCGCGCGTGATCATTTCCTTCGGCGGTATCCATTCCGGCCACTCGGCCTTGCGGGTCACATGATGTTCTCCAGCCCATTCAAAGCCCGGCTTGCCGACGCCGACGCCATAGCGACGGGCCATGCCATTGGCCATGACCAGATAGAGAAAGCGGTTTTCCGTATCGATCACCAGCGTTCCGGGCTTTTCCCGCGTTTCGTAACGCACGACTTGCGGCAGGAATTTCGGATCGAGCGGTTTTACCGGCTGGCGCACCGGCGTGATGGCGGCCTGATGAACCCATTGCGGTTCGCCGGGGAGGGGCGCTTCCTGCTGTGGGGCGCCTTGCACTCGCACGCCCACCGGTCGGCCAATGGCGCGCGGTGCTGGCGGATAGACCTGTTGCGGCTCAACCTGTGATGGGCGTGGCTGGGCCCCCAGTTGCAGCAGCCAGGGGGCGGTCAGGTCCGGGCTGACGATCACCGGCGGACGGGCGCTATAGCGATCATTGGCGATGGCGGGCGCCGAAAGCGTGAGCAGAGCCATAAAGGTGGGCGCGAAATATCGGAACGGCAGCATTGATCCTCACAGCCATGGAACGAGTCTGGCCCGACTTGCGTCTCAGGCCTAATCTCAGAACAAAGAGGGGAGGCGGGCCATGCGCGCAGAACTCTCGGCAAGAGGCATGAAAACCGGCTTTCCCCAGTTCTCGCAACCTGCCATTGCTCCACTGGGCAAAGGGTTAACACGACATCATGAAAATTCGAATGATGTTGAAAAGCTTTTTGTAAGGTTAGCAAAGTGTTTGGCAATGAAGTGAACAAATGGTAAACATTGGCAAACAAGGGAGGCGCGCGCGGATGAACGAGACAGGCCTGATTGCCGATGAGGAAGGAAAGCTGCGCTGTTTCTGGCATGGCGGGCTTGCCGATTATCGCGCCTATCATGATGAAGAATGGGGCCATCCCGTTCGTGACGATCATCGACTGTTCGAGAAAATCTGTCTGGAAGGTTTTCAATCCGGCCTGTCCTGGCTAACGATCTTGCGCAAGCGGGAGAATTTTCGCGCGGCTTTTGCCGGGTTCGATTTTGAAAAAGTGGCAGCGTTCGACGATCAGGAGGTCGAGCGCCTGCTTGCCGATCCCGGTATCGTCCGTCATCGAGGCAAGATCGTCTCAACCATCAACAATGCCAGACGGGCTTTGGAGATGAAGGCAGAATTCGGCTCTCTCGCCGCCTATTTCTGGCGCTTTGAGCCGGACGCGCAAGAGCGGCCTGCACGGATGGACTATGTCACGCTCAAGGCCAATCCCACCTCACCCACCTCGATCCGCCTGTCGAAAGACCTGAAAAAGCGCGGCTGGAGCTTTGTCGGTCCAACGACGGTCTATGCCTTCATGCAGGCAATGGGGCTGGTCAACGACCATATCGAAGGCTGCATGTGTCGGCAGAGAGTGGAAGGGCTGCGCTCGGCTTTCGAGCGCCCGCGTTGAATCACTCAAAATCAAGGGCAGTCCCTGAAATGAAAAGGGCAGCCCGATTGGACCGCCCCCCATTCGAAAGAGCTCGAGACTTCTTAGAAGTCCACGCCGCAGTTCAGTGCGCTGGTCGCACTGAACCACTCAAAATCACGGGCGGCCCCTGAACCGAAAAGGGCGGCCCGATTAGACCGCCCCCCATTCGATAGAGCTCGAGACTTCTTAGAAGTCCATGCCGCAGTTCAGTGCGCTTGTCGCACTGAACCACTCAAAATGATGGGCGGCCCTTGAAACGAAAAGGGCGGCCCGATTGGACCGCCCCCCATTCGAAAGAGCTCGAGACTTCTTAGAAGTCCATGCCGCCCATACCGCCGCCCGGCATGGCCGGAGCAGCAGATTCCTTCTTCGGCAGTTCGGCGATCATGGCTTCCGTCGTGATCAGCAGCGAAGCAACCGAGGCAGCGTTCTGCAGAGCGGTGCGAACAACCTTGACCGGGTCAACGATACCCATGGCTATCATGTCGCCATATTCAGAGGTCTGGGCGTTGTAACCGTAGTTGTCGTCGTTCTTTTCGAGGATCTTGCCAACAACGATGGAGGCTTCGTCACCGGCATTGTCAGCGATCTGGCGAACCAGAGCTTGAAGGGCGCGGCGAACGATGTTGACGCCAGCTTCCTGGTCGTCATTGGCGCCCTTGGCCTGGATCTTCGTCGAGGAGCGGAGCAGGGCAACGCCACCACCGGGAACGATGCCTTCCTGAACGGCAGCGCGGGTTGCGTTCAGAGCGTCGTCGATGCGGTCCTTGCGTTCCTTGACTTCGACTTCCGTTGCACCGCCGACGCGGATAACGGCAACGCCGCCAGCGAGCTTGGCAAGACGCTCCTGCAGCTTTTCTTTGTCGTAGTCCGAGGTGGTTTCTTCGATCTGAGCCTTGATCTGGGCAACGCGGCCTTCGATATCGGACTTCTGACCGGCGCCATCAACGATGGTGGTGTTTTCCTTGGAGATCGAGACCTTCTTGGAACGGCCGAGCATGTCGAGGGTGACATTTTCGAGCTTGATGCCGAGGTCTTCGGAAATCACGGTACCGCCGGTGAGGATGGCGATGTCTTCCAGCATGGCCTTGCGGCGATCGCCGAAGCCCGGAGCCTTGACGGCAGCAATCTTCAGGCCGCCACGCAGCTTGTTGACCACGAGCGTTGCCAGAGCTTCGCCTTCAACATCTTCAGCGATGATGAGGAGCGGCTTGCCGGTCTGAACGACGGCTTCGAGAACCGGCAGCATGGCCTGCAGGTTGGAGAGCTTCTTCTCGTGCAGGAGAATGTAAGCATCTTCCAGATCGGCAACCATCTTTTCCGGATTGGTGACGAAGTAGGGCGACAGGTAGCCGCGGTCGAACTGCATGCCTTCAACGACTTCCAGTTCGGTTTCAGCGGTCTTGGCTTCTTCGACGGTGATAACACCTTCGTTGCCGACCTTCTGCATGGCTTCGGCAATGTCCTTGCCGACCTGCGCGTCGCCATTGGCCGAGATCGTGCCGACCTGGGCAACTTCTTCCGAAGTGTTGATCTTCTTGGCCTTGGCGGCGAGGTCCTTGACGACTTCGGCAACGGCCAGATCGATACCGCGCTTCAGATCCATCGGGTTCATGCCGGCGGCAACGGCCTTCTGGCCTTCGCGCACGATGGCCTGAGCCAGAACCGTTGCGGTGGTGGTGCCGTCACCGGCGATGTCGTTGGTCTTCGAAGCAACTTCGCGGACCATCTGTGCGCCCATGTTCTCGAACTTGTCTTCCAGTTCGATTTCCTTGGCGACGGAAACGCCGTCCTTGGTGATGCGCGGAGCGCCGAAGGACTTGTCGATGACGACATTACGACCCTTCGGGCCGAGGGTGACCTTGACGGCGTCTGCGAGAACATCGACGCCCTTGAGCATCTTTTCGCGGGCTGTGCGGCCAAACTTGACGTCTTTAGGTGCCATTTTTAAAACTCCCGGGCGTTATGGCCCATTGGTGAATTTTCAGATTGGGGAAAAGGGGCGATCCGGCAAATCAGCCGATGATGCCCATGATGTCGGCTTCCTTCATGATCAGAAGGTCCTGGCCGTCGATCTTCACTTCCGTGCCGGACCACTTGCCGAACAGGATGCGGTCTCCGACCTTAACGTCGAGCGCGACAACCTTGCCTGCATCGTCACGGGCGCCGGGGCCAACAGCGATCACTTCGCCTTCAGCCGGCTTTTCCTTTGCGGTGTCCGGAATGATGATGCCGCCCTTGGTCTTTTCTTCGGACTCAACGCGCTTGACAACAACGCGGTCGTGAAGGGGGCGGAAATTGGTGCTTGCCATTGTCTAATCCCTCGATCAAATGACATGAGCAACCCTGAGGGGCTGCATGAATGATGTTAGCACTCATATGCTTCGAGTGCTAGCGGCAGAGAGATAAGAACGGGAAGACGGCGAGTCAAGAATGGCGCATCAAAAAATTGCGCTTTTTCTTCTGCCGGTCAAATGGGCCGGGTTTAAGGCTCGGGCCTGCGAAAAAACTTGCCATTGCGGGCGTCCTTTGCCATGTGACGGCTGCTATCTCTTTTGCAACGCCGTTCAGGAAGTTTCGCATGATCCAGCGTCTTAACCGCTTTCTCGATGTCGCCGGCCAGTATGACCTTGCTCTTTGCGATGTCTGGGGCGTGCTGCACAATGGCGTCGATGCCTTTCCGGCGGCCGGAAAAGCCCTGTCACAGGCGCGTGCAGAAGGCCTTTGCGTCGTGCTGATCACCAATGCGTCGCGTCCGTCGCCCCGCGTCAAGGCGATGCTCGATCAGATCGGCGTGCCGGAAACAGCCTATGACGCCATCGTCTCCTCCGGCGATGTGACCAGAAAACTGATTGAAAAAGCCCCGCGCCGCGCCTTCCTGATTGGCCAGAGCCAGGATCTTTCGCTCTTTGACGGGCTCGATATCGAGCTGGTTGCGGCAGAAGAGGCGGACAGCATCATCTGCACCGGTCTCTTCAATGATGAAGAGGAGCAGCCGGAAGAGTATCGTGACCTTCTGGCGGGCCTGCGCCAGCGCGATCTGCCGATGATTGTCGCCAATCCCGATCTGATCGTGGAGCGCGGCCACCGGCTTGTGCCCTGCGCCGGTGCTCTGGCCGCCATCTATGCCGAAATGGGCGGTGAAACCCGCTATGCCGGCAAACCACACAGCCCGATTTACGAAGCAGCCCTTATAAAAGCCGCCGAGATCAAGGGCACTGAGATCGACCGCAGCCGCATCATCGCCATCGGCGACGGCATGCCGACCGATGTTCGCGGCGCGGCCAATGCCGGTCTTGACCTTCTCTATGTATCTGGCGGCATCCATGCGGGTGAATATACCGTCAATGGTGACACCGACGAGTCGGCCCTGAAGGCCTATCTGGCGCGTGAAGGGGTTTCACCACACTACTTTATGCCGCGCCTGGCCTGACGGAACATCGCCATGACCGTTTTTCACCGCAATGAAATGAAAATGCAGCTGCCGGATGCGCTGAAAGGCGGTGTGGTGGCGATCGGCAATTTCGATGGCGTTCACCGTGGGCATCAATCGGTGCTCGAGCGGGCATTGGCTATTGCTGCGGAAAAGCAGGTTCCGGCGCTGGTTCTGACCTTCGAGCCGCATCCGCGCTCGGTGTTCAATCCGGCAAAGCCGGTGTTTCGCCTGACGCCCGCGCCCTTGCGGGCAAAATTGCTGGAGGCCATGGGCTTTCAGGCGGTGATCGAATATCCCTTCGATCTCGATTTTTCACGCCGTTCGGCCGAGGATTTCGTCCGCTCTATCCTGATCGACTGGATCGGGGCGTCCCATGTGGTGACCGGCTTCGATTTTCATTTCGGCAAGGGGCGGGAAGGGGGGCCTGCCTATATGATCGAGGCGGGCAAGCGCTTCGGTTTCGGCGTCAAATTGCTCG
The DNA here is from genome assembly GCF_023700755.1 of Allorhizobium sonneratiae. GTDB lineage: Bacteria > Pseudomonadota > Alphaproteobacteria > Rhizobiales > Rhizobiaceae > Allorhizobium > Allorhizobium sonneratiae. The sequence continues at coordinate 142,677 of NZ_JAMKOJ010000010.1, read as the reverse complement.
ATGCTTTCCGTGATGAAAATGCCGAGGTCGTCTCTTCAAGCCGTATCCGTGCATTGCTCGCAGATGGGGCAATCGGCGAAATCAACGGCCTGCTCGGCTATCGCTTCACGGTCGAGGCGGAGGTGATCAAGGGCCAGCAGCTTGGCCGCACGCTGGGCTTTCCAACGGCCAATATGGCGCTGCAAGCCGAATCGACTCTCCGGCCCGGTATCTATGCCGTGCGGCTGCGTCGCCCCGATGGCGTCATCCGCGACGGTGTTGCCAGTTTCGGCTATCGCCCGACCGTGACGGAAAGCGGCGTGCCACTGCTGGAAACCTTCGTCTTCGATTTTTCCGGCGATCTCTATGGCGAGGTCTGCGCCGTCTCCTTCTTCGGCCATCTGCGCGACGAATGGAAATTTTCCGGGCTCGATCCGCTGGTCGCCCAGATCCGAAAGGATGAAGAGGAGGCGCGGGCGCTGCTCTCAGGTGTTACGCCACTTGGTGCATTGGATGAGGCGATTGCTTTTTGAAAGCGATTTCCCGGCCATGCACTTAATGCAGGGCAGTCCTGCCGAATGACCACGGGTGTTTCAGGGGGATTTCTGTATGAGAAAACCCCCGTCCATTTTGCCGAAAGATCTTTGTCGCGCGAAAAGCCTGTCACTTGAAATAAGGAGTACGTGTCATGAATGAATTTGTCGATCAGCGTTCGCTTTTCCGGTCCGTTCCCCGTTTTACCATTGGCCGCGATCAACATGGCTGCTGGGTCCTTCAGGACACGACCGAAAAGCTTGGCGGATTGTTCGCCAGCGAGGAAGCCGCGCTGAAATTCATTTCGAAGGAATGCAAGGATCACCTTGAGGATATTCGCCGCGCTCCCGCATCCATGACGGTCGAGCTGATGAGCGGCGAAGCGCATTTTTCCTCCGCAGCCTGAACATCTTCCCCGATTTCAATCAAAAAGGGTGGTTCATGCCGATGAAAAGGCCGGGCCATCCTTAATTTTTTGTGGTTAATTTGCTGAAAGTCATGTTTTTGCCGGGTTTTGTGTTGCGGGCCGGAAAGCTTTGCGAAAAGCTTAAGGCTGGCGGGGGAGCCGTCAGAGATGAGCCCGGGAGGCTTTTATGCAAAAACCTGTGTGGACGACGGCCTGCTGGCTGTTGATCATTCCCTATATCGGCCTGTTATGGGTTCCGTTTTACAATTTCCGGGAGCCGTCCCTTTTCGGCTTTCCGTTTTTCTACTGGTATCAGCTCCTGTGGGTGCCGATCACCTCGCTCCTCATCTATGTTGCCTATAGGAGCCTGAAGAGCGATGACTGATATCAATGTGACCGCGCTGTCTGTTTTTATCTTCTTCTTCCTGCTCGTCACGGTGATGGGCTTTATCGCCGCCCGCTGGCGCAAGCCCGAAACCCTTGCCCATATCGATGAATGGGGCCTTGGCGGGCGCAAATTCGGCACCTGGATCACCTGGTTCCTTGTTGGTGGCGATTTTTACACCGCCTATACGGTGATTGCCGTTCCGGCGCTGGTCTATGCGGTTGGCGCCTACGGCTTCTTTGCGCTGCCCTATACGATCGTCGTCTATCCTTTCGTCTTTCTGGTGATGCCGGTTCTGTGGAAGCGCGCCAAGGAGCATGGCTATGTCACGGCGGGCGATGTCGTGCATGGTCAATATGGCTCGCGCGCGCTGGAACTGGCCGTGGCGCTGACCGGCGTTCTCGCCACCATGCCCTATATTGCGCTTCAACTCGTCGGCATGGCGGCGGTCTTGAAGGCGCTTGGCCTGCATGGCGAAGTGCCGCTGATGATCTCCTTCCTGATTCTGGCGCTTTATACCTATTCGGCAGGGCTTCGCGCCCCGGCGCTGATTGCCTTCGTCAAGGACATCATGATCTATATCGTGGTGCTGACGGCGGTGGCGGCCATTCCGCTGAAACTGGGTGGCTATGCCAATGTCTTTGCCATGGCTGATGCCGATTTCCACGCCAAGGGCGCGGGCGGGCTGCTGCTGGGGTCAAATCAATACGTGGCCTATGCGACACTGGCGCTCGGCTCGGCGCTTGCCGCCTTCATGTATCCGCACACGCTGACCGGTATTTTCGCCTCCAATGGCGGCAACACCATTCGCAAGAATGCGGTGCTTCTGCCGGCCTATACGTTGCTGCTCGGTCTTCTTGCCCTGCTCGGCTATATGGGCCATGCGGCGGGGCTGAAACTGTCGGGACCGAATGAGGTGGTGCCGCAACTGTTCGCCACGCTCTTCCCCAGCTGGTTTGCCGGTTTCGCTTTCTCGGCGATTGCCATCGGTGCGCTGGTACCGGCGGCGGTGATGAGCATTGGCGCCGCCAATCTCTTCACCCGCAATTTCTGGAAGGCCTATGTCAACCCGAATGTTTCCCATGCGGGTGAGGCGCAGGTGGCCAAGATTACCTCGCTGGTGGTCAAGGTCGGCGCGCTTCTGGTCATCCTGTTCCTGCCGACGCAATTTGCCCTTGATCTGCAATTGCTGGGCGGGATCTGGATCCTGCAGACGCTTCCGGCGCTGATTTTCGGCCTGTTTACCCCGTGGTTCCGTGCGCCTGCGCTGCTTTCGGGCTGGATTGTCGGCTTCTTCGGCGGCACCTGGTTCGTCTGGATGGACGGGTTGAAGCCGCTCCATGCCGTCAGCTTCGGCGGCGCGCCGGTTACGGTCTATACCGGCCTGCTGGCGCTGGCGGCCAATGTCATCGTTGCCGTCGTGGTCAATCTCGTCACCCCGGCCAAGGCCGTGGCGCGGGCCTGATTACCGCCTTTACTCCGAGGATTCGGGCAGCCGTAGCAATCAATCGCTACGGCTGCCTTTTGCTTCTGTTTTTTCGCTTCTCTTTCGCCGGGAAAACGCTTAAACAATCGCCACCATGAAAACACTCCGGTCGACCATAGCCTTTCGAATTTCTGGGCGAATTATTGGCCCGGCCTTCCGCGCTTGAGATGTAGCCGGAGGGTCCGGGTTTTTGGCGTGGCATCAGCGCCCGCCCTTTCAGCGACCGTGTTTTTCTATCCGGCGCGCCTTCGCGCCCATTCCATGGCGAGATCATGACCGATACCACTGATAAGCAAGACTATTCCAAGACCCTTTACCTGCCCGAAACCGATTTTCCGATGCGCGCTGGCCTGCCGCAGAAAGAGCCGGAACTGGTCCAGCGCTGGCAGGAGATGGGGCTTTACAAAAAACTGCGCGAATCCGCCGCCGGTCGCGAAAAATTCGTGCTGCATGACGGCCCCCCTTACGCCAACGGCAATATCCATATCGGCCATGCGCTGAACAAGATTTTGAAGGACGTCATCACCCGCTCCTTCCAGATGCGCGGGTTTGATTCGAACTATGTTCCCGGCTGGGATTGCCACGGTCTGCCGATCGAATGGAAGATCGAGGAAAAATACCGCGAGAAGGGCAAGAACAAGGACGAGGTGCCGATCAACGAATTCCGTCAGGAATGCCGTGATTTCGCGAGCGGCTGGATCAAGGTGCAGTCGGAGGATTTCAAACGCCTTGGTATCGAAGGCGATTTCGACAATCCCTATACGACGATGAATTTCCACGCTGAGGCGCGGATTGCCGGTGAGCTGCTGAAAATCGCCAGGTCCGGCCAGCTCTATCGCGGCTCCAAGCCTGTGATGTGGTCGGTGGTCGAGCGCACGGCGCTGGCTGAGGCCGAGGTGGAGTATCACGAGGTCGAAAGTGATACGATCTGGGTGAAGTTTCCGATTCCAGAGTCGAGATTTGCCGCGCCCTTTAGTTCAAGGGAGGCACCTGCGTCATCACTACCTGAATCAGTGATGACTCAAGATGATTTTGCCGGTGCTTTCGTCGTCATCTGGACGACAACCCCTTGGACCATCCCGGGCAATCGGGCGATTTCCTTCTCGTCCAAGATCAGCTATGGACTCTATGAAGTCACCGCAGCTGCCAATGAATTTGGCCCGCAGCCAGGTGAAAAGCTGATTTTTGCAGACAAGCTTGCCGCTGATTGCTTTGCAAAGGCAAAGTTAGAATACATTCGTCTGCAAGATGTAACGGCTAGACAACTTGCAGCCATAACATGTGACCATCCCTTGAAGGGATTGGGCGGCGGCTACGAATTCCCTGTTCCCCTCCTCGATGGCGATCACGTCACCGATGACGCCGGTACAGGCTTCGTTCACACCGCTCCCGGCCATGGTCGCGAAGACTTCGATGCCTGGATGGACAATGCGCGTGCGCTGGAAGCCCGTGGCATTTCCTCCACAATCCCCTTCACCGTCGGCGATGACGGTTTTTACACCGAAGACGCTCCCGGTTTCGGCCCCTCGGCTGAAGGCGGTGCTGCCCGCGTTATGGACGACAACGGCAAGAAGGGCGATGCCAACAAGCGTGTGATCGAGGCGCTGATTGCCGCCAACAATCTGTTTGCCCGTGGCCGGATCAAGCATGAATATCCGCATAGCTGGCGCTCGAAAAAGCCGGTGATCTTCCGCAACACGCCGCAATGGTTTGTCCATATGGACAAGGATTTCGGCGATGGCTCGACGCTGCGGTCCCGCGCCCTGAACGCCATTGACGAGACCCGTTTCGTGCCCGCTGCCGGGCAGAACCGTCTGCGCGCCATGATCGAAAACCGCCCGGACTGGGTGCTTTCCCGTCAGCGCGCCTGGGGCGTTCCGATCGCCATCTTCGTCGATGACAAGGGCGAAATCCTCGTCGATGATACGGTCAATGCCCGCATCATCGAGGCCTTTGAGGCTGAAGGCGCGGATGCCTGGTTTGCAGACGGCGCGAAGGAGCGTTTTCTGGCTGGTCGTGACGATCAGGACCGCTGGAGCCAGGTGCGCGACATTCTCGATGTCTGGTTCGATTCGGGCTCGACCCACACGTTTACGCTGGAAGACCGGCCCGATCTGAAATGGCCTGCCGACGTTTATCTCGAAGGCTCAGACCAGCATCGCGGCTGGTTCCATTCCTCGCTGCTGGAAAGCTGCGCCACCCGTGGCCGTGCGCCCTATAATGCTGTGGTCACCCACGGCTTTACGATGGACGAGCAGGGCCGCAAGATGTCGAAATCGCTCGGCAATACGGTTGTGCCGCAGGATGTCATGGCGCAGTCGGGTGCGGATATCCTGCGTCTTTGGGTGATGAACACCGATTACGGCGAAGACCAGCGCCTCGGCAAAACCATTCTGCAAACCAATATCGACGCCTATCGCAAGATCCGCAACACCATTCGCTGGATGCTCGGCACGCTTGCCCATGATACGGGCGATGACTTTGCCTATGCCGATCTGCCGGAGTTGGAAAAGCTGATGCTGCACCGGCTGGCCGAGCTGGATGAACTGGTGCGCAAGGCCTATGACGATTTCGATTTCAAGCGTATCACCCGCGCCTTGACCGATTTCGCCAATGTCGAGCTGTCGGCCTTCTATTTCGATATCCGCAAGGATGCGCTTTATTGCGATGCGCCGTCTTCGCTGCGTCGCCGCACGGCGCTTTACGTCATCCGCAAGCTTTTTGATTGCCTTGTGTTGTGGTTTGCGCCGATGATGCCGTTTACCACCGAAGAGGCCTGGCTGTCGCGCAATCCGCAGGCGGTTTCGGTGCATCTCGAACAGTTCCCGGAAATCCCGGCAGACTGGAAGAACGAGGCGCTGGCGGAAAAGTGGAAACATGTGCGCGTCGTGCGCCGTGTCGTCACCGGTGCTTTGGAAGTGGAGCGCAAGGACAAGCGCATCGGCTCCTCGCTGGAAGCGGCACCTATTGTGCATATTGCTGACAAAACCCTGATGGCATCGCTTGCCGGACTGGATTTTGCGGAGATCTGCATCACCTCCGGCATCTCGATTGTCGAAGGTGAGGGGCCAAGCGGCGCCTTCCGGCTGGAGGATGGCACGAAGGTGGCCGTCGAGCCGACGCTGGCAAAGGGCAAAAAATGCGCCCGTTCCTGGCGGATGACCGATGATGTCGGCTCCGATCCGGATTATCCCGATGTGTCGGCCCGCGATGCGGCGGCGCTGAGAGAACTGGCAGCCGCGCGCTGAGGCTTTCTCTGACGCATGATTTGCGCTTTTGCTGCTAATCCGGTAAAAGCTGCCTGAAATTGGCCGGAATTGTCTTTCAGGCGAGAAGTGTCGCCTGAAAGATACTGGGGGGACGGTCGGAGAGGCTGGAAGGAATTCATGGTGAAGGCACGGATAGTTCGCACAGGGCTTGCTTTTTTTGGCGTCGCTGCCGCATGTACGGCCTTGAGTGGTTGTGTCAGCAGTCCAACCTACGGAACGGACAAGACCGCCTTCGAGCAGTTGACGGATGACCTTGGCTCGACGGTCTCCCTGTCCAGCAAGCCGACAGATGCGGGAGTGAAATACAACCCGCGCCCGGATCTCGTTCTGCCGCCCAAGGGCGATGACAGCGATCTGGTCAAGCCGCAGCAGTCGCTGGCCAGTTCGAACAACCCGGAATGGGTGGAATCGCCGGAAGACACCCGCAAGCGTCTTGTCGCCGAGGCCGATGCCCATTCCAATGACCCAAGCTACCGTTCGCCGCTGCTTGAAGGCTATGGCAAGAACGGCACAATGACCGAAGAGCAGAAGTGGGAAGCCTTCCGTCAGGCGCGCAAGCTGCAGCAGGGTTCCTATATCGATCAGCGCCGGCTTTTGTCCGATCCGCCGACCGCCTATACCGAGATCGATCCTTCCAAGCTGAACGATCTGGGCGTGCCGGAAGAAAAGAAGGAAAAAGCGCGCAAGAAGGCCGCCGAAGTTTCCGGGACCGGTCGATCCTGGTGGCAAGCCTTCGAATAAGCTGCCGGTATGATCATGACTGATGCCTTTAGCATCCGGCCTGCAACGGCTGAGGATACGGATGTTATCTTTCGCTTCGTTGTCGATCTTGCCCGTTACGAAAAGGCGGAGCATGAGGTGGTGGCAACGCCAGCCAGTTTGCGTGAGAGCCTGTTTGGCCCCGGCAGCGTGACCGAGGCGGCCATCCTGGAACAGAATGGCGATGCTGTCGGCTTTGCCGTCTGGTTTTACAGCTATTCGACCTGGCAGGGACGCAAGGGGCTTTATCTCGAAGATCTTTATGTCGATCCTGCCGCGCGCGGCAGCGGTGGCGGCAGGCTTTTGCTGCGCTATCTGGCAAAACGCGCGGTGGAAACGGGTTGTGGCCGGTTTGAATGGTCGGTTCTCGACTGGAATGAGCCTGCCATCCGCTTTTATCGCTCGGTCGGTGGCGAGCCGCAGAGTGAATGGGTGCGCTACAGGCTGGCGGGTGAGGCGCTGAAGGCATTTGCCGACGGAGCCTGAGATGGATGAGAGCGAAACGGCGGCTGTGAGCGAGCGGATGTTGAGCTGGGCGCGAAACTCTGCCGCCTATCGGCTCAGTCGCCGGATGATGAGCGAAAAGCAGCTGCGGGAGGCCATCTCCCGCAAGGCGGCGCAGAAATTCGAAGGTCTCGATCAAGAGGCGCTTGCCGTTCTTGCCGATGAGGCCGTCTGCTTTGGCAAGTCGATGGGCGCGATCGATGACAGGACCTATGCCGACGTCAAGGCGCGCTCCGCCATGCTGGGGGGAAAGTCCCGCCGGGCTGTTGCGCAGATGCTGGGGATCAAAGGCATTGAAACCGATCTTGCCCGATCAGCCGCCGAGGATGTGAACGAGCTTTGGGCCGCCGTGCTTTACTGTCGCAAGCGCGCCTATGGCGCCTTTCGCCGGGAGGAGGCCGACCCAACCCGCCTCAATCGTGAAATGGCGGCGCTGGCCCGGCAGGGCTTTGGCTTTTCCCTGGTGAAGCAGGTGCTGGAGATGGACAGGCAGGAGGCCGAAACCATTATTGCAGCAGCCCGTCAGGGCTGAAATTGTAGCGGGGATGATTGACGGAGCGTCTGTAACGCTGAATTTTATCTGTGATCGGCGGTGATGAGATGGTCTTGTCGCGTGTTCGATCTGGTTTCACCTGCTTCTGGATGGTCTATGAGTTTTTTCAGTTCGCTTGAGATTGCTCCCTTTTTTCCCGCCACGGTGAAGGCCTCGGCGCTTCAGTTCGATCCTCAGGCATTTCGGGATGGCGATGCCGCTGCAGAGGGGATCGCTTTGCCGGAAAAGATGAAAAATGCCGTGGCCAAACGCAAGGCAGAATATGTGGCCGGCCGGCTGTGTGCCATGCGCGCGATTGAAGGGCTTTGCGGCGTCGCTGGTCATCAGGTTGCAGCAGGCGAGAGGGGGGAGCCCGTCTGGCCTGACGGGCTGATCGGCTCGATCACCCACACAAAGGGTTTTGCTGCCGCCGTTGCCGCACGAAATGAAGATTGGGAAGGTCTTGGTATCGATACCGAAGAAATCATGACGGAAAACGTCATGCAGACCGTAAAAAACAAGATCTGCCGACCGGAAGAATGGGTGTTCAAGCCAGAAAATCTGAACCCGCAAACCTTTGCAACCTTGATTTTTTCCGCCAAGGAAAGCCTTTTCAAGTGTCTTTATCCACTCGTGCGGCGCATGTTCTGGTTTGAGGATGCGCGAATTGTTGCGCTCGATGCAGAGTATAAAAGTTTTTCGATTGAACTACTTTCCGATCTTGGTTCAGGTTTTAAAAGAAAAGACTGTTTTAGTGGATTTTATTATGCAGATGATGTCAAGATACACACATTTATTGGCTTGGTTAAGCGCGCCTGTCCTTCATAAATAAATCCCTATATATTTATGGGTTTCGCAAGTTCTGTTTATTTTGGTGGTCTTTTCAGAAAAAATACATATAGATCGTGTCAAAACTGGCCGATTGCTGTAAGTTGAACTCGCTGCATAACAAAGGGTGGCAGAGCGTATCGCGACATGACCTTGAACAGACGATTCCAGCCGCCGGAAAGCGCGCCCCATGCCATAGAGCGTCGTGCTCTTGTGGAACGTCTTGAGAGTTTCGGTCTCAAGCGTGTCACGGCCATTGTTGCGCCAGCCGGATACGGCAAGACATCGCTTGCTGTGCAATGGTATGAGCATCTGAAGCGGCTTGGCCTGTCTCTTTTATGGCTGTCGCTGGATCAGGAACATGGCGACCAGATGGCGTTTCTGCTGCTGATGCTCGATGGCCTTGCCTCTTTGCAGAATGAAAGCGCTGGCGTGCTGGATGTCGGCTCCATGACGACGGCCTCGGTTCTGTCTGTGCTGTCAACACGGCTGCGGCGCTGGAGCGAGCCGTTGATCCTGTTTCTGGATGACTATCATTTCGCCCAGACGGATGCCACGGAAACCATTCTGGCCAAACTTCTGGCGGACCGCAGCCTTGAGCATGTCAAGCTGGTGCTGGTGTCGCGCACGCCGCCCCGGTTTCCGGTCTCTTCCTTGCGGTTGAGAGAAGAATACAAGCAGATCGGTATCGAGGATCTGAGCTTTACCGATCAGGAGGTCGCGGCCTTTTTTCAAGGCCGTGAAGCGGGGCTGAGCCGGGACAAGATCATCGAACTCAACCGGCGCACCGAAGGCTGGGCCGTGGCGTTGCAGATGGTGCGGATGCTGATTGCCGAAAAAGGCGATGGCGACCTTTTGTTTTCAGCTTTCGATGGGCGCAATGCCGAGATGGGCAGCTATCTTTCCGAGCAGGTTTTTACCAATTTACCGGAAGATGTGCAGGCCTTTCTGATCCACACATCGCCTTTTCCCGCCTTCAGCCGGGGACTGCTCGAAGGGGTGAGTGAGTGCCCGGCGGCAGGGGCGATGATTGCGCATCTGGGCGAATTTGCCCTTCCGGTAACCTATCTTGGCGGGGATGAGGGCTGGATCCGCTATCATCCGGTGTTTCACAGTTTTCTCAAGGAAGAAGCCGCCCGCCGCGGTCTGGCCGATCGAACAGTGCTTCAGGCGGCAGCGCGCTGGTTTGAGCAGAGAGAGGATTTCGATGCTGCCGTGCGCCATGCGCTTTTGAGCGGCGATGCCAATATGGCAGCGGCGATCGTCGAACGGGCTGGCGGCTGGCGGCGCGTTTACAAGACGACGCGCGGCGGCACCAATCTGTTCAACACCATTCTCGGCAATGCCGCCTCAATTGAGCTGAACCGGTTTCCCCTGACGACGCTGGGCCTTGCAGTTGTCAACGCCAAGGCGGGCCAGCTTGATGCCGCCAACCATTACATGGCGTTGGCTGAACGGTCCACGATCGTCGGGACGGGCGATTATGCTGAGGATCTGCGGGTGGTTCGGGTGCTTCTGGCGCTTTATTTCGACCGCGCCGCCAATCTGGAGGATCTCTCAGCCCTCGAACATGATCTGACCGGGGCGGCGTGCCGGGAACTGGTGCACCGGGCGCTGGTTCTCAACATGCTGAGCTATAATTTTCTCGATCGCAGCGAGCTGGATCGGGCACTGCATTATGGCCAGCGTGCCATCAGAACTTTTCGCGATGGCGGGGCTGATTTCGGCGCCATGCATCTTTACACTCATATCGGCCAGGCCTTCTTTTTCAACGGGGATTGCGCCCAGGCGGAAGAGGCTTACGACCGGCTGATCCTCGAGACGCAAACCCATATCGGCCGGCATACCGATCTGGATGCTGTCGGCCATGTGCTGAAGGCGGAGCTTCTGGCCGCGCGGTGCGATTGTACCCTGGCGCAGGAGGCGCTGGATTGGGCCTTGCCGCATCTGGAACGTCATGATGCCTGGTTCGATCTTCTGGCTGCCGGCTTTTGCGCCGAACAGATTATTTGCCGGTTGAAGGGCGATCTGGACCGGGCCGACGAGGTGATTGGCCGGATGAAATTCACGGCACGGCGGCGCGGGTTTGACCGGTTGAGCCGCCTGACCGATAGCGGCAGAGCACGCTGGCTGATTGAGACGGGTGCAGTGGATCACGGTATCCGTTATGCCGAGGCCCATGGTTTTGCCCGTGCGACAGCCTTTGACGAAAAATACAACAATTTTTCCGTGCAGTTGCGCGGCAGCACGCCTGCTCTGTTGTGGACCCGTATCTATCTTGGCCAGGGTGAGATTGCCAAGGCGCGCGAAATCTATGAATGGATGATGTCCCTTCAGGCCAGCAAGCCGCATGTGCCGCGTTCCATTGAGCTTGTGCTTCTGGATATCCGGTTGCTGGCTGCGGAAAACCGCGAGTCCATGATGTTGAGCCGTTTGACCGATTTGATGCTGACCACGCCGATTGAACAGTATCGGGCGCTGATCTGGATGGAAAACAAGGATTTTCTGGCCAAGCTCCGTCAGGCTGCCCAGACGCTTGGCAGCTCGGGTGGGCTTGGCAGCCGGCTGTTCCGGCTGATGGAGCCATCGAAAGCAGGCTCTGTGGCAAGCGCCACCCCTGAGCCGTCGACCGTTGAAATCCTGACAGACAGGGAGCAAGACGTAATTGCCTTGCTCAGCGCCGGTTTCAGCAACAAGGAAATTGGCCGAAAACTGGATTTGAGCGATAACACCATCAAGTTTCATTTGCGCAACATTTTTGTCAAACTCAACGTCGGCACACGGACCGCCGCCGTCACCGCCGCCCGCAAGGCGGGGTTGATCAGTTGAGCATCAGGCGGGTCGAAAGGCGGATTGAAACGTCTGGCCGTCAACGCTGACCCTGCTGTAGCATTGATGCAACCGGGATTGAATGCCGCATTTGGCAAAGCAGCGCGCACGACGCCATAAAGCCCGCCGTGGCAAATAGGCTTCACTGTGACAGGCTCCAGCATATAAGCGATTGTTTATGATGGCGTTCGCTTGAAATCGATTTCAGTGGTCCGCCGCTTTGATTGCAACGACAAGAGCCTGAAACCATCCGCGAAAAGACGGAAAGCGCCTACCCATTCGGGTGGGGTGGTGCGGCACACGGCTACCCATCCGGCAGGCTGGTCGCTCGCAGGTTGCAGGCGTAATCTGACCTGACATTTGAGAGGGCGGACGAACTCATGCTGACCAGTGCTTCTTCTTTCGATCCTGTGGTGCAGGAGATCATCGAAGGCAAGCTTATCGCCATTGTCGACGAGATGGGCATCGTCATGGCGCGCACGAGCATGAGTCCGGTTATCTATGAGATTCTCGATTTTGCCTGCGGCCTGTTGACGGCAGAGGGTGATCTGGTGGCGCAGATGAACGGCATCACGCTGTTTACCGGCACCTTCGACCGCCAGGTAAAAAGCCTGATTGCCCGCTTTGGCAATGCGCTGGAAGAAGGTGACATCCTTCTGACCAACGATCCTTATGCCGGCGGAACCCATGCCTGTGATTTTGCCATCGTCAAACCGATTTTTGCAGATGGCAAGGTGCTGGCCTATGCCATCAATGTTGCGCATTATCTCGATGTCGGCGGTTCGGTTCCAGGCAGCCTTGCGCCGAATGCGACCTCGGTGTTTCAGGAAGGTTTGCGTTTGCCGGGCGTGAAGATTGCCCGTAAGGGCGCACTCGCCAATGATATCCTGCATATTCTCGCTGAAAATGTCCGTATGCCGGATATCGCTCTGGGCGACCTGACGGCGCAGATCGCCACCGTACGGGTCGCCTCGCGCCGGCTGGATGAAATGGTGGCAAAATATTCGGCCTCTGTTGTTGAGGGGGCGTTCCAGCATCTGCTCGACACAAGCGAAAGGTTGAGCCGGGCGGCAATTTCGGCCCTGCCGGATGGCGTCTACCGGGCCGAGGATGTCATCGACGGCGATGGGATCAGTGATGCGGCGATCACGGTTCAGGTTGCCGTGACCATCGAGGGCGACAGTCTGACGGCGGATTTCACCGGCTGCCCGAAAGCGGTCCAGGGCCCGATCAACTGCGCCCGAGGCGCGCTGGAATCGGCAGTGCGCACCATTCTCAAGGCGCTTGTTGGCCCGCAGGCGCCCTCGAATGCCGGCTGGTTCCGGCCTTTGACGGTCATTGCCCCGGACGGCACGATTTTCACTGCGCAAAAACCGTCACCGACCGGCTGGTATTATGAAGGCTCCGTTCACGCCTCCGAACTGGTGTGGAAAGCGCTGGCACCGATTGCGCCCGCCCGCTTTTCCGCCGGTTCCTATTCCAGCCTGTGTGTCGTTTATATCGCCGGCCAATCGGATGACGGGCATGACTTCATTCATATCGAGCCGCAGCATGGCGGCTGGGGGGCAAGTGCTGAGCGTGACGGCGCCAGCGCCCTGATCGCCCTCACCGATGGCGATACCTATAATTACTCGGTCGAGGTGATCGAAGCCCGATTTCCGATTCGGGTTCGCCGCTATGCGCTCAATGTCGAGGGCGGTGCGGGCGCTGGCCGTCAGCGCGGCGGCTTCGGCATTGTCCGCGAATATGAAATTCTCAGCGGCACGGCATCGGCTTATTGCAGCTTTGGCCGCACCAGAACCCGGCCCTGGGGCATGGATGGCGGCGAGGAGGGTTCGCTCAACCGCCTTGAACGCCTGTCACGAAAGGGCGCTGCGGATGCTTATGGCCGCGAGGCCCATATCCCGCTCGTGCGGGGCGATATCGTGCGCATCGTTACCGGCGGCGGCGGTGGCTGGGGCCCGCCCGGGGAGCGGTCCGCCGCTCTGGTTCTCAATGACTTGAAAAATGGTTTCGTCACCCCGGAGATCGCTGCCGATCTCTATGGTTTCACAGGGAGGTAATCACATGATCCGTTTGGCAACTGATGTTGGCGGTACATTTACCGACCTCGTCGGCTATGATGACAGCACCGGCGAAATCTTCACGGCGAAAAGCCTGACAACAACCCATGATCAATCGGAAGGCGTCATGTCGGCCATCGACATGAGCGAGCGTCAGGATGGTCTGCGCATCCGTGACGTTACCTTCTTCGCCCATGGCGGCACCACGGTGATCAACGCCATCACCGAGCGCAAGGGGGCAAAGATCGCGCTGGTGACGACCGCCGGTTTCCGCGACGTGCTGGAGATTGGCCGAGGCAATCGCCCCGATCTCTATAATCTGCAATTTCAAAGCCCTGATCCCTTCGTGCCGCGCCATCTGCGCTTCGAGGTGCGCGAGCGCATGGATGCGAGCGGCAATGTCGTCGAGCCGCTGGTGCTGAACGATCTGAAGCCGATCATTCGCGCTTGCGAGGAGGAAGATGTCGATGCCATCGCCATCCTCTTCCTCCACAGCTATGCCAATCCCGAGCATGAAAAGCTCTGCGCCTGCATTCTGGCCGATGCTCTGCCTTTCGCCACCATCTGCCCCAGCCATCAGGTGTCGCGGCAATGGCGCGAATATGAACGCACCAATACCACGGTGCTGAATGCCTATGTGCAGCCGATCATCCAGAACTATTTCGAGCGGCTGGAATTTGCCCTCAATCGGCACGCCCTGACCTGCCCCTATTATGCCATGCAGTCGAATGGCGGCATTTCCACCTTCGATCAGGCGATCAGCAATCCGTTGACGCTGGTGGAATCAGGGCCAGCCGGCGGCATTTCCGGTGCGGCGCGCATCGGCAAGGCGCTGGCCGAAAATGATGTCCTCTATTTCGATGTCGGAGGCACCACGGCGAAATGTTCGCTGATCCAGGACAGCCGTCCGCGCCTCAACAGCGATTACCGGCTGGAGCATACCCGCATTTCACCCGGTTATCCGGTGCAGGTGCCGGTGGTCGATATCGTCGAAATCGGCTCGGGCGGCGGCTCGATTGCCTGGATCGATGCGCGCGGGGCATTGCGGGTCGGACCGGAAAGTGCCGGTTCCCAGCCTGGCCCCGCCTGCTATGGCCGGGGCGGGGATAAGCCGACACTGACCGATGCGCTGCTGACGCTCGGTATCTTCGACCCGGAGAATTTCGCCGGCGGTTCGATGCCGCTGAACAAGGACAAGGCGCGGCAGGCCATTGCCACCATTGCCGGACCTCTCGGCATGTCTATCGAGGATGCGGCTCGCGCCATTACCGATATTGCCCATGCCAGCATGATCAATGCGCTGAAACTGGTGACGATCCAGCGTGGCCATGATCCGCGCGAGGCGGCTCTGGTGATCAGTGGCGGGGCAGGTCCAGCACTTGCTGCCCATCTTGGGCGGGATTTGCAGGTCAAATCCGTTGCCGTGCCGCCGCATCCGGGCATTTTCTCTGCCTGGGGGATGCTGGCTGCCGAGCCGCGGGCCGATTTCCGTGAAACCTGGTTTTCTGTCCTGTCCGAGGATGTGATGGATGACTTGCGTTCCCGTTTCAAGGCGATCGAGCGTCAGGCGGTGGCCTATTTCTCTTCCGGGCCGGAAGCCGATATTCGCTTCACCTATCAGGTGGAGGCGCGTTATCAGGGGCAGGAACACGGGGTTTTCACCGACTTCCTGCTGGACGACACAGCAGAAAGCTTTGCCGAGCGCTTTCATGCCGCCCATGAACGAGCCTACAGTTTCCGTCTCGATCACGCCACGCTGGAAGTCACGACGTTACATCTGGAAAGCGTTCTGACCGGCCATGTGATCTCCCTGCCGAAGATTGCCCGCAAGGAATGCGACCTGGAGAGCGCCAAAAGCGGCACACGATCTGTTTATTTCGGCGCAGACGCCGGCTGGCTTGCCTGCCCCGTGTATCAGCGTCCGCTATTGCCAGTTGACATTGTCGTTGCAGGACCGTTGATTGTCGAGGAAGCGACGTCGACAACTCTTGTTCTGGCCGGACAGGAACTGGTGCAGACGGAAGCAGGCATACTGATCATCCGGGAAGCGGCAGGAACGGACGTCTGACATGGCCATCGCGATTGCAATCGACAATGTCAGCCGGCGGTTTGGCGAGGTTCAGGCCGTGGACGATCTGTCGTTTGAGATTGCGGCAGGCGAATTTTTTACCCTGCTGGGTTCGTCCGGCAGTGGCAAAAGCTCGCTGTTGAAGATGATCGGCGGCTTCGATCGGCCCGATCAGGGCCGCATCCTGTTCGACGGCAAGGATATGGCGGGAATTCCCGCCAATCTGCGTCCGGTCAATACGGTGTTTCAGGGACTTGGCCTTTTCCCGCATATGAGTGTTGCGCAAAATGTCGGTTACGGCCTGAAGTTGAAAGGGTTGGGGCGGCAGGCACTGCAAGCCCGGGTGGACGACGCGCTGGAACTGGTCGATCTTGCCGGCTTTGGCAATCGTGATGTCAATCTTCTCTCGGGCGGCCAGCGCCAGCGTGTGGCCTTGGCGCGAGCTCTGGTGATGGAGCCTGGAATTTTGCTGCTCGACGAGCCGCTGACCGGGCTCGATGAACGTCTGCGCCAGCAGATGCGCGACGAATTCGGCCGGCTGCACAAACGCACCGGCGCGACCTTCGTGCTGGTCACCCACAATCAGGATGAGGCGCTGAGCCTCTCCGATCGTATGGCGATCATGCATAAGGGCCGGATCGAGCAGATTGACCGGCCCGAGCAGTTTTTCAAAAACCCTGCCAATGCCTTCGTTGCCCGCTTTGTCGGCATGGACAATATTCTGACGCCCGAGCGGATCGAGACGGCTGGGGATGGCGGGGTCAGGGCGATTGTTGCCGGTCAGCCCATCGATATCACGCCCGGTTTATCCGCCACGCCGAAAGACCGGGCGCAGATTGTGCTGCGCGCCGACCGCATGGTCTGGCCGGCGTTGGATGTGCCCGGCAGGACGCTGAAGCTTGCCGTTAAGACAACGGCCTTTCGCGGCCTCTCGCGCGATATTTCCCTTGCTTTCGCAGACGGGCAGACGGTGACGATGACGCTTTCGGGCGACGCACCCGCCTTTGCCACCGGACAGGAAATCGAGATTGCGTTGAAACCGGAGGCGGCCCTCCTGACAGGGGAGCAAGCCGTCTCGTGACGACGTTAAAAATTCATGGGGTAAACTTGAAAAGGGAAGGATAGCATGACGAAATATTTTCCAGGTGGGTTCTCCGCCGACCGCAGCAATCTCCAGCGTCGCTCGTTTTTGAAGCTGGCAGGGGCGGGCGGTCTGGCGCTGACGGCAGGCGGGCTTTCGCTGCCGGGGCTTTCGCGCGCAGCCGATCAGAAATCCGTTGCTTTTTGGGCAACAGCGACCCTTGATATCGGCGATAAATGGGCGGAATTTGCCAAGCAAACCGGCGTCATGCCGCAATTTACCGATAATGGTAACGATCTCGGGCCGATCATTGCCCGTCTTGCCGCTGGCAATGCCAACGATCTTTTCGACGTCGGCGGCTTTCAGGGCGGCGCTGAAAAGGAACTGGCGCGTCAGGGCAAGATCATTCCCTGGGATGTCAGCAAGATCGCCAATTTTGACGGCTTGTGGCAATGGGCGCGTGACATTCCTTACCTCAAGCAGAATGGCAAGCAATACAGCATTCCAACCGTGGTCAATGCTGATTCGATCATCTACCGCCCTGACAAGCTCGGAAAAGTCGACAGCTACAGCGTGATCTTCGATCCGAAGCTGAAGGGCCGGGTGGCCATGGAAGATGCCTGGATCAACAGCGCTATCTTCACCGCCATCTATCTCAAGGAAGGTCTGAACAAGCCGATCAAGGATCCGGGCAATCTCTCCGAATCCGAACTCGGCATGGTCATGGAATTCCTGATCAAGCACAAGAAGGACGGTCAGTTCCGCACCTTCTGGAATGGTTGGGAGCAGGGCGTTCAGCTGATTGCCAATCAGGAAGTCGACGCCATGACCGGCTGGGAGCCGATCGTTTATGAAGGCCGCAAGCGCGGGCTTCAGGTCGATTATGCCGTACCGGTCGAAGGCTATGAAGGCTGGGCCAACAACACCGTGCTGCTCAAGGGTGCGGAAGAACGCGGCGTGACCGATGCCGCCCACCAGTTCGTCAACGGGTTGCTCGACGGCTTCTATGGCTGCGAACTGGGCAAGACGCGCGGCTATCTGGTGCCGACCGACAAGAATGTCGATTATGCCAAGGCCCATCCGGACGAATACAAGGTGGCCGATGTCAAGGGCCTGGCCGACCACGTCAAGGCCAAGTTTGCCGGCAAGGTGTTCTGGCAGAATGCCCGCCCGGACAATTTCCAGCTCTATGAAGAATGGTGGCAGAAGCTGCGCAATGCATAATCAGTAAATCAGATAAGGCCGCGGATCCTCTTTCTGCGGCCTTCTTCCCTTCTATTTCATGACCGGATGACTTCATGCCTTCGCGATCTGGCCTGTTTCTGATGCTGCCGCCGCTTGTGGCACTCATCCTGTTCGGCTTGCTGCCGCTGATGGTGGTGGTGAACTGGAGTTTCTGGACCTGGGACCCGGTGACCTACTGGATCAAGCCGGATTTCAGTGTGGCCGCCTATGGCGAAATCCTGCAGGCGGGCCGCTGGAGCGTGATTGTCGCCACGTTGTTCAAGGCGGCGCTGACGGCGATCATCTGTCTTCTGCTTGCCTATCCCGCAGCCTATGCCGTGCATTTTCTCGGCAGCAAGCGTTGGGGTCCGCTGCTGCTCGGCCTGATGACCATCCCGTTTTTCACCTCCTATCTGATCCGCGCCTTTTCCTGGCGGCTGGTTCTGGGGCGAACGGGGGTGATCAACACGCTGTTGCAGGAAAGCGGCCTGACCCATGCGCCGATCGACTGGCTGCTGTTCAGCGATTTTGCCGTGATTGTCGGGTTGATTGCCTCCTATCTGCCCTTCGCCACCTTTCCGCTGCTTTTATCCATGCGCCGGGTCGATCAAACGGTGCTGGCAGCGGCTGAGGATCTTGGCGCCGGTTTCTGGCGCCGGTTTTTCACCATTCTCCTGCCTTTGACCCGCTCAGGTCTGTTTGCCGGGTTTCTGTTCGTTTTCGTCATGGTCTGCGGCTCCTCGACCGAGGTGCAGATGCTGGGCGGCGCGGGGGCTTCCATCGTGACGGTGATGATCAATGACGTGATGCGGGTGGCGAATTATCCGCTCGCCTTTGCCATCTCGACAGTGGTTCTGGTGGTGATTTTCGCGCTGGTGCTGATCGGCAACCGTCTCTTCGGTCTGGCCGCCCTGTTTGAGGATCGTTCGGCATGACACAATCGGCGATGAGATCGTCTGATGGGCTCTTAAACCGGCTGCTGATGTGGGTCATCACCGGGATCGGGCTGGTGCTGATCTATGCGCCGCCGCTTTATCTGCTGGCTGTCTCGTTCAATTCCTCGCTGCAACCCGGCCTTCCGGGTCTGTCACAACTGACGCTGAAATGGTACCGCGACCTGCCCGCCGATCATGCTCTCACGGCAGCGCTGCAACAGTCGGTGATCGTGGCGCTGATCACAGCGGTAGCCGCTACCATGCTGTCGTTGCTTGCGGCTCTTGCCTATTTCGAGTTTCGCCGCCGCCGGTCCATCTGGTTCATGGCGATGATCCTGCCGATGTTCGTGCCCGGGGTCATTCAGGGGCTGACACTGTCAACCGTGTTTTTCCGCTCCGGTGTCAAAGCCTCTGTCCTGACGCTCGCCTGCGGCCATCTGCTCTGGGCCATGCCCTTTGCCTTCATCGTCATTCTCACCAGTTTTTCCGCCGTCCGGCCTGCCTACCTGATGGCGGCAGCCGATCTGGGCGCCAGCGGCTGGCGGCAGTTTCGCGATATCACCCTGCCTTTGATCCGGCCCGGTCTCACCAGCGCCTTCATTTTCTCCTTCCTGCTGTCGCTGAATGAATTTACCCGCGCCTATTTTCTCGCAGGACGGCAAAATACCCTGCCGGTGGTGCTGTTCAGCCAGATGAACAGCGGAGCGTCGCCCGTGATCTACGCCGTCTCCGGCAGTATTTTTATCCTGTCGGTGTTCATCGTCATGCTGATTGCGGTGTTTGCTCGGCCCAACGGAGCCTGAAATTCTTTAGGATTTTGTTTCCACATCGGTTGTTTCCGAAAACCGGTTCCTACTTTTCGGCCGATGATCTAAATGAAGATTTTTACCAAAAATGACCGGATGGCTTGCCTTTGACAGGTAAATTTCATAGAGCCATGCCAAGATAGGTTTTTGTCAAACCGGATCGCGGTTTCGACATAGACAATGAATGACAGGGCGATCTGTATACGTCATCTCCGGGCGTGTGCAGGTCGCTTTTGCGTCGATATGACGATGATGCTTGGCAAAGGGGTTCGCCTGTGATCCAGACACCATATTACCTGATCGACAAGAGCAAGCTTTTGCGCAACATGGAAAAGATTGCCGAATTGCGGCAGAAATCCGGGGCAAAGGCACTGCTGGCGCTGAAATGTTTCGCCACCTGGTCGGTCTTCGATTTCATGCGCGACTACATGGACGGCACGACCTCCTCCTCGCTCTATGAAGTGCGTCTTGGCCGGGAGAAATTCGGCAAGGAAACCCATGCCTATAGCGTGGCCTATGGCGACAATGAAATCGACGAGGTGATTTCCCACGCCGACAAGATCATCTTCAATTCCATCGGTCAGCTGGAGCGTTACGGCGACAAGGCCTCCGGCATTGTGCGCGGTTTGCGGCTCAATCCACAGGTCAGCTCGTCGAGTTTCGATCTTGCCGACCCGGCCCGCCCCTTCAGCCGGTTGGGCGAATGGGACAGTGGCAAGGTGGAAAAGGTGATGGACCGCATCACCGGCTTCATGATCCATAACAATTGCGAAAACAAGGATTTCGCCCTGTTCGACCGGATGCTCTGCGACATTGAAGAGAAATTCGGCCCGCTGTTGAAGAAGGCAGACTGGGTGAGCCTTGGTGGCGGCATTCATTTTACCGGCGAGGATTATCCGCTCGATCAGTTTGCCGAACGTCTGAAGCGGTTTTCCGGTGATTATGGCGTGCAGGTCTATCTGGAGCCGGGCGAGGCTTCGATCACCCGCTCGACGACGCTGGAAGTCTCGGTGCTCGATACGCTTTATAATGGCAAGAACCTCGCCATCGTCGACAGCTCCATCGAGGCGCATATGCTTGACCTGTTGATCTACCGCGAAACCGCCAAGATCGAGCCGAATGTGGGCGATCACCCCTATATGATCTGCGGCAAATCCTGCCTTGCGGGCGATGTCTTCGGCGAGTTTCGCTTTGACGCACCGCTGAAGGTTGGCGACCGGATTTCGGTCCAGGATGCCGCTGGCTACACAATGGTGAAAAAGAACTGGTTTAACGGCGTGAAAATGCCGTCAATCGCCATCCGCGAACTGGATGGCAGCATCAGGACGGTCCGTGACTTTACCTATACGGACTTTGAACAAAACCTCTCCTGAGGTTTCTGACGATTGGACAAAAGGAGCAGATCCGCAACATGAGAAAGAACGTCCTTATCATCGGCGCCGGCGGCGTCGCGCAGGTCGTGGCGCATAAATGCGCGCAGAACAACGACGTGCTCGGCGATCTTCACATCGCCTCCCGCACCAAGGCCAAGTGTGATGCGATCATCGCCTCGGTTCACGAGAAAAAGGCGATGAAGCAGGCGGGCGTTCTTGAAGCCCATGCGCTCGATGCGCTCGATATCGAGGCAACCAAGGCGCTGATCAAGACGCTTGGCGTCGAGATCGTCATCAATGTCGGCACGGCCTTCCTCAACATGTCGGTGCTGCGCGCCTGCATGGATACGGGGGCTGCCTATATCGACACCGCCATTCACGAAGAGCCGAACAAGATCTGCGAAACTCCGCCATGGTACGGCAATTATGAGTGGAAGCGTGCCGCCGAATGTGAAGAGAAGGGCATTACCGCCATTCTCGGCGCCGGTTTCGATCCGGGCGTCGTCAATGCCTATGCGCGCCTGGCCAAGGACGAATATCTCGACAAGGTCACGGATGTCGATATCGTCGATATCAATGCTGGCAGCCACGGCAAATATTTCGCCACCAATTTCGATCCGGAAATCAATTTCCGCGAATTCACCGGCGTCGTCTATTCCTGGCAGAAGGGCGAATGGCAGGTGAACAAGATGTTCGAGATCGGCAAGGATTACGATCTGCCGGTCGTCGGCACGCGGCGCGCCTATCTCTGCGGCCATGATGAGGTTCACTCGCTGTCGAAGAACATGGATGGCGCCGATGTGCGCTTCTGGATGGGCTTTGGCGACCACTATATCAATGTCTTCACCGTGTTGAAGAATCTCGGTCTGCTCTCCGAACAGCCGGTCAAGCTCGCCGATGGTTCCGAAGTCGTGCCGCTGAAGGTGGTCAAGGCCTGTCTGCCTGATCCGGCCTCGCTTGCCCCCAATTATGAGGGCAAGACCTGCATTGGCGACTACGTCAAGGGCTTCAAGGACGGCAAGGAAAAGACTGTCTTCATCTACAATGTCGCCGACCACAAGGACGCGTATAACGAAGTGGGCAGCCAGGGCATTTCCTACACCGCCGGCGTACCGCCAGTTGCCGCCGCCATGCTGGTTGCCACGGGTGAGTGGGATGTGAAGAAGATGGCGAATGTGGAAGAACTGCCGCCGAAGCCCTTCATCAACCTGTTGAACAGGATCGGCCTGCCGACCCGCATTCAGGATGAAGACGGCGACCGCGCTGTCGCGTTCTGATTGACCTTGCAGCAGATATAAAACCTGTCAGCTTCAGCGTTAGAGAGCGTTTCCGTGTGTCACGGAAACGCTCTACAGCGCCATGCTGACCGAAAAGGTCGAGGTCTTTGGCCCATCTCTGTTTTTCAGTGAACGGCCTCGACATAGGTCTTTGAAACCTCAGCCACCTTGGCCGCGACATCATCGGTGACGATGGCCGGGCCGCGGCTCTTGCCGACATCCGGCATGGCGCTGGACAGCGCCCGCTTCACCATGGTTGGCGGGAAGCCGTGGGCGTAGAGATCCTTGCGCAGATTGCCATAATGGGCCTGACGCGCTTCGGCGGTGTCGAGATCGCCGGCGGCAAACGCCGTATAGATGGCGTTCAGCGTGACGGGCGCGATGTTGCCGAGGCCGGAAATGCAGCCCGCCGCACCATTCTTCAGGCCATGCAGGATCAGGTGATCGGGGCCGACCAGCACCGAGAAATCCTCCCGGCCTCTGGCAATGGCGAGATAGCCGTCCAGGCTGTCCTGCGAACCGGCGCTGTCCTTGATGCCGATGATGTTCGGGTGGCTGGCAAGGGTTGCCGCCGTTTCCGGGGCGATCGTGTTGCCGGTGCGCGCCGGGATATTGTAGAGATAGACCGGAACCGTCAGCGCATCGGCCACGCGGGTGTAATAGGCGATGAGTTCGTCCTGAGAGCAGGCGATGAAGGAGGGCGTGACGACTGAAACCGCCTTGACGCCAAGCCCCTGGACAGCGCGGCCGAGCGCAATCGTCTGATGCGTCGAAATCTCGCCAATATGGGCGAGCACCGGCACACGACCGGCGGCAGCCTCCACCGAAATGGCCGCAACCTTCATCTTTTCCTCAAAGGACAGCGTGTAGAATTCGCCATTGGTGCCGGCGCAGAACACGCCGTTTCCGACCTTGGCCTGGCGCTCGACCTGGGCGGCGAGTGCCTGCGGGTTCAACTCCTCATCGGCGTCGAACGGCGTGACGATGGCGGCGAAGGGACCTGTGATCTTGGACATGGGCTTGCTTTCGTTTCTTGATATCAGGCGGCGGCGCGATAGATGGCCAGAATGTCGGCCTCGGAGAGGTCGCGCGGATTGTTGTCGAGCAGGCGGCGGATCGCATGGGCTTCGCGGGCCATGACCATCATGTCGCTTTCCGTAACGCCATAGGCGGAGAGCCGCATTTCGCAGCCGAGATCGCGACACCAGCCATGGGCGGCGGCAAACACCGCGTCCTGATCGCAGGAGGCGGCAAGCCCCAGCGCCGAGAGAATGAGCGCGGTCTTTTCCGGCGCGACCGGCGCGTTATAGGCCAGCACATGCGGGAAGATCAGCGCATTGGCCGCACCATGCGGCACATGGAAGCGCGTGCCGAGCGGATAGGCGACCGCATGACCGGCAGCCGTATTGACCGGGCCAAGGCAATAGCCGCCATAAAGCGAGGCCAGCGCCAGACCGGCGCGGGCTTCGCGATGATGGCCATCCTGCGCAGCGACCGGCAGCCAGCGGCCGACGAGCCGGATGCCTTCCAGCGCGTAAAGATCGATCAGCGGATGCGCCTTCTTGTTGGTGAAGGCTTCAACGCAATGGGCCATGGCATCGACGCCGGTGGCAACCGTCAGCGCCTTTGGCATGCCAAGCGCCAGATCCGGATCGACAACGGCAAGATCGGCCAGCATGTGCAGGCTCTGGACGGCGCATTTCGCCGAGGTTTCAGGATCGGTGACGAGGGCGCGGGTGCCGATTTCGCTGCCTGTTCCGGCAGTTGTCGGCACCTGCACCAGCAGCGCGCCCTTGCGCCTGACCTTTTCCGGGCCGACAACCTCCATGAAGCTCTGGCCCGATTTGGGCAGCACCGCCGCCAGCTTGGCCAGATCCATGGCGCTGCCACCGCCGAAGCCGATTACGGCCTCCGCGTCGACGCTTTCGGCAAGCTCCAGCACGGCGGCGAGATGGCCTGTATCCGGCTCGCTTCTGAGATCGGACCAGACAGTCGGCTGAACGGTGAGGCCAAGCACTTCGATGCGTGCTGCATTATGCGGATCGGAGACCACGAGCACACGGCTGATGCCGCGCTCGGCAAGCCAGCGTCCGACGTCTTTCACCGTGCCGGCGCCGAAGATGACGCGGGCGGGCTGGGGCAGGTCGATGGGGGTGATGAGCGTGTTCATGCGGCCTCTCCCTTGCTGGCGGCGCGTACGGAAGCGAGCTTCAGGGCGTAATCGATGGCTTCGAGCAGGCTCGATTCGCTGGCAATACCCTTGCCGGCAATGTCGAAGGCCGTGCCATGATCGACGGACGTGCGGATGATCGGCAGGCCGAGCGTGATGTTGACGCCCGACAGCGCATCCCAGGTGCCGGTTTCCGGATTGACGTTGAAGCCCAGAAGCTTCACCGGGATATGACCCTGATCGTGGTACATGGCGATGACGGCGTCATACTGACCGGCGCGCAGCTTGACGAAGACGGTATCGCCCGGCACCGGCCCGACGACATCGAAGCCTTTGGCGACGAAATCCGCAATCACCGGCTCGCTGACATCGATATCCTGACGGCCGAAGAGGCCGCCTTCTCCGGCATGGGGATTGAGAGCGGCAACGGCGATGCGCTTGCGCGTCAGCCCAAGGCCGCTCAGCGCCTCATGCGTCAGATTGATGACATAGGAAAGCCGCTCCGGCGTCAGGCGTTTCGGCACATCCTCCAGCGCCACATGGGTCGAGACATGGCTGACGCGCATATTGCCATGCGCCAGCATCATCACCGAGCCTTTCGATCCCGTCAGATGCGCCAGCATTTCGGTATGACCGGCAAAGTGGAAACCCGCCTTGTTGAGGCTTTCCTTGTTGAGCGGTGCGGTGACGATGCCGTCGATGCGGCCAGCAAGCGACAGCGTCACGGCCTGCTCGACGGCGTGATAGGCAAAGCGGCCGCCATCTTCCGACAAGACACCCCACTCGATCGGCGTGCCCTCGGGGCAGGCCTGCAGCGCCGACAGGGCTGGCCATTCGGCGTCATCCGCCGTGACGGTCGGGAAAGAGACATCCGAACCCAGGGCGACGCGGGCCTTTTCCAGCGCGGCATTGGAGCCGATCACGGCGAGCTTGAACGCGCCCGCCTCAAGCCGCGGTTTCAAGGCCGCCGCAGCCTTGACGATGATTTCAGGGCCGATCCCGGCGGGATCGCCCATGGTAATGGCAAGTTGCGGA
This sequence comes from Allorhizobium sonneratiae, assembly GCF_023700755.1. GTDB lineage: Bacteria > Pseudomonadota > Alphaproteobacteria > Rhizobiales > Rhizobiaceae > Allorhizobium > Allorhizobium sonneratiae. The sequence continues at coordinate 117,134 of NZ_JAMKOJ010000010.1, read as the reverse complement.
GCCTTATGTGTCATTTTCCACCTTTTGGGTCTGAAATTCGGGCTTCAGGAGCCGCTGAAAAAGATCGGGCGCACCAAAGGCGCCGGATTTCGAAATCACGGTCACGCCATCGAAACGGCCTGCCGAAATGCGCGAGACCGGAATGCCGGGCATGATCTCACCCTTCACGACAAGCTTGTCGGCCTGCAGGGAGCGGCAGAGCGCCATCAGCGTTTCGCCGCCGGACACGATGAGCGTTCCGGGCGGATCAAGCTGCCTTGTCAGCGCATCGAGAAGAGAGGCGATCTTTGCCGCCGCCACGTCCCGGGGCAGACCCTCGGGCAGGGTGGGCCAGACCAGCGCCACGCCGCGGCTTGCCAACCTGTCGCCGATCCTCTCGGCCAGATCGGGGTCGCCGGGCATTGCGGCCAGCACATGCTCCGGGCAGGACTGCAATTGCGCCTGTGTCACCGGATGACCCGTGCCGAACAGGCCCAGCACCGGACGGGAAAGCGCGGCAAGCGGTGCGGCAGACGGTCTTGATGGCGACAGCGCTTTGGCGAGACCGGCACTGCCGACCCACAGGACGCGACCTGTAAACCTGTTGCCAGCCGCGACGATCTTTGCAAGATCCTCATCACTCTCGGCATCGACAATCGAAAGCCCTGACGGGATTGGCCCGCCCGGCTGACAGTGATTAAAGGTGCGGTCACGGCCTGCAAAGTCCTTTGCCAGGCTGGTGGCGCAGGCCGTGGCTCCGTCTGCGCCGAGAACATATTGCCGCCCGCTGCGCGTCACGCGGCCCTGCGCCGGAAAGGCAGGCGCAATCACGGTGGCATCGGGGCGAAAATGGTCGATTGCCGCGAGAATTTCCACTGCCGGATTGCCGCGCAGCAGGCTGTCAATTTTGATAAAGGCCTGATCCGGCAAGATATTACCCGCAGCCTGTAGCATGGCCGTGACCGTGGTGGACGCGGTTCTGGCATCGACCTCACGTGTGCCTGTCGTCAGGGCGATATCGCTGGAAACCGGCGCGGAGGGCCTGTCCCATCGCACATCGATCGGGCGGTCGGCTGAGGCAAATTGCGCTGCCGTATCGAGGGCGCCAGTCAGATCGTCGGCGATCAGAAACAGACGGTGACGGCCCGGTTGCGGCGCATTCATCGGTTTGGTCACGCTTGTTTCGCGCTCAAAGCACATGTCTGCCTCACTCCTCCTGGCGCCCCAATGCCGGGGAGGATATAAGGCCGACAGCAAAAACTTGTCAATATGTTGTAAATTAAAAATGACAACTCACTCTATCAGCTTTTGGCTGTGTAAACGGATGGGCCGACTATTTCATCTCCTGTCGTTGCTCTTTCCGGTTGGCCTGTGAGAACGTATGTGAATAAAATCTATAAAAATCAATAGAATGAATAGAATTTTGTGGAGCTTCGTTTGTAGCCCTGCGGCTCCGCTCAAAACAGATGTTTGTGCAGACTGTCGCAGAATAACAGCCGGACTGGTCCGGAATTGTCAGCTGTAATTTACATGTTGACAAGATGGCTCCATGCTTGTTTAGCTGTGTTCACATCATCAAGTGAGAAATGTATATGGACCGGCCAGTGGCAAAAGAGGTGGAACCAGCAGCCGCTGATGCTGAAGACAAGACAGGCGCAGGACCGCTTACAAGCCCGCTTACAGGCACGTTGGCCAGTCCGTTGGTCGAGCGCGTCTATCGCCGGTTATTGAACGATATTGAGCAGGGTGTTTTTCCCGTCGGTCGGCGGCTGCCGGGAGAAAATGAGCTGGCAACACGGTTTTTCGTGTCGCGACCGATCGTGCGGGATGCGCTGCAACTGCTTCGCGACGGCGGCATCGTGTTTTCGCGTCGTGGATCAGGCACTTATGTTCATAAAGTGCCGGAGAAGGAAACGCCCGTTCAGGGGCCGGCTTTCGCCCCGGTCGAGACGATTGCCGATATTCAGCGCTGCTATGAGTTCCGCCTGACGATTGAGCCAGATCATGCCTATTGGGCAGCCAAACGCTGGAATGAGGAGCGGTTGACGGCAGTTGAGACGGCGCTTCACCAGATGCAGGCGGCGACCCAGGCGCATCAGCACCGTGAAGATGCCGATTTCAGCTTCCACACCGCGATTGCGGCTGCGTCCAACAACCATTATTACGTCACGGCGATGCTGGCGCTGCGTGACCATGTCGGTGTCGGAATGAAATTTCACGGTCTGGCGCTCAAAGCCCCCGGCGACGGGCTTGAGCATGTCTTCCGCGAGCACAGTTCGATCTATCAGGCCATCCGTGACCGCGACGCCGAGCGCGCCCGCTCGCTGATGCGGCTGCATCTGGAAGGCTCGCGTGATCGTGTGTTCGGCGGCCAGATGATCGATCTCAAGGCATGACAACCGCAGGCTGGATGGTTCTAAACGGGTGATCTCATTGCGCTGAACGTTCTGCCGGACGTTACCGGTCATGCGAGAGCAGCATGCCTCAGATCGTGCCGGGAAAACGCCGGTTCAATTCGGTGGTTTCCTCGCAGGTGAGCGGTCTGGTTTTTTCGCCGCGCAACATCAGAAACAGTTTCGCCGTCTCCTCCAGCTCTTCCGCCGCGTAGACAGCCTCCGCCAGAGTGGCGCCAGCCACCACCGGCCCGTGATTGGCGAGCAGCACGGCATGGGCATCTTGCGTTTTCGCTGCCACCGCATGGGCGAGCGCCTCGTCGCCGGGCGGATAATAAGGCACCAGCGGCAGCCGCCCCACCCGCATGACGTAATAGGCGGTCAAGGGTGGCAGCACGTTATCGGCATCGAGATCGCACAGGCAGCTGACGGCAACGCAATGGCTGGAATGCAGATGCACCACCGCGCCCGCCCTGGGTCGGGTTCGGTACATCACCCTGTGCAGAAAGGCTTCCTTGGTCGGCGGGTCACCCGCGATATGGCGGCCCTCCGCATCCAGTCTGGCAATTCGGGCCGGATCGATATTGCCCATGGAGGAGCCGGTCGGCGTCATCAGCCAGCCATCTTCCAGCTTCAGACTGATATTGCCGGTGGAGCCTGCGGTCAGACCGCGATCGAACAGGGATTTGGCGAAGGCGGCGATCTCGTCGCGCTGCTTGGTATCACTCATCCGGCAATCTCCAGCGCGCGTTCAAAGAAATCGGGTCCGCCGAAATTGCCGCTTTTCAGCGCCACCTGCAAGGGGTTGACGGCAAGCGTCCTGGTCCACGGCACGCCGGGGGCGATTTCCGTGCCGATGGCCAGACCTTCGATCTTCAGGGCGGAGATCACCGCGCCCGAGGTTTCACCGCCTGCCACCAAAAGACGGGCCGTGCCGTCAGCGACCAGAGCGCTTGCAATCTGAGCCAGCGTCTGTTCCATCATCTCGCCTGCGCGTTCTCGTCCGTAACGCTGCTGATTGGCTTCGACCTCTGCCGGATCGGCCGAGCCGTAGATGACCACCGGCTGCCCCGGCGCCTGCTGGCGGGCAAAGGCGCGGGCGTCTTCCACCACCGGCTTGCCCTCTGCCACTGCGTTAAGATCAATCCTGAGGCTTGGCCACAGCGCCTTGGCGCGGGCAAGCTGCTGCCGCGTTGCCGCCGAGCAACTGCCGGAGAGAATGGCGGTTTTCAACGGCGCGCCCGCTGTTGCGCCCGCTGTCGTTTCCATCCTGCGGGTGATGCCGAAATTGGCCGGCAAGCCCATGGCGAGCGCCGAACCACCGGTTAACAGCCTATGATTGCGCGACGCCTTTCCCAGCGCCCGCAAATGCGCATCCGCCATGGCATCGACAACGACGAAGCGTTTGCCATCCGCCACGGCGGTCGTGAAGGCTTCGGCAATGGCGGTCTCGCCTGCCGCCACCACCTCATGCGGCACGAGCCCGACGGCATGGGCCGACTGCTCGGCCATCAGCGCCACCAGATCGGAACGGCGCATCGGGGTAAGCGGATGATCTTTCATCGGCGAGTCCTGCACCAATTGCCGTCCGACGAAGAGATGGCCGTTGAAAACCGTCCGACCGTTTTGCGGGAAAGCCGGGCAGACCACGGCGATTTCCGCGCCAAGCGCCTCGGCCAGTGCATCGGCCACGGGGCCGATATTGCCTTTCGCGGTGGAATCGAAGGTCGAGCAATATTTGAAGAAAATCTGCTTCGCGCCATGTGCGTTCAGCCAGTCGAGGGCATCGAGTGATTGCGACACGGCCTGATTGGCGGCAATGGTGCGCGATTTCAGCGCCACGACCACGGCCTCGGCGTCCCCCATCGCAAAGCCCGGCCCTGGTATGCCGATCGACATGACAACCGTCATGCCTTCGCGCGCCAGAATACTGGCAATATCGGTGGCTCCGGTAAAATCATCGGCAATCACGCCGAGAAGAAGAGGCATGGGTTTACTCCGTCCTGAGCATCAGCGCCGCTTGAAAGGTTCAAACCATCCAAGCCCCGCGAGCGTGTTGCCACGCGGATTGTATTCGCAGCCGACAAGGCCCGGATAGCCGAGCCGGTCCAGCTCGGAAAACAGGAAAGGATAGTTCAGCTCCTCGCCATCCGGTTCGTGGCGCGAGGGAATGCTGGCGATCTGCACATGGCCGGTAAGAGGCAGGGCCTGTCTCAGCCGCATGGTCACATCGCCATGCAGGATCTGGCAGTGATAGATGTCGAATTGCAGCTTGACGTTGGCGTGGCCCGATTGGCGGATGAAGGCTTCGGCCCTGTCGAAACTGTTGAGGAAATAGCCCGGCATATTACGGGTGTTGATCGGTTCCAGCAGCAGATCGAGGCCTTTGTCGGCAAGCTTTGGGGCCGCGTCATCCAGCGCCCGGCGATAGCTTTTTACGGCATTGGCATCCTCCCAATCGGCTTGCCCTGCCATCATATGCAGCCGCCTGACGCCGGTGGCCTCGGCATAGTCCAGAGCCAGCGCAACGCCGTCCTGAAATTCCTTGAAGCGATCGGGCAGGGCGGCAAGGCCGCGCTCGCCTGCGGCCCAGTCGCCGGGCGGCATGTTGAACAACGCCTGGGTCAGGTTGTTGCGCGAAAGCCGGGCCTGAATGGCCTCTGGCGCGGCTTCATAGGGAAAGAGATATTCGACGGCGGAAAATCCTGCCTCCGCCGCGGCATCAAAGCGGTCGAGAAAGGCCCATTCGGTGAACATCATGGTCAGATTGGCGGCAAAGACGGGCATGATCAATTCGCCTTTTCAGGAAGTCGGGCACCGGAAAGCTGGGCATAAAGCCTGGCCAGCGAGGAATCGTCATCGCGCCCCATGCCAGAACCGGAGGCGGCAAGATAGACTTGCAGGGCCGCCGCACTCAAGGGAACCGGATAGCGCTCGGCGCGGGCCATGTCCTGAATGATGCCGAGATCCTTGACGAAGATATCGACGGCACTGAGCGGCGTATAATCTCCGGCCAGCACATGCGGAATGCGGTTTTCAAACATCCAGGAATTGCCGGCAGACGCGGTGATCACCTCATAGACCTTGGTCAGATCAAGACCCTGCTTGGCGGCAAAGGCGATTGCCTCGCAGGCGGCGGCGATATGCACGCCCGCCAGAAGCTGGTTGATCATCTTGAATGCGGTGCCGAAGCCTGCTTCTGCGCCCAGTTCATAAACCTTTGTGGCCATGGCGTCGAGTGCCGGGCGGGCGGCGGCAAAGGCGGCGTCCGTGCCGGAGGCCATGATCGTCAACTCGCCTTTTGCGGCGCGCGCCGCACCGCCGGAAATCGGCGCGTCGAGATAATGCACGCCTTTTGCCTCCAGCCGGGCGGAGAGCGCGCGGGCAATGGCCGGATCCATGGTGGCAGACGAGATGAAGACCGTGCCCGGACGCATGGCATCGGCAATGCCGTTTTCGCCGAAGAGCACGGTTTCGGTCTGGGCGGCATTGACGACGACCGAGACGACGACATCGGCCGCGCCGATCTCGGCTTTGAGGGTGTCGATGCCGCGTCCGCCTTCTGCGACGAAGCGCGCCACGGCCTCAGCCGAAACATCGGCGCCGAGCACGGTAAAACCTGCTCTTTTGAGCGAAAGCGCCATGCCGAACCCCATGGAGCCGAGGCCGATCACGGCGGCAGTGTTCTTTGTGGCGGCGGCTTGAGAAACGGACATGTAACGTCTCCTTGTAAATCAGAAAATCCATCCCGCCAGATGGGCCGGATGGAGACGGCGAGGCTTCAGCGGTTGACCGTTCTGGCCGGCACGCACAGCGTTGCGACACAGCCGATCACCAGAGAGACTGCGCGTTTGCCAAGCGAGTTCATTTGTTGGCAGCGCTGCCATTTTCTGTAACGGATTTTGGCAGCGCTGCCAATAACTATTCTGGCAGCGCTGCCATTGAATTGCGCCGTCAACGGCGCGATAGACTGGAACCATGATTCCTCCGCTTGAACGGCTCTGACCCATGGACCAGAAAACCGCTGCCATCACCCTCACGGATGTCGCCGAAGCGGCAGGCGTGGGCGAAAGTACGGTGTCGCGGGTGCTGCGCAATCATGGTTCGTTTTCGCAAAAGACCCGCGCCCGGGTCATGGAGGCGGTGGAGCGGCTGGGCTATGTGCCGAACCGGATTGCAGGCGCGCTCGCCTCCACTGGCAATCCGCTGGTGGCCATTGTCGTGCCCTCGCTGTCCAACATCGTCTTTGCCGATCTTTTGAGCGGCATTACCAGAACGCTGGAGACGCGACAGCGTCAGGCCGTCTTCGCCGTCACCGATTATGATCCGGAGAAGGAGGAGGCGCTGGTGGCGGCGGTTCTGGCCTGGCGACCGGCGGCGGTGATGCTGGTTGGCCTTGAACATACTGAAGGCACGCGCCGTATGCTGCGCGCCTCCGGCTGCCGCATCGTCGAACTCATGGACATTGATGGCGAACCGCTGGACATTGCCGTCGGCTTTTCTCATGTGGCTGCGGGCCGGGAGACGGCGGAGCGGCTGATTGCTGCCGGACGGCGCAGAATAGCCTATGTCGGCCATGATCTGGAACGCGACCGCCGCAGTGCCAAACGGTTCAACGGCTTTGTCGAAGGGCTTGGCGCTCAGGGTCTTTCGCTTGCAGCCGTGGAAATCTGCCATGCGCCTTCATCAGTCGGTGCGGGCAAGGCGGGGCTTGCAGCACTTCTCAGGCGACATGGCGATATAGATGCGGTGTATTTTTCCAATGACGATATGGCGCTGGGTGGTTATTTCCACTGTCTCGGCACCGGCCTTTCCGTGCCGGAGAGGCTTGCCATTATTGGTTTCAATGCTCTCGACATCTGTCGCCACACGCCGCAGCCGATTGCCAGCGTGTTGACGCCGCGCATCGAGATCGGAATGCGTGCCGCCGAATTGTTTTTAAGCGACGCGCCTGCACAAAGTCTCGATCTCGGCTTTACCCTGATTACGGGCGGCACGCTGTCTGCAACGACAGGATAATGCGCACGGTGCGAAAGCATGTCGCATGAGGCTGATAAGCCGCAATGTGCTCTCATTCAGCATGTCCGGACGGAAAACTGTTTCACCCGTTTCTCGGGACATAGGTCAGACAACAAAGACAAAGTTCCAAGGGATGCACGCATCCGCAAGCCTATGGTTTTTGACAGGCTTTACCTGGCCAAGCATTTATGCGCTCAGGCTTGCGTAAACGCATGACGAATTTACAAATTTTTTCAGTGTCTTATCTGCTTTTGACGCAAGCGCGATGCTGTAAGGTAGCGCACATTTCAGGTTGGGCGTGGGGTCGGTTTGTCAAGGTAAATCCGGGCTAGAGAAATTTTCAGTAAAAATACCAGTGAATATTGCCGGTGAATTTCTCCTCTGCTATGCTCCCTCATCTCGTTGGATACAGGCTTCGGAAAGGGTGAGGATATGAAGCAGGGACAAGGCCATGGTCGACGCGCAGCGCGCATCTCCGTATTGACAGGGGTTCTGGCGGCGGCGATGACCTTTGCCGCAGGGGCTGCCAGCGCTGCTACTCTGACGGTCTGGTGCTGGGACCCGGATTTCAATGTGCCTGCCATGCAGGAAGCGGCGGCCCGTTATGCAAAAATCAATCCTGATGTGAAAATCACTGTCGATAATATCGCCCAGGAGGACATCAAGCAGAAGCTGCAGACCCAGCTGATGGCCGGTGTCACCGACGGGCTGCCGGATATCGTTCTCATTCAGGACGACAACGCCCAGCGCTTTCTGCAATCCTTTCCCTCGGCTTTTGAGCCGTTGTCAGACGCCATCGACATGAAGAAATTCGCTGCCTACAAGGTGGCCGCGGCAACGCTGAAGGGCAAATCCTATTCGGTACCGTTCGATTCCGGTGTGACCGGCCTGTTTTACCGCACCGATTACATGGAAAAGGCGGGATATAAGCCTTCGGACCTGAATGATGTCACCTGGGACGGGCTGATCAAGATCGCCAAGGATGTCAAAGCCAAAACCGGGCATGACTTCATTGATCTCGATTTCAATGAGGCCGGGCTGGTGCGCGCCATGATGCAATCGGCGGGCAGGTGGTTCTTCAAGCCGGACGGTTCTCTCGATATTCTCGATAATGCGCCGCTGAAGGCTGCGCTCCAGACCTATGCGGATCTGTGGAAAGCGGGCATCGTCAAGCCGGTGTCCGGCTGGTCGGCTTATACCGCAGCCTTTACCGCCGGCGATGTTGTGGCTGTGCCTTCCGGTGCCTGGATGGCCGGAACCATCAAGGGCAGTCCCGATCAGTCCGGTAAATGGGGCATTGCGCCGCTACCGAAGCTTGATGGCGTCAAGGGTGCCACCCATTATTCCAACTGGGGCGGATCGAGCTGGTATGTCTTGACCTCGTCCAAGGACAAGAAAGACGCCATCGATTTTCTCAATAAAATCTGGGCGGGCGATATCGGCTTCTATCAGGATATTCTGGTCAAGCAGGGCGCGGTCGGCTCACTGCTCGCGGCCCGCAAGGGCGATGCCTATAAGGCGAAAGACCCCTTCTTCGGCAATCAGCCGGTCTGGGAGAATTTTTCCGAGTGGCTGGAAAAGGTGCCGTCCGTCGATTACGGCACTTTCACCCAGGAAGCAAACGCCGCCATTCAGGCTCAACTTCCGGCCCTTGCCAAGGGTGGTAGCGTCGATGATGCGCTGAAGGCGATCAACGACCGGGTGGAACAGCAGATCCAGTAATGCGGGATGCAGGGTGCGGGGGCTGATATGTCCTCGCGCTCTGCCTTGGCATGCATTATTATCCGTAATTCTGGCGGAGAAGACCATTGAACCACTCCACCACTGCCCGCAGGTCCGGTCTCGGCGGCTGGCCCTTCATGATGCCGGCCCTGACGTTGCTCGGCATTTTCATGATCTATCCGATCCTCTGGTCGCTCTGGGTCAGTCTGCAGGTCGGCAAGGGCAATAATTTGCGCTTTGGCGGTTTCGCCAATATCGAAAGACTGTTTCACGATCAGGTCTTTCTGCATGCACTGACCAATACCTGTCTGTTTTTCGTGGTGCAGGTGCCGATCATGCTGACGCTGGCGCTGGTCTTTGCCGTGCTGCTCAATGACAGCAGGCTGATCGGGCGCGGTTTTTTCCGCACGGCGATTTTCCTGCCCTGCGTCACCTCGCTGGTGGCCTATGCCGCCGTGTTTCGCTCGATGTTCGAGAGCGACGGCATCGTCAACCATTTTCTCATGGCGATCCATGCGGTTTCAGGCCCCGTTCCTTGGCTGACCGATCCGTTCTGGGCCAAGATCATGATCATCCTCTCCATCACCTGGCGCTGGATGGGCTATAACATGATCTTTTATCTCGCCGCTCTCCAGAATATCGACCCGTCGATCTATGAAGCGGCGCGCATCGACGGCATTCCGGCGCGGGCAAGGTTCTTCCGCATCACCATTCCGCTGTTGAAGCCGGTGATCCTGTTTACCAGCATCGTCTCGACCATCGGCACCTTGCAGCTTTTCGACGAGGTCAACACCATCACCCGCGGCGGGCCGGGCGATGCCACGCTGACGCTGTCGCTCTATATCTACAATCTCACCTTCCAGTTCATGCCCAGTTTCGGGTATTCGGCCACGGTCTCCTATGTCATCGTCGTGATGGTCGCGGTGCTGAGCCTCGTGCAGTTCCTGATCGCGAGGGACAGAAAATGAGCCATCTTTCCCGCACGCTGCGCTATGGCGCAAGCTATGCCGTCCTGTCGGCGGCGGCCTTCGCCTCGATCTTTCCCTTTTACTGGATGCTGGTTGGGGCCACCAACCGCTCCGCCGACATCATCAAGGGCAAGGCCAGTTTCGGCACGGCCTTGTGGTCCAATGTCGGCACCTTCTTTCAACAGGTCGATGTGCCGCGCGTTTTTGCCAATTCGGCGGAACTGGCGCTTGTCGGCACGGTGCTGACGCTGCTGATCTCGTCCATGGCCGGTTATGGCTTCGAGATGTTTCGCACCCGTCTGAGCGAGCGGCTGTTTCGGCTGTTGTTGCTGCTTTTGTCCATTCCCTTTGCTGCGCTGATGGTGCCGCTTTTCGTCATGGTGGCAAGAAGCGGGCTTGCCAACACCTTTGCCGCCGTGCTGTTGCCGACGGTCGCCTCGATCTTCATCATTTTCTATTTCCGCCAGGCCACCAAGGCCTTCCCGCTGGAACTGCGCGATGCAGCCCGCATTGACGGACTGAAGGAATGGCAGATTTTCCTCTTCGTCTACATGCCATCGATGCGCTCTACCTATGCGGCGGCGACGATCATCGTCTTCATGGCCAACTGGAACAACTATCTCTGGCCGCTGATCGTGCTGCAAACGCCGGATATGAAAACCATCACCCTTGTGCTCTCGGCGCTCACCTCGGCCTATACGCCGGATTTCGGCGTCATTCTGGTGGCAACCGTTCTTGCCACCCTGCCCACACTCATCCTGTTCTTCGTGCTGCAACGGCAATTTGTTGCCGGCATGCTCGGTTCTGTCAAATAAGGTTCTCCCATGCGCTCCATCACCGCTTTCAATCACGACTGGATTTTTTATCCCGGTTTCGACGCCGACAAGGCAGGCACGCGTCAGGAGGGGCAGGCCGTCACCCTGCCGCATTCGGCAGTGGAACTGCCCTTTGCCTATTTCGACGAAAAATCCTACTGGCAGGCCTTCACCTATCAGAAGACTCTGACCGCCGATCCCGCTTTCGATGGCAAGGAGGTGTCACTGGTTTTTGACGGGGCAATGGCCGACAGCGTCGTCTATCTCAATGGCCAGGAGATCGGCCGTCATCCGGATGGTTATACGCCCTTCGAGGTGCGGCTGACCGGGCTTTTGACGCCGGGTGACAATCTTTTGACCGTCAAGGTTGACGGTTCGGAAAATCCCGCCATTCCGCCCTTTGGCGCGCGCATCGACTATCTCACCTATGCCGGTATCTACCGCGATGTCTGGCTGAAGGTGACCGATCCGGTTTCGATTGAAAACGCCAAGATCGAAACGCCGGAGGCGCTTTCTGAAAACAAGCGGGTGACGGTTTCGGTGACGCTGGCCAATCCGCAAAAGATAGCGATTGCAGGATCGCTGACGGCCTCGTTGATCGACCGGGACGGGGTGGAGCTTGGCAAAAGCACAGTCGAGGTGACCGGCGAGACGGCGCATATCGAGCTGACGGATCTCACAAATATCACGCTTTGGGATCTGCATCAGCCAGCGCTTTACGAGCTGGTGCTGACGCTTGAGGTTTCCGGCAGCCATGATGCGCAGCGCATCCGTTTTGGCTTCCGCGACATTGCGTTCACCACCGAAGGGTTTCGGCTGAATGGCCGTCTGATCAAGCTGCGCGGTCTCAACCGTCACCAGTCCTTCCCCTATATCGGCTACGCGCTGGGCCGTGCCGCGCAGGAAGGGGACGCCGATATTTTAAAGCATGAGCTGAAGCTCAACATGGTGCGCACCTCGCATTATCCGCAGTCAAAATGCTTTCTCGATCGCTGCGACGAGATTGGCCTTCTGGTTTTCGAGGAAATTCCCGGCTGGCAGCATATCGGCGACAAAGCCTGGCAGGCGGCTTCGGTCGAGAATGTCCGCCAGATGATCCGGCGCGACTGGAACCATCCCTCCATTGTGCTCTGGGGCGTGCGCATCAACGAATCCAAGGACAATCACGATTTTTATGTCGAGACCAACCGGGTTGCCCGCAGCCTCGACACGACAAGGCCGACCACGGGCGTGCGCTGCATTACCGACAGCGAGCTTCTTGAGGATGTCTATTCGATGAATGATTTCATCCTCGGCATGGAGGAAATCAACCCCGATCAGCCGCGCACGCCGTTGAGGCCGCAGCAGAAAGTCACCGGCCTCGATCACGCCGTGCCCTATATGATCACCGAATTCAACGGTCATATGTATCCGACCAAGGCCTATGATCAGGAACAGCGGCAGGCCGAACATGTCATCCGCCATCTCGACGTCTTGAATGCCGCCTATGGCGATCCGCAGATTGCCGGCGCCCTTGGCTGGTGCGCTTTCGATTACAACACCCACAAGGATTTCGGCGCGGGTGACCGCATCTGCCATCATGGCGTGATGGACATGTTCCGCGAGCCGAAATTTGCCGCCTTCGCCTATGCCAGCCAGTGTGAGCCGGAAGAGGGGGTGATCCTGAAGCCAGTGACCTTCTGGACGCGGGGTGAGCGCAATTTCGGCGGCGTGCTGCCGCTGATCATCCTGACCAATTGTGATGAAGTGGAACTGGTCAGCGGCGGCATGCCGCCCCGGCGTTTCACGCCCGACCGTGAGCGCTTTGCCCATCTGCCGCATCCGCCGGTAATCATCAAACGCGAAGATTATCCCAATCAGGAGTTCGGCCATTGGGGCATGGGCTGGCAGAATGTCACCTGCATCGGCTATATCGGCGGCAAGAAGGTGGCCGAGGTGCAGTATGTCGCCGACCCCGTGGCAACCACGCTGCAAGTAAAGCCGGATACCGTCAATATCGGCGCAGAAGACAGCGTACGGGTCATGGTGCGGGTGCTCGATCAGGTCGGCAACAAGCTGCCCTTCCTGTTCGAACCGGTCTCGATTGCCATTGATGGCCCGGCAGACCTGATCGGCCCGAGCCTTGTATCGCTCAATGGCGGCTCGACCGGTTTCTGGCTTCAGGCGCGGGGCAGGGGTGCAATTGCAGCCAGCGTCACCCATGCCCGGCTCGGCACGGTGCGGGTCAGCCTTTCGGCCAGCGCGGGAGGTGGTGCATGAGCACGCTGACGCTTTCCGGCCTGAGAAAGAACTATGGCATTCTCGATGTGATCAAGGGGGTCGATCTGGAGATTGCCGAGCGGGAATTCATCGTTTTTGTCGGCCCCTCCGGCTGCGGAAAATCCACGCTTCTCAGAATGATTGCCGGGCTGGAAACCATTTCCGGCGGCGATCTCTTCATTGGTGGCCGGCGGATGAACGATGTCGAGCCATCCGAGCGCGGCATTGCCATGGTTTTTCAGTCCTATGCGCTTTATCCGCATCTGACGGTGCGGGAGAATATGGGCTTTGCCCTGCGTTTTGCCGGTGTGGCGAAGGCCGATATCGAAAAGCAGGTAATGGAGGCCGCCCGCACGCTCGGTCTGGAAAAGCTGATGGACCGTCGCCCGAAAGACCTGTCCGGCGGTCAGCGCCAGCGGGTCGCCATCGGTCGGGCCATCGTGCGTCATCCGCAGGTTTTCCTGTTCGACGAGCCGCTTTCCAATCTTGATGCCGATTTGCGCGTGCATATGCGCATCGAAATTGCCCGGCTGCATCGGGAGCTGAACACCACGATCATCTATGTCACCCACGATCAGGTGGAGGCGATGACCCTGGCCGACCGCATCGTCGTGCTGCGCGACGGGGCGATCGAACAGGTCGGCACGCCGCTCGAACTTTACGACCGGCCGGACAATCTCTTCGTCGCAGGCTTTATCGGGTCGCCGCGGATGAATTTCCTGCCGGTCAAAACCGAAGAAGCGGGCCTGCGTCTGACGGCGCATGGCGATCATCTGATCCCCGTCACCCTGCCTTTCAGCCTCGGCACCAGCCTCACCATCGGCATCCGCCCGGAGGCTTTCGATCCTGAAGCCGCTCTGTCCATGCCGGTTACGGTGGAGTTTGTCGAGCATCTCGGCAACAACACGCTGATCCATGCGCGTGCGGGAAGCGGCGATCTTCTGACCATCAGCGACACCCGCGCCAGAGGCCTGAAAGCAGGCGACAGATATGTTGCCCGTTTCGATCCCGCCAGGATGCTGATCTTCGACGGCAACGGCAAACGGCTCGATCTGGCCATGGATCCGTAAGAGACCGCCGAAATCAGTCTCTCCTGTTCTTCTCCTGCTGTTTCGGCGAAGCTTTGGGTGGGATCACCGGCATGGTTCCGACATCGGGAGCAGGTTCGACCAGCTCGTGATCGCCGGTCGGCGGCGGTGTGAGCACGTCGGCGCAATTGCCCGGCCTTTGCACGCTGTGCGGTGTCTGACTGTCTTTTCCCTGCCGCTTTTCAGAAGGTGTGCTGCAGTGGGTGCTCCCGCTTTGATCGCGCATGGCGCCGGTGGCTGAGACCGGGATGATCAGCGCCGTACCCATGAGAAGGGCTGCGGCGGTCATGACCACTTTACGTCCGGTTCCCGCTTTTGCTGGAAGTGATCTAAATGGCATGAAAGCCTCCTTGTGCTTGTCTCTCCGTTTTAAGGTGAAGGGTCTGTGCGTCCAACGCAGAGCCGAGACGATTGTTCGCACGCAATGGCCTTTTCGGGCCGGAAAGCGCCCGGCTCTTTACGGAACCATCGTGGGTGTTGCGGGTTGCTGTTCTGTGGATGGTCGGCAGTCGCCGCTTACAGCGCCCCAAACGGAGGCTTCAGACGCGTTTGGATACATCGCATCAAAAACAAAAGACAGGCGCATGCGCGCATAGACGAAGTGAATGCGTCACTGCACGCATTGACTGGATATGCTCTCAACAGGCGCAGCCTTTTCCATAGATGGGAGCGATCGGTGCTTTTCGATGAAATTGCAGCCCTTGTCTGCACCACAGCCCTGTTCAGTTGGCTGAACCGGCGGTTTTTCAATCTGCCCAATAATGTGGCGCTTCTGACCATGGGCATTGCGGTGGCACTGGCTCTGCTGATGCTGGACTTTGTTTTGCCTGGCCAACCTCTGGCCCATACCGTCGGTCGGTCCCTGAACCGGATCGATTTCTACAAGGCGGTGATGCAGTGGATGCTGGCCTTCCTGCTGTTTGCCGGGGCGGTAACCAGCGATTGGAACCGTCTGCGCAATCGCGGCGCCGTCATCCTGCTGCTGGCAAGCTTTGGCGTTGTGGTGTCAGCTCTTGGTGTGGGCTTCCTGTTCTGGCTGGCGATGCGGCTTTTCGATGTGCCGGTGAATTTCGCCTGGTGTTTTGTGTTTGGCGCGCTGATTGCCCCAACCGATCCGGTGGCGGCTCTGGCAACGCTCAGCGCGGTGAAACTGCCCCGGCAGATCGAAACGGAAATCGAAGGGGAAGCCCTTTTCAATGACGGGATTGCTGTTGTCGTCTTCACCGTGGCGCTGCAATTTGCCAGCAACTCCGTCAGTGATCCGGCATTGGCCGATATCGGCCTGTTGTTGCTGAAGGAGGCGGCCGGTGGCGCGATTCTCGGCATTGTGACGGGGTATCTTGCCTTTCACGCCTTTAACACCGTGAATGATTATGCCGATGAGGTGTTGTTTTCGCTTGCTCTTGTCATGGGCACCTATGCGGCAGCGCAGATTTTGGGCGCAAGCGGGCCGATCTCCGTCGTCGTCGCCGGAATTCTGATCGGTAATCGCGGCGCACCACAGGCGATGAGCGAGGAAACACGCACCTATTTTTTCGGCTTCTGGCGGCTGGTGGATCATATGTTCAACGGCATTCTCTTCACCTTGCTCGGGCTTGAGGTGCTGGTGCTCAATCTGAAGAGTAGTCTTCTTCTGAGCGGCCTGATCGCCATTCCTATCGTGCTTGTCATCCGCCTTTTTGCCATCGGCGGCACAGTTGTAACGCTGAAACCATGGTTCGGTTTCGACAAGGGCACCGTTGCGATCTTAACCTGGAGTGCGGTAAGGGGGGCGATTTCGGCGGCGCTGGCTCTGTCTCTGCCGGAGATGGCCGCACGGCCAGCCATTTTATCCGCGACCTATGCCGTCATCCTCTTTTCCGTGATTGTCCAGAGCCTGAGCCTGCCCAGGCTGGTGCGCCATATCATCGATTGAAAACGTATGCTCTGATATGCGCCCTTGAAAATCCCGGTGAGCCGCATGGGCAAGCCGGGAGCTTTTCAGTGTTTTCGGAAGCGCTGAAAAGATCTGAAGCATTGTTTACGCATTTCCGAACGGAAAACCGTTTCAAACTTTTCTCGGGACAATGCTCTAAAGGTTCTTCCGTCTTGTCATTCCCGTTTTCTTGCGTCTGAGCAGGCATCGTTGGCTCCGTCCTTGCCGGGGCAGGGGTGAAAGGTACGGATGGCTGTTGAGGCAGTTGTCGCGCCCTGTCCACCCCTTTTTTACTCAAACCGGCGCGTCTGCGGCTTTGTTCCATACCCTGTCCAACCATTCGTCAGCAGCAGATGGGAACCATCGGCCATAGCATCCGTTTGATCAAAAAGGTCGCCGCCTGAAGCGATGCGGCGGATCATGGATCACACTGAGCCGCGGAGGCTCATAGTTCACACCGAGCCAAGGAGGAAGGATGATGATCCCGTCATGGTATCACTGGCTTTCAATCCTCTGTCTATTGCTGGGCGGAGTGTCGGCCATCGGCCTTGCCATTGATGTGATGCGCCATCCTCTGCCGATGAAGATCATGAACATTGTCTGGCCGGTGACAGCGCTTTTTGGCTCGCTGGCGGTTATCTGGCTTTATCTTGCTGACGCGCGCAAAGCATCCGGAGGGGCGGGAGAGGCTGGAATGCACCATCAGCATGGCAGTGATACAGGCCATCATGCCATGCAGCACGATCACATTGAGAGCGGGCACATGCACCATGGCCATATGCATGGCGGAAAAAAACCGCCCATGCCGGTCATGGTCGCCAAGGGAGCTCTACATTGCGGCAGCGGCTGCATGATCGGCGATATTGTGGCTGAATGGCTGGCCTTTCTTCTGCCGTCGCTGGCGCTGGTTTTCGGCTGGCATAGCCTCTTTGGCGAAAAGATTTTCGCCGTCTGGGTGTTTGATTTCGTGCTGGCCTTTCTGCTGGGCATTGCCTTTCAGTATTTCGCCATCGTACCGATGCGCAAGCTGTCGCCCGGGCAGGGCCTCGTTGCTGCGTTCAAGGCCGATACGCTCTCCCTGATCTCCTGGCAGATCGGCATGTATGCGGTGATGGCACTGTTTCAGTTTCTGATCTATCCGGCCGCCTTCGGCCACCGGGTGGAGGTGAATACCCCGGAATTCTGGTTTGCCATGCAGCTTGCCATGATTGCCGGCTTTGCCACCAGCTATCCGATGAACTGGTGGCTGATTTCCCAAGGCATCAAGGAAAAGATGTGAGATCGCCCTTTGGCTTTCTGTGTTTTAGAAAATACGGAAAGCGAAATCATGCATCTGACGGAATATCCTTGGCTTTTCAAGGTTAGACCCTTTCGCAGGGACTGCCCATGGCCATTCAGTGCCAGCGACGGGACAGCAAGAGGAGCCGCGATATGGAGAGCTTTCCGGGGCGTGGGCCGGGCATGATTATCATGCCCTTTTTTTCATGTCGGCATGCTCACTTGTTTTCCTTGAGGGCAGGATTGCTGGTTTCATCGGGAACGGCAGACGGCGGCAACGTCTTTGTGCGCTTGTAAGGATCTTCAACCCGCGTTTTGTCGGTGGCAGGCAGCTCTTTCACGTAAGCGTAGAAGAAGACGCAGACAGCTATGAACAAAAGCGCGATGATGATGGCCAGGACGTCTTTCTTGCGCTGCATCCGCTCTCTCCATCCACACTGGCGCGCCCGCCTTTCAGCATTGACGGCGATCTTTCTTCGATGCCGCATAACTGTTTTCCACCCCTCAGGTTCCAAGGCCTGTTTCACCTGTTCACGGCGCATGTCCTTGTGCCAGCCGATGGAACAAAGTCCTTAAATAAGAATTTTCATATGTGACAAAAATAACCGTCAAACTGGAGAGGCAATGTCATGGGCCGACAGCAAGTCGTGGAACTCATACCGGCTTTGAGGGCTTTTGCCCGCACCTTCTGCCGCAATCCTGAGGATGCGGATGATCTGGTTCAGGAAACCCTGCTGCGCGCCATTGCGCATTACGACCAGTATAGCGAGGGAACCCGGCTGAAATCCTGGCTGTTCACCATCATGCGCTACACGTTCAGCACCACCTATCGCAAGCGCGAACGCGAGGTTGTCGGCCTTGCCCAGTCGATGCTGGACAGTCTCGTCAGCCAGCCGGAGCAGGAATGGTCGGTACGCAGCCGGGATGTTTATGAAGCCCTGCAAAGGCTGCCGGTGCAATATCGCGAGGTGCTGGTTCTGGTGGTGGTGATGGGAGAAAGCTATGAAGACACCGCCATCATGTGCGGTTGCGCCATCGGCACGGTCAAAAGCCGGATGAACCGGGCGCGACAACGCCTCAAGCAGGAACTGGGTGAGGTCGATATCGATATCGACGATGATGCCGACATGCCTTCGGACGACAGGCCGTCAATGCGCAATGGCAGCGATGCTGTCCATCTTCTGGGCCGATGATGCCGTTGGGTGGTTGATGCATGGGTGACGGCACATTTCAACCGGCGTCGCTTTTGGCACGCCGTGTATGCCTGCGCGTTGAGTGTGGTCCGGCAACGGGGCCAACGACATTTTGCCGGATGCCGTCTCGCGGGGTCTGGCCATGAACAGGCACCTCGTCTTCCGGTTGGTGATGATTGCCATAGCGCTGGCGGCGATCGTGTTTGCCTGGCGCGCTTTCAGCCGCTTCAGTCTCGCCCAGATCGGTCAATCCCTGCAGGCTATTGCGACGCAGCGGTTTGTTCTGGCCATTCTCTTCGCGGCCCTGTCCTATTTTCTCTTGACCGTGATTGAAATGCTGGCGCTGAAGCATCTGGGCAAGCCGCTTGCCTATCGCCGCATCGCGCTCACCTCCTTCACCAGCCTGTCGATCGGCCATAATGTCGGTATCGCCGCTTTCAGCAGCGGTGCCATTCGTTACCGCTTTTATGCGCAATGGGGCCTCAGGGCAGAGGACGTGGCCAAGATCGTTCTGTTCAGTGCCACGGTCATCGGTCTGGGGCAGGTGACGCTGGCCGGCCTGGTGTTGTTGATCGCCCCCGGCGGCCTTGCTCCCGGTTTGCAATTAAGCCTTGCGTCTGCCCGCATTCTGGGGAGCCTGTGCCTGCTCACGGTGCTGGCCTACCTGTTGTTATGCTGGAAGAAAGAGCGGCCCTTTTGCCTCTGGCGGTTCACCATAGAGGTTCCCTCTGTTCCCATGGCGCTGGCGCAGATCGTCTGCGGCACGGCCAATTATCTTTGCGTCAGCGCCTGCCTCTATCAATTGCTGCAGGTAGGGCCCACACTTGGTTTTCTGCGCATCTCCGGTGCGTTCGTGCTGGCCAATCTTCTGGCCTTTCTGGTGCATGTGCCGGGTGGTCTTGGCGTGCTGGAAGCAGCCCTTGCCTATCTGCTGCATACGCGGGATATCGGTGCGCTCATCGCCTTCCGGATTGTTTATTTTCTACTGCCCCTGCCTTTCGGGCTGGTGATCCTGTTTGCCTCCAGCCTGTTCTTTCGCAAGGGTAAAGAGGCATAGACAGGCTGCTTCATTCTCGAGGAACGCTTTATCTGTGCGCCGTCATGTCTTCGCGCCGCACGCAGTCAGACGATCCGGATTCTTTTCAGACGAAATGGCCATGGCGTTCTCCTGTGCCTATGAAGATACGGGTGGTTTTGGGGCGGCAGCACCCGTGGCCTCGTTGCCAGGCGTGAGGGAAAGGCGGTTGTCGACAGCCTCAACGCCTTGCACGGCACGGGCCGTTTCCTCGCAGCGCTGGATTTCTTCCGGCGCAAAAACCGTTCCTTTCAGCACGATTGTCTGTCCAAGGGCGATGACGCTCACACCGGTTACGTCAATGCTGGCATTGTTGGCCAGCGCATCCGCCACCGCATCCTCCAGAGCGGCCTGAGGCGGATGCAGTCTCTCGATTTCCGGCTGAGTGGTTTCGTAACGGCGGGTTTTGTGAACCATAGCGTTTTCCTTTCTGTTTCGTCTGCGGGCGCGTGCCTGCCTGTCGCCAGATCAGTCCTTGTCCTCATGGTCGTTGTCCACATGCTCAGGCTTGCCCTTGCGTTTGGTGGAGGCCATATCGTGCAATTCCTTTTCCGACATGGATTTTTCCATCTGCCGCGATGCGCCCTGCAGATCGCTTTTCTTCATGTCTCCGCGTTTGGCGGCAAGCGCTGCGCCTGCGGCCTGCTGTTGTGCCTTTGATTTGGCTGGCATGGCTGATCTCCGTTTTGTCTTCATGGCTGTTGTGTTGACGGTTGACGCTATCGCAACCGGCAAGCGCAATGGAAAGTTCCTGCCATCCGGCAAAATCCTCCCGGAGACTTTGGCTGAACAAAAAGCGGCGGCAGGGGTTTAACGACTGTGCCAGCAAAAAGCCGAAGCGTTTTTTGCAAAAGGCGCTGAAAGCAAGAGAAACGGCCCCTGTCGCCCCTGACGGGGGCATGTTCAAACCAGCAGATCCGGAGGATGAAACCGATGTCCGATGACAGCAAACAGAGCCCGCTCAAAAGTCCGCTCGGGGCCCGGGCGGATGTGCAAACCACGGCAGATGATTTCAATCCGGGTGCAATCACCGCCCTTGTCATGGCCGACGAGCCTTATGAGGGGCGGGAAGAGGCGCTGTGCAAGGTGATTGAAGAGCTTGAGGCGCGCGTCAAGGCCGGTCGGCGTGGCGAGGATCTGCAGCCTCTGCTTCAGGAAGCGCGCACCGCTTTGGAGACGGTGCGGCGGCATAATCGATCCTGACGGCTCAATTGCCATCGCTCTTGTTGCTGCCGGATCGGTGAGATCACGGGCTTGCGGTTCGCGACCGGCCTGTTTGCCGTCAGACTTCCGGTTCTGGCTGTCATGATGGTTCCCTTGCGGATTTTCGCGGGGAAAAGCGTACCGGAGTTTTATGGAGGAACGAGACAAAAACGGCTGTTGCAGATGAGACATCCGCAACAGCCGGTGGAGGTGGATCGCCCTGACATCAACCCGAATGGGTAAGGTTGCCTGTCGGGATGGGCGCTGCGTTGGGAGGGGAATGGAAACCGCAGGCCTGTCAAACGGCCAGATCCGGTTTATGTTCCACAGCTCAGGCGAAAAAATCCCAGATATCTCCTATCGGAGGCCTCCCATGACGTCGATTGGAACCGCAATGGGCTTGCCGGGTGAGAGTTTTCTCCCGAAGACGGAAAACGCTTTCTGCCCTCTCCGGTGCAAACCGATGCAAACACGACAGAGTGGCTGTGCATATCATGCCTGCCGAAACGATGCGTCAAACCCCTTGTTCAAAACCCCTTGTTGGAGACGTCCATGGCAGGCAAACCTTCGGGCCACGGCCCCTTTTATCGCGATCTGTTTCGCAGATATCGCATGATCATCATCGTGGTTGCGGTGTTGATTGCTTTGTTTTTCCTGATGATCATTCTCTATTGATCCGTGTCTTAAGCAGAAGGGGGAACTTTGTTCGCCAAATGTGGTTCGGCGTGAGATGGGCTGGAAAAGCAGCCATTCCGAAAAGCAGAAATGGGGGAAACATGGCCCGGCAAATACCGCCCGGAAAGGCCCGTCAGGGAAATGCGTCGAAGCGTATTCTGATGATCCTGATCTTCTCTCTGGCTGGTGCTTTTGTGGTCTGGGGAATTGCCGAACTTTATTATGTCGTTGAGCTGGCGCCGCAGCGTCCCGCCGAGACCCAACCGCAACGGGCCGCCCCTGCCGATCCCCAGCCTGACAGGCCGAAGCCCCCATGACATTGTTGTACACAAGGGTGCAGCGCGTTTTCATGAAGAACGGAAGGGCCTCGTGCGTCAGGTTCAAGAGAACTGCGGCGCGCATGCGCACCGGTTTTAGAGCCTTTCGACGTTTCCGTGAAACACGGAAAGGCTCTAAAGGATCAGCGGCGGCGAGAACTGCAAGTCCTGACGGGAAAGTGCGATACGATGGCACACTTCCGCAAGCTTGCGCGGATCGACCAGGCCGAGATTGTAGAAATGGACGATATACCGCGCCAGTTTATCCGTGTCCTGATCCAGAAGACCGGTTCTGGTTTTTCGCAGCAGGCGGAAAGCATGGCGCATGACGCAGATATCGTCATGGGTGAAAACGCCTGGACCCAAATGCTGCTCTATCGATCCCAAAGCGGATCTCCTTTGCTGAAGTCAATAGCAAGCTGTGGATGTTTCAGATGATCGGTTACAATGCTGTGACCATAACAGAAACCACAACCCAGATGTGGTTATGTACGCTGGCGGACAGTGCAAAGACGGCGCCCCATACAGCCACAAGGGGACGAGTGGCGCGTGAATCACCTTTGACGGGCAGAGGAAAATACAATTATATAGCTATATTTGAAGATATGGACCTGACCTGTCCGAAGCTGTTTCCTGCGGCACAGGGGCAGGGTTTTGCTCATGCGCTTCCTCTGTGTCCTGCCATTTATGGCCTGACCACAAAACAAGGTGTTCACCGATGAACCAGCTCCTGTCCCAACTGCCTGAAGAGGAACGGCAGAGCCTTCTTGCGCATGCAGAAAGGGTCGATCTGCCGAAGGGCTTCGTGCTGGCGCGACCGGAGCGGCCTATCGAGCATGTCTATCTTATCTGCGCTGGCTTCTGTGCCCTGATGATCCCGTCGCGCAGCCGCCCACGCATGGCCGCCGGGTTGATCGGTGCTGAAGGTTTCATTCCCATCGGGGCGGTCTTTGGCGATACTCTGACCTTTCACGATATCACCCAGATCGTGGCTGGTTGGGGATTCAGAGTGGAAAGTCAACGCTTTGCCGATTATGTGGAAGAAAACCGTGCCTTTGCCGTACGCCTTGGCCGGTTTGTCCAGACTTTTGTGGCGCAGGTTTCGGAGATGACACATTGCAGCATTGCCTGCGATGTGGAGCAAAGGGTCGCCCGCTGGATTTTGATGTGCCATGACCGGGTTGATGGCGATGATATTCCGCTGACCCATACCGTGATCGCCACCATGCTCGGCATGCGCCGCTCCAGCGTCACCACCTCGCTTCACCGGCTGGAAGAGCGCAAACTGATCCGCTCGCGGCGCGGTTGTGTGATCATGCGCGACCGGCCGGGCCTGATGGAACTGGTCAGCGATGCTTATGGCAGACCGGAGCAGGAATATCGGCGGCTGCTTGGAAACTTTCCCTGATCCTTTTCGTTATCCGCAGGGCAGGCCGGTGTGGCGGACAGCGTGAGCGCTCTTCGCTGCCGCATGCGCCTGTCAGAGCGGATTTCAGGTTGAATATGGCCCCGTCGGCGGCAATGAATGACAGGAGTTCCATGTGACGACCCGCATTCTCAGACCCGGTCGTAATGCCTGGCAGGTGATGCAGAGCGAAAGGCTCGCCTTTCTGGTGGACGCCAGCAATTATTTCAGCTGTCTCGAAAAGGTTTTCGCGCTGGCGCAGCGTTCGATCTGGATTGTCGGCTGGGATTTCAATCCTGCCATCCGGCTCACCCCGGAGCTGGAACCTCCCGGGCCCCGTCTCGGAGACCTGTTGCGTCAATTGGCCGACAGCCGACCGGAGCTGATCATCCGCATTCTGATCTGGAGCGAGGGACCGTTCTATTCCAGCCACAGCCTTGATCTCTATCGTTCCATGGGCTGGGAAGACCATCCGCGCATTCATCTGCATTTCGACTTGGCCCATCCGATCCGCGGCTCGCATCACCAGAAACTTGTGGTCGTGGATGAGCAGTTCGCCTTTGCCGGCGGCATCGACCTGACCGTCGAGCGCTGGGACGACCGGGATCATCGCGCCTTTCATCCTTGCCGGAAAACGCCTTCGGGCACGCCTTATCCGCCGGTGCATGATGTGCAGGCCATGGTGATGGGAGAGGCGGCGTCTGCCTTTGCCGATCTTTGCCGTGGCCGTTGGAAGGCTGCCACTGGCAGGACAGCGCCGGCCCATGCGGCCATTGCGCATGACTGGCCTGATGCGCCTTGCGCATCCGAAATCCGTGGCTGTGAGGTTGCCATTGCCTTGACCGATCCCGGCAGCGGCGGACGGCCCCGCCGCAGGGATGTATTTCGGCTGACGTTTGACGCCATCGCGTCGGCCCGGGAGAGCCTGTATATCGAGGCGCAATATCTGGCCTCTTCCGTCATCGCCCGTCAGCTTGCCCGCCATCTGCGCAATCGCCAGGGGCCAGAAGTGGTGATCGTCGCCACGCGCAACACCCGTGGCCGCTTTGAAAACATGACCATGGGCTATGGAATGCAGCGCTTTGTCCAGCGTCTGCGCAAGGCCGACCGCTATGGTCGGCTGCGTCTTAGCCATGCCGTCGTCCCGGATGGGGAAGGGGCCGAGACATCCGTTCTCATCCATTCAAAACTGCTCATCGTCGATGACCGGTTCGTGCGGGTCGGTTCTTCCAATCTCAACAACCGTTCCATGGGGTTCGATACGGAATGCGATCTTGCCGTCGAGGCAGGGGATGACGTTTCCTGCCGTGCCGCCATTGCCGCGCTTCGCGACGATCTTCTGGCAGAACATCTCAATACGTCAAGCGCTGCCTTTGCCGAAGAGAGGCAGCGCGGCGGCCTTCTCCATGCGCTTGATAGTTTCAACACCGATGCCCGGGGTTTGCGGCCGCTCACGGTGGAGAGGGACAGGCCAAATCTGCTGTTTGCCCTGATCAAAGCCATGCTCGACCCGAAACGACCCTATTGGCCACTGCCGCTGCTTGCCATTCCCTTGCGCAGGCTCTGCCGCTCGGGCCTGCGACTGATGCGCCAGAACGTGTGAGGACGCGACCATGACAAGCCGTATCCTCACCGTCATGACCTATAATGTCCATAGCTGCATCGGTTCGGATCGCCGTCTCGATCCGGGCCGTATCGCCGATGTCGTTGCCGCCTGCAAACCGGATATTCTCGCCCTTCAGGAGCTGGATGTGGGGCGCAGACGCAGTGCCGGCATCGATCAGGCGGAGGTTCTGGCTGCCCGCCTTGGCATGCGGGCTGATTTTCACCCCGCCCTCACCATGGCAGGTGAAGACTATGGCGATGCCATTCTGACGGCCTTGCCGATGAAGCGCCGCAAGGCGGCAGCCTTGCCTGCCTTTGGAGAACCGCGCGGCGCGCTCTGGGTGGAAATTCTGGTGAAGGACCGGCCTTTGCAGGTGTTCAACACCCATTTCGGGCTGAATGCCAGGGAACGACGGATTCAGGCGGATACGCTGATGGGAGAGGGCTGGATTGGTCATCCATCCTGCCGGGACAAGCCAGTGCTGCTGATGGGCGATTTCAACGCCATACCGGGTTCCGCCGCCTATCGCCGCATTGCAGGCGGGCTCAGTGATCTGCGCAAGATCGAGCGAAAACGGACCCGTCCCACTTTCCCTTCCCGGCTGCCGCTGTTGCGCCTCGACCATATTTTTTACGGTCAGGGCGTAAAGCCGCTTTCGCTGGCCACGCTGCGCTGCCCACTGGCGCGGCTGGCATCCGACCATCTGCCGTTGCTGGGCCGGATCGGGCTTGATGACGCCTGATGATCAGGCGGTAACGATGAACCATTCGATCATGCCGCTTTTCTCTGCGCATCGGCCGTGTCGTAAACCGGTTATCCCGTTGTCACACGATGCTGCAGGCCTCACTGTTTGGGCAGGCCCGGCGCGCAACCCTCGGGCGGGCCTGCACCGCGCTCATAGACGTGAACATAATCCACCAACAGCACGGAAGGGTTTGGGGTTTTATCGATGGGCCAGCCGCTGCCGAGCGCCAGATTGACCAAAGGATACATCCGACTGTCCAGTTCGGCAGGCGTGGGATAAGACCATGTCTGGACTCCATCCATGAAGAAGACGATGTTCTGCGGCGAGATGTCGATGCCGAAGGTATGAAAACCCGCCACGAGCGATCCATCCGGCACGGTGATGACCTTGCTGTCGCCCCGGGTCTTGCTCTGATCCTTGTACCAGACATGGATGGCAGACTGATAGGCGGCGGTGAATTTGCCGTAATATTCGATGGCGTCAATTTCGACATTTCCGTCAGAACTGTCGACAGGCTTTAGTGCCGCCAGCCAGAAGGCCGGCCACGTGCCGGGACCGGGCGGCATCTTCATCCGCACTTCAAAATAGCCATATTGGGTTCCCGCTCCCGCACCGGAGGCATCCGCTGCCGCAATCAGGCCGGAAGTCCATTTGCCGTCCGCATGTTTGACCGCCGTGATGCTCAATATCCCGTCCTTGACTGAAAAGGGTCCTTGAGGGCCGGGATCGATGAATTGTGCATCGCCAAAATCGCCGCTCCATGGCGTGTGCGCCGTCCAGCGGGCAGGCCCGATATGGTGGGCATCGATGCTCAGATCGTTAAAATCCTCCATGAAAATGGGCTTGAGCTGGCAGCCGGGCACTGCAGCAGGCTGCGTTGCCCATGTATTTTCAGCGGTTAATGATAATAAAATCAAACTCAAGGCGGATTTTGAAAGCTTCATAAACCTGTCGCCCTTTTTGAAGTAGAAATATTATCTGTTTATACCGTCTTCGAGGCATAGGCAATATTGAATACCATGCCTAATATTGTGGAAGATAGCGATGGAGTTGAATGATGTATGTTCAACCTGGTACTGCTAATTCCTCTTTCGTTTTAAAAAGCGTAGGACATCAGAATTTCCCCGCTCTGGATTTTTTACGCGGCATCGCAGCAATCTGCGTTGTTCTTTATCATTTTTCCAGCAGAGTTGAATTTTACGGCTTGTTCTACCATGCCTATCTGGCTGTGGATTTTTTCTTTTGTCTCAGCGGATTTGTTCTATTCAATGCCTATTATCGCAGCATAAACAGCCGCAGGCTGGAATTTGGCGATTTTCTCAGCATGCGTCTCATCCGCTTCATGCCGCTGGTTGTCTTTGGCAATCTCTTGGCTGCCGGCATCGATCTGTTCCGTCCCGGCGCTTTCGGCTTTTCACAGCACCTGCAGGATATTGTAGTGACCTTTGTGCTGGGCTGCCTGCTCATGCCCACCCTGTTCAGAACGACGCTGGAGGATACGACCTATCCGCTCAATGGTCCGGTCTGGTCACTGTTCTTCGAACTCTTCGCCAATATCCTTTTCTTCTTCATGGCACGTTCACGCCACTGCGTCGTGCTCTTATCTGTCGCAACGGTCCTGTCGTGCCTGTTTTTGGCCTATTATGTTTTCAAGACTGGCGATCTTCATTTCGGACCGCATGTAGATTACTTCGCCGTGGGTTTTCTGCGTGTAACGGCTTCTTTCTGTTTTGGCGCTCTCTTGAACTATCTCCGCTATGATTTTATCCGCATCAACAAATGGCTTGCGGTGCTGATCTTTCTCCTCACCGTCATCATGCCGAAGATTCATGCGCTTCCCATCAGTTCGGCCTATGATTTTGCGATCGTCATGGTCGTTTATCCCGGGATTATTCTGGCATCGTCCAATGGGGCTGATCGTCGGACAGACCGCATCCAGACACTGTTCGGCAATATATCCTTTCCCGTCTATACCATCCATTATGCTCTCGTTCGGGTTATCGGCACCCTTGTGAGAGGCTTGCATTTCGGGCCGGAGATCAATCTGCTGATCGCGTTCGTCTGTACCGCTTGCATCGCGTTGGCCGGTTATGGCCTGTTTTACTATTACGACGTTCCGGCACGCGCTGCGTTGAAAAAGGCTCTTCTGCCAAAGCCTCATGTGGCGTGACAGGGCAGGTAGAGAGGGCCGGAGACGAGGCCGTCTGGCTGTTGCGTTGCAACAGAAACAGCCTTGTCAATTGCGGCATGATCCGGCATGCATGAGTGCATGAAGCATCTCGACCTCACCATTCTCGTCATTGATGAAAATGCCGTGCGCGCGGCGATCATCGAGGACGGCTTGCGTGAAGCCGGTCACCGTCACGTCACGGTGGCCCATGAGATGCAGGGCATGGCGCGCACCATCGAGACGCTGCAGCCCGATGTGATCATCATCGATCTTGAAAATCCCAACCGCGACATGCTGGAACACCTCTTTCAATTGACGCGGGCGCTCAGTCGGCCGATTGCCATGTTCGTCGACCGTTCCGATGCTTCGGCCATTGAGGCGGCCGTCGATGCGGGCGTTTCCGCCTATGTCGTCGATGGCTTGCGCAAGGAACGGGTCAAGCCGATCCTCGATATGGCGGTCAGCCGCTTCAACGCCTTCAGCCGGTTGCAGCGGGAGTTGCATGATGCGCGCACCGCGCTGGAAGAGCGCAAGGTGATCGAGCGGGCCAAGGGGATTTTGATGAAAATGCGCGGGCTTTCCGAAGAAGACGCCTTTGCGCTGATGCGCCAGACGGCGATGAATGAGAAAAAGAAACTGGCGGACATTGCCCAGTCCGTTGTCACCGCCGCCGGTCTTTTGATGTGAGGCAGACTGGCAGAACAAGACCGGAGACCACGCGATGACAGAGCGCGAAGACAAGACGGAGCGGATCGGCTCACCGGCTCTTGGCCGGGGGGTGGATCGGCGCCATCTCAGAGCGGGCTTTATTCCACTGGTGGATGCTTCGGTGCTGATTGCCGCTGCCGAAATGGGCTTTGCCGGGGCTGAGGGCCTGACGCTTGATCTGGTGCGCGACGTCTCCTGGGCGAATGTGCGTGACCGGCTGGCTTTTCGCCAGTTCGATATTGCCCATATGCTCTCGCCTATGCCGGTGGCAGCCATGCTTGGGCTCGGCTCCAATCCCTCACCGACGATTGCGCCGTTTTCGCTTGGTCGTGGCGGCAATGCCATTACCCTGTCGCTCAGGCTTTACGAGCGGATGCAGGCGCTGACCGGGCTTGAAGATGGCGCAGGCGCGCTTGATTGCGCCCGCGCGCTGAACGCCCTGCTGATCGAAATGCGCAAGCGGGACGAAACGCCGCCGACGCTCGGCATGACCTATCCCTTTTCCTCGCATAATTACGAGTTTCGTTACTGGCTGGCGGCAGGTGGCATCGATCCGGACCGGGATGTCCGGCTGGTGGTGGTGCCGCCGCCCTTGACGCCGGATGCATTGGCCAGTGGCGCTATCGATGGCTTTTGCGTCGGCGCGCCGTGGAACATGATTGCCTCTGAACGTGGCATTGGCCGCATCGTTGCGACCAAGCAGGATATCTGGCCGGATGCACCGGAAAAAGTGGTGGGCATGCGCCCGCAATGGGCCGAGAGCAACCGCGAGACGGTGCAGGCTCTGCTTCTGGCCCTTGATGCCGCCGCCCGCTGGTGCGACCAGCCGGAAAACCGCAAGACCCTTGCCGCACTTCTGGCGACTGATCGTTACATTGATGCGCCGGAAGATATCATCCTTCGGGTTCTGTCTGGCGAATTTGCCGTTGATGCCAAGGGCAATACCCGCGTCATTGAGAATTATTTCACCTTTCACGCCAGGGGCGCCAATCGCCCGGTTCCACGTCAGGCCTTGTGGATCTATAGCCAGATGATCCGCTGGGGACAGACAACCTACAGCGCCGCCGCTGCCGAAGCGGCGGCTCACGCCTTCCGTCCGGATCTTTACGAGGCCGCACTCGGGCCCGCAGGTGCGGACGAGAGCGAGGGTGAGGCCACCTTCATGGATGGCAGGACCTTCGATTCCGCTGACATTGCCGCCTATGTCGAGGCTTTCAATGTGCGGGCCATTTTGCCGAAAGCTGCGGCGTCTGCATTGCAAAGCAGCAAGGATTTTGAGCAATAAAACCAATGGCTCAAAAATAAGGCAGCTAATGATTATTTTAAAACGCAATAAAAATCAGTTTGTTAGATAGAAAAATCAAAACTGGCACGGCTTTTGCTTTTTAATTTCTGCCCCGGTCAACGGCGACCGCAAGGCAGATGAGCGCCTCACACGCGCCAGAACCATCAGACACCGACGTCGCAGGCTTCTTTGCCAGACGGGCTTTGCCCGGCTGGGAGATTGGCACGCGGCGTTTTTTTGTTTTCCACCATGCGATCAGGGACAATTCGCCATGACGAAGACTGCAGGAATGAATGCAAGCCGCCGCAGCCTCCTGAAGAAAACAGCAACGGCCGCTTTGCTCGGCGCTGTCAAAAGTGCCTTTCCCGCCGGCGCCTTTGCCGCAGATGCCGGCCCGGAGGTCAAGGGTGTCAAGCTTGGCTATATTGCCCTGACGGATGCGGCGCCGCTGATCATCGCCAAGGAAAAGGGCTTGTTCGACAAATATGGTCTGAGCGAGGTGCAGATCATCAAGCAGGCCTCCTGGGGTTCGACACGCGACAATCTGGTGCTGGGTGGTGCGGCCAATGGCATTGATGGCGCCCATCTTCTCACCCCGATGGCCTATCTGATCGCCGAGGGCAAGGTGACGCAGAACAATCAGAAAGTGCCGATGTCGGTGCTGTTGCGGCTCAATCTCGACGGGCAGGGCATTTCGGTGGCTGAGGAGTATGCGTCCACCGGCGTCGGGCTGGATGCCTCGAAACTGAAAGCCGCCTTTGCCGCCAAGAAGGCCAAGGGCAATGAGGTCAAGGTGGCGATGACCTTTCCCGGCGGCACCCATGATCTCTGGCTGCGCTACTGGCTGGCCGCCGGCGGCATCGACCCGGACAAGGATGTGTCGACCATCGTCGTGCCGCCGCCGCAGATGGTGGCCAATATGAAGATTGGCAACATGGATGCGCTGTGCGTGGGTGAGCCATGGAACGAGCAGATCGTCAACCAGCGTGTCGGCTTCAGCGCCCTGACCACCGGCCAATTGTGGAAGGGCCACCCGGAAAAGGCGCTGTCGCTGCGCACCGACTGGGTGGAGAAAAACCCGAAAGCCACACAGGCCATGCTCATGGCGGTGATGGAAGCACAGATCTGGTGCGACAAGATGGAAAACAAGGAGGAAATGGCGAAAATCGTCAGCAGTCGGCAATGGTTCAACGTGCCGGTGAAAGACATTCTCGGCCGCCTCAAGGGCGATATCAATTACGGCAATGGCCGGGTGGTGAAAAATTCCGGCCTTCAGATGAAATTCTGGCAGGATCACGCCTCCTATCCGTTCAAGAGCCATGATGCCTGGTTCATCACCGAAAACATCCGCTGGGGCCATTTTGCCGCCGATACCGACATCAAGGCGATGGTGGACCAAGTGAACCGTGAGGAACTGTGGCGCGCTGCGGCCAAAACGCTCGGCATTGCCGCAGCCGACATCCCCACCTCCACCTCCAGGGGCAAGGAGACCTTTTTCGACGGCAAGGTTTTCGATCCGGAAAACCCCAAGGCCTATCTCGACAGTCTGGCCATCAAGACCATCGTGTGAGGAGACCGCCATGACCGCAACCGCCCGCAAACTGGACCCATCCGCCATGGCCGCGTCTGCCGCTTCGGCGCAGGCTGCAACCGTGGTGCCGCTCAACCGGCCGCACCGGCAACGCCTTGTGGCAAAACGCATCGGCCTTGTCCTGTTGCGCAATGTGCTGCCGCCGCTGGTCATTCTGGTGGCGATGATGGCGTTCTGGCAGATCAGCTGTTCGGGGCTGGGCGCCAGCCTGCCGCCGCCCTCACAGGTCTGGCAGGATTCGCACGATCTGATTACCCAGCCTTTCTATGACAACGGCTCGCAGGATATCGGCCTTGCCTGGCGGGTGCTGGTGTCGCTGCAAAGGGTGGGGATCGGCTTCGGTCTGGCGGCGCTGGTCGGTGTCGTGATCGGCGCTGTCATCGGCCAGTCGGTCTGGGCCATGCGCGGTCTCGATCCGATCTTTCAGGTGCTGCGCACCGTGCCGCCGCTGGCCTGGCTGCCGCTGTCGCTGGCGGCTTTCCAGAGCGCCAATCCCTCGGCGGTTTTCGTCATCTTCATCACCTCCATCTGGCCGGTGATCATCAACACCGCCGTCGGCGTGCGCAATATCCCCGAGGATTACCGCAATATTGCCCGCGTGCTGCGGCTGAACCCGCTGGAATTTTTCCTTCGCATCATGGTGCCGGCTGCTGCCCCTTACATCTTCACCGGGCTTCGCATCGGTATCGGCCTGTCCTGGCTGGCCATCGTTGCCGCCGAAATGCTGACCGGCGGCGTCGGCATCGGCTTCTTCATCTGGGATGCGTGGAATTCGTCACGCCTCTCCGACATCATCGTGGCGCTCGCCTATATCGGCGTCACCGGCTTCATTCTCGACAAGCTGGTGGCGTTTGTGGGCAGCGTCATCACCCGCGGCACCTCTAAAGGATGATGGTGATGAGTGTTTATCTGAAAATCGACCATATCGATAAAAGCTTCGAGCGCGGCGGTGTCAAAACCGAGGTGCTGAAGGATGTGACGCTCACCATTGAAAAGGGCGAGTTCGTCTCGATCATCGGCCATTCCGGCTGTGGCAAGTCCACGCTTTTGAACCTGATTGCCGGGTTGACGCGGGTGACGAGCGGTGCGGTGCTGCTGGAAAATCAGGAGGTCAACGCGCCGGGGCCGGAACGGGCGGTGGTGTTTCAGAACCACTCGCTGCTGCCGTGGCTGACGGTCTATGAAAACGTCAATCTTGCCGTTTCCAAGGTGTTTGCCGGTAAGAAAAGCAAGGCGGAAAAGCATGACTGGGTGATGCGCAATCTCGACCTTGTGCAGATGGGCCATGCCAAAGACAAGCGTCCGTCCGAAATCTCCGGCGGCATGAAACAGCGGGTCGGCATTGCCCGCGCCCTTTCCATGGAGCCGAAAATCCTGCTGCTCGACGAGCCGTTCGGGGCGCTCGATGCGCTGACCCGCGCCCATTTGCAGGATGCGGTGATGGAAATCCATACAAGGCTCGGCAATACCATGATCATGATCACCCATGATGTGGATGAGGCCGTGCTGTTGTCCGACCGCATCGTGATGATGACCAACGGCCCTGCCGCAAAAATCGGCGAGGTGCTTGACGTGCCGATCCCGCGTCCGCGCGACCGCATCGCGCTGGCGGGTGACCGAACCTATCTGAAATCCCGCGAGGCCGTGCTGAAGTTCCTCTATGAACGTCACCGCTTCGTCGAAGCCGCGGAGTAGGACCATGCTGGATAAACGGACAGAAAAACTGGTCATCATCGGCAATGGCATGGCGCCGGGGCGGATGCTGGAGCACCTCTTTGAACAGGCCCCCGGCCTCTATGAGGTGACGATCTTCAATGCCGAACCGCGCGTCAATTACGACCGCATCATGCTGTCACCCGTCCTGTCGGGCGAGAAATCCTATGAGGATATCATCATCCATACGGATGAATGGTATGCGGCCCATGGTGTGAGGCTGCACAAGGGCGCGAAGGTGACGGAAATCGACCGTCACGCCAGGACCGTCACCGCCGCCAATGGCGTCACGGCCTCTTACGACCGGCTGGTGATTGCCACCGGCTCGCTGCCCTTCATCATTCCGGTTCCCGGCCATCAGCTTCCCGGCGTTCTCGCCTATCGCGATCTCGACGATGTCGAAAACATGCTGGTCAAGGCCAAGAGCGGTGGCCGCGCCATCGTCATCGGGGCGGGACTTCTGGGCCTTGAGGCCGCTTACGGGCTGAAGCGGCAGGGCATGGAGGTGACCGTCATTCACCTCATGCCGACGATCATGGAGCGGCAGCTCGACCCCGCCGCCGCCTATCTGTTGGAAAAGGCGCTGACCGAACGCGGCATCGAGATCATCACCAAGGCCAATACGAAGGCGATCCTCGGTACCGACAGGGTGGAAGGCATCGAGCTTGAGGATGGCCGGATCATTGACGGCGACATGGTCGTCATGGCGGTCGGCATTCGTCCCGCGGCGCAACTGGCGAAGGACGCCGGGCTTGCCGTCAATCGCGGCATTGTCGTCGATGACGGCATGCAGACCTCCGATGCCGCGATCTACGCGCTCGGCGAATGCGCCGAGCATCGCGGCCAGTGCTACGGACTGGTTGCACCGCTTTATGAAAGCGCCCGCGTGCTGGCCGACCGGCTGAGCGGCGGTCACGCCGACTATCACGGCTCTGTCACCAATACCAAGCTGAAGGTCACCGGTATCAACCTCTTTTCTGCCGGCGATTTCGCCGAAGCCCCCGACCGCGAGGAGATTGTGCTGCGCGATGCCAGTGCCGGCATTTACAAGCGGCTGGTGCTGAAAGACAATCGCATCATCGGCGCGGTGCTCTACGGCGAGACCGCCGATGGCTCGTGGTTCTTCGACCTGATGAAGAAGGCCACCGATATTTCCGCCATGCGCGACACGCTGATTTTCGGCCAGTCCTATCAGGGAGGCACTCCGCTGGACCCTATGGCGGCCGTTGCAGCCTTGCCGGATGATGCGGAAATCTGCGGCTGCAACGGCGTCTGCAAGGGCAGGATCGTCACCACCATCACGGAAAAGGGCCTGACCGCGCTGGATGAGGTGCGTGCCCATACGAAAGCCTCCGCCTCCTGCGGCAATTGCACCGGTCTCGTCGAACAGGTGATGGCGCTGACCCTGGGCGATGCCTATAACCCGAAGGCAGTCACGCCCATGTGCCCCTGCACCGAGCTTGGCCATGACGATGTGCGCCGCCTGATCAAGGCCAAGGGGCTGAAGACCATCCCCGCCGTGATGCAGGAACTGGAATGGAAGACCTCCTGCGGCTGCGCCAAATGCCGCCCGGCGCTGAACTATTACCTCGTCTGCGACTGGCCGGATGAGTATGCCGATGACTACCAGTCCCGTTTCATCAACGAGCGGGTGCATGCCAATATCCAGAAGGACGGCACCTATTCCGTCGTGCCGCGCATGTGGGGCGGTGTCACCTCGGCGGCCGAGCTTCGCGCCATTGCCGATGTGGTGGACAAGTTCGAAATCCCGATGGTCAAGGTCACCGGCGGTCAGCGCATCGATCTTCTCGGCATCGAAAAGGAAGACCTGCCCGCCGTCTGGGCCGATCTCGGCAAGGCCGGTTTCATCTCCGGTCAGGCCTATGCCAAGGGGTTGCGCACGGTAAAAACCTGCGTGGGAGAGCAATGGTGCCGCTTTGGCACGCAGGATTCCACCGGGCTTGGCATAAAGCTTGAGAAATTCATGTGGGGCTCCTGGACGCCGGCCAAGGTGAAGCTTGCCGTTTCCGGTTGTCCGCGCAATTGCGCCGAGGCGACCTGCAAGGATATCGGCGTCATCTGTGTTGATTCAGGCTTCGAGATCCATTTTGCCGGGGCTGCCGGTCTCGACATCAAGGGGACGGAGGTGCTGGGTCTCGTCAAAACGGAGGAGGAGGCGCTGGAGCATATCGTGGCGCTGACCCAGATGTATCGCGAGCAGGCCCGTTATCTGGAACGCATCTACAAATGGGCCAAGCGTATCGGCTATGACGAGGTGCGTCGCCAGATCATGGAGGACGCAGACAAGCGGCGCGCCTATTTCGACCGTTTCGTTTTTTCGCAAAAATTCGCCCAGGTCGATCCCTGGTCGGAGCGCGTCTCCGGCAAGGACAAGCATGAGTTCAAGCCGATGGCTTCCATCGGTCAATGTGAAGCCGCGGAGTGAGATCATGGAAGACAACTGGATCGTCATTGGCCGGATCGAGGACATTCCGCTGCGCGGTTCGCGCTGCGTCAAGACCCCTTTGGGCAAGATCGCCGTGTTCCGCACCGCTGACAACGAGGTCTTCGCCATCGAAAACCGCTGCCCGCACAAGGGCGGGCCGCTTTCGGAAGGCATCGTGCATGGCACATCCGTCACCTGTCCGCTGCACAACTGGGTGATCTCGCTGGAAAGCGGCAAGGCGCTTGGCGCGGATGAGGGGGCGGTGGCAACCATTGCCATTCGCAATGATAGCGGTGCGCTGTCCATCCGTCTGAAGAGCCGGATGATGGTGGCGGCAGAGTGAGGCGCCACCTCGCGCA
The DNA here is from genome assembly GCF_023700755.1 of Allorhizobium sonneratiae. Taxonomy (GTDB): domain Bacteria; phylum Pseudomonadota; class Alphaproteobacteria; order Rhizobiales; family Rhizobiaceae; genus Allorhizobium; species Allorhizobium sonneratiae. The sequence continues at coordinate 81,207 of NZ_JAMKOJ010000010.1, read as the reverse complement.
GATTCGTCATCCTCGGGCCTGTCCCGAGGATCTGCTGCCGTATCCCATGCCTTAAACACCTTAGATGGTTGGGTCAGGCGAGACCATGACGGCGGCGGAGAACGTGGCAAGTGTCGATCAGCAAACATCCCGGTGAGGAGCAAGAATGCCCACTGAAACCAGAACCACCTGCCCCTATTGCGGCGTTGGCTGCGGGGTGATTGCCAAAGTGGATGACGATGGCGCCGTCAGCGTCCGCGGCGATCCCGATCATCCGGCCAATTTCGGCAGGCTCTGCTCGAAAGGCTCGGCACTGGCCGAAACACTCGGACTGGAAGGCCGGGCGCTTCAACCGATGGTCCATGGCAAAGCCTCCGGCTGGGATGCGGCGCTCGATCTGGTGGCGCAGCGCTTTTCGCATGTGATGGCAGAGCATGGGCCGGATGCGGTGGCTTTCTACGTTTCCGGCCAATTGTTGACGGAGGATTATTACGTCGCCAACAAGCTGATGAAGGGCTTTATCGGCTCAGCCAATATCGACACCAATTCCAGACTGTGCATGGCCTCGTCCGTCGCCGGGCATCGCCGCGCTTTCGGCGCCGATACCGTGCCGGGAACCTATGAGGATCTGGAACTGGCCGATATGGTCGTGCTGGTCGGCTCCAACATGGGCTGGTGCCATCCCGTGCTCTATCAGCGGCTTTGCGCCGCCAAGGCGAAACGCCCGCAGATGAAGGTGGTGGTGATCGATCCGCGCCGCACCGCGACTGCGGATATTGCCGATCTGTCTCTTGCCATTGCCCCGGATGGTGATGTGGCGCTGTTCAACGAACTCTTTGTCTGGCTTGCGGAGCATGCGCTGCTGGATGAGGGCTATATCGAGCGCCATACGCAGGGTTTTAACGAGGCCGTTGCGGCGGCAAGGCGGATGGGCACAGCCCAGGCCACGGCGACGGGATTATCCCTTGAAGACAGAGAGGCATTTTTCCGCCTGTTTGGCGCAAGCGAAAAGGTGGTGACCTGCTACAGTCAGGGGGTCAATCAATCCGCCATCGGCACCGACAAGGTCAATGCCATCATCAACTGCCATCTGGCAACGGGGCGCATCGGCAGGCCGGGCATGGGGCCGTTTTCCCTGACCGGCCAGCCAAACGCCATGGGCGGGCGCGAAGTGGGCGGGCTTGCCAATATGCTGGCCGTTCATATGGTGCTTGAAAACCCGGTCCATCGCGAGCGGGTACAGCGCTTCTGGAAGGCGCCGCGCATCGCCGAAAAACCGGGCCTCAAGGCCGTGGAGATGTTCGAAGCGGTTGCCGATGGGCGGATCAAGGCGCTGTGGATCATGTCCACCAACCCGGTCGTTTCCATGCCAGATGCCGATCGGGTGAGGGCGGCGATTGCTGCCTGCCCCTTCGTCGTGGTCTCCGACATACAGGCCGATACGGATACGGCAAGGCTTGCCCATGTGCTGTTGCCCGCCAGCGGCTGGGGTGAAAAGAGCGGCACAGTGACCAATTCCGAACGGCGGATGTCCCGTCAGCGGCCTTTTCTGTCTGTCCCCGGTGCGGCAAGGGCGGATTGGTGGCAGATGGCCGAGGTGGCAAAGCGCATGGGCTTTTCCGGCTTCGACTATGCGTCTCCGGCAGAGATTTTTGCCGAACACGCGGCCTTGTCCGGCTTCGAGAATGACGGCGAACGGGATTTCGACATCAGCGCTTATGCCGACCTCGCAACGGCAGATTATGAGACGCTCCCCCCCTTTCAATGGCCGCAGCCACGCGGCAGGGAGCCGATTACCCGGTTTTTTGCCGAGGGCGGTTTTTATCATGCGGATGGCAAGGCGCGGTTTGTGACGCTGGACGCGGTGATGCCGACACCGCAGACGGCTGATTTTCCCTTCATCCTCAATACGGGGCGCATTCGCGACCAGTGGCACACCATGACCCGAACGGGCAAAAGCGCCCGCCTCTCGGCCCATATGGCCGAACCTTTCGTGGAAATCCATCCCGCAGATGCAAAGCCGCTTGGCATCGAGGATGCCGCATTGGTGGAGATCTCCAGTCAAACCGGAGGTCTTGTGCGGCTTCGCGCCCTTTTAACCGAACGGCAGCGGCGCGGCGCGGTGTTTGCCCCGATCCACTGGTCGGATGAAAATGCAGGCCTTGCCCGCATTGACACGCTTGCGCCGTCGCGGACCGATCCGGTCTCCGGCCAACCGGCGCTGAAATCCGCCGCCGTGCGGCTTTGCGCCCTTCGTCCTGCCCTATACGGCTTTGCCGTGGCGGCAGAAAAACCGTCCGGACTGGCCGATTTTTCTTACTGGGCGCTGGCGCGCACTGAGGGTGGCTGGCGGCTGGAACTGGCAGGCGATCCGCTCTCTGAGGGCTGGGAGGCATGGGCGCGGCAGGCCTTTTCGATCTCGCAGACGGCAGAACTGGTCACCTATGCCGATATCAGGGCAGGCGAGACGCGGCTTGCTTTTTTTGACGGTGAACGACTGGTGGCCGCTCTGTTTCTGGCAAAAACACCTGTGCCGGTCTCCCGGCAATGGGCGGTGGAACAGCTTGGTCCGTCCTTTTGCGATCTTATGGCGCGTTCGCGCATCGTCGCCAGCCGCGCAGGTGCAGGCCAAGCCGACAGGGGCGCCATCGTCTGTGCCTGTTTCAACGTCGGTATCCACCAGATCACGGCGGCGATGATGGCGGGATGCACCACGGTGGAGGCGGTCGGCGAGGCGGTCAATGCCGGAACCGGTTGCGGCTCCTGCCGGGGCGATCTTCGCAGGATCATCGATGCGGCCCGCCCGATTGCCGCGGAATGAGGGATTGGCAAATCGAAACATTTTCAAGGCGAGGATGCGTGACCATCCTCGAACCTTGGTGTAAAGCGTCAGCGATGTCGCCGCCCGGACTTGCGCCGGGTGTGTCGGTCAGCGCTTGCGGACGAATTCCGTGCGCAGCACCAGACCCTTGATGGCGTCGTGGCGGCAGTCGATCTCTTCCGGGTTGTCGGTGAGGCGGATGGAGCGGATGACAGTGCCCTGCTTCAGCGTCTGTCCGGCACCCTTCACCTTCAGATCCTTGATGAGAACGACACTATCGCCATCGGCCAGAAGATTGCCGGAGGCGTCGCGCACCTCAGACGCCTTGGCGGCTTCAGCTGCCAGTTCCGAGGCAGGCCGCCAGTCACCGGTGGCCTCGTCATACACATAGTCGTCGCCGCTCTGATCGCTCATCTCTTGTCCTTTCGACATGTTGAAATTGCGCTTTATCCCATGAGAGGCAAAAGCGGAATTGCCTGAACGAAGAAAGTCAGAGATTGAGCGCCTGGCGCAGCGACAGGGATTCAACCGGGCGCAGGTCGAGATCAGCCTCGATATGATCGATGTGATGGATCATCAGGTCGGTTGCCCGGTCGGTCTCGCCCTTTTCCAGCGCCTTGAGAATGGCGCTGTGATCGCTGCAGCCGCAGCTTGATATGCCGGTGCGTCCATAAAGGGCGATGACCAGCGAGGAGCGGGCCACCAGTTCATCCATGAATTTTTCAAGAATGGCGTTTCCGGCCATTTTCGCCAGCGTCAGATGAAAATCGCCGGAGGATTTGATCTCCGCCCGCCGCGCCTCGGTTCCGCGCAGGTTTTGCAGGCGGGCCTCCTCATCGAGATGGGCGTGCAGCGTCTCAATCTGCATCTGCGTCAGCCGCCCGGCCACGGCGGCGACAATGCCCTTTTCGATCAGGCGACGTGAGGCGAAAATCTGTCGCGCCTCATCCGGGGTTGGATTGGATACAAAAGCGCCCTTGTTGCGCTCCATCGTGACGAGACCCTCAAAAGCCAGCATTTGCAGCCCATGGCGTACGACGGTGCGGCTGACATCGAAAAGAGCGCCGACTTCAGCCTCGGAAAGCTTTGTTCCCGGTGCCAGCCGCCGGTCGATGATGGCGTCACGCAGACAATCGCGGATGGCTTGGGCGCGATCTTCCTGATGAGGGTCAGACGCGCTGGAGACAGGCAGATGGAGGCTCATGTTTTTTTCCATTTTTCATTCTTCTTAACCCGGACTGCCATGAAAGGAAATTCAAAACCGCGACAATTGAAAAATAAGATGTCGGCAATATGCTGAATTATTGCATACAATGATCCAAATTTGTGCATACGGCATTTCCATTCTTCATGCCTCTCTTTTGTCGTAAGAAATAATGCAACATCATCAGTAACTTAAAATTCACGGCCCGGTCTGGCACGCTTCCTGCATTCTCATAGGCATTGCGATGGGGCCAAAGATGAGCAAAGCCGCTGAGATAGAACTTGCCGCCGTTTCCAAGCTTTATGGAAACACCGCTGCCGTGAACGCCATCAGCCTGAAAATTCCGGCGGGCAGCTATTGCTGCCTGCTCGGGCCGTCCGGCTGCGGCAAAACTTCGACCCTTCGGATGATTGCCGGCCACGAAAGCGTGTCCTCCGGCGATATCCTGCTGGCGGGCAGCATCGTCAACGATCTGCCGCCGGCGCGGCGCGGCACGGCGATGATGTTCCAGTCCTATGCGCTGTTTCCCCATCTCGACCTTGTCGATAATGTTGCCTTCAGCCTGAAGATGAAGGGTGTGGCCAAGGACGAGCGACGGCGTTCGGCACTTGCCATGCTGGCGCTGATGCAGCTTGAAGCCTATGCGGAGCGGCGTCCGGCGCAGCTTTCCGGCGGTCAGCAGCAGCGCGTGGCGCTGGCGCGGGCGCTGATCACCGAGCCGCAGGCGCTGCTGCTTGATGAACCGTTATCGGCGCTCGATCCTTTCCTGAAAATCCGCATGCGGGCGGAGCTGAAAAAACTGCAGGCCACGCTCGGCATGACCTTCGTGCATGTCACGCACAGCCAGGATGAGGCCATGGCCCTGGCCGATCTGGTGGTGATCATGAACAATGGCCGCATCGAGCAGGCGGCAAGCCCGCGCACGGTGTTCGAGCATCCTGCCACCGCCTTTGTTGCCCGCTTCATGGGCAATCACAATGTGCTGTCGGGCAAGATCGTCAACCGTCTCGACGGAGCGCTGACCATTGCCTTGCCGGGCGGCGGTGAATTTACCGCAAAAGGATCGGCGCCCGCTATGGCCGAAAGCGCCGATATGGCGCTGCGTGCCGATCATGTGCGCCTTGGCGAGGCCTTCGCGCCGGGTTTCGGCTTTACCGGCATTGTCGCCAATGTCGAGGACCTTGGCACCATCGTCAAGCTTACCGTCACCGGGGCGGGCATCGAGGATTTCACCGTGGTGCTGAGCGATGCCGCCTATTTTGTGCGGCCGGTGAAGACAGGGGAGGCAGTGTCACTGTCCTGGGACCCGGACGAAGCCATCGTTCTGGGGCGGCTCTGATCGAGACTTTGAACATGCATATTCAAACCGGCAAAACCATAAAGGATAAAAGAGGAGAACGACCATGACGGATACGAAAAACAAGGGCCTGACCCGGCGTACACTGTTGAAAACCACGGCGGCGGCGGCAGGCGCTGCGGCAGGAACCGGGGTGATCACCGGCTTTCCGACGGTCTGGGCGAAAAACCCGATCACGCTGCGCCAGATCGGTACGGGCGTATCGAACATCAACGCCATAGCCGAAAAGTGCAAGCAGGATCTCGGCATCACGCTGGAGATGACGGCGCTCGATTCCGATGCTGCGGCACAGCGCACCGTCACCCAGCCCAATTCCTATGACATCGCCGATGTCGAATACTGGATCTGCAAGAAGGTTTTCCCGTCTGGCGTGCTGCAGCCGATGGATGTGAAAAAGCTGAAATATTACGACAAGATCGTGCCGCTCTTCATCACCGGCAAGCTGACGCCGGACAGCAAGATCGCGCAAGGGACGGCGCCGCATACGGTCGGCTTTGTCGAAAAGCCGGGCGCGAAAACCTTCGCCAAAGAGCCGACCGAGTGGATGACCATGGTGCCGACGATCTACAATGCCGACACACTCGGCATTCGTCCCGATCTGGTCGGGCGTGACATCACCTCCTGGGCCGATATTCTCGATCCGAAATTCAAGGGCCGCACGGCGATCCTCAACATTCCCTCGATCGGCATCATGGATGCGGCGATGATCATGGAGGCCGCAGGCCAGATCAAATATGCCGACAAGGGCAATATGACCAAGGACGAGATCGACAAGACCATCGCCTTCATGATCAAGACCAAGCAGTCGGGCCAGTTCCGCGCCTTCTGGAAATCCTTCGATGAGTCGGTCAACCTGATGGCCTCGGGTGAGGTCGTCATCCAGTCCATGTGGTCGCCGGCAGTGGCGGCGGTGCGCTCCAAGGGCATTGCCTGCCGATTCCAGCCGCTGAAGGAAGGCTATCGCGCCTGGGGCGGTGGTCTGGGTCTTGCCTCGCATCTGAAGGGGGCAGAACTCGACGCGGCTTACGAATATATCAACTGGTATCTCTCCGGCTGGGTCGGGGCCTATCTCAACCGTCAGGGCTATTATTCCGCCTGCATGGACACGGCGAAAAAATTCATGACCGCCGACGAATGGGGTTACTGGATCGAAGGCAAGCCAGCCCAGCACGATATCCTGTCCCCGGAAGGCAAGGTGATGGAAAAGGCAGGCGCGGTGCGTGACGGCGGCTCCTTTACCGAACGCATGGGCCATGTCGCCTGCTGGAACTCGGTCATGGACGAGGACCGCTACATGGTGCGCCGCTGGAACGAATTCATCGCGGCCTGATCCGGGGGCGTTCTGCCTTTGGCATTCAAGACAGAGGGAGAGGGGCGGGGCGCGCCCCTCTCCACAATCGGCGAAACGAGGTAAACCGCCATGGTCACAGTCCGCTTCATCGGCGCCGGAGATCCGCAAAAACGGTGGATGCGGCGACCCTTGCCGTCATGGCTGCCGCCTTATCTTCAGGCAGCGCCACTCTGGCTGATTCTTGGCTTCTTTCTTGCCCTGCCGCTCGCGATGATCGTCACGGTGAGTTTCTGGGACTATGATTTTGCCCAGATGTATCCCGGCTTCCTCACCATGAATTACACCGAAACCCTCGGTTCCTGGGTGACGTGGAAAACCTATCTCAACACGCTGAAATATGCGGCAATCGTCTGGGCGATCACGCTCGTCATCGGTTTCTGGGTTGCCTATTTTCTCGCCTTTCACATTCGCAGCGCCGCCATGCAGATGGTGTTGTTTCTCGTCTGCACCGTGCCGTTCATGACCTCCAACATCATAAGAATGATTTCATGGATTCCGGTTCTTGGCCGCAACGGTCTGGTCAACGGCGCGTTGATCGCCGCCCATATCGTGCCGCAGCCGATTGAATGGCTGCTCTATTCCGATTTCGCCGTGGTTCTGGCCATGGTGCATCTTTATACGCTGTTCATGGTGACGCCGATCTTCAACACGTTGATGCGCATCGACCGCGCCCTGATCGAGGCAGCGCGCGATGCGGGTGCAAGCGCGTGGCAAATCCTTGTCAATGTCATCCTGCCTTTGGCCCGTCCGGGCATGGCGATCGGCACGATTTTCGTGGTGACGCTGGTGATGGCGGATTTTTCCACCGTGCAGGTCATGTCCGGCGGTCAGAGCGCCTCTGTGGCGTTGATGATGAAGAATGAAATGTCGCTGCTGCAATATCCTGCCGCCGCCGCCAATGCGGTAATCCTGCTGATCGTTGTGCTCAGCCTGGTTGCGGCAATCCTGCGCGGCGTCGATATCCGCAAGGAGCTTTGAGATGAAAGGGGCTTTGAGATGAATAGCGAAAAACGCTCCCGCGAATTCTATATCCTTGCCGGGTTCTTCACGCTCTTCGTGCTGTTTCTCTACGGACCGCTTTCGGCCATTCTCATTCTTTCCTTTCAGGGCATCAATGGCGGGCTGACCTTTCCGATGAACGGGGTCTCGCTGCACTGGTTCGCCAATCTCTTCGAGCAGCAGGCGGTCGGTGATTTCGGCGGGGCGTTCCGCCGCTCGCTGGCTCTCGGACTGATGGTCATGGTGGTCACGGTCACGGTCTCGCTGATGGCGGGGCTTGCCTTTCGCCGAAAATTTCATGGCGCAACGGTCCTCTTCTACCTGACGGTGGCAAGCCTGGTGGTGCCTTCCATCGTTGTCAGCCTCGGCATTGGCGTGATGTTTCAGCAATTGGGCCTCGATCCTATGTGGTATGGCTCGGCTTTCGGCGCCCATCTCACCTGGACGCTGCCGTTCGGCGTCTTGATCATGCTGGCAATCTTCAATCGATTTTCGCCCGCCTATGAAGAGGCCGCCCGCGATCTCGGCGCCAGTTCCTGGCAGAGCTTTCGCTATGTGGTGCTGCCGATGATCCTACCAAGCCTGATCGGCGTCGGCCTGTTCGGCTTCACGCTGTCCTATGACGAATTTGCCCGCACGCTGATGACGGCAGGCACATTCAATACGCTGCCACTCGAAATCTACGGCATGACCACCAATGTCACGACACCGGTTCTTTATGCGCTGGGCACGCTGACCACGTTGTTTTCTTTCCTGATCATTCTGGTGGCGCTGGCGCTGATTGCCCGCACCAACCGGCGACGCGCCCAAGGCTAAGACGCATGAAGCTTCTGATCGTCAACCCCAACACCACAGCCAGCATGACGGACAAGATGGGGGACGCGGCCAGACGGGTGTGCAACCCGTCCACCGTGATCGACGCCGTTACCTCGATTATGGGTCCGGCTTCCATCGAAGGCTATTATGACGAGGCGCTGGCGGTTCCGGGCCTGCTGAAGGAAATTGCCAAAGGGCAGGGCCGGGGGGCAGAGGCCGCCATTATCGGCTGTTTCGATGATACCGGGCTCGATGCCGCGCGCGCACTGGCGGATATTCCGGTGATCGGCATCTGCGAGGCCGCCCTTGCGGCTGCCTCTTTCATCGCCCAGCGGATCAGTATCGTCACCACAATGGAGCGTTCGCGCCTGCCACTTGAGGCGCTGGTTTGCCGTTATGGCTTTTCCGGCCGGGTGCGGGTGCGCGCCGCCGATATTCCGGTTCTGTCCCTGGAGGAACCGGGTTCCAACGCAAGGACACGGCTTCGCGCAGAAATCGCCCGTGCCATGACCGAAGACCGGGCAGAAGCCATCATTCTCGGCTGTGCGGGCATGGCCGATCTGACGCTGGAACTTCGGCGCGATTTTGCCTTGCCGATCATTGATGGCGTTGCAGCCGCGGTGAAGCAGGCGGAAGCGCTGGTAGCACTGGGGCTCAAAACCGCCAAGGGCGGTGCCTATGCATCGCCGGTCGCCAAAGCCTATAGCGGCCTGCTGGCCGAGTTTGCCCCTTAGAGCATTGTCCTCCAGTTTGTTATGATTTCTAGTTCCATAATGTGTCTTATGCAAATTCTATATATAATGCTATGTCTTCGTACAGGGCGGTATCGATTATAACGCAGGGTCCGCCTCAAGAGAAAAATTCGTGTCGCGACATTCCAATGGACGCGACACTTGTTTTCCTGGTCTTTGCGACGTCGCAGAAAAGAGAGTTTACGGTGTCTGCAACGTCGGCAATTGCAGCAATGCCGTCATGAAAACTGGATTGCCGGTCAGCCGTTAAAACGCAATCCACGCCGCATCCTTTGCCGATGAGGCAAGGCAGGCGGCGATGAATTTCATGCCGTTCAATCCGTCCTCGAGACCCGGCGTTTCCACACCGTCCGGCAAGGGCACCCCATGATCCGCATGGCGGATCAGGCTTGCCGCCTCCCGGTAGAGCGTGGCGAAGGCTTCGAGATAGCCTTCCGGGTGGCCGGCGGGAATGCGGGTGACCCGGCTTGCGGCTGCGGTTGCGCCCGCACCGCCGCGGGTCAGGCGCTGCACCGGATGGCCAAAGACGGCATAGTGCATCTGGTTCGGCTCGGCCTGCGCCCATTCGAGGCTGGCCTTTTCGCCATAAATCCTCAGCCGCAAGCCGTTTTCATGGCCGGGTGCGACCTGACTGGCCCAGAGCATGCCCCTCGCGCCGCCGGAAAAGCGCAGCAGGACATGGATATTGTCATCCACCTGTCGCCCGGTCACAAAGGTTGACACATCGGCAGACAGGCTTTCCGTTTGAAGACCGGTGACATAGCTTGCCAGATGAAAGGCATGGGTGCCGATATCGCCGACACAGCCGCCAGCCCCGGAACGTTGGGGATCGGTGCGCCAGTCCGCCTGCTTGTTGCTGACCGCTTCTGTCAGCCAGTCCTGCGGATATTCCACCTGCACCACCCGGATTTTGCCGAGATCACCACGGGCCACCATCTCACGTGCCTGGCGCATCAGAGGATAACCGCTGTAATTATGGGTGAGAATGAACAGTTTGCCGCTGTCACGCACGGCTTTTGCCATCGCCTCCGCCTCTTCCATGGTCGAGGCGAGCGGTTTGTCGCAGATGACATGGATACCGGCGTTCAGAAAGGCAATCGCCGGGCCTGCATGCATATGGTTCGGCGTGACGATGGCAACGGCGTCGATGCCGTCCGGGCGGGCGGCTTCGGCCTTGGCCATCTCTTCATAAGAGGTATAGATGCGCTCGCCCGCAAGGCCAAGCTCCTCGCCGGAGGCTTTGGCCCGTTCGGGATTGGAGCTCAAGGCGCCAGCGACGAAATCCCATTGCCCGTCGAGTGCTGCGGCCATGCGATGCACGCCTCCGATAAAAGCCCCCTGACCGCCGCCGACCATGCCGAGTTTCAAACGTTTCATGATCCGATCCCCAGCATGGTGCGAATGGCGGCGCGGTCGCTTGCGCCACCGGCGAAGTCGTCGAAGGCCTTGTCCGTCACTTCGATGATGTGGCTGGCGATAAAGGGCGCGCCTTCGGCTGCGCCCTGCTCCGGCGATTTCAGGCAGCATTCCCATTCCAGCACCGCCCAGCTGTCATAGCCATATTGGGCGAGTTTTGAGAAAATGCCGCTGAAATCCACCTGCCCGTCACCGAGCGAGCGGAAGCGCCCTGCCCGGTTGACCCAGCCTTGATAACCGGAATAAACGCCCTGTCGCCCATCCGGGTTGAATTCGGCGTCCTTGACATGGAAGGCCGAAATCCGCTCGTGGTAAATATCGATAAAGGCGAGATAATCGAGCTGTTGCAGCACGAAATGGCTCGGATCGTAATTGATCCTTGCGCGGCCATGCTGGCCGACCTGATCGAGAAACATCTCGAAGGTCGCACCGTCGAACAGGTCCTCGCCCGGATGCAGCTCATAGGCGATATCGACGCCATGCTCTTCATAGACATCAAGGATCGGTTTCCAGCGGCGGCCCAGCTCGGCAAAACCTTCCTCGATCAGCCCGGCAGGACGCTGCGGCCAGGGATAGAGATAGGGAAAGAGCAGCGAGCCGGAAAAGCTGACCGACACATCAAGACCCAGATTGCGGCTGGCTTTCGCCGTTTTGATCATCTGGTCGACCGCCCATTCCTGCCGCGCCTTCGGGTTGTTGCGCAGAGCCTCCGGCGCAAAAGCGTCGAAGGCAAGATCATAGGCCGGATGCACGGCCACAAGCTGGCCCTGAAGATGGGTGGAAAGCTCTGTCACCTCCACGCCTGCATCGGCCAGCGTTCCCTTGATCTCGTCGCAATAGGTCTTGCTGTCGGCAGCCTTGTCGAGATCGAACAGGCGGCTGTCGATGGTCGGGATCTGCACGCCCTTATAGCCGAGATCCGCCGCCCATTTGGCGATGGTTTTCAGCGAATTATAAGGCGCCGCATCGCCTGCGAACTGCGCCAGAAAAAGCGCCGGGCCCTTCATTGTCTTTGCCATATTGTGTTCCTCCGGCTTTGATTGAGGCAGGAGCCTGCTCAAACGAGCAGGGCTGCCGCCGCCTGCGGGTCGAGCGCTGCCGGACGCGCGCAGGTCGTGCTCATATCGATAAAACGGCCGGTCTCGACCGAGGTGAGAATGGAGGTCATCACATCGACCACATGCAGGGCAAAATCGAGCGAGCAGCGTTGTTCCCGCCCTTCCCCGATCGCCACCGCCATGTCGGCAAGGCCTGCGGTGCGGTAATTGGCCTGCTCGCCGTCATTGACGCGGGCAAAGGGATGATCCCAGGCGGGCGTGCCGTTATAAAAGGCTTTCTTGCGGGTCATGCGCACTTCGCCGCCGAAGAAATTCGGGTCCGGCACATGAAGGCTGCCTTCGCGACCGTAAAGCTCCATATTGGAATGACCATGCTGCCAGACATCCCAGCTTGTCACATAGGCAATGGTTGCGCCGGAATGAAATTCGAGCAGGGAGTGAATGGTCGTCGGCGTCTCGACGGTGATCGTTTCGCCAAACCGGGGCTGAGAGGTGATGGTGCGTGTCTGCGACACGATCCGGCCCATCGAGCCTACCCGCTTCACCGGCCCCAGCAATTGCACCAGATTGGAGATGTAATAGGGGCCGAGATCGAGCACCGGCCCGCCGCCCGGCTTGAAGAAGAAGTCCGGGTTGGGATGCCACATTTCCATGCCCGGGCTCTGGACGAAGCAGGTGCCGGAGGTGATCTCACCCACCGCGCCAGTGTCGATGAGATGCCGAGCGAGTTGATGTGCACCGCCAAGGAAGGTATCGGGGGCGGAGCCGACCCGCAGGCCTTTTTGATCGGCCAGCGCTTTCAGCCTGCGGCCCTCTTCGAGCGACAGCACGAAGGGCTTTTCCGAATAGACATGCTTGCCCGCCTCAAGCGCCTGTTGCGAGATGGCAAAATGGGCGGCGGGAATGGTCAGGTTGACGACGATGTCGATCTCGTCGGAGGCCAGAAGTTCCTCGACGCTCATCGCCTTCAACCCGAATTCTTCCGCCCGTGCGGTTGCCGCCTCCGGCAGCATGTCGGCGCAGCCGCGCACCTCGATGCCCTTGAACAGCGGCGAAAGCCGCATATAGGCCTTTGAAATATTGCCGCAGCCGATAATGCCGACGCCCAATGTCTTGCTCATGATCGTCATTCCCTCAAAAGCTCTTGAATGCAGCGATGGAGCGGCTGGCGAAACGTTCCGCATCCTTCGGTTTGTCATGTTCCATGATGAAGAGATCGCAGCCGGCGGATTTGAGCGCGGCCGTGATGGTTTTCCAGTCGATGACGCCATGGCCGACATCCGCCCAGCCATCCTCGTCGGCGCATTCTCCGGCGGGTGCTATGTCCTTGACATGGGCGGCGGTGATGCGGGGACCATAACGCTTCACCCAGTCGAGCGGATCAGCGCCGCCGCGCACCACCCAGGCAATATCGGCCTCCCAGCCGATCTCCGGCGCTGCGTCAAGCAGGATGGCCAGCGGAACCGAGCCATCGGCCAGCGGACGCAGCTCGAAATCATGATTGTGCCAACCAAACGCATAGCCTTCGGCTTTGAGCTTTTCGTTGACGCGGGCAAGGCGTGCAGCAAAATCTCTCCAGCCGCCAAGATCGGTCGGGCGGTTTTCCGGCATCAGATAGGGGCAATAGATTTTCGTCATGGAAAAGGCGCGGGCGATCTCCAGCGCCTTGGCGAAATCATTTTCCAGCATGTCGATGGAAAAATGTCCGGACGGCATGGAAAGCCCGCGCGCGGCAAGATCGGCGGCAAATTGCGCCGGATCGGCATAGACGCCGCCAAAGCCTTCCACATGGGCGTAGCCAAGGCTGGATAGTGTATCCAGCACCTTGGTCCATGGGGTAAAATCGCGGGCGGAATAAAGCTGAAAGGAAATGCTCATAACGGGATCCTGTGGTTTTTAGAGGTTAAAGTCTGACTTCGCTGCTCTGGTCGAAAAGCGATGCGCGGGCCGGGTCAAAGCCGATCACCACACGGTCTCCAGAGCCGATGGCCGCCTGGCCATCCATGCGAAAACGGAAGGGCTGGTTGAACAGCGTGGTCCAGACCAGCGTGTCGGCCCCCATCGGCTCGACGATTTCGACGGCGACCTCCTGATGAAATGGCAGGGCTGTTGCCGCTTCGCCGGAGACGACATGTTCGGGACGAATGCCGAACCACGCCTTGCCGTCTCGCGGGGTTTGAGAAAATTCATAGCCGGTAAGGGCAATCTCTTCGCCCGGCACATGAAAGCTGTGCGATGAGGCCGAAACCACCCCATCAACAAAATTCATCGAGGGCGAACCGATGAAATCGGCGACATATTTGTTGGCCGGCTGATTGTAGATCTCTGCCGGGCTCGACAATTGCTGGATCACGCCGCCCTTCATCACCGCGATGCGGTCGGCCAGCGTCATCGCCTCCACCTGATCATGGGTGACATAGATCATCGTGTTTTTCAGCGATTGATGCAGCCGCTTGATCTCGACACGCAGATCGGCGCGCAACTTGGCGTCGAGATTGGAGAGCGGTTCGTCGAACAGGAAGACATCGACATCGCGCACCAGCGCCCGGCCAATGGCGACACGCTGACGCTGACCGCCGGAGAGTGCGGCAGGCTTGCGGTTCAGCAGCGCCTCGATCTGCAGGATTTCGGCAGCGCGCGACACCCGTTTGCGGATTTCGTCCTGTCCCAGCCCGGCCACTTTCAGCCCGAAGGAGAGATTGCCCTCCACCGACATCTGCGGATACAGCGCATAGGATTGAAACACCATGCCGATGCCGCGATCTTTCGGCTCCGCCCAGGTGACATTGCGCTGATTGATGAAAATCTGACCCTCGGTGATGTCGAGAAGACCGGCGATGCAGTTCAAAAGCGTCGATTTTCCGCAGCCTGACGAGCCGAGAAGCACGAGAAATTCGCCGTTTTCAATTTCGAGATTGAGGTTTTTCAGCACATGGACCGCGCCGAAACTCAAGGACAGATTGTTGATCGAAACACTGTAAGACATGACTTACCCCTTGACGGCGCCCGCCGCGATGCCGCGCACGAACAGCCTGCCGGAAATGAAATAGATGATGAGGGGAACGGCGCCCGTCAGAATGGTGGCCGCCATGTTGACGTTGTATTCCTTCACTCCCTGAACCGAATTGACGATATTGTTGAGCTGCACCGTCATCGGGTAATATTCGGGGCGGGTGAAGACGACGCCGAAGAGGAAGTCGTTCCAGATGCCGGTGATCTGGATGATCATCGCCACCACGAAGATCGGCATCGACATCGGCGCCATGATCCTGAAATAGATCTGCCAGAAGCCTGCGCCGTCGATGCGCGCCGCCTTGAACAGTTCTTCCGGCAGGGCGCTGAAATAATTGCGAAACAGCAGCGTCAGGATCGGCATGCCGAAAATGGTGTGCACGATAACCAGCCCCGTCAGCGTGCCGTAAATGCCCATTTCGCGCAGAATGATCACCATCGGATACAGCATGACCTGATAGGGAATGAAGGCACCGATGATCAGGATGGTGAAGAAGATTTCCGCCCCCTTGTAGCGCCAGTTGGCCAGCGCATAGCCATTGACCGAGGCAATGGCGATGGAGAGCACCACCGAGGGAATGGTGATGCGCACCGAATTCCAGAAGCCGCGCGACAGTCCATCGCAATTCAGCCCGGTGCAGGCTTGAGCCCAGGCCTTCACCCAGGGGTGAAAGGTCACATGCTGCGGCAGCGAGAAGATATTGCCGAGACGGATTTCCGCCATGTCCTTCAGCGAGGTCACCACCATCACGTAAAGCGGAATGAGGTAATAGATGGCCATGACGGTGAGCGTGCCGTAAACCACGATATTGCGGGTGGAAAACAGGTGTTTCGGCTTGCGCCCGCGCGGACCGGCGGCAAAATCCTGCACGCTTTTCTTGTCTGTCGCGGGTTTCGGTCGCTCTGCTGTTGTTGCGGGGTGTGAGGCGTAAATATCAGCCATGTTTGCGGCCTCCGAATTCCAGAAAAGCCCAGGGAATGATGACGATGGCGATGGTCAGCAGCATCATGGTCGAGGCGGCAAAGCCCTGCCCCAGATTTTGCGCCTGAAACATATAGTCATAGACATATTTTGCCGGGACTTCCGAGGCGATGCCCGGGCCACCGCTGGTCTGCGCGACGACGAGGTCGTAGACCTTGACGATGCCGCTGGCGATGATGACCAGCGTGGTGACGAAGACCGGCCGCATCATCGGAATGACGACGTAGAGGTAGGTCTTCCACATCGGAATCCCGTCCACCCGCGCCGCTTTCCAGATATCCTCGTCAATGCCGCGCAGGCCCGCCAGCATCAGGCACATGACCAGCCCCGTGCCCTGCCAGAGTGCTGCAATCAGAATGCCGTAAATCACCAGCGACTGGTTATAGAGCGGGTTGAAGGTGAAACTGGTCCAGCCCAGCGACCGCACCACCGATTGCACGCCGAAATCGGGATTGAGCAGCCATTGCCAGACAAGACCGGTGACGATGAAGGAGAGCGCGAAGGGATAGAGAAAGATCGTGCGGAACGTGTTTTCAAAGCGGATCTTCTGGTCCATGAAGGCGGCCAGAACAAAGCCGATGGCCAGGCTGAAAATCAGCGAGAGAATGCCGTAGATCGCCAGATTTTCAATGGACACGATCCAGCGCGGCGTCGACCACAGCCTTTCATACTGATCCAGCCCCACCCATTTCAGCCGGGGCAGCAGCTTGGAATTGGTGAAAGAGTAAACGATCGTCCAGATCGTGCCGCCGAAAAACACCACCAGGGCCGTCAGGACCATCGGGATTGAGGCGACTTTGGCGTTGAGATTGCGCAGCAGGCGGCTTGGCCGGCGCGCATAAGCATCATCGGTCATGGGAAATCTCTCTTGTCTGGCCATGGGAGACCGGCATTCACATGCCGTGCCGGTCTCTTTTGCCGTCACGATGCCATCAGTCCGCTGTGGAGATGATCTCGGCGAAACGTTTCTGGGCGGCCTCGGGCGTCATCGACATATTGGCGAAGAATTGCGAGAAGAGGTCTTCCTTCTGCTTTTGCGTATCGGCGGAGATAAGCTGCTCGACGCTGGGCAGAACATGGCCCTTGTCGAGAATGGCAAGGCCCTTCTTCATACATTCATTGGCGGCGTTGAGATCGACATCGCCACGTACCGGCAACGAGCCTTTTTTCAGATTGAAGGCCACTTGCGTCTTCGGATCGAGAATGGTTTCGGCCAGAACTTCCTGTGCCTTCGATTTGGCCTTGTCGCTCAGCTTGGGGAAATAGAAGGCATCGCCATTGGTGGTAATATAGTCGTTCATGCCAAGACCCGGCAGGCA
Source organism: Allorhizobium sonneratiae (assembly GCF_023700755.1). Classification (GTDB taxonomy): domain Bacteria; phylum Pseudomonadota; class Alphaproteobacteria; order Rhizobiales; family Rhizobiaceae; genus Allorhizobium; species Allorhizobium sonneratiae. Next base: position 64,141 of record NZ_JAMKOJ010000010.1, on the reverse strand, counting down.
CACGTAATCCTTGCCGGCCACCTGACCCGCCAGTTGGAACTCACCCTGGGCCCAGTCGCCCATCATCTGTCCCCCGGCCTTTCCGGTGATCACCATATTGGTCGCCTGGTTCCAGTCCTGCACGTCGCTGCCCTTGGCCAGCTTGCGCGCTTCATCGGCGGCGGCGAAAATCTTGGCCATGTCCGGGCCTGCGGCAACCTTGGCGTCCTTGTCCTTATAGACCTTCATGTAAAGATCCTTGCCGCCAACCCCCAGCACCAGATCGTCGAAAAGCAGCACTGTCTGCCAGGGCTGGCCGCCGAGAGCCAAAGGTTGAAGGCCTGCCTTTCTCAGCGCCGGACCGGCAGCGACAAAATCATCCCAGGTTTTCGGCATGGCCACGCCTGCCTTGTCAAAGGCAGCCTTCGACAGCCAGAGCCACTGGTTGGAATGGATATTCACCGGCACGCAGTAGATCTTGCCCTTGTAGGTGCAGCTGTCCAGCAGGCTCTTTGGCCGGATGATCTGGCGCCAGTGATCCTTTTCGGCCACGCTTTCCAGATCGCGCATCAGCCCGGCATCGATCAGCTCTTCGGCCTGACGGCCATGGTTGAACTGGGTGGCGCCCATCGGGTCGCCGCCGGTGATGCGGCTGATCATGATCGGCCGGGCCGTGCCGCCGGAGCCGGCAATGGCGCCATCCACCCAGTGATTGCCGGTGGCATCGAACGCCTTGGCCAGCACCTTCACGGCTGCGGCTTCGCCGCCGGATGTCCACCAATGCGTCACTTCAAGATCGGTCGCCGATGCCGTTGCCGCGCCCATCGTGAGCGCAACGGATGCGGCCATCATCGTCATGAATGCCTTCATTTTTTCCTCCCATGGAGCCGTTTTATCGGCGCAGTTTCATAGCCTCCCCGCCATGAAATCGATTACATTTTGCTGCGCAAAACAAATGCTGGATTTGAAATCGATTACATGCAACATTTCAGAGGCACACGCGAGAGTCAAGACGATTAACCAGCAAAACGTAAAAAGTGAAATACCGGGGCGAATGGAGCAGAAAACCGTGAAAATCCGCGATGTCGCCCAACGGGCAGGCGTGTCGACGGCAACCGTCAGCCGGGCGCTGACCAATCCCGAACTTCTGGCGGAGGCGACCCGCATCGCCGTTTTCGATGCCATTCGCGACACCGGCTACCGGGTCAATCAGGCGGCGCGCAATCTGCGAAAACAGCGGGCGGGCGCGGTGCTGATCCTGGTGCCCAATCTGGGAAACCCGTTCTTCTCACAGATTCTCGCCGGGATTGGTGCGGCCTTTGCCCATACGGATTTTTCCGTGCTGATCGCCGATACCATGGACAGTGCCGCCAGCGGACGGACTTTGACCGATTATTTTCTCGATGCGCGCATCGACGGCATGATCGTTCTCGATGGGCAGCTCACTGCCGGAGACGTCACGCGGCTGGTGGACAGCAAAAGCAGCCATCATGTCGTCTTTGCCTGCGAATGGATTGATGGCATGCCCTTTCCCTCGGTGCGCAGCGACAATCTGCGCGGCGCCGAACTCGCCATCCGCCATCTTTACGATCTCGGGCACCGCAAGATTGCCCATATCACCGGGCCCGCCGGCAATGTGCTCACACTTGCCCGGCGTCAGGGCATGGTGGCGGAACGGGCAAGGCTCAATCTCGAGACCCGCGAGGAGTGGATCATCCGCGGCGATTTTTCTCTCAGTTCCGGCTATGCGTCGGCGGCGAAAATCGTGGCGATGAAGGACAGGCCAACGGCGGTGTTCTGCGCCTCCGACCAGATAGCCTATGGGCTGATTTCCGGTCTCAATGCCGCTGGCCTACGCGTGCCGGACGATATCTCCGTGGTCGGCTTCGACGATATCGAACTGTCGGAATTCTATATTCCTTCGCTCACCACCATCCGGCAAAACCGCCCGGAACTGGGACGACGCGCCGCCAGAACCCTGCTCACCCTCATCGAAGACGAGCCGGTATCCCTATCCCTGCCCCAGACCCCGGTTGAGCTGATCGATGTTGAGCTGATTGTCCGGCAGAGCACAGGCCCGGTTCCCGCATGATCAGGCCTGCCGGGTTCAGGCATGTTCCCCTGAACCCGACAATGTGATCAGACCAGTTCCTCGTGCGAGGGTTTTTCCCAGAGATTGACGCCGCCTTCCACGGCGTAACGGTCGATCTCCGCCAGTTCCTCAGGACTGAAACTGAGATTTTTCAGGGCGGCGACATTTTCCTCCACCTGCCTGGCCGAGCTTGCACCGATCAGGGCAGAGGTGACGCGCGGGTCACGCAGAACCCAGGCAATGGCCATCTGCGCCAGCGACTGGCCGCGCCGCTCGGCAATCTTTGCCAGCTGCCGCGCCCTTTCGATATTCTCTTCCTTCAGATGTTCCGGCCTGAGCGCCTGCCCGCCCGGACGGTTGACGCGGGCATCCTCCGGCACGCCGTTCAGATATTTGTTGGTGAGCAGGCCCTGCGCCAGAGGGGTGAAGGCGATGACCCCGGAGCCGACCTCGTCGCAGGCGGCCAGAAGGTCTTTTTCCACCCAGCGGTTGAAGAGATTATAGGACGGCTGGTTGATGAAGAGCGGCACCTTGCGCTCGTTCAAAAGGGCCGCCATCTCCCGCGTCTTGTTGCCCGAATAGGAGGAAATGCCGACATAAAGCGCCTTGCCCTGCCGCACGGCAGAAGCCAGCGCATCGGCGGTTTCCTCCAGCGGTGTTTCGGCATCGAAACGGTGTGAATAGAAGATATCGACATAGTCGAGCCCAAGGCGCGACAGGCTCTGGTCGAGACTGGACAGCAGCGCTTTACGCGAACCGCCACCGCGCCCGTAGGGCCCGGGCCACATATCCCAGCCTGCCTTGGTGGACAGGATCAGCTCATCGCGATAGGCGGCAAATTCCTGTTTCAGCACCCGACCGAAATTGATCTCGGCGGAGCCGGGCGGCGGGCCGTAATTGTTGGCGATATCGAAATGGGTAATGCCCAGATCGAAGGCCTTGAACAGCATGGATTTCTGCGTTTCAAGCGGCATCGTATCGCCGAAATTGTGCCACAGGCCAAGCGAGAGCGCCGGCAGCTTCAGACCGCTCTTGCCGGTGCGGCGAAAGATGGCCGCATCGTAACGGGCGGGATCGGGTTGATAGGTCATACGGTATATCCTCCATCGTCAAGAGCCGCGGTTTGACCCAAGGCCCCTTCTTGCCAGACTATAAGCATTTGATCCTCAGCCGCCACAACCGTCGCGGGCTTTTCCATACATCCCTGCGCCGCTCCAAAGTCTTGTCAGCGTCCGACATCAGCGGCAGCCTTGCGCAACCGCTGCTTATCGGCATCGATCGTCAGGTCCATCTCTGCCCTGGCCAGCGCTTCCGCAGCATGACGACAGGCATTGTCGTAAAAGCCCGGCCCATCGAAACGGGCAAGAGCGCAAAAGGCTTTTTGCAATCTCAGTGCCACCTCCACCAGTCCGGCGCCATCGCGGGCAATCGGGGTGAAAAGATCGTCGAACAGATCGTCAAGCGCTATGGACATGACATGAAGACGCGGATGCAGAACCTCGTCCGCCTCTTTCTCCATGGGTGCGTTCCAGGCGGCCAGAATACGCATGGCGCGTGAAATCACATCGATGGCGGTGCCCGGATCGTTGACCGCCGGAGACAGCGCCCGCGAGGCGATCTCGGTCAGCACCGACGCACCAAAGCGCGGGTCCTGATCGAAAGAGCGCGTATCGCCAATGGTGAAGGCGGAGGTAATCGCGTTCTGACAATCCTCGTCCACCGGGCCGCTGGTATAGGCGAGCGGCTCATCCGGCGAGACAAGCGTTCCGGCAAGGGCAAACACGGCGATCTCGATCTCGTGCCTGTCGGCAATCCGCGACAGGGCCGCCGCATCGACATGCTGGACATAACCGATCGTATCGGAGAAGACAGGCGCGTTCGGCGCGACGGTCCAGCGATCCGGTGCTGTCAGAGGATGGCCGCCGAGACAGGGCGAGGCCTTGACGGTGTTGACCGCCGCAATCGCCGCCCGTTCCACCCGCTCGGTGGTTTCCGTCACCCGGCCAAGCCGCGACAGATGATCGATCCAGCGCAGCAGCGTCACCACGATCAGGATGACGACGCCAATGGTGACGACAAACAGCACCAGCCGCCCCTGCTCGCCATAGGCGCCTGTCGTCAGCATGATAATGCCGACCAGGCTGAAGAGAAAGGAGCCGAGAAATGTCGCAAGCACGTTTTGCGTCGTGCTGTCTTCCATCACCAGCCGGGTCGCGCGCGGCGTGACATTGCTGGAGGCTGCCGTATAGGCCGAGACCATGGTGTTGAGCGAAAAGGTGGTGACCGTCAGCATGCTGGTGGCGATGATGCCGAGGATCTTGTCGACGGCATCCGCACCGATCTGTCCGGGCAGTCTTGCCGGAATCCATGGTGAAATGAAGATTGCCAGCAGAGCAGTCAAAACAGCCAGTATCGAAAACAACGTTGCCCGAAACCAGATCCGCCGAACGATCTGCGACAGCCACCATGCCCATTTCGACGTCATGCATCCCCCCTTCACCATTCTGACTGACATAGATTGTCGCGCAGCAAGGGCAAGGGGCATAGACACGTCAGACTGGTAAAAGCGTGCGGAACGAGAAAAAGCCTCTTGATTGATCGTAAAATATTTGCTCTCGTGTGTGCATGATAAAAAAATTTCACGCACCGTAATAACAAGGGAACAGGCGTGGACAAGATCAAAGACAGGGCACAAGATCAGGATCCTTTGACGCTGGCGCAGCGCATTGCCCATTCCAGCCTCTCGCCTGCCCATCGGCAGGTGGCCGATTACGTGCTGGATCACCCGCTCAAGGTGGCGGCGATGCGGGTGGAGGAACTTGCCGAAATCCTCGGTGTTTCCGTGCCGACGATCAACCGCTTTGCCCGGGCGCTGGGTTTTGACGGCTATGCGCAGTTTCGCGCCGATCTGGTCCTGGGCTATGAGGCGACGCTTGCGCCGGTGGAAAAGCTGAAATCGCGGCCGCTTGAAACCCTGCGCGCCGATGAGGTCTTTGCCGAAACCCTGCTTTCGGTTGCGGCAAATGCGGAAAAAACCCGCGCCAGCCATAATCCTGCGGAAATCGAGGCGGCGGTCAGCCGGATTCTCACCGCCCCGCGCATTCATATTCTCGGCTATGGCGCCAGCGCCTGGCATGGCGGGCTTCTGGAGCGGCGACTCAATCTGTTCTGCGAGGATGTGCGGCTTTTATCCAGTATCGAAGGTGCCTCCTATGCGGCCCGCTCCATGCACGCCGTCAGGCCGGGCGATCTGGTGATCGCCATCACCTTTCCCCGCTATATGGCTGAAAGCATCAGGCTTGCCCGGCGGATGCGGCTCGCCGGGGCAAGCGTGCTGGCGCTGACCGACAATGCCAGCTCGCCGTTGATGGCCGAAGCCGACATGGCGCTCTTTGCCCATGTGGAAAGCGCTTATTTCGCCACCTGTGAAGCAAGCATCGTCACGCTGATCGAGGCGTTGACGGTGGCCGTTGCCCAGGCTTCCGGCCGCTCGATGCAGGCCGCATCCGAACTGGCCGAAACGGTGTTGCCCTATCTGCATGGCGGGCATGCTGCCTCCCCCCGTAGGGACGCGACACAGACCGCCCCCTCTTCCGATCCCTCCTGACCGTCGAGCCTTTCTCCGATGACATCTGCTTCCGCTTCGCTTCTGGCCGCCTCCCCGCTCAAGGACGCCGACACGCTCCGCGTGGATGGCCTGACCGTGTCCTTTGCCGGTGAGGCTGGCCGCATGGTCGCGGTGCGTGATCTGTCCTTCAGCCTCGGCCATGGCGAAACGCTGGCCATTGTCGGTGAATCCGGCTCCGGCAAATCGGTGACGTCCTTGGCGCTGATGCGGCTGATCGAGCATGGCGGCGGGCGCATCGACAACGGCTCCATGCTGTTTGCCCGCCGGAATGGCACGGTGATCGATCTGGCTCGGGCCGACGGCCAGACCATGCGCGCCATTCGCGGCGCGGAAATCGCCATGATCTTTCAGGAGCCGATGACCTCGCTCAACCCGGTCTTCACCGCAGGCGACCAGATTGCCGAAACGCTCAGCCTCCATCAGGGCATGACGGGCGCTGCGGCAAGAGCGGAAGCGCTGCGCATGCTCGATCTGGTGCGCATTCCCGAAGCCCGCCAGATCATGACCCGCTTCCCGCATCAGCTTTCCGGCGGCATGCGCCAGCGCGTGATGATCGCCATGGCGCTCGCCTGCCGTCCGGCCCTGCTGATTGCCGACGAGCCGACCACGGCACTCGATGTGACCGTGCAGGCGCAGATCCTCACCCTCATCCGGCAATTGCAGGAGGAGATGAAGATGGGCGTCCTCTTCATCACCCATGACATGGGTGTGGTGGCGGAAGTGGCTGACCGGGTTCTGGTCATGCGCCGCGGCGATCCGGTCGAGCAGGCACCGTCCCGGCAGATTTTTACCGCGCCTGCCCATGCCTATACGAAGGCGCTTCTGTCTGCGGTTCCCCGTCTCGGCGCGATGGCTGGCAGCGATGCCCCGCGCGCCTTCGACCTTTTGACGCCGGAAGACGGTGTTGCCACAACCGTTCAGGATCAGCCCGGCCCGAAGCCGGAAGAGGCCCCGCTTTTGACGGTCAAGGATCTCGTGACCCGCTTTCCCGTGCGTGGCGGCCTGTTCAACCGGGTCGAGCGCATGGTGCATGCGGTGGAAAAGGTCAGCTTCGAGCTGCGCGCGGGGGAAACGCTGGCGCTGGTCGGCGAATCCGGCTGCGGCAAATCCACCACCGGGCGCTCGCTGCTGAGGCTGGTGGAAAGCCAGAGCGGCGTGGTCGATTTCGGCGGCCGCAACATTCTCACCCTGCCGAAAAGCGAGGTGCAAAGCCTGCGCCGCGACATCCAGATGGTGTTTCAGGACCCCTTCGCCTCGCTCGATCCGCGGCTGACGGTCGGCTTTTCGATCATGGAGCCTCTGATGATTCATGGTCTTGCCAAGGGGGCGGAAGCCCGCGAGCGGGTTGACTGGCTGTTGCAGCGGGTCGGGCTGACACCCGCCCATGCCGGGCGCTATCCGCATGAATTTTCCGGCGGCCAGCGCCAGCGCATCGCCATAGCGCGGGCTTTGGCGCTCAACCCGAAAGTGGTGATTGCCGATGAATCGGTCTCGGCGCTCGATGTCTCGATCCAGGCGCAGATCGTCAATCTGTTGATGGAATTGCAGCGCGAGCTTGGCATTGCCTATCTGTTCATCTCGCATGACATGGCGGTGGTGGAGCGCATCAGCCATCGAGTCGCGGTGATGTATCTCGGCCAGATCGTCGAGATCGGCCCGCGCCGGGACATTTTTGAAAATCCGCAGCATCCCTATACGAAAAAGCTGATGGCCGCCGTGCCGGTGGCCGATCCCGAGCGCCGCCATTTGAAGCGCAGCTTTGCGCCGGAAGATCTGCCAAGCCCCATACGCCGTCTGGGCGATGAGCCGCTGGTCGCTCCCCTGCAGGCGGTCAGCCCCGGTCATTTCGTCGCCCGCCATCCGGTCGGCGTCTTCACATCCTGATCTCTCACTGAAACCAAAGGGGAACCCGAATGACAATGAGATTGACCCGCCAACTGGCCTTTGCCGCAGGCGTTGCCGCCCTGTCGCTGCTGGCCGGTGAGGCTTTTGCCGAAACCAGCGTCGTGCTGGCGCTCAGCAGCCAGCCGGAAACGCTCGATCCTTATAACACCAACACGACGCTGACCACCGCCGTGACCAAATCCTTCTATGAAGGCCTGTTCGGTTTCGACAAGGATCTGAAGGTGCAGCCGGTGCTGGCAACGGGCTACACCGTCTCCGATGACGGCCTTGTCTATACGATCAAGCTGCGCGAGGGCGTGAAATTCCAGGACGGCACGGATTTCAACGCCGAAGCGGTCAAGGTCAATCTCGACCGCGTGCGCGATCCGGCCAACAAGCTCGCCCGCTTCAACCAGTTCAACCAGATCGACAAGGTCGAGGCCGTTTCACCTTATGAAGTGCGCATCACGCTGAAAGCGCCCTTCGGCCCCTTCATCAATTCGCTGGCGCATGCTTCCGCCGCGATGATCTCGCCTGCAGCTCTTGCCAAATGGGGCAAGGATATCGGTTTCCATCCGGTCGGAACCGGCCCCTTCGTCTTTGAAGACTGGAAGCCGACCGATTACGTCAAGGCGAAGAAATTCGACGGTTACTGGAAGAAGGGCTATCCAAAGGTCGATGAAATCATCTGGAAGCCCGTGCCGGACAACAATACCCGCGCGGCCATGCTGCAAACCGGCGAAGCCGATTTCGCCTATCCGCTGCCTTATGAGCAGGTCAATGCGCTGAAGCAGAACACCAAGCTCACCGTGACCATTTCGCCTTCGATCATCGAGCGCTATGTCAGCTTCAACATGCTGCAAAAGCCGTTCAACGATCTGCGCGTGCGCGAAGCGATCAACTACGCCATCAACAAGGACGCACTGGCGAAAGTGGCCTTCAGCGGTTTTGCCAAACCTGCCGAGGGCATTGTGCCGGAAGGCGTGCTCTATGCCCACAAGATGCCGGTCTGGCCGTATAATCCAGCCAAGGCGAAGGAACTATTGAAGGAAGCCGGTTATCCGAACGGCTTTGAGTCCACCCTGTGGAGCGCCTACACCACCACCACGGCGCAGAAGACCATCCAGTTCCTGCAACAGCAGCTGGCACAGGTTGGCATCAAGGTGACGCTGCAGGCGCTGGAACCCGGCCAGCGCACCGAATGGGTCCAGTCCGCCCCCGATCCGAAGACGGCAAGGGTGCGCATGTATTATGCGGGCTGGTCGTCTTCGACCGGCGAAGCCGACTGGGCGCTGCGCCCGCTTCTGGCCACCGAAGCCTGGCCGCCGAAGCTCAACAACACCGCCTATTACAGCAATCCCAAGGTGGACGAGTTGATCACCAAGGCAATGAGAACCACCAAGGATGACGAGAAGAAGACGCTTTACGCCGAAGCGCAGGAACAGATCATGAAGGATCTGCCCTGGGCACCGCTCGTCACGGAAGAAAACATCTCCGCCTCGGCCAAGCGCCTGTCGGGGGTCTATGTCATGCCGGACGGCAATATCGACGCAAGCACGATTGCCGTTTCGAAGTAACACCACGCTCCATGGCTCCGGCGATAGCCGCCGGAGCCTCTCTCAACCCTTATGGACTGCCTGGGTTTCATGTTTCATTATTTCCTGAAGCGCCTTTTCGGGCTGATACCGACGCTTTTGATCGTCGCTGTTCTGGTGTTCCTGTTCGTGCATATGCTGCCCGGCGATCCGGCGCGCATGGCTGCGGGTCAGGATGCCGATGAGCAGACGGTGGCGCTGGTGCGCAGCGCTCTGGGGCTGGACAAGCCCCTGCCGGAACAGTTCATCCATTATTTCGGCCGGATGCTGCATGGCGATCTGGGCACGTCCATCGTCAGCCACAGGCCGGTGGCGGAAGAAATCGGCGAACGCTTCATGCCGACCTTTCTCCTGACCGTGACCAGCATGGTCTGGTCGGTGATTTTCGGCATGGGCATCGGCATCGTCTCCGCCGTCTGGCGCAACCGTTGGCCGGACAGGCTTGGTATGACGCTTGCCGTCTCCGGCATTTCCTTCCCGGCTTTCGCACTGGGGATGATGCTGATGCAGGTGTTTTCCGTCGAGCTTGGCTGGCTGCCAACCGTGGGCGCCGATAGCTGGCGCCATTACATTCTCCCCTCGATCACGCTGGGCGCGGCTGTTGCCTCGATCATGGCGCGCTTCACCCGTGCCGCCTTTGTCGATGTCATTCAGGAGGATTATGTCCGCACCGCCCGCGCCAAGGGGCTGAACGAGCGCATCGTCATTGCCAAGCACTGCCTGCGCAATGCCGCCATCCCGATCGTCACCATGATGGGCCTGCAATTCGGCTTTCTGCTCGGCGGCTCCATTGTCGTCGAGGCGGTGTTCAACTGGCCGGGTGTCGGGCGTCTTCTGGTCGATGCGGTCACCTCGCGCGATTATCCGGTGATTCAGGCGCTGGTGCTGATGTTCTCGCTGGAATTCATCCTGATCAATCTGCTGGTCGATCTGCTTTACGGCATCATCAACCCGACCATCCGTTATTCGTGAGGCGGTCATGAGCACTCTTCCCGTTTCCCCTGCTGCATCTGTCGTCTCACCCGCCGTTCGCACCCCCTTTGGCGAATTCTGGCGCAAGTTCAAGCGCCAGCCGGTGGCCATGGCGGCGCTGGCCTTCATTCTCCTCCTCGTGGTGCTGGCCGTGCTCGCCCCGTGGATCGTGCCGTATGATGCGGAAAACTATTTCGATTACGACCAGATCAATGCCGGGCCCTCCATGGCGCACTGGTTCGGCGTCGATCCGCTCGGCCGTGATATTTTCAGCCGCATCCTGATGGGCGCGCAAATCTCGCTGGCCACCGGCATCCTGTCGGTGACGGTGGGCGGGCTTGTCGGCACCTTTCTCGGCCTGCTGGCCGGGTATTACGAAGGCTGGTGGGACCGCATCGTCATGCGCATCTGCGATGTGCTCTTTGCCTTTCCCGGCATTTTGCTTGCCCTTGGCATCGTCGCCATTCTCGGCAGTTCGCTCGTCAATGTCGTGGCCGCCGTTGCCGTGTTTTCCGTGCCCGCCTTTGCCCGGCTGGTGCGCGGCAGCACGCTGATGCTGAAACGCATGACCTATATCGAGGCGGTGAAAAGCGTCGGCGCGTCCGATTTTGTCATCATCACCCGCCACATCCTGCCGGGAACCTTTTCCTCGATCATCGTCTATTTCACCATGCGGCTCGGCACCTCGATCATCACGGCAGCGAGCCTGTCCTTTCTCGGTCTTGGCGCACAGCCGCCGACGCCGGAATGGGGGGCAATGCTCAACGATGCCCGCGCCGACATGATGAACGCGCCGCATGTGGCGCTCTTCCCCAGCCTTGCCATTTTCGTCACCGTGCTCGCCTTCAACCTTTTGGGTGACGGCCTGCGCGACGCCATCGATCCGAAGATCGACCGGCGCTGAGTTTTATGTTTGCGGAGCACATGCATGAAAATCCTGATCTCGGTGGATATTGAGGGGGTAGCGGGCGTCTATCACCCCGAACAGACCCGTCCCGGCAATGGCGAATATGAACGCGCCCGCCTGCTGATGACCGAAGAGGCCAATGCGGCGATTGCCGGAGCCTTCGATGGCGGCGCGGAGGAGGTTTACGTCAACGATTCCCACGGTTCCTTCCGCAACATGCCGCCGGACCGGCTTGATCCGCGCGCCCGCGTCATTCAGGGCAAGCCGCGCTATCTCGGCATGATGTCGGGTGTTGAGCATGGCGTCGATGGCGTCTTCCTGATCGGCTATCACTCGCGCGGCCAAGGCTATGGCATTCTGGCCCACACCATCAACAGCTTTGCCTTTTCGCGGATTTTTATGAACGATCTGGAGCTTGGCGAGGCCGGTATCTACGGGGCGCTGGCCGGAGAATACGGTGTGCCGGTGCTGATGGCGAGCGGCGATGATATTTTCGCCGGTGAAAACCATGCCTTCTTTCCCGATACCGTCTTTGTCGAGACCAAGACGGCAGGCGGGGCGATCTGCGGCAACAGCCTGTCGCCGGAAGAGGCATGCAAAGCCATCCGCAGGGCTGCGGAAAAGGCATTGAAACATCGCCATGCCTGTCGGCCTTTCATACTTCAGGGGCCAATCTCCGTTTCCATCGAGGCGCAATCCACCCGGCTCGCCGACCTCTTCTGCCAATGGCCGACAATGACACGCACCGGCGGCAACACGCTGAGCTTCGATACGCCAACGGTGGAAGCCGCCGTCAGGATGATCAATTGCCTGTCGGCCATGTCGACCATGCTGCGATAACCGGGAGAGACCGATGAGCGGAACGATAGCACTGGCCATTCATGGCGGTTGCGGCGTGATGAACAAGGAGGATCTGAGCGAGGCCGAATGGCAGGCAGCCCGCGAGGATCTGAAACGCGCGCTCCAGGCCGGATGGTCTTTGCTGCGGCAGGGTGCGTCAGCGCTCGATGCGGTCGAAGCCGCCGTGCGGGTGATGGAGGATTCGCCCCATTTCAACGCCGGCCATGGCGCCGCACTGAATACAGATGGCGAGCATGAACTCGATGCCTCGATCATGGATGGGTCCACCGGCGAAGCCGGTGCTGTGGCACTTGTTCGCCATATCCGCAATCCGGTGAGTGCGGCCCGTGCCCTGATGGAAAGCGGTGAGACCGTGATGCTCGGCGGCGCTGCCGCCGATGATTTTGCCAGGCGCAAGGGCCTTGCCATGGTCGAACAGGACTATTTCACTACAGAGCGGCGCAAGGCTGCCCTCATCGCCATGAAAGACCATGAACGAGCTGGAACCTCGGCAAAGGCGAGCGAGGCCGAAAAACACGGCACAGTCGGGGCCGTGGCGCTGGACATCCACGGCCATCTCGCCGCCGCCACCTCGACCGGAGGCTTCAACAACAAGCCCAAAGGGCGCATCGGTGACACCGCCGTCATCGGCGCCGGTACCTATGCCCGTGATGGGGTCGTTGCCGTTTCAGGCACCGGCAAGGGTGAATTTTTCATCCGCCATGCCGTTGGTCATGAGATTGCTGCCCGCATGGCCTATCTCGGTGAAAATCTCAAACAGGCATCCGATCACGTGGTGTTCACCGATCTTGCTCCGCACCGGATCGGCGCCGGACTGGTGGCCGTTGCCGCTGACGGCACGATTGCCGCTCCCTACAATACGGCAGGCATGTTCCGCGGTTGGGTGCTTGCCGATGGCAGGCTTTTCGTCGCCAGCCACGATGAGGTTCATGTCTTTACCGCAGACTGAGACAGCCAGTCCGGCTCAGGTTGAACCGGCCGGGCTGTCTTCTGCATGGGTTGCGGTTTCGCCCTGATACTCCGTTGCCACGGACTGGATGATGTCGCGCAGCCAGCGATGGGCCGGGTCTTCGTCGAGATAGCGCGGCCAGACCATGTATTCCTTGAGCGGTTCGATGGCGAAAGGCGCTGGAAACAGCCGGACAGGAAAGCGTTTGGCCATTTCTTCGGCCATGCGCCGATGCATGGTGACGATCCGCTCCGTTCCCATCACCAGAAGCGGGGCGGCGCTGAACTGGTCGATCGTGCCTTCGACCCGACGCTGGCGTCCATAGCGCGGCAGAAACCACTCCTCGTAGGAGAGGCTTGTCTCATCGCCGAGCCGGATGGAAATATGGCCCCTGTCGAGATAGTGATCCATCGTCAATTCGCTCATGCTGCGCGCCGCATCTGCACACATCATGCAGACATGCTCGTCCTGCCAGATATTGATCTTGGGATGCTGAAGCCGGTCGGCATATTGTTGCGGCATGATCAGAACATCAGTCGTGCCGCGTTCAAACCGTTCCAGCACGTCGATCGGGGTCTTGCGCAGATCCAGCCGGATGCCGGGGGCCGCGCGCGCCACGCGCCGCACCACTTCCGCCAGAAGAACATCCACCAGATAATCGGAAACGCAGACGGAAAAACTGCGGCTGACGGAGGCGGGTTCGAAGATCGGCCGAATCGAGATCGCCGTGCGGGCGCGCATCAGCGCATCGCGCACCGGCCCGGTCAGGCTCTGGGCAAGCGGTGTCAGTTCCATACGGCGGCCAACCTGCACCAGAAGACTGTCGCCGAAATAATCCCTCAGCCGTGACAGCGCCGCGCTGGTGGCGGACTGACCGATATGCAGCCGCTCGCTCGCCCGCGTCACATTGCGCTCTTCCAGCAAGGCATCCAGCACCACAAGAAGATTGAGATCGAAACGATCAAGACGCATGAGATCTCCTCCTTTTTCCATACTATTAATTTCATCAATGAAACACATAAATACAATCTGTTTTATCGTTCGGTTGATGAACGGTAAATTGCTTTTTGTCACGCAGACCCTCAGGAGGAGCCAAGGGGTCCGGCGTGACCTGCCGCTCATGACCGTCAGGGCAGAGGCTGCAGCTGGAGGATTTTGAAGATAAGGCTGCGGGTTTTGCACGGATACCGGTTTTGACCGGTCGCCTGGCCTTTGCATCCTTCAATCAGCGTCCGGCGATATCGTCTGCCGGTCACGGTGCCATTTGCGTCCGTGACATGCCGGTGGTTCTCCAGAATTTTTGACAATGGCCAGCAGTTTTCACAACGGGAGGTGAAAATGACGAGATTGAACAGTTTTAAAGGTCATGTCGGCCTTAGTCTTTGCCATATGACCGGCATGATCGATATGGCGGCACTACCGCTCTGGATTGGTGCATTGATGCAATATTACGGTCTGGCCGCGCCTGAGGCCGGGCTGATCGTCACAACCTTTCTTGTCGGCGTCATTGTTGCAAGCGCCCTTCTGGCCCCCCGCTTCAACAGGCTTCAGCGCCGCATCGTCGCCTGTGGCGGCTTCATTCTGTCCGCGCTTGCCTTTTTCATGGCATCGAGACTTGCCGTTTCTCCTGAGAGTTTCGCCGGCCTGCTGATCCTGCATGGCATTGCCGGCTTCGGCACAGGTTCGGCGCTGTCTGTCACCCACGGGTCGATCGGCCGCACGGAAAATCCGCATCGTCTTTTCGGTATCGTCAATATCGCGCTCGGCGTGCTGGCCATCGTCATGTTCGCCGTGCTTCCCGGCATGATCACCGCCCATGGCGGCCAGACCATGTTTGAAGCCTTTTCCCTTGTCATGAGCGTCGGCGCGCTGTCCGCCCTCCTCCTCTTTCCGCAGATTGCTGAAAAAAAGGCAGAAAAAACAAGCGCTCTGCCCGCCACACCCTTTCCGCGTGCAGCATGGCTGACGATTGGCATCGTCATCTGCCTGACCCTCAATCAATCCATGATTTTCTCCTTTGTCGAACGTATTGGCGACATCCGCGGTTTCGGCGCAGACAGGGTGCAGACGGTGCTGATCGTTCTCGGCTTCATCAATCTTCTGCCGGGCTTACTCGCCGCCATTTTGCAAAAGCACCTCTCGCCGATTGCCGTCGGCATTGCCGGTCCGCTGCTGCAAGCCGCTTTTGCCATGAGCCTGACCAATACGACCAGCTTTGCCTTTTATGCCGTTCCCACCGCCTTTTATGTCTCGCTGGTGATTTTCACTCACACTTTCCTGTTCGGACTGATGGCGAAAATCGATCCCAGTGGCCGCGCGGTTGCCGCGACACCGGCCATGATGATGACCGGATCGGCAACGGGACCGGCGCTTGGGGGCATCATTGTCGCCACGGTCGGCTATGGCGGACTGGGCTTTGCCGTCATGTGCGTTTCCGCCATCGCTGTCTGTCTGATGCTGCTGGTGCGCAAGAAACTTTCCAGTGCCCCTCTCCAGCCGGTGCTGGCCATTCCCACAACGTCGTAACCCAAATCTTTTTAACATTGCGAAAGGGGTGATCCCGATGAATCAGCACGTCAACCTGCCGCCGGGCCTGCAATTTCCCGAGGACATCGTCTTCACCGGCTATGCCGCGCCGGTACGCATCGAAGGTGAAGTCCATGATCTGGAAGTAATCGGTCGTATTCCGCCGGAACTCGAAGGCATCTATATCCGCAACAGCGCCGACCACGCCTATCCGCCGCTGCATGGCAAGGATATTTTCCTCAATGGTGACGGCATGGTGCATTCGGTGCGCATGCAGAACGGTCATGCCGATCTGACCATGCGCTATGTCCGCACCCGCAAATTCGAGCTGGAGCGCAAGGCTCGGCGGGCCCTCTTCGGCGCGTATCGCAACCCCTTCACCGATTCGCCGGAGGTTGAGGGCGAGGATAACAACACCGCCAACACATCGGTGCTCTGGCACCATGGCAAGCTCTATGCGCTGAAGGAATCAGGACGTCCCTATGAAATCGACCCGAACGATCTGACCACCCGTGGCCAGAGCGATTTCGGCGGGCAGTTGACCAGCCGCACCTTCACCGCCCATCCGAAGATCGACCCGGAAAACGGCGACTGTGTCGCCTTCGCCTATAATTGCGAAGGTGTGGCCAGCGACGAGATCGAGGTCTATGTCATCGACAAAGAAGGCCAGTTCAAAAGCACGGAACGCTTCAAGGCTCCCTATTGCTCGATGGTGCATGACTTCATGGTCTCGCGCAATTTCATCGCCTTCGTCATCTGCCCCATGGTCTGCGACTGGGAGCGGGTGAAACGCGGTGAAGCCTATTGGCACTGGGACAGCCACAAGCTGACGCATATTGCCGTCATTCCGCGCGATCAGGGTGTGAAGGCGATCCGCTGGTATACGGCGCCCCGTGCGGTGATGCAGACACATACGTTCAACGCCTGGGACGATGGCAGCCGTCTGGTTCTCGACCATTTCGTCACTGCCTCCGGCTGGCTCAGTCAGTTCCCGGATATTCATGACCCCCATGCCCATGAAATGCCGCCCTTCGGCGAGCGCTGGGTGGTCGATCTGGCCAGTGCCGGCAGCGAGGTGAAGATCGAGCGCTTCATCAACCATATCGGTGAAATGCCAGTGGTCGACAATCGCTTCTCCATGCGCCGCACCCGCCACTTCTGGTTCGGCACCAACCATCCGGAAAGCTGGCCGATGCTGCCCCCCGGCCCGAAAGGCCCGCCCTTCACCTGCCTCGGTCATTTCGACGAACAGACCGGCAAGATCGAGCTTTTCTATGCCGGGCCGGACTCCTCGCCGGAAGAGCCCTGTTTCGTGCCACGCAGCCCGGATGCGGAAGAAGGCGACGGCTTCCTGATGACCATGGTTGGACGGCGCGCCGAAAACCGCACCGATCTCGTCATTCTCGATGCCCGCAATCTGGCCAAGGGGCCGCTTGCAGTCATCAAGTTCCCCTGCCGGGTGCATGAAGGCTTCCACGGCATCTGGGTGCCGGGCAATGCGCTGGGCTCGGATCGCGGCTTCTGATCAGGAATAAGCCCGCCGGAAACATGCTTTTTGCCTTTCCGGCGGGTTCATCGAAAGGAAATACAGCCATGATCACCTTATACGGCGATGTCACCAAGACACGCGCCAACCGTTGCAGCTGGATGCTCAAGGAACTGGGCGTGGATTATGACAACAAACCGCTTGCCTTTCACCCCGGCAGCGCCAAACCCGACGATTTTCTGGCCCTGAACCCGAATGGCAAATGCCCGACGCTCACCGATGGCGACATCGTTCTCTATGAATCGCTGGCGATCAATCTCTATCTCGCCCGCACCTATGGCGCGGCACTCGGGCCCCAGAGCCCGAAGGAAGACGCGTTGATGCAGCAATGGTCGTTCTGGGTGGCGACGGAGATTGAAAAACCGCTGCTGTTGACGGCGGCGGTGCGCTGCCTGTTTGAGCCGCACGGCAACGATGAGGAAGATCAGGCGATCGCACTGAAAAAACTCTCGCGCCCCTGGGGCGTGCTTGACCGGCATCTGCAAAACCGGTCCTATATTCTGGGAGACCGTTTTACCGTTGCCGATCTGAATGTCGCAGCCGTGATGCATTTCATCCCGATTGCCGGGATCGACATCGGCGCATGGCCGTCCATGCAGGCCTGGCTTGAAACCTGCCTGCGACGTGCGGCGGCCATCGATCTCCGTAGCGTCGATTTCAAAGTGCCCCATCCTGCGACGTCGCGGGATATTTTCGCGATGTTCCTGTAATCACACGTTTTCTGGAGTTTCCTGCCGATGTTGTCTTTGACCACCGCCGTCGAGATGATCGATCATGCACTAGCCGAGGCGCGCAATCGCCAATTTGCACCGCTTGCCGTTGCCGTTCTCGATGCTGGCGGGCACCTTGTGGCGATGAAACGGGAAGATGGCGCCGGCATTCTCCGTTTCGACATTGCCTATGCCAAGGCCTGGGGCTCGCTCGGCATGGGCTTCGGCTCGCGTGAACTTGCCGCACGCGCCGAAAAACATCCCACCTTCATCTCCATGCTCTCCGGTGTCAGCCAGGGCCGTCTTGCCCCCTCCCCCGGCGGTGTGCTGATCCTTGACGCCGAAGCAAAGGTGATCGGTGCCATCGGCATTTCCGGCGATCTCGGTGGCAATGATGAGATCTGTGCCCTTGCCGGGATTGAAAAGGTGGGTCTGACCGCCCGGACATAAGAATTTCAGAACGTCACGATGATCGAACAATGCTCTCGTCCTGTTCCGTTTTCATGACGGCATGGGAAACGCTCAAACAGTCTACTTTTTTAGTAGACTTTTTTCGACTTTGCAGTAGCCTTCCTCGAAACGGCAGTCATGCGGATCAGGAGGGCTGATGCTGGACCTTATCGATCGGAAAATCATCGCCGAGCTGCAACAGGATGCCACGCTTTCTGTCGCCCAGCTTGGCGAACGGGTAGGACTGTCCGCCACGCCCTGCTGGAAAAGAGTGCAAAGGCTGGAGCAGAACGGTGTGATTCTGGGCCGGGTGGCGCTGGTGGCGCCCGAACCCATCGGTCTTGGCCTGACGGTTTTCGTCGCCATTGAGGCGACAGATCATTCGCCCGCATGGCGCAAGACTTTTGCTGACAATATTTCCGCAATGCCGGAAGTCATGGAAGTGCATCGGATGGCTGGCGAAGTCGATTACATGCTGCGCGTCGCCGTGGCCGATATGACGGCCTATGACCTGTTTTACCAGCGGTTGACGGAAAGCGTGCCGTTGAAAAACGTGACATCCCATTTTGCCATGGAACGAATTGCCGCCAAAACCGCCTATCCGGTCGATATCACCAACCGGTAGTGCCTCCTGCATCATTTCTTTAAAAATGACGTCAATCATAGCGCAGACATCTCCGTGCAACTCTTACGGATGACCTCATGTCAACTTGCGGCCAGGTATGAATTCATTTATTGGTCGTTCAACCAATGAATACGTCATCAACAGCGGGAGGAGCCATTGAAGACCGTCATTATCGGAGCCCAGGGCTTTGTCGGCCAGCGGCTTGCGGCACAATTGCTCACCCATGAAACGACCGGCAGGCTGGTGCTGATCGACCGGGCGGATCCCGGCGATATGCCGGGCGATCCGCGCGTTGAATGCCTGACAGGAGATTTCGCCGACCCTGACCTTTTCAACAGCCATATCGCCGGAGCCTCGACCGTTTATCTTCTCGCCGCCATTCTGGGCGGGGCTGCGGAGGCTGATTATGCGCTGGCGCGGCGGGTCAATATCGATGCAACGCTGACGCTGATCGAGCGGCTGCGCGATAGCAATCCCATGACACGTTTCGTTTTCGCCTCCACCATCGCCGTTTTCGCCAAACCCATGCCGGAACTGGTCACGGATGCAACGCCGACCGGGCCGACCATGGTCTACGGGGCGCAGAAGCTGATGATGGAGGCGGCGATTGCCAATTTTGCCGCTCGCGGCTGGCTTGATGGCGTGTCATTGCGCCTTGCCGGCGTTATGGCCCGCGATGGCGCCGATGCCCGGATGAAATCCGCCTTCATCAGCCGGGTCTTCTATGCGGTGATGCGCAGTGAGGATATCGTTCTGCCTGTTCACCCCCATTCGCGCACATGGCTGACCTCGGTGGAAACGGCTGCCGCCAATTTTGTCCATGCCGGTCAGCTTCCCGCTGCACAGTTTGGCGCGGCGCGGGCCTTTACCTTACCGGCGCTCTGCCTGACTTTCGAAGACCTGGTTGCGGCGCTGTTTCGTCGGTTCCCCGACAGCCGCGCCAAAGTCAGCTATCAGCCGGAGGAGGATCTGGTGGCCCTGTTCGGCTCTTATCCGCCCATTGCCACCGAAACGGCGGATCGGCTGGGCTTTTTGCGGGACTCTGATGCCGATGCTCTTGTCGCGCGCTCCCTGTGACATTTGAACACTTTTTAATGGGAAGGAGAATTGCATGAAACTGGCAACCCTGAAGAACGGTACGCCCGACGGTCGGCTGCATATCGTCAGCCGCGATCTGACGAAAGCCCTTGCCGCCCCCGGCGTTCAGACCCTGCAGCAGTTGATGGAAGACTGGGAAGGCCTGTCGCCCGCACTGATTAGCCTTTATGACCAGCTCAACAGCGGCGCTCTGAGCGACGCCATCCTTTTCGATCCGGCTCAGGCCATGGCGCCGCTGCCACGCGCCTGGCAATGGCTCGACGGTTCGGCTTTCGACAGCCACGGTGATCTCATGGACATGGTGCTTGGCGTCAAGAAGGAAAAAAGTGGCCGACCGCTGATGTATCAGGGCGTGTCCAACCGTTTTCTGGCGCCGCAGGAAACCGCGCATTTCCCCTCAGAGGCCGATGACATCGATTTTGAAGGCGAATTCGGCGTGATCACCGATCAGGTGCCGCTTGGCATATCGGCAGAGGCGGCCATTGGCCATATCCGGCTTCTGGTGCAGATCAATGACTGGTCGCTGCGTCGTCTTGCGCCCATTGAGATGCGTACCGGTTTCGGCTGGGTTCAGGCCAAGCCGCTTTGCTCCATGGCGCCGGTGGCGGTGACACCGGATGAGCTTGGCAGCAGATGGCGCGATGGCCGCGTCGATCTCAATCTGGTCGTGCACTGGAACGACAAGCAGTTTGGCGCTGCCAACGGCTATGCCATGAGCTGCGGCTTTCACGATCTGGTGGCGCATGCCGCCTATTCGCGTGAGCTTGCCGCCGGGACGGTGATCGGATCGGGCACGGTATCCAACAGCAACTATCGTGAGGTGGGTTCAAGCTGCATCGCCGAGCGGCGCGGCATTGAGATCATCGATGAAGGCAAGCCGAAAACGACCTTCATGCGCTATGGCGACACAGTGCGGATGGAAGCTCGCCTGCCAGATGGTGCGGTTCTGTTTGGCGCCATCGAACAGACGGTGGCAAAAGCCTGATATCCATGGCAAGGGCTTTAGCACCGTGCGTTGGATATAAAGCACGGTGCTAGAGCATTTCATCGTTTCCGGGAAACAGTGAAATGCTCTAAGGCTCCGTTCGGCCCGTCCCGTCAGCACACGTCAGGCATCCTTGAGGGCGTTCAGTCCGGCCAGACTGAATCTCAGCAGAAGCCTGTAAGACATGGACAAATCAGAGCCGGAAAAGCGGCCATCGGACAGGGAATCGAGACGCCGGTTTTTCGAGACGGTCTGCAACATCAAAACCAGCACCATGGAAAAACCGCGCAATAGCGTTTCTTCCTCCATCTCGGGTAAAAGCGTGCGCAGACGGGCGATGAACAGGTTGGCAGTCTCGTCGAAATTCTCATGAATATAGCTGAGCCAGCGATCATGGGTGGCAAGCTTCGCCAACAGCAGCAGATAGGCCTGCCAGCCTTCGTCATCGCTCTGCATCTGCTCGAACAGCGGCCGCATGAATGCATCCAGCAGGCTCTCCACCGTCACAGTGCCTGAGGCCTCCAAATCGGCAAGCCGGGCGCGGCGGATCTGGTTCAGCGTTTGTGCACGACGCGCCACAATGGCGGAAAACAGATTTTCCTTGGTATGAAAGTGATAGCTGACCAGCGCCAGTGTCACCCCTGCAGCATTGGTAATATCCCTGAGGGAGACGGTATCGAAGGAGTGATGACCAAACAGCACTTCGGCGGCAGCAATGATCTTTTCCCGTGTCTGGTCGCCATTGGCACGGGTTTGCAGCACCGTGACGGCTTTGCCTATCTCTGCCTTGCCTCTTCGTACCATCATGTCGATCCTCTCTATTGCCCCATAACATCCGTTAAAGCACGTTGCGCTTTATTATGCTCAATAAAACGATAGCTGACATATGAAAAAACAAAGGCTTAAAGCACGGTGACTGAGGCTGGTAAGCCATAAGCTGCCTTGATGACCTTAACGAAATTGGTTGAGTGTATAAACACGAAAATACAGTCCGCCACCAGTGATCCATAAAGGAGCCCTGTGTGGATAAGAGTATGTTGCGCGGGGGGAATCACAATGCGGACACGAGAACATTTCACTGTTTCAAAGAAACGCTGAAACGCTGTCACTCATTGTTTTACGCTTTTCCAGACGGAAAACCGTTTCATACTTGTCCTGGAACTGCTTTATAACGGCAGAAAATCAAATCGATGGAGGCAGCTGCCTACGGTGGCACACCTTCAGATATGCTTTAACGAGCTTGATGTATCGACATCTGATGCAGATTGAAAATGTTAACGCCTCTCACAAGGGCTCGATAACGCGCATAATTCTGCCAAACCGCACCAGCTAAATCGGGCCTGTGCAAATGGGAAGCCTGCCAATCCCGCATGCCCTGCCACCACATTTGTGATCAGACAGCGGAATTATGCCGGTTCGACACAGCAGATCTGCCGGGCGACATTGTCGATAACATGTGCGGCCGGAAGTTGGGCGCCAGACATCTGCATCGCCTTGCTGTAAGACCTGTGCACACGCTCACGGGCCACATCGTCAAGCAAAACGGCAAAACTACTGAGAGATACGCCATCAGCCCGCAGCATCTGCCGGATCAAGGGGTCCCTCAATACTTCGGAAATTGTCAAATCGCTCAATTCGTAGGTCATCACCGCAATCTCCACATATGCGCCCGGTTGCAGCCGAACGAATCACCCGTCAGTTTGAAACGCCACATCGATACTCGCTTAAATCACGAATATCTTAAAGAGCCACATCTGAAATATAGCTCGAAACTGTTACGATCTCATGTCGTGGTGATGGCGACATGGTGGCAAAAGCAGTTTCTTTCCAAAACGATATGTTACACAACGACACAAAACGCGTGAATTTTCCGGTGACTGACCTGGACATCTTTCGTCGCGCCCTCAAGCAACATGCTGCTACGCTTGAAGCCAGAGAGACGCACGCGCCGACAACCGGACCCATTCATCACGATTTTTTGTTTAAAGATTGAAGAATAGGCTTAGAAGAGAATGTAAAGTTATGATAAGCACCCGCAATCTTCATGCGCAGACAAAAATTATGACCAATAACATCCATGCAGCACCTTCTTTCATTCCTCCCGGGAAGAAAAAAACGGGCATAGGCGTCCTGATGGCGCCGGTTCGTATGTTTCTAAGAAAAGCGCTGTATAAAAAATCCATCGAAGAAACCTCGGACCTGTTCTCAAAAAAGCCATATTCAATCATAAAGAGCCATTTTCCTAATATTGAGACCAAGCCGCTTCGTCGGTCTTTTTACAGAAAAGCCAATACAAAATCCCGGTATACTGTCCTCAATCAGCATTACCGTCTGTTTTCCAGCTATTTTCCTGATTCGATACTCATCGCCGCCCACACCTCTGAGATTCTGATTGCCGAAAAAAACTATAAGGACAATAATTTCGCCATCTATCTTTGCCGTCAGGATGGCTTTGGCCGCGAAGCGGAACTGCGTGTCAAGCTGGTGTTCAACCAGCAGATCATCGTGCAAATGGGCATGACGTTCATTGACAGGAAAAACCTTGGCTTTTCTGAATCCGGCCATGCCCTTTGGCTCGGCATCATCAAGTCCAGTGTTCCCGGTGAAGCGGGCAAAGAGCTGTTTCGCAATTTCACCAAGGCATTTGAGGGGCTGCGCCCCAAATATATTCACGTCATCCTGGCACAATCGCTGGCTTCAGCCCTGAACATTCAGGAAATCTATGCGCCGTCCTATCTGGGGCAGGCCGTGTCTTCGAGCCGCCGCTTCAAGCAGAGGGTCCATGCGGACTATGACGGCTTCTGGGAAGAATGCGGCGGCGAAAAACTCAACGACTTTCTCTATCGTCTTCCGCGCGAACGTCAAGTCCGCGATCTGTCTGACTATAAAAGCAAGAAGCGTGCGCAAGCCAAAAAGCGCCAGGAAATAGAAAATGACTTGCGAAATGAAATCATCGAAAAATTTCAGGACATAAAGCGCAGATCATAGAGTATGACCAATTGCGCGGGCGCGAATGATGGTGCGCTCGACCATCTGCTCCTTCCAATCGTCCGTGATCTCCAGTTCGACCCATGTTTCAAGCAGCGCGTCGAACATGCCCTGCTCAAACGACGGCATAATGCCTTAAATCGGGTGCGATTTAAGGAGAAAATAATGCAGCAAATTTAAAGAGTGAGAGCGTTTGCGTGTTTCCGTGAAACAGTGAAATGCTCTAGCGAGAAATCCGCGTCGAGAGAATGATGGACGACAGGGTCCGTTCCACGCCGTCGAGATTACCAATTTCATCAATCGTCTGGTCAAGTTCGAGCATCGATGGTGCTGCGAGAATGGCGATCAGGTCGAAAGTACCGCTGACCGAGTGCAGCGCCGTCACGGGCTTCAGCCGTTCCAGCGCGCTGACAACCTGCGCCAGCGCCTTGGGGGCAATCGTGATCAGAATATGCGCACGGATGAGCGACGCAGCATATTGCTCGGAGAGCCTGATGCCATAGCCCGCGATGACACCATCCCGCTCCAGCCGCTCTATTCTCGCCTGAACCGTCGTGCGCGACAGGCCCAGCTTTTTCGCCAGCGTGGCAACCGGCATGCGGCTGTTTTCGCTGAGCAATGCCAGAAGGTCGCGATCTTTGTCGGTCAACATGGTTTCATCACTTTGTCTAGATGAGACGGCGTTTTGTATAAAATGATGCTTGATAATGTCCATAATGACGCTGTGAATCAACCACACAACAGCGCAAAATTCCCCATAATCCAGATTGAAAAGGGGAATTCCATGAAAGACATCATCATTATCGGGGCAGGTAAAATTGGTGGTGCGATTGCGCTCATGCTGGCGGCAACGGGCGACTACAGCGTGACCGTTGCCGACCGCAGCGACGAGCAGCTTGCCAAGCTGGACAAGCATCCGGCCATTGCAACAGCCAGACTGGACATTGCCGATCGGGATGCGCTGGTGAAAGTGCTTTCCGGCAAATTCGCCGTTCTCTCCGCTGCGCCTTTCAGCCTCACTGGTCTGATTGCCGAAGCGGCCAAGGCTGCTGGCGTGCATTATCTCGATCTCACTGAAGATGTTGCAACAACGAAAAAGGTGGAGCAACTGGCTGAAGGTGCCGATGTCGCCTTCATTCCCCAATGCGGCTTGGCACCGGGTTTCATCTCCATCGTCGCCAACGATCTAGCAAAACATTTTGACAGTCTGGACAGTGTGCGCATGCGCGTCGGCGCGCTGCCGCAATATCCCTCCAATGCGCTCAATTACAATCTTACCTGGAGCACAGACGGGCTGATCAACGAATACATCGAACCCTGCGAGGCCATTGTTGAAGGCAGGTTTGTCACCGTTCCGGCCATGGAAGAGCGTGAGGAGTTTTCGCTGGATGGTGTGACCTATGAGGCGTTCAACACCTCCGGCGGGCTGGGCACGCTGGCCAAAACGCTGGAAGGCAAGGTGCGGACGATGAATTATCGCACCATCCGCTATCCCGGCCATCAGGCGATCATCAAGGCGCTGCTCAACGATCTCAACCTGAAGAACCGTCGCGATGTGCTGAAAGATCTGTTCGAAAACGCCCTTCCCGCCACCATGCAGGATGTTGTGGTGATTTTCGTGACGGTGTGTGGTTGGAAAGACGGACGTTATCTGCAAGAAACCTATGCCAACAAGGTCTATGCTGGCATTGTTGCGGGCAAGAAGATGAGCGCCATCCAGATCACCACCGCCGCTGGCATCACCACGGTTCTTGATCTTCTCGCCGCTGGCAAACTGCCGCAAAAGGGGTTTGTTCGGCAGGAAGAAATCGGCCTTGCCGATTTTCTCGCAAACCGCTTTGGCCATGCCTATGATCCCGAAGCGCTGCGGCTGAAAGAAGCTGTCTGATTGAAATAGGTTTCAGAAACATTGAGGGCAGCGTCAGGCGCTGCCTTCTGACTGTTGATGACCCCTGAATTGATCCTCAACGTTATGCAGTAGATTAAAAGTGTTACAGCGTCCTTTGTGCGCCATATATGGCGCACAAAGGACGCTGTAACACTGTGCCGGGCATCTACCAATTTTATTGAGCCATAAAAGACAATCGCTTCGTTCGGGGCGGCAGATCCTCGGGACAGGCCCGAGGATGACGACATGTCGAGCCAGAGCTTTGTCATCAATTTGAGGGCAGCGTCAGGCACTACCCTTTTGAATGGGCAGGCGTCAAAAGCTGATCCAGAACCTGAAGCGGATGCGGCAATCTGCGATCATCCATGGCCTTCACCTGCGAACGACAGGAATAGCCTGTGACCATGAGAATATCCTCAGATGTCTGACGCTTGACAATGTCCGCCCAGCTCATGGCGTAAAGCTGTTCGGCCATGGGCCGATTGCGTGTCTCGTGACCAAAGGTACCAGCCATGCCACAGCAGCCAGTGTCGGCAATGGTGAGCTTTAACCCGAAGGCCGTAAACACGGCCTTCCACTGGCCAAGCGAAGCCGCCGCATTGGAGCGTTCTGTGCAATGGACCAGCAGGGTCAGGTTTTTGCAATCGTCCGCGGTCACCCTGTCTGGCAAGGACATCTTCGCCAGCCATTCCTGCGGAAGCTCCACCATCGCCTTGAGCGGATTATCCGACAAAGCCTTATATTCGCTTCGAAATGTGAGTGTCATGGAGGGATCAAGTCCAACCAGAGGCACGCCAAGATCGGCTAGGCTCTGCAAATAAGCAGCCGTTTTGTGCGCTGCTTTTTCGAACCGGGCCGCATAACCATGCACATGCAGCGCCTTGCCATTGATATGAGGCGCCAGCATCGGCTGAAGGCCGAGCTTGCGGGCAACATTGATGGCCGCCACCGCCACCGCCGGATCGAAATGCGCGGTAAAGGCATCGACCACAAAAACCACAATGGTCTTTCGCTCTGCCTCTGTCAGGGCTGCAAGCTTTTTGGGATCGGCGATTGGTACGTTCAGCCTTTGCGCCTCGCGCGCCAAGGAGCGATCAGCAAGGGGCGGCAGGGCCGTGAGGCCTGCAAGCCGCATCAACCCCCTACCCGCTTTCGTGCCCACAACCCCGTTATAGACCGGGCGAAGCCGGGCCATGATCGGCAGCAGCGTTTCGATGGATGCCACCAGCGGATCTTTCAACGGGCGCAGATAGCGCCCATGATAGACATCAAGAAATTTTGCCCGGAAGGCCGGAACGCTGACCTTGACCGGACATTGCCCCGCACAAGCCTTGCAGGACAGGCAGCTATCCATTGCAGCCTTGACCTCGTGGGAAAAATCCTGCCGGTTTTTCGGGTTCAGGCTGTTCAGCGCGCGTTGCAGCAGATTTGCCTTGCTGGCTTTGCGCGCTTCCCGGCGGGGGTCCACGCCCTTTTCCGCCAAAAGACGCAGCCATTCGCGCATCAGCGAGGCACGGCCCTTGGGCGAAAGGCGGCGGTCGCGGCTGGCCTTATAGGAGGGGCACATGGGGCTTGTTTCATCGAAATCGAAACAGGCACCGTTACCATTGCAATAGGCGGCATTGTCGAAAGCGGCTCGGATGTCATTGCCGATGACGCGGTCCATCGCCCCCCGCAGCGGCACAGCATCGATTTTCAGCAGAGGCTTGTCATTGGGGCTGGCGATCTTGCCGGGGTTGAGGCGGTTGTCGGGATCAAAAGCCCGTTTGATCTCCTGCAAACAGGGATAGAGATCGCCAAAAAACTCCGGCACATATTCCGAGCGCACGCCCTTGCCGTGCTCGCCCCAGAGCACGCCGCCATATTTGCGGGTCAGTGCCACCACGGCATCGCTGATCTCGCGCACCAGTGGCACATGGTCGGGCCGCACAAGATCCAGCGCCGGGCGCACATGCAAAACCCCGGCATCGACATGGCCGAACATGCCATAGGCCACCCCTGCCCCATCCAGAAGGGCACGAAACTCGCGGATATAGGCCGCCAGATGCTCCGGTGGCACCGCCGTATCTTCCACGAAAGGAACAGGCCGCACCGGGCCTTCGACATTACCAAGCAGGCCGACCGCGCGTTTGCGCATGGTCCAGATGGCTTCCGCATCCTTATGGCCACGCGCAATGATGTGGCCGAGGCGGTTGGGGTTGGCAGCACCTTCAAGCGCCGCAATCACAGCCTGAAGCTTGCGCTCCAGTTCAGCGGCGTCATCGGCCAGCACTTCGACGATATTGATACCATTGGCGGTTTGGCCCGCATCGTCGGGGAAGAAACGGCTGATCGCCGTCCAGACAATATCGCCCTTGGCAAGGCCCAGCACGCGCTCATCGACCGTCTCGACGGAGGCAACCTTGAGCGCCGTGAGGTTGCGGGCATCCTCAAGGGCGGCGTTAAAATCGTTATAGCGGATGTTGACGAGCGCCACTTCGGCAGGCAGCGGCAGCAGGTTCAGTTCGGCCTCGGCAATCATCGCCAGCGTGCCTTCAGAGCCGCAGAGAATGGCGTTGAGATCGAAATCCCCGCTCTCTCGCCGCACATGCGCCAGGTCATAGCCGGTCATATAGCGGTTGAGATTGGGGAAGATCTCGGTAATGCGCTCGCGCTTTTCCCGCGTGATGCGCTCCACCACCCGGTAAATCTCACCGATCCGGTCCTGACGCTGAAGCGCGGCATCAAGACCCGCCTCGTTGAGTGGGCGCGACCAGATATCCGTGCCATCCATCAGCACCACACGCAGCGCCAGCACGTGATTGGACGTCTTGCCATACAAACAAGACCCTTGACCACAGGCATCGGTGGAAATCATGCCGCCAATGGTGGCGCGATTGGAGGTGGAAAGTTCCGGCGCAAAAAACAGGCCATGGGCTTTCAGCGCTCGGTTGAGCTGGTCCTTGACCACGCCCGCCTCGACACGCGCCACCCGCCGCACCGGATCGATCTCCAGAATGCGGTTCATGTGCCGCGAACAATCGACCACCACGCCATGGGTCAGCGACTGGCCGTTGGTGCCGGTGCCACCGCCACGTGGGGCGATGGTGATGGTTTGAAACTGCGGCTCCGCCAGTATGCGGGCGATGATCTGAAGGTCTGAGGCATCGCGCGGGAAGAGAATGCCCTGCGGTTCCATCTGATAGATGGAGTTGTCCGTGGCTGAGACGATGCGCGACGCGGCCTGCGTCTCGATATCGCCCTGAAACCCCGCCTCGATAAGCCGCTCGAAAAAGCTGGCGGAAGCATCAGCAGCAGAGGCCGGGCGATCGAGACGTGGGATCATGATGGAGCAGCTATTCTTTCAGGGCAGCGCAGGCCTGTTCAATCCGGTTCAGCGCTTCTACCAGTTCTGCTTCCGAAGTCGCATAGGAAATGCGAAAGAATGGCGAAAGGCCGAAAGCCGAGCCGGGCACAACGGCGACATGTGCCTCTTCCAGCAGATAATCGGTAAAATCCGCATCGCTCAGCAAGGTCTTGCCCTTCGGCGTCACCGTGTTCAACACACCGGCGCAAGAGGCGAAGGTGTAGAACGCGCCTTCCGGCACACGGCACTCAAGCCCCGGAATGGCGTTCAACCGGCCAACTACCAGATCGCGGCGGCGTTTGAAACTCGCCTGACGCTTTTTCAGAAAATCCTGAGGGCCGTTCAAGGCGGCAATGGCTGCGGCCTGACTGACGGAACAGGGGCAGGAGGTGGCCTGGCTCTGGATCACCGCCATCGCCTTGATCAGCGCCTTCGGCCCACCGGCATAGCCAATGCGCCAGCCGGTCATGGCATAGGCCTTGGACACGCCGTTGATAGTCAGCGCCCGGCCCTTCAGGCGCGGCTCCAGCGCCACCGGGGTGACGAAATCAAAACCGTCATAGATGATATGCTCATACATATCATCCACCATTAGCCAGACATGCGGATGGCTGAGCAGCACCTCGATCAGCGGCTGATAGTCCTCAGCGCTATAGGCAGCACCCGAGGGGTTGGACGGCGAATTGAGCAGCACCCACCGGGTTTTTGGCGTGATGGCCTTTTCCAACTGTTCCGCCTGAAGACGGAAGCCCGCTTCGGCTGTGCAAGGCACGAGCACAGAGGTGCCGCCGCAGACCTCGACGATGTCGGAATAGGAGGTCCAGTAGGGCGTGGGGATGATCACCTCATCGCCCGCATCGATGGTGGCCATGAAAGCGTTGAACAGGATTTGCTTGGCACCCGTGCCGACGGTGATTTCATCCACCGTATAATCCACGTGGTTTTCCCGTTTGAACTTGGCGGCAATCGCCTGTTTCAGCGCCGGTGAACCATCGAGCGCGGTGTATTTGGTTTCCCCGGCATCGATTGCGGCTTTGGCGGCCTGCTTGATGTGGTCGGGCGTGTCGAAATCCGGCTCGCCTGCGCCAAGGATGATCACTGGCAGGCCCTCGCGCTTCATCGCCGCTGCTTTAGCGCCGATTTGCAGAATCTTTGAAACGCCGACAGCAGCAATCCGCGAGGCGGGCCGAAAGCCCGCCTCCTCTACGTTCACCGAGATGGTCATGATCTGTTGCCTTATTCGATATCGAAGGACACGCCCTGCGCCAGCGGCAGGGATGTGGAATAGTTCACCGTGTTGGTGGCGCGGCGCATATAGGCCTTCCACGCATCCGAGCCGGATTCGCGACCGCCGCCGGTTTCCTTCTCGCCACCGAAGGCCCCGCCGATTTCCGCACCAGACGTGCCGATATTGACATTGGCAATGCCGCAATCCGACCCCTCAACGGAGAGGAAGCGCTCGGCTTCCCGCATGTTGAGCGTGAAGATCGAGGAGGAGAGGCCTGCACCGACAGCATTGTGATCGGCCAGAACCGCATCGAAATCGCTGTATTTCAGCACGTAAAGAATGGGCGCGAAGGTTTCTTCCAGCACGGGGCCGGTGTGGGCAGGCATTTCCACCAGCGCTGGCTTAACATAATAAGCATCCGCGCTGCCGGTCTCGACCCGCTCGCCGCCATGCACCGTGCCGCCATGCGCCTTGGCTTCGCCAAGCGCCTTTTGCATATTGTCAAAGGCCAGCTTGTCGATCAACGGGCCGACGAGTGCTGTACCATCCAGCGGATTGCCGACGGAAACACTGGCATAGGCCTTTTTCAGGCGCGGAACGAGCTGGTCATACACGCTGTCATGCACGAAAAGACGGCGCAGCGTCGTGCAGCGCTGGCCAGCCGTGCCCATGGCCCCGAAAGCAATGGCGCGGAGCGCCATATCGAGATCGGCAGAGGGGCAAACGATGCCGCCATTGTTGCCGCCGAGTTCGAGAATGGCGCGGGCAAAGCGCTTGGCAAGGCGCGGACCAACCTCGCGGCCCATGCGGGTGGAGCCGGTGGCCGATACCAGCGGCACTTTGGCATGGTCCACCAGCACTTCGCCGACGGTGCGGTCGCCGATCAGAACCTGAGCAAGACCTTCCGGCGCATCACCAAAGCGTTTGATGGCGCGCTCCAGAATGGCCTGCGAGGCCAGTGCCGTCAGCGGTGTCTTTTCCGATGGCTTCCACACCACGCTATTGCCGCAGACCAGCGCAAGGGCTGCATTCCACGCCCAGACGGCCACGGGGAAGTTAAAGGCGGAAATGATGCCGATGACGCCGAGCGGATGCCAGGTTTCCATCATGCGGTGGCCAGGGCGCTCGGTGGCAATGGTCAGGCCGTAAAGCTGGCGGGAGAGACCAACGGCGAAATCGCAGATATCGATCATTTCCTGCACTTCGCCGAGACCTTCGGACGGGATCTTGCCCGCTTCGATGGAGACGAGACGGCCAAGATCGGCCTTGGCGGCACGCAGTTCCTCGCCGAAAAGCCGCACCAACTCGCCGCGCTTGGGCGCAGGCATCAGACGCCATTGACGGAACGCCGCATCGGCGCGGTCGATGATGGCGGTCGCCTCACCGGCCGAAACGGTCTTCAGGCTACCGGTCTGCTCGCCGGTGATCGGCGAGAAGGATTTGAGATCGCCACCGGTATAGGCGGCCTTGTCCACACCGAGGCGGTCGAGAATGGCGCCGGCTTCAGCGGCGATAGCAGCGGGCTTTGCAGCGGTGGTCATGGTGAAATCTCCAGAATGTATCGGCGTTACTCGGCGGCAATCTGCCGGGCGAAAGCGGCAAGGCAGGCCTCCAGCGAGGCCTTTTCAATGCTGCCATAATGATCGAATTCGTTCAGCACTTCGGCACCCAGATCGGCTTCGAAGCGCTTCTGATTGGGGCTTGCGACAAAATCCTGCTGTGCGCCATCCCCCAGATTCGACTGGAAGATACCAGCCGCACTGACCGGCAGGAAGTCTTCGTAAACAATCGGATCGAAACCGATATAGCCATCGGCGATAAGCTGTTCCACATCCAGCGTCGATGGCAGGTCCGCCCTCGCCTTTTCCGTCAGATAATAGCTGACATAGCCAAGGCCTTCGGCGCGGATCGTCGCCCAGTCATCCGGGAACGCCTTGAAGACATCGGCAAGCGCTGCCTCATACGCTGCCGCGTTGGAACCATCGGCGGCAGGACGCACGATTTTGCGGGTCTCGTCCAGCAACGCATCATAAAGGGCGCGGCCCTTGGGCGTCAGGGCAATGCCGCGCTGTTCGATCTCGCCGAAACGGGCGGTGTGGGTGCCGGATTGCCAGCCACCCTTGCCGTCGTCGAAAGAGACGGGTTCTTCCAGCGCCTTGAACGAGGTCTGGCGCAACAGGATCGGGCATTTGCGGGTCGGCGGGCCTTCCACCACGGCCTTGGGGGCAATGCCATATTCCGGCATCAACGCCTGCACCCTGTCGATATCCAAGGTGCGCGGCGTCAGATGGTTGATATGCGGCCCCTTGAAGGAGACCACATCGGCAATCAGCCGATGCGCATCATGCAGGCGGTGATACATGGAGAGCGCCACATTGGCTTTGTCGTGCCAACGGAAGGTTTCCAGCACTTCCGCAACGAAACGGGATGCGTCCTCGGCCTCCAGCCCGCCCTGCTTTTCGGCCTTTTCGGTCAGCGCAATGGCACCGGGGGTAAAAATCTGGCGCTTTGCGAGAATGGCGGCGGCTTCATCGCGCAAAGTCGTATCGGCAATCAGATCCAGCCTGAGCAGCGAGGTGAAGACACGGAAGGGATTGCGCTTCAAAGCCGCTTCGCCCACGGGGCGGAAAGCGGTGGAATGCACCGGCACACCGGCGGTGGAAAGATCGTAATAACCCACGGGATACATGCCCATCACCGCAAAAATGCGGGCCATCATCGAAAGCTCCTGCGCCGTGCCAAGACGAATGGCACCGTGACGCTCTTCAGAGATGCGGTCCAGCGTATCGCTGGCCTCAAGGCGTGCCCGAAGCTCGGGGTTTTCAGCCAGCGTCTCGTCATTGACGCGAGCCACCAGCTCCATCAGCGTTCCATAGGCTGGCACCTCATCGCGGTACATCGCCGACATGGCGCCGGAAAACCGGGCGCGGATATCATCTGGAGAAACTTTCGCAATCATGATGGTCATGTCCTTTGAACTCTGCTACAGCGCCGTGCGCCAAATATGGCGCACAAAGGTCGCTGTAACACTTTTAATCTGCTGCATAATTTTCACCTTAAATCGATTCCGATTTAAGGAATTATGCAGTAGATCATACTAAACATGCACCATAATGCGGTTTTTCGCAGTCATGTTGTGATGATTGCGGATAAGTTCATGCGAAAATGGAATGACCACACGCCGAAGCCTCACGCCTGACTTCATCACCCTGCAAGCCTTTGAATGCGCGGCACGGCATCAGAATTTTTCCCGCGCAGCCGAAGAGCTGAACCTGA
Organism: Allorhizobium sonneratiae; assembly: GCF_023700755.1. Lineage (GTDB taxonomy): Bacteria > Pseudomonadota > Alphaproteobacteria > Rhizobiales > Rhizobiaceae > Allorhizobium > Allorhizobium sonneratiae. Next base: position 30,608 of record NZ_JAMKOJ010000010.1, on the reverse strand, counting down.
CCCAGAGTGCGGTGAGCCGCCAGATCGCCGATCTCGAACATCAGACCGGGGTGAAGCTGTTCGAGCGTGTCAGAAAGCGCGTCATTCTGTCTGAGGCGGGTGAAAGGCTTCTGCCCGAGGTCAAGCAGTTGCTGGCCCAGGCAGAACGGCTGATGATTGGCGCCGTGGCCACCGGCCAGATGACAAAATCCCTGCGTATCGCCACCCTGCCCACATTCGCAACGAAATGGCTGGTCCCACGGCTTGGCCACTTTCTCGACCAGCATGCCGATGTGGCGATTTCACTGGAATCCCGCTCAAGCCCCTTCAGCTTTGCCGAAGAGAATTTCGATCTTGCCATCCATTTCGGCCAGCCGACCTGGGCCAATGCCACCTCAACCTTTCTGTGCCACGAGACAGTTCTGCCGGTTGCAAGTCCCTTGCTGGTTGGTCGCATGCGAGAGGGTGAAACCGGCCTATATGACAGGCTTCCCCTGCTGCATCTCACCACGCGCCCCAAGCTGTGGTCGGATTGGGCGCGCCATCACGGTGTTGACCTGCCACAAGCCTTTCAGGGCGCGCGCTTCGACCAGTTCTCCATGGTGATCTCGGCTGCCGCCGCAGGTCTCGGCTTTGCCCTCTTGCCGACCTATCTCATCGAAAGCGAGCTCAAATCCGGCACATTGGCCCCCATGGCCAATCTTCCCATGCAGACTGAAAATGCCTATTTCATCGTGCGACCGGAGAACAAGACGGCACAAATCGCAGCACGCGATTTCGAAGCCTGGCTGCTGACGCAGGTTACCCCGTCTGCATAAAACATCGTGTTGGTTTTGACCTGACAATCCCCACAGTCTCAGATGGGAAATGGTGTCACCGCCGCCAATGTGGAACCACCCTCATAGATGAATGTTTCCACGGACTGATCACTGCCCAAAACGCCAAGTGCCAGAATACCCTCGACAATTCTTTGATAGTCCTGATCATCGTCAAGACGGTCAATGTCGGCCTGGCTTTGCCAAAAGGTTGTTGTGATCCACTGATCATCCTTTGCAGCGAAGAAAACCCCCTTCACACCGGAACGCGTCGACAGAACAGGAAGAGAGACATCATTGGCATAGGCAACAAGCCTGTCCTTGCCCTTCGGATCAAAGCGAGTACGCCAGATTCGAACGATCATCTGCGGCGTGATCTGGGTTTTCACACATGGCTCCCTTAAAGCATTCTCGCGGGAAAAGTGAACCGTCCCCGGAAATGAAAAAACAGAAACTTAGAACACGATCATAGACGGCATAACCAATCTTATCAAATCCATGTCCACTTTTCGACCCGGCTTCAAGACCTGTGTACCGGCTTTCGCCATAGAGCGTGTCAGTGCGTCACGGAAACCCTGAACAGAAAGTTCATGTTTTCTCGCCCGCAGCCATTGCCGGTATCGTTTTAAACGCTTCGACGTTTCAGGCAGAACGCATTGACAAGTTCAGGCAGAACGCATTGACAAGTCGTCTGAAAAATTATTTGGTTGGTCGAACAACTAATTAAAGTGGAGGATGTGAGATGACCAATCCGTTGAAAGGTTTTCAGGTCCGGCGTGAAGACATCCGCTTTGTCGGCGAGGGTCTTGAGCGGCCGGAATGCATATTGGCCGAAAAGAACGGAACACTCTGGGCAGCGGATGCGCGCGGCGGCATCATGCGGATCGACCCCGATGGTACTCAAGAGCTGATCCTGCAAAAGGGGCTGGACAATTCGGCGGCCACCTCCTTCGAGGACCGCTATGTCAACACCATGGGCAGCCTGCCCAACGGACTGGCCTTCACCAAGGAGGGCGACTTTCTCATTGCCAATTTCGGCACGGATCGGCTGGAGCTGATGAAGCGCAATGGCGACAGCACCATTCTTCTCGACAATATCGACGGCCAGCCGATCGGAAAGGCCAATTTCGTCACCCGCGACAGCAAGGGACGCCTGTGGCTCACCGTCACCACAAGAACGATCCCCTGGACCGATCATGTGAAAACCAATAGCCGCGACGGCTATATCGCCGTGATCGACGACAAGGGTGCACGCATCGTTGCCGACAATCTCTGCGGCACCAATGAGCTGCGGTTCGATACGAACGAGGAATGGCTCTATGTCGCCGAAACCACCGCGCGCAATATTACCCGTCTTCGCGTCCAGCCGGATGGTTCGCTGAGGGACCGGGAAATCTATGGGCCATCGAATGTCGGCGGCTTTTGCGACGGCATCGCCTTCGATGCCTATGGCAATCTCTGGACCACACTGATCATGGCCGACCGGCTGGTGGCGATCACACCCGAAGGTGAGCTTGTGACTATTCTCGACGACGGCAATCCGGAAAAGACCGCCGAACTTGACAAAGCCTGGGAGGAGGGCCGCGTGACGCCCGAGATCATGAGCGCGGCCACCGGTACACTCTGCCCCTGGATGGCCTCGCTGACCTTCGGCGGCCCGGATCTGAAAACCGTCTATCTCGGCTCGCTGCGTGGCAACCGCATTCCCTATTTCACCAGCCCCGTCGCCGGTCAGCCATTGATCGATTGGTGAGCGGCTATCCGGGGCGAAGGAGGATCTGCCGGATCTCGCGGAAAATAGCGCCGTTTGTGGCGCGGGAACCTGGCGCATTGGCGAGCGCCAATAGCCCATCTGGGCCTTGCCACCTTGACGTTCAGAAAAATCAGTGTCAAACCGCGCTTTTTTCACCCGTCATCGCGTGAGCGCATCATGGCCACACTCAAGACCATCGCCAAGGCGGCCGGGGTTTCCTCGACCACGGTCTGGCGCGTGTTGAATTCCGATGCGACATTGTCGATAACGGAAGAGAAGCGGCGGATCATCATCGAGACTGCAGCGGCGATGAACTACGCCCCGCCGCGCACGCGCAACCGTGCCGCGGGCCTGAGTGCATTGCGCCGGGTGGCCATCGTGCATTTTCTGAGGCCGGAGCATGAACTGGCCGATCCTTATTATGTCTCGCTTCGCCTTGGTATCGAACGGCGCTCGCATGAGCTGAAAATGGAAACCGTCAGGATCTATGGCACCGATGCCAGACCGGAGCCGGCCTTTCTGGAAAATGCCTCCGGCGTTATCGCCATCGGCAGCTTTCAGGAGGAGCAGATGGAATGGCTGGCGCGCTACAGCCGCCATCTCGTTTTTGCCGATTCCATTCCACCCGATGAAGCCTTCGATGCGGCGGCAAGCGATCTGTCGGTAGCAATGCGCAAATTGCTGGGCGCGCTACAGGACAAGGGCTATCGCCGCATCGCCTATCTCGGCTGGATCGGCAAGTTCGACAGTGATCCCTTCGGCGAAATCCGCTGCCGAACCTATGTCAACTGGATGCGGGATCAGGGAAGCTTCGATCCAGCACTCTGCCTCACGGAAGCCTGCCCGGATCACCATGGCGAAAATCTCGGTGACCGGCTTGCCCACCGCCTGCTTCAGGCGCCTGCTCTGCCAGAGGCCATTGTTACCTGCAACGACAATGTGGCCATGGGCGTCTATCGTGTCCTGCAGGAGCGGGGGCTTAACGTGCCGAAAGACATCGCCATCGCCAGCTTCAACGACATTCCCATGGCGCGGCTTCTCAATCCGCCGCTGACCACCGTGCGCCTGCCTGCCGAGCAGATCGGCGAAACCGCCGTCGATCTGCTGGCCGAACGTCTGGCGGGACGACGCCTCGTCAAACAAATTACCCTTGCCAGTACGCTGCAATGGCGCGGCAGTATTCGCGAACATCTCTAGCAGGCGACCGAAACAGACCAGTTCCAGCCGGCTCGCCTTTTTCAGCGGCCTGCGAGAACTCGTATGGGATCGGGAACATTCATGCTTTTTCCCGGTTCGGCAGGATATGTGCGGCCATCAGGGAGAGCGGCCATGTCAACCCTTTTATGGGGCTTTGTCTTTACTGTCGGGCCGATCCTGCTTGCCATCGCCTTCATCTATGCGCTGCTGCGCCAACGGGAGCTGAACGCTCGGGAGCGGCAACATCAACGGGAGGCGATGGAAGAGCTTTACCGCGAAGAAGAGCCGTAAGCCCTGCGGTCATTTCTCCTGCTGCAAAACGCAAGAAGCCGCTCTTCCAGGATGCGCAGACCCACACGCATCGGTTGCTGCCGGGTGAGAATGAACCGGGCCATGGCCTGCGGGCATTTCGCCTCATGGTTTTTTCGAGCCGAGCGGCTTGCGGTCATGCTGCATGACCTTTTCCTCCGCATGCTTTTCCGGCGGGCGCTTATCGACCGTCGCATCCTCCGAACCGGTGATGACGACCGGCTTGGCGCTCATCACACCATCGCTTTCTCCGCCTGACTGTTTGGGAGCGAACTGACCGCGCGCGTCTTTTTCCGCCTGCGTCTGTCTTTCAGCCTTCGTCTTGCCGTTCATCGGTTTTGCTCTCGATTGCGGTTCATGAAAAAAGCGCCCGTGTCTTAAGCTCACCGCACGACCGGTAAGACACGGGCGCCCACGCATAATTTGACCGGGGGTTTCACGAGGCTCGATAAAATCATGCGCAAAAACAAAATCCTGAAGTGCCGATCATCTCGGCCTATCTCTGCGGCTCAGGCGGCGCGCTGCTGGGCCGCATCATTGACCGTCTTTTCGGCCAGTTGCGTCAGGGCTTCATCGGTTTTCGATTCTTCCGAAAGCGTCTGCTCAAGGAGCGCAACGGCATCCTTCATGCCAAGCTCCTTCGCCCAGCTGCGCAGCGTGCCATAACGGCTGATTTCGTAGTGTTCCACCGCCTGTGCGGCGGCCAGAAGCCCTGCATCGAGGGCCGGTGTTCCCTTGAACTCCTCAAGGATTTCCTCGCCTTCCTCAATGATGCCTTCAATCGCCTGGCATGTCTTGCCGCGCGGCGATTTGCCGATCATCTCGAAAATCTGCTGCAGGCGCTCGACATGGCCTTCGGTTTCGTTGCGATGTTTTTCAAAGGCCGCCTTCAGCTTGTCGCTGTTGGCGCCGCGCGCCATCTTCGGCAGAGCTTTCAGTATCTTGCGTTCGGCATAATAGATGTCGCGCAGGGTCTCATGAAAAAGGTCGTTCAGCGTTTTGGTGGGCATGGCTTTCTCCCTTTGGTGAATACCGCTTTCTAACAGGCGGATCCTTGTCATTGTTCCGGTGCGCTGGCGTACACGTCAGACCGCTCCGAGAAGCGTAACGATCCCGCCGCCCAACAGGAAAAACACCATGAGTGCCGCCAGAAGCCGGACCGCACCCGTATTGGTGTCCGTGCCCAGCAGGCGGTCCCAGACAGGGTTGATATTGGGATCGTCTACCCGTGGCATGTCCTTTTCCCGGTCCATTGTGTTTGCCTCTTGTCTTTTCATTTTCGTCCGAACCAGGCCGGGGACGGAAAGGTTCCCGATCTCCCGCAGAGGAGGAACAAGAGGAGGCATCCCCGGTTAGGGCTGAGATCGCCAAGGAGAAACCGCAGTCTTTTTCTCACGTCGGTCGCCCCATGATCCTGCAAAAACACGAAGGAGACCGGTATGGATGCAGCAGGCCGAACCCCATCCGCAACCATGAAGGCGGCAAGGCTCACCGGCCCCGGTCGTATCGAAGTGATCGATGTCGCCATTCCTGCGCCCGCAGACCGCGAGGTCAGGGTCCGGCTGCAAGGCTGCGGCGTCTGCGCCTCCAATCTCGGCCCCTGGCAGGGACCGGAGTGGATGAAGTTTCCAACCGCACCGGGCGGGCTCGGCCATGAAGGCTGGGGCATGATCGATGCCGTTGGCGACGCCGTCACCGCCTTTGCTCCCGGCGACCGTGTGGCGGTTCTGTCTCAAAACGCCTATGCCGAATATGATGTCGCTCCAGAAGAGTGCGTTGTGACGCTTCCTCCCGGGCTGGAAGGGCGGGCCTTTCCCGGCGAACCGCTGGGCTGTGCGATGAATATTTTCAGACGCAGCAACGTCAAGGCCGGGGATTGTGTCGCCATTATCGGCGCAGGCTTTCTCGGCCTTTTGCTGATCCAGCTGTGCAAAATGGCAGGAGCCAGGGTCATTGCCCTGTCGCGTCGCCCCTTCGCGCTCGCTCTGGCACGGCAGGCAGGAGCCGACGAGGTGATCGCCCTTGCCGATCATTTCGCCATCATCGAACAGGTCCACCAGCTCACCGGAGGCCGCTTCTGCAATGTCACCATTGAGGCGGTGGGCAAGCAATGGCCGCTCGATCTGGCTGCCGACCTGACGGGCGAGCGCGGACGGCTGGTGATTGCCGGCTATCATCAGGACGGGCTGAGACAGGTGAACATGCAATTGTGGAACTGGCGCGGGCTTGATGTGATCAATGCCCATGAGCGGGACGCTGCCATATATATCGGCGGCATGCGGGAGGCGGTTGCAGCCTGCGAGGCCGGTCGACTTCAGCCCTTTGACTATCTGACCCACCGCTATCCGCTGGAGCGCCTTGACGAGGCACTGGATGCGACGCGAGACAGGCCGGAAGGCTTTCTCAAAGCCGTGGTGATGTTCTCATGACGGACATTCAATCCTCCTTTGCGCCATCCAACGGGCAAAACCCGTTGAAACTGGCTTTCATCGGCACGGGCTGGATCGGTCTTGACCGGATGCAGGCCATGCTGGCAACCGGCCTTGGTGAAGCCAGCGTGATCTGCGATCCTAATCCACAGATGCTGGATGAGGCCGCCCGCTATGCGCCACAGGCGCATCTGGTGCCGTCTCTCGATGCCGCGCTGCAAGAGGAAGACCTGGACGGCGTGGTGATTGCCACCCCCAGCGCCCTTCATGCCGATCAGGCGATTGCAGCATTTCAACGCGGGCTTGCCGTCTTTTGCCAGAAACCGCTCGGTCGCACGGCTGAGGAAGCGCAAACCGTGGTGCAGGTGGCGAAAGCGGCAGACCGTCTGCTCGGCGTCGATCTCTGCTATCGCCGCTGCCGTGCCGTGCAGGCGCTTGAAGGCCTCGTGCGCTCTGGTGAACTGGGCGAGATCTTCGCCCTCGATCTGGTGTTTCACAATGCCTATGGGCCGGACAAACCGTGGTTTTACGATCCGGCACTTTCCGGCGGCGGCGCGGTCATCGATCTCGGTGTCCATCTGGTCGATCTGGCGCTCTGGCTGATGGGCTTTCCAGAGGTCCGCCATGTCGAAAGCCGGCTTTATCGCCAGGGAAAACCATTTCACCCCGGCGACGACGGCGTCGAGGACTATGCCGTCGCCAGCCTGACACTTGCCAGCGGTAGCGTCATCCGCCTTGCCTGTTCCTGGGGGCTTCATGCCGGGCAGGATGCGGTCATCAGCTGCGATCTGCATGGCACGGCGGGCGGCGCACGTTTTGCCAATATCGATGGCTCATTTTATGATTTCCGCGCCCTGCATTATAACCGCAATCACCGCAGGCTCCTGCAGGAGGGAGATGATGGCTGGGGCGGACGCACCGCCGTTTCCTGGCTTGAACGTCTGCATAATAACCGCGGCTTCGATGCCGCAGCAGGGGAGCTTGTGACGGTCGCCGCCGTTCTCGACAGGATTTATGGCCGCGATCCATCCCTCTCCCCACCCCTCTCCCAGGCCGGATCGAAGGTCACTCCTTCTTTCAGCTCAACATAAATCGGGGTGGAAAGATCGCGATTATGGTTCCGGGCGATGATAAAGGCATCCTCCGGTTCCAGTTCTTCGCCGGGCAGGATGGAATCGTCCGTGCCCTCCTCCCCCTTCAGCCGCACATAGCCGCGCACCTGATCACCCGAGTGATAAAGCCGCACGATGACGCCGCCGGGGGGCACGGCCCCGGCATTCTCGATGATGTTCATAGGCGTGTCTCCAGATTGAAACAGGGGTTGGTCAGTGTTGCTCAGGGCATGTTGATGTCCGGCAGGAAAAACTCGACATCCCGGCGTTCTTCTTTGCCAAGAGGCGCAATCCGCTCCTGCCAGTACCGCTCGGCCTCGGGCGGATCCTCGTCCCAGTCGCGCGCGCGAGTGATATTGTCATCGACCTTGACGCGGCGTTTGCCGCCCAGCCGCAGATATTCCTCGGCCAGCGCCCGGCTTTTGGTCTTGGTCATTCTCTCACCTCATCCGTGAAATCCTGTCTTGCCGCCAAACCAAGGCGCGGCATGAAAGTTCCGGCATCTTCAACGGATGAAATCGACAGGAACAATTCATCGGAAGCTTTGTTGGAGGCCCATCAGCTTCAACATCCTTCTTCAACATCCTTCAGGTGAACAATGGATCGGAATGTCCTCATAACCGGCGGCTGCGGCTTTATTGGCCGCTACGTCTGCGAAGAAATGATGCGCTATGGCTATCGCGTCCGCATTATCGATTCCCTCATCGAACAGGTGCATCAGGAGGCCCCGGTCATCCCGGAGGGTGTGGACTTCATCAAGGGCGATCTGCTTGATGCCGATCTCGTCAGCCGGGCGCTGGAGGGCATGGATTGCGTCGTGCATCTTGCCGCCGAAGTGGGCGTCGGCCAGTCGATGTATGAAATCGGGCGTTATGTCGGCACAAATGATCTTGGCACCGCCATTCTGCTGGAAAAGATGATCGGTCGCCCGATCGGCCGTATCGTCGTCGCCTCGTCGATGAGCGTCTATGGCGAAGGTCTTTATGCCGACAGTCAGGGGCGCCGTTTCGGTGCTGTGCGCCGCCGGGTCAAGGATATATCCGAAGGTCTGTGGAACCCGGTTACGCCGGATGGCGCGGTGCTGACACCCTGTGCGACCGATGAGGAAAAAACCGTCGATCTCGCCTCGATCTATGCGCTGACCAAATATTGCCAGGAAAAACAGGTGCTGATTTTCGGCGAAGCCTATGGTGTCGATGCCGTGGCGTTGCGCCTCTTCAACGTCTTCGGCGCCGGGCAGGCGCTTGCCAATCCCTATACAGGGGTTCTGGCCAATTTCGCCGCCCGTCTTGCCAATGGCAAGGCTCCGATGATTTTCGAGGATGGTCTGCAACGGCGCGATTTCGTTCATGTCCGCGATGTGGCGCGCGCCTTCCGTCTGGCGCTGGAAAGCCCGCGCGCCTCCGGCCATGTGATCAATATCGGCAGCGGCCAGTCCTATACCATCAAGGATGTGGCCAATCTTCTCGCCGTGGCCATGGGTGTGCCGGATATCAGGCCGGAGATTCTACATCGCTCCCGTTCCGGCGATATTCGCAACTGCTATGCCGATATTTCCAAGGCGCGGGAATTGCTGGGCTTTGAGCCGGAACACCGGCTGGAGACGGCACTTGGCGATTTTGCCGCCTGGGTGGAAGGCAGCACTGTCATCGATCAGGGCCAGCATATGAAGGCGGAACTCGAAGCGCGGGGGCTGGTGCGATGAGCCGCGGCGGGCAGAAACGAACCGGCGCCGGAGCTTTGGGCTTTGTCGAATGGTTTCGCAAGGGCGATCATGCCCGTGCCGAGGAAACGCTGGCCGAATTGAAGCGTTCCGGCGCGAGCGCCCTGCGCACCCATCTTTCCTGGGCAGATTATCTGACGCCCGATGGCGAGGCCTGGTTCGACTGGCTGATGCCGAAACTGGGGGCAGACTTCGACGTTCTGCCCTGTGTGCATTATACGCCGCCCTCTCTTTCCCGCACCGGGCGCGCTTCCGGTGCGCCGCTGGTGCTCAAGGATTATGCCGATTTCATCGACCATATCCTCACCCGTTACGGCCACCATTTTTCCCATATCGAATTGTGGAACGAGCCGAACAATCTGCTCGACTGGGACTGGCGCGCCGATAAGGATTTTTCCCTGTTTTGCGAAATGGTCGGCGGTGCCGCCTATTGGGCAAAAAGGCGCGGCTTTTCCCCGGTTCTCGGCGGTCCCTGCCCCTTCGATCCCTTCTGGCTGAACCTGATGGGCGAGCGCGGCGTGCTCGACGTCGTCGATGTTGTCGGCTTTCACGGCTTTCCCGGCACCTGGGACAGCGAAGAGGCAAGCTGGAACGGCTTCGACATGCATCTCGGCGAGATGCGCATGGTGCTTGACCGTTTCAATCCGAAAGCGGAGATATGGATCACCGAAACCGGCTATTCCACCTGGCGCAATGACGAGATGGAGCAGGTGCGCCGCTTCGTGCAGGCCATGGACCAGTCGGTTGAGCGGCTTTACTGGTATTCCTGGCGCGATGTGCCGCCCGATGTGCCGGTGCAGGAAGGGCTGTGGTTCGATCCGCGCCATTATCATCTTGGTGCCGCCCGCCATGACGGCCAGCCGAAACTGCTCGGACGCCTGCTGGCAGAAGGCGGCGTAAAAAGGGTCAGGGCTTTGTGCGGCCTTGCCGCGCCGCATCTGCAGCGCGCCAGTGCGCCGATCGCCATTACCGGCGGCAGCGGCTTCATCGGCGCCAATCTGGCCGAAAGCTTTCTGGCCGAAGGCAAGGATGTGCGCATTATCGACAATCTCGCCCGGCCGGGGGTGGACGCCAATCTCGCCTGGCTGAAGGCGCGCCACGGCAAGCGGGTGGAAGCCGTGCTCACCGATATCCGCGACCGGCGGATGATGGAGGATGTGCTGGCCGATGCCGGTGCTGTGTTTCATCTGGCCGCCCAGACGGCGGTAACCACCAGTCTTGCCGATCCGCGCGAGGATTTCGACATCAATCTGACCGGTACCTTCAATGTATTGCAGGCAGTGCACAAGGCAGGCAGGCGCACGCCGGTAATCTTTGCCAGCACCAACAAGGTGTATGGCGCGCTCGAAGACATTGCCCTTGTTGAAGCAAAGACCCGCTATGTGCCGGAGGACGAAGAGATCCGCAAACATGGCGTGGGCGAGGACCGTCCGCTTGATTTCTGCACCCCCTATGGCTGCTCGAAAGGGGCCGCGGACCAGTATGTGCTCGATCATGCCAGCACCTTTGGCATTCCGACCGCCGTCTTGAGAATGAGCTGCATCTACGGCCCGCATCAGCTCGGCACGGAGGATCAGGGCTGGGTGGCGCATTTCCTCATCCGGGCGCTTTCGGGCGAAGGCCTCACCGTCTACGGCAACGGCAAACAGGTGCGTGACATTCTGCATGTGCGCGATGCCGTCAGCGCGTACCGGCAGGTTCTCGGCTCGATCGACCGCGTTGCCGGGACGGTTTTCAATCTCGGTGGCGGACCCGCCAATTCCGTGAGCATTCTCGACGTCATCGGCGAGATCGAAACCATCACCGGCGAGGCGGTTCCCATCCGTTTCAACGACTGGCGGGCGGGCGATCAGCTCTATTTCGTCGCCAGAACCGACAGGTTGAAAAGCACGCTCGGATGGCATCCCACCGTCGCCTGGCAGGCAGGTCTGCGCCATCTGGCCGACTGGCTGGTGATGCATCGTTTCAAGGCAAATCAGTCCTTGCCCTTGCCGCAAAGGGTTTCGGCATGACGGTTGCAGAGGCAAAAGCAGCTGGCCGTTTGCGCCTGCTGATGACGCTGGATGCTGTCGGCGGCGTCTGGCGCTATGCCATGGATCTTGCCGCGGCCCTGAAGCCGCGCGGTTTCGATACGGTCTTTGCCGGCTTCGGGCCGCCGCCCTCTTCTGCCCAGCGGGCCGAGGCGCATGGTCTGGGCATGATGACATGGCAGGATCAACCTCTCGACTGGATGGTCCGGGACGAAAAAGCCCTTGCCGATATCCCGCCGCAGCTTGCCCGGCTTGCCGGGCGGGAAGGCATCGATCTGATCCATCTGAACCTGCCCTCGCAGGCTGCCGGGCTTGCCGAAACCGGCATTCCTGTCGTCACCGTCTGCCATTCCTGTGTGCCGGGCTGGTTTGCGGCCGTCAAGGCAAGCGCACCGCCGGACGATTGGCGCTGGCATCTCGATCTCAACCGGCGCGGCATGGAACGGGCCGATGCCGTGGTCACACCCAGCCAGAGCCATGCGGATCATCTTCGGGCGGTCTATGGCGATCTTCCGGAGATTCTGGTGGTGCATAACGGTCGCCATCCCGGCCTTGGCGTTCACCGCAAACAGCGCCGGGTCATGGCTGTCGGGCGCTGGTGGGATGAGGGCAAGAACGGTGCTGTCATCGATGCGGCGGCGGCCCTGCTTCTCTGGCCGATGGCGATGATCGGCCCGCTCGAAGGCCCGGATGCATCAGCCTTTGTGCCCCGCCATGCCATGGCTAAAGGCGAAAAAACCGCCGTACAGGTGGCTGACGATGTCCGCGCAGCGGCGATTTTCGTCTCCGCTTCGCGCTATGAGCCGTTCGGACTTTCGGTCCTCGAAGCCGCGGGCAGCGGCGCGGCGCTGGTGCTGTCCGACATTGCCACCCATCGCGAGCTTTGGCAGGGGGCCGCCCTCTATTTTGATAGGCGCGATGCGCAGGCACTCGCCACCACAGTCAACCGGCTGATTGCCGAGCCGCTGTTGCGCGCCGAACTGGGGGTAAAGGCGCGTGCCCGCGCCAGCCGGTTCACGGCCGGACGGCAGGCAGAGGCGATGGAACGGCTCTATCGCCGCCTGATGGAGGCCAAAGGACAGAAGGCCGGTGAGGCGTCTGGGGACGCCGTCCTCTCCCCTCACATGGCCGGCGTAGGATGAATCTTCGCCGTCCGGACAGACAGTTTCACCGCTCAAGGCCCTCAGCCATTCCATGGAGTGCTCATGAAATTCGTTTTCTATACCCATTCACTGGTTTCCGACTGGAACCATGGCAATGCGCATTTCCTGCGCGGCGTCATGCGTGATCTTATCCGCCGTGGTCATGCGGCAATTGCCTATGAACCCGCCGATGGCTGGAGCCGGGAAAACCTGCTGCGCGATCAGGGTCCGGCGGCGCTGGATGCCTTTTCCCGGCAGTTTCCCGATCTGCGCTCGCGGCCCTATGAGCCGGGCTTCAACCATGAGGTCGCCCTTGCCGGGGCCGATGTGGTGGTGGTGCATGAATGGACAGACCCGGTGCTGGTGGCGCGTCTGGGCTGGCTGCGCAAGAGCGGGGCGGGTTTCACGCTTCTGTTTCATGACACCCATCACCGCGCCATTTCCGCCAGACAGGACATCGCCCGCCTCGATCTCGACGGCTATGACGGCGTGCTGGCCTTTGGCGAACCCCTGCGCCAGCGTTATCTCGATGCCGGTTGGGGCCATCAGGTCTTCACCTGGCATGAAGGGGCAGACGATGCGCTGTTTCAGCCCATGCCGGACATTGAGCCCCGGCGCGATCTCGTATGGGTCGGCAATTGGGGCGATAACGAACGCTCGCAGGAAATCCGCGATTTTCTCGTCGAGCCGGTGCGTGCGCTCAGGCTTTCGGCCAGCGTGCATGGGGTGCGCTATCCGGCGGAGGCGCTGTCGGCGCTGGAGGAGGCCGGGATCGATTATCGCGGCTGGCTTGCCAATGCCGGTGTGCCCCGCACCTTCGCCGAGCACCGGATGACAGTGCATATTCCAAGGCGGCCCTATGTCGAAAGCCTGCCGGGCATTCCCACGATCCGGGTGTTCGAGGCGCTGTCCTGCGGCATTCCGCTGATCTCGGCCCCATGGGACGATGCCGAAGGCCTGTTCCGGCAAGGCACGGATTATCTGATGGCCCGCAACGGGGCCGAAATGACCGCGCGGATGCGCGATCTGCTTCACGATCCGGCGCTGGCGGCAAGTCTTGCGCAAAACGGACTCGAAACGATCCGCGCCCGCCACACCTGCCGCCATCGGGTCGATGAACTGCTGGCGATCCTCGACGATCTCGGCGGGAACCTCAAGGCTAGAGCCATTCCAGAAAAAGTGCATAGCGGTTTTCCGTCCGGAAATGCGGAAAAACAAAGAGTGAGAGCCTTTCACCGTTTCCATGAAACAGGGAAAGGCTCTCAGGAGGCAGCGGAATGAAAATCGCCTTTTACGGATCGAGCCTGCTCTCCTCCTACTGGAATGGCGCCGCCACCTATTATCGCGGCATGCTGCGGGCACTGGCGCTGAAGGGCCATGACATCACCTTTTATGAGCCGGATGTTTACGATCGCCAGAGCCACCGCGACATCGATCCGCCCGGCTGGTGCAAGGTCATCGTCTATCCCGGCACGCTGGCAGGGCTGCGCACCGTCGCCACTGAAGCCGGTGCGGCAGACGTCATTATCAAGGCAAGCGGCGTCGGCTTCGAGGACGACCGCCTGCTGGAAGAACTGCTGCTGCACGCCCGCAGCGATGCGTTGACGCTGTTCTGGGATGTGGATGCACCAGCAACGCTTGCCACGCTGCGCGAAGCGCCGGATCATCCGCTGCGTCAGGCTTTGGCAAAGCTCGATCTGGTGCTGACCTATGGCGGCGGCGATCCGGTGGTCTCCGCTTACCTCGCCCTTGGCGCGCGCGATTGCATTCCCGTCTATAATGCGCTCGATCCCGACGCCCATCATCCGGTTGCGCCGGAACCCCGCTTTGCCGCCGATCTGGCTTTTCTCGGCAACCGGCTGCCCGACCGGGAAAGGCGGGTCGAGGAATTTTTCTTCACCCCCGCGGCTCAAATGCCCGATCAGCGCTTTCTTCTCGGTGGGGCGGGCTGGGATGGCAGGCCCGATCTCGCCAATCTTTCCATCATCGGGCATGTCGGCACGGCCGATCACAATGCCTTTTACGCCAGCCCCAAGGCGATCATCAACATTTCCCGCGACAGCATGGCCGAAACCGGTTTTTCACCGGCAACGCGGGTTTTCGAGGCGGCAGGGGCTGGCGCATGCCTGATCACCGATCACTGGGACGGCATCGAGCTGTTTCTCAAGCCCGACGCAGAAGTGCTCGTTGCCCGTGACGGACGCGACGTGCGTGAGCTTCTGGCCGGGCTGAGCCGCGATCAGGCCGAGGCGATCGGTCTTCGGGCCATGACCCGCATTCTGACGGAACACACCTATGCCCACCGGGCTGATCAGGTGGATCGTCTGTTGCGGCGGACCGCTCTGGCGCGGAAGGAGGCTGTGGCATGAGCCGGTCGCTCGATCTCGTCTTCATCGGCCTGTCGCTTTCCTCCTCCTGGGGCAATGGCCATGCCACCACCTATCGGGCCCTGCTCAGGGGGTTGAAACAGGAGGGCCATTCCGTTCTCTTTCTGGAACGCGACACGCCCTGGTATGCCGACAACCGCGACCTGCCGGAACCGGATTTCTGCACATTTGCCACCTATCGCAGCATCGATGCCATGCTGGAAACCCATGGAGAGCGGCTTCGCACCGCCGATGCCGTCATCATCGGCTCCTATGTGCCTGAAGGCATTGCCGTGATCGACAGGGTGATGGCGCTTCGCCCACGCCGGATCTGTTGTTACGATATCGACACGCCGGTGACGATGGCGCTTCTCGATGGGCAAGAGGCCGATTATCTGGCAATGCGGCAAGTGCCGCTGTTCGACGTCTATTTCAGTTTCTCCGGCGGTCCGGTTCTGACGCTGTTGAAAAGCCATTATGGCGCCCGCCATCCCGCAGCCCTTTACTGCTCGGTCGATCCCGCACTGTACAGAAACAGCGGCGAGCCGCCGCGCTGGGATCTCGGTTATCTCGGCACTTACAGTGTCGACCGACAGAAGACGCTGGAAACGCTGCTGATCGAACCGGCAAGACTGCTGCCGGAGCGCCGCTTTGTCGTTGCCGGTTCGCAATATCCCGACACGATTGTCTGGCCGGACAATGTCGAGCGCATCGAACATCTGCCGCCGTCGCAGCACGCCGCCTTCTACAGCCGCCAGCGCTTCACCCTCAATGTCACCCGCGCCAACATGATCGCGGCGGGCTGGTCGCCCAGTGTGCGGCTGTTCGAGGCGGCGGCCTGCGGCGTGCCGATCATCAGCGACTGGTGGCCCGGCCTCGACGAACTTCTGCCGAAAGACGAGGCAATCCTGGTGGCAAGAGGCGTGGAGGATGTGGTTGCGGCACTGACGGAGATGCCGGATGCACGGCGCACCGCACTGGCCGATGCCGCCCGTGACCGGGTTATGAGCGGGCATACGGGGCGGATGCGGGCACGCGAGCTTGTGCAGACGCTTTCCGCCATTTTGCCACGGCCCTTCTCAGAAAAATTGTCAGCAACACGATGAAAGGAGCTTTCGAGATGGCGAGAAAACATGGCCGCACCAGAGGCGGAACGGTTCTTGTGGCCGGCGGAGCCGGTTTTATCGGTTCTCATCTCATGGATGCGCTGCTGACGCAGGGATGCCGGGTCATCTGCGTCGACAATTTCCTGACGGGACGGATGGAAACCGTGAGGCCGCTTCTCAACCATCCGGATTTCCGTCTGATCCGCGCCGATATCTGCGATCTGACCGATCTCGATGAGCGGCCGGACCGGATCTACAATCTCGCCTGCGCGGCCTCGCCGCCGCATTATCAGGCCGATCCGATCCATACGATGATGACCTGCGTGCGAGGCAGCGGCAATCTTCTGGCGCTGGCGGCCAGAACGGGCGCGCGTTTTCTGCAGGCCTCGACCAGCGAGGTCTATGGCGATCCGGAACAACATCCACAGCGTGAGGATTATCTCGGCCATGTCAACTGCACGGGTCCGCGCGCCTGTTACGATGAGGGCAAGCGGGCCGCCGAAGCCTTGTGTTTCGACATGCTGCGGGCAAAAGCAGCGGATGTGCGCGTCGCCCGGATTTTCAACACCTATGGTCCGCGCATGCGTGCCGATGACGGGCGCATCGTCTCCAACCTGATCGTGCAGGCCTTGTCCGGCCAGCCGCTGACAATTTACGGCCATGGCGGCCAGACCCGCTCCTTCTGCTATGTCAGCGATCTGGTGCGCGGGCTGATGGCGCTGATGGCGGTCGAGACAAATCCGCAAGGCCCGGTCAATCTCGGCAATCCGGAAGAGCTGACGGTCAACGGTCTGGCGGACATGGTGCGGGATATGGTGCCCGAGGCCGGTCCGCTCGTCACCCGGCCCCTGCCGGTGGACGATCCGCGCCGCCGCCGCCCCGATATTTCCCGGGCAAAAACGCTGCTCGGCTGGCAGCCGCAGGTACCGCTGGCAAAGGGGCTCAGCGAAACCGTGAACTGGTTTGCCATAGAGATGGGAACAACGCCTGCCCGTTCCGCCTCTCAGTCGTCCCTAAGCGGCGAACAGCTGGCGCAGGGGGTGTAATTCATGGACAGACGCCTCAAACCCGAAAGAAGGGACGATCTTCGCCAGCGCATCGAAGCGCTTGGTCCCTGGTTTCAGAATTTGCGCATTTCAGGCATCGAGACGGCGCCATCCCATCCGCTGGGAGATTACCCCGCCTTCAAATGGCAGGGATTTCGCCATCTGCTGCCGGAGGATCTCGGCGGGCGCAGCGTGCTCGATATTGGCTGCAATGCCGGATTTTACACACTGGAAATGAAGCGCCGCAAGGCAGGGCGGGTCGTTGGCATCGATACCGATGCGCATTATCTGCGCCAAGCGCAGTTTGCCGCCGATCAGGCCGGGCTCGATGTCGAATTCCGACAGATGTCGGTCTATGATGTCGCAAGGCTTGGGGAGCGCTTCGATCTCGTGCTGTTCATGGGCGTGCTCTATCATCTGCGCCATCCGCTTCTGGCGCTCGACCTGCTTTATGAGCACGCCGTGGGCGATCCTGTTTTTCATCGAGGATCGCTATGCCGGCGATCCGACAAACTGGTTCATTCCCAATACCGCAGCCGCCGAAGCCATGCTGCGCAGTGCCGGTTTCACCCTGCTCGCCCATCCCGAACGGGAGGTCTATCTCTGCCGGCGCGGGCAGCGGCCCTATGCCACCGAGACGCCGCCGGCCATTGCCTGACCGTGAGAGCCTCTGCGTCTCACGTCGAAACATGCAGAGCCTCTCTCTTTGGTTTTGGGCATTTCCGGAGGGAAACCCGTTTCACACTTTTCTCAGGACAATGCTCTCCTGCATCATTAAAAGGTTACAGCGTCCTTTGTGCGTTTGATAAAACGCACGGCGCTGTCGGACATGTCTTGTGGGTTTGAGGAAAGGTAAAATCGGCGAAACCCGGAAAAGGCGCAGGAGTGGATGCTCCCATCGTAAAACGCGTCTCGACAAGTCAGGGCGAAGAAATATGCACCTGCGGGTGATCCGGTCGCTTACGTCTGACGTAATGTTATCACAGTGCTTTGCTGCCACATACCTTTGCCTTGACCGGCGACAGGCGAAAATTGAACAGCATATCCAAAGTGTTAGAGCATTCCCTCTACAGTAGCTTCAATACATGATGCTGCATTGATCTTTGGATGGAAACGGCGCTTGAATGGTATGGCGGGGCACACTCGCTCATAAATCGCGATGACGGGCAGTGCAGATGTGCTTTGATGATCATGTGACGGAATACAGGCTGGCGGTCATCGGACGCGATTATCTGGTAACCGAGGATATCCGAAAAAACTGGAAAAAACAGGGTGTCGATCTTCTTGGGCCGATTCCTTCTGCTGATGCTGCAAGCATCACGGCTGAACAGGTGCATGGAATTCTGATTGATGTGTGCGAAAGCGCCGAGACCATGGTGCAACTTGTCGAGCAATTTGAAATGCGCGCCCTGCCCTTTCTGTTCATTGCCCATGCCGATGATGTCATCGGGCGTTATTCCCCTTACACGCTGACCATCCATCCGGACGATATCGATGAAATCCTGAGGGCGCTGATGTGGCAGGGAGATGATGGTGCACGGCATTGAGCCGCTCACCATATCAAAGACGATCCATGTTGCCGGATACAGCCCGGGTCTGAAATACAAAAATGCTTCAGAGCCTGTCAGGTTCGGACTGAACCAGACAGGCTCTGAATTATGTCTTGTCCGCTGTCAGGGGAAAATCCTGCCCACGTCCCCTGATAATGTGCATCGATGTGGCCTCCATCGGCCTCATCTGAGGGTTAGAGCATGGGTCGCCCGCCGGTAATCTCCATGATCGCCCCGGTGGTGTAGCTTGACTGGGATGACGCCAGCAGCACATAGGTCGGGGCAAGTTCTGCCGGTTGACCTGCGCGTCCGAGTGGCGTGTTCTTGCCGAAATTCTCCACCTTGCCTTCCGGCATGGTGGAGGGGATCAGCGGCGTCCAGATCGGGCCGGGCGCCACCGCATTGACCCGTATGCCGTTGGCGGCGACCAGACCGGAAAGCCCGACGGTGAAATTGGCAATCGCCCCTTTGGTCGTGGCATAGGCGAGAAGGCTGGGCGAAGGATCAGTCGAATTGATCGAGGCGGTGTTGATGATCGCAGACCCCGGCTTCATATAGCGCAAGGCCTCCTTGCTCAGATAGAACATCGAATAGATGTTGGTGCGGAAGGTTTTGTCCCATTCCTCGGCGGAAATGTCGTCGATATCGGCAAAACTGGCCTGATGGGCGGCATTGTTGACGAGAATGTCGATCCTGCCGAACCTGTCGAGCACCTTTTTGATCACCTCGACGGCGTGCTGCTCCTCGCTCAGATCGCCCGGAATGGTCAGGACCTTGCGTCCGGCCTTTTCCACCCATTCGGCGGTTTCACGGGCATCGTCATCTTCGTTCAGATAGGCAATGGCGATGTCGGCACCTTCCCGGGCAAAGGCGATGGCCACAGCCCGGCCTATGCCGGAATCGCCGCCGGTGATCAGGGCAACCTTGTCTTTCAGCCGACCGCTGCCTTCATAGCTGTCTTCGCCATGGTCTGGCTTCGGGCTCATATCGGCGGTTTTGCCGGGCATCGGCTGGCGTTGCTTGGGAAAGGGTGGCTGCGGCCTGTGCTCCTGGTTCGTCTGTCTTTCGCTCGTTTGGCTCATGTCGGCTCCTTGGATAGGACATCTGGTTTCGCTGACGTCGGGTTTCCAAACAGCAGCCTTCAGCCTTTGTTCCAGCCGCGGCAATCTTGTCATTTCTGCCGATTTTTTCGGTCTGGAACCATTTCATCACCTCCCGGTTCGAGGGGTTCGCAACAGAGGAGCCGACGATGTTTTATACCGATAACAAGCTGCAATATCCCGTCCGCGTCGAAAAACCGGACCCGATTTTCGCCCGCGCTCTGCAACAGGCCATTGGTGGCATCGAGGGCGAAATTCGCGTCGCCATGCAATATTTCTTTCAGGCCTGCGGTGCGCGCGGCAATCCGAAAATCCGCGACATGCTGATGAACACGGCGACGGAAGAACTCGGCCACATCGAAATGCTGGCGACGGCCGCTGCACTCAATCTGGAAGGCGCGCCGCTGAAACTGCGTGAGGACGTGGCTTCCGACCCGGTGGCAAGCGCGGTCATGGGCGGTATCAACATGAAAAATCTTCTGTCATCCGGCCTTGCCGCCATGCCGGTCGATTCCGATGGTGTTCCGTTTAACATGTCGCATATCTATGCCAGCGGCAATATCGCTGCTGACATGAGCGCCAATATCACCGCGGAGGCCACGGGCCGGACTTTGGCCGTGCGGCTCTACAATATGACAAGCGATCCCGGCATGAAGGACATGCTCTCCTTCCTCATCGCCCGCGACACCATGCACCAGAACCAATGGGTGGCGGCCCTGGCAGAACTGGGCGGGACCGAAGACGTCTTCCCCATTCCCAACAGTTTCCCGCAGGAAGAGGAAAATCAGGACTTCAGCTATGTTTACCTGACCTTCCAGGAAAACGGCGAAACCCTGCCGGAAGGCCGCTGGAGCAACGGCCCCTCCATGGACGGCAAGGGCGAGTTTTCCATCCGACCGATGGAGCCACTCGGCGAAAGGCCAAATCTCGGTCGCGCAAGACCGCAGAGCGGTGCCCAGACCGACCAGCTATAAGGCCCTTGAAGCATTGGACAGACAATTGGATTGGGTATGCTGATCTCTGTTTTTGTGCATCGAAATTTTGAAAACCCTGAAAGCTCACTGAAACACATGGGCCGAACCCGGCTCGAAACTGAGCCACACGGCCTGGCCGCGCGGCAGCCCTTCGGCAGCGGGATGGCCGAAAGGCAGGCGCACCGACACAAGCGAACCATCGGCCATGCGTGTAGCAACATGGATGTGGTTGCCGAGGAAGGTGATGTCCTCCACCGTGGCATCAAGCGCCTGATCGATACGGCTGGTGGAGAGCGACAGCCGTTCGGGTCTCAGCATCAAAAGCGCCTCGCCTTTTGCCTTGCTATCGGCTGACTGTTGCGGCCCATGCAGCGGAATGCCGGCGATGGTCTGGCCGCTGGCAAGGGCAATGCGAGCCTCGCCGCCGCGCTCTTCAAGCAGGCGGCAGGGCAGAAAATCGCTGTCTCCGATGAAACCGGCAACGAAACGGGTGGCCGGATTGGCGTAAAGTGCCTCGCCCGTGCCAATCTGGTCAATGACACCGCGCGAAAAGACGGCAATGCGGTCGGACAGTCTCAGCGCTTCTTCCTGATCATGGGTGACATAGAGAATGGTGACTTCCGTCTGCTGATGAATGCGGCGGATCTCATACTGGATCTCTTCGCGCAGCTTCTTGTCCAGCGCCGAAAGCGGCTCGTCCATCAACAGAACCGGCGGATCATAGGCCAGCGCTCTTGCCAGCGCCACACGCTGCTGCTGGCCGCCGGACATTTCGGTGGGTTTGCGGTCCTCAAACCCTTCGAGCCGCACCAGTGCCAGCATCTGGCGCACGCGCTCGGTGATCGCCGCCTTGGACCAGCCGCGCACCTTCAGCGGAAAGGCAATATTTTCCCCGACAGACAGATGCGGAAACAGCGTGTAACGCTGGAACACCATGCCGATATTGCGCTTATGCGACGGCGTTTGCAGAAGGCTTTGTCCCTTGAGCAGAATATCGCCCTCGCTTGGCCGCTCAAAACCTGCCAGAATGTAAAGCGTGGTGCTTTTTCCCGAACCGGACGGACCGAGAAAGGTCATGAATTCGCCTTCGGAGACGGTGAGGTTGACATCCTTCACCGCCACCACCGGGCCGTAATGCTTGGCAAGGCCGCGAATTTGCAAAAACGGCGTCATGTCTTCAATCCTTTTTTGAACAGCGCGACGGCCAGCATCAGCAAAAGCGTCAGCAGCACCAGAAGTGTGGAAACCGCGGCAATCACCGGCGTCATGTCCTGACGCAGCGTCGCCCAGATTTTCACTGGCAGGGTTTGCAGCGTCGGGCTGGCCATGAAAATCGCCAGCACCACCTCATCCCAGGAGGCGAGGAAGGAAAAGATCGCCGCCGAAAACAGGCCATGACTGATGGCCGGCAGTGTCACCAGAATTTTGGCGCGCAATGGCGAGGCCCCGCACAGCACGGCGGCATCCTCGATGGATTTGTCAAACCCTTCCAGCGCGCCCGTCAGCGCCAGCACCGAAAAAGGCAGTGCAATCACCAGATGGGCAATGACGAAGCCGATGGTCGTGCCGTTTAGCCCGACACGCAAATATAGCGCATAAAGCGCCACCGCCAGCACCACCACCGGCAGGATCATCGGCGTCATGAACAGGGCGCGCAGCGCGGTGCGCCCGATGAAGCGGCCCCGCACCAGACCGAAAGCAGCAAACAGCCCGATCATCACCGACAGCACCGTGACCATCAGGGCAATCTTCAGGCTGGTCAAGGCGGCATCCAGCCAGCGCGGATCGGCAAAAAGCTCGCCATACCATTTCAGCGTCCAGCCGGGTGGCGGAAAGATCAGCCATTGCGACGAGCCGAAGGACAGGGCTGCAATGAACAGGATCGGCAAAAGCAGAAAGGCCGAGACAAGGGCAGTGATGGTGAGAAGCACCCATTTCCAGCTGCCAAGGCTGTGGAAATTCAACAGCATCCTATGTCCTTTCCCCGCCGCTCACGCCAAACAGCTTCAGTTGCAGTGCATAGAGACCAAGTGTCACGACCAAAAGCACGAAGGCGGCGGCTCCGCCCATGCCCCAGTCAACCAGCGACTGCACCAGTTGCGCGATCAGCTCGGCCAGCATCATGTTCGACGTGCCGCCGAGCAGTGACGGCGTGACGAAATAGCCAAGCGACATGACGAACACCATCAACGCCCCGGCAAAGGCACCGGGTGCGGCCAGCGGCAGCAGGATACGGATGAGCGCCTGCCACCGATTGGCGCCGCACAGGGCCGCCGCCTGCAGAATGGCCGGGTCGATCCTGCGGATGACGCCATAAAGCGGAATGATGATGAAGGGCAGCATGATATAGGTCATGCCGATGGTAACGCCGGTCAGATTGTTGACCATGTCGAGCGGTGTGTCGATCAGGCCAAGCGCCATCAACGCCTTGTTGATGGCGCCGGTGCGCTGCAACAGCACCATCCAGGCATAGGTGCGGGCGAGAAGATTGGTCCACATCGACAACAGCACGATAGCAAAGACGGCGTTGGCCAGCCGCTTCGGCATGATGGCCAGCGCCCAGGCCACGGGAAAGCCGATGGCAAGAGACAGCAGCGTGACCACAGTGGAGACGAAGAAGGTGTTGAAAAAGACCTTCGCATAGGTGGAGGTGGCAATCAGCGCCCGGTAATTTTCCAGCCCGAACACCGGCTCGGTGATGCTGCGGGCCAGAAGCCCGATCACCGGCAGCACGAAAAACACCAGAAGCAGCACCAGTGCCGGAAGCGTTGCGGCAAAATTGCCGACCAACCGGCGCGGCCTTGTTTGCCGCGCCTGGCCGTCTGTCACCTTGGCGGTGGACACCATCATCGACACCTCGCATTCTCCTTTGAGAGCCCGGTTCAGCAGCACGAAAGAAGGGGGACCGTTTCAGCCTTTGAGCGGGTTCACCCGCAGACCGAAACGGTCCTATCCCGTTTATTTGGCCCGATCATTTCGCCCGATTATTTAGATTGCCAGGCATACCAGCGATTGGCGATCTCATCACGGTGCTTGGCCCAATAGGCCATGTCGGCATTGATCTGCGAGGCCGTCTGTTTGTCCGGCAGGGTCTTGGCCACGGCCGGGTCCATCAGTGCCGGGGATTTGACGTTGGTTGGCGCATAACCGGTGCCTGCAGCCATCTCGGCCTGTCCTTCCAGCGAGGTGGCAAAGGCGATGAACTTCATTGCCGCCTCTTTGTTTTTCGCGCCTTTCGGCACAACCAGCACATCGGCAGCGGTGATGTTCTGGTCCCAGGAGGTCTCAACCGTCACACCGGTCTTGGCCAGGGCCGTCAAACGACCATTCCAGAAGGAACCATAGGGCGCTTCGGCAGAGGCCAGCAATTGCTGGGACTGCGCCCCGCTCGACCACCAGATGATGTCGGATTTGATCGTATCCAGCTTCTTGAAGGCACGGTCGAGATCGAGCGGATAGAGCTTGTCGGCGGGCACGCCATCGGCCAGAAGTGCGGCCTCGATCACGCCGGGGGCCGACCATTTGTAGAAGGTGCGCTTGCCGGGGAATTTTTTGGTGTCGAACAGGTCCGCCCAGCTTTTCGGGCAGGCCTTGACCGCATCCTTGTTGCAGCCGATGACAAAGGAATAATAGAAGCTGCCGACCGAATAGGGTGTGACGAAACGCGGATCGAGATTTGCCTTGTCGATCACGCTGAAATCGAGCTTGTCGAGAAGGCCGGCTTCACCGGCCTGAATGGCGTAATCGCCCTCCACATCCACCACATCCCAGCTGACATTCTTTGCCTCGACCATGGCTTTGATCTTGCCGTAATCGGTCGGACCATCCTCCAGCACCTTGATGCCGGTCTTGGCGGTGAATTTATCGGCCCAGGCGCTTTTCTGCACATCCTGCGTGGTGCCGCCCCAACTGGTGAAAACCATATCGGCGGCACTGGCCTGAGCCGTCACGCCCATCAGGACGGTCAGCGATGCAATCATGCTTTTGATCTTCATGTTCCCTTGTCCTTCTGTTGGTTCTTGATCGGCTGTCCGCTTCTTGTGGCGTCCTGACCGGCATTTTATGGGTCCTCACCGCATGACGAACGGATCGGGAAAAGGCGTGTCGGACGTGTTGAGCCAGACGGTTTTTGTCCTTGTGTAATCCAGCACCGCCGCCATGCCGCCCTCGCGGCCATGCCCGGAAAGGCCAAACCCGCCGAAAGGGGCAATCGGCGAGACCGCCCGATAGGTGTTGATCCAGACCACACCGGCGCGGATGCCCTTGACCATGCGATGGGCGCGGGCGAGATTTTGCGTGAAGACGCCGCCTGCCAGCCCATAGCGCGTGTCATTGGCAAGCTGCAGCGCCTCCACCTCGCCCTCGAAAGAGACGACAGAGAGCACGGGGCCGAAAAACTCTTCCGCCATCGACGGTGAGGACACGCCATCGCAATCAAGAATGGTCGGCGGATAAAAATGGCCCGCCCCCTCGGGACGCTTTCCACCTGTGATGAGATGGGCTCCCGCCGCCACCGAGGCCTGAACCAGCCGATCCACATGGTCCTGTTGCCGTTTGGTGGCCAGCGGGCCGATTTCGGTTGCCATATCGAGCGGCGAGCCGATGCGGATTGCTTCGGCCTTTTTCGTGAGCCGTGCCAGAAACTCCTCCTTGACGGAGCGCTCGACAATCAGCCGCGACCCGGCAACGCAGGACTGGCCGGTGGCGGCGAAAATGCCCGCAACCTGCGCATTGGCGGCGCTGTCGAGATCGGCATCGGCAAAGACGATGAAGGGTGATTTGCCGCCAAGTTCCAGCGAGGTGGAGGCGAGATTGGCGGCCGAATTGTGCACCACATGGCGCGCGGCCTCCGGTCCGCCGGTAAAGGCGATATGCGCTACTTTTTCATGGCGCGTCAGCGCCGCACCACAGGCAGCACCAAACCCGGTAACGATATTGACCACGCCGGGGGGAAAGCCTGCCTCATGCACCAGCCGGGCAAATTCAAGAAGTGGTGCCGGACCGTCTTCCGAGGCTTTCAAAACCAGCGTACAGCCCGCCGCCAGCGCCGGGCCGATCTTGACGGCAGAGAGAAACAGCTGGCTGTTCCACGGCACCACCATGGCCACGACGCCAACCGGCTCACGCTTCAGCCAGACCTCCATATCCTGCTTGTCGATTGGCAGGACCGAGCCTTCGATCTTGTCGGCGAGACCGGCATAATAGCGGTAATATTGCGCCACATAGGCAATCTGCGAGGAGGTCTCGCGAATGATCTTGCCGGTATCGCGGGTTTCAAGCTCGGCCAGGATCGCGGCATTCTCCGCCACCAGATCGGCCAGACGGTAAAGCAGCCTGCCGCGCTCGCTGGCGGTCATTTTCGCCCAGGGGCCGTCGACAAGCGCGCGGTCAGCCGCCTGCACGGCGCGGTCCACCTCGGCCTCGCGCGCTTCCGGCATTTTGGCCCAGACCGTGCCGGTTGCCGGATCGAGACTGTCAAACGCGCCTGCCCCGTCCACGAAAGCACCGTCGATATAAAGCTGGAAGCGACGCATGATCTGCTCCTCAAAAGGCCGGCATGACATCGCGGATGAAACGTTCGAGCGAGGCTTTCTTGCGCTCGAAGCTCATGCCGGTGTCGATCCAGAAGGAATATTCGTCATAGCCCAGCGCTTCATACTGCTTCAGCCGGGCAATCACCTCATCTGCCGTGCCCAGTGCCAGATTGGCCTGCATGATCTGCGGCGAAAGCATGGCATTGGCAGCCATCTCATCCTCGCTCAACCGCTCGATCAGCCCCTGGCGGATCGGCCGCTCATTCTTGAACCAGGCGAAGAAGTAATTGTAATAGACGCTGAGTTCCTGCGCCGCTTTTGCCACATCATCACCATCCGACCCGACATAGGTGTGCAGCAACAGCATGATCTTCGGTCGGCCCTGATCCGGTGCCTTGGCGCAGGCGTCGTTGAAACGGCCCATCAGGCTCTCAATCTCACCATGACCGTTCCACAGCGGCGTCACCTGCACATTGCAGCCATTGGCAACAGCGAAATCATGCGAATTGGGATCGCGCGCCGCCACCCAGATCGGAACCGGCTGTTGCAGCGGTTTCGGTGCCGACGTGGTGGCGGGAAAGCGCCAGAACTCGCCCTCATGGGCGTAATCGCCAGCCCAAACGCCCTTGACCGCCGGGATCAGCTCGCGCAGCCGCTGGCCCGCGCCCCAGGCGTCGAGCCCCGGCATCAACCGCTCATATTCAAAGGAATAGGCCCCACGGGCAATGCCGACATCCAGCCGCCCGCCGGTGATGATGTCGGTCATTGCCGCCTCGCCCGCCAGCTTCACCGGATGCCAGAAGGGCGCGATCACCGTGCCGGTGCCAAGCCGCACATTTTTGGTCCGGTTGGCCAGATCGGCAATGGTGACGAAGGGATTGGGAGCAATGGTGAAATCCATGCCGTGATGTTCGCCGGTCCAGATGGCATGCATACCGCCTCTGTCGGCAATCTCGCACAGCGCCAGAAATTCCTCATAAAGGCTCTGGTGGGTCTGGCTGGCATCAAGCCGTTCCATATGGACGAAGAGGGAAAATTTCATCACTCATGCCTTCCTGACCATGGCCTGACTCATGGCGTGGACGCGGCCCGCCGTATCATCGCCAAAATAGACACCGAAATTGCCAAACGCGCTTTCCCTGGCAAACCGCGCCATGATGTCGCCAGTGGCCATCGTGGCAAAGGAGAGCGATGGCAGGGTGCTGACGGGGACGAAGCGGCCCTGTCCTGGCACGCCCTCCCCGGCAAAAGCGCGATAAACGATATGCTGACGATCCGCCTGCTTCTCCTCATAGACGGAGTAGAGCGTGCCGATGGTGATCGTCAGACCGGTCAGAGCCTGAAGATGCGCCTGAAGTTCGGCCTGCGGATCGCCGCTTTCGCTGGCCAGTCCCGGCAGGCTCAAAGATGTTTCGCCCAAAAGCAGCACGTCGCCCTGGCGCTCAACCACGGCGCTGAGGAACAGATGCCCGTCAACTGCCGCCGAAACCGCCTTTGCCGTCAGCGCCGGGGTGAAATAGCCGCCACGCACATAGCCAAGACCGTTTTTGCCAGACGTGCCGAAAGCCTCGACCCGCCCCAGCAGAATGACATGGTCGCCCGCCTCGATCACCTGTGCCAGAGAACAATCGAACCAGGCAGCAACACCCGCCACAACCGGTGAACCGTGAGGGCCTGTCTGCCATGTCACCGTAGCGAAGCGGTCTTCCACAGGCCGGGCGAAGGTGCTGGACACCTCTTTCTGGTCGTCGGCCAGAATATTGACGGCAAAGCCGGACGCTGTCGTCATAGTGGCAAAATTGCGCGAGCTCTTCGCCAGGCAGATCGACAGAAGCGGCGGATCGAGTGAAACTGAGCTGAAGGAATTGGCGGTAAAGCCAAGCGGCCTGCCATCCGGCCCGATGGCGGTGACCACGGTGACGCCGGTGGCAAACGCGCCAAAAGCGTCGCGCAGGGCACGCGGATCGAAAATGCTCATGCCGTTTCCTCCTCAAGCCAGTCGGCCAAAGACGCATTGACGGCATCGGGTGCCGTCAGATTGACCATATGACGATGCCCCTCAATGATGCGGGCAACCCCGCGTGGCGCAAGTGCAGCCATCTGGCGGGCCATGTCCGGGGTGGAATTCGGATCGCCATCGCCGGTCAAAAACAATGCCGGAGCCTGCACATCGGGCCAGTGATCGGCATAGGCCGCATCGCCTTCAGCAAAGGCACGATAGGCAGTGGCATAGGCCTGCGGGTCCATCCGGCTCAAAAAGCCGCGTGTTGCCTCCCGTGCCGCCTGACTTGTCGCATCCTCACCGAACCAGCGGGCAAGCGGCCCCTCGATATCGACCGTACCATGGGTTTCAATCGCGCCCGCACGGGCCAGAACGGCGGCACGGGCGGCGTCATCGCGGCGATAAACGCCATTCAGCAGGGCAACCCGGCGGATGCGCTGCGGCGCTGTCGCCACCGCGCCACCGGCAATCAGCGCACCCATGGAATGACCGGCGAGATCGACCGTTTCCAGATCAAGCACATCGAGAAAGCGAAAAAACCACGCGACAAAGGCCTCAAGAGCGTTCCCTTTCTCAAGCGGCGCGCTCTCGCCGTGGCCGGGCATATCGACAGCAATCACCCGGCGTTTTGCCGAAAGCCCGGCAATCTGCGGCGACCAGGCCTCAAGCCTCAGACCGACCCCATGGATCAGCACCAGCGCATCGCCCTCACCCGCCTCATGCCAGGCAAAGCCCGAGGCTTTGCGACGCGGATGATCCGGGCATTGGAGCATAGGGGCGGGAATGGGCGTTGCGATCATGGCGGGACGCTCACACACCAGCCGGATTGTCCGGATCGTGGCCCAGATCCTTCAGATCCTGATACCGGTCGCCAATGCGGTGATGCGGGCGACCACCCACAGAAGCGCCAAGGCCGATCAGGATTTCATCAACGGCGGGCGCATCGGCAATCGCGGTCTGGATGGTCAGATAATGGGAGCGGCGACCCTCGTCATTCTTGTCCATCAGCGGGATCATCACCGGCGCATTGGCAGGTCCGCGGGTATTGCAGAAGGCCAGATAGGATTTTGCCCCGACCGCCGTGCGATAATGATTGCCAAAGCGCAGGGTGTGGATCAGCGCCGAGCCATGCTCGATCTCGCCATCAAGCCCGACCACTGCGGTCTTGCCATAAGCCTCCACCGCATCACCCGAACCGACAGCCTCGATGATCATGCCGGTCAGCAATTTGCCAAGCACAGGGGCTGCTGCATGAATCTCCGGCTTGAGATCCTCGACAAAACCGCGACCCGCCCACGGGTTCTTCACCACGGCAAAGGCACCATAAAGTTTCAGGGGACGTGCTGCCGTTTTTCCACCCTCGATCAGGGTCGTTTCCACCTGCAGCAAGGTCTTGCGGATCTCTATCATGGCAGCCTCTCAATAGGTCATTTTGTATGATGGTATGCCATAATAGGATCGAGTCAAGCCACCCCTTAAAATAATGTTATTTTCTTTTCAGGAATAATTTACACAAAGAGATGGACCTGCCGGATCATCTCCGCCAGCACAGTTCCATCTTTCACCGCAAGCGCTCGGCCTTGTTTACCCTGCACCTCTTCCGCTCATAGTCACGCCAGAGAGGGGAAGAGGCATCCTATAGCACGCTATCCAAGCAAGGCTGCGGCGATGGCGGCGGCACGCGCAACATGGGCGCGGGCGGCGCGTTCTGCCGCATCGCCGTTGCCGGCAGCGATCGCGTCGACCATGGCCTGCATTTCCGCCGGCCCTTCGCTGGCGCGCCCCTCGGTCTTGATCGTCATGGAACGCAGATGGTTGATGCGTCCGGTCATCTGCTTCACCACATCAAAGGCAATGTGCCGACCGATGCTGGTAAAGAGCATTTCATAAAAACGGGAGGTTTCGGTCAGCACTGCCTGCCTGTCGGCCCCGGCATAGGCATGACGGATGGCATCGAGAATGGCCTGCAACGTGGTGACAAGGTCGCTCTGATGCTGCTCGGCGCAAAGCCGCGCCGCCATGCCTTCGAGCGCTGCACGAATTTCATAGATCTGACGGGCTTCATCGGCATCCAGTCTGGCCACCATCGGGCCTTTGGTTGGCGGGTTATCGACCAGCCCTTCCGACTCCAGATGCCGCAGCACTTCGCGTACAATGGTGCGACTGACACCGAGTCGGGTGCAAAGATCACGCTCCACCAACCTGTCGCCCGGCTGAAAATGCCCCCCGACAATCGCCTCACGCATCTTTTCCAGCGCCAGTTCGCGCAAGGTTTTAGAAGGCCTTTCCACGCGAAAGGCCGTATCGCTGTCACTTGCCTGCACCGTCATCACCTGCTGCCTGTATGGGTGATGAACATAGCATGGATATTATGGCATACCAAAGAAAATTGTCGGCTCACCCCATGCGCTCTGATGCATAGCTTCCGGGGCTTGCGGGGA
>NZ_JAMKOJ010000001.1 GCF_023700755.1 Allorhizobium sonneratiae | reverse complement strand
GTTGAAGTCCACCCGCGAGATTGCCCCGGTCGGAATGTTCGAGCGCCCGACCTGCAGATTGCCGATCCGGGCGCTGGAGATATCGACATCGCCGAGCGTGGCCGAGATCGCGGCGAGATTGTTGACGGCAAGCTTGTTGGCGGTGATCGAGCCATCGACGATCAGCTCGGCGGCATTGGCCAAACGAAAGGCGATATAGTCGATCAGCAGATTGGTCGTCGTGGTGTTGTTGCCGTTGCTGTAGATGCCGAGCTGGGCAAAGCGTGCGCCTGCCGGGGCGGTGATGCGGGCGGTATAGCGCACCCGGCTGCCGGTGATGGCGGCATTGACGACGAGATCGGTCTTGCTCAGCAGGTTTTTTCCCGCGTCATACCATTGCAGCCAGACGTAAAAGCCGCCCGATGATGTGCCGACATTCGACCAGACGGAGATGTCATACTGATAGACCGCCGATCCGGTGACCGGGATGTAATAGGCGGGCAACAGGGCGATATAGAGATCATGCGCCGGGGTGAGCGTATTCTTCTGCAACAGCATCGCCCTCGGCCCCTGCGAGGAAAAGCCGTCGGCAAAGGTGACGACATCGTCCGAGGCTCCTTTGTTGATCGACCAGATACCCGCCAGATCGGTGGTGGCAAAATTGCCGTTGGGCACAAGATTGGTGTAGTCGGTCAGTGTCAGGGTCTTTGCCGTAATCGCGCCTGCGGCAATGTTGTTGGCCCCGATGGTGTTGGCCGCCACCTTGTCGCCGGTGATCGAGCTGGCGGCAATCTTCTCGGTGGTCACCGATCCGGCAGCAATCTGGGTTGCGGTCACGGCTCCTGCCGCAATCTTGGCCGCCGTCACGGCATTGGCAGCAAGCAGATCGGTGGTGATGGCGCTGGCAACGATGGAGCCGCCATTGATCAGCGTTGCGCCTGCCGGTTGCCAGTCCGAGGCTGCGGTCTGGTTCCCCTTGGCCCGCCCGACATAAAGCTGTGTCAGCCAGAGATAGGAATTGACAACGCCGGAGGTGGAGGAGCCGACCGCGCGCCAGATGACATAGGCTTTGACCGCACCTGCCGGTGCCTGCGCCTTGGCCCAGGGGCGCAGATAGCTGGCAAGGCTGTTCTTCGGATCGCCGTTCTGGGCAGCGGGCTGCGACCAGAGCTGCGGTGAGGAAATCCAGTTGCCGTCCTTGTCGGTAAAGATCATGTAGGCATTGAAGCTCGTGCCGCGATGGCCGTAGAAATAGCAGGAGGCCTCATACCAGCCGCCTTCGATCACGTCGAAGAATTTGACTCAGCATCTTGCCGAAGCCGGAGATCAGCCCGCCAATCGTCAGCGTGCCGCCGACAATCTGGCCAACGGCAACGATGGCCACGACCACGGGTCCGGCCTCGGCGGGTGCGGCAAGGACCAGCAGCACGAACAGGGCAAGGATGAGAGGGGAAAACCGCATCAGCCGACCCTCAGCACGAGCTTTGCCGAGAGAAGGCCGACCGTGCCGGTGCCTGCCTCGGTCCGGGCGATATCGCTGCCTTCAGGCCTTCTTCATAGCTTTCAAGGCCCGGATCATCCTTGTCCAAACGGGCAGTTTTGCAATCTTCACACTGCGATAACCGATAGCCTGTTCTTGCGCTGCGAAAGCCATCAACTGGATTCGGTCGTGATGATTGATCGGTTCCCGATCGATGAGACGTAGATGAGCGAAAAACTCGGCTTTGTGTGTCGTCGAGACATAATCCAGAGCCAATGGGCTAACACCAAGCGCATGGCATTCCTGTGCCACCAGCGCAAAGCTTGCCGGTGTAAAAACCGATGCGTGGCAATCCTCATAAGCGTTTTGAACACGATTATCATCGACAAAGAGCTTTTTGTAAGCATCTTTCAGCGCCATATGGATGAACGTCAAATCCTGCGGCCTGTGGTTAAGCTTGTTCCAGCCAATCTTATACTTGCTTGCGACGACCATCGTTGCGTAATCGAAATAGGCAACCTTGGAATGGAAGGCCGATGACTGCTCATATGCGGTGAGCCATTGGCCTGTCGTTGTCAATGGTCTGAACATGTCAAAGCAATAGCGTTTATCAGGCAGAGCCAGTGTTAAATATCCTCCGGTTTTCAGGAGCGTTGCGCAGCTCTGCAAAAAGCCGATCGGATTTGGCAAGTGTTCCAGCACATGGCTCAAAATAATGACATCAAAGGTGCCGTGATGGTCCTGGCTCACCGCATCTGCAAGATCGCCCGAACTCCAGATGAAATCGACCTCTTCAAATTTTTCAGGCTTAAGGTCCGAATAGGCATAATAGTCAATAAGACCCTGGCGATCGAGGTGATCGGCGATGAATACATTGTAGCCTTCCCGCTTCGGCACCACGGGAGCGGCCAGAGGACCGACTTCAAGCACCTTTGTCTCACGGGTTATGTGCTGGCGCAGGTAACGTAATCGTTGATTGCGCGGGTTGGTTTTGGTTGGTGTAACCAGTGAAGGTGAAAGATCATAAGCCGTCGTCCCTGGCACTGTTCTGTCGAACAGCGCACGGACCGGCGCAAAAAGCTGCGGTATCATAATTGCCCCACGCCGCCTGTCCGCCTTTCCCACAAGGCCGACAAACGGATTTAAATCTTCAGTTTCAATGTAAAGTGCATGCTACTTTTCGGGGCGGATAAAAGTCAACCGTTTGCTACTTTTGGTTTCTGGTCTGCGCAGATAGCTGACATCTGAAAGTTCAGGGCAAGAATGGAGAGAGCAAGCCAACTGTCTGGACTTTTCTATCCTGCTTTCAAATCACACTTTGCTACTTTGAGCCTCTGCGAGTTTGCCGGAAACCCCAACTCGTGAGACGTGGGGTTTATCACACGCAAAACGACGAACAAATTTTCTCCTGAGGTTCGTGCCCGTGCCGTTCGCAGGGTGACGCAGCATGAAGCCGAACATCCTGCCCGATAGGCTGCCGTGTCTACCATAGCGGCCAAGACAGGCTGTTCGGCGCATATCCGGGTTCTCCTATGTCGCGATTTGGCAAGGCTGGATCAAATACTGTTTTGCAGCTTTTCCAGCGGGACAAGAAGGTCGGCGCGCAACTGTTCCAGAGGCTTCGGCCGCGAATAGAAAAAACCCTGATGCTTGCGACAGCCGGCATCCACCAGCCACTGCGCCTGCTCTCTGGTTTCAATCCCTTCGGCCACGACATCGATACCGAGAGCCTGGGCCATTTGCATGACCGCCTGCACGATTGCCTGGCCGACATGATCATTCGCAACACGGCTGATCAGACTGCGATCCAGTTTCAGCCACTGCAGGGGCAGACTGCTAAGAGAGGCGATATTGGAATAACCGGTGCCAAAATCATCCAAAGCAATCTTGATGCCCAGTCTGGACAGCTTGTTCAGTGATCTGGACGCACAGGCCAGATTGGTCATGATGAAATCCTCGGTAATTTCAACCACCAGAGCGGTTGGCGGAAATCCCGTTTCTTTCAAAAGACGATGGATGATCTCCACGATATCGCTGGACTGGAATTGCCGGGGAGACAGGTTGATGGACACATAGCGCAATTGGCCTGTGCGGATCAGCGATGCCATATCCAAAAAGGCACGGCGGGCGAGTTGCTGAAAAATGCCATCGAGAAGATTACGCTGCTCCGCAATCGGAAGGAACCCACCCGGTAAAATGATACCGCGATAAGGATGCTGCCAGCGCGCCAGAACTTCCACGCCGAGACAGCGCCCGCTCACCCCATCGAAAACGGGCTGGTACCAGGGCAGAATTTCATCCCGATCCACCGCCAGCGCCAGTTCAAGCTCCAGAAGCCGCCGCTCCTCCTCTTCCGCCCCCAGATCGGGTGTAAAGCCGACACAGAGGCCACGTCCGAGCTTCTTGGCGCACTCCAGCGCCATTTCAGCATGGCGCAGCAGCTCTGCCGAGGATACAGCGTGATCCGGCAGGCTGGCATAACCAATGGAGGCTGAAACACTGAAGCGGCGATTGTGTGCGGAAATCGGCGCTTTCAGCCTCTCCAGCAACCAGTCCGCAAATTGCTGCTCTTCCTCCTCGCTAGCCAGATCCTCGACGATAACGGCAAATTCATCGCCGCCAAGCCGCGCCGACAGACCTTTGCGTCCGACATCCAGCAGACGCCCCGCCAGCGCCCGCAAGACAAAATCCCCGCCCTCATGTCCATGCAGATCATTGATCAGTTTAAATCTGTCGAGATCGGCAAGAAACACCGTCACTCGCCCCTTGTCCTGATTGACCCTGCGGCAGACATCGGACAGATGCGCGGTAAACCGGTGACGGTTGGCAAGTTCGGTCAAATGATCCTTCAGGGACAGCGTGGCCGTGCGTTCACGTTCGCTCAGCAATTCAGCCGTGCGCTCTTCAACACGCTCTTCGAGCATATGGGCCAGCTTGGATAATTCGGCATTGGCCAGATAAAGCTCACGGGATTTGCGCTCCAGCAAGGTTTCCGCCTGCTGGCGCGCAGCCTTTTCCCGTTCCAGGCGGCGCATCAGGCGGCGCAGGCGATCATCACCATCCTGTTCCTCATTTCGATCCACACTCATGCTGCCATCTCTTCAATGGTGAAAATCACAGCCTCACTTCTTTTTTCAGCCTGAAGCGCAATGCTGACACCATAGTGAATGGCCGCCCCTTCGATCAGTCCCATAGCC
Organism: Allorhizobium sonneratiae; assembly: GCF_023700755.1. Taxonomy (GTDB): domain Bacteria; phylum Pseudomonadota; class Alphaproteobacteria; order Rhizobiales; family Rhizobiaceae; genus Allorhizobium; species Allorhizobium sonneratiae. The sequence continues at coordinate 654,192 of NZ_JAMKOJ010000001.1, read as the reverse complement.
AGCGCCTCCATGCCGCGCGCGGAACGATAGATCATCGAAAACAGACTGTCCTTTTGCTGGAGAATTTCAAAATTCGGCAGTTCGGCATCGGGATAAAGTTTGCGCACTTCCACATGGACATAGGCATCGACGCTGGCGAGAAAATCGAACAGACAGGCACAGCGATCGAAAAACTCTGGAAAATCCTGGGCAAACCGCAGAGCAAGATGGCGACCATACCGCTGCAACAGCTCAGCATCATCAAGGCCACTCTTTTGACTGAGCAGCCGCAAAAGCGTGACAATTTCTCGGTGATCGTAAGTCCCGACCGTGGTATAGGCGCCACCACTTGGCAGATCGGCCGCGTCGAGCAGGTCATCGACCAGATTTTCATCCCAGCTCTTGGCAACAAACTGCAGGAATTCTGTGAATATGACACCTTTCATCGCTCTTCCCCTTTGAAGAGACATTTTATTTCAGAAACATCTTAATATATTTCCCCTCACAAAACCAGCCATTGTAAAAACACACGATCACACCATGCCTGGCGATAAGGCTTTGGCACGACCATCAATTGGCGGGCAGCTTTCGTGCTGCCCATTCGCCTCGGGGAACAGGCTCGCCAATCTGAAACCGGTAGGACAGAATGGTCGTCACCTTGGCATCGCTCTCGCAACGATAGCTGATGTCATACCACTGACCGCGACTGCGGAAGGCTCCGCCGCTGGCGTCGAGCACATGGCCGGATATTCTGCCCCCCGTGGTGGAAAAGGGCACCAGAAGATCGGGATACGAGCCGGGCATGGTGTGCCTGATCTGTTCCAATGTTTCGATGCTGCACATCTGTACGATGCGCTGCTCTACAGGCAGGTGCCCCAGCGCCTGACGCACATGTGGATTGGACAGTATCGCTTTTGAATAGATCGTCTTTACCGGCTTCAACGGTGCAAGGGGCGCTTTATGGTCCTCGTCTTTATCGTGGTTTTCCGTCACATCCGGCTTGTGCGGCTGTGATGGAACAGGCTCTTGCTCACTGGTTTTGAAAAACCGGGTCCCGGCCTTTTCCCTTTGAGGCTCAGCAACATCTGCTGGCCTGTCGACTTTCGGTGGCGACACATCCTGAGGGACGGAAGGGGCTGCCTGCGGCTGCGGTTTATCCTGTGATTTGACCGCCTGATCCTGCTTTGGCTGCGGTTTTGCCGATGCGAACTTTTCCGGTTCAGCCGTTGGTGGACTGTCTGTGGAGGCCGGCTGATCCGGTTTTGCCCGCGTATCCGGCGCGCCCGATTCCAGAGCAGGTGCTGCAGAGGGGGCTGGCGTAGGTGTTGGCAGCCTGGCTTTTTCCGTCTTGTTCGGCTGAGAAGGTGCTTTTGCCTGAGGGGGCGTCTTCTCCGGCTGAGGCGGCGGCGTCAGCGTCACGTTGACACTCTCCTCCTTCGGCGGCGTGACATCCGGCCAGACAATCCGCAACAGGAGCAGGGCCAGCAAAACACCGTGAAAGACCAGTGAGATCAGCAGTCCCGACGAAATGCGTGGCCGACTATGCGCTGAAGGATCGATCCGCACAATCCCTCCCGGGGCAGGATAAAGGCAAATGAGAACATGTCGCGTTCCCGTGCCCTCATTAAACGATATTGGACATGTGGCACAATAAGACAGACAGCCTGTCAGGTAAAAATGACCGCCGTTTCTGGGAGAATGAGATGCGCAAAACCAAAAAGAGAGATCGCCCGGACGGATAACTCACTCAACCATGACAATTCAGCCTGATGCTTAAAATTGTCAGGAGTTGCCTCAGCATTTCCTAATGCAAGAACGGCATTCTTGCGGCTGAACAGAAGAAACCATCATCAATTTGGCAGGGCATTGCCAACAATGCCTGTCTGGTCACCGGAAATGGTGATCAGGCAAGCGGCGATGCAAACCTGCCGGGAGCCTGATATGACATCCGTGAGTGCAACCACATCCTCATCGGCCGCAGCGGCCATGTATACCGCACCGGCTTCCCCGCCACAGCCGCACGCACCTTCGCAGAAAACATCACCGCCGCCACCCCCACCGTCTAAGGTCGAGACCACCTCTGCCGCCAAAGTCCCCTCCTCCATCGCCGCTTTGTCGCTGTACCATGCCTCAAAGGACAGCAGCAGTTCATCGACTTCGTCCTTCTCGTCAAACAGCAGGAGCACGGCAACCAGCGACACAACAGCAAAAAGCACGGCCATGCCGGATTCGATCGAAATGTGAGCCGTCACGCGAACACTGTCAGCTTGTTGTCAGCTGAAGCCGGCATAAGCTGATGACCTGACCAGATGTCGGGCCAAGCGAGGGGGAAGATGAACTGCCCTCACCCTCACACCGGATTGACCGCATGAAGCGGAATATCCGGTCTGGAGACAGACGTGACCACGATTTCCTCTCTGAATACGTCCGCCAGCGCCATGAGCCGCATCGCTCAGACGCAACAATCCTCTCAGGCCAGCGAAACCGCCGCAGTGGGTTCAACCGGCAAAAGCCGCCACAGCATCGGCTCCTCGTCTGCCGCAAACGTGCCCTCCTCCATCGCCGCCCTTTCGCTCCGCAGCAGCCAGAATGAAAGCGCCTCCGATACCATGGTCAACGGCAAGGAAGTCAACGACCACGACGGCGATGATGGTTAAACATCTCCAGTAAAGCCCATAAAAAACCCGGCATTAGGCCGGGTTTTTTATTGTTCTGAAGTGGAAAATCATCGAAGCCCACTAAGATTATGCTTCGAAAAGAAAACCTGAGAGCGGCCAATCAGCTGTCCAGGAAGCTTCTCAACTTTCTCGACCGGCTCGGATGTTTCAGCTTGCGCAGCGCCTTGGCTTCGATCTGGCGGATACGTTCGCGCGTGACCGAGAACTGCTGACCGACTTCTTCCAGCGTATGGTCGGTGTTCATGCCGATGCCGAAGCGCATTCTGAGCACGCGCTCTTCGCGCGGTGTCAGCGAGGCGAGCACGCGGGTCGTGGTTTCACGCAGATTGGCCTGAATGGCGGCATCGATCGGCAGAAGCGCGTTCTTGTCCTCGATGAAGTCGCCGAGATGCGAATCCTCTTCGTCGCCGACCGGGGTTTCCAGCGAGATCGGCTCCTTGGCGATCTTCAGCACCTTGCGCACCTTTTCGAGCGGCATGGAAAGCTTTTCCGCCAGCTCTTCCGGCGTCGGCTCGCGGCCGATCTCATGCAGCATCTGACGCGAGGTTCGCACGATCTTGTTGATCGTCTCGATCATATGCACCGGAATACGGATGGTGCGCGCCTGATCGGCAATCGAACGGGTGATCGCCTGCCGGATCCACCAGGTCGCATAGGTCGAGAACTTGTAACCGCGGCGATATTCGAACTTGTCGACCGCCTTCATCAGGCCGATATTGCCTTCCTGAATGAGGTCGAGGAACTGAAGACCGCGGTTCGTGTATTTCTTGGCGATGGAGATGACGAGACGCAGATTGGCCTCGACCATTTCCTTCTTGGCGATGCGCGCTTCGCGCTCGCCCTTCTGCACCATGGACACGATGCGGCGGAATTCGGCAATGGAGATGCCGGTTTCGGTCGCAAGATTCTGGATTTCCTGACGGATTTCGCGAATGCGGCTGTTTTCCTCGCGGGCGAAATCCTTCCAGCCGCGACCGGCCAGATTGGCGATGGATTTCATCCAGTTCGGGTCAAGTTCGGCCCCCTGATACTGCTGGAGGAAGTCGTCGCGCTTGACGCCATAGCTTTCCGCCAGACGCAGCAGACGGCCTTCATTCTGCATCAACCGCTTGGAAATGTCATAGAGCTGCTCGACCAGCGCATCGATGCGGTTCTGGTTGAGAGACAGCGACTTGACCGCCGTGATCAGCTGATCCTTCAGCTCCTTGTAGCGGCGCTCCTGCCCGGTGGACAGCGTTCCGGCACAGGCAAGGCGGGCTTCCACCTGCTGATCCTGCAGCTTGCGCAGCTTCTTGTAGGTCTCGGCGATCAGATCGAGGGTTTCCATCACCTGCGGGCGCAGTTCCGCTTCCATGGCGGCCAGCGACAGGTTGGATTCGTCCTCGTCTTCTTCCTCTTCCTCCGGCATCGGCATATCGCCGCCGACATCGGTGATGTCGTCGTCACCGGACGGTGCTGCGCGGCTGCGCTTGACCTTTTCCTTTTCTTCAGCCGCCTTGCGGTCGGCCTCGATCTTTTCCGGGCTCTGGAACTGCGGTGCAGCCTTGGCCTCGGGACCGGAATAGGTGGTTTCGAGATCGATGATCTCGCGCAGAAGCGTCGTGCCTTCGTTCAACTCGTCGCGCCAGATGATCAGCGCCTGGAAGGTCAACGGGCTTTCGCACAGGCCCGAAATCATCGTTTCGCGGCCAGCCTCGATGCGCTTGGCAATGGCGATTTCGCCCTCGCGCGACAGAAGCTCCACCGAACCCATCTCGCGCAGATACATGCGCACCGGATCGTCGGTGCGGTCGGTCGGCTCACGCTTCTTGACGGCCGCGACAGCAGTACCGCTTGTGGTGGTCAGCTCGCTGCTATCGCTTTCGCCCTCTTCGTCACCGTCGCCGTCTTCGCTCTGCTGCTCCTCGGCATCCTCGTCCTCAATGACATTGATGCCCATATCGGAGAGCATGGCCATGGTATCTTCGATCTGCTCGGAGGTAACCTCCTCCGACGGCAGAACCGAATTTAGCTCATCCATGGTCACATAGCCGCGCTTCTTGGCGGCCTTGATCATTTTCTTGACAGCATCGTCCGAAAGATCGAGAAGCGGACCGTCCGGAGCGCCATCGCGTTCGTTCTCGGCTTCTTCGTTTTCCTTGACCTTGGTTGCCATGTATCTCGTCGCTTTCCCTGGCGCTGCAATCTTTCGCAGAATGATGTGGAGCCGGATGGGGAACTCCCGCACCGCCCGCTGCGAATCACTGTTACTGACCTAACGGAGTGATGTTTAATTCCCGATTAACCACGCTGGCTCCGCACGATGCGGCCTGTTGTACAAAAAGGATGATCATCCGCCGGAGATCCGACAGATCTGTTTCACACCTTTTCGCCCATGATGGTGATTCCCATAAATTTCATCCACGTCAAGCCTTTTGACGCAATAAGGTCTGTTGAAAAAGCGGAAAACCGCTCAAGACCATCATTCACTCCAGATTTTCTTTGTGATCATGTAGGCAATGTCTGTGGCAAAACAAGAGGCAGGCAAGGCTGTGCCCGCAAGCAAAACTTGTCCATTCAACTGTTCTGCCCATAGGCAGGCCCTTTTACCCGGCCGGACATAACGCCGAAGCCGTCGATGATAGCCTCCTGATTCTCCATGCGCGCGATTTCCAGATGCACTTCCTGCAACACCGCCATCAAGCCATCGATGCGGGCCGCATCTTCGGTTTCGATCGCTTCGGCGATTTCACGCTCCAGCTCTGCCTTCTGCCGTTTCAGGGCCTTGGCGCGCTTGGATAGCGACAGCGCCTGACGATAGCCTTCACGCGCATCCTCAAGAGCCGCCACCGCCGTTGCCGTCCACAGTCTTGCATTGCGGATCTGCTGGTCGAGCGCCTTGATCAATCCGCCGAAACCGGCGGTTTCCAGCCGCAGAAACAACTCTTCCCGTGTCAACCTCGCCCCGCTTTCAGCCACCGCCGTCAATACGGCAGGCCAGAGCCGCTGCAGATCGCGATTGTCGTAATCGATGACGGCAATCTCGTCATAATCCTCCTGCATCAACTGCGGATGATTGATCACCGTCAGCGCCAGCACGCTCTCCCGTAACGAGGGCTGATCGTAGCTGCGGCTGACCAGTCCTGACCGCGTCAGCCGATCGGAGGCCGCCGTTGTTGCAGTCGCACCGCCACGGGCAAACCCGCCCTTTTGGCCGGTCCTTTGGCCGCCGCGGAAAGAACCGGCACGCTCAAAACCACGCCCCGCCGCCTGCCCGGCAAAGGCTGCCCCCTGAAAATAACGATACAGCCGGTCGCGGACATTCTGCTGGTAATGGCGGCGGACATTTTCATCGGCAATGACGCCGACCACCTGTTTCAGCCGCGCCTCCAGTTCGGCCCGCTGCTCCGGCGTCTCATAGCGGCCCTGCCCCACTTCTTTCATCCAGACCATCTCGTCCAGCGCCCGCGCCTCCGACAACACCTTGTCAAAGGGCGCACGGCCATCCTGTTTGACCAGATCATCCGGGTCCTTGCCGTCCGGCAACAGGGCAAAGCGCAGGCTTTTTCCCGGTTTGAGGTGCGGCAGCGCCAGATCGACGGCGCGAAATGCCGCCCGCTGGCCTGCACCATCGCCATCGAAACATAAAACCGGCTGTGGTGTGATCTTCCACATCAGCTCCAGCTGGTTTTCCGTCAGCGCCGTGCCAAGCGGCGCAACAGCATTTTCAACGCCCGCCTGATGCAGCGCGATCACATCCATATAGCCTTCGACGGCAATCAGCGTCTCAGCCCCCTCCGCCCCCTGCAACGCGCGACGGGCACGGGAGAAATTATAAAGCACCTGCCCCTTGTGGAAGAGTTCCGTCTCGTTGGAATTGAGATATTTGGCCGGCGCATCCGCAGACAGCGCCCGCCCGCCAAAGGCGATCACCCTGTCGCGCGACGACAGGATAGGGAACATGATCCGGTCGCGAAACCGGTCATAGGAGACAGGAATATCCGGCCCATGCACCACCAGACCGCAGGCCTCGATCTGCTCTTTCGCCACGCCCTTGCCCGCCAGATATTCCTTCAGGACATTGCGGCCCTCCGGCGCATAGCCCAACCGAAAGGTTTCGATGGTGCGGCCGGACAGGCCCCGTTCGCGCAAATAGGCCCGGGCCCTGGCCCCGGAAGCGGTCTGCAACTGGTCCTGAAAGAACTGCGTGGCCATGTCCATCACATCGCTCAGGCCGGTGCGTTCGCGCTCCCGCTCCACCTGCCGCGGATCGGCTTTGGGCACGGCAACGCCCGCCATATCGGCAATGCGCTCGACGGCTTCAGGAAAACTCAACCCCTCGAGATCGGTCAGAAAGCGGAAATGATCGCCCGACACCCCGCAGCCGAAACAGTGATAACGCCCCTTGCGATCCTCGCAGTGAAAGGACGGGCTCTTTTCGCCATGAAACGGGCAGCAGGCCCAGTAATCCCCGCGCGAGACATTGGTCTTCTTGCGATCCCAGGCCACGCGCGACCCGATCACGGCCGAAATTGGCACGCGGTCACGAATGTCATCGAGGAAATCATTGGAAAAGCGCATGGGCAGCCCTTGAGAGTGATCTGTCTATATAGCCTCTCACACCGCAAGATACCACAATGTCAGCCCAGACTGCGCACTATTCACAGGCTTGACCGGGACATAAGATATCTTCGCCATTGGTCACACCGACAGGAAGGAGCGCCTGATCATGTCCGTTGCCAGCCATGACAATCGCAAACAATATGGCACCAACGAGAGACTGGCCGCCCGCGCCCGCCTCGTGACGAAATACACGATCAGCGACATCGGCTGGTTTCCATGGATTGCCGGGCAACTGCCGCTCGACCCTGGCGCCAGCATTCTCGATGTGGGCTGCGGCCCCGGCTGGTTCTGGTCCTCCGCCATGGAGAGACTGCCGAAAGACATTGACCTGACCTTGACGGATCTGTCCGAAGGGATGGTAAGGGAGGCTCTGGAGCGTTGCACATCGCTGCCCTTCACATCGGTCAAGGGCAAACCGGCGGATGCGGCGACGCTGCCCTTTGCGGCAGGCACATTCGATGGCGTGATCGCCATGCATATGCTCTATCACGTTTCTGACGCAGCAAAGGCCATTGCCGAAATGCACCGGGTTCTCAAGCCCGGCGGGTTTCTGGCCGTAACCACCAATGGCATGGGCGACATGAAGACAATGTATGAAATCGCCACCGTTCTGGGCAGTCCGCCCTATAATCCGACGGCAGCCATCTTCGGCTTCGATCAGGCCAACACCATGCTGAAGGCGCAATTCGACAATGTGCGCATGGCCCAGCACCCAGCTCGCCTGCGCGTTACCGATCCTGAGGATGTGTTTCTCGCTCTGACATCCTATCCACCGGGCGATACGGCAAGCGAGGCAGAATTGTCTGCGCTGCGCGGTGAAATCAGCAGAGCCTTTGCCGCAGGAAACGGCGTGCTCGACATGGAAAAGCAGTTCGGCCTGTTCATCAGCGTCAAGAAAGACGGATGAACAGCCCGAATCGCAATCGTCTTACGTCGTCAGCAATTCCTTCACCGTGCCGGAGGCCTTGGCAAAATCCATCTGGCCCGCATAGCGCTCTTTCAGCGCCGCCATGACCTTGCCCATGTCGCGCACGCCTTCGGCCTTGATCTCGGCGATGATGGCCGCAATCACCTCGCGCACCTTGTCCTCGCTCATCTGCTCGGGCATGAAGCCCTTGATGATGGCAGCTTCCTCGCGCTCCTGGGCGGCGAGTTCCGGACGGGCGTTTTCCTCATAGATTTTCGCCGATTCGTCGCGCTGCTTCACCAGCTTGGCCAGAAGCTGCAGGATATCCTCGTCGCTGGCTTCCGCCTTGCCCTCGCCGCGATTGGCGATATCGCGATCCTTGATCGCCGACTGTACCAGCCGGATGGTGGAGAGCCTGCGGCTGTCCTTGGCCTTCATCGCGTCCTTGAGCGCACTTGTCAGTTCTTCGCGTAACATGGTCTCTCCTTGCCTCTGCTTGAGAGCGGTCGTGTGTTCATGATGCCGCAGATAACCCTCGCCGCAGGCCTGTGCAATGGCCGCAGCCACACCAAAGCGGAGAAAGATAAAAATTACCGGCGGAACAATTGACCCGGCGCGCCCTTCTCGTCTATGAACCATCGCCTGCACAGACATTGAGATAGGGCTTGCGACGCGCACATGCTGCGCGAAGGACACTTGCCAGATAAAGCCATGCGTTCCCGGTTCGTCAACCGGCATAACCGGCTGGAAAAGGAATGGATATGACCGCGACCGCCCCCTGGACAACCACAAAGCCCACCGCCCTTCTGGTGCTTTCCGACGGCACCGTGATCGAGGGAAAGGGCATCGGCGCGACCGGCAGCATCGAGGCCGAAGTCTGCTTCAACACGGCGCTGACCGGCTATCAGGAAATCCTGACCGACCCTTCCTATCTCGGCCAGATCGTCACCTTCACCTTCCCCCATATCGGCAATATCGGCGCCAATGACGAAGATATCGAAGACCTGACGCCCGCCGCCCGCCACGGCGCGGTTGGCGCAATCTTCAAGGCCGACATCACCGAACCGTCGAATTATCGTGCGGCAAAACATCTCGACGCCTGGCTGAAGGCGCGCGGCATTATCGGCCTCTCGGGTATCGACACCCGCGCACTCACCGCCTGGATCCGCGAAAACGGCGCGCCCAATGCGGTGATTGCCCATGACGCCAACGGCAATTTCGACATTGACGCGCTGAAGGCGAAGGCGAAAGCCTGGAGCGGCCTCGTCGGCCTCGATCTCGCCAAGGTCGCCTCCTCCGGCCAGTCCTCGCAATGGAGCGAAAAGCCCTGGGTGTGGAACGAAGGCTTCGACACGCTGAAGGATACGGACGCGGCCTATCACATCGTCTGCATGGATTTCGGCGTCAAGCGCAACATCCTGCGCCTTTTCACCGGGCTGAACTGCAAGGTGACGGTGGTTCCGGCCACGACCGGCGCAGATGACATTCTTGCCCTGCAGCCGGACGGTATTTTCCTCTCCAACGGCCCGGGCGACCCGGCCGCCACCGGCGACTATGCGGTTCCGGTCATTCAGGCGCTGATGAAAACCGGCATTCCGATCTTCGGCATCTGCCTCGGCCATCAGATGCTGGGTCTGGCGCTTGGGGCAAAGACCGAAAAGATGCATCAGGGCCATCACGGCGCCAACCACCCGGTCAAGGACTTCACCACCGGCAAGGTCGAGATCGTGTCGATGAACCACGGCTTCGCGGTGGATTCCAAGACCCTGCCGGAAGGCGTTGAAGAGACTCACATTTCCCTCTTCGACCAGTCGAATTGCGGCCTGCGGGTTGTCGGCAAGCCGATCTTTTCGGTGCAGCATCACCCGGAAGCCTCTCCCGGCCCGCAGGACAGCCATTATCTCTTTCGCCGCTTCCTCAATCTGGTGAAGGAAAAGAAGAGCGAACCGGCACTGGCCGAACGCTGAAACAGAAAAAAGCAAAGCCGGTCAATGTCTTGACCGGCTTTTTTGATGGCTCGTCTAAAGCATGTCGCGTTTTATTGTCCTCAATAAAACGATAACGTACATGCGAAAAAACAAGCACTTAAAGCACGTTGCGTGAGGCTGATAAGCCGCAACGTGCTTTAAAACCGTTGAGTCTGTTTATGAAGAAGCCTCCCGCCGCATCCGGTTGCGGCCATAGCGCCAGCTCCAGACGGTCAGCAGACCAAAGGCCGCCATCCACATGACTTCGGAGAGCGGCAGAAACACCGCCACTGGCAAAAGCGGGATCAGCACCAGCCTGAGAAGCGCCTCCCCCAGAAGCCCAAGGCACCAGACCAGCGTGATGAACCGCATGATGTTTCGGTAAGGCGGCTTACTCTGCCAGAGGGTTTCCCCCTTCTGGCGTTCGCTCGCATCACCGCTGGTGGCCAGATAAAACACCAGCGGACGCGGAAACAAAAGCGACGCCCCAAAGGCCAGCCCGATCATGCCCGTGACAAGCGACCCCTTGGCCAGTGCCAGATAAGGACTTTGAAAATAGAGGCTTCCAATGATCGAGGCGATGGTGCCCGAGAGCGTCAAAATCCCGACCGCTTGCAGGCGGCGGCTTTTGACAAAGGCCAACAGGATCGACAGAACGGGAAAGACGGCACCGATTGCCAGCGCCGTCACCAGCGGCACACCCTTTGTCGTCAGGATGAGGTAGGTGACATAAGGCAAACCGGCGCTGACGATGAAATCCTGAAGCATGTCCGATCCTTTCTCCGCACTGAAGGCATGTTCTAAATCCGTCCCATCCGGGAAAAAGGCAATATGGCAAAACGACCGACAACAATCACAGGCTCTCTCACAGGCTCGCGTGAGCCTGCGCTGTTAGGCGCCCTTCGCGCCGAACCAGCAGGATGAAGCGTGCCCCCAACATGAGAGCGGCGCTGGCAAGGCCGATGAGAAAACCGAGCCACACGCCGATGCCGCCAAGACCAAGCGGAAACGCCAGCAACCAGGCCATCACCAGGCCGATCGGCCAATAGGCGATCAGCGCGATGATCATCGGCACGCGCGCATCTTTCAAGCCTCGCAACAGACCGGCGGCAACGGCCTGCAAGCCGTCGAACATCTGGAAAAAACCGGCCACCACCACCAGCGGTCCGGCATAGGCGAGCACGGCGGCAGCGTCCTCTCGGCTCCTGTCAAGAAACAGTCCGGCGAGCTGATGGGGAAAGGTGAGGAACAGGATGGACCCAACCAGCGAAATCGAAACGGAAAGGACGACGAGAGAAAGAGAGGCCTTGCGCAGGTTCTCATGATCGCCCCGTCCATGGGCAATACCCACACGCACAGTTCCGGCTTGCGCCAGCCCCAGCGGGATCATGAAGGCAATGCTCGCCAATTGCAGGGCAATGCCATGGGCAGCAAGCTCTACTGTCCCGATCATGCCCATCAGCAGCGAAGCCGCGGAAAAAAGTGTAACTTCGGCCAGAACCGTGACACCGATGGGAAAACCAAGACGCATGACATCCTTGAGCGCCGCCCAGTCCGGCCGCCAGAAACGGGCAAAAAGTTCCAGACGGCGGGTTTCAGGCGAGAGCTGGATATAGATCACCATGGCAATGAAGCCTGACCATTGTACGGTGGCCGCCACCATGGCCGCGCCGTTCATACCAAGCTTGGGCAGGCCGAAATGGCCGAGAACCACGCCATAGGCAAGAACAGCATTGAGCACCAGCGTACCAAGCGTAATGTGCAGCACGATGCCCGCCCTGCCCGACGCGCTGACGACGCTGCGCAGCACGCCGAACAACAGGGCGGGATAAAGACCGAACTGGACAATATGCAGATAACCGGCGGCAATTGCGGCCAGCTCTTCTTCCTGTCCTAGCGAGACCAGAATGGATTTTGCATAATAAAACAGCGGCATGGTAACAAGACTGTAGGCAATCGACACCCACATGCCCATGCGGATGGCCCGACGCACCGAACGCACATCCTCGCGACCATGGGCATTGGCCACCATGGGCATGACGGCAATGGCAAAACCGGAGCCGAACACCAGCAGGACAAAGAAAAACTGCGCCGCCAGAACAATTGCCGCCAGATCGACCGTGCCCAATTGACCAATGATGATCACATCCGTGGTGTTGATGCCAAGCTGGGCCAGTTGCGCCCCGATCAAGGGAATGCCAAGTGCAAGCGTTGCCCGGATATGAGCGGAAAAGCTGTTTTCACCCGGAGAGGTCATCAGCGCCATGGCAATCTCCAAAACAAAAAGCCGCGTCCAGAAAAGCTGGCAGCGGCATATAGAGCCTGCCTAATTCAATCGTCTGCGACGTTCAAGGCAGAAAAGCGACACTTCAGAGATATGCAATCATCTATCACCATACGTGATGAATGGCGTTGACCGCCCCTCACGCCGGCCTTTTGCGAATGAAATCGACAAAGGCTCTGAGAGGCGTCGGCATATAGTGCCGGCTGGGATAGTACAGGAACGGCCCGGAAAACTCCTCTTCCCAATCGATGAGAACCGGCAGGAGCCTGCCGGGTGGCTTCCTCGCCCATTCCTCACGCTTTTCCGGAGAAAATGGCGCACGCAATCTGGCTTTGGCCGAAGCGCTGGGGCGGGTCGCGGTAACAAGGGGGATCAGCACGGCCCAGGCCGCCATTGCCTGGGTACTGGCCCAGGGGAAGGATATCGTACCCGCCATAGAGCAGGCGATCCCGAAAGGCTCAGCCTCCGGCAGCCGCTATGCCGAAGCGCAGATGGCCCATCTCGACAGCGAAAAATGAAACCGGCTCAACTGTTGGCATAGACATAGGCCCCGCCCCGGCTCAGCGCATGTTGATAGGCCGGGCGGGCGCGTATGGCCTCCAGATAGCGGCGAATGGCGGGAACCTCTCCCATACCCTCCATGCGGGTCATGCCTGCTTCAACCGGAAAGCTCATCGCGATATCGGCAGCGGTAAAGGCCTTTCCGGCAAAATAGCCATCACGTTTCAGTTCCTCTTCCCAGAAACGCAGATGGTCACGCAGTTGTGGATCGACCAGCCTTCCCGTAACGCCCTTCGAGATCAGCCCCGCCATCGGGCGCAGGAAAAAAGGCATCTGACCGGGAAGCCGGGAGAATAAAAGTTTCAGCAGCAAAAGCGGCATGGCGGAACCTTCGGCATAATGCAGCCAGTAACGATAGCGTTCATGGGCGACTGTGCCGGGTTCAGGACGCAGCAAACTGCGGCCATAGGTGTCAATCAGATATTCCATGATAGCGCCGCTTTCGGCATAGACCCGGCCGCCATCCTCAATCACGGGCGATTTGCCCAGAGGATGCACGGCCTTCAGCCGCTGCGGCGCACGCATGTCGCGCCCCCTGGCATAAGACTTGACCTCATAATCCAGCCCCAGTTCTTCCAGAAGCCAGAGGATGCGGTGTGCACGCGAATTCTCAAGATAATGGACCGTAATCAAGGCTCTCTCCAGCGATGGCGTCTTGCAGGTTCACATCGAACCACACAGGGTCATCACGTCTTTGGCTTTCCTTTGTCTCGGCGGCAAAAAAGGGATCAGGCTTCCCGGACAAAATCTAACCTGTGGTGGAAACAGATGGTTATATTCACCTAACAAAGCAGGTAAAAACCTGAAAGGGGTTAAAACGGGTGGGATGCAATTTTCAACCCAAGGAAAATTTAGAAACATTGAAAAAACCTTTAAGTAGAAATTCAGCATGTAGCATTTATTGTTTCAATATAAACAGGTCCTCAGCGCGTCGGTCCTTGCGTTTCGTCAAGCTATCATCACAAACTGCGACAGGTAATTGCCTCACGTGATCTCGGACACTTAAATCTTGTTGTGCACTATTCTTTTATTTATGCAGCCAGTCTGTTGAGTAACATTGCAGCTTGAAAGCCTCCATCATCGCGCTTTCTGTGTTTTCTGTATGGCATAAGCAGTATCGTTTCACTGAGCACAATGAAACACGACATGCTTCAGAAGATTTCCCAAAAGCTTTGATAGGGTTTTCGTGCGGCAACGCTCTCATGCGACGGCACCCTTCGCCTTGTTTTCCGCACGAAGACGCTTTTGAACGGAGAGCCGCAGCTTGATACAATCATGCCTCAAACCGAAAGCGAGACCCCATCGCGGCCATCGACCCCGGCGACACGCAGCACCATCAATTCCTCGAAATGCTTCATATCGGTAAAGGCGCAAAAGGCAGGTGGGTTCAAGTCCACCGCCTGAAACCGGGTATTGAACCGCTCAAGCTCTTCGGCAAACATCGCCTGCCACATCAGAAGAGCTGCCTCGCTCATCGGGCGGACAAGATAGGCAAAGGTGATGTGGAAGACATAGCTGTCATGATCGGGATGGCGATAGCCGAAAAGAGCGGCGAAACGATTGCGCCATTCGATCAGGGCTTTCCGGTCGGCCTCACTCACGCCCTCCATCACCAGACCTGTCGGTCTGAGCCCGGCGACTTTCACCTTGAAGTCTGGACCGGCACGGAAATGGGCAAGCCGCTGGCAGAACAGTTCCGTCATGTCCTCGATCGGGGTATCGAGCGGGATATCGGCAGGCCAGTAAGGCAAGGCGCGGCGATATTCGATGATGCCCTGAAACAGCGTCATATACAGACTGGAAATCGGGGTGAAGGTCAGCCGGTCTGCCTCCGGCATGGCAAGATAACGCGACCGCAGATCGATCACCGCCTGCTCGCTCTCGGACCCCTTTTGCAGATGGCAAACGACCGTATTTCCGGGCTCATGCAGAAAATGGCCGTTTTCATCGAAACGGATGCCAAAATGCCTCGACGGTCCAAGACCGGAGGTTTCGGCAAATTGCATCAGGCGCGGATGAAGCACGGAATCGGCCATGCAGGTCTCCCTCAAAATCGGGATTATTGCTACAGACCGCTCAAGACGCGCATATGACAACATACTGACAAGCAAAGAGCCTGTTTTTTCCTGCCGGAAACCGCGTTTTGGGGGTTTCGCTGGCGATCACAATTGCCTATAAGCCGCTTCTAGCCTGAAAAGACCAATGCCCTGCCCCGGCCGGCGATCCATCGCCATGGCCGGTTTTTCGCGCAGGTTTGAGAGAACGGATAGGACCCATGCCCAAGCGCCAAGATTTGAAATCCATCCTCATCATCGGCGCGGGGCCGATCGTCATCGGTCAGGCTTGCGAATT
Source organism: Allorhizobium sonneratiae (assembly GCF_023700755.1). Classification (GTDB taxonomy): domain Bacteria; phylum Pseudomonadota; class Alphaproteobacteria; order Rhizobiales; family Rhizobiaceae; genus Allorhizobium; species Allorhizobium sonneratiae. Next base: position 638,862 of record NZ_JAMKOJ010000001.1, on the reverse strand, counting down.
TGACTATTCCGGCACCCAGGCCTGCAAGGCGCTGAAGGAGGAAGGCTACCGCGTCATCCTCGTCAACTCCAACCCGGCCACCATCATGACCGATCCGGGTCTGGCGGACGCCACTTACGTTGAGCCGATCACGCCGGAAGTGGTGGCGAAGATCATCGCCAAGGAGCGCCCGGATGCACTTCTGCCCACCATGGGCGGCCAGACGGCGCTGAACACCGCGCTTTCCCTGAAGCGCATGGGTGTGCTCGACCGTTATAATGTGGAAATGATCGGCGCCAAGCCGGAAGCCATCGACAAGGCCGAAGACCGCGCCCTTTTCCGCGAGGCCATGGCGAAGATCGGGTTGGAAACGCCGCGCTCCATGCTGGCCAATGCCACCGAAATCAAGGATGCCGACCGCAAGACGCATGAGGCCGAACGCGCCAAGCTGCGCGAAACCCTTTCGGGAGACGCCCTGGACAAGGCGCTGGATGCACTGGAAAACCAGTGGAACCTCGGCGAAACCGACCGCAAGCAGCGCTATATGAGCCACGCTATGGCGATTGCCGCCCAGGCGCTCGACGTTGTCGGTCTGCCTGCCATCATCCGCCCGTCGTTTACGCTTGGCGGCACCGGCGGCGGCATTGCCTATAACCGGTCTGAATTCTTCGACATCGTCTCCGGCGGTCTCGACGCCTCGCCGACCACCGAAGTGCTGATCGAGGAATCGGTGCTGGGCTGGAAGGAATATGAAATGGAAGTGGTCCGCGACAAGGCGGACAACTGCATCATCGTCTGCTCCATCGAAAACATCGATCCGATGGGCGTCCACACCGGCGACAGCATCACGGTTGCCCCGGCGCTGACGCTGACGGACAAGGAATACCAGATCATGCGCAACGCCTCGCTTGCGGTGCTGCGCGAGATCGGCGTCGAAACCGGCGGCTCGAACGTGCAGTTTGCCGTCAATCCGAAGGATGGCCGCCTCGTCGTCATCGAAATGAACCCGCGCGTGTCGCGCTCGTCGGCGCTGGCCTCCAAGGCCACCGGCTTCCCGATTGCCAAGGTCGCGGCCAAGCTTGCCATCGGCTATACGATGGACGAGCTGGACAACGACATCACCGGCGGCGCAACGCCAGCCTCCTTCGAGCCGTCGATCGATTATGTCGTCACCAAGATCCCGCGCTTTGCCTTTGAAAAATTCCCCGGCGCAAGCCCGGTTCTGACCACGGCGATGAAATCGGTCGGCGAAGTCATGGCGATTGGCCGCACCTTTGCCGAATCCCTGCAAAAGGCGCTGCGCGGTCTTGAAACCGGATTGACCGGTCTCGACGAGATCGAAATACCCGGCCTTGGCGACAATGGAGAGAACCGGGGCGACGACAAGAACGCCATCCGCGCCGCCATTGGCACGCCCACCCCGGATCGTCTGCGCATGGTGGCTCAGGCGCTGCGCCTTGGCATGTCGGAAGCCGAAGTGCATGAAGGCTGCAAGATCGACCCCTGGTTCATCGCCCAGTTCAAGGCAATCGTCGATATGGAAGCCCGCATTCGCGAGCATGGCCTGCCTCAGGATGCTGAAAACCTGCGCATGTTGAAAGCCATGGGCTTTTCCGACGCGCGCCTTGCCTCGCTCACGGGCGGCAAGCCCAAGGATGTGGCGATGCTGCGCAACGCGCTCGGCGTGCGCCCGGTCTTCAAGCGCATCGATACCTGTGCGGCAGAATTTGCCTCCCCCACCGCTTACATGTACTCGACCTATGAAATGCCCTTCGTCGGCGCGACCCGCTCCGAGGCAGAGGTGTCGGAACGGAAAAAGGTCGTCATCCTCGGTGGCGGTCCAAACCGTATCGGTCAGGGCATCGAATTCGATTATTGCTGCTGCCATGCCGCCTTCGCCCTGAAGGATGCAGGCTTCGAAGCCATCATGATCAACTGCAACCCGGAAACGGTCTCGACCGATTACGACACCTCCGACAGGCTCTATTTCGAGCCGCTGACGGCGGAAGACGTCATCGAAATCCTGCGCGCCGAGCAGGAAAAGGGTGAAGTGGTCGGCGTCATCGTCCAGTTCGGCGGTCAGACCCCGCTGAAGCTGGCCGAGGCGCTGGAAAAGAACGGCATCCCGATCCTTGGCACCGCACCGGACGCCATCGATCTGGCCGAAGACCGCGACCGCTTCCAGAAGCTTTTGATGAAGCTCGATCTCAACCAGCCGAACAATGGCATTGCCTATTCGGTCGAGCAGGCCCGTCTGGTCGCCTCTGAAATCGGCTTCCCGCTGGTGGTGCGCCCCTCTTATGTTCTGGGTGGTCGCGCCATGCAGATCATCCACAATGAAAGCATGTTGCAGACCTATCTGCTCGATACCGTGCCGGAACTGGTGCCGGAAGACATCAAGCAGCGCTATCCCAACGACAAGACCGGCCAGATCAACACCCTGCTCGGCAAAAACCCGCTTCTGTTCGACAGCTACCTGACCAACGCCATCGAGGTCGATGTCGATGCGCTCTGCGACGGCGAAAATGTCTTCGTCTCCGGCATCATGGAGCATATCGAGGAAGCCGGCATCCATTCCGGCGACAGTGCCTGCTCGCTGCCGGTACGCTCACTGTCGAAGGAACTGGTGGACGAACTGGAACGCCAGACCACGGCGCTCGCCAAGGCGCTCCATGTCGGCGGGTTGATGAACGTGCAATATGCAATCAAGGACGGCACGATCTACGTGCTGGAAGTCAATCCGCGCGCCTCGCGCACCGTGCCTTTCGTCGCCAAGACCATTGGCGCGCCGATTGCCAAGATTGCCGCCCGGATCATGGCGGGTGAAACGCTGGATACGGCGATTGCCGCCTATGGCAAAAAGCCGGACCCACGCAATCTGAAACACATTGCCGTCAAGGAAGCCGTCTTCCCCTTTGCCCGCTTCCCCGGCGTCGATACGCTGCTTGGACCGGAAATGCGCTCGACCGGCGAGGTCATCGGTCTCGACACCGATTTCGCGCTGGCCTTCGCCAAAAGCCAGCTCGGCGCTGGCGTCGAGCTGCCGCGTGACGGCGCCGTCTTCGTTTCGGTTCGGGATGAGGACAAGACCCGCGTGCTGCCCGCAATCAGGCTGCTGGTCGAGATCGGCTTCAAGGTTCTGGCCACCGGCGGCACCCAGCGCTATCTCGCCGAACAGGGCATCGAGGCGGTGAAGATCAACAAGGTTCTGGAAGGCCGTCCGCATATCGAGGATGCCATCCGCAACCGGCAGGTCCAGCTGGTGATCAACACGACCGACGGCAACAAGGCGATCTCGGATTCGAAATCGCTGCGCCGCGCCGCACTGATGCAGAAAGTGCCCTATTACACCACCATGGCCGGTGCGCTTGCTGCAGCGGAGGCCATTCAGGCGCTGAAAAAAGGCCAGCTCGAAGTCCGCCCGCTGCAGAGCTATTTCTGAGGTGAAACTGCTTCATAAAGAAGCGGTTTTACTGCATCATTCCTGAAATCGGGTGAGATTGAAGGTGAAAATGATGCAGCAGATGAAAAATGTTACAGCGACCTTTGTGCGCCATATTGGGCGCACGGCGCTGTAAACGTCACACAACAAGAACTCTTGAGAGCGCATTTCGATCTGACAGGCTCAGATCGAAATGCGCTCTCACTTTTTTAAGGCTGCATCATTCATTGTCCCCAGACACGACACAGGCAACGGCCACAAAAGAAGACACAACCATCTCAAAAATAAACAACCATCGTTTACAGTCTTCAGAAGTAGGCAACCTTAATATAGGGCTACACGGCAAGGCAGACCAAAACAAATAGAATTCAGGCAGGAAACCACAATAAAGCGGTACTGAAACGACAAGACCCAACCTTGCCCGACACGGCGTCTTTCACTCCGCGACGCCGCCCTGCCCAAGCCCCATGAATGACGGCGACATCCATGACGAGACGGATGAAATATCTGCTTTTGGCTTTTGTCATTTCCATTGCCCTTTGGCTGGCCTTGATCAGCCTTGTCGTGGACATCTGGCGGTTCATCTCCAGCTGATGCCGCTGCAGGCTGTGGCAAAATCGAATTTTCTGGAAATCCATTGTCCGCTTCTGTTATAGTCCGGCAGATGTGATTTGCACCGGTTCCGCAGCACGGCTGCGGAACCTGTTTTATTTTCATGCCCGCGCAAGCGGGCATGAAAGGTGAAGGAAGAGGAAATGGTTGAAAAAGTACCGATGACCCAGAACGGCTTTATCAAGCTGCAGGAGGAATTGCGCTGGCGTCAGCAGGAGGAGCGTCCACGCATCATCGAGGCGATCGCCGAAGCGCGCGCCCATGGCGACCTTTCCGAAAATGCCGAATATCATGCCGCCAAGGAAGCCCAGAGCCTGAACGAAGGTCGCATCAGCGAGCTTGAGGATCTGACGGCACGCGCCGAGGTTATCGACCTGTCGAAAATGTCGGGCTCCAAGATCAAGTTCGGCGCCACCGTCAAGCTGGTGGATGAAGACACGGATGAAGAAAAGACCTATCAGATCGTTGGCGATCAGGAAGCCGATGTGAAGGCTGGTCGCATTTCGATCTCCTCCCCGATTGCCCGCGCCATGATCGGCAAGGAAGTCGGTGACAGCATCGAAGTCGTGGCGCCGGGCGGTGCCAAGGCCTACGAAATCATTTCCGTCAACTGGGGTTGAACGCAGAGCGTATGGGCCGCAGCGCGACCTCAATTCGGGACATCCCCGCAGCCCGGGACATCCTCGTTATCGCTCCGCATTTCAAGCGGCGGCTTTCGGGCGTCACCTCCACTCTGGTCCAGCTTGTACCGGAACAAAAACGGCGTGGCCTTGGCATCGTCACGCTCGGCCCCGGCCTGCCGGACCATCTACCATCGATGAGCTTTGTGCGCCTGCCGCTTTTGTGGCTGCGGCCAAAGGCGGCGCGCCATCGCGTCTGGCATGCACGGCGCAATCTGGAAATGCTGGGCGGGCTTGTGCTGCGCAACATTTTCAGAATGCCGTTGAAACTGCTATTCACCTCCGCTGCCCAGCGCCGTCACAGCCGCTATACCCGCTGGCTGATCCGGCAGATGGATGCGGTGGTGGCCACCAGCGCCCGCTCGGGCTCGTTTCTCGACGTGCCGCACACGGTGATCCGCCACGGTGTCGACACTGAGCTTTTTCACCCGCCGCAAGGGGAAAGTGACACCATCGCTTCGACCGGCCTGCCGGGGCGTTATCTGATTGGCTGTTTCGGCCGGGTTCGCCACCAGAAGGGCACGGATCTTTTCGTCAGGGCGATGATTGCCCTCCTGCCCGACCATCCCGACTGGACGGCGGTGATTTCCGGCCGGGTGACGGCAGAACATAGCCAATTTGCCGAGAGCCTGAAGGCGGAGATTGCCGCAGCCGGTCTGTCGAAGCGGATCGTTTTTCTGGGCGAAGTCGATGACATCAAACCCTGGTATCGTCGCCTGACGCTGTATGTCGCGCCTTCGCGCAATGAAGGTTTCGGCCTCACCCCCCTTGAAGCCATGGCCTCGCAAACTGCCGTGGTCGCCTCCGATGCCGGAGCCTATGGCGAGCAGATTGCCGAGGGCGACACCGGATCGGTGGTTCCGGCGGGTGATGAAACGGCTCTGCGCAACGCCATTGCCGCCTATCTGGCCGAACCGGAACGGGCGCGCGCCCATGGACGGGCTGGCGTCGAACATGTCCGCCGGCACTTCGCCCTGAGCGGCGAGGCAGAGGCGCTGGATGAGGTTTATCAGCAGTTGCTCGCGCCCGGGCTGCCTGCCACACGGATATCGGCATGAAAGACATCAACGGCACAGAGATCTTCGTGATCAATCTCGATCACATGACGGCGCGGCTCGCCTTCCAGCAAAGGCAGTTCAAGGCACTTGGCCTTACATTCGAGCGCATTCGCGCCACGAAGGCCGAAGATGCCGTGCTGAACAATTATTCCGAAGCCTATTGGAACGATTGGGAACGGCCGATCCGCCCGGCGGAACGCGCCTGTTTCCTCAGCCACCGCCAGCTCTGGCAGCGTATCGCGCAAGGATCGAAACCGGCGCTGATCCTTGAAGATGACGCGGTTTTATCCGACATGCTGCCCGCTTTTCTGCGCAGGCTTGCCGTTCAGGATGGCATCGATCACATCACGCTGGAAACCCGCAATCGCCGCAAGCTTATGGCCACCACACCGGTCGAGGGCCTGCCGATCCAGCGACTGTATCTCGACCGGGCCGGGGCTGCCGCCTATCTGCTCTGGCCGGAAGGCGCACGCAAACTGCTCAAACGCACTGAAAAGCGCGCCTATATCGCCGATGCCGCCATCTGCGCCGCTCATGAGCTGAAAAGCTATCAGGCCGTTCCGGCGCTGGCCATGCAGATCGATTGCTGCAAGACCTATGGCCTGCCGGAACCAGCCGAAATGCACACCACCGTCAGTTCCACCACCGTCTCGTTCCTGCCCGGTCCCGATCCGTTTCGCCGCCCGCCCCGCTCCTTCCGTCTGCAACGGATTATCGCGCAGATCAAAATGGGCCTGAGACAGCTCAGCCATCTGCACAATGGCAAGGCGCGCATCGTCGGCATCGAAAGTCGCAATTTCGCCTATCTGGACAAAGCCCCCGCCTGAAACGCCACTCAGGACCACCAGCCGGTGCGGCTGCGGTGATGCAGCGCTTTCAGCCGGGCAAAGGCTGTGTCTTCCTCCTGCAATCGGTCGAAGACGGTTTTGGCGATCTGCCCGACCGGGTGGCTTTCCATGAAGGGATCGAGCCGCCAGCGCATGTTGCGCAGCGTATCGTCGGTGCCAATGGTAAAACAGGACAGGCCGGAAAACAGCGGTACCAGATGGGACTGGACGTGCTCGACCTTGTCGGGGTCAAGCGGCAACGGCGCGCCTTGCGCCAGCGCACGCTCGGTCTCGTAAATCTTCACCGTATTGACCAGCAGCGACACCATCATCGCCTTGCTGCGTTCGGCAGGCTCCGGATGGTGGTCGGCAAAGGTATCGGTCGCAGAAATCAGCCAGCGCAGATTAAGCCTTTCGCAGAGAAAATCCGCCTCGCTCTCCCACAGGCTGCGAAACTGGCGAAAGGTCTCCGCCACCTTGAATTCCCGCCGGATCAGCACGATCAACCGCGCATGATGCCAGAGCAGTTCCGGTTCACCGGTAAATTCACGCCGGAGATTGACCAGATGCTGTTCCAGCGACTTTTCCGACCCATGGGTCTGCTCCACCGTCTCGCCCTCAATGAGCGCCGTCTTCAGCCTGGCATAATCGAGATCGGCAAAGACATGACGGTTTGCGCCAAAGCGGCGGCGATGCTGATTGAAAGAGAAGAAACGCTCGAAGCGGGTTTTCTTGCGCGCCATGCCTGTTGTCCTTATTGCCGTTTCCGGCACTCTTCATGTCTGCGCCCCTTATCGGCGCCAATCCGATCTACTCCATTATGGGCGCAATCGGAAAAGGTTTCGAGCAGAATTCGACCTTCCCCGCACAAGGCCGACCTAGGGTCAAAACTCCATCAGGCTGGTTGTTCTGCAAGGCGTATTTTGTGTCTGAGTAGAAGGAAAGNCTAGGGTCAAAACTCAATCAGGATGGTTGTTCTGCAAGGCGTATTTTGTGTCTGAGTAGAAGGAAAGGTGCAGGACATGCTCCCCATTTTCAAACCTTTCCGACGCCCGCAGGCACAAAATACGCCTTGCCCAAAGGGTTGAACGGGATGGGCCGCCTGATTGCGAACAATGCTCGACAAGGCCAACCGGCCTTGTCTTGCGCTTGTTCGCTGCCATACAATCCCATCCCGTTCAACAGAACACCCATCCTGAGTGAGTTTTGACCCTAAAGCACATCGCGTTTTATTGTCCTCAATGAAACGATAACGTCCATGCGAGAAAACAAAGGCTTAAAGTACGTTGCATGAGGCTGATAAGCCGCAACACGCTTTAAAGACCAGTGCCACATTCATCCCCAGATTTCTGCCGATTGCCTCATCCTGTCCCGATTTTCACCACACAATTTATATATTACAGATAATCATTCGTTTGGGCGCGTGGGGACGCCGTCAAACGCAGGCAGGACAGCACAGTTTCTGTGTGAACAACCATGTGACAGGGCCCCATGACCGTCATAACCGATGATTATATCTTCATTCATGTGCCGAAAACCGCTGGACGGGCCATCACCAAACGTCTGGGTGGCGAAAGTGATGCGGTTCCGACCCATCTGCCCTATCATCGCCTGAGCGATTTCAATATTGCCTCGCCCTTCACCTTCGGCTTTGTCCGCAATCCCTGGGACAGGCTGGTCTCGCTCTATTCCTTCATGTGCCAGAAGCCGCTGCAGAGTTATGAATCCCCGCTATACCAGCAGCATATCCGCGACATCGGCTTCAAGGCCTGGCTGCTCGATGACGGCTTTTTCATGAAGCAGGACGAACACTGGCAGTGCGAAAGCCTGCAACCGATGCAAAGGCGCTCGCAGATGTTCTGGCTCGAGGGCTGCGATTTTATCGGCAGGGTCGAGACCATCAATGACGATTTCATTCGGCTGCGCAAACAGCTGGGCCTGAAACCCCGTCTGGCCGAGTGGTTCGGTCTGCCCGCCCTCAGCCGCAAGAATGCTTCGAAACGCGGCGCCTACCGGGATTATTATGACAGCCGCAGCATCGATTTCGTGGCAGAACATTTTGCAGCAGAAATTGACCGTTTCGGCTATCGCTTCGACGCTTAATCCCGTCTTTTCATCGATCGAACATCGCTTCTACAGCAAAGTCCCGGGAAAAATCGAAACGGGAGAGCGCCTGACGGAAGGGCGCTGACACATCGTCGCTACCACGCTCGTTCTTGCGCGGCGCCGAGCGGTCCATGAAGCTTTTATGCGCCCGCGAGGCCTGTTTCTGATCGACGAAGGGCCGCATTTTGGCTTTGCGCGGATAATAGAACAGTTGATCACGCAGATCGCGCAGAAAGGGTCGCGGAATGCGGAAAATCGTCGCTGGCAGAAAGTGAGAGGTGAGCGCTTCGTCTCTGGCGACCTCAAACCAGGCGGCGGTCAGAAGCGGCTGATCCCATGTCTCGGGATAGAGGCGGCATAAGTCGGCCCATCGGCTGATGATCCGGCCCGTCACCGCCGATCTGCCGAGATAAACGAGGCTGGAAATATCATACCATCCGTGCCGGCGGACAATGGCGAAATCCGCCGGATTGTCATAGAGAAACCAGGGATGGCGGCGCAATTCGGCATCCGCATCCAGCCAGCAGACCGGCCGGTCGCTGTCCTGCCAGACACGCTCGATGAAGGCGGATTTCAATCCGGTATTGGCCACCCAGCTGCCGAGAGAGGTGACCGGCTCGATCCGGTGCTCGAGCCCAAGACGGTCGAGCGAGGCTCTGAGTGCTGCCGCAAGCCCCTCATAAGGCGTATCGGGGGTATAATAGGAAATGAACAGCGGTGCCTTTGCCAGGTCGCGCGGTCGCTCACCATGATCGATCATCTGTCTCAGACTGGCCCTGGCCACAAGATCCACGCCCCCCGGCTGGCGCTGATGGGCCAGGCAATGAAGCCCTGAGGCTGCTGCACCGTCTTCGAGAGGGCGAAGGGCAAGGTCGCCCAGATAGGTCTGAAAATCGGACATCGCCATCCTTGTGCCGTTATAATTCCAGCGGTGTCAGCCGCTTGACCTGACGGATCGTCAACAGGGTGCGCACCGTATCGACCCGTTCATTGGCGGCCAGCGTCTCAATGACGAAATCCTGAAACCGGGTGAGATTTTCCGCCACGCAATGCAGCAGGAAATCGCTTTCGCCATTGACCATCCAGGCCTGACGCACCAACGGCCAGTCTTCGGTCGCAGCCGCAAAGGCTTTGAGATCGGCCTCTGCCTGATGCTTCAAACCGACCATGCAGAAGGCGACGAGATCGAAACCGAGCTTCGGCCCGTTCAGCGCGGCGTGATAGCCGAGAATGATGCCGCCTTCTTCCAGTTTGCGCACCCGCCTCAGGCAGGGCGGCGCGGAAATGCCGACACGCTCGGACAGTTCCACATTGGTCATCCGCCCGTCGCGCTGCAATTCTTTCAGGATCTTGAAATCGATGGCATCCAGTTCGGCGCGCAACACCCTGCGGTACCCTTTTTTCTTGGCTCTGATCCGGTTATGACGCCCGCCACGGTCTTGCGCAAGAATATGTAGCCGCTCTTCCTGAAAATTGCGGTGGATGGCCGTTGTCCCGTTGTTTTTGCAAGGCTGATCTTGCATTCATGCATATAAGCTTCATAAATGACAGGATGCATTGACTGGCCGGATCGCCCATATGGAGGCAGAACCAGCCGCGAAAGGAAAATTCATGTCTCACCGTCACACCAGCGTGCTGATCATCGGCTCCGGTCCTGCCGGCTACACCGCTGCCATCTATGCCGCGCGCGCCATGCTGAAACCCGTGCTGATTGCCGGCATGGAACAGGGTGGCCAGCTGATGATCACCACCGATGTCGAAAACTATCCCGGTTTTGCCGATCCCATCCAGGGACCATGGCTGATGGGTGAAATGCTGAAACAGGCCACCCATGTCGGCGCGGAAATCGTCAACGATCTCGTCACCGAGGTCGACCTGTCGCGCCGCCCCTTCCATGTCAGAACCGATTCCGGCACGGAATGGACCGCCGACAGCCTGATCATCGCCACCGGCGCCAAGGCCAAATGGCTGGGTATTGAAAGCGAACAGCATTTTCAGGGTTTTGGTGTGTCGGCCTGCGCCACCTGCGACGGTTTCTTCTATCGCAACCGCGATGTCATCGTCGTCGGCGGCGGCAATTCCGCCGTGGAGGAAGCGCTTTACCTGTCGCATATCGCCAAAAGCGTCACCGTGGTGCATCGCCGCGACAGTTTCCGCTCGGAAAAAATCCTGCAGGAACGTCTCTTCGCCAAGGAGAACGTCAGGGTACTGTGGAACACGGTGGTCGATGAAGTGACCGGAACACCGGCCAAACCGCCCATGCCGCCTTCCGTTTCCGGCGTGAAGCTGAAACATCTGGGAACCGGCGAGATCACCGAGATGCCGATCGACGGCGTCTTTGTCGCCATCGGCCATGCCCCGGCAGTCGAACTGTTCAAGGGCAAGCTGAAACTGAAGCCGAACGGCTATCTGTGGACCGCGCCCGACAGCACCGCCACCGATGTGCCCGGCGTCTTTGCCGCGGGCGACGTGACCGACGATGTCTATCGTCAGGCGATCACGGCAGCCGGCATGGGCTGCATGGCAGCGCTTGAGGCGGAACGGTATCTGGCGGCGCAAATCGCGCCGGCGCAAGCAGCGGAGTAACGATATGATGCGCAGCGCCGCCGGCATGCCGCTCGACTGGGACAAGCTGCGGATCTTTCACGCAGCCGCCGAAGCGGGCTCTTTCACCCATGCCGCCGACAAGCTGCATCTGTCGCAATCGGCCATCAGCCGTCAGGTCAGTGCGCTGGAACAGGATGTGGGGGTGAAACTGTTTCACCGCCACGCCCGCGGCCTGATCCTGACCGAACAGGGCGAACTGCTCTATCGCACTGCCCATGATGTGCTGCTGAAACTGGAAACGGTGAAAATGCAGCTCACCGAGACCACGGAAAAGCCGAGCGGCAAGCTGCGTGTCACCACCACCGTCGGTCTCGGCCAGGGCTGGCTGACAGACAAGGTGCAGGAATTTCTTCAGCTTTATCCCGACATGTCGATCCAGCTCATTCTCGACAATGAAGAGCTGGATGTGAACATGCGCCATGCCGACTGCGCCATCAGACTGCGCCAGCCGCAACAGTCGGATCTCATCCAGCGCAAGCTCTTCACCGTGCATATGCATGTCTATGCAGCTCCCTCCTATATCAACCGCTATGGTGAGCCGCAGACGCTGGAAGATCTCGACAATCACCGGATCATCACCTTCGGCGAACCTGCACCGAACTATCTGCTTGATGTGAACTGGCTGGAAGTGGCAGGCCGCTCCTCCGATAACCGCCGTATTCCGCATCTGCAGATCAACAGCCAGACCTCGATCAAGCGGGCCTGCCTGCTGGGGATCGGCATCGCCTGCATGCCGGATTATATCGTCGGGCGCGATCCGGGACTGATTCAGTTGCCGATCAATGCCGATGTTCCCTCATTCGACACCTATTTCTGCTATCCGGACGAGATGAAAAATGCGGCAAAGCTGAAAGTTTTCCGCGACTTCATTGTCACAAAAGCGCGCAACTGGAACTTTTGAAATCACAGAAAAGCGACAGGCCTTCTGTGTTTATTCCACAGAAATCAAGGGGTTACGAAACAAAGCCGCCGCATTGCAAAATCAAAATTTCTGTCACAAAACAGAGACTTGCGCACATTGCATGCCTCCCATGCACAAAAAACCATTGTTCACTGCACAAAAAACCACCATATCGCACTCAGTTGATGCACACGGTGGCTTTCCTCCCAGTTCCACCGCATCAGCTGTTCCCCTCTGGAGGTTAAATAACCTTCACACTTAAGGGCCCTGGAGCAATCCGGTGGCCCCTTTTTTTTGCCTGCAAAATCCATGACCGGCAGAGCGCTGCCATATTGAGACAATTCTGGCTCACCTTGCAACAGCCATTCATCATGTCCGCAACAAAAGTGGCATCCTGAGACACACACTCTTGAAAACGCGCAGGACTCACCTATCTTATGATTTAGTTGATAAAAAATGCTACTTCCGGTCGCGGTTTTTATCAACTGTTCCCCTCTGGAGGTTTCCAACCTTCCCATTAAAGCATCCGCGTGGGTGCTTTTTTTTTGCGCCCTTCATCACCGGCCTGACACAGGCGCAAAACGAGACAGCGCAAAGCCTTGCCACGCAAGCATTGCAAGCTTCAGGCAAGCCATCTTGGCGACGGTAGCAGCATTAGAGCGCAATTTGATTTTCGAGACTCAAGCTGGCGCTCTAAGCCACTGTTTTCAGGCGTAGTTTTTCGATCCCCGCATCATCCCGATCAAATTATGCCAAAACGCCACCATTGTCCGGAACACTTAAAGGGTGCCGCCATGACCGCCTGCCCGATTGTCCATAATGCCCCAATTGCCCCTGCTGACCCCCTCCCCTGGATCGATATCACCGTCACCGGATTTGGCGATGCCAATGTCGAACAGTTCGGTGGCCTGCGCACCTGCTTCGTCTTTCTGCCGAAACTGGACGATCCCCGCTGCACCCGCCTTCTGGAAAGGATCGGCCAGCTCAAACAGGGGCTCGCGGCCTCGCCCGCGGCGGAAAACTTTGCCATTATGCCAGTGATCCTGGAAATGCGCGAAATGGAACTCGACGTGGCCAAACGCTGGAGCCCGGCCATGCAGATCGCCGTGGACACAAGCCGGGCCTTCAGCCGGGCCTGTGGCGCTCTTGACGGACAGACCGCCCGCATCATAGCCGTCATCAGCGACGAGCGCCTGATCGTCCGCCATGTCATCACCTTCCGTGATGAGGACCAGTTTATCGGGGCGCTGTCCGGTGCAGCCGCCGCCGATCCTCAGCTTTACCTGCCCTCGGTCAACCGCGCACCGGTGATGATCCTGAAAAACGTGCTGACAAAACAGGAATGCCGGGCCTTTATCGATCACTGGAACAGCAGCAACCCGCGCGAATCCGGCTATATGCTCAAGGAAGCCGACGGCAAATCCTTCATGATGATGGATCATAACCGCAAGAGCCGCAAGGATGTGCTGATCGAGAAGAATACGGCCGCCTACGCCGCCATGTGGGACCGCTATGAGCGGCGGATTTTTGTCCATCTCGAACGTTTTTATCACGCCAAGATCGTCGATGTCGAACGCTTTGCCCTGGCCCGTTACGCCGCTGCCGAAGGCGGAAAATTCCGCAAGCATCGCGATTTCGACACCCGCAACCGCAGTCGCGAATTTGCCGTGACCATCAATCTGAATGAGGATTTTTCCGGCGGCGAACTGGAATTGCCGGAATTTCCCGGCGAAAAGTTCAAACCAGCTGCGGGCGACGCCGTCGTCTATGCCGGGACCCTGATGCATGAGGTCAGCCCCGTGACCTCCGGCGATCGCTATTGCCTGCTCGCCTTCCTGATGACGGAAAAAGGCCGCGCCTTCCTCGATGGCTATATCGAGCAGCATGGCGCAACCTATGAAACCCGTTTCAAGCAGCCAAAACTGGCAGCCAGCGCCTGACACATACGGATTGTCTATAGGTGGAGCACTGGTCAGTTCCACTCTGATCGGTGCTCTATTTTATTGTTAGTGAAACATACTATTATGGATCTCCATATCGCTGCCGACTGCACATATAAAAGCGCCCGATAGTGAATAAGAGAGCAGGCATCCACCCTGAAACTTTGTCGCTCTACCCTTGAATATCGAAAATGACCGATCCATATATCGGTCATGACCGATATAGAACCATCTCTGCCGACTTCCGAAGACTGCACATCCGTGAATCTTGAGGAAGCGTTGAAAGCCCTGTCGCATCCGCTGCGAGTTGAGATGCTGCGCTGGCTGAAAGAGCCGGAAAAACATTTTTCTGATCAGGCCCATCCACTGGACTGGGGCATATGCGCCGGTCAGTTCGAGCGCTGCGGCCTGTCGCAATCCACCGTTTCCGCCCATCTGGCCGTGTTGCAGCGTGCCGGGCTTCTCACCTCCTCCAAGGTTGGGCAGTGGATTTTCTACAAGCGAAACGAAGCGGCCATCGCCGCCTTCCTCGCGACCCTCTCCATCAGTCTCTAAATCACCTTCCATCCATCAGAAAGGACCAGTTATGGCCACGCTTTTCGATCCGATCCGGCTCGGCGACATCGAGCTTGCCAACCGTATCGCCATGGCGCCGTTGACGCGCAACCGTTCACCAAACGCCATACCTCAGGCAATGGCCGCCACCTATTATGCCCAGCGCGCCACTGCCGGCCTGTTGATCTCCGAAGGCACGGCGATTTCCCACCAGGCGCAGGGCTATGCCGATGTGCCGGGGCTCTACAAGCCCGAATCGATCGAATCCTGGAAAAAGGTGACAAAGGCCGTGCATGACAAGGGCGGCAGGATTGTGACCCAGCTCTGGCATGTCGGCGCCATCTCCCATACCTCGTTGCAGCCAAATGGCGGCCAGCCGGTATCGCCATCCGGCATTGCCGCCAAGTCCAAGACCTATGTGATTAATGCCGATGGCAGCGGCGCCTTCGTTGAAACCTCCGAGCCGCGCGCCCTTGAGCTTGCGGAAATTCCGGGCCTGATTGAGGATTATCGCAAGGCGGCCCGCGCTGCCATCGAGGCAGGCTTCGATGGCGTGGAAATCCACGCCGCCAACGGCTATCTGTTGCAGCAATTCATGAGCACCGGCAGCAACACCCGCACCGACCAATATGGTGGGTCTGCCGAAAACCGCATCCGCCTGACTTTGGAAGTGGTTGATGCCATCACGAAGGAAATCGGCGGCGGACGCACCGGCATCAGGCTGTCGCCGGTCACGCCAGCCAACAACAACAGCGACACCAATCCGCAGGAAAGCTATACCTTGCTGGTCGAAAAGCTGGCGGCTTACGACCTTGCCTTCATCCACGTGGTCGAAGGCGCAACCGGCGGCCCCCGCGACCAGACAATGGGCGACAAGCCCTTCGACTGGGAGGCTTTCAAGGCCGCCTATCGTCATGCAGGCGGCAAGGGCGGCTGGATCGTCAACAACGGTTATAGCCGGGATATGGCCATGGACGCCGTGGAAAGCGGAAAGGCTGACGTCGTCGCCTTTGGCAAGGCTTTCATCGCCAATCCCGATCTGGTCCGCCGCCTGAAGGAAAATGCGCCTCTCAATGCCGGTGACCAGTCCACCTTCTATGGTGGCGGCGAAAAGGGCTATACCGATTATCCGACGCTGGACTGATTTGCCATACAACGAAGACGCGGCCGAAAGGTCGCGTCGTCTGCCTCATAAACATTTGAGGCTTGTCAGCGTCGCCAGCACTGCCTGCGGCAAGGGCGTGTTCGGCTCTTGCCCAAGCGTTGTGACCAGCAGGCTGTTGTCGAGCCTGATATCCTCCTGCCACAGATAACGCATTTCCTTCACTTCTCTGAAAAGGGTGACAAAGGGTGCGAGCGCGGTTACCAGCCACCAGGCAAAACGCCGTATCTTCAGCCTGTTCTGACCCGCAGCCTCGGCAATGGCCCGCGCCATGGTCAAACCATCGGCGTCATAGACACCGCGCATATGGAAGCGGGCAAAAGGTGGCAAAGCTTCACCCTTTTCCAGCAGCCGGACACATGTTTCTGCCACATCCGGCAGATAGGCCCAACTATGTCCGAGCCCCGGCCTGCCCGGCAAGGTAACGGCCCGCACAGGCTTGCCCGGTTTGATCAACCCTTGCGCGAACCAGTTATTGCCTGCCCCCGGCCCAAAAAAATCCCCCGCCCGTACCAGAATAACCCGCACACCCTCCTTAGCCGCCTGCTCAAGGCGCTGTTCCAATTCCACCCGGATGGCGCCCTTGATGCTACACGGGTTTTGCGGGCTGGTTTCCTTCAGCAAAGGAAAGGCATCCGGCCCGTAATTGTATAGGGTTCCCGGCATCAGAATGGTTGCGCCCACAGCTCTGGCAGCGGCAATCGTATGATCGATCATCGGCAGGACCAACTCACCCCAGCGCTGGTAGCCGGGCGGATTGACACCGTGAACAATGGCTGACACACCCTGTGCCGCGGCAATCACCGCATGTCGGTCCATGGCATCGCCGTGAACCCAGCGATAGTCTGGCAAGCGCGTCATCATCTCTTCCGCGCGCCGATGGAGGGCTACGACCTCATAGCCACCAGCCTTGAAACGTCTTGCCAGCGCACCGCCAATACCGCCGGTGGCTCCAAGCACCAGAACGCTTCTGGCGCATTTCCCTGTTCCCTTCGTCATGAGCCGTCTCACCTTGGTTTCGCTGGAGAGAACAATGACGGCAACGGTCGAGATTAAAAATTGTATATTTTCTTATAGCTGCTATACATTTTTTTATGGAAATAGACGCAAACTGGGACCATTATCGCAGCTTTCTGGCCGTGTTGCAGACCGGCTCGCTGTCGGCTGCCGCACGCCGTCTCGGGCTGACGCAACCCACCCTTGGTCGCCATATCGAAACGCTGGAAGTCATGGCTGGAAACCATCTCTTCATTCGCAGCGCCCAGGGTCTCATCCCCACGGAAACGGCACTGGCCATGCGACCGATGGCCGAGGCGATGGAGGCTGCCAGCCGATCACTGCTGCGTATGGCCACCGGATCAGCCCAAACTGTCGGCGGAACCGTGCGGATCAGTGCCAGTGAGATCATTGCCATCGAAGTTCTGCCGCCCATCCTGACGGGCCTTCAGGATGCATATCCAGAGCTGCAACTGGAACTTTCACTCTCGGATGCAGTAGAAGATCTGTTGCATCATCAGGCCGATATTGCCGTGCGCATGGTGGCACCCAGCCAGAATGCCCTCGTCAGCCGCTCTGTTGGCCCCTTTGCACTGGGCTTCTTTGCCCATCATGCCTATCTCAACCGCCATGGAAAACCGGAAACCCTGGCCGATCTTGCAAAACACCGACTGATCGGCTTTGACCGTCAGTTCGCGTATATAAGGGACATTCTGCAAATACGGCCCGATCTGGCGGATTTGCGCTTTTCCTTCCGCACCGACAGCAATGCGGCACAGCTGGCCGCCATCCGCGCAGGTCTGGGAATCGGCATCTGCCAGTGCGGCGTGGCCTATCCCGACGACCAGATGGAAGAGGTTTTACCCGGCAAGCTCGACCTTACTCTGGCCGCCCACGTGGTCATGCACGAAAATCTGAAGGCCAGCCAACGCTGCCGGGTTACCTTTGATGCATTGGTCAAAGGTCTCGACGCCTATAAAGCATTGCAGCGAAAAGCCTTTCTCTCAGGCAACGCATAGCCGTCAACGACAACATGAGATCCGGATAGATCGTTACATCACCTGACGTCCTTGAAAATGGTCGAGGATTTCAACTTCGGGACGATCATTGCCATCAACCGATTCCGCCAGCCACTTTCCCCGTTCATCCTGATAGATGATCCGCACCGCTTCCTGTTCGGGAAGCGCCATTTCGCGCATGACGATGCGGGCCGCTTCCAGCGCCTCGTCATGACTGTCAAACCGCTCGGAATAGGCGCCATTCAGCCGGTAGGCCCAGCCTTCATCATGGGGCACGATTTCGTAGGTCACCTTGGTCATGCGTTACTCTCCTCTGATAAAATCCTCCTCGGCCTTGACTATCGCACCGATTGCACGGAACTGCAAATTGCTTCGCGCTGTTGTGACGGTAGACTGCATCAAACCCGTCACCACGCATCAAACCCATCGAAAGGACGTTTAGGTGTCTCACCTGATCCGGGAAAAGTCTCTCATCCTTCCGCTTCTTCTGGCAATCGCATCCTATTTCGCGGAACACGACCTGCTTGAGGGTGGAAGGCTTGCGGCACTGGCGGGAGCTGCCATTCTGATTGGCGGGATTTTGCTGGCGTCAATGCG
This sequence comes from Allorhizobium sonneratiae, assembly GCF_023700755.1. Lineage (GTDB taxonomy): Bacteria > Pseudomonadota > Alphaproteobacteria > Rhizobiales > Rhizobiaceae > Allorhizobium > Allorhizobium sonneratiae. The sequence continues at coordinate 620,381 of NZ_JAMKOJ010000001.1, read as the reverse complement.
GGTTGCCCATCACGCCGAGGTGCTGGCGCATAAGGTCGGCGATCCCTATGGCACAATGATCCTGACGCTTTCGGCAGTCGCCGTTGAAGTGCTGATCCTGGCGATCATGATCGAGAACGAGCCATCCCCCACCCTTGCCCGCGATACGATCTATGCCGCCGTCATGCTGGACATCAACGGCATTTTAGGTCTGGCCGCCCTGATCGGCGGCCTGCGCCACGGAGAACAGCCCTATAATGACGACAGCGGCAAGACCTATGGAGTGATGATCCTCACAGCCATGGGCATATCGATGATCGTTCCGGAATTCGTTCCCGATCAGCAATGGCACATCTATTCCGCCTTCACCATTGCCGCCATGCTGGCGCTTTACGGGGTTTTTCTGCGTATGCAGGTGGGACAGCACAGCTATTTTTTCAGCTATGCCTATCCCCGGCGCACCAATGCACCCAAGCCGGAGAGCGAGCCGGCGCAAGCTGAACCCATTGTCATCTCGGTCATCGTGATCCTGTTTGGTGTCGCGCTGATCGGTGCCCTGGCCGAATTCATGTCGGCGCTCCTGACCGGCGGACTTAAGGGCACAGGTGCGCCCCCCGCTATCATGGCGATTGTCGTTGCCGCCATTTCCGCCGCCCCGGAAATCATCACGGCACTCAAGGCTGCCCTTCACAACCGAATGCAGGCTACGGTTAACATCGCCATGGGCGCCTCGCTCTCCACTGTCATCCTCACCGTACCGGTCATGGAGGCCATCGCCCTTTACACCGGCCAGCCCTTCATCATGGCGATGAGCCCTGCCCAGACCGTGATGGTGACGATCACGCTGATTGCGGCTGCCATCAATCTCAATGACGGCGAAACCAACGCCATCGAGGGCATGACCCATTTCATACTGTTCTTGACCTTTATCATGCTTTCGGCATTGGGCCTGTGATGCCAATCCGGCGCGAGAAATTAGTCTTGATAAATAACATTCCAGACCACAAAGACGATTCTCTTGCCTCAAAAAGTGGATTATGTTGCAAGTGCGAAACGCGATTCATCTCCAGTGTGCGGGGAACCTGAACGGGTGACGGGCGTTTCCGTGGAAAGGAATGGTACAACGTCGGCGTTTGAGCCGATGGATATTCCTTATATTGAATAATTACATTTATGTCATGTGAAGGTTGAACCACGGGTCCGCCGTTCATTTGCCAGAATCGCAAATCAAGCAGATCTGAACCTGCGTTCAGGACCCCAGACCGAAACGGAGTCGCCCAGTGAAGAGACTCGACGTACTTGACGGAATGCGAGGCTATTTCCTCGTTTTCATGATGCTCAATCACCTGATCTTCACCGGCGATTACCTGCTGGTGCAGGTCAATCAGCGCAATCTCGTCTTCGTTGAGGACGCACAGGGCTTCGTCTTCATGTCGGGCCTGTTGGTTGGCCTTGTCTATGGCAAGAAGATGCTGAAAAACGGCTATGCGGCGGCGCGTAAAAAGATCTGGGCGCGCGCCTTCGAACTGTACCGCTATGCGATGGGCATCATCCTGATTGTGCTGGCGGCCCGCTTCGTCCTGCCCGGCTCAACGCAGATCTGGCATGACTGGCTGGGCGAAACCCATCTCGACGATCCGCTGCGCATGGGCTCGATTGCGACCTTCCTGTTCCAGCCGACCTTCATGGACATTCTGCCGCAATATATCGTCTACATGCTGTTTGCCCCGATTCTGATCTATTTCTGCATCACCGGACGCTGGCTCGGTGTGGCCATCGGCTCGCTGCTGGTGTGGATGGCCGGTCAGCTTGGCCTGCACATGCTGGTCACGACACCGATCGATCATTTCCTGCACGCCAACGAAACCGAAGGCATCCGCTCAAGCTTCAACCTGCTGGGCTGGCAGATCGTCTTCTTTGGCGGACTGATTGTTGGCAGCCTTGCCGCCACCGGCACCATCGAGTGGAAGAAAGTGTTTACCCCGGAAAACACGCTTCTGCCGAAAGTGGCACTGGCGATACTGCTCTTCTTCATGCCGCTGCGCATCATGACGGCGCATGGGATCTTGCCGGATTATGTGCTGCACAAATTCACCACCATGGAAGTGCGCAGCGATCTCGGCCCGGTCTATCTGATCAATTTCGCCGCTCTGGGCGCACTGGTCGCCTGGCTGCTGATTGCCGGTCCCGCCTATGGCAGCGTTTTCGTGCAGAAGGCCTCCGCCGTCGTCAACCGCGTCTTCAGTCTGAGTTTTCTGCAACTGATCGGCCGCCATTCATTGCATGTCTATGTCTGGCATGTGCTGATCGTCTTTGCCGTGCGCTATATCGACGGACGCATCGGCCCGTTCAACGAACTCACCAAGACGGCAATCGCCATCTTCTGCGTCTCGTTGCTGGCCCTGCCCGCGCTTTACCGGGAGCGTGACACCCATTTCGCGCCAGCGTTTGGACCCAAACCAACGCCTGTTCCGGCACCAGTTGCAAAACAGGCAGCACCAAAGGCCTGAACAAGAATTAAAACCAATTAAAAAAGCGGGGTGAAAATCACCCCGCTTTTTTCGTTATTCCTTAAATCGGAATCGATTGAGAGCATTGTCCCGAGAAAAGGGTGAAATGCTCTAAAGTGTTACAACATCGTCGGTGCGTTTGATAAAACGCACAGACGATGCAGGTTAACGGCAATCGTTGCAGAAGCGCTGGATGCGCTTGCAGGCCTCTTCGAGCAGATCGTCCGCCGTGGCATAGGAGATGCGGAAATTCGGGCCGAGACCAAAGGCCGAACCGTGCACCACGGCCACGCCTTCCGTTTCCAGAAGTTCGGTGACGAAATCCTCGTCGGTCTCGATCACCTTGCCCGACGGCGCCGTCTTGCCGATCAGCCCGGCGCAGGAAGGATAGACGTAGAATGCACCTTCCGGCGTCGGGCAGGAAAGCCCCTTGGCCTGATTGAGCATGGACACGACCAGATCGCGGCGAGCTTCAAAGATCTTCTTGTTTTGCGGAATGAAATCCTGCGTGCCGTTCAGCGCTTCAACAGCCGCCCACTGGGCAATCGAGCAGGCGCCGGAGGTCTGCTGCCCCTGGATCATGTCCATCGCCTTGATCAGCGGCAGCGGACCCGCAGCATAGCCGATACGCCAGCCGGTCATGGCATAGGCCTTGGAAACACCGTTCATCGTCAGCGTACGATCGTAAAGCTTCGGCTCGACTTCCACAGGGGTGACGAATTTGAAATCGCCGAAGGTCAGATGCTCATACATGTCGTCGGTCAAAACCCAGACATGCTCGTGGCGCATCAGCACATCGGTCAGCGCCTTGAGCTCGTCATGGCTATAGGCAGCACCCGACGGGTTGGACGGCGAGTTGAAGATGAACCACTTGGTCTTTGGCGTGATCGCCTTTTCCAGTTCCTCTGCCGTCAGCTTGAAATTGTTTTCCTGCTTGGCCGCAACGAAGACCGGGGTGCCGCCGCAGATGGAGACCATCTCGGGATAGGAAACCCAGTAGGGTGCGGGAATCACCACTTCATCGCCCGCATTGAGCGTTGCCATGAAGGCGTTGAACAGGATCTGCTTGCCGCCGGTGCCGACAATCGTCTGTTCCGGCTTGTAATCAAGGCCGTTCTCACGCTTGAACTTCTCGGCAATCGCCTTGCGCAGTTCGGGAATGCCGGAAATCGGCGTATATTTCGTCTCGCCGCGATTGATTGCGGCAATCGCCGCCTGCTTGATATTGTCCGGCGTATCGAAATCCGGTTCGCCAGCACCAAGACCGATCACGTCGCGGCCTTTGGCTTTCAGTTCGCGGGCTTTCTGCGAGACTGCAATGGTTGCTGAAGGCTTAACACGGGAAAGAGCATCGGCAAGAAAAGCCATTTGATTGGTCCTGAAGCTGTTGAACATATGGAAACCCTTTTCCACAGGGCTTCAGGTTACAGCTCTATGACAATTCATATCGAAGGTTTCAAGCGCAAAGCGCATATGCCCTTGCTTTTCGTCTTACCGTGACACTTTTGCCGGCTTGAAGGGCACCGTTAACCCGCTTTGCCGCCAAAGGTTAACCCGCCACAGGATTGCCATATTTTTTGCGGTGCAGTGCCACATTTTTGTCGCGCAACAGACCATTTCCACCGGCTTTTATCAACTTCAGGCGATCAAGAGGGGCAAGGCCCAAGCGATGGGTTCAGACCGTCTTCCAGTCGTCAAAGCACCCGCATGAACATGCGCTTACAGAAATTGTGTGACCGTATCGGCAAGGCCATAAACCGGCTGACCCCGTCCGCGGAAACGTCATGAGAGGGATGATGACAATGCAGCGGCTGAGGATAGCAGGCATCGCCATGGCGATGATGGTCACGCTCGGCGTGTATGCATTCACCGTGCCGCAGGCACTGGCAGATGAACCCGCAATAACCTCGAATGCCATCGACCCGATGGAAACCGGCAGCATCGCCCAGAGCGCTGGCGATTACCGGTTGATGCAAAAGCGCGCCGACGAGGTTCATGACAGCGCCTCCGGCCTCGCCCCGGTCAGCGTTCCTGCCTATCTTTCGGCATTGAGCGACAGACGGCTGTTGGCGGTAATCTGCGTCATCGGTTTTTGCGTGGCCTGGATCAACCGCACACCGCCCAACCGCAACGACAACCAGTCATAACGAAGACAGGCGCGTGCGCTCCTTGACGGCAACCGGGATTGCTCGTTCTCTTTTAACATAGGTCAGGGCCTGGACAACCAGACAACGCAACCTTCAGTAGGAAACGATTTGCCACTCCGGTGATTTTGGTCTATGGCCTCCTGCTGAGGATTCGTCTTTTTCTTCCCTTGCGCCGCCTCTATCGCAGAAGCCCATGGGCTTGCGGGAACTGTTTTCGAGGATAACACCGTCATGAGCCGGTTTCAGGCCAATCTGATGCTGTTGCTGGCTGCTGCCATTTGGGGCGGCGGCTTTGTTGCCCAGTCCACCGCCATGGCGCATCTGGGTGCCAACTGGTTCAATGCTATACGCTTTGGCCTGGCTTTTGCTTCCGTCCTGCCTTTTGCCCTGATGGAAAGCCGCAAAAGCCACAAGCCTATGACACGCCGGGAAATCATAGGCTTCGCCTTGATCGGCCTCAGCCTGTTTGCTGCCCAGACGGCCCAGCAGTTCGGTCTGAAAACCACGACCGTCACCAATGCCAGTTTTCTCACCGGGCTTTATGTGGTGATCGTTCCGGTTCTGTCGGTGCTGGTGCTGAATGTCAGACCCCATTGGGTGGTCTGGCCCTCGGCCCTCATGGCTCTTTTCGGGATTTTGCTGCTCAATGGCGGTTCTCTGTCCGGCATGGCCGAAGGCGATCTGCTGACGATTCTTTGCGCCGCCCTGTTTTCCGTGCAGATCCTGATGACCGGCCGGATGATGATCACCACGCCCCGCCCGCTGACGCTCGCCGGCATCCAGTTTCTCATCTGCGCTATTCTCGGAACCATGGCCGGGGCCGCGCTTGAACCGATCTCACTTGCCGATATTCATGCAAGCCTTACCCAGGTGCTTTATGGCGGCCTGTTTTCCAGCGGCTTCGCCTTCAGCCTGCAAATCATCGGACAACGCTACACTTCGGCCTCTCAGGCCGCGATCTTCATGTCTTCCGAAGCGCTGTTTGGCGCTCTTCTCGGTGCCCTGATCCTGCACGAAACCCTGCCCGTCATCGGCTATGTTGGCTGTGCACTGTTGTTTCTGGCCATGCTGACGGTCGAACTTGTGCCGGAATTATACAAAAACAGACCTGTCGAGACATAAATTTTAAGAGGAAGCGAAAAAACCGCCTCCGCAAACTTTATCCTGCGCAAAGCCGATCGGCGGTAAATTTGCATCGCCTACAATAGAAAAATTCATATTTTTAGCAAAAACCCTGCTAACCGGTCCTTTTCAGGCATGAAGACCAACCAGAACCGGACTTATCATGCCGCAAAGGTTAAGAAAACTTTTGCTTGCCAATTTTCGATAAACCAAGCACTCTTGCCGCGTTCGGGCAGCTCGCTTGCGCGGAAAGACCACTCTTGTCATAGGCACCGGAGACGCAGAAGTTCCGGGCACCGGGTGAAAATGGATGGGCAGACCATCAGATCAGGCCGGGTGCGGTAGCAGGGACCCTTTCCTTGACATGCGATACTGCCTCCAACAACCCTATGAGGGGCATGAGCAATGCTGTCCGCCGATCCCGGACAGAGAGAAAAGGACCTGACGCATGGCCGAAACTGGCATTGTAAAATTCTTCAACACCGACAAGGGCTTCGGCTTTATCAAGCCGGACAATGGCGGTGCCGACATCTTCGTTCACATCTCCGCCGTACAGGCTTCCGGTCTTTCTGGTCTGACTGAAAACCAGAAAGTGAGCTTCGATACGGAACCGGACCGCCGCGGCAAAGGACCAAAGGCTGTCAATCTGCAAATCGCAGGCTGATTGCCTCGTTCGCGCATATTCAATTCGCCCAGCGGCCCGGCAAGTTTTGCCGGGTTTTTTTATTGCGTCTGTCTGCCCTGATCAAAGCCCGGTGAGAAACGGATTGTTGCGCCGCTCATCGCCAATCCGGCTGCCCGGTCCATGGCCGCAGATAAAGCCGACATCGTCGCCAAGCGGCAGAACCTTGTCTCGGATCGATGTCAGCAATTGCTGATGATTGCCGCCGGGAAGATCGGTGCGGCCAATCGAACCGTTGAAAAGCACATCGCCGAGATGGGCAAAGCGTAATGCGCGATTGAAAAAGATGACATGCCCCGGCGCATGGCCCGGACAGTGATAGACTTCGAACACATGGCCGGAAAAACTGACGGTATCGCCGTCCTTGAGGAACCGGTCCGGTGTGACATTGCGAAGCTTCATCGGCAGGTTGAAGCGGGCGCTTTGGCCTTCCAGCGCATCCAGCAACACCTTGTCATCCTCATGAGGGCCGATGATCGGCACATTCAGCGCGTCTTTGAGATCCATCGCGCCACCGGCATGGTCGAGATGGCCATGAGTGATCCAGATTTCCTTCAAGGTCACGCCCTGTTTTGCGATGGCTTCCAGAATATTGTCGACATCACCACCGGGATCGACCACAACGCCTTCCCGGCTGTCCTTGTCGAAAAACAGCGTGCAATTCTGCTGAAACGGCGTCACCGGAATGATCGCGGCCTGTAACTCACCCATGCGCTCTTCCCTTGTTTGACCTGCGCCCACAACAGGGACTTAAACCATGAGACGCATTTGGAAAAGATGGCCCATGCACCAGACTGTACGGCGACAAGAGGCGCGCGCCGCCTTCTCAGTGAAGGGCGGCAGACGAAACCGGCATATCGGCCTCGGCTGAGGTCAAGGACGGCGCGAAAAGATTGCCGATCAAAAGCGCAGCCACCAGCAATTTGACCGTGAAAACCACGATCATCACCGGCTTGAGACGGTTTTCAACACTGTCTTCCACCAGAGATGGTCCGGTAGCCTGACTGATCTCGCTCATTGTCCCTCTCCGGTGGGCCCTGTGCCCCTTGAAGCATGTCGCGCAACGCTGTGAAGCGGCTTACGGTCGTGACATGCGCTAATATCTGAGGCTTGAGACGCGCTCAAGCCGCTTACTCACGACAATGCCTGCTCGTTTCCCATCTGCGACCATGACCCGATAACGGACATCCGGTTCTACCGTGGCACAGGTGTGAAACTACGCTGTTTCCAGCACAAATGCATGAAACGTCAAATGGTTTCATACCCACGACGATTCGTGCATTTTTTCAGTTTGACCCCCAGACGCGGGCAAAAGACGGTTTTTTCTTGTTCATACCATCACAGGGCTTAATTTTACCCAGAATTTTGCGTTTGAGCAGAGAAACAACCGCTTGAGGCCAGAAGGCGGACGTGGTCAAAGAGTGAAGATGCGACAAACCCTTGAAGGAAACCTTATCGTGCAGAAATCATCGGCGGCGGCAGCAGTCCGGAAAAAATTGCCGCAATTGCCGCAGGTGGACGACAAATCCATCGATTTCGAAATGATCGAACTTCTGTTTTTCGCCTATCGCGACTTTATCTCGGACCCGGACGATATTCTGGAAACCATTGGTTATGGCCGCGCCCATCATCGTGTCGTGCATTTCGTCAACCGCCAGCCGGGCATGACGGTGGCCGATCTGCTGGCGACTCTAAGAATCACCAAGCAGAGCCTGGCGCGTGTGCTGAAGGAACTGATCGATGCCGGTTACATACGCCAGATGACCGGCCCGGCCGACCGCAGGCAGCGCCGGCTTTATCCCACACTTGCCGGACGGGAATTGTCACTGGCACTGTCTGCCCCGCAATCGCAGCGCATCGCTGCGGCACTGGAGGGATTAAGCGACGACCAGAAGCTGGCGGTACGCCGCTTTCTTGCCGCCATGCGCAGCAGGGACACCGCCGCCACCCCGGAAAAGGAGAGCGATACGGCATGAAGAAACCCGAACTGACCGACGACGCTCCCCATCTTCTGGTGGTGGATGATGACAAGCGTATCCGCGAACTGCTGCACCGGTTCCTGACGGAACAGGGTTTTCGCATTTCGGTTGCCGCCGATGCGCAGGAGGCCCGGCGAAAGCTGTCAGGGATCCGTTTCGATCTCATCGTGCTCGACGTGATGATGCCCGGCGAAAACGGCCTGTCGCTTACCCAGTCGCTGAGCGAGCAGAAATTGACGCCCGTCATTTTGCTGACCGCCCGCTCCGAGGCGGATTCCCGCATTGCCGGGCTGGAAGCCGGCGCCGACGACTATCTGGCAAAACCTTTCGACCCGCGTGAACTGGTGCTGCGGATCAACAATATCCTCAAGCGCAACAGCAATAATGGCCCGAAAATCGATCAGGTCATTTTCGGCCCTTATACATTTTCGCTGGTGCGCAAGGAATTGCGCAAAGGGGCAGAGACCATTCACCTCACCGATCGCGAACAGGATATCATGATGCTGTTTGCCAGCCGCGCCGGCGATACCATTCCCCGGCATGAACTGGTCGGCGAGGATGCCGAGGTCGGCGAGCGCACCATCGATGTGCAGATCAACCGGCTGCGTCGCAAGATCGAAGAAGACCCGGCCAATCCCGTCTGGCTGCAAACCGTGCGCGGCATCGGCTACAGGCTGAGCCGCGACTGAACAACACCGATGCTGCAGCCGGATTTCCGTAATTCGCCATCTTTGGTTATTATGAATGCCATCATAGCTGTGGCCCCTCTCCGAACGGGCGACCACCACTCTTTATATGGCAGGATGCATCATGACCCTGATCGAAGCCATCGGACGGTTTAAAGACACGCAGCGCCGCCTGCCGAGGCTGGAGCTGCGCTGGTTTAGCCGCTGGCTCAGACGGCAGTTTCCGACCGGGCTTTACGCCCGCACCCTGCTGATCATCATTCTGCCGATGCTGATCCTTCAGACTGTGCTGCTCTTCGTCTTCATGGAGCGTCACTGGCAGCTCGTCACACAACGGCTTTCCGCCGCCGTCACCCATGACATCGCCTCAATCATCGATCTGCTCGAAGCCTATCCGAACGACAAGGACAGGATTTTGACCATGGCGCGCGACCGGATGGGGCTGATCGCCTCTTTGGAAAAGGGCGGCGACCTGCCCGCACCACGCCCGAAACCCTTCTTCTCCATCCTCGATCAGGTTCTGAGCGATGAATTGCGCAATCAGATCAAGCGTCCCTTCTGGATCGATACATTGGGCGATTCGCCGCTGATCGAAATCCGCATCAAGCTCGGCGACCACATCCTGCGCATCTTCACCCGCCGCAGCCAGGCTTATGCCTCGAACAGCCATATCTTTCTCGTGTGGATGTATGGCACGTCTCTGGTGCTGATCATCATCGCCACGCTGTTTCTGCGCGGCCAGATCCGGCCGATCCTCGCGCTGGCGGCGGCAGCCGAAAGCTTCGGCAAGGGCCAGCCTGCCCCTGAAAATTTCAGCCCTCGCGGTGCCGATGAAATCCGCCGCGCGGGTCTCGCCTTCATGCTGATGCGCGAAAGGATCGAGCGGCAGATGGAGCAGCGCACCGCCATGCTCACCGGGGTCAGCCACGATCTGCGCACCATTCTCACCCGTTTCAAGTTGCAACTGGCGCTTTCCGGCGACAATCCCGATCTGGAACCCTTGAACGAGGATGTCGATGCAATGCAGTCTATGCTGGAAGGCTATATGGCCTTTGCCCGCGGCGAGGCAGAAGAGGATTTCGGCCCCCTCAATCTCAACGATATGATGAACCGCATCGCCGATGACTACGCTCTGCACGGCAAAAGCTTCCGTTATGAGCTTCAGGGCAATGCGGAGATCATCGTGCGGCCTCATGCTTTCTGGCGGTTGATCGGCAATCTTGCCGCCAATGGCCGCCGCTATGCCAATCACGTCGAAGTGGATATCCGCCACGGCGCCAAATGGCTGACTGTTACATTCGACGATGATGGTCCCGGCATTCCCGCACAATCACGTGAGGATGTGTTCAAGCCGTTTTTCCGTCTGGATGAAGCGCGCAATCTGGACGCCACCGGCACCGGCCTTGGCCTTGCCATTGCCCGTGACATTGCCCGCAGCCATGGCGGCAATGTCACGCTGTCAGACAGCCCGCTTGGCGGCCTGCGAGCGACAGTTCGTGTTCCGGTGTAAAACAGGCGTCACATCATTTTTCTGCCGTTCGGCACCGGTCCGGTAACGGAGGCCAGCACGATGGCGCCGTTTTCGTCCTCGAAACCCAGTGTCAACACCTCGGAACGCACCGGCCCAATCTGACGCGGCGGGAAATTCACCACCGCCAGCACCTGCCGTCCAACAAGCGTTTCCGGCGTATAATGCACGGTGATCTGCGCCGATGATCGTTTGATGCCGATCTCGGGGCCGAAATCGATCCGCAGCTTGTAGGCCGGCTTGCGCGCTTCAGGAAAAACCTCGGCCTCGACGATCGTGCCGACGCGGATATCGACCCTGTCGAAATCACCATAGGTGATCTGTCCTGAGGAGTTTTCCGGCGCGCTCAAGAGGCCAGTTCCTCCGCCCGTTTGCGCGCAGCCGCAAGCGCCTGATCGAACAACGGTTGCATGGCACCTTCCGCCATCAGCACGCCTAGTGCGGCCGCCGTGGTGCCACCGGGCGAGGTCACGTTGCGACGCAATGTCGTAGCGTCATCGGGGGACTGGTGCAGCAATTCACCAGCCCCCGCGACGGTTTCCCGCGCGAGGCGCATGGCGAGGTCCGCCGGCAGGCCCAGTTTGCGGCCCGCCTCCGCCATGCACTCCACGAGATAGAAAACATAGGCAGGACCGCTGCCGGAAAGCGCAGTCACTGCATCGATATCGGCCTCATCCGCCACCCATTCGACCGGACCGCTGACCTTGAGCAATGTCTCGACCGCCTGCCGCTTTTCCGCGTTGACCAGGCTGTTGGCAAAGGCGCCGGTGATGCCGCGCCCGACCATGGCGGGCGTGTTGGGCATGGCGCGCACCATGGCAGCCCTGCCCAAATGGCTTTCCATGAAGGCCAGCGTCTTGCCTGCAGCAACGGAAACGACAACCGTGTCAGCACCGACCAACGATGTCAGCGATGGCAGAACAGCTTCCATCACCTGCGGCTTGAGCGCCAGAAATACAATAGAGCCCGTCACACCATCGGGAACAGTGGTCGCATGGCGAGCGCCCGCCGCTTCGATCTCGGCAAGAAGTGCCGGCTTCGGCCCTGGATCGATCACCAGCAGATTCGCACCAGCAACCCCGCTTGAAAGCCATCTGGACAGCATGGCGCCGCCCATATTGCCAGCCCCCACCAGAACGATCGACCCCATATCCATTCTCAGGCTTCCCCAACGGTTTCAAAAAGAACCGCATCGATCGCAGAGCGGGCGTCGAGACCCGACCAGATCACATATTGAAAGGCTTCGAAATAGGCCTCGCAGGCTTCAACCGCATTGGCCAGCAGCACTTCCACCTGCTGGTTGTTCGGCTCAGCACCGCCTGACAGAAGCAGCGACTGGCGGAAAATCGCCACATCCTCCTGCCGCCAAAGATCGAAATGGCCCATCAACACCTGACCGTTGATCAGCGATAACAGCTTCACCACTTCATTCAGGCGGTTATCCGGCACGCGCAGATCGAAGGCGCAGGCCATATGCAGGGCCTCCCGTTCCTCCATCCAGGAAAAAGACACGTGATAGGCGGCCCAACGCCCCTCAACGGTCATGGCAATTTCATCCTCGCATGACCGCTCGAAAGACCAGTCATTGTTGCTCGCCACGAACTCGATCATATCAACCGGGTTCGACTGACGCTCAATCTGCAAATCCAATAGGTTCATACGGCACCTTTTCAACCGGAACCGCCTGTGGCGGCGGGATAACCACGACGCAACACATGACTTACAAGAACCGGAAACCAAACATTGCATGACACCCGATACCCCCCAGGATGCGCTTGGCACCCTGCCCGAAGCTTGCCGGGTTCGTGTCGAATCATCATTTAAAATCAGTCTATAACGAGAGGAGTCCTGCGCCAGCCCCCGAGCCTGACTTTTGCGCTTCGTCACTGTGGACAGGTCTTTGTTCCGATTATCGGAAACGGGGCTTAAGCGACTCTGCCGTCTGCCTTTTTTGCCACTGTCCCCATGTGGAAAAAAAATTGTAACCAAACGTTAAGCATAACCGCAGGCCCTGTGGACAGGGTGGGATAAGGTGAAAATCATCGCGAAAAGAGTAGCGGGCGACCGTATCGTCGATAAGAATCACGCTGTTCTGGCAATGCTTTCGCGCTTTGCAAAGCCCATGTTGAAACGGCCGCATCTTGCGCGGCCGTTTCAACATGGGCTTGAGAACGTGAAGACGGGCTTTCCGTCGCCAACACACAAAAACAGAAAAGTAAGGACGTTTCAGTTGTTCTCATGCAGGACTGAAACGTCCGGAGACCACAGCTTAAATAGCCCTGGCATATTACAGCGCCGTGCGCCCAATATGGCGCACAAAACCCGCTGGAACACGTTTCATCTGCTGCATGATTTTCACCTACAATCTCACCCGATTTCAGCAATGATGCAGTCAAAGGGTGAATCGCGACCCGGCCTCACCCCTGAGAGCATTTCCGGACGGATTATGCTCCAGTGTCGGCGAGTTTTGCTTCCAGCGCATCGATGCGGGCGCGCAGCGCTTCATTTTCGTCGAGCGCCTTCACCGCCATCTCGCGCACCACATCAAACTCTTCGCGGCTCACGACATCAAGGCCATTCAGCCAGCGCTGCGCCTGGGCCTGCATGGCGGTTTCGGCCTCCTGCCGGAAGCCCTGCGCCATGCCGGCGGCATCGGTCATCAATTTGGCGAAATCATCCATGAAGCGATTGTTTCCGGCGCTCATTTTCATGCTCCTGCGCGTGAGGGCTTTCAAGACCCGGAGGGTCAAAACTCGATCATGTCTGAGGTAGGCATTCCATGGCAGGCTTGCAAGACAAATTTCCCCGGACAAGTTGATCCCGCACCCGCTTGAACGTCAGATTCATCTTGACCCCATGGCCCTATCCCTCCATTTTCCGCTCAAACCAGTGAAAGAATGCCCTTGATCGACGCTGCCAGACTTTTCGCCATTCTCCCCTATCCTCAGATCGATCCGGTGGCGATCGCCATCGGGCCCATTGACATACGCTGGTATGGCTTGGCCTATGTCACCGGCATTCTCCTGGGCTGGTTTCTGGCGCGGCGCATGATTGCCACGCCGAAGCTCTGGCCGAACAATTATACCCCGATCACGGCCCAGCATCTCGACGATTTTCTCGTCTGGGCCGCCATCGGCATCGTCTTTGGCGGGCGCATCGGTTATATCCTCTTTTATAATCTCGATCCGGTGCTGGCCGATCCGATCCTGGCCGTCGAAGTCTGGCATGGCGGCATGTCCTTCCACGGCGGACTTGCAGGGGCGACACTGGCGATGATCCTGTTCTGCCGCCGTCACGGCCTTCCTGCCTGGATGCTGTTCGATCTGGTGGCGAGCGTTGCGCCGATCGGCCTGTTTTTCGGCCGTATCGCCAATTTCATCAATGGCGAATTGTGGGGCCGCCCGACCGATGTTCCCTGGGCGATGGTGTTTCCCACCGGCGGGCCTTTTCCACGCCATCCGAGCCAGCTTTATGAGGCAGGTCTTGAGGGTATCGTGCTTTTTACCATCGTGCAGGTCTCGGCCCGGCTTTTCGGCGTTACCCGCAAGCCCGGCCTGTTGAGCGGCATCTTCATCTTCTTTTATGGCACAGCCCGGATCACCTCGGAATTCTTCCGCGAGCCCGATCCCCAATTGGGCTATCTTTATGGCGGCTGGCTGACCATGGGCATGGTGCTGTCCACTCCCATGCTGGCGCTGGGCATCTGGGCCGCCTGGCGCGCCATGCGGGCTGCCCGCCAAAGCCCCACCCAGCAACCCAGCCAGACACAATGAACCGGGAAAGCTGTGCATGACCACCGCGCTTGGCGAAAAGATCAAAAGCCTGATCCGTATGAACGGTCCCTTGAGCGTGACCGATTACTTTGCGCTGTGCCTGGCCGATCCGGAATTCGGCTATTACCGCACGCGTGAACCCTTCGGCACAGCGGGCGATTTCATCACCGCGCCGGAAATCAGCCAGCTCTTCGGCGAGATGATCGGCGTCTTCATCGTCCATGCCTGGCAGCGCCATGGTCTGCCGGCACCGGTCCGGCTGGCCGAGGTCGGCCCCGGTCGCGGTACGATGATGAGCGACATGCTGCGCGTGATTGCGCGCCTTGCACCCGATCTTTACCGCGACAGCAGCGTGCATCTGGTGGAAACCAGCGAAAGGCTGCGCGGCATTCAGCGCCAGACGCTGGAAGCCCATGTGGAAAAAATCGCCTGGCACGACAGTTTCGACGAGGTGCCGCCCGGTTTCGTGCTGGTGGTGGCCAATGAGCTGTTCGACGCCATCCCGATCCGGCAATTCGTCAAGACCGGTTCGCGCTTTCTCGAACGCATGGTCAGTCTCGGCCTCGACGACGAACTGATCTTCACCACAGGGGTGGCCACGCTCGATCCGGCGCAATTGCCGGAAGGCGCGGCACAACAGCCCGATGGCGCCATCTTCGAGTTTGCCCCTGCCCGCCGTGCAGTCATGACCGCCATGTGCGAACGGCTGAAAATCGAAGGCGGCACGGCGCTGATCATCGATTACGGCCATATTGCCACCGGTTTCGGCGACACCTTGCAGGCGCTGAAGGCGCATGATTATGACCCGCCACTGGCCAGTCCCGGCATTGCCGATCTGACCAGCCATGTGGATTTCGAGGATCTGGCCCGCACCGCCCTTGCGGCGGGTGTGACGGTGAATGGCTGCCTGCGTCAGGGCGATTTTCTCTTTGGCCTCGGGCTGAAAGACCGTGCCGAGGCGCTTGGCCGCAGCAAGGACGAGGCGACCCAGCAGGAGATCGTCGAGGCGGTGCAACGTCTGGCAGGCGCCGGCGAAGGCCGGATGGGTGAATTGTTCAAGGTGCTGGCCGTGTCCAGCCCCGCCGTGGCGCTGGCACCTTTTCGCAATGTCTGAGTGAACCAAAGACCGTCGGGCTTGCCTTTCTGAGCCGCCAGCACACATCCTTGAGACCTGTTGTCAGCAGAAGGACATGCAGATGACCGCCTTTTTCAGCGCCGACTCACCACAACCGCTGACGAGCAGCCTCCTGTCGGGGCTTGCCGCAAATGGCATCCTCCATGGCTATTTCACCCGCCAGGGCGGGGTCTCGGACGGCATATACCGGGGGCTCAATGTCGGGCTGGGGTCGAAGGATCAACGCGAGGCGGTGATGGAAAATCGCAGCCGCGTCGCCGGTCATTTCGGGCTTGGCGAAGAGCGGCTGGTGAGCGTGCATCAGGTCCATTCTCCCGATGTGGTAACGGTGACGGAGGCTTTTGGCGACACCCGGCCACAGGTTGACGCCATGGTCACAGCAACACCCGGCCTTGTTCTCGGTGTCCTGAGCGCCGATTGTGGGCCGATCCTGTTTGCCGATCCTGAAAACCGGGTGATTGGCGCAGCCCATGCCGGATGGAAGGGCGCACTGACCGGGGTTCTGGAAAACACCATCGCCGCCATGGAAGCCCTTGGTAGCCATCGCGATACCATCCATGCCGCCCTTGGCCCCTCGATCAGCCGGAGCGCCTATGAGGTCGGGCCGGAATTCGTCGAGCGGTTTCTGGCCCATGATCCGGCTTATGAGCGGTTTTTCCAGCCCTCTTCCAAGGCAGGCCATGCCATGTTCGACCTCCCCGGCCTGACGGTGAGCCGGCTGCTGCAGGCGGGCGTCAAGGCCGAAGCGCTGAACATCTGCACCTATGGCGAACCTGACCGCTTCTATTCCTATCGCCGCACCACCCATGCCGGAGAGCCGGATTACGGACGCCAGATTTCCGCCATCACCATCCGGGAGGCATGAGCATGACGCCCCGCTTCACCCGTGAGGAATATGCAGACCGCATGGCGCGGCTCACCACCCGCATGGCGGAGGAAAAGCTCGACGCCCTGCTGCTCTTTGCCCAGGAAAGCATGTACTGGCTGACTGGCTATGACAGTTTCGGCTTCTGCTTCTTTCAGACGCTGGTGGTCACCGCCGATGGCCGGATGACGCTTCTGACCCGCTCGCCCGATCTCAGACAGGCCCGCCAAACCTCGATCATCGACAATATTGCCATCTGGGTGGATCGCGCCCAGGCAGACCCGACCATGGATCTCAAGGATCTGCTGGTCGATCTTGATCTTCTCGGCTGCCGCATCGGCATCGAATATGACACCCATGGCATGACTGGGCGCAACGCCCGGCTGATCGATAACCAGCTTTCCAGTTTCGGCAAGCTGGTGGATGCTTCCTATCTGGTCAGCACACTCAGGCTGATCAAAAGCCCGGCGGAAATCGCGCTCACCGAAAAAGCCGCGGCACTGGCCGATGACGCGCTGGACGCCGTCCTGCCGCTGATTGCGCCCGGCGCGGATGAAGCAGCCATTCTCGCCGCCATGCAGAGCGCGGTTCTGGCCGGTGGCGGCGATTACGCCGCCAATGAATTCATCATCGGCTCCGGAACGGATGCCCTGCTCTGCCGCTACAAATCCGGTCGCCGCAGGCTTGACGCGCAGGACCAGCTGACGCTGGAATGGGCTGGCGTCTATGGCCATTACCACGCGGCAATGATGCGCACGGTGCTGATTGGCGCGGCGTCACAACGCCATCGCGAGATATACGCCGCCTGCCGTGATGCCATTGCCGAAATGGAAGCTGTGCTCACCCCCGGCCACAGCTTTGCCGAGGTATTCCAGCGCCACGCCCAGGTGCTGGAGACGCATGGCTTGACGCGGCACCGGCTGAATGCCTGCGGCTATGCACTCGGGGCACGTTTTGCCCCCTCCTGGATGGAACATCAGATGTTTTATGCCGGAAATGACGAGCCGATCCTCCCGGGCATGGTGCTTTTTCCGCATATCATCGTGATGGATTCCGAAAACGGCGTCGCCATGACACTGGGCCGGACCTATCTGACCACAGAGGCAGACCCAAGACCACTTTCCCGTCACGGACTGGATTTGATCGTTCAAGTTTGAGGCGCAATCAATTTAACTTTTCCTGAACACAATTTTGCGATCCTGCCGCTGAATATGTCCTTTGCTGCGGGAGAGCCTGATGAAAAGCCCGGCCTGCACGATGAGAGCGCTCTTTGATCTGATTTCATCAGATCGGCGCTCCCATTCTTCGGTCTTGCGCATTTCCGGACGGAAAACCGCTACGCACTTTTCCTGGAAATGCCCGGGGTTTTTGGTCTTGCGCATTTCCGGACGGAAAACCGCTGCGCACTTTTCCTGGAAATGCTTTGTGGCCTTCGCCACGCTTGTAGCCTTGCAGGCCTGCTCAGTCTCGGACGGACTGACGCCGCCGCTCGATGTGGGCACCAGCGGATCGATCAGCAAGCCGTTGACCGATGCCGACATGCAGACAGCCATGCGCCAGAATGAGGCGATCGCCCATCGCGCTCCGCTGCCGCCGGAAGCCATTCCCGGCGCGACCGCTTATTCGCAGCCGCAAACGGTTTATTCTGCGCCGCCAACACAGACCGCGTCCCGCACCGAAGCACCGGAACAACTGGAAAGAGAACCGCAAAACTCATTGGAAGCCCAGGCCGATGCCCTGCAGAACGGTTATAATCCGGTAGCCTCCGCCCCGCTCGAAGCCCGCGCCTCTCCAGGACAGCCGGACGAACACCCGCACAGGCAGCCCGTGGCAGACAAGGGCCGGGCCGAGCCTGAGACATCGGAAACCCGGCTTGCCTCTCTTGACGCCACCGCGCCAAAGGGTGAAACGATCAGCTTTCTGCCGATCATCGGCGCACCGGCCAGCGCCCTGACTCCGCTTGCCGAAGAACTGGGCCGGGATGCCCGTCAGAAGGGTCTGACGATCATCACCGAAAAGGGCAAGAACGCCCCGCATGTGCTGAAAGGCTATTTCACCGCCTATCCCGACGGCGGCAGGACTCATGTCGTCTATGTTTGGGATGTGCTCGATCCGCAGGGCAACCGCCTGCATCGCATTCAGGGCGAGGAAGAGGTGGCAGAAAAAGCCTCCGATCCCTGGCAAGCCGTGCCGGCTGCAACCATGCGCAACATCGCCAACCGCACGCTTGCAGCCTATATTGGCTGGCGAAATGGCCAGAGCGGATGAGACGCTCATTAACCGCTTTGCGTTTTACCCGTGAAATTGCAGGATCACCCTGTTAAACCACTTGCATTCAGGGGCAGGAACGCTAAAACGCGCGCATGACAGTCCGGCCAGTCCATGGCCACAGGATAGCGGTCACGGTTTCACATCTGCCGCATGATGCCTTCTTCCGGCACGTTCAGGCCCGAAGGCACCTGCGCCAGCGTTTTACAGGCGGGCATAGATGAAGGTCTTCGCAGGCAATTCAAACCGGCAACTCGCGGAATCCATCTGCAAATATCTCAATCTTCCCCTCGGAAAAGCCACTGTCCGCCGCTTTGCGGATCAGGAAATTTTCGTAGAAATTCAGGAAAACGTGCGCGGCGAGGACGTATTCATCGTCCAGTCCACCTCATTCCCGACCAATGACCACCTGATGGAACTGCTGATCATGATCGATGCCTTCCGCCGGTCCTCGGCACGGCGCATCACGGCGGTTCTGCCCTATTTCGGCTATGCCCGTCAGGATCGCCGCGCCTCCGGCCGCACGCCGATCTCGGCCAAGCTGGTGGCCAATCTGATTACCGAAGCCGGCGCAGACCGCGTTCTGACGCTTGACCTGCACGCCGGTCAGATCCAGGGCTTCTTCGATATTCCGACCGACAATCTCTTTGCCGCGCCGGTTCTGGCCCGTGACGTCAAGGACCATTACAATCTCGAAAATGTCATGGTCGTCTCGCCGGATGTCGGCGGCGTCGTTCGTGCGCGTGCACTCGCCAAGCGGCTCGACTGTCTGCTCGCCATCGTCGACAAGCGCCGCGACCGGCCGGGCGAGTCCGAAGTGATGAACATTATCGGCGATGTCGAGGGCAAGGACTGCATCCTGATCGACGATATCGTCGATTCCGGCGGCACACTCTGCAATGCGGCCGAAGCGCTGCTGAACCGCGGCGCAACCAGCGTCACCGCCTATATTACCCATGGCGTGCTGTCGGGCGGTGCGGTCACCCGCGTCACCTCCTCCAAACTGCGCGAACTGGTGATCACCGATTCCATCCAGCCGACCACGGCGGTGCAATCGGCGCATAACATCCGGGTGCTGAGCACGGCTAGTCTGCTCGGTGAAGCGATCAACCGCACCAGTTCGGAAGCCTCGGTCTCGAGCCTGTTCGACTGAGACGATCAGTCAGACTTATCGTCCCGGCAAAGGGCAGATATCGCCGTTGAAAAGCTTCGAGCGGGTGAGAAAGCGCCGCTCGCGGCCATTGTCGAGCGAAAACATGCCGCCACGGCCCGGCACGACATCAATGATCAACTGTGTGTGCTTCCAGACATCATACTGGCTCTGGTGAATGTAAAAGGGCACACCGTCGATCTCGCCCAGTTTCACATCGGTATCGCCGACGATGTAATCATCGGCGGGATAGCACATGGGCGACGACCCATCACAACAGCCGCCGGACTGGTGGAAGAGGATCTGCGGATAATCCTGACGGATCTCGCGGATCAACGCCACTGCCGCATCCGTGGCAATGACTCGTGGTTCGCCTTCCGAAATCGCGTCCATGACTACTTCCCATCTAACGTAAGGACATCGGACTCGGCTGCACCGCCCCCTCATCCGCCCATCTTTATACTAAAAAAGGGCGCCATACTAAAAAAGGGCGCCACCTTCTCCCCACTGGGGAGAAGAGGCAGGAGGCTCAAACCTCCCGCCGTCCGAAAGCTCTTTAAAGCCCCGCACTCGACAGTTAAACCCGTCGAGATTCGCGGCTGGAGGTGGCGAAAATGGTGATGCGCGAGAACCGGAGCGGAGCGTACTAAAGTACGTGAGCACCGGAAGCGCAGCGCATTGCCATTTGCAGCCCCTCCAGACGCGAATATCGGCGGGTTTAGAAGAAGCCAAGAGCTTTGGGGCTGTAACTGACCAGCATATTCTTGGTCTGCTGGTAGTGATCGAGCATCATCTTGTGGGTTTCGCGACCGATACCCGACTGCTTATAGCCACCGAAGGCGGCATGGGCCGGATAGGCATGGTAGCAATTGGTCCAGACGCGACCGGCATGGATGTTGCGACCGAAGCGATAGCAGGTGTTGGCGTCACGGCTCCAGACACCGGCGCCGAGGCCGTAAAGCGTGTCGTTGGCGATGGCGAGCGCCTCATCCTCATCCTTGAAGGTGGCGACGGAAACGACCGGGCCGAAGATTTCCTCCTGGAAGATGCGCATCTTGTTATGGCCCTTGAACACGGTCGGCTTGACGTAATAGCCGCCGGCAAGCTCACCGGAGAGCGTATTGCGCTCGCCGCCGGTCAGAACCTCGGCCCCTTCCTGACGACCGATGTCGAGATAGGAGAGGATTTTTTCGAGCTGCTCGCTGGAGGCCTGCGCGCCGATCATCGTGCTCATATCGAGCGGATGGCCCTGCACGATGGCTTCGACCCGCTTGACGGCCTTTTCCATGAAGCGGTCATAGATCTTTTCATGCACCAGCGCACGGCTGGGGCAGGTGCAGACCTCGCCCTGATTGAGGGCGAACATGGCAAAACCTTCGAGCGCCTTGTCGAGATAATCGTCATCCTCGCGCATAACATCCTCGAAGAAGATGTTCGGCGATTTGCCGCCGAGTTCCAGCGTGACCGGAATGAGGTTCTGGCTGGCATATTGCATGATCAGCCGCCCGGTTGAGGTTTCACCGGTAAAGGCGATCTTGGCAATGCGCGGGCTGGACGCCAGCGGCTTGCCGGCTTCAAGGCCGAAACCATTGACGATGTTGAGCACGCCGGGTGGCAGGAGATCGGCAATCAGTTCGGCCCAGACGAGGATCGAGGCCGGCGTCTGTTCGGCGGGCTTCAGCACCACGCAATTGCCGGCAGCAAGGGCGGGAGCAAGTTTCCAGGCAGCCATCAGGATCGGGAAATTCCACGGAATGATCTGACCGACAACGCCGAGCGGCTCATGGAAATGATAGGCAACCGTGTCATGATCGATCTCGCCGATTGAGCCTTCCTGAGCGCGCACGCAGGCAGCGAAATAGCGGAAATGGTCGATGGCCAGCGGAATATCGGCGGCCATGGTTTCGCGCAGCGGCTTGCCATTGTCCCAGGTCTCGGCACGGGCAAGCAGTTCGAGATTGCTTTCCATCCGGTCAGCAATCTTGAGCAGCAGGTTGGAACGCTCGGTGACCGGCGTCTTGCCCCATTGGTCCTTGGCTGCGTGCGCTGCGTCCAGCGCCAGATTGATGTCGCGCTCGTCTGAGCGGGCGACTTCGCAGAGCTTGCCGCCTGTCACCGGGGTGGTGTTGTCGAAATAGCGGCCACCAACCGGATCGCGCCATTCGCCACCGATGAAATTGCCGTATTTCAGCTTGAACGGAGTCGAGCCGGTGGTCTGCACCTGAATATTCATGATGTCTTCCTCCCAAAAAGCGGATGCGTCATGAGCCGTTGCGGATCAAGAAGCATTCTGATCACCAAGATGGGCGGTAGACGGACATCACACCAGACAGGCGAAGCCATACCGCAATGCACAGTGTCTCAGCGTTGACACAGTTTCAACACGCCCTAATGCAAACCGAAGCGTTTCAATTTACGATGGATGGTGGCACGGCTGATGCCAAGAAGCTGGGCCGCCTGGGAAACATTGCCACCGGTGCGTGACAGCGCCCTGCGAAGGGCGGAACGCTCGGCTTCGCGCAGGTCTTCGGCGCTTGCATCCTGCTCCTTCAGCGCATCAGCAGCCGGCAGGCCAAGAGCAATGCGCTTGTCATCAATGCCGAGAGACAGCCGCGCCGCCCGGGTTGCACCCAGCACCAGATCGTCACCATCCACGGCCAGAAGCGCGGCAGACGAGGCAGACGGACCGGCCATGACGATGCGTGCACCGGAAAAGGCAGCGCGAAACAGGGCGATTTCCACCCGCTGGGCCGCATCGCGGATGGCCTGCGCCAGCATGGTGACGGCCATGTCGTTAATGTCGCGGCGGCAGGTCGAAATATCCAGCGCCGCCATCACCTGCCCACGATGATCGCGGATTGGCGCGGTGGCGCAGGTCAGCGCCCCATTGGCGCTCAGGAAATGCTGGTCACGCTCGATCACCACCGGTCGTTCATCGGCCAGCGCCGTGCCAATGCCGTTGGTGCCGACGCTCGCCTCACTCCACACCCGCTGCAGGCCAAGACCATGGGCATGAAAATCCTTGTCGTCGCCGGCCATCGACCGCCTTTCGAGCACGATGCCGTTGCGGTCGGCCAGAACCAGGCAGCAACCGGAGCGCCCGGCCACATGGAACAGCCGGTCCATTTCCTCTGCCGATATCGCGATCAGGTGGCCCATACGCTCGCGCGCTTCACGGAAGGCGGGCGCATCCACCCCTTCAGGCTGCGAGGGCTGCCCGGGATCGAGACGGTAAAGATCAAGGCAACGCCGCCACGATGCCGCAAGCGGCGATGACGCCGCCTTGGACGCAGCCATGGCAGTGGAATAGACTTTATCGGCGTGGGTCGTGGCGATGTTCATATGCTCCTCCCAAAGCAATTGTTCATGCCTTGGCCGTTTCGGCATGGTTTTCTTCTATCCTGTCAGCCACGGCATCATCGCGTGATAAGATGAACCTGAGCGCGCAAAACCGCAAGAGCGGCAGCAGAGCCTTGACCAATCCTTTCTCAGCAGGGCAAACGGCCTTGCCTTTGCGGCCCGATTATATTATAGCGCCCCCGTCCGCGCAGACACCCTTGGAGGCAACGCGGATGAAGCCCTGATCCCGGTAACGTCATCATCGCTTCAAGCTTCATGGGCGCAGACACTGCACCATGCGGCTCTCCAAACAACATTGAAAGGAAATGCCATGAGCCACGCATCCTACGAGCTCAAGGCCGAAACGCGCGAACGGGTTGGTAAGGGGTCCTCCCGTGAACTTCGCCGCAACGGTCTCATTCCCGCTGTCATCTATGGTGACAAGCAGGCCCCGATTTCCATCGCGCTCAACACCAATGAGGTGACAAAGCGCATTCATGGCGGCGGTTTCATGACCACGGTCGCCACCATCGACGTCAATGGCGAAAAGATCCGCGTTCTGCCGAAGGATTACCAGCTTGATCCGGTACGCGATTTCACCATGCATGTCGATTTCCTGCGCGTGTCTGCCGACAGCCAGGTCACGGTTGCCGTTCCGGTTCACTTCATCAACGAAGAGAAGTCCGCCATCAAGACCGGCGCCGTGCTGAACATCGTTCGCCACGACGTGGAACTGCATGTTCCGGCCAACAACATTCCGGAAGCCCTGACGGTTGACCTCGCGGGCCTCAAGGTTGGCGACAGCATCCACATCTCCGCTGTCAAGCTGCCGGCTGGCACCAGCCCGGTCATCACCGACCGCGACTTCACCATCGCCACCATCGTCGCTCCGGCGGCTGGCATGGACGCTGAAGAAGCCGCAAGCGAATAAGCAGGCATTACAGCATACTAAAGCATCAACCCGCCGGTCAAACGGCGGGTTTTTTATTTAAATTGCATAGAATAAAATTGACATACTTTTGCGTGTCTTTATTCAACGTTAAGATTTTTCATGGAAACCTTCAGCAAAAGCATACTGGTTCAATGAGGGGTTCATCCAATGATTTTCCAGGGATCTGCCGGATTTTAACGGTACGCGGCCCGGCTGTCGCCTGAAGGACAACCGGATTTGCCTTTGCGCGAGCACTAAAGGCGATTGACAAAAAGCATATTCACACGCTGATCCTGCATTCATGCCATGACTGGCCTTAAGGCCACGCAACAATGGTGATGCAGCAGTCATAGCAGGGCCCTGACAGGATGAACCGCTCGGTCGAAAAACGATTTCTTGCTCTGGTGGCCGGAACGGTCTTCGTTTTTATCGTACCGCTTTTCAGTCTTTTTCTGCTGTTATCCTCTGACCGCTCCACCTCCGAACAGACAAATGCCGTAACCATTCTTCTGTCGGCCAATGCTCAGGCTTTGGCAAAACCGCTCTGGGATTTCGACAAGGAAAGCGCTCGCCAGATTACCCAGGCCCTTGTCTCCAACGCCAATGTCATCCGCGCCGAAGTCAAGGATATGACCGGCGATATCGACATTGTTCTGCCTGCAAACATACCGCTTGCCGCTCACAACATGAACGCGCGCGTTCAGGCGATTGTCTATAATCATCCCGAAGGGCCGAAAACAGTTGGCTCTCTGACAATCTGGACCCGTAAAATCAATCTTTTCAGCGATCTTAAACAGAAAGAGGGTATTTTTATCGCCATCTTCATTCTGGCTGTGATGATCGTCATCGCCGCGGCGGTGATCGGCAACCGGTTGATGATCATGCGTCCGCTTCTGAAGCTGACCGCTGCCATAGAGGCAACCCGGCGCCTGGGCTCGCGCCATTCTGTCGACTGGCGCTCCGAAGATGAGATGGGCCGACTGGCAAACAGTTTCAATGCCATGCAGATGCAGCTGCAGGCGGAAGAGATCGAGCTGAAAACCGCCCACAGCCTGATAACCAGGATCTACAACACCACGCCCGCCATGCTGTTTTCTGTCGATACGGATGATCGCATCGTCAGCGTCAGCGATTACTGGACCCTGGCAACAGGCTATGACCGCCAATCCGTGATCGGCACCCGGTTTGGCGATATGGTCGATGAGGACGCCCGCCAAGATTACAAAGCCTTTCGTGAAACCCAGAACGGCACACCCGGCCAGCGCGAGCACACCACCCGCTTTATCGCCGCCGACGGACGGATCGTGGATGTGCTGATCCACGAATCCCGCAGTCCTGTTGATGGCGGCAATGACCTGCTGTCATTGAGTGTAATGACCGATATCACCGCGCTCAAACAGTCGGAGGAGCGCAACCGCAGGCAAGCCATTACCGACCATCTGACCGGTCTGATGAACCGGCAGGGTTTCGAGGCGGCTCTTGATGAGGGCATTGTTGCCGCCAGCCGTCAGGCCGGTGCGCTTGCATGCCTGTTCATCGACCTCGACCGGTTCAAATGGATCAATGATAATCTCGGTCATCAGGCTGGCGACAAGAGCCTGCGCATGATGGTGGCGATGCTGAACCACCATCTGCCGGACAAGGCCGTGGCAGCACGTATCGGCGGCGATGAATTTGCCATTCTCTTGAGCTGTGACGACACCGACAGGGCAGAGCAAGAGGCTTACGATCTCGCTCGCGCCATTGGGACGATTTTCGACAATCCTTTCATCATCAAGGGCATGGCCACCCGGCTGAGCGCCAGCATCGGCATCGCGCTTTATCCGCATCATGCCAGGACGGCCGCCGAACTGCTGCAAAAATCTGACATGGCCATGTATAGCCGCAAGCGGTCCGGCAAAAACGGG
Source organism: Allorhizobium sonneratiae (assembly GCF_023700755.1). Classification (GTDB taxonomy): domain Bacteria; phylum Pseudomonadota; class Alphaproteobacteria; order Rhizobiales; family Rhizobiaceae; genus Allorhizobium; species Allorhizobium sonneratiae. The sequence continues at coordinate 594,380 of NZ_JAMKOJ010000001.1, read as the reverse complement.
CTGCAAGTCTTCCATGATGGCATTGCCCGCTCAACACGCAGCCTGGCCGAAACCGAACGCACCATCGATCAGGCACTGCGCCATGATTGGTTCGATGCCTTTCTCCAGCCGATTGTCGATCTTCAAACCGGCGCTACAGTTGGCTACGAGTCGTTGATGCGGTTGCGTCATCCGGAAAAGGGCGTGTTGCCGCCAATGGAGATCATTTCGGTCGCAGAAGAAACCGGCCTGATCCACGATGTGGGCAAGCAGGTGTTCGGCAAAGCCTTTGAACATTTCGTCGAGCTGTCGGACATGAGCGGCGACCGGACATCCTATTTGACTCTCAACCTTTCGCCGATCCAGATCGAGCCCAGCCTTCCGGTCTGGCTGGTCAGCGCCGTGCATTTGTTCAATATCGATCCCGCCCGCATTGTGCTGGAAATTACAGAGGCGAGCTTTCTTCAGGACAATCCGCAAATCCTGACGATCCTGCAAAAACTCAGTGCCTTCGGCTGTCGCATTGCGCTTGACGATTTCGGCACCGGATATTCCTCGCTCAGTTATCTCGGTCGTTTTCCGGTGGACATCATCAAGATCGACCAGTCCTTCATCCGCTCGATGACGGCGCAATCCACCCACGAACGCGAACGCAGCCTGATGCTGATCGAAAGCATTGTCGCCATGTCACACAAGATGAAATGCCGCGTGGTGGCCGAAGGGATTGAAGACCAGGCGCAATGCGAGGGGTTGAAGACATTTGGCGTCGATTATGGCCAGGGCTATCTCTTCGACAAACCCTTGGCGATCGAAACACTGAGGGCGCGGTATGCGCGTCAAACCGAGATAAGACCGCCAGCCTTTGGCTGATGCGCCGCCTCTCTACCAGAACGGGGAGAAAATCGAGTGACCCATAAGCATGCTGCAACGGGACAATTCCTGAACAGGTTCAGCATCCCCATTCTTGCATCGATTATCCTTCTGAACCTTCCTCTTCTGGCGCATGAAACTGTCAGGGCTGAAGACAGGATCCAGTTCACGACGGAGGATTATCCACCCTATAATTTCATGGATGCCGGAACGCCTAAGGGGGCAGGCTACGATCAGGTGAAGTTGCTGATGGAGGGCATTCCTGCCGATTACACCATCGAAATGATGCCATGGGCGCGGGCTTATGCGCTGGCGCAAAGCGATCCGCAGACATGCGTCTTCACCACCGCCCATATTCCCGAACGCGATGCCCTGTTCAAATGGATAGAGCCGCTCGCCTTCGACCGCAACATCGTCATGAGCCGTGCCGACTGGCCGCATCAGATCCACTCCATCAAGGAAGCACGCCAGTACAGCATCGGCACCCAGCGCAACGACTTTACGCAAAACTTTCTGGAGAGAAACGGCTTTACCGATATCGACCTGGCAGCCAATCTGGAGCTGACCATTCACAAGCTGGAAAGTGGCCGGATCGATCTCATGCCGATTTCGGAAAAATTCTACCAGAAACTGGTCAAGGAAGGGCATCCGGTCAAACAGCAATTCGTGCTGACGGAGCAGAAATTCGCCATTGCCTGCAACAAGGACGTCCCGGACAGGCTGATCGAAAAAATGCAGGCAAACCTCAATCGGTTGATCGCCAATGGCACCCAGGCCAAAATTTTCAAAACCTATGGGCTGATGCAACAGCAAAACACCAATTGAACCCGCTCATGGCTGCGGTCTGATCGTTAAAGGCCTATGGCGCTCCCGTTGACCCCATGATACAGCCGGACAGGTTTCAAACCCGTTTTGCTGTGTCGCGTCGAATGGTCCGGCACAGGCAAAGACAGACTTGCAGGACTGCGCCGATGATGATCATTGCCGGGCTCGGAAATCCGGGCGGCCAATATGCTGGAAATCGCCACAATATCGGCTTCATGGCCGTGGATGCCATTCACGATGCTCATGGTTTTTCCCCCTGGTCGAAGAAATTCAAGGCAGAGATATCGGACGGAACGCTGGCGGGTGAAAAAATCCTGCTGATCAAACCGCAGACCTATATGAACCTCTCCGGCGAGGCTGTGGGGGAAGCCATGCGCTTCTACAAGCTTGCACCGGAAGATATTGTCGCGATCTATGACGAGCTGGATCTGGCGCCCGGAAAAGCCCGCATCAAAAGCGGCGGCGGCCATGGCGGTCATAACGGCATCAAATCGCTGGACGCCCATTGCGGGCTGAATTACCGCCGCCTGAGACTCGGCATCGGCCATCCGGGCGACAAATCCCGGGTGCAGGGCCATGTTCTTGGCGATTTCGCCAAATCCGACCGTGACTGGCTCGACCCGCTTCTCGATGCGCTGGCGAAAAATGCCGACATGCTGGTGCGTGGCGAAGACAGCCAGTTGATGAACAAGCTGGCGCTTGCGACCGGATCAAAGGCAGAAGAGGAAAAGCCCAAACAGGCAAAACCGGCCAAATCTCATATTCATCAGACCCGCAACAGCGCCCAGCCAAAAAAACTACCGGAAACGGGACCGATGGCGGAGATGCTGAAAAAAATGTTCGGCGAGAAGAAGGAGTGATGTGATGATCCCTGTCCGTCCGGCAAGCCCTGTCCGTCCGGCAAGAAATGACGATCTACAATCCCTGCTCAATCTTTATTGCCATCTCAGCCGTGACAATCAGGCATTATCAGTCACAACGGCCACAGAGACCTACTGCATAATTCCTTAAATCGGAATCGATTTAAGGATAAAATTATGCAGCAAATTTAAAGTGCTACAGCGACCTTTGTGCGCCATATATGGCGCACGGCGCTGTATGCCCGAATGCTGTCTCATCCCGGCATGACCATCTTTCTCGGTCTTGACGAAACCGGCTCGCCTGCTTCTACGGCAACACTGATCGTCATACCGAATCTGACCCGATCGATGCGGCCTTATGCCCTGATTGAAAATGTCGTCAGCCTTGAAACGCATCGTGGTCGTGGGTTTGGCAAGGCTGTGGTCACCTACGCCATCGATGCTGCATGGCAGGCGGGATGCTACAAGGTCATGCTGCTCACCGGCAGCAACCGCCCCGCCGTTCACCGTTTTTACGAAGCCTGCGGTTTCGTTCAGAACAAGACCGGTTTTCAGATCAGACGTTCCGCCTGACACTTCATCACTCCTCCGGCTCTGTCGTGAACAGCAGCGGAAAGCCAGCTTCCTTGCCGAGATCATTGGCCTCCTTGGCCTTGGTTTCGGCAATATCCTTCTGGCAGACGACCACGACGGCGGAGCCGAATTTATGCGCGGTCATCATCACGCGGTAGCCCGCCTCTTCGCTCATGCGGAAAATGGCTTTGAGCACGATGGTGACGAATTCGCGCGGGGTAAAATCGTCATTGTTGAGAATGACCTTGTAAAGCTTGGGTCGATCCAGCTTCTTTTCCGTCTTGACCCTGGGCTTCAGGGCAATGTCCTTGTCAGGCATTGGAACCTCCCGCCATTCAATTGCTCCCCAAGGTAAGACCAAGTCTTTGCATCTTCAAGCCCGTGATCTCTTGACCGCAAGCGCCCCTTCCCCCATAGGCAAGGCAGGAACGCTGTCTTTCAATATGGAATATACTCATGGGCTTCAAATGCGGCATCGTGGGCCTGCCGAATGTCGGCAAGTCCACCCTCTTCAACGCGCTGACCAAGACGGCTGCGGCGCAGGCGGCCAATTATCCCTTCTGCACCATCGAGCCAAACACGGGCGAAGTGGCCGTGCCGGACCCGCGCATGAGGAAACTGGCCGATATCGCCAAGTCGAAGGAAATCATCCCGACCCGTATTTCCTTCGTCGACATTGCCGGTCTGGTGCGCGGCGCCTCCAAGGGTGAAGGACTGGGCAACCAGTTTCTCGCCAATATCCGCGAGGTGGACGCGGTGGTGCATGTGCTGCGCTGCTTTGAAGACACCGATATCACCCATGTCGAAGGCCGGATCGATCCGGTGGCCGATGCCGAAACCATCGAAACCGAACTGATGCTGGCCGATCTCGACAGTCTCGAGCGCCGCACCGAACAGACCCGCAAGCGCGCCACCGGCAAGGACAAGGAGTCCCAGGCGCAATTGCCGATCATGGAAGCCTCGCTGAAGCTGTTGCAGGAGGGCAAGCCGGTCCGCACCCTGCTTGCGACGCTGGATGCCGATGACATCCGCATTCTTCAGGGATTGAACCTCCTGACCGCCCATCCGGTTCTCTATGTCTGCAATGTCGCAGAAGGCGACGCTGCCACCGGCAACCCGTACACCGCTGCCGTGGCGGAGATGGCCAAAGCGCAAGGGGCCGAAACCGTAATCATCTCGGCGGCCATCGAAGCGGAAGTGGCGCAATTGCCGGATGAGGAATCGGTCGAATTCCTCTCCGAACTCGGCCTTGACGAAGCCGGCCTCGACCGGCTGATTCGCGCCGGTTACAAGCTGCTCGATCTCATCACCTATTTCACCGTCGGCCCGAAGGAATGCCGCGCCTGGACGATCAAGCGCGGCACCAAGGCACCGCAGGCCGCAGGCGTCATCCATTCCGATTTCGAGCGTGGCTTCATTCGCGCCAACACCATCGCCTACGAGGATTTCATTCAGTTCGGTGGTGAAACCGGCGCCAAGGAAGCCGGAAAGGCCCGCGACGAAGGCAAGGAATATGTCGTGCATGACGGTGACGTCATCCACTTCCGCTTCAACACCTGATCTTGACGCCATGACGTGCAAATCGGCAGACGCTTTGCACGTCATGCTCTGAGCTTATTGGCATTGCAGCCTCCCTCTCCCGGCGTTAAACCTGTCTGGCAAGAGGAGAGAGCACGTGCAGCAAATTGATTTCTATTATGAGGATTTTCCGGTCGGCGCAGAATTTGCGCTTGGACCGAAACAGATGACGGCAGAGGAAATCATCGCCTTTGCCAGTCAGTTCGACCCACAGCCCATGCATTTGTCAGAAGAAGCAGGCAAGGCAAGCCTGCTCGGCGGGCTCGCCGCCTCCGGCTGGCATTCCTCCGCGCTGTTGATGCGCATGATGTTCGACAGCTATATCGGCCGCTCCTCCTGCCAGGGCGCACCGGGCATCGAATTCATGGACTGGAAAAAGCCGGTCATGGCCGGTGATCGGCTGGAAGGCCGCTCCATTGTTGAGGAAGCCCGCCTTCTCAACTCCCGCCCCGGCCTCGGCATGGTCACCTTTCGCCATGAGCTTGACAATCAGACTGGCGAAACGGTGCTGATCTGCCGCAACGCCGTGATGATGCGCCAGAAAAGCATGGAGGCCGGATCATGAACATGCTCGATATTTTCCCTGTCGATGAAAAAATCATCCTCGGCACCCGCCACTTCAGCCGCGACGATATTCTCACCTTTGCCCGCGCATTCGACCCGCAACCCTTCCACACCGATGAAGAGGCGGCACAAAATTTTGTCTTCGGCGCACTCTGCGCTTCCGGCTGGCATAGCTGCGCGGGATGGATGCGCTGTCTTTTCGACTATTGGCAATCAACGACGGAGGCGCTGCGCGCCGAAGGCAAAACGCCCCCGATCCTCGGCCCCTCCCCCGGATTTCGCGATCTGAAATGGCTGAAGCCGGTTTTTGTCGGCGATGATATTACCTACAGCCTGACGGCCAAGACCAGCCGCGCTCTTGCCTCGCGCCCCGGTTGGCGCATCAACACCAGCATTGCCGAAGGGTTCAACCAGAAGAACGAGCCGGTTCTGCGCTTCACCAGTGTGGTTCTGGAGCAGGAGGTGCCGCATGAACGTGCATGATTTTTCCGCCACAGACATCACCGGCAAGGAGTGCAGGCTTTCGGACTTTGCCGGAAAGCTGCTCCTGATCGTCAACACCGCCAGCAAATGCGGCCTCACCCCACAATATCAGGGACTGGAGGCGCTTTATCAGCGCTTTGGCGATGATCTCGTCATTCTCGGCTTTCCCTGCAACCAGTTCGGCGGTCAGGAACCGGGCACGGAAGCCGAGATCGCCAGCTTCTGCGACCTGAACTATAAGGTCAGTTTTCCGCTGTTCGCCAAGATCGAGGTCAATGGCGAAAACGCCCATCCGCTCTACAAATATCTCACCCACGACCTGCCAGGCATTCTCGGAACCGAGGCGATCAAATGGAATTTCACCAAATTCCTGATTGATCGCAGCGGAAAGCCCATCGCCCGTTACGCACCGATGACGACGCCGGACGAGATTGCAAAGGATATCGAAACAGCGATCCAAGGTTAAGGAACATGGCGCAGCGTCAGGAGTTTCGCTTGTTCCTGCCTGCCGATACCCGGCTTCGCGTCGTTTGCGCCGCCAGCAATCACACATTCCCCCGGCATATGCATGAGGAGTTTGGCATAGGCCTCCTCATCAAGGGAGGCCAGATATCCGCCTCAGGCCGTGGTCAGGTCGTTTCGGAGCCGGGCAATATCATCACTCTCAATCCCGGTGAAGTGCATGATGGTGCGCCGATTGGTCATCATGGCCGGGAATGGATGATGATCTACATGGCGCCTGAATTTCTCGGCGATCTCAAGACAGGATGGCAGGCGAGCGGAGAGATCGAATTTGAAAAACCTGTGATCGCCGATCCATCCCTGTCTCAGCGCTTCAAGCGCGCGTTCCGCATTGTGATGGCAACGGATCAGCCGATGAGATCACTGGCACTGGAAGAAGCCATGCTCGGCCTGCTGGCGCCTGTGCTCGCCAGGCGGGGCGTACGGCATTTGCGCAGCACCGATGCATCCCTGCAGAAGGTGCACCAGATGATCTGTGACGATCCAACCGCCAATCTGTCTCTGGAGGACATGGCCCGGGTGGCCAATGTGAGCCGGTTCCAGATTTTGCGGGCATTTCAGGCCATGACCGGACTGACACCGCACGCCTTCATTCTGAATCGGAGGGCCGAGCTTGCCCGGCGGATGATCATGGCTGGCGTCCATCTTGCCGAGAGTGCTGCAGCCTGCGGCTATGCCGACCAAAGCCATATGACCCGCGAATTCAAGAAGCGCTATGGTCTGAGGCCTGCTGCCTTCCAGACAACCAAGATACTCAAAGTTGAATAAGAACTTTAGGACATATTTAACTGTTAATATTTATAGCTTAGGTTGCACAACACATGGTTGGAATGTTTCCTTCGCAGATTTGATCATGGGTCAATCTAAAAGAGCAAATTTGACAAATTGCTCCCAATGCTGGAGCCGCTGAAAAGCTGGAACGTATGTTTTCGGAACTGACGAACCTGTACCGGCCGTCGGGTTTGTGAGGGGTGACAAGCAGGAGCTTGGCATCTGGATTTGGCAGAAACATCAAGTCGGACGATGATGCGTATGCATCTCTTCCCACGTCTGGCCAGTCCATAGTTCAGAGCGCGGATGCCGCAAGCGTTTACGATTTGCCAGAGAGGAAAATTCCAAAACAGCTTCCAGTGGGGGAAATAGTATGTCTTTCTACACGCAAATGAAGAAATCTTCAAAATCTCAGGTGGCTCTGGCTGAGATCAATCGCATCTGTGCCAGCCTTTCGAGCGGAAACATGTCGGAGCGTGCAAATCCGGATATCGCGACAGGCGACGCCAGAGAGATGCTGAACGCCGTGAACACCCTTTTGGAAGCGGCCACACAGCCCATGCTAAAGCTTAAGACCTCGCTGGCACAGATGTCTGAGAACCACGACAAGGGCGACATTGATTTTATGTTGTCGCCAGAGGCGTTTAACGGGGACTTCACCTCGATGGCCAGGGGCATAAACGAGATGGTTGCCGGCCACATCGCGGTGAAGAAAAAGGCCATGGCCTGCGTCAAGGAACTGGGCGAAGGCAATTTCAACGCGCCTCTCGAACAGTTTCCGGGCAAGAAAGCGTTCATCAATGAGACGATCGAGACGCTGCGCGGCAATCTGCGTGGCCTGATCAATGAGATGAACAAGATGTCGAGCGAGCACGACAAGGGCGATATCGATGTCTTCGTGCCGGTGGACCATTTCAAGGGTGACTTTGCCACGATGGCCAAGGGCATAAATGACATGGTTGCCGGCCACATCTCCGTGAAGAAAAAGGCCATGGCCTGCGTCAAGGAACTGGGCGAAGGCAATTTCAACGCGCCTCTCGAACAGTTTCCCGGCAAGAAGGCGTTCATCAATGAAACGGTCGAGACGCTGCGCGGCAATCTCCGTGCCTTGATCAATGAGATGAACAAGATGTCGAGCGAGCACGACAAGGGCGATATCGATGTCTTCGTGCCGGTGGACCATTTCAAGGGTGACTTTGCCACGATGGCCAAGGGCATAAATGACATGGTTGCCGGCCACATCTCCGTGAAGAAAAAGGCCATGGCCTGCGTCAAGGAACTGGGCGAAGGCAATTTCAACGCGCCTCTCGAACAGTTTCCCGGCAAGAAGGCGTTCATCAATGAAACGGTCGAGACGCTGCGCGGCAATCTCCGTGCCTTGATCAATGAGATGAACAAGATGTCGAGCGAGCACGACAAGGGCGATATCGATGTCTTCGTGCCGGTGGACCATTTCAAGGGTGACTTTGCCACGATGGCCAAGGGCATAAATGACATGGTTGCCGGCCACATCTCCGTGAAGAAAAAGGCCATGGCCTGCGTCAAGGAACTGGGCGAAGGCAATTTCAACGCGCCTCTCGAACAGTTTCCCGGCAAGAAGGCGTTCATCAATGAAACGGTCGAGACGCTGCGCGGCAATCTCCGTGCCTTGATCAATGAGATGAACAAGATGTCGAGCGAGCACGACAAGGGCGATATCGATGTCTTCGTGCCGGTGGACCATTTCAAGGGTGACTTTGCCACGATGGCCAAGGGCATAAATGACATGGTTGCCGGCCACATCTCCGTGAAGAAAAAGGCCATGGCCTGCGTCAAGGAGCTGGGCGAAGGTAATTTCGACGCGCCTCTCGAACAGTTCCCGGGCAAGAAGGCTTTCATCAATGAGACAGTCGAAACGCTGCGCGGCAATCTCCGTGCCATTACCGCTGAGCTTCAGCGCCTGATTGCCGCGTCCATAGCCGGCAAACTCTCCGAGCGAGGTGCTGCCGATCATTTCGTCGGTGATTTTTCCAAGCTGGTCGCAGGAATCAACGGCATGCTGGACGCGATCATTCTTCCGATCTCGGAGGGCAACCGTGTTCTGCGTCAGGTCAGTCTGGGAGATTTGACGGAGCGTGTGGAGATCGAATGCGAAGGCGACCATGAGCGGATGAAGAACGCGATCAACAACCTGGTCGACAACCTGCGCAATACGGCGACCATTGCCGACCAGATTGCCAATGGCGACTTGACTGTCGAGCCGAAGCCGCTTTCCGACAAGGACACTCTTGGATTTTCTCTCCAGTCCATGGTCGAGAGGCTTCGCGGGGTCGTTGCCGATGCCTTGGCCGCAAGCGATAATGTCTCAACGGGTTCGCAGCAGCTATCCTCCGCGTCCGAGCAGCTTTCGCAAGGGGCTGCCGAACAGGCTGCCTCCACTGAGGAAGCTGCAGCCTCGATGGAAGAAATGGCAGCCAATATCAAGCAAAACGCTGACAATGCCGCCCAGACTGAAAAGATCGCGCGTCAATCGTCCAGGGATGCGGAAACTTCGGGTCAGGCCGTCAATCGGGCGGTGGCTGCAATGCAAAAGATCAGCGAAAAAATTTCCATCGTCCAGGAGATTGCCCGCCAGACGGACCTTCTCGCCTTGAATGCAGCGGTGGAAGCTGCCCGTGCCGGAGAACACGGCAAAGGTTTTGCCGTCGTTGCCTCCGAAGTGCGCAAACTTGCCGAACGCAGCCAGACGGCAGCAGCCGAAATCAGCGGCCTTTCAGGTGAAACCGTGAGTGTTGCCACGGAAGCCGGAGCAATGCTTGGCCGCCTCGTGCCAGACATTCGCAAGACGGCGGAACTGGTTGCCGAAATCTCCGCCGCCTGCCGCGAACAGGATATCGGCGCAAGCCAGATCAATGAAGCAATCCAGCAGCTCGACAAGGTAACCCAGCAGAACGCCGGAGCCTCCGAAGAAGTATCGGCAACCTCCGAAGAACTCGCCTCACAGGCCGAGGAGCTTCAGGCTTCCATCGCCTTCTTCAAAGTTGAAAGCGCCGATGGCAGGAGAGCGCAGACACGCTCTCATCCTTCGTCAAAGCCGCAGTTCACGACCAACCTTGCTGGCAAGCCGGTATCCAAGGCGAAGACATCCGCGCTCAATGGCAGAGAAACCGTCGCAAGACAGCAAGCCCGAGTGAAAGGGCATGTGTTGGATTTGTCGATGGGCGGGCCGGATTCTGACGATGCCGATTTCAAAGCGAGCGCATGATCCGGCCCGGACAGGTTTTATAAGATAAACGCAGCCCTTGACCGATCATGAGGGTTGCCGCACATCTCCGGTAGGCTTGCTGACATCTCATCCGATTTCAGCAAGCCTGCAATTTCTTTCAAGACGATGCCGGATATCACATCCTAACCTCATGGCGACCACAATGAGGTAGAGCCATGCACATCGACTTCCTGCTGACATCGTTAATTGTGATCATGACGCCTGGAACAGGTGCTCTTTTTACGATTGCCACAGGACTGGCACGGGGAAAACCCGGTGCTGTGGTGGCCGCCTTCGGCTGCACCATGGGCATCGTTCCCCACATGTTGGCCGCCATGGCCGGACTCGCTTTCGTACTGGCGGCAAACCCCGCTCTATTTCATCTGCTCAAACTGATCGGCGCGCTCTATCTGGTCTACATGGCCATGCTGATGTGGAAGGGCAGAACCCAGATGCAGTCGGCGGACATACCGGAACGCACAGCTCGACAGACAATCGTTCATGCGGTCCTGATCAACCTTCTCAACCCGAAACTGTCGATTTTCTTTTTGGCCCTGTTGCCTCAGGCCATTCAGCCCAACGATCCGGACACAATGGTGAAAATGATGGAAAACAGCCTGGTCTTCATGCTGATGACCTTCATTGTCTTCACGCTTTACGGGCTTATTGCCGCTCAACTCAGAACAAAGATTATGACCAACAACCAATTCATGATCAAAATCAAAACAACCTTTGCCCTGAGTTTCCTGTTTCTCGGGATCAGGCTGGCAACGACCTGATCCAGGGAGCGTGGTACGGCAATTTCAAAATTCAATGTCCTTCGAAAGCAACCAGCGTGCGGACATCGACGCCCAAGGCTTCGAGCTTCTTGCGCCCGCCAAGCTCGGGCAGATCGATAACGAAACAGGCGGAAATCACATCCGCCCCGATCTGGCGCAGAAGCTTTACGGCGCCGACCGCCGTGCCGCCTGTGGCGATCAGGTCATCGACCAGAATGACCTTTTCACCGGGCTTGACGGCATCGATATGCATTTCCATTTCATCGACGCCATATTCGAGACTATAGGCGATGCGCACTGTTTCATGCGGCAGCTTGCCCTTTTTGCGAATCGGCACGAAACCGGCAGAAAGCTGATGCGCCACCGCGCCGCCAAGAATGAAGCCGCGGGCTTCCATTCCGGCGATCTTGTCAACCTTCGTACCGGCATAAGGCTGCACCAGTTCATCGACGGCCCGGCGAAACGCCCGCGGATTGCCAAGCAGTGTCGTGATATCGCGGAAAACAATACCGGGTTTAGGATAATCGACAATCGAACGGATCGAATCGGCAAGATCCTGAAAAGCTGTGTTCATGGAAATATCTCGAAGGGCCAAGGACATGGTTACGGGCGACCCTATCAGGATTGTCATAAACCCGCCAAGAAAAAAGGCGGCTCATCACCGCCTTTTTGTATCTGCCATTCGACTAGAGCATCGTGCCGAAAATCGGAATCGGCACAATGCTCTCAGATTTTGTTTCCGCATCGGGTTTTCCGAAAACCGGTTCCCACTTCTCGGACGATGCTCTCACTTGACAGCAGGATCAATGCTCCTTGCCGGCATAGACCGCCTTCTTCGTCAGATAGAGCAGAGTCGAGAAAATCAGCAGGAACACCATGACCATGAAGCCGGTGCGCTTGCGCTCTTCCAGATGCGGCTCTGCCGCCCACATCAGGAAGGCTGACACATCACGCGCATATTGATCCACCGTTTCCGGCGATCCGTCATCATAGGTCACCTGGCCGTCCGACAGCGGTTTCGGCATGGCCAGCACCGCCGCATTGGCGAAATAGGGATTGTAATGCGCGCCGGGCGGAATTTTCACCCCTGCTGGTGGGTCTTGATAGCCGGTCAGCAGCGAATAGATGTAATCCGGCCCACCCTCCTGATATTGCGTGAAGATATCCTCAATGAACTGGGGAAACCCGCGTTCGATACCGCGCGCCTTGGCCAGAAGCGACATATCCGGGGGGGCTGCCCCGTTATTGGCGGCGGCAGCGGCTTCCTTGTTCGGGAAAGGCGGTGGAAAATAATCGGACGGAATGGCCTTGCGGGTATACATCTCGCCGTCGCCGTTCGGGCCGTCCTTCACCTCATACTGGGCGGCGAAAGCCTTGACCTGCGCCTCCGAATAGCCAAGCTCTGTCAATGAGCGGAAAGCGACAAGGTTTAGCGAATGACAGGCCGAACAGACCTCCTTGTAGACTTTCAAACCCCGCTGTAATTGCCCCTTGTCATAAGTGCCGAAAGGGCCGGCAAAGCTCCAATGCTGCTCTCTCGGCTTTTTCAGCGGATAGCTCGGCTCCTCCGCGGCGCCGTGATCCTGTGCAAGCGCCAGGGAAACTGCCCCGAGACCAGCCAGAAACGCCAGAGACAGGAGACTTCTCGATAGGATTCTTTTCATGATTTCATCCTCTCCCGCCCGTCTCAGGCCGTCGTTCCGGTCGTGGATTTTCCGGCTTTTTCCAGAACCGCCTCGGTGATCGAATTGGGCAACCGTCGCGGTGTTTCAAATATGCCGAGCAATGGCATGATCACCAGGAAGAAGCCGAAATAATAGAGCGTGCCGAACTGAGCCATGGTGGTGTAGGTATCGGTCGGATGACGCGATCCCAGCCAGCCGAGCAGCACGCAATCAGCGACAAACAGCCAGAAAAACAGCTTGTACCAGGGCCGATAGACGGCAGAGCGCACTCTCGACGTATCAAGCCAGGGCAGGAAAAACAGGATGATGATCGAGCCAAACATGATCAGCACGCCGCCCAGCTTGGAATCGATCGGCCCGATATTGAAGGTGATCGCTCTCAGCATGGCGTAAAACGGCAGGAAATACCATTCCGGCACGATATGGGCCGGCGTCTTCAGCGGATCTGCCATGATGTAATTGTCGGGATGACCGAGGAAATTCGGCATGTAGAAGATGAACCAGGCATAAACGATCAGGAAGATCGACACGCCGAAAGCATCTTTCAACGTCGCATAGGGTGTAAACGGCACCGTATCCGTCTTCGATTTGATCTCGACACCGGTCGGGTTGGTCTGGCCGGTCACATGCAGGGCCCATATATGCAGCACCACCACGCCCGCAATCATGAAGGGCAAGAGATAATGCAGCGAGAAGAAGCGGTTGAGTGTCGGCTGATCGACAGCGAAACCGCCCAGCAGAAACGTCTGAATCCAATCACCGACGAGAGGAAAGGCCGAGAAGAAGCCGGTGATCACCGTCGCGCCCCAGAACGACATCTGCCCCCAGGGCAACACATAGCCCATGAAAGCCGTGGCCATCATCAGAAGGAAGATCACCACGCCGAGCATCCATAGGATTTCACGCGGCGCCTTGTAGGAGCCGTAATAAAGCCCGCGCGCCATATGCAGATAGACGGCGATGAAGAAGAAGGACGCGCCGTTGGAATGGATATAGCGCAGCATCCAGCCGTCATTGACGTCACGCATGATCTTTTCGACGGAATCGAAAGCCTGCGTGGTCGAAGCGACATAATGCATGGCCAGCACCACACCGCTCAGGATCTGCACCAGCAGCATGAAGGCCAGCATGGCCCCGAATGTATAGGCATAATTCAGATTGCGCGGCACAGGATAGGCAATGAAACTGTCATAGACGAGCCGCGGCAGCGGCAGGCGGGAATCGATCCACCGCGTAATGCCGGTGGATGGCTGGTAACTGGAATGCTCGCTCATCACTCTCCCCCTCAGCCGATGCGGATGACCTTATCGGAAATGAACGCATAATTCGGAATATGCAGGTTTTCCGGCGCAGGACCTTTGCGGATGCGGCCTGCCGTATCGTAGACAGAGCCATGGCAGGGACAGAACCAGCCGCCATATTCACCGGCCTGCCCCAAAGGCACGCAACCGAGATGGGTGCAGGAGCCGATCATCACGATCCAGTTTTCCTTGCCCTTGCCAGCAGAACGATCGACATCGCTGGCCGTGGCATCGGGAGAAAGATTGGCGTTACGCGCCACCGGATCTTTCAACTCGGCCATCGGCACGCCCTTGGCGTCCTCGATTTCTTTCTCGGTACGATTGCGAATGAAAACCGGCTTGCCGCGCCATTTGACCGTCAGTGACATGCCCGGCTGCAGCGCCGACACATCCACTTCAATCGAGGCCAGCGCCAGCGTCGAGGCATCGGGCCGCATCTGGTCGATAAATGGCCAGGCGGCAGCAACGGCACCAACGGCCCCCGCCATGCCGGTGGCGATATAGAGAAAATCCCGTCGCGTGGGTTCGCCCACACCGTCCGGCCCTAATGTCTGGCTGTCATTTGTCTTGTCGCTCACGGTCATACCATCCTCTTCGCCAATGCAATGCGAATTAACCGTTCACACATTCCGATATCCAGTGTCCGATATCCAGATGAACGACGGCAAAGGCCGGTCATGACACAGGTAAAATCAGGATACCCAAATGCATGCTCCCCATCGCCACCGGACATCCCCCCTTGCGAACCGGCATCTGACCGGATCAGGCTATCAGGCAACGCTCCCCGACGGCAACCATAACGAGTTGATACTCGTAGCAGATTCTCCGCCTCCTTGACGATTTTTAAGCGCGCAGAAGCAAACTGTCCAGTGTTCAATCGCAGAAGTGGCAAGTTGCCGCAGAAATTATCGGATATTCACATAAACGCATTTGCCTTTGATTGCAGTCGGTTGACCATTCGAATGATCACGAGGGACGAGAATGTACCGCAGACTGCGAAAGACGTGTCACAGGAGGAAGAACGCATTGCATCGCACACATGATCGGTTGCGTTGCGGGACCGGAACGTCGGGCGATGACAGTGAACCGCCCGAGTATTCAAACCTTTGATCATTGTGCTGCCTGATCAGGGTCCTCACTGCCAAGAAAGCCGCCCGATTGCCGCGCCCAAAGTTCGGCATAGAGCCCGCCTGTCGCCAGCAGATCAGCATGACTGCCCTCCTCGATGATCCGGCCCTTGTCGATCACCACCAGCCGGTCGAGGCTGGCGATGGTGGAGAGGCGGTGGGCGATGGCCAGCACCGTCTTGCCGGCCATCAACCGGTCAAGATTAGACTGGATTGCTGCCTCCACTTCCGAATCGAGCGCCGATGTCGCCTCGTCCAGCACCAGGATCGGCGCATTTTTCAGCATGACACGGGCAATGGCGATGCGCTGGCGTTGGCCGCCGGAAAGTTTTACACCGCGCTCGCCGACATGGGCGTCAAAGCCGGTGCGTCCGCGCTGATCAACGAGTTTCTCGATGAAATCCAGCGCTTCGGCCTCTTCCGCCGCCTGCCGCAACTGCTCTTCGCTGGCATCGGCACGACCGAAGAGGATATTGTCGCGGATCGAGCGGTGCAAAAGCGCGGTGTCCTGGGTCACCATGCCGATATGCATCCGCAGGCTTTCC
Source organism: Allorhizobium sonneratiae (assembly GCF_023700755.1). GTDB lineage: Bacteria > Pseudomonadota > Alphaproteobacteria > Rhizobiales > Rhizobiaceae > Allorhizobium > Allorhizobium sonneratiae. The sequence goes on along the minus strand of NZ_JAMKOJ010000001.1, from coordinate 578,674 downwards.
TGCGTCACGGCGCGAATATCGGTTCCGTCGATCAGGATGCACCCGCCCTCGACATCGTAAAAGCGCAGCAGCAGATTGGTCAGCGTCGTCTTGCCCGCGCCGGAACGACCGACAATGCCGACCTTCTCTCCGGGGCGGATGGTCAGGTTGAAACCCTCCAGCGCGCCCTTGCCCTTGCCATAGTGGAAACGCACATCCTCGAAGCGGATTTCGGGGCCGGTCAGGGTGAGTGTCCCGGCATCGGGCCGGTCCTTGAGGCCAATCGGTTCGGAAATGGTTTCGGCGGCATTCTGCACAGTGCCAAGATTGCGCATCATACCGTTAAGTTGGGTCATCATGCGGTTGAGCAGCATGGCCAGTCTCAGCACCAGACCGAGCGTGAAGGCAACCCCACCCGCCGTCATCCCGCCAGCAAACCAGCGATTGACGCTGATGACGGCAATGATCAGGATCATAACGCCCGACAGCGCTGCCAAAGAGGCGCGGACGCCGGTAATCAGCCGGGTAAAGGGCCGGATTGCCGTCTGGAACCGCTCGAACCCGGCACGAATATAGTGATCGTTCTGCTTTTCCCGAGCAAAGAGTTTCAGCGTCTGGATATTGGCATAGCTGTCGACCAGACGGCCGTTCAGCGCCGATGCCGCCTCTGCCGTTTCTCTGGCGTGGTAACGGATGCGCGGCACGAACCAGCGCGCCAGAACCGCAAAAATCGCCACCCAGACGGCAATCACCACCGCCAACCGCCAGTCCTGTCCGGCCAGTAGCGCCGTTGTCGCCAGCGTATAGATCACCATGAACCAGCCAACCTGCAATACGGAGGTCAGCAGATCGCCCATCGCCTGACCGCCGCTCCAGACCTTGGTGACGATGCGCCCGGCAAAATCATTATGGAAAAAGCCGAGCGACTGGCGAGCGACATGAACATGGCTTTGCCAGCGCACCAGATTGAGAAAATTCAGCACCACCACCTGTTCTTCGATCAGTGCACTGAAGGTGATGACGCAAAACCGCACGACAACGACGGCAAGGGCAATCACCGCCACCTCGCCACCGTGATTGGCAAACAGGCCCTGCCAGCCAGCGCTTCTCGGCACCGTGGCGATCAGATCGACCAGCCGCCCGACAAACCAGAACATCGCCGCTTCCATCGCCGCGACACCGCCGCCAGCCAGCGCCATGGCGATGAATGCACCCTTGGCCTGCGACACATAAAACCAGATGAAGCCCAAAGCCCCGCCCGGCGGGCGCAGATCCTTGCGCTCGGCAAAGGGATCAAGCCAGGATTCAAACAGATGAGTAACAGCGCGAATGATCATAACCGGAAACTATGTCGATTCCGGCAAGGGAAAAAGGTGCCAAAGTCATCTATTTTGATTATATTTTGGTAAGGTGCGATCTTTGCTGGGGCAACCGTCTGTGTTCCCCGCAACAAGTACCATGGGACCAAGCTGCGCAGTCTCTTGAGTTGGGCAGGATTGAACAGGAATTAAGAAGAAAATTGTTCAGCCACGACAGATCTTCGGGGCGCAAGCCTGCGGATGACGATCAGGGGAGGAACGGCGGATCACTCCGCCGCCACCTCTTTCTCGTCTTCGGACTCATCGGGGAGGAAGCCGCCGGACTGGCGGTTCCAAAGATCGGCATAGATGCCGCCCTGGCCGATCAGTTCGCGATGGCTGCCGGTCTCCATGATGCTTCCCTTGTCGAGCACGACGATGCGGTCCATTTCGGTCAGCGTCGAGAGCCTGTGGGCAATAGCGATCACCGTCTTGCCTTCCATCAGGGCAAAGAGGCTTTCCTGAATGGCGGCCTCTACCTCTGAGTCAAGTGCCGAGGTTGCCTCGTCCAGCACCAGAATCGGCGCGTTTTTCAGGAAAACCCGGGCAATGGCAATCCGCTGGCGCTGGCCGCCGGACAGCTTCACCCCGCGTTCGCCGACATGGGCATCGAGACCGCTTCGTCCCTTAAGATCGGTCAGCGTCTCGATGAAATCCCAGGCATTGGCGCGCTTTGCCGCCTCGATCACCTCGGCATCGCTGGCATCCGGCCGGCCATAGGCGATATTGTCGCGAATGGTACGATGCAGAAGCGAAGTGTCCTGCGTGACAACACCGATCAGCGAGCGCAGACTTTCCTGCGTCACGGCGGCAATGTTCTGGCCGTCAATGGTGATCTGCCCCTGTTCGACGTCATAGAAACGCAGAAGCAGGTTCATCAGCGTCGTCTTGCCCGCACCGGACCGACCGACGAGGCCCACCTTTTCGCCAGCCTGAATGGTGAGCGAGAAATTCTCGATCACGCCGCCCTTCTTGCCATAGTGGAAGCGCACCTTGTCATAGACGATCTCACCCTTTGGCGCTGTCAGTTGCGTGGCGTGGCCCTGATCGGTGATGTCATGCGGCTTGGTCATCATCTCCATGCCGTCATAGACCGTGCCGATATTTTCAAACAGCGCCGATACTTCCCACATCACCCATTGCGACATGCCGTTGACGCGCATGGCCAGGCTGATGGCAATGGCGATCGCCCCGACCTCGATGCTGTTATGGAGCCACAGCCAGATCGACAGCGAGCCCACCGTCAACACCGCCATACAGTTATTGGTATAGACCAGAACCTGAAACAGGGTGATCTTGCGCATCTGCGCATGCACCGTGCCGAGAAACTCGTCCATGGCGGCGCGGGCATAGTTTTCCTCGCGCCCCGTATGTGAAAACAGCTTGACGGTCGCGATATTGGTGTAGCTATCGACAATCCGCCCGGTCATCATCGAGCGGGCATCGGCCTGTTGCGACGAGATCTTCTGCAGACGCGGAATATAATAGGCGACGATGGCGATATAGATCGCCAGCCACAGCACGATCGGCACCAGCAGACGCAGATCGGCATTGCCGATGACAATCAGCATCGAGACGAAATAGGTGGCGACATAGACAAAGACATCCAGCGTCTTCATCACCGTTTCGCGCACGGCAAGCGAGGTCTGCATCACCTTGGTGGAAACGCGGCCGGCAAACTCATTGGCGAAGAAGCCCATGGAATGGCGCAGCAGGAACCGATGCATCTGCCAGCGGGCAATCATCGGAAAATTGCCGATCAATGTCTGATGCATGATGAATGAATTCAGCGTCGCCACTGCAGGCAGGGCAAACAGCATCAAAGCCATGGCGGCCAGTTTCCAGCCTTCGGTCTGCAGGAAGGTTGCCCGGTCTACCGTTGACAGCCACTGGATGACATTGCCGAGAAACTGGAAGAGCAGCACCTCGCCAATGGCAATCAACCCCGCCAGAAACGCCATCAGCAACAGCCAGCCGAGTGCGGGTCGCGAATAATGCCAGATAAAGCGGAAAAGACCGCTAGGCGGCAGAACCGGCTCCTCTTGCGGATAGGGATCGAGACGCTTTTCAAACCATGCGAACATGGAAAATACTCCATTTTTCAGTCACTTGATGCCATTTCCGAGGAAAGACATCGAAGGCCACAAAGGCAAGGGCATCGGGCGAAATGGGATCAGCGGTTTTTCGCGACCCGGATGCGCCAAAAGGCCAGCCATTGTTTAACGAATTGAAAGACGAAAATTCAGGAAAGGATGGAAACGCGATTTAAATCTGGTGTGGGGCCAAAAGAAGGGCAGAAGAAACCCCAGGCAAGCGCATCCAAACAAACATAATCATGATGGCCTCCCTTGTCTCGCGTTGAACTGACGGAAATCTACAGAAACCCTGTGACGCTGAAAAGACAGAATCTGCATAAAATCTGGTCTTCGTCGAAGATCGTTGCACAATAGGCACAGACAAAAGAGGCGGCTTTGCCTAAAAACGCCCCATGTCAGAGCTTCGCATCGCCCTTTACCAGCCCGATATTCCCGGCAATACCGGCACGATCCTGAGACTCGCCGCCTGTCTTGGTCTCTGTGTCGATGTGATCGAACCGGCGGGATTTGATCTTTCCGACCGCAGCCTGAAACGGGCCGGCATGGATTATCTGCAAACCGTGACACTGACGCGCCATCTCGACTGGGCCGCCTTCGAGGCATGGCGGGCAACGACCGGCAGGCGTCTGATTCTCGCCTCGACCAGAGCTGCCGGGATTTATTATGATTTCGCCTTCCGCGCCGACGATATCCTGCTCTTCGGGCGAGAAAGCGCCGGCGTGCCGGACAGTGTGCATGAAAAAGCCGATGCCCGCCTCCTCATTCCCATGGTCGAAGGCCAGCGTTCCATCAATGTCGCCATGTCGGCGGCGATGGTGGCCGGAGAAGCGCTGCGCCAGACCCGTTTGCCCTGAGACAAACCCCACGCCTCTCACGCAGCAAATAAAATCACTTTTGACTGTATTTTGCCAAAGCAGATCGGACCATTCCGGTGTAAACTGGTATCCTATCGATTGCTTATGCATCTTATTCGTGAATGAAAAACTGTTAAAGTAACCATTGATAATCGGATCATCCGTCCTTATGCTGCATTGCAGCAATTATGCGGGAGAAGATTCATGTTCGATACGGCAGTCACATTCAGCCTTACCCAGTTCGCCCGCTCCCTGTCGCTACCGGAGCGTATCCACAGCCGCCCCTTCCGCAATGCTGCACTTGAGCCGTGGCGGCTGCGCAATGCCACGCTCGATGCGCTGTTTTACGACATCAAGGCGCTGACCACGGATGAAACCTTTTATATCAGTGATTGCCTGGCCGCCGAAGGCGCGATCATGATCGTGCCGCCCACCGGCAAGGGCATGTTGACGCTGTGCGAAACAGTTGAGGAATATCGCCTGCGCGGCGGCAAGCGCGTGCATACGCTGGCGGTCGCGGGCATGGGCGGTTCGGCCTGCGGTGCGGCAGCCTTTGCCCGCAATGTCGCCGACGCCGTGGGCGAGCCCGTGGCAGCGGTTGTTTCCGGCTATGGTCTTGGCGATCTTCTGGCCGAGAGCATGGGCGCCGGGTTTTTCTTCGGCCCGCTCGGTTTTCTGCGGCAAAATTTCGATATGATCGACGACGTCATCGGACGACCGAAATTCGGCGATTACAGCCGCCGCCTGTCTCATGACGGCCCCGCCGCCTGCAGCACCGGTCTCGACACCGATACGGTTGAGGCGTTGCTGAGGGACAAGGATCTGTCCTTCACTCTGGCGGTTGGCCATTCACGCGGCAGCATGACGATTGCCGAAGCGCTTTTTGCCCTGGACAGGAGTGATCCTGAACGGCTGGAAGAGATTGCAGACCGCTTGCGCCTCGTCAGCTTCGGCACCTGTGTCACCCTGCCCGCTGTCGTTTCGACGCCGAATGCAATCCTTGGGGAGCTTGACTGGTTCGGCGAGATGAACGCCACCGGCGCAAGTGAACATACGCAGCGTATCGCCCGCTCCGGTCACGGCACCAATACGGAAATTCCCGGCGCGCTGAAAGTGACCGAGCTTTTGCGCAACCTGTTGCAACAACAGGGCACAACCAGGAAGGCCAGCCCGTCAGACCCCGCTCCTCAGGCGGCTGAAGCTGAGGCCAGCCCGAAGGCCGAAGACGCGCCATCTTCCGCGACCCCGGAACATGGCATGACCGATAACCAGTCCCCGTCGGGCGATGCGCGCCACGACAATGTCGTATCCCTGCCAGCTGCACACAATGCTGCCCTCCCCGGACATGTCCAGACAGAACCCGCGCCCGTAAAGGACGACCGGGAGCAGGACGCCCTTACCATCGCACCTGAAAGCGTGATGAAGGAGACGCCCGCCAAAGCAAGCACGGAGGATCATGAGGCGGCGAAGACCGAGCCTGAAGCTGCGATTGCCGAAACGCCGCCTTCAACTGCTGCGCGCCCTGCGCCCGCCGCCCGTCCGGGACCGCGCCGCCGCAACGGGCCACGCAAACGCCACTGAAGGGCATCACCGGACATACACAGCGTCAATCTTTGAAAATCTGTGCAGAGTTATAGTGCCGTGCGCCAAATATGGCGCACAAAGGACGCTGTAACGCTTTTCATCTGATGCATTACAAGCTTACATGAAGAGCTTCGTCACGTTTCGCTGATCGCTGTTGGCGATGTTCAACCCCTCAGTCTGCAATTGCTGCTGCGCCTTTTGCGCCATCAGCTGCATGAAGGCATGGCCCATATTGGCCCCTGTCAGCTTGGCAATCGCACTGGAGTTCAGATCCTGCAGATTTTGCAACTGTTTGCTGTTCGATTTGATGCTGTTCTGGCTCGTGCCAATGGCGGCGCTGGCATCGGTCAGGCTGGAGAGGATGGAATTGGTCGCAGACACCATGCCATCGATCTCGGCATTGCTTGTGCTGTTGGAGAGCGCAATTTCCACAGCCGTCGGCGAAGAGGACGAGCCGCCTGACACCACCTTCAGCAGCTGATAATCATAGGTGTTGCCGTCAGAGGAAATGCCGATATTGGAGCGGGTCAGAATACCGTCATTGGCATTGTTCTGACTGATCAGCGTGGTTTTGGCCGTATCGATGCTGGTAACATTGACAGAGAGATTGCCATTGCCATCCGTGCCCACCGAAGACACCATGGAAACGATTTTCGGCGACTGACCCGCGCCCAGCTGCAAGAGGTTCTGCCCGTTGAAGCTCGCGGACTGGATCGTCGAAGTCAGCTGATCCTTCAACTGGCTGATGTCGCCGTTGATCGCCGATTTGTCCGCCCCCACGGCCTTTGCCGAGATCAGTTTCGCCTGAATATCCGAAACGATATCGGTCGCCTGCTGCAATCCAAACGCTGCGGTATCGGTGACAGCAGACGACAGCGCCGTCGCATCCTCCATGCTGGACATGGACAGATTATCGGCCTTCATGGTCGTGGCAATCGACCAGTACGCAGGATTGTCCGCAGCGCTGTCAACGCTCTTGCCGGTCGCAATGGTCTTTTGCGTCTTTTCCAGCGCCGCAGTCGAACCGGTCAGCACGGACAAGGCCGAAGCCGATGTCGAATTCAATGAAACGGATGCCATATCCACCTCCGCATAGCTACAGGTTTTCCGCAAGGAGAGAGTTTCGCGCTTCACAAGGCGCAAAACGATACTGTCGGCATAAATCAAGCCTTTGAAAACCTATAGAAAATCGCTCATGGCCCAGAGCGGCCACAAGACTTTTCCACGTAAGACAGACTAGGACAAAACTGCTGCATTCATCTTTATGAAAAGGTTAAACTTCGATCTTTCCCGTTATGATTGCGCTATCAAAACAGGAAACCGATCTCAGCTGGCAGGTCCTCAATCGGCCGAAGCAAGGCGGCGCATGGTGAATTCAATCCGGTCGTCCTCAAGCTGTCGCCAGCTTTCCACCTCGGTCCAATAGGCGGCCTTGGGAAAGGCTTCGAACCATTCCTGCGCCTTGGCCCGGGCCTCGGCCCGGCTGAGACAAAAGCGTTCGCGCACGTAAATGGAGGAACCTGCCGGGCTCTTGCCCTGACGGTAGCGGTCAATCTGCCGTTTCAGCCCCTCAAGGGGCGGTCGAGGGTATTTTTCTGTCAAGGTGACAATCCCCGGCTCTTAACACGCGTATGATAGGCACAGGATTGCGCTTTGCACAACGGGAATCTATGTCAGGTCTGCATCGTCTGTCCAAACCCGATCTGTCCAAACCCGAACGGAGATCTGCCAATGGAACGCCCGACCCTGCCCCTCGGCCTGCCGGAGGACATCGAAGCCAAGAAAGCAGCTGCACGCGCCTGGTTTGAGCGGCTGCGCGATGAGATCTGCGCCGCCTTCGAGGCGCTGGAAGACGAATTGACCGGCCCCTTGGGTGATCGGGCGCCGGGCCGGTTTACGGCAAAGGACTGGCTGCGCGAAGAAGGCGCAGGCGGCGGCGGTCGCATGTCGATGATGCATGGGCGGGTGTTCGAGAAGGTCGGCGTGCATACCTCGACTGTTCATGGCGAATTTTCACCCGAATTTCGCAAGCAGATGCCCGGAGCGGCAGACGATCCGCGCTTCTGGGCCTCCGGCATTTCGCTGATCGCCCATCCCTGCAACCCGCATGTTCCTGCTGTGCATATGAACACGCGCATGGTCGTCACCACCAGCCAGTGGTTCGGCGGCGGCGCCGATCTGACGCCGGTTCTGGATCGCCGCCGCATGCAAGAGGATCCTGACAGCCGCGATTTTCACGCCGCCATGCAGGCCGCCTGCACCGCACATCCCGATGTGGCCGACTATGCCCGCTATAAACAATGGTGCGATGAGTATTTTTTCCTGCCCCATCGCAACGAAGCCCGCGGCATCGGCGGCATTTTCTTTGACTGGTTGCATGCTGGCGAAAACAAGGATCGCTGGGCGGCAAATTTTGCCTTCGTGCAGGATGTGGGTCGACAGTTCCGCGATATCTATCCGAGGCTTGTTGAGCGCAATGTCAACACGCCCTTCACCGAAGCCGACCGAGACGAACAGCTCGTGCGCCGGGGACGCTATGTCGAATTCAACCTGCTTTACGACCGCGGTACGATTTTCGGGCTGAAAACCGGTGGCAATGTCGAATCAATCCTCTCATCCCTGCCGCCTCTGGTGCGCTGGCCATAGAAAAGACATAATTGCGACAATTGCCCGACAGGCCCATTTGTTCCATCACGAAACAGATTATCCGGCAATTGATTGAATCAGTTTGGTTATTCTCAAACAAACCTTTGCCAACCTTCTGCCGGAATGAAGGGAACATGAACAATTTAGACGATCAACAGAAATTAAGATTGGTTTAATTTCGGGATGTGTTATCCTTTTGCTACAGTTGCAGGAGGAGGATTGCCATGGTTGATGTGCAGACGAAACCCATCCCCGCCACGAAGACCCGACCGGAAAGATCGCTCGACACCAATCAGTTGATCGATCGGATAGCCAACGATCTCAAGGCCTCGAGCGACGCGGATTTACCCCATTGCTACTTCGTTGAACAGGCAAGGCTCAGGCTTGCCGGCCAGCAGGGCCGCCTGTCTGCGGCCAATGACGCAACCCATCCGTTGCGCAAGCAGGGGCTGAAAAGCTCCGCCTCGGTGTTCTACGCCTGGGCCATGCCCGAATAACAGGCAAACACCGTGGAACAAACCCATCCCCTGCTGGTTCGGGGGATGAAGGCTTTGTTTTTCGCATAGACGGTATCGTTTCATTGAGGACAATGAAACGCGACATGCTTAACAGCCTCGTGCGCCAAATATGGCGCACAAAACTCGCTGTAACTTTGCATCTGCTGCATCATTTTCACCTTAAATCTCAACCGATTTAAGGAATGATGCAGCAGAACCGTTCCAGGAAAAGTGTGAAACGGTTCTCCGTCCGGAAATATGGGAAAACAAAGAGTTAGAGAGCATTTCACTGTTTCCGTGAAACAGTGAAATGAAACGGGAGAAGTATCATGAAACAGTTTGAATGTGCCACCCTGGTGCCAGGGTGCGAATGGCACACGCGTGCCAATGAAGAGGCAGAAGTCATCCGCCGTGCTGTGGAGCACATGCGGCTCGTGCACGGCGAAACGGTTATCCGGGAAAACATGGTGCAGAATATTCGCGCCCGTGTACGGGAAGCGAAAAAGGAAGACGCGGCCTGATCTTTGCGTCAGCCTGATTTTTCCCTCAGGATGACAGGCCCTGTTTCAATTTTATCAGCAGATCGTCGCGGCTCATGGAAAAGCGTGAGGCGACCCAGTCCTCTTCGAGCCGCGACAAAAGCCGCCCGACCTCCGGTCCGGGTTCGAAGCCTGCAGCGAGAATATCGGCACCACTCACCGGCATCTCCGGTTTTGAATAGGTTTCTGCCTTTTTCAGCAAGCGGCTGAAGCTGCCGGTGACCTGCATCGTCTCAATCTCGTCGCCCGCCCCGGCCCGTGCCGATGCCAGTGCCAGCCTCAGCCGTGCGAGGATCCCTGCCCTGCCATGGCGGTAGAGCAACCTTTCAAGCGCAGCCTCGCCCAGATCCGCCCCAATCTTCGGCGCCTCGGCAAAGGCCTGAAAAAAGCCGGCTTCCGCCCGTGAGAGCCGCAATCGCTCCGCCATGGCGGCAAGCCGGACGGCGTCATCCGGCACGATCGCCGCCAGTCGCAACAGTGGATCGGGCTTCAGACCAAGCGCTGCTTCGGTCTCCACCAGACCGTGAATGGCATCAATCCCCCATTTTTCCGTTTCCGGCAGAACGGCGGTCAACACACCTGACTGGCGCATCCACAAAAGGGCCCGTGCCGGATTTTCAGCACTGAGCAGCTTTTTGATTTCCGCCCAGACCCGCTCCGGCGAGAGCCTGTTCAGCCGGTCGCGGGCAGCAGCCGAGGCACGCAAACCCTCCGCATCCGGTCGCCCCCGTCCATACCAGGCAAAGAAACGGAAAAAGCGCAGCACTCTGAGATAATCCTCGGCAATGCGGGTTTTCGCCTCGCCGATGAAGCGGATCGTGCCGGTTTCAATATCTTTCAAGCCTTCGACGGGATCGATCACTGCGCCGCTGTGATCGGCATAAAGAGCATTGACGGTAAAATCGCGCCGTTCGGCGTCTGCCTGCCAGTCAGTGCCGAAAGAGACTTCGGCATGGCGGCCATCGGTTGCCACGTCGCGACGCAATGTCGTCACCTCGAAGGGGGCGCCATCGACAACCAGCGTCACCGTGCCATGATCGATGCCGGTCGGTACTGCCTTGATCCCCGCGGCCTGCGCCCGCGCCATGACCTCGGCAGGCAGATGGGTGGTGGCGAGATCGACATCCTTGACCGGCACACCCATGAGGCTGTTGCGCACCGCACCGCCTACGACGCGAACCTCACCGTGTTCATCATTCAGAAGCGTGAAAATGCGCTTGAGCGCCGGGTCCTGAAACCAGGGCTGATCGGCAACCGAGATCATGCATAAAGCCTTTCGTACAAGGTCCGGAGAATTCCGGCAGTAATGCCCCAAATATAGCGCTCGCCATAGGGCATGACATAAAAATGCCGGACAAATCCCATGAGCAGCTTGCTGTCCTTGCGGTGATTGTCCGGGTTCATCAGGAAAGAAAGCGGCACCTCGAAGACATCCGCCACCTCATCGGGATTGGGCATCAGCGTAAAACCGGGCTGCACCACCGCAAGAACCGGAGTGATGCGAAAGCCGGTGGCGGCCAGATAATGCGGCAACCGCCCGACGGGTTCGACAAAGCGCGGATCAAGCCCAATCTCCTCCTCAGCCTCCCGCAGTGCTGCAGCCTCGATATCGCTATCGCCCTCATCCACGCCGCCGCCGGGAAAGGCGATCTGGCCGGAATGCTTGCGCAAGGTGGCGGTACGCTGGGTGAGAATGATTTTCGCATCCTCGCCGTCATCCACCACCGGCACCAGGACAGCGGCGTCACGCAGCCGCATAGCCTCCAGCCCCGGCAAAAGATCGCCGTTCAGCGCGTGATCGCCATGGTCGCGCCATGCGGTTTCAAGCGGTGCACCGGACTGGTTTTGCGCCCTCGCCCGAAAGTCCTCGGCAGAAAAAATGGGATGGGTGATCACCGTCATGTCGAGAGCCGCTCCAGTTCATCGGCCCGCATAACCGGAAAGACACAATCGCCGGAGCGGATGGCAAAGAGTGAGCCATCCGCCGTCTCGATCGTCTCGCCAAGGGCGATCAGATCATAGGTGACGGCGCGGCTCAAAAGCGCCTCCAGCCGTCCGCGCACATGCAGATAGGGTTTCAACTGCTGCTTCTCCCCTGCGATGACAAAACGCAGCCCATGCTCCGGCCCGGCTTCAACGATATCGCCGACATTGGTGCGAAAGCACAGCACGCTTTTGCCATCCTCGACCGTCTGCGTCATCTCAACGGCGACAAAAGGCGCATCCTGAACGCGGATGCCGACTTTTTCCACAGGCGTGACCAGATAGGTTTTCTCGTCCTCATCCTTGCGCAGCACGGTGGAAAAAAGCCGCACAAGGGGGGCGCGGGTGATCGGCGTTCCCATGTAATACCAGGTGCCGTCAGCGCGGATTTCCATGTCGATATCCCCGCAAAAGGGCGGATTCCACCGTTCCACCGGTGGCATGGTGCGTGCGTGCTCACCCGCCTCGGCTGTGGCGCGAGCGATCTCACCAGCAAGACCGGCAGCATCGCGGATTGGAGTGTCTTCAAAGCCTGCCATGTTTGTGTCCCGGTTTTTCCTGTAACAGGGGTTCAAGTTGAGATAGTCTTTTGCAATGCGCTTGTCAGCGGTTTGCGGGCGAATAAATGAGACACAAAAGAATGACCGGCCAGATGACGCCTGTTGCGGCAACTGACGTCACAGATGAAATGGAGACATCATGGGCATGATCGACAGCCCCGCCCCCATGCTCGATGAGAAGGCGATGATTGCCAAGGCCGAACAGGCGCTGGCCGAACTTGCCACACTGCGTCAGGAAGTGGGCAAGGTGATTTTCGGCCAGGAAAAAGTGGTGGAAAACACCGTTCTGTCCATTCTCTCCGGCGGCCATGCGCTGCTGGTCGGCGTGCCGGGTCTGGCGAAAACCAAGCTGGTCTCGACGCTGGGAACCGCACTCGGGCTTCATGCAAACCGCATCCAGTTCACCCCGGACCTGATGCCCTCCGACATTTTGGGCTCCGAGGTCATGGATCAGGACGAGCATGGCCGCCGCTCCTTCCGCTTTATCGAAGGCCCGGTCTTTGCCCAATTGCTGATGGCCGACGAAATCAACCGCGCCAGCCCGCGCACGCAATCGGCGCTGTTGCAGGCCATGCAGGAATACCACATCACGGTGGCGGGCAAGCGTTACGACCTGCCTGCCCCCTTTCATGTGCTGGCCACCCAGAACCCGCTGGAGCAGGAAGGCACCTATCCGCTGCCCGAGGCCCAGCTCGACCGCTTTCTGATGCAGGTCGATGTGACCTATCCCGATTTCGACGCCGAAAAGCGCATTCTGCTCGACACGACCGGCATGGCGGAAAGCCACGCCGAAGCGGTGCTTGACGCTGAACGGCTGAAAGACATCCAGCATCTCATCCGCCAGATGCCGGTGCCTGACAGCGTGGTCAATGCCATCCTCACACTGGTGCGCTCGGCCCGTCCCGGTGAAAGCACATCGGACGCCGCAAAGCATATTGCCTGGGGCCCGGGCCCGCGCGCCGGGCAGGCACTGATGCTGACGGCCCGTGCGCGTGCCCTATACGAAGGCCGGTTTGCCCCATCGATCGACGATGTCGCGGCATTGGCCGAACCGGTGCTGCAACACCGCATGGCGCTGACCTTTGCCGCGCGCGCCGAGGGCATGACCATGGCCGATGTGATTTCCAGCCTCGTCAAGAGCCTGAAGGCGTAAGAAAGGCTTGAAGCCCCGTGGCGGCCATTGGTGAAACCCTCGATCATATCCCGGCGCGCGAAGCGCTTGTCCGCGCCCGCCACCATGCGGGGCTGATCCCCGATTGTCTCGTCGAGGCAAAGCGTATCGCCAATACGGTGATTGCCGGCTGGCATGGCCGTAGAAAACGCGGCATCGGCGAAAATTTCTGGCAGTTCCGCCCCTATACCGAGGGGGAAAGCCTGGCGCGCATCGACTGGCGGCGCTCGGCCCGCGACGATCAGCTTTATATCCGCGACCGGGAATGGGAAGCAGCCCACACCGTCTGGCTCTCGGTCGATCTTTCCGCCTCCATGCTCTATAAATCGCGCTTTTCCCCGGTGTCCAAAGAGCACCGGGCGCTGGTGCTGATGCTGGCGCTCGCAGAGATCCTGTCGCGCTCGGGCGAGCGCATCGGCGTTCCGGGCCTTCTCGAACCGATTGCCGCAAGACAGGGCGCAGAACGGCTGGCGCTGGCGCTGACCCATGCGCTGAATAGCAACAGGAACCTGAACGGCCTGCCGGAAACCGGCATGATCCGCCAGCCGAGCGACATTGTGCTCATTGGCGATTTTCTCGACGATGCCGATGCGATGTTAGCCCGGCTTGCCCCCATGGCAAAACGGGGGCTGAGGGGCCACGCCATCGAAGTGGCCGATCCGGCGGAAGAGCTTTTTCCCTATGCGGGGCGCACCGAATTTACCGATCCGGAAACCGGTGACAGGCTGGTCTCCGGCCGGGCCGAAACCGTGGCGGAAGCCTATCGCACCGCCTATCTGGCCCGCAGACAGACGCTTGCGTCAGGTCTGCGCCGTCTTGGCTGGAGCTACACCCCGCATCTGACCGACCGCCCGGCCTCGGAAGCACTGGGGGCCGTGCATCTTTCGCTCTCCGGCGCGCCTCAGCGTCACGCCATGGGAGGGCTGTGATGGGATCGCTGCCCTTTGCCTTTATGAGCCCGGCGCTTCTGGGCGCGCTGGTGGTGCTGCCCGCCATCTGGTGGCTGCTGAAGCTGACGCCCCCCCGGCCGCAGCGGGAAATCTTTCCGCCGCTCAAAATTCTGGCCCGCGTGCTCAAACGCGAGGAAACTCCGGCGCAAAGCCCGTGGTGGCTGACGGCGCTGCGGATGCTCATGGCGACGCTGATCATTCTGGCGCTGGCCGATCCGGTGCTGAACCCGCAGGAAAACCGGATTGCCGCCACCGGCCCGCTGGCGCTCGTCATCGATAACAGCTGGGCAAGCGTTGCCGATTGGGACCAGCGCATGACCGCCGCCCGTACGCTTGTCGATGAGGCAGAGGCGGCCAACCAGCCGATCTCGCTCGTGCTGACCGCCAATCCGGATCAGGATGCTGCGCCGCAGGATGCCGCCACCATTCGAGAACGCCTGCAGGCAGCAGAACCGCGCCCGCTTGTCGCAGAACGTGCCCGCGCCATCACAGCTTTGGCAGCAGCGCTGAAGGGCAGAACGCCCGGAACCGTCGCCTTCATCACCGACGGCATCGCCGGGCCGGCCGGGACGGACAAGGAGAGTGCCCTTGCCAGCCTCTCGGCGCTGAAACCTGCCGATCTGCGCCTGATTGAGGATGACGGCAAGGCCGCCATCGCCATCACCGGCGCCGATAATGACGCCGAAAGCATGACGGTCAGCCTCACCCGTCTTGCCGCCACCACACCGCGCCAGGTGACGGTCAATGCGTTCGACCGGCAGGGCCGCATTCTGGCCAGCGCGCCTGCCGATTTTGCCGCAGGGTCCGCCAACACAACGGCAAGGCTCACCGTGCCTTACGAGCTGCGCAATGATTTTGCCCGGCTGAGCCTCACCGGTATCGAGACAGCCGGTGCGGTGCATCTGCTGGATGACAGTTTCCGCCGCCGCAAGGTGGCGCTGATTGCCGGGGAAGCCGGCAATGAATTCCAGCCGCTGCTGGCGCCGCTCTATTATCTTGACCGGGCGCTGAAACCCTATGCCGATCTGATCCGCTCGCGCGACAATGACATGGCCAAGGCCATTCCCGATCTGTTGCAGCAAAACCCTTCGGTGCTGATCATGGCCGATGTCGGTCGCCTGCCGCAGGAAACCGTTGCGGCCATCGACCGGTTCGTGAAAAAAGGCGGCATGCTGATCCGCTTTGCCGGGCCGCATCTGGCGGCAAGCCCGGCCGATGACCCGCTTCTGCCGGTGCCGCTGCGCCAGGGCGAGCGCGAACTGGGCGGCGCGCTCTCCTGGTCGGAGCCGCAGCCGCTCGCCCCCTTCCCGGCCTCAAGCCCCTTTGCCGGACTGCCGACGCCGAAGGATGTACGGGTCAAGCGGCAGGTTCTGGCCGAACCGACGCCGGACCTGCGCGAGCACACATGGGCAAGCCTTGCCGATGGCACGCCGTTGGTCACGGCGCGTGATGTCGGCGCAGGCCGGATCGTGCTCTTTCATGTAACCGCCGAAACCAGCTGGTCCAACCTGCCGCTGTCGGGCGATTTCGTCGCCATGCTGCGCCGGGTGGTGCAGATGTCCCATGCCGGTCCGGCGCTGAAAGAGGGCGAACAGGCCGCAAGCCTGCCGCCTTACCGGCTGCTCAATGCCATGGGCCAGTTGACCGCCGAAACCGGCATGGCAAGGCCGCTGGATCAGGGGCCGAACCGGCTGACCGCCGCACGCTTCGACCATCCGCCCGGCCTTTATGGCGCGCAGGACGGTTTTGTCGCTCTCAATCTTCTGCCGAAAGGTGCGGAGCTGAAACCGCTCGATCAGGCGACCAGCCTGCCTCTCACCCGGATTTCTCTGTCGGCAAAAACGGCAAGGCCGCTGAAACCCATGCTGCTGATGCTGGCCGTCCTGCTGTTCCTGGCCGATTGTCTGGCGGTGCTGGTCATCCATGGCGCCTTTGCCCGCCTGCCGAAACGGACAGCAGCGGTTCTGCTCCTCACCCTTGCCGGTCTTGCCGCCGTTTCGCTCATGCCCGCGTCTCAGGCGCTGGCCAATGACGCAAAGCCCGGCGACGATGTGCTTTTGAAGCGGCTCGATACCACGCATCTCGCCTATGTCATCACCGGCGAACCAGCGGTCGACGCGATCTCGAAAAGCGGGCTGGAGGGATTGTCGCAATATCTGACCTATCACACGGCGCTGGAACCCGGCGCACCGGTGGGTGTCGATATCTCCAAGGATGAATTGTCGATCTTCCCGATCCTGTTCTGGCCGATTTCCGCCACGGCCCCCATGCCGAGCGAGGCGGCGATCAGCCGGATCGATGCCTATATGCGTGCCGGCGGCACGGTGCTCTTCGACACACGCGACCAGCTCACCTCGCTGGGCACGGATGGCGGCGTCACCGCCAACGGGGCAAGGCTGCGGCAAATTCTCGCCAATATCGACATTCCACCTCTGGAACCCGTGCCGAAAAACCATGTTCTGACCCGCACCTTCTTTCTGCTGCAATCCTTTCCGGGGCGCTATGACGGCAGCCCACTCTGGGTCGAGGCACGGCCCGATAAAAACGGCACCAAAGCAGGACTTGCCTCTTCCGGCGATGGCGTCAGCCCGATCATCATCACCGGCAACGATCTGATGGGTGCCTGGGCGGTCAATGATCAGGGCATGCCGCTGATGCCGACCGTGCCACCGGATGACCGACAGCGGGAAATGGCCTATCGCGTCGGCGTCAACATCATGATGTATATGTTCACCGGCAACTACAAGGCCGATCAAGTGCATGTGCCCGCTCTTCTCGAACGGCTGGGGCAGTAGATGAGCTTTTCCTTCGCCCCTTTCCTGCCGCTTCCGGCACTCGTTGCGCTTGGCCTTGTCGCCGCCCTGATCGCCGCTTTCGGGTTTTACCGGTCGCTGCGCGGCACGACCATCCGCTTTCTTGCCTTTCTGGCGCTGATTGCCGCACTTGCCAATCCTCAACTGCAATTCGAGGATCGCGCACCGCTCAGCACCGTGGTGCCGGTGATTGTCGATCAAAGCCAGAGCCAGACCGATATCCCCGCCCGCGAAAAGATGACGGAAGAGGCGCTGAAGGGGCTGAAAGAACGCCTTGCCCGCTTCCCGGGCATCGAGCCGCGCATTGTCACGGTCAAAACCCCGGAAGACAGCGATGCCCCCTCCACACGGCTGTTTTCCGCGCTGACCTCGGCCATCTCGGATGTACCGCCCGCCCGGGTCGGAGCGGCCATCCTGATCACCGACGGTGAAGTGCATGACGTGCCGGCCTCCATCAAAAGCCTCGGCATCGATGCGCCGATCCACACGCTCTTGACCGGCAAGGCCGATGAATTCGACCGGCGGATCACGCTGGTGCGCGCGCCCCGCTTCGGCATTGTCGGCCAGCCACAGACCGTGACGGTCAAGGTGATCGACGAGGGCATGAAGCAAAACGGGACCGGACCGGTCACCGTGACCGTGCGCATCAATGGTGATGCGGCGGGCACGATCCTTGCAACACCGGGCGTCGAGACCCCCTATTCCTTCACCGTGCCGCGCGCGGGCAGCAATATCGTCGAGTTTTCCGTTGCGGCCCTGCCCGGCGAAGTCAGCGCCATCAACAACAAGACCGTGGCGCTGGTCGACGGCATCCGGCAAAATCTCAGGGTTCTGCTCGTCTCCGGCGAACCGCATGCGGGTGAGCGCGCCTGGCGCAACCTCTTGAAATCCGACCCCTCCGTCGATCTGGTGCATTTCACCATTCTGCGCCCGCCGGAAAAACAGGATGGCACGCCGATCAATGAATTGTCGCTGATCGCTTTTCCGACACGCGAACTGTTCGTCGAAAAAATCCGCCAGTTCGACCTGATCATTCTCGACCGCTACCAGAACCGTGGCGTACTGCCGTTGCTCTATTACGACAATATCGCCAATTATGTGCGTGAAGGCGGTGCATTGCTGGTGGCAGCAGGACCGGAACTGGCAAGCGACGATTCCATCGCCATGACGCCGCTCTCCTCCGTTCTGCCGGCCCTGCCGACCGGCACCATCAGCACAGGCGGCTTTTATCCGCGCCTGTCGGAGATCGGCAAGAAACATCCCGTGACGCGCGACCTGCCCGGCGCCAGTTTCGAGCCGCCGCATTGGGGCCGCTGGTTCCGCAGCATCGATGTCGACAAGCCGCAGGGCGAAACGGTGATGAATGCCAGCGACGGCAAGCCGCTTCTGATCCTCAACCGGGTCGGCAAAGGCCGGGTCGCCATGCTGCTGTCCGATCAGGGCTGGCTCTGGGCGCGCGGCTTCGAGGGCGGCGGTCCGCATGTGGCGCTTTACCGCCGCATCGCCCACTGGCTGATGAAGGAACCGGAACTGGAAGAAGAAGCGCTGACCGCCAAGGCCAGCGGCCATCTTCTGACCGTCACCCGCCAGACAATCGGCGGCGATCCCGGCCCGGCCACCATCACCACACCCTCCGGCAAAACGGAAACGCTGCCCCTCCAGCAAACCGAGCCGGGCCGCTATAGCGGTGCGGAAAAAATGCACGATACCGGGCTTTTCACCGTCACCAACGGCACGCTCTCGACGCTCGTCCATGTCGGCGCGGTGGATGCGCCGGAATTCAAGGCAATGATTTCAACGCCTTCCCTGTTGCAGCCGGTGGCTGATGCCAGTCATGGCCTGATCAAACGGCTCGATGACGGCCATGGCGGCGTCACCCTGCCGGACATTCTGCCGGTCAACGGGCCGGTGCGGACAAGTGACGGTGAGCGCCTGACCATTCGCATGACCAGCGAAACCATTCTGAAAGGCATCGACACCCTGCCGCTCTTTGCCGGCTTTGGCGGGCTGGCGCTGCTGCTCTTTGCCCTGTCGGCCATGTGGTGGCGCGAGGGACGGTGATATTTTCATTTCAAAATGGGGGTGCCGAATGTTCAGCCCCTCAACTATGAGGAACTCTTTATGGATCAAACATTGCAGCCAGCCGCTCCAGCGCCTTTTCGCCTGATCATGGGCGAGACAGACATCTTTGCCTTTTCAGATGGCACCCTGTCTGCGCCAGTCGGCAATCTTTACCGCCTTGAAAGCTCGGAGCCGACGCCGGAGCGCTTTCCCGAGGCCCCGACAGAACTCTCCGTCAATGTCTTTCTGGTGAAAAGCGCCGGGCGTCTGGTGCTGATCGATACCGGATCGGGTGCTCTGTTCGGCCCCGATCATGGCAAGCTGCGCGATGGCCTTGCCGCACTCGCCATTCAGCCGGAAGCCATCGGTGACATCATTCTCACCCATATCCACGCCGATCATAGTGGTGGACTGATGATCGACGGCAAGCAGGTTTTCCCCAACGCCACGCTGCATCTCGGCCGGACCGAGGCCGATTTCTGGCTGTCACCGGGGGCGGCAGACGCGCCAAACGCAACGGAGCGGCTGAAAGGCCAGATCGCCCGCGCCCATGCGATGATCGACCCTTATCAAAACGCTGGTCAGGTGAAGCTCTTTGCCGATGAAGGCGAGATCATCCCCGGTTTCAGCGCCAGCCTTCGGGCCGGCCACACCCCCGGCCATTTGACGATCTTTTATAAAGAAGGTCACGACACCATCGCCTTTGTCGGCGACATCGTCCATGGCGACACGGTGCAGTTCAAAAACCCGGCGGTCACCATCGATTTCGATTATGATCAGAAAAATGCCGCGCACTCGCGCGCCATCTGTTTTGCGGAAGCTGCCGATCAGGGCTTCACCATTGCCGGTGTGCATATCCCCTTCCCCGGCCTGGGCAAGGTGACACGTGAAGGAGATGGTTACCGCTTCGAGCCGGTCAACCGTTAACGACTTTCAGCGGCGGCTCATAAAAATCCTGATCCGCCGCCTCTTCGCTCTCGCCGGTGTAACGCTTGTGATCGCTCCACTGGATCACACCCCTCAGCCGCGCATGCACATCATCGGCAAGCGGCACGACCAGAACCCGGTTGGCATCGACGGGGCCGGGGAAATCCAGCGCCTTATAGGCAACCTTCTCGAAACCGAGCGGCATATAATAGGGCGGATCGCCGATCAGGATCACCGCCTCAGAGCCCTTGCGCCGCGCCGCCTCAATGGCAATGCGCACCAGTTCACGGCCAATGCCCCGGTTCTTGTGCGAGGGCCGGACCGCAAGCGGCCCCAGCAAATGCCCCATAACTTCACCAGCCTTCACCGGCGTCATCCGCACAGAGGCAATGGTTTCGCCGTCATCGGCACAGATGAAGGAGAGCGTGCGGTCATGCGGACCCTGTTCGCGAATGCGCGCCGCCGCCCGGGTAAACCGCCCCGGCCCGAAAGCCTCTTCGTTGATGAGTTCGATAACCGCGTCGTGGGACGCATCTTCAGTGAGATAGACCAGATCGTGCTTGTGCATGAGCGCCAGAACCGTATTGCGAATGAGCCATGATGATCCACCGCCGTGACAGGCGGGTGAAAGAAGCATCAGCGTCGTCGCAGGTTCCGCATAAGCATGGTGGCAACATGTCCTTTTCGAGATCGTGATTGCTTATCAGCAAAAAAATCCGCCGTAAAGAGTGCATCTGCACTGCTGGAAAGTTTTCAAAACGGCATCGGGACACAGTGTTCACCGCGCAGCACTCGCCTTTTTCGCTCCCACTCATATATGGTGAGGATAACGAAAGGAGAATGGTCATGGGTATGCTTGTCGACGGCGTCTGGCAGGATGTGTGGTACGATACAAAATCGACGAAAGGCCGGTTTCAGCGTTCCAACGCCGCCTTTCGCAATTTTATCACCGAGGATGGCGCGGCAGGACCGAGCGGCACGGACGGGTTCAAAGCCGAGGCTGGCCGCTATCATCTCTATGTCTCGCTTGCCTGTCCCTGGGCGCATCGCACGCTGATCTTTCGTCAGCTGAAACAGCTTGCGGATCTGATCCCGGTCTCTGTCGTGCATCCGCTGATGCTGGAAAACGGCTGGACTTTTCAGCAGGAAGACGGCGCCACCGGCGACAGCCTTTATGGGCAGGATTATCTCTGGCAGATCTATCTGAAGGCCGATCCCACCTATAGCGGCCGCGTCACCGTGCCGGTTCTGTGGGACAAAAAGCGCCAGACCATCGTTTCGAATGAATCCGCCGAGATCATCCGCATGTTCAACAGCGCCTTCAACGACCTGACCGGCAACAGGCTGGATTTTTACCCGCAAGACCTGCGCGAAGAAATCGACCAGCTCAACAGCCGCATCTATGACCGGGTGAACAATGGCGTCTACAAGGCCGGTTTTGCCACCACGCAAGCGGCCTATGAAGAGGCCGTGACACCGCTTTTCGACACGCTGGACTGGCTGGAAGAACGGCTGTCACGTCAACGCTATCTCTGCGGCGAGCGCGTGAGCGAAGCCGACTGGCGGCTCTTTACCACCCTTGTCCGCTTCGATCCGGTCTATGTCGGCCATTTCAAATGCAATATTCGCCGCATTGCCGATTATCCGGCGCTTTCTGCCTATCTGCGTGACCTCTATCAGGTACCGGGTGTGGCCGGGACGGTGAATTTCACCCATATCAAGCGCCATTATTACGGCAGCCACAAGACCATCAACCCGACCGGCGTCATTCCAGTTGGCCCGGTTATGGATCTGATGGCCCCGCATCACCGCGACACGCTCAAAACCTACCAGACATCGGCATAGGGCCCGCCACGGGCAAGTTCATCCAGACGGCGGCGTGTGGCCGCCGTCAGCCCGTCCGGCAATTGATCGAGAGCAAAGAAACCACTTTCGGCAATTTCATGATCCGGCGGGCGCGGCACCGTCTGACGCACATCGACCCGATAGAGCAGAACGTGATCGCGCTTTGTCGCCGAAAGATTGAGGAAGCTTTGCAACAGGGCGGGTGCACCCAGCACCTCCAGATTGCCCTCCTCACGCAACTCCTTTACCAGGGCCTGAAACGCTGTTTCTCCAACCTCGACACCGCCCCCCGGCAGATACCATCCGGCAAGATAGGTATGGCGCACCAGAAAAATCCGGCCCTCTTCATCGAAACAGGCCGCGCGAACCCCAAGCGTCATCCCGCGTGAAAAACGGAAATAGACATGCAGCAAGCGGATGATGGCGCGTTTGACAGGATTCACGCTGCATTCTCCCTTAAAACCATTGTGAGCGCGGGACACGCTCTCATCATTGCTCCCTCTCATCCTATGGTATAGACAGGGCGCATGTTCAAGCTCGCGCATATATCCGATATTCACCTTGGTCCTCTGCCGCGGCTGACCTGGCGCGAATTGGCGTCCAAGCGCATCACCGGCTATCTGAACTGGCATAGCAACCGCCGTCGCCACATGGTGGGCGGCACGCTGGAAACACTGGTTGAGGCGATGCGCCAGCACAATCCAGACCATCTGGCTGTGACCGGCGATCTGGTCAATCTGGCCACGGGTCTGGAAATCAGCCGCGCCGCCAGCTGGCTGGAGGCGTTGGGCGCACCGGAAGACACCAGCGTCGTGCCGGGCAATCACGACGCCTATGTGCCGGGTGCCCATGAAAAGACAATGCGCGCCTGGTATGATTATGTCCGTGGCGATGACGATCCATCCCATTATGTGAAAGCGCACAGGCTGTGGCCCACGCAGCGGCGACGCGGGCCGGTGGCGCTGATCGGCTGCTCGACCTCGGTGGCCACCCCCCCTTTTTCCGCCAGCGGCTATTTCGGCCCGCGACAGGCGCGAGAAACCGCCGAAGCGCTGAAACAGGCAGGCAGGGACGGGTTGTTTAGAGTGGTGATGATTCATCACCCGCCAATCCGCGGCGCAACGGCTCAGCACAAGCGGATGATCGGCATTCGCCGCTTTGCCGCCGCCCTCTCCGTCGGGGGAGCGGAGCTGGTGCTGCATGGCCACACCCATCTCAATACGCTGAACTGGCTTACCACCCGCCGTGGCCGCATACCGGTGATCGGCATTGCCTCGGCCAGCCAGGGACCGGGCGGCAAGAAACCACCGGCGGCTTTCAACCTCTTCGAGATTTCGGGCAAAAGCGGCGCATGGTCGCTGACATGGGAACGGCATAGCCTCACGGCGGATGCAAGCGGCGTCACGCTCGATCATCACCAGACGCTGTTATAATTCAAGCCGCGATCAGATCGGCCTTTTCCAGCGCCTGTTCAAGGGCGCGAATGCAGAGCGGATCATGGCTTGCGCCTGCCCCTTCCCAGAGAATGGCCAGCGCCTTTTTCACCGGCATGGCAGCGCGATAAGGCCGCTCCGCCGTCAGTGCATCGAAGACATCGGCGGTGGAGACGATGCGTGTCTCGAAGGAGATCTCATCGCCTTTCAGCCCGCGCGGATAGCCCTTGCCATCGAGTCGCTCGTGATGGGCCCCACCGATCCGGGCAAGATCGGCAAAGGCACTGACGCGGGAAAGAATCTGTTCGGAAAATTCGGCATGGCGGCGCATCAGCGCCCATTCGCTCTCATCAAGCTTGCCCGGCTTGTCGAGAACGGTGTTGGACACACCGAGCTTGCCGATATCATGCAACAGCGCTGCCCGTTTCAGCCGCCGCCGTGCCAGCGGCTCCATGCCCATTTGCTCGGCAATCATATCGGTAAACAACGCCACCCGGTCGCTATGGCCGGACGTAAAAGGACTTTTGGCATCGATGACCCTGGCGAAACCGGCAGCGATGTCATCGAGGTAATCCTCATCGGCAAGGATGGCCTGATGACCTGGCTCTTCGCCCAGAACAATGCTTTCCAGATCCTCTGACGCCAATGTCCGCCAGAAGAGCGGACTGACGGAGACGGACAGGAAAGCATCGACCACGGCGGGATCGAACCAGCCGCCGCGCCGGCTGGTGATTTCGCCAATCGCCGCCTCTGACCCGCCGGTCATGAAAAACACATCCGCCACCTGGGCCAGAAGCGCGATACGGGCAAAAAGATGAATGGTATCGCCTTTGCTGCGGCTGGGCAGACCGCCGCCATTATAATGCTCATCGAGATCGCGAATGCCAAAGGCCACATCTTGCGAAAAGCGCATCTGCCGGGCGATGTCCGCCCCGCGCTGACAACGGGTCTGGATCAGTTCGAGACTGGCCTGACCACCGTTTTTCATCACCGACATCACGGTGCGCAGCCGCTCCACCATGCCGGTTTGCGTTCCGGCATTGGCCAGAATGAAGCGGATCACCTGGGAAAAGCTGCCATCGACAACCTTGTAATTGCGCTTGAAGGCAATGTCGTCGCTGACATACAATTCGCAGATGCGCGCCGCATTGCTGGAGCAGCCAAGATCCTTCAGCAACAGCGTGTAATAGAGATCGTGCAGCGCCTGTTCACCAAGCCCCATCGCACGCCCCACCGCCGTGCCGATGTAACAGCAGCGGATACAATGGCCCGGCGGCTGCCCCTCCGTCATGTCGAGGGCATGGCTCAAGGCTTCGACGATTTCAGCAAGACGGATGCGCGACGGCATGGAGACCTCTTTTTTCCACTTATAAATGCGCCCGGTTAACAGCTCGTTTTCCGTTTTTCTAAACAACGCCCTATTCCGGCACCGGCTCCACAATCATTCGCCGCCAGCCTCCTTGTGTTTTTCGCGCATTGTTTTAAGCCTTGGAAAGCACTATGTGCGGATAAGATAAACTGAAGTGAGGAATTGCCGCATGAACGAAGAAGACGACGACAAGAGCAAGGAACTGCCGCTCGGCAAGGAAACGGAAGCGAATCTTTTCAAGTCGCGTTCGATCTTCATCTATGGCGGGATCACCCAGGAACTGGCACAGAAGGTCTGCACCCAGCTCGTGGCGCTGGCCGCGGCAAGCGACGAAGACATCCGTGTTTATGTCAACTCCCCCGGCGGCCATGTCGAATCGGGCGATTCGATCCATGACATGATCAAGTTCATCAAGCCGAAGGTCTTTATCATTGGCACCGGCTGGGTCGCCTCCGCTGGCGCGCTGATATACGCCGCAGCGCCGAAGGAACAGCGGCTTTGCCTGCCCAATACCCGCTTCCTGCTGCATCAACCGTCCGGCGGCACGCGCGGCATGGCCTCCGACATTGAAATCCAGGCCAAGGAAATCATCAAGATGAACAAGCGCCTGATCAAGATCTTCGCCAAGGCCACCGGCCAGCTCGAAGAAAAGATCGCCAAGGACATCGATCGCGATTACTGGCTCTCGGCCGAAGAAGCCAAGGATTACGGTCTGGTTGGCCGCATCATCGAAAGCCAGTCGGAAATCTGATCCGCCTGCCATACGGAAACCTGAAAGGCCCTGACGGTATCCGTCGGGGCCTTTTTCCTACCAACGCAGAAGTTTACGCCCGAGACCATAGCCAATGAGCGTCACGAGGGTGATGGCAATGCCATACCAGGTGGCGAGGAAAAACGGGCTGTCATCCGGGCAATGCCAGGCATAGATGGCCGCGGCAATGCCGCCGGCCGCAAGCCCAGCCGCCGCCCCGGCCAGCCCCGGATTTTCCGGCGCACCGTGTTTCAAGGCGAAGAGAAAGCCGAAAAGCGGTGCCAGCGACAGCACCGGCACGAAAAACACACAGAAGGCGGCATTATGGCCAAGCCAATGGCTGAACCATTGTCCCTCCGGCACCATGGCCATTTCCATGGCAACGGCCAGAATGAGAAGGCAAAGCGGAAGAAGCAGACACAGGCCGAAAGCACGCAACGGAACGCCCGGCTTACCGATGCGAAACACCACACAGCTTGCCGTCATTGCCAGAAGCAACGTCACCACGATCTTGAACGGCACGCGCACGGTCTCGAGTGCCGCCTCCAAATGCGGACGAAGACCGATGGTGACCAACATGACACAAGCCGAAAACAGGATCGCGGGCACAAGCGCCAGAGCCAGCCGCCGTCCAAGCCGCATGTGAACGGGCGTATCCTGCGTCAGGAGCGTGATCAAATCATCCGTTTTCATTGACATCACTCCGATAGATCGTCGCCAGCGCTTTGAGCGCCCGATGCAAGGCGACGCGCACCGCGCCTTCACTCATATGCAGCCGCGCCGCCGTTTCCTTCACCCCTGCCCCCATCAGCGAAATCGAGCGGACGATATCACGCTGCGGTTCCTTCAAGTGCTCCAGCATCCGCTCCACATCCAGCGAACCGGTTACATCGGCGTCAACCTCCGCAGCCAGCGTTGCTGCCACATCCTCGATCGGGATTTCCACCCGCCGCCCGCGCCGGCGCAGACTGTCGATCAGCTTGTTGCGCACAATCACCGTCAGCCAGGGGCCGATGGGTCGCGCGGGGTCCCAGGTGCCGCGTTTGAGATGAATGGCAAGCAGCACATCCTGCACCACATCTTCCACCTCACTTGCTGATGCGCCGAACTGATCGCAACGTCGCCGCGCCATGGCGCGCAGATGCGGCGTGACCGACACCAGAAAATGCTGATAGGCCTGCTGGTCGCCCCTCACGGCAGCCCGCATCCACTCTGCCCAGTCATGTTCACGTTCTAAATAGGTCACGTCAGAATGACTTACGATCCACAGGACGGATTTGTTACAGCGCGAAACGATATTTTTGCAGCACCGGCATGAATGACAGGATTATACGGTTCAATCAAATTTTTCTTTGCCGCCCTGTAACAAAGGCGGCGAGTGCTGCGTAGCCTCGGATGTCAGCCAATCACGGCGACCATTCGAGGAGATCATTCCATGAAAAGCAGCATCGTCACTCTTGCGCTTGCCGGTTCTCTCGCCTCCGCTCTGGCAGCGGTTGCCACCCCCGCCTCCGCCGCCGATATGACGGGCAAGGAAAAATGCTACGGCGTGGCCCTGAAGGGCCAGAACGACTGCGCCGCAGGCAGCCATGACTGCGCTGGTCATTCGACCAAGGATTACGATCCGGCTTCCTTCAAGCTCGTGCCCAAGGGCACCTGCCTGTCGATCAAGACGCCGCATGGCCACGGCATGTTGACATCGATGTAACCCGATCCCCGGAGACCAACATGATCAGAACCTCAGCCCTGCTTGCCGCTTCGCTGAGCGCAGCGCTTGCCGCAGGTGCCGCGACCACAGCACAGGCCGCCGATCAGGCCATGGAAAAATGCTATGGCGTGGCGTTAAAAGGCCAGAACGATTGCGCCGCAGGCCCCGGCACCACCTGTGCCGGCACCTCGAAAATCGACTATCAGCAAAACGCCTGGAAGCTCGTGCCCAAAGGAAGCTGCGAAAGCATCAAGACGCCAAACGGCCACGGTACCCTGACACAAGGGTCCGCCCCCGCCTGAGGCGTATTTCAAACCACCGCAAAGACCGGACAGAGTGACTGAAAACCCCGCCGGTTTTCACGAAAACTCTGCCAAAGCCAATCCGCAGCCCGTTTGCGGAAACGCTCATCCTTTGCCGCAAACTGGCCGATGGCGTCCGACAAGGCCGATGAAAATGCCAGACCATCTGGCGCATCGTCAACAGACGCCCTCGGCCACGCAAGATGAGACACACGCTGCTATCAAAACCCAAGGAGACCGGTGATGAAAACCTCAACTCTTCCTGCTCAAGCCGGGACCGGTTTCAAACCGGAGCATTTTCGCGAGATCATTTCGCACAAACAGCCGGTCGGTTTTTTTGAGATCCACGCGGAAAACTATATGGGTGCAGGCGGTCCACCTCATGCTCAACTCGGCAGATTGCGCGCCGATTATGCGCTGTCCATTCATGGTGTCGGGCTGTCCATCGGCTCGATGCAGCCGCTCGATCAGGACCATCTTGCAAGGCTGAAGGCGCTATGCGACCGCTATCAACCGGAAAGCTTTTCCGAACATCTCGCCTGGTCTTCCCATGACACGGTGTTTCTCAACGATCTCCTGCCTTTGCCCTATACGGAAGAAACGCTGCGCCATGTGAGCGACCATATCGACGAGGTGCAGAGCAGTCTGAAGCGGCAGATGCTTCTGGAAAATCCGGCAACCTACGTCACCTTTCGCCAAAGCACGCTGGAAGAGGTGGATTTTCTTACCGAACTCACGAAGCGCACAGGCTGCGGTCTGCTTCTCGACATCAACAATGTCTTCGTCGCCGCCACCAATCACCGGCTCGACCCGCATGCCTATCTCAGCCGCTTTCCGCTGGAGCATGTGCGGGAAATCCATCTGAGCGGCCATTCCGAAACTGTAGATGATCACGGCGCCCCTCTTTTGATCGACAGCCATGACACGCCGGTCAAAGACCCGGTCTGGGCCCTCTATAGGTCGGTTCTTTCCCATACCGGACCTTTGGCAACCCTGATCGAATGGGACAATGACGTCCCGGCATGGTCCGTGCTTCTGGCAGAAGCACAAGCCGCCGAAACCTTGCTCCGCCAATCCGCCACCGGACAGTTCTCCCGGCACAAGGTGGCGTGAGGCAAGCCATGTCCAGCAAAAGTCAGAGAGATTTTGCCACTGCCCTGAACGATCGCGAAGCGCCGTTGCCCGAAGGTGTTGTCGCCTGGAACGATCAAGCCCCCATCCGGCGATTTGCCGTTTACCGCAACAATGTCACGGCTGGCTTACAGAAGGCGGTCGCCAGCCGTTTTCCGGTCGCACAGAAACTCGTGGGCGAGGATTTTTTTGCCGCCATGGCCCATGAATTCATCACGCGCCATCCGCCACGCTCACCATTGCTGCTGCATTACGGCGCAGATTTTCCGGCCTTTGCCGAACACTTTCCACCGGCGCAATCCGTGCCCTATCTCGCCGATGTCATGCGGCTGGAAAATGCGCGCATCGAAGCCTATCACGCTGAAGACCGTGCACCGCTCGACCCCTCACGTCTGGCAGACGTGGATCCCGAAACGCTGGCAGAACTCCATTTCACCTTACATCCTTCTGCTCGCCTTCTGTCATCGCCCTACCCTATAGTGACCATCTGGGCGATGAACAGCGAAGAGAATGGTGATGCCTCTCTCGAAGACTGGACAGGTGAATCGGCCCTTGTCATCCGGCCACAAATGCAGGTTGAGGTCATGCGTCTGCCACCTGGCGGCGCGACCTTTCTCCAGACCCTGCAGCACGGTGCCCCGCTGGGCGCGGCCGTGGAAACAGCCTTCGCCAATCATGCCGGTTTCAATCTGACCGCCAATCTCACCGGTGCGCTGCAAAGCGGCGTTTTCACCGATTTTTCCTGAAAAGAGGCCATTATGCCCACCTATCCCCCTCTCACACGCTTTGCCAACAGTGTCACGGATATGATGAACCGCATTCCCCATGATCTGATCGCGCTGATTGCCCGGCTGTCGATTGCCGGTGTGTTCTGGCGATCCGGCGAAACCAAGGTCAATGGCTGGCATGTCACCGATTCGGCCGTCTATCTGTTCCAGACGGAATACCGCCTGCCGCTGATCGATCCGTGGCTGGCGGCCCATATGGCGGCAATTGCCGAACATCTCTTCCCCGCCCTGCTGGTCATTGGCCTGATGAGCCGTCTTTCAGCGCTGGCGCTTCTGGGAATGACTTTGGTTATTGAAATTTTCGTCTATCCCGATGCCTGGCCAACCCATGGTACCTGGGCGGCCTGTTTCCTGATCGTCATGGCAAAAGGTCCAGGACGGGTCTCGCTCGACCATCTGCTCCTCGGCAAAAGCGCGTAATTTTTCTCTCAAGCGAGGCTTGTCAAGCCTGACCCGCCTCTCTATAAAATCCGCATGACGAACAGAGCCATGACCATGACGGAATTTTTTGCAAGGAGCGCCATGGGCGAGCCTTCAAGACATCATGGTGGCCTCTCGCTTCTTAGCCTCGACCTTACTGGCGGTTGCCGGGTCCGTTGAGGAGCGCCCGGCGGCCGGGTTGAGCCGTTTGGCGATTGCTCCTCAAAATTTCTCCATAACCTGTAGATTGATTCCATCTGTCATGGGCTTGCAACCTGTGGATCGCTATAAGCCGGACAGATCAGGCAAGAGACGAGAGCGACGATGCAAAATTCCAGAACCATCAAGTCGGGCATGAAAGACGCCGCCCAGAAATACCGCCCCTATCCGCAGATCGATATTGCTGACCGGACCTGGCCATCGAAAACCATCACAAAAGCGCCGATCTGGTGTTCGGTGGACCTGCGCGACGGTAACCAGTCGCTGGTCAACCCCATGGGCCACGACCGCAAGGCCCGCATGTTCCAGCTCCTGCTCGACATGGGCTTCAAGGAAATCGAGATCGGCTTTCCCTCTGCCTCGCAGACCGATTTCGACTTTGCCCGCTGGTGCGTCGAAAACGGTAATGTGCCGGAAGACGTGTCGCTTCAGGTGCTGGTGCAATGCCGCCCGGAACTGATCACCCGCACCTTTGAAGCATTGGAAGGTGCAAACCAGCCGATCATCCATTTTTACAACTCCACCAGCGAATTGCAGCGCCGCGTGGTGTTCGGCAAGGACGTGGCAGGCATCAAGCAGATTGCCGTGGATGCGGCGAAAATGATCACCGATATGGCCGCGAAAGCCGGTGGTGGTTACCGCTTCGAATATTCGCCCGAAAGCTTTACCGGCACCGAGCTGGAGGTGGCGCTCGACATCTGCAACGCCGTGATTGCCGAAATCAGGCCGACCGCCGACAACAAGCTGATCCTCAACCTGCCCTCCACCGTGGAAATGGCCACACCCAACATCTATGCCGACCAGATCGAATGGATGTGCCGCAACATCGACAACCGCGAAAACGTCATCATCTCGCTGCATCCGCATAATGACCGCGGCACCGGCATTGCCGCCACCGAGCTTGGCCTGATGGCGGGCGCCGACCGGGTGGAAGGTACGCTGTTCGGCAATGGCGAGCGCACCGGCAATGTCGATGTCGTGACGCTGGCGCTCAACATGTATACGCAAGGCGTCGATCCGGAACTCGACTGCACCGACATCGAGCGGATCAAGGCCGTCTACGAATATTCCAACGAAATGGTTATTCCCGAGCGCCATCCTTATGTCGGCGAACTGGTCTATACCGCCTTTTCCGGCTCGCATCAGGATGCGATCAACAAGGGCATGAAGGCGATCAAACAGTCCAATACCGGCTTGTGGGAAGTGCCCTATCTGCCAATCGATCCGCAGGATGTCGGGCGCACCTATGAGGCGATCATCCGCATCAATTCGCAATCCGGCAAGGGCGGCATCGCCTATATCCTGCAACAGGATTACGGCATCAACCTGCCGCGCGGCATGCAGGTGGAATTCCGCGAGGAGATCCAGCGCATCACCGACGAGGAAGGCGTGGAACTGCCATCGAAACGCATCCATGACCGCTTTCTCGACCGCTATGTCGATCAGCCGCAGGGACGGTTGAAATTCGTCGATCACCACACCTATCCTGATCCGGCTGTCAAAGGCATGCGCATCGTCGCTGCCGAAATCACCGATCAAGGTGAAACCAAACGCATCGAAGGCAAAGGCACCGGCCCGATTGACGGTTTCGTCGATGCACTCTCCACCTATCTCGGCTTTTCGCTTTCGGTGCGCGATTATTCCGAACACTCGCTGCAGCACGGCTCCAATGCCGCGGCCATCGCCTATGTCGAGATGGAGCATCCCGACGGCGTGCTGTTCGGTGCTGGCATCAACAAGAATATCGTCACGGCCTCGCTGGAAGCCATCGTCTCGGCAGCAAACCGGGTGCTGGAGGCGAGATCAGCGCATCAGTGAGAAGACAAAGTTCAGGTTCAAGGTCAGGGTCGCCGACCCTGACCATCGCCATTCGCCCTTCTGGCGCGAGGACAAGCACCATGACAGCGCCGCGCATTTCTCATCACAGAACGGCGCTGTAGTGGTTTTATACTGACATTTGCATCCCATTTGCGGAACGGTCGAGAGCAAATGTCTCAATCAAACGGCGATGCCCTGACAGGTTCAGATTGAACCAGACCGTTTGTCGCAAAGACACCGTCAGATTTTCCCTTAAAATTTATAGTATTGTTAGAACGACTTTATTTGGTATTTTCAATAAAATCCCAGATTGCATTATTTACATTATATGCATCCAAGGTAGTATTTACACGCGGTCCACAACTTCATTATGGCAATATAAACCATATAAATAATGCTGAATCGCACAATAAATTACCATTGACACCATCAAAGCCAAATTCATTCAAGAAATTCAGGCGACATAGAAAGACAAGACCATGAATAAATACGGTAAAAAGCATTACACTGCAAAATATACCACTTTTGCATCGGCAGTGACCATTCTGATGGGACTGTTCGCCTCATCGCAAGCATTTGCGGGTGAAGTCAAGCTGGCAAGCCCGGATGTTGCGGCAAAAGCTTGCAAAGAAAACAAAATGGGGCAGTGGGATATTTCCTATATCATCGGCAAGGGTGGCATTGCACAATGGGGACCGGGATATGGCTGCAAGCAATCTCCCGTACCCGCCGATTTCAGTGGGGTCGGAAATGCAATCAATGCAGAGGGCGCCACAGTGACGCTCGAAGCCAGTGATGCTGCAATGCAGTTTTGCAAGTCGAAAAAAATGGGACAGTGGGATATTGCCTATATCACCGGCAAGGGTGGCGTCGCACAATGGGGACCGGGATATGGTTGCAAGCAATCTCCCGTACCCGCCGAATTCAGTGGAGTCGGTGACGCCTTGACCAAATAATTTTTTTATAGACGCTCTGCATGATTAAAAATCCTGCAGAGCGTTTTATTGTATAGAAAAATACGGATAGCGCGAAAATACAATAATCAAGATGACACTTCAGATAAAAAATGGGGTGACGATCTCATAAAACCACACATAAAATCAAATTAAACACGTTGCTTAATCATCTTTTATATCCAAAAATATTATAATTTTAAATTTATTTCATTATATTTTAATTTCAAATCTGCCTGCACGAAGAAACCAGCTTTCCATTTTCTACAGTGCCGTGCGCCAAATATGGCGCACAAAGGTCGCGGCAACACTTTTAAACTGCTGCATAATTTTCACCTTAAATCGATTCTGATTTAAGCAATCATTCAGTATAAACAAAAAACACCTACGGATTTAGAAGCATGACAAAATACAAAGAATTCAATATTATCAACAACAAACAATACAATTCGCTATCAAAGGCAGAATGTCTTATGTTTTCTGCGTTACAAGGATTGGCAAGCAAAACGGAAAGCTTGATTTATTGCATAGCAAACAATTTTAATGACATTAAATTTGAACCACTTGCAGCAAAACTATGGTTGAGCGATTTTGAAATCCCAAAGGTATACTTTGACGACACAATTGAAATCATAAAAAAATACAAAAATATTAACGAATATATACTTTGTGACACAACAAAAAATCCAGACTCTGCAAATATTGCAACTACGCTTTCCGGCATTACAGGAGCTTTGCCCGTTGACAAGTCGCTGGAAGAATTGTTTATAAAATTGAAATACAAAAAGTTAATCGACGTCAGTACTTTTCGAATGATTGATTTTTTAAAAGACTATGTCCATGAGTACAACCACAATCAAGTTGTCGAATTAAGTCCTACAATATTCTGGGGGCCGCGTGACTTTGCTGTCGCGAGCAAAACACCCGTTATTTATGGCCAGGAACAACGCGATTTTCTTTTGAACCAGCTGAGCACTTCCTCACCTGTTTACGGCTGGGGCCCAGTGACCCAGGATGGTGAAAAAGAGTTTATCACCAATGTAAGCCAATATGGCGACTATTATGTCGCGGCCGACTGCGCCTTTAACTTGACAGCTTTAAGCCAAATGGACGTCCGCCCCCTCTCCTGCCCACCGGACATTTCCACAACAGACGACAGCGCAAGCAACGATAAAGCTCAAACAGATGATAAAAAATATGTAGCCTTTGTCATGTCAGACGGCGACAACCTTCAATGGCTCCTCAATAGAGGAAATTATACAGGATGGTGGGGCAGCCCCTATCGAGGCTTGGTTCCTATTGGATGGACTTTCTCACCTTCACTTTATGACCTGGCACCCAGCGTCTGGAATTATTACATTGAATCATTAAGCGACAACGACGAAGTCATATGCGGAGCCTCCGGCATTGGCTATGTATTCGAAGATATCTCCAAAACCAAAAAATTCTCCGAGTTCCTGAAAAAGACTGATGCTTTCTTGGGTCAGGCAAATATTAATACCGTCGCAATTTTCGGAAACCAATATCCCTGCGAAACCTATCTCAAAGGCTATACAGGGCTGAAAAATGTCGACGGCGTTATCTATACATCTTACAGCCCGTGGGTTGTGCCCCAGAATAAAAATATTTACAATTACGATGGGAAATACATAATACCTCAAAACCTTGACTTAAGTGGCAACCCTGATCAGATCATCAATACAATAAAAACAGGCAATTCAAAATTCTATATGATTTACGTCAATGCCTGGGGAAACACCAATGACCCTATGTCATCCGTATATTCCGTGTATAAATCTCTAAAAGATCAGAAAGATATAGTTTTCATGAAGCCCTCAAAAATGTTTAATATATTTAAAAGTACAAAATAAAATTTATTGTATAAACGATATCCATGGGCCGGGATGCTGAACCTGGCCCTTTTCTTTTAAGAGACAGCGACATTCATCAATTATGCCGTATACGTCCTTGAGCACAGTGACGGCCTTGCAGTTTCCAATATCTCTAGCCCTTGATATACGTGATACGGCGAGGAAGATTGATGATCCTCGCCGTGTGATAGTATGCACCAAGATTACGCCGCCCGTGATGTCCGCATGGTGTTAGCCGAGGAATGTCCCTCATGCAGCTTAAAGCGGGCGATCAGGCGCATCAGGCGGTCGGCCTGATCGGAAAGCTGGCGGCTCGCACCGGCGGTTTCTTCCACCATACCGGCATTCTGCTGGGTCATACGGTCCATCTGCGAAATCGCGCCATTGATTTCCTTGACGCTGCTCGACTGTTCGCGTGCGGAATTGTCGATATCGGCGATCAATTGGGTGATATCACCAATTGCCGTCACGATGCCCTGAAGCGCCTCACCCGTGCGACCGACCAGCGTTACGCCTTCACTGACCTGATGCGATGAGGTGGAGATCAGCGCCTTGATTTCTTTCGCCGCCTTGGCAGAACGTTGCGCCAGTTCGCGCACTTCCTGGGCGACGACGGCAAAGCCCTTGCCCGCTTCCCCGGCACGCGCGGCCTCGACACCGGCATTCAAGGCGAGAAGATTGGTCTGGAAGGCGATTTCGTCAATGACGCCGATGATCTGGCCGATCTGTTCGGAGGAGTTTTCAATCTCCGACATGGCGTGAACGGCGCTGTTGACCACGCTGCCGGATTCCTCCGCCGCCGACTTTGTCTTGCTGGCGAGGCTGCTGAGCTCGCGGGCACGCTGGGCGGTGTTTTGCACGGCAACACCGATTTCCTCCATAGCCGAGGCGGTCTCTTCGAGAGAGCTTGCCTGCTGCTCGGTGCGCTTGGCAAGATCGTCGGTCGCCTGGCTGATATTGCGTGCATCGGCGCCGAAGGTGGAAACCGTTGACGCCACTTCCGCAACGATTTCCTGCAAGCTGGCCGTCGCCTTGTTGAAATTCGCTTTCAACTGTTCGTATTTTTCCGGCATCTGTTCGCGAATCTGACGCGTCAGATCGCCATCGGCAAGCCCGCCGAAGGCACTGAAGAGGACCGAAAGCACAGAACGATATTCTTCCTCTTCCTTTTGCCTGATGCTTTCCTGCAGCATTTTCTGGTCGTGAATATCGGTCAACGAGCCGCAGGCGCGCACAGTAACCCCATCGGGCATATACTTGCAGCCACCCGTTGCCCGGAACCAGCGATAAGAGCCATCCTTGACCTTGAGGCGATATTCGACGCGGTAACGCGTCTTGCCGCTCTTATCCTCCAGATGTTTGCCGAAAGCGGCAAAGGTGGGGCCGACGTCATCGGGATGCAGCCGGTCAGACCAGGATTGCACGACATTGGGATAGTCCTCCACCGTCTGATAGCCGACGAGACGGCGAAATTCCGGTGACCAGGTCCAGCGGCTTTTCGGGTCCATCGCATCGCCCTTATGCAGCACAGCCTCCCAGAGACCGATTCCGCTGGCATCATCCAAAAGATCCGATCTTTCCTTGATATCACCGAACTGTTTTTCCAGTTCCTTCAATTTTCGAGATGACATTCCACCGAGGATAGACATAGAAACCACCGCTATCGTTGATCTTGCGCTGCAAGAATACAATCATGAAGGGCGTTAACGGAACGTATAAAAATAGAACCTAATGTAAATATAAGTTGCAATTCCAATCATCCCGAAACAGAACACTCAGCGTAATTATTGCCCATAGTCCGCACGCTTGAGACGGAAACGCCACGATCATGAAAATAGGCATTTTTCGGAATGGAACAGAGCTTCAACAATATATGACTGTTTTACAATATTTTACCTGCATGACAGCAGCAGAACCATCGTCAAGATTAAGGATTATGTCCCGCAGAATGTACGTGCCACGCGCTGTTCTGGTTCTGGCGGCACAGCAAGATCGGACCATTGCTGATTGCACGAATAAGGAGCATTAACGGCATCCACAAGACGATGGAAGATTGTGTAATCCTCTGAAAGCGCTGCGGTTATCGCCTCTTCAATACGGTGATTGCGCGCAATGACAAATGGATTGGCATTCTCCATCGCAATCGCAATCACGGAAAGGGGCCGCTCGTTTCCAAGACGGGTCTGCCAGCGAGAATACCAGACAGCTGCATCTTCCTGCGCAAACAGTGCTGGCGCACTGGCCGCTCCATCCGTCAAGGCTGCAGAAAGCCCGCGAAAGCCTAAGGTAAAATCCGCCTCGTGCCGGGCAAGCAGAGCAAGAAAATCATTGATCAGCGCCAGATCACCCGCATCCTCCCCGATCAACCCAAGTTTTGTACGAAAATTCTTCAGCCAGTGACGTTGAAACATGTCTCCGAAACGGACGAGCACGGCATTGGCATCTTCCACCGCCTTGTCCTCACCGCCTTCCATCATCGGTAACAGGCATTCCGCCAGCCGGGCAATGTTCCATTGGCCGATGCCGGGTTGGTTGGCATAGGCATAGCGTCCCTGCCGGTCGATGGAGGAAAACACCTTGCGGGGATGATACTCATCAAGAAAAGCGCAGGGTCCGAAATCGATGGTTTCGCCGGAAATGGTCATGTTGTCTGTGTTCATCACGCCGTGAATGAAACCGACCGCCATCCAGCGGGCAATCAGCGCCGCCTGCCGCTCAGCCACGGCGTCCAGCAGCGCCAGCGCCTTGTTTTCCGCCCCCTGAAGCGCCGGATAGTGGCGGGCAATGACGTAATCGGTCAGCTGGCGCAAACCCTCTTCATCGCCACGGGCGGCGAAAAATTGAAACGTGCCGACCCGGATATGGCTTGCCGCAACGCGGGTAAAAATTGCACCGGGCAGCACAGTCTCGCGGATCACCGGTTCGCCGCTGACAACGGCGGCAAGCGCACGCGTGGTCGGAATTCCGAGCCCATGCATGGCTTCCGAAACAATATATTCGCGTAACACTGGACCAAGTGCCGCCCTCCCATCGCCCCGGCGGGAAAAGGGCGTCTCACCCGCCCCCTTGAGCTGAATGTCACGCCGCCTGCCGTGACGATCCACCACCTCGCCCAGGAGAATGGCGCGACCATCACCGAGCTGCGGCACGAACTGGCCGAACTGATGCCCGGCATAGGCCATGGCCAGCGGCTGTGCCCCTTCGGGCAGGCTGTTGCCGGAAAAAAGCGCCGCAAGAGCGGCCTCATCCTCACCATCGAGGCGAAGTCCCAGCTCTTCGGCCAGAGCTGCATTGAACCGAATCAGATGCGGCGCGCGCACCGCCCCCGGCTTCACGGAAGCGAAAAAGCGCTCAGGCAGGCGGGCATAGCTGTTATCGAAGGGAAACATCGGCCTCTCCGGCACATAGGATCAAATAACACGAGGGATCAAATAACACGGGGGATCATATCATCAGATATGGCGGTTTGCCCGGCAAACTCAAGCGGAGAAAGCCGCCGACACTCTATGTTACTTCCGAGATATGGGGTAGAAGAAAGCTGCGTGACCGAATCCGGGCGCAATGTTGACCAAATGAGGGACATTCATGTTCAAACGTCTATTCCTGACGACAGCCGCCTTTGCGCTGGCTGCCGCCCCCGCCTTTGCCCATCTCAATCCTGCCGATCATGGCTCGGTTCTGGCCGGGCTGACCCATCCGCTAACCGGGCCGGATCACATCATGGCCATGGTTGCCGTGGGGCTCTGGGCCTCGCAGCAGGGCGGCAAGGCGCTTTATGCCGTGCCCTGCGCCTTCGTTCTCACCATGGCCATCGGTTTTCTCATGGCGCTTGCAGGCATCCCGCTGCCCTTCGTCGAACCGGCAATCCTGGCCTCGGTCATGGGGCTTGGCCTGCTGGTCGCCACCGCCATACGGCTTCCTGCCGCTGGTGCAGCGGCGGTCGTGGCGCTGTTTGCCCTGTTCCATGGCTATGCCCATGGCACGGAACTGCATGGGGCAACCGCGCTGGAATTCGGCCTCGGCTTTGTCGTCGCCACCGCCTTTCTCCATGCCGTCGGTCTTGGCCTTGGCGTGGGGCTTAACCGTTTCGGCCCGAAAGTCACCCGGCTTCTCGGTGTCGCCACCGCCCTTGGCGGTGCGGCCCTGATGCTGGGATAAGCCGTCAACAGGACAGGCGGCAAAGGCTGCCTGTCCGCATGACGAAAATGTAATCCTGCCCGTCTCGAAAGCGCAAAAATTCTACACTAGATAATACCAGGGGTTCTTGAAAATAACTCCTGGTATTCGTTTTGCAAATATCTCAAGCCAGTGGAATGCATTTGGGATATTTGCAATGTCTTCAAGGCGAGGATGTGGTTCACATCTTCGAGCCTTGGTATAAGAGGCATCATCTGGTTGGAGAATGCGCCATGTCACCCGAAGAACGTCAGCTTTTGACCCAGTTGTTCGACCGCCTCGGTCAGGCCTCGAACGCACCGCGCGACCGTGAAGCGGAAGAGCTGATCGCAGATGAGATGCGGCGCCAGCCCCATGCACCCTATGTCATGGCGCAGGCCGTCATCATTCAGGAAAAGGGGCTTGAAGCCGCCACCGCCCGCATCCGCGAGCTGGAAGGCCGGATTGCCGATCTGGAAAGCCGCGCCTCTCAGGCGCCAGCCCCACAGCAGGGCGGCGGCAGCTTTCTCGGCGGGCTTAGCTCGATGTTCGGCGGCGGCAATCAGGCGCCCGCACCGCAGCGCGCGCCAGCTCCGTCAACCGGTCCATGGGGCAATGCCCCCCAGGCACAACGCTATGACGATGCGCCGCGCTATGCCCCGCAACCGCAGGCAGGTCCCTGGGGCCAGCAGGCCGCAGCAGCCCCCGCTGGCGGCGGTTTTCTGCGCGGCGCCATGACCACGGCAGCCGGTGTTGCCGGCGGCATGCTGATGGCCGATGCGGTGCGTGACCTGTTTTCCAGCCACAATCCCGGCTTTGGCAACATGCTGGGCATGGGGGGCATGGGCGGGGGCGAGCCGCGCGTCGAGGAAACCGTGATCAACAATTACTATGGCGACGGCAATAATCAGGGTGCTGACGACAACCGTGACACTGGCAATCAGGACAATGGTTTTCAGCAGGCCGATTACGACAATAGCGACAACAGCTATGATGACAGCAGCTACGACGACGGCGGCGGCTTTGACGATGGCGATATGAATGTGTGATCCTTACCGATCCTCAAACGATCATAGACTATGATGCGAAACCGGATATCCGGTTTCGCTTTTTATGGCAGCTCAGGCAAAGCGCTTTGCGCCGAAGACACAGGCAATCACTGCCAGCGTCACGGCCAGCATGGACACGGTGACGGTCTCATGGAGCAGCAGGCCAGCCAGCGCCAGACCAAAAAAGGGTTGCAGCAATTGCAATTGACCGACGGCGGCAATGCCGCCGAGCGCCAGGCCGCGATACCAGAAGACAAAGCCGATCATCATGCTGAACAGCGACACATAGGCAAGGCCGAGCCAGGCCGATATGCCAACTCCGGACAGGCTGTGCGGGAAACTGGCACATGACAGGGTCAGCATGACTGGCAAGGCAAGTGTAAGCGCCCAGGAGATCACCTGCCAGCCGCCAAGCACCCGTGACAACTTTGCCCCTTCAGCATAGCCCAGCCCGCAGATGACGATTGCCGCCAGCATCAGGAGATCGCCAGCGACCGATGCCTGCCCACCGGAAGACAGGGCAAATCCAGCCACCAGCGCACTGCCCAGACCTGAAAACAGCCAGAACACCGGCTTTGGCCTCTCACCGCCGCGCAGCACGCCAAACATCGCCGTGGACAAGGGCAAGAGGCCGATAAACACCACGGAATGGGCCGAGGTGATATGCTGGAGGGCAAGCGCCGTCAGCAACGGAAAACCAACGACCACGCCCAGCGCCACAACGACCAGCGACAGAAGTTCATTGCGGCCCGGTCGCTTCTGCCGCAGCAGCAGCAGAAAGGTGAGCCCAACCGCACCGGCAATCACGGCACGCGCCGAGGTGAGGAACACCGGATCGAGCTGCAAAACCGCAACCCGTGTAGCGGGCAGCGAACCGCTGAAGATCAACATGCCGATAAAGCCGCTGACCCAGCCTGTGACGACAGAATGATTGTCCATCGCCTCAGCCCATCCTTGCTTTACGCATCAGACCATGCGCCACCAGCCTGTCGATAATCTCGCCATAGCGGATGCCGCTCGCCTCCAGCGCCTTGGGATACATGCTGATAGAGGTGAAGCCCGGAATGGTGTTGACCTCATTGACGACGAAACGGCCATCGGCTTTAAGGAAAAAATCCACCCGCGCCATGCCGTCGCAACCGAGCGCGCGAAAGGCATTTTCCGCCGCAATCCGCATCTCGGCCTCGATCTGAGGCGCAAGATCAGCGGGCACTTTGAGCGCCGCCCCCTCCGCATCGATATATTTGGCGTCGTAGCTGTAAAATCCATGGCTTTCGGCTGGCGTGATTTCACCGGGGCGGGAAACGGTCAGGCTGCCATCCACCGCTTCCAGCAGGCTGAATTCGATCTCCCGGCCCTCGACGAATTCCTCCGCCAGCAGCGCGTTGTCATGGCGAAAACCTTCCAGAAGCGCCGGACCAAAGGCCTGACTGCCGGACACCTTGCTCACCCCGACCGAGGACCCCTGCCGCGCCGGCTTGATGAAGACAGGCAGGCCGAGCCGGTCGACCAGCGCGGCAAAATCCGGCGTCTCACCCCGGTTTAAGGTAATGGAACGGGCAACGGGCAGCCCGGCGGCCTGAAACAACCGCTTGGCAATGACCTTGTCCAGCGCCGTCGCCGACCCCAGAATGCCGCAGCCGGCAAGCGCAACACCCGCCACCTCGGCCAGCCCCTGCAC
This sequence comes from Allorhizobium sonneratiae, assembly GCF_023700755.1. Taxonomy (GTDB): domain Bacteria; phylum Pseudomonadota; class Alphaproteobacteria; order Rhizobiales; family Rhizobiaceae; genus Allorhizobium; species Allorhizobium sonneratiae. The sequence continues at coordinate 537,163 of NZ_JAMKOJ010000001.1, read as the reverse complement.
CGCACCGTCTTCTCCCGGCAGACCGTGCAGCACCGGAAAGAGAATATCGATTTTCTCCATCTCACAGGCTGGACCTTCCACCGGCAGCGCCATAATCCGGCCCTGCCCGCCGGGAATGAAGATGATCTGCGTGCCGAACAGCGGCGTCTCCAGCACACCATTGTCGAAGCGGCTGAGCAGCCACTGCCCTTCCCGGGTGATGAACACCGGCACCGCGTCATATTTCGCCGGATCGAGTGCGGCCATGACATTGGTGGCCGACATCACCGACACATCATGCTCGGCGGAGCGCCCACCAAACAGCACGGCAATTCTGGTTCTGACATTCATCTCGGACATTGACACTCCTGACCTGTGCGGCCTGCAAAAAGGCTCTTGCATGTGGATTGGAAAATAACCACAATTGCACACAAGAAAAGAGCCACTTTACATCCAGTCTTTGCGCCACTTCAAACAACAGAAGGCCATGACCCTCACACGAAAACGGGAAACGCCCTCCTCCAGCTTTCAGCCGGCTATAATCCCGTCGGCATCGGCAACGCTGGCGCGGCAGCTTTATGTTGCGCTGCGCGAGGCGATTGCCGACGGGCGACTGAAGGCGGGCCAGCGCCTGCCCTCCACCCGGCTGGCGGCGGCGGAATGGAACCTGTCACGCGGGACGATCACCGAAGCCTATGAAATCCTGATCGCCGAAGGCTATGCCAGCGCCCGCCATGGCTCCGGCACCTATATTGCCGAGGCCCCGCAGACCGATCTTGTCGGCACCGATCACCGACCGTCGAGGCCGGAAAACGTCACCCGGCGAAACCTGTCCGCCGCCGTGAACCGGGTTCTCACCACCGGCCCCAGCCTGGAGCCGCAGCAGCAGATGCCTTTCGTCACCGGCCGTATCGCTCATGACGAGCGCACCTCCAGCCTTCTGAACCGCATCGCCAGCCGCCACATGAATTATGCCTTTGAAGGCTATGGCGATATTCAGGGGGAATATGCGCTACGGGCGGCGATCACCGCCCATCTTTCCGTCAGCCGGGGCGTGCGCTCATCGCCCGAGCAGGTGTTCATCACCGCCGGAACCCAGCAGGCACTCGATCTCGCCTTCCGGGTGCTGTTGACGCCGGGCGACGGCGTGATCGTCGAAGATCCCTGCTATCCGCCCGCCCGGCAATGTCTGACACTGAACGGAGCGCAGATCACCGGCCTGCCGGTCGATCAGGATGGCATCGAGACGGAGCATCTCTCCACCGGCACGCTTGCCCCGCCCGCCCTGATCTATGTCACGCCCTCGCATCAATATCCGGTCGGTTCGGTGCTGTCGCTGCCCCGGCGGCAGGCGCTGCTGGCCTATGCGGCACATCATGGCTGCTGGATCATCGAAGACGATTATGACAGTGAATTCCGCTATCAGGGTCACCCCATCGCCTCGCTGCAAGGGCTCGATCAGGCCCATCGGGTGCTCTATACCGGCACGTTCAGCAAGGCGCTGCTGCCCAGTCTCAGGCTGGGCTATCTGGTGGTACCGGCCGATCTCGTGCCGGTTTTCCGGGCGGTGCGTCCGGCGCTCGACCGCTGCCCGCCGAGCTTTCAGCAAAGGGTGATCGCCGATTTTCTTCAGGAGGGCTATTTTCCCGCCCATCTGCGCCGCCTGCGTGAGCGGCTGCGCGCCTCCCGCGATCATCTGGTGGCGCTGCTTCAGGACAGGCTTTGCGACCATCTCCAGATCATCGTGCCGGATCAGGGCATCAATCTCACAGCCCGCAGCACCGGCACCTGGAGCAGCGATGTCGCCGTCTCCGCCGCCGCGCTGACAAAGGGCGTGGTCGTCATGCCGCTGTCGCGGATGAATGTCTCATCCACGGACACATCCCGCCTGCTCTTCGGTTTTTCCGGCCTGACAGAACAGGAAGCCGATCTCGGCACGCGTCGGCTGGCCGAGATGTTCCGTCGGGAAAGGTTCGATCCTTAGCCGCGCCCGCGATAGGTCGGCACACCCTGATCCGGCAGCCACACCCCCTTGGGCGCTTCGCCGGTCTGCCAGAAGACATCGATGGGAATGCCGCCGCGCGGATACCAGTAGGCGCCGATCCTCAGCCATTTCGGCTGAAGGAGATCAACGAGGCGCTTGGCGATATAGACCGAGCAATCCTCATGGAACGCGCCATGATTGCGGAAGGAAAACAGGAAGAGTTTCAGCGATTTCGACTCCACCAGAAACTCGCCGGGAATATAATCGATGACGATATGGGCAAAATCCGGCTGCCCGGTCATCGGGCAGAGCGAGGTAAATTCCGGCGCGGTGAAGCGCACCACGTAATCGGTTCCGGCATTGCCGTTCGGCACCCGCTCCATCACCGCCGTTTCCGGGCTGGTGGGGGCTTCCGTCTGCTGGCCAAGCTGGGTCAGGCCGGATACATCCGTCTTGCTCATGATTTTGCTCCTTCAACCTCGATGCCCACACCATGGGCCTTTTCGCTTTCCGGCTCCACATGGATCGTCACCCGCGCGCCGGGCTGCACGGCCTTCACCGCCGCCTCCAGCCGGTCGCAGATCACATGCGATTCGCCCACCGACATTCCGGCCGGAACCACCAGATCGAAACCGACAAAGGTGGCAGCGCCAGCGCGCCGCGTGCGCAGATAATGGACGCCAATCGAGCCTGCGGCATTGTCGGCAATCGCCTGCTTGATCGCCCCCTCTTCGGCAGGTTCCACCGCCTTGTCCATCAGCCCGTCAATGGAATGGGAAATCACCTTCCATCCCTGAAAAATGATGTTGCATCCCACCAGAATGGCCAGAACCGGATCGAGAATGGCATAGCCGGTCAGCACCACCAGAACAAGCCCGACCAGCACACCAGCCGACGTCACCACATCGGAGAAAATATGCTGGCCATCCGCCGTCAGCGCCGGAGAACGATGCTTGCGCCCAGACCGCATCAACACCTGCGCCCAGACCGCATTGATGACGGCGGCCGTAAAATTGATCGCCAGCCCCTCGACCGGCGCATCGAGCATTTTCGGCGCTTCCAGCGAGGCCACCGCCTCCTTGATGATCAGCAGTGCCGCAATCACGATCAGCACGCCCTCGACCACCGCCGAAATATATTCCGCCTTGTGATGGCCATAGGGATGGTCGTGATCGGCAGGCTTTTGCGCATAGCCGATCACCACGAAGGCCATGATGGCAGCAACGACATTGACGGTGGATTCCAGCCCATCCGACAGCAGCGCCACCGAACCGGTGACATACCAGGCCAGAAGCTTCAGCCCCAGAACCGCAATGGAAAGCGGAATGCCCCATAAGGCCAGTTTTTTGACAATCGGGTCCTGATCCGACATCGCTCAACTCCTGTCTATGGTTTGTCTCCGCAGGCCCGGGCGGAAAACCGCTTCACACTTTTCCTGGGCCTGGCTTTATTCTCCGCAGGCCCCGGGCGGAAAACCGCTTCGCACTTTTCCTGGGCCTGGCTTTATTCTCCGCAGGCCCCGGGCGGAAAACCGCTTCGCACTTTTCCTGGGCCTGCTTGTTCCCGAGCCTGCTTTTGCAAACCACTTGCAGAAAATGGTCCGCTAAAACGGCAAAACCGCCCTGCCCCGCAAAGGGTCGGACGGTTTCTCGTCTGGCTGATATGGTCGAATTCGGCCCGTCTGTCAAAGGCCGAATGTCTTTCATCCAAAACGTGATGCTGAACAGTAGATATTTCTAATTAAGACAATCTCTACACAACGGGAAAAATCAGTGCCATCAGCACCAGATCAACAAAGCGCCCGTCGAGAAAAACCGCATCGCGCATCAGCCCTTCGCGCAGAAAGCCAAAGCGTTCATAAAGCCTGATGGCACGCTGGTTGTCGGCATAGACTTCCAGTTCGATCCGATGCAGCCCCATACGACGCACCGCATTCATGGTCCTGCCCAGCAGCTCACGGCCTATGCCCTTGTCCCGATAGCCGTCAATGATACCCATGCCGAGAAGACCACGATGGGCCTGTGTCTCCCGCTCATGGCGACGGATATCGCACCAGCCGACGACCCGTTCGTTGTCCAGCGCCACGAATTGCGGATTGCCTTTTTCGAGCTGTCCGCGCACGAAAGCCTCCGCCCGTTCCAGCGGCGGCGCCTCAAGAAGGCTAAGATAGCGCCGCTCCTTTGCCACGCTGTCAAGAGCCTCGCGGAAACTCTCGATATAGGCAGGCTGCATCGCTTCGATGACGATCTCGCTCATGCCGCCTGTTCTTTCGAGCGTCGCGACAGCGTTGCCACCACATTCTCGATCATCCGCATCCCGGCATCCTGACCCAACGTCATGATCGATTCCGGGTGGAACTGCACCGCCGCCACCGGCTCGCGCTTATGCTCAATGCCCATGATCACGCCGTCATCGGTCTTGGCCGTGACGATGAAATCCTCAGGCAATGTTGCCGGATCGGCATAAATCGAGTGATAGCGACCGACCGTCACCTCCTGCGCCAGCCCGGCAAAGACCGTGCCCGGCTCCAGCACCTTGATGCGCGAGGGCTTGCCATGCATGGGAATGTCCAACTGGCGCAACGTGCCGCCATAGGCCTCCGTCAACGCCTGAAGCCCGAGGCAAACACCGAAGATCGGCAGATTGCGCGCCCGCGCTTTTCTAATCGTCGCCGTGCAATCGAAATCAGACGGCGAACCCGGTCCGGGCGACAAGACCACCAGATCGGGCTTCAGCCGGTCGAACAGCTCTTCTGCCACCGGTGTGCGCACCGTGCTGACATTCGCCCCGGTCTGGCGGAAATAATTGGCGAGCGTATGGACGAAACTGTCCTCATGGTCCACCAGCAGGATATTTACGCCCTTGCCAACATCAGCGACATCGCGCTTTGCCTTGGCATTGTGGCCTGTCTTGGCATCGAGAATGGCTGCAATCATGGCGGATGCCTTCAACTCGGTTTCGGCCTCTTCCTCCTGCGGGTCGCTGTCATTCAGCAGCGTCGCCCCGGCCCGCACCTCGGCAATACCGTCCTTGATCCGCACGGTTCTGAGCGTCAGTCCGGTATTCATGTCGCCATTGAAGCCGACCATGCCAACCGCCCCGCCATACCAGGCGCGCGGGCTCTTCTCATGCGCCTCGATGAAGCGCATCGCCCAAAGCTTTGGCGCGCCGGTCACCGTCACTGCCCAGGCATGAGAAAGGAAAGCATCAAAGGCATCCATGCCATCGCGCAAGCGGCCTTCGATATGGTCCACTGTATGAATGAGGCGCGAATACATCTCGATCTGGCGGCGACCGATGACCTTGACCGAGCCCGGCTCGCAGACCCGGCTCTTGTCATTGCGGTCCACATCCGAACACATGGTCAGCTCGGATTCGTCTTTCTTGGAATTCAACAGCTTCAGAATCTGTTCGCTGTCGGCAATCGGATCGTCGCCGCGCTTGATCGTGCCGGAAATCGGGCAGGTCTCGATGCGCCGGCCTGAGACGCGCACGAACATTTCCGGCGAGGCCCCGACCAGATATTCCTGAGCACCAAGATTGATGAAGAAGGAATAGGGCGACGGATTGATCTCCTTCAGCCGCTTGGAGATCGCCGATGGCCTGCTGTCGCAGCGCTCCATGAATTTCTGCCCCGGCACAACCTCAAACAGGTCGCCCTTGCGGAAGCTTTCCTTGGCTTTCACCACCAGTTCGGCATATTCGCCGGGACGATGATCGCCGCGCGGTGGGATGACATCCGTCGGCCGGAACGGTTCCGGGGCAATCTCTTCCGCCTTGCCCTCGGTGGTAACGCCGCCTTTTGCAAAATCATACCGGTCGATCCAGGCCTTGGCGGAATAATGGTCCACCACCAGAATTTCATCGGGCAGGAACAGCACCATGTCGCGCTGGTCATCCGGGCGCTGAAGCTTCAGATCGATGGCATCGAACTGAAAGGCGAGATCGTAGCCAAAGGCACCGAACAGCCCGATGCTGCTGTCGGCCTCGGAATGGAAAAGATCGGTGATGGCACGCAGCACCGTGAACACGGTCGGCACCTTGGAGCGCTCCTCCTCGGTAAAGGCGCGATCCGGACGGTTTACGGTCAGATCAAGACGGTTCGCCGTGCGCTTGCCGAGGGTCACGTCGGTCAGATCCTTCAAAGCCTCGGCAATGAAGGTGAGCAGCACTTCGCCGCGCCCGTTATAGGCCTCGATCCACAGCGCACGCCCGAAGCTCGAAATGCCAAGCGGCGGATCGACAATCGCCGTGTCCCAGCGGGTATAGCGCCCGGGATATTCGTAATTGGAGGAAAACACGGCACCACGCCGCTCATCAAGCTTGTCGACATAGGTCGAAACGGCATCCTGATAGGGCGTGGGGCGGCGCTTGCGCGTGACCTTGACGCCGCCGCGGGTTTCATAAGTCTCGCCGTCGCCATCCACAATCGTCACCATGGGTCAACACTCCTCGTTCTGGCCAGTCCCCGGGCGGCCATAACAAAAAAGCCGCCTCAGCTTTCGGGGCGGCTTGTTTCAATCATTCATCCGGACATGACTGGTCGAGCCGCTTTAATGCAGCCACCACCAAGCCATCATGTTCAAAACGATTTTCATGGGCAAAATCCTTACCCCGAGGTCGCCAGCGGCGCAAGCGGCATTTTCAAGGTCGAAAGGTCATCCGGCAACCATTTGCCCTCTCACGCGTTGCCTTTTCAGCAAAAAGGACGAAACATGCGACATTCATGGCCGATCCCGTTTCTGATGCTGATCCTGCTGGGCGCAACCCTGCCTGAAAAAGGTCCGCTGCCGAGGGAAAAACCCGCATCGGAAACGGAAGAGCCTGCACAGGACGCGCCTCTGCCGCAGGCAAAGCCTGAAGCCCCGCAAACGTCCGATGCCCATGGGCAAGATCAGCCGCAACCGGCCCCGGAGAAGACCGACCACCCCAAAGCCACAGAGCAAACACCAGCCGAACCAGAACCTGCAATTGCCACTGAAGACCCGGCGGAATATGCCCAATGCCTGAGCGGACTGAAACAGCAGGGTGTCGTCTTTGAAGAATTGCCAAGGATCGACGACGGTCATGGCTGCGGCATCGACAGACCGGTCAAGGTCACGGCCATTCTTCCCGGTGTCGCGTTGAAACCGGCAGCGACCTTTCGCTGCGAGGCGGCACTGGAACTGTCGCAATGGCTGAAAACCATGGTGATCCCGGCGACAAAAGAGGCCATGCCGGACAAGGGCAGGCTTATCGGTGTCGAGCAGGCCTCTTCCTATGTCTGCCGCAACAGAAACAGCGCCGCCACCGGCAAGATGTCCGAACATGCACGCGGCAATGCCATTGATATTGCCGCGCTGGAATTTGAAAAGGGCAAGGTGGATATGGTGATCGCCCCGGAAAAGGCGACCAGCATGGAAGCCGCTTTCCAGCGCACGCTGAATGCTTCTGCCTGCCTCTATTTCACCACCGTGCTGTCACCGGGCAGCGATCCGACGCACCAGACCCATATGCATCTCGACCTGATCAAGCGCAGGCATGACGGTCGCTTCTGCCGCTTTCCGGTCGAAGAGCCTGCACAGCCGGATCAGAACAGCCCTTCGACAAACCCATCCGAATCGAGGTGAATATGTTCGGCCGCGGGCACGCGCGGCAGGCCGGGCATCGTCATGATATCGCCGGTCACCGCGACGACAAAGCCTGCACCGGCAGAAAGCCGCACCTCGCGCACCGGCACGATATGACCTTCCGGCGCGCCAAGCAGCGTCGGATCGGTGGAGAAGGAATATTGTGTCTTGGCAATGCAGACTGGCAGATGGCCATAGCCCATGGCTTCGAATTGCACCAATTGCTCCTTCACGGCACGCTCCACAGCAATCCCGCCCGCCCGGTAAATGCGTTTCGCCACGGTTTCGATCTTGTCGAGCAACGGCATCTCGTCGGGATAGAGTGGCTGAAAATCGGCCTGATCGCTGTCGGCCAGAGCCGCAATCTTTTGCGCCAGTTCCTCGATACCCTTGCCGCCTTCGGCCCAATGGCGGCACAGCACCGCCTCGACGCCAAGCCCTGCGGCATATTCCTGAATGGCCGCCACTTCCGCATCACTGTCGGTGGTAAAATGGTTGATCGCCACGATCACCGGTACGCCGAAAGAACGGACATTGTCGATATGTCGACCGAGATTGACGGCGCCTTTCTTCAGGGCCTCGACATTCTCAAGACCGAGATCAGCTTTGGCGACGCCGCCATTCATCTTCAGCGCCCGAATGGTGGCGACGATCACCGCAGCAGCCGGCTTCAGCCCCGCCTTGCGACATTTGATGTCAAAGAATTTTTCCGCCCCGAGATCGGCCCCGAACCCGGCTTCGGTCACAACATAATCAGCAAGCTTCAGTGCCGCCTTTGTCGCCACCACCGAATTGCAACCATGGGCGATATTGGCAAAGGGACCGCCATGAACAAAGGCTGGATTGTTTTCCAGCGTCTGCACCAGATTGGGCTGTAAAGCATCCTTGAGCAGCACGGCCATGGCCCCATCGGCCTTGATATCGCGGGCAAAGACCGGGCTCTTGTCATAACGATAACCGATAACAATTGCACCGAGACGCTGCTGAAGATCCTCAACATCCTTTGCCAGACACAGGATAGCCATGACTTCCGAGGCAACCGTGATGTCGAAACCGGTCTCGCGCGGAAAACCGTTGCGTGGGCCGCCGAGCGGGGCGACGATCTGGCGCAGCGCCCGGTCGTTCATATCGACAACCCGCCGCCAGGTGATGCGCCGCGTGTCAATGTTTTCGCCATTGCCCCAATAGATATGGTTGTCGATCATCGCCGACAGCAGATTATGCGCCGAGGTGATGGCATGGAAATCGCCGGTAAAATGCAGGTTGATGTCTTCCATCGGCACCACTTGGGCATGGCCACCGCCGGCAGCGCCACCCTTGATACCGAAACAGGGGCCGAGCGACGGCTCGCGGATACAGACCACCGCCTTGCGGCCGATGCGGTTAAGCCCGTCGACAAGCCCGACCGTCGTGGTGGTCTTGCCCTCGCCTGCCGGTGTCGGGTTGATTGCGGTCACCAGAATGAGTCGGCCATCCTGGCCTGTCTGCAGACGATCAAGACAGTCAGCCGAGACCTTGGCCTTATCATGGCCATAGGGCACAAGATCGTCGACACCAAGACCGAGCTTTGCACCAATCGCCGCAATCGGCAATTTTTCCGCCCTGCGCGCTATCTCGATATCTGACGTCACTTTACTACCCCTTGACTGGCGGCCATTGTCATGCCGGGACTGTTTGCTGAATCAGGCCAGGCTGCAAGCGCAATTTCTCACCTTCCCCAGACCTTTCGTCCTTTCTGGCAGATTTTAGAGCATCGTTCTGAAAAAGTGGAAAATGGTTCTTCGTCCGCAAATACGCCCTGAAGATTGGTGCGTTTTACAAAAGAACCACACCACAACAGGATAATTTTTCTGAATAAGTCCGCCTTAAATCCTGCGCGACTTATCATTCCTTTTCTCGTTTATCTCTTATGGATACATTCGAGACAAGGACCCACCATGTTTTAAGCCTATCGCCGCATCATCTCTTTTTGGTTGGAAAACAAAAATTCAGGCCTTGGTGCTGCTGCTCTATACCAAACCGAATTCGACACTGAACAAATTATACTTATAATTGTATTTATAATTTAGACTACACTTAATAAAATACAATATACGGGCGCAGTGAAGCATTAAAATCATTGTCGGATGAATGACTGGAAAAGTCTAGATGCCCCAAACCCCATGCTTTTCAGGGCATATGTTATCTGTTACAAAAAAACTATAAGAGCATGGAAGAATTTTTCTCAACACAATGATCGACAAACAGGCTTATTTCAAAAAGGAAATTTTGGCCGCAACCTCACGTGAGAGTTGTGTTGCAATCCTGCGCGAAATTGCCAAGCTTTTCGAGATGAATCATGCCACGATCATGCTCAAACCAGGCGTTGGCGATTTGTGCCTTCTCCCTCTCGTACAGGACACGACATTGCCGCTCGAATTCGGGCGTGAGTTCGATCGCTGTCAGTATATTCGCCATTGCCCTGTCATGCCGTCTTTTTCTCAATCTATCCTGCCGCAAACCTGGCATCTCGGAAATGAGGGCGTGGCCGGGATCGAATGGAACTGGCCGGAAGGACTGAAAGACCTGTTATTGCGCTTCAATCTCAAAACAGGATTGGCAATTCTGGTGAGTTCTGTCGATTCTCAACGATTCATCCTGCGATTTGACGGTAATCGGCCCGCTCTTGAACAGGAAGAAATCAATCTCCTGACTGTTATGGCGATCGAGACCTTCGATCAATATGACCGTCTGCGGCGTCTTGAAGCCGCCAATGCCGATATATTGTCCAGCCGCGAACTCGAAGTCGTCCGCTGGACGGCCCAAGGAAAGACCTCAAGTGAAATAGCCCAGATTCTGTCGCTGTCCGACCATACAATCAATGCTTACATGACCAGCGCCATTAAAAAGCTCGATTGTGTAAACCGAACACAATTGGTAGCACAGGCAATACGACTAAAATTGATTTAACCAATAGACCCGCCATAGCGATGAATAGTAAGCCTTGGGTTCGGAAGGTTATGCCTTATGTGGCGCTTCAAACAAAGCATCGCCACTGCATAATATTCAAAAGGTTACAGCGTCCTTTTGCGCTTGATAAAACGTTCGGCGCTGTAAAATATCTCAGGATTTCAAAAGCCTCGGCCTATGCGAGAATGACATTATCAGCCTCGTGCAAAGCTTTCAGTTCTTCGAGTTTTGGCGGCTTGAAATTGATAAGGGTCTACTGCGAAAGCAGTGTACTAGGATTTTTCGTCTGTTAATGCGTATAAACAAAGATTTAGAGAGTTTCAGTATTTCCGAGAAACACTGAAACTCTAGGGAGCATGTCGTTTTAATCCGATCAAGACGTTCTGCAACATTCCTCGTTGCAAGTCCGTTTTGAGCGAGACCAAAGTCCATATCAATCGAGCAAGCTCACGCCGTTAATTAGAAACCGCTTCAATGAAAGCGTTATCATATTAGGCAGCGTTAAGGCTCACTCCCCGCTCGCAGAAAATCCCTTCAAGCGTATTCAGAATCTTGAGCACAGCATCTGAGGTGCTCGAATAATAGATCGTCTGGGCATCACGGCGTGTTTTAACCAGCTTTTGTGCTCTCAGCTTAGACAGATGCTGAGACAAAGCAGACTGGCTCAAGCCAACCTGAGTTGCCAGAACACCGACAGGAACCTCACCCTGAACCAGACTGCACAAAATCATCAAGCGCTTTGGATTGGCCATGGCCGTCAAAAGACTTGCAGCGGCATTTGAGTGTTCGGACAAATCGTTGGCTACCATTGTCTACTCTTTCTTTGTTGCGATCGGCCATGCATCAACCTGGCCTTTGTTGATTATCCCACAAGAACCCTACCATCTGAATCTACCAATATGAGAAGATTTGTATATGCCTAAATTTAACGTATCGCCTTCAGCTGGCCGTCAGCCTAAGATGATTGCCTTGCTGGAGAGCTCTGGTGATTTTTTCGCCCTTTTTTGGGATTTTACCCATTAATCCCAAAAAATCCATGGGAATCAGGAGAAAAAATGTTCAGTTTGCTCTCATAGAAGGCAAACTGAATAAAAGCGAAGTTTTAGCGAAATCCGTATCCATACCCAAAATCTAGTAATGCCGACTGCTACAATCAATAATTTGTGATCATTCTAATCTATTAAAACATAAGACCATACACGCATCACCCGTGAGCATCAGAAAATAAAAAACAAACAAATCCATAAACAACAATGCATTATGAAAAAACAATCAAAATGCAAATTTACAACATGACAAACATGAACGAAATATCTTTCGAAGATTGGACAGGAAATATATATTTCACAAATAAATATTATGATAAAATAAAAATAAAAAACACATAAGCCAAAAATACAAACCAATAACAGAAATATATACTTGATATTAGAATTTAGAAATGAATTTCAATACGCAAATTTACGAAACTGAAATGAAAACATGAGAATCACATTCAAAATAATGATGCTTATATCTCACGCAACCGATGATCTCTGCCCGACACAAGAACAAATTTCCCGCAACAGGCAGAGATGTACTGTCCCGATATTCCAGCAACTGCAAATGCACTTGCTGAACGGTGGTTTCAAACCTTTTGACGGTGTCGGGTCAGTGCGACAACCACATCTGACGCAGTGATGGCGCCAATGACGATGCCCTTGTCAATAATACCAACCGTACCCGGTTGACGCGCCATAGCTTCCATAATGTCTAACAACGGTGTGTCCGGCCCGGCCGTTGCGGAAATTTCACCGGCAGCCGGTCCATCTTTCATGACATCACGAGCCGACAGCATGGAAATTGGATTCATGTTCTGCACGAAATCCGCGACATACTGATCGGCTGGGTTCTCGACAATCGCCTGCGGCGTTCCGCACTGGATAATCCGTCCACCTTCCATGATAGCAATCCGGTTGCCGATCCTGAATGCTTCATCAAGATCATGGCTGACGAACAGGATCGTCTTTTTCAGCCGCCGCTGGAACTCCAGCAACTCATCCTGCAAGCGCGTGCGGATCAGCGGATCGAGAGCGGAAAACGGTTCATCCATCAGAAGGATCGGTGCGCCGGTTGCAAAGGCGCGCGCAAGACCGACACGCTGTTGCATCCCACCGGATAGTTCATCCACCTTGCGCTCGGCCCACTGGCTCAGATTGACCAGTTCCAGTTGCTCCATCACCCGGGCCTTACGCTCGCGCTCGGAGACACCGGCAAGCTCCAGCCCGAAACCGACATTGTCAGCCACCGTGCGCCAGGGCAAAAGGCCGAACTGCTGGAACACCATCGACACACTCTGCATCCGCAACTGACGAAGCACCTTGGGGCTGGCCTGATAAGGATCGACAATGCCGTTATGGGCACTTTTCACAGAAACGCTGCCACGTACCACCGGGGCCAGACCGTTCACCGCGCGCAAGAGCGTGGATTTGCCGGAACCGGACAAGCCCATCAGCACCAGGATTTCGCCTTCCTTGACGGTCAGCGAGGCATCCGCCACGCCCAGCACATGGCCTGTCTCCTTGTTGATTTCATCACGGGTCCTGCCGGCATCCACAAGCGCCAGCGCCTTTTGCGGTCGATCACCGAAAATGATGTCGACCTTATCGAAAACAACCGCATCGCTCATTTGTCTTCTCCTGCGGCCGAAATACGAAACATCCGGTCTAGAATGATCGCCAGAATGACGATGCAAAGCCCCGCCTCGAAGCCCTTGGCGATATTGACGGTATTGAGTGCCCGCACAACCGGCACGCCCAGACCGCTTGCCCCGACCAGCGCGGCAATCACCACCATGGAAAGCGACAGCATGATCGTCTGGGTCAAACCAGCCATGATCTGCGGCAGAGCAAAGGGCAACTCCACTTTTAGCAGCACCTGCGACGGCGTCGCGCCAAAGGCTTCTGCCGCCTCCACCAGCGAGGGCGGCGTCGAGATAATGCCAAGACGGGTCAGGCGGATGGGTGCCGGAATGGAGAAGATCACCGTGGCGATCAGGCCCGGCACCATGCCGAGACCGAACAGAATGAGCGCCGGAATGAGATAGACGAAGGTCGGAATCGTCTGCATCAAATCGAGGATGGGCCGCATGATCGTATAGACCCAGGCACGGCGCGCAGCCGCAATGCCGAACGGCACACCAATGGCCATGCACACAGCAGTGGAGGCCAGAACCAGCGACAGCGTCTCGACTGTTTCGGTGAAATAGCCCTGATTGACGATCACCAGCAGACCCACAAGTGTCAGGAATGCCACCAGAAGCGAGCGCCGCAACAGATAGGCAATCGCCGTGATCGCCAGCACCACCACGATCGGTGGCGGTGCCTCGAAGACAAACAGGATTGCGTCGATCACTTTCGACAGCAAAAAGGAAAGATAGTCAAAAAACCACTGACCATGATCGGTCAGTCCGTCCACGAAAGTTTTGGCCCAATAGCCAATGGGAATTCTGTAATCCGTCAGCCAATCCACGTTCTCGTCTTCCGCTCATGGAGCAGCTTCGCAAACGGGCTTCTGCATAATTTTAAACCGCACATCGGCATGGTTGAAAATTATGCAGCAACTCTCTCGGTTTACAGCATATTGCGCATCCAGTTGACGCTTCCGCTGCAAGTCCGTTCGTCCAGAAGCCGCGAGTGAAACAAACGGAATGCCGCTGCCAGAGGCTGCGACACCCCATACTGAAAAAGCTTTTAACAATGCCTTTCCGGCCTTTGCCGCGCAAGATCCAGCTTGCGCGGCGCACCTGATGCAACGCGCCCTATGGGCCTGATACCACAATCGGACAAAAAATCAGAACCTGCCCGATTGTGGAGAATACTGGCACACATCTCTTTAACAGGCAAAACCGGGCGCCTTTTCAAAATGCGCCCGTCAACAACCGGCGGACGGAGACACGCGCCTCCGCCCTGACCTGTTCATCTGGCCTTAAAGACCCAGAGCCTTTTTCACGGCCGGCAGTCCCGGCTGACCATCCTTGGTCGTCACACCGGCAAGCCAGGGTTCGATCGCGTTGGGATTGGCCTTCAGCCATTCCTTGGCGGCAACGGACGGATCCTTGCCATCGTCAAGGATCTTGCCCATGATCTTGTCTTCCATGTCGAGCGTAAACTTCAGATTGGTAATGAACTTGCCGACATTCGGGCATTCCGTGGTGTAACCGGCCCGCAGATTGGTGAAGACTTCAGCCCCGCCGAAATTGGGACCGAAAAACTTGTCGCCACCGGTCAGATAGGTCATGTTGTAGGTGACATTCATCGGATGCGGTGCCCAACCGAGGAAGACGATCGGCTTGCCGGATTTCTTGGCGCGGGCCACCTGGGCCAACATGCCCTGCTCGGAGGATTCGACCAGCTCAAAGCCTTTCAGGCCAAAGGCATCCGTCTTGATCATCTGCAGAACATGGGCATTGCCGTCATTGCCCGGCTCAATCCCGTAGATCTTGCCGTCAAGCTCTTTCTTGTGCTTGGCAATATCGGCAAAATCCTTGATGCCGAGTTCAGCACCCTTGCCATTGGTGGCAAGCGTATATTTCGCACCCGTCAAGTTCGGGCCGATGGAAACTACGGACTTGTCCTTGATGAAGGGCTCGACATCGTTTTTCTGACTGGGCATCCAGTTGCCGAGAAAGACATCAATGTTCTTGTTCTTCATCGACTGGTATGTCACCGGCAGCGACAGAACCGTCGTCGTGGTATCATAGCCCAGAGCCTTCAGGATCGTGGTCGCGGTTGCCGTTGTGGAGGTGATGTCGGTCCAACCGACATCGGAAAAGCGAACCGGCGAACAGCTGGCCGGATCGGCAGCCCGGGCCGGGGTAACAGCGACAAAAGAGGTAAAAAGACTTGAAACGAGGGCCGTTCCCATGGCAAGGGCGTTCAATCTGGCATGGCGCATATAAGGTACTCCCTGTTTTTTTAAGTTCCCAACATCATCATCTATAGCGGATAAGAACATGGCTGTGAGTGCGCATTTGCGCGCTTTAACCGCCCTTTCTGCGACGTTGGGTCTCAATCGACGTCGCTTTTAGAACATGTTGCGCCGCATTTGAAAACCCCTTTTTTATGGGAAAAGCCAAATGCGTCGGTATCGGCGATCAACAGACGGCGATATTGTCGCTTTTGAAACACCGCAATTTTGATCCGCAATCCTTCAGAGAGCTCGCACAATGTCAGATATCCCAAGCATGATCCAAAACGATCACATGACCCTGGAGATCTCGGCCATGGGCGCCGAGATGCAAAGCCTGACACTTGCGAATGGCCAGTCACTGTTATGGAACGGCGACCCCGCCTGGTGGACAGGCCGTTCTCCCATCCTGTTTCCCATCGTCGGCAAAGCGCCTGACGACCATATTACCATCGACGGTCGATCTTATCCCATGGCCCAGCATGGTTTTGCAAGGCGCCGCATCTTCACATGTCTCGAAAACAAACGTGATGCCTGTCGCCATGAACTGCGCGCCGATGCCGAAACCAGGGCCGTCTACCCCTACGACTTTTCCCTCATCGTCGAACACAGGCTGGTTGAAAACAGCCTGACCGTGAAAGCCACCGTGCGCAATCTCGGCGATCGCCCCATGCCCTACGGCATCGGCTTTCATCCGGCCTTTCGCCTGCCGCTTCCTGGAGGCGAGGGAAAAGACCACACGATCACGCTGGACACTGGCGCAGAGCCGGCGCTTTACCGGCTGGAGAGCGGCCTGCTCGGCACCGCGCCGCGCCCCTCCCCCTTCAGGAAAGGCGCGCTGACCATTGATCCCACCCTTTTCGAGGAGGATGCGATGATCTTTCCCGATGGTGCAGGACAGAGCCTGACCTACGCTGCAGACGGCGCGCCGTCTCTTTCCTTCCGCTTTGAAAACCTGCCCAATCTGGCCCTGTGGCAAAAGCCCGGCGCGCCCTTTTTATGCATCGAGCCCTGGCACGGCATGGCGGCACAACAGGGCAAAGGGGCGGATATTGTTGCGCGTCCCTATACCTCAGAGCTTCCGGCTGGCGCTGCCACAGATTATGCTTTTAGTCTGACCATCGATGTCCAAGCGGGAGAATGACGCCATGAGCACACTGGAACGACGCATCGATCAGGGGGTGGGCCGTGAACCGGCCGATATCGTGCTGCGCGGCGGTCGGTTTTTCGATCTCGTCACCGGTGAACTGGTCGCGGGCGATATTGCGCTGTGCGGCGACATGATCGTCGGCACAGGCGACAGCTATGACGGGCTGGAGGTCATCGACATCACCGGCCGAATCGTCGTGCCCGGCTTCATCGACACCCATCTGCATATTGAATCCTCGCTGGTCACCCCGCATGAATTCGACCGCTGCGTCGCCCCCCATGGCGTGACGACCGCCATTTGCGATCCGCATGAAATTGCCAATGTGCTGGGCACCGAAGGCATCCAGTTTTTTCTCGATTCTGCGCTCGAAACCGTGATGGATATTCGTGTGCAGCTCTCCTCCTGTGTGCCAGCCACCCATCTGGAAACCTCGGGCGCGGATCTTCCGATCGAACGGCTTCTGCCGTTCCGCACCCATGAAAAAGTGATCGGCCTTGCCGAATTCATGAATTTTCCCGGCGTCATTCATAAGGACCCGGTGGCCATGGCCAAGCTCGAAGCCTTTCAGGGCGGCCATATCGACGGCCATGCGCCGCTTCTCTCTGGCAAGGATCTGAACGGCTATCTCGCCGCACAAATCCGCACCGAGCATGAATGCACCAGCCCCGAGGAAGCGCTCGAAAAAATCCGCAAGGGCATGCATATTCTGGTGCGCGAAGGCTCCGTCTCCAAGGATCTGCATGCGCTGCTGCCGATCCTGACCGAGCGGCTGTCGCCACATCTGGCGCTCTGCACCGACGACCGCAATCCGCTCGACATCGCCGACGAAGGCCATCTCGACTATCTGATCCGCACCGCCATTGCCCATGGCGTCGAGCCGCTGGTCATGTATCGCGCCGCCTCGATTTCGGCAGCGCGCGCTTTTGGCCTGAGGGATCGCGGACTGGTCGCCCCGGGCTGGCGAGCCGATCTCGTGGTCATCGACAGCCTGGAAAACTGCAAGGCGGAGATCGTCCTTGCCGGCGGTCGCCGCGTCAGCGATGCATTGTTTGCCGCACGCCAGCCGGTCGCCCCGGTCGGGCTCGACAGCGTGCGGGCCAGAACCGTCAAAGCCGGAGATTTCGCCGTTCCGGCTTCAGAAAAGCAGATACCGGTCATCGGCGTGCTGCCCGGCAAGATCATCACCGAACATCGTCGCTTCCGCCTGCCATCCAGCGGCAACCAGACCAGCGTCGATCTCGACCGCGACATCATCAAGGTTGCCGTGATTGAGCGTCACGGCAAGAACGGCAATCACGCCAATGGCTTCGTCCAGGGCTTCGGGCTGAAAAAGGGAGCGATCGCCTCAACGGTCGGCCATGACAGCCACAATATCTGCGTGGTCGGGGTCGATGACGACGACATGGCCGTCGCCGTCAACCGGCTATCTGAGATCAAGGGCGGTTTCGTCGTGGTTGAAGGTGGCAGGGTTACCGGCGAGATTGCCCTGCCCGTTGCCGGGCTGATGAGCCTTGAGCCGTTTGAAAGCGTGCGCGACACACTGAAAGATTTGCGCAAGGCGGCTTATGCACTGGGAACGACGCTGCAGGAACCCTTTCTGCAGGTGGCCTTCCTGCCACTGCCGGTCATTCCGCATCTGAAAATTTCCGACCGTGGCATGGTCGATGTCGATCAGTTTGCCCTCATCGACTGAGGTCCCGAGGGCGGCAGCGCCATCCTGTCGTCTCCGGTCGGAAGATCGGGACGCAGATGACCGGCAAAGGCTTCGATATTATCGATCGACTGGTCGGCGGCATTATAGACGGAACTGGCCGCCAGGCGCACCGAATTGGTGATGGTGTTGGTGATCGAGCGCACATGGTCGATCTGCTGCTGGAAGGCATCGAGTTCCTGACCGTGCAGCACGGTTCCAGCTTCGATATGAGCCTTGGTCGGATCGGCATATTTGTCGCCGACGCGCAATTCGTAATAAAGATGCGGGCCGGTAGAGAGCCCGGTGGAGCCGATATAGGCGATCACCTCGCCCTGGGTCACGCGATCGCCAACCTTCAGATCCTTGGCGGCGCGCGAAATATGGGCGTATGTGGTGGTATAACCGAAATCATGCTTGATCCGGACATATTTTCCATAGCCGGATTCCCAGGAAATCTTCGTCACCACCCCGTCACCCGCCGCAAGGATGGGCGTGCCCATCGGCGCATCGAAATCGACGCCGTTATGGAATTCCGGTCGCTTGAGAATGGGATGGATACGCCAGCCGAAGCCATCATTGCGGCGGCTGTCCGGCACCGGATTGTGCATCAGGATTTTCGACACCGAACGGCCATGTTCATCAAAAAACTCGGCATCGCCATCTTCTGACAGCTTATAGCGGTAAAACCGCTTTTCCTCATTGCCGACAAGACAGTTGAGGAAGACGAGATCGGCATGGCCGGTCGAGGTGCGCCGGAACACCATGTCCAGATGCGGCGGCAGATCGCCATCGTCATTCAGCTCAATGCCGTTCTTGCGCAACAGCGATACCACCTGCAGCCCAACCTCCGGCGGCACATCATTATCGGCCAATCGCGCCATCAGCCGGGGAAAATCCTGCCGCGCGGCTTCAAGCGCCTCTTTCTCCGATGGGCGCAACACAGTCGGACCAACCCGCGGTTCATCACCATGGGCCAAGGCTTCGGCGACCATGCGCTTGTAAACTGCCGGATTGGGCATATCGCCAAATTTTCCATCATCCATCCGCACCACGACCCGGTCACGATCATGCGGACGGGTCAAGCGCGCCAGAAGAATGTGCGGGCTTTTCGTACCCGGCGTGACATCGCCGATGATCAGTTCCAGCCGTTCGCCTGGCTGCAGACTGGCCGTGCCCAGTGCATGGCTGAGAGCCGCCCAGTCGTCCTCGCCGATATCGAGCGCGCCCTCAATGGCGCGGATCGGTTCGCTCTTGACCGGCATGGCCACGATGCGGCGCATCGGCGGCGGCGGGGTTTCCTTGGTCACGCTGACATTGATCGGTTCGCCCCGGATCGGCAGCGGTTTGAGCCTTGAACCGGGCTTGAGCACCGGCGGGGCCTGCCCACCCGGGCGCATGATCAGCGAAAAAGGATTGAAGCCGGAATTGCCGCCTTCCTGATAGGCGGCCATGGTGGCCACTGTCTGGTCATCGGCAGCATGGGCGGGCTCTTCCGGGCGCGCCTCCGGCGTGGGAGCCAGATCAACGGAAGCGCGAAAATAGACATTCCGCGCCAGCGAGCCATCCATGCGTCGTTCAAGCAGCGCCAGCTTCGGCGTCAGCGTTTGCGCCGGCATAGGCACACGCCCCTGTCGGCGGGTCGTCACCGGACGGCGCTTTTTCGCTAACGTCGCCGTTTCAACAGGAACAGGCAGCTTGGAAATGCTTCTCCCGGCAAACATGCAGAACACCATGGCCGGGCAAATCGCCAGCAGTACAATTGCCGTCATCGCCCGCCAATGGCTGCGCAGCGAAAAACTGATAACCCTTTGCCGTGGATGAATACAGCCGAACGCATCTCTGACTTCAATCTCTGCCATATGCGCTGCCAAATGCCCCATCTGCAATTGCCGTCATTTGCTGCGGCTCAAATGATCCCGCCACATGGCAGAAATGTGGTCTACCTGTGACACTGCATAAAACATTAATTTTTTACGACTTTTCCACAGACGGCCAAGCCGCCGCAAGCAAGCGGAGGCTGTAAATTGGCCGATTTTGCGACAAAAAACGACTCAGAGGCGAGCGCAGAAGCCATCCAGCCCCTGCAAGACCAGAAGCCGGCCTTCACGCTTCGCCCGCATGCCCGGTAAGGCAAGGTCTTCGGCAAGCCTCAGCGAAGCGGGCAATTCCACCTCTTTTCGCTCCCTTTCGAGATTGAAGACAAAGAGCAGTGTTTCGCCATGGCCCTTGCGGATGAAGGCCAGAAGATTGTCCGGCAGGCTCAGAAATTCAATCTCGCCATCGACCAGCGCCGGATGGGATTTACGCAAGTGTAGCGTGGCCCGATAATGGTTTAGCACCGAAGCTGCATCGCTCTCCTGCTGATCGACAGCGAGTGCCGTATGCGCCTGCGGCACCGGAAGCCATGCCGTGCCGCCGGAAAAGCCGGCATTGTCCTCAGCCGCATTCCATACCATCGGCGTGCGGCATCCATCGCGCCCCTTGAAGGCTGGCCAGAAGCGGATTCCATAGGGATCGCGCAGGTCTTCAAAAGCAAGCTCCGCCTCCGGCAGGCCAAGCTCCTCGCCCTGATAAAGGCAGATCGACCCCTTGAGGCTGGAGAGAACCGTCAAGGCCAGCTTGGCCACGGCAGGCTGCTCTTCGGCGCTCAGGCTGAAGCGGCTGACATGGCGCATGACATCGTGATTGGAGAAGGCCCAGCAGACCCAGCCATCCTGCACCACCTGCTGAAACGAGGTGACGCAGTCGCGGATATGGGAGGCCGTAAACTCCGGACCCAACAGATCGAATGTATAGCACATATGCAGCTTGTCGCCGCCGCTGGTATAGGCCGCCACGGTTTTCAGGGACCGTTCGCCGTCACCCACCTCGCCCACCGTGGTGCGCGCACCATAGCCATCGAGCAGGTGCCTCAGCTTTTGCAGGAAGCCGATATTTTCCGGCCGGGTCTTGTCGTAGATATGATCCTGCATCCCGTAAGGATTGACATCGGAGGCATCCAGCCCAACGCCCTCGCCATCATTGGCCGTATGCGGCGGGTTGTCGCGCAACTGCCTGTCGTGGAAGTAATAATTCACCGTATCGAGGCGGAAACCATCAACACCACGCTCCAGCCAGAAGCGGGCCGCCTCCAGCACCGCCTGCTGAACCTCCGGATTGTGAAAATTCAGATCCGGCTGGCTCGCCAGAAAATTATGCATGTAATATTGCCGTCTCACACCGTCCCATTCCCAGGCCGGACCACCAAAGATCGACAGCCAGTTGGTCGGCGCGCTGCCATCCGGCTTCGGATCGGCCCAGACATACCAGTCCGCCTTGGGATTGTCTTTGCTGGCGCGGCTTTCGCGAAACCAGGGATGACGGTCGGAGGTATGGGAAATCACCTGATCGATGATGACTTTCAATCCAAGCCCATGGGCTTTTTCCACCAGTGCGTCGAAATCGGCAAGCGTGCCGAACATCGGATCGACATCGCAGTAATCGGAGACATCATAGCCCATATCCGCCATGGGCGAGGTGAAGAAGGGTGAAAGCCAGATCGCATCGACACCGAGCGAGGCAATATAATCGAGACGACGGGTAATGCCTTTCAGATCGCCGATGCCATCGTCATTGCTGTCCTGGAACGACCGCGGATAGACCTGATAGATCACCGCGCCACGCCACCAGTCTGCGGCACTGTTCTTTCCTTTGCCTTTGCCCATTCCGGTTTGCGCCATGGTGACGTCCTTTCTGCCTGTGTTCACTTGCAATCTTTCTGTGAACAATAGGGGCCTTTGCCGCGATTGCCAGAGGTCTTCATGCAGTTGTTATGTTGCGGGCGCATAAGCGCCAGACTGGCAAAGGGCGCCATTCGGTGTCGGCGAGGCAGGGCGCCGCATCAGCGACAGACGCTTTTGACGCCCTTTCATGCATCTGCCCGGGGAGAAACGGTGATAGACGCATCCCCGGATCTCGTTTTCGATGGAGAGACGTCATGAGACTGACCATTGTCACCGATGCCTGGCATCCGCAGGTCAACGGCGTGGTGCGCTCGATCGAGAACACCAATGCCGAGCTGGCGCGCATGGGGGTTTCCGTCACAATGATCACCCCGCAGCCTTTTCGCAGCGTGCCCATGCCCACCTATCCGGAAATCCGCCTGTCGCTGACCACACCGCGTCAGGTGGCCAAAGCGATTGCCGACAGCCGGCCGGACCTGATGCATATCGCCACTGAAGGCCCCCTCGGCCTTCTGGCCCGGCGCTGGTGCGTGGCTCATGACGTGGCCTTTTCCACCAGCTATCACACACGCTTTCCCGAATATGTCGCAGCCCGCATGCCGGTGCCGCTTTCCTGGCTTTATGCCTATGTGCGCTGGTTTCACCATGCCGGCGGGGCCTGCATGGTGGCAACTGACAGCCTGAAACGCGAGCTGGAAGCCAAGGGCCTGAAAAACCTGCGCCTGTGGAGCCGCGGCATCGATACCAGCCTGTTTCACCCACAGCCGCTGGAAGACAGGCCCTTCGACCTGCCGCGCCCCATCTTCATGACGGTCGGGCGCGTGGCGGTGGAAAAAAACCTGCCCGCCTTTCTCGATCTCGACCTGCCGGGCTCGAAAGTCGTGGTCGGCGATGGTCCGGCACGGGCCGAACTTGCCGCCCGCTATCCCGATGTCACCTTTACCGGCGTGAAATTCGGGCAAGCCCTGGCAGAAGCCTATGCCCAGGCCGATGTCTTCGTTTTTCCCTCGAAAACCGACACATTCGGCAACACGATACTCGAAGCGCTGGCCTCCGGCGTGCCGGTTGCCGCCTTTCCCGTGACCGGGCCGATCGACATTCTGACTAATCCGCAGGCAGGCGCCCTCGATGAGGATCTGCGCGACGCCTGCCTCAAGGCCCTCACGGCCTCGCGGACAGAAGCGCGGGCGCTGGCAGAACACTATTCCTGGGCCGCAGCGACAAGGCAGTTTCTCGACAATGTCATCGAAGCCAAGGCACAGGGCAAACGCCGCCTGCTGATGCGTAGACGCAAAGCGGTGCGTCCGGCACAACAGAACTGAGCAATCAGCGTTTCTTGCGCTTGCCCTCGAACGGGTTTTCAGACGCCCTCAGATGAATGCGGATCGGCACGCCCGGCATGTCGAAATCGGTGCGCAAACCATTGGTCAGATAGCGGATATAGCTTTCCGGCAGAGCGTCCGGCCGGGTGCAGGAAATCATGAAGGCGGGCGGACGGGCCTTGACTTGCGTCATATATTTCAGCTTCAGCCGCCGTCCCGACACCGCCGGTGGCGGATGCTGGATCTGCACGCCGTCCAGCCAGCGGTTGAGCTTGGCCGTCGAGACGCGCTTGTTCCACACCCGGTCGGTGTCGATGATGTTCTGCATCAGCTTTTCCAGGCCATAGCCGGTCTGGCCGGAGATCGGCACGGCGCGAATGCCGCGCGCCTGCGGCAGAAGCCGCTCGGTCTTTTCGCGAAGATCGGCCAGCACCGCCTGCGGTTCGTCCACCAGATCCCATTTGTTGAAGGCGAGCACGGCGGCACGGCCCTCGCGCAGCACCAGATCGGCAATCTGCAGATCCTGCTTCTCGAAAGGAATGGTGGCGTCGAAGACGATGACCACGGTTTCGGCGAAGCGAATGGCGCGCAGCGTATCGGCAACGGACAGCTTTTCCAGCTTCTCGATCACCTTGGCCTTGCGCCGCATGCCCGCCGTATCGAACATCTTGATGGTGCGACCGCGCCAGTCCCATTCAACCGAGATCGAATCGCGGGTAATGCCCGCTTCCGGCCCGGTCAACAGCCGGTCCTCGCCGAGAAAGCGGTTGATCAGCGTCGATTTACCGGCATTCGGTCGCCCGACGATTGCCACCCGGAGCGGCTTTGTCTCGTCATAGACCGGCTCTTCGTCCTCTTCCTCGCCCTCTGGCGCAGGCTGCAGCACGATATCGGTTTCGGCGACATCCTCGGGCTCGGGAAAGGCGCGCTCCTCGCCAATCGCAGCCACAATGGCATCGCGCAGGTCGAGCATGCCCTCGCCATGTTCGGCGGAAATCGGGCAAGGCTCACCGAGGCCAAGGGTGAAGGCGTCGTAAAATCCGGCATCGGAACCGCGCGCCTCGGATTTATTGGCAACCAGCACCACCGGCTTGCCCTTCTTGCGCAGCATTTCCGCCAGCATGGCATCGATCGGCGTCAGGCCCATCTTGGCATCGACGATGAAAAGCGACAGATCGGCCTCGTCGATGGCCGCTTCCGTCTGCGCCCGCATCCGGCCTTCCAGCGTATCGGGGGCCGCAACTTCGAGACCGGCGGTATCGATGATGCGAAACCGCAGATCGACAAGCTTTGCCTCACCCGGACGCCGGTCGCGGGTCACGCCCGGCGTGTCATCGACAAGCGCCAGCTTTTTCCCGACCAGACGGTTGAAAAGCGTGGATTTGCCGACATTCGGCCGTCCGACGATGGCAACGGTAAAGCTCATAAGGGGTCCGTTCAGGAGGTTTTGCCGGCAGCGGCTATGTTGTCGAGCATGATCTGGGCGCGGCTTGCGACATTGCGCGGAGCCTGACCGTCATCGGCAATCTGCTGGAACCACTGCCGGGCCTGATCCATCTTGCCGGCCTTGTAAGCAGCAAGGCCAAGCGCCTCGCGCGCCGAAGACCGCAGCATGTCGGTGGTGGATTTCGCCAGCGTCTCGACCTCTGCCGCGACCTGATCGTAAGAACCGTTATCGACCAGAAGGAAAGCCGCCCGGACCTTTGCCGTATCGCGGATCACCTGCGGCGCGGCGCTGTCAGCGGCAATCGCGTCAAAAGCGGCAATCGCGCCCTTGGCATCGCCCTTTTCCGCCATGATGCTTGCGGCACGGAAGCGGGCGAGAACCGGGTAATCGCCATAGCCGGATTTTTCGATGGTCTCGAGCGACTTCATCGCCTCATCCGACTTGCCGTCGCTGGCCAGCTTCAACGCTGCCATGAACTGGTCGCCGGTTTTCGAGGACTGACCGCTTCCCCAGTATTCATAAAGCCGGTAGCCCGCCGTTGCCGCGACGATCAGCACCGCGACCCCGATCAGGATCGGCCCGAGCTTTCGCCAGGCGCGCTGCACCTGCTCGCTGCGCAATTCATCATTGACTTCGCGGATAAAGCTTTCGTGATCTTCTGCCATCTGTCTTTCCGGCCACCGGTCATTTCATCTGTGTAGCGGCCTTCTACCCCATTTTTGCTCCATTGTAAGGGGGCAGGCATCAATTCCTTGCAGATGCCAAGGCACATCGCCCGTACGGGCCTACATCGCAAGCGGCGAAACGCCGATAATCAGCTCATGCAGCTTGAAGGTGATGGCCGCCCAGACGACAAGACCGATGATCACCGCATAGGCATCATAACGGGCAGAGACGAAAGGCGGCCGCACCAGTTCTCCCGCCCGCTCCCGCCGCTTCAACGCGATGCGTAAAATGACACCCCAGGCAAGAAAGCTTGCAAACAACAGGATCGAGCGCAGATCGCCATTCGACAGAAGATGGGCAAAGGCCCAGATTTTGATCGCCAGCACCATGGGATGTTTGGTTTTGGCAGCAATCTGGCCTGCCGGCAGCAGGCTGGCGACAAGACAGATCGTGGCGATCAGCATCAGTGTCACCGTCAGATGGTTCATGCCCGGCGGCGGAAACCAGACATTGACGACAGGCGCCAGCGAATAGCCATAGGCGATCAAGGCCAGCGCAACGAGCGCGACAAGGGAATAAAGCCCTTTCCAGCCATTCAGCCCGATCATCCCGACCATGGCGGAACGAAAGCCCGGCGCCACCACGCGCACCAGATGCAGCCCGAGAAACAGAACCAGCCCGACAATCAGAAGTGTCATGAAAATCTCCCCGTTTTCAGGAGGCCACGCTAATCGCTTTGCCGGACGATGACCATGGATTTCTTGTCTGAAGACCAAACTAAAGGCCGTATCATGTTCACTCCTCAGCCGAGCATCTACCAGGTAAAATTCCAGTCAACACAAACAATTTCTGCATCAAGGGCAGCAGATCCTCGGGACAGGCCCGAGGATGACGAAACGTCGAGCGAGAGGTTTGTCAACACGCCGAGGGCCGGATCATCTCCGGCCCTTTATGTCACGCATCGCCATTTTCACCAGCGAGATAACGCTGGTCGATCTCCGGCAGCGGCTCGTCATAAATCGCCGCCTCGAAGGCCTTAAGGCGCTTATGGATCGAAAGGAGCTCAATGATCGTTGTCCACGAATTAACCAGATATTGGAAGGAGTTGCTGACTTGACCGAAGGCCGTCGCAATTTGCTGATAAATACCATACGTAATTTTGCCCGCCACGATAGTTGGCACCAACATCGTCAACAGAAACACAGCATCCGCCTGTATATAAAAATACCTCGCAATATTAAAATACATATAATGGTAGTACAACGTAAAATAGTTTTTACGCACATTCGTAAAAAGCTCTTTTACTGTTGCCGGCTGAGCGCGATCCGCATGATCTTCACCGTATACCAGCTCTTTTCTGTAGGACGCTTCAACACGCTGGTTCCGAAAACTCAATCCCGGAAGCTTGATCCCGGCAAAAGCCAGCAGGAATGTACCAAAAGCTGACCAGAAAATCGCCAGCCAGAAAAGTGAATGCGAAAGGTGCCCTATCACGGGCAAATGAGTCACGTAGTCTGAAAGGGCAAACAGGATCGGCAAGAAAACAATAAGCGTCATAACTGAATTAATCAGATTGATGCCCAAGCCTTCAAGTGTACTTGAGAAGCGCATCGTATCTTCCTGCACACGTTGTGACGCGCCCTCAATATGGCGAAGCTTTTCCCATTTCGACATGTAGAAATCGTTCATCGCATTGCGCCAGCGAAATATATAATGACTAGTGAAAAAGTCAGTCAGGATAGAAACTGCCATACTGAGAAAAGCAATTTTTACAAAAATTATCTGAAGATCATAAAAATCCCAGACAGTAATTCCTGGCTTTTTTGACAAAGCATTTTGCAAGAGATCGCCGAAGGGACGACGGAAATTATTGACAACAACAGTAACCTGCACACCAAAATAAGTAACACAGATTATCAGCATCGAACCCCAGATAGACCAGAGTTTCCACGGATGATCTCGCGCAATCACATGCCAGACACCTCCGAAGAGTAGAAGGCAGAGGGCAAAATAACAGTAGAACCAAAGATTATTTGCCAAAAGGAAATAACTCAGATCGAAGGGCTGCTTACCTTCTGGCAAAGCCACATAGCCAAGACTGTCTCCCAGACCTTCCACATAAAGATACCATCCGAAAATACAGATAAGCGTCCATACAACCGCTGAAATGAAAAACGGTTTCGGCTGAGGGAAAAATGAATGAAACACTGGAGTCCGACTTTCCTGACTGGTTTTGACCGTCGATATTGTTTCGGCAAATTATGGCACTTGCCGCAGCGCGGCAATGGCTCTGGCTTAGCATGACGCAATTGTAATGCGCTCACACTTTCGTGTTTCTCCACAAGGAGATGGCCAAAGCAAGGCTGACGAGCAGAACGAAACCGGCCATGATGCTTGGCAAGACGAAGCTGCCGCTTCTCTGCGCCACGGCACCGGCAACGATGGGGCCAATGATCTGGCCTGTGCCGAAGGCCGCCGTCAGCACCGCCAGCGCCTTGCGCGGGCTTTGAGGACAAAGCAGCCGGCCAAGTCGCAGGCCATAGGCGGTGATGATCATGAAGGTCGCGCCGAGCAGCAGACCGCCGATGACGGGGGCGGCCTCCCCCGGCAGCATGGCCGAGGCGAAGACCCCGACCGCCTCCAGACCCAGCCCGAGGGCAAACGCGCCGGAAAGTCCGAGGCGTCCCATCACCGGCCGCCAGACAAACAGCGACACGGAGGCGGCAAGCCCCGCCAGAAACCAGGCGAGGAACGCGACCACCGGCCCGGCATGGGCCTGTTTTGCCATGGCGACGATGAAGGTGGCGGTGATGACATAGCCGAAGCCGAACAGGCCATAAGAGAGAAACAGCCGAATAAAGCCGGGAGACCAGGTGAGCGGCGCTTCACCCTTGGCCGCACCGACAAAATGCGCCTCCGGCAGCACCAGCATGACCGCAGCCGCGGCCAGAAGCGAGACGGCCGCGCCCGAAAGCCAGTCGACCTGCCAGCCTGCAAGCCCGAATACGGCTCCCTCGGGCAGTGCCGAAAACGCAAAGACCATCAGGGACGAGAGTGCAATGCCAAAACCGACGCCACCGAAATGCACCGATTGCGCCCGCTCACCACCATGGGCCGCCGCATGGCTGAGCACGATGGAACTGGTGAAAATCATCGCATAGGCGCTGGCAAGCCCGGCCAGAAAGCGGATGACGGTGAAAAACACCACGCCTGAGGGAAGCGCCATGGCCGAAAGCAGCACGGCATTGGCGATCAGGGCAAAAACGGCCAGACGACGCTCACCACCATGGGCCGAACGTTGGCCTGCCAGGACCGCGCCGACGAGATAGCCTAAAAAATTGCCGCCCGCGATCAGCCCGGCCTGAGACGCATCGAGATGCTCCCCCGCCATCATCCCCGGCAGGATCGGCGTAAAGGAGAAGCGGCCAAAGCCCATGGCTGCGGCCATGGCCACCGCGCCGCCAAGCGCGATATGAGACAGATTGACAGGGCGGGAAGGGTTGAAGCTCATGTGCGGTTTATGGCACCGGCCCATCACCTCAACAAATGAAAAATACTGATCACAGCTTCAATGAAAGACATGACAGCGATCCGGAAAGCGCCTTTGGCGATTTTCACACGTCTCATGCTTCCGAAACGGATCAAGGCGATTCCCATTTTCCATCCGATGCTGTAGGGGAGGCAAAACGGAGCACGACAAACTTAAAGGTTACAGCATGAGCGATCTCAGCCTGCAGCAGGCCATCGACAATATCTATGCCTCGATCAACAATGACAATGAAGAGATCGACCTGCATATCGCAGCGCTGAAGGCGGCCATGGCCCGTGACGGCGTGAAAGAAGCCATGTTCGAAACCGCAAAGCTGGCCCAGCCGAACCGCCAGGGCCGCAAGATGATGCAGGCCTATTTCAAAAAGAAAGGCGTTGCCGTCGCCTTTACTGCATAATTCCTTAAAACGGGAAACCCGGTCATTCCGCCACGGTCATTCCGCCCCGGTCATTCCACCATTGTCAGAATGATCGGGCCGTTTTTCGTCGCCACCACCGTATGCTCGAACTGCACGGTCGGCGCGCGTGGATCGCTATAGAGCGTCCACGGATCCTTGCCGTCTTCGGCCCATTCGCCGCCCAGCGACAGGAAGGGCTCGATGGTGAAGACCTGCCCCTCCTCGATGATCCGCGTCTCGTCCGGGTCCGGCCAGGTGGCAAGCTCGCGCGGCTCCTCATGCAGGGTGCGGCCAATGCCGTGACTCGCCAGATTAGCGATCAGCGTATAGCGGTTCTTGGCGGCAAAGGCCCCGATGGCATTGCCGATCCCGGCAAAGGGCAGACCGGTTTTCACCTGATTGAGGCCGATGAACAGCGCCCTTTTGCCATCACGCAGCAGCTTTTCCTGCTTCGCCTTGCCCGGCGGCACCAGAAAGGACGCGCCGGTATCGCCGAAAAACCCGTTCTTGACGGCAGAGACATCGATATTGACCAGATCGCCCTTGCCAATCACCCGCGAACCGGGAATGCCATGGGCCACTTCCTCATTGACGCTGATGCAGGTAGCGCCGGGAAACTGATAGCAAAATTCCGGCGCCGATTGTGCGTCATGCTCTTCCAGCACACGCCGCCCGATAGCGTCCAGCTCCAGCGTGGTGATGCCCGGCTCCAGCGCCGCCGCCATGGTCTTGATGGCCTGCGCACAGATCTGGCCGATCTCTTTCAGGGCCTGCAATTCATCGTCGCTGGAAATGATCATCACTCGCCTCTTATCGTTTTGAAGAGGCGTCTACGCCCGAGCCCCCTCTGCGGTCAACGCCTGACGCACCAGCGGCGCGACTTTCGTGCCGTAAAGTTCGATGGCGCGCATCAGTTCCTTGTGCGGCACAAGGCCGATGGCCATCTGCAACAGGAAACGGTCGTTGTTGAAAATCCGGTGATGCGCGACGATCTTTTCCGCCACGGCTTCCGGATCGCCGACAAAAAGCGCCCCATGCGGCCCGCGCATGGCGTCGTAATGCTCGCGCCCGCTCGCCGGCCAGCCACGCTCGCGGCCAATGCGGTTCATCACCGCCGCCTGCGGTGCGTAAAAAATGTCGGCAGCACTTTCTGTCGTGTCATGGATGAAGCCATGGACATTGATCGAGGTTTTCAAGCTCGCCGGGTCATTGCCCGCCTTGACCGCACTCTGGCGGTAAAGATCGAAAAAGGGGGCAAAGCGGCGCGGCTCGCCGCCAATGATCGCCACGGCCATCGGCAGGCCGAGATAACCGGCCCGCGCCACCGATTGCGGCGTGCCGCCAACGGCAATCCAAAGCGGCAGCGGGTCCTGCAAGGGTCGCGGATAGACGCTGCGGCCATGAATGGGCTTGCGCGTCTCGCCCTCCCAGGTCACGGTCTCGTTTTCGATCAGCTCCATGAGCAATTGCAGCTTTTCGGCAAAAAGCAGATCGTAATCGTCGAGATCATAGCCAAAGAGCGGAAAACTCTCGATGAAGGAGCCGCGACCGGCCATGATCTCCACCCGTCCACCGGAGAGGAGATCGACCGTGGCATATTGCTGGAACACCCGCACCGGATCGTCGGAACTGAGCACGGTGACGGCGCTTGTCAGACGAATATTTTTCGTCTGCACGGCTGCCGCCGCCAGAAGTGTGGCCGGAGACGAGGCCATGTAATCGGGCCGATGATGTTCGCCCAGCCCGAAAACATCGAGCCCGACCTCATCGGCCAGACGAATTTCAGCCAAAAGTTCATCCACCCGGCGCTTGGCCTCTGACCCCTTGTTGGCGGCATTGGGATCAACATCGGCGAAAGTGTAAAGTCCGAGTTCCATGATTTTCGTCCCTTGGTTGCTGCGTTCCGACATAAGCGCCCTTGCTGGGGAAAGCAAACCTGCGGTCGAAAACGCAGTGTTCAATAGCATGCAGGATAAAATTTCACGGACAACCGGATTGAAGCGACCTCAAGACGCAGATACGCTGACGTGTTGACGACAGAATGGAACGATCCGCATGAGCCAAAGCCTGCGTTTTTTGCTGAATGATGAGGAAGTGGCGCTGGCGAGCGCCGACCCGACCGCCACCCTCCTGGATTATCTGCGGCTGAAGCGCCGCCTCACCGGCTCCAAGGAAGGCTGCGCCGAGGGCGACTGCGGTGCCTGCACCGTGCTGGTCGGACGGCTGAAGGGTGACGGCCTCATCTATGAGGCGGTCAACAGCTGCATCCGTTTTTTGGGCTCACTCAACGCCACCCATGTCGTGACGGTGGAGCATCTGGCGGCAAAAGACGGGCGGCTTCATCCGGTGCAGCAGGCCATGGTCGATTGTCACGGCTCACAATGCGGCTTCTGCACACCGGGCTTCGTCATGTCGCTTTACGGGCTGTGGCTCACCGATGAAAACCCGAGCCGGGCGACAATCGAGCGGGCGCTGCAAGGCAATCTCTGTCGCTGCACCGGCTATGAGCCCATCGTCAAGGCAGCGGAGATGATGAGCCGGACCCGGCCCTCCGCCCTCTTCGATCCGCTGACACAAGAAAAAGCCGCCATCATCGAAAAACTCACCGCCATGACCACCGGAGAAACCCTTGCGCTTGGCGATGGCGAACGCCGCCTGATCGTGCCGGGCAATGTTGCGGCGCTGAGCGAAGCGCTGTCTGCCCATCCCGGCGCAACCCTTGTGGCCGGGTCAACCGATGTCGGGCTTTGGGTCACCAAGCAGATGCGCGCGCTTTCACCCGTCATCTTCATAAACCATCTTGCCGAATTGCAGAAGATCGAGGTGAGGCCTGATCATATCTCCTTTGGCGCGGGCGTCAGCTATAGCGAGGCTATGGCTGTGCTGAAGGACGAAATCCCCGCTTTTGGGCAACTGATCGAGCGGATCGGCGGCGAACAGGTGCGCAATATGGGCACACTCGGCGGCAATGTCGCCAATGGCTCCCCGATCGGCGACACGCCCCCGGCGCTGATTGCGCTGGGCGCGAGGATGACGCTCACCTCACTGCGCGGCAAACGGGTTTTGCCGGTTGAGGATTTTTTCATCGCCTATGGCAAACAGGACCGGCAGAGCGATGAATTTGTCGAGACAATCACCATTCCCCGGCCGCTGGCAAACAGCGATTTCGCCGTCCATAAAATCTCCAAGCGTCGGGACGAGGATATTTCGGCACTGTGCGGCGCCTTTTATCTGGAGCGCGCCGAAGATGGCCGTGTCAAGACCATCCGCATCGCCTTTGGCGGCATGGCGGGCACGCCGAAACGGGCAAAAGCGGTCGAAGCCGCCCTTCTCGGACAGATGTGGACGGAAGAGACAATCGAGGCCGCCCGCACCGCATTCGAGGAGGATTTCCAGCCGCTGAGCGACTGGCGCGCCAGCGCCGGATACCGGCTTCTGGCGGCGAAAAACCTGCTGACCCGCTTTTATCTGGAAACCACGGGCAAGCCGCAGACCTTGCAGCGTTTCACGCCTGAGGAGGCATGAGAATGGATAAAGCCGTTTCCACCCACAAGGCAACCATAACCGGACCGATGCATGGGTCGCTGCGTCATGATTCCGCCCATAAGCATGTGGCCGGAAGCGCCGAATATATCGACGATATTCCAGAGCCCGCAGGCCTTCTGCATGGCGCGCTCGGCCTTGCCGATCGGCCTCATGCCGAGATCGTCTCGCTCGATCTTGCCGCCGTGCACGCTTACCCCGGCGTCGTCGCAGTTCTGACGGCAGAGGATATTCCCGGCGTCAACGACATTTCCTCCGGCGGTCGCCATGACGAGCCGCTGATTGCCAAGAATAAGGTTGAGTTTCACGGCCAGACAATCTTTGCCGTGATTGCCGAGACCCGCGCAATCGCCCGCACGGCGGCGCGGCTGGCAAAGGTCACTTATCGCGACCTGCCCTTCTGGAGCGATATCGACGGTGCGCTGGAAAACGGCGCGCCGCTCGTGACCCCCGGCATGGTGCTGAAGCGCGGTGCGCCGGACGAAGAGCTGGCGAACGCCCCGCACCGGTTGAAAAGCACGATGCGCATTGGCGGACAGGAGCATTTCTATCTGGAAAGCCACATTGCGCTGGCCATTCCCGGTGAGGATGATGATGTCACCTTATGGTCCTCCACCCAGCATCCGTCGGAAATCCAGCATATCGTCGGCCATGTTCTCAATATTTCTTCCCATGCCATCACCGTGAATGTGCGGCGCATGGGCGGCGGCTTTGGTGGCAAGGAAACCCAGGGCAACCACTTTGCCGCATTGGCGGCGCTGGCGGCGAAAAAGCTGAACCGGGCGGTGAAATTCCGGCCCGACCGCGACGAAGATATGAGCGTCACCGGCAAGCGGCATGACTTTAAAATGGATTTCGACGTTGCCTTCGATGATGACGGCAAAATCCACGCCATCGACGCCAATTTTGCCGCCCGCTGCGGCTATTCCTCCGATCTTTCCGGCCCCGTCACCGACCGGGCGCTGTTTCACGGCGATTCGAGCTATTTCTACCCGCATGTGAAGCTGACCTCGCAACCGCTGAAAACCCATACCGTATCCAACACCGCCTTTCGCGGTTTCGGCGGGCCGCAGGGGATGCTGGGCGCCGAAAGGGTGATCGAGGAAATCGCCTATCATCTCGGCAAGGACCCGCTCGATATCCGCAAGGCGAATTTCTATGGCCCACCCGGCTCGGGCCGCGACGTCACACCCTACCACCAGACGCTTGAGGACAATATCATCGCCCGCATCGTCGATGAGCTGGAAGCGACAAGCGATTACCGGGCGCGGCGGCAGGCAATCATCGAGTTCAACCGACAAAGCCCGGTGTTGAAAAAGGGCATTGCGCTCACCCCGGTGAAATTCGGCATTTCCTTCACCATGACCGCCTATAATCAGGCGGGTGCCCTGGTGCATGTCTATCAGGACGGCTCGATCCATCTCAACCATGGCGGCACGGAAATGGGCCAGGGCCTCTATACCAAGGTGGCGCAGGTGCTGGCCGATGCCTTTCAGGTGGATATCGACCGGGTAAAGATCACCGCCACCACCACGGGCAAGGTGCCGAACACCTCGGCGACGGCCGCCTCTTCCGGCTCGGATCTGAACGGCATGGCGGCTTATGATGCCGCCCGCCAGATCAAGGAGCGGCTGATCGCCTTTGCCGCGGAAAAATGGGCCGTCGCGCCGGAGGCCGTACGCTTTCTGCCGGGGCGCGTCGCGGTGGGCGGGGACGAAATTGCCTTTGCCGATTTCATCCGGCAGGCCTATCTCGCCCGGGTCCAGCTTTCTGCCGCCGGCTTTTACAAGACCCCGAAAATCCATTGGGACCGGGCGGCAGGGCGCGGCACGCCCTTTTACTATTTCGCCTATGGCGCCTCCTGCTCGGACGTGACCATCGATACGCTGACCGGTGAATATCTGATCGAGCGCACCGACATTCTCCACGATGTCGGCAAATCCTTGAACCCGGCCATAGACATTGGACAGATCGAGGGCGGCTTCGTGCAGGGCATGGGCTGGCTGACCACGGAAGAGCTGTGGTGGGACGACAAGGGGCGTTTGCGCACCCATGCCCCCTCCACCTATAAAATTCCGCTGGCCTCGGACCGGCCGAAAATCTTCAACGTGACACTGGCAGACTGGTCGGAAAATGCCGAACCGACCATTGGCCGCTCCAAAGCCGTGGGCGAACCGCCCTTCATGCTGGCGATCTCGGTGCTGGAAGCGCTGTCCATGGCGGTGGCAAGCGTCGCCGATTATCGTCATTGCCCAAGGCTCGACGCGCCCGCCACGCCGGAACGGGTGCTGATGGCGGTGGAGCGGCTGAAAGAGATGCGTTGATGCCGCATTTTTCGGTTCCAACCCGGCATCGCCGTCAGGCTCAACGGATGAGGAAAAACTTGACGGCAGCGGAGCTGACATTCTGGAATGCCGTGAGAGCGCACAGGCTCATGGGGTTAGGCTTTCGACGACAAATGCCGATTGCAGGCTTCATTGCAGATTTCGCCTTTCCCGATCATAAATTGATCGTTGAAATTGACGGACCATCGCACAGTTTAGACCGGCACATTGCCAAGGATACACTTCGGAATCAAAAGCTTGAAACTTTAGGCTGGAAAGTTCTGCGGCTTGGCAATGACGATGTCTTGCACAAGATTGATGATGTTTGCTTGCATGTTTTGCGCATGATTGGAATGGACCATTTTGAGTAGTCGGTTGGCATACCCCCCTCTGTCCTGCCGGACATCTCCCCCTCAAGGGGGGAGATTGAAGTGGCTTTATCGCCAAGCCCCCTTTGATACCAAGGCTCGAAGATGCGTCAGCCTTCGCTCTTTGACGATGCTTCAAATATCTCAAACACATCAATGGGTTGAGGCACTCGAAAAAGGAATGCCAAGAGCCATTTACAAAAGTGAAACGGCAAAAAGAACAAACGGCATGAGCGTGTTGCCGATCTCCCCCCCTGAGGGGGAGATGTCCGGCAGGACAGAGGGGGGTGCTGCTTGCTGAGTGGCCAAATGATAATCCTCATCCGCATAACCAAGGCCAAAGGCTCCACCCCGCGCGAAGAAGGCGCCTTCATGCTGGTCAGCGAAACAGGCACGGACGGCACGATCGGCGGTGGCCAGCTGGAATTCATGGCGATTGATCAGGCCCGCGCCATGCTGCAAGAGGGTTTGGACAGCACCGTCATGACCGTGCCGCTGGGGCCGGAGATCGGTCAATGTTGTGGCGGGCGGGTTTCGCTTTCGCTTGTCCGGTTGACACCTGAACGTCAGCGGCAACTGGAGGTGCAGCTTGCGGCAGAGGATGCGGCAAAACCTGCGGTCTTCATCTTCGGTGCGGGCCATGTCGGGCTGGCGCTGGCGCACGCCTTGCAACCACTTCCCCTGCGCGCCACGCTGATCGACAGCCGCCCCCCTTCCGACATTCCCGCACCGGCGGGTCTCTCCATCCATCTATCGGCCATGCCGGAAGCCGAGATTGCCCGCCTGCCCCAAGGCGGCGCGGCGGTGATCCTCACCCATGACCATGCGCTGGATTTTCTGATTGCCCGTGAAGCGCTTGCCCGAAACGATCTTGCCTATGTCGGCATGATCGGCTCGATGAGCAAACGCCAGACCTTTGCCCATTGGTTCACCCGCGAAGGCGGCGATGCCAAAGCCCTGCAACGGCTGACCATGCCCATCGGCCAAAGCCCGCTGACGGATAAACGCCCGGCGGTGATTGCCGCCCTTGTCGCAGCCGAGCTTGCGGTGAGGCTCTTGCGCGACCCTACAGCGCCGTGCGCCAAATATGGCGCACAAAGGTCGCTGTAACACTTTTAATCTGCTGCATAATTTTCACCTTAAATCGATCCCGATTTAAGGTGAAAATTATGCAGCAGAGTTTGTCAGGAAAAAGTGGAACCCGGTTTTTCCGATAAGACAAACGACAAACAAGAAATCTAGCGGACGAACAGGCTCACACAGGGCAAACGCTTTAGAGTTTTGCTATCTTTCTCAGTTCATGTCTGTGCCCATGCGTCTTGCCGAA
Source organism: Allorhizobium sonneratiae (assembly GCF_023700755.1). Lineage (GTDB taxonomy): Bacteria > Pseudomonadota > Alphaproteobacteria > Rhizobiales > Rhizobiaceae > Allorhizobium > Allorhizobium sonneratiae. Next base: position 500,186 of record NZ_JAMKOJ010000001.1, on the reverse strand, counting down.
AAAATCAACGAACAGAAACAGAAGATCGCGCCGCTCATCGCGCTTGCGCAGCAACTGGCTGGAGACAAGGACGAGGCCCGCACAGACGAAGACCGTGAGAAGGTCAAGGCCCTGACCGAGATGGCGGCAAAAGGCGCTCAGGACCTGGCCGAACTTTGCCTGACCTGCGGCGATGGCGCAGGCGCACGCAGCCTTCTGGCGCAGGCGTTGTCGATCCGCCCCGATGCAGACCTCAGCCGCCGTCTGGCCGAGATGGCACTTGCCGCTGGCGACTGGCAAAGCGTCTGTACGGCCCTTGAGCCACTGAAAAAGGCAGGTCTTGCCGATGCCGGTCAGCTTGCCGCCCTTGCCGGTTGTTACAAACGGCTCGGCAATCATGCCGCCATGGTCGAGGCCTATCAGGCGGCGCTTGCGCTCGATCCGACCCAGCCGGAGGCGCTTTGCGAACAGGCCTTCGGCTATCTGATGGCTGGAGCCTTTGCCGAGGGCCTGACGCTGGCGCAAAAGGCAGCAGAAGCCCATCCCGACAATCTCAATGCGCAGTTTTACACCGGCCAGGCGCTTCAGGGTCTTGGCCGGCTGGAAGAGGCGAAAGCCGCCTATCGACGCGCGCTGACCCTCAACCCCGCCCATGTCGAAACCTGTCTGCTCTACGGCATGTTGCTGACCTGGCAGGCAGGAGACCCGGTGCTTTCCGGCATGGAAGCCCTGTTTGCCCGCCTGCCGCAAGGCTCCGACCAGCGGGTCAAGCTCGGCTTCGCGCTGGCCAAGGCCTGCCATGACACCAAGCGTTACGACGACGGCTTCCGCTATCTGCAAGAGGCCAACCGCCTGCGCCGGGCGCAATTTGCCGATTATCGCGTTGAGGACGATCTCGTTTTGATGCTGGAACTGGAGGCGCTGTTCACCCCCGACTGGCTGGCCGAGATGCAGGCAAAAATGCAGTCAGGCGACGAAGCGCCGATCTTCATCGTCGGCCTGCCACGCTCCGGCACCAGCCTGACCGAGCAGATCCTTGCCAGCCATCCGGATGTTTTCGGCGCGGGCGAGCTGGAAAGCCTGAGCTACCGGATGCTCGATCACGTCTTCGCGCCGGACAGGAAACGGCTCAAGCCGCGCGCGGCCATCACCCCCGCCGATCTTGCCGCCGCCGCCACCGCCTATATCACCCCGGTGCGGCGAAAGGCCGGGCAAACACCGCGCATGACCGACAAGATGCCGGTCAATTTCCTCTGGGTCGGTTTTATAAAACTGATGTTTCCGCGGGCGAAAATCATCGTCACCCGCCGCAATGCGCTCGCCAACGGCTTTGCGCTCTACTCCACCTATTTTTCCAGCCAGGGCATGCAATATTCCTACGATCTCGCCGAGACCGCCCGCTATATGGCCGGTGAACGCCGGCTGACGGCCCATTGGCAACGTCTTTTCCCCGACGATGTGATGGAATTGTCCTATGAAGGGCTGACACAGGATCAGCACGGCGAAACCCGCCGCCTGCTGGCCTTTTGCGGCCTCGACTGGGATCAGCGCTGCCTCGACTTTCACCAGACGGAACGGCCTATTCTCACCCTGAGCTCCGCTCAGGTCCGCAAGGGCCTTTATAGCGGCGTCGACAGGAAGACGGAACATTACCGACCCCACCTGACACCCCTGATAGAGGGGCTGGAGGCGGAAAACATTGTCTTTTGAACCGTAGCCTTGAGAAACAGTAAATTTTTGCATCGCAACAGCAATCCACCCTTTCCTTCGGCTTTCGGATTTTGCAATGTCATCCGTTGGGTTGATCCTATAAAAACAACAGGGGTTCGCAATGTATGATTATGCCGTGGCCTGGGAATGGCTGACCTTTGCCGTGCGCTGGCTGCATGTGGTGACCGCCATTGCCTGGATCGGCTCGTCCTTTTATTTCATCGCGCTCGATCTCGGTCTGGTGAAGCGTCCGGGACTGCCGGAAGGAGCCTATGGCGAAGAATGGCAGGTGCATGGCGGCGGCTTTTACCATATCCAGAAATATCTGGTCGCGCCCGCCTCCATGCCGGAGCATCTGACCTGGTTCAAATGGGAAAGCTATTTCACCTGGCTCTCCGGTTTTGCCATGCTCTGCCTTGTCTATTATGGCGGAGCCGATCTTTTTCTGATCAATCGCCATGTGCTGCCGCTTTCCCAGCCCGAAGCGATCGGCCTGTCGCTGGCCTCGCTTGCCATCGGCTGGATCATTTATGATCTTTTGTGCAAATCCCCGCTTGGCCGCAACACCTGGGGGCTGATGATCCTGCTGTATATCCTGCTGGTCGCCATGGCCTGGGGCTATACCCATGTGTTTACCGGTCGCGCCGCCTTTCTCCATCTCGGCGCCTTTACCGCGACGATCATGACGGGCAACGTCTTCTTCATCATCATGCCGAACCAGCGCGTAGTGGTGGCCGATCTGATCGCGGGCCGCACGCCCGACCCGAAATATGGCCGCATCGCCAAGCAGCGCTCGCTGCACAACAATTACCTGACGCTGCCGGTGGTGTTCTTCATGTTGTCGAACCACTATCCGCTGGCTTTTGCCACGATGTACAACTGGATCATCGCCGCGCTGGTCTTCCTGATGGGCGTCACCATCCGCCACTGGTTCAACACCGTGCATGCCCGCAAGGGCCGTCCGCTGTGGACCTGGATGGTGACGGTGGTCATCTTCATCGCCATCATGTGGCTGTCGACGGCAAAACGCCCGGATGAAGGCACGTTCTCTTCGCTTTCGCCAATGCAGGAGAAATTCCTCGCCGATCCGCATTTTGCTGCGGCCAAAAGCGTGGTTCAGGCGCGCTGCTCCATGTGCCATGCGGCAGATCCTGTCTGGGAGGGGCTGACCTTCCCGCCGAAAAACGTCAAATTCGACACCGATAAAGAGATTGCCGCCCATGCCCGCGAGATCTATCTGGAAGCAGGATTGAGCCACGCCATGCCGCCCGGCAATGTCACCGATGTCACCCCGAAAGACCGCGCCCTTCTCACCGCTTGGTATGAGAGCGCCATAAAGGCAAGATAGAATGACCAAAACCCTTGTTCGCGGCCGCCTCCTCTCCTTCCGCCGCGCCCCGCTTGGCCTCGATGACTGCGACAGCTATCTTTATGAAAGCGACGGTGCGGTGCTGATGGAAAACGGGTTGATCCTCGCATCCGGCGCCTATGACGCGGTGAAAGCCGAGGCCGGAGAGGCCGTCAACGAGATCGATCATCGCCCGCATCTGATCCTGCCCGGCTTCATCGACTGCCATGTGCATTTTCCGCAGATGCAGGTGATCGGCTCCTATGCCGCCAATCTGCTGGAATGGCTGAACACCTACACCTTTCCCGAGGAATGCCGGTTCGTCGAAACCGCCCATGCCGAGCGTATTGCCCGCCATTTCTTCGACGAGTTCCTGCGACAGGGCACGACGACGGCGGTGGCCTATTGCTCGGTGCACAAGACCTCTGCCGATGCCTTCTTTGCCGAAAGCGCCAGACGCGGCACCCGCATGATCGCCGGCAAGGTGATGATGGACCGCAACGCGCCGCAAGGCCTGCTCGATACGCCGCAATCCGGCTATGACGAGACGAAGGAACTGATCGAAAGCTGGCATGGGCGCGGGCGCAACATGGTGGCGATCACGCCACGTTTCGCCATCACCTCGACGCCGGAACAGATGGAGCGTGCGCAGGCACTGGCTTACGAATACCCGGACTTGCACATCCAGACGCATCTTTCCGAAAACCGTGAGGAAATCGACTTCACCGCCAGCCTTTACCCGGAGTCAATCGACTATACGGATGTTTATGCCCGTTACGGCCTCCTGGGGGCGAAAACCCTCTTCGGGCACGCCATCCATCTTTCGGCGCGGGAGGCGGATGCATTGTCGGAGACGGGTTCGGTCGCGGTGCATTGCCCGACATCAAACCTTTTCCTCGGCTCCGGCCTGTTTCCGCTGAAAGCGATCCAGAGACGCGAAAAGCCGGTGCGCGTGGCACTTGCCACCGATATCGGCGGCGGCACCAGCTATTCCATGCTGAAAACGCTGGATGAAGCCTACAAGATCCAGCAATTGCTGGGAGAACGGCTGAACCCGCTGGAAAGCTTCTATCATATGACCCTCGGTAATGCCGAAGCACTTTCGCTCTCTGACCGTATCGGCACGCTGGAGGCTGGAACCGAGGCCGATCTCGTGGTGCTTAACGCTGCGGCAACGCCTGCCATGGCCTTGAAAATGGAGGCCGTGAACAGCCTGACGGAAGAGCTGTTTCTGATGCAAACATTGGGCGACGACCGCTCAGTGGTGGAAACCTATGTGGCGGGTGTGGCCAGCAAGCCTTAAAAATTGAGGGAAGACGGCTGACTGAAAGCTGACTGAAAGCTTGCCTTGTTAATCTTGCATTCACGTATCGTGGAGGAGACGCCAGCAGAGGCTGGCGCCATGCATACTGTTTGAGAGAGAGGCATGTCGAGCCTGTGCTGCCAATTCTGGCAGAGATGATGGCAAGACACTGCAAGACAACAAGAGGAGGCTCTTCATGCGTTCCAGACGCGCAATCCTGCGTTCGATGTCCCTGACCCTTGCCGCAGCCGCAAGCCTGATGGCGACGACCACCCTGTCGCACGCTGCCGACAAGATCACAATCATGGTCGGCGGTTATGAGAAGCAGATCTATCTGCCGGCAAAGCTTGCCGAAAGCCTCGGCTATTTCAAGGAAGAAGGCCTTGATGTCGAGCTTCTGAACGAAGCGGCCGGTGTTGATGCGGAAAACCAGCTGCTGGCCGGCGCGGTTCAGGGCGTTGTCGGTTTTTACGATCACTGCGTCGATCTGCAGGCCAAGGGTAAATATGTCGAATCCGTCGTGCAATTCAGCCAGGCCCCGGGCGAGGTTGAGCTGGTCTCGGCGAAAAACCCGGACATCAAGACCTTTGCCGATTTCAAGGGCAAGACGCTCGGCGTCACCGGCCTCGGCTCTTCGACCAATTTTCTGACGCTTTACATGGCCGCCAAGGCGGGCCTGAAGCCCGGCGACATCGTCACCCTTCCGGTTGGCGCGGGCGGCACCTTCATCGCTGCCATGCAGCAGGGCCAGATTCAGGGCGGCATGACCACGGAACCGACGATTTCGCGCATGGTGAAAACCGGCGAAGCCAAGGTTCTGGTCGATCTGCGCACCGTGGACAAGACCCGCGAAGCTCTGGGCGGCACCTATCCGGCCGCTTCGCTTTATATGGAAACCTCATGGGTCAACGCCCATAAGGACGAGGTCCAGAAGCTCGCCAACGCCTTCGTCAAGACGCTGCACTATATCCACACGCATTCGGCTGCCGAAATCGCCGACAAGATGCCCAAGGATTTCTATGTCGGCGACAAGGAAGGTTATATCAAGGCGCTTGACGCGGGCAAAGGCATGTTCACGCCCGACGGCGTGATGCCGGAAGATGGCCCGAAGACGGTTCTTGCCGTGCTTTCCGAATTCTCGAAAAACGTCAAGGGCAAGCAGATCGACCTTGCCAAGACCTATACGACCGCATTCGTCAAGAACGCCAAGTAAGACACAGGGCCGCCGCAGAACAAGCGGTGGCCCATCCTTCATTTCGATCCTTATTTTTCCTCTGCGGGCGTTCCCGCCGAAAGGATGACCTATGGCCATGGAACAGAGCCGTAGCCCGGCTATCGAACTCATCAATGTGACCCGCCGCTTCGTCTCTCCGACCGGCAAGACGCTGACGGCGCTGAAAGATTTCAACATGACGGTGGAGCGCGGCGAATTCGTCGCTGTCGTCGGCCCGACCGGCTGTGGCAAGTCCACCACGCTCAACCTCGTCACCGGCCTTGCCAAGCCCAGCGCCGGCGAAGTGCGGCTGATGGGCGGCCCGGTCAACGGCATCGACCGCCGCGTCGGCTTCGCCTTCCAGAAGGATGCGCTGTTTCCGTGGAAGAATGTCATCGACAATGTCATGGCCGGCCCGCTGTTTCGCGGCAAGTCGAAGGCTGAGGCGGAAAAATCCGCCAAGGACTGGCTCGCCCGCGTCGGCTTGAGCAAGTTCCTGCATCACTATCCACACCAGCTTTCCGGCGGCATGAGAAAGCGCGTGGCGCTGGCCCAGACCTTCATCAACGAGCCGGAAATCCTGTTGATGGACGAGCCTTTCTCGGCGCTCGACGTGCAGACCCGCACGGTGATGCATGAGGAGCTTCTGAAGCTCTGGGCAGAGCGTCAGGCCTCGGTCGTCTTCGTCACCCATGACCTTGAGGAAGCCGTGGCGCTGGCCGACAAGATCTATGTGCTGACAGCCGGTCCGGCAACGGTAAAATCGGTCTACAAGATCGACCTGCCGCGTCCGCGCGTCGTCTCGGAAATCCGTTACGAACAGGCCTTTATCGAGCATTGCAAGACCATCTGGGAGGATCTCCGTCAGGAGGTTGAAACCAGCTATCGCCGCGCCAGCGAAGCGGCCTGAGGGAGGAGAACATGGCAGACGTTACCTTGCAAAACCCCACCGCCACCACCTTCCGCGCCGGCACATCCGACAAGGAAATCGAGGCTGCAGCACTGAAAGCGATCAAGCGGCGCAAACAGATGGTGCTGTTCTGGCAGATCGCCATTCTGGTCCTCACCCTCGGACTCTGGCAGATCGCCTCAGACCAGCAGTGGATCGATCCCTTCTTCTATGCCAGCCCCACAGCGGTGGCCGAGCGCCTCTATGACTGGGCGCTCAATGGCACCACGGAAGGCTCGCTCTGGTATAATCTCGGCATCACGCTGGAAGAGGCGCTGATCGGCTTCTTTACCGGTTCGATCGCCGGTGTGGTCATCGGCATCGGCCTTGGCCGCAACCAGATGCTGTCGGATGTTTTCTCCGTCTATATCAAGGCGATCAACTCGATCCCGCGCGTGGTTCTGGCGCCGATCTTCATCATGATTATGGGCCTTGGCCTTGCCTCGAAAGTGGCGCTCGCCTTCATCATGGTTTTCTTCGTCGTTTTCGCCAATGCCTTTCAGGGCGTGCGTGAAGCCGACCGCGACATGATTGCCAACGCCCGTATTCTCGGCGCCTCCGACTGGCAGGTGACGCGCACCGTGGTCATTCCCTCGGCCATGAGCTGGATTTTCGCCAGTCTGCACGTCTCCTTCGGCTTCGCCATCATCGGCGCCATCGTCGGTGAATTCGTCGGCGCCCGCTTCGGCATCGGCCAGTTGATCTCGATTGCCAAGGGCACCTTCGACGCCGCCGGCATGTTCGCCGCCATCGTGCTGGTCATGGTGGTCACGCTCGCCGCCGAATATGTGATGACGATCGTCGAAAATCGTCTGGCCAAATGGCGCCCGCAGCAGAGCCTCGATACGCATTGAGGTAAGTTGTCCGCAACTTGCTTCTGGTCGGCAATAAGAAAACCGTTCGCAACAGATGTTGCGGGCGGTTTTTATCAACGAAGGGACGAGCTTTGCTGCACTGATAACCTCAGTCTTTCAATCTCTCGCGCTACGTTTGCAACATCATCGACACCGACTAAATCCAACTTGACGACAACATGCCCATCGTCGCCACTTACGACATCCCGACGAAAAGTAACTGTCCCGGAACCATCGGATTTCTGTAAAATTTCAACAGTGTTGATGCTTGTGGGAGCAAAGGCCCGCACCCGTTTATGAAACAGATGAGAAACAATAAGAACCCGTCGGTCCGTAACAGCGTAAGCAGCCTGCGACATTTCTATGATTTTTAATATGGCCGTTGCAATAGAGTAGCAGCCGAAAAAGAAGAAAAAACAAGCAACCACATGAGTTACAATTTCGTTGTAAGACTCTCCAACGCGTGGACCTTTGCCGATGCTTATACGCTCTAAAAGCTGAAAAACTTCCCGAGACGTGATTCCAATTGGAATAAAACTTATCATGATTGGCCCCAAGCCCCACCTCAAGACCGGTCCGAATTTTGGCTTCCCAGCCCATCTTATGGTTTCACCAGGCTGAAGTTCCAGCTTGATCATGTCAATTATGTTCAAAGCTTGCATCGTCATAATCACCGACAGCGTTCAGTATTTGGTAATGCCAGTTAGAGCATTTCCAGGAAAAATGCATAGCGGTTTTCCGTCCGGAAATGCGTAAAAACATAAAAGATACAAATGAGCATGAATCTTCATCGTAAGCCAAAGCTAAACGCTTACGGACGCAATTCTACAAAAACTTAACCGCGTTTAGGATCGACACTCTGCGATACAGTTATCGATATTGCTTTTGACTTTTGCCAAGCCGCATATGTTATCGATTGAACGAACAATCGACATCACGCTTCACTCCTGTGTACCAACCAGTCGTTTAAACTATGCGACAGAATCAAAATCCACGCTCGATAGAATTGGCCATGCCTTGATCCCATCCTCTGGAAAGCGTGGCAGAAAATGAAAATGCAGATGATCAACGGATTGCTCAGCCGATTGACCATTTGCATTAAGAAGGTTGAACCCTCTTGCTTCAAGCCGCGCAGTATAATGCTCGAAAAGCGTCTGGATGGTCGCCAGCAGATCAAAATCCAGTTCCGCGGGCAATCTCGAATATCCCTGTAATGTTCCTTACTGACGATCAGGCTATGGCCGTAAACATCAGGCTTGAGTGGAAAATGCAGATGAAGTGCTCGGTCTCCAGCACGATCGAGGCTGAAGACTGCCTTTTGGCAATACGGCAAAAAATATCATCGCCTTTCATTTTCACACCCAGATCCTTTGCCGATAGATAAAATGATGGCGTTTGAATGACTGTTGTTAACTCACACCGCTTTCGGCAACCTCACCTCCACCTTCAGCCCGCCCTCGCCCGACGTGCCGAGCGATACCGTGCCGCCTGCGCCATCCACCACTTCCTTGACGATGGCAAGGCCAAGGCCGCTGCCTTCGGCTTTGGTGCCGATGATGCGGTAAAAGCGCTCGAACACCTGTTCGCGTTCTGCCTCGGCAATACCGGGGCCGCTGTCTTCCACCTTGAGCACCACCTCCGATCCAAGCGGAGCCACCACCACCGTTACCGTACCGGGCGCAGGCGTGTAGCGCAGCGCATTATCGACCAGATTGACCAGCATTTCCTTCAGCATGGTGCCGTCACCCGTGACGAACGCGGCCTCATCGGCATCAAGGCCGATATCGATGCCGGCCCTCAGCGCCTCTTCGGCGCGGGCTTCGAGCACCTGACGCGCCACATCGGCCATATCAACCCGTTCGGCGCGAGGCGCGCGGCTGCCGGGTTCGGCGCGCGTCAGGGTCAGAAGCTGTTCGGCCAGCCGCGTCACCTGTCGTGTGGAACGGATCAGCGCCTGCAACGCCTCGTCTCGCCGATCCGCATCGGTTTCGCGCGCGGCATAGCTGGCCTGGGTGGATAAAAGCGTCAACGGCGTGCGCAGCTGATGCGCTGCATTGGCGACGAAACGGCGCTGTGCCGCCATCTGCCGCTGCACCCGCGTCATATAATCGTTCAACGCCTGAACCAGTGGGCGCAATTCACCTTGAACGAGATGGTCATCGAAAGGTTCAAGCTGATCGCGGCGGCGGGCGCGCACGGCATCGCGCAGTCTGAAAACCGGGGAGAGACCGAATTGCAGCCCGAAGACCGTGACGATGCCGGCAACGATGACCAGCAGGATCTGTCCCTTGAGGTCTGCCAGCCAGAGCCGGTTGCGCATCGCCTCTTCACCGAGCCGCGTCACCGCCACTGTCACGGTGACGGAGGCCGATGCCCCCAGCCCCGCCAGCGGATGTTCAAGGCTCAAGGCGCGCACATTGACGTTGCGAAACAACATGGTCTCGCCATGCCCCGGCTTTTGCGGCTCTTTCAGCTCGGCATAGCCTGCAACCAGCGTACCCCAGACAGTGGTGACCCGATAATAGACCCGGTCGCCATAGCCGGTATCGAAGATTTCCAGCGCAGCAGGCGGAATATCCACCGCAACATGACCATCGGCATCGGTGCGCACCGCCTCGGCAATCATCCGGGCAGAGCTCAGCAGCATGTTGTCGCTGACCAGACTGGCCGTTGCCCGCGCCTGGATGAGCGCACTGTACAGATTGAAGGCAACGACGCCGAGCAGCGTCACCATGATCATCGCCAGCAATTGCACTCTGAGACTGTGGCGCAGCCGGTAAAGCGTTTGCCGCAGAGCAAGCATCAGCGCCGTCATCCGCCTTAAACCGCCCTGAGCAGGTAACCGAGCCCGCGCAGGGTAGCGATCTCGACATTGCCACCTTCCAGCTTCTTGCGCAGCCGGTGCACATAGATCTCGATGGCGCCCGGATCGGTCTCGGCATCGAAGCCGAAGACACTATCCATCAGACTGGCCTTGGTGACGGTGCTGCCCGCCTTCAGCATCAGATGTTCCAGCACAGATTGTTCACGCGGGGTGAGAGACAAGACCTCGTTTTTCAGGGAAAACTGCCGCGTGGCGCTGTCCAGCGTCAGATCGCCGACAGCGATTTCGGGGCTGGCGAGATCGTGACCGCGGCGGATCACAGCCCTGAGACGCGCCTCAAGCTCAGCCAGCTCGAAGGGCTTGGCGAGATAATCGTCTGCCCCGGAATCAAGCCCCGCCACCCGCCCGTCGAGCGAGGCGTTGGCGGTCAGGATGATCACCGGCACCTTGCGCCCGGCCCGCCGGATGCGTTTCAAAAGCGTCATCCCATCGATTTTCGGCAAGGACAGATCAAGCACCACAGCGGCATAATCGGCCACCGCCAGAAGATGATCGGCCTCTTCGCCATCATGGGCAAGGTCAACCTGATAATGCGCCTGCGTCAACGCCTTGGCCAGCCAGTCGGCCAGTTCATGATTGTCTTCCACGATCAGCAGTCGCATGATGCCTCAGTCGTCCCCTTTTGCCCCATGGGTTTTACAGCATCCTGTGGGCAATGTGCAAAGCGCGCCTGCGTCATTGCAAAGCTTTGAAACGAGACGATCAGGAAAGCCAACCCGTTGCGAGGCCGCTGGCCCAATCCTTGCGGCCACGCCCGGCGGCAAGCCTTGCCATGTCGAGATGATGGTAAGGCACGAGGCGGAAAGTCACTGTCCATTGATCCTCTTGCTTTTCCACAAGCGCGTAAGAAGCCATCGGCGTTCCCGTCTCCACCTTATGATAAAGGGGAACGTCATCATCATAGGCCGGACAACCGACGCTGCCGGGATTGACGATCAGCCGCCCATCGGCCAAGCGGACTGCACGTGGCAGATGGGAATGGGCACAGAGGATCAGCTCCTGCTCAACACCTTTCGCCAAAGCCTCAATCTCGGCCTGCGGTTTAAGATGCACCAACCCCTCTTGGCTGACGCTCTCCAGCCAATAGAGATCATCTTTTCCCGGTGTTGCATGGCAGAGAAACGCCGTATCGCGCCAGACTGCCGTTATTGGCAGAGTTTTCAGCCATGTCAGATGCCGAGGCGACAACTGATCGTAAGCCTCGGCATCGGACTCATGCATGGCGCTCCGGTTCTGCTCGATCAGATAACGATCATGGTTGCCACGCACGGTGACAAGTTCAAGCGATAGCAGGAGATCGCCACAGCGCCCCGCCTCCAACGGCCCGGAAAAACAGTCTCCGAGATTGACGATATGATCATAAGCTATACCCGCAGCCAGAATATCGGCCAGCACCGCTTCAAGAGCGAGGCAATTTCCATGAATATCGGCAATCGCAGCAAATCGCATGATCAACTGCCCCGATAGGTCGAATAGCCATAAGGCGACAGAAGCAGAGGCACATGATAATGCGCGCTTTCATCGGCAATACCGAAACGGATGGGAATGATATCGAGAAAGGCCGGGTCCGGCAGCGGAAACCCCTTGGCTTTCAGATAATCCCCCGCATAAAACAGCAGCTGATATTCCCCGGCGCGAAAACTGTCGCCGGACAAAAGCGGGCCACCATCAATGCGGCCATCTTCATTGGTGAAAACGGTGCTGATCAGTTGCGCCGCCTCGCCGGTCATCCGCATCAACTGGATGCGTAAGCCTTCAGCGGGCTTGCCGAGGGCTGTATCGAGAACATGTGTCGTCAGACCGGTCATATGGACGGCTCCTGAACAATAAAGGGCTGATCGAAGAAAAACTCTTCCAGATTGTTACCCGGTCCATCCCGGTCGGCAACCAGAAAATCGCTGGTTTCACAAAGGGCCATCAGCGGATGATGCCAGACATTGCGACCGTAATTCACCCCCTGATGCGGCCCGGCCAGAAAGACAAGCGGCCGACCGGGACGGCCCTCCTCATCCGGCGACACTGCCACCAGAAAGGGACGGCCAGACAGCGGCGAAAAACTCTGGCTGCCCAACGGGTGCCGTTCCATCATGGTGATCTGATAGGGAAACCGGCGCGGCTGGCCGCGAAAGATATTGAGAATGATCCGGGCGCCCTCGCCCACGATATCAGGGCTTGCCAGTGCATGAAACCGTTCGGTTGTGCCACCATTGATCAACCGCATCCGCGAAGGATCGGCTTCGATGACCTCGCCAAATGGCGCAAAGGCTTCTGCTGTCAGGGGGCGGATGGGCAGGGTTTCAATCATGATGAGTGACATCTTCAAATCAGAGAGGTTTGCTTCAATCTTCATAAGCAAAACGGAAGATCAGGAAGCAGGCTTTTGCAGACACGTCCAAAATCGCGATCATAGAGCATAATTCGACAGGAATGAAACGGGACGATAAAATTATTATGTAAAAATAAAGATTTAGACTGCCTCAGCACGTCACGGAAACGCTGAAACATTCTAACTGTTTGTTTTTACGTATTTGCGGACGGAAAATTGCTCCACCCTTTTCTCGGGATAATGCACTGAAACATCACTTCATACAGATGCATCAAAAGCATCAAGCGCCATTTTCAAGACGCAAAAACGCCAGCGTCAAACGCTGGCGTTGAGATTCACAAGATATCGATGCCTCAAGCGGCAGCAGAAGCGGCTGCAGGCACTTCGGCAATCGTTGCCAGAACGCGCGAAGCGATGGCGTAGGGGTCGCCCTGGGAGTTCGGACGACGGTCTTCGAGGTAACCGCGATAACCGTTATTGACGAAGGAATGCGGAACGCGGATCGAAGCGCCACGGTCGGCCACGCCATAGGAGAACTTGTTCCACGGAGCGGTTTCGTGTTTGCCGGTCAGGCGCAGGTGGTTGTCCGGGCCGTAAACGTCGATATGCTCTTTCCAGTTCTTGGCGAAAGCAGCCATGAGGGCTTCGAAATATTCCTTGCCGCCAACTTCACGCATATATTTCGTCGAGAAGTTGCAGTGCATGCCCGAGCCGTTCCAGTCGGTGTCGCCGAGCGGCTTGCAGTGGAACTCAACATCGATGCCGTATTTTTCGCAAAGACGCAGCAGCAGATAGCGTGCCATCCAGATCTGGTCGGCAGCCTTCTTGGAACCCTTGCCGAACACCTGGAATTCCCACTGACCCTTGGCCACTTCGGCATTGATGCCTTCGTGGTTGATACCGGCAGCGAGGCAGAGGTCGAGATGCTCTTCAACGATTTCGCGAGCGATCGAGCCGACATTCTTGAAGCCGACGCCGGTGTAATACGGACCCTGAGGCGCCGGATAACCCTGTTCCGGGAAACCGAGCGGGCGGCCGTTTTCGTAGAAGAAATATTCCTGCTCGAAGCCGAACCATGCATCTTCGTCGTCGAGGATGGTTGCACGGCTGTTGGAGGAGTGCGGGGTAACGCCATCGGGCATCATGACTTCGCACATGACGAGAACGCCATTGGTGCGGGCCGGATCAGGATAGCAGGCAACCGGCTTCAGCACGCAATCGGAGCTGTGGCCTTCGGCCTGCATGGTGGAGCTGCCGTCAAAGCCCCAGAGAGGGAGCTGTTCCAGCGTCGGGAATTCTGCAAATTCCTTGACCTGGGTCTTGCCGCGCAGGTTGGGAACCGGCTTGTAACCGTCCAACCAGATATACTCGAGCTTGTACTTCGTCATTGTCGATCTCTCATAAGTCCAGCCCCCAAAGGGAGGCAACCTGATGGTGATTCTCCGGCAGCCCGGCGATCGATATATGAAAAGCAGGAAGCGTGCCAAACCCGCATCCAACTCGGTTTTTTTAACAGACAACGGCAGTCATTCCGCCTCTAGCGCCTGAAAAGGACAGCTTTTTAACGCTTTTATAACATGCTAAAGGAACGAATTCTATCGGCGCCCGTTGGAGGCAATCGACAGAAATGTGGGCGACAAAGTCATGACTGCCCGTTTGCACAGCAAATTGAACCGCAGGAAATGTTCTTTTTTTAAGCAAGCTGCACTTTTGATGTGCAAACATCGGCATTTCATGGCAGAGTGATGATCCGGGCGGAGGAGCTCGGCAACATGAGGAAGGCAGAGGCGATGGCAACGACGACAAGCCTTGGTCGGGTCGAGGCAAAAATATACCAGTTCCCTATTCAGAATCCGGAAAAGCTGCGCCAGATGCGCGAGCGCATGAATAAGGTCACGCCCGTCATTTATGAAAGCGGCTCGGCTAGCTGGTATCATGAAGACGCAATCCGCGAGGCGGAAAACGAGCCCAAACAGTGATCAGCCGGGAAGAAGGCTCGTCAATCGGAGACGAGCGATCTTTTCGACCTCACGGCAAGCTGTGGCAAACTCAGTTTCGGCCGCATTGCCAATGCGGCTTTCAAAAGCCGACAAAATATCGTCCTTGGTCAGCCCCCTGACGGCGATAATGAACGGAAAGCCGAATTTTTCGGTATAGGCACTGTTCAATGCGGTGAACCTGCCATGCTCATCCGCACTCAACCGATCAAGGCCGGCACCGGCCTGTTCATTGCGGCTGTCTTCGGTCAGTTCGCCAGCGATGGCAAGCTTGCCAGCAAGATCCGGATGGGCGCGCAGCACCCCAAGTTTTTCATCAGGGCTGGCGGTTCGGAAAATGGCAGATAAAGCGTCGTGAACACTTTCGACCGTCAAAGGCTCATCAATCAGACCGGCTTCATATGCCCGCGCGGCAATAAACGGCGAATGTTCGAATACGCCGCCGAACCGCTCCACAAACACATCCTGTTCCACCCGAACGCCCTTTCACAATCCAGCCCCACGCCGAAACCGCAGAAGCTGCCCATCATCGACCATGAAATCATCGATTTGTCAAAGCCTGCTCCTCTCATAATTCGCGCAGCCGGGCAGACTGTGAGAAGAAAATTATGCATAGGATTGAGCGCGTTATAGCTCCGCGCTTTTTTTTCAAGCCATATCGTGCCGTGAATGATTGCCGAAAAGCAATGAGACCGGTTCATGCCGCTTCGACAAGATCAAGAAGCATCTTGAGATTGAGCAAGAATACCCTACATAACGTTTCGCATAAGCAAAGAGAGGTGGAAGACAAGGCCCTGGTCTCTTTGACATTGCACCCATCCTAAAGCATGTCGCGTTTCATTGTCCTCAATGAAGTGATAACGTACATGCGATAAATCAAAGACTTAAAGCACGTTGCATGAGGCTGATGAGCCGCAATGTGCTTTAAGGTGAACCGGCCTCTCCGCAGATCTGCGGCTGTCAGGCTCACGTCACTATCATCCGGTTCCGTGACCTGAAAGGTTTGCGGAACCTCACACCATCATGTTCCGGCGTTTTCTGCATTGCTTGATGATGCAGGTGAACGCCATCCTCCCGGCGGCGTTTTGCCTATCCGTTGCCATAAACGTCGCCCCTCTTATTCCGAAAGGATTTCCCATGCCGATCGCCAAGGGTTATGCCGCAACCGACGCCAGCAAGCCGCTGGAGCCTTTTACATTCGAGCGTCGTGAGCCGAATGAAGACGATGTCGTCATCTCGATCAAATATTGCGGTGTCTGTCATTCGGACATCCATCAGGCCCGCAATGAATGGGGCTTTTCCACCTATCCCATGGTGCCTGGCCATGAGATTGCCGGGATCGTCACCGCCGTCGGCTCCAAAGTGACGAAATACAAGGTCGGCGACCATGTCGGCGTCGGCTGTTTTGTCGATTCCTGCGTGCATTGCCAAAGCCGGGATGTCGATATCGAGCAATATCTGCCAGGTCTGGTGCAGACCTATAATTCCGTTGAGGCCGATGGCAAAACGCCAACTCAAGGCGGCTATTCCGACAGCATCGTTGTCAAGGAAGGCTATGTTCTGTCCATCCCGGACAATCTGCCGCTCGACAAGGCAGCGCCGCTGCTGTGCGCCGGCATCACACTCTATTCGCCCCTGTCGCACTGGAAAGCGGGTCCTGGCAAGAAGGTCGCCATTCTCGGCATGGGCGGCCTCGGCCATATGGGCGTGAAGATTGCCGCAGCCATGGGCGCGGACGTCACCGTGCTCAGCCAGTCGCTCTCAAAGAAGGAAGACGGGCTGAAATTTGGCGCAAAGGACTATTACGCCACCTCCGACGTAGAAACCTTCAAGACACTGGCGAATACCTTCGATCTGATCGTCTGCACGGTCAGCACTGGCATCGACTGGAATGCCTATCTGAGCCTGCTGAAGGTGGACGGCACCATGGTTCTGGTCGGCGCACCGGAACATCCGGTTCCGGTTCATGCCTTTTCCCTGATCCCTGCCCGCCGCAACCTTGCCGGCTCGATGATCGGCTCGATCAAGGAAACCCAGGAGATGCTGGATTTCTGCGGCAAACACAACATCACCGCCGATATCGAGACCATCGACATCAAGGACATCAACAAGGCCTATGAGCGCGTGATGAAGAGCGACGTCCGCTACCGCTTCGTCATCGACATGGCCACGCTCTGATCGCAAGAAAACACCGTGCGGGCAGCCCGCACGGTGTTTTTATCGTTCAGCGATCATTCTGCTACGGCGCAAGACGCAGCTTCAGCCTCACAGCTCCTCAGCGGACACATGCACGCTGACGCTCATGCTTTCACCGGCGTCGCCGATGCGCATGCCGGAGATCGGCGCGGCATCGCTATAGCAGAGGCCGGAGGCCAGGCGGACATAGTGTTCGTTGGGGCAGATATTGTTGGCGGCGTCAAAGCCGACCCAGCCCAGCCCCTGCAGAAACACCTCGGCCCAGGCATGCGTTGCCGTCTGCTCTGTTCGCCCTTCCATCATCAGATAGCCAGAGACATAGCGGGCCGGAATGCCCATCACGCGGGCGGCGGCGATGAAGATATGGGCGTAATCCTGACAGACCCCGGCTCTGGCCTCCAACGCCTCCTCCGCCGTGGTCGCGGTCGAAGTCGCATCCGGCTGGAACTGCATCAGAGCGTGGAGCTTGCCCATCAGGTCATGCATTTTCGCCAGTTCGTTTTCCCCTTCCAGGCTTTTGCCTAGCTCCCGGATTGTCTTGCCCGGTTTGGTCCGCGGCGTCTCACGCAGATAGAGCCAGAGCGGGGCAAAGCTCAGATGCGGGCCATAGACGCCGGCCCGGTCATGGGTATCAACCTTGCCACCGGCAACAACGCGAATGCTTTGGCTTTCACCATTCACCGAGACGAGATGGGTATGATTGCCATACTGGTCGTTGAAACCGGCCTCGACGCTGGCGCCGGTCACGGAAATATTCCACGACAGCACATGCAGGCCCGGCCCCTCAAGCGGGGTCAGCCGCAGACGTTGCAGAAAAAACGGCACCGGTTCATCGTAACGATATTCGGTAACATGCTGGATATTCAGACGCATGCGAGCCCCTCACCTGTAAAACCGGTAGCCCTCGGAAATTTCATTGCCGAGTTGATTGTTGCGGTGAATGAAATTGTCGAGGAATTCATGCAGTCCCTGATCCATGATGCGGGCGATGCTGGTGGAAAGCAGGGTTGAGCGAATGCTGTCTGCCGTCTCATGGGCGGCAAGGCGTTCGCCATAGTCCTTGCCGATATAGCCGAGATTGCTGACAATCTTTTCGTAGCAATAGGCGAGCGAGCGCGGCATTTCCCCCTTGAGGATCAGGAATTCGGCAATATTGCTTGCCACATAATCCCCGTCATAAATCCAGCGATAGGAGCGGTGCGCCGAAACCGATCGCAGTATCGATTCCCACTGGATATTGTCGAGCGAGGAGCCGACCTGCGTCACCGAGGGCAGCAGCACATAATATTTCACATCGAGAATGCGGCTGGTATTGTCCGCCCGTTCGATAAAGGTTCCGATGCGGGCGAAGTTATAGATCTCGTTGCGCAGCATCGAGCCATGAAACGCGCCGCGAATGAGGCCAGCGCGGCGTTTGATCGTATCAATCACCTCCGGCAGGTCGGCGGATTTCAGCCGACGCGCCAATATCTGCGTCAGTTCGATCCAGCATTCATTGGTCGCTTCCCAGGTCTCCCGCGTCAGCGCCGTGCGCACCATGCGGGCATTGTTGCGCGCCGCCTCGATGCAGGACATGACGCTTGAGGCATTGGCCTTGTCACGCAACAGAAAATTCACGGCGTCAGCCGCCGTTACCTTGTCATTGCTCTGTTGATAGATGTCCAGCACATCGGCGCTTTGCAAAACGCCGGTCCAGTCGTCATCGGTGGCGCCGGTGCGCGTCAACGACACGCGCAGGCCCGCATCGACCAGACGAGCGATGTTTTCGGCGCGCTCAATGTAACGAAACATCCAAAAGAGACCGTTTGCGGTTCTTCCCAGCATGATCTCAGTCCTCCAGTACCCATGTGTCCTTGGTGCCGCCGCCCTGGCTGGAATTGACCACCAGCGAGCCCTGTTTCAGAGCCACGCGGGTCAGACCGCCGGGAATGATCTGCACTTTGTCGGAGACGAGCACATAAGGCCGAAGATCGACATGGCGGGGTGCCACCCCCTTGTTGACCAGGATCGGCACGGTGGACAGCGACAGCGTCGGCTGGGCGATGTAATTGTTCGGCTTGGCCTTCAGCTTCTCGGCAAAGGCGGCACGCTCGCGCTTCGTCGCCGTCGGACCGACCAGCATCCCATAGCCGCCAGAGCCATGCACCTCCTTGACCACCAGTTCCTCCAGATGGGCCAGAACATAGGCCAGGCTGCCCGCTTCCGAACAGCGCCAGGTCGGCACGTTTTCGAGGATCGCCTTACGCCCGGTATAGAATTCCACGATCTCGGGCATATAGGAATAGATCGCCTTGTCGTCGGAAATGCCCGTGCCCGGCGCATTGGCGATGGTGATATTGCCAGCGCGGTAGACATCCATGATGCCGGGCACGCCAAGATAGCTGTCAGGCCGGAAGGTCAAAGGATCGAGAAAATCATCGTCGACACGGCGATAAAGCACATCAATCGCTTCATAGCCGCGGGTGGTGCGCATCTTCACCTTGCCATCGATGACACGCAGATCCGAGCCTTCCACCAGTTCCACGCCCATCATGTCGGCAAGGAAGGAATGTTCGTAATAAGCGGAATTGTATATGCCGGGGGTCAGTACCGCCACGCGTGGCTTGCCCTTGCAGCCCTTCGGCGCCAGCGACGCCAGCGATTGGCGCAGCAGATGAGGATAATCCTCCACCCGTTGTACCTTGTTGAGCTGAAACAGCTCCGGGAACATCTGCATCATGGTTTCCCGGTTTTCCAGCATGTAGGAGACACCCGACGGGGTGCGGGCATTGTCCTCCAGCACATAGAACTGGCCTTCGCCAGTGCGCACGATATCGGTGCCGACAATATGGGTGTAGACGCCGCCCGGCGGCCTGAAACCGATCATTTCCGGCAGAAATGCCTCGTTTTTCTCGATCAGTTCGCGGGGAATGCGCCCGGCCTTGATGATTTCCTGCTTGTGATAGATGTCGTCGAGAAAGGCGTTGAGCGCCAGCACCCGTTGCTCGATTCCCTGCGCCAGCTTGCGCCATTCCTGACCGGAGATGATTCGCGGAATGAGATCGAAAGGAATGAGCTTTTCGGAGGAATCGGCATGACCGTAAACGGCGAAGGTAATGCCAGTCTTGCGGAAGATGGTTTCGGCATCCCGCGATTTGGCAATCAGGTGCTTCGGATCCTGGCTGGAATACCACTCCCAGTATTTTTCATAGGGCTCACGCGGACTGCCGTCCGCCGTCATCATTTCATCAAATGCCAAGTGCGCCATCCCCGTTGTTTTACAGCATAAGAATACAACACAGGGTCCAATGCAAGAAGCGTGCACAATTGTCCGCAGCCATCATAGCGGTACCTGCCGCAGCCGGTTCTACCCGGGCTGCGCTTGTAGAAAGGACGAGAGCATCGCTCTGTTTAGCCATCTCTCCCCGCAAAACGAAGAGATGAACCGAATGACCAGGGATTAATGCCTAAAATTTAGGCAACAAAGATAACAATCCGCGCGCATTTCATGCTCTCACAAGGCCGGACAGGCACATGATAGAGTTTGGGTCCGAGGAAAAATGAAAGCCGGTTTTCATATCTCGTTCAAACGAACGGGACACGACAGAAGCGATCTGTGGTCATCGTTCTGAAAATATCGACAGAAAATGCAAAACCAACCGTAACACTTCCAAAAACAGCATATATTTACAGGAAAAGTATACAATTATAAACTTAATTAGGCATTTTTTAAATACCCATATATATCTTCCCATCCAGAAACTCATGGGAGAGGACAGATGGCGCTTGGGGCATTGGTTGGCAAAAAGATAACGGACAAGATCCTGGCTCTGGAAGCCTTGCAGGCAAATGTAATGGTGGCGGACGCCAAACTGAACATCACCTATATGAATCCAGCCGTCATCCACCTGCTGCGGGAAGCGGAAGCTGATCTGAAAAAGGAACTGCCACGCTTCAGCGTCGACACTTTGATTGGCAGCAATATCGATGTCTTCCACAAGAACCCGGCCCATCAGCGCGGGATGCTGGCGGCACTCACCAGCCAGCACAGCGCCACGATCAAGGTCGGCAACCGTCTCTTCGATCTGGTGGTGACGCCGCTCAAACAGAAAGGCAAGCTTCACGGTTTCGTCGTCGAATGGGCCGATGCCAAGGCGCGGCTGCTCAATCTGGATTATGCCGCGCAAATTGCCGCCATCAGCCGCTCACAGGCTATTATCGAATTCAATATCGATGGCACGATCCTGACGGCCAATGCCAATTTTCTCAAAACCATGGGATATGGTCTGGACGAGATAAAAGGCAAGCATCACAGCATGTTCGTGGAAAAGGACTATGCCAGTTCTCCCGAATATCGCGAATTCTGGAGACTGCTCAATGACGGCAAATATCAGGCGGCAGAATTCAAACGGGTGACCAAGGATGGCCGTCAGATTATCATTTCGGCCTCCTACAATCCGATCCTCGATCAGAACGGCAAGGTGGTCAAGGTGGTGAAATTTGCCACCGATGTCACCCAACGCGTCCAAACGGTGTCATCCCTGGGCGAAAGCCTGAAACGGCTATGTTCGGGCGATTTCGGTTTTCAGCTGAACGAACCCTTCTCGCCGGAATTCGAGTTTCTGCGTCACGATCTCAACCGCTCGGTCAGCCAGTTGCGCGATACATTCCAGTTGATTACCGACAGCGTGCGCGTCATGGGCGACGGCACACAGGAAATCAGCCAGGGGGTCAATGATCTCTCCCGCCGTACCGAAACTCAGGCATCGAGCCTTGAGGAAACCGCCGCAGCCCTGGAAGAAATCACCGCCAATGTGACGGCCTCATCACAACGCGCCCAGGATGCGAGAGAAGTCGCCGGCCGCGCCAAGGACAGCGCCGAAACCTCCGGTCACGTGGTGGCGCAGGCCGTCAATGCCATGAGCCGCATCGAGGAATCTTCCGGCAAGATTTCCAACATCATCGGCGTGATCGATGAAATTGCCTTCCAGACCAATCTTCTGGCGCTCAATGCCGGCGTTGAGGCAGCCCGAGCCGGTGAAGCGGGACGCGGCTTTGCCGTCGTTGCGCAGGAAGTGCGAGAGCTTGCCCAGCGCTCGGCCAAAGCCGCCAAGGAAATCAAGGATCTGATCCACAATTCCACCCAGGAAGTGGCCGGCGGCGTCAAGCTGGTCAGTGACACCGGTGAGGCGCTGAAATCGATCAGCACGCTGATCGTCGAGATCAATGATCATGTCGTGGCCATTTCCACCGCCGCGCGCGAGCAGTCCACCGGCCTGTCGGAGGTCAATGCCGCCGTCAACAGCATGGATCAGGCCACCCAGCAGAATGCCGCCATGGTCGAGGAAAGCAGTGCCGCAGCCGCAACTCTTGCCAGAGAAAGCGACAAGCTGAAGAGCATGATCGGCCAGTTCAATCTTGGCGAGGTCACGCATGGGCGTCTGGCCGGCAGACCCGCCCGCAGCATGATGGGACAGGCGGCCTGAAACCGAAGATTATAGCCGGATCAGCGTCAATCGCTGCACCTTTTCAACGGGCCGAGGTCTTCGCCACCTCGGCCAGCATCCGGGCAAAGGCTTGCTTTATCCGCAAAACATAGGGATTCTTATATTCAAAGCCGTAATTTCTCAGATGCACCAGCATGGAGGCATTAACCTCGAAAACCACCAATCGACCCTGACGATCGAGACCGCAATCGATGCCGAAATAATCAAGCCCGATGCGGTTTCGAATGGTTTCCAGCGCCGCCATCACATCGGGCTCGAAAAAGGCACGCGGATCGTCGAGAAAATCCTTTTCCTCGTCACGCATCCACTCCACCTCGGCCATGCGGGTCGAGGCGTGATGCACCTTCCAGCCATAACCGATCGCCAGATGATAGGGCAGAATTTCCTCCCCGACGAAAACCCAGCGATATTTGCGATAAAGGCCGTCGGCTGAGGCGTAATCGACATAATCCGTCAGATAGAGATCCTGACCGCCAGCCTCGCGCGAAAAGGCGAGCATGGCGTTTTCATCGTCGATCTTCTCCATCAGATCGCCGCCATGGGTGCCGGCATGACGCAGGATCAGCGGGAAATGCAAGCCGCTCTTCTGTTCAACGGCCTTTTCCAGTTCGTCTGCCGTGACGCGGCGGGTCTCAGGCAGCACGGTGGCGGGAATATCCTTAAGGCGGGCGGCAATCGCTTCGCGGTCGGTTCCGGCAATCTTCAGGGGCGGATTGACCACTGGCAGCGCGAGCGCATCGACCAGTGCCCTGACAGGCTCAAGAATAGCGGCAGACAGATCGACATCGGACACGAGATTGACCACGACATCGGCGCTCGCACGCAGGCTCTCCACATCATACTCCGCCCCCGGCAACACCAGAATGAGGTCAGCATCGAAACTGGCGCCTTCGACCATATCCTCGTAGGGCGTATTGCCGGCAAAGGGGGCAAACAGCATCAGCGCCTTCAGTTTCTCACCCGGCCCGGCTGCCCGGTAACGGCGCACCACGCCCTGCCTGCTGGCGGCAAGGAAATGGCGATAGGCCGCCTCTTCATTGCCCGTCGCCTTTTCCAAATGGCCGCATAAAAGCAGCGCATCGACATTGTCCGGTTTTTGCGCAAGTGCGCGGCGGGCAAGCTGCAGGGCCTCGTCGAGACGCTCGGTCTTTTCCAGCGCCTGCGCCTTGTTGCACAGGCAGTAGAAATCGTCCGGCGAGAGAGACAGGCCCTGATCATAGCCCTCGATCGCCTTGTCGAACTGGCCGCGCTTCTGCATCACATCGGCAAACAGACACCAGGCAGAGGCTTCTTCGGGCGCAAGCTCCAGCGCACGTGCGGCAGCGTGCAGCGCGCCTTGCAGATCGCCCGTTGCATCGAGCAGATTGCCCTTCTTGATGATCGCCAGCGCATA
The DNA here is from genome assembly GCF_023700755.1 of Allorhizobium sonneratiae. Lineage (GTDB taxonomy): Bacteria > Pseudomonadota > Alphaproteobacteria > Rhizobiales > Rhizobiaceae > Allorhizobium > Allorhizobium sonneratiae. Next base: position 476,548 of record NZ_JAMKOJ010000001.1, on the reverse strand, counting down.
ATCGGGGTCAAGCTGGATTGCCCGTTCCAGGCTGATCAGCGCCAGCCCGGTCTGGCCCTGATCGGCCAGGAGCACGCCGCGATGATACCAGGCGCTGGCATCGGCGGGCTTCAGCACCACCACTTTTTCAAAACAGGCAAGCGCCCGCTCGCCAGCGCCGCCTGACTTGATCAGCGCCATGCCGAGCCCATCCAGCGCAGACGGATCGTCCGGCAGAACGGCCAGCACTCTGTCGAACCAGCCGACCGCCTCCTGCCAGCGCTCACAGTCGAGCAGAAGAAAGGCCAACGTCTTGGCCATGACCGGATGCGAGGCCGTCAGGCGCTCGTTATCGATGAGGAGGCCCATGGCGACATCCCGCCGATCCCGATCGAGAAGGGTGGAAACCGCCCCCAAAAGCTCATCAAGAGTGGAAATCATGGGCAAGGATGATGCTAAGGCGGTCATGACATATCGCTTATCGAGGAAACGGGACGGATGGCTGAGGACAAAAACCTGCACCCTTCACACTGAAGGCACAGGTCGCCCTTCTTATCCCGAACAAGCGTAAGCCGCGAAACTGATGCGAGGCTGTCTGCCGCCCGCTGCTGCGCTCGCCCTCACTACACAGGTTTGTGATGCGCGTGCCAATGGTGGGCAATATCGATGCGCTTCGGGATCCACACCCTATCATGGGAGAGAACATACTCGATAAAGCGCTTGAGACCGGCAATACGGCCCGGACGCCCGACCAGACGGCAATGCAGCCCGATGGACATCATCTTTGCCTGACCATCCGCCCCTTCGGCATAGAGCGTGTCGAAGGCATCCTTAAGGTAGGTGAAAAACTGATCGCCGCTGTTAAAACCCTGCGCCGTGGCAAACCGCATGTCATTGGTATCGAGCGTATAGGGAATGATCAGGAAAGGCCTGCCCTGAAGATCCGGCACCCAGAAGGGCAGATCGTCGGAATAATTGTCGGAGGAATAGAGAAAACCGCCCTCCTCCATCACCAGCCGCAGCGTATTGTCAGACGGCTTGCCCTGATACATGCCGTAAGGCCGTTCACCGGCCACTTCCGTGTGCAGCCGCACGGCGTCCAGAATGTGCTGGCGCTCTGTCTCTTCGGGAACATCCTTGTATTCCAGCCAGCGATAGCCATGGCTGGCAATCTCCCAGCCTGCCTCGTTCATTGCCGCGACAGCTTCCGGGTTCCTCGCCATGGCCAGCGTGACGCCATAGACCGTGACCGGCACATCAAGCCCGGTGAACAGCCGGTGAAGCCGCCAGAAGCCAGCCCGTGAGCCGTATTCATAGAGCGATTCCATATTGAGATTGCGCTGGCCCGGCCAGGGCTGCGCCCCGACAATCTCCGACAGCAGGCATTCGGAAGCCGGATCGCCATCGAGAATGCAGCTTTCGCCGCCTTCCTCGTAATTGATGACGAATTGCACGGCGATACGTGCGTCACCTGGCCAGCGTGGATCGGGCGCATTGCGGCCATAACCGACGAGATTGCGGGGATAGTGGTTGTTTTGCATCGTTACACCCTCGTTTTGCCGCTGACGGTATAAAGCCGCAAGCCACTTGTCGAGGGGGCAATTCAGGCGATGCGCCGCGCCGACACCCGGCCCATCGGATGCAGGGAATGCACGACCAGCGGCGCACCCGCCTCCCGCTCGACAAACAGGGCAAGACTGGAAAATACCGGCGACATCTCAAGGCAGGAGGCAAAATAACCGCGCAAAACCGACAGGAACCGCTCCCGCTCATGCAACGGCAAAGGCCCGGTCAGCGGCATGGAGAAGCGGAATTCATCGAGAACATGCGGATCGCCCCAGCGGTAGAGATTGGCAAATTGCGGCGCGCTCAGCCGCTCGGGCACCATGCGGTCGATTTCGTCTTCCGTCAGCGGCGCGCGAAAACGGTCGAAGGCCTGCACCACCAGCCCCGCCAGCCGGTCGAGCGCCGGAGAGGGTTCGGCCAGCATCAACCCGCAATGATCGCCGAGACGGCCAATCTCCAGGGGCGGCAGGGAAAACGGCTCGATCATGCCGGCAAACTGCATCAGCTCGCGCAAAAGCATCGCCTCGCTCACTTCCGGATGCAGATGGAAAGGCGCCTTCAGACAGCCGTGAAACCCGTTGCGGCGCGGCAGCGCGGTGTGAAAGGCAATCTCCTGCAGACCGAGCCCCTTCACCTGCGGATGCTCGACCGCCTCGCCGGAATAGACGCTACGACCCAGCCAGCTTGCCGCGGCCTGAGCCAGCGGCTCTCGCGCTGAAGGTGTATAGCAAATCGAGTATCTCATGCCGCCATCTCCCGGAAAGCGACAGAATCAGGTCCTTCTGCCGCTTGTTGGCGATGGGAAATAGGCGATTTGCATGACACTATGACGAAGTGGCAAATGCTGTCTTCAACTATTTCGTGAATTTTTTTTGTCAGATGTGTGCCGATGCCCGGCACATTGCAGATGATGCGCCAGCGTAAACGAGGCCGGTAGAACCGGCCCCGATCCGAGGAGAGGCAAAAGTGCTGCCTGTGCCAGCCGGTGCGCAAGACCGAAACTGACCTTGAAACCACCGGTCAGCGCAATCAGCCGCGGCAGATCGGGATGCGGGCCGACCATCGGATCACGCTCGACGGCTTTCGGCCTGACCCCGGCCCAACGCTCCAGCACGGGGGCATTCCGGAAAGACGGGACAAGCGCTACTGCCCGCTGCAGAAGATCATCCAGTTGCGCATCGGTCGAGACAGGATCGTCATAGCGGTTTTCGCTGGTGCTGCCGATGGCGACAACCCCACCCTCCTGCGGCACGACATAAAGCCCGTCGAGATATAAAAGCGGCCAGGACGGATCGATATCCGCCTTCAGCAAGGCCGCCTGCCCCTTCACGCCCGTTCCAAGGCGCGGGCTGTCCGATCCCGGCGCGGCCCACTGCGACAAAAGGGCAAAACTCTCCACCCCGGCAGCCAGCACGACATGCGCGAAAGCAAGCTCACGTCCATCCGACAGCTGTGCCGATCCGGTATGTGGGTCAAGCCGCGTCAAAAACACCCCCTCCAGAAGCGTCACAGCCGGGTGATCCTCCAGCGCCCTTCTGAGAGCCGTCAGAAGATGGCGTGGAAACAGCCTTGCAGCCAGCGTATCGTGAACCAGCCCGCCCGCGGTAAAGGAGGGATCGGGCCAGTCTGAACCATAGGGCGAATGGTCCATGACCTGCCAGTGAAACGACCGGCTCTCACTCTGCCACACCGTTTCGGCATCGCGGCTGTGCCGTTCGGCAATGGCGCGTAAATGGTCTTTCGGCAGGGCAATCAGCCGCCCGCTGCGGCGATACCCGGTGGAAAGGCCGGTCTGCGCCTCCAGCGCGGCAATCTCCTCCTCCAGAGACACCAGCGCATCGAACTGGAACTGTTTTTTCTCCGACCATTTGTCCGGCATATGCGGCATCAGCGCGCCGAGTAACCCGCCGCTTGCACCCGCCCCAAGGCGCTCTTTCTCGACCAGCACGGTTCTCAGTCCGGCGCGCGCGGCAAACCAGGCCGCCCACAGGCCCATGATACCGCCACCGACAATCAGAAGATCAGTACCGCCCCCCACCCCTTTGGCCGCATCAGGCAATTGACCCGGCTTACGCATCGCATTATCGGCTGTTGTCATGACCCATTCCACGTTTGATCCGCACCATACGGACCTTGACACGGCACAGGCATCCTCGGTGGAACCGTCCCCTGTCTTGCCACCTCTTGTCTGGCATGAGGGCGATATGCCCTATTCGACCGCTTTTGGCGACCATTTTTACTGTCGCAGCGACGGTCGGGCTGAATGCGGCCATGTGTTCCTCACCGGCAACGGCCTTCCGGAGCGCTGGATCGGAAGAAGCGACTTCCGTATCGGCGAGCTTGGCTTCGGCACCGGCCTCAATGCCATGGAGAGCTGGCGGCAGTTCAAGGCGACCCGCAGGCCCGGCGACCGGCTGACCTTTACCTCTTTCGAGCTTTACCCGATGCAGGCAGAGGCCATCGGACGGGCGCTGTCGCGCTGGCCGGAGATCGAGGCGGAGCGGCAGGCGCTGCTCAGGCTCTGGCCCGCCGATCCGCAAGGCCGGATCGAATGCGAACTCGACGAGGCCACCCGGCTCGTCGTGATCTGCGGCGATGCGCTGACCACACTGTCGCAGATGAACACGCCCTTCGATGCCTGGTATCTCGACGGCTTTGCTCCGTCCCGCAACCCGGCCATGTGGTCACTCGATCTGATGCGCCGCCTTTTTGACCTCACCCGGCCCAGCGGTCGTTTTGCCACCTATGCCGCAGCCGGTTTCGTCCGCCGTAATCTGGCAGAGGCAGGTTTCAAGGTGGAAAGAAAACCGGGCTTTGCCGGGAAACGGGAAATGCTTTGCGGCGAAAAACCGATCGCCTGATCCTTGAGAGCGTCCTTTGTGCACCCAATATGGCAAAAAGGACGCTGTAACGCTTTCAATATGCTGCATATTGCGTTTCATTGTCTTCAATGAAACCATAACGGGCAGACGCACGCAGCCGATGCAAGGTTGAAACCATCAACTCATCCGCTGTCGCCGTGAACCGAGTTCCATATCCTCTTCATCGCAGCCTTGATTGGTGTCTTCCGACAGTGGTGTCACCTCGTTGTCCGCGCCGCCCGTGCCGATCTGGTCTTTCGCATTCATCCGCACGATACGCCGGCGCTGTCGCAGAAGATCGCTAACGGCAGACAGCATCGGTCTTGCCAACACCGGTTTGATGAGTTCTGCACGCAGGCCCCCGCCCAGATCCGTCATCCGGCCATGACCGACGCCATCCGCCGTGATCAGAAGAACGGCAAGATCGGCAAACCGCGGATCACCGCGAAGCCAGGCCAGAAGTGCTGCACCGCCCTTATGCGGCGCGAAAAGATCGACAATCAACACCTCGATAGGATCGCCAGCATCAGCCGCCGCTTCCAGAATGGAGCAGGCCATGTGCCAGTCATTCACCGCAGCTGCATCGAACTGCCATTGCAGAAGATGTTCGAGAAGACTATCGCATGCCAGCGGGTGACTATCGAAGGCCAGAACCCTCGCCCCCTGCAAGGCAGCGGACGCAATCCTATCCTGTCGCTCGCCTGACATGGCAAAGGGCAGCGTCACACGGACAGTCACGCCCCTGTCCACCTCGCTGTTCAAGGCGATCTCGCCGCCAAATGCCTTGACCAGACCCGTGGCGATGTTGAACGACAATCCCGCACCGCCTCGCCAGTGGCTTCCCTCCTCCTCCATCGGCGCAAAACGGCTAAAGGCCTGACCGATCTGCTCGCGTGTCAGGCCATGGCCGTTATCGACAATCTCGATGCGAAGATTAACCATGCTCTCTTCAGCCTGGACATCCTCATTGAGATCGATCAGCACATGCCCTTCCTGGGTTGCCTGAAGCGAAGCGCCGAGAAGCACGGTCAGAATCTGACGAAAGCGGCCAACATCGCCCTTAAGCATATGCCTGAGCCGTGTGGAGCCCCGCGCTATGATCTGCGAACCGGACTGTCGGGCTTCCCCCGCCATGAAACTCACCACCTCCTCCACCGCCTCCACGGGATCGAAAGGGGTGGCAGACAGGGTGATCTGTCCGCCATCGATGCGGGAAAATTCGATAATGTCATTGATCATGGTCAGGATCGACCGGCCCGATTTCAGGATCACATCGACGAATGTCTTCTGCCGCGCATCGAGATTCGAAGCAGCCAGCAATTCCGCCATGCCGAGAACCCCATTCATCGGGGTGCGGAACTCATGGCCCATATTGGCCAGAAAGCGGCTTTTCGTCCGGTCTGCAGCCTTTGCCTGGTGGGCAAGTTCGGTCAGTTCCGTCTCACGGCGCTTGTCAGAGGAAATATCGGTTGCCAGAATGAGAAGACGCTCCCGATAATTGCCCGTAATGTCCAGTCGCAGCCATTGCGCCTCTCCACACTGAAACTCGAAAGACACATGCCCATCCACGTCAAGCTGCCTGAGGAGAGACAGCCGCAATGTCTCCGGATCGCTGCCGAAATCGCCTCTGCGCCCACAGTAATCGTAGATATCCTGGAGAGGAACACCCTTCATCAACAGTTCGGGAGGAATATCCATCAAGTCGGCATATTTGCCGTTGGTGAACACCACCCTTGCCTTTTCCAGAACACACAGGCCCTGCGCCATGCCTGCGGTCGCGTCCTGCAGCAGAGCACCAAGTGCGCTCAACTGCGCTTTTGCATCATCTATTTCCCGACGATACTGGCGACTTTCGCTGAAATCGGTCATGACGACGACGATCTTGCGATCACTCAAACGGCTGAGATTGAGCACATATTGACGGCCATCGACAAATTCGACCGTGCGGAAATCGGCCCCCTGAAGTTTTTCATAATCCTCAGACCGACGCGCGACACTGCCCGCCTGATCCAGCCCATCGATCAGTGGCCAGCCATTGGTATAGGCGATGTCGAGAAAATCGCGTAGGCCGACGCCGTTCAAGTCAAGGCCTTCCGGCCATTTCAACATGTTTCTGGCGCGATCGTTGGAAAAACTGACGATCAGATCTTCATTCAGGATCATCACGCCTGTCGGCATGTCCCGCAAAATGGTGTCCATGTCCTGGCAGAGATGCTCTGCTTCCTGCCTTGCCTGCTCCATCTCGCGTTCACGCACCTTGACGAGGCTCAGATCGGCAAAAGTGCCAACGATGAAGGGCTCGCCTGCAGCAGTTTGGATCCGCTTGAGACTGGTCAGAACCGGCAGAACCTCTCCGTTTGGCAAGCTGACGACCTGCTCGATTTCCAGGCTGTTGCCGGTTTTGAGCACGCCGATATTTTCCTCGCGCATGATCTCGCCCGTCTCGGGAAACATCTCGTCTTCGCGCATTCCGTAAAACAGGCTGCGTTCCTTGCCGAGATAGGTTTCGTAGGCCGCGTTGGCAAAGATCAGACGGCGCTGGCTGTCACGCAGAAAAACAGGCTCTGGCACATGTTCGAGAGCAATCCGGTAAAGATCGTCCTCTCGGCTGTCATCGGCGTGAGCGCGCCGGGGTGCAGCCGTTGCAAAGATCAGATAATCGGCCTGCGGCAAACGACGCGCCCAAAGGCAAAGACACGGCGCCTGCCGAAGCCGATCGGAAAACATCCTGCCCTGATCCCGGCAGAGATCGTCCAGACCAACATGCTTGCCTTCAAGGGCGACACCCGTTTCATCCAGAGGCTGCAAACGCGTTAGAAAGGTCTGAATATGCGTCGACACAGTCAGGTCGATCTGCCAACCGGCCAGAAGACTTTGCGCCTCCGGATTGGCATGCATGATCCGTCCATCGGCCCCAATATGCAGGCCCGCCATCGGCAGATGATCGACCATCATTCTCCAGGAGGGTTTCAGTGCCGCCTCTTCTGTCGCAAGGGTCCGGGAAAGAATCCGTCCAGGCTGGTAACCACCATCGCGCATGGTCCGCCCCGACCGTTGCACACTGCCATCGGCTTTACGAGAAAGGCCGAAAATATAGGCGCTGCCCTCTTCGTCAAGAAAACGCTCGATCTGCAACCGCTCAATCGACCAGGACTGCTGTCCGAAGCATAAAGCAAGCTGCTCTTCACCAGAGGTCAGGCAGCGCCGCTCGACCTCCTCCCAGGCCTGATCCTCCGGTCGTCTCGTCACATCGCTGATCCGCCGCCCGCGCAGACATTCCGCGGGCTGACCAAAAAACTGTTCAAAGGCCGCATTCACGGCCATAAAGCGCAATTGATCGTCCTTGACGAAGGCTGGAATGGTCAAGTCTTCGATTTTGCGACAGGCAATTGCAAGAAGCCCCGCCTCAGCTTGCAAACACAGACCCCTTTCAACCGGAATCATTGCCCGGCATACATCACTCGTTTCTCATTCCAGTCGGGCGATCCGGTGAACCGACCATAACCTTGCTGGCAGGGCGCATCTAAATCCCCACCCTGGCAACTTAAAGCACATTGCGGCTTATCAGCCTCAGTCAACGTGCTTTAAGTGTTTGTTTTTTCGCATGTCCATTAGAATTTCCTTGAGAAAAATAAAACGCGACATGCTTTACTGCGACAGCTTCTTCTGGTGACAGGCAACCCCTCTTACGTTCACCACGTCTTCCTGAAAGGTTACCATTGCCAGTCCGACAAAACCAAGTTCGAGATCAACCGCAAAAGCATTTCTTAACACAATCTTTACAGCAGGCGTGCTCAAACCGGAATCGCTTACCAGCGGCGCGCGCCATATATCGCTGACCAATGTTCGCAGTAACGCTGCAGCCTTTCCTCATCGAACCGATTTAGAGCATCGTGCCGATTCTGATTTTCGGCACGATGCTCTCAGATTTTGTTTCCGCATCGGGTTTTCCGAAAACCGGCGCCCACTTTTCGGCCGATGCTCTCATCCTACAAAATTGTACAGTAAGCGATTCCTGTTTCAACACTTATACAGTATGCTTTCAGGGCTAAGGACCGAATCGCATGGACCATAAATTTGGTCAGCGCGGCATTCTTGCCATGACAAGGCGAGATAACCTCCATGAGCGTCAGGACAAACGCCTTAAGCCGAAACCGGATTAAGGGTAAGGTTGCGTGGCAAATTTACTGCACAAATGCTTAAATCAATATCGATTCAATGACAAAGTGATGCAGCAGATTTAGAGCATCATGCGATCAATATGATGCTCTAACAGGCTGCCGCAAAGCAAAACGGACATCTTGATGTTGCTAGGTCAATCGCTTTTTCAGTCCGTCGTGGATCGGCTCACTCGGGAAAACACCGAAACACCAGAGCCGAGCACAGCGGAAACTGGCTTTCGTATCCGCGGCCTCAATTCCAGCTTCGTTAAACCAACGGAAAATTCTGCAGCACCTGGCGGCCGCTGGGCTGAGGACCATTATCTGGATTTCATGCCGGATCGAGCGGACCTCCCCCACCCTGCCACGCAGAACCGGCAACAGGACGCCATCCCCGACATGCCTGCACATCTCAAGCGACTCTCAGCAGCCGAGATTGCTGAGGACCTTGGCCTGAGCGACAACGACACCAGTGAAAACCTTCACGCCAAACGCCGCGCCTATGCCTTGCACAACCATCCAGACAGAGTACATCCCGCCTTTCACGCCGCAGCCCATCATCGAATGACCCTTGCCAACCAGATGATAGACAGGGCTCTCAAACGCCTGTCACGCTGAGGTCAACCAAGCCGGCATTATAGCGGCACAGGACGAACCTCCAGATGAATGGCAAAACCGAGGGGCAACCTTCCTCAATCGGCAATAGACTTCAACAGGGCGATCAGTTCATCCCGCTTGCCTTCACCACCCAGGCGACCGATGAACTTGTCCTCATGCTCACGCCATTTCGGCAGAAGCGATTCGAGAAATTCATGCCCTGCATCTGTCAGGTGCAGATAATAGACACGACGATCGACCTCGGAGCGACGGCGTTCGATCAGCCCACGATTTTCAAGGCCATCGACAATCGCCACGAAATTTGCCCGCTGGATGGAAAGGGCCGCAGCCACATCACTTTGCTTGAGCCCGGAATTCTCCGCAATCAACGACAAAACCGAAAAATCGGCAGGCTTTATCCTCATGCCTCCCAGGACATCATTGAAATCCTGCATGATCGCCAACTGCGCCCGCCGAACCCTGAAACCCAGAGACTGCGAAAGAGCCGAATATTCCGGGAGGCCGCCTCTGAGCCCGGCTCCGTCTTCCATATGAAAATGATCTGTCATTGCCCCTTTTCCAATTCCATTGATTCCCTGCCCCACACAGGATCGAATCATTGCACGCGATACACCCCCTGATCCTTCCAGAAAACTTTACCCTTCTTTACAAAACTGCACAAGATCCGTCTCTCAGGAAATTATTCTAGAACAAAACGATTTAGCAACCCCTGAATGAGATCATTCTGAAAACCTAAAGCTTCCAAAAAGGCGTCACCTGCAAAAGAAAATAAAAAAATTATATAAAACATGCCATTAGACGGAAGAGCCGCATATTCTGCACAAAGCCTCACAGGCTGAGCCGGACGTTTGTTTCCCGGTTCAAGCATAAACAACTTCCTGTGTACGATTGCCATTTTGACCATTGATGCAGATCGAAGACTAGGCTATGTACGGCTCATAGCGTTGCAGGCGGACGACTGATAGAATCTGATGCCTATGACTGCACCCGTAGCTCAGCTGGATAGAGTGTTGGATTCCGATTCCAAAGGTCACAGGTTCGAATCCTGTCGGGTGCGCCATTAAAATCATTAGATTTTTTCGATTTTTAGCCTTGCGCTTACTGTAGCGAGATTGTCCCTTTGTCAAAGATGATCAACAGTTTTTGTGGCGCGGCGGAAGCTTCTGGACAAATTGGCGTTAGCTTCTGGACACCAGAATATGAAGTGCGAAGGGCGGCCAAGTCGCCGCCCATCTGTGTCAAGCGTCTCTCTCACCCGCGAATGATCCATCCGGCGAAATCGGCGAAGCGGAATATTTCGAGCGCTTCCCCTCCAAGTTCGTGCGGTTCGATGGGCCGTTGAATACCGGCAAGGCGCATTTCCTTTTCCGCCACCTCAGCGAATGACACACCAGCCTGTAACTTGCCGTTCCAGATCATGCGCATCATCACCGTTGCCTCATAGCCGGTTGCCGCCACGCATCTGTCGAAGATGACGATAGCCCCGCCCGGTTTGAGACGTGACCGCAGGCGGCGCATGAAGTCTGACCGCTCAGCCACCGGCATGAACATCAGCGTCAGAAACATCACTGCCACATCGAACCGCTCAAACTCGAAACTGCCAGCGTCAGCAATGACCAGCTCTCCGGGAGCCTGATAGGCCTTTGCCATATCCGCGCAATTGTCGATGCCGATCAGGCGCGCTTCACGGGCTTCGATGATGTCGCCGAGGGAGCGGCCCACATTGCCCGTCGAACAGCCGATATCGTAGATGAGGCCGCGCTGGGGGATATAGTGTCTGGCAATCAGGGCCACAGCGTCGGCAGCCACATCATACCAGGGCAGATGCTGGCGCACATGGCTGTCGAATTCGCGCTCCAATCCGTTAAAGGTCCAGTCTTTCACAGCGACACCCCCAGACGCTGCGAGAAGGCCGAGAGCGCCTTGTCGGCAAAGCCCATGCGGCCTTCGGGATAGGGCAAATCAAACTCGAACCGAAGCGCCTGGCGCAACCGGTCAAGATCGATAGGCTTCGGCCTGCGGCAAGTGGCCGTGACGTTATTAATGTGCAGGCCGATAGACACATCTTCGAACAAATCTTCGAAGAGACTGCGGAATTCGGAGGGCTGGAAATATCGTTGCACCTTGGGATTTGCGTTCAGCTCCGACACCGACATGCCCGGCTCATCGAGCAGGATGAAGCGGGCTGAACGGGCCGCCGTTTTCCCAAGGCCGATACCCTGCGAGGTTTCCACCCAGTTCGGATCATGCCGCGAGCGGGCCGCAGCAAACAGCGTGGTTTCCGGGTCGCACAATGCCGCGCAGATCGTCAGAATGTGACGCCGGTCAGCGTCAAAAGGCACGCTGTTGAGCACGCTCGACAGCAGAATGGATGTGAAGCGCTGCCCGTCCTTGACAGCGCGCAGAAAAGCAGAAGCGGAATACCGCCCTCGCTTTCGCGACGGCACACCGCCTGTTGAACGGAAAGGCTCGAATGTGGTCACACCAATGCCGATCTTGCGCAGCATCCGCGCCTCATCGCCATGGCCGCAACCGAAGTCGAGGATGCGCGGACCAAAGGTCGCCTTCAGACGCCCGGCATTGGCGCTGATCGAGAAATCTCTGCAACGCTCCTTGCCGCTTTCGCGCAAAGGAAACAGATAACCGCTGCCAAGCGCCTTTCGCCGCTGTCGGGCGCGGCGAAAGGCATTGGTCCGCAGCACATCCCTGAAGCCGTCATTCAGACGGAAATCCATACTCAGCCCGTTCATGACACGTCGGATCGCCTCGCCCTTTTCGCGTGAGACGACCACTGCGGGAAGAGTGGCCTCACCCCGTTCGGACGCATATTGCAGGCGTCCGATCCCGTTCAGAACAGTCCCGTCTTCATCCATGACGATCGGCATTCGAATGCCATATTCCCCCAGCTGGCGGGCGGCGTTACAGGCATAGCGGTTGAAGCCATGAAGGTTTGCCGCAAGCAGTGGAGCAATCGCGACATCAACCGGATTGCGACAGGGATAGGGATCATCCGCATCAGGCAGGCTTTCCAGCAGATGGCGCAGTGCCTCTGCATCCATCCGGTCATGATGAACATCCATCAGGGTAAAATCGTTGGTGGCGCGGTTAAAGGTCAGGTTAAGCCCTGCCGTGTCGCGGATATGTTTTGCCACCACATGAACAGGAATGGACCAGCCCAGACGCGCCGCCGCGTCTGAACGCTGATGACCGGACAGCAAGAGACCGTCCTGGCGGGCATAAAGCGGCAGGAGAAAACCGAATTTGCGCAAGGAACGCAGCACGAGGGCAAAACGCGCCTCGTCACGCTGGCGCGGATTGATCGGATCGTGATGAAACGCGCAGGGAGGATAGAGATCGCTCACAGTCCCAACCTCCGGCAAAGTTCGGCGGCGATGGCCGCTTTGGAAAAGCCGACCTCTGCAGTGAGCCGTGCTTCCCAAGCCTCAAAGGTCTGGCGCGGGATCAGGAGACCATGCGGCCCCACGCGCAAGGTGGCGTCGGGCTCTCTGGTCTTTTCGGGAAAATCGGCCGGATCACCGGCCTTGTGCTTCGTCATGGGATGCCGTTTTTCTCTGCCGCTCTTGTTGTTTTAGGCGGTCATGTTCGGGCTCGGCTGGCCTCATGTGATTGATGGTGCCGCAACGGCGGCATTTGATTTCGAGGTCACCGGCAAATGCCCGCCCCGCCTTGAACAAAAGGGCGGTGCATGTGCCGCAACGGATATTTTTCATTTTCTAACGCTCATGATTCCGATTATGACCGCGCTCTGCCTTCGGGCAGAACGGGTGGACAGTTGAGCGTTTCTTGATGTCGGACGGGGTTGGTCGCCAAACTTACACCCGTCTTCCGGGGCGTTGCCCCGGCACCCGGTAGCTATGCGTGGTTGGTTCCGCGACCGGCGTTAGAACTGCGCATAGAGATCGATCACGGCTTCAGGGCATTCCGGCCAGCTTGCGTCGCCGAGATAATCGGCGCTCATGTCATCGGCCAGTTCGGTGAACCGTTGCCGCATCGCCGTCACCCATTCGATGGACTGGCTGGCCGCATCGAGAATTGCCTTTTCCGCATCGCTGCGGCTGGAGGCCGTTTTGGCGCTGATCGTGGCGGTGATGGAGGTGACATTCATCTGCGCTTCCGCCGAACCGACCGCATAAATGCGGCGGCGGCATTCGGCCTTGACGGCTTCGCGGTGCGCGATGGCCTGCGCCGTTTCGATTGCGTCCGCAGGCACACCGGCAGTCGCCAGCGCCTCGGCGGTGAAGGCGGCATAAAGACGTCCCTCATGCGTCAAGGTGTAGCGCGGCGAAGATGATGGGGATGTGGGCAAAAGCATATCGGTCATCGGTCTCTCCTCAAAGCGCTGTCACGTTGGAGCGGAAATTCTTGATGGCATTCGGATCAGCGCTTGCGGCAACGCCGGGCAGAATATGGCCGCGCGCCGTTGAATCGATCACGGTTCCATCGAACCACAGATCAACCGGGTTGGTGTGCCACAGCCCATAGAGAACGGCTTTCGTGCTGGCATTTTCGGCGTAAATGCCTCCGGCCCACATGGTGACCGCCAGACCGCCATAAACGGCAAAAAGATTGAATGCCGTGGTTGTGGACGGAATATCGGGCATGACAATCTCGATATTGTCGAACCGCAGGGCAGCGCGGGAAAGAAGCTCAAGCCCACCCGGGAACGTCTCTCCATAAATGTTCGGCGCATTGCTGGCCATGGCGGTAAAACCGAGCTTGCGTTTCGGCACGGTCCGGTCACCGTTACTGCTCCTGCCATTGATCGAGATCGTCCCGGCATTGCTCCCGACCCGTTTTCGAATGGTCACATCTCCCAGGAGATTGATGTTGACCACGGAGACATGCGCTGTCGCTTCTATCGCCCGTTCAAACGTCATGAAGGCCGCAGCCACGCTCAGGCCGCTATTGCTGTCATTGCCATTGACCGGGTCCACCCAGACGGTGCGCGATGCGCCGGGGGCGGCGGCAACAGCGGCGGCAACCGCCGCATTGATGGCCGCCTCCTTGGTCTCGAAGGTGTTGAGAAGCGTGTTGACCCGGCTGACCAGCCCGGCAATATCTTCAGTCAAGCTCATGATTTGTCTCCATCAGGAAAGGCGATAATTGAGAGAAGCAACCTGCCGCTTCAGCTCGGCAAGCTCTGCCGCCTGCGCCATATGCCGGTTGAAATTGTCGGTGATGGCCGTTGCCAGCCGGGAAAACTCCACGCCGAAGAACAGCGACAGATCGACGTTTCCGGCCTGAACCGTGACGGCCCCTTGCGGCAGGGCTTCAAGGGTCAGATCGAAGGCGGTGACGATGGGAACGCCGTCCGTCTTATAGGCAAGCGGCGTCGCCGGATCGGACCAGACGGCCAGCAATGTGCCATCGGACAGGATCATGCCGCATTCGCGGATCCAGAAGCTCGGCCCGGCGTCGAGCAAGCCGGTCATGTGGATGGTGAAATCACCGACCCAGCTGCCACCCGCAATCGGAATGCGCAGCTTTTCCGATTTCAGCGCCGTTTCCTCGCCGCTTGGCGTATAGGCGCTGTCACCGAAGGCAAGATGCGACACCCTGGCGGAAAGCCCGTCGCGGCTGGCGTTAAAGACGGCGCGCATTCCGGCGCGGGTGAGAACGGGAACGAGAGCTTTCATGGGCGCACTTCCATGCTGGCTGTGATGAGTTGAACGCTGGCTAGGCCGATGGACGCGGCCAGAGCGGTGAGCGGGTGCTGTGAGACGGTCATGGCCGAAGGCCGCACGACAGAGAGTGCAGCGGCGGCGGTGGCCGCGCCGGTCCGCGCCTGCGGCATGGCGGTGACCGTGCGGGCCGATGGCTTGATCAGGGTTGCGGCCTGACCATCGGCGGCAAGGCTTGCCGAAGAGGAAAAGCCGACGCCGAGGGTAAAGCTGATCTCCTGCGACCAGCGCTGCACGGCGCGGATCACCCGCAAGACCGCATATTGGGTCTCGGCGGTCAAAAGCGCCTCCTGCCCGTCCAAAAGATGCTCGTTGATATAGGCGGTCACCTCATGGGTGTCGTGCGGACCGGGCGGCTGTTTCTGCCACCATTGCAGCCAGTCGACAGTCACGCCCAAGGCTCCAAGAGCCCGGCGCACACCGGCCACCGTTCCGGTCATGGCGTGAATATCCGGGGCGCGGGCAAGCAAACGCCGTACATGGGTTTCCAGAAGGCCGGGTGTCATGAAAGCGCTCATGCCAAGCTCGATGGTCATGATCGGCAGCAGTTTCGCATCCACCGCCAGCGGGTCCTGAATGAGCAGCGCCGAGGTCTGGAAAGTGCCAAGAATATCGGAGAGCGTGGCGGCGAAAGCGCGGGCGCGTTCGTCATTGATGCCGGGTGTGACCAGTGCGGCAGGGATCAGATCAGCCATCGGCGCGCACCTCGATTGTGACGGTCAGCGACGCCAGAACCGCAAACTGATGGGCGGCAAGATCGGTAAAGCCAAAGCCCTGCACGGCCACATCGCTCACCCCCGCAACCGCCTTGACGGCAGAGATGATGACGGAAGGCGCAAGCTGCGCGCCCAGCGCTTTCGTGTAACGGTCAAAGGCATCGACCGCCGCCGCCCGGCAGGCAGCCTCCAGCCCCGGCACGGCGGAAAGGCAGCGGATGGTCAGCGCCATATCGATCGCGACCGGCTCTGGCGATAAAACCGCCACATCGTCACCCATGGGGCGCAATGTTTCCGGGTCGAGATAGGCAAGGATTGCTGCCTTCAGTTCAGCAGATGGCAGGCCGATCTGCATCAGCGGATAGATATGAATAGAACCCGGCTCTGGCCGGATCACCGCCACATCGACAATCTGCGGATCGACGGCCAACACATGTTCGCGGTAGCCATTCTTCGGCCCGGTCTTGGCAATGGTGAAGAGCGCATTGACCACGCGAAGCCGGAAGCGTTCCGGGTCTTCAATGTCAGACCCGCCCGAAACCTCGGTGATATTGGATGCACTGGCAACATAGGCGATGGGGTCGAGAACATCGCTCACCGTGCCAGTGCCAAGGCCGTTCCAGCTTGCGCCCGTGGTTTGCGCCGTGGCCGTAACATCGCCGTTCAACGCTCCGGCTGGAATGATCAGATCGGTATCGGTGGCAAAGATCACCGCATTGCCAGCGCCCACGCGGGTTCCCGCCGCAATGGGGGTGTCTACATCCCGCACCGCTGATAGCGTAAACCGCAGCGTGGTGCTGGCTGCTTGCGCCAAAAGCCGGAAGGTGGAAACCGACGCGCCACAGTTTTCCAGATGCACCCCTTCGGCAAACACAGCGGTGTTTTGCAGGGTAGCGGTTTGGGCGGCTTCGGCCAGCAGCGCATGGGCATAGGCCATCAGCTCAATTAGAAACATCTCTGTTTGCGCAGGATACAGCGTGCGGCCACTGACCGCCTCGAACTTGGCTTTATACAGCCCCTTCAGCACCGAGGTATCACGCTCAAAAAATTCCGGCGCACCATTGGCCCGCAATTCTTCAATTGTGCGCTTGACGGGATCAGCCATAGGTGACCTCCGTCATCAACAGGTCATCCATCACGCTTTCAATCGGACGCCAGAACACTTGCGTCTTGAACCGGGAAAACGCCGTCATCACCACGGTGACCTGCTGCACCACAATGCGCGGCTCCCAGATGGTCAGCGCATCGGTGATCTCGCGGGTCAGGATCGGAATGCCCACATCCGGGTGCTTGTCGATGGCGGCCAGCACATCGCAACCCTTCTCCGGCTCGGTCGTAACCGAACCTTTGGGCGTTAGAATAATATTGGCAATCGACTGGTGCAGATCATCCACCGCCAGCACCACCGCGCCAAACACGTCAGCGCTCACGCCCGTTTCCGGGTTCAAGCGGCCCACTTTCAAGGACCAATGGCGGTGGGTGATGGTGTCTTTGTCGATCATGCCGGTAGGATAACTACCGGCAGAGGTGGAGATGACCGGACGTTAGGTCCGGTCTAGGACCAGAACAACCTAGATACTTCTTTTTTCTCTGCAATCAAAAAGTGAAAAATAGGCAATAAGATATATGAAAATCAGCTTATTGTGAATCTTTTGTTATTGCAAATACACTTGATGGAAATATCAATTTATGATTCCGGTGATATCAAGCTTGTGACAACAGCCTTCATCCTCAACGTATCTTCATACCGTATGTAGTTTCGATTTGACTCCGTTATGCGTCCTTCCAAATAACAGAAGCCAAATTTCTCCTAGGAGTGCCTAATGCAGTTTGAGCATACTGAGCCACAAACACCCATGGAGGAATTTTTCGATGGCCATTTTTGCATCAACGCATATGGTTTTTTAATACAAGCAAGTGACGGCGAAAAATTTAAACGATTTCTGAAAAATGGGAATGTCCCACCCCGTACTCCCGTATATGTAAACCCGGATTCCCCAGATACCCGAGGCATCGTCGACTGAGACGTGCGCATACTACAAGCCGATACCGCGTGAATTGCTCTGCCCTTTGCGCTCGGCGGTAATGTGATGACCAACGCGATCGAAACGGCCCGGTAGCTTGATGTCGAGATGGATCACCTGAAACAAGCCCCTGTTGCGCCAGTCATAGAAATAGCCCTGCACCGTCAATAGCGGCGGAAAGTCTTTCGGAAACATCCGCCACTGGCAACCACCTTTCGCCAGATAGAGGATTGCATTCATCGCCGCGCGCAAATCCGTCGTACGGGGCCTGCCGCCCGATTTCGACGCAGGAAGAATCGGCCCAATTAAAGCCTATTCCCCATCCGTCAAGTCGCTTGGATATATCAAGCCAATCTGGCTATGATCCCGCCGGGCGATATCAGTCTAAGTCATGTGCCTCTCCATTTGCCTAAACAACAAAGGAGAATAACAACTGATTAATATCGTTGAATTACTTTTCAAACCGGCTCTTAAATTAAGGATCATTCGACGATGACTTCCAAGTGGACTTCCATTCCGGTTCCCGCAGGGATGATGATGGCGATCACCGCCAACGAAGATGGCATTCTGTTCTCCGCTTGTTTCTCTCAAGACACAAGCAAAAATACATCTCAAGTGAGCGTTCAGATGTATATGAATGGGAGTTGGAGCGACATCGGCCAAGGCATTGGAGTGCCTTCGTCCGCTGTTTTTGTTTTTATTGCCACGGCCGGGAGGCAGCTGTATCTTTGTGTCGATAATACTGTCTATATTTATTATTATACGTCGTGGATTAAGATAGGAAGCTGGAGCAACGTGACTTGCACAGGCTTGTTCATCGGTTCGGACGGCGCTCCTTATGTCCAGGTATATGACAGCAATCTCACGGTTTATAAATTCAGTGGAAGTCCGGTCGGAACGCAATCCTGGGAAGAAATAATGACGATGCCCCTCGGCTCATCAAATTACGGGCCAATTATCGGCTGGGATTTTTCCTGCCTGCTCGACGGCGAAGACAATCTATACGCCGCCATCTGCGACACGGTGAACATGAACGGACCGGCATGGTTGGGTGAGTGGACCTCTCCATCCTCGCTCGACTTCACCCTGGTGTCGCACGGAAGCGGCAACGCCTCTCGAACCGCGGCGGCCTTTAACGGCTCAGGCGTGCCTCATCTCGTCTACATGACAGCAACCTCGACCGAGACTTTGCAATCGGTGATCGGTAAAGGCAGCACCGTCGTGTCCACCGGGATCACGTCGGCGGGCGCGTCCGGTGTCGTGGCGGCGGCGGTCAACGGCACGGTATATGCCGGTATGGGCAATCAGGTGGCGGTGGCGAGCGACGGTGCCTGGACGGTGATCCCCGATCTTCCCGGCGTGACGCAGATCTATTGGATGTTTGGCGGTGGAGACACTCTTTATGTGGCGAGCATGGCCCATATCGCCGCCTATCCGGCCGCCAGTTGAGGGCGACGGGTTCCACACCCTTGGAAGGAAAACTCCGCGCCAGGAGGCGCGGAGTACCTGTGATAGAGAAGGGGATTAGAGATAAAAATGATTGGTCGGCTGGCCAAGCCGTAAGGAGCTTGAACCGTTGGTTTCAAAATCACTTCTGCACGCATTCAAATATTTCCTGCAAGTAGACTTGATTAAAGGATATATTGCGGCAACATATACAGTTTTAGAACAGAGTAAAAATGAACCGTTATAAAGCGAAAAACTTAAAAATAATATTTCTCAAATAAAATTAATAAAATCACCAAATATCGAAAAATTCTTATTTTGATTAAAATTTAAAAATTTAATTATAAATAAGATTTTAAAATAAATAACTGGCATCTATAGCACTCAACAAGCAGAAATATTAAAAGCTTATGCGCAGCGAGATCCTGAATACGCTTCCTTAGTCAGGATTATGGGGCCGAAAAACAGTCAAGACGCATGGCACATTCGTACTGCTGAGATCCACAACTTGTTTTGCTTCCTAACGATGGATTTCAAGTTAATCAAAGCCTTGAACGCGCAAAAGGGTACGGACCGGATCCAATGCCTGAAGACGCGCATTCTGACCCCTCTTGAATTAGGGAAGGAGCTTGGCATTTTCCCTATAAGGCCGCTCATTTTAAGCTACACGAACGCCAGCTTTCCTGTTCGTGCTGATCTAAGCTGGGAGGACGGGAAGCCAAGGGGTGGGCGGCGCAAAAAGTCTGATTAGCATTCTAAATGAAATCGAATATCTGATTTACGAAGGTGGGGTTCCCGACACCCCACCACCGGGAACCACCCCGCTATGCACATGATCATGGCCCACATTCTTACCATTGTGGGTCAGCTTGCCACTCTCCAATACAATATTAGAGGCAGTGATCTTCACATCCCCTGCCGCCTCAATGGTCACACTGCCGGGTGATTTCAGGGTGACGTTGCCGCTAGCGGTATCAAGCTGGATAAAGCCGCCTTCAAATGTCATCGTCACCAAATCATTGCTGTTGGCGGGCGGGGCGTCCTTGGAATTATAGCGAGAGCCAAGCAAGCATCCCGCTTCGCCCTTGGCATCCATGGCGCACCAGACCTCGTCATTGTGGCCGGGCATCTGGAAAGCGGAGGTGCCAGTGGCGGATTTGGCGGTGACGTCGATCCATTGGGTGACCACGTCGTCTTCGTCTTCAAATCGCACCTTGACGCGCATCGTGGAGGGGTCGCGGTCCACCACAACGCCACGGCGGATGGTGGGGTTTTGGGCGTATTCGTTACTTGCGCGCATCGACCAGCTCGGCCTCCGTGGTATAGCCGGAACGGCTCATGTCGTGGGTGGAGCGGTCAATCAGATAGCGGCCCGAATATTTGCCAAAATCGGTCATATCCACCACCACACCCGCCAAAGCCCGCACATCGCCAATCAGGGTGATGGAGCCGGAGCGGCGTTTGCGGTTTTTGAAATGCATCCGCGATCGGGCCAGCGCCTTGGCATGGGCGGGCGTTTCGACCCGCTCACCCGTGATGTTGAGCGTATCGCCGGTTTTGACGTCGCCGTCTTCCTCTTCCTCGTCGATCAGCTTTTTATCGCGGTCGTGCATGTGTTTGACCCTGGCCTTGGAATAGGTCTCTGCCGTCTGTTCCTTCAGGCGGTAATGGGTCAAAGTCGTGCCGACTTGCGTGTGGCTAATGGTGAGCGCTGCCGCTCTGCCATCCACGGATTTGATGGAGGTAAACACGGCGCGTTTGCCGCGCACGGTAAAATAATGACCGGTGTCCTCGGCCAAGCGCGTTAGAAATTCCAGATCGCGTTCGCGCCGTTGGGTGACACGCTCAAAGGTCAGATTGTCAATCTCGCCTTCGAGCGTCAGGCCGTTTTCGCTGGCAACTTTGGAAACAATGGCGCGAAGGCTTTGCTTTTCAAAGGCGCGGGTCTTGGATGTGCGCAAGGGTTTGGAGATGGGTGCTGCCAGCCCGCGAATGGTCATGATGTCGCCACCCCGGTCGCCAGAGGCTTCCGGCTCGTCCATCTCGAAATCACCGCAGGGCAGAATGCCGCCATTGCCGTCAAAGATGGTCAGGCTCATGGTGTCGCCGGGTTCGGGCTTCCATGATCCTTTCCAGCGTCCGTCTTTGTCCTGCACGGTCACGTCAATCTCATCGACCTTGCCGTGGTGATTGTCGGTGTAGCGAATGGCGGTGGTTTCCGGGTCGAGTTCGCTGGATATGTCCACGCCCTGATAGATCAACGAAAAGTAGGGTTTTGAGGCCATGATCAGGCTCCATAACTGGGGTTATCGCGCTTCCAAGGCGGCAACAGGTCGATGTTGCTGGCGGTCTCGGTGATCACCGGGATTTTGAGCTTTACCCCTTGCGGCAACACCAACGGCGGTACGGTGAGCGCATCGAGATAAAGATGGCGGTTGGCCTCAATCAGCACCGTTTGCTTGTATTGGTCGCCATAATAGCGATAGGCCAGCATGTCCCAGCGGTCGCCTGCGATGGTGGTGTATTCAAAATAATCCCCGGTCAATGTCGTCACTTCTTCACCTCCGGATTGGTTGCCGCCGAGCCGGAAAGGGCTGGTGCGCGTGATTTGGCAATAGCGTTCAGAAGGCCAAACAGGCCACCGGCAACCGGGTCTTCGAGAAGGCCGATCCTTGCCTCGATCCTCACCGGCGCGCCGTTGCGACCGGTCTTGACGATCTGGCCGGACAGCATCTCGACCACATAGCGCTTGCCGTTAAAAACCCCGTTGCCAAGCACCAGAGGCATCGGCGTTTTTAACGCAAAGGCGGCTTCCAGCTTGGCAAGCTCGGTCGCGGGGGAGCAAAATTCCTCCGAAAAGAAGAAGGAAAAATTGCGCGTATCCAGTTCCTCGCCAATCTCCTGCAGCACCGGCTTGCCTCTGGTCGGCATGTGCTGCGCAAAGGTGTTGGCATAGGAAAAGTCATGCGCCATCGGCCCGGTCAGCGGCACGACCCCCAGCGGAATGGAGCCAAGCAGATAGATCATCAGACGTTTCTCCGGTTGCGGCGGCGCTGTTCTTCTTCCATCAGGTCGGCCAGCTTGCGGGCGCTGTCGCGCATCAGCTTGTCAAACTCGGTCTTCATCGTCGCGGGCGGCGTTTGGCCGTCCCATTTGATCGTGGGGCTGAATTGCAGGGTGACGGGTGCTGCATTTGTGGACGCGGCTTGCGGGCTGGCTTGCAGGGCGGCGCTGGCAATCTGCGCCCGTGCGGCCTCGGCCTGGGTCTGGCTGGCGGCAGTGGTTGCGGCCACTGTTGAGGGTGACACGTCGGGGCCAGCCAAAGCGGGTGCGGTAATCGCCGCTGCCCCCATTGTCGCTAACGCTGCCGCCCGCATGGCTTTGACCATGGGCGCGGGCCGGATCGATTCGGCAATGGTCTCGCCAAACTTGAGCCGGTGAATGTCGGACAGCGGCCCGATCTTGGCGGGCGATGACGGCAGATGATCGCGCATCATCTGGGCAACCTTGGCAATCTCTGCCACGGCAACGGAAGCGCGGGCGCGAATGCCTGCGGCCATGGTATCCATCAGGGCGGCACCCTGATTGTAGAATGAGACGTTCCCGAGGAAGGTTTGCGCCTGGCGCACTGCCGCTGTGATGGCGGGCAGGATCGACTTTGCCGCTTTGTCCAGAGCTTGTAAGCGTTCCATGGCGGGGCCGGTGTCGATGGCCGCCACGGCCTGCATATCGGCTTTCAGGTCAGCCGTGGCATTGGCAGCCGCCTGAATGGTGGCCGGATCGGTTACCGCAATATCGGCCTTGGCCTCGCCAAAGCTGAAGGCTGACTTGACCTTGGCCCATGCCGTGCCAAGACGCGAGGATAAAGCCTCAATCGCACCTATGGCCTTGTCGCCAAAGGCCCCGATCCAGCCCGCAATATCGGGCAGTGACGGCAATTCCAGCACCGGGATTTGCGGCCAATGGAAGGACGGCAGTTCAGGCCATGAAAAGGCCGGCAGGTATTTTGTCCAATCAAGGCTGACAATATACTGGCCCCAATCCAGCGCCCCGGAGATAATTCCGGCCCATGAAAAGCCGGGAATAAAATCCAGCCAGCGCAAGGGCGATATCCAGCTGATCCAATCCAGTGCCGTGATGACATTATCCCATGTCAGCGGCGGCAAAGCATCCCATGCGGCGGCAATGGTGGCTGACAAGAACTGCCAGCCGGAAGACAGCATGGCGAGAGGATCAAAGCCAAGCCAGCTGGTGACAGCCGCCCATGCTGCCTTGGCACCCTTGGCAATCGCATCCCACACGCCGACAAAAAAGGCTTTGATCGGTTGCCAATAGACATAGATGGCAACGGCTGCGGCCACGATGGCAGCAACGATCAACACGATGGGATTGGCCATCAGGGCAGCGGATAGCATGGAAAGACCGATGGCAATTTGCACAAGGCCCACCGCCGTGGATACCAGCGCCGGTGCAAAAGCAAGGCCTGCGAGGATGGCGGCGAGGTTTTTCCAGCCGCCAACATAATCGGACGCGGCGGAAAGATAACTAGACAGGGTTTGAAACGCCTGCCAGACCTGTTGCGCAAACTTCCATGCGTTTTGCAGGACAAACAGGATATTGTCCGAGATCTGCTTGGCCCATGCGTCAAAGGTGCCGCTGTCTTTCATCTGGTTGAGCGTATCGAGCAGAAGCTTGAGCTTGCCCTTCATCCAGTCGAACAGCCCGGCATTCATGATGGCGAGCTGGAACTGGCTCCAGATGTCGGCAATGTTCGACATCATGCCTTCCCATGTGGCGGAGAGCTTTTCCATGGCCCCGCCATACTTCTCATTGAAGATCGCCATCAGCTTGGTCTGGATTGCCATGCGGTCACTGGCTTTGACCGAGGCTTTCATCTGCTTGCCAGCCGCATTGGTATAGGAATAGGTGATCTTGTTGCCGGTCTTGGAGGCGGTGACGCCAAATTCTTTCAGACGCTCATTCTCGCCCGTCACGGCGTCGGCCATAGCTTCCACCGCCTGCGTTAGCGGCTTGCCCATGGCGGCAGAGGTATCGCCCAGCGATTTTAACAGGCCCTTGGTGGGATCAAGCCCATAGGCCCGCATCTTCACAAAGCTGTCGGTGACTTCGGAAAGCTCATAGGGTGTTTTGGCGGCAAAATCGGCCACCCAGTTCATGGCCGTCCTGGCCTTGGCGCTGGAGCCTTCCGTGGTTTCCAAAATGGTCTGGAATTTCTCGAACTGCGAGGCAACGCCGACCAATTGCGTGGCGGCAGTTGCCGACGCACCGAAGGCCGTGGTGGCACCCGCCGCGCCAATGGCTGCGGCCAGCGCAAAGCCACGAAAGGCTTTCTTGCCGCCTGAGCCAATCTGGCCGATGCCGGAGCTTGCAAGATTGACGGTGGCACGATGAAGGGCTGCCGTTGCGCGGGCGGCGGCATTGG
The DNA here is from genome assembly GCF_023700755.1 of Allorhizobium sonneratiae. Lineage (GTDB taxonomy): Bacteria > Pseudomonadota > Alphaproteobacteria > Rhizobiales > Rhizobiaceae > Allorhizobium > Allorhizobium sonneratiae. Next base: position 452,033 of record NZ_JAMKOJ010000001.1, on the reverse strand, counting down.
CGCCGGAGACGACGGTGCGATAGCCCCCACGCGCAGCTGACCCCATCGCGACCAATGCGGATGATGCCCGGCCAGTCGCCGTTCTCTGCTTGGCTGTTGCTGTCGTTGCGGCTTGCGTGGCGGCGGTTGCTTTTTGAGCGTTGGCGGCGCTGGCAGCAGCCGTTGCCTTTTCCGCCGCCATGATCTTGTTCATGACCTTGGTGGCACGGTCAATGCCCTCGAAAATCATGGCAAAGCGCATAAAAAACCTCCGGCGGGAATACCTGCCAGAGGTCGCATATTTTAAGGTGATGGATGGCCGGACGATTGGTCCGTCTATTTGCCCGATTTACTTGCTTTGTGCCTCGCGGATGGCGTCGGCCTTGGCCTGTTCCAGCGTGATGGCTTCCTCATACCACCAGCCGAATTCTGCCTCACTCATGCCATTCAGCGTGTCATGCGTCCAGCCCTTTTCGATCATGAAGAGGTGTTGGGCGGGAACCGAGAGGATCAGGCCGCTTTGGTCTTGCCCTTTCCCCCTTGTCCGTCGTCCGTTTCATCATCTTCGCCCTTGCCGAACACTTCTCCAATCAGGGACAGCGTATCGCCTGCCGGCACCAGTTCGGACAGGTCGGTGATGGTCAGCTTCTCGCCATCGAACAGCACGGTTTCGCAGATGAAGGCAGCTTGGGCCTTTGTGGTGTCGCCCTTGGCAATGCGCTGCGCCTTCATCCAGAGGCCGTGATTGATGAAATTCGGAATGGACGCGATAACGCCGCATTCGGCAAGCGGGAAATCGTAAGAGCCGGATTTGGCGGCCTTGTTGGCCAGAAGCTTGGCGCGGACGCCTTTGAACTCGGTGGCGGTGTCTTTGTCTGTCATGAGATCATTCCTCGGTGCGCGTTAGAAATTGGGGCTGAGAGAGGAAAAAGCTGGCCGCTATCTCGGCCAGACATCCTCGCCGTTGACGCGGTAAATGTTGTTCCAGGCGTCAAATTCGATGATCGGCGTTTCGCCGCCATAGACCGATTGCTTGAATGACGTGATGGAAATGTCATGCTCCTGGGCAAGGTTCTCGCCAAGCTTGGCGGTGCGGCCCCCGGTCTTCATCGTCTGGAAACCGATATGGGTGATCAGCGTGTGGGACTGATCGGAGTTGAGGCCATCGGCATCGAAAATATCGACATAGGAATGGATTTGCAGCTTGTGAGTCTTGGTCGGGTTGAGGATCGAGCGCGAGACTTCCTCATCCAGCCATTCAAAGCTGATCTTGCCTTCAATGGCCTCGACCGGGCGGCCCGGCAGTTTGAGAACGCCGATCTGACCAAGGGTTTTATGCTCAATCTCGGTATGGGCAATCTCACCCATATCCAGTTCCGCCACCCGTCCGCAGACATCGACCTCGTTGATATAGCAATCGGCCTGGGTGATCTGTCCGGTTTTGCGTGCCATGGTGTATGTCCCTTCTTATGCGGCCAGTGACAGCGCGTCAGAGATGAATTTGGTATCGACGTAACTGTCGACGGTGATGCGCTCCATGATCGATGTCGGGTGGCACTCGAACCTGTAATAGAACCGGCCATCGGCAATTTGCGCCGCCGTGTTCTTGGCCGTGTCAAAGCGGAATTTGGCCCCGTAAAACACGCCGTCGCCGATCTTGGTGCGCAGGTAGGCATTCACGCCTTCTTCCGCCGCTTCGATATTCTGGCGGGTGCCGAGACGGTCCACATAGTTCATCAGAAAGAAGATGATGGCCTCATGGGTCATATCGAGAATGCGCCGGGCGTGAATGAAATTCTCGACATGCGACGACGACGGAAACGCTGCCGAGCGATTGCCGAACGTGCGAAACCCGGTGGCAAAGGAGCGCATGGCGGTAACGATTCCAGCCTCATTCAGAAAATTGGTGTCGTTCTGATAATCGGACGGGTAGAAGTTGATGGCCGTTTCCAGATCGACGACACCCTTGATCTCGCGGTTGGACGGCGAATGGTGCCAACCGTCGTTCAAGTCTGTTGCAATGATCACGCCCGCCAGCCGGGACGATAGCGGGTCCAGCCGGGTTTCTGCCGCCCCGGTCGTGTCTTCAATCACCACATGCGGATAGGTCAAAACCGTGCGGGCGCTGGACGTATTGGCGATGCCGCTGGCCCCGCGTGTTTCCACGGCCTGTTGCTTGGTAAGGCCCAATGGCAAATCGGCAATCGCCAGCGCGTTCAGGCGGGAGGCGACCACATCCATCTCGGTGCGGACAAGGCTTGACGGCGAATAGCCAGGCGCAATGATCAGCTTGGGGAAATAGCCGAATGTGTTGTAGCACTCATAGGCCCCGGAAAAGCCGGTGGCGAGACCGGCAGGCGTGATCGTGCCGTTAATGTCCTGCGTTGTCACCTTCGACGGGTCGGGCGTGGTGCCTTCCTTATGGGTGTCGGGGTCAAAGACGTTGTTGACGATGATGGTGCCGCCATCGCCCTGGTCAAAGATGGCATCAAGGGCTGCGGGGATGGTATAGCCCGCCTGATGCAGGCCAAAAGCAGCGGAAGCTTCAGCGCGGGAACGGATAATCACCCGCTTGTTGATGTAGGCGGCCCGTTTGTCTGCGGTGTCGTGCACATCATGGATCGGGGCTGTGCCGTTCACATAGGTGACGGCGGATTTGACGTCACGCACAACGGTAACGCCATCCTTATGTTCAATGACCTCGGGGCCATGGTGGAATGTGGCGGCCATATCAGGCTCCTTCGCTTGCGGTGGATGGTTCGGCGGTGACGGTGGCCGCGTCGTTGGTTCCGGTCTCGGCTACCAGCAAACGGCGTTCGATCAGGTTTTGCACCACGATGCTGTCATCCGGCAGGTCACGATAGGACGTGCCGGGAAACAACAAACGGCTGGCCTCGCCCTCAACATCGAGCGCCGTGACCGGGCCGGAATAACGATAGGATTGCTTGAGGGGGTGTTGAGGGGCTTGCGGGGTCTTTGCCATGTCCTTCGTCTCCTTCAGGGGGTGGAAAAGCCCGGTCGCATCAGCGGTGCGGGCGGTTGATAGTTGCGGGCAACAGCGGGGATCGGCAGCGACACACGGATTTCCCAACGCCAGACGCCGTCTTTCTCTTCATTCAGCTGATCGCGGGCGAGTGCTGCGGGGCCAGCGCCCGCAAAGCTGCGGCCTTGAATGGCAAGGCGAATATCGTCGAGATGGGCGTAAGCCCCGCCTTCGCCGCGCAATGAGCGGACCAGCAACACCAGCGAAAACTCCATGGCACGGGCTTGGGTGGTGTTGGCTGGCCCTTTGGCAGGCGCAAACCGTGACCCGGTATAATGAATGAGCAAAGCGGCAGGCAGGCCATCAAAATCATAAAGTGCCGGATTGTTGGGAAAGGCATCGACCTTGCACTGACCGGAGACATTCTCCTTCAGCACGGTCAACAGCGCGTCTTCCACCTGTTCGATGATGGAAGACAACCGAACGGTGCGCAGGCTGGTTTCCATCAGCGCCACCCATGCAATATGGTGGTCACCGGCGATGGTGGAATAACTGCCTGGCTGCCAACAGAACCGGCCTCGCCATTGGCGGCTTCGCCCGCAATCGGCAGCTCGAACTTGCCGGTGGCGACAGCCTTGATATTGGCCATGGCAGCGTCATGGCGTTCCTTGACGGTTTCCGACACTTGCCCCTGCCCACCGGATTTGTCGCGCAAACGATAGCGCGCCACATCGGCAATCAGACCCTTGACCAGTGGCGGGGTGGTGTCTGGCGTCAAGGTTTCGATGATTTTATAACGGGCGCGGGCATAGCCGATCAGAATGTCTTCCGCCCATGTGATGGCGGTTTCGATCTTGACGGTATCGAGGCTGCGGCCAGCCGGATCATTCAGATGGCCAATGCCCGCAATTTGCGCGACCTCGGCAAGGCCAAATGCGCTGGTAAAGTCATCAACCGTTAGAAAACGCGACATGGGCATGATCCTGTTGGAGAAAGACAGCGGGATGGTCGGGAGGCTCAACCATCCCGCTGCATAAGGCCCTGCTTGAGAGGTCGTGAGCTGCGGGCCTTATGGGGTTGTGGTGGCTTTGGCGGCTTTTGCAGTCTTGGCGGCTTCCGGCTTGGCCTTCTCGGACAATTGCCGCTCCAGTTCCGCAATCCGCTCATGAGCGGCGTTCAGGTCTTCAGCCGCTTTCGTCTCCAGCACGGCCAGCCGTTCAGCCACGGCAGCATCCACCACCGCCTGAAAATCGTGTTCCAACGGCGTGGCGCTCACCGCGTCGGAGAGTGATTGTGCAAGTTCGGGGTTGATGACACCGGACGCGGCCAGCTGAAGAGCGAGCATGGTGCTGACCGAAACGGTGGTTCCCGCTGGCTTGCGGATACCGCCGATCTTGGCCGGGCCGGTCAGCGTTACGGAAACAAGATCGCTCATTTGGACCCCGCCCCCTGAAACAGGAAACCGCCTTCGGCCCCGACCAGATAAGGGCGGCGTTCGGCTGTGGTCGGATAGACCCATGACTTGATGGGCCGCTCATAATAAGGCTGCTCGACCTGCGGATAGCCGGTCAGCTCATAGGTATAAGCAAACGACGGCACCTGAAAATTATCGCCCGTTTCCGGCACATAGGCGAGGATCGCATCATCGCCCCAGACGTCATTGGCAAGGGTGGCGTCATCCGCCGTTTCCGGCAGATAGACAGCAGCACCGATGACGACCTTTTTGATGTCGAAATAGGCGGCAATCATCTCTGCCGTGATCGAGTCGCGCCCGGTATATTTGAACTGCTCCTTGATCTTCGGGTGGTTTTTGAGCGCATTGCCGCTGTTGGGGCCAAGCGCCAACGTGTTGGGATAGCGGCCAATCGAGCGGCGAATGATTTCCCGGGCCTCATCGAAATCCGCTTTCGGGTCGCTGTCCGGATCGGTCCAGCGGTCGGTGCCTGTCAGCGCCAGCTTGTGGTTGGCGTCATAATTGGCGGGATCGCGGGCAAGGCGGGCACTCTCAACCTCAAGATTGAGGTCGAGCACATCCAGCACCATGTTGACCGCACCGGCCCCCAGATCAATGCCCGGCACCTTTTCCGCTTCCTGCTGGTGTTCGGTCGGCACAATGCCTTCAAGCGAATCCTGCACCAGAGCGACCGGATCGGATGCATAGCCATATTGCACCCGCTTGGTGGCGGAACCGGGCGCGCGGCGGGTGTTAAGCTTGCGAAACGCTTCCTTGCCGAACTTGATCACCAGCATGGAACGGTTGGGGATCGACACGCGGGGAAACAAAGCCCCCGCAATAAAGGTGGAGTTGCGATAGCCACGGGCATGGGTGGACAGGATCGGATCGACAACGGCGGCGGTTCGCTGGTTGAGGGCGCGGGTGGTCATGGGTGAGAAGTCCTTAACGAATGAGAATGGTGACGAATTCGCCGTCGGCGGCATCGGTGAGCGCTATGGCAAACGGGTTTGCCGCATTGTCGGGTGCCGCCTTGACGCCACCGTTTGCGGCGGAAATCAGCCTGGTCCCTTTGGCGATGACGCCACGGGCGCGAACGCGGGACGTGCCGATCAGCGTGGCGGCGACATCAAGACCGATCTCGGTGGCCGGGTGCTGCGCCACGCCTTTCACGGCTGCGTCGTCGGTGATGATCTTGCCATCGTCAAAACCAACCAGATCGAAGGCATCGAACAGCGTGGTGGCGGTGATGGTGTCGCTATAAACCGAGTGGAAAAACTGCATGGGTCAAACTCCTCCGGTCAACCGACAGCCCGCACGGCAGTGAGATAATCCGTGCCGGGGTGCTGGTTCTGATAGGCAAGCGCTTTTGTGTGGCGCTCCATGGCGGCGGGGTCCACCGGCTTGCCGTCGGTGGCAAAAGAGGCGCTGACGTCATCTGCACCGGCTTCCGGCAGATCCAACGCCCCGAACGAGACGGCTTTGGGCTGTGCCGCCAAAAGATCACGCAAGGCATCAGCAAGGGGAACCGAGGCTTCGCCTGCGGAAAAGCTCACGGCGGTTTCCGTGGGCAAGGCGTTGAGGATCGACACCACCTTATCTTTTGAGGCGGGCAGCAAGCGGCCATCAACAACGAGCTGTTCGGCAAAGGCGGCGTTTTCGGCCTCTGCGGCTTCGCGTTCGCGGGCTTTAAGCCGCGCCTCACGCGCGTTCAGATCGGCTTCGCGGGCGGCAAAGTCCGGGTTCGGCTGTGTCACAACAGGCTCCTTTGTGGTCGGAAGAACATTAGGATGTGTGGAAAATGACGGCTGCGGCGCGGGCGGCGTGATCTCGGCATCAGAGAGCCAATCAATCCGGTAGGACGGCAAAGCCTTGTCGGCGTCATCCATGCCAAACTTCTCGATGAAAAAATCCCGAAGCGAGCGCAAAAGGCTGGACGTCTCTTCAAAACCGCGTTCGCCAAAATCGGCCGACACGGTGACGCTGGCGTCAGCAGCGGAAAACTGGACGTTCTTCAATCCCGACACCGCCGGAGCCGCACCGCCCAGAAAGCCGATATGTTTGGGATACCAGGTGCCGGGAACCGGATTGGCCGCATGATCGGGCCGGAAGAATGACAGGCTGACCTTTTTATAGCGTCCGGCCTTCACGGCCTCGGAAAAGGCCGGATCGATCTCGCCCACGGTGGCATAAAGCCGCCCTTCGCTGGCGTCATAATCAAACCCCGTCGCCCAGGCATAGGCTGGCGCGTCAGTCGAAGGATGACCAACCACAACCGGAGCCGGAGCCGTTGCCGGGTCATACGCATCCGCCACCGCCTTCAAATCGGCAGCCGTATAGGTGAGCGCATCGCCTTCCATCGGCTGAAACGTCCCGGGGCGGAAAACCTCAATCCGGGCGGTGGTGGTCTTGGTGGGTGTGCTCGATGCGGTGGTCATATCGGCTCCAGAAATCATCTGAAGCCACCATGCCGCCTTGCCCAAAACAAAAAGACCGGACGTCAGGTCCGGTCAGTTCAATGCGTCTCGCAAGGCCAACATGCGACAGTTGGCGGGGAGTTTCAAGCCCGCATTGCAATTGTGGCGCAAGGATGCGGGCTGGATGGGGCCGTAGCCGGTTTCTAACGGGGGTCTAACGCGAGGGGATTGGAAAACACGTATCATTTGCTTGAATGGAGGGACAAACGTTTACAATGCCGTCATTCTAAACAGAACCATGTTTCCTCTGATCCAATAGTAGCGCCACTCGTTTGCATAACCTAATATTGCAAGCTGCACGGGTATTCATAGCGCTGATTCGGTTCGGACGATGGGGATGTATTTTAAATGAGAACAATTTTCTCCGTCGATAAGAAGCAAATCAAACAATTGAATGATGAGCAGGCTCGGGAGCTCGTTGCCCGCTTGGCAAAAGCAGAATGCCGTGCAACTGGCTTACCGGAGTCTGGTGTGACGTGGGGCGGTGATCAGCGCGCGAAGGACGGAGGCGTTGATGTTCGAGTTAAACTTGCAAAAGGCTCGACAGGACTAGATTTTATAAAAAGGCCGAGCGCCGTATTTCAAGTGAAGGCGGAGGCTTTTCCCCCATCGAAAATTCCAGGAGAAGTGGCACCGCAGGGTAAACCTCGGGAAGTTCTTAGTGAGCTATATTCAGAAGATGGAGCATACATTATTGTATCTTCGCGTGACGACTGCTCTGATAAACATCTCAAAGACCGCATCGATAAAATAAAGGAAACACTTAAAGCACATGGTTTTGGCGAAATCATAGTTGCCGACTTTTACTGCATGAGGCGGTTAGCCGATTGGGTGGAAAAATTTCCTGCGGTTGTAACTTGGGTACGAGAAGCGATTGGCGAACCAATACGAGGCTGGCAACCTTACGGCCCATGGGCTTACAATGAACATGATGTAAACGCAGAATACATTGTTGATGATAAAGTTCGCGTTTTCGTGCCAGATGCAAGTGAAGGTAAAACAATTGAGCAGGCAATTGACACTCTTAGGCGCAATTTACATGCGCCATCGGTAAGTCGAATTGTCGGGCTTTCAGGTGTTGGTAAAACCCGTTTTGTTCAGGCGCTCTTCGATCCCCGTGTCTTCCCTTCTCATTCGGTACCCGCATCAGAAAGCGTTATTTATTGCGATTTATCTAACGTGATCGACCCACTGCCAAGCAGCATGGTTGAAGCGCTGCAGTCCCAAAAAGCCGATTGCACGATCATTGTAGATAATTGCAGTCCAGCGGAACACGAGCGCCTTTCACAATTGGTCCGCCGTCCAGGCTGCCAATTAAAGCTTATCACCGTTGAATATGATGTAAGGGATGATTTTACCGAGGGCACTTCAGTTTACCGTTTGGAGGGTACGTCAACAAACGCAATTCTCGACCTTCTTAGGCGGAAATACCAAGGCTTGAGCAGCGCCGACGCTATTCGTATCGCCGATTATTCAGATGGCAATGCCCGTGTAGCATTTGCACTTGCGGCAACATCTAGGCAATCAGGCGACTTAGCGCAGCTTCAAAGCGCCGACCTGTTTAAACGGCTGTTTCACCAAAACAACAAAGAGAATGATGATCTTTTACGGAGCGCCGAAGCGGCTAGCTTACTTTATTCATTCAACGGAATGGATCGTAGCGAAACCTCTGAGCTTTCCATGCTTTCATCATTTGCGGATTGCACGGTTGGAGTTTTTGCCCGGTACATGGCGGAACTCCGTAGACGTGGTTTGCTACAAGAACGTGGCGAATGGCGAGCAATATTGCCACATGCCATCGCTAATAATCTTGCTGTTCGCGCTTTAGAAAATGGGAATATTGAGGACGTAACGCAACATTTCTTTTTTAATACATCGGAGCGTGTGGCACGATCGTTTGCTCGTCGCCTTAGTTTTCTGCAGAGTTGCCCACAGGCGGTCGATATAGCGCGATCCATTATGTCGTCAGACGGAAGCTTATCCGACGTCGCAGGGCTAAATGAATATCAAGAACAGATGTTTGTTTGGTTGGCACCACTCGCCCCCGATTTGGCGCTCGCGCATATATCTAAAGCTCTATCCATAACAAATTTCATCTCAATCCTGAACAGGAACAGCGGACGCTTCATCAAGCTCGTAGCCCATATTGCGTATGATGCTAAATATTTTGAAAAATCTGTAGACTTACTCGTGACTTTTGCCAATTTCGGTGATCAGCACTACAATAAAAAATTGGCAAAGGAGCGATTGCTTGCTCTTTTTTATATTTGCTACTCTTATACACATGCAACTTTGGTACAAAAACAGGCGGCTGTTGACCAATTGTTGAGTAGTGACGATCCCCAAATTAAGGCGCTAGGTTTTAACGCGTTAGGCGCAACACTCAAAACATCCCACTTTACCTCATATCCACCACTCGATATCGGATCTCTTCCTCGCAATTCGGGGTGGCGTCCTGCGACAGCTGCTGAGGTGGAGAACTGGTTTAAGGCGTGGCTGACAAAATGCATGTCAATTGTTGAATCTGGAGGTGTAGATGCAGAAGAAATCAAAATTGTGCTTGGCAATAAATTTCAAGGACTTTGGAATATCGCTGAATTACGTCCTTTTCTCGCCGAAATGACAAAACGAATTGTCTCGATAGAAAGCTGGCCAGAAGGTTGGAATGCCGCAAAATCTATAATTCACTTTCAAAAATCAAAACCTCAGCCTGAATCAATTAAAGAGATTGAAGAACTTGAAAAAATTCTCAGACCAAATGATCTTATAACTGAAGTAATGGCACGTATATTCTCCAAAGGACGCGCACATTATTATGATTTTGACGATGATAATGCCCCCATGTCATGGGAAACTAGAGAACAATACGCCGAAAAACTTGGCGAGCAGGTCGGGAAAAATAGTGCCGCAATAAATGCGCTTATTCCATGCTTCATAGAAAAATACGGCGGATTCGGAGAGTATTCATTTGGAAGAGGTCTAGGAAAGTCTGCCGCTCCTGTTGCTGATCTTCTAGAAAAAATTCGAATCTTGATAGCCGCCGGGAAAGAAGAGGCTATTTCAACGACGGTCGTTCGCGGCATAATCGCGGGGTGGAGTGAGATTGACCCTGTAGCTGTGGGACTATTTTTAGACAGAGCTCTTTATGATGATGTCTGGTCAAGTTGGTTTATTGAACTACAATCTCAGGGCGTCATGGGCAGTGAAGCCTTTGATAGGCTTATGCTTGCTATTAAAAATGGCCGGACGCCAATATGGCGCTTCAGTAATCTTGCTAATGACCGGGTCACAGATACATTCTCCCCCGATCAAATCGGGTCACTGCTCAGCGAGCTAAACAAGCATGGAAAGGACGGCTGTTCCGCATCCTTCGAGATACTTTCCAGCGTGATTCACCGCAAGAATGCAAAGGGCCTTAAATACATTAGTGACCTTAGTAGGGTAGCACTGATTTTTTTTGGTGAAGTTGACTGGACATCGGTAAATACGGATGTTTATCGCCTTGATTACAAATTAAATCCTGCCTTATGTTTTGCCCTTTCAGAAAACGCTTCAGAAAATGAAGTAATAAAGGCTCTGACCAATTTTTTAGATAATGAGAAACGTCCTGAAAGATACTATAATATTGATCGTGGAAAAATATTGTCTCCGTTTTTTAAGTTCTTTCCAACGCTGTCACTCAATGCAATTTATCAACCCGACGATGATGGAAGTTACAAGACCGCTCGTAGGATGATGGGAAGTGATTTTTCTGATCAAGAGCAGTCTTTGTTGATGGAGATTTCAGAAGAAACCCTTTTGGCTTGGTGTAAGGTATCGCCGATAGACAGATACCCATTTGCAGCGGCAACGTGTGATCTTTTTGAAAGGTCTGACAGTGATGGCAATCACCAGGCCTCATTGTCAAAAATCGCGATTTACCTATTAAACAACGCACCAGATAAAAGAGCGATTATTAAGGAATATCTACCTAAAATTTCGCAAACTTGCTGGAGCGGCTCCTACGCTGATATTTTGGAGAGACGAAAGCCTCTGTTAAAAGCCTTAATAATTGATGGAGACCCTGAAATCACGAAGACTTTATCCGATGCTGAACTTCAATTACAAGGAGACATCGATCTTTGGCGAGAACATGAGAGACAAATCGAGCGAGATGTTGCTGCGAGTTTCGAATAGTGTCCTGTAGTTAGTCAACCGCCAACCACTCCTCCGCAATCGCCACCACCTCACCCTCATCGACCGAGGACAACCCAAGATAAGGCCGCGCCGGGATAGTGACCTTCTTTTCTCTGCCAGCATCGCCGCCAAACTGGTGGATGGCGGCGTAAACAAGACTTGAGCCGATCCGCACATCGGTGTCACTGGCTTGCATGTTGATGGAGTTCATCAGATCGCCAGAGGCGCGCAGGATGGTGACGGGGGCGTTGCCGTATTTTTTCGAGCGCAAGTCGCGTGTGGCTTGGGACAGGGTTTTCCAGCGGGTGCCATCCGGGGCGGTCTCGGCTTCAAAATTGTCCTTGACCGAATTCAGCAGGTGTTCGCCGACGTTTTTGTAAAAGCCCTGTGGCCGCTGCATCTTGGCAATCAGGCTGGCCAGCTTTTCGCGCATGTCGGCGTCATCAATGGTGGCCTTGTAGCTGATGCCGTTCATATCGACTTTCCCTTATGATTGGCTTATATTTGCAGTGTCAGGCACGCGATGACCGGTGGTGGTCCAGCTAGCTCCCTGACACAAAGGCCGGATCACCCCGGCCTTTTATGCTTTCGGGCGTTTGTAAAGCAGCTTGCCGCCCCGGCGTCGGTCCAGCGCGTTAAAATCCGGGTCGCCCTTTTTGGTGGTCGGGTTATAACTGGTGATGGCTTCCCAGAGACGTTCGCCGATTTCAAAGACAATCTGAATGCCGCTTTTGGGATCAAGGCGGATATAGCGCCGATCCAACACGAGATCCTCGGTTTCGCCGTCGGCAGCATTGAGCTTTCGCGCAACGCCCATCCAGATCTCGTCCGGGTCCATCAAGGCTTCTGCCATCATCGCCACCAGCCGATGACGCCCGCGCTTGGTGACTTTGAGCGCACCCGATACATCGCGGAACAATTGATCTGAGATCGGGATTTTCGTCCCGGCCTTATCCTCAAACAGCACGGCCTTACCAATGTCGCCGCCAAAGGGTTTGAGGAAGGCGCGGACATAATCTTCCGGGGGCAAGCCGTCGGGCAGCGCCTTGGCCTTGAAGGGTTTGGCCTTTTTGAGCAAATCCTCTAACGGTTCAGGCGCGTCGATCTCGACGGCCATGCGCGGGTTGTGATCAAGCACGGTGCCTTGTTCGATCAGGTTGGATGGCACAAGGCCGCGCTCCCACAAATCACCGGGGGCATAATCCCAGCCATAGCCCACACCTTGCGGGTGTTCGATCAACTGGCCGGTGATGGGGTCCAACATGGGTGCCGTTAGAATTTCCGGTGATGGATCGGGCGCTTCTTTGCCCATGCGTTTCAAATCCCGCAAGGAACGAGAGCGGACACCGCAGGAGCAGCGCCAGTCATTGGGCGGAAAATGGGTTTGCCAGAACGGGTCATCGTGGCGCAACACCTTGCCGTGCCACGCCACATGCTGGCTACGGGGAATTTTGGGTTTGCGGGTTTCGCCGTGGCGATATTCCCAATAGGGCCGAAGTTTCAGCACATCCGGGTCGCGCATCTGTTGCAGGCGACCGGCCATGTGGCTGGTGCGCAGGTTGGTTTCAAAAATCACCCGGCTGCGCCAGCCGCGTTCGCCCTTATAGGCCCAGCCGTATTTGGCAACGATCCTGTCAAAGTCTTTCTGGAAATCGGCAAAGGTAGTGCCGTTTTGCATGGCACTGGCAATGGCCGTCTGGAAATCCGAGAGCATGGCAAGATCGGTTGCTCCGGCAATGACAAAGGCGCGGTCATGGGTGCCGCGCAGGGCATCGGTCCACGCTTTGGTCGGCTTGCCGCGCTTCTGGGTGAAGAAGTCGATCTGTTCCTTGAACGGCTGGTTGAACACGTCGGCATCGGCAAAGCGTGCGCCGTCGTCCTCGCCGTCCGTAAACACCGCCTCGCGGCCCTGAAGCGCTGCCAGCTCCAAGCCGTCGCCCAACAGTTTGCCAAGCGCATCCGGCGTCCATTTTGCGCCAAGGGTCAGAATGGCGCGGGCGGCGTCTGGATAATCATTTGCTGCCTCAAGGGCGGTGCGGATGGTGTTGAGGCGACGGGTGGAAAGGTTTGCGGCCAACTCTTCGAGCTGATCCGTCAGATCACTGACGGGGTCGGCATCATCGGCAAAGCTTGCCGTCAAATGCCGTTTTTTTTTGAGCCGAGCGGCCCGAACAGGGTGGAGAATGCAGGCATATGATCGGGCGTCCGTTTTGGTCGCTTGCCCTCCATAAAGGCAAACCGTGCTTCCACCAGCCGATCAATCGCCTCGTCAGACAAGTTATGGGTCAGATCGAAGGCCGTGATAAATTCGCGGGCGGTGTCATCATCCTCAATATGGGCAGCACTGGCGATAATGTCGATCAGGGCGGCATGTTCCGAGGTGGCGGCGTCGGCTTTGGCTTTGCGGGTTTCGGCCTTGGCCTTCTCGTTGCTTGGGCGCACACGCCAGACATGGGGAATGGCAGCACCCGGAAAGTTATAATCGATCAGCCAGCAGACAAGCTGTTCATGCAAACTATCGGACAGGTGATCGGCATCGCTATCCACCAGCAGGTCCAGCATATCGGCATGGGTTTCGGCAGCAGCACGAGAACCGTTAGAGCCAATGTCGGTGGTGAGCGTTTCGCCCAGGATGCAGATTGAGATTTGCTTGTCCCAATAATCCAGCCAGTCCTGATAGCTGACCGAGCCGGAACGGGCCGCTTCCAAGAATTTAACGGCGGTCCCGACCGGCACGGTCACGGCAGAGCTGGTGCGGATGCTGGCAAGATTGTTCAGCAGACGGCGCTGCTCATCGCTCAACATACCGTAAGGGGTTTCGGCAATGACGGTGGGACCGGCGAACTTGTCAAGGAAGTGCAGCCAGAAGGCCACGCCCTCACGCTTGAACAGCACCGCCCAGAACAATTGATGACCAAGGCCGAGGCCGTAAGGATTATTGCCGACAACGCCATAACGATGAACGATAAATTTTCGGTCTGGCAGTTCGATGCCGTCATTCATATTCGTCCAAGTGAGCAGCCGTGGCCGTTCATCCTGACCAAAAGCAAAGCGGCGCTGATCGTGGCTGACAATCCTTTCCGGCCTGATGCGGTTGCCATCGCGCTGCCAGATGATTTCGCTGACAGCAAAACCTTTGAGCAATGCGCCCCCGGAAAGGTCTTCGCAGATCCGGTCAAATGGCAGGGTCTTCAACACATCGCGCACAAAATCGGCGGCTTCCACATCGAGCGGCTTTTCGGAGGCAGCATTCACCTCCCACTCACGCGCTACCAGATGTTTGTTGCGTTTGGTCAGGCAGGCAGACGCATGGGTGTCGCGCTTGATCTCATCATAGATTTTAAGACCCTTGCCACCGCCGCGCTGGATCAACGTGTCATCGGCATGTTGAAGCGCACCGGTATAAAACGGAATGGTGATGTCATTGGCGGCATTGGCAATCAGGCTGCGTTGCTCAACACCGAGATTTTTTCGCTCGGTTGCGGATGTTTCAGCGGCAAAGGATTCTGCTTTTTTCCGGGTCTTGCGGCTCACAGACGATAATCTCCATAATTGTCAGCGCCGGTTTGCCCGGCTGTCATCACTCCTGCGCTGACGCCCGCAGATCGATCACCGCCCGCATATTGAAGGGTGTTTTGCCACAGCATATCCAGCGCATCCGGCCCGTCGTCGTGGTCGGCGTTCGGCCATTGCTGCAACTGGTCAATCAGGGTCTGTTGGGTCTGGTTCAGGCGGATCAACCCGTTGGCAATCGGTGGCTGAAGACGTTCAATGCGCAAATCCTTGTCGGCATGAGGAATGATCGGCACGGCAGAAATCCCGACACCCTGCTTTGCTGCTTCCACCATCAGTGTGGTGCGCAAAAATTCCTGAAACTGCACCGTTTCGACAAACCACAACAGGCAACGATACTCGCGCTGAAGGGCGATGATGTCGGCAATGATCACGTCCGGCAGACGGCGGCGAATGGAGGCTTCCACCACATCCATGGTGCCGGTCAGCCGGTTAAAGCCGCCGATCAGAATGGCGGATGGATCGCGGCCATGGCCCTTTTTGCCAAGCGATGGGTCCAGCGCACCGAAATGGATCAGGTCGGGTTGCCTCAGGGTCCAAAAGGTCAAGCGGTTGAAGGGGCTTCCTTCGCTGATTGGCTTGTTCTGATATTCGGTCTGGAAACTGTCATGGTCGGCGGCGCGTTCCAGCATCAGCCAGACAAGCGGCTGCATCGACGGCCAGTTGACGATAGCCCCGGCATCCATATCTGCCTTGTTGGCATCGTAGAATGCACGGGCAGCGTCTTCGCCGTCGTTGTGATAGAACTCCTCAAAGCGGTCCCAAAGGTCCATGCGGTCAGGAAAACGGATAATCGCCTGAAACTCGGCCACCCGCCACACCGGCGACTTTGCCGCCCGCACCAGCACGGCATCATAATGTAACACGGTGCCAACCCAGACCACATCCATGGAGCCATCGGGCGGGCCGACTTTCAGCGCCGCCCGCTTGATCCATGTTTCCAGTTTCTTGCGCTGATCGGGAGAGCGCACCGCTTCGTCGTTTTCCAGATCGTCAAAAAACATCAGGTCTGGGCGATAAGGTCCATGGCGACGGCCACGCAGCTTTTGCAATGCGCCAAGCCCCTCGACACGGATGTTGTTGGCGGTGACAATCTCGCCCTCGCGCCACACCCGGCCTTGTCCGGTGGCCTCAGGGAAATCATGGGCCAGACGCGGATTGGTGGTCAGCTCGGCCTTGATGGCTTCGATCAAGAGTGCCGCCTGAGCATACACATCGCAGACTTCCAATATATAACGCTTGTATCCAAGGCACAGGCAATAGAGCGCAAAACCGAGCGACAGGTGGGTGGATTTGGACGAGCCACGCGGGGCGATAAACAAATCTCGAACGCCCTTTGCAGACGTTAGGATTTGCGGCACCCGTGCAAAAATTTCTTCATGGAACCGGCTGTGGTCGCCCTTCACATAATGGGGCAGATAGGTTTCCAGAAAGAAGCGGAATCCGGTTTCCGGGTGTTTTGCCCTGGCCAGCCGTTCCGCCTTCGCCTTGGGGTCGGCGGCAAAGGCCGTGACGGAGAGGTCCACCCAGCGGGCCAGCTCGTCGGCCATGCGGGCGAGATTTTCCCGAAAATCCTTGGGGCTGACTGTGGGGCTGAGTTTCGGGCGCTTCATGGGGCGAAAGCCGTGGCAATCCGGTCGCCAAACGGAATGAGGATTTCCTGCACGACGGAGATATGTTGCGGAAACTGTTCCTGCACAAAGGCAATCAGGTGCTGAACCACATCCTGAGCGACGCCAAGCTGGCTGATCTTGGGCGCAAGCTTGCCCGCCGAGGCCGTCACCTTGACCATGGCGTCACCCAGGGCAACCATGTGCTTGATCTTCTGATCAAGGCTCAGGTCTTCGGTTTTGACCTCTTCCAGAAGCGCCTGTGCCATCAGCACAAAATCCTCGACCACGGAAGAAACAACCGTGTCGATGCCTTCGCCTGCAATCACGGAAGCAGACCGGGCCATGTCCCAATCGTCACCGGCTTCCTTGGCCGCCTTCTTCCAGCGGCCAAAGGTGGCCTGCGAGATGTTGAGCGTCATGGATATGGTGGCGGCCGACATGCGCCGATAGACATAATCCGAGCGGGCCTTGCGGCGCGTTTCCTGATCACTGGCCATTTTTACCACCGCCCTTTCCAAGACCGAGCAGGTCTTTGATCAATTGCGGTGGATTGCTGGAGGCCTGTTTCAGCCACAGGATCAGATTGCGCCCGGTGATGCCGTAGGCGGCGGCAACAGCATAGCCCCATGAGCCGGGATTGTCGGCCACACCAGCCAGATCAAGCGTGAGTTCGGTGGCAATGGTTGCGACAAACACGCCCGCGACAATCGAGCCGATGGCCGTAAACAGGTCATGGGAGCGCCAGTCCAGCGCAACGGACAACACAGCCGCCACACCCGACGAGGCAAGCGTGGCGACCTTCAGGCCAAAAATGGTTTCGGGGCCGGTCATGGGTTTCCTTGCAGGTTGGATGTTACCGCCGTGCATGTCAGCACGGCGGGCCGGTCTGGGTGATGATCAGGTGGCGGGATTGGTGGAGAGACTGGCGGCGAGTGGCAGGCCGAGGCTGGCAATCGGCCACTTGGCGCGAATAATGTCTTCGAGTATATTGCCGCTGACGCCAAGTTTTCTGATCGTGTCGGGGTTTTTATCCGTCACATAGAACAGGGCATCGGCAATGATATCGGCTGTCGGTTCGGCAATGGTCGGCATTCCGGCCTTTGTCAGCGCAAAGCGCAAACCGTTCTCGGCAGCAGAATGCAGCGCCTCGCGTAACTTGCCTTCCACTTCAAGCCGCCTGGCTTCGGTATCAACGCCCGTCAGCCGCACAAGTCGGGCTGCCAGCCAAGCGCCACCGGATGCGAGAACGGTGACGGCAAGATCAAGGATGGGCGGCAAAATCGCTGACAGAAAGCTTGTCGGGGCGCTTGCTTCATTGGTGGCTGCAAAGGCCGTGACAGCAAAGCAGAACAGGAAGGCGGCAGCGGTCAGCAACAGGCCGGTGATGCGGTGATGCAGTCGTTTCAAAAAGGTCATGGTCGGGTCCGTGGATGATTGGAAGAAAGAGAGTGCGCCTTGCGAGGGCTGCGGCGCTTAATCCTCCTCCGGCCAATAGTCCTGAAGGGACGCGAAGGTATTTTTCCCGGCAATGCCATCAACGGTCAGGCCGGTGTCACCCTGATAGATGCGCAAGGCTCCTTCGGTGCCCGGCCCGAAATCACCGTCAATACTCAGGTGATAATAACCGGCACTCGCTAAGGCCCGTTGCAGTTGCTCCACCGCTTCGCCTTCCATGCCACGGCGCAACACGGGGAAGAGCTGAACGCCGGAAAGCTGATCGGCGGCAAGGGTGGCAATCGCGGTCTTGGCCTTGCCCAGATAACGGCGGCGATCCTCAAGGCCATTGCGCCCGCCATTGACGATCCTCGTCACCTTGACCAGATCATCGAGATCGGCGGCGCGGGTGTTGATCGTGTTGCGCTCCCAGAAGAAAGCCGCCGCCCATCCGGCCCATGGCCATGTCGCCACCAGTTCGGGCCTTGCTTCAAAATCGGCGCATGTCGGATCAATCCTGCGCATCCATGAAGTGAAGGCGCGATAATTGGCGCGACCTGTAAGCTGGATCGGTCCACGGCCTTTGTATCGAACGCCATCGCCTGGGCGAACATTGCCCAGATCGGTGCGCCCCTCATAGGCCGCACCGGAGGCATATTCTTCCAGGGTGCAAAAGCCGTCGCTCTCATGGGCGACCTGTGCGAGAAAATGCGCAATCCGCAGAGGCGTGGTGCAATCGATCAGGGTGAGCAATTCCGGCAGCATCGCACCAAAAGCGATGATGATGGCGCGCTGCGTCGCTGCCTTTTTGGAGGGTGGCGTGGGCGCGATAGCCTTCAGGACGGATGCATCAAGGCGGGATAAAAGTGTGGGGGACATTCGGCCTCGCGGTTGCAGTTTGCAGATGCGAGGACTTTGACGCGAAGGCGCGCTATAAAAGACCGGACGTCAGGTCCGGTCAGGCAAACAGATCATATTGATTGGGGTTTTTGGCCTTGTTGGCCATGCGCCGCACATGGCGCTGGCTGACACCAAGGATACGGGCAATCTCACGCCGCCCCTTGCCTGCGTTTTGCAATGCCAGCACATCCATGCGGACAGAGCGCCGGGCCTTCATGTGTGGCACATAGATAAAGCATCCGGTCAGGAACTGACATACCGCATAACCGTCCTCTTTGCCAAGAGCGACGATCACCGGGTGGTCATCATCCGGGAGTTTGGGAAACTTGATCTCTTGCCCGCCAAACTCACTGATGATCTTCAAAGCCACCTCAAGCCCCAGCGTGTCGGCAACATCGGCCAGTGAGGCGGGCAAGCGCGTGTCCAGATCAGGCGCCATCATGGTGCACCTGATCGGACACGGCCTTTTCCTTGCCGCGCTGTTCCATTGCCTTCAAAGCATCAATCACCTTGCTGGCCTTGTCATAGTCCAGCGTGTCGGGATCAACCGCGATCTTGTCATTGCCGGGGAACACAATGCCCCGGCAAAATTCGCGCAACGCGGCACGGGAGCCGTTAGAAACCACGCCGAGCTGGTGACAGGAATTCCACAGCGCATGGATGAGCCGGATATAGCGCTTGTCTGACACCCGCAGCTGTTTCTTACGTGTTGGCTTTACCCGAAAGCCCTTCATCTTGAACTCATCGACAACGGCAAGCTTCTGGCGTTCGCTCATCTCCCGCAAAGACTCGGTTCCCGTCACCCGCAACAACAAAGCGCGGTAGGTCACCTCATCGAGACCGAGTTGGGCTTTGGCAATGTTGATGATGGCGTTTGTGTTCATCTGCCATCGCCCTCACGCATTCGCCAGATCAAGGGCAATCCGCACCGCATTGCCGCTTTCTTTTTCGATACGGTAAAAGCGGGCGTGTTCCTTGGATGCCATGACCCGCACCGAGTCGGAGATAATGCCCATGGCCTTTTCCCACTCGCCGGTTTCGTCCACGATCTTGAGGCGCTTCAGGCCAAGGATACGGTCAGTGTTGAGCTTGCCTTGCTTGTCCACCTGAAACGCCTGATCAATCAGGGCGCGGATATTGTCGTTAGACCCTGCCGACCAGCGGCGAATGCAACCGTCAATAATCTCCTTGGCCACCTCCAGTTCCGGGCCAAAGGTGAGTGTTTCCGACACCTGAATGGTCAGGCGCAGGCTGGTATCAACGGTGGAAAGCGTGATGTTGCCTTTTGAGCCACGGCGTTTGACGCCGTATTTGTCGGCCAGCAATTCGCGATAGGCCACGACATCATCAAAAACCTCCCCACGAAACGCGGCGAGAATGCGGTTCAGGTCAGCGGCCTTGGCCGTCAGGCGGCGCACCAGTTCGTCTTCTTCAATATGTTCTGGTTTGATCGCGGACAGTGCAATCAATTCACCCTTGCCCTTGTTGACGTAAGGCAGACCGTTGATCGTCTCGGTCGGGATGCTGGTGGGAATAGTCATGCTCATGGTTTTCCTCGGATGCTTTGTTTTCGGGGTTTTCTGTGCAATTGCGGCAGGCGGCCCAATGCTTGAGCTTGCCGGGATCACTGGTGGACATGGGGGCGGCGCAAAACGCGCTGCAGGCCTCTGGCGTGATGGCTTTGCGCAGATGCGGGCACCAGACGCGACGGGCATAAAGCGCCATGACAGGACCGGCGATCTTGGCCTGAACCTTGTCGGTGCGGGCGCTGTATTTGCCAGCGCAAAGAAGTGAGATGGCCGTGCGTGAAACGCCAAGCTCTCTGGCAATATCGGCCTTGGTGCGCTCCGGTTTCGCGGCCTCAGCCCGCAAAACCTCCATCCACGCAGGATCGGCCAAGCCCATCAGCTTCATTTGCTGCATGGCACGTCCTCCCCGAGATTGTGATCGTAGAGCGTCTTGGTTTTCGGGCGGTAGACGGGGGCTTTTGTCCCGGTATCCTTCAAAAGCCGAAACCTCTTATGGCCGCTGGACGTCAGTTTCGTGCCGCGCTGACGAATGGGCAGCTCGACCACGTAACCGGCACTCTTCAGGCGGCGCACATACCAACGGGCATTGTTTTCTGCGTCTTTGTCCTCTGCCGTGGCCGCGACCATAACGATGTCGCCAATGGTGAAATTGCCGCCCATCCGTATTGCAGTCCAAACCCGTTGGCGGAATGTGTCGTGAACGGGTTTGCGAACACGCACTGTGTCGGGCCGGGTCGGACCACCCTTGAGGATCTCGCCACGGGCGGCAGCATCGACGCCCGCAGGCGTAAGCTGATAGCACCCCTTTTCAATACGCTCGACATATCCGCGCATGATCAGGCGAAACGCCCCATCGGAAATCTGTCCGCGATCCAGCGATAACGTGGCGTCCAGTTCATCAATGGTTTTGCAGGAGCCATCAGCAAGGCAATGCAAGAGGGTTGTCGGCAAGGTGCCGTTTTCAAGCCGCACCGTCATCACAGCACCTCCGGCACCATGATGGACTGACCGCTATGGCGGTCCTTGATGATCGCCATGCCTGCCATATCGGCAATACTGACGCCTTGGTCGCCGGGTTCCATGCGCAGGCCAAACCGCTCGATATTGGCGATGGCTTCCAGCACTTCGCGGTTATAGCCTTGGCTGACCTTGAACACGAAACCGGCCAGATCCTCGGCCACCTTGACCTCGCAGCGCTGGTCAATCAGCGTTTTGACGTCGGCAAGGGTTGCCTTTTCGAAACGAACTTTCTGGCTGACGCGGGAGGATACCTGCGGAAAGCGGGTCAGGTGATCGTTAACCTTACCCATGCCGACAAGAATGATCGGCAATTCAATAATGTCGGAAATGTCGCGGACGGTTTCGAGAATGGTTTCCTTCTTGCTGATGTGGTCGGCCTCGTCGATGACAACCGCAAAGTTGCGACGGGCCATGGCCGCGGCATTGTTGCGTATTGCCAGCTCTTCAACGACCTTCTGGAACTTCTTCTGGAATGAGTGCGGTGGATTGGCACGCAGCTCTTCCAACAACTCATTCATGAACCACGCCGCCGTCCATTCCTTCTTGGCCCGCAGGTAAATCGCGCCATTATGCGCCACCCAATGCTTCAGCGTGGTGGTTTTGCCCAAACCGGGCAAACCATCGACAACAGCAAGGCAGGCCTCTTGCGCACCACGCTGCTCAAGGGCGGCAAGGGCAGATTGAAACCGTTTCACATTGCTGGTCTCGACAAAAACATTCTTCATGCGTATTTTCCTTGATGTTGACGACTGTCAGGCAGCGGCGCGGATGAGGTTTCGAAGCGCGTCCAGGTCGATGCCTGACAGTCGGAAAAGTTCAATTGAGCCGGGGCGTTGAAGCGCCGATCTCAAGACGCGAACGTGGGTACTGGTGACTTGATCGGGATGGTCGAGCGCCCATGCGGCAAGCTCTTCATCGCTTGCAAAGCCACGCTTACGAGGTTGCTCACCTGCAATTATCGGGCTTTGAGAGATTTCCTGTCCATTGCTAACCACCAACATCGGGCCTGCGGATACCGGCTCCGGCGTCACGTCGATCATCTGAATGGGCTGTTGTGCTGTGGCTTCCAGATAGCGGGCTGGTGACAATTCCGCTTCGACTTCGGAAAGATGATCATTGAGGCGGCGGGCGCGAGACGCTGCCCGCTTTTCAATGGCCGAGCGTTCCATGGTGAGCGGGATGTAACGCTCCTCGTTTCCGGCAAAGACGGCAACGCAGATCAAGCGCCCCATCAGTTCTTCACCATCACGGCGCTCGATCTCCCGCACCCAGACCTTGCTGGCATCGTGGATATCGTAACCGACCAGCACGTCTTCACCGTGGAACTCTTCCAGCGCGAGGTGGAAATAGGAGTTCGTCAGCCATTCGATCATGGCGCGACGGGTGCGGCGCTTCACATATGGGCGGAACAGATCGTTCTTTTCGTGTTCCAGAACCGGCACGATCTCGAAGCCGGTGGAAACGTGATAGTCCCAATATTGATCCGGTGACATTTTGCCGGGCAGCGACGAATGCGGCTTGGCATTATAGGCCGCAACGGCATTGACGCAGGCCGTTAGAAAATCCTGCCATGAGGGCAAACGGCTGGAAGCACCGAACTGCTTGATGTCTTTGCGGGTGGTTTTGAATGATTTCTGCCGGGCCTGCCGGTCCATATCGGCACCGATATAGGTATCGAACTCTTTTGACAGCGGGTTCCAGACTGAACCGTTGAAGCGTTCGATAATGCCTCTGGCTTGTGAGTTTTGCGGCAATGAATGCAGCTTGGTGATGCCCAGCCGTTCCGTCACGCCCGTCAACTGATTGTCGAGCACGTCGTTTTTAAAGCCGGGGCCACGGTCCACGTAGAAAATCGCGGGAATGCCGTTCTGTTCGCAGGCATAGCGAAGCGCATCAACCACGCCGATGGTGTTTTCTGCCAAACCAAAGGAAAACCCGACGCACCGGCGCGTGGCCACGTCGACAATGCTGGTGATTTCCGGGCGAAACGGCTGCCCGTGGATCGGGTGGGCAATCTCGGCGTCAAAGGTCTTGCCGTCGGCGGTGTAAACGCAACCCGGTAACAGGTCTGCGGTGGAACGCATGGTGAAGGCCATACGGCTTTTCAGGGTCAAAGACCCTTCACGGCCACGGTGCTTTTCGACATTGCCGAGCCGCGCCATCAACCGGCGCACCTGATCATAGTTCGGCGGCATCACATGCGAGGGCAGAGCCTTGCAGTAATTCTCTAACGCATCGGTCAGGCATGGCTTGGTCGGCTGCGCGTAAAACCGCAGGAACTGCCAGAACCATGACGGCACCTCCTGCTTTTCCTTGGTCGGCAATGGGGCAAGAGCGCCGAGGCCCGACGCATCCCGCAACTTGAACCATTCATAAATCGTGGCGCGGCTGACGGTCGCCTTGACTGAAGCTCGGTCGTTTGCCGTCATCATGACAGCTTCGCTAATGTCCAGCGCTGCAGGATCGGTCAGAAAAAATTGGATCGCCTGCCTCAGCGAAACCCCGGCGACAATCCGATGCATTTCGATAGCCGACAGGATGGCCGAACGAGCATTCAGCACGTGTCGTTGCCGAGCGGAAAGGTTGGCAGTGGAGATCTTCTCTCGCCGTGCAATCTCTTGCGCCTGCTTGACTTCCTGATTGGCAAGAACCACTTCGCGGGTGGCTTCGGCATGAAGGGCCTGCTGCACGGCGTCTGGCAAAAGTGAGACGTGGTATTCAAAGCCGCCGCCGCGACCTGTCCGCTTTCTGCAAAGGTTGGTGGGCAGATCCATCCAGCCTTCACGCTTGATGAAATCGATCACACCTTTTTTAGTGAGTGGCATGACTTTCAGTTTGAGGCGTACAACCGTATCGGCAATTTCCTGAGCGGAGAGAAAGGTCATTTCAATAGCCCTCCAACCCGGCCACGAAGAGCGGACCGTCTACGTTCCAACTCGGCAAGCCGTTCTTCCGTCTGCCAAAGCTGGATCACTTCAGCGTAACGGGATGGCACCGCAACGAAGCCCGAGAATTCGCAAACGAACCCAAGCAGCTCATGGCAGCCCGTCACATTGATCAGGGCAATGAAACGTTCCAGCGTGATTTTGTGATCGCGCCGTGCGGGTGATGCGTAGCAATCCAACATGTTCTCAGTGACATTCTGGGAAAGATAATCCGACATATCCGCCGCAATCTGCCCACGGCTCTTTCCGCTGCGGCTCATCGCCTCGGAAAGAACACGGGCAATCTTCACGTCCAGTGTGCCACCCTTGGCGACATCCGGTTCAAACCGTGCCGCCACTTCTGGCGGCTGGTAATCGTGAAAGAGGTCCATGGTGTGGGGATCGCGGCGCTTGCTCATGGTCAGGCCTGTGCAGCAAATACAGCTTTGCCAGCCCATGCGGAAACTGTTGGCAGACGAGCGCTCATGCCGCCGTCCTCATGCCAGCCGGAGCGTTAGATTTTTGGCTTTCTAACGGCCCATGTTTTGCGCTATCGTAGATGCGAGTGGTGGTCTTGGGATACCGTCTGGGCCAAAGCGTTTCGACCTTCTGTCCAATGAAGTCTGCGATAATGGCTTCATTGATTTTGTTCGGGCGCTTCCAGACGTGACGGAAGCTGCTGGGGTTACGCCCGTTGCGGAGTGCGAGTTGTTCGAGCGTCATGCCACGCTCCTGAATCTCACACAAAATCCGCTTCGGGGTCCAGTTGATGGCACCCATAGCGATTACTCCTGATGAAAGCGGATGTTGGCGCATCCGCTTTTTGTTGGTGGTGTTTGAACAATTGCGGCCCGCCGAAGCGGCCCGCTAGAAGAATGGATAGACAACAAATGCGTTTTTGTAAATACGCATTTGTTGTCTAATTGGTGGATTGTTGGCTAAACCGGAAAACGATCCGAAAACACCGTTAGGTGCGAGAATTCGAGATGTACGAAGAAAATTAGGCGATCTCGACAGAGCGGATTTCGCCGAGAAACTCGGCATAAGTAAGAACACACTTGCGTATTATGAGCGGGGCGAGAGAACACCTGACGCCGTGATATTGGCAATCTACAACGAGCTTTTTGGTGTTAACATTAATTGGCTAGCAACCGGAAAAGGCGAAATGTTTGACGCTTTCGGCGGCGTTAGAATGACCGCTCAGGTTGATGCTGAATTATTAGAACGTCTTCATGATCGTGTCGCCGCAATCTATCATGATGTCGGCCAAAAGCCGCCACAGCGCCGAATCGCTCGTGAGGCCGCTAACCTTTACAATGAACTTGCAAAAGCCGTTCAGGATATGAACGATCAGGAGATGATAGAAGCTGCATTGCCAATGGTAACGCTGGAGTTCAAACGGCGATTGCAACGCGCAGCCGAAGAACCTGGTACCGGCAAACGTTCGGCCTCATAGTCATAAAATCTCTGATTATAAACTGGCTGTCGGGTGCCTCTGTAGTTGCAGGCGGTTGCGCCATCCAGCTTGCCGACCCACCGTCCACAGAAGTCGCATTGCTCTTGGTTGGCGCCAATTAAATCATACCGACCGAATTTTATCGGTCATAATTTATAACAAATTTAGCAATGCTCTTCACAGCACCCGTCTGCATTATAGGAAAAAGCCTAATTATATACTTAACGTACCACTTTTGATTTCGCACATTTGAGATCAAGGAGTTACGCCAATGTTTGACCTCACCCACGAAATCTACCAGGACGCAGAAAAGGCCCGAGAATACCTTGAGGGCATCCATTGGCCGCGCGGCCCGATCTGCCCCCATTGTGAAGACTCGCACCAGAACCGCATTACGAAGCTGGAGGGGAAATCCACCCGCCCCGGCGTCTATAAGTGCAACTCTTGCCGCAAGCCTACCGACGAAAGCCGTCTCTACACGACCGTTGGACAGGAATACGCAACCCACAAGACGACGAAGCATTCCGCCAAGGAATATGCCCGTCGCGAGGGCGATATCGTCATTCACTCCAATACGATCGAAAGCGTCTTCTCAGTTTTCAAGCGCAGCATGATTGGCGTTTATCAGCATTGCGGCGAAGCTCACCTTCACCGCTACCTTGCCGAATTTGATTTCAGGTATAACCGCCGCGCCGCCCTGAAAATCTCAGATGCGGAACGCGCCGAAGACCTTCTTCGTCAGACCCGCAACAAGCGTTTGACCTATCGGCGGATTGGTTAAGCCAGTCACGCGTAAGCAGAAGTTGCGAAAGATTGTTGCGACTTGCGCTAGATCACGTAAAAATAAGAAATAACATACCCATCGCGATCGGGAGCGCTATGATGACAAAAAGCATTATACAGACCGCCCCCCAAAACAGCCATAGGGGCGGCATGTTTGGTTTTTCCGTCGAGTCTGTAAATGATTGGTCTAATCGCATATATTTGTTCGCTACCATTTTTTCCATTGTCTTTGCGGCAATAGCGCTTCTTTCAAGCTATTTCATGTGGAGGTCTTCCACCGAAATCTCAGCCGCCAAGGATAGGGCTTTAGCGGCCTATCAAGCGGACTCCAATGTGAGGGCCGCAAAACTAGAAAAAGAGGCCCGCGAAGCTCAACTCGAGACAGAAAAAATTAAGGCCTCTGTTTCGTGGCGGATTTTTTCAAAAGCAGAAAGCAGCGCGCTTGTCACAGCCCTGAGAAAGGCCTCTGGACCCGTAAATCTTCGATACATGGATGGCGATCCAGAGTCTCTTTATCTGGCAATACAGCTTTCGCAAATCCTCGCTCTTGCGGGGTGGAGCGTAGCACCTGGGTCGATGAAGCCGGGGAATGCAATTCCGTTTGGAATATGGATTCCGCAATCTGGGCCGCTCGCTGAGGCATTTGTTGCAGCAAATATTCCCTTCACACTAAAGCCCCTTCCTCAACAACAAACTGGTAATCAATTCAACGTTCAGATGATCCCGAACGCTCCCTTTTTGTTCGTGGGGCCGCGTCAGCCTGCTGCTTTTCAGTAGATTTTTCGGCTTCTATTCTCCTGCGCTCAGGCGTCATCTTGAGCATGCGCCGCGAGACCTCGTCGCCCTTTTCTTGATCTGGCTTTTTATCGGTGTCTGACATGAAAGTTACCAGTGATCCTATGTATCGTATTAATCCGGCTCTCCACCGTTACAAACGTGAAGCTCAGATCATAGGGCGTTTGGTCGTCGCCTTTGGAGAACTTGAGTATTTGCTCGCAGTTTGCGCGGGAAGAGCCGTAAAGGAAAGAGCGCGAGTATTGAAAGCACTCTATTCTCTTCGAGCTACGTCCAGCCGAATAGATAGCGCTGACGCTTTAATCAGACCATCATTCGAT
Organism: Allorhizobium sonneratiae; assembly: GCF_023700755.1. Taxonomy (GTDB): domain Bacteria; phylum Pseudomonadota; class Alphaproteobacteria; order Rhizobiales; family Rhizobiaceae; genus Allorhizobium; species Allorhizobium sonneratiae. The sequence goes on along the minus strand of NZ_JAMKOJ010000001.1, from coordinate 424,618 downwards.
GGTCATTTGTTGTCTTCCGACTACGAAACCATGATGATTGCTATACGCTATTGTCTACGCATTCGAAACCAGTTTGCACATTGCAATTGGGGAGACGATCCAACTGGTCTTTATTTCGTAGATTTGGAAGCCGCATCAAGAACTTCATTCGGCTTAGATTTCCTTCCTTGGCGGCATATCGACACAAAACTATTGCGGGATCAGGAAGCTTTTTTCGTGAATACCCAAAGCTACCTTTTCTTTTTCGAACATCAATTATCCGTCATAGAGGGACAACCAATATACCCTGCGCATCCAAAGCCGTCAGAACTCGTGCTACCCCCGTTGCATAATCCTCCAGAGAAACACTTGCCGACGTGGCTAACAGCAGATCAGAAAAACCTTCACTTAAAGCAAGCTCAGGCAGCAAAAGGCGGCGACCCGACACCCACACCGGCACAAGTCGCTCTTGAAAAGGCGCGCGCTGAGAAGAAGGCGAAGAAGCAGGCCCAGAGGGACGCAAACGCAAAATCGCGTTCAACTGATAACTAGCTCCCTCTTTTTCTGTATTTTTATCCGGCCTGTCACGCTCGCGCATCATGCCATTTCACTTTCCGGTACGTCAGGCATATAATTTAGGGAAAAAAGCGGTCTTCAGAAATATTGAGAGGTTACGGTTCCCCAAAAACAACTGAGTCATCAGAAATTGATTTTTTCATAAATTTCATAGCTCTATCGAAACTGTTACCTTGATGGCCAAAGCGTAACCCAACTTCACGGTTTACGCTTTTCCATTGCCCAATCCAAAAGTTGGCAAAGCTGTAAAATTCTCATGCTTTGTCACTGAGATGCCAAACCGTGAACTAATTTTCTCGTTTTATTTCAGCATGTTGTTCTTGTCAGATGGATTGACAGAACAATGCAGGAAAAATGCGCGAATTTGTCCAGAAGATTGCGCGATAAGTTTCCGTTTTAAATAGGCAGATTGCATTCTCTCATGTGAACGCAACGAAAAAATTCCCACTTTTTCTTTATTTTACGGCAACTTGGCTGAATGCGCGTTAGTTCAGCTGGTGTCTAGAAGGTAACACCCCCCTACAGTTTGACAGATTTCCGTACCCCAATCGACCTCAAGAGCATCTTTTTTCACGCAATCAAACCGGACAGGATCGGTTTGCGGCAGCGTAAACGGGTTGCAGCATCGCACGCCTTATAAAGCGTGCGATGCTGCATAACAGCAGCTGGCGTCTTCAGCTGCGATATCTGAAATGGTCGTCATCCTCATCTACCCCACCCTGGGTAAGCTCGAGAGCAAAACCACGGGCGCGTGCCTGTTGTTTGCCGACGCTGGCATTGCCAGCGCGGTCTGACGATGCTTGGGGTGATAGCGATCTGGCTTCCGCCTTGCGCTTGATTGACGGGGCAGCGGTACGATTGGCCTGGCTGACTGTGTTGGTGCTGCGGCTGGCGTCACCCTCATTGACCATCCGGAAGAAGGCAATGGACGTTTGCAACTGTTCAGCCCGTTTTGCCAGTTCTTCCGATGTGGCGCTGATCTGTTCAGATGCCGCCGCATTCTGCTGCGTCACCTTGTCGAGTTGCTGTATGGCCTCGTTGATCTGTTCAGAGCCAATATCCTGCTCGCGGCAGGCAGCCGAAATTTCGGCGACCAGTTCGGCCGTCTTGCGGATATCCGGCACCAGATTGCCAAGCATATCACCGGCACGCTGCGCCGCCTTGACCGTATCGGAAGAGACCGAGCCGATTTCGGCCGATGCTTTCTGGCTGCGTTCGGCCAGCTTGCGCACCTCGGAGGCGACAACGGCAAAACCACGACCATGTTCGCCTGCGCGAGCGGCTTCAACAGCAGCATTGAGCGCGAGAAGATCGGTCTGGCGGGCGATTTCCTGCACGATGGAAATCTTCTCAGCAATGGTCTGCATCGCTTCCACAGCTTCGCGCACGGCTTCACCGGACAGTTCCGCATTCTTGGAAGACTGGCGGGCGATCTTTTCGGTCTGCGCGGCGTTGTCGGCATTCTGCTTGATATTGGCCGCCATCTGCTCCATCGAGGCGGAAGCCTGCTCGGTTGCGGCCGCCTGTTCGGTGGCGCCCTGGCTCATCATTTCCGCACTTGATGACAGCTCCTGGCTGCCCCCGGCCACCTGTGCCGCCGCAGAGGCCACATCACCGGCAAAGCTGGCGAGATTTTCCACCAGAGAATTGATGGCTGTTTTCATCCGGCGGTGATCGCCGTCACAGTCGATTTCGACATGCTCCCTGAGATCGCCGGTGCTGACCAGAGACAGCACGCGATTGCCTTCGGCAATCGGCAGGAGAATGGCGTCCAACATGCCGTTAATGCCGGAGACAAGCTTGGAGAAATCACCGACAAATCGGCCTGCATCGCCTCTTTCCGCCAATTGACCGGCAATAGAGGCGGTGATCAGCCGCTGGATTTCGGCAATGATCTCTCTGAAATTGTGTCTCAGGGTCTCGATCGTGTCATTGATAAAGGCCTTCTTGCCGGGAAACTGTTCAAGCGCAGCGTCAAAATTGCCTTCACCAAACTGCTTCACACAGGCCATCGCCTTTTTCTTGACGGCAATATGGCCCTCGACCATGGTATTGACGCCCCTTGCCATGGTGGCAAAATCACCCTTGAATTTTTCCACCGACACGAAGATGTCGATATCGCCCTTGTCATGCTCAGCCGACATGTGATTCATTTCGCTGATCAGGCCCTTCAAATTGCCGCGCAGCGTCTCGATCGTCTCATTGATGAAAGCCTTCTTGCCGGGAAACTGCTCCAGTTTTGCTTCAAAATTGCCTTCGGCGAATTCCTTCACACAGGCCATCGCCTTTTTCTTCACACTGATATGGCTCGCTACCAGGGCGTTGGTGCGCGCGGCAATGACGGCATATTCGCCCTTGAACGTATCCACGGGAAGCACCGCGTCGATCTCGCCCCGCTCATGCTCGCTTTCCATCCGGGTCAGACCGGCACTCAAAGCACCGAGTGGACGGGTGGCGCTGTCGAGAAGCGCATTGACGGCCCGCAAAATCTCTCTGGCATCACCGGTCACGGCTGAAAGATCGGCACGATCTTCCATATTCCCCGTCTCGCAGGATGCCGTCAGATGTCGGATAACCTCCACCGCAGTGGCCGGACGAGAGGTTCTATTGAAATTCAGGAAAGCTGACATAATTTGTCTCCGGTCACATATGAAACAATCAGCCATAGCGATTGGAGGTTTTTATTTTATCGCTAAAGTAGATTATTCTTATGATAATGCATTCTTTCCTTTAAATTTCTGTAAAAATCAATTTGTTACATATTTTATTACAATATTTTTAATTGCATAAATCAACAGTTTACCATTTCTGATATGGACATCTCGCAGTTTAAAAAACTTATACTGAGGATTCGGTCGATCGCTTGGCCCAGACTGACCGGATATAAAACGGAAACCTGTCGATGATGGAGGATCTGGCAAGAAAGAGCGAGAGAATGAGGCAGAGCGGTGGACGGGTGCCCACCGACACGACATGATGGAAAACCGTCACGGTCATGACACATTGACCCTATCTGAACATGATAAAAATCAGTCTTCAAACAGCTTTTGCGGAGTTGCATTGCCGATGAGATCCGTTTTTCCCTCTCAGCTTCTCCTGAGCCGGCGCAGCCTGCTTGGTGGTTTTGCTGCAAGTCTGGCCGCCCCATCTCTTGCGGAAGCTTTCGCCATTCCGGCAGAGCCGCCGCTCAAACATCTGGACTACCGCAAGGCGCGTGAGCATTTCCATACAAGGCTGGTCGAAAAAGGCCCCGCTCCGGATAATTATGAAACTCTGGAAACACCAGCCAATGCGCGCAGGATTTTCTATCGCTCGGGGCGCGGCGGCGAACTGGACCTGATTGCCTGGGTCTCCAATTACAAACGCAGCAAGAAAAGCAAGCCGGCCGTGCTGTTCCTGCACGGCGGTAATGCCATGGGCCGCGGCCAGTGGGAACCACTGAAAGCCTATATCGATGCAGGTTATGTGGTGATGATGCCGACCATGCGCGGCGAAAACGGTCAGATGGGTATTTTTTCCGGCTTTTACGACGAAGTGAGCGATGTTCTGGCGGCGGCCGAAAGGCTGGCCCACCTGCCAGGCGTTGACGACGAGAGAGTGTTTCTGGCCGGACACAGCGTTGGCGGCACGCTGGCGCTGTTGGCATCGATGACCAGCCGCCGCTTCCGCGCCAGCGTGCCGGTTTCCGGCGCCAGCAATGCCTGGCTGTTTTTCGACCGTTACCAAAGCGACATCCGCTTCGACGTGTCCAATCCGCACGAATTTTCAATGCGCAGCCCTGTCTGCTATGCCCACAGCTTCAAATGCCCAACCCTGATCCTGCAGGCCAATAGCGAGACACGCCTTGCCGATCAGAATGCGCTTTTGCTCAAGCGGGCCAAGGGGGCTTCCGTGCCGGTCACCAGCAATGTCCTCAATGGCACGCATATGAGCGAAATTCCCGATGCCGTCGCTGCCAGCATCAGCTTTTTCAAGAAAATCGCGGCGTAAATGCTGCGCGGGAGCGCCATGATTTTGATAAAGACATGGCGCCCTTCTAAACACAGGATGGCAAAGACTTTTTTCTTAATTTCAAAATCGTCTGTAACAAAAGCTACCGAATGATACCGCGCCTTCATGTCATGATTCATCACAATCAAGATGAATCGACAGGACGGCATCATGAAAATAACGATCGTAAAAAATCACCAGCAGTCAAAACTGAGGGTCAGCGGCACCAATACATGGAATGCCGGCTATGACGATGCTCAAATACTCGATATCAAGATCAAGGCAGAAACCGCCGAGGATTGCGGCACAATCGGCCTCTCTCAGACATTGTTAAGCTCAACGCGGCAGGCTTTTTAAGGAAACAACAACAGCATCATCATGAGCGTGACACCGGGTTCGGCCACGCCATGTCTGGATGGCGATGAAACGACCATTCCGTGGTATAATTCAAAATGCTCCGTCACCTTGAAAAACATTGGCGATGAGAAAGAATTGAAGCTCGAAGATTCGCCATTTTTCAGTGGCATCAGCACCGTCGCCACCAGCACCACGGGTTCGGAAACCACTCAGGCGGCGCTGGCTTCCATAAAGGCATCGGAAACATTCCTCATCACCCTTTATAATCTGGAAACGCAAAACTCCATCCAGCAGTGGCAATGGTCCTATACCTATGCGGTGGTCAACCAGAACGGCGTCAAGCTCGTCACCCAGTGCCAAACCACAATTGCCGAAATCACCGCAAATCAGCCCTATATTCTGGAAGGTCCCGTTGCAACGGACAATCCTCAAACAACCTGGACGCCAGAAGGCTGGAGCCCCTATTTCAATTGATGCCCTGCAATTTCAGCGAGTTGAGCCAAGCTGACGTCATGCCGCATTGCGGTGAATCGAAAAACTTGCCAGAGTGAACGACAGTCAACACGACATGGATCAAACAGCGCTTTCGCGCCGATCTCATGTCGTTTCTGGCATGGAAGGGCAGGCAGTGAGTGAAGAGAAGACCATCACGCTTTATGAGGCGATTGGCGGGGACGAGACGGTCAAGGCGCTCACCCGCCGCTTCTACCAGTTGATGGACACGCTGCCTGAGGCGGCACGCTGCCGGGCCATCCATCCCGAAAGCCTGACCGAGAGCGAAGAAAAGCTTTACGATTATTTGACCGGCTATCTCGGCGGTCCACCGGTCTATATGCAAAAACATGGCCATCCCATGCTTCGGCGACGCCATTTCGTTGCCGAAATCGGACCGCAGGAACGGGATGAATGGCTTTTATGCTTTCGCCGCGCCCTCGAAGAGACGGTCGATCATCCCAAACTGCGGGAGATCATCTGGGGTCCGATCGAAAAACTTGCCCATCACATGCAGAACAAGGAGTGATCCGGTGGCCTTGCTTTCCAGTCTCGATGTCCTGCGCCCTGCCCTCTTGCTCACCACTGGTCTTTTCGGCGCGTCAGGGGTCGGCATGGCCGCCGCCGCCGCCCATATGAGCGGCACGATCAATCTGCTGCAACCGGCCTCCTTCATTGCCCTGTGCCATGCACCGGCAGTGCTGGCGCTCTATCTTGCCCATGAGAAATTGCCCACAGCAACCTTATGCGGGTTGATCCTGTCTTTCGGCGTGCTTTTGTTTTGTGGCGATCTGGTGATGAAACAGTTTACCGGCGCAAGCCTGTTTCCCATGGCCGCTCCGATCGGGGGCATCAGCCTGATCATCGGCTGGATGACTCTGACGGCGACGCTTTTTCTCATGTAAAGAGCTGCTCAGCCTTTTCGACCAAGTGCATTTCTTTGCCAGCGCGGCTGCGGAAAGGGCAAAATCACTGCTTTGAGACGCATCCGGCAGGCGCCATCGGCAAGCTGGCGTGTGCGATCAACCTTGCGTTCATGCAAAGCGGGCAGACGCAGGATCTCGGCCATCATCGCCTGGCGCGCGCTGCGATCCTCGTCGCGTTCGTAAAGTTCGATGGCGCGGTTTTCTGGATCGAAAGCCATGGCCTTGTGTAGTTCGATGACAAACTCACCGTCCCTGATCTCGCTCATTGCTCTCACTTTTCTCGTTCAGCGTCTGCAAGGCGCGCTCCAGGCTGGATTTCGAGCCGTTGCGCAGGGGAATGAAGGCCTTGCCAAACTTCTTGCAGCCATTCTTGACCCTCAGACACGCATCGTGGCTGATGCAGTCAATCGGACAGAAGACGCAATCGACCGAGGGCAAAACCGTATCTATTCGCGAAACCGCCTCGCGCAGTCCCCCGTCATGGTGGATCAGTTCTGCCCCAAAATTTGTCGCGATCTGCCGCAGATGCGCGACCTGACAATCGCGACCGCCGACATAAAGAAAGCTTTTGATGTCACTGGCCGTGCGGTTGTCGTCCCGGGCCGGAGCCTGCGCCGTCTTGTTCTCTTCATGTCTGCGTTTTTTCGCCATGTCCTGCCTTTTTCTTCTGCCGCTGTGCCGATGAAAGGCACTCTACAAAACATGACAAAAAGAGTAAAGTATATAGTTGATATTTTCACTCATGTTTTTCCTGCGTTTTTCAATCCCGAAGCATTTTTTACCGTTTGATAAAAATTTTTCCCTGCGCTACCATCGCTTCATCGCTCGAATAAAAAGGGAACTGCGATGCGAAAACTGGAACCGGGCCTGAAGGCCGGGCGGCTTGAGGCTGCCGATTATGCTCGTCATTTTTCCGATCTTCATCCGCGTCTTGGGGGCCATGAAGCGCTTGTGGCGGCGGACCGCTGCTATTTCTGTCACGACGCGCCCTGCATGACGGCCTGTCCGACCACGATCGACATTCCGCTGTTCATCCGCCAGATCGCCACGGGCAATCCGACAGGGTCGGCCAAGACGATTTTCGACCAGAATATTTTAGGCGGCATGTGCGCCCGCGTCTGTCCCACCGAACAGCTCTGCGAACAGGCCTGTGTGCGCAACACAGCGGAAGAGCGCCCGGTGGAAATTGGCCGCCTGCAACGCTATGCCACCGATCTTGCCATGGAACAGGGGCACCAGTTTTATCAGCCTGCCGCATCGACGGGAAAACGCGTTGCCGTGGTTGGCGCAGGACCAGCCGGCCTTGCCTGCGCCCATCGGCTGGCGCTCCACGGCCATGACGTGACGATCTTCGATGCCCGCGAAAAGGCGGGCGGCCTCAACGAATATGGTATCGCCGCCTACAAGACCGCCGATGATTTTGCGCAGAAGGAGGTCGATTATATTCTCGCCATCGGCAATATTGATGTGGCCAACGGCCAGATGCTTGGCCGCGACATCACCCTGGACGAGCTGCGGCAGAGTTTCGACGCCGTTTTCCTCGGCACCGGCCTGGGCAATGTCAATATGCTCGCTATTCCCGGCGCAGACACCAATGGGGTCATGGACGCGGTAGAATTCATCGCCCATCTGCGTCAGGCCGAAAACAAGGGTGATGTGCCTGTGGGCCGTGACGTCGTTGTCATCGGCGGCGGCATGACTGCGATTGACGCCGCCATACAGGCAAAACTGCTCGGTGCCGAAAACGTCACCATCTGCTATCGCCGCGGCAAAGAGCACATGAATGCTTCGGATTACGAACAGAACCTCGCCGCCTCGAAGGGCGTGACCATCCGCCACTGGCTGCAACCGAAGGAGGTCCTGCATCATCACGGCCACGTCTCGGCCATCCGCTTCGAATACACCCATCTGGAAAACGGGCTGATGAAAGGGACCGGCCACAGCACCGAGATCAAGGCCGACCAGATCCTCGTTGCCATCGGCCAGAAACTCGACCCTCAGGGACAGGACATGCTGACGCTGACAGGCGGCAAGATCGCCATAGACGCGGAAGGCCGCACCTCTCTTCCCGGTGTCTGGGCTGGTGGCGACTGCGCCACCGGCGGACAGGACCTGACCGTCTCCGCCGTCGCCATGGGCCGCGATGCGGCCGAGAGCATCAACCGGACGTTGGCCGCAAGTGTGGCCGGCGTCAGCGCTGTCGCCTGAGCCGGAGGGAGTGAACCATGGCAGATCTTCGTAACAATTTCGTCGGCATCAAATCGCCCAATCCCTTCTGGCTGGCCTCGGCCCCGCCAACCGACAAGGCCTATAATGTCGAGCGCGCCTTCAAGGCGGGCTGGGGTGGCGTTGTGTGGAAAACGCTCGGCTCGGAAGGCCCACCGGTCGTCAATGTCAACGGCCCGCGCTACGGCGCGATCTTTGGTGCCGACCGTCGCCTGCTCGGCCTCAACAATATCGAGCTGATCACCGACCGGCCACTTCAGGTCAATCTTCAGGAAATGAAGCAGGTCAAGATGAACTGGCCGGACCGGGCGCTGATCGCCTCGATCATGGTCCCTTGTGTCGAGGAAGAGTGGAAGGCAATCCTGCCGCTGGTCGAGGAAACCGGCGCGGACGGCATTGAGCTCAATTTCGGCTGTCCGCACGGCATGAGCGAGCGCGGCATGGGTTCCGCCGTCGGTCAGGTGCCGGAATATATCGAAATGGTGGTGCGCTGGTGCAAGCAATATACCCGCATGCCGGTCATCACCAAGCTGACACCGAACATCACCGATATCCGCCATCCGGCGCGTGCGGCAAAACGCGGCGGCACCGATGCCGTCTCGCTGATCAACACGATCAATTCCATCGTCTCAGTCGATCTCGACAGTTTCGCGCCCGTCCCAACCGTTGGCGGCAAGGGCAGCCATGGTGGCTATTGCGGCCCGGCCGTCAAGCCGATCGCGCTCAACATGGTCTCGGAAATCGCCCGGGATAGCGAAACCTACGGCCTGCCGATCTCCGGCATCGGCGGCGTCACCACCTGGCGGGATGCGGCAGAATTTCTGGCTTTGGGTGCCGGGAACGTGCAGGTCTGCACCGCCGCCATGACCTATGGCTTCAAAATCGTGCAGGAGATGATCTCGGGCCTGTCCGACTGGATGGACGCAAAAGGCCACAAGACACTCGACGACATTTGCGGTCGCGCCGTGCCCAATGTCACCGACTGGAAATACCTGAACCTCAACTATGTCGCCAAGGCCCATATCGATCAGGATGCCTGCATCAAATGCGGCCGCTGTCATATCGCCTGCGAGGACACCTCGCATCAGGCGATCACCAGCATCGTCGATGGCCTGCGCAAGTTCGAGGTGATGGAAGACGAATGCGTCGGCTGCAATCTCTGCGTCAATGTCTGTCCGGTGGAAAACTGCATCACCATGGTCGGACTGGAGCCGGGAACGCTGGACCAGCGCACGGGTAAACCGGTCGATCCGACCTATGCCAACTGGACGACCCATCCCAACAACCCGATGGCGGTGCAGGCCGCAGAATAAACCACCTTTCGCACGCCTGCATCCCTCCAAACCGGACGGGCTTCGAAGCCACATTGAAGCGGATTGACGTCAAGACGTTCACGGCAATCCGCTTTGTGCTTTCCTTTTCGCATATGCGTTACCGTTTCATTGGTGACACGAAACGCCGATATGCCTGCTGCCATGCAAGACAGGTTTTACAGCGCCATGCGCCAAATATGGCGCATGGCGCTGTATCGTTTTATTGAGGACAATAAAACGCGGCATGCTTTAGAGCATCGTGCGGGACGCTCTCACCTGCACTTCCATGCAACCTGCACATACCATGCAAACGCTTAGTATTTCATATTAATTAGCAAAAAATAATGCAAATGGCGGCAAAAGCGCTCAGCCGTCAATCCATATCAGTAATTACTGATATTCATCTTTGAAATCCTCCAGCTTTTCAGAGAGATTCAGGATTTATAAAATATTTCGTGTCGTCATTATTCAATCTAACAATAAACTCTATTGCAGTATTGCAAGGGCTGTATTTTACTTTCATGAGTTGCAGTCCTTAAAGTTGAAATGAGGTTGCCGGAGAGCTTTGTCAGGGGCACGCTTGCAGGCATGAGACAAGACGATTGATAAGACAATAAACACCGCTACATCATGCCGATTGTAATGAACCGCATACCTATGCGAAAGAGCGGGTACAATCACAGGTCATGATCGCGAAATACACTCGACCAGACATGATATTATCCCTATAGGCTTTCGCGGATAAACGATAATGGCAATATCAGCACTCAACATGAAGGATCGCCATCTGCCATGATGCCGACTGGAGAAAAAAAGGGACAAGAACGCCTTTCTCTCCGCTCGTTCGGCTTCTATTGGCCTGTGCTGGTGATTTGCATCGGCATTTTCTTTGCCTTGAAAATGGCCGATAACGACTATCGGCAATCCTATGTTGAAAGCCTCCGATCCTCCATCAACGACATGCTGAGCCCGATCCGCGCCCGGCTTGAAGGCAATATCAAGGCCGATATCAAGCTGCTGCAGGGTGTGGCCAGCATCGTCGAAACCGAACCGGATATGGATCAGGGCCGCTTTGGAGAAATTGGCCGCAGGATTTTTTCCCGTCCCGTGAGCCTGCTGAATCTCATGGTGATCCGCAATGACATCGTGACGATGGCCTTTCCGCTGATGCATAACAACCGGATGATCGGGCGCAGCTACCGTACCTCGTCGGTAGACGATCAGGCGGGTTCTCTGGCTTTATCGACCAACAGCCCGGTGGTGACCAGCCCCTTCACAGACGCCATGGGCAAACAGACCCTTCTGATCTTTTATCCGATGAACCTGACATCCGAGCAGGGACGGCAAACCCTCCTGTTCAGCCCGACCAGGCCAAATGGCATGGTGATGGCGACAGTTGATGTGGAGCGCCTGCTCAAGGACAGCGGCCTGACCGATCTCAATCTCGACATAGCCCTTTATGAGCAGGATCAGAGCGGTCATACATCGCCGCACCTGTTTTACGGTGACAAGGCGCTGATGCAGGGCTCGGCGGTTCGGGTCGAGGTCAATCTCGGACCCCGCAACTGGATCATCGCTGCCGCCCCGAAACAGGGCTGGCCACTTTCGCCGCCTGATATATGGGCAAAGCGGACCTTGATGTTCCTGCTGGTTCTCAGCGTCATCACACCGCTCTTGTGGGCCGCGCGCCTCATGCAGGAGCGGCAGACCCATATCACGGAACTCAATCAGCAGAAGCGCGACCTGAGAACAATATCCCAGAGACTTCAGCTTGCTCTCGATGCCTCCAAGATCGGCGTATGGGAAATGGATATCGGCAATACAAATCTGGTCTGGGACAGCCGGATGTATCATCTTTATGACGTTGCCGCCGAGAAGACCATCCAGACCACGACCGACTGGAGTGAAATGCTGCATCCAGACGATCGCGACATGGCGGAAATGACGCTTCTCGACTCTCTGCGCAACAACAATCCCTATGTCACCCAGTTCCGCATTCTCGATCGGGCTGGTCGTGTCCGCCATATTCGCGCCTTCGGGACGATTTACCGCGATTCGCACTTCCGCAAGAAAATGGTTGGCGTCAACTGGAACGTGACCGCCGATATGGAACTGCAGGACGAGCTTAAAGCCGCCAAGACCGCGCTGGAAAAGCGCAATCGTGAATTGGAAGACGCCCGCAAGGCGATGGAATATACCTCTCTGCACGATCCGCTGACAGAACTGGGCAATCGCCGTTATCTCGATCTTTATCTGTCCGGTATTGCCGATCCACAGAAAACGGCCCGAGCCATTGCCCTTCTTCATATCGATCTGGACCGGTTCAAGGAAATCAACGACACGCTCGGTCACGCCGCTGGCGACGCCATGCTGCGCCACACGGCCCGTCAGATCCGTACCGCTGCTGGCGATGGCCATTTTGCCGCCCGCATCGGCGGTGATGAATTCATTGTCGTTCTCACCGGCGAGGATGCCGCAACGGCCGTGCGCGACATTGCCCAGGCCATCATTACCGCCATTAACAAACCCCTTGTTTTCGAAGGGCAGGAATGCCGTGTCGGCGCCAGTATCGGCATTGCCATGACAATGAGCGGCCCAGGCAATGCCGAGCAGGCGCTGATCAATGCCGATATTGCCCTTTACGAGGCCAAGCGCCGCGGCAAGAACAGGGTGGAATTCTTCAATGATACGCTGAAGGAGGCCACACTTTTAACCAAGCGCACAGCCGATGCGATTTTGCGCTCTCTGGAAAATCAGGATTTCATCGCTTATTTCCAACCGCAGTTCGACGCCCGCAGCCTGACCGTGACCGGTGTCGAGGCACTGGCCCGATGGATGCACCCAGAGCTTGGGCTGTTGCCCCCCAGCGCCTTTCTGACGGTCGCTGAAAGCCTGAATGTGATGGCCGATATCGACGATGCCGTGCTGCAGCAGGCACTGGCCGAGGCCCGGCGCTGGAAGGCCCATGACCTTCCCATTCCCAATATCGCCGTCAACATCTCTGCCCAGCGCCTGTTCGAGGATGACCTGACGGACCGTCTGTCACTGCTGGACCTGCCAGAAAGTGGCCTGTCCTTCGAGCTTCTGGAGTCGATTTCCTTCGATGACAAGGGAGAAGCCGCTGCCATTGCCATCGACCGGGTCAAGGCGCTTGGCATCGACATTGAAATCGACGATTTCGGCACCGGCTATTCATCGATCCTCAGTCTGCTGAAACTGTCGCCGCGACGGCTGAAAATCGATCGCCAGTTGACGCTGCCCATACTGGAAAGCCCGAAACAGCGCCGCCTGATCGGCTCCATTGTTGAAATCGGCCGCTCTCTCGGCATCGAGATCGTCGCCGAAGGGGTCGAGACCATGCAGCACGCCCACATTCTGCGCGATCTTGGCTGCCATACGCTGCAGGGCTATGCGCTGGCCCGACCAATGAGCGCCGACGACCTCTTCACACTGTTGATGAAGAACCGCATGGAAGCGGCACAAAAAATTATCGCATGAGAACTGTTGGCAGGGAAATCGGCCTTTTCAAAGCTCAAAGTCCACCTATGCTTTAACCGCTGTAAAAATCACGCACGGCGTAGCGCAGGATCAGAAAATGCGCAGGCATTGCGAGGCAAAAGCGTATCATCTTCATGGATCTTCAAGGCAAAAGCTCGACCGTGCTTAAGGCTTCCGGCTTCCCAACCTCCGACACCTTGCGGGCGCGGCACAACACCCATGCCCGGGGGCGTGAAAAACTGATGGCGCATCTGGCCGTTCTGCTGTTTGCGCTTTTGCTGGCCACCTCCTTTTCCTTTGGCGGCATCGCCGCCCATATGATCGATCCCGTGGCACTGACGGCAATCCGTTATGCCATCACCGTCGTGCTCACCGCCTTTATCTGCTTTCGGGTCAAGGCCTATCCCATGCGCGTGCCGCGCCGCCCCTGGCGGTTTGCCGTGATTGGCGGGCTGATGGCCACCTATATGCTCAGCATGTTCATTGCGTTGCAATTTACAGCACCGGTGGCGACCGGGGCGATCTTCACCCTGATGCCGCTGATGAGCGCCGTCTTCGCCTGGGTGCTGATGCGCCAGCGCACCCGCGGGCGGGTTCTTGTCAGCCTGATCATTGCCGCCATCGGCGCAATCTGGGTGATCTTCCACGGCGATCTTCAAGCCATGCTCGCCTTCGATGTCGGCAAGGGCGAAATGATCTATTTCATCGGCGTTACCGCCCATTCGATCTACGTGCCGCTGCTGCGCAAGTTCAATGAGGATGAGCCGCCGATGGTCTTCATGTTATGGACCGCGATGGGCACGCTGTTTTTCGTGCTGTTTCCGGCCTTTCCCCGGCTGGTGGCGCTCGATTATACCGCCATACCGCTTCTCGGCTGGCTGCTGATCCTCTATCTCGCCGTGGTGATGACCATCGTCACCTTCCTTTTGCTGCAATATGCCTCTCAGCGTCTGCCCGCACCAAAGGTGCTGGCCTACAGCTATCTGACACCAAGCTTCGTCATTATCCTGGAAGGGCTGCTCGGTCATGGCTGGGCGGCGGCAACCGTCTTTGCCGGGGCCTTGATAACCGCCTGCGGGCTGGCCGCCATGGCGCTTTTGCCGGATTGAGACTCAAACATCGATGCCAAGCCCTCGTAGAAACAGAGTTTCGAGAAAACGGGCCGCATCCTCGAAACGGCCTTCGCCATAGGCAGGCCCCAGAACAGCCCCCACCTGCACGTCGAAATCGGCATAATGCTGGGTGGTGGCCCATATGGAGAAGATCAGATGATAGGGTTCGCACCGCCTGATCTTTCCAGCGGCAATCCAACTGCGGATCACCTTGACCTTTTCATCGACCAGTGTTTTCAGCGGTCCGGCCAATTGATCGGCAATCACCGGCGCGCCCTGCAGGATTTCATTGGCAAAAAGCCGGCTTTCGCGCGGAAAATCACGCGCCATTTCCAGCTTGCGGCGGATATAGGAACGGATTTCGCTGGCCGGATCGCCTTCAGCATCGAAAGCCTGCAAAGGTTCCAGCCAGGTCTCCAGCAGCCTGTCCATCAGCGCCCGGTGCATCGCCTCCTTGGTGCGGAAATAATAGAGCACATTCGGCTTCGACATGCCCGCAGCCTCTGCAATCTGGTCGATGGTCGCGCCGAGAAAGCCGCGCCGGGAAAACACCTCCAGCGCCGCCTCCAGGATCAGCTCTTCCTTCTCTTCCTGAATGCGTGTGCGTCTTTGGGTTTTTGCCGCTCTCGGTATCGCCATGTTGCAAATGCTCTCCAACCGGCATTTTCTCGCACTCATGATCTGATTTGATCTTGAGCCTTTCGCCGGAAGCTGTAATCTTTACCAATCGGTCAAATATCGGTGACTTGCCCGCCAAAGGCAAGGCCGGAAGACCAAGATAGAAGAACCAGACAAATGCCCTGAACAGGGGCTGATAACGGGAACCAAGCCTTCGGATGGGGGCTTACAGAATTGGGACGGCATCATGACGGCAAGAACCGGCATTAACCTGCGCGTGAACGGCGAAAGGCTGTGGGACAGTCTGATGGAGATGGCAAAAATCGGCCCCGGCATTGCCGGCGGCAACAACCGCCAGACGCTCACCGACGAGGATGCGCAAGGCCGCCGCCTCTTTCAAAGCTGGTGCGATACGGCGGGCCTGACCATGGGCGTCGACAAGATGGGCACGATGTTCATGACCCGCCCCGGCACCGATCCGGAGGCCCTGCCCGTCTATATCGGCTCCCATCTCGACACCCAGCCGACCGGCGGCAAATATGACGGCGTGCTCGGCGTGCTGGCGGGGCTTGAAGTGGTGCGCTCACTCAACGATCTCGGCGTCAAGACCAAACACCCGATCGTCGTCACCAACTGGGCCAATGAGGAAGGCGCCCGCTTTGCCCCGGCCATGCTGGCATCAGGCGTGTTTGCCGGTGTGCACTCGCTGGATTACGCCTATTCGCGCAAGGACCCGGAGGGCAAGACCTATGGCGAGGAGCTGAAACGCATCGGCTGGGTGGGCGAGGAAGAGGTCGGCGCCCGCAAAATGCATGCCTATTTTGAATATCACATCGAACAGGGGCCGATCCTCGAAGCCGAAAGCAAGGATATCGGCGTTGTTACCCACTGTCAGGGCCTGTGGTGGCTGGAGTTTACGCTCACCGGCAGGGAGGCCCATACCGGCTCGACGCCGATGGCCATGCGCGTCAATGCCGGCCTTGCCATGGGCCGCATCCTTGAAATGGTGCAGACGGTGGCCATGAGCGAACAGCCGGGCGCGGTCGGCGGCGTCGGTCAGGTGTTCTTCTCGCCCAATTCCCGCAATGTTCTGCCGGGAAGCGTGGTCTTCACCGTCGATATCCGCACGCCATCCCAGGAAAAACTCGACCGGATGCGGACCAGGATCGAGGCGGAAGCAGCGAAAATCTGCGACGCTCTCGGCGTCGGCTGTTCGGTGGAGGCAGTCGGCCATTTCGACCCCGTCACCTTTGACCCAACACTGGTGGGCCGGGTGCGCGATGCCGCCGAACGGCTGGGCTACAGCCACATGAACATCATTTCCGGCGCCGGCCACGACGCCTGCTGGGCCGCCAAAGTCGCCCCCGCCACCATGATCATGTGCCCCTGCGTCGGCGGGCTTTCGCACAACGAGGCGGAAGAGATCTCAAAGGACTGGGCGACAGCGGGCTGCGACGTGCTGTTGCAGGCCGTGCTGGAGACAGCGGAGGTTGTGGGATGAAATTAGATGAATTCGTAAAGCAGGCTTTGTTAGATATTACGAACGGTGTGGCTGAGGCTCAGCGACAATCACAGCTATATATAGCTCCCGGTTATGTAGAAGGAAAACGTATAGAAAAGCCTCAAGAGGTAAAATTTGAAGTATCAGTTACAACTTCTGCTGAAGGCGGGGGCGGCATTAAGATACTTAGCTTTGGCGATGTGAAAGCTAGTGGCAAAACAGAAAGCACGAACAAGCTAACCTTCGAGGTACCCATTCAGTTTAACGCTCCCACTCCCTTAAACCCGCTACACTATAGTCATAAAGACACGAAATTAAAAGCTGAGGAAGCGCCATGAGCACAGTCATCAAGGGCGGCACCGTCGTCACCGCCGATCTCACTTACAAGGCCGATGTCAAAATCGAGGGCGAGGTGATCGTTGAGATCGGGCCGAACCTCTCCGGCGATACGGTTCTTGACGCTACCGGCTGTTATGTCATGCCGGGCGGGATCGATCCGCATGTGCATCTGGAAATGCCCTTCATGGGCACCTATTCGGCCGATGATTTTGAAAGCGGCACGCGGGCGGGGCTTGCCGGGGGCACCACCATGGTGGTGGATTTCTGTCTGCCCGATCCAGACCAGTCGCTTCTGGAGGCGCTGGCCCGCTGGGACAACAAATCCACCCGCGCCAATGCCGATTATTCCTTCCACATGGCGATCACCTCGTGGAACAAGACGATTTTTGAGGAGATGGAAACCGTCGTCAAGGACAAGGGCATCAACACCTTCAAGCATTTCATGGCTTACAAGGGCGCGCTGATGGTCAATGACGACGAGATGTTCGCCTCCTTCCAGCGCTGCGCCGAGCTGGGCGCGCTGCCTTTGGTTCACGCTGAAAACGGCGATATCGTCGCCCAGATGCAGGCAAAGCTTCTGGCAGAGGGCAATAACGGCCCGGAAGCCCATGCCTATTCCCGCCCGCCGGAAGTAGAAGGCGAGGCCACCAACCGCGCCATCATGATCGCCGATATGGCGGGCGTGCCGCTTTATGTGGTGCACACCTCCTGCGAACAGGCGCATGAGGCCATCCGCCGCGCCCGGCAAAAGGGCATGCGGGTTTATGGCGAGCCGCTGATCCAGCATCTGACGCTCGATGAAAGCGAATATGCCGACAAGGACTGGGATCATGCGGCGCGCCGGGTGATGAGCCCGCCCTTCCGCAACAAAAATCATCAGGACAGCCTGTGGGCCGGTCTGCAATCGGGCTCGCTCTCCTGCGTCGCCACCGACCATTGCGCCTTCACCACCGATCAGAAACGCTATGGCGTGAACGATTTCACCAAAATTCCCAACGGCACCGGCGGGCTGGAAGACCGGCTGCCGATGCTGTGGACGTATGGGGTGGCGACAGGCCGGTTGACGATGAACGAATTCGTCGCCGTCACCTCGACCAATATTGCCAAGATCCTCAATCTCTATCCGAAGAAGGGCGCCATCCTCGTCGGCGCCGATGCCGATCTCATCGTCTGGGACCCGAAACGGTCGAAAACCATCTCAGCCAAAGCCCAGCAATCAGCCATCGACTACAATGTCTTCGAGGGCAAGCAGGTGACCGGCCTGCCACGCTTCACTCTGACACGCGGTCTGGTCTCGGTGGAGGAAGGCACGGTCAAGACCCGCGAGGGGCATGGCAAATTCGTCAAGCGCCAGCCCTTTACCGCCGTCAACCGGGCGCTCTCCACCTGGAAGGAGCTGATTGCGCCGCGCAAGGTGGAGCGTTCCGGCATTCCGGCAAGCGGTGTGTAACGAAGCATTGTCTGAAAATGCACCAGATGACGGCATCCTGCCCTTTCCGGATGCCGTCATCGCGGGATTGAATTAACCCTTTTTGCAAGCGTTTCGCAGAAGAATGCGGCAGAGTCCGCATAACCGCCTATCAATAAATATATAAATCATTGTTTTTATTTTATATTTAAAATCATCCTCCAGTATCGATACGCCTGTCTGACGTCCGGGACAGCCGCTTTCCATTGCGAGACAGGGTCAAGCATTGTATGACCCATAGGGTCTTTCCTGTGCGGGCTTTTCGCTTGCAGGTGAGGATCGATGAAAAGTGTTGGATTTTTCTTTTAAATTCTAATTCAGTAAAATTGCGTCATTCCCTGCGGTACTCCGCCAAACCTTTCCTGGCGGTCTGAACCGGCAAAGACCGGTCAACTATCGGCATCGCGGGATGCGGCAGGGTGCGTGCTGCATGCCCGGCCGCGGTCACTGTCACGGTCACTGTCCCAGGCGATGGCGAAAAGGAATAGATATGATGTCTTGCAAACGCGCATGTGCCCTGCTGCTGATCATGACAATGGCGACGCCGGTTTTTGCCGAAACGCCTGCAGCGTCTGCCCCGGACATACGTTTGCCCGCCATCGTCGTGATCAAGGCCGAAAACCGCGCTCTGACGCAAAGGCTGATCGCCACCGGCACCATCCGCGCCGTCGAGGAACTCTATATCCAGCCGGAGGTGGAAGGACTGGCGATCAAGACGCTGCAGGCCGATGTCTCCGACCGGGTCGTGGCGGGTCAGGTTCTCGCCACCCTTGATGATAGCAGCCTCCTCCTGCAGAAAAACCAGTTGCTGGCCAATCAGGCCAAGGCCGAGGCCAGCCTTGCCCAGGACCGCATTCAGGTGACTGATGCCGAGGCCAACGCCGCCGAGTCTGACCGGCAGCTGGCGCGCGGCAAGGCGCTGGTCGGTGGCGGCACGATTTCCACCGCCCAGGTGCAGCAGTTTGAAACCGCCTCGATCAACGGAAAAAACAAGGTGGCCTCGGCCCGGCAAAATGTCGCCATTGCCGAAGCCAATCTCAAGGCCGTCAACGCCCAGATTGCCGATATCGATCTGAAACTCGCCCGCACCGCAATCAGGACCCCGTTTGCCGGGGTGATCACCGCGCGCAATGCCCGCGTCGGCCAGATCGCCTCCGGCTCCGGCCAGCCGCTGTTTACCGTGCTGAAAGATGGAAAGCTCGAACTGGTGGCCGATGTTGCCGAAGGTGATATGGTCGGCATCCGCGTCGGTCAGCAGGCCCTTGTCACCATTGCCGGGTTGAAAGATCCGGTGCCCGGCCAGGTGCGGCTGATTTCGCCCGCTGTCGATGCGAAGACGCGGCTGGGCTCGGTGCATATCGCGCTCGATCCGGCAAAAGGCGTGCGCGAAGGCATGTATGCCAGCGCCACCATCATTCTGGCCAGGGCGACCGGCCTTGCCCTGCCGCTCTCGGCCATCCGCACAGAAGACGGCAAAAGCCTGGCCCGGATCGTCCGCGACGGTGTGGTCCATGATGTGCCGGTTGAAACCGGCATTGTCGACGATGGCTGGATCGAGGTGACAAAAGGCCTCAGCCAAGGCGATATGCTGGTGGAAAAGGCTGGCGCTTTCGTGCGTGACGGAGATCAGGTGAAGCCGGTGCCTGAAACCGATCTGGCCAGCCAATGACGGGGTGAAACGATGAATTTCTCCGCCTGGTCGATCCGCAATCCCGTTGCCCCTCTCCTCGTCTTCTGCCTGCTGCTGCTGCTCGGCGTGCAATCTTTCGACAAGATGTCGATCACCCGCTTTCCCAATATCGATGTGCCGGTCGTCTCGATCCGAGTAACCCAGAGCGGTGCCTCGCCGTCGGAACTGCAAATGCAGGTGACGAAGGAGATCGAGGATGCCGTCGCCTCGGTCAACGGTGTCGATGAAATCTCCTCGAAAGTCACCGACGGTCTGTCGCTGACCTCGGTGATCTTCCATATCGAGGTGCCGACAGAACAGGCGGTGCAGGATGTGAAGGACGCCATCGACCGCATCCGCAACGACCTGCCCGCCGGGATCGATACACCCATCGTCTCCAAGGTCGATGTCGAGGGACAGGCGATCCAGACCTTCGCTGTCTCCGCCCCCGACATGACGCTGGAAGAACTGTCCTGGTTCGTCGACGACACGATCAAGCGCAGCCTGCAGGGCGAAAGGGGCATTGGCCGCATCGACCGCATCGGCGGGGCGGAGCGGGAAATCCATGTCGAGCTCGATCCCGACCGGCTGAATGCGCTGAACATCACCGCCGCCGATGTGTCCAAGCAATTGCGCGGCACCAATGTCGATATCGGCTCGGGCCGCGGTCAGGTGGCAAAGGTGGAACAGGCCATTAGGGTTCTTGGCGATACCCGCAATGTGGCGGCGCTGGCGCGCACCACCATTGCCCTGCCGGGGGGCGGCTTTGTCCGCCTTGGTGATCTCGGTCGGGTGATCGACACCTATGAAGAGCCGAAATCCTTTGCGCTGTTCAACAATCGACCGGTCGTCTCCTTCTCGGTCTTCCGCGCCAAGGGCGCGTCGGAAGTCACAGTGGCCGATACGGTGAAAAAGGCGCTGGACAAGGTGCGCGCCGACCATCCCGGCGTGGCGATCCACCTGATCAGCGACACGGTCTATTTCACCTATGGCAATTATGAAGCGGCGATCCACACCCTCTTGGAAGGGGCGGTGCTGGCGGTGATCGTCGTCTTTCTCTTCCTGCGCAACTGGCGCGCAACGGTGATTTCGGCCATCGCGCTGCCGCTCTCGGCCATACCCACCTTCTGGATCATGGAGCTTCTGGGCTTCTCGCTCAATCTCGTCAGCCTGCTGGCACTGACGCTCGCCACCGGCATTCTGGTGGACGACGCCATTGTCGAGATCGAAAACATCGCCCGCCATATCAAGATGGGCAAGACGCCCTATCGCGCAGCCATCGAAGCCGCCGACGAAATCGGGCTGGCGGTAATTGCCACCACCTTCACCATCATCGCCGTCTTCGTGCCCGTTTCCTTCATGCCGGGCATTGCCGGGCAATATTTCATCCAGTTCGGCCTGACGGTCGCCTTTTCGGTGTTTTTTTCGCTGATGGTGGCGCGGCTGATCACGCCGCTGATGGCTGCCTATCTGATGCGCGCAACCGATGCCCATGGCGATGTCCATGGCGACGACCATGAGAAGGACGGCAGGATCATGCGTGCCTATACGGCGCTGGTCTCGCTCAGCACCGGCAGCGGAATGGCGCGCTATGCCACGCTTGGCCTTGCCATTGTCTTTCTCGTCGGCTCCATGACACTTCTTTTCCGGGTTCCGGGCAGTTTCCTGCCGCCGAGCGATGCCGGTCGCATCACGCTTTCGGTCGAATTGCCGCCCAATGCCACGCTTGCCGAAACCGAAATGCGCTCAAAACAGATCTATCAGGTGCTGAAAACCGTGCCGGATATCGCCAGCATCTTCATTCAGGGCGGCACCTCGCCAGCCGGTGATCTGGAAATCCGCCGCGCCGCCGTGACCCTTGCCCTGACGAAAATCGATCACTCCCTGATCCGAACCCTTTACAATGATGGACTTGGCCACCTGCCACTGATCGGCGCTCTCCTGCCGAAACTCGCCGATCCGGGTCGCACCAGACCGCAATGGGCCATTGAACAAGAGGTCATCAATCGGCTTGCCGCCATACCCGACATGCGCGTGCAGAAGATGAACGACCGCGGCCAGCGTGACGTGGTGTTCTATTTCCTCTCCGACAATCAGGCGGATCTTTCGCGCGCCGTCGGCATTCTCGAAGCCAAACTCAGACATGTGCCGGTTCTTGCCAATGTCAGCGCCGACGGCTCGCTGCCACGACCGGAATTGCAGATCCGTCCGAAAACCGATGAAATGGCACGGCTCGGCATCACCGCCCAGCAGATTTCCGATACGATCCGCATTGCCACGATTGGCGATGCCGATGCGCTCTTGCCGAAAATTTCGCTCGACAACCGGCTGATCCCCATCCGGGTGCAGGACAAACTCTCGGTGCGCCGCAGCCTGAGTGAACTGCGCGCCCTGAAAATCCGCAGCGCCGAGGGCGTCATGGTGCCGCTCTCCAGCGTGGCGGAGATCGATTATACCCAGGGCATCAGCTCCATCCAGCGCAACAACCGCAATCTGGTCGTTTCCATCGGTGCCGATCTGCCGCAGGGCGTGGCGCTGGATACGGCGACAGCCGCCTTCAAAAAGGCCGTGGCCGAAGCGCATCTGCCGAAAAGCGTGCATCTGATGGAAAGCGGCGACGCCAAGGTGCAAAGCGAGATGAAGCAAAGCTTCATCAATGCGATGATGCTCGGCGTGCTGATGGTTCTTGCCGTGCTGATCCTGCTGTTCAAGGATGTGATCCAGCCGCTGACCATTCTGTTCTCGCTGCCGCTGGCCATTGGCGGCGTCGCCGTCGGGCTGATCCTCACCGGCTATGCGCTCTCCATGCCGGTGCTGATCGGCATTCTCATGCTGGTCGGCATCGTGACGAAAAACGCCATTCTGCTGATCGATTTCGCCATTGAAATGCGCCGTCACGGGATGGACCGCGTTGAGGCCATGATCGAGGCCGGCCGCAAGCGCGCCCGCCCGATCGTCATGACCTCGATTGCCATGTCGGCCGGCATGCTGCCCTCTGCCCTCGGCGTCGGTGAAGGCGGCTCCTTCCGCGCGCCCATGGCGATTGCGGTGATCGGCGGTATCATCGTCTCCACGGTGATGAGCCTCGTGGTCGTTCCGGCCTTTTTCCTGATCATGGACGATCTGTCGCAATTGCTGGGCCGGATTTTCTCCGGCTTTGTCGGCAGTAAGGAAGAGGAACCTCCGGCGATGGACAGGGCCGCGCTCACCTTAAGCCAGAGCAGATTGCAAACCACCCTCCACGCCCAGGACCAAAGATTGACCGCGCTGGAAAACAGCCTGAGCGATGGCGATGTGCCCAAACAAAGACGATATTCCGGCAGCAGTTGATATTTGCATCGACCAGAAATGAAAAACAAAGAGAAGAAAAATGTGCAAAATTTATAAGCATTCATTATTTGAAATGAACATTGAATATTGATTTTATAAGCTGGCAATATTTTATTTTACAAAAAACATAAAAGAAATATTTTCGGAACCCTTGTGTCATGATCGCATCATACACAATGGGTTTATCTCATTGGCTGATCGCTGAAATTGACAAAATGGAATATTCTTGCGATTTCATACAATTATTGATCGAAATCAAACGGATTTCCGGATCGCCGCCTTAAAATGCACCCATAGTTTATCGTGAAGACTGAAGACGATGTAACCCGGCTTGCAGCATGGTTCCTGTCTCTCGACGGGAAAGCACGTTGTCACGCTCACCGGACGGCATCCGGCCAATGGCTGCTGCCTGTGGGGCGAAGCGGTTGACGGTTACAGAGCCGGATGCCTGCAAACGCCATCAATCTTTGAGATCGGAGGCGTCATGCACCCGAAACAAAATGTCACGGCATCTTTTGTGCGTAGAGCATAAAGCACGGTGCTGTGCAGCCACGAGCGGAATGACCGGAATGCAAAGAGCATCGTTCGACTATCATCGTCATCAGCCGGGCCTCGCCAGGCCAGTCATGCAGGCATCAAAGGAGCAGGAGATCGTGAACAAGACCTTGACGTTGAACAATCGGGACCGGACCTCTTTGGCCATGGTGCCGCTGATGACGGATCTTAGCCCCGCCTCTCTGGCGCAGATGCTGGAACTGTCGTCGGTTCTCCATTATGAAACCCGTGACATTCTGTTTCAGGAAAGCGACAAGGCGGAGTTCTTCTACTGTGTACTCTCTGGCTTTGTCCGGCTTTATCGCCTGAACAAGGATGGCCGCGAAGCCGATATCCGTGTCTGCGGCGCTGGAGAGACTTTTGGCGAGTGCCTTGTCGCCCTCGGCGGCGATTACCCCTATAACGCCCAGGTGGCGGAAAGCGCCATCGTCGTACGCTTCGACATCGAACGGGTGCGGATGCTCAGCCAGTTGAACACCGATGTCGCCCGCGCCATCATCCGCAGCCTGTCGGGCAATCTGGTCAGCACCATGACCATGGTGGCCAATGATCGCCTGCAAACCGCCACCCAGCGGGTTGCCCATTATCTTTTGAGCCAATGTCAGGACAAGGGGCCTGCTGCTGCCATTCGCCTGCCCTTCCAGAAAAGCCTGCTCGCTGGCAAGCTCGGCCTTGCGCCGGAAGCGCTGTCGCGCGCCTTTTCGGCACTGCGCCCTCTCGGCGTCAACGTCCGGGGCCGGCGCATCGACATCAGCGACGTCAAGGCGTTGAGCGAGGTGTAAACCTCACCCAACCGTCTGAGGCATTGACCGTGCCGGGTGTTGTCTCAAAGGTCCGGCACTGATCCTGATCGATCACAAGCCGCCCGCCTCACGGATGAAGTGCACGATATCGTCAACGCCGGCGCCGCGCTTCAGGTCGGAAAACACATGCGGGCGACCTTCGCGCATCCGTCTGGCATCCTTGTCCATGACATCGAGATCAACCTCGACATAAGGGGCAAGATCCTTCTTGTTGATCACCAGAAGATCGGAGCGGGTAATGCCCGGCCCGCCCTTGCGCGGAATTTCCTCGCCCTGACAGACGGAAATCACGTAAATCGTCAGATCGGCCAGGTCCGGTGAAAAGGTTGCCGCGAGATTATCACCGCCCGATTCGATCAGCACGAGGTCAAGATCGGGAAAACGCTCGTTCAGCCCGGCAATCGCCTGAAGATTGATCGAAGCATCTTCGCGGATGGCCGTGTGCGGACAGCCGCCGGTTTCCACACCCACCACCCGGTCAGACGACAGCGCCTGCATTCTAACCAGCGCCTCGGCATCCTCACGGGTATAGATATCATTGGTGACGACAGCGACGGAATAATCGTTTTTCAGCGCCTTGCAGAGGCTTGCCGTCAGCGCCGTCTTGCCCGAGCCGACCGGTCCGCCAATGCCGACCCTGAGCGGGCCATGTTCGGATTTCATCTTGCTTCCTTTTTCTGATCTTGTGAGAAAAGCCGCCTGTCGAACCAGGCCACCGTCACGAACGGAACAGCCGTGTCCGTAATGTTTCATGCCGGATCGATGCAATCTCCGCCAGAATGGCGGCACTGCCGAGATCGTCAAGGCTGCTTGTTGCGGCACGATGCGCTATAGCCATCACATCATCTTCCAGCCCCGCAACAAGGCCGACACCATCCGTCTGGCCGAGCACGCCAAGGCGAATGGCGGCGGAAACCTGTTGCGAGAGGCTGGCATGCAGATAGGCGGCAATCACTGCCTCCGCCTCGATGCCATGGGCCGCCGCCACCGCGCCAACCGCCACCGGATAGGCGATCTTGCCATCCAGACAGTCAAACACCGGATGCGGCCATTGCCGGGCGGCAGAGAGAAAGGCGTCCCCCAGCGCCATGCTTTCCTGATAGCGTTCCCGGCTGCCGCAGAGCGCCGAAGCCAGGGCGGCAAGAGCCTGAAGCCCCTCAGGGTCGTTGCGGCTCACCCGGCAGGCTTCCGCCATCAACACGGCATCGTTCCAGAAAACACCATGGGCCATAAGTGTTTCAAGCCAGTGCGCAAGACCATCCTTATCTCTCACCGCGCCATGGCTGACGGCCGCCTCCAGCCCACCGGAATAGGCAAATCCGCCCACCGGAAACGCCGGCGACAGCCAAGCCATCAAGCGCAGCAGCGCCTGGGTCGTGCTCTGCACCATGTCGGGATCACCCTGCCTTATTGTTTTCTGCGGCAGGCGGCATAGCCGCCGATGCAGGGTGAGCATGACCATGACCGGCGTGATGGTGATAAGCACCGCGCACCGGCTGAAATCTCTCCTCGACCTCTTCGACGCCAGCGCCCAGCCCTTCCAGCATCGCGCGGATCACCGGATCGCGCAGGATCACGATCCGCTCCTCCTCGATCTGGGCGGGCAAGTGCCGGTTTCCGAGATGCCAGGCCAGTTCGATGAGATGCAGACGATCACGCGGATGAATGGCATAAAGCTTTTCGTCCGCCGCTTTCACTTCGACCTGATCGCCATTGTCCAGCACCAGCCGGTCGCCATCGGCGAGGGCAACGGCCTCCTTCAGGTCTAGCATCACCATGCCGCCATCGCTCAGATGCAGCAGTTTGCGCCGGAAATGCCGCTGATCATGCGGTAGAAACACCGTGGCCACCGGGGCCTGCCCGGCTGCCGTTGCGGCAAGCACTGAGATGGCGCGCTGCATCTGCCTCTCCTCTTCGTCCTCTCCGCACATCCGAAGACAACCATGCCCGCCCCCAGAAAGGGGCGCCTGTCAGCAAGGCTATCGGAAGATGACCACCTCTTATTCAGAGGACGGTTCGGACCTTTCTTTGCGTCTTACACTGCACTGAAAACATGCAAAACTGCATTTTGCACAAGTGTTACGCATCGGCAAGAGGGTCAGGACGCGACTTGCGCTCGCACCACCTCCGACAAGGCCTCTTCGCGCATCAGGCAATTGCGCCCCATGGATTTGGCCTGATAAAGCGCCCGGTCGGCCGCGGCATACACAGCCTCCCGCCGCCTGTCCGGCGCAATTCGGGCCACCCCGACAGAGGTGGTGGTGACGATCCGTTTGCCCTCGACATAGACCGGCAGGGCCGCCACCTGACGGCGGATCGTTTCGATCAGCTCCATTTGCCGGGCATGGTCTTTGCCATGCAGGATAATACCGAATTCCTCGCCGCCAAGCCGGGCAACGACATGCTGCGAGCCCGCTGTCTCCAGCAACATGTCGGCAATGGCGCGGATCACCACATCGCCAGCACCATGCCCGTGGCTGTCATTGATCAGCTTGAACCGGTCGAGATCGAGAATGGCAAGCAGCCCCTCCTCCGTCTCGTCCAGCGCCTCGGTAAAGGCGCGGCGGTTGAGCAGGCCGGAGAGCGCATCCACCCGGCTCAAATGTTCATACTTCGCCTTGGCAATGGCAAGGCTGCGAATCTCCCGCCCCAGTACCGGGCCGATGACCGCCGCAACCGACCCGACGAGAAGCCAGCTCATCGCCACCCCAAGCTGAATGGTCTGACCTGCCGAAAATGGCAGAAGGCCAAGCTCCCGGCAGATCGGCAGGGCCAGCATCTGCAGAAACAGCGACAGGCAGATCGCCGTGAACATGAGCCTCATGACAAAGCTGAACACCTGCCCACGCCGACAGAGATCATCAATGCCGCGCCGCAGCGAAAGCCACTCCACCAAACGAATCACGTGCCGCTCCCATCTGTAATGACTGTTTGGGATAGGCCCGAGATGTTTTTTGTTCGCTAAAGTGATCGGTAAAAATTTAAACATTATCTTCACGAAGCTTCAGCACCCTAAAATTCGCTTTACCCCCAAATTTTGAAGGTAAAAGTTAGAAGTTCCTGCAGAGAAAATACCGGCGATCAAAAACGATAGAAATTTTGCAGCGATTATCCTGCGCCTCTCCTGGCAGCACCATCCTTTTCATGACGATCATGCTTAACAAAGGCCAGCATCAGCACGAGATTACATATTTACAATCCTTGATATGCTTACAAAAATATTAATGAAAATCCTGAGAGTGCATCTCGACAAGACATACATCTTTGGACACAAAATCCAGACCGGATAACGTGTAACAACCGACAAAATGAGAGTTGATTTTCGAAAATCCGGTTCTCAAATAAAAAATGCGCATATCGCGCCTGTTTCGTAATTTTATACGATGAATGACTGCGAAATCCTTTAAATCTGGATGGCATTAGAGGCAGAATGACGCAGACATATGAATTATCGCAGCCTCTCTTCTGCGTTTTACAAACCGCACGACGATTTTATTGAGGCATGCAAAATCGTGTCCCGAAACGGGACATTGATCAGCGCCATGCGATATCCAGACCGCATGGCACTCTCACTCGTTTTTCGGATTCATAACCAGGAAAACCGCGAGGACCTTTTCCTGGTCATGCTCAAAACCGGATCAGGCGGCCTTGGGGGCGCGCAGATGTTCAAGAATGTTCTGCGGCGAGGAAATACCGTAAGGATCGCTATCGCAATTGTCCGAGTAGCCTTCTTCCTCGAACCACTGCTCAACAACACCGTTATTGATCACGGCGGCATAGCGCCAGGAGCGCATACCGAAGCCGAGATTGTCCTTGTGCACCAGCATGCCCATCTTGCGGGTAAACTCGCCGGAGCCATCGGGAATGAGCGTCACATGTTCGAGATTCTGGCTCTTGCCCCAGGCATTCATGACGAAGGCATCATTGACGGAAACGCAGTAGATTGCGTCAATGCCTTCCGCCTGAAACTCGCTGTAAAGCTTCTCGAAATCGGGCAACTGATAGGTGGAACAGGTGGGCGTGAACGCGCCAGGCAGCGAAAACAACACGACGCGCTTGCCTTTGAAATAGTCGTCAGAGGTCACATCCTGCCAGCGGAACGGATTCGGCCCGCCAACGGCTTCATCGCGAACGCGGGTGCGGAAGGTAACGTGAGGCACTTTTCTGCCGATCAGCATGATAAACTCCTGTGATAATCGTCCAACACGAGTCAGACACGATCTTTCCCGCTTCGTTACGACAGCGACACAATCACCTCTCGAGTGACGTTCACGGCAACGAACCAGGATGAGATAAACGGGGTATACGGCCCGAAGCCGCAACATTGCCAGTGTAACGCAATCCATGCCGCAACGCAGCACACCACGCCCCAGCTTTTTCCTGAGGGAGCGAGGAACAAAAGGGAAAACAATAAAAAAATATTGAAATCAATATTTTACGGAGAAAAATCTGCCATGCAAATACTGCATGGCAGCATTGCAGCCATCAAAACAGGAAATACCGCTGCGCCATGGGCAGAACCGTCGCCGGTTCGCAGGTCAGAAGCTCGCCATCGGCACGCACTTCATAGGTTTCCGGGTCCACTTCGATATGCGGCATCAGGTCGTTGTGGATCATGGATTTTTTCGAAATGCCGCCGCGTGTGTTTTTCACCGCCAGCAATTGCTTGGAGACGCCGAGACGCTGGGCAAGCCCGGCATCAAGCGCCGCCTGCGAGACGAAGGTGACGGAGGAATTGGTCCGCGCCTTGCCGTAAGCGCCGAACATCGGCCGGTAATGCACCGGCTGCGGCGTGGGGATCGAGGCATTGGGGTCGCCCATCGGGGCTGCGGCAATCACGCCACCCAGCAGCACCATGTCCGGTTTGACGCCGAAAAAGGCCGGGTTCCAGATCACCAGATCGGCGCGCTTGCCCACTTCCACCGAGCCGATCTCATGGCTGAGGCCATGGGCAATCGCCGGGTTGATCGTATATTTGGCGATATAGCGCTTGACGCGGACATTGTCATTTTCGCCGGTTTCACTCGGCAGCCGACCGCGCTGGCGCTTCATCTTGTCTGCCGTCTGCCAGGTGCGGATCGCCACTTCCCCGACGCGGCCCATGGCCTGACTGTCGGAGGAGATGATCGAAAACGCGCCGATATCGTGGAGAATATCTTCCGCCGCGATGGTTTCCTTGCGGATTCGGCTTTCGGCAAAGGCGATATCTTCCGGGATGGATGGCGACAGGTGATGGCAGACCATCAGCATGTCGAGATGTTCGGCCAGCGTGTTGACCGTATAGGGCCGCGTCGGATTGGTGGATGAGGGAATGACATTCGGCTGACCGCAGATCTTGATAATGTCCGGCGCGTGACCGCCGCCCGCCCCTTCGGTGTGGAAAGCGTGAATGGTGCGGCCCTTGATGGCGCCAACCGTATCCTCAACGAAACCGCTTTCGTTCAGCGTATCGGTGTGGATCATCACCTGCACGTCATACTGATCGGCCACCGACAAGCAGCAATCGATAGCGCCCGGTGTCGTGCCCCAGTCCTCATGCAGTTTCAGCGAGGAGGCGCCGCCCAGCACCATTTCTTCCAGCGCACCCGGCAGCGAGGCATTGCCCTTGCCGGCAAAGGCAAGGTTCATCGGAAAGGCGTCTGCGGCCTCGATCATCCGGGCAATATGCCAGGGACCGGGGGTGCAGGTGGTGGCAAGCGTGCCATGCGCGGGGCCCGTACCGCCACCCAACATGCAGGTGAGGCCGCTCATCAGCGCTTCCTCGATCTGCTGCGGGCAGATGAAATGGATATGGGCATCCATGCCGCCAGCGGTGACGATCTTGCCCTCGCCCGCAATCGCCTCCGTGCCCGGGCCGACAATGATGTCCACGCCCGGCTGCGTATCCGGATTGCCCGCCTTGCCGATGGCAACAATGCGGCCATCTTTCAGGCCGATATCGGCCTTGACGATGCCCCAGTGATCGAGGATCAGCGCATTGGTGATCACGGTATCGACAGCGCCAGCGGCCCGCGTCACCTGGCTCTGGCCCATACCGTCGCGGATCACCTTGCCGCCGCCGAATTTCACCTCGTCGCCGTAATGGGTGTAATCCTTTTCCACCTCGATGAAGAGTTCTGTATCGGCCAGACGCAGACGGTCGCCGGTGGTGGGGCCGAACATCGAGGCATAGGCAGCGCGGGACATTTTATAAGGCATGGTCAAACATCTCCCTGGGAGGTGGAGGAAGGGGCGACACCGAAGCGCGATAACCGGCCTTCGGCAATATAGCGATTGATCAGCCGCTCTTCAGCGGCAAAGGGATGGCCATCCCATCCGGTATGGGAAAAGCCGACCAGCACAATATCGTCCTGCCGATGCTCAGGCTGGTCCAGCATGTGGGAAATCACGATCATGCCGCTGCTTGGCACGACGTAAGGTGCGGGCGAAAACTCCGAAAGCGCATGGTCCGCCGCCTCATGCACCGCAGCAGCGAGAACCCGGTGCTGCTTGCCGCGCGCGGCACAGAAATCGGCAAAATCGCCGGTATAATCATCAAAAAAATCATCAAGTTCGGGGTAATCGGCCAGAATATCCGCCTGAAGGCTGGCAAACTTCGCCGGGTCGCGCACCATCCACAATGCCTGCGCAGCCTTGACCGGCGCGCTGTCCCGCCAGCTCTCGCTGTCCAGAAGCGCCTTTGCCGGGCGGCCGGTATTGCAAAGCGCAATGACATCGGTTCGACAGCCGGCCACACCGAAATTGCGACAGCCATTGAAACGGATGACGACATCGCAACGGTCGATAACCGCTGCGGCCTCATCTGCCACATCGCCATTGCCGACAATCATGATCCGCCGTGCCGAACCCACCGTCAGCGCCCCTTATCCTCAAAAAGAGCATGAAGCTCTTCCGTGCGCTTTTTTGTCAGGTCGGTCATGCAGTCGGCCACCAGTTGCGGCTCCATCGAACCGCCGCGGGCCTGAAAGCCATAGGCATCGCATTGGCCGTCGCGATAATCGATCCAGCCGCGCTGCGCCTTCTTGAGCGCTGTGACCGCCCCCACCTTGCCCTCATCGGTGTCTTGCCAGTCAGCATCCTGCTCACGCGCCCAGGCCATGGCCTGCCGGTAAACGCGGTTCAGCTCCCTGTCGGCCCTGCCATACGCTACGCCAGCGCAATAATTCATTGCCTGCTGCTGTTCAGGATTGTCACAATTGAACACCGGCTGCTGTGCTGCGGCACCCGTCGGCAGAGAAAAGCCCAACAGGACAAAACCGGCGGCAGCCGGCAAGGCCCGCTTCACAGCTTGCCCATGACATGCTGGCGGAAACCATAGACCTCGCGCTTGCCCGCAAGCGGAATGAGGGTCACCAGCCGCTTCTGCCCCGGCTCAAAGCGCACCGCCGTACCAGCAGGGATATCGAGCCGCATGCCGCGCGCCTTGTCGCGCTCGAACACCAGCCCTGCATTGGTCTCGAAGAAATGATAATGGCTGCCCACCTGCACCGGACGGTCGCCGGAATTGGCCACCTCGATGGTCACGGTCTCAAGACCGGCATTGAGTTCGATCTCGCCTTCGGCGGCAATGAGTTCACCGGGGATCATCTTGTCCTCCTTGGATCAGGCAGCGTTTTTCGGTAAGCAGCCTTCCGCCTTGAAGACGCGAAGGGTCGAAGCCGGGTTATGGATGAGTTTGGCCTCAGGCCGGATGGGACGGCGCACCAGTTCCCCGCCGCAATTCGGGCAAATGCCCTTCAATGTGCCTTCAACGCAATCGGCACAGAAGGTGCATTCAAAACTGCAGATGAAGGCTTGCCGGCTTGCCGGTGACAAGTCACGATCACAGCATTCGCAATTGGGTCTGAGCGCCAACATATTGATCACCGTATCGGTTCATGCACGGTGACGAGCTTCGTGCCATCGGGAAAGGTCGCTTCCACCTGCACGTCATGGATCATTTCGGCGACGCCTTCCATCACCTGCGCGCGGGAAATGACATGGGCACCCGCCTCCATCAGTTCGGCCACGGCGCGACCGTCGCGCGCGCCTTCAACGACGAAATCGGTGATCAGCGCGATGGCTTCGGGATAGTTCAGCTTGACGCCGCGCTCCAGTCTGCGGCGCGCCACCATGGCGGCCATGGAGATCAGCAGTTTGTCTTTTTCTCTCGGGCTGAGATTCATAGCGGTTCCCCAGATCGGGATTGATCACAAAGTCCAGACTTTTGGCAAAGTTGCGCCGCCGCGCAAGACGGAAATCACCGGGATCAGCAGTTTTCGCAGAGAAAAACCGTCTTCACACGCAAAGCGGGCAAGAAGCTTGCCATTCCACTCACTGACCCCCGCCATGACCTCATCCTCAAGGAGCCGCCGGATGGTGTTGAAGCGGCTCTCCGTATCCGGCCCGATATAAAGCAGCGTGGCGAAGGCAGCCTGTCCGGCAAGACTTGCCGCCCTCCCAGCCACCTCGGCAACCGCCCCGGCCTCCCTGCCCGGCAGGGCCAGATCTTCGGCATGAACAAGCTCGCCGCCGCGACGGATACGCCAGCGGTCGCGCACCAGCCCCTCGCGCATCGTCTCGCCGCGCGCTTTTCGTCCCAAAAGCACCGCCTCAACCGCCAGAAACTCCGCCCCCTCCTCCAGATCGACCTCGAGACGACGGGTCAGAGACGCCTGATCGAAGAGGATCGATTCCTGCGGCAGCCAATGCACTGCCGCCCCTTTCGCCACGGATATGCGCGTCGACACCGCCGCCGTATCGGCTGCGGCTTTGTAAATCTTTTCACAGGCCTGCGTGGTCAGCGTCAGATGCGTTTCAGGCGCGGCTGAAAAATCCCAGGCAAGACGATCACCGCCGGTCAGCCCGCCGGAGGAATTGATCAGCACCGCCTCCATGCGCCCGTCGAAACTTTCGGGAATGCGAATCTTGGCGCAGCCCTGCTGATAAAGCGCATCAAGGCGCGTGCGCGCATGAAGCGCTTTCGTGACAAGCCGCCCCTCACCCTCGGCGCGCTGCGCCCGTACCGACACGGCTTTGTCCATGCGTCTTCATCCTGCAATGCTTCAAGACAGGGGCACCCGCACATGCGGCGGCCCTGTTGGCAACCTCAACCGTCAGAGTGACGATCTTACCGTGCTGTTTTGGAAAAGAAATCCCAGATCGTATCCGTGGCGTTGATTTCAAAGGAGACCGGACCGACAATCTTTTGATGCGCAGCAAAGCCGTGCTTTCCGGCCAGGCATGCCCGACATTGTCGAGCATATAGGAGACGATCCGGCGATTGTCGACGCAATCGCCATAGACGGTCTTTGCGATCGCGCCGGCCTTCGTCACCGAAGGTTCTGCCGAGGTGAACAGACCAGCAAGGCCAAGGGCTGCAAGACCAAGCCGGATGGCGACAGGCGCCGATGGCCATTTGAGCTGACCTTCAGGAGAAGAGAAAGAGACAAGGCGCCTCTTTCAGCTGCTATGGCGATGCAGAAGTGTAAAGCGTGTATCAATGGAGATCCGCCCACCTTCCCAAGGCTTGCCGAGACGCCGGTCGAGAATGAGGCGGGCGGCTTCGCGCCCGATCAGATCGCCGGAGGGGCGAATGGTGGTGAGCGGTGGATTGCAGGCAGCGGTGAAGCCGAGATCACCGAAACCGATGAGCGCCAGCTTTTCCGGCACGACAATTCTGGCTCGCTCGCAGGCAAACAGCACACCGAGCGCGACATGATCGTTGGAACAGGCAATGCCATCGATGTCTGGATGTTGTTGCAGCGCCTGCGCCAGCATCATCGACCCCACTTCGGCGGAAGCCGGCGCGGCATGTTCCACGACGGCAACCGTTACTCCCTTTCGCTGCGCAGCCGCGACAAACCCGTCGCAACGCAGCCGGGCACGGCGATCCTCATGCATCCGGGCGCCGAGAAACGCCAGATGCCGCCGTCCCTGCGCCACAAGATGGTCTGCCGCCGCCTCCCCCACCTGATCATGATGGAAACCAACCGCCGCATCGATCTGCTCCGCGCCCAGCTCCCATATCTCAATGACCGGCACCGGCGACGATGCCAGCATCCGTCGCGTTCCAACCGAGTGCGAAAGCCCGGTCAGGACGATGGCCGCCGGCGCCCAGGAAAGCGCCATGCGCACCAGATCCTCCTCCTCACGCTCGTCATATTCGGTATGGCTGAGGATGACCTGAAGACGCTCGCGCCTAAGCGCCGATTGCAGCGCCGACACCGTTTCAGCAAAAAAGGCATTGCGCACAGAAGGCACGATGACCGAAACGGCCCGCGACGAGGCTGCTGCAAGCCCGCCAGCCACAAAATTCGGCACATAATTCAACGCCTCGATGGCGGCGGCAATCATCCGCCCTGCTGCGACCGAAACCGATTGCGGACGGCGCAGATAAAGCGACACGGTGGAGGGAGACACACCGGCCTTTGCCGCAACATCGGACATGGTCACGCTTTGCATCTTGCGACGGCTTCTTGCTGGCTTATCCATCATGACATCATCACTTTCGTAGCGCTGCGATAATTCTTATAGCAGCACCCACTGCCAACAGCAATGTGCCAGCACAATGACAACCAGAATTTCTCCTTTTCTGGACGTATTTTAGAGCGAAACTGCCAGTCCATTTCATCCATTGTGAAATTTAGTTGAATTGATAGATTCTGACTTGCGTCCTGTTTTCGCAGCGCTATGATGCCCCGTCATGATCGTGCCAATCCTCGAAAAGGAGAAGAAATGGCATCCGTCAGTCTCAGAGCCCTGGAAAAGAGCTATGGCGCCGCCAAGATCGTCAAAGGCATTGATCTCGATATTGCCGACGGGGAATTCGTCGTCTTCGTCGGCCCCTCCGGCTGCGGCAAATCCACCACGCTGCGCATGGTGGCCGGGCTTGAAACCATCAGTGGTGGGGAAGTGAGGATCGGCGAGCGGACGGTCAACACGCTTGCGCCACGCGAGCGTGACATCGCCATGGTGTTTCAGGATTATGCGCTCTACCCGCACAAGAGCGTGCGCGACAATATGGGCTTCAGCCTGAAGGTGCGCGGCATCGACAAGCGTGAGGCGGAAAAACGCATTCAGGACGCCGCCGACATGCTCGGCATTTCCCACCTGCTCGACCGCCGCCCCGGCCAGTTGTCCGGGGGGCAGCGCCAGCGTGTTGCCATGGGCCGCGCCATCGTGCGCCGTCCGCAGGTCTTTCTCTTCGACGAGCCGCTGTCCAATCTCGACGCCAAGCTGCGCGGTCAGGTCCGCACGGAAATCAAACGCCTGCACCAGACCCTTGGCGCCACCATCATCTATGTCACCCATGATCAGGTCGAGGCGATGACGCTGGCCGACCGCATCGTCATTCTGCGCGGCGGCGAGATCGAGCAGGTCGGCACACCGGACGAGGTCTATCATACGCCGCACAGCGTCTTTGTCGGCGGCTTTGTCGGCTCCCCGGCGATGAATTTCGCCAGCGCCGTCGTCCAGGGCGATGCGCTCGTTTTCGCCAATGGCGACCGTCTGTCGCTGGCAGCGGTTCACCGTGGCAAAACCGCTGCCATGGAAGGCTTGAAGATCATTGTCGGCATAAGGCCGGAACATTTCACTGCAGGCGGCGACCCGGCAATGGCGCTGACGGCAAAGGTGCAGGTGGTCGAACCGCTTGGCGCCGACACGCTGGTACATTTCACCATTGACGGCCAGATGCTGACGGCACGGATGGCCCCCGATACGCGCCCGCAGGCTGGTGATGAACTGCGCATCGGCATCGACCCGGCGCGCCTGCATCTTTTCGATACCGTCAGCGAGAAAGTGATCCATTGAGCCCATGCCGGTTTCAGGTTTGAACGGGAGGAAACCATGAGATTGAAGCTTGCCGCCACCCTTTGCATGTTCAGCACAGGGTTTGCTTTTGTCACGCCGGCCATTGCCGACACCAATCTGAAAATCTTCGTCTCCAGCCAGCACCGGCCCGAAATCTGGCGCCAGCTTCTGGACCAGTATGAAGCAAAACATCCGGGTATCAAAATCACGATGGAAACCGGCGGCAACACGTCGGATGCCCAGGCCCAATATCTCAACACCGTCATGTCGGCCAGGGACACCTCGCTCGATGTGCTGATCCTCGATGTCATCCGCCCGGCGCAATTTGCCGCCGCCGGCTGGACCACCGATTTCAGCGGTCAGGACATGAAGGCCTATCTGCCAGCCTATGCCGAAGCCAATACGGTGAACGGCAAGGTGGTGGCCCTGCCCGCTTTTGCCGATGCGATGTTTCTCTATTATCGCAAGGACCTGCTCGACAAATACGGGCTGAAACCGCCGAAAACCTGGGATGAGCTGAAAGCCGAAGCAAAGACGATCATGGCGGGCGAAAAAGACCCCGAACTGCAGGGCCTGTCCTTCCAGGGCAAGGCAATCGAAGGCGCAGTCTGCACCTTCCTTCTGCCCTATTGGAGCGAAGGCAAGAACCTCATTCAAAACGGCAAGCTGACCTATGATCAGACAGCGGCAACCAAATCGCTGGAGCTGTGGAAGAGCTTCGTCACCGATGGTGTCGCCAAGAAAAACATCGCCGAAGTGGCGACCGACGACACCCGCAAGGAGTTTCAGGCCGGTCACGTGATCTTCGCGGTCAACTGGTCTTATGTGTGGTCGCAGACGCAAGGCCCAGGCTCCGCCGTGGTCGGCAAGGTCAGCGTCGCCACGCTTCCCGCCGTCGAGGGCGGCAAGCCCGCCTCCTGCCTCGGCGGCTGGGAATGGGGTGTATCGGCCTATTCCACCCATAAGGATGAGGCAAAGAAACTGGTGGAATTCCTCTCCGCCCACGACCAGTCGAAATATATGGCGGTCCATGCCTCGCTGCTGCCGACCTATGCCGATCTCTACAAGGACCCTGAGGTGCTGAAAGCTGCGCCCTGGTTTGCCGATGCCTTGAGCGTGGTGGAAACAGCGCGCGCCCGCCCTGTCACCCCACGCTATAACGAGGTGAGCGAAGTGATCCGCACCACGGTCAATGGCGTGCTCGCAGGCGTGATGTCGCCCAAGGATGGCGCCGCCCAGATCGGCGCGCGGCTGAGACGCATCATCCGCTGAACCGGATGCATACAGGCAGGCGGCGGGCCATCCCGCCGCCTCTTCCGCGATGATCCCCGCTGTTGAAACGAGTCTTCATGGCCATGACCTCCCCCCTGCCGAACACTGCCGTTTCAGAGCGCCGCCCGCCGGTCTGGCAGCGCTATCTGGATATGAGCGACCGGGCGCTGGCCGTGCTGCTCCTGTCGCCCACCGCCCTGCTGCTTGCGCTGATCATCGTCTATCCGGTGCTGAGGCTTGCCTATACCAGCCTGATGAACCTGTCCCTGACCTCGGGTCTGCCAGCGGAATTTGTCGGTTTCGACAATTTCCGGCTGATGTGGAGCGATCCCGTTTTCTGGGACACGACGTGGAACACGCTGCTGATCACCGTCGTCACCGTGCCGGGCGCGCTGGTGGCCGGGCTCATTCTGGCGCTGCTGGCCAATCTGCCGTTTCGCACGAAATGGCCGGTCAGGCTGTCGCTGCTGATCCCCTGGGCGCTGCCGCTCTCTTTCGCCGGTCTGATCTTTGCCTGGTTCTTCAATTCCGATTACGGCGTCGTCAATGATGTCCTGAACCGCGTCGGTCTTCCCGGCGTCATCTGGTTCAATTCCCCCGGCTGGGCAATGGCGGCCATCTGTTTTGCCATCATCTGGAAAAGCTCGTCTTTCATGGCGCTGATCATTCTGGCGGGCCTGCAGACCATTCCGCGCTCGCTTTATGAGGCCGCCGATGTCGATGGCGCAGGCCGCATAAGACAGTTTTTCGAGATTACACTGCCGCTTTTGAAGCCATCGATCATGGTCGGGCTGATCTTCCGTACCATCACCGCGCTCCAAACCTTCGATATCCCTTATATGATGACCGGCGGCGGGCCGGGCACCTCCACCCAGACTTTGGCCATGTATATCCACCAGAACACCGTATCCTTCCTTGATCTCGGCTATGGCTCGGCGCTGGCCATGGTGATGTTTGCCCTCTCCATGGGGGTCACGGCGATCTATCTCAAGGTCAGCCAGGGCAAGGGAGAAAGCCGATGAGCCGCAACATCACTTCGGCGCTTGCCGGAACATCGCTTCTGGCCGGCAAGCCGCTAAGACTGATTGCCGCCTTCATGCTGATCGTCAACGGCCTGTTTCCGGCGATCTGGATCCTGTTCACCTCCTTCAAGACAGAGGCGGAACTGACGGTCAAACCGATCACCTGGCTGCCGCATGCACCGACTTTGGCCAATTATATCCGCGCCTTTTCCGATCAGCCCCTGCAGCTCTTTTTATTCAACAGTTTCATGGTGGCGCTGCTTTCCACCTGTCTGACGCTGCTGATCTCGGTGCTGGCGGCCTATGCGCTGGCAAGGCTGGAGCTCACATTCCGCGGCCTGATCCTGTCAACCATCATTGCCGTCTCGACCTTTCCTCTCGTGACGCTGCTGGTGCCGCTGTTCGAGATCATGCGGGCGCTCAATCTCCTGAACAGCTGGACGGCGCTGGTTCTGCCCTACACGGTCCTGTCCTTGCCGGTCTGCACGCTGATGCTCACCTCCTTCTTCGAGGGCATCCCGCGCGATCTAGAAAATGCCGCGATGATCGATGGCTGCACAAGGCTTGGCGCACTGTTCAAGGTGGTGGTGCCGCTTTCGGCACCGGGCGTATTTACGGCGGGCATCATCGCCTTCGTCAATGCCTGGGATGAATTCCTGCTGGCGCTTTCCTTCAATTCGAGCCCGGAGTTGCGCACGCTGCCGGTTGGCATTCAGCTTTATCAGGGCGAGTTCGCCTTTCCCTGGCCGGTG
Source organism: Allorhizobium sonneratiae (assembly GCF_023700755.1). Classification (GTDB taxonomy): domain Bacteria; phylum Pseudomonadota; class Alphaproteobacteria; order Rhizobiales; family Rhizobiaceae; genus Allorhizobium; species Allorhizobium sonneratiae. The sequence goes on along the minus strand of NZ_JAMKOJ010000001.1, from coordinate 385,027 downwards.
ATTTCCGCCGCCCTTGTGGTCGGCATCGTGCCGGTGGCGATCCTGATCGTCATTTTCCAGGAACGCGTCGTATCGGGCCTGACCACTGGAGGGATCAAGGGATGACAGAGAACCACAACAAACGCCCGCTTGCCGAGCTGCGCAGCCAGCGCTGGTTCGCCTCCGACGACATTCGCGGCTTTGCCCATCGCCAGCGCACCCAGCAGATGGGCATGCGCCGCGAGGAATTCATGGGCCGTCCGGTCATTGCCATCATCAACACCTGGAGCGAGATGAGCCCCTGCCATGCGCATCTGCGCGAGCGGGCAGAGGCTGTCAAACGCGGCGTGTGGCAGGCGGGCGGCTATCCGGTGGAATTGCCCGCCCTTTCCGTCGGCGAGGTGATGGTGAAACCCACCACCATGCTCTACCGCAATCTTCTCGCCATGGAATGCGAGGAACTGCTGCGCTCCCATCCCATCGATGGGGCCGTGCTGATGGGCGGTTGCGACAAATCCACGCCTGCCCTGTTGATGGGCGCCTTTTCCATGGATTTGCCGGTGATCTATTGTCCGGCCGGACCGATGTCGAACGGCCAGTGGCGCGGCGTCAAAACCGGAGCGGGAACCCATACGAAGAAATACTGGGACGAGCTTCGCCTTGGCTCTATCACCAAGGACGACTGGATCGATCTCGAAAGCCGCATGACGCGCTCTGCCGGCACCTGCAACACCATCGGCACGGCGACGACCATGACCTCGATTGCCGATGCCATGGGGCTGATGCTGCCCGGCGCCTCCTCGATCCCCGCCACCGATTCCGGCCACCCGCGCATGGCCTCGCTCTGCGGCACGCGCATTGTCGAGATGGTGTGGGAGGATCTGAAACCCTCACGCCTGATCACCCGCGACAGCTTTATGAACGGCCTCGTTGCCTATATGGCGCTGGGTGGCTCGACCAATGCCGCCGTGCATCTGATCGCCATGGCCAAGCGGCTCGGCATTGCCCTGACGCTGGACGATATGGCGGCTATGGCGGCGAAAGTGCCGGTGATTGCCAATGTCTTCCCCTCCGGCGAATATCTGATGGAGGATTTTTATTTTGCCGGTGGCCTGACGGCGCTTTTGAACAAGCTCAGTCATCATTTGCATCTCGACAGCCTGACGGTCAACGGCAGAACGCTGGGCGACAACATTGCCGATGCCGCCTGCTGGAATGACGATGTGATCCGCGATGAGGGAAATCCCGTTATGCCGCTTGCGCGCGGCAAGACGCTGGAAGTGCTGCGCGGCAACCTCGCCCCCAATGGTGCGGTGATGAAATCCTCTGCGGCCAGCGCAAAATTTCTGAAACATATCGGCCCCGCCATCGTTTTTGACGATCCGGCGACGATGAACAAAACGCTCGACGATCCCGACCTCGACATTACCGAGGATAGCGTGATCGTGCTGCGCAATGCCGGTCCCGTCGGCGCGCCGGGCATGCCGGAATGGGGCAATCTGCCGATCCCGAAGAAGCTTCTGCAACAGGGGGTGCGCGACATGGTACGCATTTCCGACGCCCGTATGAGCGGCACCCATTACGGCACCTGCGTGCTGCATGTCGCCCCGGAAGCGGCCATTGGCGGGCCGCTGTCGCTGGTGAAAACCGGCGATCTGATCGAGCTCGATGTGGCGGCAGGCACACTCACCATGAAGGTGGACGAAGACGAGCTTCTCCGGCGCAAGGCCGCATGGACGCCGCCCGCCAAACTCTATGACCGCTCCTTCGCCGCCCTTTACCAGCGCCATGTCAGCCAGGCCGATCAGGGCTGCGATTTCGATTTTCTAAGCGGCACGGAACCGGTGCCGGACCCGGTGATTTTCTAAAGAATCTCACTGTTTCACAGCAACAGTGAAATGCTCTAACTCTTTGTTTTTTCGCATTTCCGGACGGAAAATCGTTTCACACTTTTCTCGGGATACTGCTCTAAGGACTTATCATGACAAACAACCCTTTCAAATCCTGGCTGGCGGACAAGAGCCGCGCAACGCCGCTCGGCACCTGGCTGATGGCAGCAGCCCCTGCAACCGCCGAGGCCATGGGCTTTTGCGGTTTTGATTTTCTCGTGGTCGATATGGAGCATGTGCCGATCGAGGTCTCCGATCTTGCCCATATCCTGCGCGCCATCGGCTGCACCCCTGCCGATGCCGTGGTGCGGCTTGCCTGGAACGATCAGGTTCTGGTCAAGCGCTGCCTCGATGCGGGCGCAAAAACCGTGATGCTGCCCTTTGTCGAAACCGCGGAAGAGGCCAAGGCAGCGGCATCCTTCACCCGCTATCCGCCAGACGGCGTGCGCGGCGTTGCCGCCGTTCATCGCGGCTCCCGCTATGGCGCGACAGCCGATTATCTGAAAACCGCCAATCGCGACATCTGCACCATCGTCCAGCTTGAAACGCCGGAGGCCATTGCCCGGCTGCCGGAGATTGCCAGCGTCGAGGGCATCGATGCGCTCTTCGTCGGCCCCGGCGATCTCTCCGCCGCCATGGGCCATATCGGCAATATCGCACATCCGGAGGTGCAGGCGCTGATCGAAAAGGCGGCAAAGGACGCTCATGCCGCCGGCAAGCCCATCGGCATCGTCGGCCCCAACCCGGACATGGTCAAACGCTTCATCGCCTATGGCTATGACTATGCCGCGATTGCCTCCGACATCGCCATGATGACCGGGCGCGCCAGAGACTGGCTCGGGGCGATGAAGGGCGAACAGCAGGCAGCCCCCACCCCGACTGCCGCCTATTGAAGGAGAAGATGATGACAGAACAGTTCCAACTCGCGCTCGATGCCCGCGCCGATCTCGGTGAATCGCCGCTGTGGTCGGTCGCCGAACAGGTGCTGTATTTCGTCGACATCAAACAGAGCCGCATCCATCGTTTCGATCCGGCAAGCGGGCGGCTTTCGGCGCTGTTCCTGCCGGAAGAGGTCGGCTGCATCGGACTGGTCAACGGAGGCGGCTTCATTGCCGGTCTGCGCTCCGGCCTCTGGCTCCTCTCGCCCAAAGGCGAATTGCTGCAAAAGCTGGCCGATAACCCGGAAGATCAAAGCACCAGCCGCTTCAATGATGGCAGCGTCGATCCCGCCGGCCGCTATATCACTGGCACCGTGGACGAGACGCGGGAAAAGCGGCAGGCAAGCCTTTACCGCTACGACCGGCGCGGGCTTGTGCGTCTGGAAGAGGGTCTGCTGACCTCGAATGGTGCGGCCTTTTCCCCCGATGGCAAGCGCTTTTATCATTCCGATACGCTCGCCTACACGCTCTACACCTATGATTACGATCCTGAGACCGGAGAGGCGACAAACCGTCAGGTCTTTGCCCGTTTTGGTTCTGAGACCGATAAGGGTCGCCCGGATGGCGGCGCAGTCGATGCCGAGGGCTGCTACTGGTCAGCACTTTACGAAGGCGGGCGCGTCTGCCGCTTTTCTCCCGATGGCGCATTGATCGCCACCTATCCTGTTCCGGTCAAATGCCCGACCATGGTCGCCTTTGGTGGCGCAGACATGAAGACACTTTATCTGACCAGCGCCCGTGCGGGCCGCCCGGAGGAAGAGCTGAAGGCCTACCCGCTCTCCGGCGGCATCTTTGCCCTGCGCACCGACGTGCCGGGTCTGGCAAAACCCCTGTTCAATCCAGAGATCTGAGAGAGCCTGTCATGTCCTCCCCTTATGAGACCGTCCGTTATCATTCCTTGGAAAACCGCATCGCGCTGGTCACCGGCGGTGCCTCGGGCATCGGTGCGGATATCGTCAAGGCCTATTGCGCCCAGGGCGTGAATGTCGTCTTCGTCGATATCGACGAAGAGGCTGGCAAAAAAACAGCGGAGGAGACCGGGGCACGCTTTCTGCCTTGTGACGTCACCGATATCGCAGCGCTAAGAACCGCAGTTGCAACCATCGAAGCCGAGCATGGCGGCATCGACATTCTGGTCAACAATGCCGGTAAGGACGACCGCCATGTCATGGACACGGTCGAGCCGGAATACTGGCGTCGCGCGCTGTCGCTCAATCTCGACCATCAGTTTTTCGCCACCCAGGCCGTGGCCAAAGGCATGGCGGCCAAGGGCGGCGGCTCGGTCATCATGTTCAGTTCGGTGTCGTGGATGCGTGGCATGCCGGGCATGGTCGGCTACACCACCTCCAAGGCAGCGATCAACGGGCTGACCCGCACGCTCGCCCGCGAGCTTGGCCCCTCCGGCATCCGGGTCAACTGCATCGTACCGGGGGCCATCGTCACCGAGCGGCAATTGAAACTCTGGACCACGCCGGAGCAGAACCAGCGCTTCATCGATCTACAGGCGCTGAAATTCCGCCTCGATGCCAGCCATGTCGCCCGGCTGGCGCTGTTTTTAGGCTCCGATGAAAGCAATGGCTGCACCGGGGCGAATTTCGTCATCGATGCCGGTCTTACTCAGAATTGACTGGCCCAGAACTAACTGGCCCAGACCCAGCAAGCCTGGAATGTCCCCACCCAAAACCCTGACCTGAGATCCTCCATGCAGCTTTCCCCCCTTGCCGATGGTTTTGCCCTTCATCTCGATGGCAGGATCATCATCCGCCACAGCACGGTAGAACCGGCCATTTTCGTCGGGCGCGGGCAGGAGCGCATGGAGATGTATCGCGGCAATTTTGCCATCGAGGATTATCTCGTCGAGCGTGTCGCGCTTGCCCATGCCGAGATTGACGGTGACACCATTCGCCTCTCCTCCACCAAAGAAGGTAAGCCGCGTCTGACGCTGCGCCTGGATGGCAACCATCTGGTCGTGGCAGAGGCCGATCCGGCGATCAACCGCGTCTTTATCCGCATCGTGGCGGAAACGGCGGAACATGTCTGGGGCGGCGGCGAACAGATGTCCTATTTCGACATGCGCGGCCGCCGTTTCCCGCTCTGGACCTCGGAGCCCGGCGTCGGGCGCGACAAGTCCACCGAAATCACCTGGCGCTCCGATGTCACCGGCAAGGCGGGCGGGGATTATTACCATACCAATTATCCGCAGCCGACCTATCTGTCGTCGCGCCGCTATGCCCTTCATGTCGAAACTACCGCCTATTCCGTCTTCGACTTCCGCAATGACGGTTTTCACGAGATCGAAATCTGGGCTGTGCCGGAGCGGCTGGAATTTTTCGCCGCCTCGCAGTTCACCGATCTCGTCAGCCAGCTCTCCAGCCGTTTCGGGCGCCAGCCACCTTTGCCCGACTGGGTTTATAACGGCGCAATCATCGGGCTGAAGGATGGTGAAAATTCCTTTGTCCGGCTCGACAAAATCCGTGCCGCGGGCGTGTCCGTCTCAGGGCTCTGGTGCGAGGACTGGGTCGGGCTGCGCCATACTTCCTTCGGTGCCCGCCTCTTCTGGGACTGGCAGGCCAGCGAGACGCGCTATCCGCATCTGCGGCAGAAAATCGCCGAGCTGAACGATGCGGGCATCCGCTTTTTAGGCTATGTCAATCCCTATCTTTGCGTCGATGGCCCGCTCTTTCCCATCGCAGAGCAACACGGCTATTTCGCCAAAACGGCCGAAGGCAAGACCGCGCTGGTCGATTTCGGCGAATTCGACTGCGGCGTCGTCGATTTCACCAATCCCGCTGCCGCCGACTGGTTTGCCGAAGAGGTGATCGGCAAGAACATGCTGGATTTCGGCCTTTCCGGCTGGATGGCCGATTTCGGCGAATATCTGCCGATCGATCTTTTCCTGCACAATGGCGTCGATGCCAAGCTGATGCACAATGCCTGGCCGGTGCTGTGGGCCGAGGTCAATGACCGCGCCGTCAAAAGCCGGAGCAAGACCGGGGATGCGCTTTTTTTCATGCGGGCAGGCTTTACCGGTGTGCAGGCTCATTGCCCGCTTTTATGGGGCGGCGATCAGTCGGTGGATTTTTCCCGCCATGACGGGCTGATCACGGTGATTTCGGCAGCGCTGTCTTCCGGTCTTCTCGGCAATGCCTATCACCATTCCGACATTGGCGGTTATACCAGCCTGTTCGGCAATGTGCGCACGCCGGAGCTTTTGATGCGCTGGGCGGAAATGGCCGCCTTCACCGCCGTCATGCGCAGCCATGAGGGCAACCGCCCGCGCGACAATCTGCAGATCGACGAGGATGAGGCGGTTCTGGCGCATTTTGCCCGCATGACGGCGATCCATGTCCATCTTGCGCCCTATCTCAAGGCCCTGTCGCAGGAGGCGGTGGAAACCGGCCTGCCGATGCAGCGCCCGCTTTTCCTGCATCACGAGAATGACAAGGCGACCTATGCCGTGCAGGACGCCTATCTCTTTGGCCGCGATCTTCTTGTCGCCCCCGTCTGCGCGGCGGGGATAAGCGAACACACACCCTATCTGCCCAAAGGCGAGGACTGGGTGCATGTCTGGTCCGGCACACATTTTACCGGCGGTGAAACGGTGACGGTCGCCGCCCCTTTTGGCGAACCGCCGGTGTTTTATCGCAAGGGATCTGATTGGACGGCTTTGTTTGACGGGCTGAAGGCTCTTTGACCATGGATATGACCACGCTTGCCGGGCTGATGCTGATCACCGGCCTTGCCGCCTATATGCAGACGCTGGCGGGTTTTGCCCTGGGGCTGATCATCATGGGCGCGGTCGGGCTCACCGGCATCCTGCCGCTTGCCGATGCGGCCAATCTGGTCAGCGTGCTCGGCATCGTCAATGCGGTACAGGTATTGCGCCGAGGCTGGCGCGACATTGCCATGGCCCAGTTCGTCCCGATCGTTGTTGCAAGCCTCGCCTGTCTTTTTGTCGGTTACTGGCTGTTGGGGCTGATGCTATCAACCTCGCTCACCTGGCTGAAACTGGTTCTGGGTGTGGTGATCATCCTCTCCAGCCTGCAATTGCTGATGAAGCCGGAGCCGCTGGCAAAACTGTCATCGACCGCAAGCTTCGTCTTTTTCGGCGCCATTGCCGGATTGATGAGCGGGCTGTTTTCCACCGCCGGACCGCCGCTGGTCTATCACCTCTACCGCCAGCCGCTGAAACCCGCCAGCATAAGGGAAACTCTGGTAGCAATTTTTGCCATCAATGCCGTTATCCGGCTTGCCACCGTGGCTGGAACGGGCAACATGCCCTCGCCGCATTTCTGGTGGAGCCTCCTGACCATTCCCGTGGTCATGCTCTTCACCTTTCTCGCCAAACGCTGGCCACCACCGATTTCGCCCGTGGCGCTGCGCCGTCTGGCCTTTGTTCTTTTGTTTCTCTCCGGTGCGTCGCTCGGCGCGCCTGCCCTGATCACGCTGACTGGAGGCCTGTCATGACCCATCCGCTTTCATCCACCCTCAAGGACCCGTCGCTTCTCGTCACCAAGGCCTTCGTCGCTGGCCAATGGGTCGATGCCCGCGACGGCAAGACCATGGCCGTCACCGATCCCTTTGACGGCTCGCTGATCGCCGAGGTCGCCTCGCTGTCACGTGACGAGGTGCATGCGGCGATCGATGCCGCCGAAAAAGCCCAACAGGACTGGGCCAGACGCACGGCCAAAGAACGCGGCAAGGTGCTGAAGGCCTGGTATGAGCTGATCCTTGCCAATGCAGAGGATCTCGCTTTGATCCTCACCGCTGAACAGGGCAAGCCGCTCGCAGAGGCAAAGGGCGAGATCGTCTCCAATGCCGCCTATCTCGAATGGTTTGCCGAGGAGGCCAAGCGCATCGATGGCGACATCATCCCCGGCTCCAATCCGCATCAGCGCATCATGGTGCTGAAACAGCCGGTCGGTGTCTGCGCCGCCATCACGCCGTGGAATTTTCCCAATGGCATGATCACCCGCAAGGCCGGTCCGGCGCTGGCCGCCGGCTGCTCCATGCTGCTCAAACCCGCCCCGCAGACGCCGCTTTCAGCCCTGTCGCTAGCACTTCTGGCCGAGCGTTCCGGTGTACCGGCGGGCGTCTTTTCCGTCGTGCCGGGCGATGCCGAACCGATCGGCACCGAATTCTGCAAGAACCCGAAAATCGCCAAGATCACCTTCACCGGCTCCACCGGCGTCGGCCGCTGGCTGATGCGCGAGGCCGCCGACACCATCAAGCGGCTCAGCCTTGAGCTGGGCGGCAATGCGCCCTTCATCGTCTTTGACGATGCCGATCTCGACGCCGCCGTCGAAGGCGCGATGATCTCGAAATTCCGCAATGCCGGGCAGACCTGCGTTTGCGCCAACCGCATCTATGTACAGAAAAGCGTCGTGGAAGCCTTTACCGACAAGCTTCTTGCCAAGGTGGCCAGTCTGAAACTCGGTCGCGGCACCGAAGCGAGCACCACACAAGGTCCGCTGATCGATACAAAGGCGCTGGCCAAGATGGAAGATCATGTCGCCGATGCGCTTTCCAAGGGCGCGACCCTGCGCACCGGCGGCAAGCGCAGCGCTCTCGGCGGCACTTTCTACGAGCCGACGGTGATGACCGGCGTCAACCAGTCGATGAAGCTGGCGCATGAGGAAACCTTCGCACCGCTGGCGCCGATCATTGCCTTCGAAACAGAGGCAGACGCCATCGCCATGGCCAATGACAGCGAATTTGGCCTCGCCTCCTATTTCTATGCCAGCAATATGGCCCGCATTATCCGGGTGATGGAGGCGCTGCAGTCGGGCATGGTCGGGGTCAATACCGGCATGATCGCCAATGAGGTCGCCCCCTTCGGCGGCGTCAAACAATCCGGCCTTGGCCGCGAAGGTTCGAAATACGGCATCGAAGGCTATCTTGAGCTCAAATATGTCTGCCTCGGCGGGCTTTGACAGCCATTGCTCTTGCAGGTCACGCTCTCAAGTCGTGGCCTGCAAGCCTGGTCTCAAACCTTTGAGAACCGGGATTTACAGTGAGCCTGCCGTGACATGGCTTTCCACGGCGGCAGGCTTGACGTTCGGATCGAGCGGGGCGGCGCACACGCCGTCCGGTATCTGATCCGCCATGCCCGCGGCTGGCTTGCCTGTACAGTCAGCCTTTGGTGCATTGGCCATCACCATCGTTTTGCCGCTTGCGCTGAAGAAAGCCCACATGCGACGAGCAGCAAACATGGCCTTTTGTGCGCGCACCGACGACGCATGTTGATCCGCAGGCACGGGTTCTGCCGCCGCAGTGGAGGCAAGCGGGGCCATGGAAAAACCGACGCTTTCATCCGGCCAGTCATGGGTCTGATCGGCGATGGTATAGGACAGGATATGAACCCCGCCCCGGCAGCGATCGAAAGCCATGGACGACATGCGCACGCCCTTGGTCAGGCTGGGCACGGATTTGCAGCCATCGAGCTCGGCCCAGCGGTAAAGCGCGGTTTCGCCGCCATATTGCCAATAGGGCCGGCCACCTCCGGCATAGGGATTGGTGTGATCCTTCATGCCCCAAAAGGCAATGATCGACAAAGCCCTTGACGGCTTGCAGCTTGTGGGATCCGGCAACCATTTGCCGTCGCGCGCCACCGGCTTTCCGGCCCTGAGGCTCATGACAAAGGCAGCGGCGGAAAAATCACCATTGCCGTTGCAGATGAACTGCGACAGCATGCGACCGCCGCCCGAATAGCCGGAGGCATAGATCCGGTCCGGATCAACGCAAAAGCGATCTTTCACCAGATCAAGCGTTGCCTGAAGATAGGCGACATCGTCCGGCCCGTTGCCGCTCGTCACACCCGGCACATTCCAGGCATGGGTGCCCGGCAGCTTGCCATCGAGCCCGCCTTGCGGCGCCACGACGATAAAACCTTCCTGACGCGCGATATCCGGCCAGTGGCTGCGCCTGAACTGGTCGCGGGGAAAACTGTTCGATCCATGCAGGTCGAAAACGACCGGCACCTTGAGCTTGCCGCTATAGCCCGGCGGCACGAAGATCACTGCCTTGCGCTGAAGGCCACCCGAGGAGAAAACCACATCCTGAAAACCGGGCTTGACCGTCAGTCCGCATCCAGCGGCCTGCGCCTTGCCGCCGACGAGCAGCAAAACAGGCACAAGCATCAACCACACAAACACACCCGGCAAAGCGCGAAACGCCCATGCACCACAGGCCCTTCCCCACTCCCGCACCGATGCCTTCCGCTGCCTGACGCCCCGCTTCATCCCGATGTCCCTGAAAAAGAAATCCATTATCACGCGCTCGACGATCACAGACCTGTGATACTTCATTTGGATGCAAGGCCGCGTTATCAAAAATCCTCAGATTTTAAGAGATTTCCGATATCGCCCGGCAGCGGCCCACACCGCCCACACCCTGTCGAAAGCCCCGGTGTCCGGTGCTTTACCGCAACGCGACAATAACAAATTTTTGTTCAGGATCAATCAGGCAAAGCAAAACCCATAAAATTTTCGGGAACCTAGCAGGCTGCTGTAAAAGTCAGGTGGAGCTGAAAATGAGGATGTTTTGGAGAGGAAAAGTGCCGTAAACGGCGCATACAGGCCATATTCAACGCTTTTTTGGCGCTTTTCAATCACCGAAACAGACCATTTTCAGCCCGGCTCGCCTTTTGCAGCAGCCTGTTAGATCTCATCACACCGTCAGATGCCGCCTTGCCTCGGGCGTATCGAGAATCGCGGCTTCACCGTCGAGGACAATCTCGCCACGATCCATGATATAGACATGGTCAGCCAGTTCCCGGCAGAAATCCAGATATTGCTCGACCAGCAGGATAGCCATGCCGGTTGAATCGCGTAAATAACGGATGGCCCGACCGATATCCTTGATGATCGACGGCTGGATGCCTTCAGTCGGCTCGTCCAGCACCAGAATTTTCGGCCGCGTCACCATGGCCCGGCCAATGGCGAGCTGCTGCTGCTGGCCGCCGGAAAGATCGCCGCCGCGCCGCGACAGCATGGATTGCAGCACCGGAAACAGGCTGAAAATGTCGTCGGGAATGAAGCGATCCCGGTGCGAAAGCGGCGCAAAGCCGGTTTCGAGATTTTCCTTGACGGTCAAGAGCGGAAAGATTTCCCGCCCCTGCGGCACGTAACCCACGCCACGCCGCGCCCGGTTGAAGGGGGCAAGACCGTTCAGGCTCTTGTCGTCGAAGCGGATGTCGCCGGAAGACACCGGATGCTGGCCGGTGACGGCGCGCAGTAGCGAGGTCTTGCCCACGCCATTTCGCCCCAGAACACAGGTGATTTTCCCCATCGGCGCCGTCAGGCTCACGCCCCGGAGCGCCTGGGCGGCGCCATAATGCAGATTGAGGTTTTCAACAGTCAGCATGATCAGCGCCCCAGATAGTTTTCAATGACCTTCGGATCGGAAGAGACGAAGTCGATCGAACCTTCCGCCAGCACCGATCCTTCCGCCAGACAGGTGACTTTAACCCCGAGATCGCGGATGAAGCCCATATCGTGTTCCACCACCACGACGGAACGGGTCTTTGCAATCTCTTTCAAAAGCACTGCCGTCTCAGTGGTTTCCGCATCGGTCATGCCCGCCACCGGCTCATCGACCAGCAGCAGTTTCGGCTCCTGCGCCAGCAACATGCCGATTTCCAGCCATTGCTTCTGCCCGTGGGAGAGACTGGCGGCAAGATCGTCTTTTCTCGCACTCAGCCGCACCGTCTCCAGAATGGTCTCGATCCGCTCCCGGTCTTCTGCCGTCAGCCGGTAGAACAGCGTGGAGAACACCCCGCGCGGCCGGTTCAGGGCGAGTTCCAGATTGTCCCAGACCGTATGGCTTTCAAACACGGTCGGCTTTTGAAACTTGCGGCCAATGCCGAGCTGAGCAATCTCCGCCTCGTCCTTCTTCGTCAGGTCGATCTTGCCGCCGTCGAAGAACACCTCGCCTGCATCCGGCCGGGTCTTGCCGGTGATGATGTCCATCATCGTCGTCTTGCCGGCGCCATTCGGGCCGATAATGGCGCGAAGCTCGCCCGGCTCGACGATGAAGGACAGCGAATTCAGCGCCCTGAACCCGTCGAAGGAGACGGTTACGCCGCTCAGATACAAGAGACTGCTGGTGGTTTTCTCGCTCATCTCTTACTCCGCCGCCTGAATGGTGTTGTCCGCGCCATTGCGTCTCAGCGCCTGACGCTCTTTTCGCTCGCCGAGTTTTTGCCCGATCGTGCCGACAATGCCCTTGGGCAAAAACAGAGTGACGGCGACGAAGAGACCGCCCAGCGCAAACAGCCATTGATCGGGAAAGGCCCCGGTGAACACCGTCTTGCCGCCATTGACCAGCACCGCGCCAAGAATCGGGCCGATCAGCGTGGCGCGCCCACCCACCGCCGTCCAGATCACCACTTCGATGGAATTGGCCGGGGCAAATTCGCCGGGATTGATGATGCCGATCAGCGGCACATAGAGCGCGCCTGCCACACCCGCCATCATCGCCGAAACGGTGAAGGCGAAGAGCTTCATGTTTTCCACCCGGTAGCCGAGAAAGCGGGTGCGGCTTTCGGCGTCACGCACGCCGATCAGCACCTTGCCGTATTTTGAACGGATGATCGCCGAGGCAATCACCAGCATCAGCCCCAGCATGACGGCGGTGATGGAAAACAGCACCACCCGCGTCGCATCGGCCTGAATGTCGAAGCCGAGAATATCCTTGAAATCGGTCAGCCCGTTATTGCCGCCAAAGCCCATGTCATTGCGGAAAAAGGCCAGCATCAGCGCATAGGTCAGCGCCTGGGTGATGATCGACAGATAAACGCCGTTAACACGCGAACGGAAGGCAAACCAGCCGAAGATGAAGGCCAGCACACCCGGCACGGCAAGCGCCATCAGCGCGGCGAACCAGAACATGTCGAAGCCATGCCAGAACCACGGCAATTGCTTCCAGTTGAGAAACACCATGAAATCCGGCAGGATCGGATCGCCATAGACGCCGCGCGGGCCGATCTGGCGCATCAGATACATGCCCATGGCATAGCCGCCGAGCGCAAAAAATGCACCATGGCCAAGCGAGAGAATGCCGCAAAAGCCCCAGACCAGATCAAGCGCCAGCGCCAGCATGGCATAGCAGAGATATTTGCCGAGAAGCGCCACCATGTAATTGGGGATATGCAGGGCGCTGCCCGCCGGCACGACAAGGTTCATGACCGGCACCGCCACCGCCGCCAAGGCCAGAAGGGCGAGCGTGATCAGCGTTTTTCTGTCGAAACCACGGAGTAACCAGGAGGAGATCATGCGTCCACCGCCCTTCCCTTGAGTGCGAAGAGACCGCGCGGCCGCTTCTGGATGAACAGCACGATCAGCACGAGAACGAGGATCTTGCCCATGACCGCCCCCGCATAGGGCTCCAGCAGCTTATTGACGATGCCGAGCGAAAAGGCACCGACCAGCGTACCCCAGAGATTGCCGACACCGCCGAACACCACCACCATGAAACTGTCGATAATGTAGCTCTGGCCAAGATTGGGCGAGACATTATCGATCTGCGAGAGCGCCACCCCGGCCATGCCGGCAATGCCGGAGCCAAGCGCAAAGGTGAAGGCATCGACGAAGGGCGTGCGAATGCCCATGGAAGCGGCCATGCGCCGGTTCTGCGTCACCGCCCGCATCTGCAAGCCGAAGGAAGAGCGCTTCAACAGTGTCAAAAGGGCAAAGAAGACGGTGAGCGAAAAGATGAGAATCCACAGCCGGTTCCAGGTGATGGTCAGCCCGCCTGCCTGAAATGCGCCCGACATCCACACCGGATTGGCGACATCCTGATTGGTCGGGCCGAACAGCGAGCGCACCGCCTGTTGCAGGATCAGCGAAATGCCAAATGTGGCAAGCAGCGTTTCCAGCGGGCGGCCATAAAGATGGCGGATGACGCCGCGCTCGATCACCAGCCCGACCGCCGCCGTGACCAGGAAAGCAACCGGCAGCGCAATCGCCAGCGACCATTCGAACAGAAAGGGCGCATGGTGACGGATCACCTGCTGCACGACGAAGGTGGAATAGGCCCCGAGCATGACCATTTCGCCATGCGCCATGTTGATGATGCCCATCACCCCGAAGGTGATGGCAAGGCCGATGGCCGCCAGAAGCAGCACCGAGCCGAGCGACAGGCCATAGGCAATATTCTGCGCCATGCTCCAGAGCGCCAGCTCATGCTGGATGGCGGCGATGGCAGACTGGATCTCGCCCTTCAACGCCGGATCGGCGCTGTAGCTGGCCGTCAACAGAATGGACAGCGCCTCCTGTCCGCCCATGGCGCGGATGGTTTTCACCGCGGCCCGTTTGCTCTCCAGCCCCTGGTTCGAGGCAAGGATCGACACGGCCTGCGCTTCGTCGAGCAGATGGCGGATATCGCCATCCTTCTCCGTCGCAAGCGCCTTGTCGATCAGCTCGAGATTATCTTCGGACGGTGATTTCAACAGCGCGGCCACCGCTTCGCGGCGCACATCGCGGTTCGGGCTTTTCAGTGTCAGCCCGCCTTCAGCTGAGCGGATGGCGCGGCGCACACTGTTGTTGATGCGAATGCGCTCCATCGTCGCCTTCGCCTCTTCCCCGGCAGGCTTGCCGGTGATGGGATCGAGCAGCGTCAGTTTTGCGCCCTTGGATTTGACGATGAACACCGCGCCATCGCTCTTGCGGGAATAAAGATCGCCATTGCCGAGCGCCTCAAGCACCGGTACCAGCCGGATATCCCCGGTCTGGCCAAGCTGATCGACGATCTTTGCGGCTTCGGGAAAACTGGCTTTGGCCAGAGCGGCAATCAACTGGGCTGGCGATTCGGCTGGTGATTGAACTGGCTGCTGCGCCGAGCTGTCGGCTGCCCGCGTTTGAGCGGGCATCACCAGACAACCCGCCGCAAAGGCCAGACCAAGGGCCAGGCAAAGGTCGGCGGCGAAACGGCAAAGCCATGGGCTGCGGGATCGAAACATGCTTGTCTCCCCCCTCTTCAGGGGCAACGAAAAAGACAGCCGTGATGCGGGACGTGCCCGGCATCACGGCCTCAGGTTGGGGAACTCAGTTACCCTTGCCGCCGCACTTGCCGGTCTTGACGTTGAAGTTGCCGCAATTCATCGGCATGCGCCAATCGGCGATCAGATCCTTGCTGTCCGGCAGATAATCGGACCAGGCATCGCCCACCACTTCCGGCGTCTGGGAAACGACGTCGAACTGGCCGTTTTCCTGGATTTCGCCGATCAGCACCGGCTTGGTGATGTAATGGTTCGGCATCATGGTGGCATAACCGCCGGTGAGGTTCGGCACGGTCACGCCGACCAGCGCGTTGATCACCTTGTCCTGATCGGTGGTGCCGGCCTTTTCAACCGCCTTCACCCACATGTTGAAGCCGATATAGGCAGCTTCCATCGGGTCGTTGGTCACACGCTTGTCGCTCTTGGTGAAGGCGTGCCATTCCTTGATGAATTCGGCATTGGCGGGTGTATCAACGCTTTCGAAATAGTTCCAGGCGGCAAGATGGCCGACCAGCGGCTTGGTATCGATACCGGCCAGTTCCTCTTCGCCAACGGAGAAGGCGATGACCGGAATATCCTCGGCCTTGACGCCCTGATTGCCGAGCTCCTTGTAGAAGGGCACGTTGGCATCGCCATTGATGGTGGAGATGACGGCGGTCTTCTTGCCGGAAGAGCCGAATTTCTTGATCTTCGCCACTTCCGTCTGCCAGTCGGAGAAGCCGAAAGGCGTGTAATTGACCATGATGTCCTCAGCCTTGACACCCTTGGACTTCAGATAGGCTTCGAGGATCTTGTTGGTCGTGCGCGGATAGACGTAATCGGTGCCTTCCAGCACGAAACGCTCAACACCTTCATTCTTCATCAGATAATCGACAGCGGGGATGGCCTGCTGGTTGGGGGCCGCCCCGGTATAGAAGACGTTGCGCTCGCTTTCCTCACCTTCGAACTGCACCGGATAGAACAGGATGGAGTCAAGCTCCTTGAACACCGGCAGCACCGACTTGCGCGATACCGAGGTCCAGCAGCCGAAAACCGCGGCGACCTTGTCCTTGGAGATCAGTTCGCGGGCCTTTTCGGCAAAAAGCGGCCAGTTGGAGGCCGGATCGACCACGACCGGCTCGAGCTTCTTGCCGAGCAGGCCGCCCTTCTTGTTCTGCTCGTCGATCAGCATCAGCATGGCGTCTTTCAGCGTGGTTTCCGAAATCGCCATGGTGCCGGAGAGCGAATGCAGAATGCCGACCTTGATCGTATCGTCGGCGGCAAAGGCCCCGTGGAAAGCCGTGGTGGACAGCATGGCGCCCATCAGCGCCGAAACGAGCTGCGTTTTCAATCTCATGTGATCCGAACCCCTCTTTTATGGTACAAGTCAGCTATGGAGGGGACTATGGCGTGCTGCGCCGCGAAATCGTATACGTCAATTGACGTAGAGAGACATCATCAAGAGCGCCGCGCTAAGCGCTTGCGCGTATGGCAACATCATAAAATTAGAACGTTTTTGATGATTGCAAATTTCAAAACCTAATTCTATGTATTGTTTCGGGTAGGTGAGAGACGGATGGGCTCCGTGTCTCGGGGAATGGGGATATCCGAACAGGACCTTGATGAACCATTCACCACGCAGGTGGCGTTTGAGAGAACAGACAGCCACCATTCATTCCGAGCTGGACAGGCTCGTCGGGAATTTTGATTGTCGCGAAAGCTATCAGCGCTATGTCATCGGCATGGCGCGGTTTCGCCTTAGCGCGGAAAGCCTGTGGCGCGTGAACCGGCTGCAGGACTGGCGCCCCACCTTACTCGGTCAGGATCTCGGGCGCGATCTTGTAGCGCTGTCCGCCGAGATTGGCGCGTTTCCTGTGATGGCAGCACCGGTCAGCCGCGCAGGCTGGCTTGGCATGGGCTATGTGCTGGAGGGTGCCTGCCTTGGGGCAAGATTGCTCGTGCGCCGCGCCGCAACCCTTGGCCTGACAGCCGAAACCGGCGCTGCCCATCTTCATCGCCAAACTGACAGTCTCTCCAATTGGCATCGGTTGGGAGCCCTCCTCGAACAGGCGGAGGAGATCGATGAACGGCCTATGATCGCCTCGGCAAAGGCAACCTTCGCCCTGGCCCAAGCAGCTTTTGAAAGCGCATCGAATGTCTCCACCCCAGCCTGTTGACCTGAGCAATTGCGACCGCGAGCCGATCCATATTCCCGGAAGCATCCAACCGCATGGCTGTCTTCTGGTCACCGATGCCGCCATGACGACCATTCTGCGTCATTCGGCCAATGCAGCAGCCTTTCTCGGGATCGAAGACGGGCTTGCTGGTCACACTCTTGCTGGCCAAACTCTTGCGGGCCAAACTCTTGCGGGAAAGTCGCTGGCCGATCTTCTTGGCGCCGCCGTCACCCATGATCTGCGCAACGCGCTGTCTTTATCGAGCAACCCCACCCGGTCCGGCGTGGTTACCCATACCACGCTTGCCTCGGGTGAGGTTTGCGATATTGCCGTGCACAGCCATAACGGTGTCGTCATCGTCGAACTTGAGCCCTCGAAAGGCAGCTTGCAGCCTCTGCTGATGGCCCGCGAGATGATCGGCCGCATCAAGGACATCAATGACGTCGACCATCTGATCGCCAGTACAGCGAAACTGGTGCGTGCGGTTCTCGGCTATGACCGGGTGATGATCTACCGGCTGGAGCATGACGGTGCAGGCAAGGTGGTGGCGGAAGCCAGGCGCGGCGATCTCGAAAGCTTTCTCGGCCAGTACTTTCCCGCAAGCGACATTCCCGAACAGGCCCGCAGGCTTTATCTGCAAAATCCGATCCGGGTGATTTCCGATGCGCGTGGCGCGCGTGTACCGCTTGTTCCCGTAGACGATGAGGCCAAAGAGCCGATCGATCTCTCCTTTGCCCATCTGCGCAGCGTCTCGCCCATTCATCTGGAATATCTGCGCAATATGGGCGTTGCCGCCTCGATGTCGATTTCCGTGCTCAACAATGATGCGCTCTGGGGTCTGATCGCCTGCCATCATTATGAGCCGAAAACCCTGTCACTGACCGAGCGCATGGCCGCCGAACTGTTTGGCGAATTCTTTTCGCTTCATCTTCTGGCGCTGAAGCAGAAACGCAAGCTGGAACTGGCCAATGACGCGCGCCGCTCACTGGACCGGTTTCTGCATCAATCTGCCCATTATGCCAATCTCGAAGAGCTGTTTACCGCCTCCCTGCCGGAATTTCGCCAGCTCTTTGCCTGTGAGGGACTGGGCCTGTGGATGAATGGCGTGTGGACTGCCTCCGGTTCCGTCCCGCCCGATGAGGCAGTCGAGCCGCTTTTGCGCTTTATCCCCTCGGTTGCGGATGGACGCATCTGGTCAACACACCAGCTTTCCCGGGATTTTGCCCCGGCAACAGCCTATGTCGAGGCGGTCTCCGGCGTCATGGCCATTCCTTTGTCGCAAATCCCCAATGACTATCTTCTGGTGTTCCGCAAGGAGCGGCTGCAAACGCTCAACTGGGCAGGAAATCCGGAAAAATCCTATGAAACCGGGCCTCTGGGCGACCGGCTGACCCCGCGCAAGAGTTTTTCCATCTGGAAGGAGACCGTGCGCTGCGAAGCCGAGGCCTGGAGCGACAGCGATCTCGACATTGCCGAAGCCATGCGCGCCGTGACCGTGGAAATCATCCTGCGTCACAACGAACTGATGCAGGAAGAACGGGCCAAGGCCGATCTGCGTCAGCGCCTGCTGAATGAGGAACTCAACCATCGGGTGAAGAACATCCTCTCGGTGATCAAGTCTCTGGTCGGCGTGCCGTCCGCTCCCAGCGACAGCATCGTCGATTACGTCACCACGCTCAAGGGCCGCATACAGGCGCTGGCCTTTGCCCATGATCAGGTCATTCGCGGCAGCGGCACCGGCCTGATCACCGATCTGCTGGAGGCCGAACTCAGCCCCTATCGCAGCGAAAACACCATGATCACGCTGGACGGACCTTTGATGGTGCTGGAAAGCCGGGCCTATGCAGTGACCGCGCTCGTTATCCATGAACTGTCCACCAATGCCGCCAAATATGGCGCCCTGTCACGGCCCGGTGGACAGCTTTCAGTGACATGGGCGTGGACAGAAACGAATGATTGCGCAATCATCTGGGCCGAACGCGGTGGACCACCCGTCAAACCGCCCGGCAGACGCGGCTTCGGTTCGGCGCTGATCGAGCGCAGCATTCCCTACGATCTCTCTGGAAAGAGCAGCCTGCACTACGATGCCGATGGCCTGACGGCGGAATTGCTCATTCCTGGCCGGTTCATCTCCGGCAAGCCGATGGAAAAGCACCTTCAAAGCCAGAAGCCCGTTCCCCGCCCACCGCAAATGCAGGCACGTCCGCTCGATGTGTCGGGAACGGTGCTCATCGTCGAAGATCAGATGCTGATTGCCATGGATGCCGAAATGATGCTCAACGATGCCGGTTTTAGCGATGTCATCACCGCCCGCTCGGCGGCGGAAGCGCTGCACAAGCTTGGACCTCGCCGACCGACAGTGGCCATTGTCGACATCAATCTCGGCGATCACACATCGCTGCCGGTGGCCGAAGAGCTTTACCGGCGTGGCATTCCCTTCGTCTTTGCCACCGGCTATGCCGAGCGCAATACCATTCCACCGCATTTTTCCGCGATCGCCATCGTCAACAAGCCCTATGATCCGTCAAGCCTGATCGGCGCGATCAAAACCGCCCTGAACGAAAAGGCCTGAACGAACAGGCCTAGAGCATTTTCAGGAAGAGTGCGTAGAGGTTTTCCGTCTGAAAATGCGGGAGAACAAAGGGTTAGAGCTTTTCAGTGTTTTCGTGAAACATTGAAAAGCTCTAACGGTTGGCAGCAGGCCCTCAGGCCGGCTTGCTGTTTCTGAGCTTTTCCGCTTCGGCGTAGAACTTCTTTTCCCACTCATTATGGTTGTCCAGCCCCTCGCGAATGAAGGGCGTGAAGATTGCCAGATTCATCAGGCACCAGTTGACCAGCCGCGCCGGGAACTTCAACGGCTTGACGAAATCGACGAAGAGAACGACGCGGGTCTTGTCGGAATGGTTCCAGGCCTCATGCTCATAGGCATCGTCGAAGATCAGCACCTTGCCTTCGTCCCAATGGCAGATCTGGTCCTTGACGCGAATGGCGATCTTTTCACGCGGCTCCGGCACGATCATGCCGAGATGCAGGCGAAGCACGCCGTTATAAGGACCGCGATGGGCCGGAAGATGCTTGCCCGGCTCAAAAATCGAGAACATCACCGTGGTCAGACCCGGGATATTCTGCATGGCCTTCCAGGTTTCCGGGCAGGCCTTGATATTGGCCTCGGACTTCACCCCGAAACCGAGCAGGAAGAAGGTCTTCCAGTTGTTGTCGCTGGAGATGGTCTTCACATCGGTGGAAATGTCCTGAAAGCTTGGCAGCTCATCCTTGCGCTTCAGGATTGTGTCAAGCTCGGCGCGAATGGCCGGATAGGCCTTTTCCACCTCTGCCACCCAGGGAAAGGTGGCATTGTCATAGACCGGCGGATTGCCAAGCTTGGCATATTTGAAATTCAGCCGCTCCGCCCAGGAGACGATGCCCATGAAAAACCGGGTGATCCGGCTCGGTCGATCCATCGGCGCGATGCCCTGCGTACCAAAATCCTGTCCCTGGTTCTGCGCCTGAGCCGTTGCTAGTCCTGTCGTATCCATGGCCGTTACTTTCTATTCTGCCCGGGTCGTATCCCACCCGATGGAACTGGGTTTTCTTTTATCAGGATCAAGAGCAGCGGTCAGCCATGCCAAGGCCTTAACGCCACTGATCTCACACATATTCGTTATCATGGTCTGCGGTCAGCGAACCGTCATCGCTTCCAACACTGTCGAAGCACAATCGTTTCGTCACCATTAAGGATAAATTACGACAAAACCGGCAGGATGAAAGAGAAATCGTGATCCTTATCCACTTCCGTCACTTCATTAATCTCCTTCCGCCAACTGCTCTTGCCAAAAGCCAAGAAACCGTCAAATCTGACGGCACCACACCGCGCCAACCTTCAAGAAAACCGAATGGCCGCACGCCAACGCATCATTCCCGTAAGACGCCAGTATAACCGCTGGGTCGCCGACCAGACGCTGGAAGATTATGCCCTGCGCTTTACCGCCAAAAGCGCACGGCGCTTTTCCTCCAGCCGGATTTCGCAAACAGCGATTGGCGCGATCTCTTTTCTGGCGCTGGAGGCAATCGGCGGCGCCATCACGCTCTCCTATGGCACGGTCAACGCCTTTTTCGCCATTTTAACCGCTGCCATCCTGATGTTGTTGATCGGCCTGCCGATCAGCCGCTACGCCATCCGCGAAGGCGTGGATATCGATCTTCTCACCCGCGGCGCGGGCTTTGGCTATATCGGCTCCACCGTGACCTCGCTGATCTATGCCAGCTTCACCTTCATGCTGTTTGCCATCGAAGCCTCGATCATGACCGGGGCGCTCGAGCTTGCCTTTTCCCTGCCTCCGGCGATCGGCTATATCGTGTCCGCCGTGGTGGTCATTCCGCTGGTCACCTACGGGGTCAGGCTGATCTCGCGCTTCCAGCTTCTGACCCAGCCGGTCTGGATCGTGCTGAACATTGCGCCTTTCCTGTTCATCGCGCTCACCGACTGGTCGAAATTCGACCTCTGGCGCGCCTTTCCCGGCCTCATTTCCGGCCAGACTGCCGCCTTCCGGCTGGCCGATTTCGGCGGCGCCTGCGCCGTCATTCTGGCGCTGATGCCGCAAATTGGCGAGCAGGTTGACTTTCTCCGCTTCCTGCCGCCGGAAGGCGCGCAGAAGAAGCGCCACCGCCTTGCCGTATTTCTCGCCGGTTCCGGCTGGGTGGCGCTCGGCGTGCCGAAGCTTCTGGCCGGTTCCTTTCTCGCCGTGCTGACCCTCTCCGAGGGCGTGGCCATCGAGCGCGCCGCCGATCCCGCCCATATGTATCTCACCGCCTTCAGCTATATCGCGCCTGGCCCTGTGATGCCCTTGGTGCTGATGGTGGCCTTCGTCATGGTCTCGCAATTGAAGATCAATGTGATGAATGCCTATGCCGGGTCTCTGGCCTGGTCGAATTTCTTTTCCCGCCTCACCCACAGCCATCCGGGCCGGGTGGTTTGGCTGGTGTTCAATGTCGCCATCGCATTGCTTTTGATGGAGCTCGGTATCTACCGGCTGCTAGAGGAAACGCTCGGCATCTTCTCCATCATCGCCATGGCCTGGCTCTGCACCATCTCCGCCGATCTTTTCATCAACAAACGCCTTGGCCTGTCGCCGCCGGGCATTGAGTTCAAGCGCGCTCATCTCTACGACGTCAATCCGGTCGGTTGCGGCACGCTGGTTTTATCCTCTGGTCTGGCGATTGCCGCCCATGCGGGGCTTTTCGGCGCAAGCCTCACGGCACTCTCCACCTTCGTCACGCTTTCGGCCTTCGTCATAGCCCCTGCCCTCGCCGCCGCCACAAAAGGCCGCTATTATCTGGCCCGCAAGCCGCGCCACAGCTGGAAAAATCTGAACGCCATCACCTGCTCGATCTGCGAACATCCGTTCGAGCCGGAAGACATGGCCTGGTGCCCGGCCTATGCCGCGCCGATCTGCTCGCTCTGCTGCTCGCTGGACAGCCGCTGCCACGACATGTGTAAACCGCATGCGGCGCTCAACAGTCAGGTCGCCACCGTGGCACGGCACCTCCTGCCGGATCGGCTGACCGATGCGCTGGCAAGCCGCCTTGGCCGCTACGGCCTGACCAGCCTTGCCGCCGTCTCGCTGATCGGCCTTGTTCTCGGGCTGATTGCCCATCAGGTCGCTGCCGTGAAGCCTGAAACCTCAACGGCGGTGAATGGCGCGATCCTGATCGTTTTCTTCGTCTTTTCCATCACCGCCTGCATTGCCGCCTGGTTCTATGTGCTGGCCCATGACAGCCGGGTGGTGGCGGAAGAGGAATCCTCCCGCCAGAACAGCCTGCTGCTCAAGGAAATCGCCGCCCACAAGAAGACCGATGCTGCACTTCAGGCCGCCAAGGAGGCCGCTGAAGCCGCCAACCGGGCCAAGAGCCGCTATGTCGTCGGGCTGACCCATGAATTGCGCACGCCGCTCAATGCTGTGCTCGGCTATGCGCAACTGCTCGAACATGACGAGACCATTCCCGCTCCCCGCCAGGCGGCGATCAAGGTCATTCGCCGCTCTGCCGACCATCTCTCCGGCCTGATCGACGGGCTGCTCGACATTTCCAAGATCGAGGCGGGCCGGCTTCAGGTCTTTCCGGCGGAACTGGCGCTTGCCGATTTTCTCGACCAGATCGTCGCCATGATTCGTCCGCAGGCCGAAGCCAAGGGGTTGCGCTTTCTGCATGAACGTCCTGAAAACCTGCCGCATTATGTCCGTACCGATGAGCGGCGACTGAGACAGATATTGGTCAACATCCTCTCCAACGCGGTCAAATTCACCGATGAGGGGTCCGTCAGCTTTACCCTGACCTATCGCAGCCAGGTGGCAAGCTTCACCATCGCCGATACAGGGCGCGGCATTGCCGAAAAGGATCTCACCCGGATTTTCGAACCGTTCCAGCGCGGCGAGGCCGACAGCATTCGCCCGCTACCCGGCCTCGGTCTCGGCCTGACCATTACCCGGCTTTTGACCAATACGCTCGGCGGCGACATTGCCGTCACCAGCGAAAAGGGCAAGGGCACGGTGTTTCGCGTGCGTCTGATGCTCTCTACCGTCGACCGGCCCAGCACCGCACCAACGCCGGAGCGGCGCATTGCCGGCTATGACGGCCCGCGCCGCACCCTTGTCGTGGTGGATGACAATGAGGATCACCGTGATCTGATGCGCGAAGCACTCACGCCCCTCGACTTCATCGTGCTGACAGCGGCCAGCGGCCCGGAATGCCTGACGCTGATTGAGGGTGTCGAACCGGACCTCTTCCTCGTCGACATTTCCATGCCGGTGATGAATGGCTGGCAGTTGGTGGAGCGGCTGCGCAATCTCGGCCAGAGCGCACCGATCCTGATGCTCTCGGCCAATCTCGGTGACGGTGCTGTGCGCGAGCCGGGATCGAGCGGCCATAACGACGCCATTGCCAAGCCTGTCGATGTGAAGGTGCTGCGCGACAAGCTGGCCCGGCATCTGAAACTCGTCTGGCGCTATGCCGACGAAGCGCCGCCTCCCCCTCCAGCCCCGCCTGGGCTTGTCATACCGCCCGCTGCCGATCTTGCCGATCTCAAGGGGCTGGCGGAAATCGGCTATATTCGCGGCATCGACAGCAAGCTTGCCGGACTTGCCCGCGACCCGGCCTATCTGGCCTTTACCGAAATGCTGCGGCCTTATATCCAGTCTTTCGATATGGCCGGGCTGATCCAAAAGCTGCACACCGTCATGGGAGATAGGGCTGACAATGGCTGAACTGGCGCAACCGCGCGACATGCTGCTGATCATCGACGACAGCCCGGAAACGCTGGGTTTTCTCACCGATGCGCTGGAGCAATCCGGCTATGCGGTGCTGGTTGCCACCTCGGGCAAGGCTGCCCTCGGCATTGTCGAGCGCATCACGCCCGACCTCATCCTGCTTGATGCGGTGATGCCGGAGATGGACGGTTTCGACACCTGCCGCCAGTTGAAAACACAGGCCAGCGTGACGCAGGTGCCGGTGATCTTCATGACCGGGCTGACCGAAACCGAACATGTGGTCCATGCGCTGGGCGCGGGTGGCGTCGATTATCTGACCAAACCGATCAATCTCGACGAATTGCGCGCCCGAATCCGCGTGCATCTCACCAATGCCCGCAACGCCCAAAGTGCCCGCGTGGCGCTGGACGCGGCAGGTCGCCATTTGATGGCGCTCAGAGCTGATGGCAGCCTGCTCTGGTCCACGCCGCAGGCCAGCCGACTGGTGATGAACACGCTTGGCGCCGAAAACGGACCGGAAAGCCTCACCCACGCCATTTCCGGCTGGATGGCGGCCAAAGCCGAACAAGGCATGACCCATGGCGCTGTTTTCAGCTTTCCCGAAACCGCCCCCAGCCTGCAGATCACCTATCTCGGCGCTATGGGCACGGACGAAATCCTCTTCCGCCTGATGAGCGCCAGCACACGGCGTGAGGACGAGGCGCTGCGCCATGCCTTCAACCTGACCAATCGCGAGGCGGAAGTGCTACTGTGGATCGCCCGCGGCAAGGCCAACCGCGACATCGCCGAGATTCTCGGCCTCTCAGCCCGCACGGTGAACAAACATCTGGAACAGATCTATGTGAAACTCGGGGTGGAAAACAGGGCGTCAGCAGCGGTCAAGGCTGCGGCAGTTCTACACGAGGGGTGAGGCTTTTCTTCAAAAAATCCGCCTTTCTCCCAACCATGCTCTGGCGATCTTGCCATTTTCGATTTCGTAGAAACAGACGACATCAATTTCGCCTTTTCCCTCCGGAAAAGTGCGCGTTACCGTTTCATGATCGATGACGACATTGTCAACGACGATCCTTGTTAAAAGCCTTCCATGAAGATCGGGTTCCCGAAAGCGCTCGACATGGCGCTCCCTGATCTCTGCCGCGCCTTTTGCCAGTAAGGTGCACGGAAACGCATAATAGTGGCAATCATCGGCCCACCACGGCATGAAGGCGTCAATGTCACGGGCATTATAAGCCTCAAGCTGTTTCTGAACCGGCAGAGCAATATCCAGCATCCCAAGAACCTCAACATCGCGTTTAAAGACTAACAAACATTCGGCTACCAGCACCGATTGCCGCCATCTTTGATCCTTGCTACTCCTTTTGAGAACAATCAAGGAAGAGCGATCATGACCGAGACAAGACCACAGCATAACGCCGCCTGCCATTGTGGCGCGGTGAAATTCCGTGTCCGGCTGAGTGATGAATTGAACACGGCGCGGCGCTGCACCTGTTCTTATTGCCGGATGCGCGGAGCCGTTGCCGTTTCCGCCAGTCTGTCCGATATCGAGTTCATCGAGGGTGAAGACAATCTGACGCTCTACCAGTTCAATACCGGCACGGCGAAACATTATTTCTGCAAGACTTGCGGCATCTATACCCATCACCAGCGCCGCTCCAACCCTCAGCAATTCGGCATCAATCTCGCCTGTATCGAGGGCAAAAGCCCCTTTGATCTCACTGAAATCAAGGTGATGGATGGCGTATCCCATCCCAACGACACCGGCGGCACCTCACGCGTGGCCGGCATCTTGAGGTTTGAACCGGCCAATTGAGCAAATCCCATATAAAAAGCGCGGAATGTTGCCATCCCGCGCTTTTTTTTGAATAACAGGCTGGCTTCAGGCTGCTTTCAGCTCGTTATCGCGGGGAATTTCCACGTCGATTTCAAGGATCGAGACCCGGTCGTCGCGATCGACGGTGATGCGCACCTTGTCGCTGTCGATTTCGACATGGCGGGCGAGCACGGCGAGAATTTCCTCGCGCAGCACGATCACCAGATCGTTGTCCAGCGTCGCCCGCTCATGCGCGAGCAGCACCTGAAGCCGCTCCCGCGCCGTCGGCGCGGATTGCTGTTTGCGGAAAAGGTCGAATATGCTCATGCGGCCCTCCGTGAGAAGATCTTGCCCAACAGGCTGCGTTTTTCTTCAGGAACAGAGACCGGCAGGTTTTCTCCGGCCAGACGTCGCGAGGCCTCGAAATAGGCCTGGGCGGGCGTGCTTTTCGGGTCGGCCAAGGTCACCGGTGCACCGACATTCGAGGCCTTGAGCACATCCTGACTTTCCGGAATGATACCGATCAGCGGGATCGACAGGATTTCCAGCACATCCTCGACCTTGAGCATGTCGCCGCGCTCGGCGCGGGCATTGTCATAGCGGGTGAGCAGCAGATGCTTTTCCATGCGCTCGCCGCGCTCGGCCTTGACGGTCTTGGAATCGAGAAGACCGATGATCCGGTCGCTGTCGCGCACCGAAGAGACTTCCGGATTGGTGACAACCACGGCCACATCCGCATGGCGCATGGCCAGCGTTGCACCACGCTCAATGCCGGCGGGGCTGTCGCAGATAACCCAGTCGAAATGCCGCTTCAGCTCGGTGATCACCCATTGCACACCTTCCGGCGTCAGGGCGTCCTTGTCGCGCGTCTGGGAAGCGGGCAGCAGGAACAGCGTATCAATGCGCTTGTCGCGGATCAGCGCCTGCGGCAGCTTGGCGTCACCCTGGATGACATTGACGATATCATAGACCACGCGGCGCTCTGCCCCCATGACGAGGTCCAGATTGCGCAGGCCGACATCGAAATCCACGACGACAACCTTCTCGTTCCGCTGGGCCAGGGCCGCGCCCAAAGCAGCGGTAGATGTGGTCTTGCCCACCCCACCTTTACCTGAGGTTACGACGATAACCTTCCCCATGTTCATCTCCTGTTTCTGGCCTGCAGCGGCGCATTTTAACTTTTATTCTTGTGCACACGGCCCCATCAGGAACCGTCTGATGTCATCGGCCTGGTTCGGTCAGGCAATCTTTTCCGCATGGATGGCATCGTCTTCCAGCCAGAACTGTGCCGGATGACCCAGCATATCCGGCTCGATATCCTCTGCCATCTTGTAGATCCCATCTATGGCGAGCAGCTCCGCCTCCAGCTTGCGGCAGAAGATGCGCGCCGACATATTGCCGAGACAGCCCGCCATGACACGACCACGCAGGGCGCCGTAAATATGGACCGAACCTCCGGCAATAATTTCAGCACCGGACGCGACCGAGCCGATCACCGTCACGTCGCCTTCGGTAAACACCACCGACTGACCGGAGCGAACCGGCTCCGCCACCACCAGCGAATTCACGCCCGGACGGGCTTCCGGCGCGGGTGCTGCCTTCAGCACAGGCACACCGTCAGCCTCTTCCTCCGGCGTTTCCGCCGCCTCGGCAGGCCCAGCCGCCACTTCCGTCTTCGGCACATCAATATCTGCAACCGGCTTGCCACCCTTGAGAATGGGCGGCATACCGCGTTCGACCATTGAGGGCTTTGCACCTTCCAGCCCCATAATGCTGACATTGCGCGTGGCAAGTTCGGCAATAAGGCCCTTCAACTCCTCCCGATTGAGCGGCAGATCGTGCACATCGAGCACGACCGGACGGCCAAGAAAAAAGCCGGCCGAGCGCGAGGCCAGATCGTCGAGCCGCGCCAGCCATTGGTCCAGCGGCAGGTCCGGCGACAAAACGACGGCCAGAAAAGAGCGGCCTTTGATCCTGATGGAGCGTGGTTCTGTTAGCACTTCGGTCATCTGTGTAAACAAATCGTTGAGATCATTTAGGGCTGATTTGGTTAACAAATGGTTAACGCAGCATCAAAGCCTATCAATACGTTAACGATAAGACGTTACGTGAAGCTTGCGACTTTTGCACTGCAACAGCAAATTCTGATCCATACAGCATGTCGCGCGCTTATCAGCCTCATGCGTCATATTGATCGCACGGTGCTCTCAGTCTTTGATGTGTCGCATGGACGTTATCGGTTCACGGAAACAATGAGATGCTTTAACTCACCATTTTTACGCATTTCCGCAGGGAAAACCGCTATGCCCTTTTCTCGGGACAATGCTCTATAGCGCCATGCGACCAATATCGCACACAAAGGTCGCTGTAACACGTTTCATCTGCTGCATCATTTTCACCTTCAATCTCTCCCGATTTCAGGAATGATGCAGTAGAACCGACGGCCTGCCACGAACGGCAACCGACACACCACGAAACAAAAGCGTGGCAAAACAAAAGCCCGGCGCAAAGGCCGGGCTTTCTCACAGGATATAACGAGAGATTACTTGATCTCGAGATAGGTATATTTGCCGTCCGGGCCCTTCTGCCACTTGTACATGACATAGTCCGGGCGGGTGATGTCACCCTTGGAATCAAAGCCAATATCACCGATCACGGTCTTGAACGGACCATGGGCCTTGAGAGCCGCAGCAACCTTCTGCGGGTCGTTGCTATGGGCAGCCTTGGCACCATCGGCAATGATCTGCATGGCGGCATAGGAGTAGAGCGTGTAGGCTTCCGGCTCGAAACCGGCGGCGCGGAACTTGGCGACCACTTCCTTGGCGTTCGGGTTGTTGCGCGGATCCGGCGGGAAGGTCATCAGAGTGCCGTCGACAGCGTCACCGGCAATCGTAGCCAGTTCGTTCGAGGTGATGCCGTCACCGGACATCATCGTCGCCTTCAGGCCCTGATCCTTCATCTGACGCAGGATCAGGCCAGCTTCCGGATGCAGACCACCGAAATAGACCATGCCAACGCCAGCCTGTTTCATCTTGGAAATCAGCGTCGAATAGTCCTTCTGGCCCGGATCGATGCCTTCATAAACGACTTCCTTGACACCAAGCTTGTTCATGACTGCCTTGGTGGCATCGGCAAGACCCTTACCGTAAGGCGTCTTGTCGTGCACGATGGCAACTTTCACACCCTTGAAATGATCGGCAATATATTTGCCGGCCACAGCGCCCTGCTGGTCGTCGCGACCACAGGTACGGAAGGTGTTCCACAGGCCGCGCTCGGTGAAATTGGGGTTGGTCGAAGCCGGCGTAATCTGCAGAATGCCATTTTCGGCATACACGTCGGAAGCCGGGATGGAAACGCCAGAGTTGAAGTGACCCACCACGAATTGCACGCCGTCAGCCACGAAGTTGTTGGCAACCGACACGCCCTGCTTGGCATCCGAAACGTCGTCGCCAAGCTCGGTCTTGATCTTTTCGCCGTTCATGCCGCCAGCGGCGTTGATGTCCTTGGCAGCCTGCTCGGCACCCTTCTGCAGCTGCGCACCGAAGGCAGCGTTCGGGCCGGTCAGCGGGCCTGCAATACCGATGAGAACATCGGCATATGCATTGCCGCTGAAAGCGACCATGGCGGCAATCGCCACAGCCGAAAGAAGCGACTTCTTCATTCTGTAACTCCCAATTTTTGAGGGTGGGTCCTTATTGTGAGCCCCCGCGCATCACCCACCAGGAACACGCCGGAAACGTTTTGAAAGATCTGCCTGTCCTCGACGCTCTCAACAGGCACTCTTCAACCCTTCATTTGACACAGGCCTCAGACTTGCCGCATGAAAATCATCTCACGGTCCATCCCGCTGTTTTCATCATAATCTGCGGCGGGCACAGCCTTGATGTCAATCTTTTGTCTTCCACGAAACAGGCGAAGTCTGCTGATAAAGCCAATAGTAGCTCGTCACCATCTGCTGCGTGCGCCGGAGCCGGAAACCAAGGCTGGAAAACACAAGCAGCGTCACCAGATCAAGCAGATAGAGCCCTGGATCGATGGCATTGCCATTGAACAATGCATGGTGGAGAAACTGCATACCAGCAGCAATCAACAGCGTGTAGACCACAACGCGGGAATAGGTCTGCCAGCCTTCCGCCACAGCGCGACCGGTGCGCCAGGCCGTCCAGAAGCCGATCAGCATCACCAAAACGCGCAGAACAATCCTGACCTCGGTATCAGTATCGAAAAAAAGTCCCTGCATGGCGCTCCCCTTAATGCCGTCCGCCTTCGAGATAGGCCGCACGTACCTGCGGATCGGCCAGCAATTCCTTGCCCGAACCGCTCATCGTCACCTGCCCGTTGACCATGACATAGGCCCGGTCCGACAGTTTCAGGGCGGCAAAAGCATTCTGCTCGACCAGAAATACGGTGAGCCCCTCTTCCTGGTTAAGCTTCTTGATCGCCTCGAAAATGCCCTTGACGATCAAAGGCGCAAGTCCCAGCGACGGCTCATCCAGCAGAAGCAGCTTGGGACGCGCCATCAGCGCGCGACCGATCGACAACATCTGCTGCTCACCGCCCGACAGTGTGCCGCCGCGCTGGTTCTGCCGCTCCTTCAGGCGCGGAAACATGGTGTAGATCTTTTCCAGATCCTCGTGGAAATATTTCAGGTTGTCGAGGGCGGCTCCCATCTGCAGGTTTTCTAGCACGGTCATGCGTGGGAAAATCCGCCGGCCTTCAGGCGACTGGGCAATGCGCTTGCGCGCGATCAGATGGGTTGGAAGCCGGGTAATATCCTCTCCCTCGAAGATAACCTTGCCGTGTCGGGCTTGCGGGCTGCCGCAGATTGTCATCATCAGGGTGGATTTTCCAGCCCCGTTGGCGCCGATCAGACTGACGATCTCACCCTTCTTGACCTCAACACTGACGCCTGCCAGCGCCCGGATATTGCCGTAATAGGTTTCAACGGCATCAACTGTCAAAAGCGTTTCACCAGCCATCAGACATTGCCTCCGGCAACCGCTTCCACGTCGGAAATCGCCTCACTCAATTCTTCATCCTCAACCCCGAGATAGGCCGCAATGACCTTCGGGTCGTTCTTCACATGATCCGGAGTGCCATCGGAAATCTTCTGACCATATTCAAGAACCACGACATGGTCGGAAATTTCCATAACCACCGACATATCGTGTTCGATCAGCAGGATAGACGTCCCGGTTTCCTCTCGAATGTTTCTCAGCAAAGTGTTGAGCGCCAGCGATTCTCGCGGATTGAGACCCGCCGCCGGTTCATCGAGACACAGAAGCTCTGGGCCCGTGCACATGGCGCGGGCAATTTCCAGCCGTCTTTGCGCACCATAAGGCAGGTCGCCGGCCGGATCGTCGGCGCGCTCGATCAGGTCCGCCTTTTCCAGCCAGACTTTTGCCTTTTCGATCGCCTCTTCCGCCGCCCGTTTGTAACCAGGCAACCCCAGAAGTCCGAGGATCGTATAGCCGGAGGCCTGCATCAGCATGTTGTGCTGGGCCACCAGCAGGTTTTCCAGTACGGTCAGGCCGGAAAACAGCCGGATATTCTGGAAGGTGCGGGCGACCTTGGCCTTCTTGTTGATCTCGAAATCGGAAAGCCGTTCGAGAAGATACGGCTTTCCCGACTTCTGCGTCAGTGTCAACATGCCCATGGTCGGCTTGTAAAAGCCGGTGATGCAGTTGAACACTGTGGTTTTTCCGGCTCCGTTCGGACCGATCAGAGCGGTAATCTCGCCGCGGACAGCCTCGAAGGAGAAATCGTTGATCGCCATCAGGCCGCCGAATTTCATCGACAGGTGATCGACCTTCAGGATTGCATCTTTGTTCATCGTGTTGGTTCCGGAGGTCATCAGCCATGACCCTCCTTGGTAAAGCTGCCCGAAACGGCCTTGCGTTCCTTGAGGAAGGCGGTGGGTTCACGGCTGCCGACAAAACCGCGCGGCTTGAACAGCATGACGATCACCATGGCAAGGCCGAAAATCAGCATACGATAGAGTTCCGGGGTGAAATCGGGACCGAAGATCACCTTGAGGAAGTCCATATCGCGCAACAGTTCCGTTCCGCCGATCATCACGACCGCTGCAATCGCGATCCCCGTCAGCGAACCCATGCCGCCGAGAACGACGATGGCCAGGATAATCGCCGATTCGAGAAAAACGAAGCTTTCCGGCGAGACAAAGCCCTGACGTACGGCGAAGAACGACCCGGCAAAGCCGGCAAACATCGCACCCGTGGCAAAAGCCGTCAGCTTCGTTGCCACCGTATTGATACCCAGCGACCGGCAAGCGATCTCATCCTCGCGCAGTGCTTCCCAGGCCCGTCCGATCGGCATGCGGCGCAGCCGGATCGTCACATAGGCGGTCAAAAGGCAGAGCGCCAGGATCAGATAGAACAGGAAGATCTTGTAATAGGCCGAAGACATAGGCAGGCCAAAGGTCTTGGCAAAGCCATGCGCAGAGGCATCGAATTCCATGCCGAAGAGCGTTGCCTTGGGAATACCCGAAACACCGAAGGTGCCGCGCGTCACATCCGACCAGTTGATCAACACCAAACGGATGATTTCGCCGAAGGCCAGCGTAACGATGGCCAGATAGTCACCGCGCAGACGCAGGACCGGAAAACCGAGAATAATGCCCCAAAGCGCGGCCAGAATGCCCGACACCGGCAACAGTTCCCAGAAGGACAGACCAAAATCCTGCGACAGAAGCGCATAGGAATAGGCCCCGACCGCATAAAAGGCGACATAGCCGAGATCGAGAAGGCCGGCCAGGCCGACAACGATATTCAGACCCCAGCCCAGCATCACATAAATCAGGATCTGAATGCCAAAATTATCGACATATTTCAGCGAGCCCTGCAACGCACCACGCAGCGTACCGCTCGATGCATACATCAACGCCAGAACAATCACCGGATAGAAAATCAGAAAGACGATGGCGATTTTCGGAAAATTCCGTTTGAAGAAGGAGGGCGACGCCTCGATCTCATGAACGGGAACAGCAGACGCCTTTTCCTTTCGTGCCTTCACCCACGGCCCATAAAAGGCAACGATGGCAAAACGGCCGACTGCGGCAATGGCGACGAAAATCGCCAGAAGCCCGAATCGCGGCAACCAGATCAACTGATTGTTGATATCCTGATCGGTCTTGATGCCGATGAACAGGATGAACATGCCAAGAGCGGCGAGACCAGCGAAAATACCTTCCCGAAGCGCGCGGGCAAACGTTCCGGTGTCTGCTGTCGAAGACTTACTGCTTGCGGACATGGATCACACCTTCTCGACTTCGGGACGGCCCAAAAGACCGGTCGGCTTGAAAATCAGCACGAAGGCCAGGAGAGAGAAGGTCGCGACATCTTTGTAGGCAAGGGTGAAATAGGCCGACCAGAGCGATTCGATCAGACCGATCAATACACCACCGATAACAGCCCCCGGAAGCGAACCGATGCCGCCAAGGACGGCTGCGGTAAAGGCCTTCACACCGGGTATGAAGCCATCCATAAAAGTGGTGCTGCCATAATACATCAGATAGAGCGTTCCGGCCACGGCAGCAAGCGCCGCCCCCATGACGAAGGTGATCGAAATGGTGCGGTCGACGTCGATGCCAAGCAGAGCCGCCATCTTGCGATCCTGTTCCGTCGCCCGTTGGGCGCGACCGAGCGGTGTCTTGTTGACGATATACCAGAAGACGGCCAGCAGAACCATGGTCACCACGGCGATGATGATCTGCTTCAATGAAATAGTAATGTTATCAAAGGTGTAAAGCGACTTCACCAGGTCGGGGATGGACTTGGTACGCGGACCCTGTGCCACCTGAATGAAATTTTCCAGCGTGATCGACATGCCGATCGCCGTAATCAAAGGCGCAAGGCGAAAAGAACCACGCAAAGGCCGGTATGCGATACGCTCGATGACCCAGTTCCACAATCCGGTCATCAGCATGGCGACAACCATCATGATGAAGAGCGCAATGGCCGCCGGAATACCGGCAAACAGACTGATCAGAAGCAGATACACGATCAGGGCCGCGAAAATACCAAGCATGAACACATCGCCATGGGCAAAGTTGATCATGCCGATAATGCCATACACCATGGTATAGCCAATCGCGATCAGACCATAGATGGAACCGAGCGTCAGCCCGTTTATAAGTTGCTGGATGAAATATATCATATATATCCCCTGGAAGATCGCCTTTGGTGTCTTCCTTGTCTTGTCCCGTTCGGGTTCTTCGTGTTGTGGCGATTGATATCGTTTTCGGCAAAAATGTGAAGCACAAAAGTTTTGCAGCGGACATTTTTCTACCAGAAGCATATTTCATGAGCAGTTTCTGTGCTTATTTCGCGATTTTCGGCAGAAGATTGCGTAAACGCTATGCAAGAACGCCATGTCTGCGCTGATGGGCGCGTCCACCCGGAGAACGAAAAAAGTCTGGGGATGGACAATCACAAGTAAGCATCATGACGCATACAGGCTTGCACATGCGTCATTACACATTATGTTGAACAACAATATTATCGACATCCGCCGATTCGACGGCGACAACCGGATCACACACCATGCCCGATGCGAGTGAACTGGCAGGCGCCGTGCAAAACAACAATATCGTTCTGCAGGACTTTCAGATTTCACGTCAGGAACGCGCCAGCATCAAAGGTCAGCGCCCGCGTGTCATCTGGCTGACGGGACTTTCGGGTGCGGGAAAATCCACCATCGCCAATGCCCTGGAAGCCCAGCTTCACCAAGCTGGCTACCACACCTATATCCTTGATGGTGACAATATCCGCCACGGACTGAACAGTGATCTGGGCTTTTCCGACCAAGACCGCGTTGAAAATATCCGCCGGGTGGCAGAGGTGGCAAAACTGATGGCCGATGCCGGCCTGATTGTCATCGTTTCCTTCATTTCCCCCTTTCGCGCCGATCGCGATATGGCGCGCAAGATGATGAGCCCCGGGGAATTTATCGAGGTCTTCATCGACACTTCGCTCAAGGAATGTATCCGGCGCGATCCAAAAGGTCTTTACCGCAAGGCACTTGCCGGAGAGATCAAGAAATTTACCGGTATCAGCTCAAGCTATGAGATGCCACTTGCACCGGAAGTCCATCTTCGCACCGAAGAAGGAACAGCCTATGACATGGCAACCAGGATTGCCCATCATATGGGCATCAAGCTCTCCTGAACCCAAACACAAGCCTGTTTGCATCACCAGGCCGATGCCTTCAGTCCGGCAAAAAAACCAACGGGTTCACGATAAAATGACGAGCCAGGACGATAAAATTCTTCATCCTTTTACCATATCCGTGCCTTAATCGGGCAAAGAATGGGAAAGGACGTGATGCGTGATTGCTGTTTTTGAACAGGCCGCGCTTTTGGCAGGCCGCGAAATCATGAAAATTTACCATTCGGGGCCAAACATTCGCACCAAGGAAGACCTTTCTCCCGTAACCGAAGCGGATGAACAGGCGGAAAAAATTATTCTCGCCCTGCTGAAGGAAGCCTTTCCCGACATTCCGGTCGTTGCCGAAGAAGCCGTTGCCGCAGGCAATATACCGACAACCACCGACGAACCCTTCATACTTGTCGATCCGCTGGATGGAACCAAGGAATTTATCCGCAAGAGTGAGGATTTTACCGTCAATATCGCCCTCGTGCGCAATGGTGCTCCGGTGATGGGCATTGTCTATGCCCCTGCCCGCGGACAGGCCTATATCGGGTCGGAAACGGGGGCGATGCGGCTCAGCATTGACAACACCTTTACAGTCACAGATCGCCAACCCATTCATGTCCGCAGTCAGACAAGCGAACCCGTCGCCGTTGCCAGCCGCTCGCATATGAGCCCGCAGACAGAGGATTTTCTCAGGCAAAAAGGCATAACCGATACGCGGTCTGTCGGATCATCCCTGAAATTCTGCCTGATTGCAGAAGGAAATGCCGATGTTTACCCTCGGTTTGGCCGCACCATGGAATGGGATACGGCAGCCGGTGATGCGGTTTTGCGCGCTGCCGGCGGCATGACCGAAACCATAGAAGGCACACCTCTGCTTTATGGCAAGCGCAACCAGCCGCATGACAGCGATTTTGCCAACCCCTTCTTTATCGCATGGGGCGAACAGGCTGCCTGAACACGGGAAAACACCTGGATCCTGTGAAGAAAAATCGCCTTTTTCTCCATGTTTACAACAAAATTGACTGGTGTTTTTCCCCTGCTGCCGCCATCGGCGATACTTCCATCTCAACCCGATGGAGACACCGATGAGCGACACGACACCAAAACTGTCCCTTCCCTACATCCTGCCATCGCAGGCCCAGAAACATGTGACCCACAACGAGGCTCTGCAGGTTCTGGACGCCGTGACCCAACTGGTTTTGGCGGAGACCCTCACGGCGCCGCCAGCCTCTGCGGTCGATGGCGCCTGTTACGGCGTCCTGTCAGGCGCAACGGGAGAGTGGGTCAATCAAGATGGCAAGATCGCCGTGTACCAAGACGGCGCCTGGGCTTATCTCAAACCTCTGACTGGCTGGCGTGCCTATCTGGCCAGCAGTGGAAAATTTTTGGTTTTTGACGGCAGCAGATGGTCTGATTTGCCGCTGCCCGCCGAAGGCCTTTTTTCCACCCTCGGCGTCAATGCCAGCCCTGACAGCACCAATCGTTTCTCCGTTTCGTCGGACGCAGCCTTGTTCAATCATGCTGGCAACGGGTGTCAACTCAAACTGAACAAATCTGCCGTAACCGATACCGCATCCCTGCTTTATCAGACCAACTGGTCAGGCCGGGCCGAAATCGGTCTTTCCGGCAGCGACAGCCTGGGCATCAAGGTCAGCGGCGACGGCAGCAACTGGACATCTGCCCTGCAAATTTCGACGGACGGCATCATCGACCAGCCGCAAAGACCATATGCGCAAATATCGTATAACGTTCCCACCTTTAACGTTTCAGAGGGCACGACCACAGGCTTCAATGTGATCAATCTCAATCAGGGCAATTTCGCCCTCTCAACGGCACTCACCAATGGCTATGGCAGCACCATCAAAATTCCAGCAAGCGGCATCTACCTTATTTCCCTGAACATCCGCATTACCAATTCCAGCAATTACAGCCTCAAGCTGATTAAAAGCGATGGTAGCGGGCTTCTAGGGCAGTTTTTCGGCACGGTCAGTTCCTTTACCTCCAGTGAACAGAGCAGCCTAAGCTCACTCACCGCCGGTGATGAAGTGATGATAATACACAGCGGTTCGGCAAGCTTTGGATATAGCAGTCTCTGCGCACGCTTGGTGATGATCCGGCTTTGACGTTCAATATAGAGAAAAAACTGTTTCAAAACATTCCAAACACAACAGTTACAGAACAATCTCCCATAACGAAGCATTTCATTCCGGGACCTTAACCATTTATTAAGTTAAACAATGACGTTCGCCAAAATAACCGTTACATAAGCGTCCATAAATAGGCTCTGAGACCGGCTCGAGAGTAAAGGCAGCTCTGCCGTTGCTTCCGCATCACGCATATCGCACCGGTCCTTGCTCTCGAAAAACGGGATCGTCATGGCCTTAACATCTGCGAGGATGGAATGGGTATGTTTCGAATGAATGAATATCCGACTTCATCAACCGTGCGCACAAAGCGGACAGACTATGGCAGAAGGCGTCTGCACCTGATGCTCAAGAGAGCCATGGATATCGTTCTGGCAGCGTCTACACTTGTCATGCTTCTGCCTTTCCTGCTGGCCGTAGCGGCGCTGATCAGACTGGAAACACCCGGACCCGTGCTGTTTCGCCAGACACGCTGGGGAAAAAATCAGCGGAAAATCCGGATCTTGAAGTTTCGCACCATGTATTCTCACAGCTGCGATGAAAGCGGTGTGCGGCAAACCATTCCCTCAGACCCGCGCATTACCGCGGTCGGTGCAGTGCTACGCCGTAGTAATATCGATGAATTGCCGCAGCTTTTCAATGTCTTACGGGGTGATATGTCATTGATTGGCCCGCGCTGCCATGCCATTGGTATGCTCGCTGGCGGCATAGAATATGAGCAACTCGTGCCCGATTACCATGCCCGGCACAGCATGCGACCGGGCCTAACCGGCCTTGCGCAAATGCATGGGTTGCGCGGTCCGACCCATGATGCGGTCACGGCAAGAGCCAGAATTGATCACGATCTTCTTTATATCGAGACATTTTCCATCTGGCTCGACCTGCAGATTCTGTTCGGAACAATCAAATCCGAGTTGATGCATGGCAAGGGATTTTGAATAGCCCTGTCATTGTCCCGCCAGCATCTCAAGCTATTGTTTTTATTGCCTTCACAGGAAACGCTACACACTTTTCTAAAGCGTCGGCCCAAAAGCGTGAACCGGTTTTCGGATATATCCGATGCGTCAACAAAAACTGAGACCATACTCAAAAGCCTTTCCGCACTCACGGAAACAGTGAAAGACTTTAGAGCACCGTGCGATCAATATGACGCATTCCGCCGTAATGAATTTATGGGCTGATCAAGATTTTTGCTGAAGGGCATACCGCTTGGTACGTCCGAGGGAAAAATCTTGATCAGGACGTAAAGACATGCGGCCCTTCGGGTTTGCTGAAACTTGCCCCCCACTACGTTGGATGGCGTGCCCGATGACAAAAGCATCGCGCTCAGCCATCCGCCTTGTGGGACGGCAAGTTTCAGCAAACAGAATGCATCACATTGATCGCACGATGCACTAATTTATTGTTTTTACGAATTTCTAGCCGATCATCGCTACGTATTTTTCCTGGAATGCCTATAAAGCGCCCGGTTTTCGAAAAGACCCCACACCGAAGCGTCTGAGCAGGACGATAAAAATGGCGGCTTCATGCAAAAAATTTGTTTTCGGGGGCAAATAGCTAAAATTCTTATCAAATTCTTACTTGGGGCTTAGGTAATTTTTAAATGTGCCGCGTTAGATTTCGGGTCTGTGGTCTTGAGTATGTATTAGAGAGTCCAATGACCGAAACAATTCGTCCGCGTGTAAAATATGTCATCGGCCCCGATGGCAGCCCTTTGACAATTGCTGATTTGCCGCCTGCCAATACCCGCCGCTGGGTCATTCGCCGCAAGGCTGAAGTGGTTGCTGCCGTTCGCGGCGGCCTGCTCAGCCTTGAAGAAGCCTGTGAGCGCTATACGCTGACAGTCGAGGAATTTCTCTCATGGCAATCCTCGATTAACGACCATGGCCTGCCGGGTCTCAGAACAACACGTATTCAGCAATATCGTCATTGATCTGACGAAAAACGAAGGCGATCGCTGGTCTGGCGGTCGCCATGAGAGCTTTTATCGGGACAATGCTCTTGTAGAATGACTTTAACAATTGAGTCCCGGTTTCCTCAGGCGCCGCACTCAAATATCGAATTCTTTGAATTCCACAATCATCATAAAGTTGCTCGTGGCTTTCATGATCCTGACATTGCTCTCCAGCGTTCCGCAAATGGATTAGCAAATCTCATAATCAAACCACCAAAGCACGTTGCGTTTCATTGCCCTCAATGAAACGATACCGTACATGCGACACATCAAAGATTTAAAGCACCGTGCATCAGGCTGACAAACCACAGCGTACTTTAGCCTTATAGATTTTCATAAGCGAACGGTATTTGTCGGATCGAAGCCCTGCCCCTCCCCTTTTTGCATCGGTCAGGCTGTTGGAGTGCCAAACTTATCCAATCTGCCGATACCGCAGCGCAACTTATCTCACCCACTGCCCAGCAGAATTTCGCTTAAAACACAATCCTATGCTGGCGGTCTTCTTCGTATAGAAGCGCTCTGACTCCTCAGCCGCCATCATAGTGCTTTCAGTCCATGTTTTGTCACATGTCTTTACGGCAAACCCGTTCATAAGGTTTGCGCGATAAGTTTTACAGCATCAGACGATTTATAAAATAGAGAAGAGATGCGGTAGGTCGTTCTGAATACAAAGCCTGGTCTTCAAGACTGTTAGGGTTGGTTTCCATAACGACCTGCGTTGAAACAGAAAAGCCAAACGCGCCGGTCCGATCATATCTGATCGAAACGCGCTCTCAGGTCAAAATCATCCAGCAGACCTTAAAAATCCTGAGGGCTCATGCCCGTTGACGCTGCTGGCCATCCCGCTCTTCAAGCGCTGCGGCCTTGGCGTGATCGGCAACCGCCTCCTCCAGGGCCAGTTCGGCGGCGTCCTGTTGAATCTTCAGTTCCCGGATGGAGGTCTGAAGATTGTCAGCGCGCTGTCTCGCCGCCTTGGCAAAGGTCGGATAGGCAAAATGGCCGGGATCGGTAATCCCTGCTTTTTTCTCTTCCAGCAAAATCTGGTTTTCCAGCTCTTTTGCCATTTTTTCAAACTCGCCCATCATCAATTGCAACTGCTGCAATTGACGGCGTTTCTCAGTTACCTGAAATGCCTTCAGGCGAACCAGGCTCTCACGCGACTTCATACGCAATACTCCCGTGATGCGAGACGCCCCGCTTTCACTTAAAAATGACATCGCCCGCGGACATTAAAACGAATCACCCCGAAAAAATCTTGAGGACGTTAACAAAAAACTACCTTTGGTAACCTTTCGTTTACGGGCATCGTTAATGATAAGGAGGATCATTTAAGGGTCGGTAAATGCCAGGGTCCAAAAACGTGGACTTCGACAATGATAAGTCAAATGAATCACTTACCGGGGCTTTTTTCCGTAAGAATTCATCTGTGGCGATGAGAAACCAAAGAGTGAAGCAGGAGGTTCACCATGAAACTTAATAGATTCGATAGACCTTGCCAGAGGGAATCAGAATTTGTTAACCATTTGATGGCAGCCTTCAAATCAGGCAACGACTGGATCCGTATCGCGTAGGGGGCCATCTTGACCTTTCGGCGGCGGTAAAGGGGATAATTATGCGGGTTCTACTCATCGAAGACGACAGCGCGACGGCGCAGAGCATCGAGTTGATGCTCAAGTCCGAGAGCTTTAATGTCTACACTACGGATCTTGGCGAAGAAGGCGTCGATCTCGGCAAGCTTTATGACTATGATATCATTCTCCTCGACCTGAACCTGCCCGACATGTCGGGTTATGAGGTTCTGCGCACCCTGCGCCTGTCGAAGGTGAAAACTCCGATCCTCATTCTGTCCGGCATGGCCGGCATCGAGGACAAGGTCCGCGGCCTCGGCTTCGGCGCTGACGATTACATGACAAAGCCGTTCCACAAGGACGAGCTCGTTGCCCGTATTCATGCGATCGTACGCCGTTCCAAGGGGCATGCCCAGTCGATCATCGTCACCGGCGAACTGATCGTCAATCTCGATGCCAAGACGGTTGAGGTTGGCGGCACGCGTGTGCATCTGACAGGCAAGGAATATCAGATGCTTGAGCTATTGTCGCTGCGCAAAGGCACGACATTGACCAAGGAAATGTTCCTCAACCATCTCTATGGCGGCATGGACGAGCCGGAACTGAAGATCATTGACGTTTTCATCTGCAAATTGCGCAAAAAACTGGCCAATGCGGCTGGCGGCGCCAATTACATCGAAACCGTCTGGGGCCGCGGCTATGTGCTGCGCGAGCCGGATGGTAGCGAATATATGGAAACGGCCTGATCGCAAGCAGGCTTGAGGATACTGATTGGCCGTATCATCCAGTGCGGCCACAAGGTCCAGATTATAAATTCAATAAATCGGCAGGATCACGCCAAGAGATAGGCGCGGTCCTGCCGGTTTTTGTATTGTTTGTTTAAAGGATGCTGCGGCTTATCAGCCCTATGCAACGCGCTTTAAGTCTTTGATTTTTCTTATGAACGTTATCGTTTCATTGAGGACAATGAAACGCGACATGCTTTAGGCAGCCGCCCCTTCCGACTTGCTGAAAGCAGCCGTCAAGGTCTTGCGATCAAAGGGTTTGAGGAGAAAGTCGCTGGCCCCTGCCCTCTTGCCAAGCATCATGGTTTTCAGATCTGCCTCAATGACGCAGTAAAAAATCCGGACGGTCTTGCCATCCGGCATAGCTCGCACATTGGTGATCAGGTCGAGCGCACCATCAAGGCCGGAATCGACGATCATGAAATTCGGCAGACTTGTTTCACAACTTACAAGCGCAGCACGGGCATCCGCCGCTTCGCTGATGTCATAGCCCAGTTCGGAGAGAATCTTGCGGCCGACTTTCCGGACAATG
Organism: Allorhizobium sonneratiae; assembly: GCF_023700755.1. GTDB lineage: Bacteria > Pseudomonadota > Alphaproteobacteria > Rhizobiales > Rhizobiaceae > Allorhizobium > Allorhizobium sonneratiae. The sequence goes on along the minus strand of NZ_JAMKOJ010000001.1, from coordinate 342,839 downwards.
TCCGAGGAATCCGCAATCAAAAGTCGCTTCATGCTCATCTCCTCTCACAATAGGCACACACGGGAGGTGCATGATCATCATCATCTCCCGACAGCGCCCGCGTTTTTAAAAAACATAGTTTGGACGCTGTAACATTCTCAATCTTCTACATAATTTTATCTTGAATCGATCCCGCCTCAAGACATTATGCATCCACTCCTGTCGCGTTCCATAGTGCGTAATGAAACGACAACGCCATGCAGCGCCTCAAACTCCGTTCAGATGCATACTGCCCAAAAGGTCATTACATCCCCGGTGTCAGGCAGGATATGTCCTGAGACAGGGAAGCATCAGCATAGGAAGTTTGGAGCAGTTTGCGATAACGATATGCGTTCATTCAAAGACTGCGACTACCGATCTCATTCCAGCGGATCAAACCACGCACAGTCAACGGCAAACAACGCCGCGTAATCAGCCACAAAACCACCCAGACCCTTGCCACAAGCGTAAAACAAGAAGCCTAATGAAGCATTACCGGCGCAAATGGCACACGCTGGACAAAGGGTCAGGGGGCATTGCTTCGCTTGAGCCTATACCCCACGACAGTGCGGGCAAAAGGATTATGCCCCGGCGTCCAACGTCTCTGCCGTGAATACGATGTCGTTTTCATTGACGGCATATTTGAGCACCATACCGGATTCCTCGGCCAGCAACACGGTATAATAGGGCTGGATGGAATGGGCATCGACGGCCTCTTCCATATGTCCATTGAGGATTTCGGCATATTTCTGCGGCAGGCGCAGCATCCGGCCCTTGGCGACGATGGAGAATTTCGCTTCGAATTCCGGATTTTCCAGCGTCACATCCAGCGAACCGCCACGCGGAATGGCGCCATAGGCCACAAGAAACAGGTTGAGCAGCAGCTTGACCCGGTTTTTGGCGATGATGGCGCGCGGACCGCTCCAGCTCACCTCGGTCTTCTTTTCGGCAATGGCAAAATCCTTGGCCGCTTTTTCTGCTTCGCCGGTATCGATTGAAGCGCCGACAGAGCCGGATGCGCCAAAAGCCAGACGGGCGAATTTCAGCCGGACAGAAGCATTGAGCGCGCTGGTGCGGATCAGATCCATCGCGTCGGCATCGGCGCCGCCTTCATCCAGCAGTTCAAGACCGTTATTGATGGCCCCCACCGGAGAAATCACATCATGGCACACACGCGAGCACAGCAAGGCCGCCAGATCAGGACCAGCAAGCGTCAGGTTCGGGTTTTTCAGCATCGATGTCTCCCTCGGCGGCAAAGTCGCACGAACAGCCTTATGGCAGGTTGGCCGGGTTTTGACCATCCTGTGTCTCCGTCATAATGACACCATATTTGGTAAACCGATTGTTAAGACCAAACCATCAAGATAGTGACAACGTCTATAAAACATCAGTTTGTTTATTTCCGAGGAGGAAACAATGCGCTTTTCCGCTCATCGGGGCCTCTCAGGCGCCTGGATCATGATTGCGGCCGTTCTGGCCGTTACCCTTGGCGCCGTTCTTCCGGCTCAGGCCCAGCAGGCTCGGGACGATCAATACACCATTCAGGAAGTCGTCGATGCAGGACATTCCTTTTTTGGCTCAACCAGTGGCGCCCTGGCGAAAGTGGTCGAGAAGGCTTTTTCCCAATACGGCCTTCCCAACGGCTATATTCTGGGTCAGGAAGGGTCCGGCGCCTTCATCGCCGGGCTGACCTATGGCGAGGGTACGCTTTACACCAAGAATGCCGGTCAGCATCCGGTGTTCTGGCAGGGGCCGTCTCTTGGCCTTGATTACGGCGGTGATGGCAACCGCACCATGATGCTGGTCTATAACCTGCCCTCGGTGGATAGTCTCTATAGCCGTTTCGGCGGCGTCAGCGGCTCAGCCTATGTGGTGGCGGGTTTCGGCATGACCGTGCTGAAAAACGACAATATGGTCATCGCCCCGATCCGCACCGGTATCGGTGCCCGTCTCGGCATCAATGTCGGCTATCTGAAATTGACCCCGCAAGCCACCTGGAATCCCTTCTGACCTCATCCGGCAATCCTGGTCTCGAACCAAAGAGCATAGCGTGACAGACAGAGACAGAGACGTTTGGACCTCACCCTCAACGGACAGCCTGCAGCAGCGGGCGAACGCTCTCAAGACACAGTTGAAGGTCAGCAGCCGACAGGTGCTGGACGACCCCACGGAAAGCGCCCGCCTGCGCGAGGCGATTGCCGATCTGGCCGCCGACATGCTGATCTATACCGCCTGTGACAGGCAGGAGACTGCCGCTCTAGCCTCGCTGCTGGCAGACAGGACCGAGCTGCCCGCAGACGCGGCGCGCCCCGAAGGGCTTATCCAGCAGAAGCTCAGGCAAAAGGCATAAGCCGGCATCGGCAGGAAAGCCTGACCGTCCGCTATACCCGCCCCATGGCCACGGCCAGACTGTGCAGCGCAATGCCGCTGGCCGTTCCAAGATTGAGACTGTCGAGAGCTGGCGACTGGGCAATGCGTACGCTGAGAAATCGCTCAAGCACTGTCTGCGGCAATCCCTCGCCTTCCGTGCCGAGAACCAGCGCCACGCGCCTGCGTGTCGCCATCATCTTGCCAAGCGCACTGATCTCCAGCCTGCCGGAGGGGCTGAGTGCGGCGATCAGAAAACCGGCCCGGTCAAGGGCTGCAAGCAGCGCCAATCCGTCATCCTGGCGCAGATAGGGCGTCGTCAGCACCGAACCGACCGAAACCCTGAGCGCCTTGCGATAAAGGGGATCGCAGCTTGCCTCATCCAGCAGAACCGCATCGGCGCCAAAGGCTGCGGCATTGCGAAACATGGCACCGACATTGTCGTGATTGGAAATGCCGCATCCGGTGAGCAGGAGCGCATCTTCCGGCAGACGGGAAATCAACGCCTCAAGCGTGTCCGCGCTGTTGCGCCGCCCCAGCGCCAGTACGCCGCGATGTAGATGAAACCCGGCAATCGCATCGATGACAGCGGCACTGGCGACATAGACCGGCAGATCCGGCGGCCAGTCTTGCAAAAGGTCTGCCAGACCGGAAACCCGGTTTTCCAGAAGCAGCAGCGCCTCGGCCTCAATGCCTCGCCCTGCCCGATGGGCGGCAAGCAGCATCCGCAGAACCACCGTGCCTTCAGCGATGAACCGGCCCTGACGTCCGACCAGATCCTTTTCGCGGATATGGCGAAAGGCTGACACGCGCGGATCGTCCGGATCGGTGATGGGAAGAAAATCTGGCACTGCCGATCCTTAGCGCAGCGTGACCACGGCCACCATCCGGCCAGTCTTCAGATCATAGACCAGCGCCTGTGCCTGTCCGTCAGCTGTCTTGCCGTAAAACAGGATCTCAGCACCTGATAGCGAGGTCGAGGTGACGGTAAAACCGTCCGGCAATTGCGCCGTCAGCGCCAGAGGCTGATCGGACGGCACGGCAAACGGCGTGGCAATTTCCGGCTTTTCTGGTGCGGAGACATGCCGCACCTTATAGACAACGGCGCCAAGGACAGCCATAAGGCTGACAAACATCACACCCGCCGATACAAGCTGCAACCGCACCATCTTGCGTCGCACTTTTTCGAGCACAGGATCGAGAGGCTTTTCCTCCTGCTGGTCCTCGGCGTCGAATTGGCTCATAGACTTCACCTTTCCTGATCGGGCGCATATCCGCCCCCTCGGGCTTGCGTTGGACTGCGTTTCGATCTGATTATCTCATATCGAACAGCGCTCCAAAGCCGAATGACAGGATCGCGCAATGACTGCCCCCTTTAAACAAGCCGACGCAGTGAGGAAAGAGCTGATTGCAGGCGATGACGCCGAAGGGCGGCTCGATGCCTGGCTGGCTTTGACGCTGGAGGGGGACTTGTCGCGCAGCCGCATCAAGGCCCTGATTGAACAGGGCGCGATTTCGATCAACGGTCAGGTGGTGCACGAGGCCAAGCGCAAGATCAGGCCGGGCGAGCATCTGCTGATTGCCATGCCGGAGCCGGAAGACCCGGAGCCCAAAGGGGAAGATATTCCGCTCGACGTGCTTTATGAGGATGACGATCTGATCGTGCTCGTCAAGCCCGCAGGCCTCGTCGTTCATCCGGGTGCAGGCAACTGGACCGGCACACTGGTCAATGCGCTGATCCATCATTGCGGTGACAGCCTCTCCGGCATTGGCGGTGTGCGCCGTCCCGGCATCGTCCACCGGCTGGACAAGGAAACCTCCGGTGTCATGGTCGTGGCCAAGAATGATCTGTCCCACCGGCATCTGGCGGCGCAGTTTGCCGATCATGGCCGCTCCGGCCCGCTGGAACGCGCCTATCAGGCCGTGGTCTGGGGCCGTCCACAAAGTCTGAGGGGCACGATCGACGCCGCCCTTGGCCGCGCCGGAGACCGCACCAAACGCACCGTCAAACATGAAGACAGCGACGACGCCCGCGAGGCCATCACCCATTACGAGGTGGTGGAGCGTTACGGCCAGCAACCCGATGCAAGCTGCCTTGCCTCGCTGGTGGAATGCCGGCTGGAAACCGGCCGCACCCACCAGATCCGCGTGCATATGGCCCATATCGGCCATCCGCTCCTTGGCGATCCCGATTATGGCGCCGCCTTCAAGACCAAGGCCAACCGCCTGCCGGAACCGGCAAAAACCCTGGTAAAGGATTTCCATCGCCAGGCGCTGCACGCCTATCTTCTGGCCTTCGAGCATCCCTCAACCGGCGAAACGCTCCATTTCGAAGCGCCACTGCCCGAGGATATGCAGGTGATCATCGACGCCTTGCAGACAATGGACGGGAACTAAGCCGAGACAGGATCATTGTTTCAGACATGCGGCTGCAAAAGCAGCCTTTGCTATGGCCACATGGCGGTTGAAATGCTTGAATTGTGGCGAAAGCATTCTTATCTCTGAACTGGACTCGTGTGGGATCATGCGATCCGCAGGAGCGAACTTGCCCTTTTGATCCAGGGGAGTTCATCGACGAAAGGGGTGCTCAATGGCCCGCAATACATTACCGACCATTACCGCTGGCGAAGCCGGTCTCAACCGTTATCTCGATGAGATCCGCAAGTTTCCGATGCTGGAGCCGCAGGAAGAATATATGCTGGCGAAACGCTATGCCGAGCATGGCGACCGCGATGCCGCGCACCGGCTGGTGACAAGCCATTTGCGGCTGGTGGCGAAAATCGCCATGGGCTATCGCGGCTATGGTCTGCCGATCGGCGAAGTCGTCTCCGAAGGCAATGTCGGCCTGATGCAGGCGGTGAAGAAATTCGATCCCGAGCGCGGTTTCCGTCTTGCCACCTATGCCATGTGGTGGATCAAGGCCTCCATTCAGGAATATATCCTGCGTTCGTGGTCATTGGTTAAAATGGGCACAACCGCCAATCAGAAGCGGCTGTTCTTCAACCTGCGCCGCCTCAAGGGCCGTATCCAGGCGATTGACGAAGGCGATCTCAAACCCGATCAGGTGAAGGAAATCGCCACCAAGCTGAATGTCAGCGAGGAAGAAGTCGTATCGATGAACCGGCGGCTCTCCGGTGACGCCTCTCTCAATGCCCCGCTTCGGGCAAGCGAAGGCGAATCCGGCCAGTGGCAGGATTGGCTCGTCGATGAGCATGACAGTCAGGAAGAGGTCCTGATCGAACAGGATGAACTGGAAACCCGCCGTTCCATGCTCTCCCGTGCCCTGGATGTGCTGAATGATCGAGAGCGCCGTATTTTCGAGGCGCGCCGCCTGAAAGAAGACCCCGTCACGCTGGAGGATCTTTCAACGGAATTCGACATCAGCCGCGAGCGCGTGCGCCAGATCGAGGTTCGCGCCTTTGAAAAAGTGCAGGAAGCCGTTCAAAAAGAGGCGGAAGAACGCGCAAAAGCCTTGCGCGTGGTGGATGCCTGAGAACGAGACAGCGGCAAATCTCTTTCAGCTTTGAGAGCATCAGCCGAAAAGCGGGAACCGGTTTTCGAAAAAATACGATTTGATAACAAAAAGTGAGAGCGTTTCTGTGTTTCCATTCAACACAGAAACGCTCTCAACCCCATTGGGGCTTATCATCCTCAGTCAACGTGCTTTAAGCCTTTGTTTTTTAGCATGTTCTTTATCGTTTTATTGAGGACAATAAAACGCGACATGCTTTAATCGACAACGTACTGCATAACTTTCACCTTAAACCGGAATGGATTAAGGTGAAAGTTATCCAGTAGATTTATAGGGGTACAGCGACCTGCGCGCGCCATATATGGCGCACGGCACTGCAAAGGCCTTGTTTTCATCTAAAACAGCATTGCAACCGCTGAAATCTGCCCAAAACCTCTGTCTCTCCCCCTCTTTTTCGAAGAAAAACATACAACCCTAAAATTCTAGGGATTTTTTGAACATTTTATAATTTAGTGATTTATATAAAGTTCACAAGCAAACGTTGAGTGTAACAACCATCAACGCAACAGCCATTAGGATTTATGAATCCTTAAGACTAAGGATCCGGTAAGCGGAGAATAAAAGTAAAATTCGCCACAACTTAAAATAAATTATTTTGAAAACGCGCGTGAATAGCAGTCTTTACAATCCATGACTGCATTTCTGCCAAGAATCAACAGGATTTACAACATGAGTAAATTCTTAATAAATTGAATTTATATTTGTAATTAACGATACATAGAAAATTCAAAATGAATACCCGGCAGGCAAAACACAGCGAAGCGAAAATCCGGAGGATCAGCCCTCCGGCGACCATAGGGAAGCAGGCAGTCATGTTCCAAAATGCACGAACTCTTACCAAAATATCACTGATTCTGGGCGTGCTGATTGCTGTCAGCCTAATTGTTTCGACAGTCAGCTACAACTCAAGCTCCACTCAGAGCAACAGTTCCAGATGGACCGATCACACCTATCTTGTCATTGGCCATATCAATACCATGATGGCGGCCATGGTCGACCAGGAAACCGGCATGCGCGCCTATCTTTTGGCAGGAGACAAAAAGTTTCTCGAGCCGCAGATTGCTGGCGAGAAGGCCTATAAGACAAATTGGGATGCGCTGAAACAGCTTACCTCCGATAATCCTTCCGAGCAGAAACGCCTCGATGACATCGATGCTTTCGCGCAAAACTGGCACGATAAAGTCGTAAGACCCGAAATGCAGTTCATGGAAAATCAGGCCACCTGGGACAAAGCACGCCAGATCGAGATTTCCGGCGCTGGCAAGACCTCGATGGACGGCATTCGCGGCATCGTCAAGCAGATGATCGAGGCAGAATCCTCTCTGCTCGGTGTGCGCAAGACAGATGCTGACAATGCAGCCAGCCTCTCCGTGACGACATCGATTGTCGGCGGGATCGTTATGCTGCTGACGGCAGCCATCGGCCTTTTCCTGCTCAACCGGGCTCTGGTCAGCCCTCTGCGCGGCATCACCGGCGCCATGCTCGATCTGGCTGCAGGCCGCAATGACATCACCATCCCCGGTCAGGGCCGCAAGGATGAAGTGGGCGAAATGGCTGCCTGTGTGGAAGTGTTCCGCAAAACGGCCATAGACAAGATCGAAAGCGATCGTCAGGCTGCCGAAACCCGGCAGATGAACGAAAGCGAACGCGCCCGCATTGCCGACATCGATCGCAAGCGCGCCGAGGATATGGCTGAGGCGACATCCGGTCTGGCTCAGGGTTTGAAACAATTGTCCGACGGCGATCTCACTTTCACCCTTTCCAAGCCGTTCGCCCAGGAATTTGAAGGCCTTCGCAACGATTTCAACGCCACCGTCAACACCTTGCGTGAAACCCTGATGCAGGTCTCCCACGCCACGGGAACCATCGATTCCGGTGCACGTGAACTGAGCGGCAGCGCCAACGATCTGTCCAGACGCACAGAACAGCAGGCGGCATCTCTGGAAGAAACCGCAGCCGCGCTGGATCAGATCACCACCAATGTCTCCAACTCGTCCAAGCGGACGGAAGAGGCCCGCACCGTGGCGATGGAAGCCAACACCTCCGCCCGCCAGTCCGGTGAGGTCGTCTCCAAGGCTATCGATGCCATGCAGCGGATCGAGGCATCCTCCAGCCAGATCTCCAACATCATCGGCGTGATTGATGAAATCGCCTTCCAGACCAACCTTCTGGCGCTGAACGCCGGTGTCGAAGCCGCACGCGCCGGGGAAGCCGGCAAGGGCTTTGCCGTTGTCGCGCAGGAAGTGCGTGAACTGGCCCAGCGCTCGGCCCAGGCTGCCAAGGAGATCAAGGACCTGATCCGCAATTCGGCTCAGGAAGTCGAAGGCGGGGTCAAGCTGGTCACCGCCACCGGTGAGGCGCTGAAAATCATCGAGAGCCATGTTGTGTCGATCAACACCCAGCTCGATGCCATTGCCACCAGCGCCCGCGAACAATCGGTCGGTCTGGCCGAGGTGAACACCGCCGTCAACCAGATGGATCAGGTGACCCAGCAGAACGCCGCCATGGTGGAAGAAGCCACGGCCGCCAGCTCGACACTTGCCAGCGAATCCGACCGGTTGCGCCAATTGATCAGCCAGTTCCGCTTCGATGGCGCCGCCCGCCATGCCTCGATGCCTGCCTCTTCCGCAGTGGCCTCTTCTGCACCCGCCATGAGAGCTGCCTCGGCGAAACCCGCAGCCGCTGCAGCCTCACACAAGCAGCAGCCCTCCCCGGCCCGCCGCATGGTCAATAAGCTGGCCAAGGCCATGGGCGCAAACGCACCGGCCGAAAGCTGGGAAGAGTTCTGATCAGACGTCATTCCATCCAGAAACATGCCAGCCGCAACCCCTGTTTGCGGCTGTTTTGCATTGCGTAAATCTGGCGTGTCCTGTTGCCAGAGCATTTCCCGGAAAAGTGCAGAGCGGTTTTCCTAGAAATTCTCTAGGCACTCAGCCGCTGATGGCAACGAGCGTTGCAAGCGACAGCACCAGCGCCGGGATCATCACCACCGCCCCGATTTTCAGGAAAGCCCAGGCCCCCATATGCAGCCCTTCCCGGCGCAGCGCAGTGAGCCATAAAATCGTGGCGAGCGAGCCGGTAACCGACAGGTTCGGCCCCAGATCGATGCCGATCAGCACCGCGCCGGAGACAGCGCTACCCGCCTTTGCCGCCGCCACCGTCGCGCCCGCCACCAGCCCTGCCGGAAGATTATTGACCAGATTGGCGAGAAAACCGGTGGCCAATCCGGCCCCAAATGGAGCGAGCGTCCCATGCGCGACCGTCTGCTGCTTGAGCACATCGGCCAGCATCTGTGTCAGACCCGTCTTGTCCAGCGCCTCCACCAGCACGAACAGGCCAGCAACCAGCGGCAAGACGCTCCACGACACCCCTTTGAGCGTTTCGACCGGGCTTTGCCGGGTCAGTAGCAGCACGACAAGCGTGGTCAAAGTGCCGGTGATAAAGGTCGGCAGGCCAAGGTCGAACCCCAGCGCCGAGGCTGCCATCAAAATCACGGCGGTAAGCAGCAAGCCCGCACCCGCCAGGCTGGCGCTGCGGCTCAATGGCGGCATAACACTGTCACGCGCCAGCGTCTCCGTGCGGATCTCGTGGCGGCAGACGAAAAACAGGGCGGCATAGGTCACAACAATCGCGACCAGCGACGGCAGGGCAAAGGTGGCAAACCAGGCGGGCAGCGGCGGCATGACCCCGCCACTGAAAATCACCAGATTGGCCGGATTGGAAATCGGCAGAACGAAACTGGCGGCATTGGCGATAAAGGCGCAGATCAAAAGATAGGGCATCGGATTTTTCAGTCTTGCCGCCCGTGTTGCCGCATAAACCGCCGGTGTCAGCACCACAGCTGTTGCATCATTGGACAACAACGCCGTCACCACAATGCCGACCAGATAGACCAGCCCAAACAACCGTACCGGTGATCCTTTCGCCCGCGCCGTCGCCAGCGCCGCCAGCCAGTCGAACAGCCCTTCACGCCGGGCAAGCTCCGACAAAAGCATCATGCCAATCAGAAAAAGATAGACATCCGTTCCCTTTTCCACGCCTGCCAGCGCATCGGCAAGATCGATACGCCCCAGCAGCATGAGAATGAGCGCCCCCGCCACGGCAAAAACCGCCTCCGGTAAGGAGAAAGGCCGGATGATCACCCCCAGCACCGCCAGAACCGCGACAGCCCAGGTGATATAAATCGATGTCATTGGCATTCCTGTCAAAATTGGGCCTGTTCAAAAGTCGGCTTGCGCACAAGGGAAAAATGACCTGATCAACCGTTACCCGCCCCGGTCCGGGAGAGGAAGTAGGCCGCGGAAAAATAAACGCAAGCCTCAGGGAACAATTTTATTCCCCCTGAATTTAAGGGAAAATATAATGTATTTCTGGAATCAGATTGCCCATGTCGCCGCAATTGACTGTTGCAAGTCGGCGCTCTCTCATTGCGCTCGCTATCTTGAATTTCTTTCTCGCGGATGCGCGGGACGGGCTTGGTCCTTTTCTCGATGGATTTCTGGCAACCCATGGCTGGACGCCGATGACACTCGGCGTGATCGCCACCATTGGCGGGGTGATCGGCATGATCGCCACACCGTTGTTCGGTGCACTTGTCGACAGCCTTCCCTACAAGCGCAGCATGATCATTCTGCCCGTTCTGCTGGTCACCGCCATGGCCTTATGGACGCTGGCCAGTCCCGATGCGGCCTCCGTTTTCGGCGGTCAGTCGGCCACCGCTCTGGTTGGGGCCGTGATCGGTCCTGCGCTGATGGGTCTGACCCTTGGCCTTGTTGGCGAAAAGGCCTTTTCCGCCCAGGTGTCGCGTAATGAAATCTGGAACCATGCCGGAAATGTCTGCGCCCTCGCCGGCGTTTTTGTCCTGACTGACCGGTTCGGCCAGTCGGGCGTCGTCGGGCTGATGATCGTCGCGGCGGCGGCAACCATTGCCGCGACACTCTCGATCCGGGCCGCCGATATCGATCAGGATGCCGCACGCGGTTTTAACCCGGACGGCAATCATCATCCCGCCCCGTCGCATCTGAGCGTCCTCACCCACAATCGCGGGCTGATTATTCTGGCCATCATGCTGATGATCTTTCACTTCGGCAATGCGCCGATCAGCCGTCTGATCGCCCAGGATTTTTCCATCAAGCTGGACAGTCCCTTCAAGACCACCGCCATCACCACCGGTGTGTCGCAATTGTCGATGATTGCGGTTGCAGCCCTGTCACCCTTTATTCTGAAACGCTTCGGTCTCAGCACCATGTTCGTTGTGGCGCTGGTGGCACTGCCGCTGCGCGGCCTGATCGCCGGCAGTTTTTCAGGCTTTGCCGCGATTTATCCGGTGCAGATCCTCGATGGTGTCGGCGCTGGCCTGATCGGCATCGCCACGCCCATTGCCGCCGAGCGTATTCTGCATGGGTCGGGTCGCTTCAATCTGGGACTTGCCGCCGTGATGACCATACAGGGTATCGGCGCATCTTCCAGCAATATCGTTGCCGGCTGGCTGACGGAAAAGGGCGGCTATTCGCTTGCCTATTTCGTTCATGGCGGCGTTGCCGCCCTGGCGCTCGTGTTGTTCCTGATCAACCGCAAGCAGGTGGCGCCGGAACGGCCAGACCGGATCAAGAGCCCGACGACAACAGCCGCCACTGCATAATTTCTTAAATCGGAATCGATTTCAGGAATTATGCAGTAGATTAAAAGTGTTACAGCGACCTTTGTGCGCCATATTTGGCGCACAAAGGTCGCTGTATACTGGCAAAAATAAAACCTGCCCGGGTCAAGTTCCGTCGGGCAGGTCCATTTCAAAGACGATCAATTGCGGCTTACTTCTTGTCCTGGATCGGACCCCACTCGTTGATCACCTTGTCAAAAATCTGCTGACCGACCGTGCCCTTATCGAGCGTAATCAGAGCGCGGCGACCGTTGTTATAGCTGATCGGAATATCGATCCACTGGCGCTGGCGCAGCATATCGATATTGCGCTTGACCACGTCGGGGAAGTCGTTGAAGGCAATCATGAAGGTGTCGTCGGTGATCTTGGCGGGAACCGCCACAATCGGGTCGCCGCGATCCTGCTCGGTCGCCTTCATTGCAATCCGCTGCACGCTGTCAATGCCGCCGCCATCAAAGCTCTTCGGCACGGAAAAGACCAGTTCTGCCAGATGGCTGGCGGGAAGCGACGGATCAGTATTGCGCTTGAAGGTAATCAGCGCCGTCAGCCCCCGTTCGGGAATGGTCAGCTTGCCCTGAATGACAGGCTGGCTCTTGCCGTCGTCGCTATGCTCGGTCTGGGCACTCCAGACCACATAACCCTGAAGCGTTGTCGGGGTGGCCTGCCCCACCTGTTCTTCATAAAGATAGGCCTTCTGACCATTGGCCGGAATGGTGAAGGGCACCGGCTTGGCGCCATCCTGAGAGGATGGTGCCGCCGGCACATTGGCAGCGACATTCTGCTGCGCGACCGATTTACCCTCGGCGGTGTCCGCACTGGCCGGTGCCTGACCGGCATCGACCTCAGACCCGTCCGGCATCAGACGCTGGGTAAATTTCTGACCATCCGCACCTGCGCCATCGGCTGCCGCCTGACTCTGGGCTGGTGCCTTGCTGGTCGTCGCCGCCGATTTATCGGTGGCGGTGCTGGTCAGGCTACCGACCATGGAACCGATCCGGTCACGCTGCTGATAGGCAAAGAAAGCTGCCCCGACAAGAATGAGCAGAACAGCAAGGCTTACCCCGTACCGGCGCAAAGCACCAGCAGAGGGCCTTTTGCCGGAAAGACCACGGCCTTTTTTCAGCAAGGGCGGCGGCAACGTCGCAGAGGCAGCAAGCAAATCGGGTGCAGGATCAACTGACGGCTTTGGCTGGGACGCTGCGGCCACGCCGGAGAAATCGCTGAACCAGGCCGGATCGCCGCCATGTTCGCCCGGTTTTCCGGGCTCGATCATTGGCATCGGGCTGTCCCAATGCGCAGTCTCGGAGCGTGCCTCACGACGGTCTTCAGCCTTGTCCGCCGTCGAGGTGCGAACGAAGGCATCGAAATCGCTCAGAAGATCCGTTTCGCTGTTCGCGTCCTGTCGAGACCCGGCACTCTCATCAGCGGCCTCGTCATCGACCGGCCGGCGCAGCGACGGCGGCGGTGTTACAGCACCGAAATTGCTGTGAACCCAGTCATCCATCGGATGGCGGGGCTCGTTTTCCTCCTGCGGCTCCGATAAGGGCTCATAGACAACCGGCTCCTCAACCGGTGCATGCAGAACCTCTTCATGCCGCATCCATGGTGCAGCGACAGGGGGCTGTTCAGGCATGATATCGCCATGGGGATCATGCCGGTCTTCAGGCTCGTCCTGAAAAGGAAGCGGGGTGGCATGATGCGGCTCATCGGCACGATAGTGTTCAGGCTCCGATGCCGGGGCCGCCCAAGGCGCATCAAAAGGCGTATGAACTGGCGCATAGGACTGCGTCTGATGGCTCTCAGCCTCGTGCTCGACCTCCTCATCAGCATGGGTTTCATGATGATAGGCTTCGCTCTGAGACGATGCGCCCGCATAGGCCTCAGGCGCGTGTGGCACCGGCTCATGCACTGGCTCAGCTTCAGGTTCTGGCTCGGGTTCCCGCTCCGGCTCTGCTGCGGGTTCTGGCTCCGGCGCACCGGCAAAGACGTCCTGCGGCACGTCCTCCTCAAGGGGCGGCAGCGCCTCGGCATAATCCGACTCGACCTCGGCAATCGCCGCTTCAAGCTTTTCCAGCTGGCGGCTGAGCATGTCCTCAGAGAGTTTCGGCGTCATGGTCTGAAGTTGCCGCGTGACCGCGCCGCGCGCCTTCTCATAGACCTTTACGCGCATTTCCGGGGTATTGTTCGACAAACCGTCAACGGCACGCCGAATCACTGCTACGAAATCTGCCATCCAACTTTCTCGTGGTCACCAGCCCATAGGTAAAGCGACAATCGAACCGATCGGCGCCATAACCGTAAAGCTTGTTATTCCCGCCCGTTCCCGGCCCGTCGCCTCACGGCGGGCCGATATCGCTTAGGATTTGTTTACCATCAAGCTTAATCCTCAAAGGGATCGGTCACAAGTATGGTATCGTCGCGTTCCGGGCTTGTGGACAACAGGGCCACGGGCGCGCCGATCAACTCCTCCACCTGCCGCACATATTTGATTGCCTGCGCTGGCAGATCGGCCCATTTGCGCGCGCCGACGGTGGATTCCTTCCAGCCTTCCAGCGTCACGTAAACCGGCTCGACGCGAGCTTGCGCCGCCTGGCTTGCCGGAAGATGATCAATCTCTTCGCCATCGAGCTTATAGCCAACGCAGATTTTCAATTCATCAAGGCCGTCAAGCACGTCGAGCTTGGTCAATGCGATGCCGGTAATGCCGTTGGTTGCGACCGACTGGCGCACAAGAGCGGCATCGAACCAGCCGCAGCGACGCTTGCGCCCGGTAACAGTGCCGAATTCATGGCCTTTTTCGCCGAGGAACTGGCCAATCTCGTCGGTCAGTTCCGTCGGGAACGGCCCTTCACCAACGCGGGTCGTATAGGCCTTGGTGATGCCAAGAATATAGCCGAGCGCGCCCGGCCCCATGCCGGAACCGGCCGCAGCCTGCCCCGCAACCGTATTGGAAGACGTCACAAAGGGATAGGTGCCGTGATCGATATCGAGCAGCGAGCCCTGCGCCCCTTCGAACAAGATGCGCGAACCCTTGCGGCGCGCCTTGTCCAGCATCAGCCAGACCGTTTCGCGGAAGGGCAGAACCTTGTCGGCCACCGACAGAAGCTCGTCCATGATCGTCTGATGCTCGACTTCGGGCGCGCCGAAGCCGCGGCGAAGCGCATTGTGATGCGGCAGAATGCGCGCCACCTTTTCGGCAAGACCTTCAGGGTCAGCGAGATCCATCAGGCGGATCGCGCGACGGCCGACCTTGTCTTCATAGGCCGGGCCGATGCCGCGCCGGGTCGTGCCGATTTTCGCACCGCTGTTGCTGGAGGCGGCATCGTCCTCGCGCATGCCGTCCAGCTCGCGGTGCAGCGACAGAATCAGCGTGGCATTGTCGGCGATACGCAAATTCTCTGGCGTGACATGCACACCTTGCGCGCCGAGACGGGCGATTTCCGCCAGCAGCGCATGGGGATCGACCACCACACCATTGCCGATCACCGACATTTTACCCGGACGGGCAACGCCGGAGGGAAGCAGCGACAATTTGTAGGAAACGCCATCGATCACAAGGGTATGGCCGGCATTGTGTCCACCCTGGAAGCGCACCACGATATCGGCGCGCTCGGAGAGCCAGTCCACGATCTTGCCCTTGCCTTCGTCGCCCCATTGGGAGCCAACCACCACGACGTTCGTCATTTCCACATCCTGTGCTGCAAGCGTTTTTCACGCACAAAAGCGGCGCGGCGGAAACGGCCACGCTGCCCAAACCCGCGCATCTATACTGTGTTGTTTTCTTAAAAGCGACCCTTTATGCGCAGCTCATCCGGGTTTTTGCGTGACAAAACCCGGATGCGGGCCTATGTCGCCCCGCAGATGCCCGCAAAAGGAGACGTGCCTTGTCCGCCAAAGCCTATGTCTATCTTGCCCTGGCCACGCTGTTCTGGGGTGGCAATGCGGTCGCCGGCAAGCTGGCTGTCGGCCATATCAGTCCGATGCTGCTGACGTTCTCCCGCTGGTTCATGGCGGTGATCGTGCTGACGCTGATGTCGCGCGAGACCCTGCGCCGCGACTGGCCGAAAATCCGGCCGAAACTGCCGCTGCTGCTCGGCCTGGGCGCCATCGGTTTCAGCCTGTTCAACGGCTTCCTCTATTCGGCGCTGCATTACACCTCCACCGTCAACGCCGTCATCGAACAGGGCGGCGTGCCGGTCTTCATTTTCATCCTTAACTATATCCTGTTCCGCATTGCCGTCACACCGGTGCAGATCGCCGGCTTCCTCGTCAGCTTTCTCGGCGTGGCGCTCACCGCCGGACACGGCGATCTTGCTGCCCTTTTCTCGCTGAAGGTCAATTCCGGCGATGCGCTGATGCTGCTGGCTGTGGCCTGTTATGGCATCTATACGCTGGCGCTGCGCTTCAAACCGGACATTCACTGGCAAAGCCTGATGACCATTCTGTCGCTCGGCGCGACACTGGCCGCCATTCCTCTGACACTGTGGGAAGCCTCAACGGCAAGCCTTGTCTGGCCAGATGCCCGCGGCTATGCCTTGATCGCCTATTGCGGTCTTTTGCCCTCTCTGGTCTCCCAGACCTTCTATATCAAAGGTGTCAGCGTCATCGGCGCCAACCGGGCAGGCCTGTTCATCAATCTCGTACCGGTCTTCGGCACGCTTTTGTCCGTCCTCATCATCGGCGAAAAACTGCAAGGCTTTCACCTCATCGCACTGGCACTGGTGCTGGGCGGCATTGCCTTGGCAGAACAGGGCAAGCCGAAACAGGCATCGGCGTCCTGATCGGGCAAGTGATCTCTGCACCATCCGGCATCATTCTTGCATGTTGCAGCATCGTGCGTTTTATCAAACGCACGATGCTGCAACACTTTAAATCTGCTGCATAATTTCCACGTTAGAGCATTGTTCCGAGAAAAGTGCATAGCGGTTTTCCATCCGGAAATGCTCAAACTCTCAGCCGATTTCAGGAATGATGCAGTAAGCCGGACAATGCAGCGATCAAGCGGAGACGATCATGGCAAAACCCTTTTACTGGAACGAGCTCAACACCCATGACTTTGCCGCATTGTCAGCGGAGACCACCATTGCCATCCTGCCGATTGCCTCGACCGAGCAGCACGGGCCGCATCTGCCGGTGGCCACCGATGTCGCCATCGCGCAGGGCATGCTGGCCGAGCTGAAAGCGACCTGCCCGGACGATCTCGATATTCTCGTGCTGCCGCTTCAGGAAATCGGCAAGGCCAACGAACATATTCATGGACCGGGAACGCTCTCCTTCGGCGCGGACCTGCTCATTCCCATGTGGACGGCCATTGGCCAGAAAGTCGCCGAGGCCGGGCTGCGCAAGCTGGTGATCGTCAATTCCCATGGCGGCAATCTCGACATCATGAACATCGTCGCCCGTGAACTGAGGGTGCGCTTCAACATGGCGGTGGTGGCGACGCAATGGGCCCGCTTCGGCCATCCGGTCGGCATGATTTCCGATCATGAGGCGAAATACGGCATTCACGGCGGCGAGGTCGAGACCTCGCTGATGCTCCACTTCCGCCCCGAACTGGTGCGCATGGACAAGGCGGACAATTTTGTCTCGCGGGCAGAATGGATGAGCGACCACAGCCGGTTTCTTCAACCCCTGCCTCCCCATGCGCTGGCCTGGATTGCCCATGATCTCAATCCGGCGGGCGTGGTCGGCGATGCCTCGAAAGGCACGGCGGACAAGGGCAAGGCAATCTGCGCCCATCAGGTCAGCGCCTTCATCGAATTGTTGCAGGATATCAAGGCCTACCCGCTTTCCGCGCTCTATTCTCCGGCCTGATCTGCACCGGAACCGAGCAGAGGGTGTCCGCTTTTTAGGCAGGCCGGTCAATCTTCCGGCAGATCGGCGATAACGATGAAAAGACTTTGTCTCCTTGATATTTTAGGGCTTTTCAAAGCCTCGGCAGCTTGATTGAAATAGGCAAAAATGATCGGGCCCGCGCCCGAGGCGACAGGGGAACAGCAGATGAAACGCTTATTTCTGACGGTGGCGGCCTTGGCCGCAGCACTTTCCACTCCGGCCATGGCGCTGGACAAGGTGAGCTATGGTACCAACTGGCTGGCGCAGGCCGAGCATGGCGGTTTCTATCAGGCCGTGGCCGACGGCACCTACAAGAAATACGGGCTGGACGTGACCATCGTTCAGGGCGGGCCAAACGCGGCCAATCAGGCGCTGCTGATGGCCGGCAAGGTCGATTTCTACATGGGTAGCCCGCTGCAGGAACTGGATGCGGTCAAGCAGGGCATTCCGCTGGTTGATGTCGCGGCAATTTTCCAGAAGGACCCGCAGGTGCTGATGGCCCATCCCGATCAGGGTATCGATAGATTCGCCGATCTTGCCAAGGCAAAAACCATTTTCATGGGCAAGGATGGTTTCGTCACCTATTTCGAGTGGATGAAGAAGAATTTCAAGGGCTTCAGCGACGCACAATACAAGCCCTATACCTTCAATCCGGCCCCCTTCATTGCCGACAAGACGTCTGCCCAGCAGGGCTATGTCACCTCCGAGCCTTTCGCGGTGGAAAAAGCGGCAGGCTGGACGCCGAAGGTCTTCCTGCTGGCCGATAATGGCTACAGCCCCTATGCGACGATGATCACCACCACTGAGAGCATGATCGACAAGAAACCGGATGTCGTTCAACGTTTCGTCAATGCCTCGATCGAAGGCTGGTATCACTATCTCTACGGCGACAACAAAGCCGCCAATGCTTTGATCAAGAAAGACAACCCGGAAATGACCGATGCGCAGATCGCCTATTCCATCGACAAGATGAAGGAATATGGCATCGTCGTTTCCGGCGAGGCGAAGGACAAGGGCATCGGCTGCATGACCGAATCGCATTATCAGAAATTCTTCAAGGAAATGGTCTCCATCGGCATTGTCGATGCTAAGCTCGATTACAAAAAAGCCTTCACGCCGCAATTCGTCTGCAAGGGCGTCGGCATGACGGCGGCGAAATGACGGCTGTGCCCTCCGCTTCGCCTGCCGATCATGAGAGCCGCCAGAGACCGCTGGTACGGCTCTCATCCGTATCGAAAAGCTTTTCTTCCGGCACGCTGGCGCTGACCGACATGACCATGACGGTGGAGCCGGGCGAATTCATCAGCCTGCTCGGCCCCTCCGGCTGCGGCAAGTCCACCGCGCTGCGGATCATAGCCGGACTGGGTGCGCCCTCCTCCGGCAGCATCGACTGGCCAAGCTCGCGCATCAATGCCCGCGGCCTGCCGGACGGCGATATCAGCTTCGTCTTTCAGGAGCCGACGCTGATGCCGTGGCAGACGG
This sequence comes from Allorhizobium sonneratiae, assembly GCF_023700755.1. Classification (GTDB taxonomy): domain Bacteria; phylum Pseudomonadota; class Alphaproteobacteria; order Rhizobiales; family Rhizobiaceae; genus Allorhizobium; species Allorhizobium sonneratiae. Next base: position 323,946 of record NZ_JAMKOJ010000001.1, on the reverse strand, counting down.
TGGCGGGCAATGTCTATCTGCCCTTGCGTTTGCAAGGCATGGCAAAGCCCAAGGCAATGCCTTCCATCGAAGACGCGCTGGAAACGGTGGGGCTCAAGGATTTCGCCAAGGCCTATCCGCGTGAACTGTCCGGCGGCATGAAAATGCGGGTCTCGATTGCCCGCGCGCTGGTCACCAGACCAAAACTGCTGCTGATGGACGAGCCTTTCGCCGCTCTTGACGAAATGACCCGGCAAAAGCTCAATGATGATGTGCTCAAACTCTGGGCGAATAGCGGCATCACCGTGGTCTTCGTCACCCATTCCGTGTTCGAGGCGGCTTACCTTTCCACCCGCATCGTGGTGATGAAGGCGCGGCCGGGCCGGGTTCATGCCGATTTCACCCTGGATCGCACCCGCCCGCGTGACGCCCATTACCGCACCTCGGAGGAGTATCGTCGCGCCTGCGAAAAAACCTCCAACAGTCTGATCGAGGCCCTGGGCGGGGAGGAACACGCATGAGCCGCCCGCTGTTTGTCTCGCGCGATACGCTGCTCAGAAGTGTTGTGCCAATTGGCGTCGTCATCGCGATGGTTCTGGTCTGGCATATCGGCGTCACCGTTTCCGGCGTGCCGCAATATATTCTGCCCGGCCCCCTGGCAGTGGCAAAATCGCTCTATGAGGATTGGGGCATTCTCGGCCCCGCGCTCTGGGTGACGACGAAGATCACCCTGATGGCGCTGGGGCTGGCGCTTGTCGGCGGCGTCGGGCTGGCGATTTTCCTTGTCCAGTCGAAATGGATCGAGATCGCCTTCTATCCGATTGCCGTCATCCTGCAGGTGACACCCATCGTCGCCATTTCGCCGCTGATTCTGATCTATGCGCCAACAACCCAGATCGCTCTGTTGATCTGCGCCTTTCTCGTCGCCTTCTTTCCCATTCTCTCCAACATGGTGCAGGGGCTGAAAAGCGTCGATCATAATCTGCTCAATCTCTACGATCTTTATGGCGCCAGCCGCTGGCAAACGCTGATCTATCTGAAAATTCCCGCCGCCCTGCCCTATTTCATGACCGGCCTTCGTATCGGCGGCGGACTGGCGCTGATTGCCGCCGTGGTGGCGGAATTTGCCGCAGGCTCCGCCGGCGCCGGCTCAGGGCTCGCCTTTCGGCTGCTTGAAGCACAATACCGGCTGAACATTCCCCGCCTCTTTGCCGCCCTTGTGCTGCTCTCCTGTCTTGGCGTGGTGATTTTCGCCATCACCTCCTTTCTCTCATGGGCAGCACTGCATCGCTGGCATGAAAGCAGCCTGAAGCGAGAAAACTGATGCAAGCAAGCTTGACCACCCTGCCTGACGCCGCCCGCTATCGCCTGAGCAATGCGCGCCTGCCCACCATCACCGTCGATGGCTTTTCTGCCCCAGCGCGCGAAGGGCTGATCGAGGCCGATCTGATCATCGCCGACGGGCGGATCGAGGCGATTGTGCCAAGGGGCGCCGAGGCCCCAACCATGCCCATGCCCATGCCCATGCCCATGCCCATGCCCATGCCGACGCTCGATCTGGATGACGGCATGGTCTTTCCCTGTTTTGTCGATATGCATACCCATCTCGACAAGGGCCATATCTGGCCGCGCCAGCCCAATCCAACCGGCGATTTCACCGGTGCCCTGTTTTCGGTCAAGCAAGACCGCGAAGCCAACTGGACGGCCGAGGATGTGCGCGCCCGCATGGAATTTTCGCTGAAATGCGCCTATGCCCACGGCACCAGCCTGATCCGCACCCATCTCGATAGCAGCGCCCCGCAACACCGCATTTCCTTCGAGGTCTTTGCCGATCTGAAACGCGCATGGCAGGGGCGGATCGATCTACAGGCCGCCGCCCTCTTCCCTTTTGACGAGATCACCGATCCGGTGTTTTTCGCCGATCTTCTCGCTGTTTTGAAAGAACATGGCGGGCTTCTCGGCGGCGTCACGCAGATGGTGCCCGATCTTGATCACCGGCTGGACCTGCTGTTTGCCGCCGCCGCCGATCATGGTCTCGATATCGACCTGCATGTCGATGAAACCCAGGATGCCTCGGTCCTGACCCTCAAAGCCATTGCCGAGGCAAAGCTTCGCCACCGCTTTGACGGCAAGGTCGTGGTCGGTCATTGCTGCTCGCTCACCCGGCAGAGCGACGATGTGGCCAAAGCCACCATCGACAGGGTGGCCGAGGCCGGCCTTGCCGTCGTCTCGCTGCCCATGTGCAACATGTATCTGCAGGACCGGCATCCGGGCCGCACACCGCGCCAGCGCGGGGTGACGCTGTTTCATGAATTGACGGCGGCTGGGGTGCAAACGGCAGTTGCCTCCGACAATACCCGCGATCCCTTCTATGCCTATGGCGATCTCGATTGTGTCGAGGTACTGCGGGAAGCAATCCGCATCGTCCATCTCGACCATCCGCTTGATGAAACGGCCCGCATTGTCACCCGCACCCCCGCCGATATTGTGGGTCGGGCCGATCATGGCCGTATCGCGCCGGGGCTTTGCGCCAATCTGGTCGCCTTTTCCGCCCGCACATGGAGCGAATTTCTCTCGCGTCCGCAAAGCGACCGCCTCGTCATGCGTGACGGCAAGGCGATTGACACACGCCTGCCCGATTATCGTGAGCTGGACCCGCTGATGGTTCAAACCATTTGAAAGGTTATCCTATGGCCGATTACGCCAAAATCAAACAAGAGCTGGAGGGTATCGCCGTCGAGGATCATCCGGCGCTGGTCAAGCAGAAATCCCGCGACTTCTACTGGTATTCGCCGCTGCTGAAGGCCGAACTCGATCATGTCAGCGCCGATCTCGTCGTTTCGCCCGCCAATGAAGAAGAGGTGATCCGCACGCTGAAAGTGGCCTTTGCCCATGGCGTGCCGGTGACGGCGCGCGGCGGCGGCACCGGCAATTACGGTCAGGCCATGCCGCTTTCCGGCGGCATCGTGCTGAACCTGATCAACATGAACCGGATCAAGGAGATCAAGCCGGGTCGGGTGATTTCAGAACCCGGCATCATCATGGCCGAGCTTGACCGGCAGACCAAGGCCCATTCCGGTCAGGAGCTGCGCTTTCATCCCTCCACCGCCCAGACGGCAACGCTGGGCGGCTTCATCGCCGGTGGTTCCGGCGGTGTCGGCTCGATCACCTGGGGGGGCCTGCGCGACCTCGGCAATATCCTGCGGCTCCGGGTCGTGACCATGGAGGCGGAACCGCGCGTGCTCGAGCTTTCCGCCTGGGATCTGCAAAAGGTCAGCCATGCCTATGGCACCAATGGCATCATCACCGAGATCGAAATGCCGCTTGCCCCTGCCTATGACTGGGTGGATGTGATTGTCGGCTATGACACATTCATGGAGGCGGTGCGCTTTGCCGACGGGCTGACGCATCGCAACGGCATTTTGCTGAAAGAAGTGGCACCGATTGCCGCCCCCATTCCCTATGATTATTTCACCCGGCACAAGCCCTTCCTGAAAGAAGGCCAGTCCGTGGTGGTGCTGATGGTGGCGCCACACTCCATGGAACCCTTCGTCGCCTATGCCGAAAAAATGAAAGGCGATATCCGTTTCCGCTCCGACCGGGTGGAAAGCATGAAGGGCATTCCCCATGCCTATGAACTGGCCTGGAACCACACGACGCTTCGGGCGCTGAAGGTCGATCCGGCGATCACCTATCTTCAGGTGCAATATCCGGGCCCGGATCATGTCGCCAAGGTGGACACCATGACCCGCCTCTTCGGCGACGAGGTGATCGGCCATCTGGAATTTCTGAAATTCGACGGCCAGATCCAGTGCTCCGGCCTGCCGCTGGTGCGCTTCACCAGCAAGGAGCGGCTGGAAGAGATCATCCGTCTGCACGAGGAAAACGGCTGCCCGGTCTTCAACCCGCATCGGTATACGCTGGAAGAAGGCGGCATGAAGCAGACGGACGAAGTACAGCTCGCCTTCAAGAAAGAAACCGATCCGAAGGGCCTGCTCAATCCCGGCAAGATGATCGCCTGGGACAATCCCGATTTCGATTTCAAGGCGGGCAAGAATTACCTGTTTCCGGGGCTGATGGCTGCGGAGCGTTGACGACAGAAGGAGCCCATCCATGCGCGTTCTGGTTCTCCATTCGCATCCGGTCGAGGAAAGCTATGGGCGGGCGCTCTATCGCACAACCTGCAATGCGCTTGAGACGGCGGGGCATCAGGTCGATGGCTGCGATCTTTATGCTGAAGGCTTCAATCCGGTGATGAGTGCCGAGGAACGGCGCATCTATCACGATTATCCGGAAAACACCCTGCCCGTGCAGGACCATGTGGCACGGCTGAAGGCGGCAGAGGCGCTGGTGATTGTCACGCCGATCTGGAATTTCGGCTTTCCCGCCATGCTGAAAGGCTATTTCGACCGGGTCTGGCTGCCGGGCGTGAGTTTTGCGCTGGAGGATGGCCGGCTGACACCGACACTCTCCCATATCCGCAAGCTCGCCGCCGTCTTCACTTACGGTTCAACCCCGCTTCGCGCCTTTCTGGCGGGTGATCCGCCGAAAAAAATCGTCAAACGGGTGCTGCGCGCCCAGATCCGGCTGGGCGCGCCGGTCACCTTTCTGGCGCATTACGACATGAACAATTGCACCGAGGAGACGCGGCAGGCCTTTCTCGATAAGGTGCAACGAAAGATGGACCGCTTCTGACGCCGTGCCTGCTCAAACCCGCAGACAGTGAAGCAGATCACCCATAGCATCGAATTTGACATCCGGACGAAGCGCGTCAATGACCTGATGATGGCGTGGCCCGGTGGCATGACTGGCGCCGCAAAAGGCGAGAGCCCGCATTCCGGCAGCCTTTGCCGCGGCAAGACCGGCAGGACTGTCCTCAACCACGGCACAGCAAGCAGGCGCCACCCCCATCCTCTCAGCCGCATGGAGAAACAGATCCGGCGCGGGCTTGCCGTTCTTCACCATGGTGGCGCTGAAAATATGCGGCTCAAAACGGTGCAGAAGCCCGGTAACGGACAGCGACAGCACAATCCGTTCGGGATTGGAAGAAGACGCCACGCAAAAGGCAATTCCGGCCCGCTCAAGATCGTCAAGCGCTGCGGTAAGCCCCTCTATGGCGCGCAGACCGCTGCGAAAGCGCTGATAAAGATCCTGACGCATCGCATCCAGAAAGCGTTCATCGATGGTGAGGGCAAATTCCTCTCTTGCCGTCTCCACCACGGTCGCCATGCTGCGGCCGAGGAAATTTTCATAAACATAGGCGTCATCGATTGCGACACCCGCCCTGTTGAAGGCCGCCACCAGAACCTCGACCGACATCGGCTCGCTGTCCACCAGCACGCCGTCGCAATCGAAAATCACCAGCCCTGTTGCCGGTTGGTGCATGGCCACCCCTTTGTTCAGTTGCCCAACGCCCCATCGAGATAGCGTTGCAATGTTTCCGCCGTGCCATGGCTGCGCAGCGCGGTCAAGGCCTCGCCAAAGCGCTGCCGGAACAGCCTGTTCTTCCCGACCGCGCCGAAAATGTCATCCAGGTCCAGGAAGATCAGCGGGTCTTTGCGGCTTTCGAGCGCTGCCTTTTGCAGCCGTTCGGCACTGGCATCGTTGAAGATGATCTCCTTGCCGCTGTCGGACGTGCCCTCGAAATAGCGGCACCACAGCGCCGAGACCAGCGCCAGCCCCACCACATCGAGCCCCTTGGCCAAGCGGTCCGCCGTCGATGGCAGGATGAATTTCGGCTGACGGTTGGAGCCATCCTGCGCCAGACGCGGGATCGTGTCGCCGATCTTCGGATTGGAGAAACGCGCCTCGATCAGCGTGGCATAGTCCTCAAGGCTGGTATCGGGCACCGGCGGCACCACGGGAATGATTTCCTCATGGGTCAGCCTGGCGAGAAAGGCCCGGATCAGCGGGTTTTCCATCGCCTCATGCACGTAATGAATATCCATCAGCGCCGCCGGATAGGCGATTGCCGCATGGCCACCATTGAGAATGCGCAGCTTCATCAGTTCGTAAGGCGCGACATCCGGCACGAAGGTCACGCCGACCTCCTCGAAAGCCGGACGGCCAAGTGGGAAATTGTCTTCCAGCACCCATTGCTTGAACTCCTCGCAGAAGACCGGCCATTGATCCTCAATGCCATAGGTGTCGCGGGTGATGTCGATCTCGCGTGCGCCGGTGGCAGGCGTGATGCGATCGACCATCGCATTGGGAAAGGCGACGTTGTCGTGAATCCAGTGGGCAAAATCCGGGTCAAAAAGTGCGGCAAGCCCGGTCACGGTCGCCTCCGTCACCTCGCCATTGCCGGGAATATTGTCGCAGCACATCACGGTGAAGGGGGCATGCCCCGCAGCACGGCGGCGCTTCAGCCCGGCAATGATCAGGCCGAACACGGTTTTCGGCTGATCGGGGTTTTTCGCATCGGCGAGAATGGCCGGATGTTTCGGATCGAACTTGCCGGTGGCCGGATCGATGAAATAGCCGCCTTCGGTAATGGTCATCGACACGATGCGGATCGCCGGATCGGCCAGCTTTGCGATGATAGCGTCGAAATCGGGGGCCGCGATGAAATCCACCATCGGCCCGGTGACGGTGGCCGCACTTTTCGCCACATCCTGCTCGACCACCGTGGTCAGGTAATCCTGCGCGGCAAGCTTTTGCTTCATCGTCGCGTCAGAGGCCAGCACGCCTGCCCCGATGATGGCAAAGTCGAGATTCTTGCCCTGATTGAACAGTTCATGCAGATAGATCGCCTGATGGGCGCGGTGAAAATTACCGACGCCGAAATGGAGGATGCCGGGCGTGAGGCTTTCACGCGCATAAGCGGGAATGGCGGCCTTCGCGGCGGCGTCTTTGAGCGAGGCAAGCGATAGTTTGACGGTCATGGGATTATGTCCTGACAGTATTTCGGGAAATCAGCGAGGGTTGCAGAGGGCAGCCTGAAACATGTGCCATGATCAACTCATCCAGTTGCCGCCATCGACATTGTAGGTCTGGGCGACGATGTATTCGGCTTCATCGGAGGCGAGGAAGATCGCCATGCCGGTGAGGTCTTGGGGCTGACCCATGCGGCCATAGGGCACGGCTTCGCCAACCAGCTTTTTCTTTTCACCGAGAGGGCGGTTTTCATGCCTGGCAAACAGGGCATCGACGCCGTCCCAGTGCTCGCCATCGACCACGCCCGGCGCTATGGCGTTGACATTGATGCCGTGCTTGATCAGATCGAGGCCTGCCGACTGGGTCAGCGAAATGATCGCCGCCTTGGTGGCGCAATAGACCGCCACCAGCGCCTCGCCACGACGGCCTGCCTGGCTCGCCATATTGATGATCTTGCCGCCCTTGCCGCGGGATATCATGCTTTTCGCCGCCGCCTGCAGCATGAAGAGAGACCCGGCGACATTGATGGAAAACAGCCGGTCATAGCTCTCGCGGGTGATCTCGACGATGGGAGCGAGATCGAAAAGAGCGGCGTTGTTGATCAGAATGTCGAGCCCGCCGGTCTTGTCTTCAACCATGCGGATGGCCGCATCGATGCTCTCCTGTCGGGTCACGTCGAGAGGCACGGCATAGGCCTGAGGGCCGATCTCGCGTGCCGTCTCCTCTGCGCGCTCCAGATTGATGTCGGCAATGGCGACGGTTGCGCCCTCGCGCACATAGGCTTCGGCGAAAGCCCGGCCAATGCCACGCGCCGATCCGGTGATCAGCGCCGATTTGCCGTCAAGACGCTGGCTCATGCGGCAAGTCCCTTCTCGTTGAAACGGTAGAGTCGGTTTTCATCCGGGGTGATGAACACGGTTTCGCCATGGCGAACCGGAATGTCGCCATCGGTGCGGGCGGTGATCTGGCCGATGCCATCGACATCGACATGCAGGAAGGTGTCGGAGCCCAGATGTTCGGCAATCACCACCTGGCCCTTCCACGCGCCTTCGGTGGTGGAGAGCTTCACATGTTCCGGACGGATGCCGATGGTGTGGCCACCATGCCGTTTTGCCGTCTCGCCGGAAATCAGGTTCATCTTCGGCGAGCCGATAAAGCCCGCAACAAAAAGATTGGCCGGATTTCGGTAAAGCTCCATCGGCGAGCCGACCTGCTCGATATGGCCGCGATTGAGCACAACGATCTTGTCGGCCATGGTCATGGCTTCCACCTGATCATGGGTGACATAGATCGAGGTTGCGCCGAGCTTCTGATGCAGTTCGGAGATTTCGAGGCGCATATTGACGCGCAGTGCCGCATCGAGGTTGGACAAAGGCTCATCGAAGAGGAAGCAGCGCGGCGCACGCACGATGGCGCGACCGATGGCGACGCGCTGGCGCTGGCCGCCGGACAGTGCGCGCGGCTTGCGCTCCAGATAATCGGTCAGGTTCAGGATGCGGGCGGCATCCTCGACCTTGCGGTTGATCTCGGCCTTGTCGACGCCTGCCATTTTCAAGGGAAAGCCGATATTGGAGCGCACGCTCATATGCGGATAGAGCGCATAGGACTGGAACACCATGGCAAGGCCGCGCTCGGAGGGCTTTTTCTCGGTGGCATCGGCGCCATCGATCATGATTTTGCCGCCGGAGACATCCTCAAGCCCGGCAATCAGCCTCAAAAGCGTGGATTTGCCGCAGCCGGACGGACCGACAAAGACGACAAACTCGCCATTGTCGATCTCCAGATCGATATTCGGAATGACCTTGGCTTCGCCGAAAGTCTTGGAGACATTTTTGAGGGTAATGCTGCCCATGGGTTACATTCCTTTTTTCGCAATTCCGAACGCAAAACCGGCATCCACTTTTGCTGGAATTGCTTGTTTTTTTTCGCAATTCCGGACGCAAAACCGGCGTCCACTTTTGCTGGAATTGCTTGTTTACTTGACCGCGCCAAAAGTCAGACCACGCACCAGCTGCTTCTGGCTGAACCAGCCGAGAATGACGATGGGCGCAATCGCCATGGTCGAGGCCGCCGAAAGCTTGGCATAAAACAGTCCTTCGGGGCTTGAATAGGAGGCGATGAAGGTGGTGAGCGGCGCGGCATTCGACGTGGTGAGGTTCAGCGTCCAGAAAGCCTCGTTCCACGACAGAATGATGTTGAGCAGCACGGTGGAGGCAATGCCCGGCACCGCCATCGGGGTGAGCACATAGACGATCTCCTTCATCAGCGTTGCCCCGTCCATGCGCGCCGCTTCAAGGATTTCGCCCGGGATCTCCTTGAAATAGGTGTAGAGCATCCAGACGATGATCGGCAGGTTCATCAGCATCAGCACGACAATCAGCCCGCTTCTGGTGTCGAGAAGGCCGAAATTCTTGAACAGCAGATAGATCGGGATCAGCGCGCCGACTGGCGGCATCATTTTGGTGGAGAGCATCCACATCAAAACATCCTTGGTGCGCTTGGTCGGCGAAAAGGCCATGGCCCAGGCGGCGGGAATGGCGATGGCAAGACCGAGCAGTGTCGAGCCGAAGGAAATCGCCACGGAATTCATGAAGTGGCTGAGATAATCCGAGCGGCTTTGCACCTCGGCATAGTTTTCCGTGGTCCAGTGGAAAAACAGGAAGGATGGCGGTGAGGCAATCGCTTCGCCTTCCGTCTTGAAACTGGTGAGAAAGGTCCAGAGAATCGGGAAGAAGATGATTAGCCCGATCAGCCAGGCGATGGCGGTGAAAGTCAGTTTTCGTTGGGTGGAAACGGCGCGGGCCATGGCTCTTATGCCTCCAGGTTCTTGCCGATGAGGCGGATGAGGACAAGGGCGACGATATTGGCCAGAACCACGGCAACGATGCCACCGGCGGAAGCACCGCCCACGTCGAATTGCAACAGCGCCTGGGTATAGACCAGATAGGTCAGATTGGTGCTGTCCGTTCCGGGTCCGCCATTGGTGGTCACAAGGATTTCGGCGAAAACGGAAAGCAGGAAAATGGTTTCGATCAACACCACCACGGTGATGGCACGCGCCATATGCGGCAGGATGATATAGATGAATTTCGCAATCGGCCCGGCCCCGTCCATTTCGGCGGCTTCCTTCTGCTCTTCATCCAGCGACTGCAGCGCAGTGAGCAGGATGAGCGTGGCAAAGGGCAGCCATTGCCACGCAACGATCAGGATGATCGAGGTGAGCGGCATGGTGGCGAGAAAATCCACCGGTTGCAGACCGAGGAGGCGAAAACCCCAGGCAAACAAGCCATTCACCGGGTTCATCAGCATGTTCTTCCACACCAGCGCGGCAACCGTCGGCATGATGAAGAAGGGCGAAATCACCAGAATGCGGACAATGCCCTGACCGAAAATCGGCTGGTCGAGCAGAAGCGCCATCAGAATGCCACCGATGACGGAAATCAAGAGCACGCCCCCCACAAGCAGAAGCGTGTTGACAATGGCCGCGAAAAAGGCCGGGTCGGTCAGAAAATACTGATAGTTGAGAAAACCGACGAAATCATGCGCCCCCGGCATCAGCAGATTATAGTTGAGCACGGAGAAATAGATGGTCATGCCAAGCGGTACGATCATCCAGATGAACAACAGGATGACCGATGGGGCCATCATCGCTCTGGCTGCGGAGTGGGTCTGGGTGGTCGCCATGGAGCCCGCCTCTTGGATACGGTGTTTATCGTTTATGTGTCACGTGAGAGCTTATCCCCTCAGCCTACCGGGCAGAGGGGATGGGCCGCCTCCTGCATAATTCCTTGGATCGGGTGAGATTTAAGGTGAAAATTATGCAGCAGATTTAAAGCAGGTGGCGGCTTATCAGCCTCAGTCAACGTGTTCTAAGCCTGTGTTTTTTCGCATGTCGCGTTTCATTGAAGACAATGAAACGCGACATGCTTTAGGCTCAGGCCCACCGAAGCATTTTACTTCTTCGGATAACCGGCCTTCTTCATCTCGCGTTCGGTCAGCATCTGCGCAGTCTTCAGCGCCTGATCGACACTTTCCTGACCGGCAAGAGCTGCGGAAAACTGCTGACCGACAGCGGTGCCGATCGCCTGGAATTCCGGGATCGCCACATATTGCACGCCCTCATATGGCACGGGCTTGACGGTCGGATGCTTGGGATCGGCCGAATCGATGCTCTCCAGCGTCATCTTGGCGAAGGGAGCAGCCTTCAGATAGTTCGGATTGTCATAAAGAGACGTACGGGTTCCCGGCGGCACATTGGCCCAGCCGTCTTTCTCCGCCACCAGATCGGTGTAATGCTTGCTGGTGGCCCATTCGATGAATTTTTCTGCCGCAGCCACCTTCTTCGAGCCTGCCGGAATGGCGAGGTTCCAAGACCAAAGCCAGTTGCCGCGCTTGCCAAGCCCGTTATCCGGGGCAAGGGCAAAGCCGACCTCATTGGCAACCTTCGAGGCCTTGGGATCGGTCACGAAGGAGGCGGCGACGGTGGCATCAATCCACATGCCGCATTTGCCGGTCTGGAACAGCGCCAGATTTTCGTTGAACCCGTTGGAGGACGCGCCCGGAGGACCGGCATCCTTCATCAGCTTGACATAGAAGTCGAGCGTCTTTTTCCATTCCGGCGTGTTGAACTGCGGCTGCCATTTTTCATTGAACCAGCGCGCCCCGAAGGAATTGGACATGGCGGTGAGAAACGCCATGTTCTCGCCCCAGCCGGCCTTGCCGCGCAGGCAGATGCCATAGACTTCCTTGGACTTGTCGGTGATCTTGCGGGCAGCGTCGGCGATGAAGTCCCAGGTCGGCTTTTCCGGCATTTTCAGCCCGGCCTTCTCGAACAGGTCCTTGCGATACATGACGAAAGAGCTTTCGCCATAAAAAGGTGCAGCATACAGCTTGCCGTTGACCGTGAGCCCCGAGCGGATGGCCGGCAGAAGATCGTTGGCGTCATAGCTCTTGTCGGCGGTCAGCTTGTCGAGCGGCACCAGCCAGCCCTGCTTGCCCCAGATCGGCGCTTCGTAAATGCCGATGGTCATGATGTCATACTGGCCACCCTTGGTGGCGACATCGGTGGTGACCTTCTGACGCAGGATATTTTCTTCCAGCGTCACCCATTTCAGCTGAATGTCGGGATTGGCCTTGGTGAAATCATCCGTCAGCTTCTGCATACGGATCATATCGCCATTATTGACCGTGGCAATGGTCAGGGTCTCCGCTGACGCCATACCGGAAAGCGCCAGCACCGAAACGGCGCCCAGCAACAGGGTCTTCATTGTCATCATCTTCCTCCCAGAAGATTGGTCATCCCGGAGAAGCCTCTCTGCCCCCAGCCCGGAATGCGGTTCGAGATACCGTCAGTGGCGATCCTCATCGCCACCTGTTTCCTTGCCGGGGATCACTCCCCGACAATGAGCATTCGCCTCGCTCGTGGGCAATTACTCACTTTCATACACAGATTGTCAAGCCGGAATCGTTGCTGCATCGCAAAGATGCTGTTTAAGATATTATTCATGAATGGAAAAAGACGTAACCATTCTCGTCTGAAATCCGGCAAGGAAGGTTCAGACACAAGCAAGAGCAGGTAGACGCAGGAGAGCGGGCGTTCTTATTCTGTGAGAAGAAAATGGGCCGCTTGTTCGTCGGTGATCAGACCGTTGATATGGCCGCCAAGGATGGCGGCGCGAATGGCGGCGTGTTTGCGCTTGCCACGCGCCATGCCGATGACAGTGGCGGTGCTGCGGTCTGGAATGGTCAGGCTGGCGACGCGCTCATTGACCGGATTGTCGAGAAGCTTTCCGTGCCCATCGAAAATCCAGCCGCAGATTTCGCCGGTGGCACCAGCATCGAGCAGGGCCTGCATTTCGCCATTGCTGAGAAAGCCGTCCTCCACCAGCGGCCCCGCCATGGTCATTTCGCCAATGCCGACAAAGGCGGCGTCGGCAGTACGGCCAAGGGCGATGGTCGGGGCAACAAGCGGTTGGCGATGCAGAAGATCGCGCTCCTGCCGCGACGAGACGATGACCGGCAGCGGCATGGGAAAATGCGGTGCTTTCACCGCATCGGCCATGGAAAAGATGACGTTGAAATAGGCCGCCGACCCATCCGGGCTGATATTGCCGGTGAGCGAGACGATCTTGTGCTGCGGACACTCCATCGGCGGCAACTGGTCGATGACGGCGCGCAGCGTGCGGCCCGTGCCCATGGCCAGCGTCAGCGGCTCAGGCCGTTTCAGCCAGCGCTCCAGCTCCTCGGCACCCGCCTCGGCAATGCCGGTGGTGGCGGCTTCCGAGCCGGGATCGGTCGGCACGATCTCCACCTGTTTCAGACCGTATTTTTCCTTCACCGCCTCGGCCAGTTCCAGACAGACGGCAATCGGGTGATCGATCCTGACCTTGACCAGTTTTTCCGACACGGCCAGCGACACCAGCCGCTGGGCGCTCTGGCGGGAAATATTCATGGCGGCGGCAATGTCATCCTGGGTGCGGCCCGCGACATAGTAGAGCCAGCCCGCACGGGCGGCGTCATCCAGCCGTGAATTGAACCCTGCCTTGCGCGCCATGATCAGCCTCCGAAAGAAGAGGTAGCCGCGAAGAAATCCCTCCGTCAAGAGGCGCGATCCTGCCGGCAAGAGAGATGGCCTTGAGTTTTGGCCACAGAGGAGGCTAAAGCATGTCGCGTTTCATTGTCTTCAATGAAACGATAACGTACATGCGACACTTCAGAGACTTAAAGCACATTGCATGAGGCTGATAAGCCGCAATGTGCTTTAGAAAGAGCAATCATTCTCAGGAGGCTTCCCGTGCCCGCTCCCCACAATCGGTTCAAACAGGCGCTGAAAGACCAGAGCCGACGTCTTCACGGTCTCTGGGTGGCGCTGGCAAGTGCGCATGTGGCCGAGCTTTGTGCCGGTTCCGGGTTTGACTGGCTGCTGCTCGATGCCGAACACGGGCCGAACGACATCCCACTTCTGGCTGCCCAGCTTGCCGTAATCGCCCGTTTCGACACCCATCCCATTGTCCGCCTGCCGGTCAATGAAAGCTGGCTGATCAAGCAGGCGCTCGATATCGGCGCGCAAACCCTGCTGATCCCGATGGTCAACAGCGGCGAAGAGGCAAAGGCTGCGGCCAAAGCCTGTCTTTATCCGCCACAGGGCATTCGCGGTCTCGGGGCCGGACTGGGGCGCGCCTCGAATTTCGGACGCATCGGCGACTATGTCGCCACCGCCAATGACGAAATCTGCCTGATCGTCCAGATCGAAAGTCGCAAGGCCATGGAGAATCTGGAGGACATCGTCACGACAGAAGGCGTGGATGCCGTGCTGATCGGCCCGGCCGATCTGGCCGCAGATCTCGGCTTTCCCGGCCGGGTCGATGCGCCTCAACTTCAGGATGCCATCCGAGACATTATTTGCCGGGTCAAAGCGCTTGGTAAGCCGGTCGGCATTATGACCGGCGATGCCGCCCTTGCCCGTCTGGCACAAGACGAAGGTATTGGCTTTCTTTCCATGACCAGCGATGTCGGGCTTCTCGCATCTGCCGCCGCCCGCCATCTGGCGCAGTTGCGCGGCGAAAATGGCAAGGCTGACGGCGGTTATTGATCCGGCTCTTGATTCAGCATCGGAACATAAGGATGAGAGACTTATGATTGCGCTGTCTTTGAAACGAAAGGCGCGGCGTTCCGCGCGGGAGAAATGATGTCGTCTTCAGATGTTCAATTGCTGGCAATCGCCCTTGCGGGGGTTGTCTTTCTCGTTGCCCTGATCGTGTCCAAGATCAGAATGCACCCTCTTCTGGCGCTTTTGCTCACCGCGATTGCCGTCGGGTTTCTGGCGGGAATGCCGCAAGACAAGCTGACCAAGGCGATCATTGGCGGTGCGGGCAGCACGCTCGGCGCGGTCGGCATCGTCGTGGCACTGGGGGCGATGCTCGGCAAGATCCTTGCCGATACCGGCGTGACCGAAGGCATTTCACAGACGATCGTCAACCGGGTGTCGACCCGGTTTCTGCCCTGGGCCATGGCCGGTGTCGCCTTCGTCATCGGCATTCCGATGTTTTTCGAGGTCGGGCTGGTCGTGCTCCTGCCACTGATTTTCTCGGTTGCACGCAAGCTGGATGAGGCAAAAGCCGTCAAAGGCTCGGCCTATGTCTATATCGGCGTGCCGGTCATTGCCGCCCTTGCCGCCATGCATGGCATGGTGCCACCGCATCCGGGACCGCTGACGGCCATTGCCGCGCTCAAGACCAATGTCGGCGCAACCATGCTCTATGGTTTTCTCGCCGCCATTCCCGCCATTCTGCTCGGCGGGCCGATTTACGGCGCCTGGGTGACGCCCCGGCTGAAGGTGCGGCCGGAATCCGCGCTGATCGAGCAGTTTTCGGCGATTTCAAAGGGTGCACGCGCCGAAAAGGCCACGCCCGGTTTGGCGCTCAGCCTGTTGACCGCCCTGCTTCCAGCCATTCTGATGCTGGCCAATTCGATTGCCGAACTGACCTTTGCCAAGGGAGCGGCCATTCTGGCAATCACTTCTTTCCTCGGCAATCCGATGATCGCCATGCTGATCGGCGTGCTGTTTGCCGTGGCGGTGCTGGGCAGCCGCGGCTATGACCGCGCCGACGACCTGCGCTCTGCCCTGACCGGCAGCGTGAAGCCGGTCGCCAATGTGCTGCTGATCATTGCCGGTGGCGGCGCCTTTCAACATGTGCTGACCGCCGCTGGCGTTGGCAATGCCATCATGCATCTCAGCCAGCAATTTTCGCTCTCACCGCTGATCCTCGGCTGGATCATTTCCATGCTTCTGTCCGTTTCGACAGGATCGGCAACGGTCGGCATTGTCGGCGCCTCGGGTCTGCTGGCACCGCTTGCCGCAGCACAGGCCATGAATGCGCCGCTTCTGGCGCTGTCCATCGGCTGCGGCTCATTGTTTTTCAACTATGCCAACCATGCCGGTTTCTGGCTGGTGAAGGAATCGTTCGGTATGACCATGGGTGAGGCAACCATGACGATTTCGATCATCCAGTCCATCGTCTCGGTGGTCGGTCTGGTCATGGTACTGTTCTTCAATCTCATGCCCGGCCTGATGTGAATGACGTTGATCCGAAGGAAGAGACGATGGCAGATGTGAAACTGGATGAAAGCTGGAAAGACGCGATCGGGCCGGAATTCGACCAGCCCTACATGCAGCATCTCAAACAGTTTCTGCTCGCGGAAAAGCAGAAGGGCGCCACGATCTTTCCCAAGGGCGCGGATTATTTTCGCGCGCTCGACCTCACCCCGATCGACAAGGTGCGGGTGGTCATTCTGGGACAGGACCCCTATCACGGACCGGGACAGGCGCATGGCCTGTGCTTTTCCGTGCGGCCCGGCACGCGCATTCCGCCCTCGCTCGTCAATATCTACAAGGAAATGCAGGCCGATCTTGGCATTGCCCCGGTCCGTCACGGCTTTCTCGAACATTGGGCGCGTCAGGGCGTATTGTTGTTAAACAGCGTTCTGACGGTGGAGGCAGGCCGCGCCGCCTCGCATCAGGGCAAGGGCTGGGAGCGCTTCACCGACCGGGTGATCCATGCCGTGGCAGAAACCCGCGAGCATGTCGTTTTCATTCTCTGGGGCGCTTACGCGCAGAAAAAAGCGGCATTTGTCGATCAAAACCGGCATCTGGTGCTGAAATCGGCCCACCCCTCGCCGCTTTCGGCCCATAACGGCTTTTTCGGCAGCCGTCCGTTTTCAAAGGCCAATGCCTATCTCGAACGCCATGGCGAGACCCCCATCGACTGGCAATTGCCGGAGGATCCCGATCAGGCGTGACAGCAAGCGACTTGCGGGCGGCCTGTTTTTACCGTTACCTTCTGTTCAGAAAAATGAGCGGAGGCGTTATGAGCAATCACCTGAAATTCTTCATCGACGGTGCCTGGGTCGATCCGGTTCACCCCGCCACGCTGGAGGTGATCGATCCGGCAACGGAAGAAGCCTTCACCGAAATTGCCGTCGGCGCAAAGGCCGATGTCGATAAGGCGGTTGCGGCGGCCAAAAGCGCCTTTGCCAGCTTCTCGCAATGGCCGGTGGCGGAGCGTCTGGCGCTTCTGAAACGCATTCTCGACGAATATAACCGCCGGTTTGAGGATATTGCCCAGGCCGTCAGCCGGGAAATGGGCGCACCGATAAGCTTTGCCCGTGACGCCCAGGCCTGGGCAGGCCGCGCCCATCTGGAAGCGACGATCAAGGGGCTGGAACAGTTTTCATTCACGGAAAAGCGCGGCTCGACCATGGTGGTCAAGGAGCCGATCGGCGTGGTGGCGCTGATCACGCCGTGGAACTGGCCGCTCAACCAGATCGTCTGCAAGGTTGCTCCCGCAATTGCCACCGGCTGTACCGTGGTGCTGAAACCCTCGGAAATCGCGCCGTTGAGCGGCATTGTCTTTTCCGAAATCATGGACGCCGCAGGCGTGCCGAAGGGTGTCTACAATATGGTCAACGGCACCGGGCCGGATGTCGGCCAGATCATGGCCGGTCACCCGGATGTCGATATGGTCTCCTTTACCGGCTCGACCCGGGCGGGCATCATCGTCGCCAAGACCGCCGCCGATACGGTGAAGCGCGTCGCACAGGAACTGGGCGGCAAATCAGCCAATATCATTTTGCCGGATGCCGATTTTGAAGCCGCCGTGCGCCAGGGCGTGCGCAGTTGTTTCGGCAATACCGGCCAGTCCTGCGATGCGCCGACACGGATGCTGGTGCCTGCCGACCGGCATGACGAGGCGCTCACCTACGCCAGGGCCGAAGCGGAAACCTTCGTCACCGGCGATCCGCGCTCCGAAGCGACCGATCTCGGTCCGGTCGTCAGCCAGATCCAGTATGACAAGATCCAGCGGCTGATCGAGGCGGGCATCAAGGAAGGCGCAACACTGGTCACCGGTGGTCCGGGCCGTCCCGAGGGGCTTAATCGCGGCTATTATATCCGCCCGACCATTTTCGGACATGTCCGCAATGACATGACCATTGCCCGCGAAGAGATTTTCGGTCCGGTTCTCTCCATCCTGCCTTACACAGATGAAGAAGAGGCGGTCGCAATCGCCAATGACACGGTTTACGGGCTGGCGGCCTATATCCAGTCTGAGGATATCGATCATGCCCGCCGCATTGCCGCGCGGATGCGGGCAGGCTCTGTCTATCTCAACTATCCGGAATGGGACACCATGGCCCCCTTCGGCGGCTACAAGCAATCCGGCAATGGTCGCGAATATGCCGATTGGGCGATCCATGATTTTCTCGAAATCAAAGGCATTATCGGCTGGGACAAGGCATGACACGACAACCGATCAACCCGCCGTCGGTGCGCAAACCTTTTGGCCAGTATAATCACGGTCTGCTGATTGCCGAGCCGGGGGCGCTGCTTGTCACCTCCGGCCAGCTCGGCATCAGTCCCGATGATACGATCCCCGCCGACATCACCGCGCAGGCGGAGCTGTGTTTCCAGGCGATTGGCGCCATCCTTGCCGAAGCGGGCATGGATTTTGCCGATGTGATCCGCATTGGCGGCTTTGTCACGAAGCGGGAGGATTTTCCCGCCTATATGGCCGTCCGGGATCGCTATATCCGTGACCCGAAACCGGTCTCGACATTGCTCATCGTCAATGGCTTCACCCGACCGGAATTTCTGGTCGAAGTGGAGGTGACTGCCGTGAAAACGCCAATGTGAGAGGCCGCCTTGCGACGCTGGCCGTCACGATGAGTGCCACAAATAAAACACAATTCAAAAAAGCAATGGCCTCTTAACAAAAAACATGTATCATACCATCCAAGCATGACGCTATCATGAATGCTGAATGCTTGATCTCCAGTCTTGAGGCCCGTCGGTTTTGCCGATGGGCTTTTTTTTATGACAAAAATTTGCCAAAAGGAAATACCGGCCACCGGAAACAAGCATAACTGACTGCAGAAAGCGCCTTGCACTGCATAATCGCCCAGTGCTTCAAGACGTTTTCAGCAATGATGCAGTCAAAATCTGGGATGGAAACAAACCGTCATGCGGGATTATGTGATTGCGGTGGATGTCGGAACCGGCAGCGCACGCGCTGGCGTGGTGTCGGACGATGGTACTCTTCTCTCCCGTGAAGAGCGGATGATCACGCTATCGCGGCCGCGTGATCATCTGGGCGAGCATGATGGCGACGAGATCTGGGCCGCCTGCATCCACGCCATCCGCGCAGCCCTTGCCGCCTCCGGCATAAGCCCTGACAGGATTGCCGCCCTTGGTTTTGATGCCACCTGCTCGCTGGTGCTGAGACAGCGCGACGGTTCGCCTCTGAGCTTGCGGGAAGAAGGTCCGCACCGCTTTGACACACTGGCCTGGCTTGATCACCGCGCCCGTGCTGAGGCGCTGGAATGCTCTCGGATCGATCACCCGGTGCTGAAACATACCGGCAATGTCATGTCGCCGGAGGCGGAAATTCCCAAGCTGATGTGGCTGAAACGGCATCGCCCGGATCTCTGGGCTGAAGGAGGCCTGTTTTTCGACCTTGCCGATTACCTCACCTTTCGCGCCACCGGTTCGACGGCCCGCTCGCTCTGCACGCTGGCGTCGAAATGGAGCTTTTTTGGCCATACCCGTCCCGGCTGGCAGCAGGATTTCCTCAATCGCGTCGGATTGGACGATCTGATCGATACGGCGGGACTTCCCGAACGGGGGCAAGCTGTTGGCACCGCCATCGGTACGCTGACACCGGAGGTGGCCGACGCGCTCGGCCTGTCGACACAGGTCGTCGTGGCGGCGGGCATGGTCGACGCCTATGCCGGAGCCCTCGGTGTTCTCGGGACCACCGATCTTTCCAATGACAGACAGGCACAGGTAGCGCTGATCGGCGGCACATCGAGCTGCCTCATTTCGCTTTCGCACCAGCCGCTCTTCCGCCACAGCCTCTGGGGCCCCTATTACGGCGCGATTTTTGCCGATCTGTGGCTGGTGGAAGCCGGCCAGTCGGCAACCGGCGCGCTGCTCAACCACATTCTGCGCCTTCATGCACAAGGTGGCGAACCGGTGACAGCCCTGCATCGGCGCGTGATTGAGCGCATACAGACCCTGCGCGCCGCAGAAGGCGACCCCTTTGCAGCCACCCTCGATGTGCTGCCCGATTTTCACGGCAACCGCTCCCCCTTCGCCGATCCAGCCCTAAGGGGCGTGATCAGCGGCCTGACGCTGGATGCCTCTTTTGACGGACTGTGCCGCCTCTATTGGCGGGCCTGTCTGGGCATTGCGCTGGGCCTCAGGCAAATTCTCGAAATGATGGTGGGAGATGCGCCCCTGCCCCGCCTGCATCTCACCGGGGGCCATGTCAAAAACCCCCTGCTCACTGAGCTTTATGCCGATGCTACCGGCTGCTCCGTGATGGTCGCGGACGAAACGGATGCCGTTCTGGTTGGCACCGCCATGAATGCCGCAGCCGCCTGCGGGCTTCATGCTGGTCTGGCCACCGCCGGACAGCGCATGGGGCCGAAAAGCCGGCTCATACAGCCTGATCCGGCCCGTCAAAGGGTTTATGACCAGGATTATGCCCGGTTCCTGTTGATGCAGCGCCACCGGCAGGAATTGAACGCATTGCGTTGAGGGGGCCAGTGGCTGCAAACGGCGATCAGGCCGCCTGCCAGTCGCCAGGCGCCATGCGCGAGCCGGTTTTTCCGTCTACAGCGCCGTGCGTTTTATAAAACGCACATAGGACGCTGTAGCACTTTAGAGCACCGTGCGATCAATATGACGCATTCTGCCGCAATGAATTTATGGGCTGATCAAGATTTTTGCCGAAGGGCATACCGCTTGGTACGTGCGAGGGAAAAATCTTGATCAGGACGTAAAGACATGCGGCCCTTCGGGTTTGCTGAAACTTGCCCCCCACTGCGTTGGATGGCTTGCCCGATGACATAGCATCGCGCTGCGCCATCCGCCTTGTGGGACGGCAAGTTTGAGCAAACAGAATGCATCATATTGATCGCACGATGCTCTAAATCTGCTGCATAATTTTCTCCTTAAATCCTACCTGATTTAAGGAATTATGCAGGAGGGTGAAACGGGACACCATCTGTTTCAGATTGCTGCTTTCACGCCCGAGCGTTGCCGCCGCCGCCGTCATTTCCTCGACCATGGCGGCGTTTTTCTGGGTGGACTGATCCATGGTATTGATCGCCGAATTGACCTCGGCCAGACCGGCAGACTGCTCCTGCGTGGCGGCGGCAATCGCATCCATATGGCCGGTAAAGGATTTGACCAGATCGCCGATCATGCGCAGGCCCTCGCCGGTTTCATCCACCAGCTTGACCCCGTCCTTGACGGCGTCGGCCGAATTGCGGATCAGCGCATTGATTTCCTTGGCGGCCTTGGCCGATCGCTGGGCAAGTTCCCGCACCTCTTGGGCCACGACGGCAAAACCCTTTCCGGCTTCTCCGGCACGCGCGGCCTCAACACCGGCATTGAGCGCCAGAAGATTGGTCTGGAAGGCGATCTCGTCGATAACGGAAATGATGTTGGTGATCTGTTCGGCGGACTGCTCGATCCGGTCCATCGCGGAAACCGCATTGCCGACGATCTCGCCGGAACGGAGCGCCTGCTGGCTGGCGGAATGGGCAACGCCACGTGCTTCCGCCGTGCGCCGGGAGGTGGAGGCGACATTGGCGGTGATTTCATCGAGCGCGGCTGCGGTTTCCTCCAGCGAGGCAGCCTGCAGTTCGGAGCGTTGCGACAGATCGCCGGAGGCTGCGGACACCTCCTGTGCACCGCCATCGACAGCGGAGACGGACCCGTCGACCTGTAGCAGGGTCTCACGCAATTGCCGCACCGACTGATTGAAATCGCGCCGCAATCCTTCAAACCGCGCAGCAAGCGGCTTTTCGATGTCACACATCATATCGCCGGCGGCAAGACGCTGCAGCGCTTCGGCCAGCGTGCCGGTCGCCTGCAGCAAAAGGCGTTCGGCCTCTTCCTCAGCCAGACGCTGGATCTCGGCACGCTCGCGCTCTGCCGCCTCACGCGCCTGTTCAGCCTCTGCTTCCAGTGTCTGGTTGCGAATGGCCGCAAGACGGAAGATCTCGACGGCACGCTCCATATCCCCGATCTCGTCCTTGCGCGCCGAGATCGCATGGACCGACACATCGCCCTCGGCCAGCTTTGCCATCCACCCGGTCAATGCCTTGAGCGGACGCACCAGAGACAGGCCCAGAAGAACCGAAATGGTCAGGATCGCCACGCCCGCCAGGCTCCAGACAAGCACCATGACGACCAGGCTGCGATATGCCTTTGCCGCATCCGTGCGCGCACTCTGACCGGCCTCCTGCAACAGGCCGCGTTCGATCTCGTACATCACATTGATGCGCTGCGTCGTGGCGGCAAACCATGCTTTTGCCTTGAGAGCAGAGAGGTCAGCGGCAGCCCCACCAGCCATGAGTGCCTGACGCATATCGATGACATCTCTGGAAACCACATCAAGGCGTTCCTTGTCCGCCGCAGCCTTCGCCTCGGACTGCAAAGCAAAAAAACTGCTCAAGCTTGCCTGTTGCGCGCCAGCCATCATCACGAACGTGGAAAACCGGGCCGGATCCATCTTGCCCGCCGCGATAAAGCCGTTGCCCATGCCCCGTTCCTGTCCAGCAGCCTCCTTGGCGTTTTCCAGATGATCGAGCGAAAGAAACGCCCTGGCTGTCGCAAACGGCATGGCGTCGAGCGGCATGGCGCGCTCTGCCTGCCGCGCCTCGGTAATGGTCCGGGTGTAATAGCCGAAACTGTCCGCCCCGCTGCTGACGAGGTCATCGACCGACTGGCGCATCGTTGCAAGAGAGGAAAGGCTTTTTGTCAGTTGCATCAGCGTGCGGTGAAGCTGCGGCGTCGCAAGCTCGGCCATGCGGCTTTCCAGCCGGGCAATCTGCGCAAGACTGCGGTCGGTCTCCTGACGCGCCTGTTTCAGCTCGGCTGCGTTCAAGCCACCCTTTGAGCCGAGAAAACCCGCCGTCAATCCGCGCTCGACCTGCAGCGCATGAACGGTTGTGCCAAGCGTATCGAGCGCCCCTGTCATCACCACGATGCCGCTCATCATGTCATAGTGACGCCATGTCTGCGCCATCTGCCCGACCGCCAGATAGACGACGGCGACCAATGGCAGAGCCATGGCCAAAAGGATGCGTTTAGCAATTGAAAGATCCGCCACCGTCATAAGATGTCTCCGGAATGCCACAGAAAACGTTGCCGCGCATTCCACCCTAGGGTGCAAATATTTTAAAAAACTTAATTATAATAAAATTTATATATATTATTGATTTTAATGATGTTATGGCTTCGACGTCTTGTTGATCGACGCATTCATGCCACTCACGTCATCGTCGGCCTGCAGTTTATTGCCACAAGAGCGCGGCCAAGGTCAAAACTCAGACAGAACGCCCATCCTGATTGGGGTTTGAGCCTAAACCGGAGATGAACGGCATTTAATCTTTATGCCGCAAAGTGACCATTAAAGCGCCGAGTTTGGGGACGAGGATCACCATCATCTCCTCGGAGAAACGCTTTGAAAGGATAACATCATGTCCGTATTGCATAAGACCATGTCTGCGGGCCTCCTTGCGACCGTGGTTGGCGTATCCCTGATTGCCTCCACCTCTGCCGCCGATGCCCGCCCGCATTTCTGGGGCGGTGTTGCTGCCGGCGCTTTGGGCGGCATTATCGGCAGCGCCATCATCAATGACACCTATCACCGGCCGGTGTATTACTATCCCGAATATGCGCCGCCACCGCCACCGCCGCCACGTGTTATCTATCGCCAGGTCTATGTACCGGCCTGCCATTATGAATGGCGCCATGATTATTATGGCTATGGCTACCGCGTGCGGGTGTGCCCGGATTGATCATTATAGTCGGGAGCCTTTCGAGGCTTTCATTGACCCGAACTGAGCAAAAACGCCCGCAGTCTGATGCGGGCGCTTGACATTTTGCGGCTTTCCATGCAAAAGCCGCACCAGTCTTTCCTTCTTCCGGCCGCCGCGTGAGCGCGCCCTGCCATTCAGATCATGCAAGGAAGAGAAAGGCGCAATTGCATAAGGTGAAAGTCACCTGCTGCGCCTGAAAGCATTTTTCCAACTGACAAGTTCCCAATTCACGCGGGGTTCTTGACGCCAGAAGCAGACGCGACCGCAATAAGGCGGGCGCGGGATCAAGGCTTCCGGCGCCCCGAAAGGTATATGAAGTGACCGGTTTTAACGAACTTGGCCTGTCGAATTCCATTGTCGCCACGTTGGTGGCACTCGGCTTTGAAACACCCACACCCATTCAGGAACAGGCGATCCCGATCGTTCTGACCGGCCGCGACCTGATTGGCCTTGCCCAGACCGGCACCGGCAAGACCGCTGCCTTCGGCCTGCCGATCCTCGAACTGCTTCTGAAAGAAAACATCCGGCCGCAAGCGCGCACCACGCGCACGCTGATCCTCGCCCCTACCCGTGAACTGGTGAACCAGATCGCCGACAATCTGCGCAGTTACCTGCGCAAGACGCCGCTCAAGATCAATCAGGTCGTCGGTGGCGCCTCGATCAACAAGCAGCAGTTCCAGTTGGAGCGCGGCACCGATATTCTGGTGGCAACGCCCGGTCGTCTTCTCGATCTGATCGCCCGCAATGCGCTGTCACTCAAGGCCGTCACCCATCTGGTACTGGACGAGGCCGACCAGATGCTTGATCTCGGCTTCATCCACGATCTGCGCAAGATCGCCAAGATGGTGCCGGCCAAGCGCCAGACGCTCTTGTTTTCGGCCACCATGCCGAAGGCAATTGCCGATCTGGCCGCAAGCTTTCTCACCGACCCCGCACGCGTCGAAGTCACACCGCCCGGCAAGGCAGCCGATAAGATCGAGCAATATGTGCACTTCGTCAACGGTCAGAACCACAAGACCGAGCTTTTGAAACAGGCGCTGGCCGACAATCCCGACAGCCGCGCCATCGTTTTCCTGCGTACCAAGCATGGTGCGGAAAAGCTGACGAAGCATCTGGATCTGACCGGCCATTCCGTTGCCGCCATCCATGGCAACAAGAGCCAGGGCCAGCGTGAACGGGCGCTGAAGGGTTTTCGCGATGGCTCGATCAAGACGCTGATCGCCACCGATGTCGCCGCCCGCGGTATCGATATTCCCGCCGTCAGCCATGTGTTCAACTATGACCTGCCGGAAGTGCCGGACGCCTATGTGCATCGCATCGGCCGCACCGCGCGCGCCGGTCGCGACGGCATTGCCATTGCCTTTTGCGGACCTGATGAAGGCCGCCTGCTGCACGATATCGAGCGGCTGATGGGCATTGAGATCGCCATTGCCAGCGGTGAGCCCCATGCCAGCCTCGAACGTCCGGCCCGCCCGGCCCGCCGTGGCGGCAACAACCGTAATCACAGCAATGGTGGCCAGCCGCGCAAGGACGGTCGCCCGCAGGGCGGACGCGGCCCGCGCGACGAGGCCAAGGGCGAGCGCCAGGGCCAGCCCGGAAACCGCAAGCCCGGCGGCAACAACCGCCCGGCCCGCAGCGGCAACCGCCAGCGCCAGCAGGGTGGCGGCGCCGCCCGCAGCGGTCGCTGAGACCGTTCTCCCGACACGCCTCAGGCATGAAGGGATAAAACGATTGCAAAGAAGAGATGGAGAGCAGGCCTTTCCATCTCTTCTGCGTTGAGACGACAGGACGGACGGGACGGGTGAAAGGACGCAAAACTTGCGTCAATCCCTCGTCTTTCCTATATGGCCTTTACAGGATCATTGCATCACCATAACGCTTGGAGCATGGGACCGAAAAGTAGGGCCCGGTTTTGCGGTGAGACCCTGCGCCAAAACAAAAAGCCCATCGAAAGACCAAGAGCCGTGAACACGCTGGATTTTGACAAGAAGCCCGAAGACACCCGCGTCGTCGTTGCCATGTCGGGCGGCGTTGACAGTTCCGTTGTTGCGGGACTGTTGAAACGCGAGGGCTATGATGTGCTCGGCATCACGCTCCAGCTTTACGATCACGGTGCCGCTGTCCACCGGGCGGGTTCCTGCTGCGCCGGTCAGGATATCGACGATGCGCGCCGGGTCTGCGAAACGCTGGGCATTCCTCATTACGTGCTGGATTACGAGCAGCGCTTCCGCGACACCGTGATCAATCCCTTCATGGACAGCTATATCGCCGGGGAAACGCCGATCCCCTGCGTGGCCTGCAATCAGACGGTCAAATTTGCCGATCTTCTGGCCACGGCAAGGGAGCTGGGGGCAGATGCCTTGGCAACCGGCCATTATATCCGCTCCAAGGCCTTGCCCCTTCCCGGCAATGCAGGCCACAGGGCGCTGTTTCGCCCGGTCGACAGCGAGCGCGACCAGAGCTATTTCCTGTTTGCCACCACGCAGGAGCAGATCGATTATCTGCGCTTTCCGCTGGGCGCCATGTCCAAGGCCGAAACCCGCAGGCTGGCCGAGGAGATGGGGCTGGTGGTGGCGCAAAAGGCCGACAGCCAGGACATCTGTTTCGTCCCGCAGGGCAAATATGCCGACATCATCACCAAGCTCAAGCCGAATGCGGCCCTGAGCGGCGAAATCGTCCATCTCGACGGGCGCGTGCTCGGTCGCCATGAGGGCATTTTGCATTACACCATCGGCCAGCGCAAAGGTCTGGGGGTCGCCACTGGCGAGCCGCTTTACGTGATTTATCTCGATGCCCGCTCAAAAAGGGTGATCGTAGGCCCGAAAGAAGCACTGGAAACACGGCGCGTCTATCTGCGCGACATCAACTGGCTGGGCGACCGCCCGATCGAGGAGGACGCCCGTAACGGCTTTGCTTGCTTTGCCAAGGTGCGCTCCACCCGCCCGCCCGCTCCCGCCAGCCTCAATCGGGATGAAAACGGTTTTTACGTCGATCTCGCCATTGGCGAGGCCGGTGTTGCCCCAGGTCAGGCCTGCGTCCTCTATTCGGCACCGGGCGAGGATGCCCGCGTTTACGGCGGCGGTTTCATCGATCGTTCCGAGCGACGCGCCGATGCGGAAGCGGCCTTGCAAAGCCTGCTGGCGAAGCCAGTTGCCGCATGAAAAACAAAGACTTGAAAGGCCCATGACCCGACGGCCCATTTTTCTGTGAAAGTCGCTTGACTTTACCGGGAACCACGCCTTATAAGCCGCCCATCGCTTTCGCGGGCACCAACCGGCCCTTTGCAAGGAAAGCATGGCGGGATAGCTCAGGTGGTTAGAGCGTGGGATTCATAACCCCAAGGTCGGCGGTTCAAGTCCGCCTCCCGCTACCATTTTAACAGAGATTGAACCATGCCTGCCGTGAAAACCTTAATGTCACGGATGCATTCTTGCGCCCTTGGTGATCTTGTCGACGATCTTGCGCTCGGCGCGTAAACCCAGTCCAACGAGATTGGCCGTGTCCGGCGTGAACCGGGAAAAAACGTCGCGATTGGCCGCGTCATGGCCTGTGGCAAACATCTCTTCTATATAGGCCGATGTCACGATCTGCCGCTCCAATGCCCGGTTCAGAATGGTTTTGAGCTGAGCCTGACCGGCCACAAGAACAATAATCGGCTGAATTGTCATGGCATTGTAGACATGCCCGGCACCGTCCCGGTAAGCTTCACCGATGATATCAGGCGCCTGCGAGACGACGCCGCTTGTCAGAAAAGCGGTTACATTCAGCTTTTGCCAGACAGCAAGATCATCGCGAACGACAAGGGCAATCTTGGTTTCGAACATGCAGGCCAACTCCTTCACCGGTCTTCAACATCAAGCCTTCCTATCGCCGGACACCTTCAGCGGTCTTGAACATTCGTGTAACGGACCATTGAACGACGGCATGCGCATTTCACTGACGCCGGGCGGCATGGAGCGTCTGGAAGCGCGCTTTCACGGCCATGGTTTTTCCCCGCATCGGCATGATACCTATGCCCTTGGCTTGACGCTGCATGGGGTCCAGACCTTTCGCTACAGGGGCTCGTCGCGGTTCAGCCAGCCCGGCAATATCCTTGTCCTTCATCCCGATGAGGTACATGACGGCGCAGCCGGAACCGAGGTTGGCCTGATCTATCGCATGGTCTATCTTTCCCCGCATGTGATTGGCTCCGCCAGTCATCACCGCAACAGCCTGCCTTTCGTTTCCGATCCCATCGTCAAGGACAAACAGCTGCTGCAGGCGTTGGCCGACCTTCTTGGCGATCTCGAGCAGCAGCCGACGGATTTGCTGATGGATGATGCGACAATGCGCATCGTTTCCCGGCTTGAGGCACATGCCCAGCATCCGTCACGGCCCCTGCGGGCCTCGGCGCAAAAGGCTGTACAGCTGGCGCGCGATTTTCTCGACAGCCATGCCGATCGCCTCGTCCGATCCACCGATCTTGAGGCGGCGACCGGGCTTGATCGTTATGAACTGGCGCGACAATTTCGCCGGCTGACCGGAACCAGCCCGCACCGCTATGTCATCATGCGGCGTCTGGAACGGGCCAAGTCGCTGATCATCGACGGCCTCAGCCTGGCAGACATCGCCTTCAGCGTCGGATTTGCCGATCAGGCCCATTTCACCCGCCATTTCCGCCGGGCTTTCGGCATGACTCCAGGCCGCTGGTCAACCCTTATCAGACAAGCCGGGCGCATCTGAGGCTAGGGCATTGCCCCGAGAAAAGTGTGAAACGGTTTTCCGTCCGGAAATGCGGAAAAACAATGAGTGAGAGCTTTTTCGTGTTTCCGTGAAACCTTGAAAAGCTCTACGCGCCATGCGCCATAAATGGCGCACAAAGATTTTCTGTAAATATTTATATTTGCTGCATAATTTTCTTATTCACTCGAGTCAGGTTTAAGGGATTATGCAATCAACAGGCACGCGATGAATCTGCCTTTCTTTTTTCGCATAGCCGATATTCGCCTATGCAGCATGATAAGCATCAAAATCATTTGTATCCTAATTATTTTTCTCCTATCTAGCTGACATGACAGATATCAAATCCCTTCGCCGTCTTTTCACCGCCCGGCTGTTGACCAATGCCCGGCTTTGGCGCCGCCATATCGATGCGGCGCTGGTGCAGCATGGGCTTTCGGAAGCCTGCGCCGCACCGCTGATCTGGATCAGCCGCCTTGGCGGCGGCATTCGCCAGATTGCTCTGGCCGAACATGTCGGCATTGAAGGCCCCTCGCTGGTGCGTCTTCTCGATCAGCTGGAAGGCCGCGGCCTTGTCGAGCGGCGCGATGACCCGAACGATCGCCGCGCCAAGGGCCTGTGGCTGACAGAGGCCGGCGAAACCATGGCCGCGCGGATCGAAGCCCTGTTCGATGACGAACGGGAAACCGTCTTGTCTGGCATCAGCCCGGAGGAACTGACGCTGTTCCTGAAGATTCTGGACCAGATGCAGGAACGTTGCTCGGCTGAACGCGTCGGATCCGAACAGAAGGACTAGGCCATGACACTGCCAACCACACGCGACTGGCTCTTTTCTCTCAAGACCTTCATCGCCGGCATGCTGGCGCTCTATCTGGCGCTGTCCTTCGATCTGGAACGGCCTTACTGGGCCTTGTCTGCCGTATACATCGTCTCCAATCCCTTTTCCGGGGCAACCCGCTCCAAGGCGCTTTATCGGGCGCTCGGCACCGTGATCGGTGCGGCTGCCTCTGTGGCTCTGCTGCCGCTTTTGGCCGACAAGCCGATCCTGCTGGCGATCACCGTATCGCTCTGGACCGGCACGCTTTTGTTTTTCTCCATGCTGGAGCGGCGTGCCCGCAGCTATGTCTTCATGCTGGCGGGCTATACCCTGCCGCTGGTGGCGCTGTCTTCCGTCACCAGCCCCGCCACGGTCTTCGCCACGGCGCTTTCGCGCTCCGAGGAAATCATTCTGGGCATCGTCTGCGCCAGTCTGGTCAACACGCTGCTGTTTCCGGCAAGCCTGAGCGGCCCTTTCAAGGACCGTATTGATGGCTGGCTGGCCGATACGGCCGCATGGGCCGGCGAAATCCTGAAAGGCGAAGGTGCAAGCCCACTGACACCGATCAAGCGGCAGGCGCTGGCCTCCGACGTCACCAGCCTTGACCTGATCATCAGCCAGCTTGGCTATGACCATGGCGCACGCGATATCCGCGCGCAGGCAAAGGCCCTGCGCGGCCGCCTGCTGATGCTTCTGCCGCAGATGTCGTCGCTGGCCGACCGCCTGCATGCCTTGAAGCAGCAGGAGGGCGACCTGCCAGCTCCCCTGGTCACCCTGCTTTCCGAGGTGGCCGAATGGATCGGAGAAAAATCCGGCGGCGCACCCGCGACAGCCGAGATTTTCCTTCAGCGTCTTGGCGCTCTGGAAGCCACCTGCCAGAATGAGACATGGAGCGGCCTCCTCTATACCAGCCTGCTCGCACGCCTTCGCCAGATCATCAGCCTGTGGCACGATTGCATCGTGCTGGCCAACGCCATCGGCTCAGGCAAAGCCACCCTGCCGGATAGCGCGCTTCTGACCCACCAACCTGTCTCCTCCGGTCGCCACCATGACCGCGCTCTGCTGCTGCTCAAGGCCGCAGTCGTGGTGGGCGGTACCTTTGCCTCCTTCATGGTCTGGCTGGCGCTGGGCTTTGCGCAGGGATCGAGCTTTGTCGCCATGGCTGCTGTGGCCGGCTCGTTTTTCGCCGCTCAGGACAGACCCGCGCCGATGATCCGCGCCATGACGCTCTGGACGGCGCTCTCCGTTGCCGTCGCCTTTGTCTATGTCTATGGCGTCTTTCCCATGGTCACCAGCTTTCCGATCATGGTGATGGTGCTTGCTCCGTTCTTTCTCTATCTCGGCACGGCGATCACAAATCCGCAGACCGGCATGATGGGGCTGCTTCTGGCGGTCAATGTCGCCACGCTGATCGGCTTTCAGGATCGTTACAGCGCCAATATGGTCAATTTCGCCAATGGCGGGCTTGCCACCGTGCTGGGTCTGGGGTTTGCGCTGGCCTGGAACCGCCTCACCCACCCCTTCGGTGCCGAGCTGGCGGCGCGGCGACTGTTGCGCTCAGGCTGGCAGGATCTGGCGGATATGGCCTCGGGTGCCGCTGTCGGTGGCACCTATCGGCTGGCCACCCGCAATCTCGACCGGCTGGGCCAGCTCGTGCCGCGCCTTGCCGCGATGAATGCCCGTGAGCTTGCCGATGTCGACGGCTTTGCCGATCTGCGCCTCGGCCTCAATGTGGCAATCCTTCAGGATATGCGCCCGCACCTGCCGGCCACGATCAAAGACAATGTGGTCGCGGTTCTGCACGGCATTGCCGAACACTACAAGCGGCAGGCACGCAGCGCCAAGACTCTGTCCGCCCCGGAGGATCTGCGCCAATCGATCGATGCAGCCCTTCACACGAGCCGGACCGGGCAAATCCCCTCACCGCTCTTGCAGAGTACAGATCCTCATCTCCCGGCTTCCAACCCGGCCGGATCTGTCACTGTCCAGGATGAAAACGCTGACCGCCGCGCTGTCATCGATGCTCTTGTCGGCATCCGCCGGGTGCTGTTTCCCACGGCGACACCGCCGCAAGAAGCCGATCCCCGCCACGCCTCCTCTTTCGCCATTGCTGCCGAGTAAGCCTCCATGCCTATCGAAATTTATGGACTATACGTACCGCGTCTGCTGATTGCCATGCTGATCGCCCTTGTCCTCAACAGCCTCATCATCCGGCTTCTCGCCTGGTTTGGGTTCTACCGGCTCGTTTGGCATCGCGGCCTGTTCGATCTGGCACTTTACGTGCTTCTGGTCGGCGCTCTCCTTTCTCTCAATCACTGGTTCCTATCATGAATATGCTGAAGCTTTTCGCCCGCATGGGCGTCACCCTGATTGTCGTTGCCGCCGCTGTTCTTGTCGGTCGCCACCTCTGGACCTATTACATGGAGGAACCATGGACGCAGGATGCCCGTGTGCGCGCCGACATCGTCAACATCGCCCCCGATGTCAGCGGCCTCGTCACCGATGTCATGGTCAAGGACAATCAGACGGTCCAAAAGGGGCAGGTGCTTTTTCGTGTTGACCGCAAGCGTTTCGAGCTGGCGCTGGCCGAAGCAGAAGCCAGCCTGCAGGAGAAAAAATCCGCCTGGGACGAAGCCATTCTTGAACGCCAGCGACAGGAAAAACTGGGCGCGTCCGGCTCTGCCGAAGCCAAGGAAAAGGCCGCTGCCGCCGAAGTTCAGGCCAAGGCCGCCTATGACAATGCAAAGGCCGCACGCGATACGGCAGCGCTTGATCTCGACCGCAGCGATGTCACCGCCACCGTCAACGGCACCGTGACCAATCTCGAGCTGAAACCCGGCGATTTCGTCAGTCGCGGCACAGCAAAAATCGCATTGGTGGACAGTGATTCTCTGCGCATTGAAGCCTATTTCGAGGAAAACAAACTGACCCGCATCCACAAGGGAGACAAGGCAACCATTCTCCTGATGAATGATCCAACCCCACTTGCCGGCCATGTCGACAGCATTGCCGCCGGCATTCAGGACAGCGAGCGCTCCTCGTCCTCCGGGCTTTTGCCAAACATCAACCCGACCTTCAACTGGGTGCGTCTGGCCCAGCGCGTGCCGGTGCGCATCCATCTCGATGCGCCACCCGCCTCGCTGCGCCTGATTGCCGGAACTTCGGCCACCGTCAGCATTGGTGCATCATTGAAGTGAATGGCGGCAGAATAACTTGACCAAAAGAGAATAGTTTATACTGTCACCATCTGTTCGACAGCATCCTGCTTTTTATCAGGCATGCCTGAAATGCTGTCAGGAGAGACGGATGTGACAGTTGCGCCGAAACGACAGACGGCCGTGAATGAGCGGGCGAAGATAAATGGTGGACCACCAACCGATCTCGCCGGTCTGCTGGACGAGGCAACAGGCCAGCGCTATGCCTTTATCAAGGGGCGCTTCCTGCTGAAAAATCCTCGCCCGGAGCACCCGCCCCTTCCCTGCGCCGATCTTGCCGATCGGGATCGGCTCATGCAGGCGATCGCGCCGTTTGCCGACAGCTTTCCTTCTGGCACGGATCAGCGCGCTGTTCTGTCATTCTGGTCGCAGATTTATCTCAGCACACTGGTCATCGCCACCACGCTCTTCTGGCTGGAGCTGCGGCTGGTCCTGCCGGTCGGGCTTGAACGATTGTCGGTGCTGCTCGATCCGCAAACCGCGCGACCAGAGGGGTTTCTTCTGCAAAATGCGGGACAGTTTACTCCTCAGGTCGAGATCGAAGAGGCGTTCGAGGGCCTGCTGCACGGTCATCTGGACCGTCTTATCCCGGCCATGTCCAAAGCCTGCGGCCTGTCGCAACGTCTGCTGTGGAACAATGCCGCAAGCTATCTCGACTGGATCGTCGACGAGATCGGCGGCTCAGACCGACCGCAGTTGACGGCGCAAGGCCGCCGCCTGCTCGATCCGCCATTGCGACCGGACGGATCGAAAAACCCACTATACGGACTTGTCCAGCACAGGATCGATGCGCAAACGGGCGCCATGCAGAAACAGCGCCGCGTCTGCTGCCTGCGTTATGCCCTGCCCGGCATTGGCGGCTGCGGCGCTCTCTGCCCGCTCAAACACGGACAGAGCAGTGAATAACAGCTACGACATCATTCCTGAAATCGGGTGAGATTTAAGGTGAAAATGATGCAGGTGATTAAAAGTGTTACAGCGACCTTTGTGCGCCATATTGGGCGCACGGCGCTGTAAAGGCGGGTCCAAAGACTATCAGGACGAAAAACGGTGTCACACTTGATACCGTGACAACGCTTTAGCGCAGCAGATCAAGCCTGCTGCTGGTGATGGTGCGCAGCGAAAGATGATCCATCAGCGCGATCAATTCCTTCGGCGTTGCCTTGGCATCGCAATAACGCAGCGTGATGCGCACCGGCAGGTTCATGAAACCGGGATCACCGACCGGATCGTAATTCTGGTAGGTCGTGGTGCTGGCCATGGCCTGCCAGGCGAAAACACAGGCTCCGCCGTTTTTACCAAGCGTGCCGGTGGCAATGCCATAGACGCCATAATTGTTTTCCCGAAGCCCCGGAACGATCTTCATATCGACACCGGGCAGCATTTTCTTCATTTCATCCGGCGCATCATTGCTGGCCGCCGCCTGACTGTAACGCGGACCACCGGAAAGGCCGATCTCGATCGTCAGCGTATTTTCACCTTTACCGGCAGAATCCGGGTAAACGATCGTCTGGAAGGCGGCATGTGGCTCAACCCGATGCCGATTGGCGAGGATCGGCGCCTTCAATCCCTTGATGAAGGCCATGGGCGGCGGTCCCTTAGCCGCATTGGTCTCTGCCATGGCCGGGGCGCAGGCAAGACCAATCCCTGCCGCCAGCAGTATGGCAAAACCACAGCTCAACGAGGCTTTCAGGCCAGAAACCCGGCCAGCAACCAGATATGCGCAGCGCTGACGATTATGCATTGTCTTGTTCATCGGACTGCGTTCCCAAATAACCTGTCTGCCGTCTTTCCAACCAAATAGCCCTTTGCCCGCCGCATCTCAAGCGGGTCCTGCAGCAATCCATGGCAAAGGCTTGCAGATTTGCCGTTCGTCCAGTCTTTACACGTGTCTGTCCACAGCTTTGAACCGTGTCAGGAGAAAAGCAAACTTTTCGTTAAATTTTAACGAATAGGCTCTAGTGCACGAGTTTTACAGCCAAACCCTGTGCCAATGTATGGCGCAAGGGGCTGTAAGGCAAAACGAAGAGCGCCTGAGTGGATGCCGGTCATGCGGACCTCAGGCCGATTTCGGGACAGGTGTCATGCGTAAGTTCCTGATTCTCGCCCTTTTGCTGGCGCTTGCAAGCTGTGCCCAGCCGCCCAGATATACCCGCAATGCCTGCGCCATCTTCGAGCAACGCGATGGGGTTTTCGACAACTGGAAGCGGGCCGCCCGCGCCACATCACGCGAATATGGCGTGCCGGTGCCGGTGCTGATGGCAACAATCTACACCGAATCGGGTTTCCGTGCCCGCGCGCGCCCACCGCGGCGCTATCTGCTGGGCTTCATTCCGTGGAAGCGCATATCCACAGCCTATGGCTATTCGCAGGCGCTGGACGGCACCTGGGACCGCTACAAGCGCGAAACCGGACGCCTGTTTGCCAGCCGCACCAATTTTGCCGATTCCGTCCGCTTCATCGGCTGGTACCACTATCAAAGCCATATGCGCCTCGGCATTCCCTATAGCGATGCCTATCATCTGTATCTGGCCTATCATTCCGGTCAGGATGGTTATTTGCGGGCAGCCTATCGCGCCCGTCCGGAAGCGCTACAGGGCGCCAGACGTTTTGCCGCCATCACCGAAACTTATGCGAGACAAATGCAGCAGTGCCCATAAACAGAGAGAGGGCCGCAGCCCTCTCACGCATCTCTTGAACGCCGTGCGGTTTACAAAACGAACGGCGCTTTCGTGTTTTCGCCAGAAACAGTCTCGATCACGAGGACTGGATCGCCGAAATCACCCATGGAGCACCCGCTCGTCGCAGGAAAGTCCAGACCTCGACCGACTGGCCCGCATGGGCAGGATCGCCCTCCACCACCCGACCGCTCTCACGCTCGCGCATGACATCGACGGCCTCATAGCGCATCGCCACGGTGGCATAATCAACCTGACCCTCGCGCCAGGCATCGGCAACATCACCCTGTAACAGCGTCACACCGGACACCTCGTTGCGAAGACCGCGGCGGGCAGTCTCCTGAAGCTCTTCCGTCAGCCAGTTCATCGCCTCCGGCGTGGTGATCCGGCGCAGGGCGTTATAATCCTCAGCGCTGTAGGCGCGCTGCATCTCCTTCAGCAGCGCTTCGAAATGATCGAGATCCTGCGGCGTTATGCCGATCTCGTCGCCGCGCGCAACGCTTCCTGCCACAGGGCCTGCACGCGCGCCCGAACCGATCGGCGGAATGGGAAAACCATTCCCACCACCCATGCCGCGCATCGAGGCCGCCCCGCCGCGCGCGGCAGACGAAGCCGAGAAAAGCCGCCTGACCAGCATGACGACACCGGCAATCAGCAGAAGCTGGAACAGAAAACTGATGAGACCGCCGCCGCCGAAAAAGCCGTGGCCGAGCATCATGCCGAACAGACCCCCCATCAGCAGACCGCCGATCAGCGAACCGCCGAAAAAGCCGCCCCTGCCCGTCTGTGCCATACCGGGCTGCGCGCCGTAATTCGGCGTGGTGCTGCGCTGGATCGGCGCTGCGGTAGAGGGGGCCGTCGTGGTGGTGGACGGTGCCGACCATGTGCGGCTGCCGCGACTGCCGAACCCGCTGAAACTGCTGGCCTTGCGTGCCTCGGCAAAATCCGTTGCCGTCAGAGCAACCGACAGACCCAACAGGACCACAGCCGCTATTTTCCAGAGAGCACTCTTCGGTCCTCGTTTCACGCCGGTCGGATTACGCTCTAAAAGCCGCATGACCATCCCCATCCTTTCATCCTCAACATCCTGCGCCTTATATGGAGATGCAGGACGGCCGGTAAAAGAGAAGCCTCATCAAGAGCAACCGATTTATCCGATAAAGCAGGATGCAGCCGCGTGAGACCCTTCCACTTCAATGGATCATGCCATTGTTCGACATCAGCACCAGCCGGATGGACGCGGCCACCGCACCGATGACGGCCACACCGGCGATCCAGAAAATCATGAACCAGAGGATACGTTGGGGGAGGCTGCGCTTTGTCATCAATGATACCCTTCATCTGGATCGATCTTGCCCCTGAACACCCAGTAGGCATATCCCGTATAAAGGAGAATGATCGGAATGAGAAAGGCCGTTCCGACGAGAAGAAATTTCAGGCTGGAATCGGGGGCTGCCGCATCCTGGATCGTCACGCTGTCCGGCACGATATAGGGATAGAAGCTGATGCCGATGCCGATATAGCCGAGCACGAACAGGCCAAGGGCGGCGACAAAGGGCAGATGGTCGCGATCATCCCTTAATCCGCGATAGATCTGATAGGCACAGCCCAGCACAAGCAGCGGCACAATGATACTGAAGAACATGTTCGGATAGCCGAACCAGCGATTGATATAGAGCGGTTTCAGCATGACCGTCCACAGGCTGAAAATGCCCATGGCCAGCACGGTCAGCACGGCTGAGATCACGGCAAAACGCCGCGCCCGGCTCCGAAGCGCCCCTTGCGTGCGAAACACCAGCCAGGTGGAACCGAGCAGCACGTAACCGATCACCAGGGCCATACCGGTGGCGATGGAAAAGGGAGTGAGCCAGTCCCACCAGCCGCCGGAATAGGCCCGGTTGGCCACCGGAATACCCTGCACCAGCGCGCCAAGCGCAATGCCCTGCATGAACGTCGCCACAAACGAGCCGCCGGCAAAGGCGACATCCCAGACACCGAGCCAGCGTTTGGTGCGCCAGCGATATTCAAAGGCGACACCGCGAAAGATCAGCCCGAGCAGCATCAGGATGATCGGCATGTAAAGCGCCGGCATGATCGTGGCATAGGCAAGCGGAAAGACGGCAAACAGCCCGCCGCCGCCCAGCACCAGCCAGGTCTCGTTGCCGTCCCAGACCGGGGCGACGGAATTCATCATCTGGTCGCGGTCATGCTTTGTCTTGAAGAAGGGAAACAGAATACCGACGCCAAGATCGAAGCCGTCGAGAATGACATAGGCCAGAACGGCAAAGGCGATGATCGCCGCCCAGATGAAGGCATAATCAATGACCATGGGAGCCTCCTGTCTGCAGTGTCTTGACCGGTAGACCGGGGGTAATCCCGGTGGTGCGCAGCGGTGCATCGCCGATTTCCGGCGTGGGATCGCGCGGCAGTCGTCCCATCAGCCGCAGAATGTAGAAAGTGCCTGCGCCAAAAACGAAGAAATAGACGAGGATGAAGGCAATCAGCGATGCGCCGACCGCCTCGGCATCGATCGGCGAATGGGACTGCGCCGTCAAAAGATGGCCGTAGACCGTATAGGGCTGGCGGCCAACTTCCGTCGTCACCCACCCGGCCAGCACCGCAACGAAACCGGCAGGCCCCATGGCGACGGCAGCCCGATGCAGCCAGCGGTTTCTATACAGCGTATCCCTGTAGCGGCACCACAGGCTCCACAATCCCAAGCCCAGCATGGCAAAACCCAGCGCCACCATCAGCCGGAAGGTGAAGAACACCACCATGACCGGCGGCTGCAGATCGCGCGGCACCGAAGACAGACCGCCGAGGGGCGCATTCAGATCATGTTTCAGGATCAGGCTGGAAAGTTTTGGAATTTCAACCGCATAATCCATGCGCTGATTGGCCTGATCGGGAATGCCGAACAGAATGAGCGGTGCGCCATGCGGATGGCTGTCGAAATGGCCTTCCATCGCCATGATCTTCACCGGCTGATGTTCCAGCGTGTTCAGCCCCTGCTGGTCACCGGCGATAATCTGCAAGGGCGCCACCACCGCCACCATGCCCATGGCCATGGAAAACATCTTGCCAGCACGGCGCGGCGCGGTGTGCCGCAGCAGATGAAAGGCCCCGACCGCGCCGACCACCAGCGCCGTGGTGAGATAAGCCGCCAGCACCATATGGACGAAGCGATAGGGAAAAGAGGGATTGAACACGATAGCCCACCAGTCGACCGGGATGAACTGGCCCTTGTCATTCATGGCAAAACCGGAAGGCGTCTGCATCCAGGAATTAACGGCAAGAATCCATGTGGCGGAGATCAGCGTGCCGAGCGCCACCATCAGCGTTGCAAAAAAATGCAGCTTCGGCCCCACCTTGTCACGGCCGAAAAGCATGACGCCGAGAAAACCGGCCTCCAGGAAAAAGGCCGTCAGAACCTCATAGCCCATCAACGGCCCGACAACCGGACCTGCCTTGTCGGCAAACACGCTCCAGTTGGTGCCGAACTGATAGGACATGACAATGCCCGACACGACGCCCATGCCGAAACCGACGGCAAAAATCGTCTTCCAGAAATTGAAAAGCTCGAAATAGACCTTGTCTTTCTTCCAGAGATAAAGCCCGTTCAGCACCGCCAGATAACTGGCAAGCCCGATGGAAAAGGCCGGAAAGATGATGTGGAAGGAGACCGTAAAGGCAAACTGGATGCGCGCCAGCAAAACCGGATCGAAATGGGCGAACATGACTGCGGCACCTCCTTGAGCTTGGTGAAACCCTCTTCAGGATAACCGTTCCCTGCCCGATCGGCACATGAGACCATCTCAAACGAGACAAGGATGAATCATCATGCCGCAAATCTGACAAACATCAAATTAGGGCAATCTGATAAATGATCAATGCGACATGCCGCCCCAGTGACAGATTGCGCAGGGCAACAGCCGGAAAAAGAGCTGATCAAAAACAATCCCGCCTGAAAAGATAGAACATCGGATTGTTCCGAAAACCGGTTCCCACTTTTCGGACGATGCTCTCAGATCACACGAGAAAATGGATATGTGGCCTGCCGTGATAGGGCGAGGTTTCCAGCCGGGCCTCGACCTTGAACACGTCGCGCAGCAGATCCTCGGTCAAGACGTTTTCCGGCGCGCCGGTGGCAACGATGCGGCCTTTCTGCATCACCATCAGCTCATCGCAGAACATGGCGGCATGGTTGAGATCATGCAGCGCGATCACCGTGGTTAGCGATAGCGAGCGAATGAGGCGCATCAGCTCGATCTGGTGCTGGATGTCGAGATGGTTGGTGGGTTCGTCGAGCAGGATTTCTTTGGGCGCCTGTGCCAAAGCGCGAGCAATATGGGCGCGCTGGCGCTCACCACCGGAAAGGCTCTGCCAGTCCTGCTTCGCCTTGTGTGCCATGCCGACCTTGTCGATGGCGTCACGCACACACCGATCATCCTCATGAGTCCAGCCGGACATCGGCGAACGATGTGGCGTGCGGCCAAGGCGAACCACATCGGCCACTGAAAGCCGTGCCTCGGTTGCTGCCTGTTGCTCGACCAGTGCCAGACGCCGGGCAATGGCACGGCGGCTCATCCCTGCCATATCCACCCCATCCAGCAAAACCCGGCCTGAATCGGGCCGTCGCAGACCGCAAAGCAGGCGCAGCAGCGAGGACTTACCCGACCCGTTCGGCCCAAGCAGGCCAACAATCCTGCCCGGCGAGACGCGCATCGACACATGATCGACAATCACGCTCTTGCCTGCGCTCCAGACGAGGTCTTCCGCCACGATGCTCATGCCACACTCCGCGAGCGATAGAGAATGACGGCAAAGAACGGCACGCCGATCAGGGCGGTGACCACGCCGATCGGCAGGCTTTGCGGCGCAATGGCGATGCGCGCGACGATATCGGCCAGTACCATGAAAATCGCCCCGATCAGGGCCGAAGCGGGCAAAAGCCGCCCGTGCAGCGGCCCGACGGCAAAGCGCGCCACATGCGGCACCACCAGACCGACGAAGCCGATGGAACCCGCCATGCTGACAATCGCTGCCGTCATGAAGGCCGTAACCATGAAGAGCACAACCCGCACCCGCCCGACCGCAAGACCGAGTGAGGCGGCGGCATCGTCACCGAAGGTGAAGGCGTCCAGCGCCCGGGCATGGATGAGACAGAGGATGAGACCGATCGACACCACGACGACGATCAGTTGAAATTCCGGCCAGCGCACGCCGCTGAAACTGCCGAGCAGCCAGAACATCACATCACGGGCCTGCTGGGCATTCGCCGAGGTACTGATGATATAGGAGGTGAGTGCATTGAAGAGCTGCGAGGCGGCAACACCGGCAAGGATCGTCCGGTCCGCGCCGCCACGCGCGCCATGGGTTAAAAGCGCCACGAAGACAAAGGCAAGAAACGCACCGATGAATGCACCCGCCGAGAGCGACACCGCGCCTGCGCCAATACCGACCACGACAATGGCGACCGCACCGGTCGAAGCGCCCGCTGAAACGCCGAGCACATAGGGCTCTGCCAGCGCATTGCGCAGCAGCGATTGCAGCACCGCACCGCTGATCGCAAGCCCTGCCCCGCAACAGGCGGCAACCAGCGCCCGGCTCAGACGAAAATCCCAGATCACCGTTTCCTGAATCCGGTCGAGGGGCACATGGGTCAGGCCCAGTTTATTGGAAATCGATAAAAACGTCGTTTGCAGCGGAATGGCAAGCTCGCCCACACCGACGCCCAAGGCAATGACAAAGGTGAGTGCGATCAGCCCCAGAAGCAGGAACAGGCCGAAACCGGCCCGTCCCATGGCAAAAGACAGGTTCACTGGATCAGCCCCTGTTTGGCCAGCTGATCGGCCACCTGTTCGGCTCCGTAAATCGTGCGGATCGTCGGGTTCATCGCCTGCCCGTCCATGACGACGATATGGTTCTCTTTCACCGCCGGAAGCTGGCTGACCGCCGGATCACTCTTCAGGAAAGCGATCTTGTTTTCGGCCTTGTCGAGCGACCAGCGATTGCGGTCAAGGCTTGCGGCAACGATGACCTCGGGATTGGCGGAAATGATCCCTTCCCAGCTCACTGTCGGCCATTCGGCCTCGGTGGTGATGGCGTTATGGCCGCCGAGAAGATGGGCAATGTAACCCGAAGCGCTGTTCTTGCCGCCGACATAGGCATCCGCCGATGGTGAAGAGCTGGAGAACCAGAAAACGAAAGAGAGATCCTTCGTGCCTTTCACCCGTTCTTTCAAAGCCGCTTCGCGTGCCTTGAAGCTGGCAATCAGCGCCTGTCCGCGATCGGCCACATCGAATATCTGCGACAGCTCATCGATTTCCTGATAGAGCAGGTTCATGTTCCACAGCGCATCACGGCTGCCATAGACATCACCGGTCGTCTTCTTCGTGGCGCAGACGCCAGGTGAAAGATAGCTTGGAATGCCAAGCTGCGCGAGATCGTCGCGCTTGGCCACCTTGCTGTCGGGACCGAGCAGGATCGGCAATTGCGCGGCGACAAAATCCGGCTTCTCCGCCAGGATCGATTCCAGCGTCGGCATCTCGACCGTCAGCAGCTTGACTTTCTCATTGGCTTTTTCAAGCTCCGGCAGCACCTTGGTCGGCCAGAAGGCGCTGGCCTTCACCCGGTCCTCAAGCCCCAGCATCAAAAGGATTTCCGCCGTATTCTGGCCCAGTGCCACCGCCCGCTGCGGCGCCTTGTCGAAGGTGACTTTCACCCCGCAATTCTCCAGCGTCAGCGGATAATGCGTCGGCTGGGCAAAGGCTGCTGCACCAGACAGGACCGACAGCAAAGCGCCAGCCACAAAAGACTTTAACTTGGTCACAGACACGAAAACCGCTCCTTCATCAACATGCACAGAATTGCACGCTCTCAATTCTTTTTTTGGGGGCGCATCGGGTTCGCGAAAAACCGGTGTCCACTTTTTCGCCCGATGCTCTAACCGCAGTCACAAGAAAAAACAAGAGTAATTTCATCAAGTTTTATAGTAAAACAAAAAAACCGGCGAGGAAAAACCCCGCCGGTACACCATCTCGAAGTATCAGGACAGCTTATTCAACCGCAAATGTCATCAGCTTGGCCTGTTTGATTGCCGGATTGGCGGTCAGCTTGTCGAGAACGACCTGGTCTACAGGTCCATCGACATAAAGCAGGGCGATGGCATCGCCACCTTCCTTGTCGCGGCCGAGCTGGAAATTGGCAATGTTGACCTTGGCGTCGCCCAGCGTCGTTCCCATGAAACCGATCATGCCGGGAACGTCGGTATTGGTGATGTAGATCATATGCGCGCCGACATCAGCATCCATGTTGATGCCCTTGATCTGGATGAAACGCGGCTTGCCGTCGGAGAACACGGTACCGGCCACCGAACGGGTCTGCTTTTCCGTGGTCACCGTCAGCTTGATATAGCCGTCATAAACGCCGGTCTTGTCACGCTTGACCTCGGAGAGGACAATGCCCTTTTCCTTCACCATGATGGGTGCCGACACCATGTTGACATCGGCCACCTGCGGACGAATGAGACCGGCCAGCAGCGCAGACGTCAGCGCACGAGTGTTCATGCTGGCCGTGTCGCCATCATAGAGGATTTCGATTTCCTTGATCGGGCTGTCATTCACCTGACCGACGAAAGCGCCAAGCACATCGGCCAGCTTGATGAAGGGCTTCAGGATCGGGGCTTCTTCCGCCGTGATCGAAGGCATATTGATGGCGTTCGACACCGCGCCCTTAACCAGATAATCCGACATCTGCTCGGCCACCTGAAGCGCCACATTTTCCTGAGCTTCCGTGGTGGAGGCGCCCAGATGCGGGGTGCAGACGACATTCGGCAGGCCGAAAAGCGGGCTTTCCGTGGCAGGCTCGACCTCGAACACGTCGAAACCGGCACCGGCGACATGACCGGCCTTGATCGCATCGGCAAGGGCTGCCTCATCAACGAGACCGCCACGGGCGCAGTTGATGATACGGACACCCTTCTTGGTCTTGGCCAGCGCCTCGCGCGAGAGAATGCCGCGGGTCTTGTCGGTCATCGGCACATGCAGCGTGATGAAATCGGCCTGGGCCAGAAGCTCGTCAAGCTCCACCTTGGTCACGCCCATTTCCTGAGCGCGCTCGACGGAGAGGAAGGGATCATAGGCCAGAACATGCATGCCGAGCCCGATGGCCTTCTTGCAGACGATGCCACCGATATTGCCGGCCCCGATGACACCGAGCGTCTTGCCAGTGATTTCGACACCCATGAATTTCGACTTTTCCCACTTGCCGGCCTGGGTGGAGGCATCGGCGGCAGGCAATTGCCGGGCGACGGCAAACATCAGGGCAATGGCGTGTTCGGCGGTGGTGATGGAATTGCCGAACGGCGTGTTCATCACGATGATACCGCGTTTGGAGGCTGCCGGAATATCGACATTGTCGACGCCAATCCCGGCGCGACCGATCACCTTCAGATTGGTGGCGGCGGCAATCAGCTTTTCTGTCGCCTTGGTGGCCGAGCGAATGGCCAGACCATCGTAATTACCGATGATTTCGGCAAGTTTATCCTTGTCCTTGCCGAGTTTCGGCTGGAAATCCACTTCCACGCCGCGATCGCGGAAGATCTGGACGGCGGTTTCCGACAATT
Organism: Allorhizobium sonneratiae; assembly: GCF_023700755.1. Classification (GTDB taxonomy): domain Bacteria; phylum Pseudomonadota; class Alphaproteobacteria; order Rhizobiales; family Rhizobiaceae; genus Allorhizobium; species Allorhizobium sonneratiae. Next base: position 280,146 of record NZ_JAMKOJ010000001.1, on the reverse strand, counting down.
CATCGGATACGAGAACGCGAGGTGCCATGACGAGGCCTCCGAATAAGAGTTCGTTTCAAACGATCAATGCTGAATGGAAAGGCCCCGCCGATGCGCAGGGCCATCGAGCATCGTGCCGAAATTGACTTCTTTACGATGCTCTCAAATCTTGTCTTCGCATCGGATTTTTCCGAAAACCGGTTCCCACTTTTCGGTCCGATGCTGTAAATGGCTCAGGCCGCAGCCTTGGCAAGTGTCGCCTTCTGCGTCTGATAGGCAAAGGTCAGCCAGGGCATCAGCGCTTTCATATCCGCCGTTTCGATGGTCGCACCGGCCCAGATGCGCAGGCCCGCAGGCGCATCGCGATAGGCACCGATATCGAGCGCCACACCCTGTTTTTCCAGAATGGAGACCATGCCCTTGGCGAAAGCGCCCTGCTGGTCGGCAGGCAGCGCCAGAACCTCAGGATCGGCAATCGTCAGGCAGACGGATGTATTGGAACGGGTTTCGTCCACCTGTGCCAGATTGGCGATCCAGCCATTGGCGGCGACGAAATCATGAATGACACCGGCATTGGCGTCGGCGCGCGCGATCAGCGCATCGAGACCGCCGAGCGACTTGGCCCATTGCAGCGCATCGATATAATCCTCGACGCAGAGCATGGAGGGCGTATTGATGGTTTCGCCGGTGAAGATGCCTTCGATCAGCTTGCCGCCCTTGGTCATGCGGAAAATCTTCGGCAGCGGCCATGCAGGCACATAGCTTTCCAGACGTGCCACAGCGCGCGGGGACACAATCAGCATACCGTGACCGCCCTCACCGCCCAGCACCTTCTGCCAGGAGAAGGTGACGACATCGAGCTTGGCAAAATCGAGATTTTGCGCGAAAGCCGCAGAGGTTGCATCGCAAATGGTCAGACCCTTGCGGTCTGCGGGAATGAAATCGGCATTGGGAACACGCACGCCGGAGGTGGTGCCATTCCAGGTAAAGACGACATCGCGGTCGAAATCGACCTCGGCAAGGTTGGGCAGGAGACCGTAATCGGCCTCGAACTTGCGCACATCCTTGAGCTTGAGTTGCTTGACGACATCCGTCACCCAGCCGGCACCAAAACTTTCCCAGGCCAGCATGTCAACGCCGCGCTCACCGAGCAGCGACCAGAGCGCCATTTCGACAGCGCCGGTATCGGAGGCAGGAACGATGCCGATACGATAATCGGCAGGAACCTGCAAAATTTCACGGGTAAGATCGATGGCAAGCTTCAGCTTTTCCTTGCCAACCTTGGCACGGTGCGAGCGACCGAGAGGAGCATTGGAGAGTGCTTCGATGGTCCAGCCGGGGCGCTTCGAGCAAGGGCCGGAAGAAAAATGCGTGTTAGCCGGACGCACTTCAGGGGCGATGATATCAGCCATATGTATACCCTTCCAGGTAATTGGCCTCTCGTTGGGGAGAGGTGTCCCGCCGCCGCTTTTATAGAAGGCGGCGGAACCCGTCAAGCAGTTTTCTGCTCAGAAATGGCCTCATGTGGCAGATTGGACTCTATAGGCTGCTTGCCGAGAATTTCAGCGACACCTCGCTGGCTGAAAGGCTGCAAAATTTGACCGACAAAGCCTTTGGCGACACGACCGCTGATGCCGATATCCTTCGGTGGCGCCTTGGCCGGATTGTAATAGGTGGAAAAGATCAGGTCGAACAGGACGAGGTTTTCGCCGTAATTCGTGTTGCTTTCCCAGATCTCGCGCGAATGATGCCAGCGATGCAGGTTTGGCGTGCTGAACACATAATCCAGAGGCCCGGTCTTCACCCTGATATTGCAATGGGTGAGCAGGCCGATATAGGCAGTGACCGCCCCCACCCAGAGAAAGACCGACAAAGGCGCGCCCATGAGATAAAGCGGCACTTGGCTGAGGCAGACCTTGAACAGGCTGTCCATCACATGAAAGCGACCGGTATTGACCACCCAAAGCTTTTCCACGCTGTGATGCAGCGCATGAAAGCGCCAGAAAAACAGCCGCTCATGGGCGATGCGATGGGCCCAGTAAAGCCCGAATTCGGCGATGATCAGCGCCAGCACGACCTGAAAGAACAGCGGCCAATGCTCCGGCCAAAGACCCGGTTTGAAGTTCAGGATCGGCTGGAGAATGCTCGCCGAAATCAGCGGCGTCAGCGTGGCAATCGCCGACAGGGCTTCGACGGCTCCCTTGGTGAGCAGCGTGTGTGCGATATCGTTCATGGCCTCGCCATCGGAGCGTAGCCAGTCCTCTTGATGCGGCACAAGCTTTTCCAATGCGCCAAGCGCAAGCACGCCAGCCAGATAAAAGCCGACAAAGACCAGCAATGGATGACTGCTGGAAAAGGCAAAGGCGGAAGCCGCCATGCCTGCCAGAAAAAATCCCGGCCAGACAGCCGGGGACAAAAGCGATTTCAACGATGACGTCATAATGGCTTCCAGTGCTCAGAAACGAGTCTTGTTTTGCATTCAATATGATACGCCAGCCTCGCCCCCAACGGAACATGACGTGAGAAAACCAGCTATCGTTAAATGATGAATTAGTCTAATCAACACTTATCTTAGTAACACTGCATGTCGGCAATCTGTCAAGCGCCTTTTCCGTCAGAAAACCGTTGAGCGCTGCCGCAAATTTTATCGCTTTTCAATGTTTCGCGGAAACACGGAAAAGCTCTAAAAGCGAAAGCCCTGCTCCAAACACGGTCGGAACAGGGCGAAAAATCTTTAAAACCAGGAGAAAATGCCGGTTACTTATAAACCAGCGGCACCTGCGGCGGCGCTTCATAGGCCACTGGCTGAGGGCAGCCGCCAAACTGATAGCGCGCGCCGATCTGCACCGTCTGGGTCGTGAACCCCTTGTCGCTGCCGGGTCCGCCATTGTCACGGTAGCCGAACATGTCACCGCCGAGAATCTGGCGGAAGCGGTAACCGATATCGGCCTTCCAGTTGCAGGTCAGATCGATGGAGGCACCGGCCATCACCTGATAGGCGAAGCGCCATTTGCCGCGCCCATCATGAATTTCCGTCGCATCGCAATTGCTGGAATTGCTGTCGTCGCAGGACGTATTGTGCAGCGCGTCCCATTTGACGTAGGAGCCGCCGATGCCCGCACCGACATAGGGCGTGATATGGTTATAGGTGCCAAGGTCGATATAGGCATTGGCCATCAGCGTATAGGCCTGCCAGCTGGAAATGTCGCGCGAGGTGCAGGCCGAGGCCACACCGCAGGACCCTTGCGTCGAGCCATTGAAATCGGATTTTCCGGTGTAATCGAAGGTCAGGTCGGTGCGCAGCCGACTGTTGACCTGATAACCGACGCCAACGCCAGCCATATAGCTGTTCTTGACGTCTGCCTTGGTGAAATCAACCAGGCTGGCATTCGAACCCTGATAGTAATGGGCGCCGCGCAGATGATTGAAGGAGTAACCGACATCACCGCGCAGATACCAGCCGGACGGGTTGTCGCTGACACGGATTTCTGGCGCATAGGCGGGCGGAGCAGGATCCGGCTGCACCAGATCGGCACCGAGTGCAGGCGCAGCAATCATGCCCGCCATCATGACAGCCAAAACAGAGATTTTCATCGTGGTTGCTCCCTCGCGCCTTCGGCGACCCAGGCTTCATTTTTCTTATCAAGCAACCGCTATTTTGACGGGAAATAGTTAAGGCGGCATTAATCCTGATTTTTAACCATAGAGATTTTGGCACTGCTCGTGCAGTGACACGTTCACGTCCCGCATGCTTTAGGGTCAAAACTCAATCAGGATGGGTGTTCTGTTGAACGGGATGGGATTGTATGGCAGCGAACAAGCGCAAGACAAGGCCGGTTTGCCTTGTCGAGCATTGTTCGCAATCAGGCGGCCCATCCCGTTCAACCCTTTGGGCAAGGCGTATTTTGTGCCTGCGGGCGTCGGAAAGGTTTGAAAATGGGGAGCATTTCCTGCACCTTTCCTTCTACTCAGACACAAAATACGCCTTGCAGAACAACCATCATGATTGAGTTTTGACCCTAGAGCATCCTGCCGAAAGTCGGGGCAGGCACGATGCTCTCAGATTGTGTGTCCGCATCGGTTGTTTCCGAAAACCGGTTCCCACTTTTCGGCCGATGCTCCAGGGTGTTTTGACATTGAGCTTTGAGGGAGGCGAAAATGGTGATTTTCGAGAACCGGAGCGGAGTGTACTGAAGTACATGAGCACCGGATGCGCATAAAATTGCCATTTGCAGCCCGCTCAAAGCTCAATGTCAACACACCTTAGGCATCTGCGAACAGATCCTGCTTGACCTGCGCCATCAACCTCAGTGACAAAAGCCGCTCTTCGATATCGTAAACAGGCGTGGATACGATCAGTTCGTCGGCACCGGTCTGCTTGAGAAAATCTGCGAGTTTTCCGGCAACCGTCATCGGGGATCCGACCATGGCATATTGCAAGGAATGCTCCACCCCGAACCGTTCCATATCGCTCCACCACCCCTCCATCGTCTCCACCGGTCGTGGAAAGGCCTGGCGCAGATTCCGGCGCAGATTGACGAATTGTTGCTGGGCCGAGGTGAAGAGATAGGCCGCCCTTGCGTCGGTTTCAGCAACGGCAGCCATCACGCCCACCATCATATATGGTTTTTGCAATATCTCAGACGGCTGAAACCGGTCACGATAGATTGAAATGGCCTCAAAGACTTGATCGGGGGCAAAATGCGAGGCAAAGGCATAAGGAAGACCCATGGCCGCGGCCAGATGGGCGCTATAAAGGCTGGAGCCAAGCAGCCAGACCGGCACATGGCTGTCCACCCCCGGCACGGCCATCACCGTCTGCCCTTCCTGCACCGGCCCAAGTAGCAATTGCAGCTCGCGAATATCGTGAGGAAAGGTTTCGGCCCCCGCTTCAAGATCGCGCCGCAGCAGTCTTGCCGTGCGCATGTCGGTTCCGGGTGCGCGACCAAGACCGAGATCGACCCGGCCCGGAAACAGCGCCGCAAGTGTACCGAATTGTTCGGCAATGACCATCGGTGCATGATTGGGCAGCATGATACCGCCCGAGCCGATGCGGATTGTCTTGGTCGCGGCACCGACATGGGCAATGACAATCGAGGTAGCAGCGCTGGCAATGCCGGGCATGCCGTGATGCTCTGCCAGCCAGAAACGCCGATAGCCATGCGCTTCCGCCGTTTGTGCCATGCGGCGCGTGGCATCGAGCGCTTCGCTGACGCTTTGCCCTTCACCGATAGGGGACAGGTCGAGAACGGAAAAAGGCACTGGCTGCATCGGTCATGCTCCACAGACTGACGTGAAGCCCTCATATAAGAGGTCGATCCTGGAATGCCAGCCTCGCATGAGAGCTATGCACGCATAAATGTTTTTGTTTTGTTCACTATTTGCTGGCAGGACTCGCAGAAAAACCACTAGAGTGAACGGCATGACAGCACTGATTCGCATTATCGGCATTGATCCGGGCCTCAGGCGCACCGGCTGGGGCGTGATTGAAACGCTTGGCAATTCGCTGCGCTTCGTCGCCTCAGGCACGGTCACCTCCGATGGCGACATGGATCTCGCGTCGCGCCTTTGCCAGTTGCATGACGGGCTGGCCGATGTCATTCACCGCCACCAGCCTGACGAGGCCGCCGTGGAACAGACCTTCGTCAACAAGGATGCCGTGGCGACGCTGAAGCTTGGTCAGGCGCGCGGCGTTGCCATGCTGGCCCCTGCCCGCGCCGGTCTGCCGGTCGCCGAATATGCGCCGAATGCGGTGAAGAAATCCGTGATCGGCGTCGGTCACGGTGATAAACAGCAGATCCATATGATGCTGAAAATTCTGATGCCCAAGGCGGAATTCAAGGGCAATGACGCCGCCGATGCGCTGGCGATCGCCATCTGTCACGCCCACAATCGCGGCGGTGAACGCCTGCGCAAAATCATGGCAGGGTAAAGCATGATCGGAAAACTCAAAGGATTGATCGACGAGATCGGCGACGACCATGTGCTGATCGATGTGCAGGGCGTCTGTTATGTCGCCTATTGTTCGGCCCGAACGCTGTCCAGGATCGGTTCCGCCGGGGAGCGGGTGACGCTGTTCATCGAAACCTATGTGCGCGAAGATCAGTTGAAGCTGTTCGGCTTTCTGACGGCTCTGGAACGGGAATGGTTCCTGTTGCTGCAAAGCGTTCAGGGGGTCGGCTCGAAGGTGGCGCTGGCGGTTTTATCCACCCTGCCGCCCGCCGATCTCGCCAATGCCATTGCGCTGCAGGACAAGGCCGCCGTTTCCCGTGCTCCCGGCGTCGGGCCGAAAGTGGCGATCCGCATCCTGACTGAACTGAAAAACAAGGCCCCTGCCTTTGCTGGAGAAGCAGGCACCACCATCGGCCTCAAACAGGAGATCGGCGAAGGAGTGGCCTCCGCCCCTGTCGCCGATGCCGTCTCGGCCCTGACAAATCTCGGCTATTCCCGCGATCAGGCGGCCAATGCCGTGGCCGCAGCCTTGAAAAACGGCGGCGAGGATGCCGATAGCGCCAGGCTGATCCGGCTCGGCCTGAAGGAGCTGTCGCGGTGAATTCCTTGATCTTTGAAGACTTCCTTACTATTGTAAAAATGTAAGGAGGCGCCATGGACATATTTTACGGAACCATGACCACAAAAGGTCAGACGACAGTGCCGGCTGAGGTACGTGAACTGTTGAATCTGAAACCCGGCGACAAGATCAGATATGTCGTGCGCGATGGTGACGTGATCTTGAAGGCCAAGAACAAGCGTCTTGCTGATCTGGCTGGCATTCTCCATCGTCCGGGCATGGCGCCGCTTTCTCTTGACGAGATGGATGAGGCCATCGGTGAGGCAATCGTCGATCATGTGATGCGCAGCGAATGATCGGTATCGATACCAATATTCTGCTGCGGCTGACCTGTCAGGACGACAGCATCCAGTCAAAACAGGCGCTGGCGCTCGCCAAGCGCCTGACGGCAGAAGAGCCCGGTTTCATCAACAGCAGCGTGCTTCTGGAATTTATCTGGACAGCGCGGCGGCGCATCAAAATGTCGAAAGAAGAGTTGAAGGCCATCCTGTCAGGATTGCTCGATTCGGACGATCTGATTTTGGAAGATGAAGCCCTGATCGAACAGACACTGGATGAAATGGCCCGAAGCGCAGAAGAATTTGCCGATATTTTCATCGCGCTCAAGAACCGGGCCTTGGGCTGCCAGACCACAATGACATTCGACAGACGAGCGGCGCGGACCGTGCCCCATATGGAACTTCTGACATGAGCACGCAAAATCCCGTTCTGACGCCGGAAAGGCGTGGCGAAGACATCGATGCCGCACTTCGCCCGCAAACGCTCGATGATTTCACCGGTCAGGCGGAGGCCCGCGCCAACCTGAAGATCTTCATCGAAGCGGCGAAAAATCGTGGCGAGGCTTTGGATCACGTGCTGTTCGTCGGCCCGCCGGGGCTCGGCAAGACGACGCTGGCGCAGATCATGGCCAAGGAGCTTGGCGTCAATTTCCGTTCCACCTCCGGTCCTGTCATCGCCAAGGCGGGCGATCTTGCCGCCCTTTTGACCAATCTCGAAGAGCGTGACGTGCTGTTCATCGACGAAATCCACCGGCTCAACCCGGCGGTTGAGGAAATTCTCTATCCGGCCATGGAGGATTTCCAGCTCGACCTGATCATCGGTGAAGGTCCGGCGGCGCGCTCGGTGAAGATCGATCTGGCCAAATTCACCCTTGTTGCCGCCACCACCCGGCTTGGCCTGTTGACCACGCCGCTGCGCGACCGCTTCGGCATACCGGTGCGCCTGTCCTTTTATACCGTGCCGGAACTGGAGCTGATCGTCCGGCGCGGCGCGCGGCTGATGGGGCTTGGCATGACCGAGGAAGGCGCGCGCGAAATTGCCCGTCGCGCCCGTGGCACGCCGCGCATCGCCGGACGGCTTTTGCGCCGGGTGCGCGATTTTGCCGAGGTGGCCCGCGCCGAAGCCGTGACCCGCGAGATTGCCGATACGGCCCTGACCCGGCTTCTCGTCGATTCCATGGGTCTCGACCAGCTCGACAACCGCTATCTCTCGATGATTGCGGTCAATTTCGGCGGCGGTCCTGTTGGCATCGAAACCATTGCCGCCGGTCTGTCCGAACCGCGCGACGCCATCGAGGACATTATCGAACCCTATCTGATCCAGCAGGGTTTCATCCAGCGCACGCCGCGCGGGCGGGTGTTGACGGCGATTGCCTGGAAACATCTCGGCATGCAGCCGCCAAAGGACATCGAGGCGGCGCAGTTCCGACTCACACTTGACGATGATTGATTGGACAGACCGATGATCGTCAGGCTTGATGGCGGCGGTTTTACAGCATAACAACCTCCATCGACCGTAAAAATCTTTCAAAACCCAATGCACAATCAAGTCCAGAGCCCGATATTGTGATCAATCGCCGCAGCTTCATCAAACTCATGGCCGCATCTGCTGCGGGTGTTCTGTCTCTTGGCGGTTATGCCTTCGGCTATGAACCGATGCTGGCGCTGAAAACCACCCGCTATCGGCTGACGCCGCCCGGATGGCCGAAGGGGCAAAACCTGCGTCTGGTGGTTCTTGCCGATTTTCATGCCTCCTATCCATGGATGACGCCCGAACGCATTGCCCGCATCTGCGATTACGCCAATACGCTCGGCGGCGATGTCATGTTGCTGGTCGGCGATTACATGTCGGGGATGAAATTCGTCACCGGCACGGTCGCGCCGGAAGACTGGGCGAAAGCGCTGTCTGTGCTCAAGGCCCCTTATGGCGTCCATGCCGTCATGGGCAATCACGACTGGTGGCAGGACCCGGAGGCGCAAAGGCTGCGACTGAAGGAAACCATTGCGCACAGGGTGCTGCGCGCCGTCGGCATCAATGCCATGTCCAATTCCGCGGTCCGGCTCGGTGGCGATGCCCATCCTTTCTGGGTTGCCGGTCTGGAGGACCAATGGGCCTATCTGAACGTCAATCACCATATTCAGGGGCTGGACGATCTGCCCGGCACGCTGGCCCAGGTGACGGATGATGCCCCCGTCATTCTGCTCGCCCATGAGCCGGATATCTTTCCGAAAGTGCCCGAGCGGGTGTCGCTGACCCTGTCGGGCCACACCCATGGCGGTCAGGTCAATCTGTTCGGCTGGACGCCGGTCGTGCCCTCGCGCTACGGTTCGCGCTATGTCTATGGCCATGTCGAGGAAGGCGGGCGCAACCTCATCGTCTCCGGCGGGCTTGGCCTGTCGGTCGCGCCAATCCGCTTCGACGCCCCGCCCGAAGTCGTGGTGATCGATCTTGGCTAAGCAACCGGACAACCGCATCCGTATCAAACAGCCGGGCCGCATTTTCCAGATGCGGATTGCCGGTCTTGCCTTCCGTGATGGCCATGTTCTGGTGCATCGCGCCACGCATGAACCCTTCTGGACCTTTCCCGGCGGGCGTGCCGAAATCGGCGAAACCTCGGAAGAGACGCTGAAGCGCGAAATGATCGAGGAACTGGGCGTCGAAGCCACCATCCACCGGCTGTTGTGGAGCGTTGAAAATTTCTTCCATTATGAAGGTCGCGACTGGCACGAGCTTGGACTTTACTACCTGATGGACCTGCCCGAAACGCTGGCCTTTCATGAAAGCGAGATCATCCACCGCATTCAGGATGGTGACAATGCACTGGAATTCAAATGGGTGCGTGCGACACGGCAAGCCTTGACCGCCCTCGATATTCCCCCCTATTTCATCGTGGACGAAATCGAAAATCTGCCTGAGAGCCCGCGCCATCTGGTATGGAACGACGGCAATCTGGACGAGAAATGACCAGCGAGCGCCATATGATACGGCTTGATAAAAAGCCGCAGCTCTTTTCCTTTCGCGTGGCGGGGCTGATTTTCCAGGAAGGACATGTTTTGGTGCAGCAGGGCGCGGGCGACCGCTATTGGGCGTTTCCGGGCGGGCGCGCCGAAATCGGCGAAAGCACAGAAGAGACGATCATTCGGGAAATGCGCGAGGAACTGGACCGCGAGGTCGGGATCGACAGACTGCTGCTCACAGTGGAAAACTTCTTCAGCTTTGACGATTACCGCGCCCATGAGCTGGGTTTCTACTATCTCCTCACCCTGAAGACGCCTCTGCCCTTTCACCGCCAAGAGATCGTTCACCGGGTCATCGACGGCCCGACGGAGGTGCTATTCCGCTGGGTTCCGGCCCATGCGGACAGCTTTGCCATGCATGACATCCGCCCTGCCTTTCTGGCGAATTATATCACACGACTTCCAGAACGGGTCGAGCATCTGATCGTCCACGAAGGACAGAGCCGACCATGATCGACGGCATATCCCACGATCCTTGCCGGGTTTTTCGCAAGCTGGCGCGCAACAATGCGGCTGCCAATCATCGCCTGCTTGAAGCCTGCGCACAGTTACAGCCCGGCGCATTCGAAGCGCCGCGCACAGGGTTTTTCCCCTCGCTCAGGGCAACACTCAATCACATTCTGATTGTCGACTGGTTCTATGTCGATGCTCTGGAAGGAGGCACGCTCGGCTTCAAGGCTTTTGAGCATGAAGAGCCTTGCGACAGCATAACGGCTCTCCAACACGCCCAGTCTGCCGTGGACCGGCGACTCATTGCCTTTTGCGATGGTCTTACCATGGAGCGGCTTGCCCAGACCACGACTATTCACCGGGGCGAGCATCTGCAGATCGAGCGGACGGACGATCTTCTGTCCCATCTTTTCCAGCACCAGACCCATCATCGCGGTCAGGTTCACGCCATGCTGGCAGGCACCAGCATCAAACCGCCGCAGATCGATGAATTTATCACCCGCTACGATGCGCCTGACCGGGCCGATGTCATGCAGGCACTCGGCTGGGATGAGCGTGATCTGGGATTTGATCCGGCTCCTTGACCGTCGGCTTTGCCAGTCAGATTGACTGGAACCGGCCACTGCGCTCCAGCACTTCGATCTTGTAGCCATCCGGATCGGTGATGAAGAAAAACCGGGCGATCATCACCTCGTCCCGCTTGAACTCGACGATCCGGTTGGGTGCAAGGCCGAGCGTTTCCAGCCGGTTATGCTCGGCGTCGAGATCACCGACCGAAACGGCGAAATGGCCATAGCCATCGCCAAGCGCATAAGGCTCGCTGCGCCCCTTGTTCACCGTCAGCTCCAGTTCAAAACCGCTCTCGTCATTCTTCAGATAGATCAGGGTGAAACTGTCGAAATCGAGACGGTCGGCGATCTCAAAGCCGAAAGCCGAACGGTAAAAATCAACGGAGCGCTCACCGTCGAGAACCCGGATCATGCTGTGAATTGCTTTTGCCAAACTCTTGCCCTTCCTGTAACGCAGATCAGCTTTGCCCTGATCTTATTGTGTCCCATGGACGATATCCTTCAATGCCTTACCAGATAAACGGAATACGATCATGACCGAACAGTTTCATATCGCTGGACATTTGATCGAAGGCGGTCACCGCCTGCACCAGCGTGTCTATTATGAGGACACCGATTTTTCCGGACTGGTTTATCATGCCCGCTATCTGCATTTTCTCGAACGTGGCCGCACCGATTATCTGCGCTGCCTCGGCTGCGAACAGAGCGAATTGATCGGCGTCGACGAGGAAGGGCTTGTGTTCGTCGTCCACCGTATGGAAATCGACTTCAAGAGCCCGGCGCGGATGGACGATATTCTCACCATCGAGACGATCACCGAAAAGGCGGGCGGCGCGAAAATGGTGCTACGCCAGACGATAGAAACGGCAGGAAGGCGCCTGATCGAGGCCAAGGTGGTAATTGCCGTGGTCAACCGGCTGGGTCGTCCGCGCCGCCTGCCGGAAACGATCGCGGAAAAGTTCCTGGCCGGAAAAGCACCGGAATAAGGTTTTATTAACTATAATATTGTCTTAGTGAAGCGGGTATGATTGTGCGCCGCACGCCTTCCTTTGACCAAAATTAACGCCATAAAGGCGGATTGGGTTGTTTGGGGCTGCTGAATGGTTTGCGCCGCTTGCGGCGTGGATTCCATGACACACTATAACGTGCCATGGACCATGTCACAGGGCCTATGCACAGGCTGAAAGCGATGGATGCTTTTGCCATGCGGGCGGAAATGGCGGGATAAGCCGCTTTCTTTCGTCAAAGGGATCATGAGGTCGTTTGTCTGTTCGGTGTGCCGAAAGGGCAAAACCGGCCCGGCCGGCAAAGCGGGGCTGTTTTTCTTGGTGACCGCGATCATGTCTGCCGAAAGGCGGAAACACACATGATCACGGTCTTTTGTCAAAGCCTATTCCTTTCGTTTGTCCGGCGGGCAAGCGAAAGGAATAGGCTCAGGGTGTTTGGGATTTCGGGAACGACGCGATGGAACATGTAGGATTGGCAGCCGCGACGCAGGATGTAACGCTGTGGTCGTTGTTCATGCAGGCAGGCTTTATCGTCAAGCTGGTCATGCTCGGGCTTCTCGGAGCATCAGTATGGACCTGGGCGATCGTCTTCGACAAGGTCGTCCGCTTCAGAAGCGCACGCCGCCAGTATGACCAGTTCGAACAGGTCTTCTGGTCGGGGCAGTCGCTGGAAGAACTCTATCGCACGCTGGCCGAGCGGCAAAACAGCGGCCTTGCTGCCGTTTTCGTCGCCGCGATGCGCGAATGGAAGAAAAGTTTCGAGCGCGGCGCGCGCTCTCCCATCGGCCTGCAGATGCGCATTGACCGGGCGATGGACGTGACCATGGCGCGTGAAAGCGAACAGCTGGAAGCCCGACTGAGCTCGCTTGCGACCATCGGCTCTGCCGGTCCTTTCATCGGTCTCTTCGGTACCGTTGTCGGTATCATGACCTCCTTCCAGGCCATTGCCGGATCAAAATCGACCAACCTCGCCGTCGTCGCCCCCGGTATCGCCGAAGCCCTGCTGGCCACCGCCATCGGTCTGGTCGCGGCCATTCCCGCCGTTATCGCCTACAACAAATTTTCCGGCGAGGCAGGCAAGCTCGGCGCCCGCATGGAAGGCTTTGCCGATGAATTTTCCGCCATACTCTCGCGCCAGATCGACGAGAAGCTGCAATCGCGGCAGGCGGCAGAATAAGGTAGACCTCGCAAACAGGCTGGCGTCGGCCAGCCCGCTGCACAATGCCTCAAATCGGGATAAATTTGCGGAATTATGCAGCAAATTTAAAGTGTTACAGCGTCATTTGTCCTTTTATGGATGGCATGGCGCTGTCAGCTGCGAGCCGGGCTTAAGGCGGCTGAAGAACCGGGACCAAGGGTGAACGAACATGGGCATGTCGGCAGGAGCAGGCGGAGCGGGCGGAGGCGGACGGCGCGGCAGGCGCAGCCGTGGCGGCAAGCGCGGCCTTGTCAGCGAAATCAACGTTACACCGCTCGTCGACGTCATGCTGGTGCTGTTGATCATCTTCATGGTCGCAGCCCCGATGCTGACGGTCGGCGTGCCGATCGACCTGCCGCAAACCAAGGCCAGCCCGATGAATTCCGACACCCAGCCGATCACCATTTCGGTGAACAAGGAAGGGGACGTTTATATTCAAGACCAGAAGATCGACGTCAATGATGTCGTGGACAAGCTGAAGGCCATCGCCACGACCGGCTATAACGAGCGCATCTATGTGCGCGGCGACACCACCGCCGCCTATGGCACTGTGATGAAGGTGATGGCGCAGATTTCCACTGCCGGCTTCAAGAATATCGGCCTGGTCACCCAGCAAGAACAGGACAAGTGATCTTTCGCGATGAAAGGCAGTCTCGTCACATCAGCCATCCTGCACGGCGTCGTTCTGGCGCTGGCGCTTTTGACATTGAGCGCCCCTGCTCCGATGCAGGTGGCCGATGTCGAGGCCTTGCCGGTCGATCTCGTCCCGATCAGTGAATTGACCCAGATTCAGCAGGGTGACAAAAAAGCACCCAAGCGGGAAAAATCCGCCCCTACGCCGACTAAAAAACCGGCCACCGTACCCAATGCGGAAAATCTCGGCGACAACCAGATGGATCTGAAAACCCCACCGACGCCGAACAAGCGTCCGGTGCAGGACGATGTTGCCGCAGCCCCGGAAAAGGTCGATCAGGTCAAGCCCAATCCGGACAACGAAAACAACGACGTCAAGGATATTGCCAAGGAAGAGACGGCGATTGCCCCGTCTAAAGACACCGTTCCCGTGCCGAAAGATGTGCCGATCCCCACAACCGAGCCGAAGCCCGCACCTGCACCAGCAGCCAAACCGGATGCCAAGGCAGAGGCAAAACCCGAGGACAAGCCTCAGGATGCGCCCAAGCAGGATGACACCCCGCTGCCATCCAGCGTACCGCTGCCTGCGGTAAGGCCGACGCCGCCCAAGCCGGAAGAAACCAAAAAACCCGATCCCAAGCCGAAGCCGGAAGAAAAGCCGAAGACCGAAGAGGCCAAGGCACCGAACGTGAAGAAGGCCGACCACAACCAGAAAATGGCCAAGTCGAAAGCCTCGAAGGAAAGCGATTTCAACGCCGACGAGATTGCCGCTCTTTTGAACAAGACCGATGCCGCAGGCGGAGGGGCAAAACGTTCCACCGATCAGGCGGCATTGGGCGGCAAGAAGACCACCCAGGGCTCGACGCTGTCACAAAGCGAGATCGACGCCCTGCGAGGCCAGATCCAGAACAATTGGTACATCATTCCCGGTACCCAGCTGCAGCAGGGGGCGACGATCACGGCGCGCTTCCATCTGGATGAATCGGGCAACCTGGTCGGCGAGCCCACCATCACGGCCAATGGCATCAGCGGCAGCACCAAAACTATGCTGGAAGACAGTGCGCGGCGCGCTATCCTCAAATCCGCCCCATTCAAGAATCTACCTCGGGATAAATACGACGCATGGTCTGAGGTCGAGGTGACCTTCGACCCAAGTGAATTCATGGAATAACAGAGGTTGTGGTATGAACCGCCGCAGAAACACCACGGCTAATCGATCGTTTAAATCCGAAGGGAACGGAGCCCGGCGCTCTTCCCGGACCAGGTTTCAAGAAAGGCTTGCCCTTATGAAAATCCCTCCCCTCTTGCGCTTCCTCTTTGTGCTTGCCGCAGCGGCGTGTGCATTTTCAAGCCCGGCCATGGCTCTTGTGCAGATCAATATCAGCAAGGGCAACGTTAACCCGATGCCGATCGCGATCACCGATTTCGCCTCGACCAATGGCATCGGTGCGCAGATTTCCTCTGTGGTGGAAGCCGATTTGAAGCGGTCAGGCCTGTTTGCGCCGATCAGCCATTCAGCCTTTATCGAAAAGAACGTCAATCCGGATGCCGCCCCCAACATGCAGAACTGGACGGTGCTCAACGCCCAGGCGCTGGTGGTTGGAAAGATCACCCAAGAAGGCGACGGGCGTCTGCGCGCCGAATTCCGCCTCTGGGATACCTATGCCGGTCAGCAGATGGCGGGCCAGCAATTCTATACCCAGCCGGAAAACTGGCGCCGCGTTGCTCATATCATCGCCGATGCGATTTATGAGCGCATCACCGGCGAAAAGGGCTATTTCGACACCCGTATCGTCTTCGTTTCCGAAACCGGTCCGAAAAACAACCGTCAGCGCCAGCTTGCCATCATGGACCAGGACGGCGCCAATGTGCGAATGCTGACCAACAATGCCAGCATCGTGATGACGCCGCGCTTTTCGCCGAACCGGCAGGAAATCACCTATATGTCCTATGAGGGTGGGCAGCCGCGCGTCTATCTGCTGCAGCTCGAAACCGGGCAGCGCGAAGTGGTCGGCAATTTCCCCGGCATGACCTTTGCACCGCGCTTTTCGCCGGACGGCCAGCGGGTGATCATGAGCCTGTCGGAAAACGGTAACGCCAATATCTACACCATGGACCTGCGCTCGCGCACGACCACGCGGCTCACCAGCACCAACGCCATCGACACATCGCCCTCCTACTCGCCGGACGGTCGCCAGATCACCTTTGAAAGTGACCGCGGCGGTCAGCAGGAAATCTATGTGATGAATGCCGACGGCTCCAACCAGCACCGTATTTCCTTCGGTCAAGGGGCCTATTCCACTCCGGTCTGGTCGCCGCGCGGCGATCTCATCGCCTTTACCAAACTGTCGGGTGGCAAATTCTCCATCGGCGTGATGAAACCCGATGGCTCCGGCGAGCGGCTTTTGACCACCGGCTTCCACAATGAAGGCCCGACCTGGGCACCGAATGGCCGTGTGCTGATGTATTTCAGCGAGCCTGCCGGCGCTCCGGGACCCTATTTGCATTCCATCGACCTCACCGGCTATAATGAACTGACGGTGAAGACGCCTGCCTTCGCATCGGACCCTGCCTGGTCACCGCTTCTTGAATAGAAGTTTTGCCGGACGCCCGCTACCAAGAGTTTTCGAGGGATTACGAAACCGTTTCCCGACGAAACAGAAAATACGAGGATCTGTCTGGTGCGATAGAGCACCGACAGATTTCACCAGCCGGGGATATGACTTTGACGGAAATCTTCAGTTATCATTAACCATAACTGTTTGACGATGATTAACCAGATCTGATTAAAGTCCGGCAACCATAAAGACATGCGACTTGAACAACTGCCATGATTGACACTGCAAGGAGACCGGCGATGAGCCGCACTTTTACCCCGGCGATGAGCCGTATGCACAAGCTTGCCACCCATCCGGCACTGATCGCGCTGACCATGACGCTGGCGCTCGCCGGCTGCGCTTCGAAGAAGGGTCTGCCGAACAATGCCGCCGAACTCGGCCTTGGCGCTGGCGCTGCCACGCCCGGCTCGCAGCAGGACTTCACCGTCAATGTCGGCGACCGTGTGTTCTTCGACACCAACAGCAACACGCTGCGCGCCGATGCCCAGCAGACGCTTGACCGTCAGGCCCAGTGGCTGCAGCGTTACTCGCAGTATCCGATCACCATCGAAGGCCATGCCGACGAACGCGGCACGCGCGAATACAACCTTGCCATCGGCGCCCGCCGTGCCGCCGCCGTCAAGGCCTATCTCGCCTCGCGCGGCATCCCGGCCAGCCGGATCAAGACCATCTCCTACGGCAAGGAACGCCCGGTTGCCACGTGCGACGACGAGTCCTGCTGGTCGCAGAACCGCCGCGCAGTCACCGTTCTCGGTGGGGCCAAGTAATAAATTCTGCGTGAAATCAGCAAGACAAGGGCGGTCCAATGGCCGCCCTTGTCACATGACATGACGTTCCTCGCAGTCCCTTGCTTGCATTTTTTGTGCAAGTGGAAAATGCTGCGGCCAAGCCGGACCGTATTCCTTTCCCTCCTATTCAGGGACAGGTTCAGTCCTCGGCCAAGGATCGAAAGAAACAGGAAGGACGATATGAAGAGACTTCTCGTGGCCTCGTTGGTGGCAATGAGCGCCCTCTGCGTCCCTGAAGCAAGCACCAGCGCCTATGCGTTTTCGCTGTTTGGCCAGCAACCGCTGACGCCGCCCGAGCCGGTGGGTGGCGCGCCAGTCGTTCAGGTCCAGCAGCAGATCGACAACACGGTGTCGAACGAACTCGTTCAGATCCAGCAATTGCAGGATCAGGTGCGTCAGCTCAATGGCCGCATCGAGGATATGAGCTATCAGTTGCTGCAGATGCAGGAACAGATGCGCAAAACCCAGGAAGACAACGAGTTCCGATTCCAGCAGCTGGAAAAAAAAAGAAGTGACGCAGGCGGACCGGCCAGCCCGGACGTCGCCTCAGCGCCACAAGCCAACCAGTCCGGTTCCGCTCCGGTAAGCGGTGACACCAGCTCGTCCCGGCGCGACAACACCGCGCCGGGTGAAACCACACTCGGTTCGCTCGACGTCAACAAGAATGGCGATGCCGTCGGCGCCGTGATCGACGGCAGCCTTGGCGACAATGCCAGCGGACCGAATGCCACATCAGCCCAGGCTTCAACTGGCGGAAGTGAAAAAGACCTCTATCAGACCGCCTACAACCATGTTCTGGCCGGCGACTACAAATCCGCCGAGGCTGAGTTCAAGGATTATATCAGCCGCTTTCCGAAAAGCGCCCGTGCCGCCGACGCTCATTTTTGGCTCGGAGAAGCACAATATTCGCAAAACCGCTATCGCGATGCCGCTGAAACCTTCCTGAAATCCTATCAGGATTACGGCAAATCGGCCAAGGCCCCGGATATGCTGTTGAAACTCGGCATGTCTCTTGCCGCCCTCGACAACAAGGATACGGCCTGCGCCACGCTGCGTGAAGTGCCACGGCGCTATCCCAATGCCTCCAAGGCCATTTTGAACAAGGCGTCCAGCGAACAGAAGCGTCTGGCCTGCTGATCCATGCGGCCGTCGACACCCACGCTGCCTTAAACGTCATGACGGATGCGCGCGATGCCAGTTGCTGTCCGACCGTTGAGATTGCGCTGGCGGATTTTCTGCAAAAGGCCGTTCGGCCACTTCGCCTTCTTGTGGCCCTGTCCGGTGGCAGCGATTCCACCGGTCTGCTGATCGGCCTGCACAATGCCGTGAAGGCCGCGTCTGCCCTGCCCTTTCCTGTCAGTCTCGCAGCAGCCACGGTGGATCATGGGCTGAGAGCCGCCTCCGCACAAGAAGCCCGCCAGGCGGCAGACCTGTGCCGCTCACTTGGCATCGACCATTCCATCATGGTCTGGGAAGGCGCCAAACCACAAACCGGTGTTTCCGCCGCCGCCCGCGCCGCTCGCTATCGGCTGTTGAGCGAAGCTGCTGCTGCCGCTGGAGCCGATGCCATCGTCACCGGCCACACCGCCGACGATCAGGCCGAAACCATCGAAATGCGACGCCGCCGCCAATCCAATCCCACAGCCCCCGGCCTGTCCGGCATGGCCGATGCAGTGCTCTACCGCAACCGTGTCTGGATCTACCGCCCGTTTCTGACACTGCGCCGCGATACAATCCGAACCTATCTGAGCAGCAGGAATTACGGCTGGGTCGATGACCCCAGCAACAGCAATCCGGCTTATGAGCGGGCACAGCTCAGACTTACCGGGGTCGAACCGGCCACGGCGGATGGGCAGGCACGACACCGCCTGTCCCAGATCGCAGCCGAACTGATCCGCAACCATATCAGGCCCATCGCACCCGGTCTGATCCTTCTTCATCCGGGCATGGGCTGTGACAGCCTTGATCAGGACACGGCGCCGGCACATATCCACGCCATCAGCAGGCTTACCGCCTGCCTTGGCGGACGTCCGCACGGCCCGGGCCGGGAGCAGATGACGGCGCTGCTGTCTCTCTTTAAAGCCGCCCCCGGCGCACGGTTGACCGTTGGGCGCTGCCTGGCGCACCGGCATCGCGACGGCCTGCTGCTTTTGCGCGAGGATCGCAATCTTCCACGGCTTGAGCTTGATCCCGGCAGCACGATCCTTTGGGACGGACGGTTTGAAATCACCAATCGATCGGAGAAAGCGGTCACTGTTGGCGCCGCGGCAGAAACCCGTCCTGCGGCAAGAAAGGGGGACGAACCTTCGCTTCTGGAGCGGGCTCTGCGGACGCAGCCTCATATTCATCCGCACATGCCAACCGCAACTCTTGAAATAAAACCGATAATTGCGCCCTATCATGACTTTCTGCCAGGCTTTGAAAGGCAGCTTGCCATGGCTTTTTGCGATCTTTTTGCCGCCCCTCCCCTGAAACCCGGTTGTTTCACCGGAGATTCAACGGAAAAAAAGCCATGATGCGTGCTTTGCCTTGGCAAGGCGTTCAGACAAACCTATGTTATACTCTGACATTACGGCGCGCAGTCGCGCCGGGCATATTCCGGGGAGTTCAATGAACCCAAATTTACGAAATCTGGCGCTCTGGGCGATCATCGCTTTGCTGCTGGTGGCTTTGTTCAGCATGTTCCAGACGTCCCCCTCGCAGACAAGCTCGCGCGAGATTCCCTATTCGCAGTTTGTCCGCGAAGTGGATTCGGG
This sequence comes from Allorhizobium sonneratiae, assembly GCF_023700755.1. Classification (GTDB taxonomy): domain Bacteria; phylum Pseudomonadota; class Alphaproteobacteria; order Rhizobiales; family Rhizobiaceae; genus Allorhizobium; species Allorhizobium sonneratiae. The sequence goes on along the minus strand of NZ_JAMKOJ010000001.1, from coordinate 260,281 downwards.
CCGTGTGCGGGACGTTACCGTCACCGGCAACCGCATTGTCGGCAGCTATGGCGAAAGCGGTGCTGCCTTCCAGACCTATGCGCCGGTTATCGACGACCAATTGCTCAACAAGCTGCAAAGCAAGAATGTGATGATCGTCGCGCGCCCCGAAAGCGACGGCTCATCCGGTTTCCTAAGCTATCTCGGCACGCTTTTGCCAATGCTGCTGATCCTTGGCGTCTGGCTGTTTTTCATGCGACAGATGCAGGGCGGTTCGCGCGGCGCCATGGGCTTTGGCAAATCCAAGGCCAAGCTTCTGACCGAGGCGCATGGCCGCGTCACATTTGATGATGTTGCCGGCGTTGACGAAGCCAAGCAGGACCTTGAGGAAATCGTCGAATTCCTGCGTGATCCGCAGAAGTTCCAGCGCCTGGGTGGCAAGATACCGCGCGGCGTGCTGCTCGTCGGTCCGCCCGGCACGGGTAAGACCTTGCTCGCCCGCTCTGTGGCCGGCGAAGCCAATGTGCCCTTCTTCACCATTTCCGGTTCGGATTTCGTCGAAATGTTTGTCGGCGTCGGTGCAAGCCGTGTGCGCGACATGTTCGAGCAGGCGAAGAAAAATGCTCCCTGCATCATCTTCATCGACGAAATCGATGCTGTTGGCCGTCATCGCGGCGCAGGCTTGGGTGGCGGCAATGACGAGCGCGAACAGACGCTCAACCAGCTGCTGGTCGAGATGGACGGTTTCGAGGCCAATGAAGGCATCATTCTGATTGCCGCCACCAACCGTCCCGACGTTCTCGACCCCGCTTTGCTGCGTCCCGGCCGTTTCGACCGTCAGGTCGTGGTGCCGAACCCGGACATCGTCGGACGTGAGCGAATTCTGAAGGTTCACGCCCGCAATGTGCCGCTGGCACCCAATGTCGATCTCAAGACGCTGGCACGCGGTACGCCGGGCTTTTCCGGCGCGGATCTGATGAACCTCGTCAACGAGGCGGCCCTGATGGCGGCGCGGCGCAACAAGCGCGTCGTCACCATGCAGGAATTTGAAGACGCCAAGGACAAGATCATGATGGGGGCCGAACGCCGTTCCTCCGCCATGACCGAGGCCGAAAAGAAGCTTACGGCCTATCACGAGGCTGGCCACGCCATCACCGCGCTCAACGTGCCGGTGGCCGATCCGCTGCACAAGGCAACGATCATTCCGCGCGGTCGTGCGCTCGGCATGGTGATGCAGCTGCCGGAAGGCGACCGTTATTCCATGAGCTACAAGTGGATGGTCTCGCGCCTTGTCATCATGATGGGCGGCCGCGTCGCTGAAGAAATCACCTTCGGCAAGGAAAACATCACCTCCGGCGCCTCATCCGATATCGAGCAGGCCACCAAGCTTGCCCGGGCCATGGTGACGCAATGGGGCTTTTCCGATGTGCTCGGTCAGGTCGCTTACGGCGAAAACCAGCAGGAGGTCTTCCTTGGCCATTCCGTATCACAGACCCGCAATGTCTCGGAATCCACCGCCCAGAAGATCGACAATGAAGTGCGGCGCCTGATCGACGAAGCCTATACCGAAGCACGTCGCATCCTCACCGACCGGCATGATGACTTCGTGACGCTGGCCGAAGGTCTGCTCGAATATGAAACACTGTCCGGCGATGAAATCCGGGCGCTGCTCAAGGGGGACAAGCCCAACCGCGACAGTGGTGACGACAGCCAAAACAATCGTGGCTCTGCTGTTCCCTCAACCGGCAAGAAAGACACCCCGAAAGCTGGTGAAGCCGAAGGGGGCATGGAGCCGCAGCCGCATTGATTTTACGCATTCTGTAAAACGAAAAGCCCTCGCCATAGTCCGGCGAGGGCTTTATGTTTTGTTAAACCTGCTCAAGCGGTTGCACAGAATGCGAATCACTGTAACGCGCGTGAGAGTTTGGTCCGAGGTAAAGTGAATACCCCTTTCCTGTTTGCACCGCTCTCACTTATGATGTTACAGATTTTCGGACGGAAAACCGTTTCACACTTTTCTCGCGACACGGCTCTGTCACAAAGAGCTAAAGCCTTTTCAGCACGCCAATACCCAGGAAATTACCGGGCACAGAGTCGTACTGCTGCGTAAACTCGCTTGCTTCGAAGCCATCCTCGGCTTGTTTGACATAACTCCAGAACAGCGTCGTTGCGGGACACGCATCCGAAGCAACATCGTGATGCACGATGATATCGGCAAACTTCCGGACGAGCAGATGATCGAACATGACGCCATTCATGGAATGGTCGCCATCAATGAACACCATCGACGGCTTGGCACAGGTGAGATAATCAATGACGTCCCGTGAGGTCGACAGGTTCTGGATGTAATGAACCGGTGTGTCCGAGATTTCCATATAGCGCTTGATGAAAGGTGTCGCTGGCACAGGATCGATTGCAAGTGAAAACTCAATCGGCGCTCCGATCTTTTTCAGCCACTCGTTCACGACGATAAATGTACCACCCCAACGGCAGCCAATCTCACAATACGACGTCATATTTTGCGCGTTGTAGGACAACCAGACCATGTAACGCGCAAGCTGACGTGGATATTGCCACAAATGCAGGCCTTTTCCGAAATAATCTCCCAATTCCGGCGGCTGCTGCTCGAGATATTCATTATTCAATCCAATTTCATGAATAATGAAATTTTCGATATAATTTATATCGTAAATTTTATTTTCCGGAATACTATTTATAAAATCGATGACCTTATCGATATGGTCAGAGATTTTCTCATAATATTCATACTGCTCAAACATAAACGTCCCCTGAATATTCAGACTTCGGCCCCATGACGAATCATCCAGTATAAATATAGACACACAAAATCGCGTGAAGCTTGCAAAAACATAATTTCAAAATTTAATTTTAAATTGAGCAATAATAACAAAAAATCCTAACAATTTTCAGGGGTTTTAAAATGATTATTTATAGCTCTACAAGCGCTTTAGAGACCGATACGAAAATCCTTTAAGAAGGAATTTCGGGAAGCCCCATAGAATACCTGTTTGCGGCAGCATACGACCAGAACAAGGCAAGGGGCGATAAACTGCGCACCAAAGAAGCGAAAATACCGGTCCGTTTCAATGGAATTGAAACGCAGATTCATCCGCTCCATTTCAGGATAAAAGCGACACTGGCTTTCAAGGCGCCAGTCACAGCTTATAAGCTGCTTTGACGTTAATTTACGTGCTGTTTGCCGACATTTGTGGCATTGAGCGTGAAACAGACTGAGCGAGATGCACCGTCTGAAGGACACGTTCTGGATTTGGAGTTGAAATGGCGCGTCGTTATTTCGGAACCGATGGCATTCGAGGACAAGCGAATGTCTTTCCCATGACACCCGATCTGGCCATGAAGGTCGGCATTGCCGTCGGCACGATTTTCCGGCGCGGCGATCATCGTCACCGGGTGGTGATCGGCAAGGATACGCGGCTTTCCGGCTATATGCTCGAAACGGCGCTGGTGGCAGGCTTTACCGCCGCCGGGCTCGATGTCTTCCTGCTCGGGCCGATCCCGACACCGGCGGTCGCAATGCTGACGCGCTCACTGCGCGCCGATATCGGCGTCATGATCTCGGCCTCGCACAATCCCTTTGCCGATAACGGCATCAAGCTGTTCGGACCGGATGGCTACAAGCTGTCCGATGAGATCGAGGCGCGTATCGAGGCCCTGCTCGATCAGGACGAGCCGCTGCCGCTGGCCAAGGCTGAGGATATAGGACGCGCCAAGCGCGTCGATGGCGACATCTACCGCTATATTGAATTCGTCAAACGCACCATGCCGCGCGACGTGACGCTGAACGGGCTAAGGATTGCCATTGATTGCGCCAATGGCGCAGCCTACAAGGTCGCCCCCGCCGCGCTGTGGGAATTGGGTGCCGAGGTTGTCACCATCGGCAACACGCCAAACGGAACAAACATCAATCTGGATTGCGGCTCCACCCATCCCGCCGCCTTGCAGAAAAAGGTGCATGAAGTGCGCGCCGATATCGGTATCGCACTCGATGGCGACGCCGACCGGGTGATCATCGTCGATGAGACCGGGGCCATCGTCGATGGCGACCAGCTGATGGCGGTGATCGCCGAAAGCTTTGCCAATGACAAGCTTTTAAAGGGCGGCGGCATTGTCGCCACTGTCATGTCCAATCTCGGGCTGGAGCGCTTCCTCAACGATCAGGGCCTGACGCTGGCACGCACCAAGGTCGGCGACCGCTATGTGGTCGAACATATGCGCCATCACGACTTCAATGTCGGCGGCGAACAATCCGGCCATATCGTGCTGTCGGATTACGGCACCACCGGCGACGGCCTTGTTGCCGCCTTGCAGATTCTCGCCGCCGTCAAGCGCACCGGCAAGACCGTCAGCCAGATCTGCCGCCGTTTCGAACCCGTGCCGCAGCTGTTACGCAATGTCCGCATTGCCGGCGGCAAGCCGCTGGAAATGAAAAGCGTCAAGGAGGCGATTGCCGATGCTGAAAGTCAGCTGGCGCGCAATGGCCGTCTGGTCATCCGTCCCTCCGGCACCGAGCCGCTGATCCGCGTCATGGCCGAAGGCGACGACCGCAGCCAGATCGAACAGATCGTCAACGATCTCGTCGGCGTCATCGCCAATGCCCGTGATGAAGCGGCCTGATACCTATCCCCTTCTCATCGTCGGCCTGGAGCCGAGGATGATAGGCGTCGAGACTATCAAATAACAAAACCCGGCTGTGATGCTCACAGCCGGGTTTTCTGTTCCGCATATATCCGAAAAAATCAGGCCGAGAGCTTGGCCATGACTTCTTCCGAAACCTCGAAATTGGCATAGACGTTCTGCACGTCGTCATCGTCTTCGAGATTGTCGATCAGCTTCATCAGCGACTGGGCCTTTTCCTCATCCACCGGCACGGTGTTTTGCGGCTTCCAGATCGCCTTGACCGATTCGGCCTCGCCAAGTACGGCTTCGAGCGCCTTGGAGACCTCGCCCATATCCTCGAAACCGCAGATCACCGTATGGCCGCTTTCATCGCTGATCACGTCTTCGGCGCCGGCCTCGATGGCGGCTTCCATGATCTTGTCGGCATCGCCTGCTTCGCTCTTGTAGACGATTTCGCCGACGCGGTCGAAGGAGAAGGACACCGAGCCGGTTTCCCCGAGTGCACCGCCGGCCTTGGAAAAGATCGAGCGGACATTGGAGGCTGTGCGGTTGCGGTTATCGGTCAGCGCTTCGACGATGACGGCAACACCGCCCGGACCATAGCCCTCGTAACGGACCTCATCATAGTTTTCACCGTCATTGCCGGCGGCCTTCTTGATGGCGCGCTCGATATTGTCCTTCGGCATGGACTGCGCCTTGGCGTTCTGGATCGCCAGACGCAGGCGCGGGTTCATTGTCGGATCGGGCATGCCCGTCTTGGCCGCAACGGTGATTTCGCGTGCGAGCTTGGAGAACATTTTCGACCGCACGGAATCCTGTTTTCCCTTGCGGTGCATGATGTTTTTAAACTGTGAATGGCCAGCCATGGCACCCCTGCGATATCTGTTTATCGTCTTTTCAAAACCGGAACGCGCCCTCAGGCACAGGTTCCGCTTGTCATCTGCGGTGATCGGGACGGAGCTGATCCGACCTTTTGCCTGCAAGCAAGTGGCGCTCTTATAAGGCCCTGTCCCCCGCCATTCAAGCAGAAAGGCTCGGGATGCGACCGCGCCTTTGCGGGAACAATACCGCGCTCCTGCCGTTGCTTTTCCAAGAAGAACAGTCAAGAGAAAGGACATGCAACATGGTCAGTCTGTCAGAAGCCCGTGAAGAGCCCGTCGCCCAGCTGTGGAAGGAAATCGACAACATTCATGCCGGAATGCTGGGCCTTGTCGGCTCCACCCTGCCCATGCAGCCCATGGCGCCTTACGGCGATCCGAAAACCAATACGATCTGGTTTTTCACCCGCACCGATGGGGAATTGACCGAGGCACTTCGCCCCGGCAGCCGAGCGATGTTCTGTGTCATCGGCAAGAACCACGATTATCACGCCTGTCTGTCCGGCGTAATCGAGATCCGCCATGACCGGGGCAAGATCGATGAATACTGGAGCTCTGTCGTGGAAGCATGGTTTCAGGAGGGCAAGAACGATCCGGCGCTGACCATGCTGGCGCTCCATATCGATGATGCCGAAATCTGGGCCTCAACCGGCAATCCGCTAAAATTCGGCTGGGAAATCGCCAAGGCCAACACGCAGCCGGAAAAGCTGCCCCATGTCGGGGAACATCATCACCTGACCTTTGCCTAAGGCGCAATCTACACGGGACCGAGGGGGAATGGCTACCCCCTCTCCTACGTCCTGCTTTTATATCCTAGAGTATTTCACTGTTTCACGGAAACAGTGAAATACTCTAATTCTTTGTGTTTACGCATTTCCGGACGGAAAACAGCTATGCACTTTGCCTGAAAATGCTCTAACCCTGCCACTGCTTCCGCACATTTTTGGGCAGGCTTGCCAGCCATTGCAGCAGCCGGGTCAGGCTGAGGAAGGTCGGCACATTGTCACGTGGCGCCACCGCTTCCATCGACAGGCCGACGGCGGAAATATGGCCGTTCTCGTCGATATCGCGGACAATCAGGATCAGATGGCCAAGCCGAACGCGGTCAGCATATTCGGCCCGGCCATTGAGACGGCTTTCCATCAGTTCGGCAAGGGATTTCTGCTTTTCCACATCGCTGATCAGGCCCGGCCCGTAAGCGGCATCAAGCTCTGCCGCCGAGCGGCTGGGCGAGAGAGTAAATGTACCGAAGAACTCGCTGTCATCTTCCTCCACCGGGGCCTTGCTGGCAAAGAGCCGGTCAAGCAGCCGCGAATAGCCCGGCGCGATGAAGAGATAGACCTGATCGTTTTCGCGAAGCCGCCCGGCATATTGATAGCGCATGGATTTGCCATCACGGATTACCAGCGAGGGCATGGCCCAACGCGGAATGCGCTCGCCCCTGAGCACCGGACTGTCGGCGACAACGCGATAGGAGAGCAGCTCGTGATGGGCGGCACCGGGCAGATCGAGCTCCACCTTGTCGATGGCACCAATGCGCGGCGGAATGATCAGGCCGAGCTTTTTCGCCATCGGCTTGATCGTCCAGCCCTGCAGCACCAGCGAAATCATCACCACGATAAAGGTGATATTGAAATAGGTTTCTGCGTGCTTGAGCCCGGAGAGCACCGGCACGATGGCCAGAAGGATCGAAACGGCGCCGCGCAGGCCCACCCAGGAAATGAAGCTTTTTTCCTGCTGGGTATAGTCAAAAGGTATCAGGCAGAGCCATGTTGCCAGCGGACGGGAGACAAAGACGAGAAACAGGCCGAGCACGACACCGGGCACCAGAATGCCGATGAACTGCGACGGTGTGGCCAAAAGCCCAAGCACCAGGAACATGATGATCTGCGCCAGCCAGGTCATACCCTCCTGAAACCGGGTAATGCTGGCATTGCCGGGGATCTTGCGGTTTCCAGCATAGATACCTGCGACATAGACGGCGAGAAAGCCGCTGCCGCCGATGGCACCTGTATAGGAAAACACCACCATGGACAGCGCCAGCACGATGATCGGCAACAATCCGCGATCGATCGGAATTTTCTTGACGATCACCACGATGGCAGCACCACCGAGCAGGCCGAGAATGAGGCCAAGCCCCATCTGCTCGAGAAACAGCCGCACCACGCCGATATCGAAACCGGCGTGATCCTTGCCCGCCGACAACATGCCCGCAATCGCCATGGTGAGAAAGATCGCCATGGGATCGTTGGTGCCCGATTCCACTTCCAGCGATGATCGCACCTTGTCGCGAATGTTAATGCCGCCGATACGCAGCAGGAAAAACACCGCTGCCGCATCGGTGGAGGCAACGATGGAGCCGAGCAGCAGCCCCTGCAACAGGGAAAAATTCAGGATCCAAGCTGCCAGAAGCCCGAAGCTGCCCGCCGTCAGCAACACGCCGAAGGTCGCCATGGTGATCGACGGTCCCGCGGCCTGACGAAAGGCCTGCAAGGGCGTGTGATAGCCGGAATCGAACAGGATCACCGCCAGCGCCAGCGAACCGATGGTATAGGCAACCGAATGATTGTTGAAATGCAGGCCGAGACCATCCTCTCCCGCCAGAAGACCGATGATCAGGAACAGAAGCAACAAGGGCGCGCCGAAGCGAAACGCAATCAGACTGGAAAAAGCCGCCAGCAGAATAAGGGCCGTCAAGACCAGTGTGACGATATAGAAATGCTCCAACCCCTAACCCCTTTTACCTGCTTTCATGCTGCGTCGCCCTTCATGAATCTAACCCACGAAAAAGGTGCAAAACAATGAAGGAATACTTTGGAAAGCGCAATTTTTCCAAAGCAATAGAATTTTTTTTGCTCATGTGGCCAACAGCCCGACTGCCCAAAGCGCTTGGAGTTTGTCAGGGAAAAGTGGTTACCGGTTTTTCACCAACCCGATGCGCCCAATAGGAATCTGTCGCGCTATGGCCTTCAGACACATTAGAGCAGTATCCCGAGAAAAGTGTAAAACGGTTTTCCGTCCGGAAATGCGTAAAAACAAAGAGTTAGAGCATTTCACTGTTTCCGTGAAACAGTGAAATGCTCTAGAGGCTGTCTACTGCCGGATCATTCGCGGACCACACATCTGCAAATTTCAAAAGAGAACAAGAATATACAGAGGAAATCATGATCCTATTAGGGCAGTGGTAAAATAAAATGGACGGACCGGTTTCCCGATCCGTCCATGAAAAAGCATCTGTATCGATCAGATCAGATCAGATCAGATCAGCTTGGCAAAGGCCACAGCCGTATCGTTCATGCGGTTGGAGAAGCCCCATTCATTGTCGTACCAGGTGAGGATACGAACAAAGGTGCCTTCCAGAACCTTGGTCTGGTCGATGGCGAAGATCGAGGAATGCGGATCGTGGTTGAAATCGCGCGAGACGAGCTTTTCTTCGGTATAGCCGAGAACGCCCTTGAGCGGACCAGCATTTGCAGCGGCCTTGATCGCTTCGTTGATCTCTTCCACCGTGGTGGCACGCTTGGCGACGAATTTCAGGTCAACGACCGAGACATTCGGGGTCGGGACGCGCACGGAGGTGCCATCCAGCTTGCCCTTCAGCTCCGGCAGAACCAGGCCGACAGCCTTGGCCGCACCGGTGGATGTCGGGATCATCGACAGCGCCGCAGCACGGGCGCGGTAGAGATCCTTGTGCATCTGGTCAAGCGACGGCTGATCGTTGGTGTAGGAATGGATCGTCGTCATGAAGCCGTGATCGATGCCGACCGCATCGTTCAGCACCTTGACCACCGGCGCAAGGCAGTTGGTGGTGCAGGAGGCGTTGGAGATGACCATATGGTCCTTGGTCAGCTTGTCATGGTTGACGCCGTAAACCACGGTCAGGTCGGCACCATCGGCCGGAGCAGACACGATCACGCGCTTGGCGCCAGCCGTCAGATGGGCGGCAGCCTTGTCGCGGGCGGTGAAGATGCCCGTGCATTCCATGGCGATATCGACACCCAGTTCGCCATGCGGCAGGGTGGCCGGGTCCTTGATCGCGGTTACCTTGATCGCCTTGCCGTTGACGACGATGGAATCGCCCTCAACACGCACTTCAACCGGGAAACGGCCATGGACGCTGTCATATTTCAACAGATGGGCATTGGTCTCGACCGGGCCGAGATCATTGATGGCCACGACTTCGATATCGGTACGGCCCGATTCAACGATGGCACGCAGCACATTGCGGCCAATACGCCCGAAGCCGTTGATGGCAACTTTCACAGTCATAGAAATCACTCCTGATGGTCAGTGTCGGCTCCGACAGCCCGTGCCGGAGCAATCCGGGAATGGTCCGGCCTCTCAGCCGGACCGGCGACCTCAACCCAGACGGGTTTCGGCTGCCTCGACAATCGCCTCGACGGTGATGCCGAAATGTTTGTAGAGTTCCTTGTAGGGGCCTGAGGCACCGAAGGAATGCATGCCGATGAAGGCGCCATCGGAACCGATGATCGCATCCCAGCCCTGACGGATGGCCGCTTCGACGCCAATCTTCACCGGCGCGTCACCAATCACCGCCTTGCGGTAATCGTCGGGCTGCTCAAAAAACAGCTCGAAGCACGGCACGGAAACGACGCGGGCGGCAATGCCCTTCTCGGAGAGCGCCTTCTGCGCACCAATCGCCAGCTCGACTTCCGAACCGGTCGCAAAGATCGAAACCTTGGCGTTTTCAGCACCGATGAGCTCGTAAGCGCCTCTGGCGGAAAGGTTTTCCGCCGAATAGCTGGTGCGGGCGGCAATCAGATTCTGCCGTGTCAGCGCCAGACCGGAGGGACGGTCCTGATGTTCAAGGGCAATCTGCCAGCATTCCGCCACCTCGGTCGCATCGGCCGGACGGAACATCATCAGATTGGGAATGGCGCGCAGCGCCGCCATCTGCTCCACCGGCTGGTGGGTCGGGCCATCCTCGCCAAGACCGATCGAATCATGCGTCAGAACATGAATGACGCGGATGCCCATCAGCGCCGCCAGGCGGATCGACGGACGGCAATAATCGGAAAAGATCAGAAAGCCGCCGGAATAGGGAATGAGACCGCCATGCAGGGCAATGCCGTTCATCGCCGCCGCCATGCCGTGTTCGCGAATGCCGTAATGGATGTAGCGGCCGGAGAAATCCGTCGGTGTGATCGACTTGGTCTGGCTGGTCTTGGTGTTGTTCGAGCCGGTCAGGTCGGCGGAGCCGCCAACCGTCTCGGCAACGATGCCATTGATCACCTCCAGCGCATCCTCGGAGGATTTGCGTGTGGCAAGCGTCGGTTTCGTCTCGGCGAGCTTCTTCTTGTAGGCGTCGATGGCGGCATCGAAGCCTTCAGGCAGCTTTCCGGCAAAACGACGGTTGAATTCCACCTTGTTGGCCGAGGCGTCAAGCTGCTTTTCCCAGGCCTCACGCACCGGCGCGCCGCGCTTGCCGGCCTCGCGCCAGGCGTCGAGCACATCGGCGGGCACGACGAAGGGTTCTGCATCCCAGCCGAGCGCCTTGCGGGTGGCGGCAATCTCTTCCGCGCCAAGCGGCGAGCCATGCACCTTATGGGTGCCGGCCTTGTTGGGCGCACCGAAACCGATCACCGTCTTGCAGGCAATCATCGTCGGCTTGTCGGACGTACGGGCCTCATCAATGGCCGCAGCAATCGCTTCCGGATCGTGACCGTCAACGGCCAGCGTGTTCCAGCCGGAAGCGCGGAAACGGGCATGTTGATCGGTGCTGTCGGCAAGCGATATGGCCCCATCGATGGAAATGCCGTTATCGTCCCAGAAGACGATCAGTTTGTTGAGCTTCAGATGACCGGCGAGCGAAATCGCCTCCTGGCTGATGCCTTCCATCAGGCAGCCGTCGCCAGCGATCACGTAAGTATAGTGATCCATCAGGTCGTGGCCGAATTCCTGGGCCAGCTTCTTTTCGGCAATCGCCATGCCGACAGAGGTGGCGATGCCCTGGCCGAGCGGACCGGTCGTGGTTTCGATGCCGTCTGCGTGGCCATATTCCGGATGGCCCGCGGTCTTGGCGCCAAGCTGGCGGAAATTCTTGATGTCATCAATGCTGATGTCATCATAGCCGGTCAGATAGAGCAGCGAATAAAGCAGCATCGAGCCATGACCGGCCGACAGCACGAAGCGGTCGCGATTGGGCCATTTCGGCGCTTTGGGATCGAAGCTCAGATAGCGGCTGAACAGCACGGTTGCGACATCGGCCATGCCCATCGGCATGCCGGGATGGCCGGAATTGGCCTTTTCGACCGCATCCATGGACAAGAAGCGGATCGCATTGGCCATCCGGCTGTGTTTTTCGGGAGAAATCATGACTATTCCGCCTGTTCCGGGACTTGAACGAGGTTTGCCAGACGACAAACGACTGGAAGTCCAAAATCCTTAACAGGTGACACGGGCAAGTCAACAAAGGGCGGAGTTTTTGAGCGGCTTGCGAAATATTTTTCGCACTTCGCCTTTTTTATGTGCAAATCCCGAATGATAGGCAAAGGCCAAAGCGTGCGTTTGCGAACCACCGGCCAGCCATAACGGACAATAGCGGGATGACCAACCAGGATGCTGCAGACGTGGCCACACGCAAAAGCGTGAAACAGGTTTGCCACGAGAAGCTGCGGAAAACCCGAGAATCCTTGCTGATGAAAGATTGGCTTGCAAAAGAAAGTCTGCTTAGTGTCAAGAGGCAATTAAAATTTGAAACGTCGATTCGACCTGTCCGGACAGGCTTCGCATAAGTCTTCCGCGATAGAATGAAGCTGAAAATCGGGGATCTTAAAACTGCAACGGATACCTGCCTGACGCATGATTCTGGCCAGCGGATACGTTTTTTAGGATTATGCAGTGGATTGAAAGCGTTGCAGCCTTTCATGCGGGTTTGACAAAGCGCACGATGCTGTAACAGGCAGGATGAACCGGAACCGGAATGGATGAGAATGGCGACGGACAGAATGGCGGCGGCGATCAGTGCCCTGCATCAGGCCATGACCAACCTGGAAAACGCCGTTGAGATGCGCCTCGACGTTGACCGGGTCAAAGTGGACATTGAGCTTGAAGTGCGGCGCGTTCATGCCGATCGCGCCCGCCTTGCCCAGGAGCTTGACCAATCGCAGTTTCGCGCCAACCGTCTGGAAGAGGTCAATCGTGAGGTTTCCCGGCGTCTGGTCACGGCCATGGAAACCATCAGGGCCGTTCTGGATCGTTGATCGGCAGGCCATGGCATCGCAATGTGCCAGACCCTGCGATACTGCAAGTGACGAAAGTGAGAAAATCGGACGCATATGGCACAGGTGACGGTTACTATTGACGGAAAGGCCTATCGCATGGCCTGCGAGGAAGGCCAGGAACAGCACCTGATCGGCCTTGCCACCGAATTTGACCGCTATGTCGGCCACTTGAAGCACCAGTTTGGTGAAATCGGCGATCTGCGCCTGACGGTGATGGCGGCCATCATGATCATGGACGAATTCCAGGAGATGCGACGGCGCCTTGCCAACCTCGAGCAGTCGAACGGACATGCCGATCAACGCGAGGAAGACATTGTCAACGCCATCCTGACGCTGACCGAACGGCTGAACGAACTGACCGGCAGGCTCAGCAATCCTCATGAGCCGCAGCATCCCTGAAATAAATAGTCTTTTGCCCGTTGCCGCCTCTGGCGCAAAAGCGGCATTCATCCTATATCTTAGTTGCGGTCTGCGCCTCTCGACAGGAACTCACAATCCCTGGGGCCATACCCGATCTTGAGGGAGCTGTCCCTGACCAGGCCCGTGGGTCTGGCCATATGGCGCCCACCTACTTTGTAGGCTCCCAGGATCGTACTTATTTCCATCGGTTGCCGTGGATCGCACTTTCTCAGCCATTTCCGGTTCATTCCGCTTTCGCTCTTGCAGCGCATGCGTTTATAAGACGCTGACAGCCCCCCTGTGACACCAAGACATAGACGATGCGTCAGCTTCCTTGGCTAGAAGACGTTTGGGATGTCTCTACGGCAGAATCCGACGGGTGAAACGAGGACCGCTAGAGCGCTTCACACTTTTCTCGGGACAATGCTCTAAAGCTGGGCTGCAAAAGGAACAGGTGAGAGCGCCGATGCTCTCGATGAAGGACACAGCATGTATCAACCGCCGCATTTTCGCCAGACGGAGATCGATACGCTCCACGCATTCATCCGCCAGCATCCGCTTGGATTGCTGATTTCTTCCGGAACGGCAGGCCTTCTGGCCAATCCCGTTCCATTTTTCCTGAAATCCGAACCTGACGGCAAGACCTCTCTTATTGCCCATCTTGCCAGGGCCAATCCGCAATGGCAGGCGCTGGAGAAGGACGTTGAAGCCCTTGTCGTGTTTATGGGCCCCGATCACTATATCTCACCCGGCTGGTATCGAACCAAGCAGGAAACCGGCAAGGTCGTCCCGACCTGGAATTATCAGCTGGTGCAGGTGCGCGGCCATGTGCGTGTCCACCATGACAGTGACTGGCTGCGGCATCAGGTCAAACTGCTGACAGACCAGCAGGAAGCTGACCATCCTCGCCCCTGGGCGCTGGAAGATGCACCGGAACCCTATGTGGCAGGCCAACTCAAAGGCATTGTCGGCATTGAAATCAATGTCACGCTTATCGAGGGCAAGCTGAAGGCCAGCCAGAACCGCAACGAGGCCGACCGGGATGGCGTGCGCAACGGCTTGCTGGAAAAAGACACAGGGTCAGCATCCATCATGGCGGCCTTGGTGCCCAAATAAAACGGCGGTGCGAACATCCGCGACCGACGTATCACCTCTTACTGCATCATTCCTGAAATCGGGTGAGATTGAAGGTGAAAATGATGCAGCAGATAAAAAGTGTTACAGCGCCGTTCGCCATATTTGGCGCACAGCGCTGTAAAGCACGTTGCGGCTTATCAGCCTCAGAATTCTTCCCAGTTTGCCTCATCAGTCTTTTGGGAGGCGACAACTCCACCCTTGGAGGCAAAAGCACCGGCAAGACGACCCATCATCGAGCGGGCCGGTGAGTGAACCGGGCGGGTGGATTCGACCGCTGGCTTGATCCTTGCGGCAGGCTGCGTTGCGCGCATCGAGGATGCAGCGGCGGCAGAAGCCGGTTGCGCGGGCTGCGTGACGGCGGGCGATGCCATCTCTTTCCCGATCCTGAACTGCGCGATGAGGTTGACCAGCGCGCTGGCGCTTTCGGCCAGTTTGTGGGTCACGGCATTGGCTTCCTCGACCATGGCAGCGTTTTCACGGGTAAACTGATCCATCTGGTTGACCGAGGCATTGATGTCCTGCAAACCGTCGGTCTGTTTGCGTGAAGAGGCCGCCATATCGGCGATCAGGCTGTTGATACGGGCCACCTGCCCGGCAATCGAGCCGAGCGCATCGCCGGTTTCGCGCACCAGCTTGACGCCGCCGGCCACTTCCTCGCCGGATTTGGTGATCAGACCTTTGATATCCTTGGCGGCATTGGCTGAGCGCTGGGCAAGCTCGCGCACCTCCTGGGCGACGACGGCAAAGCCCTTGCCCGCCTCTCCGGCACGGGCAGCTTCCACCCCTGCATTCAACGCCAGAAGATTGGTCTGAAAGGCAATCTCGTCGATGACATTGATGATCTTGGAAATTTCGCTCGACGCCTGCTCGATCCGGCCCATGGCATCCACGGCTGCGGAAACGACATCGGACGAGCCCTTGGTGCTGCGCTCGGCTTCGGCGGCAAGGGTAGAGGCTTCCTGCGCGCGCTCGGCAGTGGCGCGCACTGTCACGGTCACCTCTTCCAGCGCGGAGGAGGTTTTTTCCAGCGAAATCGCCTGACGTTCGGTGCGGCTGGCCAGATCGTTGGCGGCGCTGCGCATTTCCTGGCCGCTGGCATCCACATTGGTCGCCTCTGCGCGGAGACGGGCAAAGGCAAGGCCGAGATTGACGGCGGAATTGTTGAAGTCCTGACGCAGGGTTTCCAGTTCCGGCATGAAGACTTCATCGATCCGTACCGTCAGATCGCCCTGGCTGAGCCGATTGAGTGCCACAGCCAGCGCATCGGCGCAACGCCGGCGCTCCGCCGAATAGGCATCCTTTTCCGCCTCGCGGCGGTTGCGTTCTGCCTCGTTGCGTTCCTGCGCGGCCAGTGCTTCCTGCTCCAGCTGGCGCTTTTTCATCGCATCATGCCGGAAGACCTCGAGCGCGTGGGCAAGACTGCCAATCTCGTTCTTCAGATCGAGATGGGGAATGTCGAATTCCGTATGTCCCTCGGCAAGGCGCTCAGCCGCAGCCGTCAAATTGGGAATGGGCCGCATGATCCTGCGGGTCAGAAACACCAGAAGACAGACCGACAGCACCAAGGCCACGATCGAGGTCATGGCAATCGCCCAGCTGATATCATTGCCGATGCTGGCGATATCGGCCTGGCGCACACCCGCATACAAAATGCCGATGACCTTGTCCGTATCGGAGAAGATCGGCTGATAAATCGTGTAATAGGGTGTGCCGAGAATAACGGCCTTGCCGCTATAGGTTTTGCCTGCCTGAATGACCGGCAACACGGCACCTTTCGGATCAAGCGCGGTTCCAACGGCGCGCTTGCCATCCGGCTTGACGATATTGGTCGTGCGGCGGATGAAGCCAGTTCCGGCATCGTCCAGCGTGAACAGCGTTGCCGTCTGACCGGTCATCCGGCCAATGCTGTCGATCATGTCATGACTGGCGAAACTTTTCGGCAGTGACGGCGCCGTAATCCTGTCAACATCGCCATTGGCCGCCCAGCGCACCTTCACACCGGGAAGATCCCGCTCCAAAAGCGTGGCTGCAACCCTGAGGCTGGCATTCTGGCTGGCAACGGCGTCACTGGCGACCTTGCGGTCGATGATACCGGAAATCGTCCAGGCAACCGCGGCAAGACTGAAAATGAGAATGAGCGAGCCCATCACTGTGACAGCTTGCACGAGACCGAACCGTGGCAGGATTTTCATGATGCCAACCCTTTTTCTGTAAATCGTCTGCGCCAAACAGGAAGCAAACGCCCCATTAATATTGCTTGAACCCGTCTGCTTTTCCTGACAGGTATTGTTGATATGAGGAAAAGACCTCTTAAACTTTAGAATGAAATTAGCTGCCAAATGTTAAGATTGGGTTTTTTGCACCTGTAACGTGCCTATCCTGCTCCATAAAGACCAAGAGTTCAGCCCAATGTGCAATGCCCTGACCAAAGCCGAATTACGCAAGACCAGCCTTGACTGCCGCGACAATATAAACCCAGAGTTGCATATCCTGTATTCGCAGGCCATTGCCCGTCATGGCGCGGCGGCAATTGATTTTGCCGCGGGCACAGTGGTTTCCGGGTTTTATCCTATTCGCTCGGAAGTGGATGTGATGCCGCTGATGAGAAGGCTTGCCGACGCCAGAGCGCGCCTTTGCCTGCCGGTGGTGCTGGACCGCCAGACAATCTGCTTCCGGCTGTGGATGCCGGATATGGCTCTGGTGAAGACCGGCTTCGGCACAATGGGGCCGGGTCCAGAGGCTGAAGTGGTCGATCCCGATATCCTGCTGATACCGCTTGCCGCCTTCGACGGGAAAGGCAATCGCATCGGCTATGGCGCCGGCCATTATGACCGCGCCATTGCCCGATTACATGAGAAAGATCGAAATCCGCTTCTGATCGGCATTGCATTCGACTGTCAGGAAGTGGCAGAAGTGCCCTTCGAGCCGCATGATGTCGCCCTGAATGGGATCATCACCGAAAGCGGCTATCGCAGGTTTAAGGCGTGACAGGACAATCGAATGCGGCTGCTTTTTCTGGGTGACATGGTGGGCAAGACGGGCCGGGTGGCTGTGTGGGAGAAACTGCCGGGCCTGATTGCCGATCTGAAACTGGATTTCGTCATCGTCAATGGCGAAAATGCCGCTGGCGGCTTTGGTATCACCGAGGATATCTTTCTCGAAACACTGAATGCCGGTGCCGATGTCGTCACCACCGGCAACCATGTCTGGGACCAGAAAGAGGCCGTTTCCTTTTCCACCCGTCATGACCAGTTCCTGCGGCCGGTCAATTATCCCGCCGGTACGCCCGGCAAGGGCTCCGGGCTGTATTATGCCCGTAACGGCGCGCGCGTTCTCGTCTCGAATGTCATGGGTCGGGTCTTCATGCATCCGGAGCTGGACGATCCCTTCAAGGCGGCGGAAGCCATTCTCGACGCCTGCCCGCTAAAGGAGCAGGCCGACGCCATCGTCTTCGATTTTCATGCCGAAGCCACCAGCGAAAAACAATGTTTCGGCCATTTCGTCGATGGGAGAGCCAGCTTCGTTGTCGGCACCCACACCCATGTGCCAACCGCAGACCATCAGATATTGAATGGCGGCACCGCCTATATGTCGGATGCGGGCATGTGCGGCGATTACGATTCCTCGCTCGGCATGGACAAGGAAGAGCCGCTCAACCGCTTCATCTCGAAAATGCCGAAAGGCCGTTTTGAAGCCGCCCATGGACCGGCCACGCTCTGCGGCGTCGGCGTCGAGATTTCCGACAGGACCGGCCTTGCTGAAAAAATCGCCCCGCTGAGGATTGGCCCGCGCCTTGCCGAAACCCTGCCCGATTTCTGGGTTTGATCGACAACAGAACTTGCCTCGCACCGCAAGCGGTGTAAGGTCCGCACGCAACAGCGCATCTATTTCAATCGGTTTAGAACGGGAATGTGACCATGCCGGCTTTCAAGACGCTCGACGATCTTCATGATATCTCTGGCAAGCGCGTGCTTGTCCGCGTTGACCTCAATGTGCCTGTGAGTGAAGGCAAGGTCACGGATGCGACCCGCATTGAGCGCGTTGCGCCGACGATCAAGGAACTGTCGGCCAAAGGCGCAAAAGTCATTCTTCTCGCCCATTTCGGTCGCCCCAAGGGCGAAGCGGTCGCCGATATGTCGCTTGGCCAGATCGTGCCAGCCGTCGAGGAAGTGCTGGATCAGGCCATCGCCTTCGCTGCCGATTGCATCGGTGAGAGGGCGCAAGACGCGATTGCCCGGATGAACAGCGGTGATATCCTGCTTCTGGAAAACACCCGCTTCCACAAAGGCGAGGAAAAGAACGACGCTGCCTTCACCGCCGAGTTGGCGAAAAACGGCGATCTCTACGTCAACGACGCCTTTTCCGCCGCCCACCGCGCCCATGCTTCGACGGAAGGTCTCGCCCATCACCTGCCCGCCTATGCCGGCCGCACCATGCAGGCCGAGCTTGAGGCGCTGGAAAAGGGACTTGGCAACCCCGCCCGCCCGGTGGTCGCCATTGTCGGCGGCGCCAAGGTCTCGACCAAGATCGACCTGCTCACCAATCTGGTGAAAAAGGTCGATGCCCTGGTGATCGGCGGCGGCATGGCCAATACCTTTCTCGCCGCGCAAGGCATCGATGTCGGTAAATCATTGTGCGAGCATGATCTGGCCGCAACCGCCCGCGAGATCATGATTGAAGCCGAAACCGCAGGCTGCACCATCGTACTGCCGGAAGACGGTGTCGTGGCACGCGAATTCAAGGCCAATGCCGCCCATGAAACCGTGACCGTCTCGGCCATTCCCGCCGATGCGATGATGCTCGATGTCGGGCCGAAATCCGTCGATAAGGTCAATCAGTGGATTGGCAAGGCGGCAACGCTGGTGTGGAACGGCCCTCTCGGCGCGTTTGAAATCACCCCCTTCGATACGGCCACCGTTGCCGCGGCCAAACATGCCGCTGACTGCACCCGCACGGGCAAGCTCGTATCCGTGGCCGGAGGCGGCGATACGGTCTCGGCCCTCAATCATGCCGGCGTCGCCGACGACTTCTCCTATGTCTCGACCGCTGGCGGTGCCTTTCTCGAATGGATGGAAGGCAAGGAACTTCCCGGCGTTGCCGTTTTGAGCAAGACAGCCTGATAGCGAGACCACAGTTTTGTCCGTAGCAGCGCACGCCCTGGTCAGCCGGGACGTGCGTTTTTATTTTACCCCATAACAAAATTAAATAGTTTTCAACAAGGAACCAAATTGCGATTGAATTTTTTTAGAAAAAATTGCGAATTTTTAAACGATTGAAATGAATTCAATCGTTTCAATAACTTAAGTGCCTATTTCTCCTGACACATTCTTCTGTTAGGCGATAACGATCAGTCACGTTTTCGGGAGAATGGACATGCGTGAGAGACTTGAAGACATCGCCGTCGCCATGGTGGCGAATGGCAAGGGGCTTCTGGCCGCGGACGAATCCACGTCCACCATCAAGAAACGTTTCGACACGATCGGGCTTGAATCCACCGAAACCAGCCGTCGCGACTATCGCGAAATGCTGTTTCGCGCCGATGAGGCGATGAAAAAATACATCTCCGGTGTGATTCTCTACGAAGAAACCCTGTTTCAGAAAGCTGCCGACGGCACACCTTTCGTTGATGTCATCAAAGCCGCTGGCTCCATTCCCGGCATCAAGGTCGATTGCGGCGCAAAGCCGATGGCAGGTTTCCCCGGTGAAACCATCACCGAGGGCCTTGATGGCCTGCGCGAACGCCTCGACAGCTATTACAAGGCGGGTGCCCGCTTTGCCAAATGGCGCGGCGTGATCGCCATTGCCGATGGCCTGCCGACATGGGGCGCGATCAAGGCCAATTCACAGGCACTCGCCCGCTATGCCGCGCTCTGCCAGGAAGCTGGCATCGTGCCGATCGTCGAGCCGGAAGTACTGATGGACGGCGCGCCCGGCACGCATGACATTGCCAAATGCGCTGAAGTAACCGAATGGGTGCTGCGCACCGTCTTTACCGATCTCTATGACGCCCGCGTTTCGCTCGAAGGCATGATCCTGAAGCCGAATATGGTGATCGACGGCAAGAATCTGCGCAAGGCTTCGGTGGAAGAGGTCGCCGAGCGCACGGTTCAGGTGCTGAAAGCCACGGTGCCTTCCGCTGTGCCAGGCATTGCCTTCCTCTCCGGCGGTCAGACCGTGGAAGAGGCAACCGCGCATCTTTCCGCCATGAATGCCGGTTTCGACCTGCCCTGGGAACTGACCTATTCCTATGG
The DNA here is from genome assembly GCF_023700755.1 of Allorhizobium sonneratiae. Classification (GTDB taxonomy): domain Bacteria; phylum Pseudomonadota; class Alphaproteobacteria; order Rhizobiales; family Rhizobiaceae; genus Allorhizobium; species Allorhizobium sonneratiae. The sequence goes on along the minus strand of NZ_JAMKOJ010000001.1, from coordinate 239,734 downwards.
CCGCGGCCTGCAGGACAGCGCTCTCAAGGCCTGGGGCGGACGCCCGGAAAATGTCGCTGCCGGTCAGCGCGCCTTTACCCATCGCGCCAGAATGAACAGCCTTGCCGCTCTCGGCACCTGGAAGGAAGATCTGGAACGGGCCGCCTGATTATCCCCGGCCTATCATGCAGCAGACCCCGCCATCCGGCGGGGTTTTTCTTTTTCAGAGCCAGATCAGGGCCGGATCAGGATCGTCACCGTCCAGATGACGAAAGCGGCAACAGCCAGCTTCCAGAAATCCTGCCGCCTTTTAAGACCCGGAAGGTTCAGCGGACGCATGATCTGCACCGCCATCATCAAAATCAGGAACAGCGAAATCAGTTTATTCATGAAGTGTTCAGACCCGCTGCCCTAATTTCGTTAGAAGAAGTGTGCGACAGGGAACACATGCATTATACATGCGTTTGCCGACAGAATGATCATGTGTCGCATATCCCCTTCCATCCGTGGGCTCAATCCCGGGCCTTCATATCGTGATCCGAGAGCAGGGCCCATCCGGCAGATCGTTAAACGGTGTGCGAGGAACCAGGCAGCGGCAGCCAACCACAGTCAGAATTTGAAGTGATCCTCCATGGCGCGTAAAATCCTTCCCGTTCTTGCACTCATGCTCGGCACCCTGTTCCTCTATCTCGGCAATGGCCTTTACGGCCTCTTGCTTCCGGTTCGCGGTTCAGCGGAAGGATATTCCAACGAAATTCTCGGCTTTCTTGGCACATCCTGGGCCATCGGCTTTGTTCTCGGCTGTTTTTTCTCACCGAAACTGGTCATGCGCATCGGCCATGTCCGCGCCTTTTCCAGCTTCATTGCCGTCATCGCCATTATTGCGCTTTTGAATGGCCTTGCCGTCAACCCCTATGTCTGGGTGGGACTTCGCGCCATCACCGGATTTTGCACGGCCGGAACCTCGATGATCATCGAAAGCTGGCTCAACGAGCGCGCCACCAATGAAAGCCGCGGCGCGATCTTTTCCTTCTATATCGCCTCGACCCTGTTCGGCGCCGTCGGCGGCCAGATGATCCTGCCCTTCGCCGATGTTCACACGCCGGTGCTGTTTATGATCTGCGGCATTCTCTATTGCCTGGCCATGCTGCCGACGACCATGTCCAATGCCGCCTCGCCACAACCCTTGAGTTCGGTCAAGCTCGACCTGCCTAATCTCTACAAAAACTCACCTGTTTCCTGTATCGGCATTCTGCTGATCGGCACCGCCAATGGTGCTTATGGTACGCTTTCAGCCGTCTTTGGCGCTCGAGTGGGGTTGAGCGATGTAACGATAGCCAGCATGCTGAGCATCACCATCTTTGCCGGAGCGCTGGCGCAGTTTCCCGCAGGCAGGCTCTCCGACAGAATTGACCGGCGGTTTGTGATGGCGGGCCTGTCGCTGCTCTGCCTCGTTGCGGCACTGCTGCTGCTGCTTTTGCAACCCCATGGTGCCACCCTGCTCATTCCGATGGTCGCCCTTTACGGCGCAGCCGCCAACACGCTCTATCCCATCGCCGTCGCCCATGCCAACGACTTTGCCGAAAGCGGCGATTTCGTCAAAGTCTCCGGCGGTCTGCTGCTGCTTTACGGCATCGGCACCATCATCGGCCCCACGCTTGGCGGCCCGGTGATGACGGCTCTTGGCCCCTATGCGCTTTTTGCCGTCACGGCCTTCGCCCATGGGCTGATTGTCATCTACGCCATTTTAAGGAGCCGCGTGCGGGCTGCCCCTTCACAGGACGAGAAGGAAAACTTCTCCACCAGCCACGCGCCGCTTTCGACCCTGACGGTTACGCCGCAATCGGCCGAGCTCGACCCGCGTGCCGATCGGGCAGATACGCAGGCCGAAACGGCCCTGCGCGCCGCCTCCTGAGGCAGCAAGCCCCGAAAACCCCGTCTGGCACCATCTTGCGGAGCACGAGTCCTTGCCGCCTGCGCAAGCTTCGGGCAAGCGAATCACTTTGCGCCATGCCAAGAAAAGTCCCCATTTGGCCGCAACCACAGGCCAAATATGGCTCAAAGCTGGAATCTTGCACTGATCTCGGGAAAAAGCGCAGATAAGTCATTCAAAATATTAAAGCCCCTATCGGATGTAGAAAAAACCCGTGAATGACTGAGGATGAAGTTGCATGCGCTTTTCCATATCAGTCTGAAGCAATATTAATCATTCATTAAGCATTCTATGAAATTCTCTGGGTTATCCAGTACTTCTGGATTCAGGCGGTTTCTCCAACTGGCGAATTGGTCTGATTTTTCTCCCTGTTTTACCTTGAGAGCCGCTTTTGCGGCTCTTTTTTTATGATCTTCAACATTTACCTAAAACTGTGGGAATTAACCCTTCCTTAAGAAACAACTTGCGCAACTGCGCTAATGATAGCATCGTGATGTCCATGAAAAGCGGCTGGACATCGTCGAAGGCCGCACGAGTTAAGAAGTGATGCGTAAGACAGGGATAATGTCGATGTCGGAACTCGGATTGAATACGGTCAGCTTTGCCGGGCGTGCCGCCTCGTCGCCGCAATTCAAGGCAACCTATGCCGAAGGCATGGGACTGGTAGAAGAAACCGCCGCCTATCTGGACGGACCCGGACGCGCCGCCGCCAAGGTGTTGCCGCGCATGGCATCCGTTCTTTATGCAGCTGAATCCATGCGACTGACAACACGGCTGATGCAGATGGCCTCATGGCTGCTTTTGCAGCGCGCCGTCAACAATGGCGAAATGTCGCGCGATCAGGTTCTTGCCGAAAAAAGCAAGGTCCGTCTCGACGGCTTCAATGTCGACAAGAACGCACCAGGCTGGAACGATCTGCCGGAAGCCTTTCGTGAACTGATCGAACGGTCGCTGCGGCTGCAAAACCGCATTGCCCTGCTCGACCGGGAGATCTACCGCCCGAATGAAGCGGCAATCATGCCCGACAATGAAAACAGCGTTCAGGCACAGTTGAATCTGCTGCGTACAGCCTTTGGCCTGAACTGAATCTTCCTTTGCATTTTTTCACATGCCCGGTTGGACCAATCCAGCCGGGCATTTACTGTTTGGCGAGGACTGCACAACGACACGCTCTGCCGCAAACCCGGCCCGCAAGCCATTATGACAATCGATTCCTGATCCTGCGTTCAGCCGCTGGAACCAAACCGCATGCCGACCATTGGTGTGAGAGGTTTACATCATCAGGATCGGCTGCGCCTTCATGTCTTCTTCTGAAAAATCTTCGACACCCGCCCTTAAGCCTTCGGCACAGCGCGCGCAGAAGCCGCATCAAAGCAAAAGTCCGGGCCTCAGCCGCAAGGATCAGGAGGAGGTGGAAGACAGGGCCAAGCTTCGGCCCGTCGCCGTGTATGAAATTGTGCGCAAGGAAGGCGAGGACGAGCTTTCCCGCCCCACCAGCAGCCTGATCTGGTCCGGCTTTGCCGCAGGCCTTTCCATCGGCTTTTCGGTCCTGACGCAGGCTGCACTGCGCGACCATCTGCCGGATGCGCCCTGGCGGCCTCTGGTGGAATGCTGGGGTTATTCTGTCGGCTTCATCATCGTCATTCTCGCCCGCCAGCAGCTTTTTACGGAAATCACCCTGAGCGCGGTTTTACCCTTTCTTGCCCGTCCAGGGCTTTCGGGCGGGCTGAGCGTTCTGCGCTTATGGTGCCTGGTCTTTCTCGCCAACATGGCGGGAACGGCGCTGTTCGGGCTGGCGCTTGCCACCGATCTGTTTTATGCCCCAGGTGTGCAGGAGGCCGCACTTGCCATTGCCCGTGAAACCACCAGCCATTCGGCATCGGCCACCTTCATGCATGGCATCATGGCCGGCTGGCTGATCGCCACCATTGTCTGGCTCCTGCCTTCCGCCCAAAGCGCTTCCTTTCTGGTCATCGCCCTGATCACCTATCTGATCGCGCTGTTCGGGCTTGCCCATATCGTTGCCGGCTCGGTGGAAGCCTTTCTGCTGGTCTTTAAGGGAGAACTTGGGGTTTTCCAGGCGCTCTGGCAATTTTTCGTGCCTGCCCTTGCCGGTAATATCATCGGCGGCGCCGCCCTGTTTGCCCTGATCAGCTACGCCCAGATAGCCGACGAGCTTTTCGAGAACTGACCGCCCTCAGGAGAAGCAAAGCCTACAATAAAAAAGCCCGGCAAAAGCCGGGCTTTTTGTCAGACATCAAACGATGCTCAGAGGCCAAGGCCGCCGAAACGCTTGTTGAACTTGGAAACGCGGCCGCCACGGTCAACGAGCTGCTGGTTGCCGCCTGTCCATGCCGGATGCGACTTGGAATCGATTTCGAGGTTCATCACAGCGCCTTCCGAACCCCAGGTGGAGTAGGTTTCGTATTCGGTGCCGTCGGTCATGACCACCTTGATCTTGTGGTAGTCGGGATGAATATTAGACTTCATAACGTGTTCCTGCTGTGCCGGAGGGTCCATTTGCCGCAATTGCGTCAGCCGGCCCGCTACATTAGATCAAGCCATGGGAACGTCCTCGTCCCTAGCTCATAATTTGGATGGGGTGCCTATACATGAACCCTGTCAGGATAACAAGAGCCGGAACAGCAAAGAGACACGCTCCCGGGCAGGATTTCAAGGAACCTTCCGCCTGCATCGATCTTGAGGAGCAAAATGGCCTGTTTGCCATCAAACGCGCAGATGTGAGCGGTTTTTATCGGCTGAGTGCATTTATTCATTCTCCACGCAGGCCTATGAAGAAGAACGGGGTCAGGCGATAAGCGGTTCGAGAGGACGATCAGGATTGCTTTTGATGCATCGGGTTGGCGAAAACAGGTTCCCACGTTTCGCCCGATGCCCAATGCGCCGCCATCAGGGCATGAGCAATAAAGCGAAAATCACGCCCTACCCGGCAAGACGCGGAACGAAAACGCCCGTAGTGAAAACGAAAGAAAAGCGGACTGGAGATGACCATGACGGATACAGAAACGGCAAGCGAGACAAAACGCCGCTCGCTGAAACCGCTGGCGCGTCTCAGGCCCTATCTCGCCCGTTATCGTGGCATGGTTCTGGCCGCGCTGTTTTTTCTGATTGTCGCGGCGGCAACGACGCTTGCCCTGCCGCTGGCGGTGCGCCGGATGATCGATCACGGACTGGCCGTCTCGGATGCCGGTTTCATCAACAAATATTTCGCCATGCTGGTGGTGCTGGCCGTGGTTCTCGCCGTCTCAAGCGCCATGCGCTATTATTATGTGGTGACAATCGGCGAACGCATCGTTGCCGATCTGCGCCGCGAGGTCTTTGCCCATGTCAGCGGCCTGTCCGCCGCCTTTTTCGACCGCACGCTTTCGGGTGAAATCGTCTCGCGGCTGACAGCCGATGCCACCCAGATCAAATCGGCCGTCGGCGCCAGCGCGTCGGTGGCGCTGCGCAACAGCATCATGTGCATCGGCGCGGTGGCGATGATGATCTATACCAGTCCGCGCCTGTCGGTGCTGGTTCTGGTCGCCATTCCCGTTATCGTCTTTCCGCTGATTGCCTTTGGCCGCAAGGTGCGCCGCCGCTCCCGCTCCGCTCAGGACCGGCTGGCCGATGCAGCAGCCTTTGCCGGAGAAAGCATTGCCGCCGCCCGCACCGTGCAGGCCTTCAACGGAGAAAAGGCCGCCATTGCCCGCTATGATGCTGCTGTTGAAGAGGCCTATCATGCCGCCCGCATGGCCATCCGCTCACGCTCCTTTCTCACCGGCGTCGCCATCACACTGGTCTTCGGCAGCATTGTCGCCGTGCTGTGGTATGGCGCGCAGAATGTGCTAGCAGGCACGATGACAGCCGGAACGCTTGGCCAGTTCGTGCTCTATTCGGTTCTGGCCGCCTCCTCTCTCGGTCAGCTCTCCGAGGTCTGGGGCGAGTTGATGCAGGCAGGCGGTGCTGCCGACCGCATGGGCGAACTGCTGCGCGAGGTGTCCGCCGTACAGTCACCGAAAAGGCCCGAACCCCTGCCCGCTCCGACGCGCGGCGAGGTCTGGTTCGAGGACGTGCATTTCGCATATCCGAGCCGCCCCGGCCGTTCCGCCCTGAAAGGTTTGAGCCTGGCCGTAGAAGCGGGAGAAACCGTGGCGCTGGTCGGCCCTTCTGGAGCCGGAAAAAGCACGATCTTCTCCCTGATCCTGCGCTATTACGACCCCGGCACCGGCCGTATCTGTCTGGACGGCACCGATATCCGTCAGGTCAGCCTCAAAGACCTGCGCGACAGGATTGCCGTGGTGCCACAGGATGTAACGATCTTTTCCGGCACCATTCATGACAATATCGCCTTCGGCTGTCCCGGCGCCAGCCGCGAGCAGGTCATTGCCGCGGCGAAGGCTGCGCAGGCGGCAGAGTTTATCGACAGGCTGGACCAGTCCTATGATACCGAGGTCGGCGAACGCGGCATGACGCTGTCCGGCGGCCAGCGCCAGCGCATTGCCATTGCCCGCGCCATCCTGAAAAATGCGCCGGTCCTGCTGCTTGACGAGGCAACCTCCGCGCTCGATGCAGAAAGCGAAACCCTTGTGCAAAAGGCGCTCGACGAGTTGATGCAATCGCGCACCACGATCGTCATTGCCCATCGTCTGGCAACGGTGCTGAAAGCCGACCGCATCGTGGTCATCGACGACGGCCATGTCGTCGAACAAGGTACGCATCAAAGCCTGTCGCAACAGGGGGGCCTTTATGCCCGCCTTGCCCGGCTGCAGTTTCATGCTGGCGATCAGGAGATTGCCGCAGCGAAATGACCGTTTATCCATAAAAAAACCCGCATAATGCGGGTTTTTTTATTCACCGTGCGTGTGAAACGCTCAGCCTTCCGGCGGCGTTTCGATCATGCCAAGCGCGTGGAGATAGGTGTCAAGGATGAGATCCTCTTCCATGCGCTCCTGATCGTCTTTCTTGCGCAGCGCAATCACCTTTTTCAGGATCTTGGTGTCGAAGCCCATGCCTTTGGCTTCGCCGTAGACATCCTTGATGTCGTCGGCAATGGTTTTCTTTTCTTCTTCCAGCCGTTCAATACGCTCGACAAAAGCGCGAAGCTGGTCACGGGCGACGCCATGAGCATCAGACATTTGGGTCTCCTTGACTTTCCTTGACTGGGTATTCTGCCATCAGACCGCATCATCTGATCGTGCAAAAACCCGTAAAACAAAATTTGCCACGGCATGGCCAATCTCTTTTGACCAACACCGCCCTTCGAGCACCCTATCTTTCACAGAAGGAACGGGGCGCGCTGTGACACGACATAATGCTGCATCCTTGTTAAATCGGCGCTCCGTTCACAAGGATGCAGTCCAAGGCCCCGATGCTGTCGCATCCTGCGGCCTTGCCATGAAAAGGTTGCCTGAACTGCCGTGAAGCAGGCGCGCCGTCAAGCCTTTTTGCGTGAAAGCGCACTATTCCTCAGGCCGGTTTTCCGTAAAAGCCTGCTTTTGCGCATCGCTGGCCTCGCGCTGATATCGCTCTTTCCAGTCCTCATAGGCCATGCCATAGACGAAACGCCGCGCTTCATCCCTGGTCATTTCGATACCGGCTTTATCAGCGGCATCCTGATACCAGTTGGCAAGACAATTGCGGCAGAAGCCGGCCAGGTTCATCAATTCGATATTCTGCACATCCGTACGATCCCGCAGATGCGTCAAAAGACGACGAAAGGCTGCCGCTTCCAGCTCAGTCTGTTGATCAGGGGTCAAACTCGTCATCCCATCATCCTTTCCCACGCCATCATCCTTCCCGACAAAGACGAATACAGGCGAACACGACCGGAATTCGCCTCAGAATACGCCGGTTTTACGGTCAGCCGCGATCATAAGGGCCGGTGCGAGAAGCAAAAAGCCGATAGTCATGCAAGGTAGGATCGGCATTCAACCGTTCAAATATCGGCGCAAGCCGTTCAGCCCAGCCCTCGATGCCCGCCTCGTCGCCAATCAGATCCTGCCGCACCTCCAGAAGCGCGTGCGGCAGACCCTTGACCATGCAATGCCGGTACATGGTATCGCCCTTCAGCGCGCCATCATAGGGCTCATTGTCGCCGATCAGCAGATCGCCGGGCGCACGCAGGGCAGCAAGCAGCGGCAGAACGGCACGGTCGTCACTATCCCAGAGAACGGCGGCATGCCATGGGCGCGGCACGCCCTTCCACGCCGGTGTATAGGAATGAAGCGACAGCACCAGCGGCGCCTTGCCGCTGGCCGCGGCCACCGCCCCGATCACACGCTCGACAGCCTCATGATAGGGGCGATGATAGGTCTCGATCCGCCTTTGCCACTCTTCGGATGTGATCGGATGATTGCCGGGAATGATGGCGCCATCGGAAATCTTCATCACCAGCGTCGGATCGTCCTCACCGCGATTGGGATCGATCAAAAGCCGCGAGAAACAGCCCAGCACGGCAGGAACCCCAAGCCGCTCCGCAAGCTTGCGGGTCAGTCCTTCGATGCCGATATCAAAGGCAATATGACGGGCAAAGGCCTGATCCGGCAGGCCAAGAGACCCATAGGACTGAGGCAGCCGGTTCATGGCATGATCGGCCAGAAGAACCAGTCCCTTCGTCTCATCGCCACCAATCAATTCAAAGGGAGAGAAGTCTGACATGCGTAATCCATCGTTTCTGATCATCATGGGACACATCGGACGCTACAAACCGGAGTAACGGCGACGGACTGACCGTTTTGCCAGAAGGCATAATGGCAATGGCGTGAGGGCGCAATGGTGAAGGCCTGAAGCAGAAAGCAGAGCATGGGAAAAGCAAACGCATCCCGTTGGAGCGCCATCCGACCGGCGTGCAATGAGGACGATCAAGATTATGCATCAAAAGAAAGGCTTACTGCATCATTCCTTCAATCGGGTGAGATTTAAGGCGAAAATGATGCAGCAAATTTAAAGTGCTACAGCGTCCTTTGTGCGTTTATAAAACGCACGGCGCTGTAGAGCGCCGATCTCATTCCATCAGATCAATTTACGCTCCAAAAGTGTGCATTCACAGTTTTGTTCCAGCCCTGTCACCATTCAGACAAACTGGATACGGATAATCACGAGGTGTTAATCGATTAGGATTGCGTTGACTTTCTTCAGGCATCGTCGCAAGAAAGAGCCCAAGAAAAATGGAGTTTCGTCGGAAGCCGTGCACACTCGCAAAACACTCACTTCCGTAGCAAGGCGTATTCCAATGCGGTATTTCGCCCTGTTTGTCAGTCTTTTGGCATCGCCTTTGCTCTTTGCTCAACCCGCTCGGGCCGATTTTCGCGTCTGCAACGGAACGCCGAATCTGGTGGGCGTGGCGATCGGTTATCGCGCTCAGGAAGGCTGGGTCAGCGAAGGCTGGTGGCAGGTTCCAGCCTCAACCTGTGCCACGCTGATCGAAGGCGATCTCAAATCACGCTTTTATTATCTCTACGCCGAGGATGCCGCGCGCGGTGGCCGCTGGACCGGTGATGTGAAGATGTGCGTGGCGGAAAACGAATTCAAGATTTCCGGCGTGAAGGACTGCTTCAAGCGCGGCTATCAGCAAATGGGCTTCAAGGAATATGATACGGGCCGCCAGACGAGCTGGATGGTTCAATTGTCAGACACTCAAGGGACGCAGGAAGGCAAGAAATAAATGAGGCGCAAACGCAAGGTCAAGATTCTCGCCACACTCGGTCCGGCTTCGCAGGATGAGGCGATGATCCGCAAGCTGCATGAAGCGGGCGCGGATGTTTTTCGCATCAATATGAGCCATGCCAGCCATGATCTGATGCGCACACTGATCAAGCGCATCCGTAATGTGGAAGCGGTTTGCGGACGCCCGATCGGCATTCTTGCCGACCTTCAGGGGCCGAAACTCCGGGTTGGCAAATTTGCCGAAACTTCGGTCGAACTGAAACCGGGCCAGACCTTCACTCTCGACAACAACGAGGCTCCTGGCGACAACAGCCGCGTTTATCTGCCCCATCCGGAAATTCTCGAAGCCGTCAAGCCCGGCGACCGTCTGCTGATTGACGACGGCAAGCTGCATCTCAAAGCGGAAAAATGCGACGGAAAGAGCATTGTCTGCACCGTGGTGTCCGGCACGAAGATCTCTGACCGCAAAGGCGTCAGCCTGCCGGATACGATCCTGTCCGCCGGCGTGCTGACCGACAAGGACCGCGCCGATCTGGATGCGGTTCTCGCCACCAATGATGTCGACTGGGTGGCGCTTTCCTTCATCCAGCGCCCGGAAGATCTGGCGGAAGTGCGCAAGATTGCCGGTGGTCGAGTCGGCCTGATGTCGAAGATCGAAAAGCCGCAGGCCATCGAGCGTATCGATGAAATCATTGCGCTGTCCGATGCGCTGATGGTGGCGCGCGGCGATCTCGGCGTTGAAATGCCGCTGGAAACCGTCCCCGGCATCCAGAAACAGTTGATCCGCGCCTGCCGACGTGAAGGCAAGCCGGTCGTTGTCGCCACCCAGATGCTGGAATCGATGATCACTGCGCCGGTCCCCACACGCGCCGAAGTCTCGGACGTGGCGACCGCCGTGTTCGAAGGCGCCGACGCCATCATGCTCTCGGCAGAATCCGCCTCCGGCCAATATCCGGTCGAAGCCGTCTCGACCATGGCCTCGATTGCCCGGACCATCGAGAAAGAGCCGCATTATCCCGGCATCATCTACGCCCAGCGCCCGCAGCCGGAAGCCACCGGCGCCGATGCGATTTCGCTGGCCGCCCGCCAGATTGCCGAAACGCTGAAGCTCACCGCCATCGTCTGTTACACCTCGTCTGGCCGCACCGGCATGCGCGCCTCGCGTGAACGGCCGGAAGTGCCGATCATCGCCCTCTCCCCGGTCATTCAGACCGCTCGCCGCCTTTCAGTGGTCTGGGGCCTGCACTGCGTGGTCTCTGAAGAGCCGACCAATCTCGATGATATGGTCAATCGCGCCTGCCGCATAGTCGTGAGCGAGGAGTTCGGTCAGCCGGGCGATCGCGTCATCATTTCCGCCGGCGTTCCTCTCGGCACGCCGGGCGCGACGAACATGTTGCGCATTGCCTATATCGGCCAGGACGGACAATCTGGGATTTAAAATCCTCAAACGACCAAATTGAACCAGGGGAGCATTATGCTCCCCTCTTTTCGTTCAGAGGGCGAGAGCATCGTACCGAAAATCGGAATCGGCACAATGCTCTCACTCTTTCTTTTCCGCATTTCCGGACGGAAAACCGTTTCACACGTTTCCTGGAACTGCTCTAAGATTTTGTTTCTGCATCGGTTTTTCCAAAAACCGGTTCCCGCTTTTCGGCCGAGGCTCTATCACCCTTTATGTCGTTTACAAGCGCAAAAATATAGCCGCCCGTAGGCGGCTATAAAATTTTCGAGATCACTTTTGATAAAGTATTAGACTATTTTTAGGTTATAAAAGAACCTTAAAAACCAATGGATGTAATAGATTTGTTTTACAACCTTAAAGTTTCTCCGTCAACAACAAATAACGCCTGAATTGTACAGGCAAAGCCTGTATGGTTTCCAATGCATTAAATGATGCTTTTTAGAGTGTTTCAGTGTTTCACAGACACACTTGAGCAGGCTGCTGAAAACGTCAGGCAGAGCTGAAAACGAGGATGTTGTGCGGAGTAAAAGTGCCAAGAACGGCGCAAATAGACCATTTGCAACGTTTTTTTGGCGCTTTTCAATCACCGAAACAGACCGGTTTCAGCCCGGATCGCCGTTTTCAGCAGCCTGTTAGATCACGCCCTCACGGAGAACCCCTCCCCACTTTTCTCCTGCCAATGCTCTAAAAAATCGGTACAGGATTGGTGGGAAAGTACAGGCATAGAAAAATCATTATTTTATCATTTATGAATATTACTTGCCGTTTGCCTGCGCGCTTGCAATATGTGCCGGCAGATATTTGCATGGCCTCCATGCAGTCTCAGGTTCTGACACCCGCCAGAGCCTCGGAAAGAGCGCTCAAAGCCTTTTGCGCTGTGCGATTGGCCGGATAAAGATCCAGCGACTGCTGCCAGGCCTTCAGTGCTTTGGCCTGCATGCCGTTTTCACTCAGGACAGCCGCAAGAAAGGCAAGAGCGTCAAAGCGTTCCGGCTCAAGGCTCAGCACACGGTTCAGGTCCGCCATAGCCTTTGCCTGACTACCAAGGGCAAAATTCAACCTGGCTCTTGCAAACCAGGCCTCGGAGTAATTTGGAGACAGTTCAATAGCCTGATCGAGAAAATCATAGGCAGCAGAGGTTTTCTTGTCTTTCTCTGCTTTTTGCGCCCATTGCATCAGCAGGTTGACGGTTGCGCTGCCCGAATCGGTCCAGTGACTGACAATAGCGGCGGCAATCACATTGGCCGCCTCAGGGTCGCGCTCACGCTTCAACCGTGCCAGAAGCTGAGCAACAGGCTCTGCGGCCATGGCAGCAGACGATCTGTCGACAAGCCTCTCTACCGCCTGTCCTTGCTCTATGGACGGTTGCTCAAGGGCCTGCCCCGCCCGACCAGAGGCCGCGAAAGCGGGCGCCCAGGCGACAAGAGCAATTCCGGTGGCTGGAAGGATGAGAGAGAGAGAAAAAAACAAAAAGCGCATGACGATGACAATATCGTCGATGCGCTTTTTCTCAAACTGAATTTTGCGTCTTTCAAATCGATCTGCCCAGGTCCTTATCGGCATGGGCAGCACAATCAGCCCTGACGAGCCTTGAAACGCGGATTCTGCTTGTTGATGATGTAAACGCGACCCTTGCGGCGAACCAGACGGTTGTCGCGGTGACGAGCCTTCAGCGCTTTCAGCGAATTCTTGATCTTCATTGTTTCGATCCGCAGGTTTGCCAGGGAACCAGAGGTTTCCGCCGGTATATCTATCTTTGAAAAGCACGCCCAAGGGCGCGCTGGTTCAGGGTTGCAGGCAAATACCGCGGCCCAGTCAGCATGTCAACCGCTTGGGCAGGATTTCCGAAACAATGACCACCACTTTCGGATAAAAATCCTGCAACACCAACGCCACTCAGTGTGCGGCCTGTAGCGCACGCAGCTCCGTCACATGCCCCATCTTGCGGCCGGGCCGTGCTTCCGCTTTGCCATAAAGATGCACCAGCGTGTTGGCCATGCCCAGCCAGTCGCCGACATGATCGATGTCGTCACCGATCAGATTGGTCATCACGCAGTCGCTATGGCGGCCTGGAATGCCCAGCGACAGCCCGGCAACAGCCCGAACATGCTGTTCAAACTGGGAGATGACGCAGGCTGCTTCCGTCCAATGGCCGGAATTGTGCACACGTGGCGCCATCTCATTGGCAATCAGCGACCCGTCCGGCATGAGGAAGAATTCGATGCCGACAACCCCGACATAATCGAGACCGTCCAGCAGCTTCTCAGCGGCGGCTCTTGCGGCGCTGGCCGTGGCCTCCCCGATCCGCGCCGGCACCGTAGATGTGTGCAGAATGCCATCGCGATGGATGTTCTCCGCCGGATCGTAACAGGCAATATGTCCGTCGGCACCACGCGCCGCGATGATCGAGATTTCTCGCTCAAAGGCGACAAAACCTTCAAGGATCAAGGGCACTCCACCCAGCGCAGCATAGCCGCCTTCAGACTTGTCACCTGTGCGATAGACCTTTTGTCCCTTGCCGTCATAGCCGAAGCGGCGGGTTTTCAATACCCCCTGCCCGCCAAAATCCTTTAGCGCCGCCTCAAGCGCCGCCTGGCTGTCCACTGCACGGAAGGGGGCCGTGGCAATGCCAAGCCCGTTGAGGAACTGCTTTTCCACCAGGCGGTCCTGCGACACTTCCAGCGCTTTCGCCGGAGGAAACACCGGACGGACGACGGAAAGCCGCTCTGCGGCATCCACCGGAACATTCTCGAATTCATAGGTCACAACATCGCAGGCCTGCGCAAGAGCCTCCAGCGCGGCGGGATCGTCATAGGCCGCCACGATCTGGCGATTGGCCACCTGCGCCGCAGGACAATCCGCCTGCGGTTCGAGAATCACTGTGCTCAACCCCAGCCGGGCTGCGGCCATGGCCAGCATCCGGCCAAGCTGGCCGCCACCGATGATGCCGATGGTTTTGACTGTCCGTGCAGACTGCATCTCAGGGCGCGTCATGGAGCCTCATCCGCCGGATAATCAGCCACCGACGCGGTCTGGCTCGCCATCCAGTCTTCCAGACGGTCGGCAAGATCATCATCGCCAAGGGCCAGCACCCGGGCGGCCAGAAGCGCGGCATTGACTGCTCCTGCCCGACCGATGGCCAGCGTCCCCACCGGGATACCTGCCGGCATCTGCACGATGGAATATAGGCTGTCGAGGCCGGACATGGATTTCGATTGCACCGGCACACCGAACACGGGCAATGGGGTCATCGACGCCACCATGCCCGGCAAATGGGCAGCACCGCCGGCGCCGGCAATGATCACCTGAAAGCCTTCCTCGCGGGCACCCTTGGAAAAAGCAACCATGCGGTCGGGGGTGCGATGTGCCGAAACGATGCGCGCCTCATAGCTGACGCCTAGCTGATCCAGCGTATCGGCAGCATTTTTCATCGTCTCCCAATCCGACTGGCTGCCCATGATGATGGCGACGGGCGGTCTTTCCTCCTGCATCGGCGGCTTTCTCCTCTTCAGGCGATAATATCAGGAATGATCTGATCTTCGAGCTTCGTCAGCTTGTCCTTGATCGCAAGCTTTTTTTTCTTCATGCGCTGGATTCTCAGCGCATCGCAACCGACCTGAACCATGGCGTTGATAGCTGCGTCATAGTCTTCATGCTCCTGTCGCAACCGCGCGAGCTGCAGCCTTGAATCCGCCTGTTCCTGATCCGGCATGGTCCTGTCCCCATCTTGTCATCTCAGCATCTACATCAGATGCACCAAGGAATCGGCAAGCTCCTATCATTAAACAGCGATAACGGGAAGTTATCCTTATGCACGAAATTGCCGCGAAGTTTTCAGGTTTTCGCCTTAGACAATGAAAGCGGATCATGTCACACTCCTGTTGCAAACCGGAAAACCCGGCAAATGGGTGCCGGGGTCAAACAAGGAAGGACTGATCAAATGACGATTCAGGCTCATCTTGAACAGCTGGCAAAGAAGCATGGGGCTCTGGAGGAGAAGCTCCATACCGCTCGCACCTCCCCTTCGACCGACGAACGCGAAATCCTTGAAATCAAGCGCATGAAGCTCAAGCTCAAAGACGAAATGGAGCGCCTTAAGGGCACACGTCATTAAACAGTTCTGGTCATTTTACGCCTGCCTGCCCGAAGACATATGAGGGCGATGGCTGCAGAAACGAAATTACAGGGCTTCGGAGGCGGACCACCCCTCCGGAGCCTTTTTGTTGTCCGCCCTTAAGGTTGACCACCCTGAAGCAGGTCGCGTGTCGTTGTCCTCAATCAAACGATAACGGACATTCGACACTTCAAAAACCGACTGTAGAATTTCTGACAGCAGCCGACCGAAAGCAGGAACAGGCTAAACTCCTGAAAATCATTATAAAACAAAATATTAAGCCTTATGCATTTTGATAAATGCATAAGGCTTTATAATTCACGACCAAAGCCCTTCGCCCATCGCGCGCAGGGGCCATTAACGCAAGGTTCCAAACCGGCTCGGATCGATCGCATCAGGCTTGGCATTAAAACCCACGGCAAGGGCTTCCGTCGGCTGAGCAACCGCCGCCTCAACCTGTTGCGGCAACTTGATGAGACGGCCTGCCTTGCGCGGAACATCGATATGGTCCTTGCTCAGCGCCCATTGCGCCAGCAAAGCCCGTGTTAGCCGTGTACCGCCGGAAAGACCACGCCTTGCGGCTTCGGCTTCGCTTGGTCCGGGCCGGTCTCCGCGAACGGGCTGCATATGGGCGCCCGCCATCTGCGCCTTGCCGGAGGGCAAATCAAACACATCACCGTAACCTGCAGCACGCTCAGACGCCGAGGCTGGAACCAGCGAAGCGATTTCCTGCTGGCCGGACTGGGTTTTTGCTGCACCTCTGCCATCAGCCCGCGCCTCTGCTGCGACCACATCCGGACGCGGAAGTGTCGGCTTGGCCTGCGGCGTGACCGAAGCCTGAGTCGACATCGGTTCGCTCGGGGCCTCAAGCGGGCGATCACGCGGTGTTGCCACGATCTGGTTCTGGCTGGCAGCCAGAGCCTCGGCTGCGGCGGGAGACAACATCGCCTCCTCCACCGTTGCCGGCTCAGCCTGCTGCTTCAGCGGCAAGGTAGCTGCCATCGCATCGGCCAGCGCCGGACGACCGGCGGGAATGGGAATGTGGATGCCGCTGTCATCGGCAGGCTGCACATCGGCAGGCGCAATCGAGGCGGTCATCAGCGGCTCGGCATCACCCTTCATGCCACGTGGACCCAGAAGCGTGGGCACTGGCACCTTGTAATCGGCCAGATTGGCATAATCGCCGTCTGTGCCATTATGATCCGGCTGCCCGGCGGGATTGGAGGCCACTTTCTGCAGGGCCTCTTCTGCCGCATTGCGACCACCGGAAGAATAAAGCGCCACGGCGAGACTGTCGCCCGAGCCGACATTCGGTCGTGCCTGCGGCACAGGCGCATCGATTTCAGGCTGCTGGCCCGCGGTGGACGCCATTGCCACCAGCGGCGAACCGGGATTGGTCAGGATCGGCTGCGGTCGCGACGGCTGTGGCACCGGCGCCGTCTGCGCATTCGACGGAGCAGAACTGTCTTCATCGCCCTCATCCTCATCGCCACCACCGCCAAACAGCATGGCCAGCAACCCTCTGGGTCGACTTCGGGCGGTCATCTTGTTGTCCGCCATCATTATTTCTTCGGATTCGATGCGTTTCTTGTATTCCGCCATCGCCAGCTGATAGCCGGGCAGCGGTTTACCGTCGGCAGGAATATGCAGGGTCTTGCCATCGGGGAAAAGACGCACCAGTTCCTCACGCGGCATTCGCGGCCAGGAACGGACGCCCGCCACATCCATATGCACGAAAGGCGAACCGGAATTGGGATAATAGCCGACCCCGCCTTCCTGAAGCTTCATGCCGATATCGCGCAATGTTTTCAACGGCACACCGGGAATGAAGAAGTCCATCGCCTTGCCGCGCATATGCTGGCTTTCCTTGGCGACACCGCTCGAACGGGAGCGCAGCATGGCATTGGTTTCCGGCGAACGATAGCCGGAGACGACATAGATATAACCGCTCGCCCCGGCTTTCCTGTAAACGGTCCAGACCAGATCGAACAGGCGCGGGTCCATGTTGATCGATTCATTGCGCCGCCAGTCGCGCAGAATGTAATTGAGCTGTTTCAGCCCGCGCGGATCGTAGCGGCCATTACGCTTGAAGGTGATCTCCGCCTTTTCACCGGTATGAACGAAATAGATCTTCAGCGAACGGGTCTCGGCGGCAGCCTTCGAGACGGACCCGAACAACCCGGCGGAAAAACAGGCCATGAACAGGAACAGCAAAGTCACCATCCTGCAAAGGATCGCCTTGCGCTGGGCCGTAGCTATCGCTTGCCCGGCCCATGCGGGCGCCTGCCTCATGCCAGAATTTCGCAAAATCCCGTCCCCGTTACACAACTTCGTTTGTACGACTTATCACATGCCTGTGAAATGCGGTAGCTCCATGACATATCTGCCACAGGGAAACGTTTGATTCATATATGGTGAACCAATACATAACAACCCGTTGACAAATAGTAACCAACCATGCTTACGCGGAGGTTAACAAAATCGCTTGCAACCGAACATCGCCCCACACAGGCGTAGCAAGCCCTTAATCTGATTTGCTTATTCATTTATAACGAATTGTGAATGGAAATATGACCGACTCGCGTCATATCTGTGTCTTGTCACCATTTTCATCGTAAAACGTGATGATCAAAAAACAGCTCCCCTTTTGGGGGAGCTGTTTTCAAAGTCAGTTTTAAGTTTTTGCCGCAGCATATTTGTAGAAAAGCAGGTCAGCCTTATCAGGCTGCACTTTTCTGCGGATTGTCGGGATCGATTCCATAATCCTTGAGCTTGCGGTAGAGCGTCGAGCGGCCAATGCCGAGCTTGCGCGCCACCTGACTCATCTGCCCCCTGTAGAATTTGAGAGCAAAACGGATCAATTCCTCCTCGATTTCAGCCAGACGGCGCACGTGACCGCTGTCATCCAGCGACACAATGATATTCTCCGCAGGCCCCGCACGATGATCGTCGGCGCGGGGAGCGGACAGGCGATCGATAAAGGCAAGTTCCGGGCGCTCCTGCACCGGAATCGACGAAGACGACTGCTGCGGTTCATTGACGGCAGAAAGACCGCTCCAGAACTTGTCTTTTGACAAGCCACCGGGAATCTGCGCCAAAATCTGCGGGAAATCCTCTTCCGTCAGTTCTGGGCCTTCCGCCAGGATCACCGCCCGGTAAATGGCATTTTCCAGCTGGCGGACATTGCCCGGCCAATCGAAAGCCGTCAAAAGCGCCAGGGCACCCGGACCAAGCATCAGGCTGCGCGACAGACGCTGTTCGGCGGAAAAGCGTTCGACAAAGGCGCGGGCCAGGAAAGGAATGTCCTCCTTGCGGCGACGCAGTGCCGGAATGGTGATTGGAAACACATTGAGCCGATAATAAAGATCCTCGCGGAAACGGCCAGCCTTCACCTCTTCGATCAGATCCTTGTTGGTCGCCGAAATCAGCCGCACATTGACTTTTTGCGGCTGGCGCGCGCCCATCATCTCGATCTCGCCATCCTGGACAGCGCGCAACAGCTTCACCTGGGCCTCAAGCGGCAATTCGCCGATCTCGTCGAGAAACAGCGTGCCGCCATCGGCCTCGATGAATTTTCCGGCATGGCGCTCATTGGCGCCGGTAAAGGCGCCTTTTTCATAGCCGAAGAGGATGGATTCAGCCATATGCGACGGAATGGCGCCGCAATTGACGGTGATGAAGGGCCGGGAGGAACGGTCGCTGGATGACTGGATCGCCCGCGCCACCATTTCCTTGCCAACACCGGACTCACCTTCGAGCACGACGGGAATGGTCGATTGTGCCGCCCGGCGCGACAGTTCGATCACCCGGCTCATGGCAGGGCTTGCCGAAATGATATCAGAAAAATGCACGACCCCGACACGCGCCCGGCGCTGCGGACGGGCACGACCGTCACGGCCATCCATGCGAATGGCATTGGCAAGCGCGGCACCGATCCGTTCCGGCGTGACCGGCTTGACGACAAAATCGAAAGCGCCCGCACGCATCGCCTGCACGACCGTATCGATGCCGCCCTGGCCGGTCTGCACGATCACCGGCACGTCGGCCTCCTGGCCGCCAATGGCAATCAGGAAATCGAGACCGCTCATGCCCGGCATCATCAGATCGAGGAGAATGGCGGAAATATCCATGCGATGCTGCTGGAAATAGGCAAAGCCTGCCTCTCCATCCTCGGCCAGATGGGCGGTATGGCCCTGCGCCTCAATGGCAGCCTTCAACAGGCGGCGCTGCACGGGATCATCATCGACAACCAGAATATGGGCGCTCACGTTCATTTCTCCCTGCGGTCGTGCGGCGTCTTGCGCCGGTTGCTGGGACCCTCCCTCACTCTCGGGCGGAGGCAGATCCCCTCTCAATGTGGACGATTACTGATCAATTTGATCCTGCACCCGCCTCCCATGCCGGAAGACAAAACCCAGAATCCCTATTTTTACTCAAAAAACACACGCATAAAGTGCCAAACTTTGTTTCCGTGCTACAATTTGACATAGAGGTTTGAAAAAGAGGTTCCTGTTTTTGTTTGAATTTTAACGATCCCTCGTCAAATCGTCCGCTTCGATACAAAGCTGTTCTACAAAGCAGCATGATTGCCGATACCGTCACATCCCAAGAGACACAAAGACAGCGCTTCATTTTAAAGATTTGTTAGGATTTGACACACTTCACCGGAACGATCCAGATAAAATTGCAATCGGTCACAAACAACCATAGGCTCATCACGAGAAGAACGGTTTTGCCGCAATCCGGCCAGTGCCAAACCAGGAGGACCAACCGGAGTTCACCTTTTGGTTTTCCGGTTTGTCTTTTCACGCAAATCTGTTCATCGTCCACAACAGCCAGTGCCAACAGCGTCAATAAGGAAACACCGTCATGCCGAGCCTTTCCGTCACCCGTACCACTGTCTTTCGCGATGCAGCCGAGAGCGCCGGTGCAGAGGCGCTCGGCAGCCTGCCGCAATGGCGGCTTGACGACCTCTACCCCTCGCCCCAGTCGGAAGCGTTTCTGCAGGATATGGATAAGGCCGCCACGATGAGCCGGGACTTCGCCCTGCGCTGGAAAGGCCGTCTGGCCGATGCGGCAGAGCTGGACGGGGCGCAGGGGCTGGGGGCCGCTCTTCAGGATTACGAGGCGCTGGACGATCTTCTCGGCAAGCTCGGCTCCTATGCCGGTCTTTATTATTACAGCGACATGACCGACCCGGCCCGGGCGAAATTTTTTGGCGACGCCCAGGCAAAACTCACCGATCTCTCCACGCAACTGCTGTTCTTCACCCTGGAGCTCAATCAGATCGAGGACGGCGTCATCGATGCCGCCATGGCCCGCGATGCCAAAACGGCCCATTACCGGCCATGGCTGATCGATCTGCGCAAAGACAAGCCTTATCAGCTCGATGAAAAATTCGAACAGCTTTTCCTCGAAAAATCCCAGACCGGCTCTGCCGCCTTCAACCGTCTGTTCGATGAGACACTGGCCTCGTTGCGTTTCGACATCGACGGCAAGAGCCAGACGCTGGAACCGACCCTCAATCTCCTGCAGGAAAGCGCACCCGAAACCCGCCAAAAGGCTGCCGAAGCCCTATCGAAGACCTTTGCCGACAATATCCGCATCTTTACGCTGGTGACCAACACACTGGCAAAGGACAAGGAAATTTCCGATCGCTGGCGCGGTTTCGAGGACATTGCCGACAGCCGTCATCTGGCCAACCGGGTGGAACGTCCGGTGGTGGATGCGCTGGCCAAGGCCGTCGAGGATGCCTATCCGCGCCTGTCCCATCGCTATTACAGGATGAAGGCAAAATGGCTCGGCATGGAGACGATGAATTTCTGGGACCGCAATGCGCCCCTGCCGGAAAGCCCGACAAGACTGATCGGCTGGGATGAGGCGCGTGAGACGGTGCTGTCAGCCTATCATGGCTTTGCACCGGACATGGCGGAAATCGCTTCGCGCTTTTTCGATCGCGGCTGGATCGATGCACCTGCCCGGCCCGGCAAGGCGCCCGGTGCCTTTGCCCATCCCACAGTACCGTCCGTCCACCCTTACGTTCTGGTCAATTATCTCGGCAAACCGCGCGATGTGATGACCCTTGCCCATGAACTTGGCCACGGGGTGCATCAGGTGCTGGCGGGCGCGCAGGGCGCACTGATGTGCCAGACGCCGCTGACGCTGGCCGAAACCGCCTCCGTCTTCGGCGAGATGTTGACCTTCCGCGCCCTGCTCGCGCGCACCTCAGATGCGAAAGAGCGCAAGGCCATGCTGGCGCAGAAGGTGGAGGACATGATCAATACGGTCGTGCGCCAGATTGCCTTTTATCAGTTCGAGCGCAAGGTTCACACAGCCCGCAGGCAGGGCGAACTGACGGCAGAGGACATCGGCAAGCTCTGGCTCTCGGTGCAGGGCGAAAGCCTTGGCCCCGCCATCAGCATTTCACAGGGCTATGAAAACTGGTGGGCCTATATCCCGCATTTCATTCACTCGCCCTTCTATGTCTATGCCTATGCCTTCGGCGATTGCCTGGTCAATTCGCTCTACGCCGTCTATCAAAATGCCCCGGACGGTTTTCAGCAGAAATATTTCGAGCTTCTGAAAGCCGGCGGCAGCCGCCACCACAGCGAACTCCTCGCCCCCTTCGGTCTCGACGCCACCGATCCCGGCTTCTGGGCCAGAGGTCTGTCGATGATCGAGGGGCTGATCGACGAGCTTGAAACGCTGGACAAGACGGTCGGCTGAGCTTTTCCACACAGGAAGCCAGCAGCCACTTTCTCTGAACAGGCGAAAAGAGCAAGGCGAAAACCGCATTCCTCTTTTCGCCTTGCGCTCACAAACCAGCCGCTCACAAACCGGCGTGACGCCCCGCTATGCGACCGGAAAACATGCATCCGCCGAGAAACGTGCCTTCCAGCGCATTATAACCATGCATACCGCCGCCGCCAAAACCGGCGGCTTCGCCGGCGGCATAAAGCCCCGGCACAGGCGCACCGGTTTCAGACAACACCCGCCCCTGCAAATCCGTTTCCAGCCCACCAAGCGTCTTTCGGGTGAGGATGTGCAGGCGTACCGCAATCAGCGGACCCATTGTCGGGTCGAGCAGCCGGTGCGGTCTGGCGGTGCGCATGAATTGATCGCCCAGATAACGGCGCGCACCGCGAATGGCCGTGACCTGCGCATCCTTGCTGAAGGGATTGTCGATTTCCCGGTCCCGTGCCTCTATCTCTGTGCGCAGCGATACGAAGTCCACACGGTTTTCGCCGGTGATCCGATTCATCTTGATGACGAGATCCTCCAGACGGTCGGCGACGGCAAAATCCTCGCCCTTGTCCATGAAAGCCTGAACCGGGCCGGGCGGCTCCTTGCCGAGCCGTTTCAGCAAAAGCGGGATATCCTTCTCCGTCAGATCGGGATTCTGTTCCGAGCCCGAAAGCGCAAACTCCTTCTTGATGATCGCCTTGGTCAGAATGAACCAGCTGTAATCGCTGTTGCGGGCCCTCAGTTCCTTCAATGTGGCGAGCGTATCGAAACCCGGCATGGCAGGCGGCCCAAGGCGGCGGCCATCGGCATCGCACCAGAAAGAAGACGGGCCGGGCAGAATGCGAATGCCGTGACCGGGCCAGATCGGCGCGTAATTCTTCAACCCTTCCGTATAATGCCACATCCTGTCGCGGTTGATCAGGCGCGCACCTGCCGCCTCGCTGATCGCCAGCATCCGGCCATCGACATGGGCCGGAACACCACAGACCATGAAGGGCGGCGGCGCGCCGAGACGTTCCACCGGCCAGTTTTCCCGCACCAGCGCATGATTGCCGCCAATGCCGCCGGAAGACACGATCACACTGTCGGCGCCAAGGGTGAAATCTCCCACCACTTCGCGGCTGCTCTTTTCGCCGCGCGCCACCCCATCAATCGGGAAAATCGTGCCCGATACACCGGTCACGCCGCCCCCGTCCTTCTCCAACCGGTCCACCCGATGGCGAAAGCGAAATGTCAGCTTTCCGGTCTTTTCCAGCTCCCGCGCCCGGGCGATGAAAGGCGCCAGAACGCCCGGCCCCGTGCCCCAGGTCACGTGAAAGCGCGGCACGGAATTGCCATGGCCGGAGGCCAGCATTCCGCCGCGCTCAGCCCAGCCAACCACCGGAAACCAGCGCATGCCCATGGCATGCAGCCAGCGGCGTTTTTCGCCTGCGGCAAAATCAAGATAGGCTTCGGCATAACGGCGCGGCCAGTGATCTTCGCCCCGGTCGAAGCCTGCCGAACCGAACCAGTCCTGCCGGGCAAGATCGAGACTGTCCCGCACTCTCAAACGCCGTTGTTCGGGACTGTCGATGAAAAACAGGCCCCCCAGCGACCAGAAGGCCTGACCGCCGAGATTCTGCTCCCCCTCCTGATCAACCACACACACCGAAAGCCCGCGCGCGCCCGCCTCGGTTGCCGCAACAAGGCCGGAAAGCCCCGCCCCCACGACCACAACATCAAATCGTTCCATCATTCCCCTCCGCCGTCATCCCCTCCCGGATGAACGGTTTTTGACTTTTACGAAAACGTAAAGATGAGGCAAGTGGAATTTACAACCATCCCGCTCCTGGATGCCATGCACAGGAAGCGGCGATCCTATTGGCTCAGATCGCAACAGCGCGCAAACGGGCGCTTATTTTTCTGTCAGCTTCAATTCGATCCGACGGTTCTGGGCGCGGGCTTCCGGTGTGTCGCCCGGCGCGATCGGATCATATTCACCAAAACCTGCCGCCACCAGACGGTTGGCAGGCACGCCTTTCGAGATCAGAAACTTGACCACGGAAATGGCGCGGGCCGCCGACAGCGCCCAGTTATCGGCAAAGCGGCCATTGCCGGAGAGCGGCACATTGTCGGTGTGGCCATCCACGCGCAGCACCCAGGGAATGTCTGCGGGAATTTCCTTGGAAATGTCGAGGAGTACGGAGGCCAGCTTGGCCATTTCCTCCTGCCCCTGCGGATTGAGATCGGCAGAGCCCGAGGCAAACAGCACTTCCGACTGGAAAACGAAACGATCGCCGACAATGCGGATATTCTGCCGGTCGGCGAGGATTTCCCGCAGGCGCCCGAAGAAATCGGAGCGGTAGCGGTTCAGCTCCTGCACCCGCTGGGCCAGAGCGACGTTCAACCGCCGCCCGAGATCGGTGATTTTCGCCTGCGATGCCTGATCCTTGGCCTCCGACACCTGAAGCGCCTGCTCCACGGCGGCGATCTGGGCGCGCAAGGCGGCAATCTGCTGGTTCAAAAGCTCGATCTGGTTCATGGCGCGGGCGCTGACCTGCTGCTCATTCGCCAGCTTGCCGGTCAGGTCCCGGATGGTGGCGTCCGATTGGGCCGCATTGCCCGAACCGCTGTCGAGCAGGCTTTGCAGCCGCGTCCGCTCCTTTTCCGAGGTGGCCAGCGAGGCCTGAAGATTGGCCAGCGTCTGCTCCATATCCTGCTTGCCGCTTTTTTCCAGCGCCAGCATCTGGGTCAGTTCGGCAATCTGGTTGTTGAGCCGGTTCAGGACGGCGTCCTTGCCGGAGATTTCGCGGCTCAGCACGAATTGCGCCACGACGAACACCGTCAGAATGAACATGATGGCGATCAGAAGCGTCGACAGCGCATCGACAAAACCCGGCCAGTAATCGCCGCCGCGTTCGCGTCTGCGGTTGCGCGAAAGCGCCATGTCACTTGCTCCCGAGCTTGTCGTTCAGCCGTTCGATGGCCTTGCGCATGGCGCGGGCGTCTTCCTGCTGCGCCTCGATCCAGTCGCGCAGCATCTGCTGCTCGTTGCGCATGTTTTTCACCAGTCCCTGAATACCGTCCGACAGGCTGGCAAGCGCTGCCGCAGAACGGTCCGCTCCCGCGCTGCTGCCTGCCGATTGCTGGGCGATTTTCTGCATCGCCTCCAGCATCCGGTTCATTTCGGCAGTCGATGGCCCAGCCTTGACCGGCAGTGACGGGTCGGGACCGACATCGGTGACGGAGGAAAGCCAGTTTTCCAGCTCGGTATAAAAGCGGTTCTGGGCGCGACCCGCCTGAAGATCGAGAAAGCCGAGGATCAGCGAGCTGGACAGCCCCAGCAGCGAGGAGGAAAAGGCCGTGCCCATGCCGGCCAGCGGGGCCGACAGACCGTTTTTCAGGCTTTGCAGAATATCGGCGGCATCGCCGCCCGATCCGGCATCGAGCGACTGGATCACGGTTCCGATCGAGCCGATCGTGCCGATCAACCCCCAGAAGGTGCCGAGCAGGCCGAGAAACACCAGAAGCCCGATCAGATAGCGCGAGGTATCGCGCGATTCATCCAGACGGTTGGCGATGGAATCGAGAATGGAACGCCAGACGGTTGCCGTCAGCGCCACCTGACGGCGATCACCGATCAGCGAGCGCATCGGCGCCAGAAGCTTCGGTTCGCGTCCGATTTTTTCCGCCGTGCCGAGCGTGCGGTAATGGTTGAACCAGCGAACCTCGGAAATGAGGCCGACGACATGGGAAAAGATCAGCACCACGCCGACGACGAGAACGCCGAGGATCAGGCCGTTCAGGCCCGGATTGGTGAAAAAGGCACGCTCAGCCTGGCGAAACAGGATGGCGGCGATAAAGCCGATCAGAATGAGGAATATCACCATGGTGACGATGATCGGGGCCGGACTAGACAGTCTCGATCCGTAACGGGCCGGTTCGGCCTCCGGGGCGTCCACATCCACCTCGCTCATGCGCGTCACTACTCCGTCCCGTCCTGAAACATTTGACCGGACACTACTGCATAATTCCTCAAATCGGAACCGAGGCTTTGAGAAAATTATAGGGTGCCGTGCGCCAGACAGGGTGCACAAAGCTTCGCTGCAGCGTTTTCATTCTACAGCGAAAATCCTGCCTCATCAGCCAAACGGCATCGTCTTGTCACGGATCTGTGGCAATCAATTGGCTGGCAGCGGGCGATTGACCACCTCGAGCAGTGCCTTCTGGATATATTCATTACCGGCGACGACCTCGCCCTTGTCGAGCGCATCCGCACCGCCCGAACGGTCGGAAACGAAACCGCCCGCTTCACGGATCAGCAAGATACCGGCAGCAATATCCCAGGCATTCAGCCCGCTCTCCCAGAAACCGTCGAAACGACCGGTGGCGACATAGGCAAGATCGAGTGCGGCTGCGCCAAACCGACGAATGCCGGCCACCTCACCCATGACATGGCGCAGTTCCACCAGCGCCTTGCCATGCTGCCCACGGCCAAGATGCGGCACGGCACAACCGATGACGCAATCGGACAGTACCTTGCGCGCGCCGACGCGGATGCGGCGGTCGTTCATGAAAGCGCCACCGCCCTTTTCGGCAGTGTAAAGCTCATCCGTTGCCGGATTGAAAATCACGCCTGCGACAACTTCGCCGTTGCGCTCCAGGGCAATGGACACGGCAAATTGCGGAATGCCGTGCAGAAAATTGGTGGTGCCGTCGAGCGGATCGACGATCCAGCGATGCGCGCCGTCGGTCCCCTTGATCTCCTCGCCTTCCTCGCCGAGAAAACCGTATGTCGGGCGCGCCTTCAGAAGATCGTCGCGCACCAGCTTTTCCGCCTTCAGATCGGCCTGCGAAACGAAATCACTCGGTCCCTTGACCGAAACCTGCAGATTCTGCACCTCGCCGAAATCGCGCGCCAGCGATTTTCCGGCCTTGAGGGCAGCCTGAACCATGACATTGAGAAGCGCGGAGCGGGCCATATGAAACGTCCTTCAAGAAAAATTGGCGGATAAGCCTGCGTCGGTCATGGGGAATTTGCGGGGCAAAACGACTGAATGGGTCGCAGCACCGGGTCAAGACCCGCAGCTTTCATCGATTGGCAGGTTCAAGACCACAAAGCGCGGGCAAATTCAAGGGGAGTCTGTCTTGCCGCTCTTCTCTTGAAGCAGCGGTGCTTTGCCGTCCTGCCCCGCACCCTGGCCCGCCCCGCCGTTACCGCTGCCCTGTCCGGTGCTTAATTGCGCCGGCACACTGTCCTCATGTCCGGCGCTCATTTGCGCCGGCACACCGGGCAGGCCCTCCGCCTGCGGGATCATCGAGGCACTGGCAGGCTGCGCCGGTTTCAGCTCGGGTCCCGGTGCTGTGCGCATCGGCACGGGCGCGGCCATACCGGGCGGCTGCAACACCGCCAGTGCGGTCTGGTGCGGTCCGATGCGGAAGGCGTTGGCCGCCTCGATCGCCTGTTTCTGCTGACGGTCCGGCAGGCCGAGATAAAAATCCTCAAGGCTTGGATCGTTGAGCCCTGCCCGGCGCGACAACACATACCATTTGGCCGCCGCCACCGGATCGGGCCTTGTGCCAAGCGCCTCGACATAGGCGTGCGCCAGCCTGTTCTGGGCGGCGACATTGCCGCGATTGGCGGCAATCCACAGCCACTTGAACCCATCTTCCAGATCCTGCGGCCCGCAGATGCCGTTGATCAGCCAGATACCGAGATCGAGCTGGGCGGTATCGAAACCGGCCCTTGCGGCGCGAAACAGCCATTGCCGCGCCTCTGCCGCCTTTTCCGGTCCGAGATCCGCCTGATTGCGATAAATCAGTGCGACGGCATATTGCGCATCCGCAATGCCCTGATCCGCCGATTTCAGATAAAAGGGCAGCGCCAGATCGAGGCCACGCCCGCCGGGATTTTGCGAGACAAGGATCTGCGCCCAGTTGAATTCGGCAGATGCATTGCCGGCCAGCGCCGCCCGCTTCATGTAATCTTCCGCCAGCGCCCGGTCGGGGGTCACATCCTGACCTTCATAAAGCAGCAGGGAATAGATGAACATCGCCGCCGGATTGCCGGCCTTGGCCGCCTTACCATACCATAAGGCCGCCGCCTTCGGATCGCGACGCACGCCAAGACCGCGGCTCAAAAGCTCACCCAGCAGGGTTTCAGCTGCCGCATCGCCCTTTTGCGCCCGCACTTCGGCTTCCTTGTAGGCGGTGGCGAACAGGCCGCGCTGAAACGCGCCATAAGCCAGATCAATCGGCCCGTGATACGGCTTTTCCGGTGGTAGCGGCGGCATGGGCACGCCCATGCGCTCCAAAAGCGTCAGCCCGCCATCCGAGCTGGTGTCCACACCGTCAGGACTGTCGATGTCCGGACTGTTGATCGGGCTTGCCTCGCCCGCATCCGGTGCGCGCGTCACCCGCCCGGATCGCGAGGCCCCATAAGGCGCCTTGCCTGTTTTCAGCAGATTGACGTCGTCAGCCAGTGCCACCCCTGTGGTCATCAGACAGGCGAGCGCGAAAAAACCGGGCAGGATGCGTTTCAAAACAGACGGCATAATCTGGTTCAATCGTGAAACCGTGGCGCTTTTTCGTCAAGCAGGGCATTGACCTGAGCAATAACGGTTGCGGCATTGGCAGGATCGGCAAACACGGCCTTGCCGAGCGCGACGAATTCCGCCCCCGTCTGCGCCACCGCAAGGGCAGAGGCCGGATCGGTGCCGCCCATGACAATGCAGGGAATTTCGATCATCGACGACCACCATTCTCCCAGCGCCAGGTTCTTGTCATGGGCGTCCGGCTTGATGTCGCCGTCCAGCTTGCCGAAGAAAATATAGTCGGGCGCAATATCGCCGATTTCCAGCGCCGCATGGCGATCCTTGGCGCCGCCTGCGCCGACGATCAGCTTCGGCGTGAATTTTTCCACCGCATCCGCCAGCGTCTCGAAATCGCCGCTCACATGAAGTCCATCGGCTTTGGCGCGACCGGCAACGCGGCTGTTATCCACGACAATCACGGCGGCACCCGCCGCCTGAATGACCGGGGTCACCGCCTCCGCCAGCGTCTGAAAATCGGGGTCTGTCAGCTCATATTGCGGCAACAGCACGGTGGCGACATCGCCACCCTTCAGGGCATCGCCGAGAATGCGAACAGCAGACGCCACATCGCCAAGCGGCGGCGCGACAAGAACCAGACGGCAGCGGGTTTCAGGATCGGTCATGGTCGGGCGGTTTCTCTTTCAGGCATATCCAAAGCATGGCAGGCAAAACAAAATCAGGAAACGGAGTGCCGCCGGAGTATCGGCTGTCTACCCGCGTCAAGGATTGCTTTGTCTCTATGGCATCGTCTCTATAACATCGGAGCGAAAAGAGGAAACCGGTTTTTACGGCAAAGACCGTGCGGTGTCATCGTGACATTATAGATCAGATCCTCATGTCCCGACCGCTGAAGAAGGCTTCGTCTGCAAAGGTGAGGTTGCCATTCCCGTCCGGGCCTGCGATCACTGTCGGGTTTCAACCGCCAACTGACCCGCCATGCTCACCGATATCCAATTTTATCTTGCAGCCATTCCCGCCGTTTTTCTCGTTGGCCTGTCAAAGGGCGGGCTGGGCGGTGCGTTCTCTCTGATGGCTGTGCCGATTCTGGCGCTTGCGGTGCCACCTCTGGCGGCAGCGGCCATTTTCCTGCCGATCCTGATCGTTATGGATGCTGTCGCACTTTATAGCTGGCGACATGAAAATGACCGGAAAACCCTGATCATGCTGCTGCCGGGAGCGCTCGCCGGCATCGGGATCGGCTATCTGACCTCGGCGCTGGTGCCGGTTGCCATGATGCGGCTGGCACTCGGCCTGATCACCACCACCTTTGCCGGTCGTTATTTCCTGCGCCGCCTCAAAGGCATCGGTCACGACACCCTTCCGGCAAGGCGCCATCATCCGCTCAAGGCCGGACTTTGGGGTTCGGTTGCCGGCTATGCCAGCTTCATCGCCCATGCCGGAGGCCCGCCTTTTGAAATCTACGCTCTGCCGTTAAAACTCAATCCACGCTCTTATACGGGGGCAAGCGTCCGGTTCTTCGCCATTTTGAACGCGGTCAAGCTCATTCCCTATATCGCGCTCGGCGAACTCGATTTCAGCAATTTCAAGCTGTCGCTGGTGCTGATGCCGCTCGCCCTCATCTCGACCATGATCGGTGCGGCCATCGTCAGGCGACTGAAACCCGAAACATTCTATCCGCTGGTCTACGGCATGACGCTTTTGGCAGGCGTCAAGCTCATTGCCGACAGTTTTCTTTAATCCTGTTGTAAACGTGAAGAAATTTCATTGGTAAGCCAGGACTGCCCTTGCCGAAACGACCACCATGACGTAACGTTTCACCATGAGCACAACCGATCCCTTCGCCGCCATTGCCGATCCCAATCGCCGCCACCTGCTGGAGGAGCTCAGGCGCTCACCCAAAACCGTCAACGACCTGGCCAATGGCCTGCCAATCAGCCGGCCCGCTGTGTCGCAGCATCTCAAGGCATTGCTGGAATGCGATCTTGTGACGGTGACCACCAAGGGCACACAGCGCATCTATTCGGTCAACAGCCCCGGCTTTAACCGTCTCAATCTCTGGCTCGACCAGTTCTGGTCCTGATGGCGACGACAAGCCAACAGAATTGACCGGCGAAAGCAAGAGGCGGATTTGCCGTCCCGACATCGTCCAACACCCTGCCAAAGACCACACACACCTTGGTATATTGCTGTTTTGCTTTGGCCGATAATCGGCTAAACCGCTCGGCATGATGCGCGCACCATTCCTTGTCTTTCGCAATGACAAAAGCGGCGAGGCTATGACCTTTGCCGAACCGGTCGAAATCGTCTGCGCCCGCAGGGCGGCAGAGATTCGTCCGGCGCTGGCGCGGTTGGATGCGGCGCGACAAGAGGGCTTATGGCTGGCCGGTTTCATCACCTATGAAGCCGGTTTCGTCTTTGAAGACAAGCTTCGTCCCTTGATCCCCGAAAACCGGCCGACACCCCTTCTCTGCTTCGGCCTTTATGATGCGCCACCCGGCGACCATGACCCCTTCGGGGCAGATAGGCGTCCAACGGCCACGCTGTCGGCCCCGCAGGCCGCCTGGCCTTTCGAGGAGTATCGCACCCGTTTCGAAGCATTGCACGCCCATCTGCGTCGTGGCGATTGTTATCAGGCCAACCTGACCATGCCGGTCAAGGCGCAGTTTGAGGGCAGCCCTGAGGACCTGTTTCACACCCTGATCGCGCGTCAGCCGGTGTCATACGGCGCGTTGATCGATTTCGGCGAGGCTTACGGTCCTGCCATCGTCTCGCGCTCGCCGGAGCTGTTTTTCAAGGTGGACGAGGCCGGCTTCATCGAGACCCATCCGATGAAAGGCACGGCACCACGCGGTGCCACGCCTGAGGAGGATGCGGCGATCAAGGCGGCCATGGTCGCCGATGAGAAGACCCAGGCGGAAAACCGGATGATCGTCGATCTCCTGCGCAACGACCTCTGCCGCATCATTATGCCGGACAGCCTGTCGGTACCAAAACTCTTCGAGATCGAGACCTATCCCACACTGCATCAGCTGGTCAGCCATGTGCGCGGCAGACTCAAACCCGGCACCGGCCTTGGCGACATTCTCGCCGCCCTTTTTCCCTGCGGCTCCATCACCGGCGCACCGAAACTCTCGGCCATGCAGATCCTGCACCGGCTGGAACAAGGTCCGCGCGACATCTATTGCGGCGCAATCGGCTGGTGCGATCCGGCGGGGCCGATGCGCTTTTCCGTCGCCATCCGCACGATAACACTCGTAAAAGAAGGGCTTAACAATTCCGGCAAGGCGGTTTTCAATGTCGGCGGCGGCATTGTTTTTGATTCGACCGCCGAAGCAGAGTATGAGGAATGCCTGCTGAAGGCGCGATTTGCGATAGGTGATCAATGGATTTCTCGCTGATTGAAACGCTGCGTTGGGAGCCTGAGAACGGGTTTCTGCGGCTGGACCAGCATCTGCGGCGCTTGAACCGCTCGGCCGATGCGCTTGGCTTTCGCCTGCCGGTCAAGCCGGAGGCGGCGCTGAAAGAGGCTGTGAGCGGCGATGTGGCTCTGCGCGTGCGCCTGATCATGAATTTTCGCGGCAAGATCGAGGTGACCGTCACGCCCTTCGAGCCGGTGGCGGAGAGCACGGTCTGGCGGCTGAAAATTGCCGAAAAGACCAGGCTGAAATCCGACGATCCGCTTTACCGTCACAAGACCTCGCGGCGCGACCCCTATGAGGCAGCAAGGGCCGAATACAGCAAGGACGAAGCCGACGAGGTGCTGCTCACGAACGAGCGCGGCGAGCTTTGCGAAGGCACAATCACCAATCTCTTCGTCGAGGGGCCGGATGGCATATTGATCACCCCGCCGCTGGCCAGCGGACTGCTGCCCGGTATTTTGCGCGCCGATCTGATCCGTGAGCGAAAAGCACGCTCCGAGGTCGTGAAACCCGACATGCTCAAGGGAAAACGCATCTTCGTTGGCAATGCGCTGCGTGGGCTTATCCGCTGTGAGCTGGCCGAGACCGCCGTGAGCAAGGCGGTGGCCTGACACGGACCGGCCAAGCTGAGGCGGTTTTTCCCGAACATCTGTCGATTTACCGGGATAACCCGGCCCCGACAGGGGCAAACCGCATGGGATTCGTCTTTATTCTGTCGCTCAACTGTGATCTAGAGTTTGTCAGGGAAAAGTGGTTACCGGTTTTCCCGCAAAGACAAACGAAAACAAAGATACAAACGAAAACAAAGAAATTGAAAGTCCACAAGGGTCCATCGCAAGTGGTGATCCCGAAAAAACGGACGACAACAAAAGACTATCGCGAACGGCAGAGTCCGGCGACATCCGCTCAGGCTCAGCGGGCCGGTTTGCAGCAAACGGCTTTCCAGGAGACCCTTCATGTCAGACACCACCTATCCGGTCTATGGCGAGATCACCGGCCCGATCGTGATGATCGGCTTCGGCTCGATCGGCCGCGGCACCCTGCCGCTGATCGAACGACATTTCACCTATGACAAGACCCGGATGGTGGTGATCGATCCGAACCCGGACGATCAGGGCATTCTGGCAAAACATGGCGTGAAGCACATTCAGGCCCATGTGACCAGGGAGAATTACAAGGAGCTGTTGAAGCCGCTTCTCACCGAGGGCGAAGGTCAGGGCTTCTGCGTCAATCTTTCGGTCGACACATCCTCGCTCGATCTGATGAAATTCTGCCGCAAGCTCGATGTCCTCTATATCGACACCGTGGTCGAACCCTGGCTCGGCTTCTATTTCGATAAGGACAAGGGCAATGCCGAGCGCACCAATTATGCGCTGCGCGAAACCGTGCGTCAGGAAAAGAAGAAAAATCCCGGCGGCACCACGGCCGTCTCCTGCTGCGGCGCCAATCCCGGCATGGTCTCCTGGTTCGTCAAGCAGGCGCTGGTCAATATTGCCCGCGACACCGGGCTGACCATCGAAGAACCGTCTGCCGATGACCGTCACGGCTGGGCCAAGCTGATGAAGAAGCTTGGTGTCAAGGGCATCCACATTGCCGAGCGCGACACCCAGCGGACAAAAAATCCGAAGCCCCTCAATGTGTTCTGGAACACCTGGTCGGTCGAGGGCTTTATTTCCGAAGGTCTGCAACCCTCCGAGCTTGGCTGGGGCACCCATGAAAACTGGATGCCGAAAAACGCCAAAAAGCACAAGAAGGGCTGCAAGGCCGCGATCTATCTGGAGCAGCCCGGCGCCAATACCCGCGTGCGCACCTGGTGCCCCACACCCGGGCCGCAATATGGCTTCCTCGTCACCCATAATGAATCGATCTCGATTGCCGATTACTTCACCGTCGAGAAGGACGATGAGGTGGTTTTCCGCCCGACCTGCCATTATGCCTATCACCCGGCCAATGATGCAGTGCTGTCGCTGCATGAAATGTTCGGCAATGGCGGCACGGCGCAGCCAGTCCTGCATGTTCTCGACGAGAACGAGCTGGTGGACGGCGTCGACGAACTGGGCGTGCTGCTCTACGGCCACGACAAGAATGCCTATTGGTATGGTTCGCGGCTATCGCTTGAAGAAACCCGCCGGATCGCACCTTACCAGAACGCCACCGGCCTGCAGGTAACCTCCGCCGTTCTGGCCGGCATGGTCTGGGCACTGGAAAATCCGACATCCGGCATCGTCGAGGCCGACGAAATGGATTACAAACGTTGCCTTGAGGTGCAACTGCCCTATCTCGGTCCGGTGGAAGGCCACTATACCGACTGGACACCGCTCACCGGCCGTCCGGGCCTGTTCCCGGAAGATCTGGACGAGAAGGACCCGTGGCAGTTCAAAAATATTCTGGTGCGCTGACACGGTTGGCGTGACCGGGTTGAGCAGGAGTGACAGGCCTGCCGGCGGCGGGTAAAGACCCGCCGTCATCCGCGCTGTGACCCAATGGAAACAGCCAGCTCTTTGTTGCAGCAAACGGCTATTCTGCCGCGGTCAGAGCCAAGGTTAGGGCTTGACGGCAGAGGCGGACAAGAGCTGAATATACCTCACAATGACGAAAATCGGCGCAAGCCGTTTTCAAACTGATGATTTGAGCATGGCGTTCCATGACGGGGCTATTGCATAATTCCTTCAATTGCTTGCAATTTAAGGATTGTATGATGCAATAATCTGTCATGGTACAGCATCCTGCTGGATTTTGATGAAATGCGTGATGCTGAATGTCCGCAACGCCTGAGGGAGACGTGAAATGAAGGTGAAAAGCGCAGCGACCCTGCTTCTGGCCGCTATGGCCCTGTCCTCATGCATGGGACCGGCCCCGCGCGAAATCAGCTATGCACCGCCGCGTCCGCAAGGCGTTGACGGCGCCTGGGTCGATCCGAACGGCATCGTCTCCACTTTCCAGGCTGGCACCTTCACCACCCGCTCGACCGACAACAATGCGCTTTTGGCCTCGGGCACCTATATCAACCAGTCACCAACGCTGGTCGAGATCAACATGACCTCGCTGATCCGCAAGACCCAGTCGCGGGTCAATTGCGCGCTGGTCACGCCCAATCAGTTGAACTGCACCACCGATACCGGGCAGAACTTCTCGCTGCGCCGTCAGCAGATGGCGATGCGCTGAGCCTGGTTGCGACCTGATCCATGAGCCGTTTCTGGAGCCCTTTGGTCCATGGCCTGACCCCTTATGTGGCCGGTGAACAGCCGGCCATGACAGGGCTGATCAAGCTCAACACCAATGAAAGCCCCTATGGGCCATCCCCCCTTGCCATCGAGGCGATGCGCGCGGCGGTCGATGACAGACTTCGTCTTTACCCCGATCCCACGGCAAGAGCGTTGCGCGCTGAAATCGCCGGGCAAAACGGGCTTGATGCCAGTCAGGTCTTTGTCGGCAATGGCTCCGACGAGGTGCTGGCCTTTGTCTTTCAGGCTCTGCTGAACCATGATGCGCCCCTGCTCTTTCCCGATGTCACCTATAGTTTTTACCCTGTCTGGTGTCGGCTTTACGGCATCGATTACCGGGACGTCCCGCTTGATGGGGCCATGCGGATCAGGGTTGAGGATTATCGGCAGGCATGTGGCGCGATCATTCTGGCCAATCCCAATGCGCCAACCGGCATCGCCCTTCCCCTGGCCGACATCGAGACCCTGCTGCGCGACCATCCCGATCAGGTGGTGGTGATCGATGAAGCCTATGTCGATTTCGGGGCGGATAGCGCCATTCCTCTGATTGCCCGCTATCCCAATCTGCTGGTGGTGCAGACCTTTTCCAAATCGCGCGGCCTTGCCGGTTTGCGCGTCGGTTTCGCCCTTGGCCAGCCTCCGCTGATTGAGGCGCTGGAGCGGGTGAAGGACAGTTTCAACTCCTATCCGCTGGACAGGATAACCCTTGCTGGCGCGCTTGCCAGCTATCAGGACCGAGCCTGGTTCGAGGCCTGCTGCGGCAAGGTGATGGCGAGCCGTGAGCGCTTGAGCAACGCACTGCGCGATCTCGGCTTCACCATCCTGCCCTCCTCGGCCAATTTCATCTTTGTGACCCATGCCCATCATGAGGCGGCAAGGCTTTTGCAGGCTTTAAGAGACCGCGCCATTCTGGTGCGGCGGTTTGCCAGCACAAGGACAGAGAATTACCTGCGCATCACCATTGGCAGCGATGAGGAATGCGACCAGCTGGTTGCTGCGCTTCGCGATCTTCTCAACTGATTTTCCCCCACGCAACGCTTCTGTTCTTGTCGTCATATCTTCACTTGCGGTAACGAAACCGTGATGAAAATATGCGGTGGATTTTCACAGGAGAGACGGGATGTCGATGAGACTGAAAACGGGCCTGATCGCCCTTTCCATGCTGGCGCTGTCATCGTCGGCAGCTTTTGCCGATTATCAATTGACCATCCTGCATATCAACGATTTTCATTCGCGTATCGAGCCGATCAACAAATATGACGCCACCTGCTCGGCCAAGGATGAGGCCGCCAACAAATGCTTCGGCGGTGCGGCCCGGTTGAAGACCGCCATTGATGAAACCCGCGCCGCCCTTTCCGGCCAGAATGTCATCACGCTCAATGCCGGGGATAATTTCCAGGGCTCACTGTTCTACACCACCTATAAGGGTGCGGCGGAACTCTATGTGATGAATGCGCTGAAATTCGACGCGATGACGCTCGGCAACCACGAATTCGACGATGGCGAAAAGGCCATCGGCCCCTTCCTCGACAAGGCGAATTTCCCGGTTGTCACCGCCAATATCACCCTGAAACCGGCCTCGGCCCTGAACGGCCATATCAAGCCTTCGACCATTCTGACCGTCGGCGGCCAGAAGATCGGCATTGTCGGGGCCATTACCCCGGACACCGCAGAGCTTGCCTCGCCGGGACCGAATGTCGCCTTCACCGACGATATTGCCGCCATGACGGAAGAAGTACACAAGCTCAAGGCTGAGGGCGTCAACAAGATCATCGCGCTCACCCATGTCGGCTATCATCGCGATATGGAGATTGCCAAAATCCCGGATGTCGATGTCGTGGTCGGCGGTCATTCGCACACGCTGCTCTCCAACACCGACAAGAGCGCCGAAGGCCCCTATCCCACCCTGGTGGACAATCCCGGCGGCTACAAGGTGCCGGTGGTCACGGCCCGCTCCTACGGCAAATATCTCGGCGATCTCACCGTGGTCTTCGACGATCATGGCGTGGTCAAAAGCGCCAAGGGCGATCCGATCCTGATCGATCAGCACTTCGCCCCGGATCAGGCCATGGCCGATCATATCAAGGAACTCGGCGCCCCCATTCAGGCGCTGCGCGACAAGGTGATCGGTGAGGCTGCCGCCAATATCGACAGCACCGAAAGCAATTGCCGGACAAAAGAGTGCCAGATGGGCAATCTCGTCGCCGACGCGATGCTGGACGCCACGAAAAATCAGGGCATCACCATCGCCTTTCTGAATGGCGGCGGCGTGCGCGCCTCGATCGGCGAAGGCAAGGTGACGATGGGCGCAGTGATCACCGTTCTGCCTTTTCAGAACACGCTCGCCACCTTCCATCTCAAGGGTTCGGATCTGCGCGCCGCCCTGGAAAACGGCGTCTCGCAGGTGGAGGATGGTGCTGGCCGTTTCCCGCAAGTGGCAGGCATGCGCTTCAGCTTCGACCGCTCGAAACCCGCTGGCAGCCGCATCACGGATGTCGAGGTCCGTGAGGGTGATAATTTCGTGCCGCTCGACGAGGCCAAAACCTATGGCATCGTCAGTAACAATTACATGCGCGCCGGTGGTGACGGCTACAAGATTTTCGCCGCCAGGGCGGAAAACGCCTATGATTACGGTCCCGATCTGGCCGATATTGCCGCCGATTACATCACCAAACACAGCCCCTACAAGCCCTATACCGATGGCCGCATCAAGGATGTCACGCCTGCCGGTTACGTCGCCCCCGCCGCTCAGCCGAAAACAGCAGCAGGTGCTGCGGCAACCGCACCCAGCAAATAAGGACAGGTTTTCCCAATCAGAAACCGGCCTTGGATAAGGCCGGTTTCTATTGATCCCCATCTCGAAACCGGCACGCAAAACGCTCAAGCACTTTTGCTGGAATTAGCTTTTGTTCAGCGCAATTCGCGGACGCAAAACCGCTTCGCACTTTTGCTGGAATTAGCTTTTGTTCAGCGCAATTCGCGGACGCAAAACCGCTTCGCACTTTTGCTGGAATTGCTATGGACACTGATCCAGCAAAGCGGCAAAACCGTAATGACGTGAGTGAAAACGTGAGCAGGACAATCCAGATATGAGCGTGAACCATCTTCCCAGCGATCACCCGACCGTCAATTTCGGCAAGGTCGGCGTTCTGCTGGTCAATCTCGGGACGCCGGATGGCACGGATTACAAATCCATGCGCCGTTATCTGGAAGAATTTCTCACCGACCGTCGGGTGATCGAGTGGTCGCGGTGGCTGTGGTATCCGATCCTGTACGGCATCGTGCTGAACAAGCGCCCGCAAAAGGTCGGCAAGGCCTATGAGACCATCTGGAACAAGGATCTGGATGAAAGCTATCTGCGTACCTATACCCGCAGCCAGGCGGAAAAGATGGCGCAGCATTTCAAGGACATCCCGAACATTGTCGTCGACTGGGCGATGCGTTACGGCCAGCCGTCGATCCGCTCGCGCATGGATGCCCTGCAAAAGGCTGGCTGCGAAAAAATTCTCGTCTTCCCGCTCTATCCGCATTATGCCGCCGCCACCACCGCCACCGTCAATGACGAGGCTTTCAAGGCCTTGCTTGCCATGCGCTGGCAGCCGGCGCTGCGCACCGTGCCGCAATATTCAGACGATCCCGTCTATATCGAGGCGCTGGCAAACTCGATCACGGCCCATCTGGCCACACTGGACTGGGAGCCCGAGGTGGTGATCACCTCCTATCACGGCATCCCCATGTCCTATTTCAAGAAGGGCGATCCCTATCATTGCCAATGCATGAAAACCACGCGGCTTTTGCGTGAGCATCTGGGCTGGTCAAAGGAAAAGCTCATGGTCACCTTCCAGTCCCGTTTCGGACCGGAGGAATGGTTGCAGCCCTATACCGACAAGACCGTGGAAAAACTGGCCAAAGACGGCGTCAAGCGCATTGCCGTGCTCAATCCCGGCTTCGTCTCCGACTGTCTGGAAACGCTCGAGGAAATCGCCGAACAGGCGAAAGAAAGCTTCGAGCACAATGGCGGCGAACATTTCACCCATATCCCCTGCCTCAACGACAGCGATGACGGCATGAAGGTTCTCAATCACGTCGTGCGCCGCGAATTGATGGGCTGGATCTAAAGCATGTCGGGTTTTATTGCCCTCAATAAAACCCGACATGCAAAAAAACAAAGAGTTAAAGTGTTTCCGGTTGCGCAGACATTTCCCGGGTCAAAACGCAAGCCGCAATGATCAGACGCAAACCAAGACACCACTACGCGGTCTATAAGCCGTGTAGGGCTACCCGCTCGCGCCTCAAGCACAATTGCACTTCACCGAAAAACAACCGCTGATATAAATACATAACAACATGCTTTTACAAGCATTTTTTAATTATTCCAGAATAGGGTCAATCTGGGAGCCTGATGAGGCGGTTTGGAAACCATCACGGTCATCATCATCTGGTTATTGGAGCCTGCCGGTGACTGCCGCAGGTGAGGATCAGTTCGGCGGAATGATTTTGTGAATACGGGTAGCAGCTTAGCGGGCTTGCGTCTTGCGTGTTGTTTTGGAGATTCCTATGAAAATTACAGGGAAAATCACATCCCTTGTCGCCATCCTCTCTGCTGCGGTTCTGGTGGTGGGGGCGCTTGGACTGTTTGTGGTCCTGCAATATCAAAGCAAAACATCCGAACTGATGAATATTTCGGAGCGCGCCTATCAGGGAGAACATCTGAATCGGCTGGTCACAACCGTGGTCATGGATGCCCGAGGAATTTACGCGGCCAAAAGCAAGGAAGGCACTGAACAGTTTGGCAAGGGCATGCTCGCCAGTCTCGATAATATGGACGAGACAATTGCGGCATGGCGCAAGCTGATCCCGGCACAGCAGGTCGACACGTTCAATGCCATGGAACAGAAGGCCAAGGAATTCCGCAGTTTCCGCACCGAAACCATTCGCCTTGGCCGCGAGGAAGGCCCCCCGGCCGCCAATCTCCAGGGCAACAACGAAGGCAACCGCACCAATCGCAAAAACTTTCAGAAAGAGATCGACAAGATCATCACCGCCGACAAAGCCGAGCTGAAAACAGTACAGGCATCATTGGCGCGCTTCCGTCTCGATATGATGCTCATCATTGTCGTCACCAGTCTCGTCGCCGTCATTGCCAGCATTGTCATCGGCCTGCATATCGGCCTCAACCATTTGAGCCGCCCTATCCGCAAGCTGACAGAAGCGATGAAAATAGTGGCCAGTGGTGATTATAACGCAGACGCCCCCTTCATCGGCAGGCAGGATGAAATCGGTGAAATGGCCGATACGGTCGAGGTGTTCAAGCGCAATGGCCTTGAGGTCAACCGGATGAATGAAGAGGAACGCGCACTGCGCGGCAAGAGCGACGACCTGCAGTCCAGCATGTCCGGTGTCGTCACCGCCGCAGCCGCTGGTGACTTTACGGCCCGCATAGAAAAACAGTATGACGACGTCAATCTCGACCGTTTTGCCGCCAATATCAACGGACTGCTCTCCGGTGTCGATAAAAGCGTCACCGAAGTGGGCCGGATCATGGGCGCGCTTGCGGCGGGAAATCTCACCCAGGAAATGACCGGGCAATTCGCCGGCATTTTCGAGGAATTGCAGGCCAATGTGAATACGACTCTGTCCAGCCTGCGCGATATCATCGTCGAGGTCCGGCACAAGGCCGACGCTATCAACGGCAATTCGCAGCAACTGAGCAGTGCGGCAGGCGACCTGTCACAACGCACCGAACGGCAGGCTGCCGCGCTTGAGCAGACATCGGCCGCGCTCGAACAGATTACCAGCGTCGTGCGCAACACCTCCGACCGTGCGCAGGAAGCAAGCAAACTCGTTGGCGAAGCCAAGGAGAATTCGCAGGAATCAGCCACCATCGTACGCGAGGCCGTGACCGCCATGGAGCGGATCGAACACGCGTCGAGTGAAATTTCCAACATCATCGGCGTGATCGATGAAATTGCCTTCCAGACCAATCTTCTGGCGCTGAATGCCGGCGTCGAAGCCGCCCGTGCCGGTGAGGCGGGCAAGGGATTTGCTGTCGTTGCTCAGGAAGTGCGCGAGCTTGCCCAGCGCTCGGCCAATGCCGCCAAAGATATCAAGGCGCTGATCACCAAATCCGGCCAGGAAGTCGCGGGCGGTGTGCGCCTGGTGCAGAAAACCGGTGCCTCTCTGACCCAGATCGAAAGCCGGGTTCTGGAAATCAACGATCATATTCAGGCAATCGCCAGCGCGGCAAAGGAACAGGCGACCGGCCTCAATGAAGTCAGCACAGCCATCAACCAGATGGATCAGGTGACCCAGCAAAACGCCGCCATGGTCGAAGAGACCTCCGCCGCCACCCAGAAATTGCATGACGACGCCGTGGACCTCACGAGCCTGCTGCAACGCTTCAACACCGGCACCGGACAGAGCAGGATGGCTCCAGTCTCTGTCACACCGCACGCCCCGGTCGCAGCGCCTGTGGCAAAACGGGCAAGCGTCAGCCAACCCCGTGTCGCAGGCAAGACGTCGGCACCTGTCGCCTCGCCCGCACGCCAACAGGTCAAATCCCTGCAACGCGCCTTCAGCAAGCCCTCCTCCGGGCCAGCAACTGCAGCGCGGAAGGCAGAAGACAATTGGGAAGAATTCTGATCAGCAAAAAGGGAGGCGAAAGCCTCCCTTTTTATTCGGCCTCAAAAGATAGAGCATCGGAGCGGAAACCGGAAACCGGTTTCAGCCCGGCCCGCCTTTTTCAGCAGTCTGTTAAGCGCGGCCTTGCGCAAAAGATGTTCACACCCCGCGCCGGTTACCCCAGATCAGCACATGCAATTGCGGCAGAACCCGCGCGTTGAACCAGCGGTCCTGCACCACCTTGTCCACCAGCCAGCGCATCCGTTCCATGATGCCGTCCATGTCGATCACGGCATCCTCTTCCTCGGGCGGCGGCGGCGTGTGGTTGCCCGGTTGGAGATAGACGGGCAGGTGTGGATGCCGGGCCGCCGCTTGCCGGGCATAGGCATAATCCGCCTCATCGAAGACAATGAATTTCAGCACCGTCTGCGGCCCGCCATCAGAGGCGTCAATGCAGTCCGCCAGCTTTTGCCAGTCCGTTTCCATGCCGCTTGATGGTGGTTTGGGCGACAGCACCAGCACATCAAGATCGGCAAACCAGTCACGGGCAAGCGAACCCTGCGTTTCCAGCGCAAAGCGATAACCGCGCCGATGGCCGTGGTCGATCAGCCCCCCAAGCGGCTGGATCGCCGGATTGCCGCCCGACAGCGACACGATCAGCGGCACGCCGCCAGACAGCTTTTCCACCTCGGACCAGATTGCCTCGACGCTCATCGGCAGCCAGTCCTCGCGAAACCGGCTTTCCACCGCATGCAGGCTGTCACACCATGAGCAACGGTAATCGCAGCCGCCGGTGCGCACAAACACGGTCGGCTCGCCGATCAGCACCCCCTCGCCCTGAATGGTCGGGCCGAAAATCTCGGCGACGCGGATGACGCCCTGCTCCGCACTCACGGACGATACTCCGCCCAGGTCTTCTGCGTTTCGCTGACCTTGACGGCAGAGGTTTCGGCAAAGCGCGCCTTGCACCAGTCGTAAAAATGCTTCGCCAGACATTCCGCCGTGGTCTTGTCGTGACCGAGCACATCGTTGAGATGACGGTGGTCGAAATGATCATCGATATAGGTCTTCAGCGCCTTCAGCTCATGATAATCGCGCAGGAAACCGTGTTCGTTCAACTCGGTCCCGGCAAGCTCGACCATAACGATATAATTATGCCCGTGCAGCCGGGCACATTGATGATCGGCTGGCAGGTTTTTCAGTTGATGCGAGGCGGAAAAGTGAAATTCCTTGGTGATGCGATACATGGTCACACGCCCTCGGCCTTGAAGCCGCCGTCATGCGCCCTGACCGCCGCCTTCCAGAAATCCGGGTCTTCATAGACGGTCGGATCGGCAATTCCCGCCAGATGAAAGGCCTCGCGCCGCTCGACACAGGTGCCGCAACGGCCGCAATGATGGGCGCCGCCCTTGTAACAGGACCAGGTTTCGGCAAAGGGCGTGTTATATCTTGCCCCCTCGCGCACGATATCAGCCTTGGAAACGGTGACGAAAGGGGCGAGAAGTTTCACGTCGGCATAGCCATCCAGCGCATGGTTCTGCATGACCTGAAAGGCGTCGATGAAGCCGGGACGGCAATCGGGATAGATGAAGTGATCGCCGCCATGCACGGCAACGGCCACGGCATCGGCCTTTTTCGCCGCCGCCACGCCGAAGGCAATCGCCAGCATGATCGCATTGCGGTTCGGAACGACCGTGACCTTCATCGTTTCTTCGGCATAATGCCCATCCGGCACATCGATATTGTCCGTCAGCGCCGAGCCGGTCAGGCTTTGGCCGATGGTGGTGATATCGATGATCTGATGGGGCACGCCAAGGCGCTCTGCCGCACGGGCGGCATGATCCAGCTCCTTTTTATGGCGCTGGCCGTAATCGAAGGAAATCAGGCCGACCAGTTCCTGCTCTGCCGCCATCTTGTCGGCAAGCGACACGGAATCCAGTCCGCCGGAGCAGACAACAAGCGTTTTCATGGTTTCATCCTTGTTTTGTAACCGGGTAGGCTGCGACCGGTGGTAAGAACCGGGGGTCTCATAGAGGATTGTGGCCCCTTTGAAAAGGTGCTGTGCAATCAAAGCCGCGACAGCCGGGCGAGATCAGGGAAAATTCTACTGCATTTCAGGTAAATTTTGGTGCTGCAAACGATGATTTGCGCAAAAGAGTCGGTTATTGTCCTTTTCAACCGAGAGACCAAAAAGGCCTATTCCGTGCGCAAAACCGCTTTGTTAACCACCGTCACCACACTCCTCCTCACCACCTTTGCCACCAACGCCGCTCTTGCCGGCGAAACGCTCGACCGGGTGAAGAAAACCGGCGTCATGGTCGATGCCGTGGTCAATGATTATCCGCCCTTTGCCTATCTGAACGACCAGAACCAGCTCGATGGCTTCGATATCGATGTCGGCAAGGCGGTGGCGGCCAAGCTCGGCGTCAAGCTGAAGCTGGAAACGCCCGGCTGGGAAACCATCATCGGCGGCCACTGGGCCAAGCGCTGGGATGTGG
Source organism: Allorhizobium sonneratiae (assembly GCF_023700755.1). Classification (GTDB taxonomy): domain Bacteria; phylum Pseudomonadota; class Alphaproteobacteria; order Rhizobiales; family Rhizobiaceae; genus Allorhizobium; species Allorhizobium sonneratiae. The sequence continues at coordinate 195,539 of NZ_JAMKOJ010000001.1, read as the reverse complement.
CGATCACCTCTTCGACGCCGACGGCGGAGCGGGAAAAGGTCGTTGATTTCCCGGTGAATTATTATTCTGTGCCCGCCGTTCTGGTGGTCAACAAGGATGAGAAAAACATCAAGTCGATTGCCGATATCTCCGGCAAGCGGGTCGGCGTTGGCACCGGCTCCTCCTACGAGGCCTATGTCAACCGCAATTTCTCCATTCCCGGAGAGCCGCCGATCAAATTTCCCTTCCATGACGTCATGGCCGTGCCCGGCGACGAGACGGTGAATTTCCAGAATCTGGAACTTGGTCCCGGCGTGCGTCTCGATGCCATCATCGCCTCGCTCGGCACGGCGGAAGGCTTCACCAAGAATGGCGGCAAGCTGAAAATCCTTGGCGAACCGCTGTTTGCCGAACCCAATGCCGTGGTCACCGACAAGGGCGATCCGGAATGGGACGCCGAATTGAAGCGGGTGGTTCTCGAGCTGCACAAGGACGGTACGCTCGCCAAAATCTCGGAAAAATGGTTCAAGACCGATATCAGCAAATATGCCTTCAAAGATTGAGGACATGAGCCTGATGGCTGGCCGTCCTGCCATAACAGGCAAACCACCGATCATGTCATTCAGCGCCAGGGTCCGGCTCGTCTGGGCCCTGCTGCTGCTGGGCCTCATCTTCGTTTTTTCGCGCATGGGGCTGGATTTCGGCCTGATCGAGCAGAAACTGCCGTTTCTTCTGGGGTTGAGACTCTCTCCGGAAGGCATGGTGCAGGGTGCAGTGCTGACCGTTGTCGTGACCATTGCCTCGGCGGGCTTTGCCCTGATCGTGGCTGTGCTGACGGCGCTCGGACGACTATCGAAAAACCCGGTGGCCTTTGCCTGCGCCACATTTTACGCGTCGTTTTTTCGCGGCACGCCACTGCTCGTTCAGGTACTGATCATCTATCTGGCGCTGCCGCAGGCGGGTCTCATTCTGTCGGGCTTCACCTCTGGCGTTCTGGCACTCTCGCTGAATTACGGCGCCTATCTGGCTGAAACCATCCGTAGCGGCGTTGCCGCCGTTGCCCATGGCCAGCGCGAGGCCGCCCGAGCGCTTGGCCTCAAACCGGCACAGATCGCCTACAAGATCATCGCGCCGCAGGCCATGCGCATCATCGTGCCGCCCGCCGGCGCGCTGTTCATCTCGATGCTGAAGGATTCCTCTCTGGTCTCGATCATGGGGCTGTGGGAACTGAATTTTCTCGCCCAGTCCTTCGGCCGATCGACCTTTCACTATATGGAAATGCTGCTGACCGCCGCCGCGATCTACTGGATCATGTCGATCCTGCTCGAACTGGTGCAGGCGCGCCTGGAAAAACGCTATGGACGCGCTTACGGCGACAGCGAAAGGAGACAGACACAATGACTGATACGCTCCCCCCTTTAAGGATTTTCGATGGCGGCATGGGCCGTCTGCTGGAAAAGCTCGGCGCGCCCTTCCGCCTGCCGGAATGGTCGGCCTTGTCGCTGATCGAAGCGCCGCATTTCGTCCGTCAGGCACATGACGCCTATATTGCCGCGGGCGCCGATCTCATCACCACCAATTCCTATGGGCTTGTTCCGCATATGCTCGGTGAAGAGCGCTTCTCGAATGACGGTCTGCGCCTGACGCGGCTTGCCGGAGAAATTGCCCGCGCCGCCGCCGATGCAAGCGAGCGGCCCGTGGAAGTGGCGGGCTCGATACCACCGCTCTTCGAAAGCTACCGACCGCAGCTTTATCGCGGCGATGAGGCCCCGCGCATCCTCAACAGCCTGATCGAGGGCCTGCGCCCCTTTGTCGACAGCTGGCTGATCGAGACACAAAGCTCGACGCTTGAGGCGTTGACGGCGCTTGAAGCCGTCAAGGGCGACGGCAAGCCGGTCTATGTGTCCTACACGATCAAGGACGAAAAAGGCCGGACAGCCGCACCGGAACTGCGCTCCGGCGAGCCGGTGGCGGATGCCGTTTTAAAAACCTTCGAGGCGGGCGCTGCCGCCGTGCTGTTCAATTGCAGCCAGCCGGAGGTGATGGGGCCTGCCGTGCGCGCCGCCCGCGCCGCCCTTGCCGGAACCATCCATGCCGATAAACCGCTTGGCGTCTATGCCAATGCCTTCGAGCCGGAACCGCCGTCCGACAGTCCCTATGAGGCGATTTCCGAAATTCGCAACGATCTCGATCCGGTCCATTATGCCAATCTTTCGGCAGACTGGATTGCCGATGGCGCAACCATCATCGGCGGTTGCTGCGGCATCGGCCCGGACCATATCGGCGAGCTTTGCGCTCGGCGGCTGAGGCTTTCCTACCGCCGATAGGGCCGTTATCTGGGCCGGTCTTTGGCGCAGTTTGAATCCTGAAACACGGTTTATCACGAACCAGACCCCGTCACACTCATCAGAGCCTGACGGGGTCTGGTTTTTTGTTTGCCTTTTGCGGCGCCATGCCTCCCGTAACCGAACGCCACTGCAACATTTTGAATTTTATCAAAAATCTCTTCTTCAATCACATCCGATCCAAGGGGCCGCTCATCTGGAACCCGCTTTAGACACATCCATAAATGTTGCAACACAAAACAATAAGCGTTGTTAAAATTTCAAAGTATCAATATTTTACATAATATATTTCTGACCATTTTTGGGTTTTAAAAGCAAAATATAATACAACACTGTCACATTAATAAAATATATTTCAACCATCGGTCACTAAAAATTACAAAAATGACATGATATCGAATGCTGCACTAAAAACGAACATAAGATACTTGAAAAATAAAGTAATTATGATCGTTATACATCAAACATAGAGAGAGGGTATCTATGCTCATCAAGAAGATTCTCCTGAGCGGCGCAGCATCGCTCGTTGCACTGTCCGGCGTTCACGCCGCTGACGCCATTGTCGCAGCCGCTCCGGAACCGGCAGACTATGTCCGCGTCTGTGACGCTTTCGGCACCGGTTATTTCTACATTCCCGGCACCGAAACCTGCCTGAAGTTTGGCGGCCAGTTCCGCTACACCTTCAAAGGCAATGATCTGAATGACAAGAAGGACGCCAGCACGGGGACAACTGGCGCCAACTGGGCCGATGAAATGCGCGCGCGCATCAACATCTCCACCAAAATGGATTCCGAACTTGGAACCATCGGCACCGACGTTCAGCTTCACAGCAAGTGGAAGAGCGGCAGCACCAGCGATGGCTTTGAAGCCCGCCTTGCCTACATCACCATTGGTGGCTTCACCATCGGCCGCATGACCAGCTTTGTCGACAACAACGGCAACAACTCCTATTGGCCGAGCTTTGTCAGCACCAATCTCGCCAATGGCGATTCGGTCATCACCGGCATTCGCTACGAAACCACGTCCGGCCCGCTCAAATTCGGCGTCGGCATTGATGACCTGCAGGATTCGCAGCTGGCCACCAGCCAGAGCCCGAAATTCAACAAGGATCTCGGCTTTGAAACCCAGCTGAGCTACAAGCAGGACAGCTTCTCCAGCTATATCTGGGGCGTTTACGACAATCTCGCCAAGCACGGCGTTGTTTACGGCCATGCCGAAAATGCTTTCGGCCCGCATCTCATACAGTTCGATGCGGAATATGCCTCCGGCATCAGTTCGTTCGAAGGCAAGTATAACTGGGCTGTCAGCGCTGATTATACCTATACCGTCAACGACAAGCTGACGGTCGGCCCCTCCGTCGCCTACAACAAGTATTTCGACAGCGTCAACAACGGCAAGGGCTTCTGGACCGTTGGCGGCGACACCTATTACTACCTGCAAAAGGACAAGAACACCAAGACTTTCGTTCAGGCCGGTCTTGGCTATGATACCTACGACAAGGCGCTCAACTCTTATCTGCGCCTGCGCCGCGACTTCTGATCGCAGCCATCACATCGCCATGGAAAGCCTCGCCCTGCGGGGCTTTCTTTTTTTCCGCCCATGGCAAGTGAGAGGAAGAATGCCTAAATGCTTCTTCAAGACGCCAAGCAAGGGGGTTTCCATGACCGGCTTCGATATTCTCGTGATTGCCCTGGTGGGCTTTGTCGTTCTGGTGCTGATCGCCGGGATCAAGACCGTGCCGCAGGGCTATCGTTATACGGTGGAGCGCTTTGGCCGTTACACGCGCACGCTGGAGCCGGGCCTCAACCTGATCACTCCCTTCGTCGAGACCATCGGCGCGAAAATGAATGTGATGGAGCAGGTGCTGAACGTGCCGACCCAGGAGGTCATCACCAAGGACAATGCCAGCGTTACTGCCGATGCCGTCACCTTCTTTCAGGTGCTGAATGTGGCACAGGCCGCCTATCAGGTGAAAAATCTGGAAAACGCCATTCTCAACCTGACCATGACCAATATCCGGTCGGTCATGGGCTCGATGGAACTGGACGAGCTTTTATCCAACCGCGACGCCATCAATGACCGGCTGCTGCATGTGGTGGATGACGCCGTCAGCCCCTGGGGCATCAAGGTCACCCGTGTCGAGATCAAGGATATTCAGCCGCCAAAGGACCTTGTCGATGCCATGGCGCGACAGATGAAGGCCGAGCGTGAAAAACGCGCCCAGGTGCTGGAGGCCGAAGGCCAGCGCAATGCGCAGATCCTTAAGGCCGAAGGTGCCAAACAGGCCGCCATCCTGCAGGCCGAAGGCAAGCGCGAGGCCGCTTATCGCGAGGCCGAGGCGCGCGAGCGGCTGGCCGCCGCTGAAGCCCAAGCAACGAAACTGGTATCCGAGGCGATTGCCGCCGGCGATGTCAACGCCATCAACTATTTCGTCGCGCAGAAATATACCGAGGCCATGAGCGCCATCGGCACCGCCAGCAATGCCAAAGTGGTGCTGATGCCGATGGAAGCGTCTTCGCTGATCGGCACGCTGGGCGGCATTGGCGCCATTGCCCGCGATGTTTTCGGTCCGGATGCGACGCCGCCGCGCACCCCGGCCCCGCGGACGACCGCGCCGCGCAGCACGCCAAGCGTCAGCCCGTTTAGCCCGCCTTCACAGGAGTAAGCGCGATGATCATCGCCTGGGTAAACGAGCTTGGTCTCTGGAGCTGGTGGGTCGGCGGGCTGATCCTGCTGGCCGCAGAACTGATGATGCCCGGCATGTTTCTCGTCTGGTTCGGGATGGCGGCGCTTCTCACCGGCATCCTGTCACTCGTGTTCTGGGGCGCATCTTTCTGGCCCTGGCAGGTGCAGATGCTCGTCTTTGCCGCCCTCTCGCTCGCCTCGATCCTCATCGGACGGCGGATTCTGGTGAAAGACCGCGACCGCAGCGATGAGCCGCTGCTCAACCAGCGCACCGCAAGCCTCGTTGGCCGCACCGCCACGCTGGAAAGCCCGATCCGCGAAGGGCGCGGGCGCATCCGCCTCGATGACACGTTCTGGACCGTCAACGGGCCGGATCTTGCCGCAGGCGTCCGCGTCAAAATCGTCGCGGCCCATGGCCGGGAGTTAACGGTCGAGGCCGTCTGATCACGTCAATTTCAGAATCAAAGAAAAGATCAGGCTACGCCGATGCGCAAAAGATCGTGGAAATGCACGATACCGCTCGGCGTGCCATCCGCCTCGGTGACGAACAGCGCCGAAATATTGTGCTTGTTCAGGATCGCCATGGCGGTGGTGGCAAGCGTGTCACGCTTCACCGATTTCGGCATTTTCGTCATTACCTCTTCCACCTGCCGCTCTCCGAGATTGCGGGTGAGATTACGGGCGATATCGCCATCCGTAATGATGCCGACAAGATGACCATCTGCATCGACAATACCGACGCAGCCGAACCGTTTCTGCGACAGCATGATGATCGCTGCCGGCACCGATGTGCCAACCGGCACCAGCGGCACATCATCGCCGATATGCATAATGTCGCCGACATGGGTCAACATCGCACCGAGCTTGCCGCCGGGATGAAAAACCTTGAAATCTTCTGCGCCGAAACCGCGCGCTTCCAGAAGCGCCAGCGCCAGCGCATCGCCCATGGCAAGCTGCATCATCGCCGATGTGCTGGGTGCCAGGCCGTGCGGGCAGGCTTCCGGCACCTTGGGCAGCAGCAAGACCAGATCGGCCTCGCGTGCCAGGGTCGAGGCTTCGCCCGAGGTTATTGCAATCAGCGGAATGGAGAAACGGCGGGTAAAGGAGATGATGCCATGCAACTCGCTGCTTTCGCCGCTCCAGGACATGGCAATCACCACGTCGTCACGGGCAATCATGCCGAGATCGCCGTGATTGGCCTCTGCCGGATGAATGAAAAAGGCGGGCGTGCCCGTTGAGGCAAAGGTTGCGGCAATCTTGCCGCCGATATGGTGGCTCTTGCCCACGCCGGTCACGATCACGCGGCCGGAGCTTTTGCCGATCATGTCGATGGCGCGGCAGAACGAACCGGCCAAAGGTCCGGTCAATGCCTCTTCCAGCGCGGCAAGACCGGACTGCTCGGTTGAAATGACCCTCAGCGCCGATTGAACAGCGCTTGCCTCGACAAGTTTTACAGCCAGTTTGTTCATGAAATTTCCTTAAACCGAAACACCGCAACTGTCCATTCACCCTCTTCCTTCATCCGAAAGAAAGGACAGGCTCGTGTTGCAAGATTGCGTCCTCAAATGCGGCGGTTTGAGGAAAATTCAAGGCTTTCTTCGTCATCTCCGACTGGCGTCGTCAATTCAAGAAATAATTAACCATGAGCCTTTACGTTTCGGTAAACACATCGAAACAGGATCGCGCAGAGCCGATGAGGGCAAGGCAGGACAAGAAGCCCGGACGGACGCTTTACGGCGGCTTCATGCTGCTGGCTGGCGTCATCTCAGCCATGCCTGCCGCCCATGCACAGGAGGCAGACAGCGGCTTTGTCCTGCGTGGCGTACCCACCACCAGCGCCGATCCCTCCGCATCCGCCTCAGACACCGATACAGGTGGCATCGCCCCCACCCTGCCCGCCACGGCAGCAAGCGACACGACAACGGCAGCCACGTCTTCCTCTGCCGCCCTTGCCGCATCCACCACGACAGAGCGCAGCGACGCGACAGCCGCTGATCTGGACCGGCTGCGGATGGGCAAGGTAACCGACGATGCGCTGGACGCCAGCCGGATCAATCTCCGACAGTCGCCGATCGACGAACGCCGGTCCCTGAAAAAAACCGAGGATGACGGCACCGGCATCAAGCTCGGCACGATGATCCTGAGGCCGGAGGTCAGCCAGGGTGTCACCGTCAAGAGCGAGACAGATGGTAGCTCGAAGGACAAGACCACCTATTGGGATACAGGGCTCAAAGGCACGCTGACTTCGGACTGGGCCCGCCATCAATTGAAAATCACCGGCCAGGGCGATTTTCGCCAGAAGATCGCCGGTGACGGCAGCAACGACCCCTCCGGGCGGGTGGATGCCGAACTGCGGCTCGATCTGGCCGATGACATGGCCGCAAAGCTGACGGCAGGCTATGGCTATAGCCGCGAAAGCAACACCGACCCCAATGCCATCCGCAATGCGCAGGTGCAATCCGGCGTCAACCAGTTCAGCACCGGCGCGGTGCTGGAAAAGGATGTGGGCCGCCTGCGTGGATCGGTCGGCCTCGGGCTGGAGCGCTATGTCTATTCCGACGCCAAGCTTGCCGATGGCAGCCTGCTGTCCAATTCCGACCGCAACCGCAACACCGTGACATTGACCACGCGCCTCGGCTATGAACTGTCACCGGCGCTGATCCCCTTCATCGAAGCCTCGGTCGGCAAGACCCGCTACGATCAGACGCTGGACAGTTCCGGTTATGCCCGTTCCGGCAATCTCTACGGCCTCAAGGCCGGGATCACCTCGAATTTCGACGAAAAGCTCAGCGGAGAAATTGCACTCGGCTATAAACGCGCCACGTTCGACGACAGCCGCCTCGATGCACTTGGGGCTTTTGCGCTCGACAGCACGGTCAACTGGTCGCCGCATCGCGGCACCGATGTGAGCCTCGGCTTCAACACATCGATCGAGCCCTCGACCACGGCAGGCGTCAGCGGCGATGTCGCCTATGCGCTCACGGCCGCCGTCGCCCACCAATTGCGCGACAATCTCATTGCCCGCCTCACCGGCGGCACCACCTGGCGCGATTATCGAAGCGCCAGCCAGCCGAACACGGTCTATTACACGGCAGGCGGCGGCCTCACCTATTCCCTCAACCGTTATCTCGATCTCAACACCGATCTCACCTGGGAATATACCGACAACAAGACCAGCCCCGGCGACAGAACCCTGACGGCAAGCGTTGGCGTGACGGTGAAGCGGTAAAGAGTCAATCGTCTCCTATTTTTCACCTGCGACATTCGACACAACGTCTCTGGCCAGAGCGGCAAATAATGTATCCCTGCCCTTTCTGGATAGCGTCGATCCGGACAGGAAAGCGGTCACAATGACGGAATGACCATCCGGAAAAGTCAGAATTCCGATATCGTTAAACGCTGCCGTCACACCATTGAGAGACACGGATGTCCCGCACTTATCTGCAAAAACGATTCCGGCTGGAAGACCTGCCCGAAGACGCCGTGGCATCGTCTGGTTTTCCATCATTGACAGCAAAAGACGTGTCGAGTCTTTTGACAACAAGCGTTCCCGCCACAAAAGCTCTAAAAACAAGGCAGAGGCATCCGGTGTTGAACGATTGCGCGGATCCGATAGAAAATCCCGATATCCTTGTTCGAGACGCAAAAGACGCGCCTCAACCGTCTCACCACGTGGAGGATGATGGCCAGCATTAAGCCCGGAAAATACCTGCTCGACACCTCCTTCATCTAGGTCAACACGCATATCTTTGATGCCATTCTCCTGCAGGAATTTTGTAACGTAGGCAGGACCGCCGAAGGAGCGTAAAAGCGCATCGATAGCCGTATTGTCGCTTTTGCTGACAGCAGCCCGTAAAAGCTGCAGGACTGTAAACGTCATTTCTTGTCCCTGAAACCTTCGGGCAATCTCGCTGGCTCCGCCCCGCAAATCCTGGCGCCTGATGATGACCGGCTGCGTGAGTGACACCTCTTGACGATCCACCATCGCCAGAATCGCGGCGGCAGACGGCGCCTTGAAAACGCTCATCATCGGGAAAGCCTGATTGCCGTTGATCTCCCAGCGTCTTCCTGATGTCAGATCAACCACCGTCACCCCTAAACGGCCTGGCAGTGCAAAGGTCGCAAGCTCTTTCAACCGGGCTTGAAAATCGGTTGATGACGATGGAGGATTATCTTTACCAGATGCCCCTGAGGCGAATGACGGCTGAACTTTCAAGCAAAGCTCTACCGCCGCCAATAACAGTGAACGATGTAAAAAATTTCTCCGTTTCACAAGAAATCTCCCAAGAGCATCCACCACCTGATGCATTCAGCACAACACTCTACAGCGCCGTGCGTTTTATAAAACGCACAAAGGACGCTGTAACACTTTAAACGGTCGAAATATGCTTTGTTGTAAGAATGGAATAAAAAAGCCGCCGGAAACCGGCGGCTTTTACTGATCCATCTCAGGCTTTAGATCTTGTTCACTTCAGCGCCGCCAGCAGCGCCTTCAGCGGCTCTTCGATGGCCGGACGGATATCGGCGCGTTCGATGGCGAAGGCGGCATTGGCGAGGATGAACCCATCCTTGGCGCCACAGTCGAAGGTCTGGCCCTTGAAGCGATAACCGGCGAAATTCTGTTCCTTTGCCAGCTTCAACATGCCGTCGGTGAGCTGGATTTCATTACCCGCACCGCGCTCCTGTGTTTCCAGGATCGAGAAGATGTCCGGCTGCAGGATATAGCGGCCATTGATGAAATAGTTGGACGGTGCCGTGCCCTTGGCCGGCTTTTCCACCATGCCGGTGATGCGGAAACCGCCATCCAGCTCTTCGCCAACGCCGACAATGCCGTATTTATGCGCCTGATCGGGATCACATTCCTCAACGGCGACGATATTGCCGCCTGCCTTCTCGTAAAGCTCGACCATGCCCTTCATACAGCCTTTTTCACCGCGCATGATCATATCCGGAAGAAGCAAAGCGAAAGGCTCATGCCCGACGATATCGCGGGCGCACCAGACGGCGTGACCGAGACCGAGCGGCTCCTGCTGACGGGTGAAGCTGGCGGAACCGGCCTTGGGCAGAAGATCGTTCAGCAGCGTCAGTTCAGCATTTTTGTTACGCGCCTTCAGCGTCTGTTCCAGCTCGAACTGGATATCGAAATAGTCCTCGATGACTGCCTTGCCGCGCCCCGTGACGAAGACGAAATGTTCGATCCCGGCTTCGGCTGCCTCATCGACGACATACTGGATGACCGGCTTGTCCACCACCGTCAGCATTTCCTTCGGCACCGCCTTGGTTGCCGGGAGGAAACGGGTTCCAAGACCTGCGACGGGGAAAACGGCTTTACGAATCTTCTTTAACTGTCCCACTCATTCCTCCTGGAGGATCATCAAATAACCGCACGAACCTGTGATGCGTGTTTGCGACAACATCATGATGCCATGTCAGGTTCCATGGCCATACGATGTTTTTTCCACAAAGCGCAAGCGAAGCGACAATCAACGGATTACTAAAAAATTGCAAAAGAATTACAGAAAACTTTCAGATTTTGGTAAATTGGTAAAGATTTTGCTGTGACCATGCCCTGAGAAGCCGCCCGCATAGATCCATGCGAGAAGACCTTCAACACAGGACAAGCGTAATGAGCATTCCCCCCATGATCGGCCAGAACAGCAAAACCCTGATGAGGATCGCGTTCCTTTTTCTGATCGGTCTTCTCCCGCTTAAAGCCCATGCCGACAGCGGCTTTCGCAACTGGATCCGGGATTTCTATCCGACAGCGGCAGCAAACGGCATCACCGCCACGACCTATAACCGCGCCTTTGGCCGTGTCACCGAGCCGGACCAGGACGTCTTGCGCAAGGCCGCCTATCAGCCGGAATTCACCACGGAAATCTGGGATTATCTCGATTCGCGCGTCAATCCTTACACGATGAAAAACGGCCGGGAGATGCTGTCGCGCTACAATCGGGTGCTTGGCGCCATCGAAACCCGTTATGGCGTGGACCGCCATATCCTGCTGGCCATCTGGTCGATGGAAAGCAATTACGGCAGCGCGCTGGCCAAGGATGAGCGGATGCATTACGTGCCTCAAGCGCTGGCAACGCTTGCCTATGCTGACCCCAAACGCGCCGCTTACGCCCGCAAACAGCTGATTGCAGCGCTGAAAATCCTGCAGAACGGCGATATTTCCCCGAAAGAGATGATGGGCTCCTGGGCAGGCGCCATGGGCCACACCCAGTTCATACCCTCAAGCTATCTTCTTTATGCCGTCGATGCCGATGGCAATGGCCACAAGGATATCTGGAATTCCATTCCCGACGCATTGGCCACCTCGGCCAATCTTCTGGCGCAGAACGGCTGGCAGACAGGCGAAACCTGGGGCTATGAAATCATCGTCCCGCCGGGCGGCGGCAAATATGCCGGAAAAAGGCTGACGCTTGGCCAATGGAGCAAGCTCGGCTTTCGCCGTGCGAACGGCAAGGCCTTTCCGCGCCCGGGCGACCGGGCGGTGCTGAAACTGCCGGCCGGCGCCAAAGGGCCGGGCTTCCTGATGACATCGAACTTCTTCGTGCTGAAAAAATACAATGCCGCCGACAGTTACGCACTGGCTGTCGGCCTGTTGGCCGACGAGATTGCCGGTTATGGCGGTTTGCAGCAATCCTGGCCGCGCCCGAACGGCGCGCTGGATATCAAGGAAAAATTCGAGCTGCAAAGCCGGATGAAAGCACTCGGTTACTATGACGGCGCCGTCGACGGCAATCTCGGCTCCGGCTCGAAAGCCGCCATCGCCGCCATCCAGAAAAGGCTGGGCATGCAAGACACCGGTGAGCCGACGAAAGACCTGCTCGACGTGCTGAGATTGCATTGAAGGCGTCCCTGACCGCAGGGGTACGGTCAGGGACGAATATTCCTTATCGCGGCAGAACCGAAACGCCCATCAGCGCCTCGTCAATGGCCCGGGCGGCCTGACGGCCTTCGCGGATCGCCCAGACCACCAGCGACTGGCCGCGGCGCACGTCGCCTGCGGCATAGAGCCTGTCCACCGAGGTCCTGTAGTCCTTGTCGTTGGCAACGACATTGGTGGAGCCGCGCCGGTCGGTGTTGAGCGTCAGCTTCTCACCGAGGTCCTGAAGCACGCTGTCCTTGAACGGACCGGAAAAACCGATGGCGATGAAGGCGAGATCGGCCTTGATGATGAATTCCGAACCGGCAATCGGCTGGCGGCGTTCATCGACCTGGCAGCATTTCACCCCGGTCAGCATGCCGTCCTCACCGACAAATTCCAGCGTGCCGACCTGAAATTCGCGGATCGCGCCTTCGGCCTGCGACGAGGAGGTGCGCATTTTCGTTGCCCAGAACGGCCAGATGGCAAGCTTGTCTTCCGTTTCCGGCGGACGCGGGCGGATGTCGAGCTGGGTGACTTTTACCGCCCCCTGACGGAAAGCGGTGCCGACGCAGTCGGAGGCCGTATCACCGCCGCCGACAACGACAACATGCTTGCCACCCGCCAGGATCGGCTCGGACGGCCAGCCATTGCTGTCGATATTTTCCCGGCCGACGCGGCGGTTCTGCTGCACCAGATAGGGCATGGCATCATAAACGCCGGAGAAATCCACGCCGGGAATGCCAGCCTCGCGCGGGGTTTCCGAGCCGCCGCAGTACAGCACGGCGTCGTAATCCTTCAGAAGCGCTTCGACCTTGATATCGACGCCGACATTGACGCCGCAATGGAAGGTCACGCCCTCGCCCTTGATCTGCTCGACGCGGCGATCGATGAAGTTCTTCTCCATCTTGAAATCGGGAATGCCGTAGCGCAAAAGCCCGCCGGGCTTGGTTTCGCGCTCATAGACATGTACCTCGTGACCGGCGCGGCCAAGCTGCTGGGCAGCGGCCAGGCCCGACGGGCCGGAGCCGATGATCGCCACGCGCTTGCCGGTCTTGACGGTGGCCGGCTGCGGCACGATGAAGCCCAGCTCATAGGCCTTGTCGGCAATCGCCTGCTCCACTGTCTTGATGGCGACGGGCATGTCTTCGAGGTTGAGCGTGCAAGCCTCCTCGCAGGGCGCAGGGCAGACGCGGCCGGTGAATTCCGGGAAATTATTGGTGGAATGCAGGTTGCGGATCGCCTCTTCCCACTTGCCGTTATAAACCAGATCGTTCCAGTCGGGGATCTGGTTGTGCACCGGACAGCCGGTCGGACCGTGGCAATAGGGAATGCCACAATCCATGCAGCGCGCCGCCTGCTTGGTCACCTCGGCATCCGACATCGGAATGGTGAATTCGCGGAAATGCCGGATACGGTCCGAAGCAGGCTGATACTTCGCCACCTGCCGGTCGATTTCCATAAAGCCTGTAACCTTGCCCATGTTTTCGTCCTACTCAATGATCCTGCGACTGCACGGTCATAAGGCCGTGCGTGGTCGCGGTCCCGTTCAGCCGGGACCGCGCGGTGGCGAATTATTCGGCGGCAACGCCCATGCGCATCCGTTCCATTTCCTCAAGGGCGCGGCGGTATTCCACCGGCATGACCTTGCGGAATTTCGGACGGTAATCGGCCCAGTTGTCGAGGATCTGCTTTGCCCGGTTCGAGCCCGTGTAATGCAGATGGTTCGACACTAGCTGGTAAAGCCGCTCCTCATCGTGACGGGTCATGTCGTCGGAGACATCGACCAGACCCTTGTGCATCAGGTCGCCACCATGGTGATGCAGCTTTTCCAGCATGTCATCTTCTTCCGGCACCGGCTCCAGCTCGACCATGGCCATGTTGCAGCGCTTGGCGAAATCGCCCGCCTCGTCCAGCACGTAAGCCACGCCACCCGACATGCCGGCGGCAAAGTTGCGGCCGGTTTCACCGAGAACGACGACGACGCCGCCGGTCATGTATTCGCAACCATGATCGCCCACGCCTTCGACAACGGCGACCGCGCCGGAATTGCGCACGGCAAAGCGTTCGCCCGCCACGCCGCGGAAATAGCATTCACCGGAAATGGCCCCGTAAAGCACGGTATTGCCGACGATGATCGAGTTTTCCGCAACGATCCGGGCCTTTTCCGGCGGCCGCACGATGATGCGTCCCCCCGAAAGCCCCTTGCCGACATAGTCATTGCCGTCACCAACGAGATCGAAGGTGATGCCGCGCGCCAGAAACGCACCAAAAGACTGGCCCGCCGTGCCGGTGAGCGTCACATGGATCGTGTCATCCTTCAGCCCCTTGTGGCCGAAACGCTTGGCAAGCTCGCCCGACAGCATCGCGCCTGCCGAACGGTCGACATTCTTGATCTCGACATCGAAGACCACCGGCTGCTTGTTGTCCAGAGCCGGCATCGCCTTTTCGATCAGCTTGCGGTCGAGCACATCCTCGATCGGATGATGCTGGCGCTCGGTCCAGTAGGTCGCCGCATGCGGCGCTTCGACCTTGTGGAAGATGCGCGAGAAATCCAGCCCCTTCGCCTTCCAGTGGGCAAGCATGGCATCCTTTTCCAGAAGCTCGCTCATGCCGATCACCTCGTCGAGCCGGGTAAAGCCCAGCGAAGCAAGGATTTCGCGCACTTCCTCGGCCACGAAGAAGAAGTAGTTGATCACATGTTCCGGCGTGCCCTTGAAGCGCTTGCGCAGAACCGGGTCCTGCGTTGCCACGCCGACCGGGCAGGTGTTGAGATGGCATTTGCGCATCATCACGCAGCCTGCGGCAATAAGCGGTGCAGTGGCAAAGCCGAATTCATCAGCGCCGAGCAGCGCGCCGACAATGACGTCACGACCGGTCTTCAGCCCGCCATCGACCTGAAGCGCCACGCGCGAGCGCAATCCGTTCAAGACCAGCGTCTGCTGGGTTTCGGCAAGGCCGATTTCCCAGGGTGAACCGGCATGTTTCAGCGAGGTGAGCGGCGAAGCACCCGTGCCGCCATCATAGCCGGAGACCGTGATGTGGTCGGCACGCGCCTTGGCGACACCCGCCGCCACCGTGCCGACGCCAACCTCAGACACCAGCTTGACCGAGACATCGGCAGCCGGATTGACATTCTTCAGGTCGTAGATCAGCTGCGCCAGATCCTCGATCGAATAGATGTCGTGATGCGGCGGCGGCGAGATCAGCCCGACGCCCGGCGTCGAATGCCGGGTCTTGGCAATCGTTGCATCGACCTTGTGGCCGGGCAATTGCCCGCCCTCGCCGGGCTTTGCCCCCTGCGCCACCTTGATCTGCAGCATATCGGCATTGACCAGATATTCCGTGGTCACGCCAAAACGGCCGGAGGCCACCTGCTTGATCGCCGACCGTTCCGGATTGGCCGAGCCATCCAGCATCGGCGTATAACGGTCAGCCTCTTCGCCACCCTCGCCGGTGTTCGACTTGCCGCCGATCCGGTTCATGGCAATGGCCAAGGTCGTATGCGCCTCACGGCTGATGGAGCCGAAAGACATGGCTCCGGTGGCAAAGCGCTTGACGATCTCGGAAGCCGGTTCGACCGCATCGAGCGCAACCGGCTGGCGGCCGATCTCGGCTGCCGTCTTGATCTTGAACAAGCCGCGGATGCTGTTCATCCGCAGCGCGGTCTCATTGACCATATCGGCAAATTCGCGGTAGCGCTCGCGGCTGTTGCCGCGCACGGCATGTTGCAGCGAGGCAATCGAATCCGGCGTCCAGGCATGGCTTTCGCCGCGCATGCGGTAAACATATTCGCCGCCGATATCGAGCGTATTGGCCAGGATCGGATCCTTGCCGAAGGCTGCCTGATGGCGCGCCATGGTTTCCTCGGCAATTTCGGCAAGGCCAATGCCTTCGATGGTCGTCGCCGTACCGAAGAAATACTGCTTCACCAGTTCGGACGAGAGACCGACGGCATCGAAAATCTGCGCACCGCAATAGGACTGGTAGGTCGAAATGCCCATCTTGGACATGACCTTGAGAATGCCCTTGCCCACCGCCTTGATGTAACGATAGACGACCTCGTCGGCATCGACCTCCTTGGGGAATTCGCCCTGCTTGTGCATGTCGGTCAGCGTGTCGAAGGCGAGATAGGGGTTGATCGCCTCCGCGCCATAGCCCGCCAGACAGCAGAAATGATGCACTTCGCGCGGCTCGCCTGACTCGACCACCAGACCGACCGAGGTGCGCAGACCCTTGCGGATCAGGTGATGATGCACAGCCGCCGTGGCCAGCAGGGCAGGAATGGCAATGCGGTCCGGGCCGATCTGCCGGTCGGACAGCACGATGATGTTATAGCCGCCGCGCACCGCCGCTTCCGCCCGCTCGCACAGACGGTCGAGCATGTCGGGCATGGCGTCGGCGCCGCGGGCCACATCATAGGTGAAGTCCAGCGTCTTGGTGTCGAAGCGATCTTCCGTATGGCCGATGGAGCGGATCTTTTCCAGATCGCCATTGGTCAGGATCGGCTGACGCACTTCCAGCCGCTTGGCATTGGCCATGCCGTCGTGATCGAGAATGTTCGGGCGCGGACCGATGAAGGAGACGAGGCTCATCACCAGCTCTTCGCGGATCGGATCGATCGGCGGGTTGGTCACCTGGGCGAAATTCTGCTTGAAATAGGTATAAAGCAGCTTCGACTTCATCGACATCGCCGAAATCGGCGTATCGGTGCCCATGGAGCCGATCGCCTCCTGACCGGTGGTGGCCATGGGCGACATCAGCATCTTGGTGTCTTCGGTGGTATAGCCGAAAGCCTGCTGGCGGTCACGCAGCGACACGTCGCGACGCAGCGCCCGCGGCTCCACCGGCTTCAGCTCTTCCAGAATGAGCTGGGTGCGATCCAGCCACTCACGATAGGGATGCTTGGTCGCCAGCGACGACTTCACTTCCTCGTCGGAAATGATGCGGCCCTCGTCCATGTCGATCAGGAGCATCTTGCCCGGCTGCAGACGCCACTTCTTGACGATCTTTTCTTCCGGCACCGGCAGCGTACCGGCCTCGGAGGCCAGAATGACGCGGTTATCGTCGGTGACCAGATAGCGCGCCGGGCGCAGGCCGTTGCGGTCGAGCGTCGCGCCGATCTGGCGGCCATCGGTGAAGCAGACGGCGGCAGGCCCGTCCCACGGCTCCATCAGGGCGGCATGATATTCGTAAAACGCCTTGCGCTCCTTGCCCATCAGCTGGTTGCCTGCCCAGGCTTCCGGAATCAGCATCATCACTGCATGGGCCATGGAATAGCCGCCGCGCTGCAGGAATTCCAGCGCATTGTCGAAACAGGCCGTGTCCGACTGGCCTTCATAGGAAATCGGCCAGAGCTTGGAAATATCCTCGCCGAACAGCGGTGAGGAGACCGAGGCCTGACGCGCCGCCATCCAGTTGACATTGCCGCGCAGCGTGTTGATCTCGCCGTTATGGGCAACCATGCGATAGGGATGCGCCAGCTTCCACGAGGGGAAGGTGTTGGTGGAAAAGCGCTGATGCACCAGCGCCACAGCACTTTCAAAGCGCGGGTCGGACAGATCCTTATAATAGGCCCCCACCTGATAGGCGAGGAACATGCCCTTATAGACAATGGTCGAGGATGACAGCGACACCGGATAGAAGGCCTGGCTTTCCTTGCCGCCGCCCTCTTCATAGATACGGTTGGAAATCACCTTGCGCAGCAGGAACAGGCGACGTTCGAAAGCCTCATGCGTGGCCGCATCGCGGCCCGCACCGATGAAAACCTGAATGTGACGCGGTTCGGTGGCGGCAATCTCCGGCGCCTTGGACAGGGAGGAATTATCGACCGGCACTTCACGATAGCCGAGCAGCGTCTGGCCTTCTTCAAGACAGACGTCCTGAATGACTTTCTTGAAATGCGCAACCTGCTCGTCATCCTGCGGGAAGAAGAAATGGCCGACAGCATATTCGCCTGCCTTGGGCAGGGTCACGCCCTGCTTTGCCATTTCCTCACGGAAGAAGCGGTCCGGGATCTGCACCAGAATGCCCGCGCCATCGCCCATCAGCGGATCGGCGCCGACAGCGCCGCGATGGGTGAGGTTTTCCAGAATGAACAAGCCGTCGCGGACGATCTGATGCGACTTCTCACCCTTCATATGGGCAATGAAGCCGACACCGCAGGCGTCATGCTCGTTCTTCGGATCGTAAAGCCCCTGTGCGTCCGGCAAGCCAGAGGCAAACGGACGCGTCACCTGCCCGGCCTCGGCCGAGTGTTGCACATCGGTATCCCTGGATGGCATCTTGATCGTCATCGCTTCCCTCCTTCTGCTCTGCAAAGATCAACCTAACGCGGCTGTCCCACAGAGATTTGACACTCTGGCGAATAATTCCCCGGCGACACTTTTCAAACAGGTCGCAAAAGCGACCTTTCCGATAAGTTACCTTTCCATCAATTCCTTGTTTGAAAGGCTTTTTTCACTTTCAAAGCCAAAGGAATGCAGGAAGCTTCGAGGTCTTTCTTCCAAATTTATGTCAATATGATTGACCTAATTTCACATACCTTATGACAGAAAGCCTTAAACTGCGCAAGCCATTCCTTGCAAAGGGCAACCGGGATGACGCAAGAAAATATCCCTATTGGCCTCGCGCTCTTTTCATTTGTTACTGAAGCGAAATCTCACAGATCGTCGAGATTGCATCTTATCCGAAAACCGCTTCACACACTCGGGATGCGCTTCTTGTTAGCGCGCATCTTATCCGAAAACCGCTTCACACTTTTCGGGATGCGCTTTAAAACCCGGATCATCATCCATCACCCGAAAGACGGATCTCATGTTTTTTGCCTCGGATAACTGGGCTGGCGCCCATCCCCTGATTGCCGAAAGTCTGGTCAGGGAGGCGTCCGGCTATGCCAGCGCCTATGGAACAAGCGATCTCGACAAACGGATCGAGGAACAGTTCAATGCCATTTTCGAGCGCGAAGTGGCCGTCTTTTTCGTCGGCACCGGCACGGCAGCCAATTCACTGGCGCTGGCCAGCGTCGCCCGCGCCGGCGGTGTTGCCTTCTGCCATTTCGACGCCCATGTGAATGCCGATGAGGGCGGCGCGCCGGAATATCTCAGCCATGCCTCACGACTTTACCCCGTCGAGGGGGAAAACGGCAAGATCGATCCGGGCGCGCTTTTAACCGCCGTCTCCCGCTTCGATACGCCCTCCGTGCATCAGGGCCGCCCCATGGCCGTGACCCTGACCCAGGCGACCGAAGCTGGAACCGTCTATGCGCTCGATGAAATCGAGGCGCTCACGGCCATTGCCCGCGCGCGCAAACTGCCCGTTCACATGGATGGGGCACGCTTTGCCAATGCGCTGGTGGCGCTCGACACCACCCCCGCCGAAATGACCTGGAAACGCGGTGTCGACATTCTTTCTTTCGGCGCGACGAAAAACGGCTGCTGGTGCGCCGAAGCGATCATTTTCTTCAACCCGGCCATGGCCGAGGAAATGCCTTATATCCGCAAGCGCTCGGCCCAGCTCTTTTCCAAGACCCGCTTCATCTCCGCCCAGCTCGACGCCTATCTGAAAGACGATCTCTGGCTGAGCCTTGCGCGCCACGCCAATGGTCTGGCCGACCGGCTGCGCGCCGGGCTGACCAGCAGCAACAGCGCCCGGCTTGCCTGGGACACACAGGCCAATGAGGTCTTCGCCGTGATCGGGAAGAAAACCGCCGCCGAAGCGCTGGCCAAAGGGGCAAAATTCTATGACTGGCTGCCGCCGCGCGAACATCCCGACATGGTCGGCAAGGACGAGACCCTGATCCGCCTCGTCACCAGCTTCGCCACCACCGAAAAGGATGTCGATGATTTTCTTGCCCTGCTGCAGCAACCATGAAAAAGGGCGGCCAAAGCCGCCCTGCATCCATTGCGCGACCACTGGTGCACAATCACCGGCAATCAGGCGACATGCGCCTCGATCGCCTTTGGCGTCTCGGACTGATCGGTGGAGATCGAAATCCGGCGCGGCTTCATCGCTTCGGGAATGTTGCGCAGAAGATCAATATGCAGCAGCCCGTTTTTCAACGAAGCGCTGGTGACCTCGACATGATCAGCCAGCTGGAAGCGACGCTCGAAAGCGCGCTTGGCGATGCCGCGATAGAGAAATTCGCTTTCGCTATTCTGCTCATCCTCGGACTTCTCGCCCTTGATGGCCAAAACATGGGCATGGGCCTCGATGCTAAGCTCACGCTCGTCGAAACCGGCAACGGCCATGGTGATGCGATAGGTATTTTCGCCGGTGCGTTCGATATTATAGGGCGGATAGGTCTGGGCCTGATCCGGCTGGCCGAGACTGTCCAGCATGGTGAACAGACGGTCGAAACCGACGGTGGAACGGTAAAGGGGGGAAAAATCAACGTGACGCATGGTTGTCCTCCAAAGAAGCGACTGTTTGCGAAATTCATGAACACGGGCCCCGTGATCAGGCGGCTTCGGTCCATGTCAGCAGGCCCTGCAGGCGCCTGCCCCCACAAAATGGGAAAGGACGAAAACGAGTTCAAGACCTTTGGTGCGGAAAGCGCAGATGAACGCATGCTGAACGGGGAATTAGGCGACGGTTCATGGCAAGGCCACTAGGCATGAGACGTCAGGCAACTGACGCCTGAAGGTCTATGTCCCTGCATCTTCAGCGCCTTTGGCCGGCTCTTCGGGCAGATTGCCCCGATGACCGGCCTTTCTTTTTTCTGAGTCATACAGCATCGTGCGTTTTAGAGCATATAAGATGCTGTAACGCTTTAAATCTCCTGCATAATTTTCTCCTTAAACCGTTCCGGTTTAAGGACTTATGCAGTAGCAGACACAACACGACATGGTATAAGATTGGCGATTACCCTGCCGCCTCATCCACCATCGCACCCATGGGACCAGACCGCCGCCATGACCGCCATTCTTCATCCCTCGACCGGCAATCCCGTGCCAGAACCGCATCAAAGCGGGTTTTTCACCGGCCATGACGGTGTGCGGCTGCGCTATGCGGTCTTTCCCGCCACCGCTGAGCCGAAAGGGACGGTGGTGCTGGTGCATGGTCGCTCCGAATTCATCGAGAAATATTTTGAAACCATCCGCGACCTGACGGCCCAGGGATTTGCCGTCGCCACCTATGACCTGCGCGGTCAGGGCCTCTCGGACCGGCCGTTAAAAAACCGGCTGCTCGGCCACGTCAACCGCTTTGCCGATTACGAGCGCGACCTTGCCCTTTTCATCGATCAGATCGTGCGGCCCGCCTGTCCGGCACCGCTGCATCTGCTCGGTCATTCCACCGGCGGGCTGATCGTTTTGTCAGCCGCCCCGGCCCTTGTCGGTCGCATCAGCCGCATGGTGCTCTCCGCCCCCTTTGTCGGCCTGCATGGCGAAGCGCTGTCGCAGGGCAAGGTCTTTGCCCTGACCCGCTTTCTGTCCATGATCGGCCTTGGCAGCCTGCCCATGGGCACCTCAGGCAAATCGGCAGAGTTCGCCACCAATCCGCTCACCACCGATGAGGCACGCTATCAGCGCAATACCGGCTTTTTTGCCAGCCTGCCGGATCTGGCGCTTGGCGCGCCGACCGCGCGCTGGCTGTCGGAATGCGGCAAAGCCATTGCCCGGGTGCGGACCCGAAGCCACCTGTCCCTCATCACCATGCCCACACTGCTGATTGCCCCGCAGGAGGATGGTGTCGTGCCCTTCAAGGCGCAACAGACGCTTGTCCGCGATTTTTCCACATGCCGGCTTCTGCCGATCCCCGGCGCGCGCCATGAGGTCTTGCAGGAAAAAGAAGCCCTTCGCCAGCAGGCGCTCAAGGCGATGCTTGACTTCCTGCGGGAGGCTCACGCCTGAAGCAGGGCCAGCGCCTCCTCATGCACGGCGCGCGATCCGGCGGCAATGATCTGGCCGCCGCCCTCCGGCCTGCCGCCATCCCAGGTGGTGACGATGCCGCCCGCCTGCTCGATGATCGGGATCAGCGCGGCGATATCATAGGGTTTCAGCCCGCTTTCGATGACCAGATCGACATAGCCCGCCGCCAGAAGCGCATAGGCATAGCAATCGACACCATAGCGCATCAGCCGCACCCGGTCGCGCACAGCGGCAAAGCGCGGTTTTTCATCCTCGGCAAAAATATCCGGCGAGGTGGTATAAAAGATCGCCTCGGACAGACCGGCACAGGCGCGGGTCGAAATCCGCTTTTGGCCGTCCGGCCCGGAATAGAATGAGCCGGTCGCATCGGCAAAATAGCGCTCGCCGGTAAAGGGCTGGTCCATCATGCCCATCACAGCGCGGCCATGTTCCTGAAAGCCGATCAGCGTACCCCAGGTCGGCAGGCCGGAGATAAAGGCGCGGGTGCCGTCGATCGGGTCGATCACCCACAGGCAATCACGGTTCAGCCCGACATTTTCATGCTCTTCACCGAGAATGCCATGCTCGGGAAACCGTGCCTCGATCAGGCTGCGGATCGCCTGCTCCGCCGCCCGATCCCCTTCGGTCACCGGATCGAAACCGCCTTCAAGCTTGTTGACCACATCAATGCCGACACGAAATCGTGGCAGGGTCTCAGCCCGTGCCGCCGCAGCCAGATCGTCGAAAAATGCCTTGTCCGGATGCATGCGCCTCTCCCTGATGTCATCGGTTTGCTCTGCACACTCCTTATCGCGGGACCGGCCAAAACGGAACCGGCTTTCTCATTGTCAGAGATTTCGCAGCAAAATTGCCCATTCTGTAAGCTTGATTAAAAAATTGCCACATGCCGCTTGACATATGTGCGCTGCACAATATGATGGGGCCACAGTCTTCCGACTGTAAATACCCTCCTTGGGTGTTTCCTCCCTAGACTATAGCCGCGCCGCAAAGCGCGGTTTTTTTTGCAAAAATCTGGGAAATGACCGATCAAGGCAGGGGATTATTCCGCAGCAAGCGCATCGCCGCCAGCAATATCGGCGGCAACGGCGGCCATCAGCTCGATGAACCGGGCAAGCGCATTGGCAAGAAGGGAAAAGTCGGCGCGCTTCTCCAGCGTCGTCTCGTCCACATAGATCGCCCGGTTGATCTCGATCTGCAGCGCGTGCAGGCCACGGGCCGGACGACCGTAATGCTCGGTGATGAAGCCGCCCGCATAGGGCTTGTTGCGCAGCGCGACAAAGCCGAAATCACCAAGAATCTGCATGGCGGCATGGGTCAGGTCGGCTGAAGCGCTGGTACCGTAACGATCGCCGATGATGAAATCCGGCCGCGCCGCGTTACCGGCCACGCGGATCGTGCCTGGCATCGAATGGCAATCGATCAGAATGGCCGTGCCGAAGGCGGCATGGGTGCGGGCCACAAGCCGTCTCAGGCAAGAATGATAGGGTTTATAGACGGTCTCGATGCGCGAAAGCCCCTCTTCCACGCCAAGCCTTGCCTTATAGATTTCCATGTTCTCGGCAACGATGCGCGGAATGGTGCCAAGCCCGCCCGCCACCCGGACCGAATGGCTGTTGACATAGGAGGGCAACAGCCCGGTGAACATGCGCGGATCGAGCTCGTAAGGCTCGCGATTGACATCGACATAGGCGCGCGGAAACCGTGCGTGAAGAAGCGGCGCGCCTTTTTCAGGCGCAGAGGAAAACAGCTCCTCGACGAAATGATCTTCCGAACGACGAATGGACAGGCGATCGAGACGCGATGCGGCAAGAAACTCCTGTGGATAATCGCGGCCACTATGAGGAGAGTTATAGACGAAGGGTATGGTGTGTTCGGCTGGCTCAACGACCGTAAAGAGCTCCCGATCGGCAGGCTGAGACGGCATTGCTCCCCTTCTTTACCAAAACGACATTTCATATTGAAACATATGTTGCCAGTTGGCCCCAGCGAAGTCCATACTGACAAAAAATCACAGGAAGCCAACCCTTTTCACTGCCTGTTTACAGGCTATGGAATATTTGGGAAAGCTGAACATCATCACAACTCGAGCAACAGGCCCATGATTCAAAAAATTCTTCTCGCCGAAGACGACAACGATATGCGCCGCTTTCTGGTTAAAGCACTGGAAAAGGCTGGCTACAAAGTGTCCTCCTATGACAATGGCGCAAGCGCATATGACCGCCTGCGCGAAGAGCCCTTCTCCCTGCTTCTGACCGATATCGTCATGCCGGAAATGGACGGCATCGAACTGGCGCGCCGCGCCAGCGAACTCGATCCGGACCTGAAAATCATGTTCATCACCGGCTTCGCCGCCGTGGCGCTGAATGCCGATTCCAAGGCGCCCAAGGATGCCAAGGTTCTGTCCAAGCCATTCCACCTGCGCGATCTCGTCGATGAGGTCAACAAGCTCCTGGCGGCATAAATCCTTTCTTATCAATCGCATGGCGGTTTCTTGTCACAAAACTGAAAATTCCCATTGACGGAACGAAGGGTTTTGTGGTCTATCCGCCGCCATCGGATGGGCGTGTAGCTCAGCGGGAGAGCACTACGTTGACATCGTAGGGGTCACAAGTTCGATCCTTGTCACGCCCACCATCCGATCCTCTGCATTGGATTTCGGTCCATAAAGCAGCTTGCGCGACAGACGCTTTATTTGATCATCCTCCATTTGCCATTTGCGCTGCACCACCCTAATTTGGTGTCTATGCAGACGCTTATAGACAAAACACACCAGGTGCTGGCCTGGACGCCGGACTGGGCGATTTCACTATGTGTGCTTGCCTTCGCCATCTTCGCGGGCCTCATCATTCACCGCATCGTTTTCAGAATTCTGACGCGGTTGACGGAACATCGCGACCTCTTCTGGCGCTCGCTGGTAAAGCGCACCTTCAGCCCCCTGCGGCTCGCCATTCTGACCTGGACGATTTCTCTTGGCGCCACCACCGCCCCCTTGAGCGATGCGGCAACGGCGCTGTTGCGCCACGCCCTTCTGCTCGGTTTCATCGTGCTCTTGGGCTGGACAGCGCATATTGCCCTGAAAATCTGGGTGATCGTCTATCTGCGCCGGTTCAAGCTCGACGCCGAAGACAATCTTCTTGCCCGCAAACATGTCACCCAGACACGGATCATGGAACGGGTGGCAGTCGGGACGATCATCGCCGTCACCGCCTCGGCGGCGCTGATGTCGTTTGAGGCCGTGCGGCAATATGGCGTCAGCCTTCTTGCCTCCGCCGGTGTCGCCGGTATCGTGCTCGGCCTTGCACTGCAACCGATGCTAAAGAACCTGATCGCCGGCCTGCAACTGGCGATCACCCAGCCGATCCGTATTGACGATGCCCTGATCGTCGAGGGAGAATTTGGCAATGTCGAGGAAATCACCTCGACCTATGTCGTCGTCAAGCTCTGGGACTGGCGGCGACTGGTGCTGCCGCTCAATTACTTCATTGAAAAACCTTTTCAGAACTGGACGCGGGAAAGCTCGACCCTGATCGGCACGGTCATGGTCTATGTGGATTATTCCATCCCGGTCGCCATTTTGCGCCAGAAAGCCGAAGAGATTGTCAAGGCTGCGCCGCTGTGGGATGGCCAGGTCTTCAACCTTGCCGTAACCGATCTCAAAGACCGGGTTATGGAAATCCGTATCCTCGCCTCCGCCGCCAATGCCGGAAAGGCCTTCGATCTGCGCTGTTACATCCGTGAGCACCTGATCGATTTCATCCAGACGGACTATCCGCACGCCCTGCCCCGGCTCAGGATCGAGGAACCCGTCCCGCTCACACGGGCGCAGACCATGGCATCACCAGCCCGCAGCGACACCAACGGTCGCACTGGCCCTCAGGAAGAGATAGCCACCTGACATAGCCAACCGACCGGGCACAGTTCAAAGCAAAATCGAGACATATTGGACCGTTCTATTTTGACTGGATGTCATTGCGTGGGTTTTTCGAGAGAATCGACTGTGCAACAGTCATCATTTTAGTGGATTATGTCTGAAATTCGTGCAGCAGATAGACAAGCATCAAAGTATCATGCCTTGATGGATGCTGGCACATAGCCTACCAATGCTTCAATCAGATCGCGCGCCGATGAAAGGACCCGACCATGACTGCTCGCATCCTCCCCGTTATCATGGCCGGCGGCAAGGGCACGCGGCTCTGGCCCTTGTCACGCGCCACCGCCGCCAAGCAGTTTCTGAAAGTCGTGGGCGAGGAAACCCTGTTTCAGGATACGCTGAAGCGCGTGAGCGATGCCAGTCTCTATGAAGCACCGCTGGTGGTGACCAATGAAGAGTTTCGCTTTCTCGTCGCCGAACAGGCCCGCGAAATCGGAGCGGACCTGTCCGGCATCGTGCTGGAACCGATGGCCCGCAACACCGCCGCCGCCGTTGCCGTTGCCGCGCGAGTCGCCGCCGACCGTTTCGGCGAGGACATGCTGATCCTGCTGTTGCCATCCGATCATGCCATTACCGTGGATGAGGCCTATCAGACCGCGATTGCCAATGCCGCCATCGCCGCCCGCACCGGCAAGCTGGTGACCTTCGGCATCACCCCAAGCGAACCGGCGACCGGCTACGGTTATATCGAACTGGGGGACGATCTTGGTCACGGCGCCAACGCCGTCAGCCGTTTTGTCGAAAAACCGGATGCGGAAAAGGCCAAGGCGCTGCTTGCCGCCGGAAATTACTACTGGAATTCCGGCATGTTTCTGTTTGCTGCCGGAAAGATCATCGCCGAACTCGAGCGCCATGCGCCGGACGTGATGGCAGCTGCCACGGCAGCGGTGAAAAAATCGACCCGCGACATCGACTTCATCCGCCTGGATGCGGACGCCTTTGCCACTGCGCCGTCCATCTCTGTGGATTATGCGGTGATGGAAAAAACCAACATTGCCGCCATCGTGCCCGCCCCCATCCAGTGGTCCGATCTTGGCAGCTGGGATGCGGTTTGGAAAATCGGCGCCGCCGATCAGCAAGGCAATGTCGTCAGCGGCAACGCCACGGTGCATGACACGAAAAACTCGCTGGTCATGTCGCGGCACAGCCATCTGGCCGTACAGGGGCTGGACGGCGTGGCGGTGATTGCCTCGGAAGATGCCGTCTTTGTCGGTCGCCTCGACAATGCCCAGGCGGTCGGCGCGCTGGTCAAGCAGCTTGCCGCCGATAAAAAGACGGCGAACCTCACCGAAACCCACCCGACCTCGCTGCGGCCCTGGGGCGGCTATACCTCCATCCTCAATGGTGACCGGTTTCAGGTAAAGCGGCTTTTCGTCCATTCGGGCAAGAAATTGTCTTTGCAGAAGCACTTCCACCGCTCCGAACACTGGATCTGCGTCAAGGGCACGGCGGAAGTCACCATCGACGACAAGGTGACGATCCTGCATGAAAACCAGTCAATCTATATTCCGCAAGGCGCGGTGCACCGGCTCGGCAATCCCGGCAAGATCCTTCTGGAGATGATCGAAATCCAGACCGGCTCCTATCTCGGCGAGGACGACATCGTCCGTCTTGTGGATGAATTCGGCCGCGCCTGAGACGATTTCAACGGGTTATGTCCGCCGCTGCGTCATCCTCGCGTGAAGCCTCAGGATGACGAGGCGCGGCACAGACCGAAATCGCCGGCCCCCGCCTTGCTTTTCCCGATTGCATTGCACAAGATCACCCTCACACCACAATAAGATCATGTCCGGACAACCGGATGAGGGGTTCCATGGCAATCAAGGCAAGCATTTATCATCTCACCCATTACATTTATGACAAGCCGGTCCGCCTTGGACCCCAGATCATCCGCCTGAAGCCCGCCCCGCATTCACGCACCAAGGTTCTGTCCCACGCGCTGAAGGTTTCCCCCGCCAATCATTTCGTCAATCTGCAACAGGACCCTTACGGCAATTATCTCGCCCGCTTCGTTTTTCCCGAGCCCGTGCGCGAACTGAAGATCGAGGTCGATCTCATCGCCGACATGACGGTCTATAACCCGTTCGACTTCTTCACCGAGGAAGAGGCGGTGAAGTGGCCGTTCAGCTACAGCGCCGATATTGCCGAGGATCTGGCGATCTACAAAAAGCCCGAGCCGGACTGCCCCCGTGTCGATGCCTATATGAAAACCATCGACCAGACGCCCGGTCAGGGCACGGTGGATATGATTGTCGGCATCAATGCGAAATTGCAGCAGGACATCGGCTATGTCATCCGCATGGAGCCGGGCGTGCAGACGCCGGACGAGACGCTGGAACGGGCCAAGGGCTCCTGCCGCGACACCAGCTGGCTGCTCGTCAACATCCTGCGCCGTCTGGGCTTTGCCGCCCGTTTCGTCTCCGGCTATCTCATCCAGCTGACGCCGGATCTGAAGGCACTGGACGGACCGTCTGGAACCGAGGTGGATTTCACCGATCTTCATGCCTGGGCGGAATGCTATATTCCCGGAGCAGGCTGGATCGGCCTCGATCCAACGTCGGGGCTTTTGACCGGCGAAAGCCATATTCCGCTGGCCGCCACACCGCATTACCGCAATGCCGCGCCGATTTCCGGCGGTTTCTTTGGCGAGGCCAAGACCGACTTCGCCTTTGACATGCAGGTGAAGCGGGTTGCCGAACATCCGCGTATCACCAAGCCCTTTTCCGAGGAAAGCTGGGAGACGCTGAATGCGCTCGGCGAAAAAGTCGATGCCGAATTGCGCGCCGGCGACGTGCGCCTCACCATGGGCGGTGAACCAACCTTCGTCTCCATCGACGATTTCCAGTCCGAGGAATGGAACACCGCCGCCGTCGGTCCGACCAAGCGTGCCAAGGCCGATCTGCTGATCCGCCGCCTGCGGCAGCGTTTCGCACCGGGCGGTTTCCTGCATTACGGCCAGGGCAAGTGGTATCCCGGCGAAAGCCTGCCACGCTGGACCTTTTCGCTCTATTGGCGGCGCGACGGTCTGCCGGTCTGGCAGAACCCCGAACTGGTGGCGCTGGAAGACAAAAACTACCAGGTCACCCACGAGGATGCAGCCAAACTGTTGCAGGCCATCGCCGTCGAGCTCGATATTGCCCCCACCCATGTCATGCCCGCTTATGAAGATCCGGCGGAATGGCTTATCAAGGAAGCCAATCTGCCGGAAAATGTCGATCCGGCCAATTCAAAGCTCAAGGACCCGGAAGAGCGCAGCCGCATCGCCAAGGTCTTTTCCAATGGTCTGACGACACCGGCGGGCTATGTGCTGCCGGTTCAGGCATGGCAGGCACGGGTTTCGGGCCGCACCTGGGTGAGCGAAGTCTGGAGCACACGGCGCGGGCGTCTTTATCTGGTTCCCGGCGACAGCCCGGTCGGTTTCCGTCTGCCGCTGAATACGCTGCCTTATGTACCGCCGGCCTGGTATCCCTATATCAATCCCGCCGACCCCACGGTGGAAAAGCCGCCTTTGCCGGATTTCTCGACCGAAAAAGGCCGTATCCTGCCGGAACATTCCTTCCAGGCGGACATCGCTCAACAGAACCGCATGCCGCAATCCTACGAGGAAATCGGCGGCCGGGTGCGCACCGCGATTTCGGTGGAAGCGCGCAACGGACGGCTCTGCGTCTTCATGCCGCCGACAGCGACGCTGGAGGATTATCTCGATCTGCTCGCCTCCGCCGAACGTGCCGCAACAGCACTGTCACTGCCGATCCACATCGAAGGCTATACGCCGCCGCAGGACGAGCGGCTGAATGTCATTCGCGTCGCCCCCGATCCGGGCGTGATCGAGGTGAATATCCACCCGGCCTACCACTGGCAGGACTGCGTCGACATCACCACCGCGATCTATGAGGAAGCCCGCCAGACACGGCTCGGGGCCGACAAGTTCATGATCGATGGCCGCCATACCGGCACCGGCGGCGGCAACCATGTCGTGGTCGGGGGCGCAAACCCCAATGACAGCCCCTTCCTGCGCCGCCCGGACCTGTTAAAGAGTCTGGTGCTGCACTGGCAGCGTCATCCTTCGCTCTCCTATCTGTTTTCCGGCCTGTTCATCGGCCCGACCAGTCAGGCGCCGCGCATCGACGAAGCCCGCCATGACAGTCTCTATGAGCTGGAAATCGCCATGGCGCAGATCCCGCTGCCCGGTCAGGGCGCGCTGCCGCCCCTGCCCTGGCTGGTGGACAGGCTGTTCCGCAATCTTCTCGTCGATGTCACCGGCAATACCCATCGTTCGGAAATCTGCATTGACAAGCTGTTTTCGCCGGACGGGCCAACCGGAAGGCTCGGTCTCGTCGAATTCCGCGGCTTCGAAATGCCGCCGAATGCCCGCATGTCGCTTGCCCAGCAACTGCTGATCCGGGCGCTGATCGCCCGCTTCTGGAAAAACCCGATCACCGGCAATTTCGTCCGCTGGGGTACGGCGCTGCATGACCGCTTCATGCTGCCAAATTATGTCTGGCAGGATTTTCTTGAGGTGCTTTCTGACCTCAGGGATCACGGCTTCGACTTCAAGCCGGAATGGTTTTCAGCTCAGCTCGAATTCCGCTTCCCCTTCTTCGGCGAAGTGGAATACGAAGGCTCGAAGCTGGAGCTGAGGCAGGCGCTGGAGCCTTGGCATGTCATGGGCGAACAGGGCGCTGCCGGCGGCACGGTGCGTTATGTGGACTCCTCCGTCGAGCGGCTTCAGGTCAAACTCGACACCGGCAATCCGGACCGTTACGTCGTCGCCTGCAACGGGCGACAGGTGCCTTTGGCGAAAACCGGCGTCAATGGCGTTGCCGTAGGGGGTGTGCGCTACAAAGCCTGGCAGCCTGCCTCCGGCCTGCATCCGGTGCTGCCTGTCAATACACCGCTAATATTCGACGTATATGATCGATGGACAGGCCGCGCGATTGGCGGTTGTATCTATCATGTCGCCCATCCCGGTGGGCGCAATTACGATACATTCCCTGTGAATGGCAATGAAGCGGAAGCCCGGCGGCTTGCGCGGTTCGAGCCCTTTGGCCATACAGCCGGGGCCTACACGCTCTGGCCGGAAACCGTGTCGCCCGAATGCCCGCATACGCTGGATCTGCGCCGCCCGCAAGGATTGTAAGACGAAATGACGACACGCCAGACGGCAGACACGATCGTTCCAACCGCAGCACCTGCACCGGCGCTGGGGGAGGACTATCGTGCCCTGCCCGGCATTGCCGACGAAATGCTCGATGCGGAAGGCCACATTCGTCCGGTCTGGCAGAGTTTCGTGACCGCCATCAACCATATGGGACCGGAAGAGCTGCACGAGCGCTTCGCCCGTGCCGACCGCTATCTGCGCGATGCCGGCGTGTTTTACCGTGCCTATGACGGGGCTGTCAGTTCCTCGGAAAGGGCATGGCCCTTTTCCCATATTCCGGTGCTGATTTCCGATGCCGAGTGGCAGGTTCTCTCCGACGGGCTGGTGCAGCGGGCAGAGCTGCTCGAACAGGTTGTCGCCGACATCTACAGCGACAACCGGCTGGTGCGCGAAGGCTATCTGCCGCCGCAGCTCATTGCCGCCAATGGCGAATTCCTGCGACCTCTTGTCGGTGTCAAACCGGCGGGCGGCCATTATCTGCATTTCTGCGCCTTCGAGATCGGCCGTGGACCGGACGGCAACTGGTGGGTGCTGGCCGACCGCACCCAGGCGCCCTCCGGCGCGGGCTTTGCGCTGGAAAACCGGGTGGCGACGGCACGCGCCTTTTCCGACATCTATGCCGAAACCCATGTGCATCGGCTGGCCTCGTTTTTCGGCGCATTCCGCGATGCGCTTCAGGGCCACAAACTTTCGGCGGACGACCGCATCGCCGTGCTGACCCCCGGCCCCGCCAATGAAACCTATTATGAGCACGCCTATATTGCCCGCTATCTCGGCATCATGCTGCTGGAGGGCGAGGATCTGACGGTGATGAACGGCAAGGTCATGGTGCGCACCGTAGCCGGGCTGAAACCCATCAGCGTCTTGTGGCGCAGGCTGGATGCGGCTTTCGCCGACCCGCTCGAACTCAACCAGATGAGCCATATCGGCACGCCGGGCATGGTGCAGGCGCTGCGGGACGGCTCTGTCACCTTCGTCAATGCGCTTGGCTCCGGCATTCTCGAAACCCGCGCCTTTCTCGCCTTTCTGCCCTCGCTCTGTCGCCATCTTCTGGGAGAAGAGCTGAAACTGCCGTCGATCGCCACCTGGTGGTGCGGCCAGAAAGCCGAGCGCGAGCATGTTGCCCGCCATATCGAAAAAATGGTCATCGGCCCGGCCTATTCGCGCCAGCCGTTTTTCGACGACAATCGCGAATCCGTGCTGGGCGCCAGTCTGCGGGCCACGGCCCAGCAGATCATCACCGGCTGGCTGGAAAGCGACGGACTGAAACTTGTCGGACAGGAAGCGGTGACATTGTCAACCACGCCCGCCATGGTCGATGGCCGACTGAAACCAAGACCGATGAGCCTTCGCGTTTTTGCCGCACGCACCAGGGATGGCTGGCAGATCATGCCCGGCGGTTTCGGTCGCATCGGCTCCGGCACGGATGCCACCGCCATTGCCATGCAGGCGGGCGGTTCGGCGGCGGATGTATGGATTGTGTCTGAAAAACCGGTCGAGCGGGTCAGCCTGCTGCCCGCCGAGGAACAGTTTACCCGCAATCTGCCAGGCAGCCTGCCGAGCCGGGCCGCCGACAATCTCTTCTGGCTGGGCCGCTATATCGAGCGCGCGGAAGGCGCGCTCAGAATCCTGCGCGCCTGGCACGCCCGTTTCGCCGAGACAGCAGACCGCAAACAGCCGCTTCTCGCCTTTGTCAGCCAATATCTCGAAGCACTTGACATCGAAACCGCTCAAGGCGTGCCGGACAGCCTGATCGCCAACATCAACAGCGCCGTCTATTCCGCCTCCAATATCCGCGACCGTTTCTCTCCCGATGGCTGGCTGGCCCTCAACGATCTCGCCAAGACTGCCCGTCGTTTTCATGAAAAAGTGCGCCCCGGCGACGATGCAGCCCATGCCATGACGGTGCTGTTGCGCAAGCTGGCAGGTTTTGCCGGTCTGGTGCATGAAAACATGTATCGCTTCACCGGCTGGCGATTTCTGACGATCGGCCGGACGCTGGAGCGCGGTCTACACATGACGCGGCTTCTCGGCCACATGACCGCACCGCAAACGCCGGACGGGGCGCTCGACATGCTGCTCGAAATCGGTGACAGCGTCATGACCCACCGGCGACGCTATAATGTCAACACCGCTTATCTGACCGTGACTGATCTTCTGGCGCTCGATCCGCTCAATCCGCGTTCGATCCTGTTCCAGCTCAATGAAATTCACGCCGAGGTGGCGGAATTGCCCAATGCCCACACCAATGGCCAGATGTCCAGGCTTTTGCGCGAAACCACGAAAGTCCAGGCCAGTGTGGCGGTCATGACCCCTGATCTGTTGACGCCTGAGGTGTTTCAGACACTCGAGCGCGAGCTTGAAACTCTGTCCGATCTTCTCGCCCAGACCTACCTCGGATAGCACCCATGCTCTACGATCTCACGCTTCATCTGGGCTATAGCTATGATATTCCCGCTGCGGGCGGACGGCATATTCTCAGAATCATGCCGCTGTCGCTCCCCGACCGGCAACGATTGATTGCCGGTTCGGTGACGATAGCGCCCGAACCGGACGAACGGGGCGGCTTTACCGATTTCTTCACCCAGCCCGCCATTACCTTTGCTTATCGCTCCCCGCATGAGAAACTCGATATCCGGCTTCAGGCACGGGTTCAGGTGGAAAACCTGCCGATGACGGCGGATTTTTCGCCGCCTCTCGATCGGCTTTCCAGCGAGATTGCCGAGGAATGGTCTCTCGCCGCTGCCTCACCCCATCACTTTCTGGGACAGAGTCCGCGTCTTGCCGACGACAGCGATATCGCCGACTATGCCCGCAAGGGGATAAGACCCGGCATGACCGTTCACCAGATTGCCCGCGATCTTTGTGCCCGCATCCACAAGGATTTCAAATATGACGCCAAGGCGACGACGGTGGATACGCCTGTTGCCGAATCCTTCCGGCTGAAACGCGGTGTCTGCCAGGATTTTGCCCATATCATGATTGTCGGTCTGCGCAGCCTCGGCATTCCCGCCGGCTATGTCAGCGGCTTCCTGCGCACCATTCCGCCTCCGGGCAAGGAAAGGCTGGCAGGTGCCGATGCCATGCATGCCTGGGTCAGGGTCTGGTGCGGCAAGACCATGGGCTGGATCGAACTCGATCCGACCAACAACATTCCCGCCAGTGCCGACCATGTCGTCGTCGGTTATGGCCGCGATTATGCCGACGTCGCCCCGGTGATCGGCGTGTTGAAAGGCTATGGCAGCCACAGCACGG
Source organism: Allorhizobium sonneratiae (assembly GCF_023700755.1). Lineage (GTDB taxonomy): Bacteria > Pseudomonadota > Alphaproteobacteria > Rhizobiales > Rhizobiaceae > Allorhizobium > Allorhizobium sonneratiae. Next base: position 161,443 of record NZ_JAMKOJ010000001.1, on the reverse strand, counting down.
TACAGGAGGTTGACCTCATTCCCCTGAGCTGAGGCTGTCCAAATGATATCGCATTCACAGATGTCCTTTTATGGGATTCATTAAAATTCAATCTTGTTGTTTAAACTCAAAATAACCCCTCTGACCTATTCAGACAGAAGATGTTTCATGTCTGGGGCTGGGTACATGTCCGACAAGCGATTGCAGAGCAATTTCCACCGATTGATCGCCGACAAGGGCGGCAATTTCGGCATCATGACCGCAATCATCCTGCCGATAGCCCTAGGCTCGGCCGGTCTTGCCATGGATGCAACAAAAATGGTGGAAACAAAGCGTGTACTGCAAAGCGCGGTTGATGCGGCAACGCTTGCAGCAGCCTCGGCGCTGAGCAAGGGCCAGAGCCAGGAAGACGCAGAGGCGCTGGCCAACAGCTTCATCGCCAGCCAGCTTGCCAATGCCCTGGCCGATGAGCAGGGCTCCACCGAGATCAGCCAGACCAACACCAACGCCCCACCGACAATCAATATAAGTGCGACGACATCAGGCAAAAGCACCACCTATACGGTCAATATGACCAAAACCTATACGATAGAGATGAACCCGCTGTCGCAGGTCATGGGCTGGAAGACAGTCACACTCAGCGCATCCAGCACTGCTCAGGCAGGTACGACAGCAAGTCAGCGGGGCCTTTCACTCTATCTGGTGCTGGACCGCTCCGGTTCCATGTCCTTCGTCACCGACCAGATCAACACCTCGCAAAACTCCTGCCAGAACTATACTGACAGCAATTGGGGCTATTATCCTTATCTTTGGTACTCATCTCCTTGCTACATCAACAAGAGCACGGCGCTAAAGACGGCTGTCGCCTATATGGCACAAATTCTCAACAATGCAGATCCGACCTACAGCGCCAATTCCAAACCGCAATCCGAACTCATCCGCATGGGTGCCGACAGTTTCAACGGCTCCGCCCAGACCCCCCAAAACATACAATGGGGCACATCGGCAGCCACCACCTATGTCAACAATATTCCGACCTATCCGACAGGCGGCACCGACGCCACCGGTGCCCTGACCAATGCCTATAATGCGCTGAAATCCGCCAACACCACCGAAGCGGTAGCGCATGCAAGTTATGGCGTTTCCAAGTTCGACCGATATCTCATCTTCATGACCGATGGCGAGATGACCGGAAACAGCAGCACCTGGAATTCCTCACTGGATGCCAATGTCCGCTCGCTCTGCGCCAGCATCAAGGCAGATGGTATCCAGATTTTCACCGTTGCCTTCATGGCCCCGGACCGCGGCAAATCCCTGCTGCAATATTGCGCCTCAAGCAGCGACGACTATTTCCAGCCGAACACCATGGCAGACATCGTCGCCGCCTTCGGATCTATTGCCGAAAAGGCCACGCAGAGCGCGACTCGATTGACGAACTGAGAAAGCCGAAAAGTCAAGAAAGAATTGCCGCTCAAGGATTTACCGCGAAACCGCAGAAAATCGGCTTCGTGGTAAATCCTTTATTGCCATGATAAAAAACGCTGCTTAGAGTGGTATTTAAAGCATTGTCCGGGAAAAGTGTGAAACAGTTTTCCGTCCGGAAATGCGTCAGAATAAAGACTGAGAGCGGTTCAGTGTTTGCGTGAAACACTGAACCGCTCTCAGCAGAGCCGGACACTGATTTCCGCCGAAAAGACGACAGACATTACAAACAGCGGGAACAGGTCTTGGTCGAAGTGAGTTTTCCATCCGGTTCAAATCAAGCGGATGAAAAACGCTCCCCTCTCTCTCCTGTGGCGGTGTCATGACGGAAACTCTCAAGCAAAGCGACCTTCCCCTGCCGGCTCCACGTGTCTCGACACCGGAGGCACTGGCCGCCGAGATCATTGAACATCTGGCGTACAGCATCGGCAAGGACGCCAAGGTCGCCCAGCCGCATGACTGGCTGACCGCCACCATCCTTGTGGTGCGCGACCGCATCATCGACAAGTGGATGGAAAGTACCCGCGCCACCTATGCCACCAATGCCAAGCGCGTCTATTATCTGTCTCTGGAATTCCTCATCGGTCGCCTGATGCGCGATGCCATGAGCAATCTCGGCCTGATGGAAGAGATTCAGGCAGCCCTTGGTTCGCTCGGTGTCGATCTTGCGGTGATCGCCGGTCTGGAGCCGGATGCGGCCCTCGGCAATGGCGGTCTCGGTCGTCTCGCGGCCTGTTTCATGGAATCGATGGCCACGGTCAACATTCCCGCCTATGGCTATGGCATCCGCTATGTGCACGGGCTGTTTCGCCAGCAGATGGCCGATGGATGGCAGGTGGAACTGCCGGAAACCTGGCTTGCCCATGGCAATCCCTGGGAGTTTGAGCGCCGGGAAAGCTCCTATGAAATCGGCTTTGGCGGCGGCGTGGAAACCGTATCCACCGGCAATGACGAGCCCCGCCACGTGTGGAAGCCAAGCGAGCGCGTCATCGCCATGGCTTATGACACCCCCATCGTCGGCTGGCGCGGCGAACGGATCAATACGCTGAGGCTCTGGTCGGCCCAGCCGATCGATCCGATCCTGCTCGACGCCTTCAATGCCGGTGACCATATCGGCGCGCTGCGCGAAAGCAACCGGGCCGAAACGCTGACACGGGTGCTCTATCCTGCCGATGCCACCCCTGCCGGTCAGGAACTCAGGCTCCGGCAGGAATATTTCTTCTGCTCCGCCTCGTTGCAGGACATCGTGCGCCGCCATCTGCAGCAGGGCAATACGCTTGCCCAATTGCCGGACAAGGTGGCCATCCAGCTCAATGACACCCATCCGGCGGTCTCGGTTGCCGAGCTGATGCGCCAGCTCACCGATATTCACGGCCTCAACTTTGACGAGGCCTGGGAGATCTGCAAGGGCGTTTTTGCCTATACCAACCACACACTCCTGCCCGAGGCGCTGGAAAGCTGGCCGGTGCCGCTGTTCGAGCGGCTTCTGCCGCGCCACATGCAGATCGTCTATGCCATCAACGCCAAATGCCTGCGCGAGGCGCGCAAGGAAAAAGGCTTTTCCGACGGCGAAATCGCTGCCATCTCGTTGATCGACGAAAATGGCGACCGCCGCGTGCGCATGGGCAATCTCGCCTTCATGGGCTCGCATTCGATCAATGGTGTGTCTGCCCTGCATACGGAGCTGATGAAGGAAACGGTGTTTGCCGATCTCAACCGGCTCTATCCCGACCGGATCAACAACAAGACCAATGGCATTACCCCACGCCGCTGGCTGATGCAGTGCAATCCTGGCCTGACCGGGCTGATCCGCGAGGCAATCGGCGACGATTTCATGGATGACGCCGAAAAGCTGACGGCGCTTGACCGTTTCGCCCATGACCGCGGCTTTCAGGAGAAATTCGCCGCCGTCAAGCACGACAACAAGGTGCGGCTTGCCAATCTCGTCGCCGCCCGCATGGGCATCCGGCTTGATCCCTCGGCGCTGTTCGACATCCAGATCAAGCGCATTCACGAATATAAACGCCAATTGCTCAATATCATCGAGACGGTGGCGCTATACGACCAGATGCGCTCCCATCCCGAACGCGACTGGGTGCCGCGTGTCAAGCTTTTCGCAGGCAAGGCAGCCCCCAGCTATCATAATGCCAAGCTGATCATCAAACTGATCAATGACGTGGCACGGGTGATCAACAACGATCCTTCGGTACGCAACCTGCTGAAAGTCGTGTTCATTCCCAATTACAACGTCTCGCTCGCCGAAGTCATGGTGCCCGCCGCCGATCTGTCGGAACAAATTTCCACCGCAGGCATGGAAGCCTCTGGAACCGGCAACATGAAATTCGCGTTAAACGGTGCATTGACCATCGGCACACTCGATGGCGCCAATGTGGAAATGCGCGAGCATGTCGGGGAGGAGAATATCGTGATTTTCGGCATGACCTCGGAGGCTGTCGGCAAAGCGCGGGCGGATGGGCACAATCCTCGTGCCGTGATTGAAGCCTCGCGGGAATTATCGCAGGCCCTGAACGCGATTGCCTCTGGCGTTTTCTCGCCTGATGACCGCAGTCGCTTCGGCGAACTGGTCGATGGGCTGTACAATCACGACTGGTTTATGGTCGCCGCGGATTTCGATGCCTATGCCAATGCCCAGCGTCAGGTGGACGAACTCTGGCTCGACCGCGACGCCTGGACTTCGAAGACAATTTTCAACACCGCCCGTATGGGCTGGTTCTCCTCCGACCGCACCATCCGCAGTTACAGCGCGGATATCTGGAGAGCCTGATGACGAAATCCCCCCGGCAGGCGGAAAAGCCAAAAGCCTCCGCCAGCCCCTCCCCCGATGAAATCGAAGCCATCGTGTCTGGGCGCCATCCCGATCCCTTCGCCATTCTGGGGCCGCATGAAACCGCAGACGGCTTTGTCGCCCGCTGCTTTCTGCCCGGAGCCGAAGGCGTCAGCGTGCTGACGCTGGATGGCGCTGCGATCGGAACGCTGGCCTGCCTGCATCCGGCAGGCTTTTTTGTCGGGCCGGTTTCGATCCGGCAGTTTCAGCCCCTGCGTTACCGCGCCTTTCGCGGCGATGTCGAATGGTCGGTCACCGATACCTATAGTTTCGGCCCGGTGCTGGGGCCGATGGACGATTATTTCGTCCGCGAAGGTTCCCATCTCAGACTGTTCGACAGGATGGGGGCACATCCTCTGCGCCATGAAGGGGTGGAGGGCTTTCACTTTTCTGTCTGGGCGCCAAATGCCCAGCGCGTGTCGGTGGTGGGCGATTTCAACGAATGGGACGGTCGCCGCCATGTGATGCGGCTGAGGCGCGACACCGGCATCTGGGAAATTTTTGCCCCCGATGTGCGCGCCGGATCCGCCTACAAGTTTGAAATCATCGGCATGGATGGCACGCTTTTGCCGCTGAAAGCCGATCCTTATGCCCGCGCCAGCGAGCTTCGCCCGCAAACAGCCTCGATCACCGCGCCGGAGCTGGAGCAGGTCTGGGAGGATGCCGCCCATATCGATCACTGGAGCCGGATCGACAAGCGCCGTCAGCCGATTTCGATCTATGAGGTTCACGCAGGCTCCTGGCAGAAGCGTGAGGATGGCAGCTTTCTCAGCTGGGATGAACTGGCCGACCGGCTGATCCCCTATGTGACCGATATGGGTTTTACCCATATCGAATTTCTGCCCATCAGCGAACATCCCTATGACCCCTCCTGGGGCTATCAGACCACCGGGCTTTATGCGCCATCGGCCCGTTTCGGCGAACCGGAAGGCTTTGCCCGCTTCGTCAATGGCTGTCACAAGGTCGGCATCGGCGTTATTCTGGACTGGGTGCCAGCGCATTTTCCCATGGATGCGCATGGGCTGCGCCGGTTCGACGGCACCGCCCTTTACGAGCATGAAGATCCGCGTCAAGGGTTTCACCCGGACTGGAACACGGCGATCTATAATTTCGGCCGCATCGAGGTTCTGTCCTATCTGGTCAACAATGCGCTCTACTGGACGGAGAAGTTTCACCTCGACGGGCTGAGGGTGGATGCGGTCGCCTCGATGCTTTATCTCGATTATTCGCGCAAAGAGGGCGAGTGGGTGCCGAACGAATATGGCGGGCGGGAAAATCTCGATGCCGTGCGGTTTGTGCAAAAGATGAACCAGCATGTCTATGGCGCACATCCCCAGGCGATGACCATTGCCGAGGAAAGCACCTCCTGGCCCAAGGTCTCCCATCCGGTGCATGAGGGTGGCCTTGGCTTCGGCTTCAAGTGGAATATGGGCTTCATGCATGACACGCTGAGCTATTTTTCCCGCGATCCGGTGCATCGCAGATATCACCATCAGGAGATCACCTTCGGGCTGCTGTATGCCTTTAGCGAAAATTTCGTGCTGCCGATCTCCCATGATGAGGTGGTGCATGGCAAAGGCTCGATGATTGCCAAGATGCCCGGCGACGACTGGCAGAAATTCGCCAATCTGCGCGCCTATTATGCCTTCATGTGGGGCTATCCCGGCAAAAAGCTGCTGTTCATGGGCCAGGAATTCGCCCAGTGGAGCGAATGGAGCGAAAGCCGGTCGCTGGACTGGACCCTGCTGCAATATCCGCTGCATGAGGGCATGCGCCGTCTGGTGCGCGATCTCAACTTCACCTATCGCGCCAAGCCCGCGCTGCACGCGCGCGACTGCGAGGGCGATGGGTTCGAATGGCTGATTGCCGAGGACATGGACAATTCGGTCTTTGCCTTTTTGCGCAAGGCACCCGGTGAAAAACCGATTGCGGTCATCGCCAACCTGACGCCGGTCTATCATGAGCGTTACCGCCTGAACCTGCCGGTGGCCGGTCGCTGGCGGGAAATTCTCAACACCGATGCCGAGATTTACGGTGGCAGCGGCAAGGGCAATGGCGGTCGGGTGGAGGCCAAGAAGACGGAAGACGGCGGTTTTGCTGCCGTTCTGGCGCTGCCGCCGCTGGCGGTCATTCTGCTGGAACCGGAAGCCTGAGACGACAACAACAGTTCGGGGGAGAACGAGATATGACAACCAAAAGAATCCAGCCCCTGTCGCGTGATGCCATGGCCTATGTGCTGGCGGGAGGTCGCGGCAGCCGCCTGAAGGAACTGACGGACATGCGCGCCAAGCCCGCCGTCTATTTCGGCGGCAAGGCCCGCATCATCGATTTCGCCCTCTCCAACGCGCTGAATTCCGGCATCCGCCGCATTGGTGTGGCCACACAATACAAGGCGCATTCGCTGATCCGCCATCTGCAGCGCGGCTGGAATTTCCTGCGGCCGGAGCGCAATGAAAGCTTCGACATCCTGCCTGCCAGCCAGCGCGTTTCCGAAACCCAATGGTATGAAGGCACAGCCGATGCGGTGTTTCAAAACGCCGACATCATCGAAGCTTACGGTCCTGAATATATGGTCATTCTCGCAGGCGACCATATTTACAAGATGGATTACGAGCAGATGCTGCAGGAGCATGTCGACAGCGGCGCGGATGTCACCATCGGCTGTATGGAAGTGCCGCGCATGGAAGCGACCGGCTTCGGTGTCATGCATGTCAACGACAAGGACGAAATCGTCGCCTTCGTCGAAAAGCCCGCCGATCCGCCGGCCATTCCCGGCAAGCCGGATTTCGCCCTTGCCTCGATGGGCATCTATGTCTTTCATACGAAATTCCTGCTCGACTGCCTGCGGCGCGATGCGGCAGACCCCAATTCCAGCCGGGATTTCGGCAAGGACATCATTCCCTATATCGTCGAGCACGGAAAGGCGGTGGCCCATCGTTTCGCCCGCTCCTGCGTGCGCTCCGATTTCGAAAAAGCCGCCTATTGGCGCGATGTCGGCACCATCGATGCCTATTGGCAGGCCAATGTCGATCTGACCGACATCGTGCCTGAACTCGACATCTACGACAAATCCTGGCCGATCTGGACCTATGCCGAAATCAACCCGCCGGCGAAATTCGTCCATGACGACGAAGGCCGTCGCGGCTCGGCGATTTCCTCGCTGGTCTCGGGCGACTGCATTATTTCCGGTTCATCGCTGTTTCACAGCCTGCTGTTTACCGGGGTCCGCGCCAATTCCTATTCGCGCCTGGAAGGCTGCGTCATCCTGCCGAATGTCACGGTCGGTCGCCATGCCCGGCTGACCAATGTGGTGGTCGAGCGCGGCGTTACCATTCCCGAAGGCATGGTCGTCGGCGAAGACCCGGAGATGGACGCCAAACGCTTCCGCCGAACGGAAAAAGGCATCTGCCTGATAACGCAACCCATGATTGACAAGTTGAGCTAAGCGGGATCGCGACAGGCCAGGCGCCCGTCGCATCAGGCCCCGCACAGAAGGAGCACCATGCGCGTTCTGTCCATCGCCTCGGAAGTCTATCCCCTGATCAAGACCGGGGGGCTTGCCGATGTGGCAGGTGCCCTGCCGCTGTCGCTGGAGCCGCTGGGAGTGGAAAGCCGCACGCTGCTGCCCGGTTATCCCGCCGTGATGGCCAGTCTGCAGGCGGCTGAAACCGTGCTGGACCTTCCTGATCTCTTCGGGGCGGAAGCGCGGCTGATCAGCGCGCGCGCTGCGGGCCTCGATCTTCTCGTGCTGGACAGTCCTGCCCTTTATGACCGCGATGGCGGTCCGTATATAGGGCGTGACGGCAGGGATTATGCCGACAATTTCGAGCGGTTTGCCGCCTTATCACTGGCGGGAGCGCGGGTGGCGCAGGGGGCGCTGCCCGGCTGGCAGCCCGATCTCGTCCATGTGCATGACTGGCAGGCGGCCCTTTCCCCCGTTTTCATGCGCTACAGCGACCAGCCGGAAATTCCGAGCCTGCTCACCATCCATAACATCGCCTTTCAGGGACAGTTTGCCTCAAACCGGTTCGAAGGGCTCGGCCTGCCCGATCATGCCTGGTGGGAAGCGCTGGAATATTACGGCACGCTGTCCATGTTGAAAGGTGCTATCGTCACGGCACATGCGATCAACACGGTCAGCCCCTCCTATGCCGAGGAAATCCTCACACCGGAATTCGGCATGGGCATGGAAGGGCTGATTGCCAGCCGCGCTGACGCGCTGTCCGGCATCGTCAACGGTATCGACGAAAAGACCTGGAACCCTGCGACCGACACGGAAATCGCCGCCCGCTATACGCTGGCAAGACTGGCAACGCGGAAAAAGAACCGCGCCGCCATTGCCACCCATTTCGGCATCGATGACGATGAAGGGCCGGTTTTTGCCGTGATTTCCCGGCTCACCCTGCAAAAAGGCATGGATGTTCTGGCGGACATGGCCGATGAACTGGTGACCATGGGCGGCAAACTGGTCATTCTGGGCTCCGGCGACCTTGTGCTCGAACGGGCGCTGACGGCGGCGGCCGAACGGCATCCGCGCCGTATCGGCATCGAACTCGTCTATAACGAACCGCTCTCCCATCTCATGCAGGCAGGTGCCGATGCCATTCTCATTCCGTCCCGATTTGAACCTTGTGGCTTGACCCAGCTTTATGGCTTGCGCTACGGCTGCGTTCCGGTGGTGGCACGCACGGGCGGACTGAACGACACCGTCATTGACGCCAATGCGGCAGCCCTTGCCGCAGGCGCAGCGACGGGCCTGCAGTTCTCTCCGGTGACGCCGGATGGTTTGCGCCAGGCATTGCGCCGGGCCTTCCGTCTCTATAACGATACGAAAACATGGCATCAGATCCAGAAGCAGGGCATGAAGACGGACGTATCCTGGGCGAAAAGCGCCGAACTCTACGTTGCTCTTTATCAACGCCTCCTCGGAAAAGGCTGAAACACGCATGATCATTACGGTTCCAACCAAACCCTATTCGGACCAGAAGCCCGGCACATCGGGCCTGCGCAAGAAGGTTCCGCATTTTCAGCAGGAACACTATGCCGAAAACTTCATCCAGTCGATTTTCGACTCGCTTGAGGATTTCAAGGGAAAGACCCTGGTGATCGGCGGCGACGGTCGCTTTTACAATCGCGAGGTGATCCAGAAAGCGATCAAAATGGCCGCCGCCAACGGTTTCGGCCGGGTTCTGGTCGGTCAGGGCGGGATTTTATCGACGCCTGCGGCCTCGAATATCATCCGCAAATACAAGGCCTTCGGCGGCATCATCCTCTCCGCCAGCCACAATCCCGGCGGCCCAAACGAGGATTTCGGCATCAAGTACAATATCGGCAATGGCGGGCCGGCGCCGGAAAAGATCACCGATGCGATCTTCGCCAATTCCAAGACCATTACCTCCTATAAAACGCTCGACATGGGCGATGTCGATATTGACCGGCTGCACAGTTTCGATCTGGGCGCTATGAGCGTCGAAATCATCGATCCGGTGGCCGATTACGCCGCGCTGATGGAGCAGTTGTTCGATTTTCCGGCGATCCGCAACCTGTTCAGCCTCGGTTTCCGCATGGTCTTCGACGCCATGCATGCCGTCACCGGCCCCTACGCCAAGGAAATCCTGGAAAACCGGCTGGGCGCACCGGACGGCACGGTGCGCAATTTCGTGCCCCTACCCGATTTCGGCGGCCATCATCCGGACCCCAATCTTGTGCACGCCAAGGACCTGTTCGACGAGATGATGGGCGAGGACGCCCCCGATTTCGGCGCAGCCTCCGATGGCGACGGCGACCGCAATCTGATCATCGGCCAGGGCATTTTCGTCACCCCCTCCGATAGTCTGGCCATTCTTGCCGCCAATGCACGGCTTGCGCCCGGCTATTCCGGCGGTATTGCCGGCATTGCCCGCTCCATGCCCACCAGTGCGGCGGCAGACCGGGTGGCCGACAAGCTGAAAATCGGCATGTATGAAACCCCGACCGGCTGGAAATTCTTCGGCAATCTGCTCGATGCCGGAAAAGTGACCATTTGCGGCGAGGAAAGTGCCGGCACCGGCTCCAGCCATGTGCGCGAAAAGGACGGACTCTGGGCGGTGCTGCTCTGGCTCAACGTACTGGCCAGCCGCGGCGAAAGCGTGCAGGAAATCGTGCGCCAGCATTGGGCCGCCTTTGGCCGCAACTATTATTCGCGCCATGATTACGAGGAAGTCGATGCCGAAGCCGCAAATGGCCTGATCGATGCTCTGCGTGCCCGGCTCGAAACCCTGCCCGGCACGAAAATCGGCGAATTGACCATCGAAACCGCCGATGATTTTGCCTATCACGACCCGATCGATCATTCCGAAAGCCGCAAGCAAGGCATTCGCATCCTTTTCGAAGGCGGTTCGCGGCTGATTTTCCGCCTCTCCGGCACCGGCACCTCCGGGGCGACGCTGCGGGTCTATATGGACCGCTTCGAACCGGATTCGGCCCTGCACGATATCGACACCCAGGAGGCATTGGCCGACCTGATTGCCGCGGCGGAAGAACTGGCGGATATCCGAACCCGCACCGGGCGCGATGCGCCAAGCGTCATTACCTGACACGCCGATGGCAGAGGCTGGCGGACATCTGACAGAGAAAGGCGCGGAATTTTCCGTCTATTCCCGCCATGCAACGCAGATAAGCCTCTGTCTGTTCGACTCTTTCGGCGAGACAGAACTTTGTCGCCTGCCAATGCAGAGACAGGAGGATGGTTGGCACCATGTTGCGGTCGAAGGGATCAGGGAAGGTGCACTTTATGGCTATCGCGCCGAGGGTGATTTTAACCCGGATAACGGCCTGTGGTTCGATCCGGCCAAGCTTTTGGTCGATCCCTATGCGCTGGAGATCGACCGGCCTTTCCGCCACGATCCAGCGCTGCAAGCCTTCGGCACCGAGACAGCGCATCTCATGCCGAAAGCCCGGCTGATTGCGCCGCAAACCGTGAAAATCGTTCCGCCGCTTTTGCCCCAAGGCGGCTTCATCTATGAAATCTCCGTGCGCGGCTTCACCATGTTGCATCCGGACATCGCTGAAGAGCAGCGTGGCACCGTTGCCGCCCTCGCCCATCCGGCCATTCTTCGGCATTTGAAGCATCTGGGCGTCGATGCCGTCGAACTGATGCCGATCACCGCCTGGATCGACGAACGGCATTTATCCCCGCTCGGTCTGACGAACAGCTGGGGCTATAATCCTGTGGCCTTTGCCGCGCTCGATCCCCGCCTCTGCCCCGGCGGCTGGCGGGAATTGTCTGAGACAGTGGCGACGTTGCATGACAACGGCATCGGCGTCATTCTCGATCTGGTCTTCAACCACACCGGCGAAAGCGACCGTCACGGCACCACGCTTTCGCTCCGCGGTCTCGACAATCTCAGCTATTATCGGCACCTGCCGAACCAGCCGGGGGAGCTGGTCAACGATACCGGCTGCGGCAATACGCTTGCCTGTGACGCGGCACCAGTCCGTGATCTGATCGTCTCCAGCCTGCGCCGCTTCGTCCGTCATGCCGGTGTCGATGGGTTTCGTTTCGATCTGGCGCCGGTTCTGGGGCGCACGGCGCAAGGGTTCGAGCCGCAAGGCGAAACCCTGACAGCCATGCTGAACGATGAGCTGCTCAAAGACCGGGTGATGATTGCCGAACCCTGGGACATCGGCCCCGGTGGCTATCAGCTGGGCCGCTTTCCCGCTCCGTTTCTCGAATGGAACGACCGGGCCCGCGACACGATCCGCCGTTTCTGGCGCGGCGACACCTCTCTGACCGGAGAGATCGCCACAATTCTTGCTGGCTCTTCGGATATATTCGGCCATGATGGGGCGGCAAAAACCCGTAGCGTCAATTTCATCGCCGCCCATGACGGCTTTACCCTCTGCGATCTCGTGTCCTATGCCCGCAAGCACAATGAAGACAACGGCGAAGACAATCGCGACGGTCACAATGAAAATTACAGTTGGAACCATGGCGTCGAGGGCAAAAGCGAGGATCCGGCCATTCTTGCCGCGCGCAGGCGTGATCTGAAAGCGCTGATCGCCACGCTTTTCGTCTCCAAGGGCTGGGTCATGATGACCGCCGGCGATGAAGGCGGGCGCAGCCAGAACGGCAACAACAATGCCTATGCCCAGGATAATGCCATCACCTGGCTCGACTGGCAGGGTCTCGACCGCGAATTGATCGATCACGCGGCGTGCCTGTCACGCTGGCGCAAACGTTTCAATACCCTTGCCGATCCGGCCTTCTTCACCGGCACGGGCGATATCGCATGGCTGTCGCTCTCCGGCCAGCCGATGACTGTGGAAGACTGGCAGGCCGAATACGGGCCGGGGCTTGCCATGCTCCTCACCACGAACGACGGCGAGACCGGCAAGAGCCTGCGGCTTGCTATCGCCATCAACCGTCACCGCGCGACAGACATGCCCCTGCCCCAGCGCGAGGGATGGGCATGGCAGGATTTGCTGGACGGAGACGACGTGACACGTCTTGCCCTGCCGGAACGCAGCCTTGCCTTTGCCATCGAATCTCCCCGTCCGGACTGATCGTTTTCCATCTCGGAAATGCTCCATCGAAAGACAGACATTGTCATGACGTAAAACTCATCTACGTCATGATGGCCTGAATCGGATGTGCATGCAGACATTCTCCAGCACATCAGGAGCCTTATAGACATCATGCGAGGATCGGACGCATGATGCTGCCGTGCCAAAAAGGAAAGCGACGCATTCATGCCTCATGACATCAGCCTTTCAGATATACCCGGCCTGGTCGGCCAGACCCTTGGTATCTCGAAGTGGTTCACCGTCGATCAGACGATGATCGATACCTTTGCCAGAGCAACCGATGATCATCAATTCATTCACACCGATCCCGTCCGCGCCAGCGCCGAAACGCCGTATGGCGGCACGATTGCCCATGGTTTTCTCACTCTTTCCCTACTGTCGGCGATGAATTACGATTGCGTGCCAACGGTGCGCGAGCAGACCATGGGCATCAATTACGGCTTTGACAGTGTGCGTTTCATGAGCCCGGTGCGCTCAGGCAAGCGAGTGCGCGGTCATTTCATCCTCGAAGGCGCACGCTTTCGCGGCGCCGGCATGGTCATGACCACCTATGACGTCTCCATCGAGATCGAAGAGGAACGCAAACCGGCACTGACGGCGAAATGGCTGACCCTGATCCAGTTCGACCCGAAGGACAGGCCGGAGGGTGTGTAACCAGCGGGAGTGAACGATGAGCAGACCAACGCCATTGTTACGGGATGCCTTTCTTGATCAGGTTCGCTCTTGCCACTGTATATTCCTTAAATCGGGTGAGATTTAAGGTGAAATGATGCCGCAGATTTAAAGTGTTACAGCGACCTTAGCGCGCCATATTTGGCGCACGACGCTGTAGAGCATTGTCCCGAGAAAAGTAGGAAACGGTTTTCCGTCTGGCACTGCGTAAAAACAAAAAAATTAAAGCGCTTCCAAGTTTCCGTGAAACAGTGAAGCGCTCTCAGGTAAAATGCAGAAATCAGAACAATTGCCGAATATCACAAGCTGCGCTAATTTAAGCCTGTCTGCTGCAAGCGTCACCCGTCATGGCTTGCGCAAGACCTTTGGGAGAGGAGAGGATCATGCAGGAACATCCTTCCGGCCCCGCCGAAACCGGCGCGACCATGGATTACAGCGAACACGAAAAGACCTATGACCGTTTCATTGCGGCCACCAAATATGGAACAGCCATCATCGTCGCCCTGATGTTGGGCATGGCCGCCGGTTTCTTCACCGCTGGCGGTTTTCTCGGCGGCATTCTGGTCTTCGTGATCCTTAGCGTCGTCGGTGTGTTCTTGATGGGTTGACGCTGCTGCTGCAGGCAGAGTGACCAACAAAAAAGCCGGCTCTCACGAACCGGCTTTCTGACGCTGTATTCTCAAGATCAACTGCTGCCGCGCACCCGCGCCAGGCCTTCCTTGGCTGGCGTGTAGGTTGGATCCAGTGCGACGGCATGGGCGTAGGAACGCGCCGCTTTGGCCTTGTCGCCGCGCCGTTCATAGACTAGCGCCTGATTGGCCCAGCTTTCGGCCAGCTTTGGATTAAGCTCGATGGCGTGATTGAAATCGGCAAAGGCATTGTCGTCATCATTCAGCGCCAGATAGCTGATGCCCCGACCGTTATAGGGCTCCGGCGCATTCGGCGACAGCATGATCGCCTTGGAGAAATCCTCAATCGCCTTTTCATGCTGACCGCGCAACTGATAGATCAGACCCCGATTGTGATAGGCACGCCCGTCGGTGGTGTCGAGATCGATGGCGCGGGAAAAATCCTGAAACGCCTCATCAATCCGGCCAGCCTGACGATAGATATTGCCGCGTCCGATATAGGCGACGTCATATTTCGGATTGATCTTCAACGCGGAGGTATAATCGGCTGCTGCCTGCACCGGCTGGCCCATGCTGCGATAGATCAGCGCACGGTTGGCATAGGCTTGATAGAAATTGGGATTGAGCTTGATAGCGGTGGTGAAATCGGCCAACGCCCGGTTGAAGTCCCCTGCCCGACCATAAGCGGAACCGCGCACATTATAGCCGCTCGGATCCTTCGGATTGGCGTTGATGACCGCCGTCAGGCTGTCGATATTTTCCTTCGACCCCTGGCTCTTGTCGATGGTGATCACGTCGGAGGTCATGTTCGACGAGGTTTGGCACCCTGACAGCATCAGGATAGACAGAAGACCGGCGGCCAATGCGGCCTTGGCAAAAAGGGAACAGTTGGTTGCGCCCCGAACGGGACCGTTGCTGATTACCGAAGATGCCATAGGATCCATGCTTTTCTTCCGCCGTCCAAAACCATCGCAAAGATGGCCAACCCAAAAATCTGCCCTTCGGATTTGCGTTACGACACCCTCCCATTGGAGATTGCGTCATGTATCGCCTCGAAGACCTGCCATGGCAAGACTGGCATTGTCTTTAACCATGATGCAATACCTGTCGCATCATGGCACACAGCTTTGTCATACAGACATCAAAAAAGCGGCCTGCGAGCCCGCCGCCGCTTTTCTCACGATTAAACGCCGGATTATGGCCAATTAGCGGCTCGGACGTGCCGGGCCTGCAATCAGGCCTTCACGCTGCATGCGCTTACGGGCCAGCTTGCGAACACGGCGAACAGCTTCCGCCTTTTCACGCGCGCGCTTCTGCGACGGCTTTTCATAATAGTCACGCATTTTCATTTCGCGGAAGATGCCTTCGCGCTGCATCTTCTTCTTCAGGGCGCGGAGCGCCTGATCAACGTTGTTATCGCGGACAAGTACCTGCACGTCTAATCCCGTTCCTTTGGTTTGCTGTTTAACTCTGCGGCGATAGCCGCCTGCAGAGGCAAAAGATAAAACATTCGCCTGACCCGTAGGATCAGCGATTAGCAAGCGCCAATATCAGAATGCGCAGATCAAGTCCAGTAGGATTGGCGGCCTGCCATTGAAAAAAACCGGCAACACAGGGATAGTGCGATGGAGAGAGAATGCCATCTTGTCGAAAGCCGGACAGGGCAATGTCGCAAAAAAGGGCGCAAGGACGGTCGTGATCTGTCAGACCGATGGGATAAACCCGAAGCGCCACACCATGGCCTGCGGAACAGGAGTGAGCCGATGCGCAAATATTCGATCTTTGCCGTGGCACGGGAAGCCATGCGCGCCCATAAGGGCTGGAGCGCGCAATGGACCTCGCCGGAGCCACTGAAATCCTATGACGTGATCATCATCGGCGGTGGCGGCCACGGGCTGGGGGCGGCCTATTATCTGGCCAAGGAACACGGCATCACCAATATTGCCGTGATTGAAAAGGGCTGGATTGGCGGCGGCAATACCGGGCGCAACACCACCATCATCCGCTCCAACTATCTCTACGAAGAGAGCATGGACATTTACGAGCATTCGCTCAAGCTGTGGGAGGGCCTTTCCCAGGACCTCAACTACAATGTCATGTATTCGCCGCGCGGCGTGATGATGCTCTCGCACAATATCCATGACCGTCAGAGCTTCAAGCGCCATGTCCATGCCAATTCGCTCTACGGTATCGACAATGAATGGCTGACGCCGGAACAGGCCAAGGCTTATTGTCCGCCGCTCGACATTTCCAAGACCGCCCGTTACCCGATCAATGGTGCAGCCCTGCAGCGCCGTGGCGGCACGGCGCGTCACGATGCCGTGGCCTGGGGCTATGCGCGGGCGGCCTCAGATCGCGGCGTCCATATCATCCAGAATTGTGAGGTCACCGCCATTCGTCGCGGAGCCAACGGCGAAGTCACCGGCGTCGAAACCTCGAAGGGCTTTATCGGGGCGAAGAAGATCGGCGTCTCAGCCTCCGGCCACAATTCGCTGATCATGGGCATGGCGGGCGTGCGCCTGCCGCTTGCCTCCAATCCCTTGCAGGCACTGGTCTCCGAGCCGCTGAAGCCGATCTTCCCCTGCGTGGTCATGTCCAACACGGTGCATGCCTATATATCACAGTCCGACAAGGGCGAACTGGTGATCGGCGCGGGCACGGACCAGTATAATTCCTTCTCCCAGACCGGCGGGCTTCAGATCATCACCCACACACTGGACGCGATCTGCGAGCTGTTCCCGATCTTCCGCCGCGTCAAGATGATGCGGCAATGGGGCGGCATTACCGACAACACGCCGGATCGTTCCGCCATCCAGAGTGTTACGCCCGTGCCGAACCTGTTCATCAATGCAGGCTGGGGCACCGGCGGTTTCAAGGCTACGCCCGGCTCAGCCCATCTTTTCGCCCATCTGATTGCGAAAGGTGAACCGCACCGGCTGGCCGAGGGGCTGACGCTCAACCGGTTCAATACCGGCCGACTGATCGACGAGGCTGCCGCTGCGGCCGTAGCGCACTGACAGGGGAGAGAGCCTATGTTTCTGATCACATGTCCCTATTGCCAGGAAGAACGCTCGGAGCTTGAATTCCGCGCCGCTGGCGAGGCCCATATTGCCCGCCCGACGAATATTGCCGAAATTTCCGATCAGGATTTCGCCGATTATTTCTTCTTCCGCGACAATCCCAAGGGCATCATCTACGAGCGCTGGCGGCATATTCATGGCTGCGGTCGCTTCTTCAATGCCGTGCGCGATACGGTCAGCGACCGGTTCCTCATGACCTACAAGGCCGGTGAAGCGAAGCCCGATCTCAGCGAAGGTCTCCATCCGTCTGCAACCAAGGGAGCTGCCGAATGAGCGGCGCCAATCGTATTCCCGGCTTCGGCCGCCTCACGCCTGCCAGAACCGCCCGCTTCACCTTTGACGGCCGCATCCTCACCGCGCTGGAAGGTGACACTGTGGCGTCTGCGCTTCTGGCCAACGGCATTCATCTCGCCGGACGTTCGTTCAAATATCACCGGCCGCGCGGCATCCTGACCGCAGGACCGGAAGAGCCGAACGCGCTCCTCGACGTCTCCCGCGATCCGTCGCGCCGCCAGCCGAATGTGCGCGCGACCGTGCAGGATGTCTTTGACGGCATGACGGTATCGACCCAGAACCGCTGGCCCTCGATCACCATGGATTTCGGCGCGGTCAACGATCTCTTGTCGCCCTTCTTCGCCGCCGGTTTCTATTACAAGACCTTCATGTGGCCGAAGAGCTTCTGGCACAAACTCTATGAACCGATGATCCGCCGCGCTGCCGGTCTCGGCGTCGCCCCCGATGAAAGCGATGGTGATCACTATGCCAACCGCTATGCCCATTGCGATGTCATGGTGGTGGGCGCGGGTGTTGCCGGATTGACGGCGGCCCTTGCCGCAGCTGAAACCGGCGCCCGCGTCTTTCTCGTCGATGAAAACCCGGTGGTCGGCGGCGCGTTCCGTTACGATACGGGCGCAACCATCGACGGTCAGAACGGCTATGACTGGGCGCAGGCCACGGCGGCGAAACTCAAGACCATGGCCAATGTGACGCTTTTGACCCGCACCACCGCCTTCGGCTATTACAACCACAATTTCATCGCTCTGGCCGAGCGCGTGACCGACCACGTTCCCAATCCGGCCAAAGGCACGCCGCGCGAACGCCTGTGGCAGGTGCGGGCGAAAAAGGTCATCATGGCCACCGGCGCAATCGAGCGTCCGATGGTGTTTGCCAATAACGACCGCCCCGGCATCATGCTGGCATCGGCGGCACGCACCTATCTCAACCATTATGGCGTGGCGGTCGGCGCAAAAGTCGCCGTCTATACCGCCCATGACAGTGCCTATGAAGCGGCCATCGATCTCAAGAAGGCTGGCGTCGCGATCGTGGCGATCATCGACTGCCGCCGCGCGCCGGGGACAAGCGTGCTGGCTGCGGCCAAGGCCGCCGGTATCGAGGTGATCAGCGATCATGGCGTGGTCGATACGGCAGGCCGGTTGCGGGTGAAATCCATCACCATTGCCAGCCGCGGCGGCTTTGACCGGCGCAAGCTTGCCGTCGATGCCGTGCTGATGAGTGGCGGCTGGACGCCTTCCGTCCATCTCTTCTCGCAATCGCGCGGCAAGCTGACATTCGACACGGAAAACCAGCGCTTTCTGCCGAAGATCTATGCCGAGGACGGCATCTGCATCGGTGCCTGCAACGGCACGGATGACATGGCAGCCCTGTTGGCCGAAGCCCATGCCAGCGGGGCGCGGCTGGCGAAGGAGGCCGGGGCAAAAGGCGAAAGCGCAGATGCGCCGAAGGGCGAAAACGCCCATGCCTGGACCGGCGGCATGATTGGCGCTGCCGAAGGCGCCGGCCCCGACGATGCGGTAAAAGCCTTCATCGACTTCCAGCATGATGTCTGCGCCAAAGACATCCGCCTTGCCGTGCGCGAGGGCATGCACTCCATCGAGCATATCAAGCGCTTCACCACCAATGGCATGGCCTCCGATCAGGGCAAGCTTTCCAATATGCATGGTCTGGCAATTGCCGCCGAAATGCTGGGCAAGGATATTCCGGAAGTGGGCCTCACCACCTTCCGCGCGCCCTATACGCCCGTCACCTTCGGCACGCTGATCAACCATTCGCGCGGCGATCTGTTCGATCCCACCCGCAAGACGCCGATGCATGATCTGGAAGCCGAACTCGGCGCGGATTTCGAGGATGTCGGCAACTGGAAACGCGCCTGGTATTATCCCCGCCCCGGCGAGGACATGCATGCTGCCGTCAACCGGGAATGCAAAACGGTGCGTGAGGTGGCAGGCATTTTCAACGCCTCGACACTGGGCAAGATCGAGGTTGTCGGCCCGGATGCGGCGAAATTCCTCAACCTGATCTACACCAATGCCTGGGATACGCTGAAGCCCGGCAAATGCCGCTACGGCATCATGACCCGCGAAGACGGCTTCATCTATGATGACGGCGTGGTCGGGCGTCTGGCGCAGGACCGCTTCCACGTCACCACCACCACGGGCGGTGCACCGCGTGTGCTGGCGCATATGGAAGACTATCTGCAGACGGAATTCCCGGAGCTGAAGGTGTGGCTCACCTCCACCACCGAACAATGGGCGGTGATTGCCGTTCAGGGACCAAAAGCACGCGAGATCATCCAGCCTTTCGTCGAGGGCATCGATCTCTCCAACGAGGCCTTCCCGCATATGAGCGTGGCGGAAGGAACGGTCTGCGGTGTGCCGACGCGGCTCTTCCGCGTCTCCTTTACCGGCGAACTGGGCTATGAAGTCAACGTGCCCGCCGATTATGGTGCCGCCATCTTCACGGCGCTGTGGGAACGGGCGGAAAGCCTGGGGGCCTGCCTTTATGGCACGGAAACCATGCATGTGCTGCGCGCCGAAAAGGGCTATATCATCGTCGGCCAGGACACCGACGGCACGCTGACGCCGGATGATGCCAATTATGGCTGGGCCGTCTCGAAGAAGAAGACGGATTTCGTCGGCATTCGCGGCCTGAAACGCCCTGATCTGGTGCGGGAGGGCCGCAAACAACTGGTCGGCCTGCTCACAAAGGACCCGAAAGAGGTGCTGGAGGAAGGTGCGCAGATCGTCGCCGATCCCAACCAGCCAAAGCCGATGACCATGCTTGGTCACGTCACCTCATCCTATTGGTCGGAAAATCTCGGCCGCTCGATTGCCATTGCCATGGTGGCAGGCGGACGCGCCCGCATGGGCGAAACCCTCTACGTGCCGATGGCAGACAAGACCATTGCCGTCGAGGTGACCGACATGGTGTTTTTTGACAAGGAAGGAGCGCGCATCCATGGCTAAGGCAAAGGCAAAATCGCCCCTGGCTGAACGCCAGACCGTGCTGGAGGGTATGGAAGGCGGCACGGCCCGGGCGCGTATTACGCTTGCATCACCGGCTGCGCGCGTCAATCTCAGAGCAGGCGAAGAGGCGCTTGCCGCCCTTTCCGCGTCACTTGGTCTTGACCTTCCTCAACAGCCGAAAAGCTCGGCGCATAAAGCATCGCGTCTGGCGCTGTGGCTCGGCCCGGATGAATGGCTGCTGATCGACAAGGACGGGGCCGATCTTATGGAGGATTGCGCCAGCTCCGGCACGGTTCACTCTGCCACTGATGTCTCCCACCGCAATATCGGCTTTGTTATGACAGGGCCGGATGCGGCCGCTGCCATCAATGCTGGTTGCCCCCTCAACCTTTCGCTCGAAACCTTCCCCGTTGGCGCCTGTGCGCGCACCGTGTTCGGCAAGATCGAAATCGTGCTTTTCCGAGAAAAGAAAGAGAGTTTCCGGCTGGAATGTTGGCGGTCTTTTGCCGAATACGCATTTGGAATGCTGGAAGAAGGAGCGGCGGATGCCGGTTTTTGACCGGGCCGGGGGGCAGTCAACTTACTCTGTCTCCCGTTGCCTTTGGCCCCGCACTTTCGCACATGCTCTCCGACAAAAACTGCCGAAGACACGGTTTTCTTTCCTCTGAACGCACCCTGCTCACAGCCTGTCAAAGACGCAACACATTATGTGCTGCGTCTCTTCCTGCGCGAAGGCGCAGCAGGCATGCTGGCATTTTCCGCCTCCCGGTCTTCACGCAATTGCCGCAATCGCTCTGTTTTCGAATGGCGCTGAGCCGCTTCCGTGGCGATGATCTGGCGGGCAATAGAGTTTGTCGTCTCTGCCTTGACAACACTTGACGCCCTACCGGGCTTGAAAAAGTCCTCTTTCGAGATGCTCATAGGATCTCCTTTTCTGAGAGGGATTGTCGTGATTATTGGCAGTGCAGGCATGCAAGCTCTACAATTCTGCGATCGCTATGAAACCTTGTTGAGAACGCTCTTAACGTCATAAAACGAAGTTTGGGCGCTTCCCTTATAGCATGGCGTGGTGATGCGTGACGACAGGTCTGTGTCAACGCGCGCGCACGGTCTTTTTCGGCAAAGGCAGAAGGCCTTCCCGTTGTAATTTTTTCTTCGCCATCTTCCGATGCCGACGCACGGCTTCCGCATGCTCGCGGATGCGTTTTTCGGATGGTTTCTCATAGCCGCGCCGAGCGCGTATTTCGCGAAAGACCCCTTCACGCTGCATTTTACGCTTCAAAACGCGCAGGGCTTGATCAACATTGTTTTCTCGAACGATAACTTGCAAAATATCTCCTGACTGAGCGCAAGGCGCTATTTATGGATACGGATGGAATTTGGATTGATCCAGCTTGAGCCTGGTTGCTCGGAGGGTTGATTTTTTGGGCGGGGGACACCACTCGAAAACCCTTCGATATCGTCCTGACGGATATTGCGATCGAAGGTTTCATTTTGAAATCGAACCCTGTATTGCGCTATTCCCTGGCTGTCCGGCAAAATCGCAATGACACGTGCAGGACCCCCGCCATGGCGACCACGCAAGAGGTTCGGCTTCAACAGAATGGTGTCACCGGGGCGACAACGAATAAGGGCCATGATACATCCCAAAGTGGTGAGGAATAATAGACGCGCTTGGCAACAGACCGGCACTGCTTCAGTGCACACAACAACAGGAGAGGAAAAGCGCGAAGCGATATTGGACACTATGCCTTTTCAGGCGATAACATCATTTATTCTTGAAAGAATGTTACAGCGCATCAGCATCAGTCAACATGCTTCCAATCCATGCTTTGTCGCATGGTATTATTGCAGAATCAGTCTAGGTTTGCGCGACAGACTTCTGGGCGCGATATCTCGGTAAAATGGGTCTACCACCTCACCACCTGCCATCTGTGGCGTCGTCATCACGCCGCCGTCAGTCGATCCAGCGTCCATAGACAGGATCAAGGTGACACGATTTACAGCACCTGACGTCTTCTCAACAGCCAATAATCGTCTGTGAGACCCCTTGCCTACCGCACAATATGTCAATCGGTCTCGGTTTAGGGCGCTATGCCGTGACGAAGCAGAAAAACAAAAGGCCGGGCGTGAACCCGACCTCTCACAGTCACTCAGCTTTGCTGCCAGTACATCCGTGGTCAGCGTCAGCGAATGACGAATTATGCTGCGCGAAGATTGTCGGCAGAGCTCTTGCCGGACCGACGGTCCTGCACGATGTCGTAGGTGATCTTCTGGCCATCGGCGAGAGCGCGCAGACCAGCGCGTTCTACGGCAGAAATATGCACGAACACATCGGCGCCGCCATTATCCGGCTGAATGAAACCAAAACCCTTGGTTGCGTTGAACCACTTGACTGTACCAGTATTCATAACGATTTCCTTTCAAAGCAATCGTTGTGGGTCCTGCGATACCTTGCAGGAATAGATCGATTAGTTGAGAGGAGAACCGCCAGAGGCAAAAGCCCTGATCCGACGTCACAAGCAATGGTCGATGGGCTTAAGATAGGCGCAATTTGAAATTTTGCAAGGCCCTTCGACGCTTTTCTTTCATCGACTCTGAAATATACGATTTGCATGACCCTTTACCGCCAGGATTTTATCGTATGCCTGCATAGCCGGAAGCCTGCCCGGCTTCCGGCTATGCTGATTGTCTCGGGCAAACCGGGATCAGAAGCGGTAGGTGACACCCGTTCCGATCAGCCAAGGATCAAGCTTGGCCTTGCCGCTCAGCTTGTTGCCGCCGACGGTGACATCGAAATCCGGACGCAGGAAGATTTTCTTGACGTCGAAATTGATGCCCCAATGATCGTTGATCATGTAATCGGCACCCACCTGCAGGACTGGACCCCATGTGTTCTTCACCTTCAGCGAATCGGCCGATCCCGCCTTCTGATTATAGAACATCGTATAGTTGATACCTGCGCCGACATAAGGCTGGAACTTGCCGAAATTGGTGAAATGATATTGCAAGGTCAGGCTTGGCGGCAGGAACCAGGTCTTGCCGACCTTGCCGAGGCTGGAAATCGAACCCGTGCCGTTGATATTGGCATAGCTTGTGCCAAGGATCAGTTCGGCAGCGATATTCGGTGTGAAGAAATAGGAGAAATCCAGTTCCGGCACGACCGTATCGCTATAGGACAGGCCCGACCCGGCAACGCCGTTGACATGGCCGGAATCGCGCGTGACCACACCCAGCGCCCGCAGACGCACCTGCCATGGGCTTTTTGTCAGTTTTTCGGTCTTTTGCGGCTGGGGTGCGGCATCGACACCCGCCGTCAGATCGGCTGCGGCGGCATAGGCGGTCATGCCGGCAAGTGCGGTTAAAGCAAACAGGGTCCGCATCAGGGGCCGGTTCATCAACATCTCATCTCTCCTGGTCTTGCCCGGCCTGCCGATCAAAGCGGCACCCCGGCACATGCATGTGTGTGGTACGGAGGGGGAGCCCACTCGCATCCCCATCTTCGGCTGCAATCATGGAGAGGAAACCGCTGGCATTGCTTGAGCTGGATCAATATGTAAGGCATGCCTGATGTAAAATCATTGCAATCCTGACTAGCGTGTCATTTCTGCATCAGTTGCAGGATCATCCTCCTCTTTTCATCCAGACATTCACGTTCTTGTGAAGAATCTGTGATGACGAACTCCGCCGAATAAGCAGACACCGTCACGGAACTGATAAATATGGCTCCTAGAGCATTGGCCGGGAAAGGGGAAACCGGTTTCCCGTTCGCACATGCCGCAAATCAAAATTGAGATCTGCAAAGTGTTCTGGCCATACAGCAAGCTCTGCCGGCCTTACTTCGGGGAAAGGGAAAATCATGGCACTCAATCCGCGTCGCATCTCATTGCGCGCCGGTAGCGCATTGGCGCTGTCATCGCTCTGTCTTATCGCGCCCAGCCAGGCTGCTGCGCCCGCCTCCAACACGGCTACACCGATCAAGCATGTGGTGGTGATCTTCCAGGAGAACGTCTCCTTCGATCATTATTTCGCCACTTACCCTAAGGCCGCCAATGTTTCCGGTGAGCCGGCCTTCAGCGCCAGCGCCACGACGCCGAAAGACATCGACACGCTGGCCCATGCCGGCCTTCTCGATAACAACCCGAACAAGACCAACGCCAAGAATGGCGCTGACGCGACAGCCCCCTTCCGTCTTGACCGGACCCAGGCGGCCACCGCCGACCAGAACCATGGTTACACGGCTGAACAAGCCGCTTATGACCACTTTGCTATGGATCTTTTCCCCGCCAATACGGGCAAGGGCAGCAAGGGTGCGGCTGGCGCTTTTGGCACCAAGGGCCAGGTCATGGGCTATTATGACGGCAACACCGTCACGGCACTGTGGAACTACGCCCAGGACTTCGCCATGAGCGACAATTCCTTCTCGACCAATTTCGGCCCCTCGACGCCGGGCGCGATCAACCTGATTTCCGGCCAGACCAACGGCGCCTTCCTACCCCCCGGCTACAAGCTGGAAAAGGACGGCACCTATGATGGCGGTCGCATCGTTCCCGATGGCAAGGGCGGCTGGACGATCATTTCCGACTTCGACCCGACCGGCGACGTCTGCTCCAGCCCGAAATATCCGACGGCTCTGATGAGCGGTCGCAATATCGGCGACATGCTCAACGACCACAACATCACCTGGGGCTGGTTCGAAGGCGGTTTCGACCTGACGGTCAAGAACCCGAACGGCACAACGGGCTGCAAGCGCTCCACCACCTCGGATGTCACCAAGGTGGATGAGGTGGATTACATTCCCCATCACGAGCCGTTCCAGTATTATCCCTCGACGGCCAATCCGCAGCATATCCGTCCGTCCTCGGTCGACGTGATCGGCACCAGCCATGATGGTGGCGCCAACCATCAATACGACATGAACGACTTCTATGCCGTTCTGAAGAACGGCAACCTGCCGGCCGTCAGTTTCCTCAAGGCACCGGCCTATCAGGATGGCCATGCCGGCTATTCCGATCCGCTCGACGAGCAGGAATTCATTGTTCATGTGCTGAACGATCTGCAGAAGTCGAAAGACTGGAACGATACCGCCGTCATCATCCTTTATGACGATTCGGACGGCTGGTACGATCACGCCCATGCCGTAATCAATTCGTCCAACCTGCCGGTCAAGGGCTATGACGTGCTCGATGGCGACCATTGCGGCTCCGGTACACCGCTGCCGGGCGTCAACGGCCAGCCGGTCGAAGGCCGTTGCGGTTACGGCACGCGTCAGCCGCTTCTGGTTGTCTCGCCCTACGCCAAAAAGAACTTCGTCGATCACACGCTCACAGACCAGACCTCGGTCATGCGTTTCATCGAAGACAACTGGATGGGCGGCCAGCGTCTGGGCGGCGGCTCTTTCGATGCCATTTCCGGCTCGCTTGACGGCATGTTCGACTGGTCCAAGGCCCGCACGGACAGGCTGATGCTGAATGAAAAGACCGGCCTGAAGGGCTGATAAAGACTGGAGACCGGATCATGTTTTCTTTTGACCGACAATCCGGTCTCCCCGTTTTCGCGCTCGCAGGGCTTTGCCTTGCGGGGGCAGCTTTCGGCCTGGTGACCACCTCTTCCTCCCGCGCCGCCAATCAGGACAGTGACGGTTACGATACGGTCAAGCTCAGCGCCGTGGCGGAACTGGGCAAAGCCATTTTTTACGACACCTCACTGTCCGGCAGCGGCAAGATGTCCTGCGCCACCTGCCACGATCCGGCCCATCATTATGCCCCGGCCAACGGGCTCGTGGTGCAATTGGGCGGACCGGATCTGAACCTGCCCGGCATCCGCACCGTGCCGACCCTGACCTACAAGATCAACACGCCCGCCTTTTCCGTCGGCCCGGAAAACCCCGCTGAAGAAGCCGCGGAAGCCTCGCCGATGAGTGAGGCGAGCGGCGTGGCGCTTGCCGATCAGAAGGGCCCGATTGGTGGCCCGGTCACGGGCAAGCCCGTGGTCAAGGACATTGCGCCTGCCAGCAATGACGTGCCGCAGGGCGGCCTGTTCTGGGACGGGCGCGCCGACAGTCTGGAAGATCAGGCGATGGGTCCGCTTCTGTCGCCCTTTGAAATGGCCAACCCGGACAAGGCTACGCTCTATAGCAGAATCAAGGTCCGTTACGGCAAGACGCTTGCGGCGCTCTTCGGCAATCAGGTGCTGAACGATCCCGACATGGCGCTGGCGGAAATGGGCTTTGCGCTCGCCCGCTATCAGGTCGAGGAGCCGTCCTTTCACCCCTATAGCAGCAAATATGACGCCTATCTGCGCGGCAAGGCCACGCTGACGGCAGCGGAAAAACGCGGTCTTGCCCTGTTCGACGATCCGAAAAAGGGCAATTGCGCTGCCTGCCATCTGGACAAGATGACCGGTGACGGTCAGATGCCGGATTTCACCGATTTCGAATTCGAGGCTTTGGGCGTGCCGCGCAATCCCGCCATTCCGGCCAACAAGGACCCCAACTATTATGATCTGGGCATCTGCGGTCCGATGCGGCAGGACACATTTTCCAGCCAGAAGCAGAATTGCGGTCTGTTCAAAACGCCGACCCTGCGCAATGTCGCCACCCGCAAGGTGTTCTTCCATAATGGCGTCTATACCAGGCTTGACGATGTGGTGCGCTTCTATGTCAATCGCGACACGCGCCCCGACACCATCTATCCGAAAAAGCCCGATGGCACGGTCGATAAATTCAACGATCTGCCCGCCCAATATCAGGGCAATATCGACTATATCGATGCACCAATGGACCGGAAGCTGGGCCAGCCGCCTGCCCTGAACGAGGCGGAGATCAAGGATATCGTCGCCTTCCTTGGCACTCTGACCGATGGCTGGAAACCTGAGAGCGAAAAATAGCCCGGACACCCCTGAAGCAATCAGGTTTTTAACGATTGCCTGATATAAGTCATGGATTGAACAGCGCTTGCAAGGGGATCATCGATGGCATGTCATGGCTGCCGGGACGCAAAAGGCTTTGAGTCCACCTTTTCCATGGCATTCCAGCCGATTGTCGATATGAGCAGACAGTCAATCTTTGCCTATGAAGCACTGGTGCGCGGCGCAAAGGGTGAAGGGGCGGCAACCATTCTGTCACAGGTCACGGCAGAAAACCGCTATGCTTTCGATCAGCAATGCCGGATCAAGGCACTGGAATATGCCGCCGACCTGAGCAGACGCCAGCCTGAAACGCATCTTTCCATCAATTTCATGCCCAATGCCGTCTATGAGCCACGCGCCTGCATTCGCCTCACACTCGCCACGGCAGAGCGGGTCGGCTTTCCTCTCGACCGGATCATTTTCGAATTCACCGAAAATGAAGCGGTGGATACCGGCCACCTCCTGTCCATCCTTGAGACCTATCAATCGATCGGCTTCAAAACGGCCATCGATGATTTTGGCGCTGGCCATTCCGGCCTCAATCTTCTGGCCAAATTCCAGCCGGATATCGTCAAGCTCGACATGGATCTGGTACGCGGCATCGACCGTGACCGCGCCCGGCATCTCGTCGTGCGCCACACGGTGAACATGCTGAAGGATTTCGGTATTTTGCCGCTGTGCGAAGGGGTGGAAACCATGAGCGAACTGGAAACCCTGGCCGATATCGGCGTCGATCTCATTCAGGGTTACGCCATTGCCCGGCCTGCCTTCGAGGCCTTTGAACAACCGGACATTCCGATCATCAGCAAAAAGGCCAACCGGGTCGCATAAAGTTTCCCTGCCGCTTTTCATATCTGCGGCATCGCGATCAGGCAGAACGGATCAGGATGACGTTTCGCTACTGCATAATTCCTTAAACCGGAATCGGTTTAAGGAGAAAATTATGGAGCAGATTAAAAGTGTTACCGCGTCCTTTGTGCGCCATATATGGCGCACGGCGCTGTTGATCCGTCCTTCCCGATCCATTCCGGCCTTACCCTTGTCATGCCGCCTTGTTGCGCGATGCGCGCGCCAGTTTGCGGCCTGAGGCCACGATCATGCCGACGGCCCCATCGAGCCAGCCGGGGATCAGTTCCAGCGCCAGAAAACGGTCGCGGGCAAAGGGGCCGGGCATGACGAGATGTGCGGTCTTTTCGGCAAAAAAACCGAAGCGCTGATAATAAGGCGCATCCCCCACCAGCAGCACCGCGCCATGGCCACGCTTTTTCGCCTCTGTGATCGCCGCGCGCATCAGGGCCGAGCCAATGCCCTTGCCTTCCTGCGCCGGATCGACGGCCAGAGGCCCCAGCAGCAGCGCATCCACGGCATGACCTTCGCCATTGACCCCGGCTTCAATGTTCCACAGCCGTACCGTGCCGATGACATGGCCCTTGCGGTCACGGGCAACCAGCGCCAGACCCTCGGCCGGAATGCGGCCACGGCGGATCTTCTCCGAGGATTTCTTGCGGCGATCGGCCCCCATAGCCTGATCGAGCAGGTTTTCGCGGGCAACGACGTCAGAGGGGTTTTCAGCATCGACGGTGAAGTCTGGCTGCGAGAAAAACGCGCGCACGACATTGAGAACAGTGGCCATAACAGAGCCTCCGATCCTTAAAAGGAAGTGTTTCCGGGAGTTGTTTTTGTTGTTTTCCGTGCCGGATCAGGTCCGGCACGGTCCAGATCAGATCATGACGATCAGATCACATAAGCCTTCAGCGGATCGAAGCCGTTAAAGGCCACCGCCGAATAGGTGGTGGTGTAGGCGCCCGTGCCTTCGATCAGCACTTCGTCACCAATGGTCAGCGACAACGGCAGCGGATACATGTTCTTTTCATAAAGAACATCAGCGCTGTCGCAGGTTGGACCGGCCAGAACACAGGGTTCCATCTCGTCGCCATCGCGGGCCGTGCGGATCGGGTAGCGGATCGCCTCATCCATGGTTTCAGCCAGGCCGCCGAACTTGCCGATGTCGAGGAACACCCAGCGATGGGCGTCATTGTCCGACTTCTTCGAGATCAGCACCACTTCCGCCTTGATCACACCGGCATTGCCGACCATGCCGCGGCCCGGTTCGATGATCGTGCGCGGAATATTGTTGCCGAAATGCTTTTTCAGCGAGGCATTGATCGCCTGACCATAGGCTTCCGCCGTCGGAATGTCGCGCAGATACTTGGTCGGGAAGCCGCCGCCCATGTTGACCATTTGCAGGTAGATGCCCTGCTTGGCCAATTGTGCGAAAACCCGCTTGGCATCGGACAGAGCCGAATCCCAGGCATCGACCTTGGTCATCTGCGAACCGACATGGAAGGAGACGCCATAGCTTTCCAGGCCGAGCTGATGGGCATAGACCAGAACATCGACAGCCATCTGCGGCACGCAACCGAACTTGCGGCTGAGCGGCCATTCGGCACCTTCGCCATCGGTCAACACACGGCAGAAAACGCGGGCACCGGGTGCTGAGCGGGCGATCTTTTCCACTTCCTCATGGCAATCCACGGCAAAGAGGTCAATGCCGAGCGCATGGGCGCGGGCGACGTCACGCTCTTTCTTGATGGTGTTGCCGAAGGATATGCGATCGGCGCTTGCGCCGGCATTGAGCGCCATTTCGATTTCAGCCACGGAGGCGCAATCGAAATTGGAGCCGAGCGAAGCCAGCAAAGACAGGATCGCCGGCTCCGGATTGGCCTTGACGGCGTAATAGATCGAGCTGTCCGGCAGGGCGCGGCGGAAAGCGGTGTAGTTATCGCGCACCACGTCGAGGTCCACGACCAGGCATGGACCTTCAGGACGGCGGGTGTTGAGAAAGTCGAGAATGCGTGCGGTTGCCATGGTCTGATCCCTTTCCAAGGTCGATAGGCCCGGCCCTGCTCGGAACCGGATGGACAAAGGACGCCGAACATTCGCATGAAACCAGCCGATGGAGACCCTGGCGACATACGATGCGCGGACGCGAGATGGTGAACAAACGCCAGCGCCAAGCGACAGCATTCATCCGCTTTGTCTGCCATGGATTGGTGGGAAAAACCGACCGCACTTCCGGCAATGATGGTGTGCCTCTTCAGTAACCCCGGCTGGTGGAAAGCCGGCAGAGAACCAGAAAGGCCCGCACCGTCGTTGCTTCAAGATGTCCTCGCATTATCCGGTTGGCCGGAAGAGCGACTGGAGGGGTTAGTTCCAGGTACCTTACCGATATCCCTCACCACATCGAGGGTCGGCGGACACCCACAGGCACGTGCGACTTTGGGCAAGCAGGGAGATAAGAAAAACCGCTGTCATAATCAAGTGGTTTTTTGTCCATCTGCAAATTTTTCGTGCGGACAGTCCATCAAGCCGGTTGAACAATGCAGCACATTTGTTCACTTTCATGCCGGTCCGCACAGGAGCAGCCAAATGGATACGCTTACACGCATACGCGCCTTCATCGACGTTGTCGAAGCGGAGGGATTTTCAGCCGCCGCCCGCAAGACCGGGCGCTCCAAGGCGCTGCTGTCGAAATATGTGCGCGAGCTGGAGGATGAGCTGGGTGCACTTTTGCTCAACCGCACCACGCGGCAGTTTTCGCTTACCGAAGCCGGTCATACCTATTATCGCAGCGCCGCCGATATCTTGAAGGAGATCGACAATCTTGCCGATCTGGTGCGCGAGAACAATGCCGATATCCGCGGACGGCTGAGACTGACCGTGCCGCGCAGCTTCATCGATGCCGATGTGGGCCAGTCGCTGATCGATTTCGCCATTGCCCATCCGGCTGTTTCTCTGGACATCGTTGCCGAAGACCGTTTTGTCGATCTGATCGAGGAAGGCTTCGATCTTGGGATTCGCGTCACCCGCCTAGACGATTCCGGCATGATTGCCAGAAAGCTTGCCGATTTCCGCGTCTATGCCTGCGCAAGCCCGGCCTTTATCCAGCGCCATGGCACACTCAACCACCCGTCCGATCTGACGAAAGTGCCCGTCATGATCGACACCAATAATCGCAGCCACAACACCATCCGTTTTCGCGGCCCGGACGGTGACCCCCTGCCTGTTACCGTCTCCGGCCAGATCGAGGTCAACAGTCCGCAGGCAACGCTGCGGGGCGCGCTCTCCGGTCTGGGCGCAGCCATGCTACCGGATTTCATCGCCCGCAAACATATCGAAAGCGGTGCACTGGTCTCGATGTTCGAGGCCTATCTGCCCTCGGATCGTGGTATTTACGCGGTCTATCCCCATCGCCGCTATCTGCCCGCCAAGGTCAGGGCGCTGGTCGATTTTCTCTCCAACTGGTTCAAGCAGAACGGCTGATGCTGCCGCATTTCCGTCCGATTGCGCTGAAATGAGAGATTGACCGCAAAGAAGGCATACCGTCATGTTCAAGGCCCGCCCCGTTCTTCTTGCCGCAGCGCTGTGCCTTGCGCCGCTTTCGGCCTTTGCCCATCCGCATGTCTTTGTTGATGCCACACTCAACATCGTCGCCGGCAGCGACGGCACAGTAAAGGAATTGCGCAACACCTGGCGCTTCGACGAGGTGTTCTCCTCTTCGGTGCTGATGGATTTCGACAAGAATGGTGATCTGAAGCTCGATGCCAGCGAATTGAAGGCGATCGCCAACACCATCCGCACTTCGCTTGGTGATTATGGCTATTTTACCTTTCTCACCGATAATGGCGCCGACATCAAAGCCACGAAGCCGCAGGTGTTCAACGCCGATTACCGCGACAACCGCCTGATCGTCTTCTTCATCACCAAGCCGGCCAAGCCGATCAAGATCAAGGGGCATTTGAGCTTCGGCGTCCACGATCCGACGCTTTATACGGCCATCGATTTCAAGAATGATAGCGATATTTCCGAAACGGGCGATGCCTTCAAGGCCTGCAAGCGCAAGATTGTCCGGCCCAATCCGGATGAGGTGATCAAGCAGAATCAGGGCATGCTGACGGAAGCCTTTTTCAACGATCCGACCGGGACCGATTACGGCAAGCTGTTTGCCGTTCGGCTGGAACTGCAATGCGGTTGAGCCTGCCGGGCCCCTCCTCCCTGCTCCGGCTTGGTTTTGGCGCGCTTCTGGCAGCCGCCCTCTTGCACGCTCTGGCCCCCACTCTGGCCTATGCCGGTTCGCCGCTCGGCATCGGCACGGCGGAACCCTCCTTCGCCATGACCGGGCCGTTTGCAGGCGTCATGCTGTTCGTCAACGAGCACCAGCAGGCGTTTTACCGGGCGCTGACCGGGGCGCTGCGTGACATGCGGCAGGATACGCATGCGCTCTGGCTGTTGATCGGTCTCTCCTTTGCCTATGGCGTCTTTCACGCAGCCGGTCCCGGCCACGGCAAGGCGGTGATCTCCTCCTATATGATCGCCAATGAAATCCAGCTTAGGCGCGGCATCGCCATCGCCTTCGTCTCCTCCATGGTGCAGGGGCTGGTGGCGATTTTTGCCGTCGGGCTGATTTTCCTCACCCTGCGTGGCACCGGCTTCACGCTGACCCGCGCCACGGACACGATGGAGGCGGCAAGCTTTGCGCTGGTCGTTCTCTTCGGCTGCTGGCTGTTTTTGCGCAAGACCCGGACACTGATCCGCGCCCGCCCGCAAAAGGCAGCCTTGCCCCTCTCCGGCACGACCGCCCCGCTTTTTGCTGGCGCAGGCACAGGCACATCTGCGGCAACCGGCCTGCTGTTTCAGGCCCAGGCCCTTGATCATACCCATATCGGCCCGGAAGATGGAACATATTGCGAAGACTGCCGCGGCGCCCATATGCCGGAACCCGCTTTGCTTGGCGCGGAACGGTTCCATCTCAGGGAAGCCTGGTCGGCCATTATGGCCGTGGGCCTGCGCCCCTGTTCGGGCGCGCTTCTGGTCATGACCTTTTCCATGCTGAACCGGCTTTATCTCGGCGGCATTCTTTCTGTCGCCGCCATGGCGCTCGGCACCGCCGTGACCGTTTCGGCGCTTGCCCTGGCCGCTGTCGGCGCCAAAGGTCTGGCGCTGCGGCTTTCCGGCCCCGGGTCTGCCACGGCACGGCGTGTCGGCACCATCATCGAACTTGGTGGTGCGCTTTTCGTCATTCTGCTCGGGATGGTGCTGCTGATGGCCTCACTGGCCGGGGATCACATTTCATCCTTATGACGCCGCTGATAGCGGGCGCGCAGCCAGAAGACCGCGAAAAACGACAGGATGATCAGCGCCCCGACAAGGGCCGCCAAAAGCGGCGACACCGCACCGATCCACAGGACCAGTGTCGGCATCAGCATCAACAGCGCGGCAAAACCGATGAGGATCAGTGCGGCGGCAATGGCGGAATTGCGATCCTTCGGCGTCATGACACCGCCTTGGTCTGACCTGCGGCGCGAATATCCTCAAGCCTCTGACGCTGCTGTCCCGCCGCATCGAAATTCTCCGGGGAGAGCCAGGCCTCAAACGCCGCTTTCAGACCCGGCCATTCCGTATCGATCATCGAAAACCAGGCCGTATCGCGGTTCCTGCCCTTGGAAATCATATGCTGGCGAAACACACCCTCGAAGGTGAAGCCATAGCGCGCCGCCGTAATCTTGCTCGGCTCATTACGATTGTCGCATTTCCACTCATAGCGGCGATACTGCAGACCCTCGAACACATGGCGCGCCATCAGATAATGCGCTTCTGTCGACAAAGGTGAGCGCTTCATCGCCGCAGAATGGGCGACACCACCCACCTCGACCACGCCATTCAACGGATCGGCGCGCATATAATTCGCCATGCCGACCACGGCATCCTTCGCCTTGTCGATGAACACATGGGTGAGCCAGCCGCCCTTCTGCACCCCCTGCAGCCAGAGATCGAAATCCTCGATGCCCTTGAAATAGGGCTGGCTGAAATAATCCAGCGTCGGATTGATCTCGAGACCGCCAAAGGCATCCCACAGCGCCTGAAGATGGATGGCGCGATCATAAGGGATAATACGGACGAAGCGCCCCTCCAGTGTTACCGGCGACGGCGCTTCGACTTTATACTGGCTTAGATCCTGCATGACGGCCTCGTTATTTTGCGTTCAAGCAGGATTAGGTCAGGCAGCAAGGCAAGGCAATGGCATTCGGGACCGCATCAGCAAGTCTCATCAATACCATTGCGGATATCAATGATCAGGCCTTCAACGAGCATGCCTCTTCGGCCAGTTTGGTGATCCCGGCCCAGTCACCGGCAGCGACCAATTCCTTCGGCGCAACCCAGGAGCCGCCAACGCAGACGACATTCGGCAGCGACAGATAATCGCGGGCATTCTTCAGCGAAATGCCGCCCGTCGGGCAAAACAGCGTACCGGCCAGCGGCGAAGACAGCGACTTGAGATAGGCAGCGCCGCCTGCCTGTTCGGCGGGGAAGAATTTCAGCACTTCATAGCCCTTGTCGCGCAGCAGCATGACTTCGCTTGCCGTGGCAGCGCCCGGCAGAAGCGGCACGTCCGAACCGGCGGCGGCGGCCAGCAGTTCCGGCGTCGTCCCGGGGCTGACGATGAACTGAGAGCCAGCTCTGACGGCCTGATCGAAATGCGCCGGATTGAGAATGGTGCCCGCACCGGCAACAGCGCCTTCAACCTCATTGGCCACCCGCTCGATGGCCTCGAGCGCTGCGGGCGTGCGCATGGTGATCTCGATGGCTTTGAGCCCGCCCGCCACCAGCGCGCGCGCAAGCGGCACGGCACTTTGCGCGTCTTCAACGATCAACACCGGCACCACCGGCTGAAGTTTCAGCACCGAAAGCAGTCTGTCCGTTTTCGCAGCCATGAGACACTCCCTTTCAAACGATTTAATCGATCCTGATTATCGCGACCTGCCGCATCTGTCGAGCCATGCGCTCGATCAATCAGCCAGCTTTTGCGCCATGCTATTGTCAAATTCACGACAGTCTATAGACTGCGCGCGTTACAAAGGGATGGACAAGCGGCCATGGCCAAGGAAATAGAGCGTAAATTCCTGATCCGTAACGATGGCTGGCAGGCGCATGTCAGCAAGGTTTCCCGTTTCTGCCAGGGCTATATCCTGTCCGAAGACGACCGCTCGGTCCGTATAAGGATCAAGGACCAGTGCCAGGCCACCTTGACCATCAAGATCGGCCAGGCCGGTCTTTCCCGCGATGAGTTTGAGTATGACGTGCCGCTGGCCGATGCGCTGGAACTGATCGGCAAGGCCCGCGGAGCCGTTATCGAAAAAACCCGCTACAATGTCGAATATGGCGGCTATCTGTGGGAAGTCGATGTGTTCGAGGGCGATCATGCCGGTCTCATTGTTGCGGAAGTCGAGCTGGAAAATGATCGGGAAGACCCGCCGCTGCCGCCCTGGGTGGGCCGCGAAGTCACCGGCGACAAACGCTATTCCAACCAATGGCTGGCCCATTCCCGCCCGCAGACCGAAAAGCGGAAATGGCCTATCGTTTAAGGCCGGACGGCGATTTTTTCCATGACGCCAGCGCCTTGCTGTCGGCCCTGCTCCATCAGGCTGCAAACCTGCTGGACGGCCATGACACAGACAACCGGCACGACGCGATCCACAAGGCACGCAAGAAGCTCAAGCGCGCCCGTGCGCTGCTACGCCTTTTCAAACCCGCCGTGAGCGATCTCGCGCGCGCTGAAAATCGCCGTCTGAGCAGCATTGCCGCTTCACTGTCTGCCGTGCGCGATGCCACAGCACTGATCGAAACCACCGATGACCTGCTAAGGGACAGCTGGAACGAACGGCAGTTTGAGGCACTTGAAGAACTTCGCCCGTTGCTGATGGCCCGTCGCGACCGGATTGCCGAAAACGAGGCAGATCTGGCAACAAAAATGGCGCAGGCGGCAAAAGGATGCCGGGAAGCGGCAACCGCGCTCGATCATATCGCCTTCGGCAACCGCCCGGCAAAGGTGGCGAAAATGCTGAAGAAGGCATGGCGGAAAACCATCCGCAAAGCGCTTTTCGCCATGGAGCAATGCCGTCAGGGCAGCCACGGCGAAAGCTATCACGACCTGCGCAAAGCAACCCAGACCTATTGGATGCATCTGGCACTGGTTGCCGATCTCTGGCCAAGTGTCTTTGCCCTGAAACGGGAGCGGGCCAAGACACTCACCGACCTGCTCGGCCATGAAAACGATCTCTCAGTGCTGACAGCCGTCATCGACCGCGAAACATTGCCCTTTGGCAGCAGCGAAACCCTGGCCCATCTCCTGGAAATCATCATTGGCAAGCAGCAGAGCCTGCGCCGTGATGCCCTGATGCTGGCAGAAAGCCTCTATGCCGACGGAGAGGTGCTCGAAGCAGAAACGATCGGGACACTCTGGCTCAAGGCGGTAACGGAGAGGCAGGCTTGACAAAATTCAAACTTCGCCAGACTTGACGAAATCCGTTGATTCCTGCCGGGTTTGGCGGTATTGCGCCGATCCATGACCGATGATCTTTCCATTCCTGCCCATGAAGAGGGTGGCGCGTTTTGCGTGGCCGCGCTCTATCATTTTGCCGCCTTTGCCCGATTTGAAGCCTTTCGCCAGCCGCTTCTGACGCTTTGCCGTGACAATGGCGTCAAGGGCACGCTGCTTCTGGCGCATGAGGGCATCAACGGCACCATCGCCGGCACGGATGACGGCATAGCCGCCGTTCTTTCGTTTCTGCGCGCCCAGCCGGAATTTGTCCATCTGGTGCACAAGGAAAGCAGGGCGCGGACCATGCCTTTCCTGCGCATGAAGGTGCGGCTGAAAAAGGAAATCGTCACCATGGGCGTCGAGGACATCGACCCCAACAGGATCGTCGGCACCTATGTCGAGCCGAAAGACTGGAACGCGCTGATTTCCGACCCGGAAACCATCGTCATCGACACGCGCAACGATTATGAAACCGCAATCGGCATCTTTCGTGGCGCGGTGGACCCGAACACCAAGACCTTCCGTGAATTTCCCGACTGGGTGAAGAACAATCCCGGCCTGCACAACAAGCCGAAAATCGCCATGTATTGCACCGGCGGCATTCGCTGCGAAAAGGCCACCGCCTTCATGAAGCAGCAGGGCTTCGAGGAGGTTTATCACCTCAAGGGCGGCATTCTGAAATATCTCGAAGAGGTGCCGGAAGAGCAAAGCCTCTGGGATGGCGCCTGCTTCGTCTTTGACGAGCGTGTTTCGATCACCCATGGTCTGAAACAGGGTGAGCATCGCCTCTGCCATGCCTGCCGCCACCCGATCACGGCAGAAGATGCGGCCTCTCCACTGTATGAGGAAGGCGTCTCCTGCCCCCATTGCCATGACAGCCGCAGCGAGGAAGACCGGGAACGGTATCGCCAGCGACAAAAGCAGATCGCCCTTGCCAAACGTCGCGGCGAAAAACATCTCGGCGACTGAGACACTGCATTTAAAGATTTATCAAATATTAGGAATACAAAATAAATAGAGGATGAAATTTATTTCACGGTCCTCCACCCTCTCTATTGTATCGACTGCCTTTTAAACCGGCAGGAAATACGGCAGTTTTATAGTTTTCTTAAGACAGCTTCGCCATATTTTGCCTATCGCTGGAGGGCAAGTGATGGCGAGACTTATACTCTATGTTCTATTGTGTTTTTTCATAACATTCCAACTTCATACATCGCCAGCCAAGGCAGATGATGGCAACACGATCTA
The DNA here is from genome assembly GCF_023700755.1 of Allorhizobium sonneratiae. Lineage (GTDB taxonomy): Bacteria > Pseudomonadota > Alphaproteobacteria > Rhizobiales > Rhizobiaceae > Allorhizobium > Allorhizobium sonneratiae. The sequence continues at coordinate 123,392 of NZ_JAMKOJ010000001.1, read as the reverse complement.
CTACAATTCCTATGGCAACAAGGATAAGACGCTTGGCTTCAAGGTTCTGCAGCTTGCCATTGAAAAATCGGGCAAGCCTTATCAGTTGAAACCGTCCCCCATGGGGTACAATACGACGCCAGCGATGATTAACGCCCTTGCTGATGGGTCGAAACTGGACATTGCCTGGGTCAATGCGACGAAAGCCTTCGAGGGCAAGGCGCTAGCGGTGCCTTTTCCGATTGACCGCGGCCTGGTCGGCTATCGTATCTTTCTGATCGACGGCGCCCGTCAGGACGAATTTTCCCGCATCAAAACGCTTGACGATCTGCGCCATTATATCGGTCTTCTCGGCATTGGCTGGGCGGATGTCGATATTATGCGCAAGAACGGCCTGACTGTGCGCACCGCTCCGCAAAAGAACCTCTACCGTATGACGGTCGGCGGCCGGGGCGACTATTTCTCCCGCGCCATCAACGAAGCCTTCAACGAACAGGCCGCACAGGTTGCCACCGCTCCGGGTCTGGCTGTCGAAAAGACCCTGATACTGCATTACCCCTCCGCGGCGATTTTCTACGTGCCGAAATCCAGACCGCAACTGCGCGATGATCTCCTGAACGGGCTGAAGCTGGCCTGGCAGGACGGTTCCTTCAAAAAAGTCTTCATGGCCGATCCGGATGTGCAACTGGCCTTTACCAAGGGCGATCTGAAAAAGCGAACGATCATCGACATCCATAATCCCAACCTCCCGCAATCCATGCTGGAGATGGACAAGCAATATTGGCTCAATCCGAGGGAATGACCGGACGCGTCATCGTTCGTCACCATTCTATCCATGTCAGGACACTCCCATGTTCAAAAGCAAATCCATCCGCACGCAGGTCATGGTTCCCTCGCTGGCGCTCATTCTGGCTGGCTGTGCCGCGTTGAGCATCTATTCCGGCTGGTCTCAGGCCACAACCGCCAAAACCATGTTCGACGACAAGGTCAAACTGAGCGCCTCGATGACCACATCGGGCGCATCGACCGCCATGTGGCAGTTTGATAAAGGTCTGGCACAGGACACGTTCCAGCCTATGGCCACCGATCCGGATTTTCGCGCCGCCCTGATCCTCGACGACAAGGGCAAGCCCTTTTATACAGCCGGCGACAGTTCCGTGCTCGACAAAAGCTCCGGCTCAGCGGGATCAACCACAGACAGCACGGACCTGCGCACCGTCTCGATACCGCTGCATCATACCGAAGAAGGCAAGGACATGACCATCGGTAGCATGGTGCTGGCCTATGACACCTCCTCGATCTCCCGCAAGATCTGGAATTCACTTGGCGGGCTTGCCCTGATCGCAGCCTTGACCATTCTTGCCTCGGCTCTGGCGCTGATGGTGCTGCTGCGTTCGATCATCCGGCCGCTCGTTTCCCTGTCCAATGTGATGAACATGCTGTCCAAGGGCGCGCTCGACACGCCTGTGCCCAGTCAGGACCGCGGTGACGAAATCGGCGACATGTCCCGCGCAGTGCAATATTTCAAGGACAGTGTCGTTTCGGCCGAAAATCTGCGCCGTGACGCCGATGCCAACCGCGATCTGGTCGAAGTGGAGCGTCGCCAGAAAGCCGAGAGCGACCAGCAGCGCGTCAGCGAAATGGCCAAGGCCACCAACAGTCTTGCCAATGGTCTGCGCGCGCTTGCCAAGGGCGACCTGACCATTGACATTACCGAACGTTTCGCGCCCGAATATGAGGAGCTGCGCAGCAATTTCAACGATGCCGTGCGAGAACTGCGCCAGACACTGACCGTCGTCGTCTCCGCCGCCATGAACATCGATGCCGGCACGAAAAACATCGCCGGCAATACCAACGATCTTTCCCGCCGCACCGAACAGCAGGCCGCCTCTCTGGAAGAAACCGCCGCAGCCCTGGATGAGATCACTGCCAATGTCTCCTCCTCGCTGAAACGCACGGAAGAGGCCCGTCGCGTGGCGACCGAGGCCGATCGCAGCGCCTCCAAATCTGGCGAGGTCGTGGCCCAGGCCGTGGACGCCATGAGCCGGATTGAAGAAAGTGCAGCCCAGATTTCCAACATCATCTCGGTCATTGACGAGATCGCCTTCCAGACCAATCTTCTGGCGCTCAATGCCGGTGTCGAGGCCGCCCGTGCCGGTGATGCGGGCAAGGGCTTTGCCGTCGTTGCCCAGGAAGTGCGTGAACTGGCCCAGCGCTCGGCCAATGCCGCCCGGGAAATCAAGGCCCTGATCAGCAATTCAGCAGCACAGGTTGAGGAAGGCGTCAAGCTGGTGTCCAATACCGGGACCGCGCTGAGCACGATCAGCGGGCTCGTCGGCACCATCAACGAGCATGTCGCCGCCATTGCCATGTCGGCCCGCGAACAGGCGACCGGGCTTGGCGAAATCAATACCGCCGTCAACCACATGGACCAGAACACTCAGAAAAATGCCGCCATGGTCGAGGAAACCAGCGCGGCCTCCGCCTCGCTGGCCAGCGAGGCCAATCGTCTCAGGGATCTGGTCGTGCGCTTCAATCTCGAAACGCAAAGACACGGGCAGAATTTCGATCGCGCCGCCTGATCTGCCGAACATGACAGCATCGTGCTTTTGATCAAACGCACGATGCTCCACAATCGATTTCGATTTCACGAATTATGCAGTCAAAATGCCGGACGTGATCTGTGTGACCACGCCCGGCCCGCAATGCAGGAATCAGGCCAGCGCCTCGGCAGAGCGAATGAGAATATATTGCCGGCTGGTCTCGATCAGCCCTTCCCGGCAGAGCGCTGTGATCGAGCGGCTGACCACTTCCCGGGTCGTCCCCAGCATGGAGGCCAATTCGGCATGGGTCGGGGCAGGACATATCAACCCCCCATCTTTCAGTTGATCGCTTTCAAGCGCAAGTTTGGTGATGGTGCGCCGCAGACGGTCATCGGTTTTCATCGTCGCCAATTCGAAGCTCAATTCGGACAAAGAGCCGATCCTGGCAACCATATCCTCAATCAATCGGCTGCTGAGAATGGGATATTTTGCCACCAGATCGCGAAAGACGGCCACAGGAAACATCAAAGCAGAGGACTGATCCACGGCTGCAGCAACTTCGACACTGCTTTCCGACACATCGAGGAGCGACATCTCGTTGAAAACACAGCCCGGCCGAACATTCTGCAATGCAAGAACAAGACCATTGGGCGAGCAGCGCCTGCAGACGAACAGTCCTGTTATCGCAAACCCGATGAAGCGCTTCTGGCCGCCTTCGCTCACGACAAGATCATTCTTGTCATACTTCTTCAATATACCCAGAGACATGATTTTTTTGATATCAATCGGCTCAAAATCAAAAAACAGAGACGACATTTCGAGAATTTTTTGGACATCATCCAAAATGCCACCACCAGTTTTACGCATCATTCTGTTTCGATCAGCAGTCTTTTGCTTCGTTGACATTTCGAAAACTCCATCAAACAGAGACTGGTTATGCTTGAGACCAAATTATTAAAAATAAAACGAATACAAACACTTGAAAACAATATCGTAAAAATAGCAAAACTTAATAAATAATACTTTAACGAGTATTCGACATCACAGACATTCCATGAATAAAAAAATTATGAGCTGGAGATCAAAGGTCGAAGGGAAACGAAGATTGACAGATTGTGCAGTAGAGCACGTCTCGATCCGATAATTATAGCAGCCAATCTCACGGTTTTTGTTTTCAAGGACATTGTAACCGCAAAACCGTTCAAGGATTTCACGTAACATGTTTGAAAATGCCGGGAGTTTTGTTGGCTCCCGGCACGACAGCGCCATGCGTTTTATAAAACGCACAAAGCACGCTATAGCCCTTTAAATTTGCTGCATAATTTTCACCTTAAATCTCAGCCGATTTCAGGCATTATGCAACAGAGCCTGGATCAGCTTGCGTTGAGCATCTGCACAACGGCGATCGCGTCAGAGATCGTATCGATGCTGTAGATCTGCATGACGCCCTGGGTGGTTGCAGCCTGAGCCAGAATGTTCTGGTTATTCTGGGCAGTCACTGAATTTTCAAACATCAGGCCGGTGGAGTGAGCAGCCGTCTGATACAGCGACCCCATGGCCATAGCCGGAGCCTCAGCAACGACTTTGACATTGGCCTGGGTAACGGCATCGGTGATAACGGGATTGACAGTGGTAGGTACAGACATTTATAAACTCCCATGTTGAGTTTGGTGAAAATAACCTGATTGTTGCGTAATCAGGCGATCCCATTGCTTTCGTGAAGCAAGAGATTTGTTCACAGCATCAGCTGTATTTGTGAAAGGCGATCGTCACAGGTCCGCCATCAGCCCAAGACGAGTGCATGTTTCTTGTTTTGGGCTCTGATATGAAAATCGCCAGATTGTTATCATCAAGGCCAGGTCGTTTTTTCGTCCGTGACTTGATTGACCATAATAATGGCATCCAGCATATTCGATTGCTTGAGTATCGCGCCGGCTTCTTTTTCTGTTTTTGCTAAAGACTGGATAGAATGATTGTTTTGCGCATGGACCGCATTTGCAAAGGCAACCCCCATTGCATGTGCTGACGTTACATAGCTGTTGCCCATAGCCATCGCTGTGGCATAGGCCGTCACATCTGCATTGCCCGATGTCAATTCATCCGATTGTGTATCCGTTTCAGTGCTCATTAAACGACTCCAGAGTTTGATTGAGGAAACGATTTGGTCATACGGTCAGCGCAGTCCGGATGGAGATCCTATTTCTTTTTCGTATTGACCCGTTTCTGCAAGGCCTCACACCGAGCCTGGACTTTCATGACGCGATCAAATGCGCGCTGACTGACCTCTTCCAGACGTTCAGCTTTTTCTTCTGCCGTCATCATCTTGCCGGTGCCAAGGTTGGCCACCCCGCGTTTTCCAAGCAATGTCGCCAAGGTGGAGGGCTGCCCTGCCTGAGGGGACACTTTTTTGTCGGAGAGCTTTTTCAACTCCAGGATGAGAGGCCCGATCTCCTGCATCAACTCAGCCTTGACCGCCTCAACAATCAGCTTCTGCGACGCCTCATTCAGCGTCACACTCTGAGCCGCCTGAGCCGCACTCCCCTCTTGTGAGGAAGAAGAAGACTGGTTCGGTGTGATATCGATGATATGATTATGCGCCATGGTTTACTCCTGAATGCTGACAAAATCTTTCGCGACATCGGCGATGTCTTTCAGAAAAACGCCTGTATCGGCCTGAGACGTCTTGATGTTATTCAACAGGGTTACGCCCTGACTGCTCAGTTGCGGATCAAGACTACCGATCATCCCCAGTGCCTTTGCCGCAGCCGTAATATAGATTTGTTCCATACCTTGCAGAAAAGAGCGGGCATCCTCCCCCAGCATCGACACCACCTGCCCCATGGCGGCAGACGTAAAGACATCAACTGTTGGATCGGTAATGGTGAGAAAAGACGTGGTTGCTTCATCTGATACGGGTTCATCCGATACTGGTTCGTCCGACATGAGTTCATCCGATACTGGTTCAACCAAGGTAGAATTTGTCCGGTCAATGCTGGAGGTTTTTTTTGAAAAAGGCCACATCGCCCCACAACCTTCATCTTTCGATATCGTATTTCAGCTCTGAAGATGGATTGTTATTTGTTCAGCATCGCCAGCGCATTGGCGATAATGGAGGGGGCAAGTGAGTTTACATTCTGCTGATTGGAAGAGGCATTCTGCATGGACAGGGAATAAGCCTGGCCAGCCGCCTGGTAAAAAATGCTGACAGCAACATTCGGGGATTCAGCAATTACAGTCGAGTTACTGCTGGGGTTTGTTGTCGTACTCATTGCCACAACCTCTGATCAACGTGTCTTGTTAACTTTGTTTCTTAAGATGTTTATCGTTTTAGTTAAGCAATCCATGGTTATCTGTAACTTTTGATACAACTAAAAAGTTAATTGACGATAACTTCATGTTCCACTGAGGGACGAATGAAATACGAAAAATATTCAGGTTTGACGTCTGATTTTAAAGCTAAAACGCCGTGCGTTTCTCAAACGCACGGCGTTTTATAGACGTATTCAGCGCGATATGGACGCTCGCCGCTTTACCCTCATACGTAGCGATTGACCACGTTTTCCAGCAGTTCCTGCTTGCCACTTTTCGGCTGCGGATTGATGTCATGCTGTTCGACGCGCGCTGCGATATCCGCAAGCGTTTCGCTGGTCAGCATGGTTTTGGCCGCATCGCTGGCCCAACCGGCATAACGGGCCTCAAGCGGGCCGGACAGAGCCTTGTCCTCGATCATTTTCGCAGCCGCCTTCAGCCCGCGGGCGCAGGCATCCATGCCACCAATATGGCCGATCAGCAGATCTTCCGGATCGAGTGACTGGCGGCGCAGCTTGGCATCGAAATTGGTGCCACCGGTGGTGAAACCACCGCCCGCCAGCACCTGATAATAGGCCAGCGCCATTTCCGGCACATTGTTGGGGAACTGGTCCGTATCCCAACCGGACTGATAGTCGTTGCGGTTCATATCGATAGAACCGAAAATACCGAGCGCATTGGCCAGCGCCAGTTCATGCTCAAAACTGTGACCGGCCAGAATGGCATGGCCCTGCTCGATATTGACCTTCACTTCCTTCTCAAGGCCATAATTTTTGAGGAAGCCATAAACGGTCGCCACATCGTAATCATATTGATGCTTGGAGGGCTCCTGCGGCTTCGGCTCGATCAGGATCGTGCCCTTGAAGCCGATCTTGTGCTTGTACTCCACCACCATATTGAGGAAGCGGCCCATATGGTCGAGTTCCTGTTTGAGATCGGTGTTGAGCAGCGTCTCATAGCCTTCGCGCCCGCCCCAGAGCACGTAATTTTCCCCGCCGAGCTTATGGGTGGCATCGATGCAGGTCTTGACCGTGGCCGCGGCAAAGGCAAAGACATCCGGGTCCGGATTGGTCGCCGCACCCGACATATAGCGGCGATGCGAGAAGAGATTGGCCGTACCCCAGAGCAGCTTGACGCCGGTTTCGGCCTGTTTTTGCGCGAAATAATCAACGATCCCGTTCAGGTTCTTCGTGTTTTCGGCAAAGTTCCTGCCCTCGGGCCGAACATCGGCGTCGTGGAAGCAATAATAGGGCACGCCAAGCAGTTGGAAGAATTCAAAGGCCACATCCGCCTTCAGTCTGGCAGCCTCCATCGTATCCTGAAACCAGGGACGCTCGAAGGTATTGCCGCCGAAAGGATCGGTCCCCGGCCAGACGAATGTATGCCAGTAGGCGACGGCAAACCGCAGATGGTCTTCCATGCGCTTGCCCAGAACCACGTCATCGGGATTATAATGACGGAACGCCAGCGAATTGCTGCTGTCCGGCCCTTCATATTTGATCTTGGTGATATCACCGAAAAAGCCTGTGCTCATGGGTCTTCCTCCTGATTGTCATTGATAGTGAAGTGATGTGTATGGCCATCCTGCTCATGCCTGCTGAAGCCCATCGCCTCCCAGAAGGAGGCTGCGTCAGCCGTTCCGGCATGCACGAACAGAGGCCGATGGAAAGAGAGGGCATGGTCCAGCAGGGACCGCGCCAGAGTGCGCCCCACGCCTTGCCGTCTATAGTCGCGATGCACATAGAAGCGACGCATGCGCAGCGCATCCGATAGGACAGGATCGTGCGTCACACCGCCAATGGCTGCGAGATGATCGGCCTGCCAACCGGCCAGGAGAACCTCACCTCTACGTCCATAGCGAAAGCCGTCATCCCATTCCCGCACAAGCCGTTCGATGTGGGAAAAGCCTTCCTCCTTGGCCGTCACGGCAAGGGTTCTGACCTCCTGAGGCAAGGCGTCTGCGACCGGTCTCATTACCAGCATGGGATAAAGCCCCTTCAGAGCGCCTTGAGCGCCGGATACAGCGCACGATAGCGCCGATATGCCTCTTCATAGACGGGCGTCAGTGCCGCGACCGGCTCCACCACGGTGCGGGTCGGCGGGGCGGTGCAGATGCTGAGCGGATCGGCACCGGTCTCGGCAATCAGACCGAGACGGGCCGCGCCGAATGCCGCGCCATAATCGCCATCGGCTGGAATATCAACGGGAATGCCAAGCGTGGTGGCAATGGCAGACAGCCAATAGCGTGAGCGTGAGCCGCCGCCGATGGCGGTCACGCGCGACAGCGTAGTGCCCGCCGCCTTCAGCGCTTCGAGACTGTCACGAATGGCAAAGGCCACACCTTCCAGCACGGCCTGAGTCAGGACGTCACGGCCCGATTCATGACCAAGTCCGATGAAAGCACCGCGGATCGCCGCATCATTATGCGGCGTACGCTCGCCCGAAAGATAAGGCAGGAAGGTGACGCCGCTCGGGGCTCTGAGAGCCTCGCCGACCTCTTCGGTCAGTTCGGCTGCCGTCTTGCCGCTGACACCGCTAAACCAGTTCAGCGCATCGGTGGCCGATAAAATGACGCCCATCTGATGCCAGGTGCCGGGTAGTGCATGGCAGAAGGCATGAACGGCGCTGTCCGGCTTCGGCAGATAGGAGCCGTTGGCGGCAAAGAGCACGCCGGATGTGCCAAGCGAGACGAAAGCGGAGCCTTCCTGCACCGTCCCCATGCCGCAGGCGGACGCGGCATTGTCGCCCGCACCACCGGCCACCACCACCTCTCCCATGCCCCAGTCGCTGGCAAGTTCAGGCCGCAGCCTGCCTGCCTGTTCGGTGCCTTCGACCAGACCCGGCATATGGTGCTCATCCAGAGAGGTCGCCGCCAGAAGCTCGGAAGACCAGGCGCGTTTTCCGGTGTCGAGCCAGGCAGTGCCAGCCGAATCCGACAGATCGGAAAGCGCTTCGCCGGTCAGCCATAATCTCAGATAGTCTTTCGGCAAGAGCACCTTCGCCACCTGCCTGAACAGATCCGGTTCATTGTTTTTTACCCAGACCAGTTTTGGCGCGGTGAAGCCGGGAAAGACGATATTGCCGGTGATGGCGCGAAAACGCGGATCGGCATCGAGCGCTGCGGCTTCCCGATAAGAGCGGGTATCGTTCCACAGGATTGCCGGGCGCAAGACACGGTCGGAGGCATCGAGCAGGGTGGCCCCATGCATCTGGCCGGAAAGCCCGATGCCCTTGACGGCGGCAAGCTCGCGCGCGAACTGGGCTTTAAGCCCGTTCACCGCATCGACGGTTGCCCGGATCCAGTCCGCTGGGTCCTGCTCCGACCAGCCGGAATGCGGGCGCGAGACCGTCAATGCGCCATGGGCAGAGCCGATAACCTGCTGATCGGCATCGATCAGCATGGCCTTGACCCCCGATGTCCCGAGATCCAGTCCGAGATACATGTGTTTCCTCCATTATCCTTGCTCCCTGATGTGAAGCTTCAGGGCAGATTGTCTTTCAGAAAGATATCGATGCGGATGCGCTCCTGCGCGGCAATCACCGGGGCCTTGTCGGCTTTGGCTTTCAGCACCCGGATGGCGCTGCGCACCTCATGCCCGGCATCCTGATTGAGCACGGCATCGATCATGCCGTCCTCAAGCGCCGCACGGGTCGTTTCCGTCAGTTCATGGGCAATCACCGCCGGACGCCGCTGACGCGCATGGCGTCGAAGACAGCGCACCAGTCCGCGATTTCCCGCCCCGAGGCTGTAAAGGCCGGCCAGTTCTTCGCCCTGAGCGTAGAGATCCGCAACCACCTTCTCCACCTCAGCCGGGTCGTCACGGCCCTGAAGCACCGGCAGCAGGGTGAGATGGGGAAAGTCCCGCCGCATCACCTCGGTAAAACCGGCATAGCGTTCCTGATGATCGACAACCTGCAAAGATCCGGCAATGACGGCAATACGCCCCCCAACCGTCTCACCGGCCTGCTCTTTGCCACCGACATGATCTTTGCCGACAAAACGGCCCAGAAGACTGGCCGCCGTGCGCCCTGCCGCGCGATTATCGATCCCGGCAAAATGGTCGCGCTGATGACCGGAGAGATCGGAGACCAACGTCACCACAGCGATGCCCTGATCCCGCAAACGCCCCACGGCTGCGGCAACCTCCGGCGTATCGACCGCAACCAGCGCCACACCATCCGGCGTCTCTGCCCCCGCCTGATCCAGCGCCGCAACCAGTGCCGCGCTGTCAAAAGCGGGAACGGTGATCACACCGATGGTGATCCGCTCCGGCTTCAGGTGCCGCGAGGCCTCCTCCACCTCATGACGCAAAGCACGCATGAAACTGTTGTCATTGGCGGGAAGGATGAAAACAAAACTGTAGCGTCGGCCCTTGGCCAGATTGGCGGCCGAGACATCGCGCACATAGCCGAGAGCCGCAATTGCAGCCTCTACCCTCTCACGGGTCGGGCCACGCACGCCAGCGCGCCCGTTCAACACCCGGTCAACCGTGGCAAGGCTCACCCCGGCATGGGCGGCAATGTCATGCACCGTCGGCTTCATGCCGCCTCCTCCGCCCGCATCACCCGTTGAAAACACTGCCGCCCTGATTACCGGATGACGGCACTTTCGTAAATCAAATTCTGATGTACGTACATCAAAATTTATTTTCCGATCCGGGACAATCCTGTCGCAGCATCAGACTGAAATGAGAAAAACGGTTTCGGATCAATAGGATGCACCAACGCAGACCTGGGGCAGGATAAAAAAACGCCGCAAAAGCGGCGCTTGAACGAAGGGTCGTCGTCATGCGGGCACCTCATTCTGACTGTCGAGGGTTGACGGTCAGAACCGGTGTCTCTTGTTGTTTAAATCGTCAAAGCCTGCATCCACTCAATCCCGGAACGATCAGTCATCGTCCCAACCTGACCGGATCAATGTCCGGCATCGGCGGGAACCGCCGCTTCCGGCTTTTTGATCATCACCGTCATCACCGTCAGCAGGATAAACAGAACCGTCAGCCCGATAAACACATCGATAAAGGCCATGATCCAGGCCTGCTGGGTGACCAGACCGGAAAGCTTGGTCAGTGCTGCATTCTCACCATCCAGCCCGAAGCCGGAAAAATTGGCTGAAACACTGTTCAACCAGTGCACGGCGGCCGGATTTTGCCAGGTGACGTTTTCCACCAGCCGGGCATAATGCAGGTCGGTGCGCTGGGTCAGCATGGTGTTGATGATGGCAAGCCCCACCGCCCCGCCGAGATTGCGGGTCAGGTTGTAAAGACCGGATGCATTCTTGATCCGCTCGGGCGGCAGCGTGCCGAGCGCGATATTGTTGATCGGCACCATGCAGATCATCAGCCCGCAACCGCGCAGAACCTGCGGCAGGAACAGTTCCCAGAAATCCCAGTCCGCCGTCATGCCGGTGATCATCCAGGTTCCGGTGGCAAAGCTGATGAAACCGGCGGCCATCATCAGGCGCAGATCGACCTTTGTCGACAAGGCGCCCGCAACCGGCGCGGTCAGGAACATGGCCAGACCGGAGACGAACATGGTTTCGCCGATCATCAGACTGTCATAGCCGCGCACGCGCGCCAGAAACAGCGGATAGAGATAGGTCAGCCCGTAAAGACCGATGCCCATGACGAAGGAAAACAGTGACCCGAAAGCAAAATTGCGATTGGTGAAGGCTTTCAGATCGACCACCGGCAGCGCTGCGGTAAAGGCGCGGTAAAAGAAACACACCCCACCGATCGTCATGGCGACAGCGCCCCAGACAATCCGGTCGTCGTTGAACCAGTCCTTGCTGTTGCCTTCTTCAAGAACATATTCCATCGAGCCGAGAAACAGCGCCATGAAAAACAGGCCAGACCAGTCGAATTTCGCCAGCAGCGACCGGTCCGGCTTGTCGAAATCAATCAGGCTCCAGGTCATCACCGTCACGATGATGCCGGGAATGACATTGACGAGAAACAACCAGTGCCAGGACATGGCATGGCTGATATAGCCGCCGACCGTCGGGCCGATGGTCGGTGCCAGCGTGGCGACAAGGCCGATCACCGGTGAGACGATGCTGCGCTTGGAGGGCGGAAAAATCGTAAAGGCCGCAGCAAAAACGGACGGGATCATGCCACCGCCGATAAAGCCCTGGATCGCCCGGTAAATGATCATCTGGTTGATATCGGTTGCCGTCGCGGCAAGGGCGCTCGACAGCGTAAATCCGGCAGCCGCCATGGAAAACAGCACCCGCGTCGACAGGATCCGCGCCAGAATGCCCGACAGCGGGATCATGATCACCTCGGCGATCAGATAGGAGGTCTGCACCCAGGCCACCTCCTCGGTGCCGGCACCCAGCCCCGCCTGGATTTCAGACAGGGAGGCAGACACGATCTGAATGTCGAGGATCGCCATGAACATGCCGAAGACCATGGCGATGAAAGCAATCATCCGGCGTGTATCAATACTGTCGGAGGCGGGAACAGCCCCTGTTGCGGTCTGTGCGCTCATGATCGATGCCGCCTTAATTTGCGTCCGCGTGGTCCGGCGCTTTCTGGACGGGATCCGTGCGGGTATCGACATCGACCACCACGCTCAAACCGGCGCGGAACCGGCCAGAGGCCAGCGCATCCGCAGGAATGGCGATGCGCACCGGCACACGCTGGATGATCTTGGTAAAGTTGCCCGTGGCGTTTTCCGGCGGCAGCATGGAAAAGACCGAGCCGGAGGCTGGCGCAATCGATACCACCGTTCCTTCAATCGGATGGCCGTCAAAGGCATCGACGCTGATCGTCGCCTTCGCCCCCGGGACAAGCCGGGCCAACTGGGTTTCCTTGAAATTGGCGTCGATATAGAGATTGTTGACCGGAACCAGCGAGGCCAGACGGCTGGCGCTGGAGACCAGATCGCCGACCTGCACGCCGAGATTGCCGATCACCCCGTCATAAGGGGCACGCAGCACCGTAAAGCCGAGATCGCGTTCTGCCTTGCGCACCGCAATCTGCGCGGTCTGGATGGCGGCTTCGGCTTCAGCCTTCTGCGCCTTCAGAACCTCGATATTGGCATTGGCCGATTCAATGGCGGCCGAGGCGGCGGCGACATTGGCACGCGCCGTATCCAGCGCCGATGTGGCGCTGTCGAGGCTCGCCGTCGAGCTGAAGGACTGTGATTGCAGGTCGCTGGTACGCTTATAGGTCAGTTCGGCAGTGCGCAGAGTGGCCGCTGCCGACTGGGCCTGAGCCTTGGCCTGATCGAGGGCAGCTTCGCCACCGAGGATCTGGGCTTCAATGCGCTTAGCCGTCAGCCGCGCCGAGGTCACCTGGCTTTTGGCCTGATCAAGCGCGATCTGATAATCGCCCTGATCGAGCGTCACCAGTACATCGCCCGCCTTGACGCGCTGATTGTGCTTGACATTGACGGTTGCGACATAGCCGGACACCTTGGGCGAAATGACAGCGATATCACCGCTGACATAGGCATCGTCGGTCGAAACCATGAAACGGCCGACCGTCCACCAGTCGTAACCGAACCAGCCAGCGCCCACCAGAACGGCAAGGCCCAGAACCGGCAGGATCGGGCTGCGGCGTTTTTTCGCCGGTTTTGCATCCGCCCGGATCAGGGTCGGGCTGGATGAGGCAGCACCCTCTGCCCGCTTGCCTTCGCTCTCAATGCCGGAAGCCCCCGCTTCGTTCTTGCTGTCGTGCGCTGCAGCCTGCTGCGCGTCATCCTCGTCTTCGGAAAAATCAACAGGCCGCACGGCCCCCTTGCGAGAAGAGATTGACATGAATGGCCCCTTGATCGGAAAACACAGGAAATCATCGAACGGAACCGTTCGGTTCGATTTGACATAGGTGTTTTCTTGCCGCATATCAAGTCTTGACCACTGCAATTCTGCAATGAAGTTAATATTCGGATGAAGACATGAACGAGGAAGGCTTCCCCCCCTTGCAGAGGCAGGATACCCGATGTCAGCAGGCCACAGGCCGTTTTGCTGCCGGAGAAGACCCGGCCAAGCGGATTCAGATCCTTGAAGGCGCCAAGCGTGCGTTCATGACATTTGGCTATGACGCCACGAGCATGAATGACATCACCCGCGAGGCCGGCGTTTCCAAGGGCACGCTGTATGTCTATTTCGCCAACAAGGAAGACCTGTTCGCCGCCCTGATCGAACACCACAAACTGGGTTTTACCTCCACCTTGCGCACGATCCTGACCGATGACGGCGACATGAAGGAAACGTTACGCCGCTATGGTGCCACCTTTGCCCATCATATCGTCGAAAGCGACATGATGCCTGCCTTAAGGGTTCTGCTCGGCGTTTCTGAACGGATGCCGGGCCTGTGCAAGAACTTCATCCGCACCGGACCAGAGAATGTGCGCTCTGTGCTGATGAACTATCTGGCCCTTCAGGCTGAAAAGGGCGCGCTCGTCGTGCCGGACCCGGAACTGGCAGCGCAACAATTCATCGACCTCTCCACAGCAACTTTCTTCAAGCAACGACTCTTCGGCCAGCATGAGAAACCGACGCAAGACGAAATAGACCGGATGGTCGATAGCGCGCTTGATGTTTTTCTCACCTATTACGCCCGTCGCTGATCGGGCGGCGCCCCTGGCACGCCCGTCGGGCAGCCCGACGGAACAAGACCTGTGAAACGTAACCTGCCGGAACAAAACAGGCCGCGCGACATTTCTGTTTACTGTCCGCCAGAGTGTTTTGCAGACGAAGCCGGGCCAGGCGCAGTCTTGGCACGACCATGACGGGTGCATTTGCAGTGCGACCGTCTTGATTGAACAGGCCACAGCAGGGCAAATGCGGTAGAATGGTCTTAATAACTGCCGTTTAGAGCATCGGCCGAAAAGTGGGAACCGGTTTTCGGCCAAATCCGATGCTCTAATTCTTTGTTTTACGCACTTTCGGACGGAAAACCGCTCTGCACTTTTCTTGGGACAATGCTCTAGCCTGCCGGAGCCTTCATGAACCATCAGCAATATCTTGCCCTTGCCCTGATCGCCGCCATGATGCTGCTGTTCATCTGGGACCGCTTCCGCTACGATCTTGTGGCGGGCGTGACGCTCCTTGCCGGGATCGCCCTTGGACTTGTGCCGGTGGACAAGGCCTTTTCCGGTTTCAGCGACGATATCGTCATCATTGTCGGCAGCGCGCTGGTCGTCAGTGCCGGTGTCGCCCGTTCCGGCGTGGTCGATGCGGTGATCAAGCGTTTTTTTCCCGACCTCACATCACTCAGGGCCCAGATGCTGCTTCTGGTGCTGACGGTGACGGTTTTGTCGGCTTTCATCAAGAATATCGGCGCGCTGGCGATCATGATGCCGGTCGCCTTCCAGTTTGCCCGCAAATCCGGAACACGGGTTTCGGTTTTCCTGATGCCCATGTCCTTTGGCGCGCTTCTGGGCGGGCTGATGACACAGATCGGTACTTCGCCCAACATCGTCGTATCACGCCTGCGCGGTGAGTTGACCGGCACACCTTTCACCATGTTCGATTTCACCCCGGTCGGTGCCATTCTGGCAACTGCGGGCGTGCTGTTCCTGATCTTCTTCTATTGGCTGGTGCCCAAACGGGAAAACAAGAATCCCAGCCTGCAGGACGCACTCGGTAACAACAGCTTCGCCACCGAGGCCGTCATTCCCGATACGTCACCCCTCAAAGGCGCGACGCTGCGCGAGGCGCTCTCCGCCGCCTCGGGCGAGGTGATCGCCACCGCCGTTCTGCGCGGCCACAGCCGCATATCCCCCTTTCCCGATCTGAAGCTGCAGGCCAGGGATGCCCTTTTGCTCGAGGGCCCGTCTGATGCCCTGGACAGAGTGGTCAGTCAGGCCGGGCTGAAACTGTCGGCCGGCGACATCGGCGAAAGCGGCGCGCTGCATGCCGTCGAAGCGGTGATCGGACCGGGATCACCGCTGATCGGTCTTTCGGCGCGGGCCATTTCGCTGTCCAATACCTATGGCATCAATCTTCTGGCGGTCAGCCGTCAGGGACGGCGCATCAATGAAAGGCTGGGTGAGGTCGTGTTGCGCGATGGCGATGTCGTGCTGCTTCAGGGCCGCCGCTCCTCGCTTCCCGCTGTTCTGCAAAGGCTGGGCTGCCTGCCGCTGGCCGAACGCGACATTCTTCTGGGCACGCCGCGCAATATGCTCACGCCCGTGGCCATTCTGGTCGCCGCCATGGGGGCAACGGCGCTGGGGCTGGTGCCGGTGACGGTCGCCTTCTTTGCCGCAGCCCTTGCCATGGTGGTCTTCCGTGTCTTGCCGCTCACCGATATCTATCAGACGGTGGATGGACCGATCCTCGTCATGCTGGCAGCTCTGATCCCGGTCAGCGATACGCTGCACAGCACCGGCGCAACCGACGTCATCGCCGCATGGCTGGGAGAGGTTGCCCATGGCCTGCCCGCCTATGGCGCGCTCGCGCTTATTCTGGTGACCGCCATGGCCGTCACGCCCTTTCTCAACAATGCCGCAACGGTGCTGGTCATGGCGCCGATTGCCGTCAGCTTCGCCCAGACGCTGCATTACAAGCCGGATGCATTTCTGATGGCGGTGGCGATCGGCGCGGGTTGCGATTTTCTCACCCCCATCGGCCATCAATGCAATACGCTGGTGATGGGTCCGGGCGGCTATCGCTTCAGCGACTATCCAAGGCTTGGCCTGCCGCTGTCACTGATCATCATTCTGGTCTCGGTGCCTGCACTGATGAGCCTATGGCCGGTCAGATGAATTGACAGCCGAAAAGGAAAAAGCCTGTGCTGGGGCGGAGCACAGGCTTTTATCCAGACGTTATCTTGGAAGGTAAGTGAACGGCAATCGAACGCGGGGGGCAAGTGCCGGAAGAGATATGTCCATTATCGATGGATCATATCCATATTCCAGCCATTCGACTGCCATTCCGGATCAGAAACCCGCGAACGAGGCAAAGGTTCCTGCTGTCCGTCATTTTATTTTTCCGTTGCCCGTTGCTGAATCGTCCTGATCTATGGGGTCGGCTTTTCCTTTTGCGGCTCCCGGGGGTTTTTCTTGACGCTTGGCCGTGAATATGGCCTAAGGCCAGCAAGGGAATTTGCCGGAGACGGGCGCAGGATCGCCAGCCCCGGCCACTTCCGGTTTCAGGGCTTTGAAAGCCGCCTCGTCGCGGCCCCTTTCACTGAGTATGAGCAAGATCATGACCACTTCCGGCGTCCGCGTCCGCATAGCACCCTCCCCCACTGGCGAGCCGCATGTCGGCACTGCCTATATCGCGCTGTTCAATTATCTCTTCGCCAAGAAACATGGCGGAGAATTCATTCTGCGCATCGAGGATACCGATGCCACCCGTTCCACCGCCGAGTTCGAGCAGAAGGTGCTGGACGCGCTGAAATGGTGCGGTCTTGAATGGTCGGAAGGCCCGGATGTCGGCGGCCCCTATGGCCCCTATCGCCAGTCGGAACGCAAGGACACCTATCGCCCCTTCGTCGAGAAAATGGTGAAGGACGGCAATGCTTTCCGCTGCTTCTGCACGCCGGAACGGCTGGAGGCAATGCGCGAGGCACAGCGCGCGGCAGGCAAACCGCCGGGCTATGACGGCCACTGCCTGCATCTGAAGGCCGAAGAGGTCGATGCCCGTGTCGCCGCCGGGGAACCGCATGTGGTGCGGATGAAAATCCCCACCGAAGGGTCCTGCGATTTCCATGACGGCGTCTATGGCGACGTTTCGATCCCGTGGGAAAGCGTCGACATGCAGGTTCTCTTGAAGGCCGATGGCATGCCGACCTATCACATGGCCAATGTGGTGGACGACCATCTGATGAAGATCACCCATGTGGCGCGCGGCGAGGAATGGCTCGCCTCGGTGCCGAAGCACATCCTCATCTACAAATATCTCGGTCTCGAGCCGCCGAAATTCATGCATCTGTCGCTGATGCGCAATCACGACAAGTCGAAGCTGTCGAAGCGCAAGAACCCGACCTCGATCTCCTATTATTCGGCGCTTGGCTATCTGCCGGAAGCGCTGATGAACTTCCTTGGCCTGTTCTTCATCCAGATTGCAGAGGGCGAAGAACTCCTGACCATGGACGAGCTTGCGGAAAAATTCGATCCGGAAAACCTGTCCAAGGCCGGTGCGATCTTCGACGTGCAGAAGCTGGACTGGCTGAATGGCCGCTGGCTGCGCGAGAAACTGTCTTCAGAGGAATTCCTCGAGCGTATCCTCACCTGGGCATCGGAAAACGGTCGTTTGACCGAGGGTCTGAAGCTCGCCCAGAGCCGTATTTCCAAGCTTGGCGAACTGCCACAGCTTGCAGGCTTCATGCTGGCCTCCGATGTCGGCCTCACACCCGCCTCTTTCGGCGGCCTGAAGACCAGCCCGGAAGAAACGCTGGAGATCGTTTCCGCCGTGCAGGCCGATCTGGAAAAAATCCTCGAATGGAATGTCGAGACCATTGAAGCGGAATTGCGCGCCATTTCCGACCGCCTAGGCAAGAAGCTGCGCGTTGTCACCCCGCCGCTCTTCGTGGCGGTCTCCGGCAATCAACGCTCACTGCCACTGTTTGATTCCATGGCGCTGCTCGGTCGTTCCGTGGTGCGCCAGCGCCTGAAAGTGGCAACCCAGGTTCTGACCGGCATGGTCGGCGCGAAGTAAGGACGAGAGACAGGATAGAAACATGACCGACACCAAGACCGAAACCGCCCTCTCCTCCGATGCATCCGAAGTGCGCCGCCAGAAACTCGCCATGCTGCGCGAGAAGGTCGGCGATGTGTATCCGGCGCATTTCCATCGCTCGATCACCAATGCCGAGCTCTCCGAAAAATATGCGGCGCTTGAACCCGATACCGAGTCGGACGATGTGGTGACGGTGGCTGGCCGCGTTTATTCCTCGCGCAATTCCGGCATGTTCATGGACCTGCATGACGCGACCGCCAAGATCCAGATCTTTTCCCACAAGGACACGACGCCGGAAGAGGCGCGCGCGCTTTTGCCGATGATCGATCTCGGCGACATTATCGGCGTCAAGGGCAAGGTGCGCCGCACCAAGCGCGGCGAGCTGACGATCAATGCGCATGAAATCACCATGCTCACCAAGACGCTGCTGCCGATGCCGGAAAAATGGCATGGCGTCACCGACATCGAAGTGCGCTACCGCAAGCGCCACCTCGACATCATGACCAATGAAGAATCGAAGCTGCGCTTCCTGCAGCGCTCGAAGATCATTTCCGGCGTGCGCCGCTTCATGGAAGCCGATGGCTTCATGGAAGTGGAAACACCGATGCTGCAATCCATCTATGGCGGCGCCTCGGCCGATCCGTTCAAGACGCATCATAACACGCTGAAGCAGGACATGTATCTGCGCATTGCGCCGGAACTCTTCCTCAAGCGCACGCTGGTTTCAGGGCTTTCGGACAAGATTTTCGAGATCAACCGCAATTTCCGCAATGAAGGCGTCTCCACCCGGCACAATCCTGAATTCACCATGATGGAGTGCTACTGGGCCTATGCCGATTACGAGGACATGATGGACCTCGTCGAGCGGCTGTTTGCCGATCTCGCCACCCGCATCCATGGTTCCACCGACTTTGCATTTGGCGACAAGGAAATCTCCTTCAAGGGTCCGTTCCGCCGCGTGCCCATGCCAGAGGCCGTGAAGGAAGCAACCGGCATCGACTTCATGAGCATGAAGACCGATGAGGAAGCTCGCACGGCCGCCAAGGCCGCCGGTTTCGCCGTTGAAAAAGACTGGACCTGGGGCGAATGCCTCGCCTTCATCTTTGAGGAAAAAGTGGAAGGCACGCTGATCCAGCCTGCGCATGTGACGCATTTCCCGAAGGATATTTCACCCTTTGCCAAGGAAGTACCGGGCGAGCCGCGTCTCGTCGAGCGTTTCGAAACCTATTGCAATGCCTGGGAAATCGGCAATGCCTTTTCCGAACTCAACGACCCGGAAGAACAGCGCCGCCGCATGGTGGAGCAGCTCGAGCAGGCCCATGCCCGCGGCGAAAAGGACAAGCAGCTGGACGACGAATTCCTCGATGCCATGGATCAGGGCATGCCGCCCGCCGGTGGCCTCGGCATCGGTGTGGACCGTCTGATCATGCTGTTGACCAATGCGCCGTCGATCCGCGACATCATCCTCTTCCCGGCGCGCCGCGCCAAGGCGGATTGAGCTGGACGGCATCTAACCACAAAAAAGCCCGCGCCGAGCCGCGGGCTTTTTTATGAAAGGCTGTTCGTTCAAGCCTTTTCCATTACAGCTCCGTGCGTTTTATAAAACGCACAAAGAACGCCATAGCACTTTAAATTTGCTACACAATTTTCTCCTTAAATCTCACTCGATTGAAGGAATTATGCAGTCATTTGGCCGTTTTCGCCGGTCGCAAAAGGCTTTATCGCAAGGTGATACCGCGCGGCAGAACCGACGGAGGGTCGGCAGAATCAGACTTGACCACCAGCGGCTTAGCGCCAGAACCATTGTCACCGGCATCATGGGTCTGTGGCGACGAACCTGCCTCGGCATGAGCCGCATCGGCCTGCTGTGACGGCGCTGCGGTATGGTTATCAGCAGCAACATCCGGTGTCTTTGCCGCCTCAGGCTTGCTGTCTCCGAAAGCCATGGATTTTAGTCTGCCGATCCAGCCTTGTGTGCTCTTTTCCTGCTGCACGTCCGCTGCATGGGCGGCCACCTGCTGCGGGGCGGGGACATGCGCTGCATCAGCCACGGCAGGATCAGGCGCTACATGATCGGATGCTGAGGGACCGTTTGCGGCATGTTCAGCCCCTCCAGACGTCGCAGCGGGCGTGACACCATGCCCGTCAGCAGTGGGTGCATCATGGGGGGCAGCATGAGGATCAGCTGGCCCCACCGCCGGGGCTGCCACCTTGGGCGCACCAAAAATCATGCCTTTGACCGAGGCAATCAGGCCCGGCGCCTCGGCAGCAGCAGGTGCAGAACCATGACTGTCCGTACCGTTTGCATCATGGGCGCCGGCCTTGGCCTGAGAATCATGTCCCTGGGTATCGGAAGCTCCCGCCGGGGCACCATGGGCATCGCTGCTGGCCCCATGACCGTTTGCAGCCTCGCCACCATGATCGCCCTTCTTGGAGCCGCCTTCATGGCCAGAGGCTTTTTCACCCTTGGCGCCTTTTTCCGGCTTCTTGGCCTCATGCCCGGTGGCTTCCAGCACCTTGTCATTCGGATCGATACAATCAAGCTCGGGCGACAACTTGGCCATGATGGCTTCCGCATCGCTCATCGGCAGGGCAACGCTGTCACCATAAAAATCGCCTTCGGCATTGGCCTCGCGGTCGATATAACGCGCCGTCAGCGGTTCACGCTCGGCGCGGTCGGGAATCCGTCCCGGATTGGGCTCATAGATCACGTCCGCACCAATGGCACGACCACGGATTGCAGACCGATCTTTAGGCCCGTTTTCGGCAACAACAACGACCTGTACCAGATCGGGCTTATCCTTTTCCGCCACGACCTTGGCGACACGCAGGGCGGTTCTCAGCCGGGTTATGCCATCGGTCGGGGCCGTGGAAATATATTTACGGATCCAGTACCGATCTTCGCGCTTGATGACGGCCGTTTGCACCAACTGGCAGGACAATCCGTTCACCTGTTCCTTGGGGGGGCCAAGCAGCGCATCTCGACCAATGAAAACTGCCGCTGCCCCCGTGGCACCACACAGAATGGCCACACCGCCAAACAGCATGATCACCAGCTTTCGCGACAGGCGGATCTTTCCCAACAGCGCTTTCACGGCAAGCCTCCGAACACGAACGCATAATCCACCCGACAAACCGGGCATCGACATGATTATGCAGAAACAACCGACAGGCTGACCGAGACCCTGGCCGAAAAGACCAGCCGCCACGGATCACAACCATCGGCACGTGACAGATGCTTTAGCATTACCTGTTTTCACAGACCTTAATGATGCGATCTCAGACGCGCTTTCATTCTATTGTAGTAAATAGAAAGATAATGTACATTCATTAAAGTAAAAATATAAGTCTAACTATTATTTGAACTCTGTTTGTCTAGCAGCTCGCCGCTGCACAACATGTTCACGCCAGATCGTAAAGAGACCGGCACTGACGATAATCGCCGAACCGATCAGAATATGAGCCGTCAACGCTTCACCGAAGATGAAAACCGCAATCAGCGAGGTGGCCACAAGCTGAAAATAGCCGATCGGCTGAATGACCACGGCATTCAACTTTTCATAGGCGCGGATCAACGAAAAATGGCCGGTAATGCCGGTGCAGCACAGCGCCATCATCCAAAGCCAGTCATGCGGCTTGATTCCAGTGAAGAAGAAAGGGGCAAGACAGTTCATGACGATGAAACCGACCATGCCGATATAGAAAAAGCTGGTGAGCGCACTGTCGTTGCGGCTGACGAGACGGGTCAAAATGCCGTAAAGCGCCCCGGACAGGGAGCACAGAAGCGGCAGCAACATCAGGCCGACCGGTGCATCCAGCTTGCCAGGCGACAGAATGATCATCACCCCGATCAGGCCGAAGGCAATTGCCGTCCAGCGCCGCCAGCCCACCTGCTCTCCCAGGATCGGCACGGACATGATCGCCACAAAGATCGGCCCGGCAGCAAATATCGCTTCGGAATGAGCAAGCCCGACATAGTGAAATGCCAGAATGGACAGAACAATCTGGCTCATCAACAGCAGGCCGCGCACCACCTGCAGCACCGGACGTTTCGATTGCACCACGCGGCGGATGCCCTGTTTTGAGCGCGAGGCCATCAACAGGCCAAAGCTCGTCAGAGCCCAGTAACGCACCGTTGCCACGACGATTGGCGAGTAGCTGTCTCCCAGATGCTTGGAAATACCGTCCTGGATGGAAAACACGCTATAGGCCAGAATGGTGAACAGATAGCCGATCATTGTCGATGTCATGCGGAAAAATGCCTGAAGCCGGAAGGAAAGGGAGAATCGAGACATATCAGCTTTTGAACAACAAAGAAGGCAAATCCGGTTCCGCGCCCGCACATAAATCGCTAACCTTGGCGGGATATGAATAGGTTCAATCATGTATAGAACCAGCCCTGACGGGAGACGCACCATGCACAGATATGAACGGATGCTGTTTCTGGCGCTTGCCCTGTCTCTACCGGCCACGCTGGGCTTCGCCCAGAACCCCGGCGCACAGCAGCAGCCTCTGATCAAGGAGGTGGACGGCTATCCGGACGTGATCGGCACGCCGCCACCGGATGGTGGCAATCTGCCGCCCGGCAAGGTTCCCGATCCCTATCTCTGGCATGTCCATGGGCTGGGACCCGACACAACCCTGCCGCTGCTCTCGGGTGCCGGCCCGCGTTTTCAGATCATCGGCACGCTTGAAGACGGCATGCCGCTTGAAAGTGTCGGCAATTGTCTGGAAAATCAGGGCGGATACTGGTGCCAGATCATGACCGCCGAAACACCGGCCCGCAGCGGCTGGGTCGATGGCCGTTACCTGATGAAACAGGGCGGCAATCCGCCGGGAACCGTGGGCGGCATTCCGATGAACATCATCATCGACCCCCTCAATAACCATGGCGGTCATCACAGCCATGGCAGGCCCGGACAAGGATATGGAGCCTATCCTGGTCAAGACGAGAGTCAGTGAGGTTCAGAGTGAACCAGACTGACTCTCGATTTCTTTGTTTTCGTTTGTCTTGATCTGAAAAACCGGTTCCCACTTTTCCCTGACAAACTCAATAAGGCGCGGAGCTTTCGATCCGCGCCTCAAACCGGCCTGTCCTTATAGGCAATAGTCTCAGGTAATCGCCTCAGGCAGAGAGCTTCTTCGCCACCAGAGAGCGCAGCGTGCCGAGATCCTTGGCGAAGCTGCGAATGCCTTCGGCAAGCTTTTCCGTGGCCATCGGGTCTTCGTTCATCGCCCAGCGGAACGCCTTTTCATCGAGCGAGACAAGCGGATCGGCCTCGGTCTTGTCGGCGGAAAGCTTGCGGGTCAGCGTGCCCTTGTCGGCATCGAGCTCATCCAGCAGAGCCGGGCTGATGGTCAGCCGGTCGCAACCGGCCAGCGCCTCGATTTCCCCGGCATTGCGGAAGGATGCGCCCATGACGATGGTTTCGATGCCGTTGACCTTGTAATAATTGTAGATCGCGCGCACCGAGAGCACGCCCGGATCGGTTTCCGCCGTGTAAGTTTCGCCGGTCGATTTCTTGTACCAGTCGAGAATGCGGCCGACGAAGGGCGAGATCAGAAACACCTTGGCCTCGGCGCAGGCAATGGCCTGAGCCTTGGAGAAAAGCAGCGTCAGATTGCAGTCGATGCCTTCCTTCTGTAGCACTTCCGCCGCGCGAATGCCTTCCCAGGTGGAGGCAAGCTTGATCAGGATGCGGTCCTTCTCGATGCCGCGCTCCTTATAGGCGGCAATGATGCCGCGGGCCTTTTCAATCGACCCCTTGGTGTCGAAGGAAAGATCGGCATCGACTTCGGTGGACACCCGGCCCGGCACCAGCTTGGTCAGTTCCGCCCCGACCGAAATCGCCAGACGGTCAGCAATCGCCGCCGTCACGGCCTCCGATGCGCCGCCCTTGGATTTGCCCCAGGAAATTGCCTCGTCAAACACCTCGGCGAACATGTCAGTGCCGAGCGCTTTCAGAACGATGGTCGGGTTGGTGGTGCAATCCACCGGCTTCAGGCGGGCCACAGCCTCGATGTCGCCGGTGTCGGCAACCACCGTGGTCATGGCGCGAAGCTGTTCAAGTTTGGAGGTCATGGGGGTATCCTTCCGGCTTTCTTTATCAAACGTGAAGCAAAGCCGGATGGTTCCATCCAGCCTTTCCGTTCCTTGCCTTAACTATCCCCAGAGAGCGGCGGCAAGTCAAGACATTTGTTCTTCACAATTGACATATGTTCCATAAAAATCGATAGTGCTGCATCGACAAAGAAAAGGGGGCAGCGCCGATGGCACGGCTGAGACGCGACACCCAGACCACCTATGCCGAAGCCGCCTCGCTCCGGCTGAAAGCGGCATGGCTTTACTACAATCAGGGCCTGACCCAGAAGGATGTGGCCGAACGGCTCGGCATCAGCCGCTCCACCGTCATCCGCCTGCTGGATGAGGCGCTGAAGCGCTCCGAGGTGCAGATCTGGATTGCCGAGGGCATTGACGATTGCGTTGAACTGGCGGTCCGGCTGGAACAGGCCTTCGGTCTGGACGAGGCCGTGGTGGTGCCCGCGCCGAAAGAGCAGGATGCAGGCTCGCTGGCGCGCGCCGTGGGGCTGGCGCTTGGCCAGTTTTTAAGCGAGGTGATCAGCGACAACACCACCATCGGCGTCGGCTGGGGCCGCACCATGACCGCCTCGCTGGCGGGCTTTCGTCCACCGCGGCGGGAAAATTGCAAGGTCGTGTCGCTGCTCGGCGGCATCGTTGCCGTGCATCAGACCAACCCCATCGATTACACATGGCGGCTGGCCAGCCAGCTGGGCGCGGAATGCTACATGTTTCTCGCCCCGCTGCTGGTCGATTCGATTGCCACCAAACGGGCGCTGATCGAAGACTGCGGGCTGAAAACCATCTACGACCTCGCCGAAAATCTTGACCTCGCCGTCGTCTCCTGCGGCGATATCCGCCCGCAATCGACCTCGCTGTCGGAAGGCTTTATCAGCCGCGAGACGCTGAACGAACTGATCGACGCCGGCTGCGTCTGCGACACCATGTTCAATTTTCTCGACGCAGAAGGCCGCTCGGTCAACCACCCGATCAACCAACGCGCCATGGCCGTCGATCTCGACACGCTGAAAAAGGCAAAACATATTGTGATTGCATCGGGTGGGGCGCATCGTGCCCCCGCCATCCGCGCCACCATCAAACGCATTGGCTGCAATACGTTGATTACCGATGAGGCTGCGGCGCGGGAGATGTTGCGGTTGGTAGGGTGAGCGGGTGTGGATGCTGTGCGCCCAGAGCGGGTTAAAGCATCGCATTGGTCCCATCATCAGTGGCCGCGATAGCCGTGCTACTGGTTAGCCGGATAGCGAGTACGCCGAGCACACCTGCTCAATGGCATCTTTTCTCCAGCATAGACCCAATGCTGCCTCTCCTTCTTTCTCCGGTATGCGCCCGCTATAAATCCCTATGAACTCCGTCGCCTCCGACCCAAAAATAGCCACATCATCTCTACTCCAGAAATTTGGCTCGCTTGGATCGACCGGTTTATAGGGGTCTTTAACATCCCACATCCCTCGATATCGGGCGAATACGGGAGATCCGGACATGCCTTCACGGGTATAACCATCCAAGAAAAATGCAGGGAGGCTCCTTTCAGCCACCTCCACATTGAAGTGAGGCTCCGATGCAATGAACGTTGATTTCCAGATTGGAAGACCGAATCCTGTATGTAGGCCACGAGGATATCCGATCACGAAGGCAAGTTCGCCAGGAAGGACTGGCACCCGCGCGTTACTAATTAGATTGACGCAGTTGTGCATGAACTCCGGCTCTTGATCCGGTTTGGGATCTAGGATCGCAACAATGTCACAACCCCGTCCACCGAGTAGAGGATGTTCAAACCACAAGGGATCGAGCTGCGCATCAGGATTGCTGTAGATTTCGACTCTACGGCTAACTATTCTGAAGTTTCGTACTGAAGCTATAGCAGACGAGAGCCACAAGGCGGTGTGAACCTCAATCCACAGAGGCGTCCGCGCATTTAAGTTCAGATTCTTTCCACTGAAGAAGTCTCGACCGGTTAAGTTGTGCCAGTTCGTCACGATAAAACGCTTTCCATCATATAGAAAATGAAAAGCCGTTCCGGTCGCGATCTGCCCGCCATTATCATGTGTCGAAATCCTGAATGGGGCCTGTGAGTAGGTCGATCTCACTCCATTTTCTGGCATTCAGGTTTCTCCATGTGCGCGAGATTTAACAAGAGCATATTCTTCATCGCCAACGGTTGCTACTAAACTAACTACAGGTTTGCGACAAAAGCGACCCATCCACCAATCACCCCACCTTCCCCGCCTCCCAACCCAGCATCGCCCGCTTCCGCGTCAAACCCCAGTGATAGCCCGTCAGCGCCCCACTTTTCCCCAGCGCTCGATGACAGGGCACCACGAAGGAAATCGGGTTGCGGCCCACGGCGGCGCCCACGGCGCGGCTGGCGGTGGGTTGGCCGATGTCTTTGGCGATGTCGGAATAGGTAACGGCACGGCCCATGGGGATGGTGAGCAGGCTTTGCCAGACACGGATCTGAAAATCCGTGCCGATCAGCACGACCCTGAGCGGCTCGCTGCCTTGCCAGCGGGCGGGGTCGAAAATCCGGGTGAGCATCGGCTCTGTCGCCGTGCGGTCTTCGATGAAGCGGGCATGCGGCCAGCGTCCGGCCATATCGGCATAGCAGACGCTTTCTTCGCCGGGATCGCAGAAGCCGAGACCCGCAAGGCCGCGTTCCGTCACCATCACCAGCGCCACGCCGAAGGGTGAGGTGTGAAAGCCGTAGCGCAGGGTCAGCCCCTCGCCCTTTGCCTTCCATTCCCCCGGCGACATGGCTTCATGGGTGACGAACAGATCATGCAGCCGCCCCGGCCCGGAGAGGCCAACTTCCAGCGCCGTTTCCAGAAGCGGCAGGCCCTCATCGCCCAAAAGCCGCTTGGCGTGATCCAGCGTCACCGCCTGCAAAAACGCTTTCGGCGAAAGCCCCGCCCAGCGGGTAAACACTTTTTGCACCTGCGTCGGTGATTGATTGAGCCGCGCCGCGATACTGTCCAGCGAGGGCTGCTCGCGGTAATCGAGGCTCAGCATTTCGATCACCTGCCGCACGATGTCGTAATCGCTGCCCTCAGGCGTCACGTCGATTTTTGCCGCGCTGTCGATGTCGAAAGCAAGTGTCATCGGGGTTCCTCTGTTATCCGCAAAGGAATTTGACCACAGGGCAAGTCATCGCACCACCCGTTTCTTGCCGTCAGACCCTGTGCTTCACCGTGGAGAGCGCCTGACGAAAGGCTTTGGCAAAGCTTTCGCGGTCATCGGGGTTTAAAAACGCGCCGATCTCGGTGGATTTGCCCTCGCCGTGCAGCCGCATTGACAGGATGCCGAATTCCGCATGGCGACGGACGAAAAATTTCGCCCAGAACGGGTTCCAGCGCCATTCCGTCATCCTGCCCGAGGGCGAAAATTTGCGCACCGAGACCAGCGTGCGCGAGACGCTCACTTCTTCGCGGGCTTTTGCCGCACGATAATTCAGCCGGAAGGCGAGATAAAGACCGATGAAATCCAGCCCGAAGAAAAAGCCGATCGGCCACGCCCCGGTCACGAAGAAAAACCCGCCGTAAAACAGCAGCACAGCCGCACTCAAGGCCAGCAGAATGCGAAACCCCTTTCGGCCAAGCGAGCGATAGGGTACCAGTTCTGCCATGAAAATCGGCGGATCGGTGATCTCCGTCATGGAATCTGTCCTTCACACCTGACGTGATGCTAAAATGAAATCCAGCACCCAAACTTTGAAAAAGTCAAATCCGACCCCGCGAAAAAAGCCTGCCCCCCGCAGCGCCTATAGCAAGGCCGAGTTGAGCGAAATCTTCCGCCGCTTTTCCGTGCAGCGGCCGGAGCCGAAGGGTGAGCTGGAGCATGTCAATCCCTTCACCCTTGTCGTTGCCGTGGCGCTCTCGGCGCAGGCGACGGATGCGGGCGTCAACAAGGCGACCCGAGCGCTGTTCAAGGTGGCCGATACGCCGCAAAAAATGCTCGATCTCGGCGAGGAGCGCCTGCGCGATTATATCAAGACCATCGGCCTTTACCGCAACAAGGCCAAGAATGTCATTGCGCTCAGCCAGATGCTGATCGACAGGTTTGGCGGCGAAGTGCCGAAAACCCGCGAAGAGCTGGTGATGCTGCCGGGTGTTGGCCGCAAGACCGCCAATGTGGTGATGTCCATGGCCTTCGGCATTCCCACCATGGCGGTGGACACCCATATTTTCCGCATCGGCAACCGCATTCGCCTTGCCCCCGGCAAGACGCCGGACGAGGTGGAAGAGATTTTGATGCGCGTTGTGCCGGAACCCTATCTCTATCACGCCCATCACTGGCTGATCCTGCATGGCCGCTATTGCTGCAAGGCGAGAAAGCCCGAATGCGAGAAATGCGTCATCGCCGATCTGTGCAAATCGCCGGAAAAGACCAATGACGTTCCGGCACCGCTTGTAGAATTACCGCCGCAGGTTATTGGCGGCGAATGACGGGTCGCGGGCGCTCAAGCCTTTATGCAGATGCACCATCAGGCTGGCGGCAAACAGCGGCGTCAAGAGGTTGAGGATCGGCACGGCGAGAAATCCGGCAATGATCAGCCCGGCCAGCATCACCGTGCCGGAATGTTTCTGGCGAAACAGCTTTGCCTCCTCGCGCGAGCGAAACCGCTGGGCGGCAAATTCAAAAAACTCCCGCCCCAAAAGATAGGCATTGACCAGAAAGAAGGCGATGAGATTGACGCCCGGCACGAAGAGCATGACGAGCGCAAGCAGATTGGCAATAATCACCACGCCGAAAAACTGGATGGAAGAGAGCAAGGCCTCGCTCATCGCCATGGCGTTTCCCGGTGGATCGGCGGGATAATCGCGGCGCTCGACCACATCGGCCACGTCATCGAGGAAGAGACCGGCAATGATTGCCGTCACCGGCGCCAGCAGCATGGCAAGCGCCAGCGCGAGGCCGAGACTGGCAAAAATGCCGAAGACAAAAACCAGCCATCCGGCCCAATCCGGCAAGGTGGGAAACAGGCCCTCAAGCCATGGCCAGCCATAGAGGATAAACGTCTGGCGCAACAGCAGCCATAAGCCCGCCAGCACGGCCAATGTCAGGCCCAGCACTTTCCACAGAACCGAGCGGGTCTCAGGCTGAAACAGATTGCGAAAGGCGGCGGCAGTGGCATCGAGCAGCACAGGGACCTCGTGTCAAACAATCATCACGCCTTCCATGTGGGAAGAGCCGCCGCCTCCGGCAAGAGGCTGCGGCTCGCTGGTTTTGCTAGAGCATCGGCCGAAAAGTGGGAACCGGTTTTCGGAAAAAACCGATGCGGGAAAAAATCTGAGAGCATCGTACCGGCCCCGATTTCCGGCACGATGCTCTAAGGTCTTTGCTGATGCTTATGCAACTTCGGCGAAATGCTTGGCTTCCAGCCGTCCCAGAATATCGCGGCAGACGGCATCGCCCTTTTCCACCCCATGCCGCAGGATGTCGCGGGCTGCATCCAGGTCTGAGGGATCGGCATAATAGGCATAGAATTCGCCGAGCACCGGATAGGCGGCCATTTCGCCCGCCTCCACTGCACGCTCCAGCACCTCCTGCGCCCCGGCAAGCTCGACGGGCCCGCCAATGCCCTTCATGCGGAAGCGGCCGAGATTGACCATGGCAATGGCATGGCCGTTATGGGCGGCCATTTCAAACCAGCGCCGCGCCTGATTGAGATCGGCCTCCGTGCCGCCGCCACCGGTGGCGGTAATCACCGCCATCTGGAACTGGGCCGCGACATCGCCCTTCAGCGCCGCTTTTTCCAGCCAGATCAGCGCTTCGGAAATATTCGCCTCGACATCGATGCCATTGCGGTAGCGCCGCTCCAGTTCGCGGCAGGCGCGCTGATCGCCCATGCGGCCCAGCGCCGTCAGCCAGCGAATGCCCTTGACCCGGTCGCGCTCGGGATGTTTTTCATCGAGATAATATTTCGCCAGTTCGTCGATCGAGGCCTGATAGCCCTTGGCGGCAGCCGCCGCCAGAAGCTTCAGCGCCTTGTCTTCCTTCTTCTCGCAGCCCAGCCCGTACAGATATTGCATGGCCAGATAATGCCGTGCCGTGCGATTGCCTTCCTTGGCGGCGAATTTGAAATAGGGCAGCGCCCGCTTGTGATCGACCTCGCCCAGATGGCCACCGGCAAACAGCGTGCCCATGCCGAGATGGGCGCGGACATTGCCCGCCGCCACCGCCGGTTCATAGCAGACCAGTGCCGTATGCGGATCGGCCTCGCCGCCAATGCCGGAGGCAAACAGATAGCCGGCCAGCGCCGACCCTTCGACACTGCCGTGCTGATGCGCCATCAGGGCATAATCGCGCGCCAGTTCCGGATCGGCGCTGATCTTCATCATATCGCCGTAAAGCCGTTTTGCCGCAGGCGTTGAGGGCATTTGCAGGCTGGGCGAGAGCAGATAAAGCCGCGCCGTCAGCGCCATGGCCTCAACATGGCCCTTGTCGGCGGCATATTTGGCCAGACGCCGCGCTTCTCCCAGATCGGAAATCACCCCGCGGCCGTTTTCATACAGTCTGGCCAGTTCGTAGGATGCCCCGACATGGCCGCCGCGCGCGGCCTTTTGCAGGGCTGCCGCCGCCATCGGCATCCGTCCGGTCGCCAGCTTGTTCATGCCCTGGCGATAGGCGGTTTTCAGTGAAAACCAGCGGGTGAAGGGCAAAAATTTCATCATGGTTCACGCATCCCTTCGGTCATCACCGGCACGACCCTGTCAAACAGATAGGAGCCAATGGTTCTGTCGCCTACCACCACATCAGCCGTCAGTGTCATGCCCGCCATCAGCTTGAAATCGGGCGGTGTCACCTTGAGCTTGCGATCGACAATGGTGATGCGGGCAATGTAATAGGGCTGGCCGGAGGCGCCGCTCTGGTCGCTGTTGCGGGCGGTCTCATCGCGGCCGGTGTTCAGGCTGTCCTGACTGATGGAGCGCACCTTGCCCTTCAGGCCGCCATAGCGGGCAAAGGGCCAGGCATCGAGCTTGATATCCACATCCTGCCCTACATGGAGAAAGCCCTGATCCTGGGTGGAAATTTTCGCTTCCACTTCCATCTGCGAGGATTTCGGCACCAGAATGAACATTTTCTGCGCCGTCTGAACGACGGAGCCGATGGAGAAATCGCCGATTTCCAGTACGGTCGCATCTTCTGGCGCGCGCAGTTCGATCAGGTCATGGCGCTTGTCAGCCTTGGCCAGTTCTTCGATGGCCCCATTGAGCTGCACCTGCTGCTTGACCAGTTGCCCCATGGCGTCGGAGCGCCATTGCTGCATCTGGTCATGCATCTGCGCCGTGACCGAATCAATGTCATGGGCGCCGCTTGCCAGTTTGCCTTCCAGTTCCTTGATCTGGGCGGTGACGGACAGCGTCTGGTCCTTGCTTTTCAGGGCATCGGCGCGGGAGGCGAATTTCTGCTGGACGAGCTTGTCCTTCATCGCCTCGCCTTCCTCGCTCAGCGCCAGACGCTTGCGATTGACGTCGAGTTCGGCCTGCATTTGCGCCTGCGTTGTTTCAAGCGAGGCGATCTTGGCCTGATAATTGGCCATGGAGGCCTGATACTGCTGGCGGCGCGCCTCAAAGAAGCGACGCTGCAACTGGCCAAAACTGTCATTGGGGATCGGCACGTAATCGTGACCGTCGATTTCGGCCTTGAGACGAGCGACTTCCGCCGTCAAGCTCGCCACCTGACGGCTGAGCGAGGTCTGGTCGGCGCGCGAAAAGGTCGGATCAAGCGTGGCCAGCACTTCGCCTGCTGTCACTTCCTGACCGTCATGCACGAGAATTTGCCGCACAATCGAGGTTTCGATCGGCTGCACGACAATATGCGGCGCAACGGAAGACACCTGCCCGCGTGCGCTCACCACCCGTTCGATCGGCATCAGCGCCGAAATCAGGATGGCGGCAACAATCATCGCCGCAACGGTCAGGATCGTCAGCCGCGCCGAACGTGGCGGCGCACGATGCAGAATGGTGGCGCTTTCCGACAGAAATTCTGCCGTCGTGCGCACCGCATAGCGATGTTCGTCAGGCGACAGCGTTAATGTTTTCGTCATTCTCTTGTCCCGTCGTCAGATGGCGGTTCTGCTGGTTCCACAGGTGGCGGTAATCGCCCGAGCGGCGCATGAGGTCATGATGGGTGCCGCTATCCTTCAACTGCCCGCGGTCGAGCACGAGGATCTGGTCGCAATCGACCAGCGAGGACAGCCGGTGGGAAATCATCAGCACGGTGCGGCCGCGGGCAATGCGCTTCAGATTGCGCATGATGATCGACTCGCTTTCCGGGTCGAGCGCGCTGGTCGCCTCGTCGAAGATCAGGATCGGCGGATTGAGCACCAGCGCACGGGCAATCGCCAGACGCTGACGCTGGCCACCGGAAAGA
The DNA here is from genome assembly GCF_023700755.1 of Allorhizobium sonneratiae. GTDB lineage: Bacteria > Pseudomonadota > Alphaproteobacteria > Rhizobiales > Rhizobiaceae > Allorhizobium > Allorhizobium sonneratiae. The sequence goes on along the minus strand of NZ_JAMKOJ010000001.1, from coordinate 90,457 downwards.
TTGGTGGCGTGCTCCTCCAGCATGGTGTCATAACCGCGCGGCAGACGCTCGATGAATTCGTCGGCACCAGCCATCTGGGCCGCCTCGATCATCTCTTCGGGTGTGGCGTCCGGCTTGGCGATCAGGATGTTTTCCCGGATCGTGCCGCGGAACAGAAAGCTTTCCTGCAAGACCACGCCGATCTGGGTGCGCAGATGATAGAGATCGATTTCTTTGAGCTCGACCCCATCGATGCGGATCAGGCCGGAATAGCTCTGATGCAGGCCCTGCAACAACCGGGTAACGGTGGTTTTGCCCGACCCGCTGCGGCCCATGAGACCGACGACACTGCCCGGCTTGACATGGAAATTCACCGCATTCAACGCCGGCAATTGCGTACCCGTATAGGCAAAGCGCACATCCTCGAAGCTGATGCGACCCTTGACCTCGGGGCGCGCACCGTTTTCACGGCGCGGTTCCGGCTCGGCATTGATGACGGAGGCGACCTGTTTCAGCGCGCCGCGGGCTTCTTCCATCTGCTGCATCATGCCCGCCAGCTGCACCAGCGGCTGGGTGGCGCGCATGGCGATCATAGTGAAAGCGACCAGCGTGCCGGTCATCACCGTATGCTCGTCAACGATGACAAGATAGGCGCCGATCAGCAGCGACCCGGCATAGATCAGCTTTTCCAGCGGCGCGAGCAGGGTTTGCGGCTGATTGGCGAGGAAGAGAAGGTCGGTCTGGCTGTTGACGGCCTCGGCCACCTTCTGGTCCCATTCGCGCCGCTTGCGGCCTTCAAGCGCCAGCGATTTCACGGTGCGGATGCCGTTGATCATCTCGATCAGCATGGCGGTACGGCGATGCTCGCTGGTCATCACCTTGCCATAGGCCCGGCGGATCGGCTTCATATAGAGATAGAGAATGAAGCTCATCACCGCGCCAAGGCCGAGCACCCAGAAGGACAGGCCCGGGCTCAGCAGGAACATGGTCGGCACCAGCACGAACAGCGACAGCATATCGAGCATCGAGCCGAAAACCTGCCCGGTGACGAAGGAGCGCAGACGGCGCGCCTCGCCAAGCCGGTGGACGATACCGCCCGTGGCATTCTGCTCGAAGAAATCGATGGGCAGGCGCGACAGACGGTCGAAGATCAACAGATTGAGCCGGACATCGATCTTGGCGGTAACAATGGCCGAGACGGAGCGGCGCATATAGCTCAGCAGCATGTCGAAGATCAGCACCACGATGATGGCGATAGCCATCAGCGCCAGCGTTGACATGCGGTGATGCACCATAACGCGGTCAATCACCACCATGTAGAACATCGATGGCACCAGCGCCAGAATGCCGAGTGTCAGGGCAGCGATGAACAGGTCGCGCACCAGACGGCCATCCTGCAACACCTGGGCAAACAGCCAGTGGAAGCCGAATTCATCCTTGCTGCTTTCTTCCTCGACGATCTCGCGCTTCATCAAGAGCACATGACCGTCCCAGTATTCGCTCAGCCGCAACTCGTCGACGACAATGCGTGCACCCTTCGGATCGGCGGGATCGCGAAAGACGATGCGCGGGGTGACGGGATCGTCGACGAATTTATCGAAGACCAGCATCGCGCCGTCACTCAAGGCCACAAGGGCGGCGACGGCCTCATCCATCTGGGTGAGAAGCTTCCAGTTCAGACGCACTGGGCGGGCTTTGAGGCCATATTCACCGGCAATTTCCGCCATCTGCTTCAAAGACAGCGCACGCGCCTCGCCAAAATCGCGGGAGATTTGCTCCGAGGATAGTGAAAGACCCAGTTTCTGCGCAGCAAGAGCCAATGCAGCAAGATTGGATCTGGCAAGACCGTCTTCACCCAGATCCCTGTCTTCTACATTCATCGACACACCTCTTTCTCATTCGCCGGAAGCACACATGGCGAGAGTTGCAGAGGATCCCCCAAGGTCTGGCCCCACGTCCTGACCACCCCTTTACGGACCCATTCGAGAGGACCCTAAAGACGGAAGCTTTCGCGGTGCTGGATTGTGACGGGCTTGTCTTCACCCTTTCGTGAGAGACAAAGGATCAGTTGATAACGGAGGAAGATCGTTTTCCTGACGCCCCAACACCGCTACACTTATGGAAAATAACGATTTCAAAGGCTGCTGACACGTGAACCAGATCAAAAAACGCCCGGTCATCATCCATTGGGGCATTTCCAGCTTTTTCGGCTGGGGCGTCTATGGGCTCAATCTGGCACTCAACTGGTCGGCTGATTCGCGGATCGAGCCGGTCACCTCCTTTCCGCTTTCGCATGATCAGGTGGTGGTGGACCAATTGCGCAGGCGCGCCCTTTCCGGCTTTTTCCATGCCTCGGCCGATCTTGTTGCCCGCCTCGAGCAGCAGACGGACAAACAGGTGAGCGTCAACACGCCGGTTCTGGCCGGGCTTGGCAATGAATTCACCATGTCACCGGGACCGAAGGGCATTCAGCTCACCGGCACGCCGACGCTGGGCGTCGTCTTCTTTGAACTGGCGCAACTGTCGAATGAGGCAAAAGCGCGTGCGAAAAGCCTGCCGCTGATCATTGCCGGATCGAGCTGGAACGAAAACATATTGCGCGCCCACGGCATCACCAATGTCACCACGGTCATTCAGGGCGTGGACCAGACGCTGTTTCATCCCTCACCCCGTCAAGGCGTGCTCGCCGACCGGTTTCTGGTCTTTTCCGGCGGCAAGCTGGAACTCAGGAAAGGTCAGGATCTCGTGGTCGCCGCCTTTGCCCGCTTTGCCAAGCGCCATCCGGAGGCGGTGCTGGTGTCGGCCTGGCATAGCCCATGGCCGCAGCTGGCGCTGACACTCAACCGTTCGGGCAAGGCTGCCCCGATTGCCGTCAATGACAAGGGCGTCATCGATCAGGCTGGCTGGATTGCCGCAAACGGCATAGAGCCGCATCAGTTCATCGACCTCGGCAGCGTACCGAATGCGATGATGCCGCCAATCCTGCGCGAAATGGATGTGGGCCTCTTTCCCAATCGCAGCGAAGGCGGCACCAATCTGGTGGCGATGGAATGCATGGCCTCAGGCGTGCCGACGATTCTGTCGGCCAATACCGGCCATCTCGACCTGATCGACGGCCAGAATTGCTATGCTCTGGAAAGCCAAAGCGCCGTTGCCGGAGAAGGAGCCGGCGTCGGCGATGTTGCCGGATGGGGGGAAAGCAGCATTGAGGAGATCGACGAGGCGCTGGAAAAAGCCTTCAAGGACCGCAATGACGCCCGCCGCCGCGGCGAGCGCGGCGCGGCCAAGCTCGCCGGCTATACCTGGTCGCGCACTGCAGACCAGATGAAAAAGATCGTCAGCGCTTATCTATGATCGCCCGCATCCTGACGACCGCCTCGGCAATCGCCGGGGCGTAATCGCCCGCGACCTGCTGGCGGATGAGCGTCAGGCTCGGATACCAGGGGGAGGTTTCGCCCGAAAGCCCCCAGCGCCAGTCCGGCACTTTCTTGATCAGACCAACGGTCGGGCAACCGAGCGCCCCTGCCAGATGCAGCGGTGCGGTGCAGACCGAGACCACACCGGACAGGCAGGCCATAATCGCAGCCGTATCGAGAAAAGCATCCTTGCCCTCGTCGAAATCCGTTCCCGGATATTCGAGTGTGAAGGGCAGCCCCTTCACCTTCCAGCCGCTCGGTGTCTCGGCAAGCTCGATCTCGTCCTCGCTGAGTTTTTGCAGCGCGATCAGCCGGGTGTTTTCCAGCGCGGCAAAAGGCTTTAACGCCTCGGCACTGTCCAGGCTTCGGCCCTTTTCCGCCGGAGAGAGCGGATTGCCGCGCCAGACGAAACCGATGGCGCGCGCGCCCTCTTCCAGCCCCAGCCGTTCGCGCCAGCGCGCCACGGCCTGTGTTGCCGGATAAAGCCAGCGCTCGCCCGTCGGCACGCTGCCGAGCGTCAGCCGCAGGCGATGCGGCAGGCCGAGAAGCGGCGATTGCAGATCGGCCTCACCCGGCCCCGGATCGCGGCAGGTCACGCGGTCTGCACCGGCAATGCCGTTCAACAGCCGCTCCAGCCGGTCAGGCGCCTGAAAGATCACCGTGCCACCGAGCGATTTAACCAGCGGCAGCAGCTTGGCAAACTGGATCGTATCACCCAGCCCCTGTTCGGCGTGAATGAGCAGGGTCTTGCCGGCAAAGGGCCGTCCATCCCAATCGGGAATGGTCTGATGGCGCGGCGGGCTGGGAAATTCCTTGGCTTGCCAGCGCCATTCATATTCGGCAAAGCCCTGCGTATAATCCTGAAGTCTCAGCAGGTTGAGCCCGAGATTGTAATGGGCCTCGGCAAGCTCGGGGTAAAGCGCGGTTGCCCGGCGCAACAGCCGCACCGCCGTCTCCATCTCGCCGCGATCGGAATGGGCATTGCCGAGATTATGCAGCGCAATGCGATGATCGGGGTCGAGTGCCAGCGCCTTTTCATAGGCCGCCATCGCCTCGTCCGCGCGCCCAAGGGCGGCAAGGGTTACACCGATATTGGCAAGTGGCGCGGGCTTGTCCGGCATCAGTTCCGCCGCCCGCTGATAGGCTTCCAGCGCATCCTCGCGCCGTCCCGTATCGCCAAGCGCATTGCCGAGATTGTACCAGATATCGCCATTGTCGGGAGCAAGACGCAGCGCGCGCGTGTAATGGGCGAGCGCCCGGTTGAGATCGCCAAGCGCCCGAAAGGCCGCCCCTGTCAGACGCAGCGCATCGACATTATCCGGTTCTGCGGACAAAACCGCCTGATAATCGGCAATCGCCGCCTCAAACTGACCTTCACGATGGCTGTTGAAGCCGCGCTGCAAAAGCTGCTGGAGAGAGATTTCGTCACTCATCGCTTACGCTCCGCATAAAAGGCCAGATCCTGAGCCGCTGCTTTCGCCACACTTTCCCAGTCGCCCGGTACCGGCTGGCGATAGATCCTCAGCCCCGGATACCAGGGGCTGGTCGTCCGTCCTGCCATCCAGCGCCAGTCGGCGGCATATTTGAGCAGCGCAAAGGTTGGAATGCCAAGCGAGGCGGCCAGATGCAAGGTCGAGGTGCAGGAGGAAATCACCAGATCGAGCGCGGCAATCGCTGCTGCCGTCTCGGCAAAATTGCCGAGCGCCTCGCCCGGCGTTTCCATGCGGGCGGCAAAATCCAGCCCCTCGACCTGCTCCAGCCCGTCACGAAACTGCAGGCTGATGAAATGGGTGTTTTCGACCTCGAACAAAGCTTTCAACCGTTTGAGCGGCGGAGATCGTCCCTTGTCGGCGCGGGCATGGGGATTGCCCTGCCAGATCAGCCCGACGCGCAACGCCTCACGCCCGCCGAAACGCCCTTCCCAGGCCGCCACCCGGCGCGGATCGGGGCGAAACAGCGCCGGTCCCGGCAGGCTTTCCAGCGTCGTGCCCAGGATAAGCGGCAGGCTCATGATCGGCGCTTCACAATCGGCATCGTCAGTGGCATCGACACCCTGACGGCGAAGCGTGATATTGTTGGCCTCGTTGACGAGGGTGGAATAAAGCTCAATCAGCGGATCGCGCAGTTCCAGCACCACCCGGCCCACCTTCAACGCTGCCTGACGCACGAAACGACCGAACTGGATCTGGTCGCCCAGCCCCTGCTCGCCATGGATCAGCAGGGTCTTGTCCGGCAGGCTCTCTCCGGTCCAGCGCGGCATGGGCAGCACGCGCTCGACCATTTCTGCCCCTTTCCAGCGGGCCTCGTAATCGCGGAAACCTTGCTGCAAATTGCCTGCCATCAAATGCGCATGAGCGCGGTCGATCAGGGTTTCGGCATCGCCCGGCTCAAGCCGCAGCGCCTCATCGAAAGCGGACACCGCCTCTTCAGGCCGCCCCATCTCGCGCAATGCATTGCCAAGCCCGCGATGGGCCTTGGCCAGATCGGGACGCAGCTCAATGGCGCGATGATAGGCCTCAAGCGCCGGGTCATAACGGTCGGTGTCACGCAACAGATTGCCGAGCGTCATATAGGCTTCGGCGCTGGGCGTTTCGGCAAGGCTCTTTCTCAGGCAGTCTTCGGCCTCTGCCGTGCGCCCGACATTTCTGAGCGCAATGGCGAAATTGGTGAAAAACACCGGCGTCGCCAGACCAAGCTCTGCCGCAGCCTTCAGCAGCAGATAGCCGCGATCATACTGCATCCGCTCGACCGCGATGCCGCCCAGCATATGCAGCGCCTCGGCCCGCATCGCCTCATCCTTGAGAAGGTCGGCATAGACGGCCTCGGCAGCCGCGACCTCGCCTGCCATGTGACGGCGAATGGCCTCGGCAAGCCGCGCCGGCCCAGCCGGCTTGTCCGGCACGGCCACGACCGGCTCCTCCGTGACGAAAAGCTGGCTGCGGTCACCCTTGACCAGAGACGCCAAAGCCTCGGCCACCCGGGTTGCAACACCGGCAAAGGGTGCGCTCTCCACCTCGTCCGTCACCCGGCGGAAAAGCCGGGTCAGCGGATACCATGGACTGTCGGCGCGACCGCGCAGCCAGCGCCATTCGGCATGGGATTTGAGAAGAACCCAGACGGGGCGACCAAGCGCACCAGCCAGATGCGCCACCGCCGTATCCGAGGTGATGACAAGATCGAGATTCATGATCATCGCCGCCGTATCGGCAAAGGCGTCCGGCCCTTCGTCAAACCCTTCCGGCGGCCGCTCGACGGCAAAACCGGCGCTGTCAATCTGCTCTTCGCCCGGCCCTTTCTGCAGAGCAATCAGCCGCACACCCGGCACCTCGGAGAGGGGTTGCAGCACGCTCAAAGGAAAGCTGCGACCCTTGTCCACCTGCGGATCGGGATTGCCCTGCCAGACAAGGCCGACGCGAAAACCGGGCTTTTCCGTCAACCAGCCTGCCATGGTCGTCACCCGTTCAGGGTCGGCGGCAAGATAGGCGGGAAAGGCCGGAATGGTCTCGGCTGTCGTGCCGCAATAATAGGGCAGGCTCATCATGAAGACCTGATAGTCGAGCTTCGGGATGACATCGCTTTCGGCGATCACCCCGTCAATGCCCGGCACGGTGGCCATCAGGCTGGCAATCTTGCGGCGTGTGCCGACCACCACCTTTGCCGCACCGCGCTGTTTCAGCAGCATGGCATAACGGCAGAACTGGAAGGCATCGCCAAAGCCCTGTTCGGCCAAAACGAAGATGGATTTGCCCGTCAGATCCTCACCCTGCCAGATCGGCAGGCGCACCTTGTCCCGATCGATACCCAGCGCCTGCACATCGAAACGGCGTTCGTAAAGCGGCAGGCCACGGGCATAATCGCCCTGATTCATATAGGCCATGGCCAGCGCCATTTCTGCATCGGCATAGTTGGGTCGTGCGGCAATCGCCTTGCTGAAGGCCTGTTCGGCCTCGCTTTCATAGCCGCCATCCATCAGGCTGATGCCGAGATTGCTCCAGCTTTCGGCATGATCCGGCTGGGCGCGCGCACCCTGTTTTTGAAACCAGATGGCAAGATCGACAAGCCCGTGATTGCGCTCGGCCACACCCAGATTGCTCCAGGCATCGGCATTGGTGGGGTCGAGCACCAGCGCCTTTTCCCAAAGACGCCGGGCGGCCTGCGGCTGTTTCTTTTTCAACAGCACCGCGCCGAGCTGCACCTTGTGGGCGGCAAGCTCCGGCTCCAGCACCATGGCCCGCTTCAGCGCCGCCTCGGCCTCGTCCAGCTTCTCAAGCGCCGTTGCCGCTGCCGCATAGACGGAGAGAGCCTGGGCCGAATGCGGATTTTGCTTCAACAATGCCGCCACGCGGGCAAGCGAGGCCTCCGCCTTGCCGGCAGCCGTCTCCCGCCGTGCCATGGCCAGTTGCGAGGGCAGATGGTCCGGCCGGTAGACGAGGCCATGGCGCAGCGCCCGCATCCCGTCTTGCTTCAGGCCCGCTGCATCGAGCGCAATGGCGAAATTGCTCCACATGTCGCTGGCTGCGGGTCTCAAGGCGACAGCCCAGGCACAAAAGGGCAGCGCCTGTCGCCCGGAGGCAGAGCGCCGTCCGCCCGCCTCCAGCATGGCCATGCCTGTCAGGTTCCAGACCCGGTCCGGCTGGATGTTGTGTGAAAGAACATGCCGGTAAAGCGGCAGTGCCCCGGCATAATCGCGGGCCTGATGCCGCCTCACCGCCTCTTCAAGGCAGGCTTCCGGTTCCATCGGGGCCGGGTCGAGACGACGTGGTGTCGACAAGAGCACCTGAAGATCATACAGCACATCCGCCATCACGTGCTGCCAGTCACCGGCCTCCGTCTGCCGGAACAGCCGCATGGTCGGATACCAGTCGGTTAAAAGACCGGACAGGCCCCAGCGCCAGTCCGGTGATTTTTTCAGAAGCATCCAGACGGGCTTGGCCAGTGCGCCTGCCAGATGGGCGACCGCCGTGTCGGAGGTAATCACCAGATCGAGCGAGGCAATCAGGGCAGCCGTATCGATAAAGGCATCGTCAGACGGATCGAGGTCCGGCGGCACGGTCAGGTGCATCCCCTCCGGCACCGACTGGTCCGCCCCCTCACCCTTTTGCAGGGAAATCAGGCAGACCCTGTCGCCGAGGGTGGCCAGCGGCTGAAACGCCGCAAGCGGCAGCGAGCGTCCCGGTTCGCCATAGGCCTTGGGATTGCCCTGCCAGACGAGGCCGATCTTGAGCCGCTTTGCCGCCCCTTGGTCTTCATGGTGGCCATCAAGGCTGGCAAGCCAGCTACGCCAATGTTCAGCAGGCGTCTGCTCGACCCGCAGATAGGGTGCAGGATAACCGGTCCTGTCCGGTGTCAGCCCGACAATGCCCGGCAGCGACAGAAGCGGCAGCCAGACGTCATAGGCTGGCAGATCCGCCCCATGCGGCACAAGGGCAATCCGGCCATCGCGAAACATCGGGGCCGAGCGCAATAGCCGCAACAATTTCGGCTGGCAGACAAAGATCAGTTGTTTGACCCGCCCGGCAATCTCCGGCAAAAGGCGGATGAATTGCAGCGTATCGCCAAGGCCCTGCTCGTGAAACACCAGAAGACGACCCTCAGCCAGCGTTTCGCCCTGCCAGCGCGGGCCTTGAACGAGAGCCGGATCGGGTTGCGTGCCCATGGCCTCGCCCCGTCCTTCATAATCGGCCCAGGCCGTGAGCCAGTCCCCCTGCATCAGGGTGAGGCAGGCGCGGTTGAAACGAAAGACCGGCCTGTCCTCCAGGGTTAGCAATTGCGTCAGCACCCGTTCGGCGCGCTTCACCTCGCCGATATTGCGGAAACTGGCGGCGAGATTGTTCAAGGACGGCTTGTGCTTGGGCGACAGCATCAGTGCCTGTCGATAGGCCTCGACGGCCTCGCGGTCGCGGGCCTGCCCATGCAGCATCACACCCAGATTGTAAAAGGTTTCGACATCCGGCTTCAGCGCGGCGGAAGCGCGCAGACACCGCTCCGCCTCGGCAGCATCTTCTTTGAGATCAAGAAGGATCACCCCCTTTTGCCGCAGAAGCACCGGGTCGTCGGATTTGAGCGCCAGCCCTGCCTCGACCATGGCCCGCGCTTCTTTGAAACGACGCGCGGAAATCAGCGCCATGACCAGATTGATCCGCGCACCAACTGCGGAGGCCGCAAGCTTGACAGCCTTTTGCGCCATTTCGACGGCGCGCGCTTCCTCACCCATGGCCAGAAGCGGCAGCACCATGTTCTGGAAAACCGCCGCATCCTCGGGCAGAAGCTCGGCGGCCCGCTCGAAAGCGGCAAGCGCCTGCGCCGATCCACCGGCAAGATGGCGGGCAAGGCCAAGGTAATGCTGAACATCGCCATCATCAGGATGGGCGCTGGCAAGGCTTTCCAACCGTTCGAGCGCTTCGCTCGCCTTTCCTTCAGCCAGAAGCGAACGGCAGTGCGAAATCTCTTGCGCCGTCATGACGACCCTTCCCTCTTCCGGCCATCATGGCCGCACCATCGACAGGCGGAGGCTCCCGACCCGTCTGACAATCCCATTCCTGATCCGTCAAGACGCCTTCAAGACGCCTTTTCTACGGTATAGGGCTTGTAGGATTTTTCCTCGACGATAGCAGAACCCAGCGCCGAATTGATCTCACGTTTGAGATCGGCACGACGATCATTTGTGATGTAGACCGAACGGGCAAGTTCAATGAAACGGCTGCCGAAATCGCCCGCGCGCTCGCAATCGCGGATATCGTCCTCGATCTCCCAGAGCGCAGTGTTGACCGCACGCAGCTCGGCGGTGATGGCCCGAACGGCCTCATGGTTTTCCACAGGCTTTCGCCGTTCGGTGAGCAGAATAAGCTCCCGCTCGACATTGGCGCGTTTGGCCTCGTCAGCAATCCGCTCCGATTTGATCTCCAGAATGGTGATCTTGTCGATCAGTTCGCCCCAGGACACAGGAACTTCGATCATATGCGTTCTCCGATTCGCGTTGCCGCAAGGGTAGATGGCCGGGACGCGGCCATCAACTCCATCGGAAGTCGCTGGCGGACATGTTGTCGGCGGTTTTCCCCGACAAAGTGAGCTGCATGTCCACCGTGCCGTCACCATTGGTATCGACATAGAGCGTTGCGGTATCGTTGACGAAATAGGCTTCCGAATTGCCCGTGCCCGACAGGGTCGTGTCGGTCCCGAGATAGGAGAAGGTGCCGCTCAGAAGACCGCTGAACATCAGCTTGTCAGACCCGTTGACGAAGTCGGTGATCGTATCGGGACTGGACGTGCTGGACGATGCCGTCGAGTTGAAGATGAAAAGGTCGGAGCCGTCGCCGCCCGTGACCGTATCCTGACCGTCGCCCATGACAATGGTGTCATTGCCCGCGCCCAGATTGACCGTTGTGTTGGTCGATCCGGAGAGCACGATATAATCGGCGCCGGAACTGCCATTGATGTTTTCGATATTGACCGTGGTCAGGGTCGAGGCAGATCCGAGGGTCAGAGTGTCTTCGCCGCTGCCGAGATCGATCGCCACCCCGGTATACTGGCCGGAAACGGTGATGTTGTCGTCATAGCTCGATCCCACCAGGGTTTCGACGCTGGAGACGGTGGCCGTCGCCGCCTTGTCGAAGCTCAGATAGTCCATGCCGGTGCCAAGGAAATACTGACCGTTGGAAATCTCGGTATCGGTGACATAGACCACGTCGGAATTGCTGCCGCCGCTGACGGATTCGACGTTATAGAGGCTGACCGTATTGGTGTAATTGCCAAGCGCCACCGTGTCGTTGCCGTCGCCGAGATCGATGCTGATCCCGGTTGCCTGATCGCCGATCGTCACCTTGTCGTCACCGGAACCGCCCATGACCGACTCAACCCCGAGAAGGGTGGCGGTGCTGGTGGACGAGGCCAGATGTACCTCGTCATTGCCAGCGCCGAGATTCATGTAGCCACTATAAGTAGAGCTGTTGATCGCGATATAATCGTCATAGGACTGGCCGATGACCGTCTCGACATTGGCAAGCGAGACGGTGTTGGCATAATTCGCCAGAGTCAGCTTGTCGGAACCGTCGCCAAGATCGATATAACCGTTAACCCATTGCGTAGCGAGCGTGATGATGTCGGAATTTGAGCCGCCGGTGATGGTTTCGACATTGGACACCGTCGCCGTCAGACCGGACGACCAGGTCAATGTGTCGTTACCGTCACCGAGATCGATATTGGCGCCGCCGATCGAGCCGCTGATGGTGACGACGTCGTCGCCAGTCGAGCCGGTGATCGTTTCGGTGTTGGCAACCGTGACGGTTGCACCGCTTGCGCCGAAGATCAGGCTGTCATTGCCGCTGCCCAGGTCGATGGTGCCGCCGGTATAGGTGCCGGCAAGATAGACAGTATCCTGCTGTGAACCACCGGTGACGGTTTCGACATTTTCGACTGTAACCGTGTTGACGGAATTGTTCAGGATCAGTTGGTCGTTACCGGCATTGAGATCGATGATGCCGCCAGTCATCTGCTCACCGATGGTGATAATATCGGAGCCGACATCACCGAGGATGGATTCCGTGCCGGTGACTGTAACGGTACCGCCAGCCGAGTCCATTTTCAAAACATCATTGCCCGCACCAAGATTGACCGTCGCACCGGTCACCGCAGCGGAAAACTCGACATAATCGTCTCCGGCACCGCCCGTCACCGTCTCAACGCCGGCAAGCGTCACCGTGTTGCCGGTGCTGGAGAAGATAACAGCATCGTTGCCGCCGCCCAGATCGATCGTGCCTGTCTCATCTGCCGCAAGCGTGATGACATCATTGGCCGAGCCACCAGTGACGGTTTCGATCCCCGAAATCGTTGCCGTGCCGCCGACATCGCCGATGATGAACTGGTCGTTGCCGTCACCGAGTGAAATCGTGCCACCGGTCATGGCCGAGGACAAGGTAATGATATCGTTCTGGTCGGAACCGATGACGGTTTCAATATTGGCAATGCTGAGCGTGCCGCCATCGGCGGATAGCGTGAGCTGGTCCAGCCCCTTGCCGAGATCGAGCGACATGCCGGTGGTGGCCTGACCAAGCGTGATCACGTCGGAATTGGTACCGCCGGTGATCGTTTCGATGTTGGAAAGCGTCGCCGTATTGGCATAGTTGGCGAAGATGACCGCATCGGATCCATCACCAAGGTCGATCGACACGCCGGTCTGCGCATCCTTGAACACAACGATGTCGCTACCAGTGCCGCCAATGATGCTTTCGACATTGACAACCGTGAGCGAACCGCCGCTATCGCCGAATTTCAGCGTATTGTTGCCGTCGCCAAGATCGATGATCGAATTGGCGCTCACCGTGCCGAGCGTCACCATGTCATCGCCGGTACCGCCAGTGATCGTCTCGATATTCGAGGCGGTGATCGTGTTCGATCCGTTCGCCATGGTCAGCGAGTCGGACCCGTCGCCGAGATCGACGCTGCCGCTATAGGCGCTGGAGAGAACGACATTCTGCGTGCCGGTGGTGCCGGTGATGGTTTCAGCATTGGTCAGCGAATAGGTGCCGGCCGCATTCATGTTCAGCGTTTCGACATTGGCGATGCTGAAGGTGCCGCTGGCGGTTACCGTCAGCGTGTCATTGCCATCGCCCAGATCGATGGTGGCCGTGGTGACGCTGCCCGTCAGGGTCACTTCATCGTCGGATGTGCCACCGATAATGGTTTCGACATTGACCGCCGTCAGCGTACCGCCATCATTGTTGAGCGTCAGCTGGTCATTGCCCTTGCCGAGATCGATGATACCACCATTGATTTCCGAGCCGAGCGTGATGATGTCGCTGGAATTGCCTGCGGTGATCGTTTCGACATTCAGGAGTGTCGCAGTGTTGGCAAAATTGTTGAAGGTGACGCTGTCGGAACCTTCCCCGAGATCGATATAGGCCCCCGTCACCGCACGGTCGAAGATGATCACATCCGAATTGCTCTGACCGATCACCGATTCCACATTGCGCAGGGTGAAAGTGCCGCCTCCGGCCGAGGTGAACTTGTCATCCCCGTCACCGAGATCGATCAGCGCGCCCGAACTGCTGCTGGCGTAATAGACATTGTCGTCGCCGGTGCCGCCCGTGACCGTCTCGACCGAGCTCAGCGTCACGGTATTGTCGAAATTGGCAAGCGTCAGCTGGTCGTTGCCGCTGCCGAGCGTGATATCGCTGCCAGTTGCCTGCACGCCCCAGACGATATTGTTGTTGCTCGTCGTATCCGAGCCGATCAGGGTTTCGACATTGGCGACCGTGATGCTGACGGAACTTGTCAGGGTCAGCGTGTCGTAACCGTCCCCAAGGTCATAGGAGCCCGCCGTCAGAGTCGAATTGATGGTGATGCTGTCATCGGCGGCACCGGCAATCAGGGTTTCGACATTGGCGGCGGTGAAGGTGCCGCCTTCGTCGCTCACTGTCAGTTCGTCATTGCCCTTGCCAAGATCGATCATCGCACCGGTCACACCACCGCCGAGCGTGATCAGATCGGTGGTGTTGCCTGCCGTAATCGTTTCAACGTTCAAGAGCGTTGCAGTGTTGGTGAAATTGCCGAAGGTGACGCTGTCATTGCCGCCGCCGAGATCGATATAGACACCGGTGGCCACCTTGCCAAAGGTCACGATATCGGCGCTGCTCTCGCCGATCAGTGTTTCGACATTCTGCGCGGTGACGGTACCGCCGTTCAGCATATGCAGCATGTCGCTGCCGTTGCCGAGGAAGATCAGAGCTCCGGTGGGCGTATCGTTCAGCACCACCGTATCGCTGCCGGTATAGCCCTGCACCGATTCAATCGAGGAAATTGTGACCGTATTGTCGTAATCGCCGAGGTTCAGGCTGTCATTGCCGGTGCCGAGCGAAATTGTCAGCCCCGTCGCCTGGGAACCCAGCGTGATCCTGTCGGAGCTGGTCGTGGCCGTCCCGATCACGGTTTCAATATTGGACAACGTCATCGTGACGGCACTATTGAGCGTCAGCGTATCGGTGCCGTCACCAAGATCGTAAGTTCCGCCGGTGATTGCTGTGCTGATGGTGATCGCGTCATCCGCCGAACCACCAATCAGTGTTTCGATATTGGCGGCGGTAAAGGTGCCGCCATCATTGCTCAACGTCAGTTGGTCGTTGCCACGGCCAAGGTCGATCGTGCCATTATCGATGGCAGTTCCAAGCGTGATCACATCGGTCGAGCTGCCGGCCGTGATGGTTTCGACATTCAGCAGCGTCGCTGTGTTGTTGTAATTGCCGAAGGTAACGCTGTCGGTGCCCTCGCCAAGATCTATATAGGCGCCCTGAGCCGCATTGCCGAAGGTGACGATATCTGAGCTGCTTTCGCCGATCACCGTTTCGACATCCTGAACCGTCACCGTACCACCATTCAGCATGTGCAGTTCGTCATTGCCATCGCCCAGATTGATCCGGGCGCCGGTGGAGGTGTCATTCAGGTAGATCAGATCGCTGCCCGAGCCACCCTGAACCGATTCAACCGAGGAGACCGTAACCGTATTGTCGGCATTGGCCAGCACCAGACTGTCATTACCGGCGCCAAGCGTGATGTCCAGGCCGGTTGTCTGGGCACTCAGGGTAATTCTGTTGGGGCTGGTCGTGCCCGCACCAACCAGGGTTTCGACATTGGCAATCGTCAGCGTGACCGAACTGGTCAGGGTCAGCGTGTCGTTACCGTCACCAAGATCATAGGAGCCGCCGGTCAGGGAGGTGCTGATGGTGATGTCGTCATCAGCGCTGCCACTGATGACGGTTTCGATATTCGCGGCAGTAAAGGTTGCGCCGTCATCGCTCAGCGTCAGTTGGTCATTGCCGCGCCCAAGATCGATGGTGCCGCCGGTAATTTCCGACTCCAGCGTGATGACGTCGCTCGACGAGCCCGCCGTGATCGATTCAACATTCAACAGCGTTGCCGTATTGTTGTAATTGCCGAAAGTGACACTGTCAGTCCCCTCGCCAAGATCGATATAGACACCCTGGGCTGCGCGGTCGAACGTGATCTTTTCGATGCCGTCGTCACCCATGACCGTTTCGACATTGCGCAGCGTGACCGTGCCGCCGTTGATCGAGGTGAACATGTCGTTGCCGTCACCCAGATCGATGAAAGCCCCGGTCGTGGTGCTGGTCAGGTAAACTTCGTCATTGCCGGTTCCGCCCGTCAACGTTTCGATCGAGGCGAAGGAGACGGTGTTGTCGAAATTGGACAGCGTCAGCTTGTCATTGCCCGATCCAAGCGAAATCTGGCTGCCGGTCACCTGCGAGGCCCAGACGATGTTGTCGTTGCTGGAGCCGGAGGTCAGCGTTTCGACATTGAGAATGGTGACGGTATTGGCGCTGCCGCTCAGCCTCAGAATATCGTTGCCGTCTCCAAGATCGATATAGGCGCCCGAAGACGACAGTGCATAGGTGATGACGTCATCGCCCGAACCACTGATCATCGTTTCGACATTGTTGACATTCAGCGAGTTGCCGCCGTCGCCGAGCGTCAGGCTGTCCATACCGTTGCCGAGGTTGATCGTGCCTCCCGACAACGTCGATGTGAGAGTGATGACATCGCTCGATGTGCCGCCGGTGATGGTCTCGACATTGGCGAAAGTAACGGTGTTGTTGTAGTTCGCCAGCGTCACACGGTCATTGCCGTCGCCCAGATCGACGACGCCGCCGGTGACAGCAGTTTTGTAGATGATGTAATCGTTGGTTGCGCCGCCAATGACGGTTTCGGTGTTGAGCACCGTCAGTGTCGCACCGCTGTCGCTGATATGCAGCGTGTCATTGCCACCGCCAAGATCGACATAGCCCTTCATGGCGTCGGTCAACAGCACGCCGTCATCGCCGGAGCCGCCCAGAATGGTTTCCACGGTCGAAACGCTGACGGTGTTTTCGTAATCGCCCAGGACCAGCGTATCATTGCCCGTGCCCAAGGATACGAAAGCGCCGTTTGCGGCGGCACCCAGCGTCACGTAATCGGCGCTGCTGGAGCCGATGATGCTTTCGGCATTGGCAATCGTCAACGTGTTGTTATAGGCGCCGAGCTTGACGGTATCTTCACCGTCGCCGGTATCGATATAAATCTTCGAGGCAATGCTGTTCAGGGAAATAATGTCGTCGCCGGAGCCGGCAATGATGGTTTCCGTGTTCGCCACATAGGCCGTGCCGCCGCCGTCACCGAGATTGAGATAGTCGTTGCCCGACCCGAGATCGATATGGCGCACCGTCTCGCTGTCGCTGTTTTGCATATAGACGGTATCGTTCTTGGTGCCGCCGACGACAGTTTCGACATCGATTGCCGTGATCGTGTTGACATAATTGCCGAGATAGACGCGGTCACTGCCATCCCCGAGATCAATATAGGTGCCAAGCGCCTGGGCATTGAAAGTGATGTAATCGTTGGTCTGCCCACCGATGATGGTTTCGACATTGGCGATGGTGGCTGTCGCGCCATAGTCGGAGAAGGTAACGATGTCGTTGCCTGCGCCCAGATCGATAGTGCCGGAGGTGAGTTTGGTGTCGTAGGAAACGACATCGTCACCGGAACCACTTTTCAGCGATTCAACATTGAGGAGCGTGATTGTGTTGCCGCCATCGGCGAGAACGAGACGGTCATAGCCATTGCCAAGATCGAGAGAGAGGCCCGACACCTCACTGGTGACGATGATGTAATCGGAGCTTGTCGTGCCTGTAACAGTGGAAAGATCGCTTACGGTCGTCGTTTTCGTGGTAGCCACAGTCAATCCCCATATCGGTCAAGGCTGACATCCGTCAGCAGCAGAAAGCATCAGGCCGAGAAAGATTCGACCGGCGTTCGCGAAAAGGTTATGCAGTGAAACTTATGTGAAGCTTGCCGTCAGCGATTTATCAACAAAGTCGGAAACAACCGAAAGAAGATGCGCTTTCGGAAAACAGGCCGGCATGCCACGCCAAGCCCGGTCTCTGCCCTTTCGCACCAAGGACGCAAGATGCGAAATAAAAAGGCTTAAAGCACGTTGACCGAGGCTGATAAGCCGCAACGTGCTTTAGAGCATTTCACTGTTTCACGGAAACAATGAAATGCTCTAACTCTTTGTTTTTACGCATGATTGCCTGCAGATCAGACCGGTTGGGCCAATCCCGACAGGCAGGCGTCGAAATAGCGGATCGTCGGCAAAAGCCCGTCTCTGAGGGCAATACGTGGCTGCCACTTCAAAACGCTTTGCGCCAGCGAAATATCCGGACGCCGCTGGGTCGGGTCGTCCTGGGGAAGCGGCAGGAAGTCCAGCCGCGAGGCCGATCCCGTCAGTTCGAGCACCAGTTCAGCCAGTTCGCGCACAGTGAATTCACCGGGATTGCCGAGATTGATCGGCGTGGCTTCGGCCTCTGGTGTCTCCATCAGGGCGAGCAGCCCAAGAACGAGATCGTCGCGATAGCAGAAGGAGCGGGTCTGGGAGCCGTCGCCATAAATCGTCAGCGGCTCACCTTTGAGCGCCTGCACGACGAAATTGGAAACGACGCGGCCGTCATCGGCGCGCATGCCCGGCCCATAGGTGTTGAAAATGCGCGCGACGCGGATATCGACGCCATGCATCCGGTGATAATCGTAGAACAGGGTTTCCGCCGCCCGCTTGCCCTCGTCATAGCAGGCGCGAATGCCGGTGATCGAGACATTGCCGCGATAGTCTTCCGGCTGCGGATGCACCAGCGGTTCGCCATAGACTTCCGAGGTGGAGGCCTGAAGAATGCGCGCCCCGCACTTGACCGCAAGATCCAGAAGATTGATGGCACCGAACACATTGGTCTTCATCGTGGCGATGGGATCGGACTGATAATGTTGCGGAGACGCCGGGCAGGCCAGATTGTAGATGCGATCGACCCTGAGCCCCGGCAAAGGCTCGCCGACATCGGCCTGCATCATCTGAAAACGCGGCTGGTCGATGAAGCTGCGGAGATTTTGTGTCGAACCGGTATGGAGATTGTCGAGGCAGATCACCTCATGGCCTTCGCTGAGCAACCGCCCGCAAAGATGCGAGCCGAGAAAACCGGCGCCACCCGCAACCAAGATCCGCATTTTTTCGACCATAGCTCGCCCCTCATGGCAAATT
The DNA here is from genome assembly GCF_023700755.1 of Allorhizobium sonneratiae. Taxonomy (GTDB): domain Bacteria; phylum Pseudomonadota; class Alphaproteobacteria; order Rhizobiales; family Rhizobiaceae; genus Allorhizobium; species Allorhizobium sonneratiae. The sequence continues at coordinate 71,992 of NZ_JAMKOJ010000001.1, read as the reverse complement.
CTCTGGCGCAAGACAGGCGTCATGCCTGTATCACAGCGCCAGACTAGACAGCGAAGCTTTCCTCAGGCTGACGGTATCGCGTCATCAACCGGCAAAGGACTGAATCATATACAGAGCGGATTTGGCCAGCCCCAGCGCAACACCGCCAACCAGCACCAGCGACAGGACCGACAGCACAGACCCGGCAAGAGCCGCCAGACCATCCTTTTCCAAAAGTGCAAAGGCCATGAGACAAAGGGCTGCAGCCGGTGCCATATTACCAAGCGGGATCGGCAAAAACAGCACCAGCGCCATGATCAGGCCAAGCACACCCAGGCCATATTCCAATGGCCTGCGCACCAGCACTTCAAGCCGTGGCTTGAACAAGGCCTCCCCTCGCCTCAGCCAGGGCAGAACCCGTTCAACCACGGCGGCAAAATCGCGGCGCAGCAGCGAACGTCGGGCAATCACCGCCGGGAGCCAGGGCGACAGGCCCAGCATGAGCTGCGCCGTCAGGAACACCAGCGGCGCCCCGAGAAGAGCCGACGTGCCGGGGGGCGTCGGCACCAGATTGGGCAGGGCAAAGACCAGGATCAGCGCACCGAAGGCCCTGTCCCCCAGAAGCGCGAAGACATCGCCGATGGCAATACGTTCCCGGGTTTCATCGGCGCTGAGCGTGACCAGCACATCGGACAATCTTGGGGCATGATCGCCCGTTTGCCGATGCGCGTTGCTGCCTGCGTCCATTGCTGCTCCATCTCACCCGTTGCGACATCCCGCGCGCATCCACCGGATCGCCAATACTCGCATGAAAGGCCTTGCAGATCGTTCCTGCCGATCAGAAGGCCCTGTCTCGGTCAGCATATGGGAAGACGGAACCACCCGCACAAGAGCGCGAACGCATAACGAAACGACCTGCTTGTCACCCGTGGATTCTATCCTTGTCTCCTGAGATGACACCCGATGTCAGGAGGAATACCGCAGGGACAAGACCTCAATAGGCCTCGTCGCTCATCTGCACGAGATGACCTTCCGACACCTGACGGTAGCGTCTCTCCGGAGGCCTGTAGTCAAGCGGGCGCACCGGACTGCGGATTTCGTCGGTGGCGATCTGCCGGGTCAGTTTGCGCCGGGCAGGATCGGGCACCGGCACGGCGGCGATCAGCTTTTTCGTATAGGGATGCTGCGGATTGTCGAACACCGCATCGCGCGGACCGATCTCGACGATTTCACCCAGATACATCACCGCCACCCGATGGCTGACACGCTCAACCACGGCCATATCGTGGGAAATGAACAGATAAGCGAGATTGAGGCTTTCCTGCAGGTCGAGCAGCAGATTGCAGACCTGCGCCTTGATCGAGACATCGAGCGCCGAGACAGCCTCGTCGGCAACGATGATCTTCGGATCCAGCATCAAGGCGCGGGCAATAGCGACACGCTGACGCTGGCCGCCGGAAAATTCATGCGGATAACGCCGCATCATCTCGGCATCGAGCCCCACCCGCTCCAGCAGATGGGCCGCCTTGTCACGCGCCTCGGCTTTTGTCCCGAGCTTATGTTCGATGAAGGGTTCCATCACGGCAGCACCCACGGTCATGCGCGGATTGAGGCTGGCGAACGGGTCCTGAAACACCATCTGGATGCTGCGGCGCATGCGGCGAAGATTGCCCTCATCGAGACCCATGACATTATAGCCATCCACCTCGATGGCCCCGCCGGAGGGCTGCACCAGCCTGGTGATCGAGCGGCCTGTCGTCGATTTGCCGCAGCCGGATTCGCCCACCAGCGACAGGGTCTCGCCCGGCTTCAGGCTAAAGCTGACATTTTCCACCGCATGAACCGCCCCGGAGGGCCGGCTGAACAGCCCTGATCGAATGGCAAAGCGTGTCGTCAGATTGGAAACGGTCAGGATCGGATGACGGTCACCGGCAGGCGTGCGGATCTCCCGCTCCTCATCCTGTATATCGCCGGTCTTGATATCGATAATGGGGAAGCGCATCGGCCGCTCTTTACCCTGCATCGAGCCCAGCTTCGGCACCGCCGAGAGAAGCGCCCGGGTATAGGGATGCTGGCCGCGGTGGAAGATGGCATCCGTCGTGCCGGCCTCGACCATATCGCCGCGGAACATGACGATGGTGCGGTCGGAGACTTCCGCCACCACCCCCATGTCATGGGTGATGAACAGAACCGACATGCCCTCCTCGTCCTGAAGCGTCTTGATCAGGTCGAGGATCTGGCCCTGAATCGTCACATCCAGCGCCGTGGTCGGCTCATCGGCGATCAGCAGCTTCGGTCTGGTGGAAAGCGCCATGGCGATCATCACGCGCTGGCGCATGCCGCCGGAAAACTGGTGCGGAAACTCGTCATACCGGCCCTTGGCATTGGGAATGCGCACTTTGTCAAGCAGCCGGATGACTTCCGCCTTCGCCTCGGCGCGCGAGATATCACGATGGCATAAAATGGCCTCGGCGATCTGCTTGCCGATCGGAAAGATCGGGTTGAGGCTGGTCATCGGCTCCTGAAAGATCATCGCCACGTCATTGCCGCGCACGCGCCGCATGTCTTCCGGCGCAAGCGTCAGCAATTCCCGACCGTTCAGCCGCACCGATCCTTCGATCCGGCTGACACCCTTGGGCAGAAGCTGCATGATCGACAGCGACGTGACACTCTTTCCCGAGCCGGATTCGCCGACAATCGCCACGGTTTCCTTCGGCCCGACATCGAAACTCAATTGCCGGACCACCGAGCGCCATTGGTCGCCCACCCGGAAGGATGTGGTGAGATTGTCAACCGACAGCACAGGCGTGCCTTTCGCGGTCTGCATGTTGTCAGCCATCATCCTCATTCCTCATGGTCGGGCGGGCCTCATATACGGGCGGGAATTATGCCGCTATCAGGCGGCCAGTGCCGTTTCCGTCAGCGTCACCCAATAGCTGATGCCATAGGGGATCGCCTCGTCATTAAAGTCATAGGCCGGGTGGTGCAGATTGGCGGTGTCGCCGACGCCCAGAAAGATGAAGGCGCCCGGACGGCTTTCCAGCATATAGGAAAAATCCTCCGCCCCCATTTTCGGAGCCATATCCGTTTTCACATGGCTGTCACCGGAAATCTTTGCCGCGACAGAGGCGGCAAAATCGGTTTCATCGGCATGATTGAAGGTCACCGGATAACCGCGATGATAATGGACATGGGCCACCGCGCCATGGGCGGCAGCGGTGGCTTCGGCCACTTCTTTCAGACGCTTTTCGGCAAAATCGCGAATCTGAGGCAAAAGCGTGCGCACGGTTCCAGTCAATTTCACATCCATGGGAATGACGTTATAGGCATCGCCGCCATGGGTGGTGGTGACGGAAATCACCAGGGATTCCAGCGGATCGGTGCCGCGGGAAACGATGGATTGCAGCGCAATGACGATATGGGCAGACGCCAGCACCGGATCGACGGAAAGATGCGGCGTCGCCGCATGGCTGCCCTTGCCGGAGACCGTAATCTCGAACGTATCGGAGGCCGCCATCAGCGAGCCCTTGCGAATGGCGAAATCGCCAAGCGGAATGCCGGGCGCATTATGCATGCCGAAGACCTGGGAAATGCCGAAACTCTCCATCATGCCGTCCTCAACCATGGCAAGACCGCCGCCGCCGCCCTCTTCCGCCGGCTGAAAGATCACCGCCACCGAACCGGCGAAATTGCGCGTCTCGGCCAGATATTTCGCCGCTCCGAGCAGCATGGCGGTATGACCGTCATGACCGCAGGCATGCATCTTGCCCGGCACTTTTGAGGCCCAGGGCGCACCGGTGATTTCGCTGATCGGCAATGCATCCATGTCGGCACGCAGCCCGATGGTGCGGCCCTCGCCGCGATTGCCCTTGATGATGCCAACAACGCCGGTTTTGCCGATGCCGGTCTTGACCGTATCACAGCCGAATTCCTTCAGCTTTTCAGCCACGAAAGCCGCCGTCTGATGCACATCGAAGAGAAGTTCGGGCTGCTGGTGCAGATGCCGACGCCAGCCGGTCACTTCTTCCTGCAATTCGCTGGCACGGTTCAAAACGGGCATGAAACACCTCTTCTACGCTGTTCCCATTCGTGTTTTAGCGGCATAGTGTTCATCAGACAGAGCTTTGGCAAGGCAAAATTTTTAATTTTGCGTCAAAATTGAGCTTGAAATCGTCTGGCTTAAATTTTACGCACCCCCTACGAATAAGGGGGTCAGACCAATCGATCTGACGATGTCTGAAACGAGCGCAGCATGGGGTTGCACGCACAGGGCGGCTCCGGATCATGCTCAGGCGATTGATTGACCTGAGAACGATTGCAACCGATGATCTGCGACGAAAATCAAGGCTTGGAGAGGCACACGCCATGCATTCATTTCGTATTCTTGTGGCGGCGACGACGGCTGCCCTGATGGCCACCAACACACCGGCCCTTGCCGGTCGCGGTGACGACGGCACCGTGAAAATCCTGTTCTGGCAGGCGGTTTCCAGCCTCAATCCCTATCTGTCCGGGGGCAGCAAGGAGGTCTATGCTGCTTCGATCGTGATCGAGCCGCTGGCAGGCTTCGATGAAAAGGGCGTGCTTTTCCCGCGTCTGGCAGAGACCATCCCAACCCTTGCCAATGGCGGGGTGGCAAAGGATCTGACCTCGATCACCTGGACATTGAAAAAGGACCTGAAATGGTCGGATGGTACGCCGGTCACCGCCGATGACGTGGTCTTTACCTGGCAGTATTGCACGGCACCGGGCGGCGGCTGCGCCGAAAAGGCCAAGTTCGACGGCGTCAAATCGGTTGAGGCACTCGATCCGCTGACCGTGAAGGTCAGCTTCGATGGACCGAAACCCTTTCCTTACAATGCCTTTGTCGGCCAGCTTTCGCCGATCATCGAAAAAAGCCAGTTCAAGGATTGCCTGGGCGAAAAGGCGGTGCAATGCACGGCGGCCAATTTCGCCCCGCACGGCACCGGCCCCTTCATCGTCAAGGATTTCAAGCCGAACGACGTCATCACCTTCACCGCCAATCCCTATTATCGCGATCCGAACAAGCCCGCCTTTTCAACCGTGGTGCTGAAAGGCGGCGGCGATGCGGTGTCGGCCGCGCGCGCCGTTCTGGAAACCGGCGAATATGATTTCGCCTGGAACACGGTGATCGCGCCGGAACTGGCGGCCCGCATGCTGGAGCAGAAAAAGGGCACGCTGACCTCGGCCTTCAGCTCGACGGTCGAGCGCATCCAGCTCAACCCCTATAATCCCGATCCGGCGCTGGGCGCAAAGCGCTCGACACAGGAGGCAGGCCCTCATCCCATTCTCTCCGATCCTGCCGTCCGCCGGGCGCTGGCGCTGGCCATCGACCGTGACGTGATTGTCGAGGCCGGTTATGGTGCCATGGGCCAGCCGACCTGCAATATCGTGCCCGCCCCGGAAATCTTCGCCTCAAAAGCCAAGACCTGGTGCGGCAAGCAGGACATAGCCGCTGCAAATGCGCTGCTCGATAAGGCCGGCTGGAAAAAGGGCCCCGATGGCGTGCGGGTCAAGAACGGTCAACGCCTGTCTCTGCTCTTCCAGACCACCACCAATGCCGTGCGACAGGATGAACAGGAACTGGTCAAGGCCATGTGGTCCGAGATCGGCGTCGAGACCGAGTTGCGCAATATTTCTGCTGCCGTCTTCTTCGGCGGTGATGTGGCAAGCCCGGACACCTATCAGAAATTCTATGCCGATGTGCAGATGTATGCGAGCGGCTTTGAAAGCACCGATCCGGAAAAATTCATGGCCGACTTCACCTGCGACAAGATCCCCGGCCCGCAAAACAACTGGCAGGGCGCCAATATCGCCCGCTATTGCAATCGCGCCTATGACGCCCGCGTCAAGGAACTGAGCCACACCGCCGACAAGGACAAGCGCGCGGCCCTGATCCGCGATCTGAACGACATGATCGTCAATGACGGGCTGGTCATCCCGATCGTCAACCGCGGCGAACCTTCCGCCATTTCCGCCAGCCTGAAGGGGGCGATCCTCAACCCTTGGGACTCGCAATTGTGGAATATCGCCGACTGGCACCGCGCCCGATAAGACCGGAACAGGACAAAGGCGGCCATGAAAATTCTTGAGTGAAATGGCCGCCGACCGGCTTTGCCCCGGTCCGATGGGAATCCGTTGATCGCTGCTGAATTTACGCTTGTGTGAAATTTAACCCTATGCTTAGATAGCTTAAATTTTGTGCATCGAAAGACAAGAAGGCTGGTCGAACCGGCCTCGGGGATTATGGCGTTACAAAAAGCGACCTTCACCTGAACCCATGGCCTTTGGCCGTGGAGGGTCGCGTTTTGTCTTTCAACGAAAAGACACTCCATCAAAAAAGGGAACAGCAGATCATGAAAAATATCAGGGTCATTCTGGCGGCAACGGCGGCTTGCCTTGTTGCTGCGGCAGCACCTGCCCATGCTGCGAGGGGCACGGATGGCGAGTTGAAACTTCTGTTCTGGCAGGCCGTTTCGACCATGAACCCCTATCTCTCCGGCGGCACCAAGGAGCTGTACGCCGCCTCCATGGTCATCGAGCCGCTGGCCGGTTTCGATCCCGAGGGCAATCTCTATCCGCGGCTGGCGGCCGAGATCCCGACCGTTGACAATGGCGGCGTCTCGAAAGACCTGACCACGATCACCTGGAAGCTGAAGAAAGACCTGAAATGGTCTGACGGCACGCCGGTCACCGCCGATGACGTGGTCTTCACCTGGCAATATTGCACGGCGCCCGGCGGCGGCTGCGCCCAGGCATCGAAATTCGACGGGGTAAAATCGGTCGAGGCGGTCGATCCCGAGACGATCAAGGTCACCTTTACCACGCCCAAGCCTTATCCTTATACTGCCTTCGTCGGCTATCAGAGCCCGATCATCCAGAAGGCGCAGTTCAAGGATTGCCTTGGCCCTAAGGCGCCGGAATGCACCAAGGCCAATTTCGGCCCGATCGGCACCGGACCTTTCGTGGTCAAGCAGTTCAAGCCGAATGACGTGATCAACTTCGTTGCCAATCCGAACTACCGCGATCCGAACAAGCCGGCTTTTGCCACGGCAACGCTGAAAGGCGGCGGCGATGCGCTGTCGGCGGCGCGCGCCGTGCTTGAAACCGGCGAATATGATTATGCCTGGAACATGCAGATCGAGCCGGAAGTGCTGAAAGCCATGGAGGCCCAGGGCAAGGGCAAGCTGCAAAGCGCCTTCGGCAGCCAGGTCGAGCGCATCAACCTCAACTTTACCAATCCCGATCCGGCTCTGGGCGACAAGCGTTCGACCATCGAGGGCGGCCCGCATCCCTCGCTCTCCGATCCCATCGTGCGCAAGGCGCTGTCCATGGCCATTGACCGTGACATCATTGTCGAGACCGGTTATGGCGCCGCCGGAAAGCCGACCTGCGACATCGTTCCCGGCCCGCCGGCCTATGCCTCGACCAAGAACGACAGCTGGTGCCTGAAGCAGGATATCGCCGGTGCCAACAAACTGCTCGACGATGACGGCTGGAAAAAGGGCCCGGATGGCATTCGCGCCAAGAATGGCGTCAAACTCTCCTATCTCTTCCAGACATCGACCAATTCCGTGCGTCAGGCAACCCAGGCGCTGGTCAAGGACTGGTGGTCGCAGATCGGCGTTGCCACGGAACTGCGCAACGTCTCGGCGTCGGTCTTCTTCGGTGGTGATCCGGCAAGCCCGGACACGTTCCAGAAATTCTATGCCGATGCGGAAATGTACACCAACAATTTCGACGGCACCGACCCAGAGCCCTATCTGGCGCAATGGATGTGCGGCAAGGAACCCAGCCCGAAAACCGGCTGGCAGGGCGAAGACATCACCCGTTACTGCAACCCGGCTTACGACAAGCTGGTCAAACAGCTTTCCGCAACCTTCAAACCGGAAGAGCGGGAAAAGCTGGCCAAGCAGCTCAACGATATCCTGACCGAGGACATGGTGCAGATCCCGCTGGTCTATCGCGGCCAGTTCTCTGCGCTCTCCAACCGGCTGGACCACGCGCAGATTTCCGGCTGGGACAGCGAATTGTGGAATATCGCCGACTGGACGCGCAAGAAGTAATTGCCTGATGCCGGGCCGCGAAAAGGCGGCCCGGCACCCCCTTCTGGCGTGCCCGGAGAGACTGAATGTTTACCTATACCATCCGGCGGTTGCTGTTTGCGATCCCGACGCTGTTCATCATCAGCTTCATCATCTTTGCCCTTCTGGCCATGGCGCCGAACAATCCGCTCGGCGACCTGCCGCTGACCATACCGCCGGAAGTGCGCGAACAGATGCGGGCAGCCCTTGGCCTCGACCAGCCGCTCTACATACAGTTCATCAAATGGCTGCATCAGTTCTTCGTCAATGAACCGCTGAACATCCTGCAACAGATGACCGGCATCGTCATCGGCGATCCGCACCGGCTGCGCGTGCTCTCCTGGACAACCCGCAGCCCGGTGGTCGATCTGATCATACAGCGCCTGCCGCAAACGCTCTGGGTGGTGGGTTTGTCCTATGTTTTCGGCGTGCTTTTGGCCATTCCGATCGGGGTGATCTCGGCCTATCGGCAATATTCGATCTTTGACCAGATCGGCACCTTCATTTCCATGGTCGGTTATTCGGTGCCGACCTTCTTTACCGGCGTGGTGCTGATCGTCATCTTCTCCTCCACGCTGCACTGGTTTCCCTCCGTCTACGACACCAATCTCAGGGTCACGGACTGGAACAGTCTGGTGTTGCAGATCAAGCAGATGTTTTTGCCGGTCATGGTGCTGACACTCTACAACACCTCGCAGATCAGCCGCTTCGTGCGCGCCTCGATGCTCGACAATCTCCATCAGGATTATGTGCGCACCGCCCGCGCCAAGGGCTTGAAGGAAAAGACGGTTCTCCTCGTGCATGTGCTGCGCAACAGCCTGATCCCGGTGGTGACGGTGATTGCGCTCGGCGTGCCGACGATTTTCTCCGGCGCCATCATCACCGAGCAGATTTTCCGGGTGAACGGGCTCGGACAATTGCTGATCACCGCCATCCAGTCGGGCGATCTGCCGCTGGTGCAGACGCTGACCTTCATCTTCGCCGTGCTGATCGTGCTGTTCAATCTGATTGCCGATGTGCTTTACGGCATTCTCGACCCGAGGATCCGCTATGACTGATGCTCCCCTCAGCGAAACAAGAGCGTCATCGCGCTCGCAATCCTTTCTTGGCCAGCTCTGGGGCCAGTTCCGCCGCCATCCGGGCGGCGTGATCGGCTGCATCGTCTTTGTCGCCATCCTGTTGGCCGTTTATGTCCTGCCGATCCTTCATCCCGTCGATCCGAACAAAATCAATATTCTCGACCGCAACAAGGGGCCATCCTTCGCCCATCCCTTCGGCACCGACAATCTCGGCCACGATCTCTTCGCCCAGGTCATGGCGGGCGGACAGGTGTCGCTTGCGGTTGGCATCACCGCTATGCTGATCTCGCTGGTGCTGGGCACCGCCGTCGGGGTGATCTCCGGCTATTACCGGCGGCTTGACGGCGTTTTGATGCGCATCACCGATCTTTTTCTGGCGCTGCCGATCCTGCCGCTTTTGCTGGTGATCACCATGCTGTTTCGCGACACGTTGCGCTCGGCCTTCGGCCCGAATACCGGGATTTTCCTGCTGATCGTCACGGTGATCGGCATCACCAGCTGGATGCACACCGCCCGCATCGTGCGCAGCGACGTTTTGAGCGTCAAGGCGCAGGAATTCATTCTGGCGGCGAAATCGAGCGGCATGCGCGAATACCGCATCATTCTGCGGCATATCCTGCCCAATGTGTTAAGCTCGGTCATGGTCTCGGCCACGCTCGGCATCGCCTCGGCGATCATCACCGAATCGGCGCTGAGCTTCCTCGGCCTCGGTTTCCCCTCGGATTTCCCCACCTGGGGCCGGTTGCTCTATGACGGGGTGAATTTCCTGCAGATCACCCCGGCCCGCGCCATCTGGCCGGGATTGATGATTTCCTTGACGGTGTTGAGCGTCAACTATATTGGCGACGGCCTGCGCGATGCGCTCGATCCACGGTCGCTGAAACGATAGAAAGCGCTTTGTCATGCAGCCAGGCCCTCTCAATCTGCTGACGGATATCGATGGCCTGTCTGTTGGCCATGCCACCGATCTGACACTCGGCTCCGGCGTCACCGTGATTGTTTTCGATGAACCGGCCACCGCCTCCGGCACGGTGCTTGGTGGCGCGCCGGGCGGGCGCGAGACGGGTCTGCTCGATCCGGCGCTGACCCTGGTGCGTGAGGTCAATGCCTTCGTGCTTTCCGGCGGCTCTGCCTTTGGGCTGGATGCCGCAGGCGGCGTACAGGCGGGCCTGCGCGCAGCAGGACAGGGCTTTGCCGTCGGCAGCGTGAAAGTGCCGATCGTGCCGCAGGCGATCCTGATGGATCTTCTCAATGGCGGCAACAAGGACTGGGGCCTGCATTCTCCCTATCGCGATATGGGGTACGACGCCTTCAGGGCCGCCGCGAAAGGCGCCTTTGCCCTCGGCACAATCGGCGCGGGAACCGGCGCAACCACCGCCACGGTCAAGGGCGGGCTGGGATCGGCAAGCGCCGTTTCCTCCACCGGCCACAGGGTGGCTTGCCTTGTTGCTGTCAATGCCATGGGTGCCCCGACCATTGGCGAGATCGGCCATTTCTGGGCCGCGCCCTTTGAAGAGGGTGGTGAATTTGGTGGTCTTGGCCTGCCTTCCGGTTTTTTTCCTGAGGAAACCCGCCTGCGGCTCAAGGGCCGCAACATCACTGCCACCAGCATCGGTATCGTCGTCACCGATGCCGTTTTGACCAAGGCCGAGGCGCATCGCCTGTCGATCATGGCCCATGACGGGCTGGCACGGGCCGTGCTGCCCGCTCACCTGCCCGCCGATGGCGACACGATCTTTGCCGCCGCTACCGGTAAAAAGCCGCTTTCAGGCCTTGAGGATTTCATGGAGCTTTGCCATCTCGCCACCTTGACCATGGCACGTGCCGTGGCGCGCGGTGTCTATGAAGCCACCGCCCTGCCCTATGCCGGGGCGCAGGCATCCTGGCGCGATCGTTTCGGCTGACATAGAACGGTCATCACATATCCATAAAGCAGAGGCGGATTGCAGCCACAGACCGAATCGGCTGTTATGCTGGCGCACAGCGACTGCATAATTCCTTAAATCGGAATCGGTTTAAGGAATTATGCAGTGGATTTAAAGTTTTACAGCGTCCTTGGTGCGTTTTATAAATCGCGACATGCTTGAGAGGGTGAGATGGATAGGCAGACTGGCACGCAAACATTCGTTCTCACCAATGCCAATATCGTTCTCAGCGACCGGATCGTAAACGGCACGCTGGTCATCGACAACGACCGGATCGCCGCCATTGAAGGCCCGACCCGTGCCCGCGACGCCATTGATCTCAATGGCGATCTGCTGATGCCCGGCCTTGTCGATATCCACACAGACCATTTTGAAAAACATGTCTATCCGCGCATGCATGTGCGCTGGGATTATACCCGCGCCGCCCTTGCCCATGACGCACAGATCATCGGCGCCGGGATCACCACGGTGTTCGACAGTCTCTGCGTCGGTGCAGCCGAAGACGGCAGCGAACGGGCAGAAATTCTCGAACCGATGATTGCAGCACTCACCAAGGCGAAACAGGCCGGCATGCTGCGCGCCGACCATCTCGTGCATCTGCGCTGCGAGGTGATCGATCCGATGACGCCAGAGCTGATGCTGGCCAATATCGACCACGATCTGGTGCGCATCGTCTCGGTGATGGAGCATCTGCCCGGCATTCGCCAGACCCGCGATCTCGATCTCTATATCGCCAAATACGCCAAAATCACCGGGCAAAGTCTTGAGGCCACCCGCCTTGAGGTGGAAAAACGCATCGAAAGGCGGCGCGAAATCGGCCATCATGTCCGCCCGCAGGTGGTGGAGATCGCCAAACGCCATAATATGCCGCTGCTCAGCCATGACGACACCGATCTTGAACATGTCGATCTGGCCGCAGATGAAGGGGTCTCGATCTCGGAATTTCCCTGCACTCTGGAGGCTGCCCTTGAGGCGCGCAAACGCGGCATGCAGATCGTCGGCGGCGCGCCAAACATCGTGCGCGGCGGCTCGCAATCGGGCAATGTCGCCGTGCATGAGCTGTTGCGCGAAGGCGTTTGCGACATCCTGGCCTCGGATTATGTGCCGCGTGCGCTTCTCGATGCGCCCTTCCTGATCGCCGCCGATGCCGATCTTTCCATCGATCTGCCTGCCGCCATCCGCATGGTGACGAAAACCCCGGCAGAGGCAGCAGGACTGAACGACCGCGGCGAGATTGCGCCGGGCAAACGCGCCGATCTTCTCCAGATCGGCCAGTTCGACGGCCACCCCTTCATCAAGCGCATCTGGCGCGAAGGGATGCGGGTGGCGTGAAGGTCCGACTCCGGCGTCATGCTCGGCCCTGTGCCGAGCATCTGCCAAGGGTGTAACACTGACGCGGTCGAAGGCGTTTCCAACGACGACTGACCCTCGGGACAGGCCCGAGGGTGACGACAGGTCACATGCTTGCGAAACCCGCTCACCCCTTGCGCTTGAACCCTTCGCTCGCCCGCATCAGTTCCTTGGTATAATCCGCCTGAACATCGCGACGTCTGAGCGCATCGACATCAAGCATTTCCACCACCTCACCTTGTCTCATCACGGCCAGCCGGTCACACATATGGCTGACCACCGCCAGATCGTGGCTGACCATCAGAAAGGTCAGGCCGCGATCCTTGCGCGCCTGTTCGAGCAGGTTCAGCACTTCGGCCTGGATCGAGGCGTCGAGCGCGGAGGTCGGCTCGTCGAGCAGCAGGATTTTCGGCTCGACGATCAGGGCGCGGGCAATGGCAATGCGCTGGCGCTGACCACCGGAAAGCTGGTGAGAAAAGCGAAACCGGAAACCGGAGCCCAGCCCGACCTCGTCCAGCGCCCGGGCAATGCGCCTGTCGACATCGGTAAAGCCATGAATCCGCAGCGGCTCGATCAGCAACCGGTCCACCGTCTGGCGCGGATGCAGCGACCCATAGGGGTCCTGAAACACCATCTGCACCGTGCGGTAAAAATCCTTGTGGCGGCGCGTGCCGCCATAGTCGCGGCCGTCGACCTGCAAACGACCTGCACTGAAATCGTTCAAACCGGCAACCGCTCGTAAAAGGGTCGATTTGCCGGAGCCGGATTCGCCGACAAGGCCAAAGCTTTCGCCCTTTCTCACCGCGATGCTGACACCCTTCAGCGCCAGAAAATCGTCAAAGCGGACGCTCATGTCGTCAATGATCAACGCGTCGCTCATCGGGACCAGTCCTCCTGACGCGACAGCACCGGCAGGGGATGGCGATCCTGATCCAGTTTCGGCAGACAGTTCAACAGGCCCTGCGTATAGGGATGCTGCGCCTCTTGCAGTTTCGCCGCCGCGATTTCCTCGACAACCCGGCCCGCATACATCACCAGCACCCGGTCGCAGAAGGAGGAGACAAGCCGCAGATCATGGGAGACAAAGATCAGCCCCATGCCACGCTCCTTGACCAGCCGGTCGAGAATATCGAGAACGTCAAGCTGCACTGTCACATCGAGCGCCGATGTCGGTTCGTCGGCAATCAGCAGCTCCGGTCCGCAGACCAGCATCATGGCGATCATCGCCCGCTGGCCCATGCCGCCGGAGACCTCATGCGGATAGAGCCGGAACACCCGCTCCGGATCGGAAATCTGCACCGCCGAAAGCATGTCGAGCGCCCGGCTCCTGGCTTCGGCCTTTGTCAGCCGCTCATGGGTCAGCAGCGTCTCGACGATCTGCGCGCCGATCGTCATCACCGGATTGAGCGAATATTTCGGATCTTGCAGGATCATCGCCATGCGCTTGCCGCGCAGAGTGCGCCGTGCGGCAGGCTTCAGCGTCAGAAGATCAAGGCCGTCAAAGGACAGCCGGTCGGCGCTGATCATCGCCTGCGGCGGCGTCAGCCCCATGATCGCCCGACCGGTCTGCGATTTGCCCGAGCCGGATTCACCGACAATGCCAAGCCGCTCGCGCCCGAGCGTGAAGGACACGCCGCGCACTGCCTCGACCATTCCGGTGCGGGTCGGGAAGGACACACGCAGATTGTCGACCGTCAAAAGCGCACTCATTGCCCGGCCTCCTTTGGGTCAAGCGCATCGCGCAAGCCGTCGCCCAGCAGATTGAAACCGAGGCTGACAATCAGGATGGCAAAGCCCGGCATCGCCGCGACCCACCATTGATCGAGAATGAAGCGGCGGCCATCGGCGATCATCGCCCCCCATTCCGGCATGGGCGGCTGCGCGCCGAGCCCGAGAAAACCGAGCCCCGCCGCTGTCAGAATAATGCCGGCCATATCCAGCGTGACGCGCACGATCAGCGAGGAGAGGCAAAGCGGCACGATATGCAGGAAAACGATCCGGGCCGGCGATGCCCCCATCAGCTTCACCGCCGCAATATAGTCGGAGCGGCGAAAGGTCAGCGTTTCGGCGCGTGCAATGCGGGCATAAGGCGGCCAGGAGGTGACGGCAATGGCGAGAATGGCGTTTTCAATGCCGGGGCCGAGTGCGGCCACCAGCGCCAGCGCCAGAACCAGCTTGGGAAAGGCGAGGAAAATATCGGTGATGCGCATCAGGACGGCATCGACCCAGCCACCGGCATAGCCGGAGACCGTGCCGACGACAAGGCCGATGGGCGCGGCAATGATGGCCACCAGCACCACGACCAGGAGCGTGATGCGCGAGCCGAAGACCAGCCGGGAGAAGATATCGCGGCCCTGATCGTCGGTGCCGAGCAGATAGCCGTCCGTGCCGGGGGCGAGAAGCCGCGCATGGGTAAGATTGCCGATATAGGGATCATGGGTGGCGATGAGATTGGCCAGCGCCGCCACCACGATCAGCGCCAGAATGATGACCAGACCAAAGACGGCCAGCCGATTGGCGGAAAACTGCCGCCAGATGACATAGGCGCGACCGAGCCGCGCCTGACGGCGCGATTGCGGCCGCTCCGACAGCAGCCAGTCTCTGAGGCTTTGGGATTGCGCCGTCATCGCCTGCGTGTCCTTGGGTCCAGAGTGCGATAAAGCAGGTCCGACAGGAGATTGATGCCGATGAAGACCGAACCGATGACGATGGTTCCGCCCAGCACCGCATTCATATCGGCATTTTGCAGCGAATTGGTGATGTAAAGCCCGATCCCCGGCCAGGAGAAGATCGTCTCGGTCAGCACCGAACCTTCAAGCAGGCTGGCATAGGAGAGCGCAATCACCGTCACCAGCGGCACGGCGGCATTGCGCAGCGCATGACGCCAGATGATCCGCCGCTCGGACAGGCCCTTGGCGCGGGCCGCCACCACATATTCCTGGGTCAGTTCGCTCAGCATGAAGGAGCGGGTCATGCGGGCGATATAGGCAAGCGACAGGTAGCCGAGCAGACCGGCGGGCAGAACGATGTGGCGCAGCAAATCCCATTCCACATCCCAGGCCCCCTGCCAGGCGGCATCGATCAGGTAAAAACCGGTGATCGGGGTAAAACTGTATTCATAGGCGACATCGACCCGGCCCGGATAGGCGACCCAGTGCAGACGGGCGTAAAACAGCAGCAAAGCCAGAAGCGCCAACCAGAAGATCGGCATGGAATAGCCGAGAAGCCCGACGAAGCGGACGATCTGGTCAACAAGGCTGCCGCGTTTGACCGCCGCCAGCACGCCGAGCGGAATACCGACCACCGCCCCGATCAACGTACCGAGCGTGGCAAGCTCGATGGTTGCCGGAAAGACGCGGACGATATCCTGCATCACCGGATTGGTGGTCAGCACCGAAGTGCCGAAATCCCCGGTCAGCGCCTTTTGCACATAGATATAGAACTGCACATAAAGCGGCTGATCGAGCCCCAGCGCCCGCCGCGTCGCCTCCACCATGTCCTGTGGCGCGCGATCACCGAGAATGGCCAGCACCGGATCGATCGGAATGACCCGACCGATGAAAAAGGTGACGGCCAGCAGGCCGAGATAGGTGGTCGCCACCGTGATCAGAAAGCCGATCAGGGATTTCACGAGTCGCAGGGGACGGGAGCGCTTTCGATGCGAAAGCCCGCCCCCACCGGCATGGGGTTCGACCGCAGCCAAGGGCAGCTCCTTATGCCTTCGTCACATTCACCATCAGCGACATGTCAGAGGTGGGCAACATGCGGAAACCTGTGACATCCTTGCGGACGCCGGCCACGGCGATCTTCTGATAGATCAGCACGAAGGGGCCTTCGCTCATCACCTTCTTCTGAATATCCTCGTAAAGGGATGCGCGCTTGTTGGTGTCGCGCTCCAAAAGGGCGGCTTCCGTCTGCTTGGTCAGTTCAGGAATATCCCAGGCATTGCGCCAGGCAAGCGTCTTCAGCCTCGTATTGTCGGAATTGTCAGCATTGGAGGCAAAAGCCTGGGTGTTGGAATTCGGGTCCCAGTAATCGGTGCCCCAGTCGCCGATATAGATATCGTGGTTGCGGGCGCGGTATTTGGTCAGCGTCTGCTTGCCATCGCCGGGGATCAACTCCAGCTTGACACCGGCCTGACCAAAGGTCTGCTGGATCGATTGGGCAATGCTGGTGACCGGTTCTGTACTGCGCACATCCATGGTGACAGAGAAGCCATCCTTCAGCCCCGCCTTTTCCAGCAGTTGCTTCGCCTTGGCGACATCAAGCTTGTAAGGATTGTCGTTGACCGCGCCCAGCATGCCGGTCGGAATGAAGGCCTGATGGATTTCGCCGATGCTCTTGATCAGGGTTGCCTGAATGCCGTCGTAATCGACCAGATATTTCAGCGCCTCGCGCACTTCCGGCTTGGACAGATACTGGTTCTTCTGGTTGAGGCTGAAATAGTAATTGTCGCCTTGCGCGGCAGAAAGAATATTGACGTCCTTGTTGGTCGACAGCGCTGCAACGTCCACCGGGGTCAGGTTGCGGGCAATATCGATATCGCCGTTCTGCAGCGCCAGACGCTGACCCGCACTTTCCTTCATATGGCGATAGATGATGCGGGCAAGCTTGGCCTTGCCGTCCCAGAATTTTGGATTGCGCTCGAGAACCACCAGCTCATTGGCGCGCCAGTCACGGATGGTAAAGGCGCCCGAACCGGCATAATGGGTCTTCAGCCAGCCATTGCCGAAATCCGTGTCGAATTTGTAATCCGCCGTCGGCGTCACTTTCGCAGCATGGCTTTCCACCAGCTTTTTATCGACGATCGAGGCGACCTTTGCCCGCAGGCAGTTCAGCACGAAACTCGGCGCATAAGCCTTGTCGACGGCGAACTGGAAGGTCATATCATCGACCGCCTTGGCCTTGTCGGTGATGTTGTCGGCGGTCAGGCCAAACTGTTGCAGAATGAAAGCCGGGTTCTTGTTGAGCTTGATTGCCCGCTCGAAACTATAGGCAACATCGGCCGCCGTCACCGGATTGCCGGAGGCAAAGACCGCATTCTTTCTGATCTTGAAGGAATAGGTCATACCGTCATCGGAGACCATCCAGCTTTCGGCGAGCCATGGTTGGATCTTCAGCGGATCGTCGGCATCGAGCGTCACCAGGGTCTGATAGGTGACGGAAATGATTTCCTGTGCCGACATTTCGAAGGATTCGCCCGGATCGAAGGTGATGATGTCGTCGATCTGCCAGCCGACGACCAGCGTGTCCTTGGGCGTTGCCGCATAAGCGCTTTTCGTCACACCGGCCATGGCCATCGCCAGACCGGTTCCGGTCGCCAGAAGATAATCGCGTCTGCTGATCTTGGCAGCCATATCCAATCCCCTTTTTCCTTTGTCGTGGTCAAATTCACGCTGATGTTTGATCTGGGTTACAAAAACAAAGCCAAAGACAGGCCCGTCCGTCCTGACAAAGCATCAATCGTGCCAGATGGTTCCCAGAACCCGCAGCCAGTTCTCGCGGGCAATCATGGCAATTTCACTGTCATGATAACCGGCCGTCTTCAGCGCTTCGATCAGCCGCTGATTGCCGCTGGCGTCGCGAATGCTTGCCGGAACGGTTGCGCCGTCGAAATCAGACCCCAGCGCCACGCAATCGATGCCCATGCGCTCGACCATGTAATCGATATGGCGCACCATATCCGTCAACGGCGTTTCGGCCACGTCACGGGCATCGGACCGCAGCATGGTAACGGCATAGTTCAGCCCGGCCAGCCCCTTGCGTTCGCGGATCGCATCCATTTGCCGGTCGGTCAGGTTGCGGGCGACCGGTGTGAGGGCATGAACATTGGAATGGCTGGCGATCAGCGGCCCTTCCGAGGTTTTCGCCACATCCCAGAAGCCCTTTTCCGTGATATGGGCCAGATCGATGGCAATCCCCATCCGGTCGCAGGCCTTGACCAGCTCGAAGCCGAGCGGCGTCAGCCCCGGCCCGGTATCGGGCGACATCGGATAGGCGAAAGGCACGCCATGGCCGAAAATATTCGGGCGGCTCCAGACCGGCCCCAGCGACCGCAGCCCCGCTTTATAAAAAACCTCCAGCGCCGAAAGATCGGCATCGATGGCCTCGCAGCCTTCCATATGCAGGACAGCGGCAAAAATACCATCCTCCATCGCCTTGCGGATCTCGGCAACGCTTCGGCACAGCCGCCAGCCACCGGCCCGCTCCAGACGCAGCGCAATCGCCGCCATCTGCAGCGCGATATCGAGCGAGGGAGCGCGCTCCAGCTGCCGGTCGAGAGGGGTGTTGTAATGGCCCTTCGCATCCGGTTCCGTCAGAACGAAATCGACCATGGAGGGGATATAGATGGCGCAGAGCCCGCCTGCCAACCCGCCGGCGCGGGCGCGCAAGGCATCGATATGGCCTTCGCGCGTGCCACCCTGAAACTGACGCACTGGATCGATTCCGGCGGCATGAGCCCTCCACAGACGCAGGAGGACATCATTATGCCCATCGAAAACCAGTTGCATGAAATCACCCTGACGAGACCTGACTGCATCGACCGCCGGGACCGGACCCGATCCACCATCCAGAAACGCTACCAGGAAAACCGCGGCCCCGAAAAACAAGGCCCAAAAACACAAGGCCCAAAAACACAAGGCAACGTCCTGACACCGTGACCAAGCCCTTGATAAACATCATCTATGGCCCGCCAATCGATTTTCACTGATCGTAGAGCCAAAGACAGCCACGCTTCAAGCCAAAAAATAAGCAGTGCCCAAAAAACACATGGAATCTCACGCAGAAAGGTTCTGGCCGCTTACAGCTCGACCAGAGCCCCCCGGCTGCCGATCACGCGCGCCGACAGGGCCGCGCCATTCGCAAGAGAAACGGCCATCACTTCCCCCTGAAGCCGTGCGGCGAGAAAGGCGGCATTGAAACTGTCACCTGCCGCCGTGCTATCGACGACGGTCGCCACCGGAACCGGATCGAAGGTGACGCCCCCCTCACCCGCCTCGAAGGCGTGAATGCGGCCTGCGCCGTTCTTGACCACCACTGTTGTCGCGCCAGCATCCCGGTAGCGGGCAATGGTCGCGACGGGATCGACGTCACCAAAGACCGGTCCGTCCTCATCGAAAGAGGGCAAGACGATATCGGCAACCGCCGCTGCCGCCATCACCGCGTTGCGCATCGTGTCGCCATCCGGCCAAAGGCGTGCCCGCATGTTCGGATCGAAAGCGATAACGGCCCCGGCTGCGCGCGCCTTTTGCAGGGCGTCCATCAGAACAGGGCGATGCTCCTCGCTCAGGATGGCGAGTGTGATACCGGAGAAGTGGATCAAATCACGATCTTTGACCGCCTCCTCTAGAAAATCGGGCTCCGCTGCCAGAAGCTTCGCCGCCGACTGACCGCGCCAGTAGCTGAAGCTGCGCTCGCCATCTTTCAGCTCGATCATATAGAGACCAACCGTGCGGTCGCCGATGCGCCGGATGAAATCGGTGCCGATGCCTGCTTTTGCAATGAAATCGGCCATCGTCTCGGAAATGGCATCCGTCCCGATGGCCGAACAATAATCGACCGTATCCGGCTGCGGCAGGATGCGCCGCAGATACCAGGCCGTGTTGAAACTGTCGCCGGCGAAATTGCGGCTAAAGGCGCCGTCATCCCGCGGGGCCATTTCCACCATGCACTCGCCGATGGCCAAGATGCGTTTTCCTGTCATGCTTCCTCACTCGCTGGCAAAATAATGGCCGTGACTTTCCTTCAGGCGGCTGATGATCGAGACGATGCGTGACAGATGCACCCGCATCGCCGCCGCAGCCTTTTCGCCATCGCGGGCCTTCAACGCATTCAGAAGGCTGTCATGATCGTCAAGTGTGCTATCAGCCCCGAAAGACAGGCTGAGATAGCGTACCCGGTCCATATGGGCCTTGCTCTCGCGGATCAGCGTCCAGGCATAATCATGGCCGGACAAGACACAGATCTGCTGATGGAATTCATCGTCCAGCGCGTGAAACAGGCGCTTGTCGCCTGCCGCCACCGCCTGACGCTGGCGCAGCATCAGCGCATCCAGCGCCGCAAAAGCCGCATCCGTCAGGTTGACTGCCGCCGCTCGCACCGTCTCCAGCTCCAGCGCGGTGCGAATGAAACGGGCCTGCATCACGCCATCGACCGAAATATGGGTAACAACTGTCGCCCTTTGCGGGCGGATCAACAAAAAGCCCTGCTGCGACAGGCGATAAAACGCATCGCGCACCGGCTGGCGCGACACACCCATCTGGCGGGCCACGTCCACTTCCGACAGTTTTGCCCCGGGCGCGAGTTGAAGCTCGACGATCTGGCGGTAAAGCGCGTCGAAAACCTGATCGGTAACGGAAGGCTGCCTGCGCAGATCCAGGCCTCCCAAAGGTGAAGCGTCAACCATTCAAGCTCCATTGACAGACGTTGCATACTAACATATTAGATTAGACAAGGAATGCAAACAGGTTTTCGTCTACCGCCCTATCGCGTTGAAAACAGAGATATTCAACAGCATAGCGTGACAGATCCTACACAAAGGGTTCAACACAAGAAGCAGATTGTGAAGCGTTTTCAAGGGACATTTGAGCCACCGCAAATCCGCAAAGCCGTGAGGTCATTATCGTCCTGAAGCGTCACTCTGGCAGGCATCGCACAAAGGGACGCAAACGACATTCTTCAACCTTTGGCGCGCCATCCGGCCCTGATGGTTCACCATGCCATATTTCAGGAGATCAGGACATGCTCAACCCCGACAGACTGTTTCCGCTCGATTATTCAAGCCGCACCATTGCGCGCGCGCTTTACGAGATTGTCAGACTGCTGCCGATCGTCAGCCCGCATGGCCATACCGATCCGCGCTGGTATGCGGAAAACAAGCCGTTTCCCGATCCCGCCCAGCTTTTTGTCGTGCCGGATCACTATGTCTTCCGCATGCTGGCTTCGCAAGGCGTGGCATTGCCGGATCTGGGCGTGCCGCGTCTCGATGGCGGGCCGGTGGAAACCGATGGCCGTAAGATCTGGCGACTGTTTGCCGAAAATTTCCATCTCTTCCGCGCCACCCCGAGCCGCATGTGGCTGGAACATGCCTTTCATGATGTGTTCGGTGTGACCAAGCGGCTTTCGGCAAGCACGGCGGACGAGATTTACGATCACATTTCCGATTGTCTGCAAAAACCGCAATTTCTGCCGCGCGCCCTGTTCAAGAGCTTCGACATCGAGGTGATCGCCACCACTGAAAGCCCGCTGGACGAACTGAAATGGCATGAGATGATCCGCGCCTCCGGCTGGGATGGCCGCGTGATCACCGCCTATCGCCCCGATGCCGTCATCGATCCGGAATTTGAAGGCTTTGCTGCCAATATCGAACGCTTTGGCGCTTTGGCTGGCGTGAACGCCACGAACTGGAGCGGCTATCTGGACGCGCATCGCAACCGCCGCGCCTTTTTCAAATCCTATGGCGCGACCAGCACCGACCATGGACACGCCACGGCACGCACGGAAAATCTGCCTGAAAGCGAGGCGAAAGCCCTGTTCGACAAGGCCTTGACAGGCCGTATCAGTGCTGAAGAGGCCGACGCCTTCCGTGGCCATATGCTGACGGAAATGGCGCGCATGTCGCTGGAAGACGGGCTGGTCATGCAGATCCATCCCGGTGCATACCGCAACCATTCCGCCGGTGTCATGACCAGCCATGGGCGCGACAAAGGCTTCGATATTCCGACCCGCACCGATTATGTCCGCGCCCTGAAACCGCTGCTCGACGCCGTTGGCATGGAGCGCGACCTGACGATCATCCTGTTCACGCTGGACGAGACCGCCTATGCCCGAGAACTGGCGCCGCTGGCCGGCGCCTATCCGGCGCTGAAGCTCGGCCCGGCCTGGTGGTTCTATGACAGCCCCGAAGGCATGCGCCGCTACCGGGAAATGACCACGGAAACCGCCGGTTTTTACAACACAGTCGGCTTCAACGACGACACCCGCGCCTTCTGCTCCATTCCCGCCCGTCACGATGTGGCCCGCCGGGTCGATTGCGCCTATCTTGCCCATCTGGTCACCACCGGCAGGCTGGATGAGGATGAGGCGGAAGACGTGGCCCGCGATCTCGCCTATGGCCTGG
Organism: Allorhizobium sonneratiae; assembly: GCF_023700755.1. Classification (GTDB taxonomy): domain Bacteria; phylum Pseudomonadota; class Alphaproteobacteria; order Rhizobiales; family Rhizobiaceae; genus Allorhizobium; species Allorhizobium sonneratiae. The sequence goes on along the minus strand of NZ_JAMKOJ010000001.1, from coordinate 49,437 downwards.
CGAAGAAGGCCTATAAACTGTGAAGACGCTATAAAAACAAAAGGGAGGCTCCATGGCCGAAGGGATTGACCGTCTGACGCGACCAGAAGGACCGCGCGCTGCAACCGGCATCGTGCATCTTGGCCTTGGCGCCTTTTTCCGCGCCCATGGGGCGATCTATATCGAGGAAGCAATGAAAGCATCCGGCGGCGACTGGGGCATCATCGGCGTCAGCCTGATGCGCCCGGATCAGCGCGATGCGATGGCGCCGCAGGATTTTGCCTATACCGCCGTCGAGCTCGGCCCGGATGGCGAACATCCGCACGTTATCGGCGTCTTGAACGGCGTGCTGGTGGCGCGTGAAAATCCTGAGGCCGTGCTCGAACAGATGAGCGATCCCGCCGTGAAGATCGTTAGCCTGACAGTGACGGAAAAGGGCTATTGCCACGAACCCTCCACCGGAAAACTGAACCGTAACCATCCCGATATCATCCACGATCTTGCCCATCCCGACAATCCGGTGACGGCCATCGGCATGATTGTGCGCGCCCTTGCCCGCCGCCATGCAGCGGGCGTAAAACCCTTTACCGTGCTGTGCTGCGACAACCTGCCGGAAAACGGCAGGGTGGTGAAAGGGGTCGTTAGCGAATTTGCCGCTCTGGTCGATGAAGATCTGGCCCGCTGGATCGGGACCGAAGGGGCGTTTCCCTCAACCATGGTCGATCGCATCGTGCCTGCCACCAAGCCGGAAGACATTGAGCGGGTTGCCGCCATGACCGGACGTTTCGACGCTTCGCCCGTGATGCACGAGCCCTTCCGCCAATGGGTGGTGGAAGATCGTTTCGTCGATGGCGCACGTCCCGATCTCGGCAAGGTCGGTGTCGAGCTGGTCGACAATGTCACGCCTTACGAACATATGAAGCTGCGCTGCCTGAACGGCACCCATTCATCACTTGCCTATCTCGGCTATCTGGCGGGTAAGGAAACCATTGCCGAATGTGCCGCCGATGCCGATCTTGCCCGGTTTTGCCAATATCTCTGGGCCAAGGAAATCACCCCCGGCCTGAAAGCGCCACCCGGCGTCAGCCTGGCTGATTATACAGCGGCGCTCTTTACCCGCTATGCCAATCCGGCGATCCGCCACCGCACCTGGCAGATCGCCATGGACGGTTCACAAAAACTGCCGCAGCGCCTGCTCGGCACCGTGGCGGAAAATCTCGCCGCAGACCGGCCAATTTCAGGCCTTGCACTCGCGGTTGCCGCCTGGATGCGCTATGTTGGCGGCGTCGATGAACAGGGTAAGCCAATCGATGTGCGCGATCCTCTTGCGGCCCGTCTCAAGGGCCTGAGCGATGGCGCTCACACCCCGGCAGCCAAGGTGGCAGCACTTTTGACCGTGCGGGAGATTTTCCCCGAAACGCTTGCGGCAAACGACACGTTCCGCAACACCCTCGTCACCGCTTATACGCGCCTTGCTGGCCAGGGCGCATTGAAGACAATCAAGGATATGATTTCATGAAGGAAAGCTGGCGCTGGTACGGTCCCTTCGACCGCATTACCCTTTCGGACGTGGCGCAGACCGGCGCAACCGGCATCGTCCACGCCCTGCATGAGATACCCTATGGCGAGGTCTGGACCGAAGAGGCCATTCTGGCCCGCCGCGACGAAATCGCGGATGCGGGCCTCGGGCTTGACTGGGTGGTGGTGGAAAGCCTGCCGATCCATGAAGACATCAAGCGCGGCGAAGGTAATCTGGAACGCCTGTTTGCCAATTACCGCCAGTCGATGAAAAACCTCGCCTCTGCCGGCATCAGGACCATCTGCTATAATTTCATGCCGCTGCTCGACTGGACACGAACCCAGCTCGACGCGCCGGTCAAGCGCGGCGGCACCGCCTTGCGCTTTTCGCAGCCGCATATGGCCGCCTTTGAAATCCACATGCTGGAGCGTGATGGCGCCGAGGCCGATTATTCCGAAGAGGTACGCGCCGCCGCCAAAGACTGGTTCGACGCCTCCAGCGAGGGCCTGCGCCAGCAGCTTTTGAACAGCATCATGTCCGGCCTGCCCGGCGCTTTCGACCGCTATGACATCAATGGTTTGCGCGAGGCATTGAAGCGCTATGACGGCATTGGCCGCGATGAGATCCGCGCCAATTACGCCCGTTTCCTCGCCGAGATCATACCTGCGGCGGAAGAGCTGGGCATGCGGTTCTGCGTCCATCCCGACGACCCGCCGCGCGATATTCTCGGCCTGCCGCGCATCGTTTCCTGCGAAGACGACATTGCCTGGATCATGGCCGAGCAGGACAGCATCGCCAATGGGCTGACGCTGTGCTCCGGCTCGCTCGGAGCCAATCCGAAGAACGATGTTCCGGCGATTGCCAAACGCTTTGCCAGCCGCATTCATTTCGCCCATTTGCGCAATGTCGCCAAAGAAAAGGATGGCTCCTTTCAGGAAGCCGCCCATCTTGACGGCGACACCGACATGGTGGCGCTGGCGGCGGCACTGGTGGCGGAAGAGCGCCGCCGCAAGCAAGAAGGCCGGGAGGACTGGGAAATTCCCTTCCGCCCCGATCATGGCCATGAACTGCTCTCCGACATCGATAGCGGCACCCATCCCGGCTATCCGCTGATCGGCCGGTTGCGCGGCCTTGCCGAACTGCGCGGCGTCATTTGCGCGCTGACCCATCAGGATGTGTCTTATGCCTAAAACCGCCAGAACCCTGCGTCTGCATCCGAACGACACTGTCGCGATCCTCACTGATCCGGCGGAGGCTGGCGCGCAGCCGCTGGGTTTTGGTGAGCCACTTGATCATCCGGTGGCGCGCGGCCACAAGCTGGCGCTGACCGATATTGCCGAGGGCGGCGCGATCGTCAAATTCGGTCAGGTGATCGGCTATGCCAGCCGGGCGATTGCTGCGGGCAGCCATGTGCATACCGACAACTGTTCCTTCGGTGCGCATGACCAGCATTACGAGATCGGCGCCGATTACGACAAGGCGCTGGCCGCCGTGCCGAAGATCGAAACCGCCCAGTTCATGGGCTATCGCCGCGCCAATGGACAGGCAGGCACGCGCAATTATATCGCCATCTGCGCCACGGTAAACTGTTCCGCCACCGTCATCCGCCGGGCGGCCGATGAGATCAATCGTTCCGGCATTTTAGAAAACTACCCCAATGTCGATGGCGTCGCCGCTTTTGCGCATGGCACCGGCTGCGGCATGGATGCGGGCGGCGAAGGAGCGGAGCTGTTGCAGCGGGTGCTCTGGGGCTATGCCACCCACCCCAATGTCGGGGCTGCCGTCTTTGTCGGCCTTGGCTGCGAGGTGATGCAGCTTGCCCGGATGAAAATGCTCTATGGCGGCAATGACGACAGCCGCTTTTTCGGCCTGACCATTCAGGACAATGGCGGCACAGCGGCGACCATTCGCCAGCTTGTCGACCACATCAAAACCATCCTGCCGGAGGTGAACGCCGTTCAGCGCCAGCCGATCCCGGCCTCGGAACTGAAGCTTGCCCTGCAATGCGGCGGCTCGGACGGGTTTTCAGGCATCACCGCCAATCCGGCGCTGGGTGTCGCTTCCGATCTCTTGGTCGGCATGGGCGGAACGGTCATCCTGTCGGAAACCCCGGAAATCTACGGGGCCGAGCAATTGCTGCTGCGCCGCGCCGCCTCCAAAGAGATCGGCGACAGGCTGATTTCCCGCATCCGCTGGTGGGAAGATTATACGCGGATGAACCGGGGTTCGATGGACAACAATCCAAGCCCCGGCAACAAACTGGGCGGGCTGACCACCATTCTGGAAAAATCACTCGGCGCTGCCGCCAAGGCGGGCAGCACACCGCTCACTGATGTGCTGGCCTATGGCGAACGCATCGAAACCCCCGGCTTCGTCTTCATGGACACGCCCGGCTATGATCCGGTCTCAGCCACCGGCCAGATCGCCGGCGGCGCGCAGATGCTGGTCTTCACCACCGGCCGTGGCTCCGCCTTCGGCTCCAAACCTGCCCCCACCATCAAGCTCGCCACCAATACGAAACTCTACCAGTCCATGCCCGACGACATGGATTTGAACTGCGGCGACATGATCAGCGACGGTGTGTCCATTGAGGCCAAGGGCCGCGAAATCCTCGATCTCGTGCTGGCCTCTGCGTCAGGGCAGAAGACCAAGTCGGAGATTCTGGGGCTGGGTGATAACGAGTTTGTGCCTTGGCAGGTTGGGGCTGTGATGTAACGTGATTACATCTTCAACTCCGCTTGGGTAAAACAGATGGAACACATGGGGGAAAATTCAAATTCAATCTCTATCTATGAACCCGTAAAATACGAATATGGAATAAAAGAGAAAATAAATATATCATTACCATTCACTCTAGAACATACCAAAAATCAAAAAATATTAGGTATATTACAATTTATATTATCAATAGTTTTATTTATTTCAATATATTTATTATATAGAGCAATTCATAAAAATGAAATCGATATTAAAAACATAAATCCTGTTTTATTTTTCAAATTCATAATCATTGCCATCACCCCAATAGCAGCAATCATCTATTCAATATCAAACATATATGTAGATTTCATTCGAAAGACACCATTTTTAATAATAGACGAATTCGGATTTGCCGACTATCGAATTTCAAATGAAAAAATCGCATGGGATAAAATAACAATTAAATTCACAAAAATAGGAAGATGGAAAAAAGCAGACGTTATGGAGATATACATAAAAAAACATAACGTAAAATTTCACCCTTGGCGAATTGATATCACAATACCAAGATTTATTAAAAATAAAAATAATAAGATTATACCCAGTCTTTTTATGTTCAAATCAAAAAAGAAAATTATATTTTCTTTATTTAAATATTACACAGAGCTACGCGATTAAAATATAAATACAATAAAGACAAAAATTGATAATAAAAAAAGCCGGGCGTCTCCACCCGACTTTCCATCTCTTAAATCCACAAGATCCTACTTGATCAGCGGCAACAGATCATTGATCGACTTCTTCGCGTCGCCATAGAACATCCGCGTATTCTCCTTATAGAATAGCGGGTTTTCGATGCCGGAATAGCCGGTGCCCTGGCCGCGTTTGGAGACGAAGACCTGCTTGGCTTTCCAGACCTCGAGCACCGGCATGCCGGCGATCGGGCTGTTGGGGTCTTCTTCTGCCGCCGGATTGACGATGTCGTTGGAGCCGATGACGATGACGACGTCGGTTTGCGGGAAATCGTCGTTGATCTCATCCATTTCCATCACGACGTCATAGGGCACCTTGGCTTCGGCGAGCAGCACGTTCATGTGGCCCGGCAGACGGCCTGCCACCGGATGGATGGCGAAGCGGACGTTTTTGCCGGCGGCGCGCAGTTTACGCGTCAGTTCTGACACCGCCTGCTGGGCCTGCGCCACCGCCATGCCATAGCCCGGTACGATGATCACGCTGTCGGCTTCGTTCAGCGCATTGGCCACACCTTCGGCATCGATAGCCACCTGTTCGCCTGTAATTTCCATGGCCGGTCCCGTGGTCGTACCGAAGCCGCCGAGGATGACCGACACGAAGGAGCGGTTCATCGCCTTGCACATGATATAGGAGAGGATCGCGCCGGAAGAGCCGACCAGCGCGCCGGTGACGATAAGCAGATCGTTCCCGAGCGTGAAGCCGATGGCCGCCGCTGCCCAGCCGGAATAGGAGTTCAGCATCGACACCACCACCGGCATGTCGGCGCCGCCGATGCCCATGATCAGGTGATAGCCGATGAAGAAGGCCAGAAGCGTCATCAGGATGAGCGCCCAGAGCCCACCGGTGTTGAAATAGACGATCAGCAGGATCAGCGACAGGGCAGCAGCGCTGGCGTTCCAGACATGGCCGCCCGGCAGTTTCTTCGCCTTGCCATCCACCTTGCCGGCAAGTTTGCCGAAGGCGATGACCGAGCCGGTGAAAGTGACGGCCCCGATGAAGACACCGAGAAACACCTCGACCTTCATGATCGCCAGTTCTGCCGGAAGTTTTTGCGCCAGAAGTGCGGCAAATCCGGTCAGCGCGGCCTTGCCCGCTTCATCGAGATGGGCGACGGAGGCCTCTTCGATATGGGCATTATAGCCGATGAACACGGCAGCAAGGCCGACGAAGCTGTGCAATGCTGCAACAAGCTGCGGCATTTCCGTCATCTGCACCCGGTTGGCGACGAAATAGCCGATCAGCGCACCAACCGCCAGCATGACCAGAATGAGGAACCAGTGACCGACGCCGGGGCCGAAAATCGTCGCAACCACGGCCAGCGCCATGCCGACCATGCCATACCAGACGGCGCGTTTTGCGCTTTCCTGGCCGGACAGACCGCCGAGCGAGAGGATGAAGAGAATGGCGGCAGCGACATAGGCTGCCGAAACGATACCGATAGACATGAATATCCCCTCCCCGTCAGGACTTCTGGAACATGGCGAGCATGCGCCGCGTCACGAGGAAACCGCCGACAATATTGATCGTCGCAATCAGCACCGACAGCGCCGCCAGAAGCAGAACGACCCAATTGTCCGAGCCGGTATGCAAGAGCGCGCCGAGAATGATGATGCCGGAAATGGCGTTGGTGACCGCCATCAGCGGTGTATGCAGCGCATGGCTGACACCCCAGATGACCTGGAAACCGACGAAGCACGCCAAGACGAAGACAATAAAATGGCTCATGAAGCTTGCCGGTGCATAGGCCCCGACAATCAGCATCAGCAGCGTGCCGATGGCAAGCAATGTCACCTGGCTCTTCGTCTGGGCCTTGAAATCCGCCAGTTCCTTCGCCCGCTTCTCTTCCGGTGTCGGCTCCTTGGCCTTTTCCTTCGGCTTGGCGGCAGCAATCGCCTTGATCTTCGGCGGCGGCGGGGGATAAGTGATCTCACCCTCATAGGTCACGGTTGCGCCGCGAATGACGTCGTCTTCCATATTATGGACGAGCTTGCCATCCTTGCCCGGTGTCAGATCCGTCATCATGTGGCGGATATTGGTGGAATAGAGCGTCGAGGACTGCGCCGCCATGCGGCTTGGAAAATCCGTATAGCCGATGACGATCACGCCATTGTCGGAAACGACGCGCTGGTCGGCCACCGTCAGATCGCAATTGCCGCCACGCTCTGCGGCAAGATCGACGATCACCGAACCGGGCTTCATCGCCGCAACCATGTCGGCAAGCCAAAGCTTCGGCGCATCGCGGCCCGGGATCAGCGCCGTGGTAATGACGATGTCGATCTCAGGCGCAAGCTCGCGGAATTTCTTCAGTTGCGCTTCCCGAAATTCCGGCGAGGACGGCGCGGCATAGCCGCCGGTGGCGGCGCCATCCTGCTGCTCGCCCTTGAAATCGAGGAAGACGAATTCCGCCCCCATGCTTTCGATCTGTTCGGCCACTTCCGGGCGCACGTCGAAGGCATAGGTGATCGCGCCGAGCGAGACACTGGTGCCGACAGCAGCAAGACCGGCAACACCGGCCCCAACCACCAGCACCTTGGCGGGGGGGATCTTGCCCGCCGCTGTCACCTGACCGGTGAAGAAGCGGCCAAAATTGTTACCGGCCTCAATGACGGCGCGATAGCCGGCGATATTGGCCATGGAGGAAAGCGCATCCATCTTCTGCGCACGCGAAATGCGCGGCACCATGTCCATGGCAATGACGTTTGCGCCCTTGTCCTTCGCAGCCTCCAGAAGCTCCTTGTTCTGCGCCGGATAGAAGAAGGAAATCAGCGTCTTACCCTGGCCGAGCCGCGCGACTTCAACGTCTTCCGGCGGGCGAACCTTGGCAATGATGTCGGCTTCGGCATAAAGCGCCTCGGCACTGCTGACAACCGAAACACCGGCTTTTGCGTAGGCCTCGTCGGAAAAGCCAGCCGCCTTGCCGGCACCGGTTTCGATCAGGCAGGCATAACCCAGTTTCTGCAAAGCTCCCGCGCTGTCCGGCGTCATCGCCACGCGGGCTTCACCGGCATATAATTCCTTTGGTGAGCCAATTTTTAAAGTCAAAGCAACCTCCTGACCCTCTATCACCATGAGATCTGACGGCTGTCGTCCGCTCAGCTCATAATGTCTCCGACACGATACCGTTCATCGGCATCAGTTTTGCATTTTGCACACAAGACAGCATCACGGAGAAATTCCGGATAACCTCTTATCCATCAGGCAACATCCCCTCGCCTTGATCTGGAACATTTTGGAGTTTTCTCAAAAATCCAAAATCCCATCAAGCCTTTGTTAGAGAACATTTTTTCGTTTCTATAATCCCCTACAAAACGAAACATGCCCCAGGCATTGCCTTGCAGCAAAAGCAAACTCCCCCACCATTAAAGGGAGGCACGTCCGGAAAAACAAGCCGTTATCGGCATTTTCAGTACAGATGCCGGAGGCTTTTGCCAAAGTCCTGTCCCGTGCACTCAGCGCGCGGAAAATTCCCGCATGACGAGATCCTGCAATCGAACCGCCAGGGTCGACATCTGCCGGTTTTTCAGACTGATCATGTGGTATGGAAGCACGATGATCGACTGGGCGATATCGAGGCGCACCAGACCGGAAACAGCCGCCTGACGGCATAAAAGATCGGCCACTTCGCGGGAAAACGGTGCAATCGCGTTGGAGGTGGCAATCATGCCGATCATCACCAGCAGCGAGGTCGTGTTGACCACATCCGTCGGCAACGGTGTGTCGGCCTCGATGAAGGCGTTTTCCACCGCCTGACGCAAGGGCGACCCCGGCCCCTGCATTGCCCAGGGAAAATGCCTTAGATCCGCCATGTCAAGCCGCGAGGCATGGGCCAGCGGATGGGTATGATGGACGAGAAGATCCATCTCTTCGGTTCGTGCCAGCCGGAGCGTGAACTGGCGTGCATCGACGCCGACGGGAATGCGCCCGAGGATGAAATCGAACTGACCGGCCAGAAGATTGGAAATCAGCGGCCCGCTTGGTGCGACATCAACATGAATATCAGCATTGCGCGCCTCCGTCTTGAGTGTTCGTATCGCCGGCACCAGATAGCCGAGCGCACCGCCCGTCACCGCCCCCACCCGTACTGTTCCAGACGCGCCGCGGCGGATTGCATCCACCTCACGCATGGCTTCCTCGATCTCTTCCATGACGATTTCGGCCCGCTTTGCCATGGCCGCGCCGATCTCGGTTGGCTCCATGCCCTTCGGGGTACGCTGAAACACCGGCACACCAACCATGCGCTCAATATCGGCAAGCATGCGCGAGGCGGCAGGCTGGGTCATGGACAGGCTGTTGGCTGCCAGACCAAGCTGCCCGAATTCAAAAATCGCACGGATAAGTGCGAAATGTTTCGGCTGGATACGATTGAGATGTGTGTTCGCCATAATCCACATATCGCATTTGACATGCAGTTTTTCCATTAAATCATTTGAATGATATTTCAAGGTCGCTAAAACTGTTCACCGTCAGGTTGCCGATACCACAATTCGACAGGCTGCTATCAATGGGACCAGGGGAGACGGAGCCAGGTCCCCATTGTTGATCCAGTGCGCTGACCCATTCACCGCGTTCACGCAAATGCGCACTGTCCTTTTATTTATGCATCGGTCTTTCCAAACGCGGCTGTCGCCTTCGTTTGGATCGATACACCAGGGAGGTTCCTCGTGAAGAAAATAGTCAGTCTTTTTGCGTCCATCGCGCTGGGCGCGGCCATTGTGTCCAGCCCGGCTTTCGCGGCCGACAAGGGCACTGTCGGCATTGCCATGCCGACCAAGTCTTCGGCCCGCTGGATCGATGACGGCAACAACATCGTCAAGCAGCTCAAGGCTGCCGGTTATGACACCGACCTGCAATATGGCGAGGACGATATCCCTAACCAGCTCTCGCAGATCGAGAACATGGTGACCAAGGGCGTCAAGGTTCTGGTGATTGCCCCGATCGACGGCACGACGCTCTCCGATGCGCTGAAACAGGCGCATGACGCCGGCATCAAGGTCATCTCCTATGACCGCCTTATCCGTGACAGCGCCAATGTGGACTATTACGCAACCTTCGATAATTACAAGGTCGGCGTGCTGCAGGCTGACAGCATTGTCGATAAGCTTGGTCTTAAAGACGGTAAGGGCCCGTTCAACATCGAGCTGTTTGGCGGCTCGCCGGACGACAACAACGCCTACTTCTTCTATAATGGCGCGATGTCGGTGCTGAAGCCTTATATCGACAGCAAGAAGCTCGTCATCCGTTCCGGCCAGATGGGCATGGACAAGATCGGCACGCTGCGCTGGGATCCGGCGACGGCTCAGGCCCGCATGGACAACCTCTTGTCGGCCTATTACACCGACGCCAAGCTCAATGCCGTCCTGTCTCCGAATGACGACCTGGCAATCGGCATCATCTCCTCGCTGAAGGGCGTCGGCTACGGCACCAAGGACATGCCGATGCCGGTCATCACCGGTCAGGACGCCACCATTCCTGGCGTCAAGGCCATTCTTGCCGGCGATCAATATTCGACCATCTTCAAGGACACGCGCGAACTGGCCAAGGTCACGGTCAACATGGTCAATGCCCTGATGGAAGGCAAGACGCCGGAAGTCAACGACACCAAGACCTACAACAACGGCGTCAAGGTTGTTCCGTCCTACCTGCTGACACCGGTGCTCGTGACCAAGAAAAATGCCATCAAGGTTCTGGTGGACAGCGGCTATTACAAGGCTGACCAGCTGAAGTAAGTCTCCTCTTCATTCGCAATACCAAAGCACCGGATCGACACGGGTTATCCCCCGTCGATCCGGTGCTTTGTTTTTACAGCGCCGTGCGCCAAACATGGCGCACAAAAGTCGCTGTAACGCTTTTCATCTGCTGCATCATGTTCACCTTCAATCTCACCCGATTTCAGGAATGATGCAGGAGCTGCCCGCAGACAGGCCCGATCTGTTTCGGTTTATTTTCCAGCGCGCATCCCATCACGATAATCTTGCTGCGATGCGTGGCACTTTGAATACGCTGGATAATTTTTAAATCGATTGTATTCACGCGCGTCCGCAGACCCTCTCCACGCATCTTCATATCAAAAATGATATGAAGATTGAAAAATAAATCATTTGAATGATATATGATGGTCTATAAGAGTGAAGCATGGATGGTGTGGTGGTGCCTGTGGCATACCGCCTTATCCTCTCGCGGCGAACAGAAGGAGCTGGGGCCGCCTTGCATGAGATCTGAAACCGTGCGGCTTCAGTGAAATCATGCAGTGGGAGTGAATGATGGAAACCAAGGGAGGTTCCTCGTGAAGAAAATAGTCAGTCTTTTTGCGTCCATCGCACTGGGCGCAGTCGTTATGTCCAGCCCGGCTTTTGCAGCCGACAAGGGCACTGTCGGCATTGCCATGCCGACCAAGTCCTCGGCCCGCTGGATCGATGACGGCAACAACATCGTCAAGCAGCTCCAGGCTGCCGGTTATGACACCGACCTGCAATATGGCGATGATGACATTCCAAACCAGCTCTCGCAGATCGAGAACATGGTGACCAAGGGTGACAAGGTTCTGGTCATCGCTGCCATCGACGGCACAACGCTCTCCGACGTATTGAAGCAGGCGCATGACGCTGGCATCAAGGTCATCTCCTATGACCGCCTCATCCGGAACAGCCCGTTTGTCGATTATTACGCCACCTTCGACAACTTCAAGGTCGGCGTGCTGCAGGCTGACAGCATTGTCGACAAGCTTGGCCTTAAAGACGGCAAGGGTCCGTTCAACATCGAGCTTTTCGGCGGCTCGCCGGACGACAACAACGCCTACTTCTTCTACAATGGCGCGATGTCGGTGCTGAAGCCTTATATCGACAGCAAGAAGCTCATTGTCCGTTCCGGCCAGATGGGCATGGACAAGGTCGGCACGTTGCGCTGGGATCCGGCGACGGCCCAGGCCCGCATGGACAACCTCTTGTCGGCCTATTACACCGATGCCAAGGTCAATGCCGTCCTCTCTCCCTATGATGGCCTGTCGATCGGCATCATCTCCTCGCTGAAGGGCGTCGGCTACGGCACCAAGGACATGCCGATGCCGATCATCTCCGGTCAGGACGCGGAAATTCCTTCGGTCAAGTCGATCCTTGCCGGCGAGCAGTATTCGACCATATTCAAGGACACGCGCGAACTGGCCAAGGTCACGGTCGGAATGGTCAATGCCCTGATGGAAGGCAAGACGCCGGAAGTCAACGACACCAAGACCTATAACAACGGCGTCAAGGTTGTTCCGTCCTACCTGCTGAACCCGGTTCTTGTGACCAAGGACAATGTCCAGAAGGTTCTGGTAGACAGTGGCTATTACAAGGCTGACCAGCTGAAGTAATCGTTCTTCGCCGGGACCTTGAAAAAGGTCCCGGCTTTTCCTTTCAATCTGCCCGCCCTTGCGCGACCGGACCAGAAATGTGGCCGGGCCAGACGCAATCAGGGGAAATCGTGGCCGAAGCGGCAGCCGCCTATCGTTGCGGCAGAAGAGCCGGTTTTCGGCGACAATGGCGTGGCGCAGGACTGACACAATGAACGACACCATCCTCGAAATGCGGAATATCACCAAGACGTTCCCCGGCGTGAAAGCGCTGTCGGATGTGAACCTCAAGGTTCGCCGTGGTGAAATCCATGCGCTGGTGGGTGAAAACGGCGCGGGAAAATCAACGCTGATGAAGGTTCTGTCCGGGGTTTATCCGGCAGGCACCTATGATGGCGACATCGTCTATGATGGTGAAGTGCGCAACTTCAAGGTCATCAAGGACAGTGAAGAAATCGGCATCATCATCATCCATCAGGAGTTGGCGCTCGTGCCTCAACTCTCGATTGCCGAAAACATCTTCCTCGGCAATGAAATTGCCGCAAACGGCGTCATCAGCTGGGAAAAGACCTATAACAGAACGAAAGAACTGCTGGCGAAGGTTGGTCTGAAGGAGCAGCCGAGCACACTTGTCTCCGACATGGGCGTCGGCAAGCAGCAATTGACAGAGATCGCCAAGGCGTTGTCGAAAAGCGTGAAGCTGCTCATTCTCGACGAGCCGACGGCCTCACTGAATGAAAACGATTCTGAAGCACTTCTCAATCTGCTGATGGAATTTCGTCAACAGGGTCTCACCTCGATCATCATCACCCATAAACTCAACGAGGTGCGCAAGGTGGCCGACCAGATCACCGTGCTGCGCGACGGGATGACGGTCAAGACGCTGAACTGTCATGAAGAAGAGGTGAGTGAGGATGTGATCATCCGCAATATGGTGGGCCGCGACCTTGACGATCGCTATCCACCGCGTGATGTACCGATCAGAGAAACCATTCTCGAGGTGAAGGGCTGGAACGCCTATCACCACCAGAACCGTGATCGTCAGGTCCTGCACGACATCAACATTCATGTGAAGCGTGGCGAAGTTGTCGGCATTGCCGGGCTGATGGGCGCAGGCCGTACCGAATTTGCCATGAGCCTGTTCGGCAAGTCCTATGGCCACAGGATCAGCGGTGAAGCGTTGATTGAAGGCAAGCCCGTGGATGTCAGCACCGTCCGCAAAGCGATCGATGCCGGTCTTGCCTATGTGACGGAAGACCGCAAGCATCTCGGTCTGATCCTGGCAGACAACATCATGCACAACACCACGCTGGCCAATCTGCCGGGCGTGTCCAGCACTGCGGTCATTGACGACATCAAGGAAATCAAGGTCGCAACCGATTACCGGTCGCGTCTGCGCATTCGCTCACACGGGATTTATCAAGAGACCGTCAACCTGTCCGGTGGCAACCAGCAAAAGGTGGTGCTGTCGAAATGGTTGTTTTCCGATCCGAAAATTCTGATCCTCGACGAGCCGACACGCGGCATCGATGTGGGCGCCAAATATGAAATCTACAGCATCATCAATCAGCTTGCCGCCGACGGAAAAGGCGTTCTGATGATATCATCGGAAATGCCGGAACTGCTCGGCACCTGCGACCGCATCTACGTGATGAATGAGGGCCGCATCGTCGCCGAACTGCCGAAAGGGGAAGCAAGCCAGGAAAGCATCATGCGCGCCATCATGCGCTCAGGGGAGAAGAATTCATGAGCTCCGCCAACACATCCTCCAACGAAAGCAACGTGGTGTCGATCGGCTCCTATATTCGCAACAATATCCGCGAATACGGCATGTTGATTGCGCTTGTTGTAATCATGGTCTTCTTCCAGTTCTACACTGGTGGCATTCTGTTCAAGCCGGTCAACCTGACCAATCTTGTTCTGCAGAACTCCTTCATCGTCGTCATGGCGCTCGGCATGTTGCTGGTCATCGTGGCCGGTCACATCGACCTCTCGGTCGGCTCCATTGTCGGCTTTGTCGGGGCCCTGGCAGCCGTTTTCACCGTCAACTGGCATCTTGGCTTCATACCCTCCTTTTTGCTGTGTCTGGTCGCCGGCGGCATTATCGGAGCGGCACAGGGATACTGGATCGCCTATCACCGCATCCCGTCCTTCATCGTCACGCTCGCGGGCATGCTGGTCTTCCGTGGCCTCACGCTCTTCGTCCTCGGCGGACGCAATATCGGCCCCTTCCCGAATGAATTCCAGCTGATCAGCACTGGCTTCGTACCCGATGTGATCGATTTTGGCGCATTGCACGGCACATCGCTCATTCTGACGGTGCTCGGTGCAGTCGCGCTCTTCGTGCTCGCCTGGCGTCGCCGTAACGTCAATGTCGAGCATGGCATCGATGTCGAGCCCTTCAGCTTTTTCCTGGTGCAGAATCTGATCGTTGCCGGCGCCATCCTGCTGCTCGGCTACCTTCTGTCCACCTATCGCGGCATGCCAAACGTGCTGATCGTGATGCTGGTGCTGATCATCGCCTATTCCTTCATCACCCGGCGCACGACCATCGGTCGACGCATCTACGCGCTCGGCGGTAATGAAAAAGCCACAAAGCTCTCCGGCATCAATACTGAACGACTGATCTTCCTGACCTTCGTCAATATGGGCATGCTTGCCGGTCTTGCCGGTATGATCGTCGCCGCCCGCCTCAATTCTGCCACGCCGAAAGCCGGTAACGGTTTTGAGCTGGACGTGATCGCAGCCTGCTTCATCGGCGGTGCCTCGGCCTCCGGCGGCGTCGGCAAGATCACCGGTGCGGTCATCGGCGCCTTCATCATGGGTGTCATGAACAACGGCATGTCGATCATCGGGCTGGGCATCGACTTCCAGCAGATGGTCAAGGGCCTGGTTTTGCTCGCTGCCGTGTTCTTCGACGTTTACAACAAGAACAAGGCTGCCTGAGAGTGAAACAAAGACCCCGGAGCGCTTCGGCCTCCGGGGGTTTGAACGATCGAACGTGAAACCGGCTGGTGCATCCGACGCAATGTGACGCGGATCACCCAACCGGACACACAAAGGAACGCAACCATGTATCTGTCGCAATTGAAAGCTGGTGGCGTCGTCTACCGGCAGGGTGAAATCTCGCGCCTCATTTCGGGTTTTTCCACGAGCTACGATCTGGCTTTGGCTGCCATCGCTGCCGGTCAAACGCTCGCATCCTTTATCGAGGCTCAGGGCTTCGGCGAGACTGTGGAGCTTGCAGCCCTTGCCGCCGACGGCAAGCTCGATTGTCCGATGCGCCATCCCGATCCGGCCCATATGTTTTTGACCGGCACGGGGCTCACTCATACCGGTTCTGCCTCGGCGCGTGACAGCATGCATGCCGACACTGCCGGCATGAGCGATTCCATGAAAATGTTCCGCATGGGGATCGAAGGCGGCAAACCGAAAGCGGGAGAAACCGGCGTACAACCGGAATGGTTCTACAAGGGCACAGGCGTCAACGCTATTGCGCCCGGCGAAGCACTCGTCTCGCCCTCCTTTGCCCTCGACGGCGGCGAAGAGCCGGAAATCGCTGGCTTTTATGTTATCGATAACCAAGGCCAGCCGGTGCGCGTCGGCTTCTGCCTTGCCAACGAATTTTCCGATCATGTGACGGAAAAGATCAACTATCTCTACCTCGCCCATTCCAAGCTGCGTCCGGCCTCCTTCGGCCCCGAGCTTCTGATCGGCGATCTTCCGAGAAACATCGTCGGTACGTCGAAGGTTCTGCGGGCTGGCAAGACCGTCTGGGAAAAACCCTTCCTGTCCGGCGAGGACAACATGTCCCACACCATCGCCAATCTCGAATATCATCATTTCAAATACAGCCTCTTCTGCCAGCCGGGCGATCTGCATGCCCATATGTTCGGCACGGCGACGCTCTCCTTTGCCGATGGCTTCAAGACGGAAGAAGGCGATGTGTTTGAAATCGCAACTCCCGATTTCGGCCTGCCGCTCGCCAATCCGCTGAAAACGGACGCGGCCAAGGCCGTCACCATAAAAACACTTTGATCATCAGGGCATAAGCCCGAGACAGTAACAGGATGGAAATGCCATGAGTGGTTTTACTCCAAAGCCCTGGCCCCGCACACTCCGGTCGCAAGCGTGGTACGGCGGCAATTCTCGCGACACGATCTATCATCGCGGCTGGCTGAAAAATCAGGGCTATCCGCATGACCTGTTCGACGGGCGCCCGGTGATCGGTATTCTCAACACATGGTCGGATCTAACGCCCTGCAACGGCCATCTGCGTGAACTGGCCGAAAAAGTGAAGGCAGGCGTCTGGGAAGCCGGCGGTTTTCCGGTAGAAGTGCCGGTATTCTCGGCCTCGGAAAACACCTTCCGTCCGACGGCGATGATGTATCGCAACCTTGCGGCGCTGGCCGTCGAGGAAGCCATGCGCGGCCAGCCGATCGACGGCGCTGTACTGCTCGTCGGCTGTGACAAGACCACACCGTCGCTGGTCATGGCCGCCGCTTCGACCGACCTGCCTTCCATCGTCGTCACGGGCGGGCCGATGCTGAACGGCTATTTCCGCGGCGAGCGTGTCGGCTCCGGCACGCATCTGTGGAAATTTTCCGAGGCCGTCAAGGCGGGAGAGATGACGCAGGAGGAATTCCTGGAGGCCGAAGCCTCGATGTCGCGCTCTACCGGCACCTGTAACACCATGGGCACCGCCTCCACCATGGCCTCGATGGTCGAAGCACTCGGCATGGCCCTTTCCGGCAATGCCGCCATTCCCGCCGTCGACAGCCGTCGCCGCGTCATGGCGCAACTCTCCGGTCGCCGGATCGTGCAGATGGTCAAGGACGATCTGAAGCCGTCCGATATCATGACCAAGGACGCTTTCGAGAACGCCATCCGCGTCAACGGCGCCATCGGCGGCTCGACCAATGCCGTCGTGCATCTGCTGGCCATGGCAGGCCGTTGCGGCATTGATCTGACGCTCGATGACTGGGATCGCCTTGGCCGCGACATTCCGACCATCGTCAACCTGATGCCCTCGGGCAAATATCTGATGGAAGAATTCTTCTATGCGGGCGGTCTGCCGGTGGTGATCAAGCGCCTCGGCGAAGCAGGCAAACTGCATAAGGATGCGCTGACCGTGTCTGGTCAAAGCATCTGGGATGAGGTCAAGGATGTGCGCAACTGGAACGAGGATGTCATCCTGCCGGTTGAAAAGGCGCTGACCCAGCATGGCGGCATCGTCGTGCTGCGCGGCAATCTTGCCCCGAAAGGCTGCGTGCTGAAGCCTTCGGCAGCCTCCGAACATCTGATGAAGCATCGCGGTCGCGCCGTGGTATTCGAGGACATTGACGATTACAAGGCCAAGATCAACGACGAAAATCTCGACATCGACGAGACCTGCGTCATGGTACTGAAAAACTGTGGCCCGCGCGGCTATCCGGGCATGGCCGAGGTCGGCAATATGGGCCTGCCGCCCAAGGTACTGCGCAAGGGCATCACCGATATGGTGCGGATTTCCGATGCCCGCATGTCCGGCACCGCTTACGGCACCGTGCTCTTGCACACATCGCCGGAAGCGGCACGCGGCGGCCCGCTCGCCATCGTCCGTGACGGCGATTTCATCGAGATCGATGTCGATGCCCGCAAGGTGCATCTCGATATTTCGGATGAGGAATTGCAGCATCGTCTTGCTGAATGGCGTCCGTCTGTCGAGGCGCCGGAAAGCGGCTATGCCAAGCTGTTCCACGATCATGTCGAGGGAGCCGACACCGGCGCCGATTTCGACTTCCTCAAGGGCTGCCGCGGCGCACCCGTGGGCAAGGATGCACACTAACCCTCTTTGAGGACGCGCCGAAGGGCGCGTCCTCTCCAACATATCCGCAAGCCCTCAAAACAGCTTCACGGATCATGTTCAGACACACACATTCAGCCTTTGGCAGGACGAGACCATGACCACATCCAACCGTATCGCGCTTGCGCTGGCAGGCGTCGGCAAGATCGCCCGTGACCAGCATATTCCCTCCTGCGAAAACGGCAGCGATTTCGCCATCACCGTCGCCATCAGCCGCAATGCGGTGATCGACGGGGCCGAAAATTTTTCAAGTTACGATGCCTTTCTCGATGCCCGTCAAAACGGCAAGACGGACGAAATCAAGGCGATTGCGCTGTGCACCCCGCCCGATGTGCGCTTTGATATGGCGAAAAAGGCAATTGCCCACGGCTTTGACGTCTTGATGGAAAAACCCCCCGCCGCCACCATCGGCGAAGCCGAAGCGCTGAAGGAACTGGCGGACAAGGCTGGTGTGGTGTTGTTTGCCACCTGGCATTCGCGGTTTGCCAATGGCGTCGAGCCGGCCCGGCAATGGCTGGCAGGCAAGACTATTGAAAAGGTCGAGATCACCTGGAAGGAAGATGTGCGCCGCTGGCATCCCGGCCAGGCCTGGATCTGGGAAGCCGGTGGTTTCGGGGTGTTCGATCCCGGCATCAATGCGCTCTCCATCCTCACCGCCATCATTCCCGGCCAGACCATTGTGGAGCGGGCGAAACTCTTCTTCCCCGAAAACCGCCAGCAGCCGATCGCCGCAAGCCTTGCCATGAAAACCGCAGGTGGCGCACCGATTGCCGCCGAATTCGACTGGCGTCAGGAAGGCCCGCAGACCTGGGACATTGTCGTTGAGACCAAAGAAGGCCGTTTGCGACTGGCAAAGGGCGGCGCTGAACTCTATATCGATGACAGTCTGACGGTCGAAGGTCCGGACCGGGAATATGCCCGCATCTATGACCGCTTTGCCGGTCTGATCCGCGAACGTCGAAGCGACGCCGATTTTCAGCCGTTGCGGCTGGTGGCCGATGCCTTCCTCTCGGGCGAGCGTCACATTGTCGAGGCCTTTGTCGAATAAAACCGGGTCCGATCACATTATAGCGCTGCGCGTTTGCTAAACGCCCGTACGACGCATTTCGGACCGCTCTCTCTCGCGCGCCTGCTCCACTCAGGGCGGGCCATCATTGAAGATTTTGAAAGGATAGCAGGATGACGCTGAACCTTACCGGAAAACATCTGATCGCCGGCGAATGGGTCGATGGCAGCGAAACCTTCACCTCCTCACCCGCCACCGGAGAAAGCCGCACCTATTTCAAAGGTTCTGCCGCTCTGATCGACCGCGCCATGACCGCGGCCGAAGAGGCTTTCAAGACCTATGGCTATTCTTCGCGTGAAGAACGGGCAAAATTTCTTGAAGCGATTGCCGATGAAATCGAAGCGCGCGGGGCAGAGATCACGGCCATCGGCGTGAGCGAAACCGGCCTGCCGGAAGCACGCTTGCAGGGAGAACGCGGCCGTACCACCGGCCAGCTCAGACTGTTTGCCGCCCACATTTTGAAGGGCGATTATCTCGACCGCCGCCATGACGAGGCCCTGCCTGACCGCCAGCCGCTGCCCCGCCCGGATATTCGCCTGGTGCAGCGTCCGATCGGCCCGGTCGGCGTTTTCGGTGCCTCGAATTTTCCGCTGGCCTTCTCCACCGCCGGTGGCGATACGGCATCGGCTCTGGCCGCCGGGTGCCCGGTGGTGGTCAAGGGTCACGAAGCCCATCCCGGCACATCGGAAATCGTCGCCCAGGCAATCGAAGCGGCGATCCGGCGCGTTGGCGTTCATCCCGGCGTCTTTTCGCTGGTGCAGGGCGGCAATCGCGAAACCGGCGAGGCGCTCTGCCTGCATAAACTGACCCGAGCCGTCGGCTTTACCGGCTCGTTGCGCGGTGGTCGTGCGCTTTTCGATCTCTGCGTTCGCCGTGACGAACCCATTCCCTTCTTCGGTGAGCTGGGTTCGGTCAATCCGATGTTCCTCCTGCCTGCCGCGATTGCCGCGCGCGGCGAGGCCATTGCCAAAGGCTGGGCCGGTTCGCTCACCATGGGAGCCGGTCAGTTCTGCACCAATCCCGGCATTGCCATCATCAAGCAAGGTGTGGAAGCCGATGCCTTTCTTGAGACGGCAAAAACTGCCCTTGCGGCCGTCAATGCCCAGACCATGCTGACCGACGGCATCGCCAATGCCTATCGCGAAGGCGCATCCCGTATCGAAGCAACGGCTGGCGTCCAGTCCGTCTTGACCACGACCTGCGATCTGCGCAACGCCACCCCCTATCTTTTCGCCACCACCGGTGAAAACTGGCTGGCCAACCACGTGCTGGGCGAAGAAGTCTTCGGCCCGCTCGGCATTCTGGTCACGGTGAAAGATGAAGACGAGATGGTCAAGCTGGCCGAAAGCTTTGCTGGTCAGCTGACGATGACGCTGCATATGGATGAGGCCGACCAGCCGCTGGCCGGACGGCTTTTGCCGGTCATCGAGCGCAAGGCTGGCCGTCTCTTGGCCAATGGCTTTCCGACCGGGGTCGAGGTCTGCGACGCCATGGTGCATGGCGGGCCTTACCCGGCCACCACCAATTTCGGCGCGACATCCGTTGGCACCATGGCGATCCGACGCTTCCTGCGCCCCGTGAGCTATCAGAATATTCCGGTGGCCCTGCTGCCCGCAGATCTTCGTTGAGAAAGCCAACCGCATGAGCGCCGTTGAGACTGGAGTCGTTGCCTTTGCCACCCCTCCTTTTGCCGCCCTGGCGGATTGGGGGACGAGCAATCTCAGGATCTGGCTGGTGGATGAAAAGGGAACCGTGCTTGACGAAGCCCAGTCTGGCGACGGCATGGCGGTCTGTTCCCGTGACAACCGCTTTGCCACTGTTCTTGAAAGCCATCTCGACAGCCTCGCTGCGCCGAAAAGCCTACCCGTGATCGTTGCGGGCATGGCGGGCGCACGCGGCGGCTGGCGTGAGGCCCCCTATGCCGAAACGCCGAGCGCCGTCGACAGGCTCTATGAACAGGCCGTATCGCCGGATCATGCCCGCCCCGTCCATATTCTGCCCGGTCTATGCCAGAAGACGACCGGCCCCTTCGACGTGATGCGCGGCGAAGAAACCCAGATCGCCGGCGTGGTTGCCGGAGGTCTTGCTACCGGCATCATCTGCATGCCCGGCACCCATTGCAAATGGGTCGATCTGGAAGACGGCAAGGTACAGCGCTTCCGCACCGCCATGACCGGAGAACTCTTCGATCTCATCGCCAAACAATCGATCCTGCGGCTGTCGATCCCGGCCGATGAAAAGGCCGAGACCCATATCGCCGCCTTCGAGGCAGCGGTGACAGAAGCCTTTCTCCCCGGTTTTTCCTTGGCCACCGGCCTGTTTTCCATCCGCGCCGCCACGCTTTTGTCAAGCCCTGCGCCGCATGAGGCGGCAAGCCGTCTCTCCGGCCTGCTGATCGGGGCCGAGCTTGCCGGGATGCGAAACTTTTTCGAAGGCGGGAAAACGGTGCATATTGTCGCGTCACCGGCGCTTGCCGGGCTTTATCTGCGTGCACTGACACAGGTTGGAGCCAAGGCGGAACCGCTTGACGGCAGCGCCTTGGTGCGCACCGGATTGTTTGCCGCCGCCAAGGCCCTGATCTGATCATCTGAAGGACAAGCATCATGACCACTCCCGTCACCTGGCCGAAACTCCATCGCGAACTGGTTGCCATCCTGCGCGGCATCACCCCTGCCGATATCGAAAGCGTGGTCGATGTACTGCTTGAGGCAGGTTTTGAAGCCATTGAAGTGCCGCTCAATTCACCGGAAGCTTTCCTTTCCATCGAAAAGGCGCGCAAACGCGCACCGGAACGGGTGCTGATCGGCGCCGGCACGGTGCTGGAGCCCGGCGAAGTCGAACAGCTTTATAATGTCGGCGGCAATCTGCTGGTCACGCCCAATACCGATACCGCCGTCATCGGTCAGGCCGTGCGGCTCGGCATGGTGTCCATGCCCGGCGCCTTTACTCCGACCGAAGCACTGGCCGCGATCAAGGCCGGAGCGTCTGCCATCAAATTTTTTCCGGCCAGCGTGCTGGGGCCAAGCGGCATCAGCGCGATCAAAGCCATTCTGCCGCCACATATTCCGCTCGGCGCTGTCGGCGGGGTCGGCGAGAAGAATTTCGGCGACTATCTCAAGGCCGGAGCCCGCACCTTCGGCATCGGCACCAGCCTCTATAAGCCCGGTGACAAGGTGGATGCGGTTGCAGCCCGCGCCCGCACGCTCGTTACGGCCTATGATGCCGCAGTTGAAGCCTTCAAGGCCTGAGCGGGCCAATCAGGACAAGCATTCACTCCTTGCCGTGACCTGAACAATGCTCGCACAAGAGCCGCCCTCTTTCGACGGCGGCTTTTTTGTTGTGAATTTTGCTCTTGATCAAATCATCAGATGACTTTATGATTTTATCATGCAACCACTTCACCGCACCAATCTGGCGGACACCGCCGCCGAACAGATCCGTGACGCCCTTGCCGAAGGGCGCTGGTCTGTGGGCGAGAAGCTGCCGAATGAACAAGCCTTGAGCCAGATGCTGCAGGTCAGCCGCGGCACCGTGCGTGAGGCCGTGCGGGTGCTGGTTGCTGAAAGCCTTCTGGAAACGCGGCAGGGATCGGGCACCTATGTCCTGTCGCTGAAGCCGAAAGCGGCTGTGCTGGATGCAGCCCTTCATGCCAGCCTTCTGGACCGTGTTGAGGCGAGACTGGCGCTGGAGGTGGAAGGGGCAAGGCTTGCGGCAGCACGGGTGAAGCCGGAGACGGCGCGCCAGCTTCATGCACTGCTTGATCAGCGTGGCGAAGCCGCCGACGACCCGGACAGGGCTGCCTTCATTGCCCGTGACCTTGCTTTTCATCGCGCCGTCATCGCCGCAGGACAAAACCGCGCCCTGCTCGATCTCTATGATTTCTTTACCGATTCCATCACGCAAACCATCGCCGCCACCACCGGCGGCCTGCTGCCGGAACCGGATATGGCCGCCCACCGCGCCATTGTCGAAGCCATCGCCAGCGGCAATCCCGAGCGCGCCGATGCGGCGGTTCGCCAGTTCATGCGCCCGGTTCTCCGGCATCTTCAGGAGGTTCTCCCATGCAACGCGCCGACACCAGCCTGACCCTTGCCGATGAACTGTTGATTGATGCGGAGGTCGAGACGGTTGTGCCGGAACGGCAGGGCCGCTCGTCTCTTTCCCGTGTGATCCTCGGCGTGAGCATGGTGCTGATCGCCTTCAATCTCAGGCCGCTGTTTTCCAGTGCCTCAACCCTGCTGCCGGAAATCCGCACCGCCTTTGCCCTGTCACCGGTGGACGCCACCCTGCTCACCACGCTCCCCGTGCTTTGCCTTGGGCTGTTTTCCCCGCTGGCACCCAAGCTTGCCGATCGTTACGGCGCGGAAAAAACCCTGCTGGTCGTGCTGCTTCTTCTCGGCCTCGGCATTGGTCTGCGCGGCTTTGGCGTGGTGAGCTTGCTCTATTTCGGCACGGCCATGGCAGGTGCCTGTATCGCCATCGGCAATGTGCTGCTGCCTGGGCTGGTGAAGCGGGATTTTTCTGGCAACGCTGCCCTGATGACCGGTCTCTACACCATGGCGCTTTGCGGTGGCGCTGCGGCTGCCGCCGGTCTCACCCAGCCGATCAAGGCTATGACCGGCTCAATCGAGATGGGGCTCGGCCTCTGGGCTCTGCCCGCCGGACTTGTCTTTCTGCTCTGGCTGCCGCAAAGCCTCTCCCGCCATGCCGCCCATACGCCGTCCAACGTGAAAATCCGCGGCCTGTGGCGCGATCCGCTGGCCTGGAACGTCACATTGTTCACCGGCCTGCAATCCGCGCTCGCCTATTGCGTTTTTGGCTGGCTCGCGCCCATTCTGCGCGAACGTGGCCTCGATGCGGTGACGGCAGGCAATATCGTCTCCGTCTCGGTCATGATCCAGGGCTTTGCCTGCATTCTTGCTCCGCAACTGGCCGTGCGCGGCAAAAACCAGAGCCTTGTCAATGCTGGCGCCGTCACCATTGCCGTTGTCGCCCTCATTGGTTTTCTCTTTGCGCCACTTTCCACCGTCTGGCTCTGGGCCGTGTTGCAGGGCATCGGTCAGGGCAGCCTGATCGCGCTGGCCATGACCATGATCGTGCTGCGCTCCGGCACGCCGCAAATCGCCGCCCATCTCTCCGGCATGGCGCAATTTGTCGGTTATTCTCTTGCTGCCGGCGGGCCGCTTCTCGTCGGTTCGATCCGCGCCATGACCGGCAGTTTCCACGAAACCGCCTTTCTGTTTCTGGCCATCGGGCTTGGTGCCGCCTGGAACGGCTGGCGCGCAGGCAGAAACCTTCATGTGACAGCGACGATCATCACCCGGCAAGAGCGTAGCGTCTGAGGCATAGGTTATTGCCTTCGCGCAAACAATTTCATGTTTCAAGGCCCGCTCAAACGCTCTGGGATTTTGTGTTAACCCATTTGTGGAGGCCAAACCGTTTCACACTTTTCCTGTGAAGACTGGGAATTGTTAAAAAACGGGAAAATTGGGTACAGGAGGGGCAGATTGCACAATCTTGAAGCAGATATTTAAGCCAATCTTAAGAGGCGCTGCTTAGGCTTTCCTAAATATATAGCAAGAACGTAATCCTCAAGATTACGGGCGCATTACGGGGACGCGCCATAAAGGGATCAGCGCCATGTTCATAGATCGCATTCTTTCCCGTTTTACCATTCAGACCAAGGTTCTGATTTTCATCGTACCTTTCGTGCTGATCATCAGCGCTGTCGGCTTTACCGGGCTTTATGCCACCGGTCTGTTGCAGGGACGCATGGACATATCCAACGATGTCATGCAATCCCTGAGCGGTTTTCGCGATGTGTCTGCCGCGATGAACAGCTTTTTGCAGAACACCACGCCGCAAACCCGCGATGCCGTGACCGAGAAGCTGAAGGATCAGCAGTCCATCCTGTCCAGCACGCTGTCCCGCCTCACCAACACGTCCGATGGCCGAGACCAGCTGGAAAAGACCAGAAATGACGTCAATATCGTGCTGGATCGCATCGATAGCCTATGGGCTCTGAACCAGAAGGAAGTCACGCTGCGCAAGGACATGAACACCATGATCTCCACCATGGTGAGCGCACGCTTTTCTCTCAACACGGCCATGACGGCCATGAACCGGAAAATCAATGACGACGAATGGGCAGCAAAACAGGCTCTGGAAAAAGCCAGCACCATCGCTGCAGCCAATGCCGATCTCGGTGATATTCCGCGCCGCTTTGCCGCGCTGACAACGCCGCGGGAAAAGATCCAGTTCGTCAAGGACTCCATGCCCGTGATCGAGGCGCGCCAGTCCGATCTCGCTGCCGTGCTTCCGGCTGCCGTCAAACGCGTTTCCCGTGCTTTGGACGCGATTGTCACGGAACTGAAGCCACAGGTGCAAAATGGTGATATGACGGCAGAAACGGCAACCGCCATCGCCAGCAGCATGCAGGAGCTGGCCACGCTGTCGACCACCCTCGATCGGGTTGCCACCCAGGCGCAAAAAGATGCAATGACGCGGTTCAATGCACTCGACAAGCCGGTCGAACAGGCAAGGAAGCTGCTCTTCAACGGCAACAATCTGATTGCGACAGCCTATGGCGTACAGGTCAATGCAGTGCGCTTCATGCAGGCTCCCGATGCCGGAAGCCTCAAACAGCTCGGCTATGATCTGCAGACGATCAAGGTGCGTTTGAGCGCGCTGAAAAGCAGTGCCGGCAAAGATCAGACCATCCTGCCCCTTTATGAGAAAATGGTACCGATACCGGACGGCTTGCAAAAGACCGGCCTGTCCCTGATCGAGGTGACAAAACAGCGCAACGCCGATTTTGCCGCAGCCGCAACCGATCTTGACCGCATCTGGAAGCAGCTGACCGCCTTTGCCGAAACCCAAAAAGTCAGCGCGACGGTTGAGCGGCGTGATGCCAACTCCATTTCCCTGGGCGCGACGCTGCTTGGTCTGTTCGTGTCGATTTTTGCCGGCATCGGACTGGTTTTGACCTTCAAGGGACCGATCGGCAGGATCACCGCAGCCATGCGCAAGCTCTCTGAAGGCAGGCTGGATACCACCATCGATGGCGAGGCACGGATCGACGAGATTGGCGACATGGCGCGTGCGCTTGGCGTTTTCAAGCAGAACGCGCTCTCCAAGATCGAGATCGAAAAGCGCAGTGAAGCCGATCGCGCTGCCGCAGAAGCAGAGCGGCTGCGCAACGATCAGGAAAAACAGGCTGTCGAACGGCAGATCGAATTTGCCGTCAACGAACTGGCCGCAGGCCTTGGACGGCTGGCCGAGGGCGATATCTCTGCCACCATCGACACCCCTTTCCATGGCCGTCTGGAACAGTTGCGCAATGATTTCAACGCCTCGCTCACCCGCTTGCAGCATACAATGCAACTGATTAGGTCAAACAGCCTCAGCATCAGCAACAATGCCGGCGAAATGAGTGCGGCAGCCGATGAGTTGGCCAAGCGCACAGAGCAGCAGGCCGCTTCACTGGAGGAAACTGCCGCCGCTGTCGA
This sequence comes from Allorhizobium sonneratiae, assembly GCF_023700755.1. Taxonomy (GTDB): domain Bacteria; phylum Pseudomonadota; class Alphaproteobacteria; order Rhizobiales; family Rhizobiaceae; genus Allorhizobium; species Allorhizobium sonneratiae. The sequence goes on along the minus strand of NZ_JAMKOJ010000001.1, from coordinate 22,740 downwards.
GCAGATTTCCGTCACCGTCAAATCTTCCGCCAGCCAGGCAAACGACGCCAACGCCATTGTTGCCGACACCAAGGCTGCCGCCGACGCCTCTTCCAAGGTCGTCGCCAGCGCCATCGACGCCATGGGCCGGATCGAACAGGCCGCCAGCCAGATCGGCAATATCATCGGTGTTATCGACGAGATTGCCTTCCAGACCAATCTTCTGGCGCTCAATGCCGGTGTCGAGGCCGCCCGTGCAGGTGATGCCGGCAAGGGCTTTGCCGTCGTCGCTCAGGAAGTCCGCGAGCTTGCTCAGCGCTCCGCAAACGCCGCCAAGGACATCAAGGGCCTGATCACAACCTCCAGCAACGAAGTGGCAACAGGCGCTGAACTGGTTCAGCGCACGGGGCAGGTTCTCTCGGAGATCTCACGCAAGATCGTCACCGTTTCCGAACGCGTTGAAGCCATCGCCGTTGCCAGCCGCGATCAGGCAACGGCGCTCGCTGAGGTCAACACCGCCGTGAATGGCATGGATCAGATGACCCAGCGCAACGCCGCCATGGTCGAAGAAACCAATGCGGCAACCCGGCAGTTGGCCGAGGAAACCGATGCTCTGATGGGGTTGGTCAACCAGTTCAAACTCGATACCGCTGCCACCAGCCAGATGAGACCCCACAGGGCCGCTTGATTGACCGGCTCCGCAATCAGCTCTTCACCGAGAGCATCGGCCGAAAAGCAGGAATCGGTTTTCGAAAAAGCCCGATGCTGAAACAAAATTTTAGAGCATCATGCCTGCCCCGATTTTCGGCACGATGCTCTAAATCGAATGGATATCCCATTCAATCTCTTCGGTAAAACCCCAGGTTTCTTTCAGAACGATGAGAGGTAACCTGCGTCTCAGTGACTCGACCGGTTTTACCGGAGACCCCAACTCATCCGAAGTCGGGTCTATGATACGCAAGACGACGACCAAGTTCCCCTACTGCATAATTCCTGAAACCGATTCCGGTATGAGGAATGATGGAATAACCGCGAGCTTCGTCAGACGAGGATCATATCCGTGCCAATCCAAACACACCAAAAGCATGCCGTGCAAAGCCGCTGAACGTTTAGAAAGACAAAAAAACGAGGGCCTGCCGGTTGCACCTCGAACCTGGCAAACCCTCGTCTGAGGACTTTTTCATCGGGACATGAACGATTTATCCGGCCAGTCGTCTTTGGCCATGATTTCGCATCATCTCGGCATTTGCAGCCTGTTCAGCTGTTTTGAAGCGCGCCAGAAGCTCGGACAGCCGGATGGATTCTTCGGCCAGTCCAGCACCTGCAGCATTCATTTCCTCCACCATGGCCGCATTCTGCTGCGTGGCCTGATCCATGTGGTTGACGGCTGTATTGACTTCCGACAGCCCTGAGGATTGTTCCTGCGCGGCCGTGGCAATGGCATCCATATGTTCGTTGACCGACTGAACAAGGGTCGCAATTTCCGAAAGCCCATTGCCCGTATCATTGACGAGTTTGACGCCTTCATTGACCGCCACCGAGGAATTGGCAATCAATCCCTTGATTTCCTTAGCGGCATTGGCCGAGCGTTGTGCAAGTTCCCGCACTTCCTGAGCGACGACGGCAAAGCCCTTGCCGGCATCACCTGCACGGGCGGCCTCGACACCGGCATTGAGCGCCAGAAGATTGGTCTGGAAAGCAATTTCGTCGATAACACCGATAATCTGGGTAATCTGTTGCGACGCCTGCTCGATACGGCTCATGGCGGTGACGGCATTGTTGACCACGACACCGGAATGCTCAGCTTTCGACCAGGTATTGCGAACGATATCACGCGCCTCGCGGCTGCGTTGCGATGTCGCCTTGACATTGGAGGTGATTTCTTCGAGTGCAGCCGCCGTCTCCTCAAGTGAGGCGGCCTGCTGTTCTGTCCGCTTGGCGAGATTGTCGGAAGCTTGTGAAATTTCATCGCTGCCGCCACGCACCATATTGGCAGATTGACCTACGGCCAGCAAAACCTGACGTAGTTGTCGCACGGACGTATTGAAGTCATGGCGCAAAGCTTCAAACTGCGGAGCAAACGTCTCGTCGATCTCACAGAGCAGATCACCGGAAGCAAGCCGTTGCAAGCCACTGGCCAGCGCGCCTGTTGCCGCGTCAAGACGCATATTGGCCTCTTCCTCGGCCTTGCGCTGCAATTCGATCCGCTCCGTTTCACCACGACGGCGATTTTCCTCCGTATGCGCTTCAAGATCTTTATTTCGAATGGCTGCCTGACGGAATATTTCTACAGATCTCGCCATATCGCCAATTTCATCGGCACGACCATTAAAGGGAACATTGAGATCGGTATTGCCATCCGCAAGAACTTTCATGGCAGCCGTCAAGGAACTGATCGAGGAGACCACGCGTTTCACAACGACCAGGAAGCCGACCACGATGATGGCGATGACGGCAAGCAAAAGCCCGGCATAAAAGATCAGATCATTGAAGGCGCGGTCCATTTTCCTATGCGCTTCATCATTCAGGCTTTTCATGGCCGCCAGTGGCAATTCTGCCAGTGCGGCCTGCGCCTCATTGCTCGGCCCTATCCAATCCGCAGCGGCATAATCAACCGGCTGATGCTCGATCGCCTTCTTGTACATGGCGTCGCGCATCTCAAAAGCCCTGCCTTGATTATAACCGGCATTCACCTGTGCCAGGACAGCCTTGAGATCCGGCGGGGTGTTCGGATGATCGATCAAGGCGGCCGCCTGATTGAAACCCATGGTGACAATGGCATCCTGGCGTGCAAGCGTCGCAACCTCCGCCGCCGTCAGTGGCTTACCTGTCGTTGCGGTTTTTGTCAGATAAATACTTTCGGTTCCCGCTGCAGAACGGGCGGCCCACGAATTGGCGCGGATCTGCAGGATATCCGTCAGACTGTTGTCGAGAGAGCGGATTTTCCCCTCAACCGCGAGAGATGAATTCTCAAGGGTTTTGATATACTGGCCGCCGTCCTTGAACTGCTTGTCATTGACCAATACATTGCGCTGGGTATTTTCAAGTTTGAATTGGCTATCCATATCAGCACGATAGGTGTTTATCGCCTGATAGCCCTCTTTTACTTTATCGACCCATTGCGAGACGTCCTTGTCCTGGCTGAAATTTCCGGAGACAGCCATGAAATCCTTCATGCCGCTATCCACGGCGTTGCGAAAACCTTCAAGCTGCGCAATGAGCGGCGGCGTATCAGCCAGTTTCGTCAGGAAAATCGTATTGGCGCGACCCCGTTCGAGACGGTAATTCAGCAATATCGTGAACAAGGCTTTATCAAGCGAAGTATAGGAGGTCACGGCCTGATAATTGCTGTAGTTCTTGTAGGAGGCGTAGAGCGAGAACGAAACCTGGACCCCAAGCGCCACCCCCAGCACGAAGAGAACGGAAATAAGTATATTCCGGATGGAAAACATGCAGCGGCCCCCGCAACAGAACTGTCATTACGGTGATGTTTGTCACTCAAAACATAAGGTAATGTTAAAAAAGCTTGATAGAAGCAAAAGATGGCAATTGCGACAGAAGACAATGCCACCATATAAAATTTAAACAATATAAAATATAATATATCGCTTATTAAAAATGATATTGGAGCGCATCACAACTGGATAAAACCAATTCGGAGCCCTTATCAGAGCGTTTCAGGAAGGAAACGATGTAACGATACGAACCGTTTCCATGGCTCCCTCCAATGAAATATCGAGGCTCTGGGGACATTCAAGGCGTAAGCCCTGTTCAATCGCGCGCGCCATGGCTGCACCGGTCAAGCCCTCTTCCTCGATCACGCAGGCAAAGCCCAGCGCCAGTAATTTATCAGCCCTGACGGTCTGTTCTGTTTCACCGCCACTGGCAAACGGCACCAAAAGGGCTGGGCATCGCGCCCGCAACACATCGCAAACGGTATTATAGCCAGCTTGCGAGATCGACAGTTTTGCTTCAGGCAAAAGCGCCGGGAAATCCGGACGGAAGCGGAAAAACGAAACCGTTTCCGGCACGCGCGCGGCGAAGCGGGCAAAATCGTCCTCCGGCAGATTAGGGCCGGTGATGACGCACCAACGATGCTGGTCATTGAGGATATCACGCGCGTCCAGCGCCGCTTCGATCAAAGCTGCCCCCACCGCGCCGCCACCGGCAGATACCACGATATCGAAACGATCGGCAGAAGGCTCCGGCTTCGGCGCGGCGACAAGTCCGGTATAATGCAGCCTGTCTGCAATCTCCGCCGCCAGCGGAAAACTCTCTTCCAGCCGGACGAAATGGGGATCGCCATGAACAAGCACACCATCGAAATGCGTCTTCACCACATGAACGGTCTCTTCATCGCGCCCGGGTTTGCGATTTTCCTGTAAAATATCCCGGATCGAAGCAAAGAGCAGCGGCTTGGGCTGGGTCAGCCGGATCTCTTCCAGCAGCGACAGCAACTCAAAACGCACCTGACGGCGGCCGAAAGGAAAGGCCTCAAGAATGACAATATCAGGCCGCGCCTCGTGAAAAGCCTTCAGCAGCATCAGCGTGCGCTTGACCTCGAAGTCTCGCGTCACAGCCTGACCTTCAATATCCACCAGTCCGGAAAAGCCAGTGGCAGCGGCAACCGGCGGCAATTCCACATGGTTCACACCAGGGCCGGGAAAGCCCTTGACCGGCAGCCCCCCGGTGACCAGCGTCACCTGATGACCGGCCTCCACCATGGCGCCGGCAATGCGGCTTGCCCGCGCCAGATGACCAATGCCCAGAAGATGCTGGACATAGAAGAAAATCCGCTTCGGTTCTGTCGCTGGCTCCGTCATCCGTTCCATCCCTGTTCAAACAATGTCGTCAGATCCCGGATACTGCTGCGATAGTCGAAATCGCGCCGCACCTTTTGCTCTGCCGCCGAACCAAGCCTTGTCCGCAAACCCGGATCGCGCACGGCGCTTTCCAGCGCAGCCGTCAGCGGTTGAAAGTCATCTGGCGGCACCAGAAGCGCATTTTCACCATCGACAAACAGTTCCGAAATTCCCGACACCGTGGTGGTGACCGCCATCAACCCCTGACTTGCCGCCTCGACCAGCACATTGGGCAGGCCATCCCGATCACCATCGGCGGTGATCCGGCAGGCAAGGGTAAAAAGATCGCTTGTCCGGTAATGCTCCAGCACATCCTTCTGGTCCAGCGCCCCTTTCCAGACGATCCGGTCCGAAAGCCCAAGCGCATCGGCCAGAGGCTTCAGCCGCTTCAATTCCTCGCCACCGCCAATATGGGTCAACCGCCAGTGCAGGTCTCCCGGCAAAGCAGCCAGCGCCTTGAGCAGAATATCATAGCCCTTTTTCGGCACGGCACGGCCAACCGAGAGGAGCTGAACGGGATCGTCCGCATTGCTGCCATCCCGTGATGACCGTCTGCCCTCAAAGGATGGAAACCGGTCGAGATCGAGACCATGATAGCTGAGATGCACGCACTGGCGCGGCTGAGCCAGCGCGCTCAATCGCTCATAGCCTGTGCGTGTGCAGGTTACCGCCCAACGGGCATTGTGCAGTTTGTCGGCCAGATCCCAGTCCTCAGAGGTCCAGATGTCCTTGGCGTGCGCCGACACGCTCCAGCCGAAACCGCCGAGCAGGCTCGCATAAAAGGCGACGGAGGCCGGTGTATGAATGAAATGGGCATAAAGCCATTCCGCATCCTTCGGCCATTCCGCCACCAGCACCATGGCCTGGCCCAGACGACGAAACCGGTTGCGGGAAACATCGCGCGGCAGATCCTTGAAAAACTGCGCCAGAATCGCCCGGTATCCGGCCCGCCGACGCACCGCCCACCATGCCTTCAGCACCCTGACCGGTTCCTCATGCAGATATTCCGGCAGGTAATGCACCGGCGCGCGAATGTCATCATGCACCGGATGACGCTTCGTATCTGTCGGACGGCGCATGGCGACAAGTTCAAGGGTGAAACCCGCCTGTTCCAGCCCCAGCAGTTCCTGGGCAATGAAGGTTTCAGACAGGCGCGGATAGCCCTTCAACAGGACGGTGATCTTCTTTTTCGTCACGTCAGCCTATCCCTGCACCACCGTCAGATAATCGGGGTGCTTTCGCGCCAGACACTCCTCGACCATCGCGGCAATGGTTGGCAGGCCTTCCAGTTGCAGCCCCGGTGCCGTGACCGATGGCGGCTTGCGCGTCCAGACCTGTCGGATCGCATCGGCAAAGGCCTGCGGATTGGCCGATTCCTCGGCACTGATCATATTGACCAGTCCCAGTTCCTCGCCCCGGCTCGCCCGGATCAGCTGTTCCTGTCGCGGCTGGGTGCGCGGCACGATCAGGGCCGGCTTGTCAAAGGACAGGATTTCGCAAAAGGTGTTGTAGCCGCCCATGGCCACCACTGCCTTTGCCCCGACCATCAGGTCTTCCAGCCGGTTGTCAAACTCGATCATCTTCAGCCGTGGCAGTTTCGATCCAGCCTCCATGAACATCTGCCGTTGTTCAGACGGCATATAGGGACCAAGAACGACGATCGCCTTGTGATCGAGGCTCGGATCGGACTCGTAAGCAGCAATGAAATCCCGCACCAGTTCGGCTCCATCACCACCGCCACCGGTGGTGACGAGCAGATAATCCTCCTCAGGCACATGATCTGGCTTTGGCGTGCCATAAGCGCTGCGCTGAAGAAAGCCAACAAAGCGCATCTTGTCTCTCAAGGCCTGCGGCACCTCGAGACCCGAAAGCGGATCGTGAAAATCCGGCGGGCCATAGACCCAGACATCATCATAAAGCTTTGCGATCTTGGCCATGACGTCGTTGCGCTTCCATTCGGCATCGAGAAGATGCGGCGCATCCATCACATCGCGAAGACCCAGAACGAGGCGTGTGCCGCGTGTCTTCAGATAGGCGAGCGTATCCTCCACCTCGCCGCGCAGGCCAAGCGGCTCCTTATCGATGATAAAAATGTCCGGCTCAAAGCTTTCCGCCGTGTGGCGGATGATCGACTGGCGCATTTTCAGCGTTTCCTGCAAATCGATATGGCGATCCATCGAGGTGTAATCGCCATTGCGAAGCTTGATCACGCTGGGAATTTTGACAAAATCCACCCGCGCCCGGTAATCGAAGGCACCGGCAATGGTGGCGCCTGAAATGATCAGCACCTGAAGCCCGCGAAAATCCTCGACCAGCGCATGGGCAATGGTGCGGCAGCGGCGCAGATGGCCAAGCCCGAACGTATCGTGGCTATACATCAGAATGCGCGCATTGTTCAGCCGTTTCGACATCAGTTCGTCGTCTCCCACGATGGAAGGAAGGGCCGGAGTGTCGCGGGAAACGACAGGATAGGCCCCGTTATTTATAAGGGTCTGCTGCATCCCTAAGCCCATCCCCGAGAAAATTGAAGGCGAGAATCATCACAATGACCGGAATTACGGGGAAGAGCAGCCAGGGGTAAAGCGCAATCACATTGACGGAGCGCGCTTCTGTCAAAAGCACGCCCCAGCTGGTGATCGGCGCTCTCAGGCCTAAACCCAGAAAGCTCAAAGTTGTTTCACCGAGAATCATGCCGGGAATGGTCAAGGTGGCGCTGGCAATCAGATGCGACAGAAAACCAGGGATCAGATGACGACCGATGATGCGGGCGCTGCCGGCTCCCATCATCTGTGCAGCCAGCACATAATCTTCCTCGCGCAACGCCAGAAGTTTTGAACGCACCGCCCGCGCCAGACCTGTCCAGTCCAGCAGGCCAAGGATGAAGGTGATGCCGAGATAGACCAGAAGCGGCGACCAGTCCGCCGGCATGATCGCCGCAAGCGCCAGCCACAAAGGAATGCTTGGGATGGAGTGCAACACCTCGATCAGCCGCTGCACGATGAGATCAAACCAGCCGCCCCAATAGCCTGCCATGCCACCGATAACGATGCCCAGCACGAAACTGGTCATCACACCGAGCAGGCCGATGGTCAGCGAAATGCGCGCGCCATAAAGAATGCGCGAGAGAATATCGCGCCCCAGCCGGTCCGTGCCCAACAGGAAGAAACTGCCGTCCTTGGCCGGGCAGACAAGATGGAAATCCCCATCCACAAGCCCCCAGAAACGATAGGAATCGCCGTGACAGAAGAAGCGCAGCTTTTCGATCCGGTCTGGCTGATCGCGGTAGACCCGGCGCAGTGTGTCCATATCGAGTGTCATCGTGCGGCCATAGACGAAGGGACCGATGAATTTTCCGTTGTCGAAGAGATGCACGGCCTGCGGTGGCGCATAGATACGGTCGATATTGCGGCTGTGCAGATTATAGGGCGCCAGCACTTCGACGATAGTGATCATCAGATAGGCGACGACAATCAAAAGACCGGAGACATAGGCCAGCCGGTGACGGCGAAACCGTCGCCAGGTCAGGCTGAGCTGCGAGGCGCTGGCCAGACCAGACCCTGCCGCGTCATCCTTTTCCGCTGCATAGGGGTCGAAGGGCGCAGGCGAAACATAATGGCCAGCCTGCCCGCCAGCAATTCCGCTTTTCGTTTCGCTCACTTCGTTCTCCCCCCTTGCAGGCGGATGCGTGGATCGAGAAAGGCGAGTGCAATATCGGAAACCAGCACGCCAATCACGGTCAGGATCGCCAGAAACATCAGGAAGGACCCGGCCAGATACATATCCTGGTCCTGCAATGCCCGGATCAGCATCGGGCCGGTGGTTTCGAGCGACAGCACCACGGCGGTGATTTCCGCCCCGGAAATGATCGTCGGCAGGATGGAGCCGATATCGGAAATGAAGAAATTCAGCGACAGCCTGAGCGGATATTTGATCAGCACCTTGAAAGGATGCATGCCCTTGGCGCGCGCCGTCATCACATATTGCTTGTTCAACTCGTCGAGCAGATTGGCGCGCACGCGCCGCACCATGGCCGCCGTTCCCGCCGTGCCGATGATGATCACCGGGATCCACAAATGTTCGAGAATGGATTTCGCCTTGGCAACGCTCATGGGCTGGCGCAGATATTGCGGGTCCATCAGATGGCCGATGGAAATGCCGAACCAGATATTGGCGAAATACATCATCACCAGCGCCAGAATGAAATTCGGCACGGCAATGCCGATCAGGCCGAGAAAGGTCAGCCCGTAATCGCCCCAGCTATATTGATGGGTGGCCGAGTAGATACCGATCGGAAAGGCAATCAGCCAGGTCACCGCGATGGTAACAGCGGAAATCATCACCGTCAGCCAGACCCGGTCGCCCACCACTTCCGACACCGGCATCCGGTATTCGAAGGAATAGCCGAAATCGCCCTCGACGAAACCGGTGATCCAGTTGAAATAACGCACCGGCATTGGTTTATCGAAGCCGTATCGCGCCTTCAGCGCCTCAATTTCCTGCATATCGGCCTTTTCGCCGATGGCGCGCATTTCCTCGACATAGCTTTCGAAATAATCGCCGGGCGGCAGCTGGATGATGGTGAAGACCAGCATGGAGATCATGATCAGCGTCGGGATCATCACCGCTATGCGCCAGAGAATATAGCGGATCACGCCGTCTCCTCCTCAAACCAAAATGTGTCGGGCCGATAAACGCCGAGATAGGAGGTCGGATCGAAGCCGAAGAGACCCCGATCGGGAAGATTGCGCAGGCGCTTTGCCCGCACGACAGGCTGCAGGTCGGAATTGACGATGCCGATGGTAAAGACCTGATCGGTGAAGAGAGACAACATCTGGTGCCAGATCGCCGCACGCTCCATCAAGGTGACGGCGTGGCGCCAGGCATAATAAAGATCGAGCAGCGCCTTTGCCTCCGGCATATCGGGAGGATGGCCATCCGTGCCAGCCGAATAGGTGTAGAGCCCCCAGAGCGGCCATTGCAATTGTTCATCGCTGGTCGGGGCCAGTTCCCGCGGCGACATGTCGGCGGTGGGTATGCCATTGTCGAGCCCCTGCCCCAAAGCCATCACCGCCTCGCCATTCTTCACCCGGCGGCGAAACAGTTCGAGATGGGAGAAATGGACGAAAAGCCGGATGCCCACAGCCCGCATGTGATCGCCGATCAGTTCCATGACATCAGAGCTGAAACTGCCCTCCCCCGAGGTCTCCACCGTCAGCAGCGCCTGACGGCCATCCGGCAAGAGCCGCAGGCCATGCCGACCTTGTCGCGTCAATCCGGCCTCATCCAGCAACGCATTGGCCTGGTCCGGATCGAAACTGGCCCAGGCCTGGCGATATTGCTCGCGAAACAACGGGCTTTCCGGCAGAATACTGTTGGCCGCCGGCTGGGCCAGGCCGAAAAATACCGCCTTATTGACCTCTTCGCGGTTGATCGCCAGAGACAGTGCCCGTCTCACCCGCACATCGCGCATGAGCTTACGCCAGACCGCATCCTTGCAGTTGAGATTGGGCATCAGCGCAATGCGCGAGCCCTGAATACGCTTCCACAGATCGACCTTGATCGGATAGCGCTTTTCCGCGCTTTTCAGAAAGGTGTAATCGTCGAAATTCAGATTGGTGAACTGCAGATCGCTTTCCCCCGTGCCGGTCTTTGCCGCGATCAGATCGCCTGTGCCGACATTGAGCACGAAACGGTCGATATAGGGAAGCTGCAACCCGTTCTGATCGACCCGGTGATAAAAGGGGTTCCGATCGAAGATGAACTGGGTGGTCGGCGGCTTGGTGGTGTTGATCCAGGCATCGAGGCTCGGCAGTTTCGGATTTTCCGGCCGGACCGTGCGCGACATTTTCTGATGCAGCGCCACCCAGTCGGCGACACCATTTTTTTCGATCAGCTTTTTCAGTTTTTCCGGGCTTTGATAGCGCGGGTGGAACTGTTTGAGATAGGCCGATGGCATCATGATCCGGGTGGCGACAGGCGAGGCCTGTTCGGCGAGAAAATCCGGGTTTGGATCCTCCCAGCGATAGCGCAGCGTCAACGCATCCAGCACCTCGAACACCGGCTCCTTACCATTAACCCGAAGATTGGCCGGAATGCCGCCGCGGTAAAGCTCCTTGTTGTGGAACATGTCCTCGAAGACATAGCGGAAATCTTCTGCCGTGAACGGCGAACCGTCCGACCAGCGATGGCCGGGGCGCAGATGCAGGGTGAAGACCCGCTCTTCCTCGACCTCGAAATCCTTCAGAATATCCGGCACGAAATTGAAGTTCAGATCGTAGCCGACCAGCCGGCTATAGCTGTCGATTGGCATATAGCGGATATCGCGCTGGCCGCCGATCAATTGCCGCACCGTTCCGCCATAGCGTCCGGGGGCCAGTTTCGGTCCATCGAGGGTGATGACCCGCGGCGTTTGCGGCAGGCGCGCCTGCATTGGCGGCAGCGTGCCGGAAGCCACCTTGTCTTTCAGACTGTCCGGCTCACGCGCCAGATCCGCCCCGTTCGCGGCAAAGACAAGCTGCGGGCAAAAGGCGGCCCCGGACAGAAGCGACAGCAGGTTGCGGCGGGTGATCACGCGACAAGCTCCCTTGCATCCACCGTGCGACGGGCCAGCACCAGATGCCCGCCGCCGAGATCGGCATGGGTGAGCGTATCGGGATCGCCCTCATCGGAAAACTGCCGCGCCCAGCGCTTTTTCGCCTCGCGTGACGGTTCGCCCATGACCATGAAATCCATGGGATGATCAAGGCTCGGCACAGGCACCGCCGCCAGCAGCTTTTTCGTATAGGGATGAACGGGATTACGCATGATGACATCGCAAGGGGCGATTTCGACAATGCGCCCGGCATACATCACCGCCACCCGGTCGGCCATGTAATTGACCACGGCAAGATTGTGGGAAATGAACAGATAGGTCAGCCCCAGCTCACGCTTCAGGTCCTTCATCAGGTTGAGGATCTGCGCCTGCACCGACACATCCAGCGCCGAAACCGGTTCGTCGAGGATCATCAGATCGGGGCCGAGAGCCAGAGCGCGCGCAATGCCGATGCGCTGTCGCTGGCCACCGGAAAAGCTGTGCGGATAGCGGCCAAGGGCTGTCTCCGGCAGGCCGATGGCATGCAACAGGCGACGCACGGCCTCCAGCCGCTCTGCCCGTGTGCCTCGCCCGTGAATGTCGAGCGGCTCACCGATCAATCCTCTCACCGTCATGCGTGGTGAAAGAGACGAGACCGGGTCCTGAAACACCATCTGTATCGTGGTCCGCAAGTTTTGCAGGGTCTCTCCCTGGGCAGCCAGCACATCCACCGGCCCCTCGCCCCGGTCGAAGATCACCGAACCGCTGTCTGCGGTGAGGCCGCGCATCAGGATCTTGCTCAGCGTCGTCTTGCCACAGCCGCTTTCGCCGACAAGACCGAGGGTTTCACCGCGCATGATGTCGAAGGAGACGTCATGAACGGCGCGCACCGGCGCAACCGGTTTCGAAAAAAATCCGTTCGATGCCTTTGGTCGGAAGGATTTTGACACATGGCGCAGGCTGAGCAAGGCGCCGCTTGCGCCCCCCTCCTTGCCCGGAATGCTGCGGCACGCACCAATGAGGCGCGTCGTATCGACATGGATTTCGCGAAGCGGCTGCAGGCGCTCATTCCGGTTGAGATCGAAATGCGGCACTGCCGCCATCAGGCCTTTCGTATAGGGATGGGCGGCATCGCGGAAAATCGCGCCGACCGGTCCCGCTTCCATCACCTCACCGCGATAGATCACCACCACATCATCGGCCATGCTGGCAACGACGCCGAGATCGTGGGTGACCAGCAGGATCGCCATATTCAGCTTTTCCTGCAGGTCTTTCAACAGCTTGAGAATCTGCGCCTGAATGGTGACATCCAGCGCCGTGGTCGGCTCATCGGCAATCAGCAGGGCGGGGCGACAGATCAGCGCCATGGCGATCATCGCCCGCTGCCGCATGCCGCCTGAAAGCTCGAAAGGATACATATCGAAGACACGACCGGGCTCGTGAAAACCGACCTGAGCCAGCATCTCCTCGATACGCTCGCGCCGTTCCTTGCTGCTCAGCACCTCATGCACCTTGAGCACGTCTTCAATCTGGTTGCCGATGCTGTGCACCGGCGAAAAGGAGGTCATCGGTTCCTGAAAGATCATGCCGATGCGGCGACCGCGAATGCGCCTGATCTGCCGGCCATCACGCGGCAGCCCAAGGAGATCGACCGGGCCCTCGCCCTCGGGATCGTTGAAAATCGCCCGTCCGCCAATATCGGCCAGCGGGGATTCGACGCCCATGATCGAGCGGCCAAGCACCGACTTGCCGGAGCCGGATTCGCCCACCAGCGCAGTGACCTTGCCGGGACGGATGGCCATGCTGAAGGATTTCACCGCCTGCAGCCGCCCCCCCGGAACAGGAAAGGTAACACTGACCTTATCCACATAAAGCAGATCGCTGCACTCTGCCATGCGTCCTTTGCCCCAAGCCCCTTGTCTGATCCAGGTCACCGTAGCTGAGCCTTCAAAGCCTGTCCATGCCTGTTCAGTTTGAAAATAAAGCAGAATTAGACAAGACAAGCGTCGTCACATTGCCTTGAGCAACCATCATCACGAGAGATACATCCCTGTACATCCTCTCCCATCCTGAAACTGCTCAAATAAGAGAGCGATTTGCAGGGATCAGACTGTTCTGACCGACTTGCGCGCCACCGCCTTCTACAGGAGAAATATATGGCTTTTGCGAAAGCAGGCGCGCATTGCCGTAAAAATCACCGAGCATGTTCAGCATCAGGCACTGGATTGAAAAAGCGACGGGCTCATACCGTTGCAACGGTTCTCGATGATGCGCGATGCTTATATGGAATTTCTTGAACCGTTTGCGATTCAAGGCGAAATTATACATGAGATTGAAAGTGTTACAGCGCTGTGCGATTTACAAGCCGCACGGCACTGCACAGTGTGGTCGAAAGAAACAAGCCGGAAACAGCCATGGATCAAACGGAAAAACAGCCCCGCACCCAAAGCCGCGAACGGCTAAAAAATGCGCTGCAGCTGGCTCAGAACGGCGACATCACCGCCGCCCGCCATGAACTCGAGACCTTGGCAAATGACAAGGATGCCCTTGCGGCTGGCGATCTCGGCCCGCTGACGGCCCATGGGCTGCCGCGCAAGCTGCATTCCGCCTTTCTGAAACTGGCAAAAATCGAGAAAGCCACTCTCACCATTCTCGGTCTGCAACAGACTGCCGTGCCGCCACCGGCGCTGCTTTTGCCCTTTTCCCGGTTTTCCGCTGAAGAGCATAGGACAATCACCGCTCTGAACCGGCAGCCAGTGCCGCGCCTTCTGCACCAGATCTGGCTCGGTGCACTGCCGGTGCCAGCCGCCTGTGCCGCCTGGGCCGATCATGCCGCCCGCCACGGCCTGACCTATCGCCTCTGGCGCGAGGCCGATCTTGCGGCGGAAGGTTTCGACAGCGATGCAAGCTTTCAGGCCATGCTGGCAGAAGGCGATTATCCCGGCGCAGTCGATGCGGCGCGCTATCGCATTCTGGAGCGCCATGGCGGCATTTATCTCGATTGCGATTTTTATCCGGCCCGCGACGATCTGAGCTTTGCCGATCTTCTGCCGCTCATCGGTTTAACCGCCATGGCCGAGGATATTGCCCGAAAGACCGGGCTTGGCAGTCTGCTTCTGGCCAATTCCTTCATCGCCACTCCGCCCGGCCATCCGGTCTTCACCCGGATGCTGGAGGCCATGCCGCAGGCCATGGCGCTTCTACCCAAAGGTCCCGCCTGGTGGACGACCGGGCCGCTTTTGTTTTCCGTCGTGGCGCGCGGCGCAAGCCTGTCGCTGGCCGGGGGCCATTTTCTGGCGGCAAGCCTTGCAAGAAAGGCCCCTTTCACCGCCGTGGAGGCTGCGCGTGCTCAGGCGCGCAACAGCGATGGCGGCCTGCTCATTTTGTGGAAGTCATGGTAAGGTCAGAATGTCTCTTGCCGAAACCCAGCGACAGGCCGGATGGGCAAGCGTGAGGGCAAACAAACGCTGCAAAAAGGCCCAGACCGCCGCATCATGCACGAGATGATGGGTGAGAATGCCAATGGCAGCAAGCGGCTCTTCATCCTCGGCAAGACAGGCGGCAATTTCGCCGAACAGCACGTCGGCATCGCGCCCGCCGCGTGTGCCATGCCAGTCCATCACATCCACATGGGTGTTGAGCAGGCGAAGTCCTTCAACCGGTTTCTCCCGCCCGAAGACTGAAAGCGCCCGATATCCCAGCGCCGGAAGCTGTGGCAGCAAGCTTTTATCGATCCGGTTCCACGGCGGCACCAGCATGGGCAGCAGCTTTGGCCCATAAAGATCCTGCAATGTCACAAGACCGGCCCGCATCTCGTCAAGCACGCGATCGGGGCCGCGATGCAAGCCCAGTTCCTGCTTCTTCTCCGCCGGGCCTGCATGGTTTTTATGCTGCCAGCCATGCACGGCAATATCGACATAAGATTCACCCGCAACCCGGTTGACCAGCGCCTGCCCTGTCGGCTCAGGGATAACGGCAAGGGTCAAGGGAACAGAATATTCGCCCGTCAAGGTCAGAAGGCGGTCAAGCACCGGGCCAGGTTCCACCGCATCGTCATCGCGCAGCCAGAAATGCACCGTCCGCGCTTTTGCTGCCATGGCGTCGAGACGCTCGATCAATTGCCGCTCAGTCATCAGTGCCTCCTGATCACGATATCGATGATCGCCGAAAGCCGCCGGGATGCCGCCTCCAGACTGTGATGGGTCCACACGCTGTCGCGCGCCCTCTGCGCCATATTCATCCGCTGGTCTTCATCATCCAGAAGCCTTGTTATCGCCTTTGCAAAAGCCTGCGGATCACCGGGGGGCGTCAAAAATCCGCTGACACCATGGCGCACCACTTCGGGCACACCGGCGACAGCTTCCGCCACCACCGGCAGACCGGCAGCCTGCGCTTCCAGATAGGCCAATCCATAGGCTTCTCCATGTCCCGGCCAGACATAGAGACTGGCCCGCGACAGTTCCACCGCAACCTGATCCGGTGCGCATTCTCCAAGAAAACGCACACGGTCGGGTGCAAAAGATGCAAACGCTGCTTCGACCTCGGCCCGGCAGGGGCCGTCTCCGATCACGGTCAACCGAAAAGGCCGCTCACCCAACGCATGAAGCGCCTCAGCCAAAGCCCCATAGCTCATCATCTTGTCGCCAGGGCGCATCATGGCCACTGTGATCAGTTCTCCTGCCTGCGGATGCGGCGCAAGAGAGAGAAAACGACCGGCATCGATAAAAGGCGACAACCGTTCAAGCCGGGCCTGCGGTGCGATCTGCAACAGCCCGGCCCTGTCGCGTTCAGTGAAGCACAGATTGACCGCCGCGCCCCGCACCATCTCGACAAGCTCGGCCTGAAATTCGGCCCATCGTCCAAGATTGCGGCGGCTGGAATAGGAAGCTTCCACCGTGACCAGTGGACAGGAAAACCGTTCGCAGATTACAGGGCCGATCCGGTCTGGTGCCTTATAATAGGGATGATAGCAGAACCAGAGATCAGGCGCGCCCTCCTGCCGATAAAGCGCCGTCAAGCGGGCAAGTTCGGCCTCGACAGCCGCATCGAACCCGTCCAGCACCGTATCCGGCTCTTTATGAAATGCGCGAAGACGGGAGGCCAGCGTCACCTCATGCCCGGCCAGCCGTAAAGCCTCGATCAACAGCCGCGCCATCAGGCGGTCGCCCGATGGCACTGGATGATCGGGCGATTTCAGCGGTGCATAAAAGGCGATCTTCATCTCGAACTCTCTTCCATCGCCTGCATAGAACCGCAGCCAGAGGCAAGCAAGAGCCTCTCTGCTCTCCATCAATTATCGGTGCATGTGCGTTTCGATCAAGGTTGATTGCAGAAGAGATATCATCCCACCCTTGACTTCCACCGGGGGCGACCGCAACTGAAGCCTATAGAACAAACACTTCAGAATGTGATCCCGCCATGCCCAAACATCCCCTTGCCGCCGAATTGCTTGCCGCCATCCAGTCAAAACGCGCCAAAGCGGGCGTGATCGGCCTTGGCTATGTGGGATTGCCCCTGGCGATGAGCATGGCGCGCGCGGGCTTTTCGGTCATCGGTTTTGACATTGATCCCGGCAAGATCGACGCTATCGAGGCCGGAAAAAGCTATATCGAAGCGGTTCCCGAAACGATCCTGCAAGAGGAATGCGCCGCTGGCCGCTTCACCGCGACCACGGATTTTCTCCAGCTTGCCGATTGCGATGTGATTGCCATCTGCGTTCCGACGCCGCTGACGCGCCACCGTGACCCGGATCTGAGTTTTGTCGAAAATACCTGTCGCCAGATTGCCCGGTCGCTTCGGCCCGGCCAGCTGATCGTGCTGGAATCGACCACCTATCCCGGCACCACC
Source organism: Allorhizobium sonneratiae (assembly GCF_023700755.1). GTDB lineage: Bacteria > Pseudomonadota > Alphaproteobacteria > Rhizobiales > Rhizobiaceae > Allorhizobium > Allorhizobium sonneratiae. The sequence continues at coordinate 5,481 of NZ_JAMKOJ010000001.1, read as the reverse complement.
GAAGAGGTGATGAAACCCATTCTGGAAACGTCCGAACTCAAGGCGGGCCAAGATTTCTTTCTCGGCTTTTCACCGGAGCGGGAAGATCCCGGCAACCGCGATTTCCAGACCTCCACCATTCCCAAGGTCGTGGCCGGCGACGGCGAGGATGCCGCAGAGCTGATGGTCGCCTTTTATGGCGCCGTGGTCAAAACCGTGGTCCCGGTCTCCTCCACCGCAACGGCGGAAGCGGTGAAGCTGACGGAAAACATTTTTCGCGCCGTCAACATTGCCCTCGTCAATGAATTGAAGCTGGTTTACGAGGCCATGGGCATCGATGTCTGGGAAGTGATCGACGCCGCCAAGACCAAGCCTTTCGGCTATATGCCCTTTTATCCCGGCCCCGGGCTCGGCGGTCACTGCATTCCGATCGACCCCTTCTATCTCACCTGGAAATCGCGCGAATACGACCAGCCCACCCGCTTCATCGAACTGGCGGGCATGATCAACACAGCCATGCCGCATCATGTGGTCGAAAAACTGGCCGAAGCGCTGGATCGCAAGGCAGGCAAGGCGCTCAGCCGCTCACGCGTGCTGGTTCTGGGTCTGGCCTACAAGAAAAACGTGCCAGACATTCGTGAAAGCCCCTCGCTCAAATTGCTGGAACTCATTCTCGAACGCGGCGCGGAAGCGGCCTATTACGACCCCTACCTGCCGGAAATTCCGAAAACTCGTGAATATGGCCATCTCAAGGGTCGGCGCAGCACCAGCTTCGATCAGCACACCGTGAGCGGGTTCGATGCCGTGCTGATCGCCACCGACCATGACTGCATCGATTATCAGGCACTGGCCGACTGGTGCCCGCTGATCATCGACACGCGAAACGCGCTTGCCAGACGAAACATCGCCGGGCAAATGGTCGTGAAAGCCTGAAGATATAGAAAATCAAAAAAGAAAAGATGTTTAAGCCCCTGTGCGGGCGGCCACAAAACCGCCCCAAACAGAAGAGAAACAGGCGTCACTGCATCAGAACAACCTGACGAAGACGATTGTTGTCGAGTTCGGATGTGGCAAGACGCAGACGCTCAGCCAGTGCACGGCTGATTTCAAGACTGGTGCGGGGGCTATCGGCCATCACCTTGGAGAGGCAATCCTTTCCGATACGAAGTGCTTCAACCTGTGTCACGGCCTTGGCCGTAATCGTTCTTGGACCGTCGCAAAGAAGGGACATCTCGCCGATAATGGCATTGGACAGTGCTTCGCCAACCTTCATCTCCCCTTGAGAGGTTGTCGTTGTCAACTCGACCTGTCCACTGAGAATCACATAGGCTGCGTCTCCCATATCGCCTTGGCGAAACAGGCAATCACCCTCCCCGTACGTTATTCGCTGCGATGCGAAGGCAAGGAGTTTCAACTTGCACGCATCGACATGCTTGAAATACGGAACGTTCCGCAAAAGCTGGACTTCGTCACATAGCAACATGGCTGCCACCAATTCCTCTTTTGCCGTGGCCTTATCCCCTTAGGCCACCAGCGTCTTGAAGATAGCATTCTCATTGCCCAGAGTCTCGACCGAACCGTCGGCGACCACCGAGCCACCATCGAATATAACCACTCTGTTGAAGTTTTTTGACAGAGAGACATTCGACAAAACCCACATTACAGTTGGATCATTGTCCTGCGCGCGCAGAAAAGCAAGAACTTTGAGCACAATTTCTTCTTGTGTGCGCTGATCCAGGCCCGGTAACGGCTTATTGAAGATATAATAGCTGGATCGTCGCACCAGTGCCCGCGCCAGATTGAGCTTGTGACGCTGAATAATCGTCAGTCTGCGCCCGCCGCTCCCCACATCGAAATCCAGCCCCAGCGCAATAAAACGGCCATAGAGGTTCATCTCTTCCGACAATTGTGCGGCAATGGCCCTGAATCGCGTCTGGGCATCCGGAATGCGCAGAACAAGTTTACCGAAAATCACATTTTCCCGAAGCGATACGGCCGCCATATAGCGATGTGGATCGTATCGCTCGATATTGTCGCGCAAATGCGTTGGTAGGGCATCGTAAAACACGTCCCGCGCCGTAACGATCTGGTTCATGATATCATGCGTCAGAACACCCAGACGATAGCGCGGCTCGATATAACGGAAGCTGAGGCGGATCATCGCCCTTTGCTCTTCTTCACTCGGCAAGGGCCGACTGCGCCCCTGAAGCCTTTGCAAGGTCTGCTGATAATAAGCCACCTCTTCGGCGGACAGAATGTCGAGTTGCTGGAAAAACGGGTGATCAGGCGCAAGCCCGCCGAAGATTTCCACCAGATTCTCAGCGATCTGATAGCCCATTTCATAAAACAGGCTCAGCAGCCCCGCCTGAGCCAGCACCTCATAGAAATAATCACTCTGATAATGGGCAGACCCCAGTTCCGGCGCCGATTTCAGCGCACCGAACAGCAGATTCTCACCCACGGTGGCTTCGCTGTTATAGGTCTTGGGGTCGAAATGCACGACGAGATGCGACAGGCCTTGCCGGGCCAGCTCATCGCGGATAGCCAGCCGCAACGCCACGACTTTGTCGGCCAGATCGGCGTGTTCAAGCGGATCGAGCATGGAATGCAGTGCCAGTTCCATCACGTCCTGCGTCAGTTGCACCGCATCCAACGCTTTCAAGACGGTGTTTTTCAGATCGTCAGGGTCACCCGTCTGGATAGAGGTCGTGCTGCGATCGATCCAGTCGGCATTGATATCGAGGTCGCAATTATCTGCCAGTTGCGCCTCGCGCACCTGCCAGTTGCGTTCCACGGCCTGACGGCCGGTGTAGACAATGCTGTTGATCGGCACATGTTTGAGACCGTAGAGCAGATTATCCCTCAGGCTGCCGTGAAAGAAATATCCATCTGACGACAGATAGGTGATCGCTCGTCCTGTAACAGATTCAGGTAATTCATGGATATCGGCATCTCCCAGCATGATGCGACCGGCAATCGGCCAGTTCAAACGACCGAAAGCTTCAGCCAGCAATTCAGCACCCTGTCCGTGATTATCGATCACCGCCACAGTCTCACCCGGCTGCAGACGCAACGTCACCTTTTCCACCGCTTTGGCACCGCTGCCATCCTGAAGTGTCACAGTATTGGCAACCAGCGGATCTTTGGGCAAGAGCGCTCCGGCCGGCGATGGCCGCTGCAAGGCCGGATCGATCAGATTGGCGGGTTCGAACTGCTCCAGAACCTGCTCATATTTAACCTGCACATCCTGCCGCGACTGATCCCAGTCGATCAATTCCTTGAGTGGGCCTGGAAGATCTTTATAGGCATTGATCACCGCAACCAGCTGGCCGACATCCAGTCGGCCCTTGAGAGCAAAATAGCCACCAATCGAATAAAAAAGAAAGGGTGTGAGCTGAGATAGAAAATTATTGAAGAATTTGACGAAAAACTTCCACTGATAAAGATCGAAACGGATGCTGTAGATCTCACCCAGCCTCCTGGCAATATCGGCACGCTCGTAATTCGAAGTGTCAAAGGCATGGATCGTGCCGACACCCTCAACGATTTCCCCGACACGTCCTGCAAGATGACGCGCTGTTAACTGACGGCGGCGCCCAAGATCAATCAACCGGCGGCGCATTTTCGGTATGATGCCAACCTGCATCGACACCATGACACCCGCGATCAGACCCAGCCAGACATTTTGCAGAAAGATGAAGATCATCGCCGCCAGTGCCTGCCCTCCCAGCATGGCTGGCTGAACGAAAGCGTCACCCGTGAAACCACCGAACGGCTCCACCTCATCACGCACGATCGTCGAGAGTTCGGAGGAATGAACCTGCTTCACATATGTCGGCGGGAACCGAAGGATCCGATCTACCAATTCATAGCGGATCCGGCGTAAGAGCCTCTCGCCAACACGGCCTTTGTACGTATTGATGTAGAACTTGAACAGACCATTCACAATGACCAGAAGCAGGAATATCCCGCTTAAAGCCATAAGGCTTTGCATCCTGCCGAGTGAAAATCCATCAAAGGATAAGGTCCAATCGGTAAAAGGCAGCGGATATTCAAAAGCAAAGAAGGCTTGATGCGCATCTGGCATCTCGAAACCGCTCCCCTGGATCGGCCCGTTGATAATCCGCTTGGGCAAATCAAAGGACAGGAAATACGGCACCATGGAGAAAAGAACGATAGCAAGCACCCATATCTGCTGCTTGTGCGTATGCCGCCAGATATAACGAAGGAGGCTTTTATCCATCATCAGTTTCGCACACCCGGAGCATATTCGGCAGTTTTCTATTTCTCTTCCGTGCTTTGCCTGGCAGGCTGTCTGTTTGTCTACACAGACTCATTTCAGCCAAGAGAGAAAACATTCCGCGAAGTCACGCTCTGGTTATCGATCAAAGAGAGACGAAAAACAAGCGTTTAGCAACCAGCTTCAATGCCTTCACCGAAAGAGACGTCTTTCTGTCACGGTCAAATGAAATGAGGCAGGAGATTCTGTCAGCTTAAAATTCACGTCGAATTGCATGTGATTGCACAATGTATATAGAGCCTGCAGAATTTCACTTTTGCGGATAGGTGAATGTGAAGCTCTCGGTAAAGGGTTTCCAAAAGCCCGGCACGCCGCTGGTGCGACCCGTTTCATGATGCAGGCCCTTGGCATCGGGTGCATGAATGATCAAAGAGATCGTATATTCACCATGGCCGTCCAGTTTGATATTGGCGGCATAATGCGGGCCATCCTTAGCTGTCATCGGCTGCAGATGTCCACGGGATTTCCAATGGGTTCCTTTTTTGATCAGACTATAATCTATCGTCAGATAAGGAACCCAGGAACCACTTGCGAATCCCCATGGATTGCCTGGCGCGGCTTGAATATCCGTTTTGAGATGAACAACATCAGCCCCTCTCGGCATCGCAGCTTTTGGCGCAACCGGCTCTGCCCCCTTGGTATAGCTAGCGGAAATATCAAGATTCATAACATGCAAAGGTCCGCCAATCGGTATGTCAGGTCCGGCTTCAGCCAGGGCATTCTCAGCCAAAAGAATGGTCGCACTCACTGCCGCAGCATAAAAAACAAGGCTTCTCTTCATTATCCACCTTCACATCAATCAGCCGTCATGAATACAACATGCCGGAAAAAACACCGAATCAAAATCGGTCATATCATCATCCACTCCTGCGCCCAAAGCATGTCTCGTTTTATTGTCCTCAATAAAATGATACCGTACATGCGACAAAACAAAGGCTTAAAGCACGTTAACTAAGGCTGATAAGCCACAACGTGCTTTATTTTCTCCTTAAATCGGAATCGATTTAAGGAATTATGCATTAAAAATGGATGAGTGAACCGTTGCACGGTCAGCGGCCATGGCTGGGGTTTGGTGGTGGTGAGGTATGTATGGACGGCTGTCCAACTGGGACATTGCCTTACGTTTTGTTCTGAGGAGGCTGTTTTGTTGGGAGATATTGGTTGCGGGGGCAGGATTTGAACCTGCGGCCTTCAGGTTATGA